>NZ_JAKJHS010000002.1 GCF_021648825.1 Rhizobium halophilum | reverse complement strand
CAATACGCAGGCGTTCCTCCATAACCGAAGTCTCTTTCCACGGCATCAACACCTCCCGCAAAACGGAAAGTGTTACCCATGTCCCCGGTACGTTTCGTCACCTATCTCTCAGGTCGGGCAGGGTCTGCTCTGTCCCCCAACGGCTGTTTTTCTTGGCTGCTCGTCCCCCCAAAACTAGTTCGCCGGCAGGATCCGCCGCCTACAGCACCTATGCTGAACCGCGATACAGGCGCCACGAGTGGACGTGCCAAACCCTACCAGTTGCCGTGGTGGACAGGCGTGCTCGAGCGCCTTCTATGACAAACCATCCATGAAAAGTTGTATCTGCTTCACTTTTAGCAAGTTTCTTAACCCACCTGAAGGGCCTGGATGGAAAGCTTGGACGCGGAAACAGCTTGAGGAACTGTGTGGATGGATTACCAGTCGCGAGCGGGCAGCCAGATCGGCGGCAAGAAGCCCAGAAGGGCGGTTCGGAGGACTACCGAAGCAAAGGTCATCGTTTCCTACATGGGGATGGAGACCGCCGGTTTGATCCGGGATCTTTCCACGACCGGCGCCGCCATCGATCTTCAAGGCTATTTCCAAGGGATGGTCGGCAGCACGGTCACATTGCGGTGCGACGGCCTGTGCACCGTGGAGGCGAAGATCCGGTGGTTCCGCAACTGCCGGGTCGGCGTGGAGTTCGATGGCTGTTCCAATACGGCTGCGAAGGTTCACGCCTATTTTAAATACTTCCACAGGGAGCCGATCCTCCAGCGCTCCTGACATACGGCTTGCGATCCGCTAGGGGAACCGGACTTGTAGAGATTGCGGTGTCCTCCCGTCTTCGTGGAACTTCAACGCGTCCCGGCGGTTGTTGCAAGTTGGTATAGGAGGATGAGCAATGCGAATGACCGTTTCTATCCCGGCTGCGATCGCTCTTGCAGCCTTCATTCATGCCCCTGGCAAAGCGGATTGCGTTGATGTGACGACGACCGCCAGCAGCAACTCCGAAAGCGGGATCGCCAAGGACGGCACCCATGCTCCGCTGGAAGGTGCTGCGGGCTCGCAAATGCAGACCCATTCCGAGACAGGGACCACGACGACCAGTGCTGATGCTCTTGCACAGCAACCCCAAAAGGACGGGGAGGGCGTTCCCCTCGGCGAGAGCAGCAGTCTGGCAACGTCTGCGCAAGATGCGGCTGCCCAGCAAGACGGCGAAAAGACAGCCGCAGCCGCGGCCGCAGACGACAAGTGCTGACGGGCGCGATTTCCTGCCGGTTCAGTTTTGGAAGCCGCCGGCCAGGCGGCTTCCCCTTTGATGAGAGCTAGAAGAGCGAGCACGTCACCGGTCGTGACTGCGAAACAGCCACGCTAGCCCAATGCCTGTTCCACCGGTTAACAGCACGAAGACGGGGGCGGCGCCCCAGCCGTATACGGTAACAACTGACGCCAGCAGCAGCGGGCCGAGAAACTGTCCAATGTTCGTTCCTTGCATCACGAAACCACTGATGGTGCTCACAAGATCCTCGCGGGCAGCGTAGGTGGGAAGCGCACTCATGATCGCAGCGGGAAGAAGTCCGCCGGCGGCGGCATAGACGAGTGCCGCGGGATACCGAGCTGCCAGAGGCAGGCCTTCCGTAAAGACAATGAAGGCGCAAAAGCTCAGCAAGGAAAACGCGATCACGATCAAGCACCATCGTTTCACGCCTCGTCTGAGGAGGTAGCCTCCAAAGAAATTACCGGGCACGTTGGCCAGAACGGCTGTCGCGGTCATTGCGGAAGCTGCCACCAGCGCAACGTCGTTCTCCTCGATCAACATCGTCGGCAGAAATCCGAAGACCGACATGAAGCTGGAACTATACAAAAGAAACATCCCGGCGAGCAGCCAGGAGGTGGATCGGGCGGCCGTCAGCCTGGCACCTTGAATGAAAGACATCTCCGTACTCGGGAGCGCCGTGCCGAGGCTTGTGCCAGCACGGGCCAGCGTGATCAGCGGAATGACCGTAAGCAGCGCAGCAGCGATCCAGGAGCCACGCCAGCCCCACAGCGATAGCAGGAATGGAGAGGCCAGCATCATGCTCCCGACACCAATCGGCAGCCAAGCTGCCCATGCAGCGAAAGCCAAGCCGCGATCACGCGGAAGCGTGGCAGACGTGATCAGCGCCGGTGCGGCCACCACTGTGAAAATCAAGCCTATCCCTTCGACGATGCGGGTCGCGAAGAGTTGGGCCGGCTGCTGGGACACGGCGCCGAGCACGCTGCCGAGTGCGAGGAGAGACAGGCTCATCAGCATCGATCGGCGCGGCGTCAATCGGTCGGCCGTTCGTCCCACTGCCAGCCCCAGCAAACCTCCCATGAGGCTGACAAGTCCCATCAGCCAGCCAGCTTCTACCAGATCGAGCCCCATTTGATCGCGCAGAAACGGAAGGGCTGGCGGAACCTTTCCAACATGCAGCGCTGCGGCAATCCCGGCAAGAACAGCGACCGCTACCTCCCTCCAGCGTGTTTCCATGTCCTACTCGCTTTGTATCTAGCTGATGTGTCCGCACGATGTGCTTCAGGCCCACCAGAGAGTGGTAGTTCGGCCTCCCCCTCAAGCCAAGCGCCATAATGAACCATGTATACATTCATCCGGATTTTTGGTTGCTGGCGGACTGCAGATAGGGCAGGCTCACTTAGCCGGGACGGGACTGGAGAATGGTGCGATGGAGGAGACGGGCAGAACCACACATACGCTTGCGGCATTGATGGAGCTGCGCAAACGCATCCTGAACGGTGACTTCCCCGGCGGGACACGATTGTTCGAGGTTCCTCTTGCTGAAACACTGCAGATCTCACGCACGCCGATCCGTGAGGCGATGTCACGGCTCGCGGAGGAGGGGCTGCTGGATCGCCTGACCAACGGAGGCTTCGTCGTTCGCAGTTTCACGCTCGCGGATGTCCTCGACGCAATCGAACTCCGGGGCGTGCTCGAAGGGACGGCCGCGCGGCTGGCTGCAGAGCGGTCTGCGACGCCGGCAGGTCTGGAGCGACTCAACCACGTCCTTCTGCAGTTGGACGCTTGCTTCGGGCGGGATGCAAACGAGGTGGACTTCGAAGCCTATCCGAACCTGAATGCGCAGTTTCACACGCTGCTCGTCACACTCTCGGGAAGCGCGGTCCTGCAAAGGGAAATCGAGAGGGCGACACGGCTTCCATTTGCGTCCCCCTCGGCGTTTCTGTCCGGGCGTACGAACATCGACGTTTTCCGTCAGTCATTGCACGTCGCCCAGGAGCAGCATCGGGCATTGGCGGCGGCGATCGCTTCCCGGGAAGGAACGCGCGCCGAGTTCATCGCTCGAGAGCACGCACGCATCGCCCGGCGTAACCTCGAATACGTGATGTTGGAAAACCCCGAGCTGATCATCAGTGTCCCGGGACTCGCCCTTCTCAACAGCTGACTCGCGCTGAGACGCTGGTCTGCATACAGCCGCACACCAAAAGGGCGAGTTGGGTCCCGCTTTCCCTCTTGCAGTTTTGCTGCAAATGAGCTGATGTATACATGACACTTATCTCAGGGAGGAGAGACCGTGACGAAAAGGAGCTTGTCAGATGCCATCAATGCGAGCGGCAACGCGGTCGAGATGCTGCGCAACTCCAAGATCGGGATGTATGTCTACCCGGTGGTGGCGCCCGAATTCACCAATTGGCGCGATGAACAACGTGCCTGGCGAGAGTCCGCGGTCCTGTTCGACCAATCGCACCACATGGACGAAATCATTGTCGAAGGCCCTCAGGCCGTGGCCTTCCTCGAGCATGTCGGGATCAACAGCTTTGCCAACTTCGATCTCAACCGCGCCAAGCATTTTGTACCGGTGACACCTGCGGGCCATGTCATCGGCGACATGATCATCTTCCGCGAGCGTGAGGACAAGTTCATCCTCGTCGGGCGCGCACCAACGGCAAGCTGGGTTCAGTTCCAGCAGGCGATCGGCAGGTGGAACGTGCGGATTCATCGGGATCCTCGCTCGCCCTCGCGGCCGGACGGCAAAGCGGTGTACCGTACGCATTACCGGTTCCAGATCCAGGGGCCCGATGCGCCGAAGATCTTCGAGAAGATGAACGGCGGTCCGGTGCCGGACATCAAGTTCTTCCACGTCGACTGGATCAATGTGGGCTCCAAGCGTGTGCAGGCGCTGCGCCATGGCATGGCCGGTGCACCCGGACTGGAGATCTGGGGGCCTTTTGCTGACCTGGAGTATGTCCGCAGCGTCATCCTCCAGTCGGCCCGCGATGCGGGCGTCGACATGCATCAGGTCGGCAGCCGCGCCTATTCCACGAACACGCTGGAATCTGGCTGGATCCCGTCGCCGCTACCTGGCATCTACACCGGCGACGGCATGATGCAGGAGTATCGCGACTGGCTTGGCGCCGACAGCTATGAAGCGACCGGCGCGATTGGCGGAAGCTTCGTCTCCAGCAACATCGAAGACTACTACGTGAACCCGTTCGAGCTCGGCTACGGCTTCTATATCGGCTGGAAGTCCGACTTCATTGGTAAGTCCGCACTGGAGAAGATGAAGGACGGTAAGAACCGCAAGAAGGTGACCTTCGAGTGGAATGCCGAGGACGTGGTGAAGGTGATTGCGTCGGCTTTCCAGCCGGGTGAGGATCACTACAAGTGGATCGATTTCCCGCAGCCGAACTATGCGTCTACGAGCGCCGACATGGTGATGCATGAAGGAAAGATGGTCGGCATGTCGATGTTCAACGGCTACAGCTACAACGAGCGCTGCATGCTGTCGCTCGGCGTCGTTGATGCTGATGTCCAGGAAGGCGACGTTCTCACGATGATCTGGGGCGAGCCGAACGGCGGCACCGGCAAGACCTCCACGGAGCGTCACAAGCAAGCTGAGATCAGGGTTCGTGTTTCGCCGACTCCCTATGCTCGCGAAGCGCGGGAGAACTATGCGGAGAGCTGGCGCAACAAGCGGGTCGGCTGAGCCCTGACGGGCGGGCTCCGGCATGGCGTCCGCCCGTTCGTCCGATCATCTGCAATCGGAAGTCTTCTCACCGAGAGACGAAGGGCAGGCAATGGGAATGACAGGGTTTCTTCGGCAGGAGGACATCTCCGCTGTTCCGGCTGCCTTCGGCGAACTGCTGCGCACCGCATCGATCGAGGTCATGCCGCGCACCGCGGCCAAGATCCATGACTTCCGGCCACAGCTGCAAAAGGGGTCGCGGGTCTATATTGCCCATATCCGGGGGACATCGATCGATGAGATGGTGGAGACCGCAAGGCGACTGACGGACGAGGGCTTTCAACCCATGCCGCATCTGCCCCGGCGCGCATTGTCCCGAGCCATGCGGCACTGGAGCTCTGGGCACGGCGGTATCGGGAAGAGGCGGGGGTCACCCAGGCGTTGCTTCTCGGTGGTGGCGTGGCAGAGCCGGCAGGGCCGCTCGACAGTTCGATTTCCATGCTCGAAACCGGCATCTTCGACCGGCTCGGCTACAAGCGGCTTCATGTTGCAGGGCATCCGGAAGGCAACAAGGACATCGACGCGGACGGTAGCACCTTGCGGCTGGACGATGCCCTCCAGTGGAAGCAGAGGTTCTCCGAACGCACCGATGCCGCGATGGCGATCGTTACCCAGTTCGCATTTGATTCAGCTCCGGTCATTCGTTGGGCGGAGCGACTGCAACAGGCGGGCATCTGCATGCCGATCCACATCGGTGTCGCAGGACCGACGAAGCTCCAGACGCTTATCAAGTTCGCGATCGCCTGCGGTGTCGGACCGTCGCTGAGCGTCCTGCAGAAGCGGGCGCTCGACCTTCGCAAGCTTCTCGTCCCGCACGAGCCCAACGACTTCGTGACAAACCTTGCCAGCTACAAGTTGCTCATCCCGAAAGTCTGATCGAACAAATTCATCTCTTTCCGCTCGGCGGTATCCAGGCGACCACCGACTGGCTGGCGCGGATGCAAGGCGAGGCGGGCATCCAGGATGACCAGCTCGCCTGAGATCGCCGGTTGTCCTCGCTCGTCGAAGGGGATAAGCGAGAAAGCCGCTTTTCCAGACCCGCCTGCCGCCGGAGCCATCCTTGTCATTTGATCCTACCGCTTTCAACAAAAGCTACGCAGGCTTCCTGTTCGACATGGACGGGACCATCCTTAATTCGCTTGCCGCCGCAGAACGGGTCTGGGGGCGTTGGGCAACGCGCCATGGTCTCGATCTTGCGGCATTTCTGCCGACGATGCACGGCAAACGGGGGATCGACACGATCGCCGGTCTCGATTTGCCGGGCATAGACCCGGTCGCGGAGGCGGCTGAAATACTGCGGGGGGAGATAGAGGATGTCGCGGGGGTGGTGGCGATCGATGGTGCCGCCGACTTTCTCGCCGCATTACCGGCGGATCGCTGGGCGATCGTGACGTCCGCCCCGGTCGATCTGGCACGGGCACGGCTGCGGGCTGCGGGCATCCCTCAACCGCGGCTCATGGTGACAGCGGAAGACGTCGAGGTGGGCAAGCCCGATCCGCAATGCTACCTTCTCGGCGCCGAGCGTCTAGGGTTCGGTCCCGGCGAGATGCTGGTCTTTGAGGATGTGCTGGCGGGCGTCGCCGCGGGTGAGGCCGCCGGTGCCGACGTCGTAGTGGTCACCGCGACGCATGAGCGTTCGTTGGAAACCAGCCATCCTACCATTCGTGACTACACGGGCATGTCCGTCGTGGTGGAGCCGGGTGGAAGGCTTTCGATCAGAGCACGCGGTGAAGCCGCCTGACAGGCCTGCCAGCCAGAGCTCGGTTCATCCAAAATCTTCTCCAGCAGCCAGAGCAGAATAGTGGGAAGAACGGCCGCGTTGTCAGAGCGTCGAAGATGGCCGCGGGTTGATCATCGATGGATCGGGTCCGTCCACAGGACCGCCTCCGGTTTCTCTACGGGCTCGATGTCGAGGTTGACGACCGTGGGCTCCTGTCCCGACCGGAACAGCACGCATTCCAATGTCTCGTCCACACTGGCGTTGATTTCCTGGTGCGGCACGAAAGGCGGCACATAGATGAAATCGCCTGGCCCCGCTTCGGCCACGTACTCGAGCTCATCGCCCCAGCGCATGCGGGCCTTGCCCTTCAGGACGTAGATGATGCTTTCCAGTTCGCCGTGATGATGAGCGCCCGTTTTGGCGTTCGCATGGATGGTAACTGTGCCTGCCCATATCTTCTCGGCGCCGGCTCTTGCCTTGTTGATCGCAGCAGCACGGTTCATGCCCGGCGTCTGCGCCGTGTTGGGATCAAGCGAATCTCCCGGAATGACTTTGACGCCGTGATCGCGCCAATGGTCGTGATTAGATGGATGGGTATGGTCGTGATCCGTCACGGGACTCTCCTCATGTCATGCCGGCGCACCGCTTGATCGCCGGTTGCGACTCGAATTCGCCCAAAGACAATCGCTGACAACGGAAATGCGCGGACGGAGCTAACTTCAACATCAGCGCCTGACGCAACGCAAGATCCCCATCCACCGGAGATGGGAAGCAAGAAAGGGTACAGCCTGCCTGCTGCCTTCAGCACGGAAGGCCCTCGTAAAAGGCTGGCGGATCTTTCGTTCATTGCCTATATGGCCCGCCAATGTGCCTCCGGCAGGATGTCCGCGTGGGCCTGGGCAGAAGTGTTCCGCTGCTCAGAAGAAAATGGAGTTGAACCATGTCCGTACAGAAGGCTGTCGTGCTCATTGTGGAAGACGAGCCCCTCATTCGCTTCACGACGCTGGATGCACTGGAAGAGGTCGGGCATGTAGTTCTCGAGGCTGCCAATGCGGATGAGGCGATGGTGCTTCTGCGCAATCGCACGGACGTCGACGTGGTGTTCACCGATGTGAACATGGCGGGCTCGATGGATGGCATTCAACTGGCGCAGCGGGTGCGGGCCCTGCGGCCCCACATTGGCATCATCATCACCTCCGGCGTTGTTCGGCTCGACCCAATGATGCTGCCGGCGCGCACGCATTTTCTGCCGAAGCCCTATCAGCATGACATGGTCCTGTCGGCCATCCACTCCCTGCTGCAGACGTAGCCGCCATCCCAAGCCGGACATCTTTACTTCTGCTTCGGACTGGTCATGAATGCCGGCACAAACGAGAGGAACTACCATGACACGCGAAGAGGACCTGTCTCGTATCGCGCAGCAGGAGCAGGAGCTTGGGTTCGAGCGCTTCGATCCGGCAACGGCCTGGGAACTCGGTACTCTGCTCCGCGAGATGGCGATGGAGCGAGGGGCAGAGGTGGTCATCGACGTTCATCTTCATGCGATGCCAGTCTTTTATTGCGCCATGCCGGGGACGACGGCAGACAATGCATCCTGGGTTCGCCGCAAACGTGCTGTGGTGCTGAGGTTTTTTCAGGCGAGCTATGGCATGGGGCTGAAACTCGCACAGCAGAATACGTCCATTGAGGAAAAGTACGGACTCCCGGGGGCCGACTACGCGACCCATGGCGGGAGCTTCCCGATCTTTGTAAAATCGGCCGGGTGCATCGGCGCCGTTACGGTCTCCGGCCTGCCGCAGCGGGAGGACCACAACCTTGTCGTGGAGGCTTTGTGCCGCATGCTCGATAGGGATCACGAGAAGCTGAAGCTCGCCTGAGGAGGATAATGATGGGAATCGGGAGCCAAGAAATCCTGGAATTTTGGTTTGGCCGATTGACGCGGCAGGATTGGTTTCAAAAGTCGGATACGCTGGACGAAGAGATCAGTCGCCGCTTCCGCGACATCCATCTCGACCTTGCACGGGGAGGGTTGGAGAATTGGCGGGACACGCCGGAGCGTCGCCTCGCGGCGATCATTGTGCTCGATCAGTTCCCGCGCAATATCTATCGGGGAAGTCCGCTGGCCTTTGCCACGGATTGGATGGCGTTGCGGGAAGCGAAGCTTGCGGTGGGTGCGGGCGCCGACAAGGAGGTAGCTGCCGAGCGGCGGGCCTTTATCTATTTGCCGTTTGAACATTCCGAAGATCTAGCGGATCAGGAGCGGTCTGTGGAACTGTTCAAGGCCTTGGATGATGGAGAGTATCTCGATTATGCCGAAAGGCACCTCGCAGTGATCCGCGAATTTGGCCGCTTCCCGCATCGCAACTCACTTGTAGGGCGCCCATCGACTGACGCCGAGCTCGACTATTTGTCGCAGCCCGGCGCCGGATTTTAGTTGTCGCTTTCTAGCGCTCAGCGCCGGAACATCCGGCCGATGGCAATCAAGATGCATGCACCTATGAAGCCCGCGATGAGATAACCGATCCATCCGCCAAGGCTGATGCCGATCAGTCCCAGCAGTGCGTTGGCGACGATGGCTCCGACGATCCCGAGCAGGATGTTCATCAGGATGCCCATATTGCTCTTCATGAACTTCTCGGCGAGCCAACCGGCGATGCCGCCGATGATGATTGCCGCGAGCCAGCCAACTCCAGCGTCTTCCATTACCTTACCCTCCTGTGGTGGTTGCGCATGGTAACGCCGCACAATGTTCCAAGGTTCCAGGCGACTGGAGGTGGAGCCTTTTCTTTCACCAAAGCGGCTCGTAAGTTGCCCGCCAGCGAATCCATGATCCGGTGCATCCAGTTGAAGCTGTTTCCTCGCGCAAGCCTTTCGTCCGCTCGTTCCCTGTCAATGGCCGCCGTGATGTTGCTGTCTATCCTGGTGATGGCTGTAGCCAGCCACGCGCAGCAGGCTCCCAGGGCTGAGGTAACCGCAGATTCGATCAATGATGAAGTGCAGGAAACGCTCGCTGCCTCTCGCCAGAAGCTGAGCACTGTGCGGGAGCGCCTTGAGCAGCCAGGCGTCGACGATATGCGTTTGGCGGAACTGCGCGTGCAGGCGGAGGATGTGGCCAGCGAGGTGCAAGGAACCTCAGCGGAAATGGAGACGCGGCTGGCGCAGATCGAGGCGCGACTGGCCGATCTGGGAGAGCCGCCGGCTGCTGGGCAGCCTCCGGAGGCTGCCGCAGTTACCGAGGAACGCAACCGGCTGACGACGGAACGCGCCGAGCTGACCGTCCTCACCGACGATGCGGCGGGCCTAATGAGCAGCGCCAACCAGACAGTGGCGACGATCTCGACGCTCCGCCGGGACTTGTTCGCGCAAACGCTCTTCAAGCGCACCCAGCTATCCGGGGAGTTGTTCGTTGTGGCGGGCGAGTCCTTAGTCCTTGAGATCCAGGAACTCGGCGGCGCGCTCGGAAGCTGGTTGAGCTTCGCCTGGAAGTTCAAGAAGCTTCCCTTGCTCGCTTCCATCTTCCTTTCCCTCGGCGCTGCGCTCGTCTTCCTCTCCGGGGGCCGCCGGCTCTTTGCAAGGCTGATCCTTCGCAACGCCTCAGACGAGTGGCCGACCTATATCAAGCGATTATCGCTCGCGTTTTGGTCGACCGTTACCAGAACGCTGTCTCTTGCAGCGTTCCTGGTCGCATCATTCCTTTTCCTGGATGGTTTTAACGTGCTGCGGCGGGACATCGCACCGATCCTCGCGGCGCTCTTCAGCTTCATATGGTTCGTCTACTTTGTGTCGCAGTTGAGCTATGCGGTGCTGTCCCCACGCCACTCGGAGTGGCGACTCGTCCGGGTGACCGACCGCGGTGCTCAGATTTTGGTTACAGCGATCGTTGCCATGGCCGCGATCAACGGACTGGACTACCTGCTAGGGGCGATCAGCGAGGTCTTGAGCGCGCCTTTGGAACTGACCATTGCCAAAAGTGTCGTAGCCTCCCTGGTCATCGGTGTCATTCTTCTCGGACTTTCCTTCGTCCGCCCGATCATGGCCGAAGGCAAAGCCGACGCCGAAGGTCGGGCGTGGCCTCGCTGGCTGGGTTATCTGCTCCGGGTGATGGGGGTGCTCCTGCTCCTGACTGTGCTAGCCGGCTATGCAGGCCTGGCACGGTTCGTCGCGACGCAGATCGTCCTGACGGGCGCGGTCCTCGTCACCGTCTACATCGGCATCCTCTCGGGCAAGGCGGTCGGGAAGCAGGGTGTTTTCGCGCACACGGCAGTTGGCGAGCGACTGGGACGCCGCTTCAACCTTGGTGAGGTGGCGCTCGACCAGGTGGGGCTCGTTGCTGGTCTTGCCATCTATGTCTTCGCTCTACTGCTCGGCATCCCGCTCATCCTGCTGACCTGGGGGTTCCAGATCACTGACATAGAGGTCTGGGTCTATCGCTTCTTCACGCGGATCACGATCGGCAACATCTCGATTTCCATCGTCGGCATACTCGGCGGACTTCTGCTGTTCGGCCTCGGTTATCTGGCAACCAAATGGATCCAGCGCTGGATCGACAGTCATGTGCTGGAGCGAAGCCAGGTCGATGCGGGCGTGCGCAATTCAGTCAAGACCGGGATTGGATACCTGGGGATCGGACTGGCTGTGATCGTTGGAGTATCGGCGGCGGGCGTCAACCTGTCTAGCCTTGCGCTGGTGGCATCGGCGCTATCTGTCGGTATCGGTTTCGGGCTCCAGAACGTCGTCTCGAACTTTGTTTCCGGACTCATCCTGCTCGTGGAACGACCCTTCAAGGTAGGCGACCACATCGTGACGGGAACCACAGAGGGCATCGTCAAGCGCATCTCCGTGCGTGCCACCGAAGTCGAGACCTTCCGAAAGCAGTCGATCATCGTTCCGAACTCTGATCTCATCAATGCGCCCGTCGGGAACTGGACGCATCGCAACAAGGTGCAACGGTCCGAGGTGCCCGTCTCCGTCGCCTACGGCACGGATCCGGAGAAGGTAATCGCCATTCTTCTGGAAATCGTCGAGGCGGTGCCGGAAGTCTTGCGCAATCCGGAGCCGCATGTCGACTTCATGGCCTTCGGCGCCTCTTCTCTGGATTTTGAACTGCGATTCCATCTGGCTGATTACACCGACGGCATTCGCATCAGGGCGCTGGTCCGGATCGAAATCCTGCGCCGCTTCGAAAAGGAAGGCATCGAGATCCCCTTTGCGCGCCAGGATATCATGATCTTGCCAAGACCGCGTCGCGAGGATCTGAAGTCGACGACAGGACCGGCCGATGCCGTCGAGGATGGCGCCGGCGTTTAGCGGCTCGGCGGCCCGTCGCGACGAGCTTTTCGCATGTCGTATTCAGGCGTTTCGTCGCCCGGCCAGACCTGCATAGTCGGCATCGAGATGGTGCGGCGCTGCTTGGTGGGTCGCGAACGAGGGGTTCCTTTCGATGAAGACACATGCGCGAGCCGTTGTGATCGGGGGCGGCGTGGTAGGGGTTTCGACGCTCTATCACCTAGCGAAGAAGGGATGGAGCGACAGCGTCCTGATCGAGCGCAAGGAACTCACCTCGGGCTCCACCTGGCATGCAGCTGGCCTGCTGCCGCTCTTCAACCTGTCCTATTCCGTCGGTCAACTCCACAAGTACAGCGTCCGCTTCTACGAGGAGCTCCAGAAGGAAACCGGCATGAATGTCGGCTTCTCCAAAGTGTCCAACATCCGCCTGGCGCGGACAAAGGACCGCTGGGACGAGTATATGTACTACGCCGGTATCGCCGAAACGATCGGGGTTAAGGTCAACATCCTCACGCCTGAGCAAGTGAAGGAGGTCTGGCCGCTTTGCGAGACGGATGGCCTGCTCGGCGCTATCCAGCATCCCGACGATGGCTACATCCAGCCCGCCGATCTTACCCAGGCGCTCGCGAAAGGCGCCCGCGATCGCGGCGCAACAATCTACCGCAACACGACGGTCACGGCCATCGAGCAGCAAGGCGACGGCTTGTGGAAGATCATCACCGACAAAGGCGAGATCACCGCGGAACATGTCATTTCCTGCACCGGAAATTTTGCCCGACGCACCGGCCAGATGGTCGGCATCAACGTCCCTGTGATTCCGGTGGAGCATCAGTATATCGTAACCGAGCCTCATCCCGCCATCCAGGAGCGGCGCCGGCAGGGCTTGCCCGAGATGGGCGTGCTGCGGGAATCCGATTCCGCCTGGTATATGCGCGAGGAGGCCGGAGGGCTGATCCTGGGGCCTTACGAGGTCGGCGCACCTGTTTGTTATGTCGAGGGACCCTCCGACGACAGCGAATATGAGCTCTTCCAGGAAGACCTGGACCGGTTGATGCCGCATATCGAGGCGGCGATCGTTCGTGTGCCGGCCTTCGGAGAGGTGGGCATCAAGAAGGTCTACAACGGCGCCATTGCCTATACCCCCGACGGCAATCCGATTGTCGGCCCGGCACCGGGGCTGACGAACTTCTGGCTCAACGAAGGCCATTCCTTCGGCATCACGGCCGCAGGCGGGGCTGGCTGGCAGCTCGCCGAATGGATCGTCGATGGCGAGCCCACGGTCGACCTCATGGGAGTCGATCCGCGGCGCTTTGGTCCTTATGCGACGGAAGGCTACCTTATCGCGAAGAACGAGGAGGCCTATTCCAATGTCTTCACCATGCATTATCCCGACGAGGAACGCGCTGCTGCTCGGCCGTTGAAGACGACGCCGGTCTACGAGCGGCTGAAGACGCTCGGCGGCGTGTTCGGCTCGGTTTACGGCTGGGAGCGCGCCAATTGGTTTGCGCCCGCGGATTACGAACTGCCGGAAAGCGAAAGGGGCGTCGGCGCCGACGTGATCACCAATCACAACTATGCGGCACCTCTGGACGATGGCCGGGTCGTGGAAAAATGGTCCTTCCGGCGCTCCAATTACTGGGAGCATGTCGGCAATGAGGTGAGGAATGTCCACGAAAACGTCGGCGTGCTCGACATATCACCCTTCGCCAAGATGGAAGTCTCCGGCCCCGGAGCTCGCAGCTGGCTGGAATCCATCTTCGCCAACGCCATTCCGAAGAAGCGCGGCCGCATCGCGCTCGCCCATCTCTTGACACCTACTGGTGGCGTGCGCGCGGAATTCACCATCTACGAATGGTCGCCGGGCCGCTTCTACATGGTGTCAGCCGGTGGCCTTGAGGCGCACGATCATGACCTCCTCTGGCGTCTCGCGCCCAAGGATGGCAGCGTTGTCCTACAACCGATCACGCAGAAGTTCGGGGTTCTCGTGCTGGCCGGCCCTCGGTCGCGCGACGTCCTGAAGACGCTCACCCGTACCAGTCTTGAAACCAAGGAATTCCCCTGGTTGACCGCCAAGCCGATCTCCGTGGGCGTTGCCACCGCCCATGCATTGCGGGTCAACTTCGTCGGGGAATTGGGCTGGGAACTGCATCACCCGATCGAGATGCAGACCTATATCTTCGACGAGCTCATGAGGGCCGGGGCCGAATTCGGCATCAAGCCCTTCGGAATTCGCGCGATGAGCGCCATGGCGCTTGAGAAGTCCTATCGCAACATGGGGCGCGAACTCTCCATCGAATATAACGCGTTTGAGTCGGGTCTCGATCGCTTCATTCGCCCTGACAAGCCATTCCTCGGGCGCGACGCACTGTTCAAGTACAAGCAGGATGGCGTGAAGTGGAACTTCGTCACCCTCATTCTGGAAGGGAACACCGATGTCGATGCCAGGGGATCGGAGGCGATCTATGATGAGACGGGCGCGCTCGTGGGCCGCGCCACCAGCGGCGGCTATGGCTGGCGCATCGGCAAGTCGCTTGCCCTCGCCATGGTGAAACCCTCTTGTTCGGAGATCGGCACCAGGCTGAAGATCAAGATACTCGGGACGCTCTATGATGCTTCAGTCGTAGCCGAAAGCCCTTTCGATCCAGAAAACACCGTGCTGCGCGGGTAGGCTTCCTTAGGGAAGTCTTCACCTTGAAGCTGCTTTCGACGCTTTCGCCCCTTTTTGTCGTGCAAGGAGAGAGCCTGCGATTAACGCTTCTGCAAATGGGCTCGGACTAGGTTGTGCCAATAGGGGACAGCAAATACCGAAGGGGCATCATGACTTTCCTTGGCATTTCCGGGATGCAGTATTCCGGCCAATCTCTGGCGAACTCACGCATCCTGCTTGCAGAGGATTCCAACCTCTTCACGTCGATGATCGGGGCTCGGCTGAAGGAGCTATTCGGGATCGAGATCGAGATCTGCCGCAATTTCGAGGAACTGCAACTGGCCTACGATCGCTCAGCGGATCCGGTCACCCTGGCGATCTCCAATATCAATCTTCCAGGTGCGGAAAAGGGGGAGGCGTTGGAATACCTGGTCGATCTGTCCATCCCCACGATCGTCTTTACCGGCACCTTCCATGAGGGGACCCGTGACCAGCTGCTGTCGAAGGACGTCGTCGACTACATCATCAAGGACAATGTCTTTGCCGTAGACATGCTGGCGGAGTCCGTTGCCCGCTTCCTGACCAACCATCGCCACCACGTCCTGATCGTCGATGACAGCCCGACCGCCCGGGCTTTGCTGACGAGCAGGTTGAAGCGCTACAACTTCCGGGTCAGTGCCGCCGAAAGCGGCTCCAAAGCGCTCGAGATCCTCAAGGGCAATCCCGACATCGGCCTCGTCGTTACCGACTACAACATGCCCGATATCGACGGCTTCGAACTCACCCGGCGCATCCGCTCCGTGCGCGGGTCTCACGAGTTGCGGATCATCGGCGTCTCCTCCTCGTCCAACCGGCTGCTTTCCGCCCGATTCTTGAAGGCTGGCGGCAATGACTTCATGCTGCGACCCTTCATCGACGAAGAGTTCTACTGCCGGGTCAACCAGAATTTGGACACGCTGATCCAGATCCGCTCCATGCGAAACGAGCGCGAATCCGCTGCTGCCTGACCTATGCAATCCTGAGACGCCGTCGCTGCCGTTCAGGCGGCGACGCCGGCGCGAGACGTGGCGATCGTCAGCTTGCGCTCAGCCCGTTCCTGTTGCGGAGACCGATTGAAGACCTCGCGATAGCATTTGGAGAAATGGGACGCCGAAACGAAACCGCACGCAACGGCAACTTCCACCACCGGCATCGAGGATTGGATAAGAAGATGCCGTGCCCGGTCCAGACGAATATCCAGATAGTAGCGGGCAGGGGAGCGACCCATCTCCTGGCGGAAGAGCCGCTCGATCTGGCGCCGCGACAGCCCGGCGTCATCGGCGATCTCGATGAGGGACAGCGGCTCGGACAGATTGTTCTCCATCAATTCAATAATCGAGAGAACCTTCGCATTCTGAACGCCGAGGCGAGCCCGTAGCGGAAGCCGTTGCCGGTCGTGTGGGTTTCGCACCCGATCGGTCAGCTGTTGCTCGCAAATCCGGTTGACGAGGTTCTCGCCAAAGTCCTGGCCGATCAGGTTCAACATCATGTCGAGCGAGGCCGTGCCCCCGGCGCAGGTGTAGAGATTGCCGTCCACTTCATAGAGATCGGCATAGACCTCGGCTTGCGGGAATGCTTCGGCAAAACCCGGCAGGTTCTCCCAGTGGATGGCGCATCGCTTGCCGTTCAGCAATCCTGCCTGGGCCAGAACATAGGCGCCGGTACACAGGCTCCCAACCGAGACGTTGCGATGATGGGTCTCACGCAGCCACGCATTGACGGTCTTGTTGTGGTACCGGTCGATGTCGATACCGGCACAGACGAGCACCATGTTTGGGCGATTTTCGCCCGTCAGGCTCTTCCGCTCATCCGCGACGGACGTGTTCACCTCCAGCGCGATGCCTGCAGAAGATTGGACCTTCTGCCCATCGGCGGAACAGAGGCGCCAGGTGTAGGCGTCATAACCGAGCATGCGATTGGCGATCCTGAGGGTTTCCACGGCTGCCGTGAAGGGTAGCATCGTGAAGTCCGGTACAAGGAAAAAGACCAGGTTACGCTTCGGCTGCCTGCTCATTACGCTCATGCCGCGACACCTCGATTGCCCGCCGGAGGGCGATGCTTCAAATGCGACACTGCCATGAAAAGCGACGGCCGGAAAGTGGGTGTTAGAGCCGACAAAGGCAATTTCTGCGAGGGGCCGGGACGGCTGATCGATGTCGCGAATCCCGCTTCGGAAGCTGCTGGCCGCCCTCGATGGCGGCCGCAAACGCGTCTCTACGAGGATCAGTGGATGTGCTTTGCCTCGTGATTGCCATCTCCGCTCGGCCAACCAATGTCTTTGCGGATCTCTGCCGGCAGAGATTCGAGCATTCGCTCGGTCTGACGCTGACGCCAGTCGGCCTGGACGCGGCTGGCCAGGCGCATGAAGGGGGCTGCAATCTTGGCAAGGCCGGAGTGCGTGGAGCCGAAGCGGTTCTGAGAAATAAAAGCCATGGTGCTTCTCCTTTGGTTCAAGAAGGGTCGCACGGGAGCTCATCAACCCAACGAGATGAACGTGATGCCGATGATGACGTTCGTAGCCATCATCTGGCGCCGATCCTTCTATGGAGCCACCTTGAGCCACGGTTGACCTTCAATCAAACGAAATGATATGGTGCTTAGGTTCAGAATATTTGACAGGTTGCATCATGGCTGCCCCTTACCGCCCACCGTTGCCTCTCCTCGACAATGATATTCTCAAGACCTTTGTAGCCATTGCCGAAACAGGAAACTTCTCGACCGCGGCAGAAGCGGTACTGCGAACGCCTTCGGCTGTTTCCATGCAGATCAAGAAGCTGGAAGAGCAGTTGAAGACGACCCTCTTTCTTCGGGATGCCCGTTCGGTGACGTTGACGCAGCATGGGGAAATGCTGCTGTCCTACGCCAGGCGCATGCTGGCGCTGTCGAATGAAGCCGTCTCGCGTTTCGTGATGCCGGAACTGGCAGGTATTGTTCGGTTGGGTGCTCCCGATGATATTGCCGAACGGCTGCTGCCGCGTATTCTCAAGGACTTCGGCGAGAATTTCCCCGGCATCATGGTTGACGTCACCGTCGACATGAGTTCTTCGCTTCGAAAGCGGGTCGAGGAACAGCGCCTGGATCTTGCACTTTTTAACTGCCACCCACGGTCTTTTTCCAACGTTGGCGAGGTCATTCACGCGGAGAAACTCGTGTGGGCGGGTGCCAAATGCGGCAATGCTCATCTGCGCGATCCTCTGCCGATCTCGGTATGGGAGGAGGGGTGCGTCTGGCGGCAGGATGCGATTGGCCAACTCGAGAAGCACAAGCGGCCGTATCGCGTCGCCTATGCCAGCGCCCATTCCATGGCTCAGCGGGCAGCGGTGCTGTCCGATTTGGCGATCGCACCATTTCCCCGGTCCTATGTCTCGGACGAGATGGTCGTGCTCGGGCCGCAGGAGGGTCTGCCGGAACTGTTCAGCTTCGACGTACGGCTGCTGACGACGCTGCAGCTTTCGGTTCCGGGCAAGGCGGTGGCGGAAAGTATCCGGGATTTTTATGGCCAGATGAACCGGGCGGCCGCCTGATCAGTCGCGGGAACGGCGGCGTCTTCGCCCGCCTGCCTCTCCTGTCTCTGAAAGCACCCTGCGTTCCGGCAGCGTCACGACCGAAGCGAGGTGCGGAAAGCTGTCGACCTTGTTTGGCAGCGCCATCGCATGGACGAAGAGCTCCTGAAATCTTGGTTCAAGAGCCGTCTCTATCTTCTCGATCTTCTTGATGGTTTGTTCAATCTCGCGACGGTAGTCACGGTTCAGCAGCGTCATCAGCGCGCCGGTGCCTGCGGCGTTTCCGACCGCCTTCACTTCCGCCAGATTACAGTCGGGAATGAGGCCTAGCACCATCGCATACTTTGGATCGATGAAGGATCCGAAGGCGCCGGCGAAGCGGATGCAGTCGACGGTCCCGATCCCCTGCTTCTCCATCAAGAGCTTGATTCCAGCATAAAGCGCTGCCTTTGCAAGCTGGATTGCCCGCACGTCGTTCTGCGTCACCGTGATCCGCTGTGCCCCGTCGTGCAGCAGGTAGGAGAAGGTGCGGCCATTTTCGAGGACACGCGCGCTTCGTGCCGCCATCGCACCATCCACGACACCGTCTTCCGAGATGATGCCGCAGAGATACATCTCCGCGACTACCTCGATGATGGCGGAGCCGCAGATGCCGGTAATACCAACATTCTCTGCTTGTTCGGCGAAGCCGTCCTCGTCGGACCACTTGTCGACACCGATGACGCGAAACTTCGGCTCCAGCGTCTGCGGGTCGATCCGTACCCGCTCGATCGCGCCGGGGGCCGCGCGCTGACCGGAAGAGATCTCGGCGCCCTCGAAGGCAGGGCCTGTCGGCGACGACGCGGCAACCACGCGCTCCTTGTTGCCGAGGATGATCTCAGCGTTGGTCCCGACATCAACCAGCAACATCATCCGGTCCTGCCGGTGCGGGCCTTCCGAAAGGGTCGCGCCGGCCGCGTCAGCGCCGACATGTCCGGCAATGCAGGGGAGGAGGTAGACGCGGGCGCCGCGGTTGATCGCAAGGTCGATCTCGCGCGACCAGGTGTGGACGGCGCCGGAGACCGCGAGTGCAAACGGCGCCTGGCCCAGCTCGGTCGGATCGATCCCGAGAAAGAGGTGGTGCATGATCGGGTTGGCGACGAAGACGGCATCGAGGATGTTGTTCGGGTCGACCTTGGCCTCGGCGCAGACCTTCACCGTCAGTTCGTTGATCGCCTGCCGTACGGCCTTCGTCATCGCCTCGCGGCCGTCCGGGTTCATCATCACATAGGAGACCCGGCTCATCAGGTCTTCGCCGAAGCGGATCTGCGGGTTCGACGTGCCGGAGGATGCGATGACCCGACCAGATAGCAGCGAGACGAGATGCATGGCGATCGTCGTCGAACCGATATCACAGGCGATCCCGTAGGCCTCGTTGTGGAGGCCGGGCCAGAGAGCGATCAGGTTTGGCCGTGCCCCCTCCAGGTCGCGGTGGATCGCGGCGGTAACGCCCCAATTGCCCTTGCGCAAGGTCTGCTGGACGTCCGGCAGCAGATGCTGGGCAACCAGGATGTCGGTCCAGCCCCAATCCTTCTCCAGCATCAGGTTCAGCCGGTCGAGGTCGCCGTGCGGCTTGTGCATGTCCGGCTCGTCCACTTCGACATAGCAGAGCTGGATTGCGGGGTTGCGATCGAACAGCCGGTCGGTCGCGGCCTTGCGGATCACCTGCGCATTGACGACCGTGTCCTGCGGCACGTCGATGACGAGATCGCCGAGGATCTGTGTCGAGCAGGAGAGGCGACGCCCTTCGGGGATCGTCCGAACTTCGGCGTACCGCTGCTCCTTGGGGCCAACGGGAGATATGTGATCGGACGAGGAAGTGATCTTGTGCTTGGCGAAGTTACCCTGCTGCACCTCGATCTGGCAGCGCCCGCAGGTCGCGCGCCCGCCGCAGACGCTTTCGACATAGACGCCGAGCGAGCGTGCCGCCTCCAGCACGGTGGTACCGACGGCAAAGCGTCCCCGCTTGCCGGACGGCATGAAGAGGACGAGGGCGTCCCTCTCGGACATTTCAGTCATGATGCCTCAATCTACTCCGTCACCGCACCTGCACCGACACGTGCCGCACGGCCGCCGCGGCGTCCGCCGCCTGCTGCCGCTGCAGCCGGGGCGGGGGCTCCAGCCGCGCCGCCATCGGCGGGCTTGTAGTCGCGATAGGTCTTGATCCAGTTGTAGCAGTTCTCGTCGGTGCCGTTCAGCACGTTGGCGGCGCGCACGGCCTCCATCTCCTGCGGGCGGCAGGGGTTCATGATCGCGCTCGTCATGCCGGCGCCAATCACCATCGGGATGAAGCCGGCATTGATGCCATGGCGATGCGGCAGGCCGAAGGAGATGTTGGAGAGGCCGCAGGTCGTATTGACCTTCAACTCCTCGCGCAGCCGCCGCAGGAGGGCAAACACCTGCAGCCCGGCCGTACCCATGGCGCCGATCGGCATCACCAGCGGGTCGACCACGATGTCGTGCGGCTTGATTCCGTAGTCGGCGGCACGCTCGACGATCTTCTTGGCGACGGCGAAGCGCACGTCTGGATCCTGGCTGATGCCTGTCTCGTCGTTGGAAATCGCAACGACCGGCACGTCGTACTTCTTGCAGAGCGGCAGGATGGCTTCCAGCTTTTCCTCTTCGCCCGTCACCGAGTTCACCAGCGGGCGCCCCTTGGCAACCTTCAGGGCCGCTTCGATGGCGGCCGTTACCGAGCTGTCGATCGACAATGGCACGTCGACCAGACCCTGGACGATTTCCAGCGTCTGGACGAGGAGCGGCGGCTCGGTCTCGTTGGGGTTGACGGCGGTCACCCCGGCATTGACGTCGAGCATCGTGGCGCCTGCTGCCACCTGTTCCAGTGCATCCTTGATCACGGTGTCGAAGTTGCCCACGATCATCTCTGCCGCGAGCTTCTTGCGGCCGGTCGGATTGATGCGCTCGCCGATGACGCAGAAGGGCTGATCGAAGCCGATGACGACTTCGCGGGTGGCGGATGCGACGATGGTGCGGGTCATGCGGTTCTCCGGTGCCTTGCTCGGCGGTGCTGTGTCATGCAGCTCTGGCGCTGGCCAGAGAGCGGGTTTCAGTGCGGCTTGCTCGCCGCAATGTCGGCCATCTGCTGCTGGTTTTCTTGCCTGCCCTGACGGATTTCCTCCAGCCGCTCCGAAACCGTCGCGTCCGTGGGATTGGGTTCATGCTTCCAAGGCTTGCGACCCTTCAGCACGCCCGACTCGTGGACGATTTCGGCAACATATTCTTCCTGCCGATAGGCCATCACATGGATGCCGGAGACGCCTTCAATCTCCTTCACCTCGTTGATGATGTCGATGCAGAGCTGCTTGCCTTCGCGCTTCTGGTCCTGCGCGCCTTCCAGCCGCGCGATGATGCTGTCAGGAATGTGAATGCCCGGTACGTTGGAGCGGATCCAGCGGGCGGTCTTTGCAGAGGCGAGGGGACCGACGCCGACGAGGATGAAGCACTTTTCGTGCAGCCCGAGATCGCGCACCTTTGCCATGTAGTCGCGAAACATCGGCACGTCGAAGCAGTACTGGCTCTGGACGAACTGAGCGCCGGCGGCGATCTTCTTCGCCAGGCGGTAGGGCCGGAAGTCATAGGGTGGCGCGAAGGGATTGATGGCGGCGCCGAGGAAGACATTGGGCGGCGTGGTTAGCTTTCGACCAGACAGGAACTTCGCTTCGTCGCGCATGGTGCGGACCGTTTCCAAAAGCGACATGCAGTCTAGGTCGAAAACAGGCTTGGCGCCCGGCTGGTCGCCCGCCTGCACGCCGTCTCCCGTCAGGCAGAGGATGTTCTGCACGCCCATGGCGGAGGCGCCGAGCACGTCGCCCTGGATCGCAATGCGGTTCTTGTCGCGGCAGGCGATCTGCATGATCGGCGCGTATCCCATGCGCGTCAGCAGGGCGCAGATGCCGACAGAGGACATGTGGCAATTGGCGCCGGACGCGTCGACGGCGTTGATCCCGTCGACCCAACCATCGAAGACGGCTGCGCGGTCATAGACATCCTGCGGGTTGGCACTATCCGGAGGATTGAGTTCCGCGGTCACCGCAAATTCGCCGCGGCGCAGCACCCGTTCCAGCCGCCCGCGCGAGGAATGGCCGGGCAGGGGGTCAAGCGGAGCGCCGAGATCGGTCGGATGGAGGTCCAGGCTCATGGGGCGGCACCCTCGGATGCTTGCCGACGCGCGGCGGCCTCCGCCGTCACCCGCAGCCAGGACGAGGTTTCCCGCAGCGACTGGTTGACTGGTCGCTGGACGTTCAGGATCGCATCGCCCCTGACCATGTTGCGCGACCCTTCCCAGGCCTTCACCCAGACGCACGGCATGTCCGGCTCGACCTCGCAGTTGCCATTGGCGCGCACGCCGCCGCAGGGGCCGTTGCGCAGCTGCTTGGGACAGTTCATCGGGCAGGACATGCCGGTTGAAGACAGAATACACTGGCCGCACATGCGGCAGTCGAACAGCATGCCCTTTACCCGCTTCTCGACAAAGGTGACGGGCGCTTCGACCCGGCTGTAGCCGATGGCCTTCCACACCGGGTGCAGCAGCAGGAACGCCTGGGCGAACCGGGCATAGAACCATTCAAGCAGACGCGAATGGCGGATCGACCAAAGCCGGATCGAGTAGCGGCGCTGGACGCGGCGGTTGGGCGAGACATCACCGGGCACATACGCGCCGGTGGCTGCCTTCTTGGCCGCGCCGGCATTCCCGATCTTGGGCTTGTCGCCTGCAGGGCTTGGCGCGGAAGTCTCAGGCATGCTCGCGACCTCCGGCCTTCACCAGGCCAACAAGGCGCTCCTTGCCGTAGGCCGCTTCCAGCTCGGCGGCCGCCTTGTCTGCCTCGGCTTCCAGGTCGTCTGAGACCGCGACCGGATCACCTTTTCGCCACTCCGCCAGATAGTTGTCCGTTTCGGCTGCACCGCTGCGCATGGCGCACATGTCGATCGCCTCGGTGAAGCGGAGCGAAAGCTCGCGCTTGGCCGTCTTGCGTCCCTGCTTGATGATCACCTGCGCCGGAATGTCCCGCCAGTAGACGACGATACGGTCGGCCATGCACTGCTCCCTGTTTTTCAGCAGCATGCACGGGGGGCGGGGCAGGGACTGCGCTTGCCACGACGTCGCACAGAGCAAAAACGACGCGCATCGATACTGTCGCCGGACTTGGCGTTCTCCCCTAAAGTGTCCGCAAGGACTGCGTCAGGTCGCCATACCCGGTGACACGATATTCGTATTCGAGCCCAAGGTAATCGGCCGCAGCTTTCGCCTTTGCCTGAAGCGCCTCGTCTGCCTCCTGGCTCAAATAAACAAGTTTTCGGTAGTTGCCGAAATAAGCCTCTTTCAGCTGCGGATACCGATCGAGCCCAAGCGGCTCAATGACGAAGGCATCGAACTGTCTCGCGAGGAAGTCGGTCAAGAAAAAGCTCAACAGATCCTCGTCTGCCTTGGCCTCGAAAATGTCGTTGCCGGAAAAGAAGGAATAGCAATGAGGTCCGGCGATGCGGGCGATTCCCTCGCGCTCGCAGAGCCGGTCGATGTCGCCGCCGGTGCCACAATCGGCATAGGCGAAAAAGATCTTCTCGAAGCCCTTTGCACGTGCATCCCTAACCGCCTCTTCCAGTCCGGGAACGATCTTTTGCGGATAAGCGTGCCAGATCGCCGGCAGGCACTGGAGGTCGATGTGGTGGAGACCGTGCTGGTCGCAGATTGCCAAAATCTCACGCGCAATCGCGCCGCACGCAATAACGTGAACCTTTTCCTGATTGAGGCGTTCCTGTGGCGGAAGACAATGTTCCACCTTTGTTTGATCGACAACCATTGGAGTACTTTATCATGACGTCCAAGACAGTCACGGTTATCGCCGCTCTTTTTGTAACCGCCGCCGCTCTCAGCTCGTGCGGCAACACCATTCGCGGTGTGGGCGCGGACACGGCAAATGCCGTTGACGCGACGCAGGCTGCCGGCCAAAACGTCGCTAACGCTGCAGAATAATCTCAAGTGGCCTCCGCTAGGCGGAGGCCACCGTTTCTATCGTCCGCCAAGCGAATTGTGCTTGCGCCGCACGAAGTCCTTTGCCGTTTCCACGGCGACAGCCGCGTCCCGACAGTAGGCGTCTGCCCCCACGGCTTTGCCGAACTCTTCGTTCAGTGGCGCGCCACCGACGAGCACGACGTAGTCGTCGCGGATACCCTTTTCCTTCATCGTGTCGATGACGACCTTCATGTAGGGCATGGTCGTGGTCAGCAGCGCCGACATTCCCAGGATGTCTGGCTTCTCCCGCTCCAGGGCTTCCAGGTAGTTCTCGACCGGATTGTTGATGCCAAGGTCGATGACGTCGAAGCCTGCCCCCTCCATCATCATGCCGACGAGATTCTTGCCGATGTCGTGAATGTCGCCCTTGACCGTGCCGATGACCATCTTTCCCTGTTTTGGCGCACCGGTAGCAGCAAGCAGTGGCCGCAGGATGGTCATGCCCGCTTTCATTGCGTTGGCCGACAGAAGAACTTCGGGAACGAAGAGAATGCCGTCGCGGAAGTCAATGCCGACGATCCGCATGCCCTCCACCAGCGCCTTCGTCAGGACGTCGTAGGGGGCCCAGCCGCGATCGAGCAATATTCGTGTTGCTTCCTCGATCTCTTCCTTCAGTCCGTCATAGAGATCGTCGTGCATTTGCTGCACGAGTTCCTCGTCGGAGAGTTCGGAGAGAATGATGTCGTCATCAGACATGCGCACTTCCACTTCGGTGTCGGCACGCCACTGTGCCTGCTACCCGAACATGATGAAACGCAAAAAGTTTTCCAACTTCCTCGAAAACGACCTTCGCTTGATGGAAAAGCGACGGGACGGAGGAGATTGATGTCTGATCTGCGCAAGCGGGTGGCGCAGAAAGGCGGGGCTGGCCCGACGGGTCATCCTAGCATATCGCTCAGTTGAAGGCAGGCGCTCCGGCGCAAGGGCGAGGAAGACATGGACGAGCTGAATCAATCCACGGAAGCGGCTGCTGGCGGACGTCGTTCGCGTGGCGAGCGAGGCGCGGCAGGACGGCGGGCGTCCCGTGCGGGCGGCGGTCCCGGCGTTCCCATGCCCTATATCACCCGAAAGATCGGCGTCTACGATGTGCTGGACGAAGAGGGGCTGGCGCTGATCGAGGCCAATGCTGACCTCATCCTGGAGGAGATCGGGATCGAATTCCGCGACGATCCCGAGGTGCTGGACTTGTGGGCGAAAGCAGGCGCCGACGTGAGAGGGCCGCAAGTTCATTTTCCCAAGGGGCTCTGCCGCGAATTGCTGAAGACAGCACCGCGGGAGTTCACCTGGCACGCCCGCAACCCCGCGAGGAACGTCCATATCGGCGGCAATGCCACCGTATTCGCACCCGTCTACGGTCCGCCCTTCGTACGCGATCTCGACGGCAATCGCCGCTATGCCACCATCGAAGATTTCCGCAGCTTTGTGAAACTCGCCTATATGGCGCCTTCCATACACTCCTCAGGCGGGACGGTGTGCGAGCCAGTGGACATTCCGGTGAACAAGCGTCACCTCGACATGGTCTATAGCCACATCAAGTATTCCGACAAACCCTTCATGGGGTCGGTGACGGCGCCGGAGCGGGCTGAAGACACGATTGCAATGTGCAAGTTGGTGTTCGGCCATGACTTCGTCGAGAACAACTGCGTCACGCTCAACCTGATAAACGCTAATTCACCGATGGTGTTCGACGAAACCATGGTCGGGGCGTTGAAGGTCTACGCGCGTCACAATCAGGCCTGCGTGGTCTCACCGTTCATCCTCGCGGGCGCAATGAGCCCGGTGACAGTGGCTGGAACCCTTACACAGATCCTGGCCGAGGTTCTGGCAGGAGCCGCACTTACCCAGCTGATCCGGCCCGGCTCACCTGTCCTTTTCGGCACGTTTGCGGCCTCCATCTCGATGCAGTCGGGCGCGCCGACTTTCGGTACGCCGGAACCGTCGCTCGTATCTTATGGAGCCGCACAACTTGCCCGGCGGTTGGGCCTGCCGTTCCGTACCGGCGGTTCGCTTTGCGGCTCAAAGGTGCCGGACGCGCAGGCGGCGCATGAATCCGCCAATACGCTGAACACGACCCTGCTCGCCGGCACCAATTTCGTGCTGCATGCGGCGGGATGGCTCGAAGGCGGGCTCGTCTCTTCCTATGAAAAGTTCATGATCGACCAGGACCAACTCGGCATGATGCAGAGGATGGCGGAAGGCATCGATCTGTCCGAATCGGGACAGGCGCTGGACGCGATCCGCGAAGTAGGGCCCGGAAGCCATTACCTAGGTTGCGCCCATACGCAGGCAAACTTTCAGACCGCCTTCTACCGATCGCCTCTGATGGACAACAACTCGTTTGAGCAGTGGGAAATCGAGGGCGAGAAGCGGATAGAGGAGCGGGCAAATACCCTCTGCCGGTCCTGGCTCGACTCATATGAAGCACCGCCGCTTGATCCGGTCATCGACGAGTCGCTGCTGGCCTTCATCAAGGAGCGCAAGGACTCCATGGCAGACGCCTTCACCTGAAAGGGTCCCGGAACCGCCAGGGAGCAAGGCGGGGCAGATGTGGTGGCAGACTTCATCCAGGCGGAGGTGTGGCGGCCTCACTACAAGCCGCAGAATCCGAGGTGAACGGCTCCTGCGTCTTGGGCCTGCATGACCGCGGAAGGCGGGTCCTCGGGCGCACGGCTATCAGACGTCGCCTTGTTTGAAAGCGGGAGAGACCGGTGGTCGGACGACGGGTGCATCCCTTCGCCTGTCCGGGTGGATACGCTTCAGCAGTTGCGGTTCCACGGGGGGACGCTCCATTAAAGGCAGCTACACATCAGCCTTTGGAAAAGCTCGCTCCAGGCCGCCAGAGCTGACCAAGCCCTCGCGGAAGGCGAGGTAGGCCGGATGCTGGCTCGCCTTGGCAGCCTCCATCAGACGGATCTGCAGGCGTCCGGGGGCAGCATCGCCCATCCAGTCTCCGCATTTCTGCAGCTTGAGGGAGTTCAGAAAGCGTGCCTCCGCCTGCCGGTCGAGATAAAGGTGAAGCCCGTCGAGCAAGGTGTCATCCGAGGTTGGATTGTCCATCAGAAGCTTCAGCCAGCTCATGTTCTCGTCGCTCATGCCGGACAGACTGTCGGCGACCATCTCGCGACTGGCGATGGGAGCGATGTTCGTCATCGTCAGGTCCTTCGACGGCGGCGTTCGCGCGTGCTCTCGCCGCCCGATTCGCTTGCCGTCTTGTTGCGGAGCGGCCCGATGCGCTCGACGATCTCCTCGATGGTTGGACGCGGTCGCGGTGTGTAATCGTCGAGCGCCCGGCGCATGGCGGCCAAGTGCTCACAGGAGGTGCCGCAGCAGCCGCCGATGATCTTCGCGCCGGCGTCGCGTGCCAGGCGGGCATATTCCGCCATCAAAGGCGGTGTTCCGGAATAATAGATCTCGGCGCCTCGGTACTCTGGAATGCCGCAATTTCCCTTGACGATGGTGATCGCCTGCGGATCGGCGGCAGTCATATCGAGAAGGCTGGAGAGAATGTCGGATGCCCCGACACCGCAATTGGCGCCAACCGCTGCCGGTCCTTCGCCGATATCCTGTGCGACACCGTGGATATCCTTCGGGTCGAGGCCCATCATCGTCTTTCCCGCCGTGTCGAAGGAGCCCGTGTAAGTGAAGGGGAGCCCGACTTTGGCCGCCGCTTCGGCGGCCGCGCGGATCTCGTCGGGTGAGGACATGGTCTCGATCCATGCAACATCGCTCCCGCCTGCCTTCAATCCTTCGATCTGTTCCACGAAGGCGGCCACCGCGTCCCCATAGGTCATGGTGCCGAGGGGCACGAGTAGTTCCCCGGTTGGTCCGACAGACCCTGCCACGAGGACCTTGCGGGGGGCGCGGTCTGCGACCATCCGGGCAAGTTCAGCCGCACGCCTGTTCAGTTCAAACACGCGATCCTCGGCCTTGTGGAGCTTCAGCCGGTGGCGTGTGCCGCCAAAGGAATTGGTAAGGATGATATCGGCGCCGGCATCGACGAAGTCTTGATGCAGCCGTTCGATCTTCTCAGGCTGGCTGTCATTCCAGAGCTCTGGAGCTTCTCCGGCCTCCAGTCCCATGGCGAAGAGATTGGTGCCAGTAGCACCATCGGCAAGCAGGACGCCCTTTTCAGCCAGCAGTTCGTGAAGGGGATTGACGGCGGTCATGAGGTTCTCCTTGCGCTTTCGGCTATAGGCGCGGAGCCGGAGAAATTCAAGCTCGCCTCGCTGCCGAATGGCCTTGTCCGGGATGGCATGGTCGTGATGCTCACGTCGAATCAAGAGATGGACGGTCGGCAAGTGGCGGGGACAAACTAGCGCCTCGCGACCAATCGCTCGGCTATGGCCGGTGTCACCCAACGAGACCAGACCGGCTTGTAGTTTTCGATGAAGTGCTGGGCGGTCTCCGCGTTTGATGCCTTGTTCTCCAACTGCCAGGCGAGCACGCTGCTGATCGTGGCGTTCGACCACTGGCGTTTGTTCACGTAATCCATGGCAGGCGCCGCCATTTCCGTGAACGCCTCCGTCATCAGGGTGAAGGCCTGCGAGGTCGGGTAGGCGTTGCGCTCCGGACTCGCGCAGTCGGGAACGGTGGTGCATTCATCCCACTGAGCCTTCTGGTGGGCGACGCCGAAGGAGAGCTTCACCATCTCGTATTTCCCGAGAATTGCGGTCGGCGCCCAATAGTAACCCAGCCAGCCGGTCTCGTTCTCGAAGGCCTCGACGATCGATGCTTCCAGTTCTGCGGCCGTCGCGGGCTGGATAAGAGTGAAGCCCTTCTCCGCAGCCTCGAAGGCGCGGAAGAGGTTGGCAGTGGTCACGTGACAGGCCCAGTCATCGGGGCAGCCGTGAACGGCACCCTCATCCGATGTGCCAGGAGCCGGGAAGAGTTCCGGGTGGGCGAGGGCGTCCTCGACCGTCCGCATGTCTGGATTTGCCTCAACGACGTATTTCGGCACCCACCAGCCCTCGACAGCACCGTCGGCAAGGATTTCGGCCCCAATCACAAGCCGGTTTGCCGCTGTAGCCTTGGTGAGTTCCCCACGAACTGCGTTGATCCAGAATTCCGGCGCCATATCCGGTACGGCCGAAAGGTTCATCGAGTTAAAGGTCGGTACCGTGTCGCCGGGGACCAATTGAACCGAACAGCCGTAGCCGCGTTCGAGAATGATCTTGTCGATATGCGCTGCAATCGCCGCAGAGCCCCAGTTCATCTCCGCAACCGTCAGATTGCCGCATGCGGCTTCTGCCTGACCGGGGCGCAGGCTGAGGCAGACGAGGAGTGCGGCTGCGGCGATCGCGTATCGCATAGAAATCGTTCCTGTTCCGGCAGGAACACATGCTCCTGCCTTTGAGGTTTTTGCTTGCTGCGCGCAGGCGGTGATAAGACATCGAATTTCTTGAGAGACTAGGGTAATCCGCTGCCAGATCAACCGCTTTGCCCCGGCCTCACACACTTGCGAAGACGGTGCGTGATGTTCTTTGCAGAAATACGACTTGCCGCAGGCGCCACTAACCTTCCGGTAACGATGTCCCGCTAATCATCCATTCGCAGACGGTCGTCCGTCCGGCGGTTCGGGTTCAGGTATTGCGTACCCAGCCGCGCATGTTTCCGGTGTTGCGATCGATGGGCACGCGTCGCTGGTGGCGGCTTGACATGCAGGAGCTCTGCTCCCACTTTCACGGTGCGGCAGCGCGAACTGATGAACCAAGGCGGACGCCTCATGTATCTACGAATCGTCCGTTCTTTCAGGATTGGCGCTGCCGCGTTACATTCCTCCCTCCCATATTCAGTCCTCTCGTCTTGTGGTGGACGATGAGCGCATCTGTGCGAACCACGCTCGTTCTCGGTGGTGCTCGCTCGGGCAAATCGGCTTTCGCGGAGAAACTTGCGCGTGCGACGGGGTCGGAACGCCACTATGTGGCGACAAGCCAGGCCTATGACGACGAGATGCGCCAGCGAATAGCGCGGCATAAGGAGGATCGCGGCGCGGGATGGCACACCCACGAGGTGCCTCTCGATCTTCCCCTTCATCTGCTGCAATTGAAGTCAGTCCACCGCGTGGTGCTCGTCGACTGCCTGACGCTCTGGCTCACGAACCTGATGATGGCCGAAGTCGACATCGAAGCCGCTGGCGAGGCTCTCGTGAATAGCCTCTCCGATTGGCAAGGCAGGCTTCTGCTCGTTTCCAACGAGGTCGGGCTCGGCATCGTGCCCGACAACAAGATGGCCCGCGAGTTCCGCGACCATGCCGGTCGGCTGCACCAGCGAATCGCGGCGGTTGCCGACGAAGTTTTTTTCGTTGCTGCCGGTTTGCCCTTGAAGATGAAGGGCTAGGCCACTCCCTTCACAGGCCAAGCCAGACCCTTAGCGGATGTGTCGGGTCGGAGATCAGCTTGAGTGCCAGCGCGAGGCATGAGATCACCAGCAGCGGCTTGATGATTTTCGCGCCGCCGCGCATGGCGACCCGTGATCCGACCTGGGCTCCTAGAACCTGCCCCGCGCCCATGACCAGCCCCACCTTCCATAGAATCGAGCCGGTCAGCGCAAAGACGAGGAAGGAGCCGAAGTTGGAGCCGAGATTGAGGAGCTTGGTGTGCGCCGTCGCCTTCAGCATGCCGAAACCCGCGAGAAGCACGAAGGCGAGCATGTAGAATGAACCGGCGCCGGGGCCGAAAACGCCATCATAGAGCCCGATCAGCGGCACCGCCGTCAGCCCGAAGAGGAGCGGGGTCACCCGTTGGTGACTGTCGAGATCGCTGAGGTTCGGTTTCAATGCGAAGAACAGCGCAATGCCGATCAGCAGGAAGGGGATGGCCGCCGCGAGCATGTCGGCCGGAACGACGGACGCGAGAAGTGCGCCCAGCACGCCGCCGAGGGTGGCCATCAGTGCCATCGGCATCTGCTTCTTCAGGTCGACATGGCCGCGGCGGGCGTAGGCGATCGTCGCGGAGGCAACACCGAATTGTCCCTGCAGTTTGTTGGTGGCAATCGCTTCGAGTGGTGCAATGCCTGCGATCAACATTACGGGGATGGTGATGAGGCCGCCACCTCCCGCGATGGAATCGACGAAGCCGGCGATGAAGGCGGCCGCAAACAGCAGCGCCAGCAGGTGTACAGCGAGATCGTGCAAGGGAATGACCGGGAGACTATGACGGTAGGAAGTGCTGCGGCTCTCTGCCACCGAATAGGTCCCGTGGCAACTGTACTTGCAGAACGTGCCGACTTGTGTGGCTTAGAAACACTTATATGGTGCCGCAACCAATCCTGACTCCATTCCAATCTTTCGAGCTTGAACATGCACAAGGTCATCTTCGACACAGATCCCGGCATCGACGATGCCATGGCGCTGCTTTTCCTGCACCGGCATCCGCAGATCGACCTGATCGGCGTGACCACCGTGTTCGGAAACGCACCGATCGATCTTACCACGCGCAACGCGCTGTTCCTGACGCAGAAATGGGGAATCCATGCGCCGGTGGCGCAGGGAGCGGGCCTGACATTCGATCCGTCGCGTCCAGAGGGGCATTGGCCGACGTTCATCCATGGCGAAAACGGCCTTGGCGACATCGACATCCCTTCGTCGCTTGATGCGCAGGCGGATGGAAGGCCTGCCTGGCAGTTCATCATCGATACGGTGCGGGCGCAGCCGGGCGAGGTGACGCTGGTCGCCGTCGGTCGCATGACGAATCTGGCGCTGGCGCTCAAGGCGGATCCGGATTTCGCCGCCCTGGTGAAGGAGGTCGTCGTGATGGGCGGCGCCTTCGATCTCAACGGCAATGTCAGCCCCGCGGCCGAAGCAAACATCCACGGTGACCCGGAAGCCGCAGACCTGGTGTTCACGGCACCCTGGCGGGTAACGGTCGTCGGCCTCGACGTGACGCTGAAGACGGTGATGACGAGCGGTTTCCTTACCGAGATGGCGTCAGCGGGTGGCGCTGCCGTGCAGCTTCTTTCCGATATCTCGCAGTTCTATATCGACTTCTACAGCCACCGCGTGGGCGACGGCATGGTGGTGCATGACAGCTGCGCCTGCGTCTATGTCGTGGCGCCGGATCTCTTCAAGACGCGTAGTGGACCGATCAGGGTCGTCTGCGGAGGCATTGCGGATGGGCAGACAATCCAGAAGCCGGATGGCCGCGTCTTTCCGCCTGGGCATTGGGATGGGCATCCAAGCCAGCTGGTCTGCACCGATGTTGAAGCGGATCGTGTGCTGGAAGTGATAAGAACGGCCATTGTCGAGGGCAGGGCGGCCTAACTGCGCTCGGGCCCTCAGTCGTTTCCGGCTGCTGCAGCCAATCGCGCTAGGTCCGGCACCGTCACATGGCGGTTGTTCTCGATCTGGATGATGCCTTCCTTGCGGAGCTTGGTCATCTGCCGGCTGACGGTTTCGATCGTCAGTCCGAGGAAATCAGCGATGTCCGCCCGTGAAAGAGGTAGTTCAAAGACGCTTCTGTCGCCGGCTTCAGGATCGCCGTGGCTGGCGATCAGGGAGAGGAAGCTCGCGACCTTCTCCTGCGCCGTCTTGCGGCCGAGCGTCAGCATCCAGTCGCGCGCGTCCTCGAGTTCCTCGAGTGCCTGGCTGTGAAGCAAATGCTCCAACTCCGGCGTCTCGGCCATCAGCCGCTCGATGGCCCGACGCGGGAAGACGCAGATTTCGGTATCGGTCGCGGCTTCAGCCGCCATGCGACTTTGCTCGAAAAAAGGGCGTCCCATGAAGTCGGGTGCGAACTGCAGGCCGACGATCTGCTGGCGCCCGTCCGCCATCACCTTGGACAGCTTCACGACGCCTTTCAGAATGTTGCTGTAGGAAGATACGCTCTCACCCTGGCCGATGAATTCGTTGCCCGCGTAAATCGTGCGGCGGGAGGAGTGTTTGCTGAGTTCCATCAATTGCGCGGCCGTGAGCGCCGAGCAGACGCCGCCATGACGAGCTTCACAGGAGCGACAGACGGTCGGAAGGTCGGGGGAGCGGGGAGCTCTGGTCAGGGTATCCATGGTTGCTCTTGTCATTGTGCGGCTGCGAGACGGTGTTGATCTTCGTCAACTTGCGCGGCGAGGAATTGATCTGGGTCAAGGTTGGTAAAATCTCCGCCGCTAGGCATGGCAGAGATCAGAGCCCGTCTATGAACGACAAATTTCTTGTCCATTGCTGTTTGAGCAACAGTTGATGCGCAATTGCCCCCCGCGGGAACACGGGGATTGGCAAGGCTGCCTGTTTTCCCTATGTGGAACGCTGAATCGTTATTTCAGAGGACATTGGCGTGACTGCTACATTCGACAAAGTTGCCGACATCATCGCGGAAACCAGCGAGATCGACCGCGAGACGATTACGCCGGAGAGCCATACGATCGACGACCTCGGCATCGACAGCCTCGACTTCCTCGACATCGTCTTCGCGATCGACAAGGAATTCGGCATCAAGATTCCGCTCGAGCAGTGGACGCAGGAAGTCAACGAAGGCAAGGTTTCCACCGAGGAGTATTTCGTCCTCAAGAACCTCTGCGCCAAGATCGACGAACTGAGGGCGGCGAAGGGCTGAGAAGCCATTCCCCAAGCGTCGGATGCTGCTTGAATACTTCCAGATGATCGACCGGGTTGAGAGCGTGGACCTCTCTACCAATGTCTTGAAGGCACGGTCGGTGGTTCCAGCGGAGAGCCCCGTCTTCGAAGGTCACTTCCCCGGAATGCCGCTGGTTCCCGGCGTTCTTCTAATCGAGACCATGGCGCAGGCCTCCGGCATGCTGGTGCTGGCCGCGACGGATTTCGCAGCCATGCCGTTCCTGATGTCGGTCGATGGCGCCAAGATGCGTTCCTTCGTCGAGCCGGAGGCCGTACTCGACATCGAGGCGTTTCTGGAGCATGAGGGTTCCGGTTACGCCGTCACGAAGGCGAAGATCACTTCGGGCGGCAAGAAGGTCTGCGACGCGCAGCTGAAGCTGCGTACGATGCCGTTCAGCGAGGTGCCGCTTGGCGACATCGTTCGCAAGCGTGCTGAAGAAGTCGGGCTCATGGACGCGCTTCAAGCTGGCGCGTGACCGCCAGGCAATGAGGACAGGATGAGCAAGTCTGACAATGATGTCGTGATCACGGGTGTTGGGATCGTCACCTGCTATGGCGTCGGCAAGGAGCCGCATATTGCGCTTCTGTCGTCGGCCGAGGTGGAGCCACCGCGGGTCGAGACGGAACGCTTCAAGCCTTATCCCGTCCATCCGATGCCGGAAATCGACTGGTCTCAGCAGATCGCCAAGCGTGGCGACCAGCGGCAGATGGAGAACTGGCAGCGGCTCGGTGTCTTCGCCGCCGGCCTGGCGCTTGACGATGCCGGCCTCAAGGAAAATGCCGAAGCCTGCGCCACCATGGACATGATCGTCGCGGCCGGTGGTGGCGAGCGTGATATTAAGGTGGATTCGCTGATCGTGGACGAGGCGCTGAAGCGCAACGACCGGGATGTGCTGCTCAACGAGAAGCTGACGACGGAGCTGCGCCCGACGCTCTTCCTCGCGCAGCTTTCCAACCTGCTTGCTGGCAACATCTCGATCGTCCACAAGGTCACCGGCTCCTCCCGTACCTTTATGGGCGAGGAAGCTGCCGGCATTTCAGCCGTAGAGACCGCCTATCACCGCATCAAGTCAGGCCAGTCGACACACTCGCTTGTGGGTGGCGCCTTTGTTGCGGAGCGAACCGACATCATCCTGCTCGTTGAAGGCATTCGCGCCCACGCCACGGGTGCTTGGCATCCGCTCTGGCAACGTTCGGCCGACAACGGCGGCGGCATGATCATGGGGTCCGTCGGAGCTTTCCTGGTGTTGGAATCGCGTGCGAATGCCGAAGCGCGTGGTGCGCACGTTTACGCAGCGATCGACGCAGTCGTGGGTGACCGCGGCAGCCGGGACGATGGCAAGCTTGAGAAGCGTCTCGAACGGCTGGCCAAGCTCACGGGTGATGCCGACGCATCCGAGACGCTGGTGTTTTCCGGGGCGAGCGGACTGGTCGACCCAACCGTGCGAGAACGCGATGTCATCCAGAAAACCTTCCCCGGCGCCACGCTACGCGGCTATGGCGGAATGACGGGCCACGGTATGGAGGCGCAGTTCCCGCTTGGACTCGCACTGGCGGCGCTCGCACTCGACGGCCGACTTCGTGTACCGTCCTTCGATCCCAGCCTTGAACAGCCGATGCCGGCGCCGGCGAACCGCGCCGTGGTGACGACGGTTGGCTATACGCGCGGCGAGGGCCTAGCGGTCCTGTCGCCGAACGCGTGAGGAGAACGACAATGAGCGACAACCGCTTTACCGATCATCTCGGCCGTCCGATTATCGCCGTTACCGGCATGGGAGTGATCACCTCGCTCGGCCAGGGGTTGCAGGATAACTGGACGGCGCTCACCTCCGGCACCTCGGGCATTCACAAGATCACCCGCTTCCCGACCGAAGGCTTGTCTACGCGCATCAGCGGCACCGTCGATTTCATCGATGTCCCCGCAGACAATGCCGTCGAGCGTTCCTATGCCTTCGCGCGCGAAACGACTGCGGAAGCACTGGCGCAGGCCGGGCTGTGGGGGGATTTCGAAGGTCCGCTGTTCCTGGCAGCGCCGCCGGTCGAGCCGGAATGGTCGGCGCGTTTCGCGCTCGCTGATCGGGCACCGCCGTCGCAGGCCGAAGGCGACGCCTATGATCGCTTCCTGACCGCCATGCGCGAGCGTCCGGATCCAACCTTCCTGGAGGCCGTCCAGTTCGGCTCGATCTCCGAACGGCTCTCCGACACATTCGGCACCCGCGGTCTCCCGGTTACCCTCTCGACGGCCTGCGCGTCCGGAGCTACCGCCATCCAGCTCGGCGTTGAGGCGATCCGCCAGGGCCGCACCGATCGCTCGCTAGTCGTCGCCACCGATGGTTCGGTTAGTGCCGAGGCACTGATCCGCTTCTCGCTGCTCTCGGCTCTCTCCACGCAGAACGATCCGCCTGAAAAGGCATCGAAGCCGTTCAGCAAGGACCGCGACGGCTTCGTGATCGCCGAGGGTGCAGCAACGCTCGTGCTGGAATCGCTGGAATCGGCCATTGCGCGCGGCGCAAAGGTTCTTGGCATCCTCAAGGGTTGCGGCGAGAAAGCCGACCACTTCCACCGGACGCGGTCGTCTCCGGACGGCGGACCGGCGATCGCCACCATCCGAGCAGCGCTGGAGGATGCTGGCATGGACGAAAGCGGCATCGGCTATATCAATGCCCATGGCACCTCGACGCCGGAGAACGACAAGATGGAGTATGGCTCCATGCTCGCCGTCTTCGCTGATCGTCTGAAGGACATCCCGGTCTCGTCGAACAAGTCCATGATCGGCCACACGCTGACGGCGGCCGGCGCCGTCGAGGCCGTGTTCTCGATCCAGACGATGCTGACGGGAACGCTTCCGCCAACGATCAACTACGTCAATCCGGACCCGACCATCGTCCTTGATGTGGTGCCGAACCAGAAGCGGGATCAGCAGGTCAAGGCCGTGCTGTCAAACTCCTTCGGCTTTGGCGGGCAGAATGCCAGCCTTGTCATGACGCTGGAACCGGCTTAGAGACCGTCGCCAACCCCTTTTGACGATCTGGAACGCCTTCGGGCGAAGGAAGACCTGTTATGCGCGCTCTGCAACTGATCGACGACCGCAAGCTCGAGGCTGTGGACATTCCCGAGCCCGAAGCTCCCGGTCCCGGGGAGGTCACCCTTCGCGTCAAGGCCGTAGCACTCAACCACATCGATGTTTGGGGATGGCGCGGCATGGCGTTTGCCAAGCGCAAGATGCCGCTCACCATTGGCGCGGAAGCATCGGGCGTGGTCGAAGCAATCGGTTCCGGCGTCTCCAACGTCCTGCCCGGCCAGCTTGTCTCGATCTACGGTGCGCGCACCTGCGGGCTGTGCAAGCCGTGCCGTGAAAAGCGCGACAATCTGTGTGAGAACGTGTCCGGTGTTCACGGCTTCCACCTCGACGGCTTCGCCCAGGAGAAGACGAACCTGCCGGCACGCCTGCTCGTTCCGGCACCTCCCGGTGTCGATGCCGTCGGTGCAGCGCTTGCTCCCGTCACCTTTGGCACGGTGGAGCACATGCTGTTCGACAATGCGAAGCTTGAGCCGGGCGAGACGATCCTCGTCCATGCCGGTGGATCCGGCATCGGTACGGCCGCAATCCAGCTCGCCAAGAAGACCGGCTGCACGGTGATCACCACCGTTGGTTCGGACGACAAGATCGAGCGCGCGAAGGCGCTCGGCGCCGATCATGTCATCAACTACCGCACCGATCGCTTCGAGGGCGTCGTGCGTAAGCTCACCAAGAAGAAGGGCGTCGATGTCGTGTTCGAGCATGTCGGCGCCGATACCTGGGCCGGCTCCATGCTGTGTTTGAAGCGGGGAGGGCGTCTGGTCACCTGCGGTTCTACCTCCGGCGTATCCACGAACATGAACCTGATGATGCTCTTCCAGCAGCAACTAAAGCTGCTCGGCTCCTTCGGCTGCCGAATGGAGAACATGGCCGATGCCATGCAGAAGATGGCGCGCGGCATCGTTCATCCGGTGATTGATACGGAGGTCACCTTCGAAGACATAGACCGCGCGCTGGAGCGGATGGAAACGCGCCAGGTTTTTGGCAAGATCGTGTTGCGGATGGATTGACCCGTTGAAGATGTTTCTGACGAGGGCTGTTTTGGGACTGCGTCGCCTCCAGCAATGGCTGGTGGCGCAAGCCGCTTTCGGAATCCTCAACATCCTGAAGCTCTTCCCGGCCGACGCGGCGATCGATTTTGCCGACCGGGCCGCGCGATGGGTGGGTCCAAAGCTTTCTCGTCACCGGCTGATGCTGACGAACCTGCGCAATGCCTATCCTGAAAAAGCCGAGGCGGAGCTGCAGGAGATTGCGCTCTCGAGCTGGGGGCATATGGGCCGCCTTGCCGCGGAGTATGTCTTCCTGGACCGTCTATTCGATTTCGACCCCGAGCGGCCCACGAGAGGGCGTATCGAGGTCTCGGGCATCCCAATCTTCCTCGACCTGCGTGACAACCCGCGCCCGTTCATTGTCTTTACAGCCCATACAGGCAGTTTCGAGCTGCTTCCGGTCGCCGGCAAGAGTTTTGGGCTGGACGTGATGGTTCTCTTCCGTCCGCCGAACAATCCTTACATTGCGAATAAGGTGTTCGAGTTCCGTAGTGCGCGCATGGGCCAGCTGGTTCCCTCGCATGCTGGATCTTCGTTTGCACTTGCTCGCCGGCTCGAATCCGGCGAAGGGGTCGGCGTGCTGGTGGATCAAAAGTTTGGGCGTGGGCTCACAACGACGTTCTTCGGGCGCCCCGTCCGGACCAATCCTCTGCTGGCAAAGCTGGTCCGGCAGTTCGATGCGGAAGTATACCCTGCAAGGTGTATCCGATTGCCTGGAAATCGTTATCGCCTCGAGATCGAGCCAAAGGTCGACGTGCCCCGGAACGCAGCCGGCAATGTGGATGTGCAAGCCACTGCCCAACTGCTCAATGACAAGGTGGAAAGCTGGGTTCGGGAGCATCCGGAACAATGGCTGTGGTATCATGACCGCTGGGCGATCAAAAAGACGCTGAGAGACTAGCCCGGTTGACGATCCAGATACGGCAGCCTTCGCGCAAGTTTCGCCTGCCAAAAGAAAGCCCCATCTACTATTGTTGTAGGCTGGGGCGACTGCCGAGACCATAGGTTTTCGAGGTCGGGAGGATTGATGGAAGCGCTGATCGGGCTGTTTTGGTCGAAATACAACGATCTGCGCCTCGCGGTGGACCGCGAGGATCCGGCAATGGTGCTGGCGCTTGAGCAGGAGGTGGATCCTCTCCTGCAGGCCATTGTTGAGTACAAGGTATCGGATCCGGCCAGCATCAAGGCACAATTCTGCTTCGCGCTGGACCTCCTGCAGGAGGAGGCGGATGATCGAGGCTGCGTCGCACGCAACGGATATCTGCTGCAGACTCTCGTCGAGCGCTATCTTGGGCCTCAGATCGATCGAGCCGCAAGAGCTCGCAGCGGAGGCGGCGACATGCCGGCGTCGCTGGAACCGTGCGAGGGCAGCGTGCTCGACGCTGCTTTGTTCGATCGCATTCCCGAGCGGGTTGTAGTCGTCGCACCCGGCTATCGGGTGTTCTACTCGAACACCACGAATGCCCAGCATCTCGGCCAGCCCAAGGAGAAGTTGTTGGGTCGGCATTTTGCCGATCTGGTGGGCGTGTACCACTTCCAGCGCGACCTGCGTGAACTGGTGGATCGTTGTCTCGCCGGTGAATCACTGTCCCATACCTATGCGGAGCAGCGAGACGGCGTCACTGTCGTTGTCCAGTGTCGGCTGTCTCCTTGCTACTCGGATGCGTCGACCCAGCTCGGCGCGCTAGTGGTGATGCAGGAGATGGCTGACCGCCGACGCTCGCGCCTGACCGCTTGACGGCAACGCGCTACCTGCGAGTGCCCCTCTTCCAAAGGTACGACCGCTGGACGGCGACGCGACGATCGGAAGTACAGCTGATATCCAACAGGTCCCGTTTCCGGGTTGCGGTTTGTCCGTTGCCGCGATCTCGGTGCCGTCCAAAACGACAAGCTGTTCCAGTTGGGGATCCTAGGAGCCCGGCGATCGCCTTCGGGTTTGCGACCCGCTAGCGGGGGGAGGGCGCTTGCTCGCGTCGTAGTCGCTCCTGCACGCCATCCCTTAAGGCTGTGCCTCCTCTTTGGGTGCGAATCCTTCACCCCATTGGCTGCCCGCCTTGATCCAAATCAAGGTCTGCGGGTCGGGGCAGTGCCAATTGTCTCGCAGTCGCGACAGGTCCCACCGGGGGATTCGCTTCCGTCTGAAGCACGCGAACTGCAAACAGGCCGTTGGGGGATGTCCAACATGAATTATACCTTAGAAACTGTCGCCTTGGCGGTAGGGGCATTCCTGGCGTTGCTGGGCGTTGCCTTTGCTCAGGACAGTCAATTCGCCGCCCACATGTGGGTGCTCTTCTTCTCGCTCTTTGCCGGCGCCGTCGTGATGGTCCGGCGGGTGACCTTCGCGCCGGCTGTTGCTGTGCAGAAGGCTGGGCGCCAGTCGGAGTACTTCGACGAAGTCGTCAAACATGGTGTGATCGCCACGGTCTTCTGGGGCGTTGTGGGTTTCCTGGTCGGGGTGGTTGTGGCCCTGCAACTCGCGTTTCCCGATCTCAACATCGAGCCATGGCTGAACTTCGGGCGTACGCGGCCGCTGCACACTTCGGCAGTCATCTTCGCCTTCGGTGGCAACGCACTGATCGCGACCTCCTTCTACGTTGTCCAGCGTACCTCGCGCGCCCGGCTCTTCGGCGGCAATCTCGGGTGGTTCGTCTTCTGGGGCTACCAGTTGTTCATTGTCATGGCGGCCACCGGCTACCTGCTCGGCATCACGCAAAGCCGCGAATACGCAGAGCCGGAATGGTATGTCGACATCTGGCTCACCATCGTCTGGGTGGCCTATCTGGTCGTCTTCCTTGGCACCATTCTGCGGCGCAAGGAGCCCCATATCTATGTGGCGAACTGGTTCTACCTCGCTTTCATCGTCACCATCGCGATGCTGCATGTCGTCAACAACCTTGCAGTTCCCGTCTCCTTCCTCGGCGTGAAGAGCTATTCGGCTTTCTCCGGCGTCCAGGATGCGCTAACGCAGTGGTGGTACGGCCACAACGCGGTCGGTTTCTTCCTGACCGCCGGCTTCCTTGGCATGATGTACTACTTCATCCCGAAGCAGGTGAATCGGCCCGTGTATTCCTACCGGCTGTCGATCATCCACTTCTGGGCACTGATCTTCATGTACATCTGGGCGGGCCCGCACCACCTCCACTATACAGCGCTGCCCGATTGGGCGCAGACGCTCGGCATGGTCTTTTCCATCATGCTCTGGGTGCCTTCCTGGGGCGGTATGATCAACGGCCTGATGACGCTTTCGGGCGCCTGGGATCGCATCCGGACCGATCCGATCGTGCGCATGTTGGTGATTGCAGTCGCCTTCTATGGCATGGCCACCTTTGAAGGCCCGATGATGTCGGTGAAGGCCGTCAACTCGCTCAGCCACTACACCGACTGGACGATCGGCCACGTGCACTCCGGCGCACTCGGCTGGAAGGGCATGATCACCTTCGGCGCGATCTACTTCCTCGTGCCCAAGCTCTGGAACCGCAACCGGCTCTACAGTCTGGCGCTCGTGAACTGGCACTTCTGGCTCGCAACGCTCGGCATCGTGGTCTACGCGGCTGTTATGTGGGTTGCCGGCGTGCAGCAGGGTCTGATGTGGCGCGAATATGACGACCAAGGCTTCCTCGTCTACTCGTTTGCCGAAACGGTCTCGGCCATGTTCCCCTACTACGTCCTTCGGGCCGTCGGCGGCGGAATGTTCCTCCTGGGTGCACTGATCATGGCCTTCAATGTCACCATGACAATCCTCGGCTACGAGCGGCGCGAAAGGCTTCCGGGTGCAGCACCCGCGGCAGCGCTGCAGCCGGCCGAATAAGGACAAAGCTGATGGGTATCCTAGACAAGCATCATTTCGTCGAGCGCAACGCGACCCTCCTTTTGGTCGGCTCCCTGTTCGTGGTGTCGATCGGCGGGATCGTGGAGATCGTGCCTCTCTTCTATCTGGAGAACACGATCGAGAAGGTCGACGGCATGCGGCCCTACTCGCCGCTCGAATTGGCCGGGCGCAACATCTACATCCGGGAAGGCTGTTATGCCTGCCATAGCCAGATGATCCGTCCTTTCCGCGATGAGGTCGAGCGCTATGGCCACTACAGCCTTGCGGCCGAATCCATGTACGACCATCCGTTCCAGTGGGGATCAAAGCGCACCGGACCGGACCTAGCCCGCGTCGGCGACCGCTATTCGAACGAATGGCACGTGCAGCACCTGATCGAGCCGCGCTCGGTCGTGCCCGAATCGGTCATGCCAAGCTACGCCTTCCTCAAGGACACGCCGCTCCAGGTGACCAATGTCACGATGGATCTCAAGGCCAATCGCGCGGTAGGCGTGCCTTATACCGACGACATGCTGGAGAACGCCCAAGTGGATCTCAAGGCGCAGGCCGATCCAAACGCCGATACCTCGGGCGTCAGCGAGCGCTATCCCAAGGCCAAGATCGGCGACTTCGATGGAAACGCGGCGCAGCTGACGGAGATGGATGCGCTCGTCGCTTACCTTCAGATGCTCGGCACCCTGGTCGATTTTTCCCACCTATGACGATGCAGCCGGTTATCGGTGAGGAGGCTCAAATGGAAGTCTACACTGCACTCAGACAGTTCGCCGACAGTTGGGCGCTGCTCAGCATGACCGTCTTCTTTATCGGCGTCGTACTTTTCACCCTGCGCCCCGGGCGAAGGCTCTTGCAAAAGATGCCGCGCAGATCCCTCTGAAGGAGGAATGAGAGATGGCGGACAAGCAAATAGACGAGATCAGCGGCGTCGAAACAACCGGCCATGAGTGGGATGGCATCCGCGAACTCAGCAACCCCATGCCACGCTGGTGGGTGTGGAGCTTCTACGCCACCATCGTCTGGTCGCTGGGCTATATGGTCCTTTACCCGGCATGGCCGCTCGTCAACGAAGCCACCAAGGGCGTCTTGAACTACTCCAGTCGTGGTGAACTGGCGGGCGAGATGGAAGGCGCGCGGGTGGCGCAAGGGGCAATCCTGGAGAAGATCTCTAAGGTTTCGCTCGAGGAGATCCTCGCCGATCCGCAGCTTGCACGGTTCGCTACGGCCGGCGGCGCGTCTGCGTTTCGCGTCAACTGCGTCCAGTGCCATGGTACCGGTGCCGCGGGCGGGCAGGGATATCCCAACCTGAACGACGACGAGTGGCTCTGGGGTGGCGACATCAACGCCATCTAGCACACGATCTCGCACGGCGTCCGCGACGCAGTCGATGCTGACACCCGCTTCTCGGAGATGCCGAGCTTCGCGGACATGCTCCAGCCCGATGAGGTCCGTCAGGGCGCGGCCTATGTCGTCAGCTTCAGCGGGACGCCTCGCAACCCTGCGATGGTGGAGCCCGGCAAGCAGCTTTATGTCGACAACTGTGCTTCGTGCCATGGCGAGGCAGGCGAGGGAGATCGCGAGTTGGGCGCCCCCAACCTTGCCGATGCCATCTGGCTGAAGGTCAGCGGTGAGGCCGAGATCGCACGGCAGATCCAGGCACCGCGACATGGCGTCATGCCCGCCTGGAGCGTTCGTCTCAGCGACGAGACGTTGAAGCAGCTGGCTGTCTATGTGCACTCTTTGGGCGGCGGCGAATAGTCAGTCTTCCCACGGATAGAGCGAAGGCCGCGTCTTTCGGCGCGGCCTTCATGTGTCGGACCATACCCCCAGCTCGTAGCCCTCAGGGTCGACGAAATGGAACCTGCGACCGCCGGGAAAGGGGAAGATGGGACGCGAGATCTGCGCGCCTGCGTGTTCCACCCGCGACAGCGTCTCCTCCAGATTTTCTGCAAACAGGATGACCAGCGGCCCTCCTTTGGGAGTGACCGTATGGGATCTGGAAAAGCCCCCACTCAATCGGCCGTCCTTGAACTCGCAATAGTCCGGTCCGTAGTCGGTGAAGGCCCACCCGAAGGCCTGCCCGTAGAACGTCTTCGCCCTTTCAACGTCCTTCACCTCGAACTCGACGTAGTCGATCCTGTGATCGGCTCCACTGGTGGCCATCCTATGGTCTCCTCTTGGGGGAACGGCGCTACTCGCGCGTCCATATCGTCTGATCGATCTTCCCGGACAGTTCCGGATAGTCCGCGGCCTGGAAAACCGGGACGTCTCCAGCCTTGCGCTGGGCAAAGTAGTCCTTCGTCAGCTTGGCGACGGTCCCGGATAGGAGCACGATTGCAACGAGATTGATCGTGGCCATCAGCCCCATGGAGGCATCTGCCGCGTTGAAGACCGTGGCGACCGTCTCGTAGGCTCCCCAGATGACCATCAGCAAGACCGCCGTTCGCAGGATCAGGATACCTGGGCCGGTCCCCACGCGCAGGAACGTCATTGCATTCTCGGCATAGGAATAGTTGCCGATGATCGAGGTGAAGGCGAAGAAGAAGATCGCGACGGCGATGAACTGACCACCCAAGCTGCCGAGATGCTCAGTCAGGGCTGCCTGTGTCAGCTGAGCCCCCGTCACGCCGCTCTCCGGTACCAGCGCGCCGGAAAGAAGGATCACGATCGCGGTGGCGGTGCAGATCAGGATCGTATCGATGAACACACCAAGCGCCTGCACGAAGCCCTGGGATGACGGATGGTGTGGCTGGGGCGTAGCAACGGCGGCAATGTTTGCCGCGGAGCCCATGCCTGCTTCGTTGGAGAACAACCCGCGCTTCACGCCGTTCATCAACGCCGCCATGACGCCACCGGTCGTGCCGCCGGCAGCTTCCTGCCAGCCGAAGGCACTCGCGAAGATGCTGCCAAAGACACCCGGCACTTCAGACCAGTTGATGAGCAGGACGTAGATTGCGGTGAGCAGATATGCGCCCGCCATGAAAGGTACCACCAGTTGGGCCACATGCGCAATCTGGCGGATGCCACCGAAAATGACGATGCCAGAGAGGAGGGCGACGAACAGGCCAACGGCCAACTTTGGCAGCCCGAATGCTCCCTCCATTGCATCGGCAATGGAATTGGCTTGAACTGCATTGAAGACCAGTCCGAAGGAAAGGATCAGGCAAATCGAAAAGACGCCGCCTGCCCATGGCGCCCGCAGTCCGCGCGCCAGGTAGAATGCCGGCCCACCGCGATACATGCCTTCGGCGTTCTTGACCTTATAGAGTTGTGCGAGCGTGCTCTCGGAATAGGCCGTCGCCATGCCGACCAAGGCCACCATCCACATCCAGAAGATCGCTCCTGCGCCTCCGAGATAAAGAGCCACGGCAACCCCGGCGATATTGCCGGTTCCAACGCGTGAAGCGAGGCTGACGGTGAGCGCCTGAAAGGGGCTGATGCCTGCCTTGTCTTCGTTCGAGCTGTTGCGCAGGACGCGAAACATTTCAGTGAAGTGCCGGAACTGGATCAGCCGGAGTCGGACCGTGAAGTAGAGGCCGACGAGGAGCAGTCCGTAGACCAGCACGTACTCCCACAAGATGAGGTTCAGGCCGTCGATCAGCGCGGACATCTAGCTCTCCCACAGCATCAGATACCGCTGGATTCTAGGGCGGCAGTCACAATAGGAAAGGCGCAATCTACTCCGGGTTGCGCATTTCCATCAATGACTTCAGCGCGTCGAGGTCACGCCGGATCGCGGCGGCATCGGAGCTGAAAGCCGCGTCGTCCATGCCTGCCTGGCGGATGAGGGTAAACATCGCCTCTGCGCCGTCGCCATTCGGCACGATCCGGAAGGCATTGTGGACCACGGTCCCGTCTGGGAACATGACGTCATGGTCGATCACCCCGAGATCGTTATCCGACGCGAACCGGATACGGATTTCCCCAAACGGTCCGCCGTTGCCGATCCATTCGGGACCCGCCGGTCTCAGGCCTGCAGCCAGCCCTGCCGCCCACGCCCCCAAGTTTTCGGGTCTTCGCGCAAAGTCAAAAACGGCGTCCCACGGCGCATCGATCGAAACATGAATGATCATGGCTTCGGCGACCGCCATGGCTCCCCCTTATTCACTGCGACAATGAGCGCGGCCAGAGTCCCGCGTCCCTTGTTTTATGTCAAGGATCGCCGGGGCAGCAAGTGGGAGAAGACAGCCACAGAAGTGGATCTGCGCCAATGAATCTCTACACCGCCGGAGGCCTTGACCGAACCAGCCAGAATGGCAGCAAGGGGCAAGCCGCCCCAAGCCCAGGGGTGCCGGAACCGCTCTACGAAGCACGCAGGAAAATCTTTCCCAAGCGCGCCGAAGGCCGCTTTCGCCGTTTCAAATGGCTGGTGATGTTGATCACGCTTGGCATCTACTACCTGACCCCCTGGATCAGGTGGGATCGCGGTCCCTATGCTCCAGATCAGGCCGTCCTGGTCGATATGGCGAACCGCCGCTTCTATTTCTTCTTCATCGAGATTTGGCCGCAGGAGTTCTTTTTCGTCGCGGGCCTTCTGGTCATGGCTGGTTTCGGGCTGTTCCTGGTGACCTCGGCGGTCGGCCGCGCATGGTGCGGCTATGCCTGTCCGCAGACCGTGTGGGTCGATCTCTTCCTTGTGGTAGAGCGCTGGGTTGAAGGCGACCGCAATGCCCGCATGAAGCTCGATTCCGGTCCATGGACCGTGGAGAAGATCCGCAAGCGTGTCCTGAAGCACGCCATCTGGCTCGCCATTGCGGTGGCGACCGGCGGTGCGTGGATCTTCTACTTCGCCGATGCGCCGTCGCTGGCGTATGATTTCGTGACGGGTAACGCCGCCTTCATCGCCTATTCGACAGTCGGCGTGTTGACCGCCACCACCTATGTCTTTGGCGGTCTGATGCGCGAGCAGGTCTGCATCTACATGTGCCCCTGGCCGCGTATTCAGGCAGCCATGCTGGACGACAATTCGCTGGTGGTGACCTACAACGACTGGCGCGGCGAGCCGCGAACGAAGCACGCGAAGAAGGCGGTTGCTGCCGGCCAGCCGGTCGGCGACTGCGTGGACTGCAATGCCTGCGTCGCCGTCTGTCCGATGGGGATCGACATCCGCGACGGCCAGCAACTGGCCTGTATCACCTGCGCGCTCTGCATCGACGCCTGCGATAGCGTGATGGACAAGATCGGCAGGCCGCGCGGACTGATCGCCTATGCGACGCTGAACGAATATGATGCGAACATGGCGCTTGCTACGGACAACGGTACGGCGCCGATCAATCCAGATCGTGTGCGCAACGCAGACGGCAGCTTCGTCGACAAGGTCCGCCACTTCAACTGGCGCATCATCTTCCGACCGCGCACGCTGCTCTATATGGGCGTCTGGACGGCGGTCGGCCTCGGTCTCCTCGTCGCGCTCCTCAGTCGCGACAGGCTTGAGGTCAACGTCATTCATGACCGCAATCCCCAATATGTCCTGGAGTCGGATGGATCGATCCGCAACGGCTACACCATCCGTCTACTGAACATGATTCCCGAGCCGCGCACCATTCTCCTGTCGCTGGACGGGCTGCCGGAAGCCACGATGAAAATCAACGGTCACACCAGCGACGACAATCGCAGGTTCGCCATCTCGGTGGATCCCGACAAGGCAACGGCGCTGAAGGTGTTCGTCACCGTTCCAGCCGACGCCTTGCCGGATGGCAGTGACGGCTTCAGCTTCGTGGCCGAGGACCGCTCAAGCCATGAACGGGACCATTATGATGCCAACTTCTATGCGCCGGAGGGCCGCCAATGAACTCGACAGAACGCAAAGGTTTCGTCTTCACCGGATGGCACATGGTCTGCGTCATGTGCCTGTTCTTCGGGACGATCATCTCGGTGAACTTTTACATGGCGTGGCAGGCAACCCACACCTGGAGCGGTCTGTTGGTCAAGAACACCTACATCGCCAGCCAGGAGTTCAATGGAAAGGTTGCGGAAGCTCGGGCATTGGCGGCAACAGGAATCGTCGGGTCGATCGAAGTTGCGGGCTCAGACATCCGCTATCGGCTGTCGCATCCGCAGAAAGGTTCCATTGATGCCGACTCCGTCTCCCTGAGCTTCAAACGGCCCGTAGGCGAGGATCAGGATTTTCATATTGTGCTCCAGCCGCAAGCCAACGGCCTTTTTGTAGAGCATCATGAGGTTCCCGCGGGCACGTGGATCGTCGAGGCCGAGGCCGTGAGGCAGGGAAAGCGCATCCTGCATCATACGCAGCGCATTTCCGTTGCTGGAGATCTGAAATGACCACCTGCTGCGCTCCCGGTAACGAAGGAGCTGTCGAGCTTGAGCGTCTCGGTCATGCGTTGCCCTCGAGCGAGGAGTTGCTGCTGTCGAGCCGTCAGGTGGAGACCGGCCTGCGACAGACCGACCTTGGCGTGCCGGGCGTCCATTGCGGCACCTGCATCACGACGATCGAGAAGGCGCTGCAGGCCCTGCCGGAAGTCGTGAGAGCGCGGGTCAATCTGTCTACAAAACGTGTCTCCGTGATCTGGAGGGAAGAAGTGGACGGGCGGAAGGCCGATCCGCTGGATCTGGTCCTGACCATCAACCGGGCGACCGGCTATGATGCCCATCTGTTCTCGAATGCCGAGGATGCCGGCGACGAGCTGCAGCGAGATCTGATCAGGGCGGTGGCCGTATCTGGTTTCGCCGCAGCCAACATCATGCTCCTGTCGGTTTCCGTCTGGTCGGGTGCGGAGGCCTCGACCCGGGATCTCTTCCACTGGATCTCGGCCATGATCGCCGCGCCAGCGCTCATCTATGCGGGCCGCTTCTTCTATCAGTCCGCATGGCAGGCCATTCGCCATGGCCGCACGAACATGGATGTCCCCATCGCCCTTGCCATCACGCTCTCGTATGCGGTGTCGCTCTGGGAGACCATGCATCATGGTCAGCACGCCTGGTTTGATGCCACCGTGTCGCTGCTGTTTTTCCTGCTATTGGCCGCACGCTCGACCACGTCATGCGTGACCGCGCGCGTGCCGCAATCAGCGGCCTTGCCCGGTTGTCGCCACGCGGCGCGATCGTTCTCGCAGACGGCGGCGGGCGTGAATACCGTCCGATCGAGGACATCAGGCCGGGCGACCGGCTGATGGTCGCGGCGGGGGAGCGGGTGCCTGTTGACGGCATCGTCGAGAGCGGCAGAAGCGATCTTGATCGTTCGATCGTCAACGGTGAAAGCGCGCCAGCCGTTGCCGGGCCGGGGGACGTTGTCCAAGGCGGCATCCTCAACCTGACCGGCTCGCTTGTCATTCGCGCGACAGCTGCCGCAAAAGAGTCGTTCCTGGCGGAAGTCATCTCTCTGATGGAAGCTGCCGAAGGTGGCCGGGCGCGCTACCGGCGGATCGCCGACCGGGCAGCCCAACTCTATTCGCCGGCGGTTCATCTGCTGGCCCTCGTGGCCTTCATCGCTTGGGGTATCTTTGACGGCGACTGGAAACAGGCGATGCTGATCGCCATTGCCGTGTTGATCATTACCTGCCCCTGCGCGCTTGGCCTCGCCGTGCCCGTGGTCCAGGTCGTAGCGGCGGGACGGCTGTTCAAGAACGGCATCATGGTGAAGGACGGCTCGGCAATGGAACGCCTGGCGGAAGTTGATACCGTCCTCTTCGACAAGACGGGGACGCTGACGCTCGGTCGGCCTCGTCTGGTCAATGCAGCGGACGTCAAGCTTGCCCATCTTGCCGTTGCCGCTGGCCTTGCCGCCCATTCCCGCCATCCGCTCTCGCAGGCGCTCTACCGGAGCGCACCGGATGCCGGCGCGCGTTTTCGAAGCGTCGTGGAACTGGCAGGGCAGGGGCTCGAAGCGGTCACGGAAGATGGAACCTACCGGCTTGGCAACCGCCGCTTTGCCTGCGGCGACAATGGTAAGACAGAAGCGCTATCCGAGGTCGTCCTGTCGCTTGATGGCACTGAACTCCAGAGTTTCTTCTTTGAGGACGCGTTGCGTCCGGATGCCGCCGCTGCAGTCGCAGGGCTTGGCGCCTCCGGCCTCGCGACGGGCATCCTCTCCGGCGACCGAGCGACGGTCGTGATCGATGTGGCGCGCCGTCTGCGGATCACCCAGTGGCAGGCGGAACTGTCACCGCGCGACAAGGCCGAGGCGGTGGCGGAGCTTGATCGGACGGGGGCAAAGGTGCTCATGGTTGGAGATGGCATCAATGATGCGCCCGCGCTGGCCGCCGCGCACGTTTCGATCGCGCCGGCGACCGCAGCGGACGTCGGGCGCCAGGCAGCCGATTTCGTCTTCATGCACGACAGCCTCAACGCCGTACCGCTTGCGATGGAGGTATCCCGCCGGGCCGGACGCCTGATCCGCCAGAACTTCGCTCTCGCCATCGGCTATAACGTCATCGCAGTGCCGATCGCGCTCGCGGGCTACGCAACGCCTTTGATCGCAGCTGTGGCCATGTCGACGTCATCGATCATTGTTGTGGCCAGCGCGCTTCGGTTGAACCGGTTGGCAGGGGCAGAGCGGGCATATGCGGTACCGGCTGCACCGGTGCCGGTCGCGACGGGGGCGCAACTGGCATGAACATGCTCGTTTATCTCATCCCGATCGCGCTCTTCCTCGGAGCGCTCGGCCTGCTCGCGTTCCTGTGGTCGCTGAAGAGCGGCCAGTACGACGATCTCGACGGTGCAGGCTGGCGGGCTATCGACGATGACGATGATCGTCCAGCTGTCTGACAAGCGGATAACAGCCAGAACTTCATCGTTTCAGCCTTGCCGTTTGTCATCGGCGGTGCCAAAACAGCCGCCAACTGCAAATGGAGGCATATCCTTGGAACAGGCAGAAATCGGCCTCATCGGGCTCGGCGTCATGGGCTCGAACCTCTCGCTCAACATTGCCGAGAAGGGAAACCGCATCGCGGTCTTCAACCGCAGCCCGGAGGCGACGCGGACGTTCTTCGCCGAGGCGGGTGACCTTCAGGGGCAGATCATCCCCTGCGAGACGCTGGAGCAGTTTGTCGCTTCCATCCGGCCACCCCGGCCGATCATCATCATGATCAAGGCGGGCGAGCCCGTCGACCAGCAGATGGAAGCGCTCAAACCCTATCTTTCTGCGGGCGACATCATGATCGATGCCGGCAATGCGAATTTCCGCGACACGATGCGCCGCTTCGACAACCTCAAGGACAGCGATCTGACCTTTATTGGCATGGGCGTCTCAGGTGGTGAGGAGGGCGCGCGCAACGGGCCTTCGATCATGGTCGGCGGCACAGAGGAGAGCTGGAAGCGCGTCGAGAAGGTGCTGACGTCGATATCCGCCAAGTTCAACGACGACCCCTGCGTCGCCTGGCTCGGTGAGAATGGTGCCGGCCATTTCGTCAAGACGATCCATAATGGCATCGAATACGCGGACATGCAGATGATCGCCGAGATCTATGGCATCCTGCGTGATGGTCTTGGCATGAGCGCGCCGGAGATCGGCGGCGTGTTCGGCAAGTGGAATGCCGGCCGTTTGAACTCCTATCTCATCGAGATCTCTGAGACCGTGTTGAAGGCGACTGATCCGATCTCCCATAAGCCGATGGTTGATATGATCGTCGATCGCGCCGGCCAGAAAGGGACCGGCAAATGGTCGGTCATCGAGGCACAGAACATGGGCGTTGCCGCCACTGCCATCGAAGCGGCGGTTGCCGGCCGCATTCTGTCGTCGCAAAAGAGCGAGCGGGAGGCGGCTGAGTCAATCTTCGGTCTGCCCAAGACTGCCGCTGCGCCGGCGGACAGGGCAGCCTTCCTAGACGATCTTGAGAATGCTCTGCTGGCCGCCAAGATCGGCGCCTATGCGCAAGGGTTTGCCGTCATGTCGGCAGCCTCGGATGAGTACGGCTGGAATTTGCCAATGCCGACCATCGCCAAGATCTGGCGCGCAGGCTGTATCATCCGCTCGGCATTCCTCGATGAAATCACCTCGGCTTTCACCAAGGATCCCGGCGTCGCCAACCTGATCGTAACGCCGGCCTTCTCGCAGATGGTCAAAGACACCGATGGCGCGTTGCGCCGGGTCGTGTCCTACGCCGTCAACTCCGGCCTGCCGGTCCCGGCCCTTGCCTCGGCACTCTCGTATTTCGACGCTTACCGGCGCGGCCGCGGCACCGCCAATCTGATCCAGGCGCAGCGCGACTTCTTTGGCGCCCACGGCTTCGACAGGGTGGACGGCGCCGACAAGCATCACGGCCCCTGGGGCAGCGGATTGGCTGACTTCACCTGATCGTCGGTTGAATGAGAGAAACCCGCCCATTGAGGCGGGTTTTTCGTGTTGAGCTTAAACAGATTCTTCTGTTTTATGGACAGTCAGTCGCGCGGTCCCATCGGAGACCAGGCCGGCTTGCTGACGCTCTGCAGCAGCTCCGGCGCAACGCCGTCGATCCGTGCGATCACCGCCTTGGCCAGTTCCCGCCCGGAGTGCCGGACGTCCTCGTTTACCGTGTAGATCTCCGGACGTATCCAGTTCAGAAAATCGGCCGACTGTTTGGAGACAAGGTCAAGATCCTGTCCGAGCTTCTTGCCGGCGGCTTCGATACCGGCGACCAATGCTATGGTGGAGCTGCCGCTGATCGAGATAATGCCGTCCGGCGCATTGGCGGAGCGCATCATCGTTTCCGTGTGGTTGCGGAGGTCGCTCAAGGGCATTTCCGTCGTAATCCTGCCGATGGCGACCTCGGTCGCGCCGAAGTAGGCAAGGCCGCGCTCGAAGCCGATCCGACTGTGCAGATAGAAGGACAGCGCGCTCGGTGGCGGGAGAAGCGCGATCCGCCTACGGCCCCGCGACACCAGCTTTTCGACCGCCTGGTAGACATAAGCCTCGTTATCGTAGTCGTGAAACGGATGGGTAATCCCCATGTCGGTGCGTCCATGCGTGGCAAACGGCATGTTGCGCTCCGTCATCAGGCGCACGCGTGGATCGTCCGGTGCAATCCGCGAGATGATCACGCCGTCTGCTGATCCTGTGTCAAGGATGTAGCGCACCGGCAGCATCGGGTCCTTCTGGTGCGAGTGCGGGGTGAGCACCAGGTGGTACTGCGTACCGGCCAGGACTTCCGAAATGCCGAAGACCATCTGGCTGGTGAAGCCCATCAGCTCTTCCTCGATGCTGAGCACGAGCGCTATCACGTTCGTCTTGCCGGTGCGTAACCGCACGCCGGCGCGGTTTGGCTGGTAGCCCAGCTGATTGGCGACGAGCCGGACGCGCTCCTTGGTTTCCGCGCCGATATCGGGCGCATCCTTGAGTGCCCTGGAGACGGTGGTGATCCCGAGCCCGGTCATATAGGCGATCGTCTTCAGCGTCGGGCGCTCACGCCCGGCCATGACCGCCTTGGCCATTCCTTTGATACTGTCGTCCATTCCCTGCCGCCACCCGATTCAGCTGCGCCAGCTATAGAAGTTTATGGCGTCCCTGAAAACGGATGCCTCCTCAACTGATCGGCATCGCGAGAATACAAACTGAAACGATACAGGCGAAATGTCGAGCAGAATTTTCGAGGGCAGGGGGCGGCTGTGCTTCTTCTGGTTGTACCACGCAGGTGCGGAAGATTTTTTGCGGATGCGAAGCAAATGATGAGCTCGCCGACGAAAAACATTGAAAGATTCTGGGCTTTTGCGCGCCACGCTTCCAGTGCACGTGCTCGTCCTCGCCGAAATTAGAAGTTGTAATCGTCGGTATCGCGAAGTTTTTGCGCCTGTCCCTGTTGCCTAGCTGAAATCTTTGACATAGCTTTTTCCTGCATCGTTTCAGTGAGGGAGGAGACTCATGAATATTCGTGCACTGACAGCCGCATTCGCGGCTACGATCGTGTTGCCTATGGGTGTTGCCAAGGCGACTGATCTCGAAGTGACGCATTGGTGGACGTCCGGTGGTGAGGCTGCGGCCGTTGCCGAGCTCGCCAAGGCATTCAACGCAACCGGAAACAAGTGGATCGACGGCGCTATCGCGGGTGCTGGCAGCACGGCTCGCCCGATCATGATCAGTCGCATCACCGGCGGCGATCCAATGGGTGCTACCCAGTTCAACCACGGCCGCCAGGCGCAGGAGCTCGTGGAAGCAGGCCTGATGCGCGACCTCACTGCAGTTGCAGAGGAAGGCAATTGGAAGGACGTCATCAAGCCCGCAAGCCTGCTCGATAGCTGCACGCTGGATGGCAAGATATATTGCGTGCCAATCAATATCCACTCCTGGCAATGGCTGTGGCTGTCCAACGCCGCCTTTGAACAGGCCGGCGTTCCGGTGCCGAAGGACTGGCATGAATTCGTCGCTGCGGCGCCGAAGCTACGCGAAGCCGGCATTCAGCCGCTGGCGCTCGGTGGTCAGGCCTGGCAGTCCGGTGGCCTCTTCGACACGCTCGTTCTCGCCCTCGGCGGCAAGGAGGTCTATGAGGCCGTCTACGTCGACAAGGACGCTGACGTCGCAGCTGGCTCAGAAATGGCGAAGGTCTTCGAAGCCGCCGCCCAGGCCCGCGAAATGGCTGCCGGCAGCAATGTGCAGGACTGGAACCAGGCGACCAATCTTGTGATCACCGGCAAGGCCGGCGGTCAGGTGATGGGCGACTGGGCGCAGGGCGAGTTCCAGATCGCCGGTCAGGTTGCCGGCGAGGACTACAGCTGCCTGCCCGGCCTCGGCATAAGCCCCTATATCGCCACCGGCGGTGACGCGTTCTACTTCCCCGTCCTCGACGACGAAGAGAAGTCGAAGGCGCAGGACGTGTTGGCGCAGACCATGCTCGATCCGAAGACGCAGGTCGCGTTCAACCTGAAGAAGGGGTCGCTCCCGGTTCGCGGTGACGTCGATCTGACCTCGGTCAACGACTGCATGAAGAAGGGCCTCGACATCGTTGCCAAGGGCAACGCGCTGACCAGCACCGACCAGGCACTCTCCGCCGACAGCCAGAAGCAGAAGGAGGATCTCATGACCGAGTTCTTCTCCAGCACCTCGCTGAGCCCGGAAGACGCCCAGAAGCGCTTCGCCGACATCATTTCCTCGGCTGACTGATCCCAAGCGACCGCCCCGGTCGGCACCGCGTGAAGGTGCCGGCCGGGTAAACGTTTCGCTTACTGCGCCAAGCGCGCCGGCACCGGCCGACCCGGTGCCTGCGTTCGCGCGAAGTCGTGCTCGAGGAGGAACCGACAATGACAGGTCATGCGCCTGCCAAACGCCCCAACCAGTTATTCCGCAATCTGAATTCCAAGATTGCCTCCATCCCGATGATCCTGATTGCGATGGGCATCTTCCTCGGAGGCTCGCTCTGGACCATCCTCTACTCCTTCACCAATTCTAAGCTCCTGCCGCGCCTGTCCTTCGTCGGGCTCGACCAGTATGAGCGGCTGTGGAGCACGTCGCGCTGGATCATCTCGATCCAAAATCTTGCGATCTACGGCATTCTGTCGCTGATCTTCAGCCTCGTTATCGGCTTTCTGCTGGCGGCGCTGATGGACCAGAAGATCCGCTTTGAGAACGCGTTCCGGACGATCTTCCTTTACCCCTTCGCGCTCTCCTTCATCGTCACCGGCCTCGTCTGGCAGTGGATCCTCAATCCGGAGTTCGGCATCCAGGGGATCGTGCGCTCGCTCGGCTTCGAAAACTTCACGTTCGACCCGCTCTACAACCCCGACATCGTCATCTACGGCATCCTGATCGCCGGCCTGTGGCAGGGAACGGGGCTCGTGATGTGCCTGATGCTGGCGGGCCTCAGGGGCATCGACGAAGACATCTGGAAGGCCGCGCGGGTCGACGGCATTCCGATGTGGCGCACTTATCTCTTCATCGTCATCCCGATGATGCGGCCTGTTTTCATCACCACGCTGGTGATTATCGCGAGCGGCATCGTCAAGGTCTATGACCTCGTCGTCGCCCAGACGAGCGGCGGCCCCGGCAACGCCTCGGAAGTGCCGGCAAAATACGTCTACGATTACATGTTCCAGGCCCAGAATCTCGGCCAGGGTTTCGCCGCCTCCACCATGATGCTGCTCACCGTCGCAATCATCATCATCCCGTGGGCCTATCTCGAGTTCGGAGGGAAGAAGCGTGGCTAACATCTCGACACTCAATACCACCGGGGCCGGCTTCGATGCGGTTGCCGCCGATGTCTCCGGCCCTCGCGGTCGCCGGCCGAAGCGGGTGCTGTCGCGCCGCAACATCATCCTCTATGGCGTTCTGTCAATCGCCGCCCTTTACTACCTGCTGCCGCTTTACGTGATGGTCGTGACCTCGCTGAAGGGCATGCCCGAAATCCGTATGGGCAACATCTTCTCGCCGCCGATGGAGATCACCTTCGAGCCTTGGGTGAAAGCCTGGGCGGAGGCCTGCACCGGGTTGAACTGCGACGGACTTTCGCGCGGCTTCTGGAACTCCGTGCAGATCCTCGTCCCGTCCGTGGTGGTCTCGATCTTCGTCGCCTCGGTCAGCGGCTATTCGCTCGCCAACTGGCGCTTCAAGGGCTCGGAACTCTTCTTCTCGATCCTGATCATCGGTGCCTTCATCCCTTATCAGGTGATGATCTATCCGGTGGTGATCGCGCTGCGCGAGCTTGGCGTCTACGGCACGCTGACCGGCCTCGTGATCGTCCATACCATTTTTGGCATGCCGATCCTGACGCTGCTCTTCCGCAACTACTTTGCCTCGCTGCCGGTGGAACTGTTCAAGGCGGCCCGCATCGACGGTGCGGGGTTCTGGCAGATCTATCTGCGCATCATGCTGCCGATGTCGCTGCCGATCTTCGTGGTTGCGATGATCCTGCAGGTCACGGGCATCTGGAACGACTTCCTGTTCGGCGTCGTCTTCACCCGGCCCGACACCTATCCGATGACAGTCCAGCTCAACAATATCGTCAACTCCGTCCAGGGCGTGAAGGAGTACAATGTCAACATGGCCGCGACGCTTCTCACGGGCGCCATTCCCCTCATCGTCTATTTCGTTTCCGGCCGGCTTTTCGTCCGCGGCATCGCCGCAGGCGCAGTGAAGGGGTAATTCATGACCAACAGCGTTTCCATCCGTGACCTTTCCCTTTCGTTCGGCGCCGTCAACGTGCTGCGCAATCTGGATCTCGAAGTGCGCGATGGCGAGTTTCTCGTGCTGCTCGGCTCTTCCGGCTGCGGCAAGTCGACCTTGCTGAACTGCATTGCGGGCCTGCTGGAGCCGACGGACGGGCAGATCTTCATCAAGGGCAAGAACGTCACGTGGGAGGAACCCAAGGATCGCGGCATCGGCATGGTGTTCCAGTCCTATGCGCTTTACCCGCAGATGACGGTGGAAAAGAACCTGTCCTTCGGGCTGCGCGTCGCAGGCGTACCGAAGGACGACATCGACCGGCGCATCGCGCGGGCGTCCGAGATCCTGCAGATCGAACCGCTCCTGAAGCGCAAGCCGGCTGAGCTTTCAGGCGGGCAAAGGCAGCGCGTGGCGATCGGCCGGGCGCTGGTGCGCGATGTCGACGTCTTCCTCTTCGATGAGCCGCTTTCCAACCTCGACGCCAAGCTGCGCTCGGAGCTGCGCGTCGAGATCAAGCGGCTCCACCATTCGCTGAAGAACACGATGATCTACGTCACCCACGACCAGATCGAGGCGCTGACACTGGCGGACCGGATCGCAATCATGAAGAGCGGCGTCATCCAGCAGCTCGACGATCCGATGACGATCTACAACCGACCGGTCAACCTGTTCGTTGCCGGCTTCATCGGTTCCCCGTCGATGAACTTCCTGCACGGCGAACTGGTGGAGGAGGGTGGCAAGACGGTCTTCAAGACCCATGGCGTCTCCTTCTCGCTCGATGGCTACGAGGCTGCCAATCCGCTCGTCGCAGGACGAAAGGTGGTGCTGGGCCTGCGCCCCGAACACATCCACGTCGACAGCGACGTCCCCGGGATCGAGAAACATGAGGCGGTGGTCGATCTGGAAGAGCCGATGGGCGCCGACAACCTGTTGTGGCTGAAACACGCCGGCCACACCATGTCCGTCCGGATCGGCGGTGCAAGGCGTTATGCGCCCGCCACCCGGCTGCAGCTGTCGTTCGACATGGAGCTCGCGTCCCTCTTCGACGCCGAAACCGAAGAGCGGATCTGAGCGCAGTCATGACGATGTCGAAGCTCGATCTCTCCAGCACGTGGCGGCTGTTGTCGGCGGACGGTGCATACGTCACCGAGATCGCGATACCCGGTGACGTCCATACGGCGCTGAGAAGGGCCGGGATCATCTCGGATCCGTATGTCGGCCGCAACGAGGATCAGGTCCAGTGGGTCGCCGAATGGGAATGGATGATCGAGCGGCAGTTCGTCATCGATGACCCGGACGGGAGCTGGTATCTCGACATCACCTATCTCGACACGGTGGCTGTCGTCTTCATCAACGACGTTTCGGTTCTCTCGGCGGACAACTGCTTCCGCCGCTACCGTCCGGATGTTTCGGCCGCGCTGCAGGCGGGCGACAACACGATCCGCATCCACTTCCACTCCAGCATCGCGGCGGGGGAGGAGCGGCAGGCGCGCCAGCCCTTCTACATTCCCTACCATCCTGGCAATTCGCCGATCCCAAACGGCAACATGCTGCGCAAGCCGCAGTGCCATTTCGGTTGGGACTGGAATATCGCCGTTGCGCCGCTCGGCCTCTACGGGGAGATCTCGCTGAACCGGCTCGAAACGGCGCGGATCGAGCACGTGGTCACCAGCCAGAGACAAGTCGATGGCAAGGTTGAGCTGCACGTGGCGCTGACGCTCTATGCTGTGGACCCGGGCGTCGTGCCGGTGCATTTCGATCTCGATGGCGAGCGCGTTCGGCTGGATTGCGGCATTGCCGCCGGCGAGACCACAATCCACCACGTCTTCGAGATTGCCGAACCCCGGCTCTGGTGGCCGGCGGGCAGCGGCGAGCAGAACCTCTACCGCCTGACGGTGGAGATCCCCGAGGATCAGGTAACACGCCAGATCGGCCTTCGGACCGTCGAGCTGATAACCGATCCGGACGAGGCGGGAAGCCGCTTCGCCTTCCGCATCAACGGCCGGGAGATCTTCTGCCGCGGCGCCAACTGGATCCCCGCCGACGCGCTCTTTTCGCTCACCAGCCCGGAAAAGACGCAGGACCTGCTGCAATCGGCCGTCGATGCCAACATGAACATGATCCGCGTCTGGGGCGGCGGCTTTTACGAGGCAGACTGGTTCTACGACCTCTGCGACCGGCTGGGCCTGATGGTCTGGCAGGACTTCCAGTTCGCCTGCAACCTCTACCCCTCGACGCCGGACTTCCTCGACGATGTTGCGGAGGAGGTGGACTACCAGGTCCGCCGGCTGGTCTCGCATCCCTCGATCGTGCTCTGGTGCGGCGACAATGAGCTGGTTGGCGCGCTGACCTGGTTCAAGGAGTCGATCGAGAACCGTGACCGCTATCTGGTTTCCTACGATCGCCTCAACCGCACGATCGAGCAGGCGCTGAAAGCGGCTGCACCCGAAGCGATCTGGTGGCCGTCCAGCCCGGCTTCCGGCTATCTCGATTACGGCGACGCCTGGCACGCCGACGGCTCCGGCGACATGCACTACTGGTCGGTCTGGCACGAGAACAAGAGCTTCGACAATTACCGCTCCGTCCGCCCGCGCTTTTGCTCGGAATTCGGCTTCCAGTCCTATACCTCCCTGCCGGTGATCCAGACCTATGCCGAACCGAAGGACTTGAACATCGCCTCTCCGGTGATGGAGCACCACCAGAAGAATGCCGGTGGCAACGAGCGGATTGCGGCGACCATGTTCCGCTACTTCCGCTTCCCGAAGGACTGCGCCAACTTCGTTTATCTCAGCCAGGTGCAGCAGGCGCTCGCCATCCGCACTGCGGTCGACTATTGGCGGTCGCTGAAGCCGCATTGCATGGGCACGCTCTACTGGCAACTCAACGACACTTGGCCCGTCGCCTCCTGGTCGAGCCTCGACTATGGCGGCGGCTGGAAGGTCCTGCATTATGTTGCCCGGCGCTTCTTCCAGCCGGTTGCCGTTGCCGCCATTCCATCGGACGATGGCTCGGACATCCGCGTCTCGCTGGTCAATGACACCATCGAGGACGTCACCGTCACCATCAACCTGTCGACGGTCTCGCTCGACGGGACCCGTACGCCCCTTACAAGCGTCGACGCCCTCTGCTCGCCGGATGCGGCGGTGACGGCGGTTACTCTGTCGGCGGCCGACCTTACGCCGGATGCGATCCTGTTCTGGAGCTTTACCGCCACCAACGGCATGGGCGGCGGGGGGCACTATGTTCACGGCACCTACAAGGCGCTCGATCTGGCACCGCCGGGGCTTGAGGTCTTCATGTCACCGGCCGGAGACGGCGCGATCAACCTCCTGGTTCAGGCGTCCGGTCTCGCGCTCTTCGTGATGGTCGAGAGCGACACGCCCGGCCGTTATTCCGACAACGCCTTCGACCTTGCCGCCGGCGAAAGCCGCCGCATCACCTTCACCCCTTCGGAGCCGAGTGCGGCTTCACCGGTCTTCCGCATCTACGACCTCTATTCCTGCCAGTCGGCAGATTGAACCTTTCAGCAGAAGGGCCACCGGCCCAGGAGGATGACATGACGAAACTCGGTTTCCAGCTCTACAGCGCGCGCAATTTCCCGCCGCTCGCCGATACGCTGACTGCACTCGGCAAGGCCGGCTATGCGGAAGTCGAGGGCTACGGCGCCCTTTATGCCAGCATGGACGAGGGCCAGCTGAAGGCGATGAAGGCGGATCTCGATGCAAACGGGCTGACCATGCCGACGGGCCATTTCGGCCTCGACCTTCTGGAGAAGGAGCCGGAACAGGCGCTGTTGATCGCCAAGACGCTCGGCATGGAGGCGATCTACTGCCCGCATCTGGTCGCCGATCTGCGCCCGACCGACGCCGCCGGCTGGCGCGCCTTCGGCAAGCGTCTGTCGGAAGCCGGCAAGCGCTACAAGGATGCCGGCTACACCTTCGGCTGGCACAATCACGACTTCGAGTTCAAGACGCTGGACGACGGCACGACCGCGCAGGAGCAGATCCTCGAGGGCGGGCCGGATCTTGCCTGGGAAGCCGACATCGCCTGGGTCATCCGCGGCGGCGCCGACCCGATGGACTGGATCGACCGCTACGGCGACCGCATTACCGCAGTTCATGTCAAGGACATCGCGCCTGCCGGTGAGAACACCGACGAGGACGGCTGGGCCGATGTCGGCCACGGCACGGTCGACTGGAAAGGCCTTATGGCGGCGCTGCGTGAGAAGACGAAGACGAAGCACTACGTCGTCGAACACGACAATCCCAACGACCTCGAACGGCTGATCGCCCGCTCGATCGCAGCCTTCAAGACCTACTGATACCCCAGCATTTTCGGAGCCCCACATGGCCAAGGAACTCGGCGTCGGCATCATCGGATGCGGCAATATTTCCATCACCTACCTGGCGCTGGCGCCGCTGTTCAAGGGCATCAAGATGCTCGCCTGCGCCGACCTCAATCCGGAGGCCGCGCAGTTGCGGGCGAAGGAATACGGGGTGAAGGCGCAGACGATTGATGAACTGCTCGCCAATGACGAGCTGGACGTCATCGTCAACCTGACGATCCCGGACGCGCATTTCCGCGTGTCGAAGGTGATCCTGGAAGCCGGCAAGCACGTCTATTCGGAAAAGCCGTTGGTTCTGTCGCTGGAGGAGGGCGAGGAGCTGCGGCGGATTGCCAAGGCGAAGAACCTTGCGATCGGCTGCGCGCCGGACACCTTCCTCGGCGGCGCCCATCAGCTGGCGCGCAAATATGTTGACGAGGGCGGCGTTGGTCGCATCACGTCAGGCACCTGCCATGTCATGAGCCCTGGCATGGAGATGTGGCATCCGAACCCTGGCTTCTTCTTCCTCAAGGGCGGCGGTCCGATCCTCGACCTCGGGCCGTACTACGTTGCGAACCTCATCAACCTGATCGGACCGGTGAAGCGCGTTGGCGCGCTCACCTCCATGGCAAACCCGACGCGCACCGTGACCAGTCAGCCGCTCGCCGGCACCACGGTCCCGGTGGAAACGCCGACGAACATCCATGCGCTGCTGGAATTCGCCAATGGCGCGACGATCACCATGTCGGCCAGCTGGGATGTCTGGTCGCATCGCCACGCCAACATGGAGCTCTACGGTACCGAGGGATCGCTCTACGTTCCCGATCCGAACTTCTTCGGCGGTCACGTGGAAGCCTCGGGGCGTGACAAGGACATCAAGCCGCTGCCGGAGTGGAACCATCCCTTCTCCAAGGCGAACCAGGAGCACCCGAACGGTCCGCGGGCCAACTACCGCACGGCAGGCCTTGCCGACATGGCCATGGCGCTGATCGAGAAGCGCGACCCGCGCTGCTCGCTCGACCGCTCGCTGCATGGCATTGACGTTTTAACTTCGATCCTGAAATCGGGCGAGGAGGGGCGCTTCATCGAGATGACCACCACCTGCACGCAGCCGGAGCCGCTCGGCATCGACGAGGCGCTGGCGCTGCTGCGGTGATCCGCTATGTATGCGGTGCGGGCCGTTCGCGCCCGTACCGCATTTCAAGGACAAGGAGGATGTCATGGCCTGGCAACCGGCAGACGACCGATATTCATCGATGAAGTACAACCGCTGCGGCCACTCGGGGCTCAAGCTGCCGGCGATCTCGCTCGGCCTCTGGCACAACTTCGGCCACGACACGCCGCACGAGCGCAAGCAGGCAATCTGCCGCAAGGCCTTCGACCTCGGCATCACTCATTTCGACCTTGCCAACAACTATGGGCCGCCGGCTGGCAGCGCAGAGATCGCCTTCGGCGAGATCCTGGCGAAAGACTTCGCCGGGTATCGCGACGAGCTGATCATCTCGTCGAAGGCCGGCTACAACATGTGGCCGGGCCCCTACGGCGAATGGGGCAGCCGCAAGTATTTGGTTGCCTCCTGCGACCAGAGCCTGAAGCGCATGGGCCTCGACTATGTCGACATCTTTTACTCCCACCGCTTCGACCCGGACACGCCGCTGGAAGAAACCTGCGGCGCGCTCGACCACATCGTGCGGTCGGGCAGGGCGCTTTATGTCGGCATTTCCTCCTACAACTCGAAGCGAACCCGTGAGGCAGCAGCCATCCTGAAGGAACTCGGCACGCCGGTCCTCATCCACCAGCCGAGCTATTCGATGATCAACCGCTGGATCGAGGAAGACGGCCTCCTTGATACGCTCGAGGATCTCGGCATCGGCTCCATCGTCTTTTCGCCGCTGGCGCAGGGCATGCTGACGTCGAAATACCTTTCGGGTATTCCAGAAGACAGCCGAGCCGCACAGGGCAAGTCGCTGCGTGCGGCTTTCCTCAACGACCGCAATGTCGAGAACCTGCGTGCGCTGAACGCGATCGCCGAAAAGCGGGGCCAGACGCTGGCGCAGATGGCGATCGCCTGGGTGCTGCGCGGCGGCCGGGTCACGACCGCATTGATCGGCGCCAGCCGTCCGGAGCAGGTGGAGGATTGCGTCAGGGCGCTCGACAATCCGGAGTTCGCCCCTGATGAGCTGGCGGAGATCGATCGTCACGCCAAGGAAGCCGACATCAACCTCTGGGCCGCCTCCGCCGAGCGCGAGGGACCGCAGCGCTAGCATTGACGAAAGGTGCCCGGCGGGGAACGGCCGGGCACGACCTATGGGAGGAGAGACATCATGATCCGCAACCCGATCCTGCCGGGCTTCAACCCCGACCCGTCGATCTGCCGCGTCGGGGAGGATTACTATATCGCCACCTCCACCTTCGAATGGTATCCGGGCGTCCAGATCCATCATTCGCGGGACCTGGTGAACTGGACGCTGGTACGCCGGCCGCTGGAGCGGGCAAGCCAGCTCGACATGCGCGGCAATCCTGACAGCTGCGGCATCTGGGCGCCCTGCCTCTCCTATGCCGATGGGCTGTTCTGGCTCGTGTACACCGACGTCAAGCGCTACGACGGCAACTTCAAGGACGCCCACAACTACATCGTGACCTCTCCGACCATCGAGGGCGAGTGGTCGGACCCGATCTACGTGAACTCCTCCGGCTTCGACCCCTCGCTCTTTCATGACGACGACGGCCGCAAGTGGTTCGTCAACATGCAGTGGAACCACCGCACCGAAAGCTACGGCGGCGCGCCCAAGAGCCCAGCCTTTGACGGCATCCTGCTGCAGGAGTGGGACGCCGAGACGAAGTCGCTGAAGGGGCCGATCAAGAACATCTTCGCCGGTAGTCCTCTCGGTTTGGTCGAGGGTCCGCATCTCTTCAAGCGCAACGGCTGGTACTATCTGACGACGGCGGAAGGCGGCACCGGCTACGACCATGCCGTCACCATGGCCCGCTCGCGGTCGATCGATGGCCCCTACGAAATGCATCCGGATATGCACCTCATCACGTCCAAGGATGCGCCCAATGCCGTTCTGCAGAGGGCAGGGCACGGACAGTATGTCGAGACGCCGGACGGTCAGCCCTACCACACCCATCTCTGCGGCCGGCCAATGCTGCCGAAGCGCCGGTGCACGCTGGGTCGTGAGACGGCGCTGCAGAAATGCGTCTGGAAGGACGACGACTGGCTGTATCTGGCGCAGGGTGGTGTGGTGCCGGATGTCGAGGTTCCGGCGCCGACCGATGTCGAGGTGACGGAGCAGCCGGCACGCATCGAGACCGGCTTTGAACCGGGCCCGCTGCCGGCGGACTTCCAGTGGCTGCGTACGCCGCAGCCGGAGCGCATCTTCAACCTTTCAGAACGGTCGGGTCACCTGCGCCTCTACGGCCGCGAAAGCGTCGGCTCGTGGTTCGAGCAGGCGCTTGTCGCGCGGCGGCAGGAGCACCACTCCTTCCGCGCTGAAACGACCGCCGACTTCTCTCCCGACTCCTATCAGCAGGTGGCGGGGCTGACGCATTACTACAACCGTCACAAGTTCCACGCTGTGGTGGTGACGCTTCACGAAAAGCTCGGTCGTGTGGTCACGATCTTCTCCTGCCCCGGCGACTTCCCCCATGGCCGCATGGTCTTCCCCGCCGACAGTGGTGTCGCAGTGCCGGACGGCCCGATCGATCTGGCGATGGAAATCAGGGAAAACGACCTGCAGTTCTTCTGGCGCGCGGGGGGCGGTAGCGGCTGGCAGGCGATCGGCCCCGTGCTCGACGCCGGCGTCATCTCCGACGAAGGCGGGCGTGGCGAGCACGGTTCCTTCACCGGTGCCTTTGCCGGCATGCTTGCCTTCGATACGTCCGGACGTGCCCGCCCGGCTGACTTCAGCCACTTCGTCTACGAGCGCCTGGACGGCTGACGTCGAATATGAGGGAAGACGAATAACCACCTGCAATCATTACATAACTGTAATGTGAAGTTCAGCCGGCGTTCATCGGGCGAGGCCTAGCCTCATCCTCGTCAACCACACGAGGAAACACCATGAAGATGCTCGTTACACTCATGCTCGCCGCTACTGTCCTGGCTGCCCCGATGGCTCAGGCGCGGGATGATCACCGACATTCCGACCGCAGCCGCCATCTCGAGCGGCATGTTACGGTCGATAGGAAGGTGGTGGTCAAGAAGCACCGGTGGAACAGGGGTCATAGGCTGCAGGCTACGGAACGCCGCCACATGCGCGACGTCAGGGATTATCATCGTTATCGGCTGTCGGCACCGCCACGCGGCTATCGCTGGGTGAAAGTCGACAACGACTTCCTGCTTATCGGCATCACGTCCGGGATCATTTCCAGCATCATCGCCGCACGGTGACATCAACACGAAGAAGGGCGGCGCGAGCCGCCCTTTCGTCATTGCAATTATGCGTCTCACGCACCTGACAGGCAGGTCTTGAGGTTTGTCGCGATCGACCGCATCAGGTCGAAGTAGAGGTCTGGACCCTCCATCAGCGTCGCGCCTTCCGGATCCAGCGTGCCGGATCGGGCGTTCGTGCCCTCGATCACCACCTGGATCAGCTTCGGCTCGAACTGCGGCTCGGCAAAGACGCAGGCAGCATCGAGTTCCTGCACCTTCTGATGGATTTCCTGGACGCGCTCCGCCCCCGGAACGACTTCCGGCGAAACGGTAACCGAGCCGACAACGCGGACGCCATAGTGATCTTCGAAATACTGATAGGCATCGTGGAAGACGATGAAGGGCTTGTCCTTCACCGGTGCGACCGTTTCTGCGATCTCCTTGTCGAGCGAGTCGATCCGGGTATTGAGGCTCTCCAGATTGGCGGCATAGGCCTTTGCATTTTCCGGGTCGGCCTCGCCAAGCGCCTTCTCGATCGCCCTGGCCATCGCCTTGGCATTCATGGGGTCCAGCCACAGATGCGTGTCGAAGGCGCCATGCTCATGGTGGTGCTCTTCACCGGCTTCTTCGGCATGATCATGATGATCATGTTCCTCACCGGCCACGGCTTCATCGTGCGCGTGCGCATGGTCTTCGCCGGCGGCGTGCTCATCATGCTCATGTTCCCCGTGCTCAGCGCCCTCGTGCTCATGGCCCTCATGGCCATGGTCATGCGCCTCGAAGGCGCCCCCTTCGCGGAAGGGCAGCTTGGTCAGGCCTTCCGCGTCATCGAGTTCGACGACGGTCGCATCCGACGCCAGCGCCTCCAGTGGCTTTTCGAGGAAGGCTTCCATGCCCGGTCCCATCCAGAACACCATGTCGGCGCCCTCGACGGCGCGAGCGTTTGAGGGCTTCATCGTGAAGGTATGCGGTGAGGCGGCACCTTCCACGATCAGCTTCGGCTCACCGATGCCTTCCATGATCGCCGCGACCAGCGAGTGGATCGGCTTGATGGACACCACCACCTCCGGAGCGGCAGTGGCCGCAGAGGCTGAGAACAGGACGGAGCTGGTGAGGAGGAGGGCTCGGGCTTTCATCGCGACTTCCTTGTTATCGGTTTTGCAGGTGTAGGTAATGTTATTACATCAATTGCGTTATGCTATAACGTGTGTCATAGCGGCAGGCAACAGGGCACGAGAAAAAGATGCTGATGCAAAACAAGGGCGGATCTCAGGGCCGCAACCAACTCGTCGACCTGCAGAAGGCCGGCATCCAGCGCAATGGCCGCTGGCTGGTGCGGGGCGTCGATCTCTCCATCAACCGCGGTGAAATTCTCACCCTGATCGGCCCGAACGGGGCGGGCAAGTCGACGACGGCAAAGCTCGTCACCGGCGTCCTGCGTCCGAGCGAGGGTTCCGTTGCCCGCTCCGGAGACCTGCGCATCGGTTATGTGCCGCAGAAGCTTTCGATCGACTGGACCATGCCTCTGTCCGTCCGCCGGCTCATGCGCCTGACCAACAGCCTGACAGATGCCGATCTCCTTGGGGCTCTTTCGGCGACCGGAATCTCTCATTTGATCGATGCAGAGGTGCGCCATCTTTCCGGGGGAGAATTTCAGCGGGCGCTGCTGGCCCGTGCGATCGCCCGCAAGCCCGACCTGCTTGTTCTTGACGAGCCGGTTCAGGGCGTCGATTTCGCCGGCGAGACGGCGCTCTACGACCTTATCCGCCAAATCCGAGACACCACCGGCTGCGGCATCCTGCTCATCTCTCACGACCTGCATATGGTCATGGCGGCAACCGACACGGTGATCTGCCTCAACGGCCATGTCTGCTGCCGTGGCACGCCCGACAGCGTCAGCCGCAGCGAGGACTACCAGCGCCTCTTCGGCGCCAATGCCCGCGGGCTCGCCCTCTACAGCCACCAGCACGACCACACCCATCTCCCGGACGGTCGCGTGTTACATGGTGACGGCTCGATCACCGACCACTGCCACCCCGAAGACGGGCATCATCACCACCACGATCACGACCACGAAGATCACGATCATTCTCACGAGTACGGTCACCACAGCCACGACCACGGTAGCAAGGACGGGGAGGCGGCACGCCATGCTTGATGACTTTTTCGTTCGCGCCCTTATCGCCGGGATTGGCGTGGCCGTGACCACCGGGCCGCTCGGCTGCTTCGTCGTCTGGCGGCGGATGGCCTATTTCGGCGACACCATGGCCCATTCGGCGCTTCTCGGCGTCGCGCTCTCGCTGCTCTTTTCGCTCAACCTGATGGTGAGCGTCTTCGGGGTCGCTGTTGTCGTGTCGCTCATCCTTCTCATCCTGCAGCGCCGCCAGGCGCTGTCGGCCGATGCGCTGCTCGGCATCCTGTCGCATTCGACGCTTGCGATCGGGCTCGTGCTGGTCGCCTTCATGAGCTGGGTCAGGATCGACCTGATGGCCTTCCTGTTCGGCGACATCCTTGCCGTCACCCGTGAGGACATCGCGCTGATCTGGGGCGGCGGCCTGGTCGTGCTTGCCGCGGTCGTCTGGCTCTGGCGGCCGCTGGTTGCCTCCACCATCAGCGAGGACGTCGCGGAGGCCGAGGGTTTGAAGCCGGAGCGGGCGCGGCTTCTCTTCATGCTGATGATGGCGCTGGTGATCGCGATCGCCATGAAGATCGTCGGCATCCTGCTGATAACGTCGCTGCTGATCATTCCCGCCGCCACAGCGCGCCGGTTTTCGGCAAGCCCGGAGCGGATGGCGGTGCTCGCATCACTGATCGGCGCGCTGGCGGTTGCAGGGGGGCTGTTCGGATCCCTACATTATGACACGCCGTCCGGGCCATCGATCGTGGTTGCCGCGCTCGCTCTCTTCATCGTCAGCCTGCTGCCGCTCGGCCGTTCAGGCGCGGACGCCACCACCGGAGGAATTCGCCCATGACCGCTGCTCCCGGCCTGACCAAGAACCAGTCGCTGGTCTTCGACGTGCTTTCGCGGTCGGACGCGCCGCTTAGCGCCTACACGATCCTGGACAAGCTGCGCGACCATGGCTTCCGGGCGCCGCTGCAGGTCTACCGGGCGCTGGACAAGCTCTTGGAGCGCGGCATGGTGCACCGGCTGGAAAGCCTCAATGCATTCGTTGCCTGTGCGCACCAGGAGAAGGAATGCTGCGGCGGCCATGGCCATGGCACCGTTGCCTTCGCCATCTGCGAGAGCTGCGGGCATGTGGTGGAGTTCCACGAACATGCCGTCGACCATCGGCTCGACGACTGGGCCAGAGAGCGCAAGTTCAAGCCGGCCAAGACAACGATCGAGATCCGCGGCCTTTGCGAGCAGTGCGCCGCCTGAGGGGCGCCTTCGACCAATCCTGCCCTAGAGCTGCCGCAGGTCGCGGGCGAACAGTTTCCAGCGCTCCACGTAATGTGCTGCCGACTTGCGCAGGGCGGCAACCGCCGTCTCGTCGAGCGTGCGGATGACCTTCGCGGGCGAGCCGACGATCAGCGAGTTGTCGGGGATTTCCTTGCCTTCGGTGACCAGCGCATTGGCTCCGATCAGGCAGTTGTTGCCTATCCTGGCGCCGTTCAGGATCGTCGCGCCCATGCCGACGAGGGCGTTTTCGCCGATGGTGCAGCCGTGGATGATGGCGTGATGGCCGATGGTGCAGTCTGCTCCGATGGTGACGGGGAAGCCGCGATCATTGTGGATCATCACGCCTTCCTGGATGTTGGTGCGCGCGCCGATGACGATTGGCTCGTTGTCGCCGCGCAGGACCGCGCCGAACCAGATGCCGACGTCCTCGCCGATCTCGACATCGCCCACCACAGTTGCGGTCGGCGCGATCCAGTAGCGGTCGGGGGCAGGGGTCTTCGGCTGTTTCTCTCCCAGAGCATAGAGCGGCATGGTTCCTCCCGGTGTCGTCCTTCTTGTTGCGGGAGATGAGCCCGCCGATGAATCGCCGGCATCCTAGCGGCGAACCCGGTGGCGGAAAACTGGCGAATGGGGCGCGCTTGCTGTATGAGCGCGGCGATGGAAAGGACCGAGATGTATTCACAAGCCCTCAACGACGGCCGCAAGATTTTCGCCGTGGCGCCGATGATCGACTGGACCGACCGGCATTGCCGCTATTTCCACCGGCAGCTGACGGGGGAGGCGCTGCTTTATACTGAGATGGTGGTGGCGGATGCGATCATCCACGGGCCGCGGGACAGGTTGCTCGGCTTTTCGCCGGAAGAGCATCCGGTGGCGCTGCAGCTTGGCGGCTCGGACCCGGCAAAGCTCGCCGAGGCAGTGCGGATCGCCTCGGACTTCGGCTATGACGAGATCAACCTCAATGTCGGCTGCCCCTCGGACCGGGTGCAGTCGGGCACCTTCGGCGCCTGCCTGATGCGCATGCCGGAGCTGGTGGCGGACTGTGTTACGGCGATGAAGCGGGTGGCGGGCGTGCCGTTGACGGTGAAGTGTCGCATTGGGGTGGACGAGCAGGAGCCGGAGGCGGTGCTGCCGGAGTTTCTTGCCCGCATGATCGGCGCTGGGGCGGATGCGATCTGGATCCATGCCCGCAAGGCCTGGCTGCAGGGCCTGTCGCCGAAGGAGAACCGCGAGGTGCCGCCGCTCGATCACGGCCTCGTCCACCGGATGAAGGAGGAGAACCCGGATGTCTTCCTCGGCATCAATGGCGGGATCGCGGATCTCGACCAGGCCCGCCACCATCTCGACCAAATGGACGGGGTGATGCTCGGACGGGCTGCCTACCAGAATGCCGGACTTCTGGCCGAGGTGGACGAGAAAATTTTCAGAGCGCCACACAGAGATGTCGACTGGACGGCGCTCTGCGAGACGATGACGGCCTATAGCGAGCGGGTTCTGGCGCAGGGCGGGCGGCTGAACCACGTGACCCGGCACATGGTCGGTCTCTTCCAGGGATATCCGGGTGCGCGGCGCTATCGTCAGATCCTGTCGACCGAGTCGACCAAGCCTGGCGCAGGCCCGCAGGTGATCGCGGAGGCATTTGGCGCGGTGGATGTCGCAGGCTCTCCGGAGCCGGCCATGGAGGCGGCCCGCAAGGCCGGCTGACGGGAGCGGCTTTTTCTAAATCGTCATCAGGTTTTCTGTTTGAGCGGAACGAAGTTGAAGGATGCGCATTCTTCCCGCGTCCCAATTACGCTCAACAAGGAGCCTGTCATGACCAAGCGTATGCTTTCCATCCTTCTTCTCTCCGCGGCCTTCCCGCTGGCTGCGTCTGCCCAGACGAACGACGGTGCCGCAACGACTGCCCCGGCAGCTCCGGGCGTCGTCCAGGACGACGCGACGATGACCAACCAGAACAATGCCGCCGGCGGCATGAACGACGTAAAGCCGATGGGCGCGACGGCTGACGCCGGCAACATGACCGAAGGTCCGTTCGTAACCGTACCGTCGACCGGCGCATGGCGCGTTTCCGATTTCCAGGGCAAGTCTGTCTACGGTTCCGACGGTGAGAGCATCGGCGAAATCAACGACGTCCTCGTTAGCCAGGACGGCTCCGTCAATGCCGTGATTGTTGGCGTGGGCGGCTTCCTCGGCATCGGCGAAAAGGATGTCGCCATCGACATGAGTGCTCTCGAGCTGGGCCCGGGCGCAACGCAGGCTGAAGCCGATCAGGCTGCCATGAAGATGGAGCAGCAGCAGGGAGTTTCGGAAGAAACCACCGCTTCGACCGATGCTACCGGCACGGCAACAACGTCTGCTGGCGGCGCGACCATCGCTCCGGCTGACGGCAACCAGACGGCCATGACCAATGACCCGGCTGCGACCACCAACACCACCACGGGCACCGGCATGCCGGCGACCGGCGACAATGCCGAAATGGCTGCCAACGATGCCGACACGATCCAGATCGGCGAAGACGGCCTCCCGGAGCGCATCGTCCTCAACGTGACCCGCCAGCAGCTGGAAGACGCTCCTGCGTTTGAAGGCGTCCGCGGCGAGATGCAGGACCAGCAGTAAGCCATAACGAAGACGATTTCTTCGTCGTTTTGAGTCCCCGCAGTCTCTGCGGGGGCTTTTCTTTAGCGTGCTGGAGCAACTCGGTCGCTGCCCGGCAGCTCAAGGGCCATTAACGAGGGCAAGGATCAGCTGGTGGACCGCGCCGCCTTCGGTGAGCTCCACATCGTCGAACTCCCGCGACTGGCGCACGCGTTCGTCGGAGAACTGTTTCAGTTGTGCCTGCAGACTGGCGCGCACCTTCTGGCACTTCGGGTCGTCTTCGGCACGCAGGCCGAGGCTGAAAACCTGGATCCCCTTGACCATCTCGATGATCTGCTCGCCGTGGACGCGCTCGTGCTTCTCCACCCCGGCTATGAAGCGCGTCCAGCTCTCCTGTACCGCCTGGGGTAGATTTTCCGGGGCCTTGGGCAGCGTATAGGTGATGGTCAACTTTGGTTTGGCTACCGCCAGCACGCAGGCGCCGTCGGGCTGCGGGCGATAGTCGCGTGTCCAGGTGAGCCTGAAGCTCGTATGCGCGATGGCCTGCACGCCGGCGGCGGGGCCGCGTTCCCCAATCGAGCGGTAGAGCTCGATGCCGGTCGCTCCTCGTATGCCATAGGTGTGAATGGTCTCAGTCACTCGCCACATGGGTTGAGGTGCATCCGGCGCTGGCGGGAAGACGGCCTGTTGCGCAGCCGCAGGGATGGCCTCCAGTGCTGCCCAAGGGGATACATTCAAACATGCGAGCAGGGCTGAACGGAGGAGGAGAGAGAGACGGTAACGATCCATCACACGACACTAGAGAAGGTCCGGGCGGATGAAAAGAAGGGGCATGAGGTCTTCACGACGCATCGCAGGACTGCAAGGACTGCGCTGGAAAGGGAAATTGGCGTCTTTATGAAGAGAAGGTAGGGGTCGGTGGATTAGAAGGAGTTAACGAGGCTGTAAGGGCCGTTGTCTTTGCTCAGGATGCGAGCCAGGACAACCCTCCGCCAAGAACAGCGAAAGCAGCTATCAACGCAACGAAACGGCCGGTACCGGATTGAGAATCAGTATCGAAAAACTTGTCCCAGAGCCCATCGCTGTTGTTGCGGTCCATGTGTGTCTTCCTGCTGTTGAGGTGAGTCTTGACTGCTCGTTGATAGCATGAAGACCGATGCGAGCCTACATTCCGGGAGAGCGTAGTTCAGGATTAGTGGTCTTCGGATGTGCCTTTAACGCTTGGCCTTGCCTGTCTTCACCGGCGCTGGCGCGGGCTGCGCAAGGCGCAAGGCTTTCAAACGTTCCGTCTTCTTTTCACGAGCCGAGGTCTCGGCGTCCAAAATGTCCCGGACAACTGTGTTTGTCTGCTCCGCCTTGGCTTGGGCGGACATCTTTGCCGGCTTGAAAAACTCTTCCTTGGTGGCGGTCATGGCATGCTCCTTTGCATGAACATTGGACGCGGCCACGAGGGCCGCGTAGGGTCGGCCTTAGCGGCTACCGCCAAAGACCTTCTTTTTTGGCGCCGGCAAAAGGCCTTCGCGCTGCATCTTCTTGCGGGCCAGCTTCCTTGCCCGGCGGATACCCTCAGCCTTTTCGCGAGCCCGCTTTTCCGACGGCTTTTCATAGGATTCGCGTGCGCGAATTTCACGGAAGAGGCCCTCGCGCTGCATCTTCTTCTTCAACACCCGCAGCGCTTGATCGACATTATTATCTCGGACGAGTACCTGCAAAAATTGCTCCTTTCCGGCCATAGGCCGCTGCTTGTTCCGAACCAGTTCGGAAGTGACCCAGAAAATATCACTGAAGGAGAGGTGGGTCTTTTGCCCCTTCAGTGGGGAGAAGCTCGATGATCATCCAGCTTCAGCTGCGCCTCATTCAAAAGATGCGCAAAAAACAAAAGGCCGGGACTGCTCCCGACCTTCACTATCACCGCCCACGACGCCCCGGTAGATCCATGGTCGCACGTGGCAATGAAACTTTAGGCGGCCTGCAGATTGTCTGCAGAGCTCTTGCCCGAACGCTTGTCCTGGACGATGTCGTAGCTGATCTTCTGACCTTCGGTCAGGCCACGCATGCCAGCGCGCTCAACGGCCGAGACATGAACGAAAACGTCCTGGCTGCCGTTGTCAGGCTGGATAAAACCAAAGCCCTTCGTGCTGTTGAACCACTTTACGGTACCTGTATTCATAACGATATTCCTTGTAATCGTTGGTGGGCCCGGTCGCAATGACCGATCTGGATAATCGACGATGACGAGGAGTTCTGAAACAGCCGTAGCTTGGGAACAAAAGTCGCTAGCAAAGTTCGATAGGCTCAACATAGCGGCTAATCGAAACAAGACAAGTGCCGCAGGCAAATAATATCTCCCATCCAACCGCGTGGTAGCTTGCCAGGAGCAGTGGTCAAGTTTCTGAAAGCCGCCGCAGAAGATGCCGGATATTCTCAGGCTTAGGAGAAAGAACGGGAGGGTCACACTTCAGGAGATCGCGATCCGTCATCCCCGAGCGGTACCAGTCGATCAATGCAGACGCGACTTCTGCAGCACGATCATCCCGAAGGTCAACATGGTGCTCTTCACACCAAGCTTCCAGGAAACGCTGGAGCAGTTCCAGATCGTCCGATTTCAGGGTTACTTCCGAACGAGTTGAATTCCTGTGTAGCATGGATAACCCCACATGCGACGGTGCCGCCGCGACAGAAGATGTTCGCGTGTAGTTCAATAAATGTCACGCTTAGCTTGTGCAGAGCTTGCTAATATAATCAGTGCGGGGTTTGCAGCGCACGGGCCCGTAGGCGAGGAGAAGGGCTCACCGGGCCCTTCTCCTCTGGTGCGGCTTATTCGGCAGCTTCGGCGTATTCGCTCATCGGCGGGCAGGTGCAGACGAGGTTGCGGTCGCCATAGACGTTGTCGATGCGGTTGACCGGCGACCAGTACTTGTCGACGCGGAAGGAGCCCGGCGGGAAGCAGGCCTGTTCGCGGCTATAGGGGCGGTCCCAGTCGCCGACGAGGTCTTCCACCGTGTGCGGGGCGTTCTTCAGCGGGTTGTTCGCCTTGTCCATGCGGCCGTCCTCGATGGCGCCGGCCTCTTCGCGGATGGTCAGCATGGCATCGCAGAAGCGGTCGATTTCGGCCTTCGTTTCCGATTCCGTCGGCTCGATCATCAGCGTGCCCGCAACCGGCCAGCTCATGGTTGGCGCATGAAAGCCGCAGTCGATGAGACGCTTGGCGATATCATCAACGGTCACGCCCGCCGAAGCATTCAGGGGTCGGGTATCGATGATGCATTCATGCGCCACACGACCGTTCGCCGACTTGTAGAGCACGTCATAGGCGCCCTTCAGCCGGGCGGCGATGTAGTTGGCGTTGAGGATCGCCACCTTGGTTGCCTGGGTCAGGCCTTCGCCGCCCATCATCAGGCAGTAGGACCAGGAGATCGGCAGGATCGACGGCGAGCCGAAGGGAGCGGCCGAAACCGCCCCCTCACGCCCGTCCTGCTCCGGATGACCAGGCAGGTAGGGGGCGAGATGCGCCTTGACGCCGATCGGCCCCATGCCCGGACCACCGCCGCCATGCGGGATGCAAAAGGTCTTGTGCAGGTTGAGGTGGGAGACGTCCGAGCCGATGTCGCCGGGGCGTGACAGGCCGACCATGGCGTTCATGTTGGCGCCGTCGAGATAAACCTGGCCGCCGTGGCGGTGGGTGATCTCGCAGATCTCCTTGACCGTTTCCTCAAACACGCCGTGGGTCGACGGGTATGTGATCATGCAGGCCGACAGGTTGGCGGCGTGCTGCTCGGCCTTGGCACGGAAGTCGTCGAGGTCGACGTCGCCGTTTTCCTTCGCCTTCACCGGCACCACCTTCATGCCGACCATCTGCGCCGACGCCGGATTGGTGCCGTGCGCGGAGGTCGGGATGAGGCAGACGTCGCGATGGGTGTCGCCGCGGGCGATGTGGTAGTTGCGGATCGTCAGAAGCCCCGCATACTCGCCCTGAGCACCGGAGTTCGGCTGCATGGAGAAGGCGTCATAGCCGGTGATCTGGCAGAGCTTGGCCGACAGGTCGTCGATCATCTCCTTGTAGCCCAGCGCCTGATCGGCCGGCACGAAGGGGTGGATGTCGGAGAATTCCGGCCAGGTGATCGGCAGCATTTCCGCCGTCGCATTGAGCTTCATCGTGCAGGAGCCGAGCGGGATCATCGCCCGGTCGAGCGCCAGATCGCGATCCGACAGGCGGCGGATGTAGCGGGTCATCTCGCTTTCTGCGCGGTTCATGTGGAAGATCGGATGCGTCATGTAGGGCGACTTGCGCAGGAGCTCCTGCGGCAGGCGGTAGTCGACGTCGAAGTCGGCGACCTTGAAACTGCCGCCGAAGGCGCGCCACACGGCTTCCAGTGTTGCAGGGCGGGTACGCTCGTCGAGCGACATGCCGATCTTCGTGGTGCCGACCTTGCGCAGGTTGACGCCTTCCGCGACAGCCGCGCGCAGGATCAGCGCCTGCATGTGGCCGACTTCGACCGTGATGGTGTCGAAGAAGCCGTCGGGCTCGACGGCGTAGCCGAGCTTTTCCAGACCCTTGGCCATCAGCACGGCCTTCTTGTGCACCTGCTGGGCGATCGCCTTCAGCCCGTCGGGGCCATGGAAGACGCCGTACATGGAGGCCATGACGGCGAGCAGGACCTGCGCGGTGCAGATGTTCGACGTCGCCTTCTCGCGGCGGATGTGCTGCTCGCGGGTCTGCAGCGACAGGCGATAGGCGCGGTTGCCGCGTGCGTCGACGGAAACGCCGACGAGGCGGCCGGGCATGGCGCGCTTGTGGGCATCCTTGACCGCCATATAGGCCGCGTGCGGACCGCCATAGCCGACCGGAACGCCGAAGCGCTGCGAGGAGCCGATGGCTATATCCGCACCCATCTCGCCGGGAGACTTGAGGAGCGTCAGCGCCAGGAGGTCGGCGGCAACGGCCGCAACGGCACCCGTCTGGTGAAGGCGGGCAATCAGGCCGGTGAAGTCACGCACATGACCATGGGTGCCCGGATACTGGAAGATCGCGCCGAAGACGTCGACCGGATCGAGATCCGTCATCGGATCGCCGACGATCACGCTCCAGCCGAGTGGTGCGGCGCGCGTCTCAATCAGCGCGATCGTCTGCGGGTGGCACTCCTTGTCGACGAAGAAGGCGGTCGCCTTCGACTTTGCCTGGCGTTGGCAGAGCGCCATGGCTTCGGCGGCGGCCGTTGCCTCGTCGAGCAGCGAGGCATTGGCAACGTCGAGGCCGGTGAGGTCCGAGATCATCGTCTGGAAGTTGAGGAGCGCCTCGAGGCGCCCTTGCGAGATTTCCGGCTGGTAGGGCGTGTAGGCTGTGTACCAGGCGGGATTTTCCAGGATGTTGCGCTGGATCACCGGCGGCGTGATGGTGCCGTAATAGCCCTGGCCGATCAGCGAGGTGAGCACCTGGTTCTTGTTGGCGGTCTCGCGCAGCTTGTCGAGGGCTTCCCGCTCGGTCAGCGCCGCACCCCAGGCCAGCGGCTCCGTCTGGCGGATGGAGGCCGGCACCGTGGCATTGATCATCGCATCGAGCGAAGGATAGCCGATGACCTTCAGCATCTCCGCCATTTCGGAGGGCGAAGGGCCGATATGGCGCCGGTTGGCGAAGTCGTAGGGCTGATAGTCGGTGAAGTGGAAGTCGGTGCTGTCGTTCATCCGATCAGGTCCTTGTAGGCCGATTCGTCAAGCAAGGCATCGGCATCGGAGGGGTTCTTGAGTTTCAGCTTGAAGAACCAGGCAGCGCCCTGGGGGTCGGAATTGACGAGCGAAGGGTCGTCGACGATCGCCTGGTTGACCTCGGTCACCTCGCCATCCAGCGGCGCGTAGACGTCGGATGCGGCCTTCACCGATTCAACGGTGGCGGCATTGCCGTCTTTCGTCAGCTCGGCGCCGACTTCCGGCAATTCGACGAAGACGAGATCGCCCAACTGCTCGGCGGCATGGGTGGTAATGCCGACGGTGGCGACATCGCCCTCGAGCTTCAGCCATTCGTGTTCGGCGGTAAATTTCAGCATGGTTCTCTCCGGAGGATTTTTTAGCGTTTGTAGGTGGGCGTGATGAAGGGCAGGGCGGTGACGGTGAGCGGCAGGTACTTGCCGCGCACTTCGGCGAAGACGCGGGTGCCGGGTTCGGCGAGTGCGGCGGGGACATAGCCCATGGCGACCGGACCCTCGACGGATGGACCGAATGTGCCGGAGGTGACTTCGCCGATCGGCGACTCGGGCGAATCCTCGGCGTAGAGTACGGCATGGGCGCGCACCGGGGCCTTGCCTTCCGGCTTCAGCCCGACGCGGCGGCGAACCGGGCCTGTGGCGAAATCCTCCGCGATGCGGTCCGCACCGGGATAGCCGCCGGCGCGCTCGCCGCCCGGGCGGCGCACCTTTTGCATGGCCCATTCCAGCGAAGCCTCGACCGGTGAGGTGGTGGTGTCGATGTCGTTGCCATAGAGGCAGAGGCCGGCTTCCAGCCTGAGGGAATCACGGGCTCCGAGACCGATCGGCTCACACTCCGGATGTGCCAAGAGCGCCTTTGCGAATTCTTCCGCCTTGTCCGCCGGAACGGAAATCTCGAAGCCGTCCTCGCCGGAATAGCCGGAGCGGGAGATGATGCAGTCGGCGCCGAGGATGGAGGCATCGCGGACGTCCATGAATATCATATCGGCAGCGCCCGCCCAGAGGGAGGCGAGAAGCTTTTCAGCGGACGGTCCTTGAAGGGCGAGAAGCGCCCGGTCTTCGAGCAGCGTCACCTCGCAGCCGGCCAGATGCGCCTTCATATGGGCGAGGTCCTGCTCCTTGCAGGCGGCATTGACGACGACCAGCAGGTGATCGCCGCGGTTGGTGATCATCAGATCGTCGAGGATGCCACCATTGTCGGCGGTGAAGAAGCCGTAGCGCTGGCGGCCGGGCTTGAGGCCAAGGATGTCGACGGGCACGAGCGTCTCCAGAGCCCTGGCTGCGTCCTCATAGGAGGTGCCGCGGACGATCACCTGGCCCATATGCGAGACGTCGAAGAGGCCGGAGGCGGCGCGTGTCTGGAGGTGTTCCTTCATCACGCCCATCGGATACTGCACAGGCATATCGTAGCCGGCGAAGGGCACCATCTTTGCTCCGAGCGACAGGTGCAGGGCGTGCAACGGGGTTTGCTTCAGGGTGGGGGAGTGGTCCAAGAATAACCTCCAGGCTGCGCAATAGACGCATAAGCTCATTTGACGGCGCAATTGCGCCCGGTTCATGAGCCCCCTCTGTCCTTGTCGCCTGAGATTGTTATCCCTTCGGCGTGCATTGCCTTGTCGGCAATGCCTCTCTCCAGAGTCCTGTTAGGCCGTGCGCTGGTCCTTTTGCCTGAGAGTTTCCGGGGCGGTTGCTCCTTCGGCACCGCAATCGAGCGGCTTCTCCCAACGAACGTGCCGCCCATTATCCGTGGGACCCATTCCTTGGCAAGGGTCAAATGTCGCTGCCAGCAAGATTCTTGTCGCTCATTTCAAGTGATTGATGCGGCGCAAGGAAGCAGCCGAGGAGAATTGCTCGTTGCATGGCCGTGGGATAAGCCGCGCTGACGCTTTTGGAACCGGACGATGATCGCCAGACCCTGGACATGGAGAAAGATGCTGCACACACTGTGTGCACTGCTGATCCTGTCGCTCGGGCTCGGCCACCAGCCGGTTCAGGCGGCGGTCCCGCTTGAAGCCTTCAGCGAGCAGTATCGGCTGCCGGACGGCACCTTTGCCGACATCTGCGCTGTCGGGCACGACGATCACGACCATGGGGTCCACCCCACCTGCGAAGTCTGCAGGCTCGCCGCCTCCGTCGCGCTGCCGACGCCGGCGGGCGATGTCGGTCTGCCCCTCGACCGTGCCTTCCTCAACAATCCGCTCCGCATTGCCTCGCTTACGCTCGGCTTCACGGCGCTTGCACGGCCGATGTCACGCGGCCCACCCCAGACGACCTGATTCTCGTCATCCAATCAGCAATCGATCCCGGCGCAGGCGAAAGGCCGCGACCGGATGGGGATAAATATCATGAAGACGACAAAGATTCTCGCGCTTTCCGCCGCGTTGACGACCGCTGCCGCGGGCGCAGCCTTTGCGCATGCCACCTTCACCGAGTCGACCGTGACCGCCGACAGCTATGTGGTGATGTCGCTGCAGGTGCCGCACGGCTGCGACGGCAAGGCCACCACCGAAGTCCGCATGGAGCTGCCGGAAGGCTTCGTTTTCGCCAAGCCTCAGCCAAAGCCCGGCTGGGAACTCGAGATCATCGATGGCGAGTACAAGAACGCCTACAACAATCACGGCACGACCGTGACCAGCGGGCCGATCGAAATCCGCTGGAAGGGCGGCGAACTGCCGGACGAGTACTACGACGCCTTTGTGCTACGCGGAAAGATTTCCGGCATCGCCGACAGTACGGTGCTGGCTTTCCCGGCGACGCAGATGTGTGGAGCAGACGCCAGCGTCGCGTGGACAGAAGTCGCAGCACCGGGGACCAATCCCCATTCGCTGGAAAGTCCGGCACCTACGGTGACGGTGGTTGCGCAGCAGGCTTCAGGGCACGACGCGATGCACGCGCATGATGCCGCCGCGGCACCCTCCAAGGTCGGCAATATCGAGCTGGACGGCGCCTATGTTCGCGCCATGCTGCCGGGCCAGCCGGTGGGCGGCGGCTTCGTCACCATCAAGAACACCGGGGGCGAGGATGATCGATTGGTCTCCGCCTCATCACCCGCTGCCGGTACCGTGGAGCTGCACGAGATGGCGATGCAGGGCGAGGTGATGCGGATGCGCAAGCTCGAAGAGGGTACTCCTGTTCCGGCCGGCGCGACTGTGGAACTTACGTCCGGCGGCCTGCACATGATGTTCATGCAGGTGAAGACGCCGTTCAAGGAAGGCGACAGCGTGCCCGTCACGCTGACCTTCGAGAAGGCGGGCAGCATCGACCTTACGCTGCCGGTCAAGAGTGCTGCACCCGGCGGTCATTCACATAACTAAGTAACGTTTCGGAACAGGCAGTCGTCTCAGGGCGGCTGTCACCGTCCAGGCACGGTAGAGCTTTTGAGGGCAGGAAAGGACGGCATTTGCCGCGTTGCTGGACTTGGGGCTGAATCGTAAGCTCTCGTTTAGGTCCTTAAGGTAGAAGAGGTTCATGGTCGTGCAGAAGACAGCGAGGCTCCCATCTTCACGCAATTCAACGACGATAGCTTGGATTACCGGCGGTTAACCACCCTTGGCGATATCGATTCCGTTGCTCTCGCCTGGCGTGCTCTGGAAGGGCGTTGCGGCGATCGGCTGACCTATTTCCAGAGTTTTGGCTGGTGTCGTAGCTGGGTTGCCGCCTTCGCGAACGAGACTGCCGCGTTGGACTTCAGGATTGAAACGGTTTGGCGGGGAGACGATCTCATCGCGGTCTGGCCGCTTATGGTCCACACGGTCGCCGGAATCAGGGTCCTGCAGAACCTTGGGGCACCGCATTCGCAGTACTGCAATCTGCTCTGCGATGATGCGCTTCTCGTTGAAGCAATCACCGGAAGGCTGCTGAGCCGTATCGAGACGGATCCGTCTTGTGATGTCGCTGTCTTCCATCCTGTGCCGCAGCGCTCCAAGCTCGCGCAGCTGCTCGGCGCACGGCCGACCATCAGCGGCTACAACGGCAATAGCGCGCTTCTCGATCTGACAGGCTTCGCTGACGCGGAAAGCTACCGCACGCAAGGTGGGAAGCTGAAGAAGCGCAATCGCAATCGGCGGCGCAACCACCTTGCTCGGCTGGGCGAACTCAGCTTTGAGGTGGTTTGGCCGAGCGATCCGCGCTTCCGAAGTCTGGTGCATCAGTGTGCCGCGATGAAGCGGCAGTGGCTGAACGAGACCGGACGAACGAGCAGCGGCTTCTCCACCGAGGGATTTGAGGATTTCCTGTCCACTCTTTCCGGTGACCGGGAAAGCTTCAGTGGAGCCTGCCTCTCCGTTTTGCGAACAGGCGATACGGTGGTGGCTACGGAACTAGGATTTCTGCGCGATGGGCACTACTATGCCTATATGGGCAGCTTTGAATGGAAGCTCAGACATCTCTCTCCTGGCAAGGTGCAGATGGAGATGACGGTCTGCTGGCTTATCGAAAACGGCGCGACCGCCTACGATCTTCTGGGTGGCGAGGGGGAGTATAAACTCTCCTGGTCCGATCGCACGATTGCGCTCCACGGCTACAGTCTCAGTTTCTCCTGGAAGGGACGCTTGTATGCCAACGCATGGTTGCCCCACCTTCGTCCGCTCGTGAAGCGACTTTACCAGTCAGCACCGGATGGACTGCGGCGCGTGATCGCGGGCATGCAGAGCTTCGGCATCGTGATGATTGGTGTCTAGGTGGGATGGGTCAGTCCGCGATGTCCCGATAGGCAGCCTGGACCTGCGACAAGCTCGCCTGCTGCTGCGGCTGCTGTTCTGGAGACAAAAGATCCAAGGTGACTGCGGCCGCCGGGATAAGCTGGTCTATCGACGGAGTCCCCGTCGCCGCCCTCAGAGCACTCCGATCGGCAACCACGCGGGCATCCTCTGCATGAGCCTTGGCAGAGATCCGGCGCGCAGGCTTCAGCGCGTCCGCCGCGTATGCCGCTGCATTTGCCGAAACTGAAAGAACCAAGGTCATCCAAATTATCCAATGCTCCAGCTCTAGAAGATAAAGAGACGGGATTTGTTCCATGTTAAGAAAACCTTGGGCTTTTTAGCGAGTCCATCATCCCCATAAGTTTGGACGCTTGTTCATGTCGCACTTACTTCTCGTTGCCTTCGGCGGAGCCACCGGCTCCGTACTCCGGTACCTGGTCGGCCACTGGAGTATCCGTCATCTGGGAACCGGCTTTCCATGGGGCACGATGATCGTGAACGTCGTCGGTTCCTTCCTGATCGGCTTCCTGGCAGAACTCGTCGCCCGCCGATTTGGCGCGTCCGCAGAAATCCGTTTGCTGCTGATCACCGGCTTTCTCGGTGGATTCACCACATTCTCCGCATTTTCGCTCGATGCGCTCGTCCTGTTCGAACGAACCGCAACGGCCATGGCAGTGGTCTACATCATGGGAAGCGTAGGCTTGTCGCTGCTCGCCGTCTTGGGCGGACTGGCGCTAGGGCGGTCGATGTTCTAAAGACGCTCGCACAACGAGACGACGAGAAAGAACATCATGGCAGGCATCGAGCACATCCGCGTCGAGGCGGACGAAGCGGGCATGCGCCTGGACCGCTGGTTCAAGGTCCATTACCCGGGCCTCGGCTTCGGCGCGCTGCAGAAACTCCTGCGCTCCGGCCAGGTGCGAGTCGATGGCGGGCGGGTTAAATCGGATGCACGCGTGCAGCCAGGGCAGACAGTGCGGGTCCCGCCGCTCGACGTCGACGCCAAGAAGAGCGGCCCCATCGCCGGAAAGGATCTCAAGCACTCGAGCGACTACGAGCTTTTGCAGCGCATGGTGCTGCACGAGGACGACAAGGTGATCGTGCTGAACAAGCCGGCAGGCCTCGCGGTGCAGGGTGGCTCGGGCGTGACGCGCCATATCGACCAGATGCTCGACGCCTGGGTGAGCCCCAAGGGCGAGAAGCCGCGGCTCGTGCACCGCCTCGACCGCGACACCTCCGGGGTGCTGGTCATTGCCCGCACCCGCGGGGCAGCCCAGAAGCTGACGGCGGCTTTTCGCGAGCGGGACACGAAGAAGACCTATTGGTCGCTGGTGAAGGGCGTGCCGCGCAAGCACGAGGACAAGATCTCGACCTGGCTGGTGAAGGAGCAGACGCCGGACGGAGACCGGATGCGCATAGCCAAACACGGCGAGGACGGTGCCGACCACGCGGTTTCCTTCTACCGCGTGCTGGAAACGGCAGCGCAGGCCATGGCCTGGCTCGAGATGGAGCCTTACACCGGGCGCACGCACCAGCTGCGCGTCCACGCGCTCCATATCGGTCATCCGATCATCGGCGATCCGAAATACTTTGACGATGACGTGAACTGGCCGTTCCCGGGCGGCATCCAGAAGAAGCTGCACCTGCATGCGCGCCATATCGACATACCGCACCCATCCGGCGGGCGCCTGAAGGTGACGGCGCCGCTTCCGCCACACATGGTGCAGAGCTGGAACCTGCTCGGATTCGACCTGGAGAACGGTCGAAGGGACGACGAATGAAACTCGTCCTCTTTGATTGCGACGGCACGCTGGTCGACAGCGCCGGCCTGATCCACGAGACCATGCGCCGGACATTCCTGCATTTCCACAAGCCGGAGCCGAAGGTGGAAGACACCAAGGCGATCATCGGCCTGACGCTCGATATTGCCATCGCGCGCATGCTGGGACGTGTGCATGCCGGCGACGAAGAGGTCGCGATGATGGCCTATTACAAGTCGCTGTTTTCGGTCGTGCGCCAGGATCTCGATTACCGCGAGCCGCTGTTTCCCGGCATTCGCGAGCTGATCGACGCGATCGGTCCGCGCGAGGACCTGCTGATCGGGGCGGTGACCGGCAAGTCCCGGCGGGGTCTGAACATGATCCTGGAGACGCACGACTTCGGGAAGTACTTCATTGTCTCGCGCACGGCCGACGATTGCCCCTCAAAGCCGCACCCGGCCATGGTGACGGAGTGCTGCGACGAGACGGGCATGGTGCCCGGCGTCACACTGGTGATCGGTGATGCCATATACGACATGCAGATGGCGAAGGCGGCAGGTGCAAAAGCGATCGGCGTTTCCTGGGGCTATGCCTCGGTGGACGAACTTTGGAACGCCGGGGCGGATGCCGTTGTTGACCATCCGAAAGAGCTGCTTGCCCACATCGGTTGAGGTTTGAGATGAGCGACCTGTTTGATGCGCCAGAAGGCATGAGCCACCCCGACCCCACGCGGCGGGCGCAGATCCAGATGAAACGGCCGCTGCCGAAGCGGTTCTACCAAGACGTCTCGGTAACGGACGGCGAGGGAGGCGGATATGTCATCGCGCTCGACGGGCGCCCGGTGCGCACGCCGGCGAAGAACCCGCTGAGCGCGCCGACTGCCGCACTTGCCGAGCTGATGCGTGCCGAATGGGCTGCCCAAGGCGAACTCATCGACCCGGCGACCATGCCGGTGACGAAGCTGGTCAACACCGCAATCGACGGCGTGGCTGCAGACCCCCAGGCTGTGTTCGAGGACATTCTGCGCTTCTCTTCCAGCGATCTCCTCTGCTACCGTGCCGATGCTCCCGATGCGCTGGTGGTGCGGCAGGCCGAGCGATGGGATCCGCTGATCGAGTGGGCGGCAAACGATCTCGGCGCCCGCTTCATCCTGATCGAAGGCATCATGCCGCAGGACCAGCCGCGCGAGGCGATCAGCGCCTTCGCGGTGACGCTGCGCAAATACGACACGCCGATCGAGCTTGCCTGTCTCCACACGGTGACGACACTGACGGGGTCGGCGATCCTCGCGCTTGCCTTCGCCGAAGGGCGCCTTTCTGCGGACGAGGCATGGTCGCTCGCGCATCTCGATGAGGACTGGACGGAAGAGCACTGGGGGGTGGATGCGGAAGCGCAGCTGCGCCGCGCCCGGCGTCATGAGGAGTTTGCGGCCTCTGCCGCGGCGTTCTACAGTCTTCGCGCTTAAGCCTTTCCTTACCGTCGCTGCGCATGATCCGGGAAACTCGTTCCGGATCACCAGATGCTTCGCCACCTGCTTCTGCTTTGCGCCCTGATCGCGGTTCTGCCGCTGCTGGTGTCGTTCCGGCTCCAGCCGGCGACGGTGGGACGCGAGGCGCTGCTCTATGACGTGCGCGCAGCTTTCGTTGCGGCGCGCAGCGACGTGCCACCGGTGCTGGTGACGGAGACCGACCGGCTGGTGAACGAGGCGATCCTTTCCACCATCCGCCAGCGCGTTCTGCCGCGAACGATCCTGACGATCAGGATCGATCGGCTGACGTCACCACCGACACTCCTGGGCGGCAAGCGGGCGGCGACGGTCTCGGTCGAGGCGGTGGCCGTTGGAAATGGTGAGGTGATCGCCGAAGGAAGCTTTGAGATGTCGGTGTTCTCGTTCCGCCGAAACGCTGTAGACCTTGTGCTGGCGGACCGGATTGCGGCGCTGATCGCCTCCGAGTTTCAGCTGGCTAGCGAGCGCCGGTCGACGCTTGCGACCGCGCTCTTTTCCAGCCGCTAGCCCGCGGCAATCTTGAGTCCAACAATCCCGCCAACGATCATTGCGATGCAGGCGAGCCGCAAGGCCGAGGCCGGTTCCGCGAACAGGATGATGCCGAGGATGACGGTGCCGACAGTGCCGATGCCGGTCCAGACCGCATAGGCGGTGCCGACCGGCAGCGTGCGGACGGCGAGACCGAGAAGCACGACGGAGATAAGCATCGAGACGAGCGTGAGAACGGTTGGGAGAGGGCGGGTGAAGCCGTCTGTATATTTGAGCCCGATCGCCCAGCCGATTTCGAATAGTCCCGCAAGAGTGAGAAGGATCCAGGCCATGGCCTTACTCCGTGTGAAGGGAGCGAGGCCGTCCCCGCAATCGTGACCGGACCATATCCGGCGGCAGCCGTCTGCCAATGAGCTATATCGTTCCGTGATCGCCCGGAGGCGAGAGCCTGGCAGTCAGCCGAGCCTCTCTGCATGCCACTTCAGGTGGTCGTCCATGAAGGTGGAGATGAAATAGTAGGAGTGGTCGTAGCGTTCGTGCATCCGCAAGGTGAGCTGGATATCGGTGCCTTTGATCGCTTCCTCGAACAGCCAGGGACGCAAGCCGTCATCTAAAAAGCTGTCCGCCGTGCCTTGATCGATGAGAAATTCCGGGAAGCGCGCGCCATCTTCCACCAGTGCACAGGCATCATAGCGGCGCCAGGCCGCGCGATCGGAACCGAGGTATTTTTCCAGCGCTGGCATGGACCAATCTGCCGTCGATGGCTGGACGATCGGGGCAAAGGCGGAGCAGCTCTTGAAGCGCTCAGGGTTCTTGAGCGCGATCGTCATGGCACCATGGCCACCCATGGAGTGACCGAAGATGCCTTGGCGGCTCATATCTATCCGGAAATGTTGGCTGACGAAGTTCGGTAGTTCCTCCGTGATGTAGGTGTACATCTGGTAGTGCTCGGCCCAGGGCTTTTCGGTGGCATCAACATAAAAGCCTGCGCCTTTGCCCATCTGCCAGTTGGTGAGCTCGTCCGGAACGTCGTTGCCACGAGGGCTGGTATCGGGGCAGACAAGGATGAGCCCAAGCTCCGAAGCCATGCGACGGTACTCGCCCTTTTCCATGACATTGGCATGGCTGCAGGTGAGGCCTGAAAGGTACCAGACGACAGGGCAGGGCTCGTTAATCGCCTTCGGCGGCACATAAACTGCAAACGTCATCTCAGACTTGCAGGCTTGAGATTCGTGAGCAAAAACGCCCTGCATGCCACCGAAGGCGGTGTTCTGGGAAATGACTTTCATGGTGTATCTCCTCCTGGCGTGTGGGTCTTTAGGCGGCGGCAGAACCGGTCGAGTGTTTCCAGGAACCGTGATCGGTCGCGGGGGCTGAAAGCCGCATTGTAGCCTTTGCTTTCGCCCGTTTCACGCAGGTGTTGCCCAAGATCGCGCATCGCTGTCGCGATACCGATGTTGCTTTCGTCGAAAACACGTCCGCTTGGACCCGTGACCATGGCACCGGCACGCACGCAGCGACCTGCGAGCGGCACGTCCGCAGTAACGACGATGTCACCCGGTACCGCGCGCTCGGCAATCCAATCGTCCGCTGCGTCAAATGCTCCGGACACGATCACGTTCTTCACCATCGGATCGCGGGACGGGCGCAGCCCAGAATTTGCGACGAAGGTCACCTCGAGATCGTGCCTCTCCGCGACCTTGAGGATCTCCGGCTTGACCGGGCAGGCATCGGCATCGACGTAAATCACGATCCAACCTTTTGCATATCCACGTGAGGGATCCCGTCCTCCACATATTCGTCCGAGACCTTCTCAAACCCAAGCGAGCCGTAGAACCCTTCAAGATGGCTCTGCGCCGAAATCGCGATCGGCTGGTGGGGGAACTGGTCCTGGCATGCCGAGATGGCTTCGCGCATCAGCGCCTCCCCCAGTCGCTGCCCACGATGACCAGGCGAAATGGCAACGCGTCCAATCCGTGGCGGTGCCTCCGGCGGCTTCCACAAGCGGGCACAGCCAATGACATTGCCCTGCTGGAGGAGCCGCAGATGCAGCGCCTGCACGTCATGGTCGTCGAGTTCCGCATAAGGGCAGTTCTGCTCGACGACAAAGACATCGACGCGCAGCTTCAGCATCGCGTGCAGCTCGACTGCGGAAAACTCCTCAAGTCTCCGCACATCGACATCATAGACCGGTTGGCTCATCAATACACCACGACGCTCCTGATGCTTTCGCCGCCATGCATGAGTTCGAAGCCGCGGTTGATGTCTTCGAGGCCCATGGTGTGGGTGATCATCGGGTCGATCTCGATCTTGCCTTCCATGTACCAGTCGACGATCTTCGGCACGTCGGTGCGGCCGCGGGCGCCGCCAAAGGCGGTGCCCATCCATGTGCGGCCGGTGACGAGCTGGAAGGGGCGCGTCGAGATCTCCTGGCCGGCGCCGGCAACGCCGATCACGACGGACTTGCCCCAGCCGCGATGCGAGGACTCCAGCGCCTGGCGCATCACCTTCGTATTGCCGGTGCAGTCGAAGGTGTAGTCGGCGCCGCCAATCTGGTCGGCGCCCCGCTTCGTCATGTTGACGAGGTAAGGGACGATATCGTCACCGGCATCGCGCGGATTGACGAAATGGGTCATGCCGAAGCGTTCGCCCCATTCCTTCTTGTCGTCGTTCAGGTCGACGCCGATGATCATGTCGGCGCCGGCAAGGCGCAGGCCCTGGATGACGTTGAGGCCGATGCCGCCGAGCCCGAAGACGATGGCGGTCGAACCAATTTCCACCTTGGCGGTGTTGATGACGGCGCCGATGCCGGTCGTCACGCCGCAGCCGATATAGCAGATCTTGTCGAAGGGAGCGTCGGGATTGACCTTGGCAACGGCGATCTCCGGCAGAACCGTATAGTTGGCGAAGGTCGAGCAGCCCATGTAGTGGTGCAGCTTCTCGCCGTTGATGGAAAAGCGCGAAGTGCCGTCCGGCATGACGCCCTGGCCCTGGGTGGAGCGGATCGCGGTGCACAGGTTCGTCTTGCGCGAGAGGCACGAAGGGCATTCGCGGCATTCCGGGGTGTAGAGCGGGATGACGTGGTCGCCCTTCTTCACCGAGGTGACGCCGGGGCCGACGTCCACGACGATCCCTGCACCTTCATGACCCAGGATCGCCGGAAACAGACCTTCGGGGTCGGCACCCGACAGCGTGAAATCATCCGTGTGGCAGATGCCGGTCGCCTTCACCTCCACCAGCACCTCGCCCGCCCGAGGCCCCTCGAGCTGAACCGTCATGATCTCCAGCGGCTTGCCGGCTTGAACGGCAACGGCGGCGCGAACGTCCATGGATCTTCTCCCTGCAATTGATTCCGCGCACCTTCGCACGGCGGAAGGGTAGGCTCAAGGCTTCAAGGGACGTGATGCCGGGGACGTCAGGTGCCGCCTGGTCTTCAAGCCGCTTCGTCTGCGGCCTGCTTTTGCGACGTCACCAGCTTCCGCCACATCTCGCTCTGATTGCACGGCTTCTCCAAGGAGATTGGCGCCAGTGTCATCAGTTCCACCCAGCCCGGATGGTGTTCCTTCGGCGACGCGAGATCGTCGATTGCCTTGAGAACCAGCCACTCGGACCTTGAAAGTTGGAACGAGCCCCTGTCAAGCGCGCTTCGCAGCACCTGCCAGACAAAAGCCAGGTCGCAAGCTGTGACCGCGTTTCCGGCGCTGCGACCTTCCGCATAGGGACCTTGCGGCACGGGCAGGAGGGCGAGGCGGACTTGGTTCAGGACGAAGGCGGATAGGAAGACAGGAACCTGCCTTGCCGTCTCCAGCACATGCAGCAGGATGGAAAGTCCCGTCTGCGAGCGCACGGTACCGCTAACCGCCAGCCGCTCAAGTAGCCAGCCTGCGGTTTCACCCGTCACCACGCCGTTGCGTGATTCTCGTTTGACGACGAAAGCAGTGACCGTCTCCACCAGAAACTCGGTCCATTCAGGGCAACGGACAGGGCAGCAGTCGTCTAGGGCTATAGCCATGGCGGCTTGCCAGCGGCTGGTTAGACCATCTGGCCACATATAGCGGCGCATAAGCCCAATATCGTCGGGCGCGATTTCTCCCTTGCCGGCGACCACACATGCCGGAAAGGAAAAGCGAAGATCACTCATCCTTCATCTCCGTTTCATCATGAAACTGCGCAGGGAGTTTTAGGGTCCGCTCGTTGATGGAGTCCCAAGAGACGGGCTTAACAGGTGCTGACGAAAATTAGCTCAATCGGTGATCATGTCACGATCCGAAACAGGTCTCGACGCGTCTGTCAGACAAGGTCGTTGCGGGTCGGCCCGAAGGTCTCTTCAAAGGCTTCACGCAGGCGCATGTCGACGTCCGCCATCATCACGGGAAGGCCGAGATCGACCAAGCTGGTGACGCCGTAGGCGCTGATTCCGCACGGGACGATGCCGGTGAAATGCGAAAGATCCGGCTCGACGTTCAGCGACAACCCATGGAAGCTCACCCAGCGGCGCAGGCGAATGCCGAGCGCCGCAATCTTGTCCTCGGTCACCGATCCATCGGGGAGCGGCGGTTTGTCCGGACGGCGCACCCAGACGCCAACCCGGTCCTCGCGCCGCTCGCCGCGCACATTCATGGACTGGAGCGTGCGAATGATCATTTCCTCCAGGGCGGCGACATACGCACGCACATCCTGACGGCGGCGCTTGAGGTCGAGCATGACATAGGCGACCCGCTGACCGGGCCCGTGATAGGTGTATTCACCGCCGCGGCCGGTGGCAAAAACCGGAAAGCGATTGGGTTCGATCAGGTCGGCCGCATCGGCACTGGTGCCGGCGGTGTAGAGCGGCGGGTGTTCGAGCAGCCAGACCAGTTCATCGGCCCGGCCGTCGGCGATCGCCGCAACTTCTGCCTCCATCGTCGCCACGGCTTCTTCATACGGGACGAGACCGTCAGAGATGCGCCAGCGCACCGGCGGCGAACCGGGCAGGGGATGCATGGTATGATCGAGATTGGTGCGTGCCAGCATGGGAAAATCTCCGTTGTCTGCCTTCTGGCAGAGCGGGCAAAAGCGGACAAGAGAACGGCCGCAACCGCCTCTGCAGATAGGCATTTCCGTGCTCGATTTTAATCCTTCAAAATTCTGCCACGGCGCCCTTGTGCGGCTCAGATCCTTTTGCTACATGCTGCCCCGCCGGCGCAAGTCGGCTCTACCACGATGCGGTCGTGGCGGAATTGGTAGACGCGCAGCGTTGAGGTCGCTGTGGGGCAACCCGTGGAAGTTCGAGTCTTCTCGACCGCACCAGTAAGATTCAAGCTAAGGGCTTGATTTTATTATGATTTATCTGGCTTCGGCCGGGGGTGTCGCATCCAAGTTGGTCATTTTGTGCCACAATATGTGCCACAATACGTGCCACAACGGCTTCTGCTAATAGCTATCTGTTCTTCATGTCGCCTTCGGATGGGCGAAGGGAATTGACTTTGGTCGGCTTGACATCTTGACCTAGTCAGATGATCGCAGCCGCGATCCTGCTATCGATAAAAATTATTCGACTTGCTCGGAAAATCTTGTTGGCGAAAGCCCCTGGACTCTCACATTATGTGCTGGGGGGGACCGACCATTGACCGATACATCGCTGAGATCAATGGACGCCATCTTCGAAGACTTGCGATCACTTGCACAGTCAGAGGGAGCACTGCACGATCTCTCTGAGATAATCTATCGAGATTGGGTGCTGAACGTCGACCTCCACGAAGGCAAAGTCACTGACGCGCCCTCTGAAAGGTGGTCCTCGGACAAGCTCAACACCAACGAGTTGCTGCTGCTGTTAGGACTGCTCGTTCAGGCTCCCGACGATCGAACGTACGCCACAGTCGAAGTAGGATCTGGATTTGCTTCGAAGGCAGATGGCTTGCTGCGTGAGTTGCACGACAGAATCAACGCGGATGCCGCGGCGGTTTTTGATCCGAAATCTCGCAAGTTCCTGGAGAAACGTGAAGCCTTGGGAATGTTTGCGCGTGAGGCAATCTATTATGGCGCCGCGAGCTTCTACATCCATCAGTTCGCGAAATTTGCACGGCACCGCTTTAGAGCCGATGGTACTTGGCTATTGCAGAACGCGGGGATCTCAATCAGGCCGATGATTGAGATCGCGACATTCATAGCCAGCCAGATAACAGCTCAAATGGATGCTACCGGCCGCGCGCGAGCGGCGGCCGAAGAGCTGAACAAGGGTGACCTAACCAGTAGCTTGCTTCTTCCGAAAGCTATGCTGCGAAAAAAGTTCGGCTTCAAGGTCGATAAGTTCATCGCCAAGTTTGCAACGCCTATCCAAGGTGCAAATCCGGACTTCTGCACACCGTTTTCAGTGAACGCCGCCTTTATCGCGCCATTGATCGACCTGGGCGACCACCTTTATGTGCCTAGCCAGTATAGGCTGATGGAGTCCATCTACGAGAGCCCGTTCTACTGGATGGTTGGGGATAAGGCATATTGTGACAAGGCAGCGGCGAACCGGGGAGTGTTTCTGGAGGAGACCGCCGCGCATGTCATGCGAAAGGTCTTCGGTGAGGAAAACGTCTTCTTGAATGCTCGTTTTCCTGATGCTGCAGGTCACAAGGGCGAAGAGATCGATGTTCTCGTCCGGTACGGCGAATTTGTTCTGGTGGTACAGGCAAAGTCTAAGCGGATTACGCTCAAGGCACGGGCGGGCGATCCCGAAGCGCTGAGGATGGATTTTAAGGGGGCTATCAAAGATCCGTTCGAGCAGGCGTTGGCGAGTGGCGAATTGATAAAGGCGTGCGCCAAATGTGTGGATGCTGATGGGGCCATCATCCGCCTCCCAAAACTCCCTCGCGTGTTTCCGATCGTGCTGCTCAGTGATATGTTCCCTGCCGCTACTAACCTCTCGCGGTCCATGCTCGACCGGAAAGAAGGCGATCCTGCCCCAGTCATCTGGGATATCGGGTTTCTTGATTGTGCATCGCGCTTGTTGCCGTCGCCGATCGAGATGCTCTTCTATCTGAAAGCGCGAGGTGACGGTTTCGACTGTATCGTCTCCGACAGCGAGCACAATTATCTCGGCTATCATATTCGTGCAAAGCTAGCGCTGCCGCCAGAGGTAGGCTTGATGGTCATCGAGCGCGACTTCGCGACAGTTGTGGACGACTACATGATCTCCGCGGACCTAGGTCTCGAGCCAATGCGACCCAAGGGGGTATTGGAAACGATAGCAGTCCCCGTAATTGCGGAGCTTCTTTCGGAATTGAGGAATGCTCCGCCCGAAATCGCAGCCGTTGTGATTGAGCTCTATGAGTTCTCAGGTGCGGCGCTTGAAGAGGTTGGCAGCAACATCGCAATGCTTCGGAACGAGGTTGCAAAGACCAGGAAACCGATAAAGGCTTTTTCCCTTCCAACTGCAAGCGGCGGGCTGACGTATGCGGTTACTTTGGACGCGTCGGAACGAAGTCACGCTGCGGCTGCTGCCATCGGCAGAAAGCACAAGTACGAGACCAAAAGCGACCGCTGGTATGTCATTGTCGATAGCATCAGTACTGAGGGACCGATCGATGGCCTTTTGCCGTTGGTTTGGCCATGGGTGGAAGACGCGGACGAAGCCGATAGGGCGGCTCAAGTGGCGCGGATGTTTCGGTCACAGCGGGAGGAGATTTTGATCGGCGCGACCAAGCCACAGCACGACTAGGCCCCAAAATCTACGGCCGGTTCCTTAAACAATCGCTGGAGGCTCATCGCTCTTGAACGCTCTCTTCCACTGCCATGGCGCTAGCCAATACCAAGTTTTCGTCCGACATGTCCGATCAGGGCTCGTCGTTGAGGAGCCGACTCAACGATGAAATGAATACGGGCTTCGGTCGGTGCGAGGTCGCAATGGTCGCTGAAGATCCGCCTATTGCCCTCGGCATCTTCGAACTCGGCAAGTGCACGGCGGCTTCGGCTCTCAGGGCGCACATTGAACGGGAACATCGGATAAGGACTCTGCGTGATCCTCCAGGCCTCAATCGCTTGGTTGATACCGCGAAGCTTGAGCCAAGTTTGCTCCAACAGCGGATCGCCGGCAAGAAGACTGCATATTTGCGCACGCGTCCGGGGGATGAATATGAGGTTGGGCAAAAGCTCGAGGCGACGCTCCCAGAGCGCTTCGCCGGAGATGAGAGTCGGGGCAAGGGTCGCGAGGAGCGCGCCCGCATGATCAGTGATCGCGGTCGGACTATCAGCGTTACGTGCCGCAACCCGTTCATTTACGATACCGCCGTTCGGATCGAGCTTAGCGAGATCAAGCTCGATCAAGCGCTCGATCCAGACGTCGTGGGATGGCAGGCTCAGCCCTAGGCCGTCGAACAGATGAGCGTATCCTAGTCCTAGTGCAACTTCGCCCGAACGAAGCGGAGCGTCAGGTCGTAGCCGGTATTCGCAAAGACCTGGATCTCTGTCTCCTGCCTCGGCTGCTGGCAGCATCAGTGGCGCGCGGTTGTTGACGGTTTTCAAGTAGAGGCTCTCTTCGACGCACTCGCCATCATTGCGAATTGACGCAATGGTGGCTCCCTCGCCAAGTGGCAAATTAGTGAGCGGCACGTCGCTATTGAGTATGAGCTGCGAATCAATTTCGCGCGCCTTACGAACCGTTGCGACCAGTTGCCGGAGATAACTGACCGAAATTGCGCGCGAGGTCAGTTCGTGGGGCGCTGACAATTCGTTGAGGAACAACTGTAGCGGCATTAGGCTCAATCCAACAGTCGGTCGAGGCTTCGTTCCCACTGATCAAAGAAGCCAGCGGGCCAATACGAAAGTCGTCCATCGAGGCCAAGCACAGGCGTTTCGAAGGTGCTCGGCTGGCCCCGCTCCCGGGAAAAGAAGTGAAGTCGCGTGCGCTCGGGAGCCAGCAAGCCATCCTTTACGGCCAAACGGATCCCATTGAGCACATGGTCGCTGTGCGTCTCAACGATGACTTGAACACCGCCTGCGGCAGTGAGGGCGAGAAGACGTCCTATTGTTGACTGACCTCGCGGGTGCAACTGTGCTTCCGGATTCTCGACGATGAGCAGGGTATTCTGCTGTGCTGCGAGGCATGCGGTAATTACCGGGAGCGCGTGAGTTAGTCCAAAGCCTACGTTGGTCGGGCGCATCACGTCGCCATAGGCTGCGCTTTCGCCACGGTAGGAGAACACTAGACGAACCAGGTCAGTCATCGGCACCGAGGCAGGCTCGACCCGCACGCCCGGACTAAATTCCTGCATCCACGCATTCACCTGCGCTATAAGGCTCACCGCTTTAGGCTCATCGGCGCACCGCACGATCTCGGCTGTAGTGATCTGTTCGCCGAACTCGAGAAGGAAGTGGGCGGTGAATTCGCCCCTCGCGCCAAGGAAAAGTTGCTGGCGCACAGAGTTTTGTGACTTCGGAAAGGTTACAGCCGGGGTGATGCGATCAGCCCGCAGGAACTGGAAGCCCTTGGCAAACAGGTCGAGCGAAGGCAAGTCGCCAATATCTGGTTTAGCGATGCAAGGCAGCACATCGGTATCGGAACCCGCTGGCGCTCGCCAGAGGTAGACGCCGTCGCCATTGACGACGGGTTCCCCTAATTCTATCCCGATCTCGGGCGCGTCGAATCGCTGGAAAAGCACATCACGCCCGGTCCCTAATTCGACCAGATCGCCATTCAATGCGAGTGAGCCCTCAAGCAGAAAGCGCGCGTCATATGACTGGCGCAAGAGACCAAGTGCTTGAAGGATCGTGCTCTTGCCACTGCCGTTAAGACCGGAAAGCAGGGTAAGCGAGCTAAGTTCGATCTCGACCTGATCGAACGCTTTGAAATTCTTCAGGCCAATGCGATTAAGCATCGTCGGCAATCCTTGAGAGCATCTGTTGCATGGCATTGAAGCGGAGATTGACCTTACGAATGTCACCAGTTCCTTGTGAGATCGCAGACTCAAATGAGCGGTTGAGGCAGAGTTCGATGAAGTCCGTGCGAACCTGCTCGCTACGCCGGACCAAAACTTCCCGCTGCGCGTCACTCAAAAGCGCGAGATTGACTGATAGCGCCTCAAACACAGCCTTGTTGATCGGGAGCCGAGCAGCATCCGTGGAGAATCGCTTTCGAAAGGCGTCCTTGCCGAAGATCTTGTGTGCGGTGGTCATGGCTCGCACGAAACGTTCGCGCACTTCCATCAGGGTAGCATCATCGGTCACATTGATTGTCTTCATGGCTGCAATCAAGAATCCGTCCATGTCAGGCTGACGGTAAGCAGCGAGCCCAAGCAGGTAGAAGCCCAGAAAGCGCAATACGAGCTCTCGATCGTCCATCCGTATGGGTCGAACACTGCCATCGGTCGCTGCGAGAAATTCGGGAGAACTGGCCCATTTCTCAAGAAGATCGCGTGCCTTGCCCGGGGTGATTGCGTGACGTAACTCTTGCGGCGACAGAGATACACCGCCGGTGTTGATGCGCGCGAAAATATTGAACTTGACCTCTGGCGGCGTGCCCTTGCGGATCAAATGGATGATTAGCTCGGCCTCGCGTAACCTCATCTGCAGCCGCGCCCCCAGCCCTTGAAAATCCTTACCTTCATAGTCGCGGAGATATTCAAGGCCCGAAAGGATAAGCGGCTGCCCGTCGATTATCTTCGGGTTTATGAACCGGGCGATTGTCGAGAGCCGCTGGATACCATCCACAATCTCCCAACGCTCGTCATCATCCTCCGCTGCATAGAGCACCGGCAGCGGGATCCGCAGTAAAAGTGACTCTATGAGACGGCTCTGGCGCTTTACATCCCACACCCCCCAACGTCGCTGGAAATCGGGCTGCAGATCGATCATACCCGACGCTGTGCGTGATAGGAGCAAGTCAACGGTCATCGAGCGCGTGACTACGTCTATATCGTCCGGGTCAAATGGTTCGGCGATATGTTCGGCTTCTCCAGCGGGTGCTTCCTGTTCAACTCCAGTTTTTTGGCCGAGCATATCGCGTTGCTCGTCGATCGCTCTACCGTTCAACATTCGCCCCCTCGAGATTATGCACTTGGAATGGAATACTAGAATCAAACTCGCGGAGCCACCACAATTTACCATCTGATTGATTGTCTGGCTGGGATCAGACAGCCACGCCTCCGTCGTTCTTGCGCTAGCAACAAAAGCTTCCGCCACTAGACCTCCAGGCGTGGTGCGGTTGTCTTATGAAGCAACACTCGTCACTGTATGTTGCAAATCGGCCCCAAAGATCCTCACAAAGTAAGTGTGCCACAGCGTGTGCCACAAAACGTGCCACAAATTCCGCACCAAAACCAAAAAAACTAGATAATTCATCTACTTATCTGATAGGATTCCCCATTCGAGTCATCTCGACCGCACCAAAGAAACCCGCTTCGGCGGGTTTTTTGCTTTTGGGGATCCGCTATGAAAGGTGCCCACCTCTTCGGCTGTTCCTTCGCCCGCCATTCCTAAAATCTGCTCGGTTTGTGAGCTTTCGTAGTAGGATTTCTGGGCGGAGCGATCCCAGCAGTGTTTTGATGCTCGTACAGAAGCTTTGCTGGATTTCGCAGATCGTTCCATGGCCTCAAGGTGGGTTCGCCCCCGCAGGGAAGAAGGGCAAATATCATGGACAATGCCGCCATTGAGGAGATGTTTGCGCCGCTTGGGGTGGTGTCTATCCGCCGGATGTTCGGTGGCAAGGGCATCTATCACAACGGGCTGATCATCGCGCTGGAAGTCGCTGGCGAAATCCTGCTCAAGGGCGATTCGTCGACCGCACCGCTTTTCGAGACCGCAGGCTCGCGCCGGTGGGTTTATCAAAGCACGCGTGGAAACCCGGCCGCTATGCCCTACTGGAGCATTCCCGATGAAGCGGTCGATGATCCGGATGTGATGAGGACTTGGCTGCACCTCGCCTATGAAGCGGCGGTGCGCGCGCAGAGTTGATCTATTGGCGTGACTGCAACGCCGCCATTGCTTTGGTCGCGAAGACTGAAAGTGGCTCCGGCAGTGCCTCTGGCGGGAACCAGCCGAAGTCCGAGAGCTTGTGCGGCTCAACCAGCTGCGGTTCGCCGAGAAAGTCATCGGTGACGTAGATCAGCGACACCCAATGCTGCCGGTCAGCTCTTATGATCTCTTCGGTCACGCAAAGAAAATCGACCCGTCCGATGCGCAAGCCGGTTTCCTCCTCGGCCTCGCGCCGAGCGGCCTCATCGGACGCTTCCAAGGCGTCGACCTTCCCACCAACGATATTCCAATAGCCGGCTTCGGGTGCATTCAGGCGGCGATACAGCAGAACCATACCGTCCTGTCGCCGGATCACAAGCCCGGTACCTACGCCTGGGAAATCGATGCCCGGCGTCATCGTCACGAAAGTCAGGCCTTGCCGACGTTTGCCGCAACCAGCATGAAGGCAGGAATGTCGTCGCCGAAGCCGACGGGCGTCGGGCCGTCGTCGTGATCGCGATGGCGGTGGCGCCGCTCGCGGCGGTCGTCATTGGCGGGACCTTGGCGATTGCCTCGCGGGACCGGATGCGGACGGCGCTCGCCCCGCCGCTCCGAAGGTGCCGTTACATTCTCTGCGGGTGCTTCCACCACAACCTCTTCCTGTGTCTCGTTGTCGGCATCTACCGCGACCTCGATCTGCGTCCGGTCGCGCTTGCCCCGGCTGCGCTCCTTGTCACGCCCGCGACCCTTGCGGCCGCGTTCGCCGGTATCATGACTTTCCATCGGAGCGGGCAGCGCGGAAAGGTCGCCATTCAGCCACTCGATGTTCTGAGCGATCAGTTTTTCGATCGCATCTAGATATTTACTGTCCGAACGTGTCACGAGCGTGAAAGCCTTGCCGGACCGGCCCGCGCGGCCGGTGCGGCCAATGCGATGAACATAGTCTTCCGCATGAATCGGAACGTCGAAGTTGAATACGTGACTGACGTCGGGAATATCCAGACCACGGGCGGCAACGTCAGATGCGACGAGCAGCGTTATGTTGTTGTCCTTGAAGTTGGCAAGCATAGTCGTGCGCGACCGTTGATCCATGTCGCCGTGCAGTGCACCAACGGAGAAGCCATGGCGTTCAAGTGAGCGAAAGAGATCTGCGACATCCTTCTTGCGGTTGCAGAAGATAATCGCGTTCTTGAGCTCATCCTGTTGCTTGATCAGATCGCGCAGAACCGCACGCTTTTCGTAGTCCTTGCTGTGCGAGGCCACGAGGCGCTGCGTGACCGTCAATGCGGTCGAGGAGGGTTTGGCGACCTCGATTCGCTCTGGGTTCTGCAGGAAGCGGTCGGCAAGCTTTTGGATCTCCGGCGGCATCGTTGCGGAGAAGAAGAGCGTCTGGCGCGTGAACGGGATCATGTTGGCGATCCGCTCGATATCGGGAATGAAACCCATGTCCAGCATACGGTCTGCTTCGTCGATCACGAGGACTTCCACGCCCGTCATCAACAGCTTCCCGCGTTCGCAGTGATCGAGCAGGCGACCCGGTGTGCAGATCAGGACGTCGGCGCCGCGTTCCAGCTTGCGGTTCTGCTCCTCGAAGGAGACCCCTCCGATCAGCAGTGCGACGTTGAGCTTGTGATTCTTTCCGTACTTTTCGAAGTTTTCCGCGACCTGTGCCGCAAGCTCCCGGGTCGGCTCGAGGATCAGCGTCCGCGGCATGCGCGCACGGGCACGTCCCTTTTCCAGGAGCGTCAGCATCGGCAGGACGAAGGAAGCCGTCTTGCCCGTGCCCGTTTGGGCAATGCCGCAGATATCACGGCGCTGAAGCGCAGGGGGGATAGCGCCTTCCTGGATCGGCGTGGGGATTGTGTAACCCGCGTCGATAACAGCAGAAAGGACTTTCTGGCTCAGGCCAAGATCAGCAAATGTCGTCAAAGGTAATTCTGTTTCCGTTCTGGTTCTTCATAGAACACAAGCGTCGGTGCTCATCGAGCGCCCACAGTTGGCTGCCAGATAAGAGGAAACAGGTTCAGAGTCAAGGAAACCGGCTTGTCAATCGGGGTGCCGAGTGAATCGAACACACTGATGACGCTGCGCAACGCTCCTCAGTTCAGATAGGTATTGAGCTTCATTCCCGCGTTGAGGAAATGTACCGGATCCACGGTCTTGTTATCGCGTCGGACCTCGTAGTGTACGTGCGGTCCCGTTGAGCGACCGGTGGAACCGGCGCGGCCGATCACAGCTCCTGCCTCCACCTGATCTCCTTCCGCGACAAGAATGCGGGAAAGATGACCGTAGCGCGTGGTGATGCCGTGCCCGTGGTCAATCTCCACAAGGTTTCCGTAGCCCCCCGCGAAACCCGCTGTGATGACTGTTCCGGCCCCTGTGCTGGTCACCGCATCGCCTATGCGGGCGCTGAAATCGATTCCAGCATGCAGGGCGAGCCGTCCGAGGAAGGGGTCCATTCGGTTGCCGTAGCGGCTGGTTATGGGTTGGCCTGGCGCGGGGCTTCCATAGGGCAGGGCCCTGACGGTTTCCCGCATCGCTTCAAGGCGGGTAAGAGCAGCATCGAGTGTGTCGAGCGACTCATCGAAAGCGTTGCCCAGGTCAGGCTCGACAAACGGTCCGCCCAGGCCGTTCTCCTGTCCGACAATAGTGTCGACGTCTACCCCGGTCCTCTTCATGATGCCCGCGATGGCATCTGCCTTCTCGGCGGCGTCCAGCGTGAGGTGGGAGATCTTCTCAAGCTGCTCGCGTTCAATGTCCCTCAGGGATGACGTTACTTCGGAAACGAGGACATCAGCTCCTTCCGGGATGCTGTTGCGCAAGGGGGCGTAAGCAAGCCCGGTAAACGATGTCGCGCCTTCGGCACGCCCGAGCAAGGTGTCGATCGCGCCCGCAGCCGTTCCCCTCAAGCCAGCTTTTTCGTTGGTTGGCGGCTGAACTTCGCTCTCGCCAGCAGGCAACAATCCGGATTCCTCGGCGCGTTCGTAAAGCGGGTCGAGCTTGCCGTGGCGGGAGAAGAGCGCCTGTTGCTGCTGCAGCAGTTTCTCGAGCTTCTGCTCCAAGAGTTGCTGATCCATCAGTTGTCGTGAGGTGACGCGGTCGAGCTGCTCGCGAAGCGCAGAGATCCGGTCCTCGTATTCGTGTTGGAGTCTCGCTTGGCGCGAAATTGCACTGCCGATGAGGTCGTCACGAACAAATAGGTAGGTTGTGGCAGCGAGGTAGCCGACGGAGAGCGACAGAACGGCGCCAAAGGTGAGGGCTGTCATCCACGGACGGATCGTCATGTGGCGAACCTTTTCTCCGCAGGCCAGGATGACAATGTGCTCAGGCCGTTTGCGGCCGAATGCTTTTCCTTCCACCCCTTGAGCCACCATTACTCCCCAACGAACAATTCCATCGCGCTTCCTTGCCGTGACTACAGCAGTTTAAGGTTAACAGACGCTTAGGGGAGCGTAGCAGTCACACCGCCAGAGCCTGGAGAACCTCTTCAGCATGCCCGGCAACCTTCACCTTTGGCCAGATCCTGAGCAGCTTGCGGTCGCGACCGATGAGAAAGGTCGTTCGCTCAACGCCCATGTAGGTGCGTCCGTACATGCTCTTCTCTTTCCAAACGCCGTAAGCCGACGCCGCGGCCTGTTGCTCGTCGCAGGCGAGGATGACCTTGAGGTCATGCTTGGTGGAGAATCTCTCGTGCTTCGCCAAGGAGTCGGGGGAAACGCCGATCACTGTTGCGCCCGCAGATTCAATATCGGGAAGAAGCTTGGTGAACGCTACTGCCTCGGCAGTACAGCCGGTCGTGTCATCCTTGGGGTAAAAGTACAAGATGACAATTTTGCCGGCAAAATCGCTGAGCTTGACCATGCCGAGGGGAACTGCCGGCAGTTCAAAGTCGGGGGCGGTGTCGCCCACTTTCAATTCTGTCATGGGTTGTCCTTTCTTTCGCCAGTATGTTGAAGGATGAGCGCGCAAAACATGTAGACTGATTTGGTGATTTGGCCGGTTCCGGATCATGCGTCGCGCCAGCAGAGGTGAGTTCATCTATTAATGTCGGAAATTCGCGGCGAAAAGGTCAGCTTCGGCAGGAATGAAATCACGCCGCTGCACATGTTGCCGTCGGCACAAGCCGAAGACCCGATCATCGTGCACTGCCCGCCGAAACGCGGCCGAATTCATAGGGTTGGCCGAATATTGGTGGTCCTGACGCTGCTGGTTCTTGCCGCGGCAACCAGTGCTTTCGTCGCCATCGAGGGCGGCGCCGTTGATGCGGCTCTCTCTGCCCGCGCCAGTGATGCCTTGAACGATGCTCTGGGGCCGCGCTACCGGGCAACCGTGGGTTCGGCAGCCATTCGATTCGATTCGGACTTCAGGCTAGCCCTGGAGGCACGTGGCGTTCACGTCATTGAGCAAGCTTCGGGTCAGCATCTGTCCAAGGCGGCCGCACTGCGAATGGCAGTCGATCCTCTCGCCCTAGCCGCGGGGCGCATCTCCATCCGCCATATGGAGGCGGACGGGATACAGCTCGACGCCGGCGCGCTCCCGCAGGGCGATCCGATGGCACTTGCGAAAGTGCGAGTCGACGCCCTTCCCAAGGCACTCGAGCAGGCATTCCAACGGCTCGACGAGGCACGCGGGCTGATGGAGCGTACCGGGACGGACACGATCAATGTTTCCGGGATCAATATTCTTTTGCCTTCCGCCCCCGGGCGGGCCCCCATTGCACTCAAGGTCTCTTCCCTTGATCTTGCTCGCTCAGCACCGGGCGAGATCTCCGTCCGCGGGAGCATCGCACTTGACGATCAGACGGCCGAATTACGGGCGACGGCGGCGGTCTTGGACGGTGTGACCTCCTCGCTCAACGCCACCCTGCAAGGACTTGAGGTCACGCCTTTCCTGCTCCGGCGAGCGGAGGATGGGGCGCCGCGCGATGGGGTGCAGGGGAATGTCGATCTCAAGCTTTCCGCCGTTCGGGCCCGTGAAACCACGGCACCGGCCATCAAGGTGGCGATGACCCAGTCGCCTGGCCTTTTCTATTTCGACGGTATGGATCAGGAATTGTCGGGAGGGACCATCAACGCGACCTACGATTTCGACAAGCACTCGCTTGAGTTGATTGATTCGCAGGTAAGATTCGGCACGACGGTGCTCCCCTTGAGCGGGGCAATCGTCGATCTGAACCGACTGAATGCAACGGAGAAACGGCCGGGATACGCGATCAGTCTTCTTGTCAGCGGTGGGACAGCTACGGCAGCAGGCTCTGGCGAGGCGCCGGCCATCTTCGATCTGAGGGCGACCGGGAGTTATTTCTCTGCACAACGTGAGCTGGAGTTCAACGACATCCTGTTATCCAGCCCGCTTGGCTCGATGGCGGGATCACTGATGGTTCGGTTCGGTGAGGCGTCGCCAGAAATCAGCTTTGGTGGTGAACTGCCAATGATGCAGGTGGCTGGCGTCAAGCAATTCTGGCCGTTTTGGATGGCGCATAAGCCGCGCGAATGGGTGCTAGAGCACATGTACGGGGGGACCGTTACCGATGGGTCTATTGCCGTTTTCGTGCCAGCCGGGCGCATGAAAGGTCCGGGGGAGCCGTTGGACCTGGATTCAGACGAACTACGAATCGCATTCGACATCGATGATGTGCGCATCAACCTTCCCGGGGATATTCCGCCGCTCCGCGACGTGAAGGGACGTTTTGAGCTGAAGGGCGAGGTGATGCAGGCGCGAGTGGAAAGCGGGGCTTCCTACTTCCCCTCCGGCCGTTCCGTCTCTGTATCACAGGGTATATTCGAAGTCGGGTCCACCTACAGTAAGCCGTTGATGGCAGATTTGTCCGTCACGGTTTCCGGGTCCGCGGATGCTGTTGCGGAGCTCGCCAACTTCCACCCACTTAACGGGCTAAGAGACACGGAGTTTGCGCCTGAGGATTTCTCCGGCACTGCCAGTGCGGCTGTGCAAGCCCGTCTTGGGCTGATTTCCGATCACAACCCGCCGGACCCGGTCTGGAAGGCCGAGATCGGTCTTACGGATGTCGCGCTGGGGCGGGAATTCGCCGGGCGCAAGATCAGCAATGTCGACGGTACTCTCAATGTCGACCGGCAGGCAGCCAGGCTGTCTGCTGGTGCCGCGATCGATGGCGTGCCGGCAGAGGTCATGCTGGTGGAGCCGGTGGGGGAAAGCTCACCGGTGGCCAAGGAGCGGAACATCAAGGCGAGCCTTGACAATCAGCAGCGTGAAAAGCTGGTTCCAGGACTGTCGGACATTGTAGATGGCACGATCCGCGCTGAGATCACGCGCCTCGACGAGACGCGCCAGCGTGTGTCGCTCGACTTGACGCGTTCCGCTCTGTCCGTGCCTTGGATCGGCTGGACCAAGGGAAGCGGCATCTCCGCGAAAGCAGGCTTCGAGGTCGCAAGCGACGGCACGAGTGATACCATAAGCAACTTCAAGCTTGATGGCGAAGGCTTTGGTGCCGACGGAGAGTTCCATCTTGTCGGAGGCGCACTTCAGTCGGCACAGTTTTCCCGCCTGAAGCTGTCGCCCTCGGACGATTATCAGGTTTCGCTGAAGCAGAATGGTGGCGCCTTTGACGTTTCGGTGTCCGGCGCGTCGGCCGACATGAGGCCGGTGCTGACCAAAATGCGATCTGGCGGGGGAAGCGACGGCGAAGAGACAGGCGCGAGGAACGCCCGGATAGCGGTCAAATTGGACAGGATGATCGGCTTCAACGACGAGCAACTTGCGAACGTCTCGATGCTGTTCGAAACCAAGGGAGATACGATTGGCAGAGCCGATTTCTCTGCGGTCACCTCGAGTGGTGCTGCGGTCGTTAGCCAGATGGTCAAAGGCAACACGATTTCGATCACGAGCGGCGACGCCGGCGCGGTCGCGCGGTTCACCAACCTCTACAACCGGATTAGAGGCGGTCTGCTCAACGTCGCGGTAAGGGCATTGCCCGACGGCCTGTGGAGCGGCTCGGTGGATCTGCGCAACTTTTCGCTCATCAACGAGTCGCGGCTGCAGTCCATTGTCTCGACCCCCGTGGGTGAGGGAGGGCGCAGCCTGAACGCCGCCGTCAAACGTGACATCGACGTCAGTTCGGCGAAGTTCCAGCGCGGCTTCGCGCGCGTCGTCTACCGCAATGGCGCGCTGTCGGTCGAAAACGGAATCGTTCGTGGCGAGCAGATCGGCGCGAGCTTCCAGGGTGTCGTGCGCGATACAGCAGGGCGAATGGACATGACGGGAACCTTCATGCCAGCCTACGGCCTGAACCGACTGTTCGCCGAGTTACCGATCATCGGCGCCATCCTGGGCAATGGTCGGGACCGGGGTCTGCTCGGCATCACCTTCAAGCTCGAAGGTCCCTTCGAACAACCCAAGCTGACGGTTAATCCGCTGTCGATCATCGCACCTGGCATCTTCCGCCAGATCTTCGAGTTCCAGTGAAATGCAAAGTCCCGGCTCGAAGGCCGGGACTGACTGGCGATTCTTCCTCTCGAAAACCTTCAGGTCGGGCGGACGAGGATGTGCTTCTTCTTGCCGAGCGAGAGCTTGACGAGGCCGGCTTCCGTGACTTCGCCGCTGCCGATGGTAATGCGCTCGTCCGAAACCTGCTCGTCGTTGATCTTCACGGCGCCGCCCTGCACATGCCGGCGAGCTTCCCCATTCGAGCTGGCAAGCCCGGCTTTCACCATCAGAGCGAGGAGCCCGAGCCCTGCTTCGATCTGTGCCCTTGGGATCTCGATCGTCGGGAGGTTCTCTGCCAGCGCGCCTTCCTCGAAGGTCTTTCGAGCTGTTTCGGCTGCTTGCTCCGCTGCCTGGCGGCCATGCAGCACTGCCGTGATCTCCGTGGCCAGGATCTTCTTCACCTCGTTGATCTCGGCGCCCCCCAGCGCGGAGAGCCGTGCGATCTCCTCCAGCGGCAGTGTCGTGTACAGCTTAAGGAAGCGGCCGACGTCGGCGTCCTCGGTATTGCGCCAGTACTGCCAGAAGTCATAGGCCGACAGCATCTCCGGGTTCAGCCAGACGGCGCCGTTGATCGACTTGCCCATCTTCGCACCTGAAGAGGTGGTGAGCAGCGGTGACGTCAGTGCGTAGAGCTGCGGCGTTCCCATCCGGTGGCCTAGATCGATGCCGTTGATGATATTGCCCCACTGGTCGGAGCCGCCCATCTGGAGGCGGCAGTCGTAGCGCTTGTTCAGCTCGACGAAGTCATAGGCCTGGAGGATCATGTAGTTGAATTCCAGAAATGACAGCGACTGCTCGCGATCGAGGCGCGTTTTGACGCTGTCGAAGGACAACATCCGATTGACGGAAAAATGGCGGCCGACGTCCCGAAGAAACTCAAGATAATTCAGGCCGCGAAGCCATTCCGCATTGTTGACCATGCGCGCGCCGCCCTTTGGGCCCTTGTCGTAGTCAAGATAGTTGGAGAATACGCGCTTGATCGATGCAATATTGCTCTCGATCGTGTCGATGGTCATCAACTGGCGGGCTTCTTCCTTGAAGGACGGATCGCCCACCATGCCGGTTCCGCCACCCATCAGCGAGATGGGCTGGTGGCCAGTGACCTGGAACCAATGCAGCATCATGATCTGAATAAGGCCGCCGGCATGGAGGCTCGGGGCGGTCGGGTCAAAGCCGATGTAGGCCGTCACGCTCTCCTTCGCGAGCAGCTCGTCGAGGCCGCTTTCATCGGAAACCTGATGGATGAAGCCACGCTCGTGCATGGTGCGGAGAAAATCGGACTTGAAGCTGGACATGACAATCTCTGAAGGAATTCCGGATACGGGCGGGCGTCTACCACTGTTTCAGCGCATAATCACTCCAAAATTGATTCTGGAATGCACCAATGGACGGATTGAAGACGGCGATCGGCCTGATGAGCGGGACGTCGATGGACGGCATAGACGTGGCGCTTCTGCAAACAGACGGTGAGAATCGAGTGAAGCGCGGTGCTTTTCTCGGCGTGCCATACGATGCCGCGTTCCGTAAGCGCCTGAAGGGCGCGATGGAGGACGCGAAGAGCGTAACGGACCGTCGCCAACGTCCAGGAACTCTTGCAGATGTCGAAAACGAGTTGACGCGGAGACACGCACAAGCGGTCGGTCTCTTCCTGAGACATCATGGATTGACCTTTGAAATGATCGACGTGGTCGGCTTCCATGGGCAGACCGTCTTGCATCGACCCGATCAGGGGCTGACAGTGCAACTGGGTGACGGGCAGCTTTTGGCCGATCTAACGGATCTTCCCGTGGTCCATGACATGCGCGCAAACGACATGGTGCACGGAGGGCAGGGCGCGCCGCTAGTGCCGGCGTACCATGCGGCGCTGGCCCAGAACCTCGAGCTGAGCGAACGGCCGGTCTGTTTCGTCAATATAGGCGGCATATCAAACCTGACCTATGTCAGTCTCGAGGGCGACATCAGGGCCTATGACAGCGGACCAGGCAATACCCTGATCGATCAATGGGTCGAGGCGCACGCCGGCATACCGTTCGATCAAGACGGAATGATTGCTTCGGAAGGACAGATCGTCGAGGCGCTGGCGGAAGAATATCTTTCCAGCTCATTCTTCGCCGGCAGTCGCCGCCGTTCGCTCGATCGTGCTGATTTCCTGCCACCTCCAGGCGATGCCGCTGAATTGGCGGACGGGGCACGAACACTTGCCTATGTGGCCGCAGCGGCGATCATCCAGTCTGCCCGTCACTTGCCGCACGCGCCACGACTTTACGTCGTTTGCGGCGGAGGGAGGCTCAACAAGGTGCTGATGAACGACCTCGTGCGGTTGGCAGAGGAACTGAAGGCCCGTGTCGTCCGCGCCGAGGACGCGGGGCTTGATGGTGACGCAATGGAAGCTGAGGCTTGGGCCTATCTTGCCGTCCGGTCAATGAAGGGCTTACCTTTGACATTCCCCGGCACCACAGGGGTTCAGCAGCCGGTGAGCGGCGGGCTTGTGGCATTTCCACAACAGAACCGCTGACTCAACGGCAGGGCCCGATGATTTTAATCATTGTTTTGGGCCTGCCCCCTAGAAGATCATGTTAGCGCAATCAATCGCGGCACTGTAGGCCCTTTGGGCGGGAACCATGAACGGAACGAACTTTATCCTGGGCATGAACTTTGTCATCGCGCTTGCTTTCTGCGTGGTGTTCTTTGCCGTGTCCACGCGAAGCAGGTCGACAGATGCGGTTAGATGGATGGGGGCAGGATTTGCGGTCGCCGCCGTCTCCAGGGTTTTCGAACTTACCGTAGCGCACACTCAATGGGTACAGTCTTCTGCAGTCGGTTCTTTCGCCACCGCGCTTGGCGGCTTGGTGCTGCTGAGGATTGGCATCTCCTACCTTTACGGTGAGAGCATTAGGCTCATCAACCAGACACTCTTCGTCCTATTCTGGGTGACGGTCTATCTCTTGATCTACGACGCGCCCAGAGACACCGCATTGCATGCTGTCTCCTATCAGGCCCCTTTTGCGATCCTTGCCTTTAGCGGCGTTCGGACCGTGCTGCAGAGCAAGCGACGACTGCCCATTGATATTACCCTTGCCGGGCTGTTGTTTCTTACCGGCCTCCACTTCATCAGCAAAGCGTACCTCGCCGTCACCTTAGGTGCAGGTATGACGGCGAAGGATTTCGTTCACACCAGTTACGCAATCATTTCCCAAAGTGCCGCTGGCATCATGATCGTAACGGTAGGGTTGACGCTACTGGCGATGCTCGTACTCGAGATCATGGCGGAAGAGCGCAGCAAATCGGAGACCGACCCGTTGTCCGGCCTTCTCAACCGGCGCGGATTCGAAGAGCAATCGATGAAGTTGGTGGAGCGCAGCCCGATGGAACGGCACGCGCTCATCATGTGCGATCTCGATCACTTCAAGAGTATCAACGATACCCATGGGCATCATTGTGGAGATCGAGTCATTGAGACATTCGGCAAACTGTTGGCGGAAAACGCGCCTGACAACGCCATTGTCGCGCGTCTTGGGGGCGAGGAGTTCGCCGTCTTCCTTCCGTGGACCAATGTCGAAGCGGCAATGTCCTTCGCGGCTGCGCTTCGAACGGCAATGTCATCGCACGCTTTTGCCGGGTTGCCGCCAGAGTTCCGGGCAACCTCCAGTTTCGGCGTCAGTGCCTGGAGTAGCAAGATGACGCTGCAGCAAAATCTGCAACAGGCTGACCTTGCTCTTTATGAAGCCAAGAGGGCGGGGCGCGACTGCGTGAAATGCACGACGTCGGAGCATCCAGAAAAGTTTGTTGCCGCTCAATAGAGCGGCGACGATGCTTGCCACGCTTGAGTAGCCGCTTGTCAGCGGATTCGCTTGGCCGCTGGCTCCGGAACCAATTCGCCTTCCAGGCGACGATCCAGATAGTCTTCACATTCGGCCATCAGTTTGTCGGTCTGGCCATTGAAGAAGTGGTTTGCTCCTTCAATCGTGCGATGGGTGATCAGGATACCCTTCTGCGTCTTCAGCTTTTCGACCAGTCCAATTACATCCTTTTCCGGCGCGACCCTGTCTGCGTTGCCGTGAATGATAAGGCCGGAGGACGGGCAGGGGGCAAGGAAGGAGAAGTCGTAGGTGTTCGGCTGCGGCGCGATCGACATAAAGCCTTCAATCTCGGGACGGCGCATCAGAAGCTGCATGCCGATCCAAGCGCCGAAGGAATAACCGGCGACCCAGCAGCTCTTCGAGTCCGGATGTAGGCTCTGCACCCAGTCGAGCGCCGAGGCGGCATCGGAAAGCTCTCCGGCGCCGTGGTCGAACTCGCCCTGGCTGCGACCGATGCCGCGGAAATTGAAGCGGAGCGTGGTGAAGCCGCGCTTCTGGAACATGTAAAAGAGTTGGTAGACGATCTGATTGTTCATCGTGCCACCGAACTGCGGATGCGGATGCAGGATGATGGCGATCGGCGCACTCTTTTCCTTCGAGGGCTGATAACGTCCTTCCAGTCGGCCGGCGGGGCCGTTGAAGATGACTTCGGGCATTGGTACTCCGGTCATATGTTCTGGTCGTGCACCGAGCGCCAAGTCAGACTTGACGAAGCTGGTCAGCTTTTCTAAAGCTCAGTTTAGAACCATTCGAAACTTTTGGGGCCGCCAAGGCCCGGCTGACGTCATAAGGCAAGGTCGTTCGCTATTTCAAGGAAAATGCGGCTGCTTGGGCACTGCATGCAACTGACCGGTATCTAGGAAGGAAAGCAGGTCGGACAATGGCATTGGCTCGCGTCTACATGGACTGGAATGCAACGGCGCCGCTCTCCGATGCTGCGCGCGTGGCGATGCTCCATGCATTGACTATTCCTGGCAATGCATCTTCTGTCCATTCAGAAGGGCGCGCGGCTCGTGCTCTAACGGAGAAGGCGCGCCGGCAGGTCGCTGCACTCGTCGGTGCCGATCCTGTGCATCTTGTTTTCACGAGTGGCGCCACCGAGGCTGCCAGCCATGTGCTGACGCCAAACTTCCGAATGGGACGCTCGCTCCTGACGATCGGGCGGCTCTATGTATCGGCCATTGAGCATCCGGCCGTCAGGGAAGGCGGACGCTTTCCCGCTGAGCAGGTGACGGAGGTTCCGGTCACGCGGGCCGGCGTGATCGATCTTCAGGCGCTTGAGTCGGTACTGGCGGCTCATGACCAGGCATCCGGAATCGCCATGGTGGCCCTGATGCTGGTCAACAACGAGACCGGTATCGTGCAGCCGGTGGCCGAGGCCGCACGGGTGGTGCACCAGCATGGCGGGATTCTCGTGGTCGACGCCGTTCAGGCGGCAGGGCGCATGCAGATTGATATCGCCGCACTCGATGCAGATTTCATCATCCTGTCATCGCACAAGATCGGGGGACCCAAGGGCGTTGGGGCCTTGGTTGGGCGGGGGGAGGCGCTGATGCCATCGCCGCTGGTTCGGGGCGGAGGGCAGGAGAAAGGTCACCGGTCGGGGACAGAGAATGTCCATGGGATCATCGGGTTCGGCGCGGCCGCTGAATTCGCGCTTGAAGCGCTGGTACAGCACCGAGCGCAAGTATCGGGGTTGCGGGACGAGCTAGAGGCTGGCCTCCTGGAGGCCGCATCCGATGTCATTATCCACGGGCGAGACGTCGAACGTGTTGGCAACACCTGCTTTTTCACCCTGCCGGGCTTGAAGTCAGAGACGGGGCAGATTGCTTTTGATTTGGAAGGGATTGCTCTGTCCGCAGGGTCTGCCTGTTCCTCCGGAAAGGTCGGCCGCAGCCATGTGCTGACGGCCATGGGCCTTGATCCGGAGATGGGCGGTCTCAGAATCTCGATGGGTCCTGCAACCAGCCGCCAAGATGTGGCAGCCGTGGTGTCGGCATTCAAGAAGATTTCCGACCGGCGTCGCCCGGCTGGAGAGGCTGCCTAGCAGCAAGAAACTTGCGGAAAGGCAACTTTCCGCTTGCCGGGAGGTGTGAAACGCGCCTTTTGGCCATTACATAGGGGCGGAACTTCCCGTCCGAATAAAAGAGGTGCCGGCTCGACTGCCGGCTGACAGTTGGAGAACGCGCATGCCTGCCGTCCAGGAGACAATCGATCAGGTCCGTGGGATCGACATCGATCAGTACAAATACGGCTTCGAAACCTTCATCGAAGTGGACAAGGCCCCGAAGGGGCTCTCGGAAGACATCATCCGCTTCATCTCGGCAAAAAAACAGGAGCCGGAATGGATGCTGGAATGGCGCCTCGACGCCTATCGCCGATGGCTGACGATGGAAGAGCCGACCTGGGCACGGGTTGATTATCCGAAGATCGACTTCAACGACATCTATTACTACGCGGCACCCAAGAACTTGACTGGCCCGACCTCGCTGGAGGAGGTCGATCCGGAACTTCTGCGTACATATGAGAAGCTGGGCATTCCGCTGCGCGAGCAGGAAATCCTTGCTGGCGTAACGAGCTCCAAAGTTGCCGTCGATGCGGTCTTCGACTCCGTTTCGGTCGTAACCACCTTCCGGAAGGAACTGGAGAAGGCCGGCGTGATCTTCATGTCGATCTCCGAGGCCATCCGCGAACATCCTGACCTTATCAAGAAATATCTCGGCTCGGTCGTTCCGACCACAGACAACTATTACGCCACGCTGAATGCAGCCGTGTTCACCGATGGTTCCTTTGTCTTCGTTCCGAAGGGCGTTCGTTGCCCGATGGAGCTTTCGACCTATTTCCGTATCAATGAGAAGAACACCGGCCAGTTCGAGCGCACGCTGATCATCGTCGAAGAGGGCGGATACGTGTCCTATCTCGAGGGGTGCACGGCGCCGCAGCGCGATGAGAATCAGTTGCATGCGGCTGTCGTCGAACTCGTTGCGCTCGACGACGCAGAAATCAAATATTCGACGGTGCAGAACTGGTTCCCAGGCGATGCCCAAGGCAAGGGCGGCATTTACAACTTCGTTACCAAGCGCGGCGATTGCCGCGGAGCGCGCTCCAAGATTTCGTGGACGCAGGTCGAGACCGGTTCCGCGATCACCTGGAAGTATCCGAGCTGCATCCTGCGCGGCGACGACAGCCGCGGCGAGTTCTACTCCATCGCCGTCTCGAACGGTCATCAGCAGATCGATTCCGGTACCAAGATGATCCACCTCGGCAAGAACACGTCGAGCCGCATCATCTCCAAGGGCATTTCGGCGGGCAAGTCGCAAAATACCTATCGCGGCCAAGTCTCGATCCACCGCCGGGCTGAAAATGCCCGCAACTTCACGAACTGCGACTCGCTTCTCATTGGCGACAAGTGCGGCGCGCATACTGTTCCTTACATCGAGGTGAAGAACGCGTCGGGCCAGGTGGAGCACGAGGCGACGACGTCGAAGATTTCCGATGACCAGAAGTTTTACGTTATGCAGCGCGGGATTCCGGAAGAGGAAGCGATCGCGTTGATCGTCAACGGCTTCGTCAAGGATGTCATCCAGGAACTGCCGATGGAGTTCGCGGTCGAGGCGCAGAAGCTGATCGGCATTTCGCTCGAAGGTTCCGTCGGCTAACGCCACCAGTTCATAATTTGCGTGCGCTGCACGCAACGATGTTTGTCCGGAAGGATTTGTAAATGCTTGAGATCAAGAACCTGCACGCCCGCATCGCCGAAGACGGCACCGAGATCATCCGTGGCTTGAACCTGACGGTAAAGCCGGGTGAGGTTGCCGCCATTATGGGCCCGAACGGCTCCGGCAAATCGACGCTGTCCTACATCCTGTCGGGTCGCGAAGACTACGAGGTGACTGAGGGCGACATCCTCTACAACGGCGAGAGCATTCTCGAACTCGACCCGGCGGAGCGTGCCTCCAAGGGCATTTTCCTGGCGTTCCAGTATCCGGTCGAAATCCCGGGCGTGGCGACCATGCAGTTCCTCAAGGTCGCGATGAACGAGCAGCGCAAGGCGCGCGGTGAGGAAGAGCTGACGACGCCGGACTTCATGCGCCGGGTCAAGGAAGCAGCGGGCGAGCTGAAGATCGATCCCGCCATGCTGCGCCGGCCGTTGAATGTCGGCTTCTCGGGTGGCGAGAAGAAGCGTGCCGAGATCCTGCAGATGGCGCTACTCGAACCAAAACTGTGCATTCTCGACGAGACCGACTCTGGCCTTGATATCGATGCCCTGAAGATCGTCGCGGATGGCGTCAATGCACTGAGGTCGCCGGACCGCGCCGTCATCGTCATCACCCATTACCAGCGCCTGCTGGAATACATCGTGCCGGACACGGTCCATGTTCTCTACAAGGGCCAGGTGATCCGCTCCGGCACCAAGGACCTCGCGCTGGAACTCGAAGCCAATGGCTACACGGACATCATCGGGGAAGCAGCCTGAGCCCCGGGAAGGATGTAGACATGAACATTCAGACGACCAACCGCCTGACCGCCGCCGAAACGGCATTGATCGAGAGCTATATGAGTCAAGTCGGGGAATTGCCCGGCGACGGCTCCGTCGCCGCGCTGCGCGACCGCCTCCTTGACGACCTGAAAAAGTCGGGCTTGCCGACCCGTCGTGTGGAGTCCTGGCACTACACCGACCTCAAGACCCTTCTTCGATCGGTCCCCACATCGTCTCCAGCACCGACGGCAACGCAGGTTGATGCCCTGATTGACGGAGCACACGTTCTTCCAGTGCTTCAGGGGCAGGCGCAGGCTGCTATCGTGGTCGAGGGCGTGGACGTTACAGCCTTCTCGGCGAGCTTGACTGACGGTACGGCCGCGGCGGAATTGATGGCCCTCGACAAGGATGACGCGATCGGCAAGATCAACGGCAGCTTCGCCCGCGACGGCTACCGGCTGGCCATCCCGGCCGGCATCTCGGTGGAAACGCCCATCGAGCTTCAGGCCGTGCATGGGGCGGGGCAGGTCCACGCCCGCTTCCCCGTCTCCGTCGGCGCTGGCGCCAGGGCCACGGTGATAGAACGTCATCGCTCGGCCACGGGTGAGGCAGCGTTCATATCGAGCATAAGCGAGATTGTTCTTGAGGACCGGGCCGACATGGTTTGGGTAATCCTGCAGGAGCAAGGTGCCGAAGACACTCATCTCGGCCAGATCCGCGTACGCCTCGGGGCCGAATCGAAGCTGAAGCTCTTCGTTGTGAACGCGGGAGGGAAGTTGGTTCGCCAGGAACTGCGGATTAATGTCGAGGGCGAGGGAAGTGAACTGACGCTTCGCGGTGTAAACCTGCTTGGTCAAGAAACGCACACGGACGTCACTCTGGTGCTCGGCCATAATGTCCCCCACACCAATTCGACGGAGATCATCCGCAACGTCGTCTTCGACCGGGCCAAGGGCGTCTTCCAGGGGATGATCCGCGTGGCGCCGGATGCCCAGAAGACAGATGCCAAGATGGCCTGCAACACGCTTCTCCTCACGGATGACGGCGAGTTTTCCGTCAAGCCGGAACTGGAGATCTTTGCCGACGACGTGATCTGCGGCCACGGTGCAACGGTTACGGATATCGACAAGAACCACCTCTACTATCTGCGCTCGCGCGGTATCCCGGAGAACGTGGCACGAGCCATGCTGGTCAATGCCTTCGTTGCCGAGATTGTCGAGGAACTCGAAGATGAGAAGCTGGTCGAGGCGCTGGAAGGCGTCATCTCGGCCTGGCTGGAAAAGCACGCCTAGGATGGACCAGATCACACCAGCGACCGGATACGACGTTGAAGCCATTCGGCGGGATTTCCCGATCCTGTCGAAGGAGGTCTATGGCAAGCCGCTGGTGTATCTGGACAACGGCGCCTCGGCACAAAAGCCGCAGGCGGTGATTGACGCCATCTCGCACGCCTACGCGAACGAGTATGCCAACGTTCATCGCGGCCTGCACTTCCTGTCGAACGCCGCAACGGACGCCTATGAGGGGGCGCGCGAAAAGGTGCGTCGTTTCCTGAATGCACCTTCGGTCGACGAGATCGTCTTCACCAAATCCTCCACCGAGGCAATCAATACGGTCGCCTATGGCTGGGGCATGCCGAAGATCGGGCATGATGACGAGATCGTCATCACGGTCATGGAGCACCACTCCAACATCGTGCCCTGGCACTTCATTCGCGAGAGGCAGGGCGCCAAACTGGTCTGGGTGCCGGTGGATGACGAGGGTGCGTTTCATATGGAGGACTTCGAGAAGTCCCTGACGGAAAAGACAAAGCTTGTCGCTGTCACGCACATGTCGAACGCATTGGGCACGGTGGTTCCCGTCAAGGAGGTCTGCCGGATCGCGCATGAGCGCGGCATCCCCGTGCTTATCGATGGCAGCCAGGGTGCGGTACACATGCCGGTGGACGTCCAGGACATCGACTGCGACTGGTACGTCATGACCGGCCACAAGCTCTACGGCCCGTCCGGTATCGGCGTGCTCTACGGCAAGAAGGAACGGCTGCAGGAGATGCGCCCGTTCCAGGGTGGCGGCGAGATGATCGTCGACGTCAGCGAGGACGAGGTCACCTACAACGATCCGCCGCATCGCTTCGAAGCGGGAACGCCGCCGATTGTCCAGGCGATCGGGCTGGGCTATGCGCTCGACTATATCGACACGATCGGTCGTGACGCGATCGCGGCGCATGAAGCCGATCTCGCCGCCTATGCAACCGAACAATTGCAGGCGATCAATTCGCTGCGGATCATCGGCAATGCCCCTGGCAAGGGAGCGATCTTCTCGTTCGAGCTTGCCGGCATCCACGCGCATGACGTGTCGATGGTGATCGATCGACGCGGCTTGGCCGTCCGGGCCGGCACGCACTGTGCCATGCCACTCTTGAAGCGCTTCGGTGTAACCTCCACATGCCGGGCATCGTTCGGCATGTACAACACACGTGCCGAAGTCGATGCGCTGGTGGATGCGCTCGATTATGCTCGTACCTTCTTTTCCTGAGGAATTTGCCATGGCCGTGGAAGACAGCGAACTGAAATGGGATGCCCGTGAAGGCATCGTCCAATCGGCCATCCCGCAGGAGGAAGTGGCGCGGCTTTCGGACGACATCATCGCGGCCCTGAAAACCGTCTACGACCCGGAAATCCCCGCCGACATCTTTGAGCTCGGCCTTATCTACAAGGTCGACATCGAAGACGATCGGATGGTCAAGATCGTCATGACCCTGACCGCCCCGGGCTGCCCCGTGGCTGGTGAGATGCCGGGCTGGGTGGAAAATGCGGTCGGCGCCGTCGAGGGCGTGTCGGGGGTCGAGGTCGAAATGACGTTTGATCCGCCTTGGACGCCGGAGCGGATGTCTGAAGAGGCACAGGTCGCCGTCGGCTGGTATTGATCCGGTAACCGGCGGGACTTACATTTCATCCAACAACACCGGTCCTTGAAGCCGGCTGTAGAAGGAGAGGAAGCCAATGGGCTTTGCAGTGATGACCATGACCGATGCGGCGGCTGAGCGCGTCAAGGCGATCGTCGACAAGTCGGGTCCGGACGCCAAGGGCGTACGCGTTGGCATCAAGAAGGGCGGCTGCGCGGGCATGGAGTACACGATCGACCTGGTCACGGAGCCCGACGCCAAAGACGACCTGATCGAGCATGCAGGTGCGCAGGTGTGGGTTGAGCCGTCCGCGGTTCTCTATCTGCTCGGCACGCAGATGGACTTCGAAACATCCAAGATGCGGTCCGGCTTCATCTTCGTGAACCCCAACCAGACTTCTGCCTGCGGCTGTGGCGAGTCGGTGGAACTGAAGCCGGCGGATCTGGCGGCATTGGCGAAGGAGCGCCAGGCACAGTCGCACGCCGGCTGAATTTCATGCCAATGATTTGATAAAGGGGCTCCATAGCCCCTTTTTTTGTTGCTCGCTACTCGTGACGGAGGGCATCAATCGGGCTCATTTGCGCAGCACGGCGCGCCGGAAAGTAGCCGAAAACGACGCCTATCGCCGCTGAGAAGGCAAAGGCGACAAGGATGATGGTTGGGCTGGTAACGAAGGGGACGTTCAGCAGCCCGACGACACCATAGGCGAGGGCAAGGCCTGTGAGGATGCCGGCGACGCCGCCAAACACCGACAGCATCACCGCCTCCACCAGGAACTGCGTCAGTACCTGTTTCTCCAGCGCCCCGATGGCCAACCGGATCCCGATCTCACGCGTACGCTCGGTAACCGAGACGAGCATGATGTTCATGATGCCGATCCCGCCAACCAGAAGACTGACCGCTGCCACCGCACCAAGCAACCCCGTCAGCAGAGTCGTGGTCCCCGTCATCGCCGCCGCCATCTGCGACATGTCGGCAACCGCGAAATCATCCTCGCGGCCGATGCCGATCCGGCGCCGTTCGCGTAACAGGCTTTCGACGTCCGACTGCACCTTCGCCGTCGACACGCCGTCCTGTGCCGACAAGATGATGCTGGAGATCGTGGTGGTGCCGCCGATCCGCCGCTGGTGCAATTTGAGCGGCATGATCACAGTGTCGTCTTGATCGTCCCCCATGCCGGACTGACCCTTGGCTTCCAGTAACCCCACGATGGGGCAGGCGATGTTGCTGACGCGAATGGGTTGACCTACCGGATCGACGGCACCGAAAAGCTCGCGACGTACGGTTTCACCGATGATACAGGCCGCCTGGCCACGCTCCTCGCCAGGCAGAAAGCTGCGGCCCGAAGCGAGGTCCCAGTCCTGCCCGATCAGGTAATCATTCGTTGTGCCGATGACGCTGGACGTGCGGTTCTCGCCACCGGCGATCACGGTGGCGCTGCCGCGGTTTACAGGCGCAACCGCGCGCAGCCCCGAAACCTGGTCCCGAATGGCTGCGATATCGCCGTACTCAAATCGTTTCGCTTCGGTACCCGCGCGCCCGGGACCCCATTGGCCAGGCCGCACGAAGAGCGTATTCGTGCCAAGCCGCGACAGCTCCGCCTGCACCTGCGCAGTGGTCCCATTGCCCACCGTCACCATCGCGATCACCGCTGCCACTCCGATGACCACTCCGAGTACCGTGAGAAATGAGCGAAGCAGGTTTCGGCTGATGGCGCGCCAGGCAAGCTTAACGGTCTCGAAGAACATCGCCCGCCTCTCGTGCCTGGATCTCGTCGCTTGCCAGCCGTCCATCAACGAAGCGCAAGAGGCGCTTGCCGTAGGCGGCTATGTCTTCCTCGTGGGTGACCATGATGACCGTGATGCCGCGCTCCCGGTTGAGCTGGGAGATAAGGTCCATGATCTCCCGGCTCGTCGTTGTGTCGAGGTTACCGGTGGGCTCGTCTGCAAGTAGCACCGCAGGGTCTGTCACGATTGCGCGCGCGATCGCAACACGCTGTTGCTGGCCACCGGAAAGTTCCTGCGTGGTGTGGCGCTCGCGTCCTTTCAACCCGACCTGCTCCAGAGCTCTCTGCGCAAGCAGGCGTCGCTCCCGTGCCGGCACGCCACGGTAGACAAGCGGGAGTTCGACGTTCTCCACCGCCGAGGTCCTGGACAGGAGATTGAAACCCTGGAAGACAAAGCCAAGCATATGGCGCCGAAGGAGCGTAAGCTGCGCGCGGGTGAAGGTCGCGGTTGCGATGCCCTGGACGAGGTAGTCGCCGGAGGACGGTATGTCCAATCCGCCGATGATGTTCATCGCGGTTGACTTCCCGGAGCCGGACGGCCCCATAATCGCGACAAACTCTCCTGCCGAGATGGACAGGTCGACCTGGTCGAGCGCCCGAATGGTCGCTTCGCCGCGCCCGTAGGATTTCGACACCCCTCTAAGCTCGATGAAAGCGTGATCCTTCATCACAACCTCAGCCGCTGCGGGCGATTGCGTCGGTGACAACGAGATCGCCCTCTTCTATCTCGCCCGAACGGACCACTGTGGATTGGCCGTCGGAGGGTCCAGCCTCCACATCCACCTGCTGAGGCGCTCCATTGCGCAGAACCCAGACGCTGCGGTCGCTGCCATTGCCAGCCGACTGGCGGTCACCTGCCCGGCGCGGCGGACGAAACAGGCGCGTCAGGATGCTGCCGCTGCTACGCCTGGCGGACGCGGGCGGCTCGTACCGCAGGGCAGCGTTCGGCACGAGCAGCGCATCCTCTACGGACTGAACAGTGATGTCGGCGGTGGCCGTCATACCCGGGCGCAACAGCAGGTCGTCGTTCTCGACTGACAGGATAGCCTTATACGTCACCACGTTGGAGACGGTTTCAGAGGCATAGCGTATCGTCTGGATCTCCGCCGGAAAATCCTGATCAGGATAGGCGTCGACGGAGAACTTCGCCTCCTGGCCTTCCCGAACCTGACCGACATCGGCCTCATCCACTGCCACCTGCAACTCCATCTGCCGCAGATCGCCTGCTATGGTGAACAGCACTGGCGCGTTCAAGGACGAAGCGACCGTCTGGCCCGGCTCTACGTCTCGCGTGAGGATCACTCCATCGATCGGCGAGATGATCTTGGACTTGCCCAAACTGACTTCCGCAAGCCGCAGGCTCGCCTCTGCGGATTGAACCGAGGCCTCGCTCACGGCTTTTGCTGCCACGGCAGCCTGGTGCGCGAAGCGCGCCGCATCGAGGTCTTGCTGGCTGGTGATATTCCTTTCAGCGAGGCCTGTCAGGCGATCGAACGTCAGCTTCGTAGAAGCGACATCCGTTTCCGCTTTCAGGAGATTTGCACGGGTAGAAGCGAGCTGTGCCCGTGCGTTCTCGACGTCTGCCTGCAGCTTGTTCGTATCGAGTTCCGCAAGTACGTCGCCCGATTTAACCAAGGAATTATAGGTGACGTGGACGGTGCGGATCGTACCAGAGAGCTCGCTCGAGATGTCCACCTGATCGGTCGGCTGCACAGACCCTGTCGCCGTGACGATGACTTGAAGATTGCCGCGTTCTATTGGTCGCGTTGTATAGGTGTAGGAGGGACCACTTTCGCGGATGTAGACGTAACCGCCAATCCCACCACCCACCAGCAGAACCAAGGCGAGCACCCAAGAGAGCCTCCGAGCCCTAGGCTTGCGGCCTTGGCTGGCCAGGATTGCAGCCAGATCCGGAACGGGAGCGGCTTTATTTCTTTCCATGACGTTTTTGGCCTCCAACGTGATGTCCTCTGCTGCCGCCAGCGGCAATAGTTCCGTTGGGAGGGGTCTGTGCGCCGTATCAGATGGCAGCCTGTTCTTCAGATGGCACGCCGGGGCGCCCATACCAACTTAAAGTTCTGTAAGGTCGCCCTAATCAGGAACAGAGGCGATTGCCGATGCCTCTCATCCTGATAAGGATGGCGTGCTCAATTCTGAGCCGGGGAACATGTCATTGACCAAGTATCTTCCACTCGCCTTCGCCGCTCTGATGGCAGTTGTCGCGTCCGCCACGCCCTCTCACGCGGAGGATCTGGTGTTTACTTTGACTAACTCCACCAGTTCCACTCTTGAGCGGTTTTATACCTCGCCCGTTGGAGTGGACGCGTGGGAGGAGGACGTTCTGGGCCAAGACGTGCTTGAGCCGGGCGAGAGGGTTGAGATTACGATCGCCGACGGACGCTCCGTCTGCGATTACGATTTGCGCTTTGAGTTTTCCGCTGATTCGGATCTCGACACGACCGAGGATACGCAGGATCTCTGCGAGCTTGGCTCCTACGAAATCCACGAGTAACCGGAACACATGGCCTGCCGATACGGTTCTCCTTCTGATGCGTCAACAGAAGAGGAGCTGGACATGGTCGATGCAGGCCTTATCAAAGAACACGCGAAGGTCATAGGTGCGGACGGAGCGCGTGTTGGCATTGTCGATCGGGTAGACGGGAACCGCATAAAGCTGACCAAGGATGATAGCGGCGAGGGGAGCCACCGGGGTCATCACCACTTCATTCCGCTAAGCCTTGTGGCGGATATCGAGGGAGACACCGTCCGCTTGAGCGCCAACGGCGATGTAGCGGTCACCTTCGAGGAAGAAGAAGGCGGTGGCGCGGCCCATTAATAAGAATGCCCCGCTTTTGCGGGGCATTCTTATTCGACGCGCGCCTCGGTCTGCTCGGGAGCCGGCACACCGAAGCGTTCCTGTCGAAACGCCACGTCCTCGGACAAGCCCGCGAGGCGGGCAGTCTTGTCTATCCCTGCGATGGTGACGGAGGGCTCGATGCTTGTCGGCCACAGGAAAACTGCGGCAACATAAACCACCATTGCGAGCGCGAACGTCTGGATGATTTGCTTATGGCTCATGTCTGGTTCCTCTTTTGAAAGAACGACGGCCGACATCTTTCGTTCCGGCGGAAGATCCCGGACTTAGTTTTGAGCGGACATTTCCATCGGTGAGGCCATGATATCGGATTCGCCGATCGACCTGTCGACATACTTGAAAGCCAGGATGCTCAGCACAGACGCCAGCATGACAACGAATATGATACGCATGCGAAACTCCTTAGGGGCTCACAACCTTCCGTTGGCGAAGAAGTTCCGCCGCCGCGAGATAGCGCAGTTGAGCGTTGCCGCGATGCATCAGGTGGTGCAAGATCTGCCGCTCATGCTGCTCCATATATGCGGTCAATCAAATCGGAAGTGGTGACATACTCGCGGCAGGCGGCGTCAAATTTCGCGCCGGCGGTCAACTTTTGGGCCCAGTCCACGGCTGCACGTCCCCCCCATTCCTCAGGAGGCTCCACCAGAAGTTCCCGAGACGTGCCCCGGAAGCGCTCGGTGGCGAAGTCGTAGAATGAGCCGTTGACGTTGCGCATCTCCGCACCGCCGCCCGTCCCATAGAAGCTGGCGCCGATGATGGCGTCGCAGCCGGCCTGCAGCCGCCACGAGCAGGTGAGGCGAACCACCGTGCCGTTTGCGAGCTCGATCGTCGCCGTCGCGAAATCTTCGACGTGGTCTGTCGTGCCGGAAATGCGCTGGCCCTGGTGGAACAGCTGAGACGTCACCCTGTCGACACGCGGAAAATCCAGTGCCCAAAGAGCGAGGTCGGCGAGATGGATACCGAGGTCCATGACGCAACCGCCTCCAGACTGCGACTTGTCGTAGAACCAGTCCTTGTCCGGGCCGTAGGCATTGTGAAATACAAGGTCTACGGCATGCACATGGCCGAGCTCCCCATTCTGAAGCAAGCTGCGGACGTGCTGCATCCCTTTCGTGTAGCGGTAAGACAGGTCGACCCCCAGCAAGCGGTCGGCCTTCTCTGCAGCGGTGACGGCGGCTGCAACCTCACCGGCATCGCGGCCAAGAGGTTTCTGGCAGAAGACGGCGACACCGGCGTCTAAGGCCTGAATGGACTGTGCGGCGTGCTGCGCGCTCGGCGTGGCGATCACAATACCGTCCAAATCGTGGCGGAGCAGGTCTTCGAGGGAAGAGGCGACCGCGGCTTGCGGTGCCAACTTCCTTGCCTCCTGCGACACTTCTGGTGACGCGTCGGCAAGAACAACGGCCTCTCCTGCGCCGGACGCAAGAATCGCTTCCATGCGGTGGCGACCGATCCAGCCTACACCTAAAAATCCGAGGCGGGCAGGCTTGGCGGTTGCCGACAGCGTGCGGTCTAGAACAATCTCGTTCATCAGTAGGTCACCAGTGCCTTGAGAAAACCATCGGGACGGTCTCGGGTGGTGTTCAGCGCGTCGTCCAGCTGCTCCAGCGGGAAGCGATTGGTATAGAGCGAAGAGGGGTTTAGCTGACCACTGGCAACAGCTTCGACCGCCTCGCGCATGCCGCGGATATATTCGGCGGGATCCCGCTCATGGGCATTGATTACGTCGAGGCCCCGCCAGTTCCACAGCTGCATATTGACTTGTCGAGCGCCGTCCTGATGGTAGCCGGCGACGACCAGCCGACCGCGCTCCTTCGTCAATTCCGCCGCGAGATCGAGCGGCCACTGCTTGCCGACCGCTTCGATGACGCAGTCGCACATCTTCTCATCGGTCAAGCGCTTTACGTCCTGGATGATCTGCCAGTGATCTTCCATCGGGATGCATTCGGCTGCACCCATGCGGCGCGCGACATCCAGCGAAAACGGACGGCGGGAAATGGCGATCACCCGCGCACCGGCAGCGGTTGCAAGCTGGGTCAGCAGCGCGCCGAGGAACCCAATTCCAATGATGGCGACCGTCTGCCCGGCCTGAATGTTGCTTCGGTGGAAAATGTTCATCGCGCAGCCGAGGGGTTCGCCCGGGAACGGCATCCCATCAAGTTCGGCGGGAAGGGCGACGACTTTATCTGCGTCGGCGATGTCATGTGTCGCATAGGCATGGAAGGAGAGGGCTGCGACCCGATCGCCCACTTTCAGACCTTCGACACCCTCGCCCACCTCGTCAATGTGCCCCCAGCCTTCGTGGCCAAGCCCACCGGGCTCGGTGGGGAACTGCATCCATTCCGGTCCGGCCCATGGCGTCAGGTTTGACGCGCACACGCCGCAGCCTTCAAGCTTGATCCTGACCTGACCCTGACCGGGTTGCGGCAGCGGCCTTGCTTCGGTTACCATCGCCCCCGGTCCGGTGATGATGGCAGCCTTCATGAGGCTGGTGTCGGTCATGGTCATTACATTCATCTTCGCGTGTCTCCCTCAAGTGCGCAGGCGGCCACGCCTCTGCAGCAGGCGCAGCATCAGGGGCTCAACGCCTGGCGGGCAGAGGAGTTCCGGAAGAAGATGAAGAAGATGAAGCTCAACGGCTTTTTCTCGTTTCGTCTCTTCCAGGACCGCTCCAGGCCGCATGCTGGGCTGCCTCCCCAGCTCGTCCGGCTCGACCACAAGCCGATCTGCAGACCAGGATCTGCCGCGATTGTCCTCCTCAACAATGATGTAGTTTGGGCTGAGCAGCGCCGCGTCCAGGCAGATGGAGCCTATGCCGACCATGCTACCATGCTGAACGCCACCCACGGCTACGGATCAATTACCAAAGAGACCGTTGGAAACGGGCGGAGCCGCCCTATCGTTAACCTGAACACAGCCTTGTCGTCGGCTGGAGGTGACCCCATCGCCAAGCGGGGCTTACTCCCTACCGCCCCGAAACGTTCATGCGGTTCAACGGGTTCCTGGCCCGGCCGGGCGCCGACCGTTGATGAAGACATTGATGACAAAGATGTTCCTGAAGAAGGAACCTTTCGCCGGCGCAGGGGTTCACATCGCAAATCGCAATTTTGTTCCAGACAAGAGTGATCACATGTCGACAATTCTAGTAACGGGCGGGTGCGGGTTCATCGGACGCCACGTGGCCGAGGAACTTCTCGCCGCCGGCTACCAGGTGCGCATCCTCGATGCGATGATCGAGCAGGTCCATGCTGACGCGGAAGCCGACGTTCCGGAACAGGCAGAGGTCATCCGTGCCGACGTTCGTGACAAGGATGCCGTGTCGCAGGCACTGCAGGACGTTGATGGCGTGATCCATCTCGCAGCCGAGGTCGGGGTGGGGCAGTCGATGTACGAGATCGCTCGCTATGTCGGCGGGAATGATCTGGGAACTGCCGTCTTGTTGGAAGCCATGATTGGTCTTCCGATCCGCCGAATCGTCGTCGCATCATCAATGAGCGTCTATGGCGAAGGCCTCTACGCGACCGAAAGCGGCGATACGCTGGGCTTCGTCCGCAGGAAGGGCGAGCAGGTGCGTCAAGGGCGCTGGGAACCGCAGGGCCCAAAGGGGGAGAGGCTGACGCCGATCGCTACGGACGAGAACAAGCCGGTCGATCTGGCTTCTATTTATGCCCTGACGAAATACGCACAGGAGAAGCAGGTTCTGATCTTCGGCGAAGCTTACAATGTGGAGGCTGTCGCCCTTCGGCTGTTCAACGTGTTCGGGGCAGGGCAGGCCCTTTCCAACCCCTATACCGGGGTACTAGCGAACTTCGCCTCCCGCCTTGCAAACGGGCAGCCACCGACGATTTTCGAAGACGGCCAGCAGCGCCGAGACTTTGTGCACGTCCGTGATGTCGCTCGTGCATTCCGGCTGGCCCTGGAACAACCCAGTGTGAACGGCCACGTCATCAATGTCGGCAGTGGGCAGGCCTATACCGTCGAAGAGGTGGCAACGCTTCTCGCGGAAGCGATGGATGTGCCGGAAATCAAGCCGGAAATCATGAACAAGGCGCGCCTGGGCGACATCCGCAACTGCTTCGCCGACATCTCTAAGGCGCGAGACCTTCTTGGTTTCGAGCCGCAATACAAGCTGGAAAATTCGCTGGGCCCGTTTGTGGAATGGGTTCGAGGGACGCAGGCGATCGACCGCGGTGCCGAGATGCGGCGCCAGTTGGAAGAAAGAGGGCTGGTAGCATGAACAGATCCGGCACTTCGACCAGCACCAGCCTTGGGTCGAAGCAGTTCGGCTTTGTCGAATGGTTTCGTCCAGGAGATTACAAGCGGACGGAGGAGGTTCTGCCTCGCCTTCTTGCGTCTGGTGCTTCCTATCTCAGGACCCATCTGTCGTGGGCGGAATATCTGGCGCCCGGCGGCGAGGAATGGTTTGACTGGCTAATCCCGCAGCTGGGCGCGCAAATCGACCTGCTGCCCTGTGTCCACTACACCCCACCATCCTTGTCACGAACTGGGCGTGCTTCCGGACCGCCCAAGGACTTGAAGTCTTACGCGGACTTCATTGATCATGTGCTGACGCGCTACGGCAAGCACTTCCGCCACATCGAACTGTGGAACGAGCCCAACAATCTTCTTGACTGGGACTGGCGCGAAGACAGCGATTTTCAGTTGTTTTGCGAGATGGTGGGCGGCGCGGCTTATTGGGCGCAGCAGCGCGGCTTCAAGCCCGTCCTCGGCGGCCCTTGCCCGTTTGATCCCTACTGGTTGAACCTGATGGGAGAGCGCGGCGTACTGGCAGTGGTCGATGCTGTCGGGTTCCACGGCTTCCCCGGCACCTGGGACAGCGAGGAGGGCAGTTGGGGCGGTTGGGACATGCATCTGGGAGAGATGCGCCGCATCCTCGACCGCTACAACGCCAAGAGTGAAATCTGGGTGACGGAAACCGGATATTCGACTTGGCGCAAGGATGAGATGGAGCAGGTTCGTCGCTTCGCGAAGACGCTGGAAGTGCCCGCGGACCGTCTCTACTGGTATGCCTGGGCCGACGTGCCGCCGAATGTTGCGGTTCAGGAAGGTCTTTGGTTCGACCCGCGCCATTATCACCTGGGGGCTGAAACCCATGACGGCCAACCGAAACTTCTCGCCCGTCTGCTGACGGAGGGCGGCGTCGATCGTGTTCGGGAGGTGACGCAGTTCCCGTCCCCTCGCATCGCCAATGGTGCCGCTCCGATCGTCATTACGGGGGGCAGCGGCTTCATTGGTTCCAACCTCGCGGACAGCTTCCTCAACGAGGGTGCCGACGTTGTCGTTCTCGACAATCTGGGACGTCCGGGCGTGGACCAGAACCTTACCTGGCTCAGGGAACGTCATGGTGATCGGGTGCATCCTTATCTTGCGGACATCCGCGACATGCGTGGAATTGAGTCAGCCTTCACCGATGCGAAAGCAGTTTTCCATCTGGCGGCGCAAACAGCAGTAACGACCAGCCTCGTACATCCGATCGATGACTTCGAGGCCAATGCCCGCGGCACGATCAACGTGCTGGAGGCTGTTCGCAAAGCCGCGAAGCCCGCGCCTGTGATCTTTGCCAGCACCAATAAGGTCTACGGCGCCCTGGAAGACATCGAGATGCTGGAGCTTGACGACCGCTACATCCCGGCGGACGAAGCAATTCGCGCACATGGCATCGATGAGCAGAGGCCGCTGTCATTCTGCACGCCATATGGCTGCTCCAAAGGCGTCGCTGATCAATATGTTTTGGATTATGCGAAGACCTTCGGAATTCCGAGTGCAGTCCTGCGGATGAGCTGCATTTACGGACCACGGCAATTCGGGACCGAGGACCAGGGTTGGGTGGCGCACTTCCTGATCCGTGCTTTGGCCGGCGATGCCATCTCCGTCTACGGCGATGGCAAACAAGTCCGTGATATCCTTCATGTTGACGATGCGGTGGCTGCCTACCGTGCCGTCCTCGGATCTATCGAGCAGGTGAAGGGGAGCGTCTACAACCTTGGCGGCGGCCCCCATAACTCCGTCAGTATCCTTGGCGTCCTGCGGGAAATCGAGAAGCTCACGGGACAAGCGGTGCAGTCCTCCTTCGGCCCTTGGCGGGCCGGTGACCAGTATTTCTTCGTCGCCGACACGCGAAAGCTGGAGCGCGATCTCGGTTGGCAGGCGAGGGTGCGCTGGCGCAGCGGGATGCGTCACTTGGCTGAATGGCTTGTAGAACACCGCTTCGGCGGAGGTCCCATTCTCAGCGAACCGGCGAGGATCCCGGCGTGACGCAGTTGCCCTCTCTGAACGGCATGCGGCTGCTCATGACGCTTGATGCGATCGGCGGGGTCTGGCGCTACGCCATGGACCTTGCCTCCGGTCTTCGGCAACTCGGGGTGGAGACGTTATTCGTCTGCCTCGGCCCAGCGCCTTCTCCTGACAAGGTCGAAGAAGCCGACCGAATTGGCCGTCTCGTCCAGCTCGATGCAGCTCTGGATTGGCTGGCGGTTGACCGCGAAGAACTCGCGAAGATCCCGAGGTTGATCGCGGAACTCGGTGCTCGCGAAGGAGTAGACCTGATTCACCTAAATCTGCCTTCCCAGGCTGCGGGCATAACTTCAGATCTTCCAGTCGTCACGGTTTCCCATTCGTGCGTCGTGACGTGGTTTGCAGCGGTCCGCAAGGCTCCCGTTCCGGATGAATGGCGGTGGCAGCAGGAGCTGAACCGTGCAGGATTCGACCGATCGGATGTCGTTGTGTCGCCGAGTGCAAGTCATGCGGCTATGCTCGATGCCGCTTACGGAACCGTTCCCCAACTGCGGGTTGTTTACAACGGGAGCCGGCTCGAGAATGTGCTCGCTGAAAAGCGGGACCTCGTCTTTGCCGCCGGACGCTGGTGGGACGACGGGAAGAACGGCTTTGTCCTTGACCAGGCAGCAGCGGCAATTGACTGGCCACTGACAATGGCAGGTTCCGATACCGGACCGAATGGTCAGCATCTCCCGATCAGGCACGCAGTGCATCGGGGCGAACTAACCCACGAGCAAACCGTCTCGCTGATGCGGGAAGCCAAGATCGTCGTCTCTCCATCGATCTACGAACCGTTCGGCCTCGCGCCGTTGGAGGCCGCGCGCGCCGGTGCGGCGCTCGTACTCTCGGACATCCCGACGTACCGCGAGATATGGGCCGACTGCGCGTGCTTCTTTGACCCCAATGATCCCCAGGCGCTTGCTGCTGCCGTCAACCAGCTGGCCGAGGATGGCGACCTCCGGGCAAGGCTCGCTGTAAAGGCATACGACCGTTCGCTCGACTTCACGATCGATGCACAAACTCAGGCGATGGCCAGGATCTACGCCGATCTGTGCACGCAACGCAAAACACTGACTGCCGCGGAGTAGAAATGCGCTTCATCTTCTATACTCACTCGCTGATCTCAGATTGGAACCACGGCAACGCTCATTTCTTGCGCGGCGTGATGCGGGATCTCATCCGGCGCGGGCACGAGGCCATTGCGCTGGAACCCGAAGGGGCGTGGAGCCGCGAAAACCTGATCCGCGACCAGGGGCAGGCGGCGGTGGAGCATTTCCATGCGGCCTTCCCCGACCTGAACAGCGAAATCTACGGCTTGAACTTCGATCACGAGGTGGCCCTCGCAGGCGCCGACGTGGTGGTGGTCCACGAGTGGACGGATCCAGAACTGGTCAGGCGGATCGGCAAAATCCGGCGCGAGGGCGGGCGCTTCACGCTGCTCTTTCACGACACCCATCACCGTGCGGTGTCGGCCGAGGAAGATATCGCAGGGCTCGATCTGAGCGACTATGACGGCGTGCTTGTCTTTGGCGAGACCCTACGCGAGCGCTACCTAAAGGCAGGCTGGGGTCGCAACGTCTTCACCTGGCATGAGGCGGCCGATGCGACGCTCTTCAAGCCCATGCCGGATGTGGAGATGACTGGTGAACTGATCTGGGTCGGCAACTGGGGAGACGACGAGCGGACAGCGGAAATCGCGGAGTTCCTGGTGCGCCCCGCGAAGGAACTTGCCCTCCAAACGACCGTCCGTGGGGTGCGTTATCCAGATGCGGCCTTGGCATCGCTCAACGATGCGGGGATCCGCTACGGCGGCTGGATTGCCAACGCAGACGCCCCGCTGGCGTTCGCGCAGCACAGGGTCACCATGCACATACCGCGGCGACCGTATGTGCAGAATCTTCCTGGCATCCCGACCATTCGGGTCTTTGAGGCGCTGGCGTGCGGGATCCCGCTGATCTCGGCTCCCTGGGACGACGTCGAACAACTCTTCCGCCCCGGTAGGGATTTTCTCCTTGCTCGCGACGGCGAAGAGATGAAGCAGAGCCTCAGGCGAGTTCTCATGGACAAGGAACTGGCCAGGGAACTGACCATCTCCGGGTTGGAAACCATTCGGAGCCGGCACACCTGCCGTCACCGTGTCGACGAGTTATTCCACGTGCTCGCCGTCTGCGGCACCACCGGCGTCACGCCGCAGATGGCAACTCCGGAGGCTGCGGAATGAAAATCGCATTCTATGGCTCAAGCCTTGTTTCTGCCTACTGGAATGGTGCGGCGACTTACTATCGCGGGTTGCTTCGGGCGCTTGCGGCAAAAGGCTATGACATTACCTTTTACGAGCCTGACGTCTACGACCGACAGAAGAACCGCGATATCGATCCGCCGGGGTGGTGCAAGGTCGTCGTGTACGGAGGCACGATCGATGCGCTGAAGGCAGTGACCGCGGAGGCCGCAGCCGCCGATGTCGTTGTGAAGGCGAGTGGCGTGGGGTTCGAAGATGAACTGCTGCTGGAGGAAGTGCTGCGCCACGCCCGTCCGGATGCGCTGAAAATCTTCTGGGATGTTGATGCGCCGGCGACGCTGGCCGAAGTGCGGGCGGCGGCCGACCACCCCCTGCGCACAGCCCTCCAGCAGTTGGACATGGTGCTCACCTATGGGGGTGGCGATCCCGTTGTGGATGCGTACCGGTCGATCGGCGCTCATGATTGCATCCCGATCTATAATGCGCTTGACCCGGAAACCCATCACCCGGTCCCGGCCGACCGGCGTTTTGGTGCCGATCTCGGCTTCCTCGGCAACAGGCTCCCCGATCGCGAAGCCCGGGTCGAGCATTACTTCCTCGAGCCCGCTGCACGGCTTCCCGACCAGACGTTCTTGCTGGGGGGCTCGGGTTGGCAGGACAAGCCGATGTCGAGGAACGTAAACTACATCGGCCACGTCTCGACCCGAGACCACAACGCCTTCAACGTGACGCCGAAGGCCGTGCTCAACATCTCGCGTGCCAGTATGGCCGAGAACGGTTTTTCTCCGGCGACACGTGTGTTTGAAGCGGCTGGCGCAGGCGGGTGCCTGATCACCGACTATTGGGACGGTATCGAACTCTTCCTGAAACCGGACGAGGAGGTTCTGGTTGCTCGCGACGGACAGGACGTGGCGGACATCCTTGCCGGTCTCTCGGATGAGCGAGCAGACACGATCGGTCAGCGCGCGCTAGAGCGGGTTCTTTCAGAACACACCTATGAACATCGTGCCGAGACGGTCGATATGCTGTTTCGTCAACACGCTGGGAAGCTGGAGGCAGCGGAATGACGAAGCCGCTCGATATCGTCATCCTTGGTCTCTCGCTGTCGTCTTCGTGGGGAAATGGGCACGCAACGACGTTCCGTGCGCTCTTGCGCGGGCTGAGCCAGGACGGACACCGCGTCCTATTCCTTGAGCGGGACGTACCCTGGTATGCGAGCCAACGGGATCTGCCGGAGCCGGACTTTTGCGAGCTGCAATACTATGCAAGCCTCGAACAGCTGCTGTCGCTCTACGCGGACCGGATACGTTCTGCGGACGCAGTCATCATCGGATCCTACGTCCCTGAGGGCGTGAAGGTGATTGATGAGGTTGCGGCCTTGTCTCCGCCTCGCTTGTGCTTCTACGACATCGACACACCGGTGACGCTTGCCAAGCTCGATCGCGGCGACGAGGAATATCTGGCGCGGCGCCAGATCCCAATCTTCGACGCGTATTTCTCATTCTCCGGCGGAGAGGTGCTCGATCGGTTGGAGACCGATTACGGCTCGCGCAATGCCGTGGCCCTATACTGCTCCGTCGATGCATCGCGGTACGGTAACAGTGGCGAAGCGTTCGAGTGGGAGCTCGGGTACCTGGGCACCTATAGTGCGGATCGGCAGCCGACCGTCGATCGGCTGCTCGTTGAGGTGGCGCGCCGCATGCCGGAAAAGCGCTTCGTCGTGGCGGGGCCGCAATACCCGGATGACATTGACTGGCCGCAGAATGTCGAGCGGATCGATCATCTGCCACCGTCCGAGCATCCCTCTTTCTATAGTCGCCAGCGCTTCACGCTGAATGTCACCCGCGCAGACATGATCGCCGCCGGATGGTCTCCGAGCGTGCGCCTTTTCGAGGCCGCTGCCTGCGGGACGCCGATCATCAGCGACTACTGGCGCGGGCTGGACGAGCTTCTGCCGCATGGCCAAGCCATCATCATCGCCCACGGGACCGAGGATGTCGTTGAGGCGCTCTCGACCGCAGACGACCAGAAGCGTGCGGCGATCGCCGCCGCGGCACGCGAGAAGGTGCTTCAGGGGCATACCGGGCTGGCGCGGTCCCGCGAATTGGTGGAGGCGCTGCAAGCGCTTCAGCCGCAGGCGAGGGTGGAACAACCCGACCGGCAACGCATTTCCGCTTAAAGGGGCAAATACATGTTGCAACGGAACTACTCAGGACGTGCTGGAACAGCATTGGTCGCAGGCGGAGCCGGTTTTGTCGGGTCGCATCTGTGCGACGCACTGCTTTCGCGGGGACAACGCGTCATCTGCGTCGACAGCTATCTGACGGGATCAGAGGCGAACATCCGGCCGCTGATGAACCACCCAGGCTTCCGGATGGTGGAGAAGGACATCTGCGAGAAGATGTCCTTCGACGAACCGGTGGACTATGTTTACAACTTGGCCTGCGCAGCCTCTCCGCCACAGTATCAGGCTGACCCAGCGCACACTATGATGACCTGCGTCGTCGGGACCGGCAATCTGCTTGCGCTGGCGGAGGAACATGGCGCGTCGTTCCTGCAGGCTTCCACCAGCGAAGTCTATGGAGATCCGGAGGAACATCCTCAGCGCGAGGATTATCGCGGAAACGTCAACTGCACAGGCCCAAGGGCGTGTTACGATGAAGGCAAACGCGCCGCTGAAGCGTTGTGTTTCGATCTCTTGAGGGCCGGACGGGTCGACGCGCGGGTAGCGCGGATCTTCAACACATATGGTCCGCGTATGCAGCCGAACGATGGCCGCATCGTCTCGAACCTCATTGTCCAAGCTTTGTCCGGAAACTCGTTGACCATCTATGGCACGGGCGAGCAAACTCGATCATTTTGCTATGTGACGGATCTTGTGGAAGGGCTGATGAGCCTGATGATGATAACGCCGAACCCCGAGGTTCCCGTAAACCTTGGCAATCCCGGCGAGTTCACCATCAATGAGTTGGCGCGTATGGTCGTGGAAATGGTTCCGACCTCTGCTGGACTTGTTCAGAAGCCCCTTCCGATGGACGATCCACAGCGTCGCCGTCCGGATATCTCGCGCGCGAAGGAACTTCTCGGATGGGAACCTGCGGTTCCACTGGCAGAGGGCTTGAGGCAGACCGTTGAATGGTTCTCGACCAGCCTCGGCGAGGCTAGACGCGCCGAAGCGGTTGCAGCCCTTGCCGTCAGCAACAGAAAAGCAGCCGAAATGAGCATTGGGGTCTGACAGAATGGATGCACGCAGCGGCCGGGGAGAAATCCTCAAACAAGAGATCGAAAGGCTGGGTCCCTGGTTTCAGAACATGCGGATCGGCGGTTTGGAAACAGCGCCGGGGCATTTCCTAGGAGATTATCCAAACTTCAAGTGGGAAGGCTTCAAGCACATCGTTCCTGACGACCTTGCCGGGCGAAGTGTGCTTGATATCGGCTGCAATGCCGGCTTCTACACAATGGAGATGAAGCGCCGCAATGCGGGGCGAGTGGTCGGGATCGATTCCGACGCCCGCTATCTCGCTCAGGCGCGGTTTGCCGCCAAACATGAAGGTTTGGACATCGAATACCGCCAGATGTCGGTATTTGAGGTCCCGCAGTTGAAGGAGCGCTTCGATCTCGTGATCTTCATGGGCGTGCTCTATCACCTGCGCCACCCGCTTCTCGCGCTTGACCTACTCTACGAGCACGTCGTGGGCGACATGATGCTCTTTCAGTGCCTGCAACGAGGCGACGAGCGTATCCCGGATCTCCGGGAAAACTACGACTTTTCCGAATGGTTACTTTTCGATCGACCTGATTATCCCAAGCTGTTCTTCGTGGAAGAGCGCTACGCCAGTGATCCGACCAATTGGTTCCTCCCCAACAAGGCTGCCATGGAGGCAATGCTTCGCAGTGCAGGCTTTGTCATCAGGGAAAACCCGGAGCGGGAAGTTTATCTACTCGGGCGTGGCGAGCGACACTACGCCGTCGAACCTCCAAGCTTCGTCAAAGGCGGGTGAGGCCTTCTCCACTGTCGGCCCGCCGCCAGGCAGTGTTGAGCGAAAGAGCAGATTGCCGTTTGACGATGGTGACTGGATCAGATCTCAAATGCCAAGAACGAACGGCGCGAGATACCCTAAGGCTGTCGCTACGGCTACCGCACCATAGCCGCTAGGTGATGCTCCTGACGGATTCCGTGATTGAACAATGCGATGAGAAGAGCGGCTGCTTCCCGCGCCTCGCAGCTCTCTTTCGGAAAGCGATGCGTACTGCAGGTACCGTCGAGGACACGCTGTAACATGGCAAGATCCAAGGGTTCGATCGGTTTGGTAGAGTGAACTTTGTCAGACATCTCAGGCAAGATAGGTCGTTCAACCTGAATCCAGCATGAACCATGTAACCGAAGCAGCGTTCGAACTCTTTAGCGCACATGTGTCACGGCATCAGTGCAACCGATTTGCAATGGCTGGCACGCAAGCGCATGATCGGAGTGGAGGCGACTCCGGCAGTGGGTTGCCGTCGATGAGCAGACGCTTGCGAGGAGAAAGCAATGTCGACAACCGTAAAACAGCTTCTGGAGGTGAAGGGCAGGCACGTGGTGGTGGCTGCGTCTGATCAGACCTTGTTGCAAGTTGCTGGTATCTTGCGCGACAAGGCAATCGGTGGCGTTGTCATTAAGGATGAGCAGGACCGTATAGCGGGTATCTTCACCGAGCGTGACCTTGTGCGTGCCGTCGCCGAAAACGGTGCTGCCGCTCTGCAACAGCCGGTTGCTTCAGTGATGACGGTTGACGTGCAAAAGTGTGGGGAAGAGACCTCCATCAATCAGCTTATGGAGATGATGAGCGCCGGGCGCTTCCGCCACGTTCCCGTTGAGAAAGACGGTCAACTCATCGGTATCGTTTCGATCGGCGACGTCGTGAAGTGGCGCATTCGCGAAATCGAACTCGAAGCCGAGCAAATCAAGGCTTACATCTCCAGCTGATCGCGGGAGCGCGAAGACGAGTTATCGCGCAAAGGCTTGCTGCATCCGCTGTAGCGACGCGATCTGGTTCATTGTTTCCTGGTAGCCGCGGTCGATTGCCTCGCCCGCACGATGGAACTCGGAAAGCCCGATATCACTCAACCGAGGATGCAGGGCAAGGTCAGGCGGATCTCCCGCCAGACGCGCGCGCGAAATCCGCTCCTGAATGATATTGAAAGCCTGCACCATGACGCCGGGAAGCCCGAGATGTTGCTGATCAGGCGATTGTTTACGTTGACCCTCCTCAAGGGGCTGGGTGCCGGCGCTGTGCTTGACGACTGCCGAGCGGCCAAAAATGTCGTAGTTCAGGTTTACGGCCACCACAAGCGGCTGCTCGTAGGCACGGCAAACCGAGCTCGGAACCGGATTGACAAGAGCTCCATCGACCAACGTACGGTTGTTGCAGGTGACAGGTTCGAAGATCCCCGGAAGGGCGTAGGACGCGCGAAGTGCAGTGATGAGGGAGCCGTTAGCGATCCAGACTTCATGTCCAGTGTGAAGTTCGGTTGCGACGGCTACGAAAGGCCGGTCGAGTTCTTCGATCAAAACGCCTTCCAGATGTTCCTGCATTCGCTTGGTCAGCCGCATACCGCCGAGCAGTCCGCTGCCGCCGATGGTAAGATCGAGAAGCCCCGCCAGCCGGCGCATTGTGATGGATCGTGCGAAGCTTTCGAGCTCGTCCAGCTTTCCGGCCAGATAGCAGCCCCCGACCAGCGCCCCGATGGAGGTTCCGGCAACCATACCGACTTCGATGCCCGCCTCGTCCAGCGCGCGTAGGACGCCGATATGCGCCCAGCCGCGCGCTGCCCCGCCACCAAGCGCCAATGCGAGCTTGGCCTTCTTGGGAACATCGATGACCGTGGGGGGTTCGAGTGCCTTGGAACCTTCAGCCGGCGCCACGTCGTTGGCCGGTCCGCCTCGGTTCCAGTTCCAGTTCAGCATCGACACCCCCCAAGCTGAACGCCATCGTGAAAGTCAATTAAGCACAGATTGGTTTCGAAAAAGTATAGCCACGTTCGCCTTGTCGGAAAACGGCACAGTCAGCACTTGGTTCCTGCCGATCCGTAAACCTCCCGGGGGTCAAAATGGCGCTCGTCGTCGGTGACGGACAGCTCTGCCGTACCGTCGCGGAGGGTGACGGTGCGATAAAAGCACGAGCGTCGTCCGGTGTGGCAGGTGGCATCGTGACCTGCAACGGAAACTTTCAGCCAGACGGCGTCCTGATCGCAGTCCGTCCGCATCTCGTGCACGGTTTGCAGGTTGCCGGATGATTCGCCCTTCTTCCAGATCTTCTGGCGTGAACGGCTGTAATAATGCGCAACGCCAGTCTCGACCGTCAGCGCCAGAGCCTCGGTGTTCATGTGCGCGACCATCAGGAGCTCGCCGTCGGCGATGTCGGTAACAACGGCGGTGACGAGGCCATCTGCGCCGAACCGGGGCGAAAATGGACCTGCGCCTTCGAGCTCACTCTTATCCTCGGACGGCGGTGGAAAATTGATCGTCATGACTGACCGTTACCGGTTGCGCACAAGGGTCAGGAAGCGCGCCTGCTCCGTCGCATTTTCCTTGAACTCGCCCGTGAACGTCGTCGTGAGCGTGGTCGAACCCTGCTTCTGCACCCCGCGCATGGCCATGCACATGTGCTCCGCCTCGATCATGACAGCTACACCGCGAGGCTTCAGCGTCTTGTCGATCGCGCCGGCGATCTGCGCCGTCATGTTCTCCTGGGTCTGCAGGCGGCGACCGAAGATATCGACGACCCGAGCGATTTTCGACAGGCCGAGCACGCGACCGTTCGGCAGGTAGGCAACGTGGGCCTTGCCGCTGATCGGCAGCATGTGATGCTCGCAATGCGAATAAAAGGGAATATCGCGCACAAGAACAGGATCGCCATAACCGGAGACCTCTTCAAAGGTCCGGCCAAGGACGTCCTCCGGCGACAGCTCATAGCCGTTGAACAGTTCCCGATAGGCGGTGGCCACGCGTTTTGGCGTATCCAGCAAACCTTCGCGCTGTGGATCCTCGCCAGCCCAGCGCAAAAGCACGCGTACGGCCTCTTCGGCCTGCTCGCGGGTGGGGCGGGTTTCGGACTGGCCGGGGAAGGTCTTCACGATTGCATCCATTGCTGTCTCCCGGGACGACGCAGTCGAACCCAAATGTTTTACCGGAGGGTCAATGCGGTAAAGCTGTTGCAATGTGGCGCTATGACCCGTCGCCGCTGCTTTGACAAGATATTTCAGCTCATTTTGACGTCGCGCCGGCGAAAGCCGGCGGTTCTTGATCGTCTTGATCTCAGCCTACATATAGTGCCAGAAGATACGGTTTTACACCGTTCCGAGGTGAACGCAGCGTCTGCCCCAGCGCACAACCCGACCGGATGAAGTGATGGATGACATCTACAACAGTAAGATCCTCGAATTTGCCGGGAATATAGGGCGTGCAGGCTCGTTGCCGGATGCAGATGCGACGTCGGAAAAGCACTCCAAGCTCTGTGGGTCGAGGGTCCGAGTCTATCTTAAGGTGAACCAGGGGGTGGTGACCGATTTCGCCCATGACGTCCGTGCCTGCGCCCTCGGCCAGGCCTCCTCCTCGGTCATGGCCCGCAGTATTGTAGGAGCAAGTGCGACAGAGATCCGAGACGCTCGTAACGACATGCTGGAGATGCTAAACGCTGGCGGCGAAGGGCCGAGTGGCCGCTTCGGGGACATGCGCTATTTGATGCCGGTGAAAGACTACAAGGCACGCCATGCTTCAACTATGCTGACCTTCGATGCGGTGGTGGATTGTCTTGATCAGATCGAGGCAAAGCAGACGATGGTTTCGGCGTGACATGTGTTCCGCGCCCGGCTGCAACCACCCACCGAAAACTTCAACGTCAAGAAACTGGCGGGGTCCTTTCCGCAAGACGCCAGGTCGGCTCTTTGGCACGCGATTTATCCGTCTCTACCAACTGACGCTCTCTGGTTTTATCGGTAACTCTTGCCGCCATATCCCAACCTGTTCGGAATACGGTTATGAAGCGATCGCCCGCCATGGCCTTTGGGCCGGTGGGTGGATGACACTGTTTCGTGTCGGCCGATGCGGTCCCGGCGGCAGTTCCGGCCTCGACCCGGTGCCGGAACGACTTGCATCTCAACAGCGGTGGTTCCTGCCCTGGCGTTACTGGGGGAGCCGCTAGGGCCGGGCAACTGGCCCGGCCGCAGCCTTTACTCAACACGTAAAAGCCAGTATCTGGCTGACCCGTCGGCGCATCGCCGACCATCCCAAAACCACCACCCGCATTCGTTGGCGGGACTGGATCAGGAGCATACGACATGTCCGTTTCCCTCACATTTCCCGATGGTTCCGTCCGCGCTTTCGATCAGGGTACGACCGGTCTTGCCGTGGCCGAGTCGATCTCCAAGTCGCTCGCCAAGAAGGCGGTTGCCATTGCGCTCGACGGTGAGCTGCGCGATCTCTCCGACCCCGTTGTCGACGGCCGGATCGAGATCGTCACCCGCACCGATCCCCGCGCACTGGAGCTCATCCGTCACGATGCCGCCCACGTCATGGCCGAAGCCGTCCAGGACCTCTGGCCTGGCACGCAGGTGACGATCGGCCCGGTGATCGAGAACGGCTTCTACTACGATTTCAAGCGCGTCCACCCAGATAGCCGCGAAGATTGGCCCTTCACGCCGGACGATCTGCCGAAGATCGAAAAGAAGATGAAGGAGATCATCCAGAAGAATGCGGCCTTCACCAAGGAAGTCTGGTCGCGCGACAAGGCGCGAGACATCTTCGCCGACAAGGGGGAGGCCTACAAAGTCGAACTGGTCGACATGATCCCTGAGGGCCAGGATCTGAAAATCTACCGCCAGGGCGATTGGTTCGATCTTTGCCGCGGTCCCCATATGGCCTCTACGGGGCAGGTGGGCACTGCTTTCAAGCTGATGAAGGTGGCCGGCGCCTACTGGCGGGGTGACGCGACCAAGCCGATGCTGACGCGGATCTACGGCACCGCCTGGGCCACACAGGAAGAGCTCGACGCTTACCTCCACATCCTGGAGGAGGCTGAAAAGCGTGATCACCGCAAGCTCGGTCGCGAGATGGACCTCTTCCACTTTCAGGAGGAAGGTCCGGGAGTCGTCTTCTGGCACGGCAAGGGCTGGCGGATGTTCCAGACGCTGACGGCCTACATGCGCCGCCGACTGGCGGGCGTCTATGAAGAGGTCAACGCGCCGCAAATTCTCGACAAGTCGCTGTGGGAAACCTCCGGTCACTGGGGCTGGTACCAGGAGAACATGTTCGCGGTGAAGTCCGCTCATGCCTTCACCAATCCCGACGACGAGGAAGCTGATCAGCGGATCTTCGCATTGAAGCCGATGAACTGCCCGGGACATGTCCAGATCTTCAAGCACGGCCTGAAGTCTTACCGCGATCTGCCGATTCGCCTTGCAGAATTTGGCAACGTTCATCGCTACGAACCGTCGGGCGCCTTGCACGGGCTAATGCGCGTGCGCGGCTTCACGCAGGACGACGCACATGTCTTCTGTACCGACGAACAGCTTGCCGCGGAATGCCTTCGGATCAACGATCTGATTCTCTCGGTCTACGAAGATTTCGGCTTCAAGGAGGTTGTCGTCAAGCTCTCGACCCGGCCCGAGAAGCGCGTGGGATCAGACGAGCTTTGGGACCGTGCCGAGAAAATCATGATGGACGTCCTGAAGACCATCGAGACGCAGTCGGAAGGGCGGATCAAGACCGACGTTTTGCCGGGTGAGGGTGCGTTTTACGGGCCGAAGTTCGAGTATACTCTGAAGGATGCGATCGGTCGGGAGTGGCAGTGCGGAACGACTCAGGTGGACTTCAACCTGCCGGAGCGCTTCGGTGCCTTCTACATCGACCAGAACTCAGAAAAGAAGCAGCCGGTGATGATCCACCGCGCAATCTGCGGCTCGATGGAACGCTTCCTTGGCATTCTGATCGAGAACTTTGCCGGCCATATGCCGCTTTGGTTTGCGCCGCAGCAGGTGGTGGTTGCGACGATCACCTCGGATGCGGACGACTACGGTCGCGAAGTGGCCGAGGCGCTACGCGCCGCCGGGCTGCATGTGGCAACCGACTTCCGCAACGAGAAGATCAACTACAAGGTCCGCGAGCATTCGGTGACCAAGGTGCCGGTGATCATCGTCTGCGGCAAGAAGGAAGCCGAGGAGCGCTCGGTCAACATCCGCCGGCTCGGTTCGCAGGCGCAGACCTCCATGTCGCTGAATGAAGCGGTTTCAAGCCTGAGACTTGAAGGGACACCGCCGGATCTGCTGCGCAAGGCAGCGACACGATAATCTGGCTCAAAAAAAGCAACGCCCGCTCAAGCAGCGGGCGGCATTCCTCCGAAAGGATTGGTGCAGAAGTGTCGTTCAGTCCCGCAGCGCGGCGTCTGAAAACAAATCCATGTTCGCCGGCTGATCTTTCATCATAACCTCGACATCCGTATTTTCTGCTGCCTGTACCGAGAAGGCGCGCTGGTAGATCTTGTCCTTGTTGCGCGCGACGGCGAGATAGTCACCCTCGGCAAGCACCATAGTGGAGAAGGCGCTGACGCTTTCATTGACGATGTCGCCTGCCGCGGTCAGCACTGACCAGGCGGTGTCGGCGATCGCTTCGCCACCTGGTTGCGAAACAAGCTTCAGCGTGATTTGTGCTGCGCGGTGTTGCAGTGTTGCCTCGACAAGCTTGCCAGCCTCAACCTGAATGTCGGCCCGGACAACGGCATTAACGTCGCCATACTCAGAGACAACGTGGTAGGTGCCGGCGCTCAATCTGACGATCGTATCCGGCCGCACATCGGCCATCACCAAACCCCGCTCACCGTCCTGGCGCACCTCTGAGGAGTAGATGGAAAAGCTCAGTTGGTCCTCGGGAATAGACGCGTTGGAGCCGGACGTAGCATCCAAGACGACTCCGCCTGCATCGAGCACGAGCACCTGCTGTTCGACTTCCCCCTCTGACGGAACCGTCAACTTCTTGGTCACGCCAGCACGGCCGAAGGCGACGTTGACGAAGTAGTCCCCCGGTACCAGTTGAAACGACGCGCCGCCGCCTTCGGAACTCGCCACGAGGGGCAGTTTCCCGTCGACACTGGAGATCGGGCTGAAAACGCGCCAGGCAAGTCCTTCCTCTACCGTTCGCTCATCGGTGGCTGTCAGCTTTGCCTGCAGCTTCACATCCTTGGCGGTGACCGCGCCTTCGCCGGAAGGCGGTGCGGAAAAGGCATTAAGCTTCGGCATTTTAGCCGTACTGTCGAGTTGCTTGAAACTCTTGAATGCGTCGCTTTGAGCCTCAACGCCATGCGCAGGCCCAAACACCAGAGCTGCCGCAACGGCCGTTCGCAACGCTATGGATATGCCTGTCATCTCTGGAGAACCGGTTGACTCTTTCATTTCGAACCCTCACTTGAAAACCAAACTAGAGGCAAATTCAAGGCTTTCCGCCCCCATCTCCTGAGAAGGACGACTCGAGTATGCAAAACGACATGAAACTCGTTGAGTACCTGCGTGAGCGGCACTCGACGCCTGTCGCACAGATTGGCGAGCCAGGGCCCAACGCGGAGGAACTGAGATCGATTCTCAATTTTGCAGTGCGCGTTCCCGATCATGGCAAGCTGTCCCCCTGGCGCTTCATCGTATTTCACGGTGATGTGCGGCGGGAGCTGGGAGAGGTTTTTCTGCAGATCGCGGAAAGGGCGTCGCCAGAGATGACGAACTCCGCGCGCGATGCGGAATTGACGCGTTTCCTGAGGGCGCCAGTCGTCGTCGCGGTAATCAGTACCGCTGCGCCCCATGTGAAGATCCCTGAATGGGAGCAGGTGCTGTCGGCCGGGGCCGTTTGCCTCAATCTGCTGATGGCTGCAAACGCCCACGGTTACGCCGCCAACTGGCGAACGGAATGGATAGCGTATGACAATGAGGCACTTGCTGCACTCGGCGTTAAGCCGCAAGAGAAGGTGGCGGGCTTCATTCATATCGGGTCTAGCGATTTTCCGGTTCCAGATCGGCCACGCCCCGAGCTTTCCCAGATCGTCACCTTCGCCGGCGAGGCCAAAGGCTGATGTTTTACACGACCGACACCAACAGCCACGGCATGCAGCACGATCCGTTCAAAGCGATTGTCGCTCCACGGCCGATCGGCTGGATAGGGACGAAGGGCAGGGACGGGTCGATTAATCTCTCCCCCTACTCCTTCTTCAACGTCGTGTCGGATGATCCGAAGATTGTCATGTTCTCCTCCAGCGGACGCAAGGATAGCTTACGCAATGCGGAAGAAACCGGCGTCTTCACAACCAGCCTCGCAAGCCGGGATCTCGCAGAGCAGGTCAATGCATCCTCCATCGCGGTGCCGTATGGCACCGACGAGTTCGCAATTGCGGGTCTGTCTGCGAAGCGTGGAGAGATAGTGGACGCGCCATATGTGGCGGAAGCGCATGCCGTCCTGGAATGCCGGGTCACGGAAATCATCCAGCCGAAGACGATGGACGGCGGCAGGGCGACATCCTTCATGGTCTTAGGCCAGGTCGTCGGCATCCATATCAGCGAGTTCGTCATCCGCGAAGGCCGCATCGACATGACCCTTCTGCGGCCGATTGCCAGGATGGGCTATCGCGACTTCAGCGACGGCGGGACGGACGTCTTCCAGCTGACCAGACCCAACAGTCGGTAGCCATTGGGAACAACTGCTCCCGTCACCAAACATGGTGAACCAAACTTAAACGTTTTGGCCCTAGCCTGACGATAGTGAGTGTTTTCAGGTGACGCTATTCGTCAGCCGGGGTTTCGCTGTGATCATACAGGCATTTCTTCGTTGGATTGAAACGGCCCGTCCTGGCGACAGAGCCAAGGCCGCCGGAGCATTGGCAAGAGCCTACCTTCGCTCTGATCTGGATGACGAGCAGCGGCAAGCGACATTGCTCGCAATGTGCCATTTGCTCAGCGACCCCGCACCGCAAGTTCGCCTTGCGCTGGCTCAGGCGCTTGCAGATTCGCCGCAGGCACCACGTTCGGTGATTCTAACTCTGGCTGAAGATCAGCCCGAGATCGCATGTACCGTGATCGCCCAGTCGCCTGTCCTCATCGAGTCGGATCTTGTCGATCTGGCGGCAACCGGCGGGTTGATCACCTGCGGTTTGATCGCTGCTCGCAGCCACGTCAGCCGCGCTACAAGCGCGGCCCTTGCGGAAGTCGGCGATGAAGGAACAATACTGCTCCTGCTCGAGAACGCGAATGCGGAGATTTCACGGCGCTCGTTGAGCCGTATTGCGTACCGCTTCGGTGATTGCCCTTTGATCCGGCGACTGCTGCTGCAGTTCCAGGATCTCCCTGGGGAGGCCCGTCAGCACCTTGTCGAACAGGTGAGCGCGGCTCTGGCCAGCTCGCAGCTCGTGCAGATGGTTCTGCCACCGAGCCGGCTGGAGCGAGTGACTTCCGAAGCCTGCGAAACCGCTTTAATGGAGATCGCCGAGAAAGTACCACCGGCAGAGGTGGGCACGCTGATCGAGCAGTTGCGCGCCAATGGGAAGCTGACGCCCGCGCTGTTGATGCATGCCCTGTGCAGCGGCAGGATCACGTTCTTCTTCGCGGCCATGGTAGCCTTGTCGGGTCTGGAACAGCGACGCGTTCGCGCGCTTCTGGCATCCGGGCGCATGCATGCGGTGCGCGCACTTTTTGAATCCGCTGGCCTGCCCCGCGACATTGCCATGGTATTCGTCGAGGCGACGCTCGTTTGGCGGTCCGAGGAACTAACCATTGCGGATACGTTCTGCACTCGCCTTCTTGCCAGCTGCCGCCGTCCCGCTGATGCGGAGGCACCGGTATCGCAGCTGCTCAATCTGATCGAAAAACTGCAACGCAACCAGATGCGTACTCTTGCACGCACCTATGCGGAGGATGCGTTGCTCGCGGCGTGATCAGCGGAATCAGAACTTGCGGGCAACCCAGGAATAGCTTTCTTCGACAAGCCTTACCGGCTTCTGCATCAGCGTGCGCACGCCCTCCGTCGTCGGAAGCACTGCCTTGACGCGGGCTATGGCGCGTCCCGCAAGACTTTTCTCACCATCCTCCGTGACTTTAACAGCAGCCGGCAGCTGGGGCGACTGCGGCTCCGAGAGCGACACGACCTCCGTCTCCTTCGGCTTCTGGCACACCGCAATAACGACGGGATAGGGCGCGTTGGAATAACCGGCGAGCTCGCTGTCGGAGTTGGCGCTGCACATTTCAACGGTTGGCCAACGCTTCTCAGACGTCGCCACATAATGGCATTCCGTGCCGCTGTCGTCGCAGCCCAGGATGGTGAGAATGATGATTGCCGGATTCACGTTGGCTTCCCCTGTTCTTGCTGATCTTCAAAACAATCGTGACGCAAAGAGGGCCGCTGTTGCCACCCACAGACCGGCCGGAGTTTGCGGAGCATCGAAACGCGACCTCGTGGCTATCCTCGCCGCAGATGATGGTCAACTTGACGCCATCAGGCACGGGACGAGCCGTCGAGCCTCGTCATGGAGAAGTGGCTTTCCGGATGACCGGGGAGGGCGGATCGTGCTCCTCCGTCGCAAGGTCAGCCGAGGCAATTTCGGTAGAATCTGCAAGCCTAACCTCGCGGATCCATTCCCTCCAGATCGAGACGACCAGCGCCATCAGGACGGGGCCGATGAACAGGCCGAGGAAACCCATGGTCTTGACCCCTCCGACGAGCCCGAAGAACGTCGGCAGAAAGGGCAGCTTTATTGGCCCACCAACCAGCCGCGGCCGGATCGTTTTGTCGACGATGAAAAGTTCGACGGAGCCCCAGATGAAGAGGCCCGCGCCGGCCAGATACGAGCCACTGGCAACAAGATAGATCGAGACGAGCGTGAAAGAGAGGGGCGCGCCGCCCGGGATCAATGCCATCACGCCGGTGAGGACGCCAAGTGTAACGGGTGAGGGAACTCCAGCGACCCAGTAGGCAATGCCGAGAATGATGCCTTCGCCGATTGCGATCAACGTCATCCCTGTCACTGTCGAGCTGATCGTGGCCGGCACGACGCGCGAAATGCGCTCCCAGCGGGTCGGCAGGATGCGCTCTCCGAGAAGGTCGATTTGACCCGTAAACGAGGCGCCGTCGCGGTAGACGAAGAACAGTGCGATCAGCATGAACAGCAGCGTCAGGAGGAGATGGAAGGCGCCGTCGCCGGCTGCAATCACCGCCCGGTAAATATTGCCGATATTTGCGCCGCTGACAATCTGGATCAACTCGCCGACCGCTCCGGGGGCTCCGATATAGCGATCCCATTGCTGGGTCAGCCAGTCACCCACCCCCGGCAGCGCCGCGATCCACGCGGGTACCGCTTCGCCGTTGCGATTGACCTCTAGGATCCAGCCCACCCAATCGCGCACCTCTCCGATTGTGTAGGAGATGGCAATACCGATAGGGACGACCAGAAAGGCGATGATGAATATGATGGCGAGGGTTGCCCCGATTGTCGTATTGCCGCCGATGTTCCGCAGCATCCTGCGGTAGAGCGGCCAACTCGCAAATCCGATGACGAGTGCAGCCAGAACCGGAACGACGAAGCCGTGGAAAAAGTAAATGCTGGCGATCACGATCAGGACAAGCAGCCAACGTGCGGCCGATATCGGGGGGATCAGTGCAGCGCGGCTATGGGCCACGGGGCCTAACCAGCGAGGCGCGTTTTTTGACCTGGAAGATCCATTCACCGTGATCACAACTCCGTTGGTGGCCAGCATATGGCGCTTGCCGTTAGAAAGCACAAGTTTGCCGCCGATCGCTTAAAAATCGCGGTCACTGCCTTGCCTTATATGACCTAAGCGATAATTATGATGAAATTCAAACATACCGAATTCTCCCAATGACATATTCTGCGCGTCGGTTCCTTGTTCGGGATCGTACTTCTTCATCCCACGCCAAGGTCGAGGCGACCGTCGGATCATTCGAAGATCTCGAAGGCTACCGACGCTACCTGCGCGGGAGCTATGTCTTCCGCAATTCGCTCTACGGCACAATGACTGGCTTGCGGTGGCCAGAGCAATTCGCGCTCTGGGCGGATCCGGATGGGCTCAGGGAGCTCATGCGCAACGACATGGAGGATCTCGCGATGGATCCCCCGCCGCTTCCTATTGCGCCGCAAATGCCTCCGATGAGTTCAGATCTGGAGAGTTTGCTTGGAACCCTTTACGTCGTCGAGGGGTCTTCCCTCGGTGCGCGCATTCTCTTCCGCCGCGCACAGAAGCTGGGCCTGTCAGATACGTTCGGAGCCCGTCATCTCTCCGCGCAAGCTGATTCCGTTGAGCGCTGGAGGCGCGTTTTGGAACTTCTAGAAAGTGCGCCTGAGCTTGATCTCGATCGGTTGGTCGCAGCTTCCGAGACAACCTTCGTTGCGGTTGAGCGCGCCTTCGAGGGTATCAATCATGCCTGAAGTACAGGCCGTCGACCTGACCAACTGCGATCGCGAACCGATTCATTTGCCCGGGAGCATCCAGCCCCACGGTTGTCTCATCGCTTGCGACGCTGCCGGTTCTGCCGTCCTCCGGCACTCCGCCAACGCGCCGCAGATGCTGAACCTGCCGGAAGACCTGAACGGACGCCGGCTGGACGAAGTGTTGGGGCCGGAAGTGGCGCATACGCTTCGCAACGCCATCGCGACGTCTTCGGATCCGGCGCGGCCAGCCCTCCGGCACGAGGTTATACTTGCCTCGGGCGCCAGATTCGACGTCTCCATCCACGCCTATAACGCGAACTCGATCCTAGAATTCGAGCCCGTTTCAGGGGATGTCGACCAGCCGCTCGAAGCGGCGCGCATGCTCATCAGCAGGATTCGGAATATCCAGAGTGTGGACCAGCTGGTCGAGCGGACGAGCCGGCTCATCCATGCTCTGCTCGGCTACGACCGGGTAATGATCTACCGTTTGGACAAGGACGGTTCGGGAAAAGTTATCAGCGAGCACAAGCGTCGCGATCTGGAGAGCTTCAGGGGCCAGTACTTTCCTGCAAGTGATATTCCGCAGCAGGCGCGCATTTTGTACCTGAAGAACAGCATCCGAGTCATATCCGACGCGGACAACCCGCGTGTGGCGATCATTCCTGCTCTCGATGACACGGAAACGCCACTGGATCTGTCGTACGCACATCTTCGCAGCGTCTCCCCCATTCATTGCGAGTACCTTCGCAACATGGGTGTCTCAGCGTCCATGTCGATCTCGATCCTCGTCGACGGCCAGTTGTGGGGGTTGATCGCATGTCACCATTACGCCCCAAAGGCGCTCTCGATGCCGCAACGCGTGGCGGCAGAAACCTTCGGGGAGTTCTTCTCGCTGCATCTCAGTGCGCTGAAGCAGAAGGAGATCGCCGAGAAGAACCGCGAGGTCCGTGGTGCACTTGACCGTTTCCTGCAGGCCGCCGCGCATCACTCCGACATCCGCGAACTGCTGCGTGCATCGCTTGATGAGTTTGGTGCAATGCTGCCGTCAGATGGGGTAGGGCTTTGGCTCTCAGGCGTCTGGACGTCCGCGGGGAGTGCACCTTCCAGAGAAGGGGCCGCCGACCTGGCAGAACGCCTCGCGGACAAAGCCGGCGGAAAGATATGGGAGACGCACCAGCTATCACTGGATCTTCCGGACAGCCGTGCATTCTCCGAGGGCACCTGCGGCGTCATCGCAGTTCCACTATCGCAGAGGTCAAGGGATTATCTGTTCTTCTTCCGCCGCGAGGTGGTCCAGACGCTGGATTGGGCCGGCAATCCAGAAAAAAACTATGAGAGCGGCCCGCTGGGGGATCGGTTGACACCGCGCAAGAGCTTTGCCGTCTGGAAGGAGACTGTCCAGGATCAGGCGCAGCCCTGGTCCGACGTCGACCTTGAGGTTGCAGATGCCATTCGTGCCGTCCTCGTGGAAATCGTCCTGCATCACAACGAACTGATCGCGGATGAACGCGGCAAGGCAGATGTCCGCCAGAGGATGCTCAACGAGGAGCTCAACCATCGCGTCAAGAACATCCTGTCCGTCATCAAGTCGCTGATCGGAAGTCCAGTGGACCCTGGACAAGATATTGCGAGTTACATCGAATCGCTGAAGGGAAGAGTCCAGGCGCTTTCCCTGGCCCACGATCAGATCGTCAGGGGCGGCGACGGCGGCATGCTGCGCGATCTTCTCCACGCAGAATTGCTGCCCTATCAGGCAGCAGGTCGTAAGATCATCCTACACGGCCCTCCAGTCTGGCTCGACGCCCGATCCTTCTCAGTGATGGCCCTCGTATTGCACGAAATGGCGACAAACGCCGCCAAGTATGGCGGTCTCTCCCGGTCGGGCGGAAACCTGACCGTCCGGTGGAGCAGGGCTGAGCTGGGAGGTTGCGAGATTTGGTGGGAGGAGAGTGGTGGTCCGCCGGTGGCGGCACCCGTCCGAAGTGGATTTGGCAGCGTCCTCATTGGCCGCAGCGTCTCCTACGAGCTCTTAGGCACGAGTCGAATTGAGTATGCCGAAAGCGGGCTGAACGGCTATTTCTGTATACCTTCGGCGCACATCCAATCAGGTGGGGAGGACGAGGAGAGGCAACTGGTCGAGCCCGCGCACGACGAGGGGGATCAGGACACGACCGACCTTTCGCAAGTGGAGCTTCTGCTCGTGGAAGATCAGATGCTGATCGCTGCCGACGTGGAGGCCATCCTGACGGAACACGGCCTGACGAATGTGACGACGCGTCCGTCTGTGACGGAAGCATTGCGGAGTCTGGAGCACTTCAATCCGCATATTGCAATCCTGGACGTGAACCTAGGCACGGGCACCTCAGTTCCGTTGGCGCAAGAATTGCTTCGGCGCAGCATCCCATTCGTCTTCGCAACAGGCTACAGCGACCGCGCCACCATACCGGACAGCATCGATGTACCGGTGCTGCGCAAGCCTTATGAAGCGTCGATGCTCATCCGCACGATCAAGCGCGTTCTTGGAGGAACGGCGCAGAATTGATTTGCGACCATTCGCGCCAAACGAACTCAGATATCAAGGTTGTCGGCGAAGGCTGCACGTTCCTGGATGAACCGGAAGCGGGCTTCAGGCTTGGTGCCCATCAAGTTGTCAACCGCTTCCCGGGTGCCCTCGAAGTCAACCTCGTCGATCGCCACGCGCAATAGGGTACGCTTGGCGGGATCCATGGTGGTCTCCTTGAGCTGAGCAGGCATCATCTCGCCTAGACCTTTGAACCGGCCGATCTCGACCTTCTTGCCCTTGAAGACCGTTTCCATCAGCTCGGCCCGGTGCGCGTCGTCGCGTGCATAAACAGTCTTTGCACCCTGCCGAATGACGTAGAGGGGCGGGACGGCAAGATAGAGATGGTTGCCGCGGATCAATTCCGGCATCTCCTGATAAAAGAAGGTGATCAGCAACGAGGCGATGTGCGCACCGTCGACATCGGCGTCGGTCATGATGATCACGCGTTCGTACCGGAGATCCTCCTCACGGTATTTCGTCCGCGTTCCGCACCCGAGCGCCTGGATGAGATCGGCGATCTGCTGGTTGGCGGACAGCTTCTCGCGGCTGGCGCTGCCGACGTTGAGGATCTTGCCGCGTAGCGGCAGGATGGCTTGGTTGGCCCGATTGCGTCCCTGCTTTGCAGAGCCGCCGGCCGAATCCCCCTCGACGATGAACAACTCTGCGCCGTCGGCCGTGCTCTGGGAACAATCCGCCAGCTTGCCGGGGAGGCGCAGCTTGCGAACCGCCGTTTTTCGATTGACTTCCTTTTCCTTTCGACGGCGAAGACGCTCCTCGGCCCGTTCGATCACCCAGTCGAGCAGCTTTGCTGCTTCTGCGGGATTGCCAGCCAAGTAGTGATCGAAGGGATCCCGAAGCGCATTCTCGACAATGCGTTGCGCCTCGACCGTTGCCAACTTGTCCTTCGTCTGCCCGACAAATTCCGGTTCACGAATGAAGACCGAGAGCATGCCGACGGCCGAGATCATCACGTCATCGGTGGTGATCTGCGCGGCGCGCTTGTTCTGGGTGAGCTCGGCGTAGTTCTTCAGCCCCTTGAGAAGCGCGATCCGCAGGCCCGCCTCGTGAGTTCCACCTTCTGGCGTGGGGATGGTGTTGCAGTAGGAATGGATCTGCGGGTCGCCGCCATACCAGGTGATGGCCCATTCCATCGCGCCATGGCCGCCGGTCTTCTCCGTGCGGCCGGCAAAAATTTCACGGGTGACCGTGAAGTCTTTGCCAAGCGTCGCCGACAGATAGTCCTTCAGCCCGCCCGGAAAATGGAAGACGGCCTTCTCCGGAATTTCCCCGCCAGCTGCGACGACTCCCGGGTCGCACGACCAGCGGATCTCAACGCCACCAAAAAGATAGGCTTTGGACCGTGCCATGCGGAAGATGCGGCCGGCGTCGAATCGGGCATGGTCGCCAAATATCTGCGGATCAGGGTGAAATCGGACACGGGTGCCGCGACGGTTATGGACCGGTCCCAGTTCCTCCAGTCCGCCTTGCGGAACACCGCGCGAGAAGCGTTGGCGATAGAGTTTGCGGTCGCGGGCAACCTCGACCTCGAGGAGATCGGACAGCGCGTTGACTACCGATACGCCGACGCCGTGCAAACCACCCGAAGTCTCGTAAGCCTTGCCGTCAAACTTGCCGCCGGCATGCAGTTTGGTCATGATGACTTCGAGGGTGGACTTGCCAGGGACCTGCGGGTGGTTTTCCACCGGAATGCCGCGGCCGTTGTCCGAGACGGTCAAAAACCCCTCAGCATCCAGATGGACCTCAATGAAGTTGGCATGGCCTGCAACGGCTTCGTCCATCGAGTTGTCGATGACTTCTGCAAACAGGTGGTGCAGCGCCTTTTCGTCCGTCCCGCCGATATACATGCCGGGACGCATACGGACTGGCTCGAGGCCTTCGAGGACGCGGATCGAAGAGGCACCGTAATCATCCACAGACGCTGCCGGACGCGACGACTGAGCTGCCCGCGGCGGGGCCACATCCGGTCCCTTGTCGTCTTCCAGCGCTACGGGCGTGGCTGTCGGCAGGTCGGCGAAAAGGTCGTTGTTGTCATCCATCGGGTCAGTCTGTACTACCTGTCGAGGGGCTGAGGGTGATGCCATCGCCATCTCACGCTGTTTCGAATCACCGGCAATTCTGCCAGAAAGCTGGCTTTTTCGCGATGCGGCAGGGAAACGGTGCTCAGGCAGCAATGGGGTGCCTGTCGCCGGATGGCAAGGTCCCATGGTGTGATGAGGCAGCCGGAGAGGGCCATGTCCACAGTTCATTTCGCATTTGCCACAGCTTTTGCTGTCGCACTGATGGCCTTCTCCAGCGCTCCCTCCCTGGCACAGGAAGCGCCGCTCAAGCCATACAAGGATGCCTTGTTCTCCCGCTTCCCCGTCTTGGAAAGCAGTGACGGCGGTGCCTATGAGGTGATCGACTACCAGGAACTCCGTGACATCAACGAACGCGACCAGGTTCCGGAACGGCGGGTGAAATCGAGCTATGTCTCGACAGGCGTCAGGCGTTATCAGGAGAACATAGCACTGCAGCTCGGCGGGCGTGTAGTCGAAGTGGCGCGGGTCGGTCGAGAACAGAATGCGGCGTTCACGGTGATCTTCGTTCATGGCCGCGGCGGTGACCGGCGGCTCGGGGTCAATGACTACAGCTTCGGCGGCAACTTCAATCGCCTGAAGAACCTGGCTGTGCTCAACGGCGGAACCTACTATGCGCCAAGCGTCACCTCCTTCGACGAGCGCGGTGCAGAGCAGGTGGCTCTCCTGATCCGTCATGCCTTCGAGCAGTCAAGGGGGCGGCCGGTCTTGCTTGCCTGTGCCTCCATGGGCGGAATGGTTTGCTCCCACATTGCGCGCCATCGTGAGGCTGCCCAGTACCTCAGCGGTCTTGCGGTTCTGGGCGGACCGCCGGATCCCGGGTTCTTGACCACTCCTGCGGCCAAGCGCCGGCTGCCGCTCTATCTGTCACACGGAAGTGCAGATAGCGTATATCCGGCCGAAGCTCAGAAAGCGATTTATCGCAAGCTGGAAGGGGCGGGCTATCCTGTTCGGATGACCGTGTTCAACACCGGCGGGCACGGTACGCCGATCCGGATGACCGACTGGCGCAAGCTCATCAACTTCCTGCTGACGGCGGGATGACAGTTGTTGTGGCAAACGCCATTTTCCGTGGCTTTTCCTGACTGCGGGGCTAGAACAACAAGGCCAAGAACAAGATGTGGGCGCAAGCGCCCTGAGGGAAGGAGAATGCGATGAGTCCGGACGTGCGGCCGCTGGTGGCGGGCAACTGGAAGATGAACGGCACCCGTTCATCCCTTGACCAGATCAAGGCGATCAGCGAAGGGGTGAAGGGCGAACTGGCGGAGAAGGTGGATGCCTTGCTCTGCCCGCCTGCGACCCTCCTTTACGTTGCCACTGCGCTTTGCACCGACAGTCCGCTCGCCATCGGTGCCCAGGACTGCCACCAAAGCGCGAGTGGGGCCCACACCGGCGACATCTCGGCGGAGATGATCGCCGACTGCTTCGGCACCCATGTCATCGTCGGCCATTCCGAGCGACGGGCTGATCATGGCGAAAGCGATGCGCTTGTTCGCGCAAAGGCGGAGGCGGCCCACGCGGCAGACCTGACCGCCATCGTCTGCGTCGGAGAGACAGAGGAAGAGCGCCGGCGAGGCGACACCCTTCACGTCCTGAAACGGCAGCTCGAGGCTTCGATACCTGACGGTGCACGGGCGGAGCGCACGGTCGTAGCATATGAGCCGGTCTGGGCTATCGGTACGGGCCTGACACCCAGCGTTGCCGATGTCGCCGAAGCGCACGCCTTCATGCGTCGAGAGCTCGCGATCCGGTTCGGCGTCGAAGGAGAAGCAATGCGCATTCTCTATGGCGGCTCGGTCAAACCGTCGAATGCGCGCGACCTGATGGCCGTGGAGAATGTCGACGGTGCCCTGATTGGCGGAGCCAGCTTGAAAGCCGACGATTTCCTTGCCATCTACGAAGTCTATCGTGAGCTGATGACGTAAACCGGCACCCGGGGCTTGGAATGCGCCTCTGCCTCATGTAAAGAGCCGCCAACCTTACCGTTATTGCCCTTCGCCGGGGCAGGGAATTTGCCATGCAAACCGTTCTGATCGTCATTCACCTCATGATCGTGCTCGCCTTGGTGGGCGTCGTTCTGATCCAGCGCTCCGAAGGCGGTGGATTGGGCGTCGGCGGAGGCTCCGGCTTCATGTCAGCACGCGGCGCGGCCAATGCTTTGACTCGCACCACGGCCATCCTTGCAACGCTTTTCTTTGTCACCTCAATGACACTCGGCATCTTGGCGCGTTACGAATCGCAGCCGACGGATATCTTGGATCGCATACCGGCCACGCAAGGCAGCGGGAATGGCATCCTCGACGCGCTGGGTCCAGCCGGGACGGAGGCGCCAGCTCCCACTCCCTCCAATGACGGCGTGCCGACAGGCGGCGAAGCACCCGCAACCCAAAATGGAGCCTCGGCTCCCGCTCAGGACGCACCGGCCCCTGCTGCGCCCGCGGCTCCTACAGGCGTACCGACCGGCCAATAACGCTGGTCCACGTTACATCCTCCGGCAGGCCAAAAGCCTGCCGGTTTTCTTTTGTTCGGATTCCCGTGGACAGCTTCACTGAGTGAAGATTTTGGACTGGCGGAATCGATTACGAAAAGGTATTCGGTGAATCCCATGGCGCGATATGTATTCATCACAGGCGGCGTGGTTTCTTCGCTCGGAAAAGGAATAGCGGCCGCTGCACTCGGAGCGTTGTTGCAGGCCCGTGGCTATCGGGTTCGCCTTCGCAAGCTCGACCCTTACCTCAACGTGGATCCGGGCACCATGAGCCCGACGCAGCATGGCGAGGTCTTCGTCACCGACGACGGCGCGGAAACTGACCTCGACCTTGGCCACTACGAGCGTTTTACCGGGCGTTCGGCCACCAAAACCGACAACATCACTACCGGTCGCATCTACAAGAACATCATCGACAAGGAACGCCGCGGCGACTATCTCGGCGCCACCGTCCAAGTCATCCCGCACGTCACCAACGAGATCAAGGACTTCGTGGTTGAGGGCAATGAAGACTATGACTTCGTCATTTGCGAGATCGGCGGCACCGTCGGCGACATCGAGGCGATGCCCTTCGTCGAAGCCATCCGGCAGCTCGGCAACGAATTGCCGCGGGGCTCCGCAGTCTACCTTCACCTGACGCTGATGCCCTATATTCCGGCCGCGGGAGAACTGAAAACCAAGCCGACGCAGCATTCGGTCAAGGAGTTGCAGGCGCTCGGCATCGCACCCGATATTCTTCTCGTTCGAGCCGACCGCGAGATCCCTGAGGCGGAACGGCGCAAGCTCTCGCTATTTTGCAACGTACGGCCTTCCGCCGTGATCCAGGCGCTTGATGTCGCGAACATCTACGATGTGCCGATGGCCTATCACAAGGAAGGGCTGGATTCCGAGGTGCTGGCAGCATTCGGCATTGAACCTGCGCCGAAGCCGCGACTGCAGGCGTGGGAAGAGGTCTGCGATCGCATCCACACGCCCGAGGGTGAGATCACGATAGCCATCGTGGGCAAGTACACCGGCCTCAAAGACGCCTACAAGTCACTGATCGAGGCGCTGCACCATGGCGGCATCGCCAACCATGTGAAGGTGAGGCTGGAGTGGATCGAATCCGAGATCTTCGAAAAGGAAGATCCGGCGCCTTATCTGGAAAAGGTGCACGGCATTCTCGTCCCCGGCGGTTTTGGTGAACGCGGGGCGCAGGGAAAAATCAACGCGGCGCGCTTTGCTCGAGAGAGGAAGGTTCCCTATTTCGGTATCTGCTTTGGCATGCAGATGGCGGTGCTGGAAGCGGCTCGTAATCTCGCCGGCATCGAAAACGCATCCTCAACGGAGTTCGGTCCGGCGCAGGAGCCGGTTGTCGGCCTGATGACAGAATGGGTTAAGGGCAATGCGCTGGAGAAGCGGGCAGCGTCCGGAGACCTCGGCGGCACCATGCGCCTCGGCGCCTATGATGCTTCGCTCAAGAAGGAAACGAAGATCGCGGAGATCTACGGTTCGACAGCGATCTCCGAAAGGCACCGCCATCGCTACGAGGTAAACGTCGAGTATAAGGACAAGCTGGAAAGCTGCGGCCTTGTCTTTTCCGGGATGTCACCAGACGGTCTGTTGCCGGAAACGATCGAGTACCCAGACCATCCCTGGTTCATCGGCGTACAGTACCATCCGGAATTGAAGAGCCGCCCGCTGGACCCACATCCACTCTTCGCAAGCTTCATTGAGGCAGCGCTGGAGCAGAGCCGATTGGTCTGATGGCGTTTCTGGACCTGTGGCGAAGCTACAGGTCCACGTCGAAGAAACCCAGCGCCTCTTCAAGCTCTTCCTGCTCATAGTTGAAGTGCGATCTCACCACGGCTTCGAGCTGATCGAAGCTGATCTTGAGCGTGTGGAAGTTCACGGGAGTTGGTGCGGCCATCACCTCGGCAGCGGAGGTTTCCAGTCTTTCGATCAGCGCGTGGATGATGAGATGTTCTTCTGCCAGGCGCTCCACCACACGCGTCAGGCCATCATTGTGGCCGTTGAGTGCCGGGAAAATCCACTGATCTTCTGCGGTATGGTGGAAGGTCAGCATCCGACATTCTTCACCGCATATACTGCCGGAGAGGCGGATGTTCTGGATCATTGTAAGCGAACTCACAGCACCGGGAAGGTCTGCGACCGCGCGTACTCCCTCCGCGACCTCGCCAAGGACCCTCCTGACTCCCGATATCTGCCGAAGATGTATGGCGTGAATGGCGGCAAGACGTCGACCGTGACGCCTCTGCTGCGGTGTCACGTTCTCTATCTTTGGTGCCGTTGGGCGGGTGCTGTCGTCCAGAAGGTTGATCGTGTAGGTCATGGAAGTTCTCCCTGTCGCTACAGGATTAGCTGAACAGGTGGCCTGCTCCTAGCGGAGCGCCTCCTGCAATCTTGACCCGATTGATCGATACGCCGAGAGCGCGCGGTTCCGGGCCGCAGCATGATCCACCATCGGTTTCGGATAGCTCTCTCCGAGAACGATTCCTGCTTTCTGCAGCACCGCATCGGGCGCGTCGAAGGGACGGTGGATATACTTCCGGTCGAGTTTGGCGAGTTGTGGCACGTACCGCCGGACATAGTCGCCGTCCGGATCAAATTTTTCGCCCTGCAGGATCGGGTTGAAGATGCGAAAGAACGGGGACGCGTCTGCGCCGGATCCGGCAACCCATTGCCAACTGGCGGCATTGTTGGCCGGATCGGCGTCAACCAATGTGTCGCGAAACCATTCCTCTCCCTTGCGCCAATCGATCATCAGGTCCTTGATCAGGAAGGATGCAACGATCATCCGAACGCGGTTGTGAACGTAGCCTTCCTGCCAGAGCTGGCGCATCCCGGCATCGACAATGGGATAGCCGGTGAGCCCTTTCGTCCAGGCGCGAAACTGTTTCGCGTCGAAGGACCACTGGAAGCTGTCAAAGCTCTGGTTCCAGTTGCGGGTAGCAAGTTCGGGGAAGGCGAGCAGCAGGCTGTAGTTGAAGTCGCGCCAGGCGAGCTCGCGACGAAAATCGGCCAACTGTGCCGGGTCTATCCCTGACAGGCCTCTGCTAGCATGCCATGCCTGGGCCGGCGTAATCTCGCCGTGGGTCAGGTGAGGGGAGAGCCGCGAGGTGCAATCACGCGCAGGGGCATCACGGCCCTCCTTGTAATCCCGCAGACCGCTTTCGATGAAGTCGTTCAGACGCTCATGCGCGCCTGCTTCACCGGGGCACCAGACGTCGCTGAATGCTGCCGCCCAATCCGGTTGGCGCGGCAGGAGTTCCCAATCCTCAAGCCGCTCCGACACAGGCAAGATCGCGGAGCCCAAAAGCGATTTAGGCGCATCAATTGGCTCCCGCGGCTCGCCAAGGGCCTGCAGCGCCTTCCAGAACGGCGTGAAGACCCGAAACGCTCGCCCGGCCCCGGTGCGCACGGTGGAGGGATCGTGGAGAAGCTGGCCGTGGAAAGCCTCTACTACGACCCCTTGCTGCTTTAGCTCCCAGGCGATCTCCCGGTCCATCTCGTCGCGCTCATAGCAACGGTTGAAGTAGATGGTGCTGGCTCCAACCTTCTGCGCGATACCGCCAAGAATGTCCTGCGCAGGCCCGGAGGCCAGCATGAGATCCGCCCCACGCTTTCGCAGGTCCTCCCGCAGTTTCGTTAGCGAATGATGCAGCCACCAAGCCTGCGCCGCACCGAGCGGCATGGCGGACGTAGGATAAGGTTCACGGATGAAAATTGCTATCAGTGGAGCTCCGGCCTCCACGGCTGCCGATAGGGCGGCATTGTCGGCAAGACGGAGATCCCGGCGAAACCAGAGGATGACGGGTGAGGGGAGTTGGGACAAGAAAGCCTCCACCGGCTATTTTACGGGTTTCTACAATACCGGTCGTCTGCAGATCAGGGCCTTAGCAGGAGCACGGGGCATGGAGCGCCGGCTTTGAGCGCTGGTGCATGCGGTGGCCGGACGATCAGTGCATCTGAGTTTGCCAGAACCTTCATCATCGAGGAATCCTGCTTGGCGAATGCTTCGGCATGGAGCCTCCCGTCCCCAGCGGTCAGTTTTGCCCGTAGATAATCCTGCCGCTGACCATTGGCGGCCAGATCATGAGCGGCGATGGCGTCGGCCTCTCTTTGCCGTTCGGGGAGATGCGACAGCGTTCGTACAAGCGGTTCTAGAAACAACAGACTACAAACGAGGCTTGCCACCGGATTACCCGGCAGGCCGAGGACCTGCATCTTGCCGAGGCTTCCAACCATCAGCGGCTTGCCGGGGCGCATTGCGATACGCCAGAAGTCCAGTTCCATCCCGACGCCCTTTAGCGTCGATTGAACAAGGTCGTGGTCGCCCACTGAGGCCCCGCCCAGTGCAACGAGCACGTCGACGTCTGCCGCCCGTGCCATCTCAACTGCCGCCGTTATGGCATCGCTTCTGTCCGGAACGATACCGAGGTCTAGAACCTCGCCGCCATTGTCACGCACCAGCGCCGCCACCCCAAACGTGTTCGATGCGATGATCTGACCTGCAAGAGGCGTGCTTCCCGGCGCCAGCAACTCGTCCCCGGTAGCCAGGATCGCCACCTTCGCTCGCCGAAGGACGGGAAGCGAGGGGTGGTTCATTGCCGCAGCGACCGTGAGATGTGAATAGTCGAGCCGGGTGCCGCGGTTAAGCACCACCTCGCCCTCGGCAAAATCCTGCCCTCGCGGACGAATATGTCTTCCTCTGGTGACGGCGAACCGCGTCCGGATCCGAGCGTCCTCCAGCGCTTCGGCATCCTCCTGGATAAGGATCGTGTCGGCACCATCCGGAACGGGCGCACCGGTGAAGATGCGGACTGTCTCTCCCTCCCGGATATGCCCCTTAAACGGATGGCCAGCCGCAGCAACGCCGACGACGTCCAGTTCGGTCCCAACTTTCAGCGCATCGTCCGCCCTCAGCGCATAGCCATCCATGGCCGAGGCATTGAAGGGTGGCTGCGTCAGCCGAGCGGTAACGGCTTGGGCGAGCACGCGACCATTGGCCTCCGCCAGAGGCACCGTCTCGCTTTCCTGCACCGGCATGGCGTGGGAGAGCAGTCGTGCTTTTGCCTCTGCCACGGGGAGAAGAGACATGTTCAGCCTTGCTCCGGGCGATAGGGGCCGGACTTGCCGCCGGTCTTCTCTAAGAGTCGGATGCCTCCAATCTCCATGCCCTTGTCGACAGCCTTGGCCATATCGTAGATCGTCAGGCAGGCCACCGAGACGGCGGTAAGAGCTTCCATCTCCACGCCCGTCTTGCCAATGAGCTTTGCGGTAGCTGATACCTTGAGGCCTGGAAGATCAGGATCCTCCGTTATCTCGACAGCCACCTTGGTCAGCATCAGGGGGTGGCAGAGCGGGATCAGGTCGGAGGTTTTCTTGGCGGCCATAATGCCGGCAAGTCTGGCTGTGCCGATGACATCGCCTTTCTTCGCATTTCCATCGCGGATGAGCTTGAGGGTGTCGGCCTGCATCCGCACGTATCCCTCCGCACTGGCGGACCGCTCCGTCTCGGTCTTGCCGCCGACATCGACCATATTCGCTTCGCCCGAAGCGCCAAGGTGGGTCAGACCAGGCCGCGGGGCCATCACTCGGCCGCCAAGGATGCGGACGGACCCGTGAGGAGCACGCGCGTCGCCTGTGAGACGTCGTCCTGGCGCATCAGGCTCTCGCCGACCAGAAAAGTGCTGATGCCGGATTTCTGCAGGCGCAGGCAGTCATCGTGGGTGAAGATGCCGCTCTCGCCGATCAGCAGGCGATTGTCCTGAACCATATCGGCTAGCCGCTCGGACGTATCGAGGCTGACCTCGAACGTACGCAGGTTCCGGTTGTTGATGCCGATCATCGGAGAGGACAGCTTGAGGGCCCGCTCAGTCTCTTCTTCGTCATGCACTTCGACGAGCACGTCCATACCGAGGCCCTGTGCCTCGTCCTCGAGCCGCCGAGCCTCGTCGTCGGTCAGGGATGCCATGATCAGCAGAATGCAGTCTGCGCCCCAGGCGCGCGCTTCATGCACCTGATAGATGTCGAACATGAAATCCTTGCGCAGCGCCGGCATGGTGCAGGCGTTCCGGGCAACGGTCAGGAATTCGGGTGCCCCCTGGAAACTGGGGGTATCCGTCAGAACCGAGAGGCAGGTCGCGCCTCCATCCTGATAGGCACGGGCGAGGGCAGGGGGATCGAAATCCGGTCGGATGAGACCCTTGGATGGGCTGGCCTTCTTGATCTCCGCGATGAGACCGAAGCTGCCGCTGTCCCGCTTTGCCTTCAGCGCTCGATAGAATCCGCGCGGTGCTTCCTGATCGGCGGCTTTCGCCTTCAGGTCTGGCAGTGATACGCGAACCTTGGCCGCTTCGATCTCTTGCCGCTTATAGGCCTCGATCTTCTTCAGGATATCCGCCATCGATCTGCCCCTCAATCTTCTTCGTTCGACACCGCGACAAGTCGGTCAAGTGCTGCGGCCGCTTCGCCGCTATCCAGGGCGTGGGCGGCCCGCTCCATGCCTTGTTTCAGGTCGCCAGCCACATCTGCAACCACGAGCGCGGCGGCCGCGTTGCAAAGGGAGATGTCGCGGTAGGCGTTTTTTGCGCCCCCAAGAACGGCACGAAGTGCCGCAGCATTCGCGACGCCGTCACCACCCTTCAAGTGCGCTAGTGTTGCCGTCTGGACCCCAAAATCTGCCGGTGTCACATCGAAGCTTCTGATCTCTCCGTCTTCAAGAGCCACCACGTTCGTCGTGCCGGTGGTCGTGATTTCGTCCATGCCGTCACCGTACACGACCCAGACACGGTCCGACCCAAGATCCCGAAGGACTTCCGCGATCGGCATCAGCCAGCGTGGCGAAAAGACACCCAGCAATTGCCGCTTGGCACCAGCCGGATTGGAAAGGGGACCGAGTATGTTGAAAATCGTACGCGTCCCAAGCTCAACGCGGCTCGGCCCTACATGGCGCATCGCAGAATGGTGCATGGAGGCAAACATGAAACCGATACCGGCTTCCTTTATGCATCGGCCAATCTTGTCAGCACCGATGTCGAGGTTCACGCCCAGTGCCGAAAGCGCGTCGGCCGCTCCCGACTTGGAACTCAGGGCGCGATTGCCGTGCTTGGCGACAGGCACACCGCAACCGGCGACGATGAGAGAGGCAAGCGTCGAGATATTGTAGGTGCCGGTTCCGTCGCCTCCGGTGCCGACGATATCCACAGCATCGAGCGGGGCCTTCACGCGAAGCATTTTAGATCGCATGGTGGCTACCGCGCCTGCTATCTCGTCAACCGTCTCACCTCTAACGCGGAGCGCCATCAGGAAACCGCCAATCTGAGACGGGGTTGCTTCACCAGACATGAGGATATCGAAGGCAGCACGAGCCTCATCCCGGCTCAGGCTGTCGCCGTTCGCGACCTTTGCGATCAGCGGCTTGAGCTCAGGCATGTTTGCATATCCTCTTCAGCGGATCGAGTTGGCGACTTGTTCGGCCACGGCCTGATTGATCGAGACGCCATAGTCGTTCTGTAGGCGGTTGACCATCTGATCGAGAATGTCGTCGCCCGCAGCTTGCGCCAGCCGCTGGAGCGGCTCCTCGTTCGAAAGTTCATCGCCGGCCACTTGGTCGGAACCGGTGACCTTGATCAGCAGCCTGCTTTCACCGTCGCCGCCGACCGCGGTGGTGACGAGACCGACCGGTCCCGAAAAAAGGGCCGACACTGCCTCGGATCCGAAAATCACGTCATCGCCGTTGCGGCGCAAGCCCTGCTTGGTCTCCACGGCTATCCCTAGCTCTTCGGCGACAGCCGCAAGTGTCTCCCCGCCCTCAATGCGTTGCTTGAGTTCCGTCGCTCGGGCACCAAGCGCCTCACGCTGCTGCTCTGCCGTCCAGTCGGCAACGACTCGGTCGCGAACCTCATCGAGAGTGCGATCCCTCTCAGGCGTAACCTCTCTGACCTCGAACCAGACATAGCCGTTGTTGGCGAGAGACACGGGCAGCGGTTGGGCTCCGGGTTCGGTGCGAAAGACGTCGGTCAGTAGAGTGTCTGCGGGAGGCAGGTTGTCGATCTTGTCGCCCTGCTGATCATTGCCTGACGCATCCGCGGTGACCGTCATAACCTGAAGGTTGAGTTCCCCCGCAGCCTCCTGCAACGTAGCGCCCCCCGCGCGGATATCCTCGAAGCGATCATGGACATCCATCAGCTGCTGTGAGGCGGCCGAAAGAGCAAGTTGCTGCCGGATTTCGCTTTCGACCTCCTCGAACGATTTGGTGGTCTCCGAGGTGATGTTGGTGATCCGCAGGATGACCGGGCCGAATGCACCGTCAATAACGCCCGTGGTGCCACCTTCGGAGGACACTGAAAAGGCTGCCTCGGCGAGTGCCGGGTCCGGCATCGTCTCCCTTGTGAAGTCGCCTAGAAGAACGTCCGTCGCCGTCTTACCCTGGTCTGTGACGAGTTGATCGAAGGTCGCGCTGCCTTCCTCCAGTTGCGTCGCTGCGGCCTCGGCCATCTCGCGGCTCGGATAGGTGAGCTGCTCGATTGTCCGGGTGCCGCTGGTCGTGAAACTGTTCCTGCGCCTTTCATATTCGGCACGCGCTTCTTCCTCGGTGATGGAAGAAGGGTCCGCCAGATCCGACGGCTGCAGCGTCACATAGCTGAATGTACGATACTCAGGGGCGCGATAGCGAGCCTTGACGCCCTCGAACCATGCAGCCAGCACGTCATCGGTTGGTGCCTTCACTGGCGCGATGTTGGCGTTAGAAAGCAGCAGGTAATCCACCGTGCGCGTTTCGTCCCGATATTGCTTCAAAGCGTCGAGCATGACCTGAGGTGGCTCGAAGCCGTCTGATACCGCCTCCACGATCTGGCTACGAACGGCAACCTGGCTTCGCTCGGTGATGTAGTCGTCCTCGCGCAGACCAGCGTTGCGAAGGCGCGAGGTGAAGAGGTTGCGGTCGAATTGGCCATTGCTGGCCTGGAAGGCCGGATCTTCGGCAATCAACATGGCCAGACGATCCTGTGACAGGCCAAGCCCCATATCGTCCGACAGTTGATCCAGCGCGGCGCCGGCTGCGAGCTGCGAGTAGACCTGTTGGTCAATCCCGAAGGCACGGACCTGTTCAGGCGTGAGCTGCAAGCCGAACTGCCGCCCAAGCGCCGCAACCTGGCGCTGGTAAGCGAGAGCGAACTCCTGAGACGATACGTCCTGATCCCCGACCGTCATGACGGTATTGGCGTCCGTGGTGACCATTGACGTTGAAACGCCCCAAACGGCGAAGGATGCCACAAGAAGCAGAAGGAGCGCCTTGGCAACCCAGGAACGGGAAGCGTTTCGAAGGGAGTTCAGCATTGCCTATATTACCTTGCAAGATGTCCGGCCGCCGCTCGGGCGAACTGATCGAACGTCTCTAGAACAATCTGTCACGGAAATGAAGGCGTCTGCGAGCAAAAGCCGGTGAGGGCGCCTGATCCGACCGGATTACCAGATTTAGCTGATACGCTTGATCAGCGAGGCTGCATCCGCTGGAGCACGAACCTTCGCATCGTTGTCGAAATAGACGTAGACGTCGCGTCCTTGGGATCTCATTCCGGTCGGCGCCAGTACCCGTTTCGCCCGGCTAGGGTCCTTGCCCGCCGCCCACTCTTGAACCAGTGCGCCCCACTCGTCCAACGCCTGATCCCCATAGCCGCTGACATACAGCTCCTCCGACCCATGGAGACGGCAGTAGACGAAGTCGGCGGTGAGATCCATCAACAGCGGCCACTGGACCGTGTCCGCAACCACCAAGGCGGCGCCATAGTGGCGCAGCAGTTCGATAAACTCGGCGCAAGCGAGGCTGTCGTGCCGAATCTCAAAGGCATGCCGCAAGGTGCGATTTTCGTCGATCTCCGTTGCACAACGGCCGTCAAGCCGGACATCGTGTCGCCTGGCAAGTGCCGCCGCCTCGGCTGTCTCCTTGGGCAAGATCTTCAGGAAGCTTTCGAATCGCTCCGCATCAAATTTCATCCGCGGCGGAAACTGCCAAAGGATCGGACCCAGCTTGTGACGCAGGTTCAGGAGGCCGGATGCCAGGTAGTTAGCGAGCGGAATTTCAATCTCCTTCAGCCGCTTCATGTGGGTGATGTAGCGTGGCCCTTTCAATGAGAAGACGAAATCATCAGGCGTCGCCTCACGCCAGGCGGTAAAATCCTGCGGCATCTGCAGCCCATAGAAGGTGCCGTTGATCTCAATGCTGGGGAACCGGCCCGCAGCAAAGACGAGCTCCTGTTTCTGTGGCAGACCCTTAGGATAAAATACGCCACGCCAAGGCTTATACGTCCACCCGGAGATGCCGATGCGGATGGTGCCGGCCTTGTTCATGGCGTCTCCCCGTTGTTCACTTTTCGGCTGAGTCTTGCGGAAACAAACAGCCTGTCGCCGAAGCGTCGGCGGTAGTCAGTAACTGCGGACGGAGACCCTGAGTTTCCTGAACCTATTTGGTGAAGATGAAGAAGGCGCCAAGAGCGATGAACGCAAAGCCAATTCCTTGCTTCCAATGGAAGGCTTCGCCGAGATAAAAGACCGAAAACAGCACGAAAACGGAGAGGGTTATGATCTCCTGGATGGTCTTCAACTGCGCCGGGTTGAAATAGCCGTAGCCGATGCGGTTCGCTGGAACCTGAAAGCAATACTCGAAAAGAGCGATCCCCCAACTGGCGAGAATGACGATATAGAGCGGCGCGGCCTTGAACTTGAGATGCCCGTACCAGGCAAAGGTCATGAAGACGTTGGAAAGCAAGAGGAGAGCTATGGTAAGGACCGGAGCGGTGGGAAGCATGAGATGAGGTTCCACTAAAGCGATCGTTCACCGCAATCATGTTCAGCCGAGTCGGACAAGTGAGCTCGTGCAGGAGTACGCCGTACCACCGACCACGGAAGCGACGTTGTTGCCGCACCCGCCAAGTGCTAGAGCCCCTCCGGGGTCGCAAGCGATCCCAAATGTCGCCCTTGCGGCGAAATTGAGTGGATACACGCGTGAACGACACTCCTCCCCGGCCACCTCCATCGGCCCCGCACAGGACTGCTTCCCAGCCGGAACAAGGGAGGGGTAAAAGCCCCGCATCCCGCTTTCTGCTCGCGGTCAGCCTGGTGCTGATCGCCTTCAATCTGAGACCTGTCTTTTCGAGTGCATCGGCTCTTCTGCCGGAGATTCGGACGCAGCTCGGCCTCGACGCGCTCGGAGCAGGGCTGCTGACGACATTGCCCGTGGTCTGCCTTGGCGCCTTTTCACCCGTAGCCCCTAGACTTGCGCAGCGTATCGGGACGGAGAAGACGCTACTCGCCGTGACAATTCTGTTGGCGCTAGGAACAGCGCTACGGGGCATCCCATCGATCGGGTTTTTATTCCTCGGGACGGCGATCGCGGGTGCCTGTATCGCCGTTGGCAACGTGCTTCTTCCAGGCCTGGTGAAGCGGGACTTCCCCGATCGCACCGCTTTGTTAACGGGTCTGTACACGATGGCGCTATGCGGCGGGGCCGCCGGAGCGGCTGGTCTGACACTACCCATTGGACACGCGCTTGGGGGCTCCCTTGGCGTTACGCTGGCTGCTTGGGGTCTACCCGCGCTGCTCGCTGCTGTGATCTGGATGCCGCAGGTTCTCATGAGCAAGAGTATCGCGCAAACGCGCCAGATCAGGGTTCGAGGATTGTGGGCAGATCGACTAGCCTGGCGGGTGACGTTATTCATGGGGCTGCAATCCGCGCTCGCCTATTGCGTCTTCGGCTGGCTGGTGCCGATCCTCCGGGAACGTGGGCTTGACGGCGTCGCGGCTGGCGGCATTGTCTCGGCTTCGGTAATGGTTCAGGCCGCTGCCTGCCTCGTCGTGCCACACATAGCCGTGCGGGGCAGGGACCAGCGTGTGCTCAATGTGGTGCTTTGCATCCTTTCCGTCGTACCACTTCTCGGACTTCTGTTTGCGCCGCTCTCCACCGTTTGGATATGGGCTGTATTGCAGGGATTCGGCCAAGGTGGACTGATTGCGGCCGCGATGACTGTGATCGTCCTCCGCTCCCCCAATCCGCTGGTCGCATCGCACCTTTCAGGGATGGCGCAGTGTGTGGGGTACCTTATTGCCGCGGTCGGGCCGCTCTTCGTGGGGCTTATTCGTGACTGGACGGGCAGCTTTGCGGCTTGCGGGATCTTGTTCGTCATGCTTGGCTTGGGCGCGGCATGGAATGGTTGGCAGGCGGGATGCAGCGGGCATGTCCACGTGCGGATGCTGCATGTACGAGATTGATGCGGCAGGGTTGTCACAAAGCCAACCTGCTCTGGGTCCGGTTGGTATTCATCGTACGTGGCAGCAGCTGACGCCTCGTCCAGGTCAAAGATCGCTGATCAGACCCATCTCCGGCGAGGTTTGGCGTGGGACCAGTTGCACCCGTCCGGAAATGTCGTTGACCTGATCTCCAATTCTCCCGAGGGTGCTCCATATCTACCCGACAAGGCATTGGGTACGGTGAACTCCGCAATGCCACAAGCCTAGAGACGGAGGGTAAGGGAATGCAAATTTCGAAGAGGGCTGCTGGTATCCTGCTCGCGCTTTCGCTGTCTGCCGGTGCCGTATCAGCCCAGGTGGTCGTTTCTTCCAAGATCGACACGGAAGGCGGCGTTCTTGGGAACATCATTCTTGAAGTCCTGCAGGCCAATGGCATAGAAACGACGGATCGGATCCAACTGGGCGCTACCCCGGTCGTGCGGTCGGCGATTACAGCAGGCGAGATCGACATCTACCCCGAATATACTGGCAATGCCGCCTTCTTCTTCGAAAAGGCGGACGATCCGGCGTGGAAGAATGCAGAGCAAGCTTACGAGCAAGCGAAAAAGCTTGATTATGATGCCAATAAGATCGTCTGGCTCACTCCATCTCCGGCCAACAACACTTGGGCAATCGCGTTGCGCAAGGAGGTTGCCGATGAAGAGAACATCAAGACCCTGACTGATTTCGGTAGATATGTGTCCGAAGGCGGCGAGGTGGTGCTGGCGGCGTCTTCTGAATTCGTCAATTCGGCTGCGGCATTGCCAGCCTTTCAGACCACTTATGGATTTCAGCTCGCGCCAGATCAACTGATCACGCTGTCCGGCGGAGACACGGCCGCGACGATCGCTGCAGCTGCCAACCAAACGAACGGGGCAAACGCTGCTATGGTCTATGGTACGGATGGCGGCATCGCCCCATCGGGCCTTGTCGTTCTTGAGGACGACAAGGGCGTTCAGCCAGTCTACCAGCCCGCGCCGATCGTCCGCGAGGAGATCCTGACGAAGAACCCGGAGATCGAGAGCCTGCTGCATCCGGTGTTCGAAAAACTCGATCTGGAGACATTACAGGCGTTGAACGGTCGTGTTCAGGTAGGCGGAGAACCCGCAAAGGCTGTGGCCCAGGACTTCCTCAAACAGAACGGTTTCCTCAAGTAGTTGCTAGACGCCTCCTCCGATGCGAAGGTGTCGGCATCGGAGGATGCCTCTGTCCCGGGATGTCTTTTTGAAGGGTCATATTGACAAGCTCGGCGTCCTCATCGCCATTTTGGCCGCATACGGTGCTTGGTCTCCATTCGCGAGCCTTAGGGCCAACCGCATTGTCCAGGGTGAGGGCTTCGGGTTGTTCTCTGCGCTGCCGGCGCCGATGGCTTGGCTGCTGGTCGCGATCATTCTGATGGGATCGCTTGTCGCCCTGTTCCGGCGAGAGGCTTCCCCTCGGATACTGGCCGCTGCCACTGTGTTGATGGCGCTCGCGGCGCTCGTCGGAGAGGCGGCAGCCCATCTGACGCCTTCCGAAAATAATTACGCCCGCGTCGCACCGGCAACCGGTTTCTGGTTGTTGCTCTTCGCATTTTCCTTGCTGGCGGCTGACGGGATCAGCCGTATGCGCCCCGACCCAAAGCTGCGTCTGGCATACCTGATTGCGACCGTCGGCATCCTGTCGCTGATCATCCTTTCGGGTGCATGGACGGACCTTTCCGTGATGAAGGAATATGCCGCCCGAGACGACGTCTTCTGGAGGGAGGCTTCACGTCACCTGGCGTTGGCCCTCGGCTCTCTTGGCGCCGCGGCACTGATCGGCATCCCGCTGGGAGTAGTCTGTGAGCGTGTGCCTGCAATCCGCGCAACCGTTCTGACGACGCTCAACCTTGTTCAGACAATCCCCTCCATCGCACTGTTCGGAATTCTGATAGCACCCCTTGGCTGGCTGGCAATCCATGTGCCTGGAGCTTATGCGATAGGCATTCGAGGTATCGGCGCGGCTCCGGCCTTTGTCGCGCTTTTTCTCTACTCAATGCTCCCGATGGTGGCGAATACGGTGGCTGGCCTTGCAGCCGTTCCCCGTGAAAGTCGGGAGGCAGCCCGCGGCCTTGGCATGACCTCCGCGCAGCGGCTTTTCCAGGTCGAATTCCCGCTGGCGCTCCCGGTGATCTTAACCGCCATTCGCATTGTCCTGGTACAAAACATTGGGCTCGCAACCATTGCGGCGCTTATCGGCGGCGGTGGGTTTGGGACGTTTGTCTTTCAAGGCCTGGGCCAGATGGCGACGGACCTCGTGCTTCTCGGGGCGCTGCCGACAGTGGGACTGGCCTTTTTCTCGGCGGTGGTGCTCGACGCCTTGATCGACATGAACAGCATCGTGCCGGCAAGGAAGGAGGCCAGATGATCGAAATAGACGGCGTTTCCAAGATCTATGACGGCAAGACGGTGGTCGACGACGTAACGCTGACGATCGAGCCACGAACCATTACCGTGATTGTAGGTACCTCAGGTTCCGGAAAGACCACCCTTCTGCGGATGATCAATCGGTTGGTCGAGTTGGATGCTGGTACTATCCGGCTGGATGGGGAGGACAATCGCACGATTCGAGGCTACGAGCTCCGGCGTCGGATTGGGTATGCGATCCAGGGCCACGGCTTGTTTCCCCACCAAACAGTGGCGGAGAACATTGGAGTGGTGCCGCGGCTTATAGGTTGGGGCCGGAAGAGAACCGACGACAAGGTGAGGGAATTGCTGTCTCTTTTTCAACTCCCGCCTGAGCAGTTCATCTCACGCTATCCCCACGAACTGTCTGGGGGCGAGCAGCAGCGTGTCGGAGTTGCCCGGGCGCTGGCGGCCGAACCGAACGTCCTCTTGATGGATGAGCCTTTCGGTGCGCTCGATCCCATTATCCGGTCGAGGGCGCAGGACGACCTGTTGGCAATCCAGAAGCATTTTTCCACCACCATCATTCTCGTCACCCACGACATGAACGAGGCCTTTCACCTCGCAGATAAAATTGCCGTGATGGATGCGGGTCGTCTGCTGCAGTACGGAACGCCGGAGGAACTCGTACGAAATCCTGCGAATGGTTTCGTGGAGGCAATGATTGGTGTTTCAGAGCGACCATTTCGGCTCTTGTCCATGGGGCGCGTCGCGGAGGTGGTCGAACCAGGCGAGGCGACGGGACCCGCCATCGACCCGGGCGCGTCACAGCAGGAAGCTCTAGCGCAGATGCTTTGGACGGGTCGACGAGCCGCGCCCGTCATTTCACCCGAGGGACAGGTTGCTGCACGCATCACCCTCGAGTCGATCTTTAAGAGGGCAAAAGGAAAGTCATGAGGTTATCTCTGCCCAATCTTCTGCGGGCGTTCCTGCTCGGACTGCTCCTCGTGTTTGTCATGGCGCCGCAGACAATGGAGCCGCTCCTGCGTCCCCTCGCACAGGCAAATGCGCCGGTGATCTACGAGCAGGCAAGTCTCCTCTCCCTAACCATTCAGCATCTGATGACAGTCATTGCCGCGACCGTAGCGGCAACCATGGTTGCGGTGGGGCTGGCGATCTTCGTCAGCCGCCCCGTCGGTGCCGAGTTCCTGCCGCTCTCTCGCAGCCTGGTGAACATTGGCCAGACGTTTCCACCCGTTGCGGTGCTGGCACTTGCGGTGCCCGTTGTCGGGTTTGGCCAGAAGCCGACACTGATCGCCCTTTTCCTCTATGGCCTCCTGCCGATATTCGAGAACACGCTCACTGGCCTCACGAGCTTGCCGCGAGCCGTGATCGATGCCGCCAGGGGTATCGGCATGACCGGCAGACAAAGTCTTTGGCAGATCGAATTGCCTCTGGCGCTACCGGTCATTCTCGCCGGCATTCGCTTATCGGTGGTGATCGGGCTTGCAACGGCGACAATCGGTTCAACCGTCGCCGCACGTACGCTCGGCGAAGTCATCATTGCAGGGCTCCAATCCAACAACATGGCCTTCGTCGTGCAGGGCGGTCTGATCGTCGGGGGGCTGGCGGTCCTGATATACGATTTTCTTTCGGCGCTCGAACGGCGAGCCTTTCAGCGCATTCGCAGCTAGCAGGCCTTCGCCTGGGACGAAGGAGAAACAAATCTCCACCTGCCTGGTTAGACGCTGGCACAATGAGGAGGTTTCCATGTTCCGCAAATCCTTAAGCACGGCACTTCTTATCCTGAGCTTCGCCGCACCGGCCTTCGCTCAGACCTCTGATGGCGCCGCTGGCACCACTCAAGCATCGGGTGCCGGGGCACCAGACAGCACGATTGTGGTTCCCGAACAGCCAACGACAACGCGCGCCGCCACCACCGCTGGTGCCACAGCCGGCAACATCGGAACCAATGCAGCAATGTCCAACTGCGGCGCCGACATCTCGATGCATGGCACGGGCACGGCCGGCAGTGTGGGTGCGGCCGATGCTGGTACGGCAGGGACGGGCGCCTCCGCCACGACCGATACGTGCTGACAAGTTGGAGATTGTGAGGCTAGAGGCTGCGAAGCCATCGGTTGTTCGGGGTACTGGCGCCGGTTTCAGATCGCAGCCCCGAAGGCGGGGGACGGCCCCACGGCTGCTTCGATCCAGTTGACGCTAAGCAGGCCAAGCTGTAGACCCTCCTGGCCGTGGAAGAGTGTCCGAGCGGTTTAAGGAACCGGTCTTGAAAACCGGCGTGCGGGAAACCGTACCGTGGGTTCGAATCCCACCTCTTCCGCCACTAGCTGTCGCATTTTCGACGATATGCATCGTCTCCAATGAAGATTCTGCACTGCAGCCCTCGGGTCGTCGTTCGCCCGCCGTGCATTCCTGCAATTGTGGAACAAATCTCCTCTAAGGGTCTTCGGTAGCCGCAATAGACAGAGTGCAGCGCATGCCCCGCTATTTCTTCGATCTGGTCAACGGCGACGGAGTGATCCGTGACGAAATGGGTTCTGAACTGCCCCAAAGCAGGGACAGTTTGCTTCGGGAGGTCAGCCGTATCTTGACCGATCTCGCTCGAGAGGAGCTAACCGATCGGGAGCATGGTGGAATCAGCGTGACGGTCCGAGACGACTGCGGGCGCTCGGTGCTCTCGGGCTCCCTCGACTTCCGCACTAACTGGGAATCCTGAGGGCGCATCTTAACTCCTCGCTAACCATGCCGGAACAAAGCCGCTCTTATCCCCATAAATAGTTCGCAATTCCGCCGCTTTCTCACCAAACAGTGGCGCGGTTGCTTCGCTTAGGTCCCAGGAGGTCCCGGGCGAGCAATGGTCAAGGAGCGGCGTTCTGACCGGTAGCGTGAGGGGTATACGTGTTGAAATTGAACGGCGGGATGGTTTCGCACGGGGCGAAATGGCTGACGATTGCAATGGTCTGCTTAAGCGCGGCATCCTGCGCCACCACGGAGCCACCAAAGAAAAAGGCCCGCAGCAAAGAGTATTTCTCCGAAAAGGAATATGGAGTCAAAGCGAGCCCAAGGGTGGTGGCGGAAGGTCGACCGGTCCCGAAGGGCGGAGGACGCTTTGTTATTGGCAAGCCGTATGAGGTCAAGGGGAAGACCTATGTGCCTAAGGAAGACCCGTCCTATAACAAAAGCGGTCTTGCTTCTTGGTACGGCTCTGCCTTCCATGGCCGCCTCACGGCCAACGGAGAAGTCTACGACAAGAACCACCTTTCTGCGGCCCACCCAACCTTTCCTCTTCCCAGCTACGCCCGCGTGACCAACCTCGACACCGGCTCTTCCGTGATCGTGCGCGTCAATGACCGCGGCCCCTATCATCCTGGTCGCATCATAGATGTCTCTTCCAAGACCGCCGACCTTCTCGACATGAAGCGGACGGGTACGGCGAAAGTGAACGTCGAGTATGTTGGTCGTGCTCGGATGGATGGACACGACATGCCGTATCTTATGGCGTCATACTCGCCGAAGGGCGATCGGTTCCCCGCGGTGCTTCCTGAAGGCCAGGTGGCGTCGGGCGTCATGGTCGCATCTGCTGAGCCGTTTGACGGCCGCTTCTCAAGCAATCCCGCGCCGACTCCAAGGGCAACGCCCGCGGTGCCGACATCAATGGCTTGGAGTGGTTCCACGCCAACGGATTCTGCTCCATCGGCTGCGGTTGGTGCAATCGGCGACCTTGCGTCAGCGGGAGAGTTCTCTTATTTGCCTGAGATCGGTCCGATTCCGACGCAACGTCCAGGATACGGATTTGCCGCCGCGCGTGGAGACCTGTCTTCAGCCTATAACGCTGAACCGATTCAAACAGTCGAGCTGGTCTTCGATGCCGTCATGGTCCGCAACGACGGGCTGACGGAGCAGTCAATCCTGTCCTATATGCAACGGTCTTCAATCAAAAACTAAAGAACGTGACGGAAGTCGATTGTCCCGAGCTTCCCATGTTGCTACCCCTGTCGCCTCTGACCTGAAGGGGCGATGATGAGGTTTGCTGTTCATTTTGTTCTAGTGCTTCTGCAGGTTTTCTTTGTCTGGCTGCCCGCCCAGGCGCAAGACGAAGTACAGGTGGGTCTCACCAAGGCCAAGCAAGCCTATCTTGTCGAAAGCAAGACCAACACCGTTTTGCTTGCCGTGAACGAGAACCAGGCGTTCGCGCCTGCTTCTCTGGCGAAGCTGATGACCATGGAGGTGGCTTTCAGCGCGTTGGAACGAAACGAAGTGACGGAGGATACGCAGTTCCCCGTCACCGAATACGCCTGGCGCAACGGGGGCGCGCCTTCTGGCACGACAACCATGTTCGCCGCCTTGAACTCTCGCGTGCCGGTCATAGATCTCATTCGCGGTGTCATCGTGCAGAACGCCAACGATGGCTGCATCATCCTTGCCGAAGGGATCAGTGGCTCAGAGGCGCAGTTTGCGGCGCGCATGACGGCGCGGGCAAAGGATATCGGTCTCACTCGCTCGACCTTTGGCAATTCAACCGGACTACCGGCAGCAACAAGCTATACGACGGCCAGGGACATGGTGGAGTTGGCGCGCCATATCTACAGAGAGTACCCGCAATACTACCCCCTGTATTCACAGCCAGAGTTCGAGTGGAACAAGATCCTACAGCGCAACAAGAATTCTCTCCTGTCGCTGAACATAGGCATCGACGGCCTTGGAACAGGCTATGCCGAGGATACCGGCTTTGCGGCCGTTGCCTCGATTGAGCGTGAGGGCACAAGGCTGTTCCTTGCGTTGGCTGGCCTGGAAACCGAGAGGGAGCGGCTAGAGGAAACGCGCCGACTGCTGGAATGGGCTCTTTCATCTTTTGAAACCAAGGTTCTGTTCTCCTCCGGAGAGGTTGTGGGCCAGGCGAGCGTTTACGGAGGGGAGGAGCGGTACGTGGATCTTGTCGCCGACGAAGCGATTGATATCTACATCCCGACGGACAATCCGGAGCGCCTGACCGGCCGGATCGTCTACAAATGGCCGCTCAGAGCGCCCGTTGCAGAGGGGCAGGGGGTCGGCTCGCTGCAAATCTACGCTGGTCAGAGACTGGTTCGCGAGGTCCCCCTCTCTACGGCACGAGCTGTCGCAACCGGCAGTCTCGCTTCACGCGCAACGGATGCGCTGCTCGAAATGATGTTTTTCTGGCTTTGACCTGATCATGGTATCCCACCTCGGTCACTTGCGCTAAACAGAGGCTGGTTCGGCGCCGGAAGAATGAAGAGCATAGAATTGGCAAGACGATCAGGTTTGTTCGTGACCTTTGAAGGCGGTGAGGGGGCAGGTAAGTCCACGCAGATCCGGCGCCTGGCTGACGTTCTACGTTCTCGAGGCTGCGACGTGCTGGTGACGCGCGAGCCGGGTGGCTCGATCGGGGCGGAGGCGGTTCGGCATGTTATCCTCTCCGGTGCGGCCGAGGAGTTTGGCGTGAGGATGGAGGCGATCCTGTTTGCTGCGGCCCGCAACGATCACGTGGAAGAGGTCATCCGACCGGCGCTCGCGCAGAATGCGATCGTGCTCTGTGATCGCTTCATGGATTCCTCCCGTGTCTATCAGGGAGTAACGGGCAATCTCGAATCAGATTTTCTGGATGCACTACAGCGCGTAGCGATCCATGGGCTCCGCCCTGACTGCACCATCATTCTCGACCTTCCCGCCGCGATCGGCCTGGCGCGCGTGCGCGCCCGAAGCGAGGGTGCTTCTCTGGATCGGTTTGAGCGCGAGGAACTGCAGACGCATGAGAAGCGGCGTGAAGCTTTTCTCGAGATCGCTGCCTCCGATCCTGTCCGCTGTCGGATCGTCAATGCAGAACGAGACGAGGACGTGATTGCCGATGAGGTCCTCTCGATCATTGCTCCGCAAGTAGAAGAACTTGGCCTCGGCAAGCGAGCGGGCGTGGAAACCGCGGGATGACGGAGGGGTCTCGGTACATCTTGGACGGTGCCATTCCACCGGCCTCTAATCCCAATCTCTTCGGACATCAGGCGGCGGAAGAATTCCTTGCGCGCAGTTACCGATCGGGCAAGGGGCATCATGCGATCTTGATGGAAGGACCGGAAGGCATTGGCAAGGCGACGTTGGCCTTCCGCTTCGCGAACCACGTTCTGATGCATCCCGACCCGGAAACGGCGCCTGATCAGTTACTTCCCCCGGACCCCGATTCTCCGGTCACCCGACAGATTGCCTCGGGCGCATCCCACAACCTGCTTCATTTGGCGCGACCGCTGGATGAGAAGTCCGGCAAGACGAAGACAGCGATCACCGTGGACGAGGTACGAAAGGCAGGCCATTTCTTCGCTCAAACATCAGGGACAGGCAACTGGCGGATCGTTATTATCGACCCGGCGGACGATCTGAACCGCAATGCGGCCAACGCGATTCTGAAAATTCTTGAGGAGCCGCCGCGAAGATCACTGTTTCTGGTGCTGTCTCATGCGCCAGGAAAGCTTTTGCCCACGATCCGCTCGCGCTGCATGCCGCTGCGCCTGTCACCGCTTGGGGATGCGGATCTGGCACGGGCTCTGGCGGCACTTGGCTCTCCGCTGGACGGCGGGCGCACGGAAGAAACAGTTCTTAGCATGTCCGGCGGTAGCGTATCTCAGGCCCTCACGCTGCTGAACTACGGCGGCGCTGATGTCATTGGCGCATTCCATGAGCTTCTCACGGTCAGCGGAGCTACTGCCCGCAAGGCGATGCATCGCCTTGCCGACGTGCTCTCCGCAAAAGACAGCGAGATCATCTTCGGCTTCTTCCTCCAACATCTCCAGGACCACCTGGTGGAACGGGCGCGAGCCTCCGCCTTCTCGGGCCAGATCGCCCTGGCGGACCGCGACGCCCGGCTTGCCAGCGAAATCAACGAGAGGGTCGGCCTGTCGCAAGCCTACAACCTCGACCGTAAGCAGACCATCTTGTCCATACTGGAGGCCGTCCACGGCTAAGCCGTGGGCAAGTTTCGGTTTCGCCGCTGCGAAACATGCGGTAAGAGCCAGACCAGATGACCAGTCCCGAGTACAGACAATGTCAAAAAAGACGCCTTTCTACATCACCACTGCGATCTCCTATCCGAACGGAAAGCCCCATATCGGCCATGCCTATGAGCTGATCGCGACGGACGTGATGGCGCGCTTCCAGCGTCTCGACGGCAAAGACGTATTCTTCCTTACCGGAACGGACGAGCACGGTCAGAAAATGCAGCAAACGGCTCGTGCGGAAGGCGTTGAGCCAGCCATGCTGGCGGAGAGAAATTCGAGTGCGTTCCGCGACATGGCGAAACTGCTGAATGCGTCCAATGACGATTTCATACGCACAACGGAACCTCGTCATCATGAGGCGTGCCGTGAGATCTGGACTCGCATGGCAGCAAACGGGGACATCTACAAGGACAGTTACGCGGGATGGTACTCGGTCCGCGACGAGGCCTACTATCAGGAGGACGAAACAGAGGTTCGTCCTGACGGCGTTCGCTATGGGCCACAGGGCACACCCGTGGACTGGGTGCAGGAGGAAAGCTACTTCTTCAAGCTTTCGGCGTATCAGGACCGGCTGCTGAAACTGTATGAGGACCAACCTGGTTTCGTTGGTCCGTCTGAACGCCGCAATGAGATCGTGTCGTTCGTCAAGTCGGGTCTCAAGGACTTGTCGATCTCGCGCACCACCTTCGATTGGGGTATCCAGGTGCCAAACGATCCCGCGCACGTGATGTATGTCTGGGTCGATGCCCTGACCAACTACCTCACCGCGACCGGCTACCTGACTGAGAGCGACGGCCCGAGAGCGAAGTTCTGGCCTGCGGATGCCCATATCATCGGCAAGGACATCATCCGCTTCCATGCCGTCTATTGGCCGGCATTTCTGATGTCGGCCGGGTTGCCGCTTCCGAAGCGCGTTTTCGCCCATGGCTTTCTGCTCAACAAGGGCGAGAAGATGTCGAAGTCGCTAGGCAACGTCGTCGATCCGGTCAACTTGGTGAATCATTTCGGTCTCGATCAAGTGCGCTACTTCTTCATGCGGGAGGTGTCTTTCGGACAGGACGGCAGTTATAGCGAGGAGGCGATCGGCACCCGCATCAACGCGGACCTGGCCAACGGTATCGGAAACCTGGCGAGTCGCTCCCTCTCCATGATCGTCAAGAACTGCGATGGCAGGATCCCGCAGCCAGGCCCCCTGACCGACGTAGACACGCAAATGCTTGCCTCGGCAGATGCGATGCTGGTGACCTGCCGGGAAGAGATGGAAAAGCAAATGATCCATCGCGCGGTTGCCGCCATCATTGCCGTGGTCTCGGAGACGGATCGGTATTTTGCAGGGCAGGAGCCCTGGGCGCTCAAGAAGACAGATCCGGAGCGTATGGGAACCGTTCTTTATGTAACGGCAGAAGTTGTGCGCCAGATCGCAATCTTGCTCCAACCAATCGTCCCGGCGTCCGCCGAGAAGCTTCTCGATCTCGTGGCTGCACCATCGGACAAGCGGAGTTTCGCATTCCTGGGGGAGGCGGGGCGCCTCCTACCTGGAACGCCATTGGAAGCTCCTACTCCGGTTTTCCCACGCTATGTCGCTCCTGAGGCTCAGGCCTGAGGCGAGAGTTCGGCATGCTGATCGACACCCACTGCCATCTTGACTTCCCGGACTTCGCTGACGAGCGCGACGACCTGATTGCGCGCGCGAGGGCATCAGGCGTGCGCCAGATGGTGACGATTTCCACCCGCGTCCGGAAAATCGACAACCTGCTGGCTCTTACGGAACGTTACGACTCGGTATTTTGCTCGGTAGGAACGCATCCCAACAATGCGGCTGAAGAACTTGACGTCACAGCGGACGACCTTGTGCGTCTTGCCGAAAGCCACGAGAAGATCGTCGCGATCGGGGAGGCGGGGCTCGACTATTTCTACGACACGCAAAAGCCTGAGGATCAGCAGACCGGCTTTCGTCGCCATATCGAAGCCTCTCGGCGAACCCAGCTTCCGCTGGTCATCCACAGCCGTAGCGCCGATGCTGACATGGCGGATATTCTTACGGAGGAAAGCGGCAAGGGAGCGTTTCCCTTCATTCTGCACTGCTTCTCGTCAAGTCAGGAACTGGCACGAGTTGGCGTGGCGCTTGGAGGCTATATTTCCTTTTCGGGGATCCTGACGTTTCCGAAATCGGAGGAACTGCGGGAGATTGCGAAGTCGATACCGCATGATCGGCTGCTGGTGGAGACGGACGCCCCCTACCTTGCACCAAAGCGGTGGCGCGGAAAGCGCAATGAACCTTCCTACGTGGTCAACACCGCTGAAGTGCTCGCGGACACCTTGTCGATGCCATTTGAAGAGATCGCTCGAGTCACCACCGAGAACGCGTTCCGCCTCTTCTCCAAGATGCCGAGGCTGTAACGTGGAGTACCGACGCCGCTTCACGATCCTGGGCTGCGCGTCTTCGCCTGGTGTGCCCCGGATCAACGGGGATTGGGGCGCGTGCAATGCGAATAATCCGCGCAACCGCCGCACCCGCGCGTCTCTCCTCGTGGAACAGATCGCCCTAGGCGGCGGTCGCACCACCGTCGTAGTCGACACCGGACCTGACTTTCGTCAGCAGATGATAGACGCGAATGTCCACCACATTGATGCGGTACTTTACACGCACGCGCATGCGGATCATCTCCATGGTATCGACGACCTGCGAGGCTACTACCATGCGCAACGCCAAAGGATTCCCATCTATGCCGACGCATCTACGATGGAACGCATCCGTCAGGGCTTCGGCTACTGCCTCGAAACCCCTCCGGGCGGCAACTATCCGCCGATCGTTGAGCCGCGAGTGATCCCGTCCCTGGAAAAGCCCATCATCGTCCAAGGGGCAGGGGGAGCGATCGAGGTGGCTGCGCATCATCAGGTCCATGGCGACACTCACTCCATTGGGTTTCGCTTCGGCAGCCTGGCCTACTGCAGCGACGTCAGCGACTTTCCGGTGGAAAGCCAGCGCCGGCTGCTTGGGCTGGATGTACTCATCATCGATGCGTTGCAGCATCATCACCATCCGAGCCATCTTTCGCTCGCACAGGCCCTGGAATGGATTGAACGGCTTTCGCCGGCCCGGGCGCTGCTTACCCACATGCATACTCCATTGGACTATGATCAGGTCATGGCTGCTACTCCTGAACATGTTCAGCCAGCCTTCGATGGTCTCGTTCTCGAAGTCACCGTGGACCTTTAGCGTTGGCTATCGGTGCCGCCGGCAACAATTTCGACGTGGACATACGGTGGCCATACGATCGCGGTTGCCATCGGAGCTTAGCGCAGTTTTCGGCTAGGACCGCCGTAGCGTTGGCTGCCGTCACAAGGCATTTGGTCGAGGTTCTGGCGCGCATTGTTATTGCGCATCTCGCACGGTGGCTCGGCAGTCGCTATCACGGCTGCGCAAAGAAAGTGCCAGAACGTAGAGATTCGGATACACGAACTGCGTGCCGATCAGTAGAGCGGATCGAGTTAGATGCGGTAAAGCCGGACTGCGTTCTAGTACGAGCATCTATAAGTTCCATAATCTATCTTATGCGATCTCAGGATGTGGCTTTCGGTGGATCGGTTCCAGTGCCGCCTCCTGTTCAAGTCAGCGGATGCTGCGACAACGCTTCTTCGGCATCATCCGCGTGCATGTCGATCACCTGTTTGGCGAGGTCCAAGCTGAAGCCGTTGCGAGCGAAGGCCGAAATCTCCTTTGACAGGCGCTTCTCGTCCAGCGGTGCACGTCGATATGGACCGAAGGCGCGCTTGCGGGCAAATGCGATAGCGGCGATGCAGTCGTCCGCTTCCTGGAGCGCCTCAGTCGCGGTTTCGGCCGGCACGCCTTTCTCCTTGAGCTTGCGTGCAATCAGCCGCTTCGACTTTCCGACGCGGATACCGGAACGGACTTTGGCTTCGGCGTAAGACTGATCGTCCAGCGCGCCGGCGCGATGGCCGAAATCGACCGCTGTCTGGGCCAGTACGTCCATCTGTGCCTCGCTGATGTCCTCGAACTTCTGCTTTGCCTTGCGCCGGATTGCAGCGGCCAACTCATGCTCCGTCATCATCCGGCGGAACAGCCGATAAGCGGCGGAATTCTTTGCCCAGGCCAGCATCCGCGGCGTTGGCACCGAGGCCTCGGATTCGCCGTTGCGTTCGTCGTCTTCGTGCATCCGCCACTCCCACGTACATCGGAAGGTGTGATTTCCTCCGCTCCGCAAAACGCGCTAGCGTTATTCATTGAGCCAGAGGAGATAGCCGATGTTCTTTCGATTCGCCTGCCTGCTGCTGAGTATGCTCCTGTTCGCTAACATGTCGCGCGCAGAGGATCCTGTCCGTGAAGCCCAGGCTGTGATCGCAAGCCAACTCAGCGCTTTCGCATCGGATGATGCAGAAATGGCCTACTCCTTCGCATCCCCCAATATCCGCAGCATTTATCGCAGCGAGACGCAGTTCCTCGACATGGTGCGCAAGAACTATTCTCCCGTATACAAGCTCGGCAACTACGCATTCGGGCGCTCCAAGCTCGTCGGCGGCGGAGAGCTTGTTTTGCAGGAGGTTCTGATCAGCGGCGAAGAGGGCCAGGATTGGACGGCGATCTATGAGATGCGGTTGATGGATGATGGATCCTACAAATTCAATGGCGTGCGCATGAAGCGCAACACCACCAGTCAGGGGATCTAAGGGACTTAGCCCCCTGCCCGTCAGACCGGTTCCAGATCGCCTTTCGCCCAGGCCTCCTGTGTTTCCGCATAGAAGTCTGCGAAGCGTCCCTCGGCGATGGCGGCCCGGATGCCCTTCATCAGGTCCTGGTAGTAGGAAAGGTTGTTCCAGGAGAGCAGCATGCCTCCCAGCGCCTCGTCGGAGCGCACCAGGTGATGCAGGTAGGCACGGGAATAGTCACGCGCGGCCGGGCAGCTCGAGTCCTCGTCGAGCGGGCGCATGTCTTCCGCATGCCGGGCGTTGCGGATGTTGATCCGTCCCCGCCGCGTGAAGGCTAGCCCGTGGCGCCCGGATCGAGTCGGCATGACGCAGTCGAACATGTCGATCCCGCGCGCGACGGATTTCAGAATGTCGTCCGGCGTGCCGACGCCCATGAGGTAGCGCGGCTTGTCCGATGGCAGCACCGGCAGCGTCGTCTCCAGCATGCGCAGCATCACATCCTGAGGTTCGCCAACGGCAAGTCCGCCGACCGCATAGCCCTTCAAGTCGAGCTGCCTTAGCCCCTCGGCGGAGCGCACACGAAGATCCGGCTGGTCACCCCCCTGGACGATGCCGAACATGGCCTTGCCGGGCTGCTCGCCGAAGGCGACGCGGCAGCGCTCTGCCCAGCGCAGCGAGAGCTCCATCGCCCGTTCGATCTCCTTGGGTTCTGCCGGCAGTGCCACGCACTCGTCCAACTGCATCTGGATGTCTGACCCGAGCAGGCCCTGGATCTCGATCGACCGCTCCGGCGACATGTGGTGCAGCGAGCCGTCGACGTGGCTCTTGAAGGTCACGCCCTGTTCATCAAGCTTGCGCAGCCCGGAAAGGGACATCACCTGGAAGCCGCCCGAATCGGTGAGGATCGGATGCTCCCACCGGATCAGCTTGTGCAGGCCTCCGAGCCTGGCGACGCGCTCTGCCCCGGGCCGCAGCATCAGGTGATAGGTGTTGCCCAGAATGATGTCCGCGCCTGTTTCGCGTACCTGGTCGAGATACATGGCCTTGACGGTACCGACCGTGCCCACCGGCATGAAGGCCGGTGTTCGGATCGTGCCGCGCGGCATCGTCACCTCGCCAAGACGCGCGCCGCCGTCGGTGGTCTTGAGGTTGAACTGGAACGTCTCTGTCATTCTGGTTTCCGGAAGAGGAGGCTGGAATCGCCGTAGGAATAGAAGCGATAGCCGGTGCCGATCGCATGGTCATAGGCGCTTCGCATGGTCTCCAGGCCGCTGAAGGCCGAGACAAGCATGAAAAGCGTCGATTTGGGCAGATGGAAGTTGGTCATCAGCATGTCCACCGCCTTGAAGCGGTAGCCGGGCGTGATGAAGATGTCGGTCGCACCGCTCCAAGGCAGGATCGTTCCGTCCTCGGCTGCGGCACTCTCGAGAAGCCGCAGCGAGGTCGTTCCCACCGAGACGATACGACCGCCCCTCGCCCGCACCGCATTCAAAGCCTCTGCCGTCTCAGGACCAACGTAGCCGATCTCGGAATGCATCTTGTGCTCGGTGGTGTCTTCGGCCTTTACCGGAAGGAAGGTGCCAGCGCCGACGTGCAGCGTGACGAAGTGCCGTTCAACGCCTGCCGCCTCCAATGCCGCGAAAAGCTCCGGCGTGAAATGCAGCCCGGCTGTGGGTGCCGCAACTGCGCCCTCTTCACGCGCGTAGATCGTCTGGTAGTCCTGCCGATCGCGTTCGTCTTCCGGCCGCTTGTCGGCGATATATGGCGGCAGCGGGATGTGGCCCACCGTCATGATGGCCTCATCCAGCGCCGGGCCGGCGAGGTCGAACAGCAGGGTGATCTCACCACCCTCCCCTTTGGACTCGACGGTCGCGTTCAGCGTCCCCAGGAGGCACGCATCGCCGCTGTGACCGAAGAGGATGCGGTCGCCGACCTTGATGCGCTTGCCGGGCCTTGCGAAGACTTTCCACCGCTCCGGACCCACACGCATGTGCAGCGTGGTGGAGACCGGAAGCTCGGTTCCCCCTTCCCGCACCCGCTGCCCTTCAAGCTGCGCGGGTATCACGCGCGTATCGTTGAAGACGAGTGCGTCGCCCGGCCGGAGCATATCTGGCAGATCGCGGACGCTGCGATCCGCCAGGACCGGGTCATGCCCCGGACGCACGATGAGCATCCTGGCGCTGTCACGCGGGCTCGCTGGCCGCAGCGCGATGTTTTCGTCGGGCAGGTGAAAGTTGAAGAGGTCTACGCGCATCGGCTGTCGAAAGATTTAGGATTACAAGTAGGCCTTCGCAGATAGCGGGAGGCTGCACAACAGAAAAGCGCCCCGGCATAACCGAGGCGCCTCGCAGTTTCGTTACGCTGCCGTCAGGCCGCGATGTCGGCAGCAACCTTGATCGAGACGATCGAATCGGGGTCTTGGACGGGCTCGCCCTTCTTGATCTGGTCGATGTTGTCCATGCCTTCGACGACCTGGCCCCAGACCGTGTACTGCTTGTTCAGCCACGGCGCGTCGGTGAAGCAGATGAAGAACTGCGAGTTGGCCGAGTTCGGGTTCTGCGAGCGCGCCATCGAGCACGTACCGCGGACGTGCGGGACCGCAGAAAATTCAGCCTTCAGATCCGGCTTGTCGGAGCCGCCCATGCCTGCGCGGCCCGGGTTGAAGTTTTCGCCACCCTTCTTGCCGAACTGCACGTCGCCGGTCTGCGCCATGAAGTCGGGGATGACGCGGTGGAATACGACGCCGTCATAGGCCTGTTCGCGAGCCAGTTCCTTGATGCGGGCCACGTGGCCCGGCGCAAGGTCCGGCATCAGGGCGATGACGACTTTGCCCTTGGTGGTTTCCATGATGAGGGTGTTTTCCGGATCCTTGATCTCGGCCATGGCCTTCTCCTTTTTCTTATCCGACGCCAAGCGCCTTTATCAGTTCGGTTTCCCGACGGTGACCTCGATCATGCGGTCAGGATCGGAAACTTCGCCGTTGCCACCTTCACCGCGCTTGATCTTGTCGACGTTCTCCATACCCGAAACAACCTTGCCGACAACCGTATACTGGCCGTTCAGGAAGGATCCTTCGTCAAACATGATGAAGAACTGCGAATTGGCCGAGTCCGGATCCTGCGAGCGTGCCATGCCGACCGTGCCGCGTTCGAACGGAAGGTCGGAGAATTCTGCAGGGAGATCAGGCAGCTCGGATCCACCCGTGCCGGCACGGTTGGGGTCAAAGCCGTCTTCCATATCACCGAATTCGACGTCGCCCGTCTGTGCCATGAATCCTTCGATAACGCGGTGGAAGGCAACATTGTTGTATTCGCCCTCGGCGGCCAGCTTCTTGATCTGCGCCACGTGCTCGGGTGCCACCTCCGGCAGCAGTTCAACGACCACAGGGCCATCCTTCAACTGGATGGTCAAGAAGTCGTCTTCGGCTGCAAGTGCCGGAAAGGCGAAAGATGCAATTGCAAGAGCGCCTGCGACGGCGAGACGGATCGGGTTCATGAGATCTCCAGTATGGGAAGTCAGCGTCTGAGCTTGTTCTTCATGGCCAGGAGGACGGGTGCTGGCACAAATGCGCCGACATCGCCGCCCATTGCGGCGATCTGCCTAACCAATGTGGCCGTAATGGGCCGCGACGCGACTCCGGCGGGCAGAAAAACCGTCTGGATGTCCGGCGCCATCTGGCGGTTCATGCCCGCCATCTGCATTTCGTAGTCGAGATCGGTGCCGTCCCTCAGGCCCCGGATCAGCAGTCGCGCCCCGTAAGCCCGCGCGGCATCGACAACGAGATTGTCGAAAGACACCACCTCGATATCCCGCCCCTTTTCCGGCAGTGCATCCAGGAGCGACGCCCGGATTAGGTCGGCCCGCTCCTCGAACGTGAACATCGGCACCTTTCCCGGATGGACACCGATGGCGACCACCACCTTTTCCGCCACCTGCAATGCTTGCAGCAGCACGTCCAGATGACCGTTGGTCAGGGGATCGAAGGATCCCGGGTAGAAAGCGATCGCCATGAAGATCCCGTCGTTTTTCCGCCTTTTGTCATGCTCACGGTTTCACTTCAAGTATCGCGAAGATGAACGCCAGATGAACGGCCCGTTCAAGGCAGGCTCATTGCGCCTGTGATTTTATGCGGACACGGGGCGGGAGACCAAGCCGGAAAGCAGGCAGCGCAGCAAGTCTGGCCGATGTGAGGACAGGCACAAGCATAAGGCGCACCGGCAGCTTTCCAGAACAAATTGGAACCAGATCGCGAAAACGGCGTTCTGGCAGCAAGAAGGACAACTGAGATGATCGAGAGAAGGAAGCCGATCATGCTGGACAAGATCTCCATGATCAACATGGTCTGGACAGCAATGATAGCGGCGATGCTCACGGCCACAGTGACCCTTTATCAGGATCGGTCGGAATGGACCGAATTGAACTATCCGCAGATGACGGGACGTTATCACGACCTCTCGTTCTACTGAGCGGTACTGACGAAAGAGGCAGGACATGTTCGTGACGTTGACGGTATTGGCGAGTTTGATCAGCATTATGTTCGTGGCATCGGTCGCGTCTACGATCGCTGAGCTGCGCCGCGAGAGCGAGGAAATGAAGGTCTTCGCGAAACGTCACGTCCCTTTCTAATCAACGTGTCATCGACAATAGAGTAGCGGGCTGCGCCGACGACCACGTCCTCCGCGCAGCCACAAAAAAGCCGGGCGAAGCGCCCGGCTTTTTTGTCTTGGTTCTCCCCGTCACTCCGTGTCGGGCGCTTCATCTGGGGCTTCGGCTTCCGCCGGTGCACCAAGATCTCCCGTCTCCGAGACGATCTCTTCCGGCAGCACCGTCCCGTTCTCATCTTCACCTTCCGGCTCGCTGATCCGTTCGACGGAGACGACGCGCTCGTCCTTGGCGGTAGAGAAGATCGTTACCCCCTTGGTCGCGCGGCTGGCGATACGGATGCCGTCCACCGGGACGCGGATCAAGACTCCGCCGTTAGAGACCAGCATGATCTGGTTGGAATCTTCCACAGGGAAGGCTGCAACCAGCTGACCGATCTCGTTCGTACGCGAGGTATCGGTGGCGCGAATGCCCTTGCCGCCGCGGCCCGAGGTGCGGAAGTCATAGGACGAGGAGCGCTTGCCAAAACCGCGTTCGGAAACCGTCAACACGAACTGCTCGCGCGCCTTGAGCTCCTGATAACGCTCTTCGCTCAGCTCCCCTTCGGCGCCGACCTCTTCGCCGACCAACGCGATGTCCTCTTCGTCGACACCCATGGCGCGGCGCTCGGAAGCAGAGCGCTTCAGATAGGCAGCCCGCTCCCACGGCTCCGCGTCTACGTGGCCGACGATTGTCATCGAAATGATGCGGTCTCCGGACTGCAGAGAGATGCCGCGCACGCCGATCGAGTTGCGGCCGGCAAAGACGCGGACGCTGTCGACCGGAAAGCGGATGCACTGACCGAGTGCGGTCGTCAGCAGCACGTCGTCGCGGTCCGTGCAGGTTTCGACAGAGAGGATCTCGTCGCCCTCCTCCTCCAGCTTCATCGCTATCTTGCCGTTGCGGTTGACCTGGATGAAGTCAGACAGCTTGTTGCGTCGTACGGTACCCCGCGTCGTCGAGAACATGACGTCGAGATTGTCCCAGGTGGTCTCGTCTTCCGGCAGCGGCATGATCGTCGTGATGCGTTCGCCGGGCTCCAGCGGCAGCATGTTGATGAGCGCCTTGCCGCGCGACGTCGGGGTTCCGATCGGAAGGCGCCAGACCTTTTCCTTGTAGACGATGCCGCGCGAGGAGAAGAACAGCACCGGCGTGTGGGTGTTCGCAACGAACAGCCGCGTCACGAAATCCTCGTCCCGCGTGGCCATGCCGGAGCGACCCTTGCCGCCGCGGCGCTGGGCACGGTAGGTGGTCAGGGGCACGCGCTTGATGTAGCCGAGGTGCGAAACTGTGACGACCATCTCTTCTCGTGCGATCAGATCCTCGTCGTCCATGTCCGGACCGCCCTCAAGAATCTCCGTCCTGCGCGGTGTGCCGAACTCGTCGCGAACAGCCGCAAGCTCGTCCTTGACGATCTGATAGATGCGCACGCGTGAGGAGAGTATGTCGAGGTAGTCGCTGATTTCCGCGCCGATCTTGTTAAGTTCATCGGCAATTTCGTCCCGGCCCAGAGCCGTCAGGCGGGCAAGGCGAAGTTCGAGGATTGCACGCGCCTGTTCTTCGGAAAGATTGTAGGTGCCGTCCTCGTTGATCTTGTGGCGCGGATCGTCGATCAGGCGGATCAAGGCCTCGACGTCATGCGCCGGCCAGCGGCGCGTCATCAACTGCTCGCGCGCGGTCGCCGGATCGGGCGCCCGGCGGATCAGGTTGATCACTTCGTCAATGTTGGCAACAGCAATCGCCAGGCCGACCAAGACGTGCGCACGCTCGCGAGCCTTGCGCAGTAGGTACTTCGTACGCCGGCTGACGACCTCCTCGCGGAAGGAGACGAAAGCCTTCAGCATGTCGATCAGGGTCAGTTGCTCCGGCTTGCCGCCGTTCAACGCTACCATGTTGCAGCCGAAGGAGGTCTGCAGCGGCGTATAGCGATAAAGCTGGTTGAGGATCACCTCGGCATTGGCGTCCCGCTTCAGCTCAATGACGACGCGGTAGCCCTGGCGGTCAGATTCGTCGCGAAGATCGGAGATGCCCTCGATGCGCTTGTCGCGCACGAGCTCTGCCATCTTCTCGATCATCGTTGCCTTGTTCACCTGGTAGGGAACTTCGGTGATGATGATCTGCTCGCGATCGCCACGCATCGGCTCGATATGCGCCTTGCCACGCATGATGACGGAGCCGCGTCCGGTCTCATATGCCGACTTGATCCCTGCCCGGCCAAGGATGAGTGCCCCCGTGGGGAAATCGGGCCCCGGAATGATCTGCATCAACTCGGGAAGTTCAATTGCAGGGTTTTCGATCAGCGCAATGCAGCCATCGATCACTTCGGTTAGGTTGTGCGGCGGAATGTTGGTAGCCATACCGACCGCAATGCCACCTGCACCGTTGACGAGCAGGTTGGGGAAGCGAGCCGGCACCACAACCGGCTCAGACATGGTGCCGTCGTAGTTGTCGCGGAAGTCGACCGTCTCCTTGTCGAGATCGTCGAGGAGCGTGTGCGCAACCTTCTGCAGGCGGCATTCCGTATAGCGCTGTGCGGCCGGCGGATCCCCGTCAATGGAGCCAAAATTGCCCTGGCCGTCGATAAGCGGCAGCCGGAGGGACCAATCCTGTGCCATGCGCGCTAACGCATCGTAGATCGCCGCATCGCCGTGCGGATGGTATTTACCCATCACGTCACCGGTGACGCGGGCAGACTTCACATATTTCTTGTTCCAGTCGATCCCCATCTCGCTCATGGAGAAGAGAATGCGCCGGTGCACGGGTTTCAGCCCGTCTCGCACGTCAGGGAGCGCGCGGCTGACGATCACACTCATCGCGTAATCGAGATAGGACCGCTGCATCTCCTCCATGATGGAAATGGGTTCAATGCCTGGGGGCAGCTTTCCGCCGCCGGGAGTGCTTTGCTCAGTCAAATCGGATCACGATCTTTGTTCGGAATCAGTTGTGTTTCTATATCGGAAAGAGGTCCGAAGCGCCAATTTCCGCAGCGGTTTTGAACAGCTTTCAAGTCTTGGCGGTCTATCGAGGCCGCGCTTAAGCGAACTGCGCAGGAAGGCAATGCAGACCCTCGCCCTTTCCTTGTTCGCCAACCTGTCCTAACAATCCCCTACGGGATCCGCAAGAACGGGAACATTGGCAAGGATATAGGATGGCGAGTGCCGACACGCTAGTGAACGCCTTCACGACACTGCTGGTGACGCTCGATCCGCCAGGCCTGGCACCGGTGTTTCTCGGACTGACGGTGGGGATGACCCGGACGCAGCGCCGGCAGGTCGCCATCCGTGGCTCCCTTATCGCCTTCGGCATTCTGGCCATCTTTGCGTTGTTTGGTGCAAGCCTCCTAGGGTCGCTGGGGATATCCATGGGTGCCTTCCGTATTGCCGGCGGACTTCTCCTGTTCTGGATCGCCTTTGAAATGGTGTTCGAAAGACGACAGGAACGTAAGGAGAAAACCTCGCAAGCGGCGGTTACCATCGACCATATTCACAATATCGCTGTCTTTCCGCTGGCTCTGCCGCTGATTGCCGGTCCGGGTGCCATCTCGGCAACCGTACTGTTGGCTGGTACGCTATCAGGGCCTTGGGACCGGGCGCTGCTGATCCTCGTGCTTGCCCTCAGCATGGGACTGGTGCTAACCATGCTCCTGATCGCGGAACGGCTAGACCGCTTCCTCGGTGTCACCGGGCGGGCGATTCTCACCCGTCTCCTCGGCGTCATCCTTGCGGCGCTCTCGGTGCAGTTCGTGGTGGATGGGATCAAGTCTGCCTTTGCCGCGGGCTGATCTCGGCTAGCAGTCATTTACCAATAAGATGGGCGCCGAAGCGCCCTCTCGTCAAAACGGGATATCGTCGTCGAGATCGCGGGAGAAGCCGCCAGCGCCGCCGCCCTGCCCGCCGCGGCTGCTGCCCGACGCCGGGCGGTCGTAGTCGTCGCCAAAGTTGCCGCCGCCGTAATCGTTTCCGCCGCTGACGCGACCGCCACCACCACCGCCGTAGCTTCCCTGCCCGCCGCCTTCACCGCCACGTCCATCGAGCATGGTCAGGGTCGAATTGAAGCCCTGCAGCACGACCTCGGTCGAATAGCGGTCATTACCGTTCTGGTCCTGCCACTTGCGGGTCTGCAACGCGCCCTCGATGTAGAGCTTAGCGCCCTTCTTCACGTACTGCTCCACTACCTTGCAGAGACCTTCGTTGAAGACCACCACCGTATGCCACTCGGTTTTTTCCTTCCGCTCGCCGCTGTTGCGGTCCCGCCAGCTTTCGGAGGTAGCGATGCGCAGGTTAGCGATCGGGCGGCCATCCTGTGTGCGCCGGATCTCGGGATCAGCGCCGACATTACCGACCAAAATTACCTTGTTGACGCTTCCAGCCATGTTTTTCACCTTGTCCGCCGCCCTGGAGGCGGCCTAGTCCATAGAATGGAGCAACTTAGACCATAAGCTTGCGGCATTGGCATTTACCAGCCAGCAATCCACAGTGTTTTTGTTCTTTATTTGTTCTATTATTCGTCTATGCTCGTGTCAAGCGACTCGCATTCTGTAGCGGCAGATGGTCTTTCTGCCTTCACACCGCCACTTCATTTACTACATATGAGCATTCGTCCTCCCCATCGAGCAGATTTATGAGCGAACTTAAGACGATCTCCATCCGTGGTGCGCGCGAGCACAACTTGAAGGGTATTGATCTCGATTTGCCGCGCAACTCGCTGATCGTCATGACCGGCCTTTCCGGGTCCGGTAAGTCATCCCTCGCCTTCGATACGATTTACGCCGAGGGCCAGCGCCGCTACGTCGAAAGCCTTTCCGCCTATGCGCGCCAGTTCCTGGAGATGATGCAGAAGCCGGATGTCGACCAGATCGAGGGCCTGTCGCCGGCGATCTCGATCGAGCAAAAGACGACTTCGCGCAATCCGCGCTCGACGGTCGGAACGGTCACCGAAATCTACGACTACATGCGCCTCTTGTTTGCACGGGTGGGTGTGCCCTATTCGCCTGCGACCGGGCTGCCGATCGAAAGCCAGACGGTCAGCCAGATGGTCGATCGCATTCTGGCGTACGAGGAAGGGACGCGTCTCTACATCCTCGCGCCGATGATCCGCGGCCGCAAAGGCGAATATAAAAAAGAACTTGCCGAACTGATGAAGAAGGGCTTCCAGCGCGTCAAGGTGGACGGCCAGTTCTATGAGATCGCCGATGTGCCGGCGCTCGACAAGAAGTACAAGCACGACATCGACGTCGTGGTCGACCGGCTGGTCGTCCGCCCGGATATCGGCGCACGTCTCGCAGACAGCCTCGAGACGTCGCTGAAGCTGGCGGACGGACTGGCGGTGGCGGAGTTTGCCGACAAGCCCCTGCCCGCATCGGAGACTGCCGCCGGCGGCTCGGCCAACAAGTCACTGAACGAGACGCATGAGCGTGTTCTGTTCTCGGAGAAATTCGCCTGCCCGGTCTCCGGCTTTACGATTTCGGAGATCGAACCTCGGCTTTTCTCCTTCAACAATCCCTTCGGCGCCTGCCCGACCTGTGACGGCCTGGGCTTCCAGCAGAAGATCGACGCGGCACTGATCGTGCCGGAACCGAACCGGACGCTGCGGGACGGCGCCATTGCACCATGGGCGAAGTCGGCGTCTCCCTATTACAACCAGACGCTGGAAGGCCTCGGCAAGGTCTACGACTTCAAACTCTCCAGCCGCTGGTCCGAACTTTCGGGCGAAGCACAGGCCGCCATCCTGCACGGCACGGAAGAGAAGGTCGAGTTTCACTACGCCGACGGCGCCCGATCCTACAAGACGAGCAAGACCTTCGAAGGCATCGTGCCGAACCTCGAGCGCCGCTGGAAGGAAACCGACAGCGCCTGGGCCCGCGAGGAGATTGAACGCTACATGTCGGCTGCCCCCTGCCCGGCGTGCAATGGTTTCCGTTTGAAGCCGGAAGCCTTGGCGGTGAAGGTCAACAAGCTGCATATCGGCCAGGTCACCGACATGTCGATCAAGCTTGCCCGCGATTGGTTCGAGGCGCTGCCGGAACAGTTGAACACCAAGCAGAACGAGATCGCGGTGCGCATCCTCAAGGAAATCCGCGAACGGCTCCGCTTCCTCAATGACGTGGGCCTGGACTACCTGTCGCTGTCACGAAATTCCGGCACGCTGTCCGGCGGAGAAAGCCAGCGCATCCGCTTGGCCTCGCAGATCGGCTCGGGCCTTACTGGCGTTCTCTACGTGCTCGATGAACCGTCAATCGGCCTCCACCAGCGAGATAACGCCCGGCTGCTCGACACGCTGAAGCACCTGCGCGACATCGGCAATACGGTGATCGTCGTCGAGCACGACGAAGATGCAATCCTCACCGCCGATTATGTCGTCGATATTGGCCCTGCTGCGGGTATCCACGGCGGTGAAGTCGTCGCCGAAGGTAGCCCGCAGGAGGTCATGGCAAACCCGAGTTCGCTCACTGGGAAGTACCTTTCTGGCGAGTTGGGTGTGACCGTCCCCTCCGACCGGCGCAAGCCGAAAAAGGGCAAGGAGATCAAGGTCGTGGGTGCCCGTGGCAACAATCTGAAGAATGTGACCGCCTCGGTACCGCTTGGCGTCTTCACGGCTGTTACCGGTGTCTCCGGCGGCGGAAAGTCAACGTTCCTGATCGAGACCCTCTACAAGGCGGCTGCACGCCGGGTGATGGGTGCGCGTGAGATCCCGGCCGAGCATGACCGTATCGACGGCTTCGAGCACATCGACAAGGTGATCGACATCGATCAGTCGCCGATCGGTCGGACCCCGCGATCCAACCCGGCGACCTATACCGGCGCCTTCACGCCGATCCGTGACTGGTTTGCCGGCCTGCCGGAAGCCAAGGCGCGCGGATATGCGCCGGGGCGCTTCTCGTTCAACGTCAAGGGCGGCCGCTGCGAAGCCTGCCAAGGCGATGGCGTCATCAAGATCGAGATGCACTTCCTGCCGGACGTTTACGTCACCTGTGACGTCTGCCACGGCAAGCGCTACAACCGCGAAACGCTGGATGTGCAGTTTAAGGGCAAGTCGATCGCCGACGTACTCGATATGACCGTCGAGGAAGGCGTCGAGTTCTTCTCGGCCGTGCCGGCGGTGCGCGACAAGCTGCAGGCGCTGTTCAACGTGGGCCTCGGCTACATAAAGGTTGGCCAGCAGGCAAACACGCTGTCGGGCGGTGAGGCGCAGCGCGTGAAGCTGGCCAAGGAGCTTTCCAAGCGTTCGACAGGTCGAACCCTCTACATCCTCGATGAACCTACGACCGGACTACATTTTCACGATGTCTCCAAACTCCTGGAAATGCTTCATGAATTGGTGGAGCAAGGCAACTCGGTGGTGGTGATCGAGCACAATCTCGAGGTCATCAAGACCGCAGACTGGATCATCGACATCGGACCTGAAGGCGGCACCGGTGGCGGCGAGGTCGTCGCGGTCGGCCCGCCGGAGCAGATTGTCAAGGAGAAGCGCTCTTACACCGGGCAGTTCCTGAAGGAACTGTTGGAACGCCGGCCTGCGCGGACGGTGGAAGCGGCCGAATAGCGGCAATCGGAGGGGTGTATGACCAGTCGCGGCAACATTCGCACGGGGATCGGCGGCTGGACCTTCGAGCCTTGGGAGGGGAGCTTCTATCCGGAGAAGCTCGCGAAGAAGAGGCAGCTGGAATATGCCGCCAGCAAGCTGAAGGTCATCGAGGTCAACGGTACCTACTACGGCTCCCAGAAGCCAGAGACATTCGCCAAATGGGCTTCTGAGGTACCGGAAGGCTTCATCTTTTCGCTGAAGGCGAGCCGGTTCACCACCAACCGAAAGGTGTTAGCCGAAGCCGGCGAGTCGATCGAACGGTTCTTCGCACAGGGACTGACGGAGCTTGGGCCGCATCTCGGGCCTATCCTCTGGCAGTTCGCGCCGACGAAAAAATTCGAGCCGGACGATTTCGAAGCTTTCCTGAAACTTCTACCGAAGACGGTAGAAGGGCTGCCACTGAAGCACGTCGTCGAAGTGCGTCACGACAGCTTCAAGGTAGCGGAGTTCGTCCACTTGCTGGCAAAGCACAACGTCGCTCCGGTCTGCGCCGAACATCATGATTACCCCATGATCGCAGACGTCACGGCAGACTTCGTTTATGCGCGGCTGCAGAAGGGGTCCGACGACGTTGCCACCTGCTATCCCGAAAGTGAGCTACACGCCTGGAAAGGGCGGCTAGAGACCTGGGCCGACGGCGGTTTACCCGAGAACCTCCCGCTGATCGATCCTGACCGGCAGCCTAAGCGCCAGCCGCGCGACGTCTATGCCTTCTTTATCCATGAGGGCAAGGTGAATGCGCCGCAGGGCGCCATGGCCCTGCAGGCAATGATCGACGGCTGATTAGTGCCTGACGTGCGGCGCGATGTGTCGGACGAGCGTCTCCGCGGTCATACCCTCGCCTGCCCTCAATGCTGCTTCTCCGTGGACATATACGCCAGCCGCCGCAGCTTCGAAGGCTGGCGTACCATTGGCCAGGAGCGCGCCGATGATTCCGGCAAGCACGTCCCCGGAACCGGCCGTTGCCAGCCAGGGGGGGGCATTCTCGTTGATGAACGCACGCCCATCCGGAGCGGCAATCACCGTGTCGGCGCCCTTGTAGACAACCACGGCATTGGATGACCTGGCAGCCAAAAGCACCTTCTCCACCTTGCTGAGATCCTCATCCTCCGCAATCGCCGGAAATAGCCGGGCGAACTCGCCTTCATGCGGCGTCAGCACAAGGTGCACATCGCCGCGGTAGGCATCGAAGAGTTGCGGCTGGTGGTTCCTGAATGAAGTTATGCCGTCGGCGTCCAGAACCAGGGGCCGCCCTTCCAGGGCCAGCACGAATTCGCGTGCCTTCTCCCCCACTCCGAAGCCAGGCCCGAGAACGAATGCCGAGAGCTTGGCGTTTGAAAACCATTTCAAGACGTCTGCGCTTGTCTCCATCTCCCTCAGCATCACCGCCGTCAGGTGACCGGCATTGACAAGCATGGCCTCTTTCGGCGATGCGACCGTCACCAGGCCGGCACCCGCGGCAAGGCCTGCTGCGGCGGACAATCTTGCTGCGCCCGTGTGCGACGCTCCGCCGGAAAAGACGGCGAGATGGCCGCGGCGGTACTTGTGGGACTGGGCATCCGGGAGAGCAAGCTGATGCTGCCACAGGATGGGGTGGTTGACTTTGATCTTGCCTGCAGCGGCGCGGATGATGCGGGACGGTATCCCGATATCGACAACCTCGATGTCACCGCATAGTGACCGCCCCGGCATCAGGAGATGCCCCGGCTTTCGCGCCATGAACGTGACGGTGTGTGCGGCTTTGAATGCCTTGCTCAGCGGGATGCCGCGGCGACCGCACAGTCCTGACGGCAGATCAATGGCGATCACCGGCAGTCCTGCGACATCGCTCTGTTCCATCAGCTGCTGCAGTTCAACCGGAACCGACCTTGCCGGACCTGCGCCGAAGACGGCGTCGATGACGGTATCGCCCTCGCACAGCTCCAATTCCGCCAGGGGGTATGGACGAGACTTACCGAGATCGTAGGCAAGACGTGCGTCACCACTGAGCCGCGCCGGATCGCCAAGCGTGAAGATCGCCACGTCGGCGCCGGCCTCGGTTAGCGCCCGCGCTGCCACATACCCATCACCGCCATTGTTGCCTGGGCCGCAAAGCACCACGAAGCGCAGTGTCTTTGGGTAATGCCGAAGCGCAGCGGCTGCAACGGCCTGTCCCGCCTTCTCCATCAAGCCATAGGAATCGATGCCGGACTGAGCCGCGGCACGATCCGCAGCGGCCATCTCTTCAGGCGACAGCAGGAGGGTCTTCAGGTCCATCTTCATTCCGCTATTGAACCCAAAGCCGACGGAATAACAAGCTTCGGCTGCAGCAGCATTGGTGACCGCCAAATGTGCATCTGCATAACTAATTGGCACTTACGCGGGCATAGTCCCTCTTCAAAGCGTGTGCAATTGGATTCGATCAAAGAGAACGCTTAAAAGAATGGCTTTGCAGCCGCTTCCGGGGCACAGTTGATGCGGGCCTTTACGCGCTGGAGGCGAATTTCTGCCCATTATTTGTCAAAGCGGCTTTTCAGACTGGCACGATACCTGCATTAGTATGGCGAGCCGGTTCACGGCTGCGTCAGGGGAGAGATTGTTTCTCATGAAAAAGATCGAAGCCATTATCAAGCCGTTCAAGCTGGATGAGGTGAAGGAAGCCCTCCAGGAGGTTGGCTTGCAGGGCATCACTGTGACGGAGGCGAAGGGCTTCGGGCGCCAGAAGGGCCACACAGAGCTCTATCGTGGTGCGGAATACGTTGTCGACTTCCTGCCCAAAGTGAAGGTCGAAGTGGTTCTCGCCGACGAGAACGTCGACGCTGTCATCGACGCCATCCGCAACGCGGCCCAGACCGGCCGCATCGGTGACGGCAAGATCTTCGTATCGAACGTTGAAGAGGTCATCCGCATTCGTACCGGCGAAACCGGTGTGGACGCGATCTAACGTTACCCGCCGCTCCGCGGCAGGTTCAATTCGTCATCTCATTCAAGGAAGACCTATATGACGACCGCAAGTGAAATCATGAAGCAAATCAAGGAAAACGACGTCAAGTTCGTGGACCTGCGCTTTACGGATCCGAGGGGGAAGCTACAGCATGTGACGATGGACGTCGCAGCCGTCGATGAGGATATGTTCGCCGATGGCGTCATGTTCGACGGCTCCTCCATCGCCGGCTGGAAGGCCATCAATGAATCTGACATGGTTCTGATGCCTGATCCGGCGACCGTCCATATGGACCCTTTCTTTGCACAGTCCACCATGGTGGTCTTCTGCGACATCCTCGACCCGATCTCGGGCGAATCCTACAACCGCGACCCGCGTGGCACGGCCAAGAAGGCCGAAGCTTATCTGAAGGCGTCTGGCATCGGTGATACCGTCTACGTCGGTCCCGAGCCGGAATTTTTCGTCTTCGACGACGTCAAGTACAAGGCCGACCCTTACAATACTGGCTTCAAGCTCGACTCCTCGGAACTGCCGTCGAACGACGATACCGATTACGAGACGGGCAACCTCGGCCACCGTCCGCGCGTCAAGGGCGGCTATTTCCCAGTCCCGCCGGTCGACAGCCTCCAGGACATGCGCTCCGAGATGCTGACGGTGTTGACCGAGATGGGCCTCGTCGTCGAAAAGCACCACCACGAAGTAGCGGCAGCTCAGCACGAGCTTGGCGTCAAGTTCGACACGCTGGTGCGCAACGCCGACAAGATGCAGATCTACAAGTACGTCGTGCATCAGGTGGCCAACGCCTATGGCAAGACGGCGACCTTCATGCCGAAGCCCATCTTCGGCGACAATGGCTCGGGCATGCACGTGCACCAGTCGATCTGGAAGGATGGCAAGCCGACCTTTGCAGGTGACGAATACGCCGGCCTGTCCGAAAGCTGCCTGTTCTATATCGGCGGCATCATCAAACACGCCAAGGCAATCAACGCCTTCACCAACCCCTCGACGAACTCTTACAAGCGTCTCGTCCCCGGCTATGAAGCCCCGGTTCTGCTGGCCTATTCAGCCCGCAACCGCTCGGCTTCCTGCCGCATTCCATTCGGGTCGGGCCCGAAGTCCAAGCGGGTTGAAGTCCGCTTCCCGGATCCGACTGCCAATCCCTATCTCGGCTTCGCAGCCATGCTGATGGCTGGCCTCGACGGGATCAAGAACAAGATCCACCCGGGCAAAGCCATGGACAAGGACCTCTATGATCTTCCGCCGAAGGAACTGAAGAAGATCCCGACGGTCTGCGGATCGTTGCGCGAAGCGTTGGAGAGCCTCGACAAGGATCGCAAGTTCCTCACCGCCGGCGGCGTCTTCGACGACGATCAGATCGATGCCTACATCGAACTGAAGATGACCGAAGTGATGCGTTACGAAATGACGCCGCACCCGGTCGAGTTCGACATGTACTACTCCGCTTAACGGCAGCGGCACCAATCAAAGAAGACGGCGGCTACCTCGGTCCGCCGTTTTCGTTTCTGCGACGCAAAGGGTCGACGATCTCGATCAACACTCGTTCACAAGCGCGATGGCGCAGGAACCTGGTAGGCGCCATCGCATTATGCTCTTGATGTGTCGTGCATTTATTCCCACATCAGGATGCGAAAGGAAGTCGCACCATGAAGCAACGAAACGCAAAGTTCACCATCGGGGAAGTCGTCCGTCACAAGGTCTTCCCGTTCCGTGGAGTCGTGTTCGATGTGGATCCGGAGTTTGCGAACTCTGAGGAGTGGTGGAATGCCATCCCCGCCGAGATCCGTCCGAGCAAGGACCAACCGTTTTACCATCTGCTCGCCGAAAACGATGACACCGAATATGTCGCATACGTTTCAGAGCAGAACCTGGAGCATGACGGCAGCGAAATGCCATTACGCAATCCGCAGGTTTACCAGATCTTCGATACCGGTCCGTCAGGGCGACTGACGCCGAAGATGATCTTAGCCCACTGATACGAAAAAGCGCCGGTGATCACCACCGGCGCTTTTTTTGACGAAGCCGATCTTATCGGCGCGAGGTTACTGGCCCTGCTTGGCAGCGTTTTGCGCGTCTTCGAGCTTCTTGCGCGCTTCTTCGGCCTTCTTTTGCATGCCTTCCTGCAAGCTGCGCTGGCTTTCGGCCAACTGCGACTGCGAGATCGGCTCGCCGTCGAACGCGCCGGTGAAGCCGTTCAGCGAAATCTTGATCGGGTTAGGCGCGCGGCGGAAGTTGATCGATGTGAAGACGACCTCGCCGCCCTTCTTGAGGCTGGCGATCATCGCGTCCGTCAGAGGAGCTTCAGCCGTGCACTTGTCCGGCAGGCATACGGCGTAGTCCAGTTTCTCGCCCTTGCCACCATCGATCTGCATTGTGATGCCCGGCGGGATCAGACGTGCAGTCGGAACGGAGACCTGGAGGATCTTGCGGTTGACCTTGCCTTCGACGGTAATCAGGCCAACGGCGGTAATCAGCTGACCATTCTGTGCAAGGTTCACGTTCTGCACAACGCAGAGATCGCTGTCGTCCTGCTTGGTGCAGGTCTTGAACCAGCCGAGCGGAGGTGCGCCTGGACCGCCAGCTGCCGGAGCGCCCTGCGCAAAGGTTGCGGTCGGCGCAGACGCAGCCGCGAAAGATAGTGTCAGCGCGGACATTGCCGTCCGCAGAGCTTTGTTAGCCTTGAGTTTCATAACGAAATCCGTCTCCTGAAATCCGTTCGGGTACGGCTTCAACCGTCCTCCCTCGGGGTGTCCTACTGCGCTCCACCTGTTGGCGAATTGAGGCAATTGAATGACCCATGTCCTCGCCCACCTGTTACATCGGCAATGCTGCGATATCCAGTCCCGGTTTGACGATTTTTTGATCGAGGCTCAACGACAGCGGCGACTGTACGTAGCTACACCGGTTGGTCAGCGGTTGCGCTTGGGGTAACTTGCGGCGAATCACGTTGATCGAGCCCGAAGGACCGCTCATGCGACGCCTCCTCCCCCTTCTTCTCATGGCGGCTCTGTCGAGTCCCGCTCTCGCCGAACCGCACCACGGAATTGCCATGCACGGCGAGCCTGCGCTGCCGGCAGGCTACGCGCACTTCCCCTATGTGAAGCCGGATGTGAAGAAGGGCGGCAGCGTCCGCTATGGCGTGGTGGGCACCTTCGACAGCCTCAACCCCTTCATCTTGAAGAGCATGCGCACGACAGCCAGAGGTTTGTGGGACCCGCAGTTCGGCCACCTGGTTTTCGAGCCTCTGATGCAACGCTCGGCCGACGAGCCCTTTACGCTCTACGGATTGCTGGCTCAAACCGTGGAGATGGACGAGGAGCGACGCTTCATTCAGTTCAACCTTGATCCGGCGGCGAAGTGGTCGGACGGCATGCCGGTCACCCCTGAAGATGTGATCTTCACGATGGAGTTGCTGCGAGACAAGGGCCGCACACCCTTCAGCGGCCGGCTGACACCTGTCGAGAAGGTGGAGAAGGTGGGCGAGCGCAGCGTCAGGTTCACGTTCAACGAAAAGTCGGACCGCGAATTTCCGCTGATCCTGGCCACCGCCACGCCGATCTTGCCCAAGCACGCCATCGATCCACAGACATTCGACCATTCCTCACTGGCGGTCCCGATCGGATCCGGGCCTTACCTGGTGAAGTCCGTCAGGCCGGGAGAGCGCATCGTGTTCGAGCGTGATCCGAACTATTGGGGCAAGAACATCCCCGCCAAAGTCGGCTTCGACAACTACGACCAGATCTCGGTCGAATACTTCCTGCAAGACAACACCCTTTTCGAAGCCTTCAAAAAGGGCGTGGTAGATATCTACCCGGACGGCAGCCCCACGCATTGGGCAAGGGCCTATGATTTTCCGGATGTCCAGAATGGCGCGGTGGTGAAGGATACATTCCGGCCTGACTTGCCGACGGGCATGCTCGGCTTCGTCTTCAACACTCGACGTCCGATCTTTGAGAACCCGAAGGTGCGCGAGGCACTGGCCCTCGCCTTCGATTTCGAGTGGGCGAACAAGAACCTCTTTGAAGGCGCTTACACCCGGACAGAAAGCTTCTGGCAGGGCTCGTCGCTCTCCTCCCTGGGCAAGGCCGCCGAGGAACGGGAGCTGAAGATCCTCGGAACAGACGAGGATGCGATCGATCCGGCCATTCTCGACGGCAGCTACCATCTTCCGCGAACGGATGCCTCAGGTGGGGACCGAAAGATCCTGCGTCGCGTCGTCGAGCTGATGAAGGAGGGCGGCTATACGATCAGGAACGGCAGGATGTCGAACGAAAACGGCATCCCGCTGCGGTTCGAAATCATGACGCAGACACAGGATCAAGAGAAGCTCGCGATCGCCTATCAACGAACGCTCAGAATGATCGGCGTCGACGTTGCCATTCGCACCGTTGATGATGCGCAATACCAGTCGCGGTCCGGCACCTTCGATTATGACGTGATCGTCAAGTCTTACCCGTCGTCGCTTTCCCCCGGTATCGAGCAGGTCGGACGCTGGGGCTCGATCTCGCGCGACCGCGAAGGCAGCAACAACTTTGCGGGCGTTGCTGATCCAGCAATCGACCGCGCGATCGATGCCATGCTGGCCGCCCGCAGCCGGGAGGACTTCGAGGCGGCGGTGCGTGCTTACGACCGCCTGTTGATCTCGGGCCACTACCTCGTGCCCCTCTACCACGTGCCGGAACAATGGGTGGCGCGGCGCAGTTACATCGGCTATCCAGACAAGACACCTCTTTACGGCTACCAGCTGCCCGTTTGGTTCGACAAGCGGGCGCAGGACTGAACCAGCCAAACAGGCGATTGCCCATCTTAGAAAGGACGCGGCCATGGAGCGCGTAACAATTGACGTCGTGTCCGACGTCGTCTGCCCCTGGTGCTATCTCGGCAAGGCGCGCCTGGAGCTGGCGATTGCAGAGGTCCAGGACGAGGTGGGTGTGGACGTCAACTGGCGGCCCTATCAGCTTGACCCCGATGCAACCAGCGAAGGGAGCGACTACCGCACGCACCTCGTTGCCAAATTCGGGAGTGCCGAGCGGCTGGATCAGATGCAGGACAATTTGCGCGATCAGGGTCAGGAGATCGGGATCAACTATCGGTTCGAGGATATTAAGGTTCGCGCCAATACGCTCGATGCCCACCGCCTGCTGCATTGGGCCCGCATCGAAGGGCAGGACATCCAGGACCGCGTCGCCACCGCGTTGTTCAAGGCACACTTCGAAGAAGGGCTGAATGTTGCCGATCATCAGGTTCTGCTGGCAATTGCGGAGCGATGCGGGCTCGACCCCGCCCTGATCGGCAACCTCCTGGCAACCGACGCCGACAAGGATACTGTGCTGTCCGAGATCGACGCGGCCCAGAAGATGGGCGTCAACGGCGTCCCCTTCCTGATCTTTGACGGCCAACATGCCGTGAGTGGTGCGCAGACTCCGGATGTGCTTGCAAATGCCTTGCGCGACATTGCGCGGATGAAGGCCGAAGCCCGCAAGGGCATGATCTAGGCGGCCAACTCAGCAGATGTCGACCGATCAAACGCTCAAGGGCGTCCTCTTTGCCTTCGCCGCCTTTGCGGCGTTTTCCTTCAGCGACGCCAGCGTCAAGCTGATCGAAGGTGCCCTCAGCCCTTACGAGATGTCGTTCCTTGGCGCCCTTTTCGGCGTCACGGCCCTCCCCTTCGTGATGAAGCGCGGAGACAGCGTGCTGGACATGCTTCGCACCACGAACCGCCCGCTCTGGCTTCTGAGAGCCTTTGCCGCCGCCTTCGGCACGATCGCCAGCGTGACCGCGTTCACCCATCTTTCCATGGCGGAGGCGTTTGCGCTGATCTTCCTGCTTCCCTCATTCGTGACCATCATGTCGGTGGTCTTCCTCAAGGAGGAGGTCGGCATCCGACGCTGGAGTGCCGTCGTGATTGGCTTCATCGGTATCCTGGTTGTCCTGCGGCCGGGATTTCGCGAGCTGTCGATCGGTCATGTGGGTGCTGTCTTCGCAGGATTGAGCGGCGCGATCTCCATCGTCGTCTATCGTGCGGTTGGTCCTCGAGAGAAAAGTATCTCGCTCTACGGTGCCGGCATCATCGGGTCGCTCGTCCTGTGCGGGTTGCTGGCGATCCCTGGTTTCCAGTGGCCGAGCCTCCCGCACTGGCTGATGCTGGCTGGCTACGGGCTGTTGGCGGCGCTGGCAACGATCCTGCTGATGTATGCGACGAGCTATGCTCCGGCAGCCCTCGTCGGTCCGACGCAGTACAGCCAGATGCTGTGGGCCGTGCTCTTCGGCTACCTGATCTTTGGCGATGCGATCGATGTGCCAATGGTCATTGGCATCATCTTGATCATCGGGTCGGGACTGCTGACGCTCGCCCGCGAGCGGGTGCGCGGCGTTCCGCTGCCGCCGGCAGTCGCTGCCGACCCGCAGGCCGGCGCCATGGTGACCGCCGAGACTGATCCGGAACGCTGATTAGCTCGGCTGCTTTGCCAGTTCTGCAAACTGCTTCATCACCTGCGCAGCGACCGTCAACCGCTTTTCCGGCGTCGGGAGGTCGCGGGTCAGGAAGACGCTCTGGTCCGGCCGGATCTTGGCCATCGTGCCCTGCTTGGCAATGTACTGCACCAGCGCCGCCGGATTGGGGAACTGCTTGTCGCGGAAGGTGACAACAATGCCTTTCGGACCCGCATCCAGCTTCTCGACATTGGCGATGCGGCAGAGCGACTTGACGTAGACCACCTTCAGCAGGTTTTGCACCTCGACCGGCAGCGGACCAAAACGATCGATCATCTCGGCGCCCAAGCCGTCGATTTCCGACAGATCCTTGAGTTCGCCCAGACGGCGGTAGAGGCTCATGCGCAGGTGCAGGTCCGGGACATAATCCTCCGGAATCATCACGGTGATGCCGACGGAGATCTGCGGCGACCACCCGGTATCGATTATCTCGTCGTCGCCGCGCACCTCGGCCACCGCCTCCTCCAGCATCTGCTGGTAGAGCTCAAAGCCGACCTCTTTGATGTGCCCGGACTGCTCTTCGCCAAGCAGGTTGCCGGCGCCACGGATGTCGAGGTCGTGGCTCGCAAGCTGGAAGCCCGCGCCCAGCGTGTCGAGCGACTGCAGCACCTTCAGTCGGCGTTCAGCCGACTGCGTCAGCTGCTTGTTGACCGGCAGGGTGAAGAGCGCGAACGCCCGCACCTTGGAGCGTCCGACGCGGCCGCGCAGCTGGTAGAGCTGCGCCAGGCCGAACATGTCGGCCCTGTGCACGATCAGCGTGTTCGCCGTCGGCACGTCGAGGCCCGACTCCACAATGGTCGTCGACAGGAGCACATCATACTTGCCGTCGTAGAAGGCGTTCATGATGTCTTCGAGTTCGCCGGACGCCATCTGGCCGTGCGCGACGGCAACCTTGAGCTCCGGCACGTCCGACTGCAGGAACGCCTGCACATCGGGAAGATCGGCAAGCCGCGGGCAAACATAGAAGCTCTGGCCACCGCGATAGTGCTCGCGCATCAGCGTTTCGCGGATCACCAGCGGATCGAAGGGCGAGATGAAGGTGCGCACCGCCATGCGGTCGACGGGTGGCGTGGTGATCAACGACAGTTCCCGCACACCCGTCATTGCCAGCTGCAACGTCCGCGGGATGGGCGTCGCCGAAAGCGTCAGCACGTGGACGTCGGCCTTCAGCTCCTTGAGGCGCTCCTTGTGCTTCACCCCGAAATGCTGCTCCTCATCGATGATAAGCAGGCTAAGATTGGCAAAGTTGATGCCGCTGCCGAGCAAGGCGTGAGTGCCGACCACGATATCGACCTTGCCTTCGGATAGGTCCTTCTTGACCTGGTTCAGCTCCTTCGCCGGCACCAGACGGGAAGCCTGCGCCACCTTGATCGGCAAACCGCGGAAGCGGTCGCGGAAGGTCTTGAAATGCTGACGCGCAAGGAGGGTCGTCGGCACCACCACGGCGACCTGGCCGCCATTCATGGCCGCGAGAAAGGCCGCGCGGAGGGCCACCTCGGTCTTGCCGAAGCCGACATCGCCACAAACGAGCCGATCCATCGGCTTACCGGCGGAAAGATCGTCGCGCACGGAATCGATCGCATTGGCCTGATCTTCCGTCTCATCATAGGGGAAGCGGGCAGCGAACTCGTCGTACAGGCCGTCGGGTGCGGCCAGAACTGGGGCTCGGCGGGTGATACGGCTCGCGGCGACGCGGATTAAACCCTCGGCCATATCGAGGAGCCGCTTCTTGAGCTTCGCCTTCCGCGCCTGCCAGGCACCACCGCCCAGCTTGTCGAGCGTTGCCTCCGCAGCATCCGACCCGTAGCGCGACAGGAGGTCAATGTTTTCCACCGGCAGGAAGAGCTTTGCCTCGTCGGCATAATGCAGCTCTAGACAAGCCCGCGGCGCACCTGCGGCCTCGATCGTGACGAGGCCCACGAAGCGACCGATGCCGTGCTCGGCGTGGACGACTAGCGAGCCTTCGTCGAGCCCGGAGATCTCCGAAATGAAGTCTGCGCCGCGCTTACGGCGCTTGCCCCGGCGCACCATCCGGTCGCCAAGGATATCCTGTTCACCGATGACGACGATGCCATCGGTCTCAAACCCGCCCTCCAGACTGAGCACGGCCGCCGCCGCCTCACCCTTCTTCAGCTTGTCGAGTTCTGCAAAGTTCTCGATCTGCTTGACGCGTTCGAGCCCTCGCTCCTCGAGCACCTGTAGGAGGCGGTCGAGTGAACCTGCGGACCAGCCGGTAACCAGAACCTTGGCGCCGGAGGCCCGCTTGTCGGCAATATGCTTCACGGCGAGATCAAAAACGTTGACCCGCTCGTCGCGCTCATCCTTTTCCGCTTGCGACTTCGCCCAGCGAGGCCCGATCCGCGCATCCAGTTCAATGACCCGGCGGCTTTCCGTGTCGTGCTCGTTGAAAGGGGTGAGCCGGATGGCTATCGCAGCATCCAGCGCAGAGGCGAAACCCTTCCCGTCAAGATAAAGCTGCCCGGGCGGAACCGGCTTGTAAGGGGCGGCCTGTGCCGAGGCGCCCTTGCCCGTGCTGCCATTGTCGCGCCGGGATTCATAATAGTCGGTGACAAGCTTGGAGCGTTCGGTGGCCGCTTCCCGCGCGGTATGGTCGGTGACGATCCGGAAGCCCTCAAGGTAATCGAAGGCGGTTTCCAGCCGTTCGTAGAAGAGCGGCAGCCAGTGTTCCATACCCGCGTAGCGGCGCCCTTCGGAGACGGCCTGATAAAGCGCATCGTCGCGATTGGCGGCACCGAAAAGCGAAAGATAGTTCTTGCGGAAACGGCTGATCGTGTCTGGCGTCAGCGACACTTCGCTCATCGGATTGAGGTCGAGAGAGCGCGCCTGCCCCGTGGTACGCTGGCTGGCGGGGTCGAAGGTACGAATCGTCTCCAGCGTGTCCCCGAAGAAGTCGAGCCGCACTGGCTCCTCCGTGCCGGGCACGAAGACATCGAGTATGCCGCCCCGGACCGCGAATTCGCCGACTTCACGGACCGTCGGCACGCGCTCGAAGCCGTTGCGTTCCAGACGCGCCGCAATATCGTCCATACGGATCGTCGCACCCGGTCTTGCCGAGAAAGCCAGGCTCTCGATCACCTCGGAGGGCGCGATCTTTTGCAGCATCGCGTTGACGGTGACCAGCACGATGGCCGCATGCGGCTTACGCGCATGGGCAATCAGACCCGACAGCGCGGCAAGTCTCCGCGCAGAGACATCGGCGCTCGGCGAAACGCGGTCGTACGGGAGACAGTCCCAGGCCGGCAATGTCAGTACCGGAATGTCGGGCGCAACGAACCCGAGCATCTGCTCGAGGTCTGTCATTCGTTGTCCGTCGGACATGACATAGGCGACCGGCTGCCCCACCCGTGCCATCTCCGCCAGCAGCAGCGCTTCCATGCCTGGCGGCACATTGCCGATGGTCAGCGGAGCGGTCGCCGCTGCTATTCTCTTTGCATCAAACCCTGGGATCATTCTGACTGCTCTGCCTTCGCCTTCAGGCTCGCCGTGGTGACAGGGCCGAAATCCGGCCGGTAGGCGGAAATGCGAGCGAACAGCTCGGTCTGGAGATGATCGGGGAGCGGCTTTCCCCCGGTGATCCAGGCATGCAGATCGTGGTCGTCCTCTCCCATGATCGCCTCGAACTCGTCGAGCTCGCTATCCGAAAGGCGACTGATTTCATCTTCGGCGAACTGTCCGAAGACGAGGTCCATTTCTCGGATGCCGCGATGCCAGCAGCGGTACAGGATACGGCGGCGGCGAGGTGAAAGATCCGCGCTGGAGCGCGAGAGTCCGGTCATGAAAGAAGTCCTTGTGTAGCGAGGCTCATATAGGACGCAATTTCCGCTTCGTCACCTTGCAAAGCCCGCAATTTCCGTCGCATTTTGCCGGCCATGCGTCCTGCCATTCTCGATCCCCTATTCTCGCCCGTTGCCACCCTTCCGGGCGTCGGTCCGAAACTCGCGGATCTGATTGCCCGCGTGACGGGACGGGAGGATGCTGATGACTGCCGGGTGGTAGACCTGCTCTTCCAGGCGCCGGCGTCCATCATAGATCGCCGCAACCGGCCCGGAATAGCGCTTGCACCTCAGGGCGCCATTGTCACCATCGAGGGACGCGTCGATCGCCATCAACCGCCGCCACGCGGCAAGCCGAACATGCCCTACCGTGTCTTCCTGCACGACGACACCGGCGAACTGGCGCTCACCTTCTTCCGCGTGAAGGGAAATTGGCTGGAAAAAGCTCTGCCGTTGGACGAGACAATCATGGTGAGCGGCAAAGTCGACTGGTTCAACGGCCGCCCTTCCATGGTCCATCCGGATTTCATGGTCAAAGCGTCCGAGGCCGCCGACCTCCCGCTGGTCGAGCCCGTCTATCCCCTCACCTCAGGACTCTCGCCGAAAGTTTTGAGGAAAGCGATTGAGGGCGCTGTTTCCCGACTACAAGAACTGCCGGAATGGGTTGGTCCGACGCTAACGCAGCGGCAGGGATTTGCGTCCGCGGCAGAAAGTTTCCGCAGCCTGCACGATCCGCGCGACGCCGCCGATGTCGATGCGAGGTCACCCGCCCGTCGCCGCTTGGCCTATGATGAATTTCTTGCGGGCCAAGTCTCGTTGGCGCTCGTGCGCCAGCGCCTGCGCAAAGTGCCCGGCCGCCCGGTTCGCCCCACAGGCGAACTTGCGGATCGCATCCGCAGCGCCCTGCCCTTCTCCCTGACCGGTAGCCAACAAGCGGCGATCGCAGACATCCTAAAGGACATGGCTGGTGAAGACCGGATGCTGCGGCTGTTGCAGGGAGATGTCGGCGCCGGCAAGACCTTGGTCGCCCTGATGGCCATGGCGGCGGCGATAGAAGGCGGCGGTCAGGCGGTGCTGATGGCGCCGACGGAAATCCTGGCACGGCAGCATCATGCAACGATATCGAAGCTCGCTGGCGCCGCCGGCATCAGCGTGGAAGTGCTGACCGGCCGCACAAAAGGACGAGAGCGGGACGGCATCCTGGAGCGGATCACAAGCGGCGAGGCGCAGATTATCATCGGCACCCATGCCCTCTTTCAGGATGCGGTCAACTACCGCAACCTCGTGCTGGCCGTGGTCGACGAGCAGCACCGGTTCGGCGTCCACCAGCGCTTGCGCCTCACGGCCAAGGGAATCTCGCCGCATATGCTGGTGATGACCGCGACACCTATACCGCGCACGTTGGTACTGGCTGCCTTCGGCGATATGGATGTTTCAAAGCTGACGGAAAAGCCGGCTGGTCGCAAGCCGATCCAAACGGTGACGATCCCGACCGAGCGCACCGGCGATATCGTATCGCGGCTGCGAACGGCGCTCGCCGAGGGCAAGAAGGCCTACTGGATCTGCCCGCTCGTCGAGGAATCGGACGTCTCCGACCTGATGTCGGCAGAGGAACGTTACGCTGTGCTGGCAAAAGAGTTCGGCCCCGACGTTGGTCTCGTACACGGCCGGATGGCGGGAGCAGAGAAAGACGCGGTGATGGCTGCGTTCAAGGCGGGCGACATCCGCCTGCTGGTTGCGACAACGGTGGTGGAGGTCGGCGTGGATGTACCAGACGCCACCATCATGGTCATCGAACATGCCGAACGCTTCGGCCTGGCGCAGTTGCATCAGTTGCGCGGCCGCGTCGGGCGCGGTGCCGAGGCCTCGACCTGCATCCTGCTTTACAAGGGGCCGCTCAGCGAGACCGGACACGCTCGCCTGTCGATCCTGCGCGACAGCGAAGACGGCTTCCTGATCGCGGAGGAAGACCTGAAGCTGCGTGGCGAAGGAGAGCTGCTAGGGACCCGCCAGTCCGGCACCCCCGGTTTTCGCATCGCAAACCTGGAGGCGCATTCTGACCTGCTGGAGATCGCGCGCAAGGATGCGTCTTATCTGCTGGACAAGGACCCGGATCTGACCAGCGAACGCGGACGGAATGTTCGCGTGCTCCTTTATCTGCATCGGCGCGACGAGGCGGTCAGGTTCCTGGGAGCGGGTTGACCGCCTTCGGCACAACGGTTGGCTGCACCACTTTCGGCTTGTAGTCGGGCGCAAGCAGACCGCCGGAGATCAACAGGCGTGCGCCCTCCTCGGGCGTCATGTCCAGCATGATGATCTTGCTGCGCGGTACGAACATCAGGAAACCCGCAGTCGGTACCGGAGTAGGCGCGAGGAAGACCGACACGAGCTCTTCCCCGTTGTCGTTCAGACGCGCGGCAATCTCGCCCTTGGCATCCCCGGAAATAAAGACCAGCGCCCAGCTCCCGGGGCTTGGAAACTCGATCAGCCCGCACTTCTTGAAGGAGGTGGACTGCTCCTTCAGCACCGTCTCGAAGATCTGCTTCAGACTCTTGTAGAGGGTACGGACCAGAGGCATCCGGTGCAGGACCGATTCGCCAAAGCTGACGATCGACCGTCCGATCAGGTTCTTGCCGAGAAACCCGATGACGGTGATCAGCAGGATCGCGATCACCATGCCCAGCCCAGGCATGGCGATGTTGAGGTAGTTTTCCGGGTTATAACGCGCGGGGATATACGGCTTCACCCAGCTATCGGCCCAGCGGATGAAGCTGAATGTCAGCCAGATCGTGATTGCCAGCGGCGCACAGATGATCAGGCCGGTCAGGAAGTTGTTCCGGAGACGGCCCGCCATCGAAATTCGTTCGGGAATGTCAGTCATGAGAAGCGGGTCGTCGTGTTGCACCGCGGAAAGCGGCATTGGCCCGCAGCATGCCGGATGCACCCTTACGATGCAAGGCGCCGCCTGCTGCAGGCGATAAACTCACTCGACCGTGACCGATTTGGCCAGATTGCGCGGCTGATCGACGTCCGTCCCCATGAACACCGCCGTGTGATAAGCAAGCAACTGGATTGGAAGCGAATAGACCATCGGCGCAACAATTTCAGCAACGTGCGGAAGCGTGATCGTCGCCATCGTCGGAAGCTTGGATGCGGCTGCGCCCTTCTCGTCCGTAATGAAGATGATCTTGCCCCCGCGAGCTGCAACTTCCTGCATGTTCGAAATGGTTTTCTCGAAGAATCGGTCGAATGGCGCGATGACGATCACCGGCATGTTTTCATCGATAAGAGCGATTGGACCGTGCTTAAGCTCTCCCGCCGCGTAGCCTTCGGCGTGGATATAAGAGATTTCCTTAAGCTTCAGCGCGCCTTCCAGAGCCAACGGATAGCTCGTGCCGCGGCCAAGATAGAGCACGTCCTGGTATCTCGACAGTTCCCGTGCAAGCGCTTCGATCTGAGATTCAACGGCGTTCAGGACGCTGCTCATCAGACGTGGCATCTCGGTCAGACTTTTGACCAACTGCCGCTCCTCGTCGGGCGCTATCGTTCCTCGCAGCTTGCCCGCAGCGATGGCGAGAGACGCCAGCACCGTCAGCTGGCACGTGAAAGCCTTTGTCGACGCCACACCGATCTCTGGGCCGGCTAGGATCGGGAAGATCGCGTCCGATTCGCGCGCAATCGTGGACTCCTTGACGTTGACGACCGCACCGATCTTGAGGCCTACTTCCTGGCAGTAGCGCAGCGATGCAAGCGTGTCGGCCGTTTCTCCAGATTGCGAAATGAAGAGCGCAGCCTGATCCTTGGCAAGCGGGATCTCGCGGTAGCGGAACTCCGATGCGACGTCGATCTCGACCGGAAGCCGCGCATAACGCTCAAACCAGTATTTGCCGATTAGTCCTGAGAGATAGGCAGTTCCGCAGGCGGAAATGGCGAGGCTGCGCAAGGAGGCGAAGTCGATCGCGCCGCAGATCGAGGTATCGACCGTGTGGTCGCCGAGGTCGACGTATTGGGCGAGCGCGTGGGAGATGACTTCCGGCTGCTCGTAGATCTCCTTTTCCATGAAATGCCGGTGATTGCCCTTGTCGACCATATAGGCGGCCGACTGGCTGATCTGGCGCGGGCGCTCAACGCGGTTGCCGTCATGGTCGAAGATGAATGCACCATCGCGACCAAGGATCGCCCAGTCGCCGTCCACGAGGTAAGTGATCTCGTTGGTGAAGGGTGCAAGTGCGATTGCATCCGAGCCGAGATACATCTCGCCGCGGCCATGGCCGATCGCGAGCGGCGGACCGGAGCGGGCCGCCATGATCGTGGAAGGATCATCGGCGAAGATGACGGCCAGCGCGTAAGCACCCGTGACCTGCTTCAGCATGGCCTGCATCGCCTCGCGGCGCCCCATGCCGTTGCGGAGACTGCGCGCGATCAGCTGGCCGACAACTTCAGTGTCCGTCTGCGTCTCGAACGTCACACCTTCGCCGATCAGCTCTTCCTTGAGCTCGGAGAAGTTTTCGATGATGCCGTTGTGAACCACTGCGACACCGTCGACGAAGTGCGGGTGAGCGTTCGTCTCGTTCGGCACGCCGTGCGTAGCCCATCGGGTATGAGCAATGCCGATTGTGCCGGGAAGTGGATCTTCGGCGAGCTTCTTTTCGAGGTTGAACAGCTTGCCCTCCGCCCGCCGGCGCGCAAGCACACCGCTGTCGATCGTTGCAACGCCTGCGGAATCATAGCCACGATATTCGAGCCGCCTCAGCGCGTCGACCAGACGCTCTGCCACCGGCTCCCTACCGACGATCCCAACGATCCCGCACATTCAAATACCCCTCTGTTCCCGACGATGTGGCGGGATTTCTAGCCGATCCCGGCGTTGCTGCAATTCCATGGCTGGTCACTTTCCATATCGGATCGTAACCGGCTGCTGTCACCCCTTCGCCTTCTTGGCGGCCTTCAAAGCCAGCGCACGCTCGCGAACCACCGCTGCGCGGCCTGGCTTGTTCTCCTGACGCGCCCGGCCGAGCCCCAGTGCATCCGCGGGTACATCCTCCGTGATGACGCTGCCTGACCCGACATAGGCACCGTCGCCGATTGATACCGGCGCCACCAGGGCGGAATTGGATCCGATGAAGGCATCGGCACCGATCTCCGTGACGTGCTTGTTAACGCCGTCATAGTTGCAGGTGATCGTTCCGGCACCGATATTGGTGCGCGCCCCGATTACCGCGTCGCCGATATAGGTCAGGTGGTTGATCTTGGCGCCCTCGCCGACAGCCGCATTCTTGACCTCGCAGAAGTTGCCGACCTTGGCCTTGGCAGCCAGTTTGGCGCCCGGACGCAGCCGCGCGAAGGGCCCGATCGCGGCGCCACTGCTGACATGTGCCCCCTCCAGGTGTGAGAAGGCGTGAATGACGGCACCACTCTCGATGGTCACGCCTGGCCCGAAAACGACATTCGGTTCAATGACCGCATCCTGTCCCACTTCGGTGTCAAAGGCGAGGAACACCGTCTCGGGTGCGATCATGGTGACCCCCGATACCATCAGCTCGTGCCGGCGGCGCTCCTGCCAGAGACGTTCGAGCACCGCGAGCTCGGCGCGGTTGTTGCAGCCCGCCATTTCGGCCTCCGGCGCATCGACGGCCACGGCGCGACCACCTGCAGCGCGGACGATCTCAACAAGGTCGGTCAAGTAGTATTCGCCCTTCACGTTCTGGTTGTCGATGCGCTCCAGGAGAGCCAGTGCCTTGCCGCCGTTGATCGCCATGATCCCACTGTTGCACCAGGTGATCTTCCGCTCTTCGTCAGTTGCATCCTTCTCCTCGCGGATCGCGACAAGCTCCCCGTTCTCAACGAGAAGGCGTCCATAACCCGTCGGCCGATCCGTGTGAAAGCCGATCACAGCTACGTCGGCGCCGTTGGCGATTTGAGCACGCGCCGCGGCGAAAGGGCCTGCCGTGACAAGCGGGGCATCGCCATAGGTAACAAGGATTTCGTCGAACCCTTCTGCGATTGCGTCACGAGCAGCGAGCACCGCATGGCCGGTACCGAGGCGCTCCGTCTGCAGGAAGGTGCGGACCTTAACCGCGCTAACCCTCGCAGCGTCCGCCACGGCCTCGGCGTCCCGGCCCACGACCAAAGCCACGTCGGCGATGTCAGCGGAAGAAACGGCGCCCATGACATGACCTATCATCGGCAGCCCCGCGATCGGGTGCAGGACCTTCGACATCGACGATTTCATCCGCGTGCTGTCACCCGCGGCAAGGATGACGGCAAGACAGGTGCGGCCCATGGATCTCTCCTCTGACGTTTTGCCGCTTCTTAGCAACAACACGATTGACAGGCGATAAACGCCTTGTGACGCCCTGCAACAAGAAAGGCGCCCCTATAGGGGCGCCTTTACCAGATTTTTGGGCGGTTTACTGCGGCAGTTGATCGTCAACGCCCTGGACGTAGAAGTTCATGCCGAGCAGCACTCCATCTTCGGCCTTTTCACCTTCAGCAAGCCAATCGCTGCCGTCCTGTTTCTTCACCGGCCCGGTGAACGGATGCAGTTCTCCGGACTTGATCTTGGCTTCGGTTTCCTCAGCCATGGCCTTCACATCATCCGGCATGTTCGTGTAGGGCGCCATGGTCAGGATGCCGTCCTTCAAGCCATCCCAGATCTGCTCCGACTTCCAGTTGCCGTCGAGAAGGGCCTGGACGCGCTTGATATAGTAGTTGCCCCAGGTGTCGACGATTGCGGTCAACTGCGTGTTCGGGCCGGCCGCGATCATGTCGGAGGCCTGGCCGAACGCCATGATGCCGCGCTCGGCAGCAACCTGCATCGGCGCGGTCGTATCAGTGTGCTGCGTCAGGATATCTACGCCTTGATCGATCAGCGCCTTGGCCGCATCGGCTTCCTTCCCAGGATCGAACCAGGTATTGGCCCATACGACCTTCAGCTCGAAATCCGGATTTACGGACTGCGCACCGAGAAGGAAGGCGTTGATGCCCATCACCACTTCCGGGATCGGGAAGGATGCAATGTAGCCGGCGACGCCCTTCTTAGACATCCTTGCGGCAATCTGGCCCTGGATGTAGCGACCTTCGTAGAAGCGAGCATTGTAGGTCGCCACGTTTTCTGCGGCTTTAAACCCTGTCGCATGCTCGAACTTCACGTCGGGGAACCTCTGCGCCACTTTCGCCGTCGCATCCATGAATCCGAACGAGGTGGTGAAAACAAGTGCGCAGCCCGAACGAGCCATGCGTTCGATGGCGCGCTCTGCGTCCGGACCTTCTGGCACGTTCTCCAGGAACGGCGTCTCGATCTTCTCCCCAAAGTGTTCCTGCAACGCCTGGCGGCCGATGTCATGTGCCTGCGTCCAGCCCCCGTCGGTCTTTGAGCCGACATAGATGAAGCAGACCTTCGTTTTGTCCTGCGCCTGGGCGCCGCCGTTGAACCCGCCCAGAAGGGCGGCGGTAGCAGCCAGTGCGATGATAAGTTTCTTCATTTCCTGTAACCTCTGTTGGCTTACACTTCGATGCAGGTCTCGTCATCTCTCTGGAACGAAGGGTTTTCCGAGAGATGCCGGGGTGTTGATCATCGTCGTGCGGCGATTATGCGAGATGATGATGAGCACGACAATAGTGGCGGCGTAAGGCAATGCCGAAAGGAACTGGGATGGTATCCCAATCCCAAATGCCTGAGCATGCAATTGGCCAATGCTGACAGCGCCGAAAAGATATCCCCCCGCCAGCACCCGTAGCGGGCGCCAGGAGGCGAAGACCACGAGCGCTAACGCGATCCAGCCGCGGCCGGCAGCCATGTTCTCCACCCATTGCGGGGTATAGACGAGCGAAAGCTGGGCGCCGGCGAGGCCCGCACAAGCGCCACCGAACATGACGGCGAGGTAGCGAGTGCGGATCACATTGATGCCGAGCGCATGTGCCGAGGCATGGTTGTCGCCGATCGCCCTCATCTTCAAGCCGGTTCTGCTCCTGAACAGGAACCAGTGAATGCCGATCACCAAGGCGATGGACAGGTAGAAGATCAGGTCCTGTCGGAAGAGCAGCGGCCCCAGCAAGGGGATGTCGGCCAAAAGCGGAATTTCGATAGGCTGCAGCTTGATGCCGGGCTGGCCAACATAGCTTTCGCCGATCTGTCCCGACAAACCGAGGCCGAGGATGGTCAGCGCGAGCCCCGTCGCGACCTGGTTGGCGACCAGCGTCAGGGTCAGGAAGCCGAAGAGCAGAGAGAAGGCCGCGCCGGCCGCAATACCCGCAAGAACGCCTATATAGGGTGTTCCGGTAATCTGAGTCGCGGCGAACGCGACCACCGCACCCATGATCATCATGCCTTCTACGCCGAGATTGAGGACGCCCGATCGCTCCGTCACAAGTTCGCCCAGCGCGGCAATGACGAGCGGGGTTGCCGCCGTAATGACGGTGAGGAGGATTGCCTCAAGCATGATGTGCAGCCCCTCCCCGCAGCTTTTGCGTCACGATCTTGATGCGGTAGTGGATCAGCGTATCGCAGGACAGGACGAAGAAGAGCAGCAACCCCTGGAACACCCTGCTGACCTTTTCCGAGATGCCGATGGAAAGCTGAGCCGCCTCGCCGCCTAGATATGTCAATGCCAGAACGAATCCGGACGCGATGATGCCGAGAGGATTGAGCCGCCCAAGGAAAGCGACGATGATCGCGGTAAATCCATAGCCCGGCGAGATCGTCGGCTGCACATGACCGATGGAGCCGGAGACTTCGGAGATGCCCGCAAGTCCCGCGAGCGCCCCCGAAAGCAGCATTGAAAACCAGACCATCCGCTTTGCGGAAAAGCCGGCAAACCTCCCCGCCCGCTCGGATTGCCCGAGCACCGTCACCTCGAAGCCCTTGAGCATGAAGCGCATCATGAACCAGAGCGCCACCGCGGCGACCAGCGCGAAGACGATCGCCAGATGCGCGCGCCCAGAATCCAGGATCTCTGGTAGCACGGCCTCGGGGACAAAGGATTTGGTCTGCGGGAAGTTGTAGCCTTGCGGGTCCCGCCATGGCCCGCGGACGAGCCAGTCGAGGTAGAGCTGCGCAATATACACCAGCATCAGGCTGGTGAGGATTTCGTTGGTGTTGAAGCGCGTCTTGAGAAGTGCAGGGATGCCAGCATAAAGGGCGCCGCCGATCATCCCCATGACGAGCATCAGCGGCAGGATCATCAGGGAGTGCCATTCCGGGTAGAGAACTGGCAGGATCGAGCCGGTTATAGCGCCGATCGTGAACTGCCCCTCGGCACCGATATTCCAGTTGTTGGAGCGATAACAGATCGACAGCCCGACGCCGATGAGGATCAGCGGCGCTGCTTTGACGGCAAGCTCGTGCAGCGACCATACTTCCAGAAGAGGCTCTACAAAGAAGCTGTAGAGGGCGTCTACCGGCTGTTTGCCCAGCATCCAGAACATGATGCCGCCGAAGAACAAGGTCAGCACCAGCGCCAGCAGCGGCGACACGAACGAAAACAGTGGGGAAGGCTGCGCCCGCTTTTGCAGTTCAATGCGCATGGCTCGCCTCCGAATGCGTGGAGTCGTGAATGCCGCCCATCATCAAGCCGATCTGCTCCAGGCTGAGTTCGTGGGCTGCAAAGGAGGGGGACAACCGGCCCTCGGAAATCACGGAGACCTTGGTTGCTACCTCGAAAATTTCATCCAGATCCTGGCTGATCACCACCACCGCCGAGCCGGAACGGGCGAGGTCCACAAGCGCCTGTCTGATGCGGCTCGCCGCTCCCGCGTCGACGCCCCAGGTGGGCTGATTCACCACGAGCACGGCGGGCTGACGGTCGAGCTCCCGACCGACGATGAACTTCTGAAGGTTGCCTCCTGAGAGCGAGCCCGCCGAGGGATCATCCCCGCTCTTGCGCACGTCCATGTCCTCACAGATGCGCTTGGCGGCCGAGCGGACCGAGCTATGGCGGACGATGGACAATACACCGCCGGAGAGAAAGGAGCGCCGGTCCGGCTGGCTACGCGCAAGGAGAAGATTGTCCGAAAGGGACATCTCCGAAACCGCCGCATGGCCGTGGCGCTCTTCCGGAACAAAGCCTGCACCAAGCATCCGTCGCGCGTTGATGCCGACCGTACCTACAGCCTTGCCGCGGATGCGGATCGCATCATTCTCCGGCACCGTGTACTCGCCCGAGAGGACATCGAAAAGCTCTCCCTGGCCGTTGCCCGCAACGCCTGCAATTGCCAGCACTTCGCCGGCCCGCACCTGCATGTCGATGGCGCGAAGAGAAACAGCGAACGGCGTTCGCGCTGGAACCGACAGGTCCGTCACCTCGATCAGGACGTCTCCGAGCTCGCTACTCGTGCCGCGCGACACGCCGGCGACGTCGGCTCCCACCATCATCCGTGCCAGCGAGGCGGGCGTTTCCTGCCGCGGATCACATCGACCAGTAACCTTTCCGTGCCGGAGGACAGTTGCCCGGTCGCAGATGCGGCGGACCTCCTCCAGCCGATGGCTGATGTAAAGGACCGAGCGGCCCTCCGTCTTCAACTTCAGGAGCGTCTCGAACAATCTATCCGCTTCCTGCGGCGTGAGGACCGAGGTCGGTTCGTCCAGGATGATCAGTTTCGGGTTCTGCAGGAGGGCACGCACGATCTCGATGCGCTGCCGCTCTCCGACGGAGAGATCCGCAACATGGGCCTTCGGATCAAGCGGGAGACCATACTTATGCGAGAGCCTGGCCGCTTCGTCTGAGATCCTTGGCAGCGAAAACTTCGGGTCGAGTGACAGAGCGATGTTTTCACCGACCGTCAGCGCCTCGAATAAAGAAAAGTGCTGAAAGACCATGCCGATCCCGAACGATCGCGCTTCGCTTGGAGATCGTATTACCACGGCCTGCCCACTCGAGAGGATTTCGCCTCCACTCGGCTCCAGGATACCGAAGAGCATCTTCACCAGCGTAGACTTGCCGGCACCGTTTTCGCCGAGCAGCGCGTGGATTTCTCCCGGAGCGATGTCAAGGTCGATGCCGGAACAGGCTGCGAAGTTGCCGAAATATTTTGTCAGCCCTCGGACCGACAAGAGCGGACTAACCGCCGGTCCCTCCGAAACAGTCACTGAACCCCCTATTCACGCCGCCCGCCTTCTTTCGAGGCTTGAGTCAGGGTCCGGCGTGTCCTGCTGCGCAGACGCCAAGTGGCAACGTCCGCTCGCCATCATTGATATCGAATTTATTGCTCCGCACAACAGGAAACATAGCGCACCAACAGCCTAGCCGCGGTGGCCGAGGTTGGGAAACATCTGCATGACGGCGCCGACGAAATAGAGGTACAGGCCCGACGCCACAACGCCGTAGACGAGCCAATCGGGCGAATTGAAGTGCAACAGAAGCGAATAGCCGCTTAGCACGCACCAGATCAGGAAGACGGCAAGATTGAGCGGACGTAGCCGCTTCACCCGCACAGGATGAAGGAAGTTGATCGGGAGGAATGTCAAGATGACGGACACGATGATGACGATGAAGGCGGTGGTCTCGCTCGCCTGAATGACGAAGAGCGTGAAGATCACCATGTTCCAGACGACGGGAAAGCCGGAGAAAAAATACTCATCGGTCTTCATGCCCATGTCGGCGTAGTAGATCGCACTCGACACCACGATAAGACCGGCGGCAAGGAAGGACCAAGGCTCTCCGATCATGCCGCTCTGGTAGAGCGCAAACGCCGGCAGCAGGACGTAGGTCACGTAGTCGATGATGTTATCTAGCGTGTCGCCTGACCAATTGGGCAGAACCTCCCGTACCTTTACCTTTCGTGCGATCGGACCGTCGATTCCGTCAACGAACAGCGCCAGGCCCAACCACCAGAACATGTCGACAAAGCGGTTCTCACCCGCCGCCACCACGCCCAAAAAGGCCAGGAAAGAACCTGAAGCGGTCAGCAGATGAACCGAGAAAGCGCGGATTTCCGCGTAGGGCACTTTTCGGTAGTTGAAGATTCGTCTGATCACGCGCTGTTCCGTACTTGTACTGTAGTCGAGCTATGCGGCCAAACGGGCGCCATTGCAACCGCTTCACCGCCGCCCCTCCCGTCTCGCACAGGATTTGCCCCTGCGCTGCCTCGTCCCATGGATAAGCGTGGGAGAAGGCTCTACATAGCGCCGGAAGGGCTGCCGACGAGGATGATAACATGCACGACTTTGAAATCGCAGTGGTGGGTGGCGGTCTTGCCGGTTCGGTGGCGGCCCTGGCACTGGGACGTGTTGGACGCAAGGTGGTTTTCGTGGCACCTGAGGCACAAGGCTCCGATGAGCGCACGACCGCATTGATGGACCACTCCATCCAATTCATCGAGCGCCTCGGCGTTTGGGCGGAGATCATGCCCAAGGCGGCGCCGCTGTCGATCATGCAAATCATCGACGGCACGAACAGACTGCTTCGGGCGCCGACAGCGCAGTTCAGAGCGGCCGACGTCGGGCTCTACGCCTTTGGCTATAACATCCCGAATCGGGTTTTGCGCGATACCCTGTCCGATGCGATTGCGGCGGAACCAAACGTCGCCCGAGTGACCGGCACGGTGGAGGCGGTATCGTTTTCCAGAGAGCAGGCGGTGCTTTGTCTCGGAAATGGCGAGACAATATCGGCCGGCTTCGTCATCGCGGCCGATGGCCGCGCCTCCAAAACACGCCAGAGCGCGGGGATCGGAATTCGCCGGTGGGCCTATCCCCAGACAGCGGTCGTTCTCAACTTCCAACACTCGATCCCACACGGAAACGTCTCGACGGAGATCCACACTGAAACAGGTCCATTTACGCAGGTGCCCCTCCCCGGTGAGCGCTCCAGCCTCGTCTGGGTGGTCAAGCCACATGAGGCCGAACGGCTCCTCACGTTGCCGCTCGATCGTCTTTCGCGGGAGGTCGAGGGGCGCATGCAGTCGATGCTGGGCAAGGTTATGGTTGAACCCGGGCCGCAGTCGTGGCCGCTTTCGAGCCTGATGGCCGACCGCTTTGGCAAAGGTCGCCTAGCCCTCGTGGGAGAAACGGCACACGCCTTCCCGCCCATCGGTGCTCAGGGGCTGAATCTGTCGCTGCGCGATACCATCGACTTGGTTGGGGTCCTTTCAGCTAACCCGGATCGTCCTGTACCGACCGATGCCGGTGAACGCTTCAATCGCAGGCGTCGCCCGGACATCATGAGCCGGACTTTTGGCGTCGACCTCCTGAACCGTTCGCTGCTCTCCGATTTTCTTCCCGTCCAACTGTCCCGCTCTGCGGGACTCCATCTGCTGTCGGCCCTACCGCCGTTACGTAATCTTGTGATGCGTGAAGGGGTCGAGCCCGGGCGAGGCTTGCGAGCCTTTGTCGACAGCCTAAGGGAAGAGGTCCGGCGGTAGGATGCCCGCGCTCATGACGTAGAGCAGTATCGGCAGCGTCAGCACCGACAGCGCTGTCGTGATCAGCACCGTTGCCGACGCTCTCTCCTGCCAGATCCCATACTGCTGGCTGATGACGAAGACGTTGGTGGCCGTCGGCAGGCCGGCGAGCAGCACGGCCGAATAGACCCAGATGGGGTCGAAGTCTCCAGCCAGAGACAGGACGATGTAGACAGTAGCGGGGAGCAGAACGAGCTTCGCAAGCGCCAGATAGCCGATCTCTATCGGAACCCTTGTCAGCGGCCGCAGTGCAAGGGTGACGCCCATAGCGAAAAGAGCGCAAGGAGCGGCGGCCTGGGCAAGGTAGTCTACCAGTCGCTGGCCGGCGAGCGGCACCTCGACCCCACTCGCCGCGACGGCAAATCCAAGGGCGGTGGAAAGGATAAAGGGATGAAGCGTCACTTTGCGCAGGACATCCGCCGCCAGTTGCGTTGGTGGCCGTTGATCGCCTCCGGCGATCGCCATCATCGCCGGAGCGACGATGAAATGCATTGCGTTCTCAAAGCAGACGATCAATGCCACCGGCACAGCTGCAGCCTCACCGAATGCTAGGAGCGCAAGTCCCGGCCCCATATAGCCGATATTGCCGTATGAGCCTGCAAAAGCCTGGATGGTGGAACTGGCGAATGTTGCGCGCCGAGTGAGGTAGGTGACAGCGAAGAGTGCGCTATAGATTAGATAGGTTGCCGCGATATCGGAAAGAATGAAGTCTATGCGGGCAAGATCCTCGATAGGCGTGCGGGAAACCAGCTTGAAAAACAAAGCCGGAAGCGCAGCATAGATGATGAATGTGTTCATCCAGCCGAGCGCCTCTGCCGGCTGCTTCGTCAGGCGGGCGGCTGAATAACCGATCAGGATCAGCCCGAAGAAGGGCAAAAGCAGTGCGATGATATCGGCCATGGATTCCCATCATCCGGCGTTGGGGCGGGCGAGTGTCCGCCTTAGCCGATTTGCGTCAGGATTGGGAAGGTCTGCTGAAACCAGATGGCAACATCGCTCACAAGGCCCATCATGAACGCAAGGCCGGTCAGCACGAGCAGCGAGCCCATCACCTTCTCGACCGCACCGAGATGGCGCCGGAAGCGGCCGAGAAAGCGCATAAAGGCGCCGGAGAAGCCTGCTGCAATCCAGAACGGGACAGCAAGCCCGAGCGAATAGACTGCGAGCAGGGCGGCGCCGTCGCCGACGGTTTCCCTGGACGCAGCCACGCCAAGGATGGCGCCGAGAACGGGACCGATGCAGGGGGTCCAGCCGAAGGCGAAGGCGAGCCCCATGACATAAGCGCCCGATAGGGTCGCTGGCTTGCCACCACCTTGGAAACGCGCCTCGCGCGACAGAATGCCGATGCGGAAAAGGCCGAGGAAGTTCAGGCCCATGAGAATGATGATCAGTCCGCCGATCTTCGACAGAAGATCGAGATGCTGACGCAGAATCACCCCGATCGTGGAGGCGCCTGCCCCAAGGGCGACGAATACGGTGGCGAACCCCAGCGTGAAGAGGAAAGCGGGACCGAGCACCGCCCGTCTCGTGTTGACCGCGGCCACCGCAGCGCCCTTCCCCCGGAATTGATCCACAGAGATGCCGGCCATGTAGCACAGATATGGCGGCACCAGCGGCAGAACGCACGGGGAGAGAAAGGACAACGCACCCGCAAGCAGAGCGCTCAACAACGAAATCTCAGCTATGGACAACAACCGTCTCCAGCAGCGGGCCTGCAAGCCCAAACCTCGCCTGCCTAAAGCACGTGCGACCGCTTGTGCCAATCACCTTTTCGCGCGGAATACCGTTGGCGTCGATCCGCCGCAACTTTCGCTGTTTTTGCGGTTGACCCGGAAAGGGCCTCTGAATATGTTCCGCGCACTTCCAAGGGCTTCGCGCCCGCCAAGGGAGAGCGTAGCTCAGCCGGTAGAGCAACTGACTTTTAATCAGTAGGTCCAGGGTTCGAACCCCTGCGCTCTCACCACAAAATACTACAATGCATAAGTTTCGATGTCCCGGACGCATGAGCATTGATGATCAGGGAGGTCTGGAACGACCTTTTCACGCCGTTCGCTTAGCGATCGTCCGTCGTCAACGCGCGTGCCGATGAAGCTTTACAGCTCCCAGGCCCTTCTGCATTGCGACCAACAGCGCTCTGGTCGCAATGCAGCATGCGGTCCTCGTGCGCACGGTCTGCTCAGCTGCCTTCCATTGAGTATCCGGCGCCACGAACTGTGCGGATGACATCCTGCATGTTGGAGAAGTTGAGCGCCTTTCGCAGCCGCCCCACATGGACGTCAACGGTCCGTTCGTCGACATAGATGTCATGTCCCCAGACGCCGTCGAGAAGCTGCGCGCGAGAATAGACGCGGCCGGGCGACGACATCAGGAATTCCAGGAGCCGGAATTCCGTCGGGCCAAGGCGCACCTCGCGGCTCTTGCGGTGGACGCGATGGGTTTCGCGGTCGAGCTCGATGTCGCCACATTTAAGGACGGTCGACAGCACCTCCGGCTTCGCGCGCCGCAGCATCGCCTTGACACGCGCCATCAGTTCGGGCGTCGAAAACGGCTTTACCACGTAGTCGTCCGCACCCGTCGAAAGTCCGCGAACCCGCTCACTTTCCTCCCCACGAGCCGTCAGCATGATGATCGGCAGGCGCTCGGTCTCGCGGCGCTGGCGCAGGCGCCGGCAAAGCTCGATCCCCGAAACTCCCGGCAGCATCCAGTCGAGGATAAGGAGATCGGGAACCCGCTCCTGAAGCCTAAGCTCAGCCTCGTCTCCCTTGACGATCGTCTCCACCTCGTAACCCTCGGCTTCGAGATTGTAGCGAAGAAGCACGCTCAGCGCTTCTTCGTCTTCCACGACAGTAATTTTTGGTTGCATCGCGACGCGCTCCGCCCCCTTTACTCGTCGCTCAGGATCGCGCTGAGCGTATTTGACCTGTCATCCTTAGGGCGCTCGCCTTCCGGCTGCATACCCGTTGCCATGTAGTAAATCGTCTCGGCAATGTTGGTCGCGTGGTCGCCGATGCGCTCGATGTTCTTGGCGCAGAACAGCAGGTGCGTACAACTCGTGATGTTGCGCGGATCCTCCATCATATAGGTCAGCAGTTCGCGAAAGAGGGAGGTGTACATCGCGTCGATCTCCTCGTCACGCTGCCGAATAGCTTCCGCCTTCTCCGCCGAGCGTGTTACGTAGACGTCGAGCACGTCCTTCAATTGAAAGAGCGCAAGCTCCGACAGGTGCTCCAGTCCGCGCGCGAGGTTCCTGGGTATCCCCGTCTCCTGCACGGCGATCACGCGCTTGGCGGTATTCTTGCCGAGATCCCCTACCCGCTCGAGGTCGGCGGCGATGCGAAGGGAGCCGATGATCTCGCGCAGGTCCGCTGCCATGGGCTGGCGCTTGGCGATCGTCACAATCGCCTTCTCGCCAATTTCACGCTCTGCAGAGTCGAGGATGACGTCGTCGGAGATGACCTTCTGGGCGAGTGCCGTGTCGGAATTGACGAGAGCGCGAACCGCATCTGCGCACATCTGCTCCGCCAGGCCGCCCATCTCCGAGATGCGGCGGGTGAGATACTTCAGTTCCTCGTCGTAGGCCGACATGATATGGCTGGATGGCATAGTTCGGATCCTCAATGTCTTCGAAACAGGGCGGCGGCTACGGATCAGCCGAACCGGCCCATGATGTAATCCTGCGTCCGCTGGTCGTTGGGATTGGTGAACATCTTGTCGGTGTCGTCCTCTTCCACGAGATGGCCGAGATGGAACATCGCCGTGCGCTGCGATACGCGCGCCGCCTGCTGCATGGAATGGGTGACGATAACGATCGAGTAATTTGCGCGGAGCTCGTGGATCAGTTCCTCCACGCGCGCCGTAGCAATCGGATCAAGCGCCGAACAGGGCTCGTCCATGAGGATGACTTCTGGAGAAACGGCGACTGCACGGGCAATGCAAAGACGCTGCTGTTGTCCCCCAGACAGACCGGTGCCGGCTTCGTTCAGGCGGTCTTTCACTTCATTCCAGAGACCCGCCTTCTGCAGGCTGCTTTCGACGATCTGGTCCATGTCGGGCTTTGAGCGCGCCAGACCATGGATGCGTGGTCCGTAGGCAACGTTCTCGTAAATGGACTTGGGGAACGGGTTGGGCTTTTGGAAGACCATGCCGACGCGGGCGCGAAGTTCGACCACGTCGATCGACGGATCGTGGATATCTTGACCATCCAGGGTGATGCGGCCGGTAACCTTGGCGCTCTGAATGGTGTCGTTCATGCGGTTTAGGCACCGCAGGAAGGTAGACTTGCCGCACCCGGAAGGACCGATCAGTGCCGTTACGGTGTTGTCGCGGACGCCGAGATTGACGTCGAACAGGGCTCGCTTGTCTCCGTAGTAGACGGAAACGTCCTGCCCAACCATCTTGTAATTGATTTCGTTCATCTTCTTTACCAGTGCCTTTTCAGTGGCAGCTTCCGTCAAAACGTTCATCTCGCTTCTCCCCTTACCACCGACGCTCGAAACGGCGGCGGAGAATCACTGCGACAAGGTTCATCACCAGAAGGAACACCAGCAACACAATAATGGCTCCGGAGGCACGTTCGACGAAGGCAGGATCACCACGCTGCGTCCAGTTGTAAACCTGAACCGGCAGCGCTGAAGCCGGGTCGAAAAATCCTTCGGGGGGGGCCGCAGGATAGTCACGAACGAACGCGACCATCCCGATGAGAAGCAGCGGAGCTGTTTCTCCCAATGCCTGCGCAAGTCCAATAATCGTGCCGGTCAATATCCCTGGCATGGCGAGCGGCAGGACATGATGGAAGACCGACTGCATTCTCGATGCCCCAACACCCAGAGCGGCATCGCGGATGGAGGGCGGAACAGCTTTGAGCGCAGCACGCGTCGCAATGATGATTGTCGGCAGCGTCATGAGCGTCAAGACCAGTCCGCCAACGACGGGCGCCGATTGCGGCAGCCCCACGATGTTGATGAAGACGGCCAGGCCAAGGATGCCGAAGACGATCGAAGGAACGGCCGCGAGGTTTGCGATGTTTACCTCGATTAAGTCGGTGAACCGATTTCGCGGCGCAAATTCTTCCAGATAGATGGAGGCTGCAACCCCGATCGGCAACGACAGCACCAGCACGATCAACATCATATAGGCCGAGCCGAGAATGGCGACGCCGAGGCCGGCCGCCTCCGGTCGCGTGTCGGAAGCGTCGGGCGCCGTGAAGAAGTCCCAGTTGAAGCGCGTAACGAGGATGCCTGCTTCCTTCAACTCATCCGCAAATCTCAACTGTTCGGGCGACGTGTTGCGATCGAGTTCCGCACTCGCCATACTCACGCGGCCTTTGTAGTAACCGTCGATACGCCCGGACGCTAGAAGGTTGAACTCTACAGTCTCGCCAATCTGCGAGGGATCGGCCAGCACGTAATTGCGCAGAATTGCTGGAGCCTCCTTTGAGATCAGCGCAACTGCCATGTCGGCATCCGCTTCGCCGCCCACGCCGCGATCCTGCATCACCTTGACCAACGATCCCTTGATCAGCGGCGCATAGCCAAATGTCGTGATCTTGGCGATGTCGGCGGGATCCCGCGTACCCTGCTTGTCCAGCACGCCCGGGTCCAGATAGATCTCGAGCGTGATGTAGGTCTGCCGGAACGATGAAAGCCCGTTTGAAAGAATGGAGGCGAGCAAGCCTAGGAGAGCCAATACGCCAATCGCTACCGCCAACTGACCCATCAGCCTGAACCTGCGCTCGGCTGCGTGGCGTTTTCTGGTGCGTGCGTCGCCGGCCATCGTCGCCTTGCCTGTAGTTTCAACGGCCATATCGGTCATTCGTACTGCTCCCGGTATCTGCGCACGACGTAAAGGGCCAGCACGTTGAGCCCGAGCGTGATGACGAAGAGGGTCAGCCCAAGGGCGAACGCGACCAGCGTTTCGGGACTGGCGAATTCGGTGTCGCCGGTCAACTGGCTGACGATCTTGACGGTCACCGTGGTCATTGCCTCGAAAGGATTGAGGTCGAGCCGTGCAGCAGCGCCAGCGCCCAGAACGACAATCATGGTTTCACCGATTGCGCGGCTGGCCGCAAGCAAGATCGCGCCAACGATACCCGGCAGCGCGGCTGGCAGAATTACCCGCTTGATCGTTTCCGATTGGGTTGCCCCCATCGCATAGGAACCGTCGCGCATGGCCTGCGGGACCGCATTGATGATATCATCGGAAAGCGAGCTGACGAAGGGGATGATCATCACGCCCATTACCAAGCCTGCAGTGAGGACCGAAGATGACGAATTGCCGAGACCTAGTGGCTGCGCGATCCAGTCACGAAGGAAGGGGCCGACGGTGATCAGCGCAAACAGACCGTAAACGATCGTGGGAATGCCGGCGAGGATCTCGATCGCAGGCTTTGCAAGACTTCGAAGTGACTGGCTTGCATAGTCCGCAAGATAGATGGCGATCATCAGCCCGATTGGCACCGCGACAAGGAGCGCAACCAAGGAGATATAAAGGGTTCCCCACAGCAGCGGCCAGATGCCGAGTTCAGAGCCACCGCGAAACTGAGGGTTCCATACGGTGGAGAAGAAGAACTCCGACGCCGGATACATCTTGAAGAAGTTGACGGTTTCAAAAACGAGCGAGGCAACAATCCCCGCGGTCGTCAGAATCGCGATGGTCGACGAGCCAATCAGCAGCGCCAGAACGAAGTTCTCGCTGACGTTGCGGGCCCGCATCTTCGGGCTGATCCGCATCAACGCCCAGACGCCCAAACCCAGTGCCGTTCCAATGACGGCAATTGCCATGAGCAGGTCGCCGGTGTCAGCACTTCGGCGATAGGTCTTTGCGGCCTCGTAGACCTCTGTCGGCACGTCACTGCCCAACGCGACACCAACCTCGGCAAGTCTTGCCCTGACGTTGGAGACGTCTAGCCTCCCATCATCCAGGGCCTCTTCAGTCAGCCCCGTTCGGTTTAGGACGGCATCAAGTCCGCCCGCGATCTGACGGACATCCGCCATGACCAGGCTGCGTGCCCCACCCTCGGGTATGACGCTGTCCGGCAGCATCTCGTTGACACGGCTTTCGATCAAAACGGGTTGGATGAAGAGCCAGACGATCAGCAGGAGAAACGCGGGGACCGCTACGAACAGAGCGACGGTCTGTCCGTAGTAGCCGGGAAGAGAATGAAGCTTGACGTGATCGCGTTTGGCCGCAGACAGAGAGCGCCCTCTGCCGAGGAAATAGCCGATCACGGCGAGCACGAGTAGAACAAGAACAATGCTGCCAACGCTCATCTGGCGTATATCCTTCAACGAGGAAATCCTGGCGGCGCAACCCAGTGCGCCGCCAGGACAAAGACTGGTCTTAGTTCAGCGGACCCATCGGGGTGCGGTTCTTAACGGCTTCTTGCGTCTTGGCAAGCTCCGGATCCGACACAAGGCCGTACTGGGCCAGCGGGCCGTCCGGACCAGCCATTTCGTCGGACACGAAGAACTCGACGTATTCCTGCAGACCCGGAATAACGTCAAGGTGCGCGTTCTTCACGTAGAAGTACAGCGGACGCGACACAGGGTACTCACCAGACGCGATGGTATCGACGGACGGTTCTACGTCGCTCATCGTGGCGACCTGCAGCTTGTCGGTGTTGTTCTGGTAGAAGGACAGACCGAAAACACCAATGGCGTTCTTGTTGGCGTCGATGCGAGACAGCGTCTCGGTGTAGTCGCCGTCGATGTCAACGGAAACGCCATCCGTGCGCAGATCCATGCAGGCTTCTTCAGCGGCATCTTCATCGCCGTTGTTGGCAGCCTTCAGAGCTTCCATCGTCCCGTTTTCTTCGCAGCCGGCGAGAAGAACCTTCTCGTCGAAAACTTCGCGGGTGCCATGCTTTGTTCCTGGAATGAAGGCAAGGATTGGCTGCTCGGGAAGATCCGAACGGACGTCGCTCCAGTTCTTGTTCGGATTGTCGACAAGCTGACCGTCCTTGACGACCTTGGCAGCAAGAGCTGCATGCCAATCGGCAGGCGTGAACTTGAACGCAGGGCCATTGATGTCCGAAGCGAAGACGATACCGTCGTAGCCGATGCGGACTTCTTGGATCTCGTTAACGCCATTGGCCTTGCAGTTATCGATGTCCGACTGCTTGATGCGCGAAGAAGAATTCGCGATGTCGATGGTGTTTTCGCCAACACCTTCGCAGAGCTTCTTGCGGCCGGCGCCAGAGCCACCGGATTCGACGACAGGAGTCGGATGTTCGAAGTTCTCGCCGAAGGCTTCGGCAACGATTGAGGCGTACGGCAGGACGGTCGAGGAGCCGGCGATCTGGATCTGATCGCGAGCCGCGGCAGTGCCCGTCGTAGCCAGCATGAGTGCGACGACCGCGCAGCTTCCAAGGTACTTCTTCATGATTTTCTCCCCTGAGAATTCGGTTTGACGCTTCGGCGTCGGCACCCCTCTATCGCGCCCGCATAACAGTTTTGTGACGGATCCATGTCGAACCGTTGCCATCCACCTGTACTCTTCATCCCCCGGCGAGCTTGCCCCTCTTGTCGGGGCAGCGACCGCGTGGCCAAACGGTGAGATGAAGTGAACGCCACGCGGTATCATCCGCATTGTATTCGGATTGCACGGCTTCAATTGCCTGCCGTTTTTGATGAACGCCAAGGCATGCTGCCATGGGCGTGAGCGGATGGTTGGAGGGAATGAACGCCGCGAAGAGGCGTTGCCCGCCGCCTGTCATCCTCTAAGTGCCGTGCCTCATTCACCCGACAATCGTTTATACCATCGAGCCGCAGAGCTCTCAGCCCAGGGCTGCAGTGGACGACCATTTGTTTTTTTATGGCTCGACCCTTGAGGAGGCGTGTGTGTCGTCAAGACTTACCACCAGGAGTTCGAATGTCACGCCGACTGGATTTCGTCCTCTCCGTAAGCGGCCCTTGTCGACATTCCCATCCACATCAACCACGCCGACGTCGATCTGCGCTCGCACGCCGTCGGAACCATGTTCCAGCGCCCCATCATCGACGAAAACCTCGGTAGCAACGCAACCTATTTGTCGTCCGTCGTCGAAGACAGGCATGTAGATGCTACCAAGCCCAAAGATGCGCGCCCTTGTGATACCGCGCTCGGCGCAAACCTCTTCGACGGCGGTGCAGACGTCTTCATTCGGACGCAGGCGAAGAAATATTCCGTTTCCTTCGCCGCTTGGGCCTTGCGCCGAGAATAGAGTGAAGTTGGTCTCGAGGTCCGGAACCGAAGTAAAGACGGGAAGGCCGCTCCCATAGCCGCGAACTGCTACCGGTTCGCTGACAATGCTGTCGAAAGGCAGCACATGGCCCATCCGGGGAGAGTCCTCGCCAGTATCCCAGAGCCCGTGGCAGTGAAGAAAGGGGGCAGCATCCTTCTCGCCAAAAGTGGCGGTTGCCGAGATGAACCGAGCGCCAGCCTTTGGAGCAATCGGGTCGCTATACCACGCTGCATGTTCGTTGCTATGGGCAAGCGCTGGGAGAACATAGCAAAAAGGATCACAGGCGCCGCCCTCGACGGACACCATACCCGCACGGCAGCCGGCCTCGGCGAAAACGCGGGCAACACCCGCCATGAATGTTTCCCCCCGCTGCAACTGGCCTGTCACGGGCATCAGCGCAGTTTGAACGGCTTCTCGACGGACCGTGCCCGGTGGCCCTGGGTGCGCGAGCGCGCCAGATAAGGAAGGCCTCTTTGAAGTCTGCATATCCATCACGTCTGTACGGCGGTACAATTCCTCGCGGATCATCTTCTTGGTGATCTTGCCGTAAGCTGATTTAGGCAAGGCGTCCCAAAACATCACATGTTTTGGCAGCTTGTATCGCGCCATCTTGCCGTTGAGGAAATCGAGGACCTCTTGCTCAGTGACCGGGACATTCGCCACGCAAATGGCAACCCCCACCTCGCCCCAGAGCGGATCGGGAACCCCCACGACCGCTACCTCGCTTATCGGGGGGTAGCTGAGGATCTTCTCTTCAATCTCCCGCGGATAAACATTCGAACCTCCCGAGATGTACATGTCCGAGGCCCGACCGGTGATGTAGAGAAAGCCTTCATCGTCCATGTGGCCAAGATCGCCTGTGCGAAACCAGCCATTGCGAAAAGACTTCTCGTTCGCCTCCTGATTTTGGTAATAACCCGCAAAAACGGCGGGTCCAACGCAGCAGATCTCACCGGTCTGATTTGGACCAACTTCCTCGCCGGCCTCGTTCTGGATCGACACCTGCATGCCGGTGCGCTCGATACCACACGTTCCGATCCTGGCGTGCTCATTGTCTTCGGTTGAATGCAGGGCTGGGGGCAAGACCGAGATTGCGCCGGTCACCTCACCCAGTCCGAAGTACTGGACGAGGACAGGGCCCAGCACCCGAAGGGCTCGTTTCTGATCCTCCCGATACATGGGGGCACCGGCGTAGATCACATAACGCAGCGACGAGTGATCATAAGTCTCGACGGCCGGGTGCTCCACAAGCAGTTTGAGAATGGTGGGCACGGTGAACATCGTTGAAACCCGCCATTGTTCAACAAGGGCCCAGGCAGCCTCTACGTCGAATTTTTCGGTGGGCAGCAGAACAGTGGTGACGCCTCGGGCCACCTGGGTCAACTGATGCACCCCCGCTCCATGTGACAGGGGTGCCACGACAAGCGACGCTTCACGCGCGGTTAGCCCAGGCATCAGGTCACACAGATGGTTGTTGACCACAAAAGCCATCTGCCCGTGCGTGAGGACCGCAGCTTTTGGTCGCCCCGTGGTTCCCGATGTAAAGAAGAACCAGCAAGGGTCATCCCGATCGACGGCAGCCTCCTGTGGCTTGGTGCCACTGTACTGCTCCACGAGTTGTTCGTAATCCGGCCCAAACTCCGCGTCCCCGATGGCGATCACGAAGCTTATCTGCGGATTTGCCTCCTTCACTGCGGCCGCATGATCTGCGAAGGAAGCGTTGACTATCATGCCGATGGCACCGCTTGCCTGAGCAAGGTAGGCAACTTCGTCGGGAGTTTGGCGAAAGTTGGTTGGAACCCAGACAGCGCCGATCCTGAAGCAGGCAAACATGGATTCGAACATTTGGTTGCAGTTCTGCGACTGAACCAGAATGCGGTCGCCCTTCTTGACGTCGTAACGCTGTTGCAGAGCAGCGGCCATCGCATCAACCCGGGCGTCCAATTGCGCCCAGGTCCAGCGATGGGGCCCCCACACAAGGGCAACGCCCTCAGGATCACGCCCCATCGCCTGCGTTAGAAACCGTGCAAGGTTCATGACGCGTGTCGAGCGCGGGCTAAGCCCGCCCGCCGGAGCCGTAGCAACCACCATGTCCGCTGAGCCGTCTTGATTCATTTGGCGCGCTCTAGAATGGACACATAATTGGCGACAGCCGCGCCACCCATGTTGAAAACTCCGGCTGTCGAGGCGTGTTGCACTTGCATGTCGCCAGCCTCTCCGCAAAGCTGCATCGCCGCCATGACGTGCATCGAAACCCCTGTCGCACCGACGGGATGTCCCTTTGATTTCAGACCGCCTGAGGGATTGACCGGGAGCTTGCCGCCCATCGTCGTGACGCCCTCGCGGATGACCCTGTGACCTTCACCAGGCTTTGCCAGACCCATAGCCTCGTACTCGATCAGTTCGGCGATGGTGAAACAGTCATGGGTTTCAACGAAATCGAGATCTTCAAGTGTCAAGCCTGCTGCTTCCAATGACTTCTCCCAAGCCAGCCTCGCTCCATCGAACGCGAGAGGATCGCGACGTGACAACGCGAGGATATCGTTGACGTGAGAGCGAGCCCGAAAACTGACCGCGCGTATCAGGTTGGCAGCAACATCTGGATGGGCGATCACCAGTGCGGCCGCCCCATCGGAAACCAGGGAACAGTCGGTGCGTCGCAAAGGCCCGGCGACATAGGGGTTTTTGTCAGAAACGGTGTTGCAGAACTCAAAGGAAAAATTGCGCTGCATATGCGCGTAGGGGTTGGCCATCCCGTTGGCGTGGTTCTTGGCGGCAATCATCGCCAACTCCTCAGAACGGTCACCATAGCGCTGGAAGTAAGTGCTGGCGATCCGTCCGAAAAGTCCGGCGAAACCGCCTTCGACGTCAGCCTCTTCTTCCCGGAAGGACGCTGAGAGAAGAACATCTCCGGTCTCCTTGCCCGGCAAGGATGTCATCTTCTCGGCGCCGACCACGAGCGCGATCTTACCGCGGCCAGATGCGATGAAGTCGAGCGCCGAGTATATCGCCGCCGATCCTGTCGCGCAGGCATTTTCCAGTCTGACTGCAGGCGTGTGGTCGAACCCGTCTGCCGCCATTGCCACCAACGCACCTTGGAAATCCTGTTTGGTGAAGCCGTTGTTGAACACGCCAACGAAGATGCCGTCCACGTCGCGTGGCTCGATTCCGGCATGCGCAAGCGCGGGATGAATGACTTGCGCCATGAGTTCTCGCGTGGCGGGTGCATCGGACTTGCCGAACTTGGAATGGGCCCATCCGACGATCTGTGCTGTGGTCACTGCTGCTCTCCTCTTGCCGATGCTGGCACTGCCGCTTTCAATGCCAGGGCTTGGGTCGCGGTTTGGGCCTGCGCCGAATGAACCTGAAAGACTTCGTTGAGCTTCAGTTGGACGCGCCTCACTTCTTCGGCCAAAAGCGCGGCAAGTTCCAACTGACGCGCCTCCGTCATGCGGCTGTCGATTGCCGCGATGGAGAGCGCACCCGCAAGGCGTCCATCCGGCGACATGACTGCCATTGCGATTCCCCAGGAGCTCGCGATGACCCGGCCGGGATTGACGGCATAACCTCGTAATCTCGTTTGGCGCACATCCTGCTCGATGACTTCGCGGGTGTAGCCAGGATACTGGGCAGCGATCACTCCCTCGGTGCGTCGCAAGATCGCGGCGATTTCCTCGTCGGGAAGTGTCGCAAGCATGGCAAGCGAACCGGCGCCAACGCCAAGCGGATTTTGGTCTCCTGCAAGAAGCGCGTGGGTTTTCACAGGATGCGTTCCCTCTTGGCGGTGCAAGCAGACAGCGTAATCGCCCCGCCGCATGGAAACGAAGCTGGTGTCTTTCGTGACCATCGACAAGCGATGCAGACTGTCAGCCGCCATCTCCAATAGCCCATACCGGGTCGAGGCCAGCATCCCGAGGACGTAAAGCTCAGGCCCCAGAAAATACCGGCGGGTTGTCTGGTCCTGCTCAACAAGGCGAGCCCCGATCAAAGCAATCAGCAATCGCCGCGCAGTGGGTTTGTTGAGGCCGCTCTGGCGAACGACGTCTGCCAAAGAGACGCCCACCTGCGCGCCCTTTCCAACAACCGACAGGAGACTCAGCGCACGCTCGACCGCCCGTGCGCCGGACGCGGAAGCGACCTGCTCAAGATCGATGCTCGGTAGGATCTCGCCCATAGCCGCTTCCGCAGTTGCCTAGCTTAACTGCTTTCCAACCGCCTTCTCGAGGATTGCCCAAGCCTCCTCCCCGTACTTGCTTTTCCAGTCGGCATAGAAACCGGCGCTTCTAAGTTTCTCCTGAAACAGCTTGGCGTCGGGGGTGTTGAACGTCATCCCCTTGCTTTCAAGTTCATCTTGAACCGTCGCATTCAGGTCCATTACATCCTTGCGCTGCAATTCGGCTGCAGCGTTGAAATTCTTTGATACGATCTCTTGAAGATCTTCCGGCAGCGCTTGCCACGCCCGTCGATTCAGCAGGATCCAGAAGCCGTCCCACATGTGGTTCGTCATCGACACATACTGCTGCACCTCAAAGAGCTTTGCGGTGGAGATGATAGCCAATGGGTTCTCCTGACCATCAACCACGCCAGTTTGCAAAGCGGTGTAGGTTTCAGCAAAATTGATGCTGGCCGGTGACGACCCGAACGCAGTGAACATCGATGTCCAAAGCGGGCTAACCGGCACTCGAATTTTGAAGCCTTCCAGGTCTTCTGGCGTCTGGATCGGTCCCTTTGACGAAGTGATCTGCCGAAAACCGTTGTCCCAGATCTTGTCCAGCGTCAGCAGGCCCTTGTCCTCGATCTGGCCGCGCACATAGGTGCCCAGCTCCCCGTCCATCGCCGGCCAGACCTCGTCATAGCTGTTGAACGCGAAGCCAACGCCATTCAGGGAGGAGTTCGGCACCAGTGTCGAAAGGATGATCGGCGAAAGGCTGAACATCTCGACACCGCCGGATCGAACCTGGCTCAACATGTCGGTATCGGCGCCGAGCTGGCTGGAAGGAAAGATATTGATGGCCATCCGGCCGCCCGATTCCTCCTGGATCTTGTTGACGGCCTCCTGCGCACGGACATTCATCGGGTGTGTGAGCGTCTGGTTATTGGCAAACTTGTAGGTGAATTCCGCCGCGTTTGCCGGTCTTGTTCGGATAGAGAATGTTGTTGCGATACCGGTTGCTGCAGCTCCCAGCATCAATGTTCTGCGCTTTACATTCATGAAACCCTCCTCCTGTGGTTCACTCGTGATGCGGTCTCGGCGCCTTCAAAGCAAAGCGGTCGAGAAAAATGGTACGGCGGCGATTAGTAGTAGGCCGACAAGCAGTGCACCGATGTAAGGCCAGATGGCGCGCATCGCCTCATCAGGCGCCACGTTGCCGATCTTACAGGCGATGTAGAAGCCTATGCCGATCGGCGGCGTCATCAAACCAATATTCATGGCTGTCACGACCACCATCGAATAGTGCACGTCGTTGATCCCCAGAGAGCGCGCGACGGGAAACATGATGGGTGCCATGAGGACGATGGCGGGCAGACCTTCCAGTACGCAGCCAAGCACGAGAAAGATCAGAACGGTCACCCCCATGAACGTCAGCCAGCCTCCCGGGAGCGCCTGGACCCCTGCGACCAATTGGGCAGCAAATCCGGTCTGAGTGAGGGCCCACGCCATGGCCGAAGCAGCGCCAAGGATCATCAGGATCGCGCCCGATAGGGCTGCGGTCTCCACAAGCATTGCATAAAGCCGGCTGCGACTGATCCCTCCGTATAAAACAGCACCGATGACCAATGCGTAGAGGACCGCAATCGTTGAGACTTCCGTCGCAGTTGCGACACCTTCGCCAACAGCGGCTCGAATGAGAAACGGCAGCACAAGCGCAGGTGCAGCAACCAGCAAGGTCGCCTTGATGATCGAAAAGGGCGCGCGCCGGACGCCGTCCGACACCTCATGGCGGGCCTTCCAGCGTGCCAGTATCGCCAGGACCAAAAGCAGCACCATTGCGATTGCGAAGCCAGCGGTAAACAGGCCGGCGATCGAGACGCCAGCCGCCGATCCGAGGACAATCAGGACAATCGACGGCGGCACAGTCTCGGCCATGGCCGCACCGGTCGCGAGCAGAGCGATCATCTCCGGGGGCTTGTGCCCGCGCCGCTTCATTTCCGGGAACAAGGCCGGAGCGACGGTCGCCATATCCGAGACCTTCGAGCCGGATATACCCGATACGAGAAATAGCGAGCCCAGCAGAACGTAGGACATTCCTGCGCGCACGTGTCCCAGGAGGGAGGCGAGAAAATCGACAATTGCCCGTCCCATGCCAGTGGCGTCCAGAATGCAACCAAGCAGGACGAAGATTGGCACCGACAAGAGGACAATGCTCGACATGCCTTCGTCGATACGGCCAATCATGACGAAGATCGGCACGGATGTACTGAACGTCAGAAAGGCGAGCGTCCCGAGGCCAAAGCAGAAAGCAATAGGGACTCCAGCAACAAGGAAGAGGGCAACGAAACCAACGAGGAAGATCGGGATGTTCCAGTTGCCTATCATCTTAAGGCCGGGCGTCAGCCACCAGAGAACGACTGTCGCGCCGGCAACCACCATCACACAGGCCAGTACCGTCATGGGGTTTGCCCCCCGAAGGGCACGGTATAGCGCCAAGGCCAGCATCAAGGCGATCCCGACCGGGAGCGCTGACGCTCGCCAGCTCATCGGAATGTTGAGCGCTGCAGAGGTGATGAACACCTCCTCCATTGCATATTCCACAGCGGGACGCAGCATCACCGCCAGAAACAGGGCCACCAGCAACAAAGCGGCAGTGTCTGTCTGCTGGCGCAGACGTTCAGGAAGAAAGTTCACAAACAACGTCAGCCGCAGGTGCTCGTTGCGATCAATGGCAAGAGCCGAGCCGAGCATGGCCAACCAGAGAAAGGACAGCGAAGCGACCTCGTCCACCCAGATGATGGGAAGCGAAAAGAGATAGCGAGACACCACGCCGGTAAAGAGCAGTGCGATGATCACCACGAGCAGCAAAGCAGCCACGGCTTCGACCGGCCGCATCCAGCGCGATGACGACCGAGGCGGGTCTAACGATCCCAGTCCCGCGAGCGAAAAGTCGCCGACATCGTCTGCTGCTGTCTTCTCAGCCACTCCCAAGCATGCACCTCCTCTTTTGCACGCGGCGCGGGACAAGCAAACATCGGTGAAGTCGGGCGCTCCCAAACACCCGCGGCTTGTACAACCGGCTCCTCCGATGGTTCCTCCTGCTGGTCGATCCACGATATGGATCGACGCCCTTCCCTCTAGCATACGAGTTTGGCGAGGATGGAGCGGGGTGGCAAGAGAATAATGATCATCAGGTCACATGTTCAGTGTCTATCGCTCCATCTTGTGGAACGCGTTGATGGATCGCCCTACCATTTAAGACGGAAGGCTTCCGGCAACGGTGACATGCATGCCACCGTCGATGGGCAATTCAACCCCGTTGATGAACTTCGCTTCATCCGACGCCAGAAAGACAGACGCCCAGGCGACATCCCAGCCATCCCCTTGCCGCTTCATCGGTGACAACGCATCCCGCTTTGCCTTCATCTCCGCGGGCGAGCCATGGTACCCACTGATCTGTTTTTGAACGTGCGGCGTGTCCATCAGCCCGGGCAAGATACTATTGGCGCGGATGCCTTTGCCGGCAAACTCGATAGCAATTGCTCGTGTAAAGTGTGTAAGTGCCGCTTTTGACGCGTAATAGGAAACATAGGGATAGCCGGTCCACCTGATGGCGGCGAGGGAGGAGATATTGATGATTGCTCCCTTTCCCTGTTTTTCCATCACGGGAAGAACCGTCTTGCATGTCAGGAAGGCACTGGTCAGGTTCACGTCCATGACCCGCTTGAAACTATCCTCCGTTGCGTCGGCGGCGCCTCCTGGAAGATTGATGCCAACATTGTTGTGGAGCACGTCGATCCGGTGAAAGTCCTCCAGAGTCCGATCAACAACTGCGGTGATCTCTGCCGCCTTGGTCACGTCTGCGGCAAGAGCAAGTCCTTTACCGCCTTCGGCAAGAATGATCGCTAGCGTAGCTTGCGCGGCGTCAAGGTTGACGTCGACACAAACCACCGTTGCCCCTTCCCTAGCATAGGCAACCGCCGTTGCGTTCCCATTTCCCCATCCAGGCCCCACCGATCCGGCACCGAAAACCAAGGCGATCTTGTCCTTCATTCGCAACATGAGCAGTCCTCCCAAAGCCCATGTTACTGATGGCGTTGCTATACGTCCACAAGGCGTCGTCTAGCTATCAGGGTGCACCGCCCCCACCCCTTGATCCTTGCGAGGTGAGCCCAGAAATTTCTACCGCTGGATGCGGGAGAGTGCTCCCTGGTGGCTCAGGCGCAAAAAGGTTACGTCCTTAAACCACTTGATGCGAGCGTTCGCAAAGACTAGTTCTCTCTGATATCTTAGAGAGCCAACGAGGATGATCATGGCAACTGGTACCGTCAAATTTTTCGCTCAGGACAAGGGCTTCGGCTTCATCACGCCGGATAACGGGGGACCTGACGTGTTCGTCCATATCTCCGCCATCGCATCGGGCGGCTCTCTGCAAGATGGACAGAAGGTCAGCTACGACGTTGGACAGGATCGCAAGACCGGAAAGTCAAAAGCCGAAAACGTAACCCTTATCTAAGCCAAAGATTGCCCGTGCGGCGAAGGGCATGACCTTCCAAGACGCTTTCGGTAGTCTGCTTCACCTTGAAGCTCGGCCGTTCTTCGCCCCAATGCCTGGTGCGTCCTGTGATCGACGCCCGTACAGCGAATTGCGCGGGCGCCTATTGCCTGACCTGCGGACGCAATCCATCAGGTTTGAAGTCGCCCATCCCCCGCAGGATGGGCGGCACAACGGCTTGGCTACAAATTCCGGGCAATGATTATCCGCTGAATGTCACCATCCACTTGGACAAACGCTGCACGTTATCTCCGGCTCCGGGCTCATTCAAAAGAATGGGTGAGCCGATCCAGACAATCAATCCAAGTGACTCCATCGGGATCGCCCCCGGCGAAAAGCACTGGCACGGAGCCACGTCTCGTATAGCGATGACGCGCATCGCCATTCATGAGGCGCTGCACGGAAGGACATGAAAAAGCCGCCTAAGGCGGAAGAAGGGTATGCGGGCAGACCAGACGATTCAGGAGCCGAAGATGCCCGACGACCTATACTCACTCATCATCACGGGCGTGATTGCGGTCGTAGTACTGTGGCTTGTGGTCTTTGTGGTACGCAAGCTGATCGGCATCGCGTTGCTGACGGCTTTGGCAATCGGCGTTTGGATGGTCTGGAATGATCCGGACTTACTGAACTGGACGGCCGACTCAATGTTAGGTTTCTTCTAGTCGACGAAGAGGAACTCACCTGATGCAGGCACCGACCATTCGCCGCCTAGGTTCGAATGACGAAGCTGATCTCCGAAGGCTGAATGACTTGTTCGGCAAAACCTTCAACGACCCCGTAAGCTACGAGCTGGAACCACCGAGCGCAGGCTACGTCGCCGGCTTACTCTCAATGGATCACGTTATCGCTCTGATCGCACTCCAAAATGATAACGTGGTGGGGGGGCTGGTCGCATATGAGCTTCCAAAGTTCGAACGCGAGCGTCGCGAGATCTACATCTATGATCTAGCGGTCGATGAAAAGCATCGCCGTAAGGGCACCGCAACGGCTCTCATCAACCATCTTCGTGGCATCGCACGCGAACGCGGCGGTTGGGTAATCTACGTTCAGGCCGACTATGGAGACGATCCGGCCGTGGCTCTCTACACCAAGCTTGGACGCCGAGAGGATGTCATGCACTTCGACATCCCGGTTAATGACTAACCGCCCATTGCAGCCTGCGTGGGCCGTGGCCGCTGCAGGATGGGGCGTCCTAAGCATGCGATTACAGAACACCGAGGACGGCCAGCACAATCAGTGTCAACACCGCCGAAATGACCAGCGATCCGAGACAACCCAGGCGGTTCGAAAAGAAGAAGAACATGGCACTTCCTGCTAATGGCTATCAACCGATAATGTGCCGGGTAGTGGTCTGTTGCATCCTCTTATGCTTCTGCCTATTTCCAGGCCACTTTTGTCCGCTAGGAAACCAGGGTTCCATCTAAAATGATGAGCAACAAAATCGTAGACACGCTGACCGGGACGTACTTCACCTTCGACAACCCCGATGGAAGCTATGCCAGTGGTCAGGTCGTTCGTCTCGCCGCCGAGGGCATCTATCTCGTGCGGTTCGATGGCAATGAGGTCACACTGCCTTTAGAGCTCGTGACGGTTGGTGAGATGCTGGAAACTACCGAGGAAGAGTACAAGCTTTGGCGGTTCTTCGACACCATCGAGGAAAGGGATAACTGGATCGAGTGGCTAGATGCTCCCTCGAAGCCTCGCGTCATCTCCCTTGTCAGACCGACAAAGCCAGACTGATTCACTCAACCCCTCGCCTACTCCTGAGAGAAGATGCCCTATGGCTCAAGGTATCGCGCTAGTCCTTCTGGGCCGTCCACTCGCGACAGCGCGCTCTGTTCACCCGGCCGGCGCCTGCGAGAGCACGGAAAGCTCGATCTCGGCAACGAAAGGATTGGCGGTTTCGGGCCGACCTTGACCATCAAGGCAGACGGCAGGTTTTTTAGCTTTAAGAAGGACCCTGCGCCACCTGCGGCGAAACGCACCAGGTGCATCTGGCTCTAGCGATCCACCTCGGCGACGTTAGGCCCGACGCGTAATGCGCCGGGCCCGGATGCCAATGTATGGTCGGATCAATCCAGTACCTGGACCACCGTGTAGGTCTGCGGGTCGACGATCACGCGGCGTTCGTTGACATAGGTGTAGGCGTAGGCAGGCGCTTCCGGAACCGGGGTCAGCACAACTGTCTGCGGTAGTGGCTGTCCAACGACGACTTCCGTCTGCACCATGACAGGCTCTGCCGGCACCGGCTGCTCGCGGACGTAAGTGACAACACGCTCCGGTGGCGGATCGATCGCCGTGCCAAGAACTGCACCTGCGATGCCGCCGACAGCGGCACCGACTGGGCCGCCGACGATGGCGCCCGTTACTGCACCGCCTGCTGCTCCGCTGGCGGTGCCTTCCTGTGCGATAGCTGCGGTGCCTGCGAGAACAAGCGACGCGGTTGCAATGATAAACTTCTTCATGGCCATCTCCTTGGGTTGTGGCTGCCCCTCAACGCACACTCGTCGTCCGCGTTCCCCCGCAAGACCTCTGGCGCGGCTTGATCAGACTTTGGTCCAGTGAACTGGCTTCCTGGGTTCATCTACCGTTCATGTAGGCTTCACAAAATTGACAGCATGACACAGCACTCGCCAGATCTAAGGCCTCTCAATCCTTCTGACTTGGATACCCTCGAACGCGTCCTCGACGCGATCTGCAAGCGACGAGGTATCGGCAAGAGCGATTTGGATGCTGAGTACATCGCCGCTGAACTTGTTCAGTATTACACGCAAGGCGTGAGGCAGGAGGTAGAACTCAGCGCGCTCGTTAGCTAGTCCCTTGGCCCTAACGCAAGTTGCGGGTTGCCATCGGGCAGCGGAGCCCCATGTCCCATGCAACAAGGAGGAAGCCTCATGAAACTCGTCACTGCGTCGGCTCTTGGCTTGGTCTGCCTCATGGCGACCGGTTGCGTCAGCGAGGGAGGCTCTTACGTCGCCTATGATTCTGGACCGCGATATGATCGCGTTGACAGGAGGGACAGAGACTCGCGGAGGTGGGACCAGGAGCGCAGGGACGGAGACTACCGACGCGACGAACGCAGTGATGACGCATGGCGAGAGAGAGGCGACAGGTGGGACGGTGGTCGCGATAGCAATGATAGCAGACGTTACGACCGGCGCGATGGCGACAGGTACTCCCACCGCGACCGCGAGCGGGACGGCCGGTGGATAATGCGCGACGGGCGCCGAATCTGGGTGCCCGAGCGCAGTTAGCGGGAGGGAGAGCAGCCATGGGAGATCGGTTCTCGCGGCTCTGCTCTATCTGTCGTCAACAGGGGCTCGGTTGACAGAAACCAGCCGCTTCAATGCTGCGGAACGATCGATTGCATGGATGACGCGCTCCAATTCGAGCGCCGTTTTGAAATCGGGATGAGCTCGGTGGCCTCCGGCGATCGCCTGAAGGAAGTTCCGGACCTCGATGGTCTTCAGGTCGTTGAATCCAAGCTGGTGACCCGGTGCGGGGCAGAAGTTGCCATAAGGCGGGTGCGCCGGTCCCGCAAGGATTGTGCGAAAGCCGTCTAACCCTTTGTTGCCGGTGTTCTGGTAGATCTGCAGTTCGTTCATCCGCTCCTGCTCGAAGCAGATCATGCCTGTGGTGCCGTGGACCTCCCAGCCGATCCGGCTCTTTCTGCCCCAGGCAGTGCGCGACGTGGAGAACAGGCCGGTGGTGCCATTCTCAAAGCGGACCAAGGCGTTAGCGATATCCTCGTTCTCCACCGGCCTCCGTTCCGCTGACCCTTCTACCGGCCGCATCTTGTGCACCGTGTCCACATCCGCGACAACGGTTGCAACAGCACCCATCAGACCCTGCATCAGCGAGACAAGATGGCATCCTAGGTCGCCCAGAGCGCCAAGCCCGGCTTCTGCCCGGATCGCGCGCCAGGTCCAGGCCGTCTCCGGATCCGCCTGATAATCCTCGTCCACAAAGCCACGGAAATGCACAGGGACACCGATGGCACCTTCGCGAACGAGCTTGCGGGCGTGCTGGTAGATGGGGTTGGCAAGGTAGTTGTAGCCGACGATGGTCTTGCAGCCGGAGCCCTCCGCCGCAGCTTCCATTCGCATCGCCTCATCCAGCGTCAGACCCATCGGCTTTTCGCAGTGAACGTGCTTGCCGCATTCGAGAGCCGCGATGGCCATCTGCGCATGCATCTTGTTCGGCGTGGTGATGCAGACGATTTGGACGGCAGGATCGCTCACGAGTTCCCGCCAGTCTCCCGTCGCCCGTGAGAAACCGAACTGCCTCGCCATGTCGCCAGCCTTGTCAGCAGGCTGGTCACAAAGCAGCTCAAGCCGGACGTCCGGTACATCGCCGAAGACAGCGTTCACCGAGCGGTAGGCAAGCGCGTGCGCCTTGCCCATGAAACCGGTCCCGATTAGGCCAATGCCCAGCGATGTCATGCCACAACCTCCCCCGAGCTTCAGCCCGACCGATATCCTGGAACGCCGCCACACGACGAAACGGTCATGTCTAGGCTGACCGGCGACCTCCAAACATCATTGATGAACTCGCAGAACGGCGCAACATGCTCCGTCCGCAGAGGATATGTCCACCCAAGGGACATACGAGGTGTGCTTGCCTGATGGACGACCCCCGATGATATGCGAAGGCAGCTCGACTAGCGGCTTGACATGATCGAGTTTGGAACAAATATTTCATTTGCTAGACGACAAAGATCAAACGTTCCCACGAGGAGGTGGGGCCGTTGATCCTATCAGAAACTGACGCATCCGGCGAACACGGGTGAACCGGCACCCGAAGTGGAGGAGAAATCATGAAGAAGCTCATCCTGGGCGCCCTCACGGCTGCCCTCATGTCGACTGCCGCCCACGCTGAGAACATCGGCGTCTCGATGGCATTGTTCGACGACAACTTCCTGACCGTGCTGCGCAACGGCATGAGCGAATATGCAAAGACGCAGGATGGGGTCACCCTGCAGATCGAGGATGCGCAAAATGATGTGGCGAAGCAGCTCGACCAGATCAACAACTTCGTGGCTTCCGGCGTGGACGCGATCATCGTCAACCCCGTCGACACGTCTGCCACGGAAGCCATGACAAAGGCGGCCGAAGCCGCTGGTGTCCCGCTTGTCTATGTCAACCGCGAGCCGATCAACGTCGACCTGCTGCCGGACAACCAGGCTTTCGTTGCCTCCAACGAACAGGAATCGGGCACACTCGAGACAAAGGAAGTGTGCCGCTTGCTCAGCGAGAAGGGAAAGAACCCTGCCCGCATCTACATCATGATGGGCGAGCTCTCCAATCAGGCGGCAGTGATGCGGACCCAGGACATCAAGGATGTCATGGCGTCAGGCGAGTGCCAGGTGGAACTGCAGATCATCGACGAACAGACTGCGAACTGGTCGCGCGACGAGGCGCAGGACCTGATGACCAACTGGCTTTCTACGGGCGAGAAATTCGATGCCGTCATCTCCAACAACGACGAGATGGCGATCGGAGCCATCCAGGCGATGAAGGCCGCCAACATATCCATGGACGACGTCGTCGTCGGCGGTGTGGACGCAACCCAGGACGCACTGGCCGCAATGGAGGCCGGCGATCTGGACGTCACAGTCTTCCAGGATGCGGCAGGCCAAGGCAAGGGTGCGGTTGATGCGGCCCTGAAGCTCGCAGCTGGCGAGACCGTCGAGCAGAAGGTCTACATTCCGTTCCAGTTGGTCACCTCCGACAACATGGGCGACTACAAGTCGAAGAACTGATCTGCTTCCAAATCTGCAAGGGAGGTCGAATGACCACCCTTGCTTGAACCACCGGCGGCGTGACTGCTGCTGCCGAATCCGGGATCATGAGCGATGGCGACTTCTAACTTGCATGGCATCGGCGGCCTTGCCTTCGACAGTTCCAAGCGCCGTTGGCCGAACGAGATGAACGTGCTGCTCGCGCTCATTCTCATCATCGGCATATTCGAACTGCTTGGCCACCTGATGATGGGCCAGAGCTTCCTCTTCGACACGTCCGACCGAAGTGCCTCGATCTTCAACGAGCAGCGCCTGCGCATCATCATCCTGCAGGTGTCGATCGTCGGCATCATCGCCATCGGCGTGACGCAGGTCATCATCGCCGGGGGGATCGACCTTTCATCCGGTTCCGTGGTGGGCGCGGCCGCGATGATTGCCATGAGCTTCGCTCAGGTGGCGGAAGTCAACGGGAACGCCAACCCGACGCTGGCGCTGGGCCCTTGGGCTGCGGATCTTCCCGTCCTTGTTCCGGTCGCAGTTGCGCTCCTGTTTGGCCTGTTGGCGGGGATCATCAATGGGGCACTTGTTGCCTATACCGGCATCCCTCCCTTCATCGCGACCTTGGGGATGATGGTAACGGCTCGCGGCGTTGCGAAGTGGTGGACCGCCGGCCGGCCCATATCGTTTCCTACCGAAGGCTACCGCACCGTGGGTGATGGTCTTATGCCCGTCATCATATTCGGAGCGCTTGCAATCCTCTTCCATCTGGTGTTGCGCCACACCGTTTACGGGAAACACACCTACGCGATCGGGTCGAACGAAGATGCTGCTCGTATGTCTGGGATAAAAGTTGGCCGGCACAAGGTCCTCGTCTACATGATCGCGGGGTTGCTCGCCGGCGTGGCGGCGATCGTCCTTTCCTCCAAGAACCTCACGGCTCAGGCCGGGATGGGGGTGATGTACGAGCTGGACGCCATTGCCATGGCCGTCATTGGCGGCGTGTCGCTCTCCGGCGGCCGCGGCTCGATCGTCGGCACCGTACTCGGTGCACTTATCTTCGGCGTTATCATCTCCGGCTTCACCTTCCTGAGGCTCGATGCCTATTATCAGGAGATGGTTAAGGGCGGGATCATCGTCGCCGCAGTGGTGCTGGACCAGTGGCGCCAGCGCCGGGCCGCTTGGGGTCCATGAGGGAGGACGTCATGACCAGCAGCAACACCATCCTGGAAACGGTCGGCCTGACGAAGCATTATGGCGGCGTCCATGCGCTCGAGGGCGCCAACTTCAGGATCCACGCGGGCGAACATGTCGCCATCATGGGCGATAATGGTGCCGGCAAATCTACCTTCGTCCGGCAGATCACCGGCGTCGAGAAGCCGACGCGGGGACAGATCATCTTCAACGGCGCTCCCGTGGCTTTCGAGAATCCGATGGAGGCGCGCGAGGCGGGCATTGAAACCGTTTTCCAGTCGCTTGCGCTTGCGGACGAATTGGACGTTCCCGACAACCTCTTCCTTGGCCGCGAACTGGTCCGTTTCCGTTTCGGGCCTTTCTCCATCCTTGATTACAAGGCCATGCGGCAGCGCACCTTGGAGGCGCTGGAGAAGACGGCGGTGAAAATTCCCAATCTGAGGAACACGATCCGAAACATGTCGGGCGGCCAACGGCAATGCGTGGCCATCGCACGCACGGCGACCTTTCATTCCAAGTTGACGATTATGGACGAGCCGACGGCAGCATTGGGCGTTCAGGAAACCACCCAGGTGGAGAACATCATCCGCACCCTCAAGCAGCAGGGAGAACCCTTGATCCTCATCAGCCACAACATGCGGCAGGTCTTTGATCTCGTCGATCGTATCGTCGTCTTCCGGCGGGGGCGCATCGTTGCCGACCTGAAGAAGGACGAGACCAACGGTCAGGATGTCGTGGCATACATCACGGGCGCCAAGACCGGCGCCGAATTTCAGGATACCGCGGCGTGAACCGCTCATCTCCCAAACAAGAGGACAACATGACACTAAAGTTCGCCCTACTCGGCGCTGGTCGCATCGGCAAGGTTCATGCGCGGGCCATTTCCGGCAATCCCGATGCCGAACTTGCCCTCGTCGCCGATGCGGTTGCTGATGCCGCCAATGCAATCTCGGAGCAATACGGTTGCAGGGTATCGACCATTGATGAGATCGCGGCCGATCCGACAGTCGATGCCGTCATCATCTGCACGCCCACCAACACCCATGCCGACCTGATCGAAAAGTTCGCGCGCGCCGGGAAGGCGATCTTCTGTGAAAAGCCAGTGGATCTCGATGTCACTCGTGCCGAATCCTGCCTCAAGGTCGTTCGCGACACTGGCGCAAAGCTCATGCTCGGCTTCCAGCGCCGCTACGACCCGCACTTCGCGGCGGTCAAGAAGGCCATCTCCGACGGGCGCATTGGTGAAGTCGAGATGATCCAGATCATCTCTCGAGACCCGGGCGCCCCGCCGATGGACTACATCAAGACCTCCGGCGGCATCTTTCGCGACATGACCATCCACGACTTCGACATGGCCCGCTTCCTCCTGGGCGAGGAACCCGCGACGGTCTACGCCACCGGTTCGGTCCTGACCGACATGACGATCGAGGGCATCGATTACGACAGCGCCTCCGTCACCATGACCACGGCGTCGGGCAAGCATTGCACGATCTCGAACTCGCGACGCGCCACCTATGGCTATGACCAACGGGTGGAGGTACACGGCTCGAAGGGCAGCATTTCGGTGGAGAACCAGCGGCCTTTCACGATCGAACTTGCGACCGGCGACGGCTACACCCGCCCGCCGCTGCACGACTTCTTCATGACTCGCTACGTGGAAGCCTACGCGGCGGAGATTGCCGCCTTCGTCTCCGTGGTCAAGGACGGGGCATCCCCCTCCCCCAGTGGAGAAGACGGCTTGCGCGCACTCCTGCTCGCGGGCGCAGCCTTGCGCTCGGCAAAGCAGGGCGTCGTGGTCACGCTTTGAGGATCTGATGGTCGAGGGCAAGAATAGTTTTGAGATCCTGCGCAGCCGTATCGTCAGTGCGCAGGACACACTGCCCAAACGACTGGCGGAGGCGGCAGGCTATGTCCTGGCCAATCCCGACGAGATTGCGCTCGGCACAACAGCCTCCATTGCCAAGGCGGCGCAGGTACAACCGTCGACGCTGGTGCGGCTGGCGCATCACCTCGGCTACGAAGGCTTCTCCGACCTGCAGCAGGTCTTCCGAGAGCGGTTGATGGCGCGAGCATCGAGCTACGAGGAACGCCTGACGCGGCTCGAAGCGAAGGCTCGCCCCGGGACGTTCGACGGCACCGTCATGCACGGGTTCATCGATGCCGCACGCAACTCGGTGGACAAGCTCGCAGCTCAGGTGAGCGATGCGGAATTTGCCAAGGTCGTGACGGTGCTGGCACGCGCCCGCACCATCTACCTCATCGCCCGCCGGCGCTCCTATCCACTCGCCGCACATCTTGCCTATACGTTCGGCAAGCTTGGCATCCGCGCCATCATGGTCGGCTCCACGAACGGGATAGATGAGGAGATCGCCGACATGGCGCAAACTGACGACGCGGCCTTTGTCTGCTCGTTCGCGCCCTATGCCTCAGACACGGTGGACCTGGCGGTCCGCCTGCACGACCGTGGCGTGCCGATCGTATCCCTGACGGACTCTCCGCTCTCGCCACTCGCTCCGCTGTCCAAGGTCTGGCTCGAGATCGCCGAGAACGACTATGCGGGCTTCCGCTCCATCGCCGCGTCCATGGCGATCGTTTCCGCTCTGCCGGTGGCGATCGCCGAGCGGCGGCGGCACATGCAATGAGAACCGAGGGAGAAGGTTGCGTCATGCTGAAGGACAACAGCAAGCCTCTCGACCTGATCACCATCGGCCGTTCTTCGGTCGATCTCTATGGTGAGCAGGTCGGAGGGCGGCTCGAGGACATGCGCTCCTTCTCCAAGTATATCGGCGGCAGCCCCACCAACATCGCCGCGGGCTCGGCGCGGCTGGGCCTGAAGTCGGCAGTGATCACCCGCGTCGGCGACGAGCACATGGGGCGTTTCATCCGCGAACAATTGATCACGGAAGGCGTCGACGTGACGGGGGTGAAGACAGATCCGGAGCGGCTGACGGCACTGGTGCTCCTGGGTATCCGGGACGAGCACAGTTTTCCGCTCATTTTCTACCGCGAGAACTGCGCCGACATGGCGCTCTGCGAAGACGATATCGATGAGGACTTCATCGCCTCAGCGGCTTGTGTCTGCGCCACCGGAACGCACCTCTCGAATCCGCTCACGGAAGCTGCGGTCCTGAAGGCCCTCGACCTCGCCCGTAAGCATGGCGCCAGAACCGCGCTCGACATCGATTACCGCCCCAACCTGTGGGGCCTAGCCGGCCATGGCGCGGGCGAAAGCCGTTTCATCGAATCCGGTGCGGTGACCGCCAAACTGCAATCTACGCTCCACCTCTTCGACCTCATCGTCGGAACGGAGGAGGAGTTCCACATCGCCGGAGGCTCGACCGATACCATCGAAGCACTACGAGATGTCCGAAAAGTCTCCTCCGCGACCCTCGTCTGCAAGCGCGGTCCCATGGGCGCCGTCGCGTTCGAGGCCGAGATCGGCAGCAGGCTGGACGAGGGCCGCTCAGGCCCCGGCTTCCCGATCGAGGTCTTCAACGTGCTGGGCGCCGGCGATGGCTTCATGTCCGGCCTGCTGCGCGGCTGGTTGAGAGACAAACCGTGGGAGACAGCACTCACCTATGCCAATGCCTGCGGCGCGTTTGCCGTTTCCCGCCATGGCTGCACGCCCGCCTATCCTTCATGGGAGGAGCTGCAGTTCTTCCTGAAGCGAGGCCTCAAGCGCCCGGACCTGCGCAACGATGCGGCACTGGAGCAGGTCCACTGGTCGACCAACCGCAAGGGCGACTGGCCCGAGATGCGCATTTTTGCCTTCGATCACCGCATGCAACTCGAAACCCTTGCAGAGGAGGCGGGGTCGGAGCCGAGTCGGATCGGTCAGTTCAAGACGTTATGCCTGCAATCCGCCTTAAACGTTGCCGACGGCCGCCGCGGCTACGGAATCCTTTGCGACGACAGGATCGGCCGCAAAGCGCTGCATGCTTCGGCAGGCACCGGGCTCTGGATCGGTCGGCCGACCGAATGGCCGGGATCCCGACCGCTGACGCTGGAACCGGATCTCGGGCCGGACTGCGGCGAACTGGACAACTGGCCAAAGGACCACGTGGTGAAGGTCCTGTGTTTCTGCCATCCCGGCGACAGCCTCGAACTGCGCCAGGAGCAGGAGGCGACACTGCTTCGCCTCTTCGCCGCCGCCCGACGCAACGACCTCGAGTTCCTGCTGGAGATCATCCCCTCCAAGGCCGGTCCGGTAGACGATCGGACAACCGCCGATCTCATTCGCCGCTTCTATGAGATCGGGATTTACCCCGACTGGTGGAAGCTGGAGCCAATGCATTCGCCCGCGGCATGGAAAGCCGCCTGCCAGGCGATCGAAGAGAATGACCCGCATGTCCGCGGCATCGTGATCCTGGGCCTTGATGCACCGGAGGCGGACCTACAGCAAAGCTTCCGGGCGGCTGCACAGTTCGACCTCGTCAAGGGCTTTGCCGTCGGGCGCACGATCTTCGCCGATGCTGCGCGATGGTGGCTGAAGGGCGAGATCAGCGACGCCGAAGCAATTGCCATGATGCAGGAGCGCTACGGCCGCCTCTGCCGGATCTGGGACGAGGCCCGGGCCGCAGCAACGGAAACAGGCGCCACATACGCCGGAGAGACAGCATGAAGACGATCCGACTGACCGCGGCACAGGCCGCCATCCGCTATATCGCCAACCAGCTGAACGAGGACGGCGTGCCCTTCATTGCCGGCTGCTGGGCGATCTTCGGACACGGCAACGTGGCCGGCATCGGCGAGGCGCTGCACAGTGAGCGGGAACGCCTCCAGACCTGGCGCGGCCACAACGAGCAGACCATGGCGCATGCTGCAATCGCCTACGCCAAGCAACTTGGACGACGTCGGGCGATGATGGTTACGTCCTCCATCGGCCCCGGTGCCACGAACATGGTGACTGCGGCGGCACTGGCGCATGTCAATCGGCTACCCATTCTTCTCATGCCAGGCGATGTCTTTGCCGGGCGCGGACCGGATCCCGTTCTGCAGCAGGTTGAGGATTTCGGTGACGGCACCGTCTCAGCCAATGACTGCTTCCGCCCTGTGAGCCGCTACTTCGACCGGATCGTGCGGCCGGAGCAGTTGCTGACGGCCCTGCCCCGGGCCTTCCGGACGATGACAGATCCCGCCGACTGCGGACCAGTCACCCTCGCCTTTTGTCAGGACGTGCAGGCCGAGGCATACGACTGGCCGGAGGACTTCTTCGCGCAGAAGACATGGCGCATCCGACGCCCTCAGCCGGATCCCATCGAAATCCGGCGGGTTGCCGCCATCCTCAGGGCGGCCCGGAACCCTGTCATCCTTGCTGGCGGCGGCGTGCACTACGGACAGGCACATGCCGACCTTCAGGCATTTGCCGAACGCTTCGACATTCCGGTCGTGGAAACGCAGGCGGGTAAGTCGTCACTTCCCTGGGATCACCGGCTCAACTTCGGCCCCGTCGGCGTGACCGGCGCATCCAGCGCGAACGCCGTCTGCGCTGACGCTGACGTCGTTCTGGGCGTCGGGACGCGCTTCCAGGACTTCACCACCGGCTCCTGGACTCTGTTCAACAATCCCGGCCGAAAGCTGATCAGCCTCAACGTCCAGGCCTATGATGCGGCAAAGCACGGTGCCGAGCCACTGTGCGCAGACGCAGCGGCGGGGCTTTCTGCCCTTGCGGAGGCTCTCGGTGACGCTCGTTTTGCTGCACCCGATCCTGCGCTCAAGGCGGACTGGTTCGTGGCGGCGGACAGCGTCACCGACGCGCCGGACCCCGAGGAGAACGCGCTGCCGACCGACATGCAGGTTATCGGCGCCGTGCAGCGGTCGGCAGGTCCAGATACCGTCGTGATGTGCGCGGCCGGCACCATGCCCGGCGAACTGCACAAGCTCTGGAAAGCCGGCCGGCCGATGTCCTACCACATGGAATATGGCTACTCCTGCATGGGCTACGAGATCGCCGGGGCAATCGGGATAAAGATGGCGGAACCGGATCGGGATGTCGTCTGCATGATCGGCGACGGGTCCTACATGATGGCGAACTCCGAACTGGCGACCGCCGCCATGATAGGCGTCAAGATCACCCTCGTCCTGACCGACAATCGCGGCTTTGGATGCATCAACCGGCTGCAGATGAGCACCGGCGGCGCTGAGTTCAACAACCTTCTCGACCACGCCCAGCACGTCAATCCCTCTCGCATCGACTTCGCCGCCCATGCCGCCTCCATGGGTGCCGAGACGCGCAAGGTCGCTACAATCGCGGAACTCGAGGCCGCGCTCGTCGAAGCACGTGAGGCGCCCGGACCCTTCGTGGTCGTCATCGACACCGATCCCTATCCCTCGACGGAAGCAGGCGGCAGTTGGTGGGACGTCGCAGTCCCGGAGGTCTCGGCCCGCGAACCCGTACGAAAGGCGCGGGAGCGCTACCTGGAAAACCTCAGGCGACAGCGGGTCAACTGAGGCTCGATCTCCCATAAACATGAAGCACAACAACATGGCCGCCCCGCGCAGCAAAGGATAAGCAGATGAGTGTCAAGATCGGCATCTCCCCCATCGCCTGGCAGAACGATGACCTGCCGGATCTCACCGCCGCCTACACGATGGAACAGGCGCTCAAGGAGGCGCGCGAGATCGGCTATACCGGTGTCGAGCGTGGCCGCCGCATGCCGCAGGACACGGAAGGCTTGAGGCTGTTCCTCGAACGGTTCGACATCGCCCTTTGCGGCGGCTGGTGTTCCGGCAATCTCCTCGCCTCCGATGTCGCCACGGAACAGGCGGCAATCGCCCAGCAGGTCGAGCAGTTCGCGACGCTGCAGGCGCCGTGCATCGTCTATGCCGAATGCTCCAATACGGTGCAGGGGCAGATCGGCGTGCCCGTCAACGACCGGCCCAAGCTCTCCCGCGATGAGGTGCATGCCTATGGTCGAAAGCTGACGGAACTTGCCAAATGGACGGCCGGCCGGGGCGTCCCCCTCTCCTATCACCACCACATGGGCGCCTTCGTCGAGGACCAAGAGGACATCGACTGGCTGATGGAATCCTCCGGGCCGGAAGTGACCCTCTGCTTCGATACCGGACATCTCGTCTTTGGCGGCGGCGACATTGCCAAGACGATGGACCGCTGGGGCGACCGCATCCATCACGTCCACTTCAAGGATATCCGCCCCGACATCGTCCGGGATGTCAGGGAGAACAACCGGAGCTTCCTCGACGCCGTCGTCGCCGGCGCCTTCACAGTGCCTGGCGATGGAGCGATCGACTTTCTCGACGTCGCACAGCGGCTGAAGGACATGGACTATCACGGCTGGATCGTCGTGGAGGCGGAGCAGGATCCGGCCAAGGCTCCGCCTTACGACTATTCGAAGATGGGCTACGAGCACATCCTAATGGTCTGCGCCAAGGCAGGCCTTGCGGTTGCCGATCATAGTTGAGCAGAGCAGCATGAAGCCCGCTGCATCGCCAGATAAAAGGAAGAACGAATGTCGGAACTCTTGATCAAGCCACGCGGCGCTACCGGAAAGCTGCACGACATCACGGTGGAGAAGGCCAGGACGGCAAAGTCGCCGGACTGGTCCTACGTCGGCTTCGGGCTCTACCGCCTGAAGGCGGGGGAACGTGCCGAGGAAACGACGGGTGACAGGGAGGTGATCCTCGTGCTCGTCGAAGGCAAGGCAGAGATCGCGGCAGCGGATGCAGGCTTCGGAACGCTTGGGGAGCGGATGAACGTGTTCGAGCGCAAGAAGCCTGCCTGTGCCTACATACCGAATGGCAGCAGCTGGACCGCGATTGCCGTGAGCGACTGCACGCTCGCCGTCTGCACCGCACCTGGAAGGGGGAACCACCAGGCTCGGGTGTTAGATGTGCCCGATCTCGTGATGCGCGGCAAGGGCGCCAATACGCGCTACATCTTCCCGATCGCCATGGAAGAGGCCGACGTGGCGGACAGCCTCCTCGTCACCGAGGTCTTCACGCCCGCCGGCAACTGGTCATCCTACCCCCCGCACCGCCATGACGAGGACCGATATCCGGAGATGACCTATCTGGAGGAGACCTACTATCACCGCCTGCACCCCGCGCAAGGCTACGGCCTCCAGCGAGTATTCACCGAAGATGGGACGTTGGACGAGACGATGAGCGTCTCCAACCACGACTTGGTTCTGGTCCCGAAAGGCCACCACCCTTGCGCTGCTCCTTACGGCTACGACATGTACTATCTCAACGTCATGGCCGGCCCGCTCCGCAAGTGGCGATTCCGGAACCATCCCGACCATGACTGGATTGCGAAGCGGGACGCATGAATTCGTCCACGCCAGGTCACGGGAACGAGCGTGGAGGGCTTTGCAGCTTTCGCTGGGAAAAAATGCCTCCCGACATCAGGCCAGGGGCCAGGGGCCATCCGCTGCTGCTGTTTGCAACCTTCCCGAGCACGGCTGCGGGCCCTGCTCGCAAATCCTGATCTCGTCGTACTGCCGTTCTTCTATTTCGTCGCCAAAACCAAGACATAGGCTAGTAGCGTCACCACCAAGGTCTTGAAGGACAACGAGACAAAGCGATATTTGCGCCGCGCGATCAGCGACAAGATGTCAGCATTTTCCAGGTACTGGTTGAACAGATAGTTCGCATCGGAAGCTTTGACCGCCTGGAGAAGGGAAGGCCGGTGAAGCGGCCAAGCACCCCAGAACAAGCTTGTGGATCGCGCGATATTTCGAGGAAGCACTACCAGAATCGCGCAAAGCAGTGAACCCACGGAGGCAAGTGCAAGCAACCCTGCCGCGAGGTTTGATGCCAGATCCCCCTCCAGATATCGAGCGAGCGCAAACACCTCACGACCATCACTGGACGATACGAGGAACGCTAGCAGGAACGTGAATATATAGGCGGCTTTTTGGTCTGATATCTTGATCTGGTCATAGAAGATATCGTTCACCTTTTTTACGTGCGCAAAATATTCCTTCTCTACATCATCTATTACATGGGCATCCTCAATCGTCTCGGTCGTGTTGCTACTAAATTCGCTCATCTGCGCACTCCGAATCCGAGCTTCATGTTTCCTTGGTAATACACCCTCTAGCAAAATCAAGGTAGCGGTACGAAGCCGACTTGACTTCTATTTCCAGGTTAATCAATGGAGAAAGAGAGGTCGGGGAAAACGTCTTGAATAAGCTTGTATTGCTGGTTCTGCCACTGCTGGTTGGCAGCGCGGTTACGGAGGCCTTGGCAGAGCCTCGGCCAAGGCCTGCCGCCGCTGCGGGCGCCGTGATTGCGCGCAAAGCGGGCGAAGAGATCCGCTTCATCGACATCTCAGCCTGGGCAACTGTTGATCTGCAACAGGACCTGTTGGCCGGCGATGTCCTCAGAACAAACGCCACCGGACAACTCGCAATCCTTTTCAGGGATCGGACGCAGGTCCGACTAGGCCGCAATTCCTCCTTGCTGGTGCGAGACGTTTCACCCGGGTCCGACGCACAGTTGGAACTTCAGTCTGGCACGATTTGGGCTCGCGCGGAGCGTGGGGGGCCAGGGGTATCCGTACAGACGCCCGCGGCGACGGCCGCCATCAGGGGCACGGACTGGACGATGACGGTGGAGGGCGAACGCACGACCTTGACGGTTCTCGAAGGACGCGTCGAACTCAGCAACCCGCAAGGCAGTCTGCAGTTGGTTCAGGGCGAAGCAGCCGTTGCCTCCATAGGGCAGGCACCGCGGAAAATCGTCATTGTCGAGTCGGACGACCGGGAGCAGATGCTTTTCTACCTGCCGCCCCGCGAAGCCTTCGAGCGAATGCCCCCGTCGGCGCTGCCGGTGGCGGAGATGAGGCAGCAGGCGGATCGCGTTCGACAGATTCCGGAAAAGCAACGGACGCCGGAAGATTGGGTCTTGCTTACGGAGACCGCATTGTCCTTGGAAGGGCGCGCCAAGGCGAAGGAGACCCTAGCCGCTGCAAGGCATCTTGCGCTCACACCCTCTCTTCGCGCCCGCATCAAGCTGATAGATGCCGTCATGGCCGCCTCTGAAGGACGATACGCGGAAGCGGCTGCGCTCTTCCAGGAAGCAGCACCCGTTCTGGACCAGCAACGCAAGGCGATCGCGCTGTACGGGGGCTATTACGCACGTGCACTTGCCCATCCCGAAAGGACGGAGCCTCTCCCGCCACAGGGCGGCGGCTCAGACGCAGCCTTCCTCAGAGCCTACGCGATGGGTTTCCTGAAGGATATTCCCTCTGCGATCGAGGTGCTCAAGCATGCTGAAGCCGAATTTCCGGGTGATCCCGAACTGCCGGCTTATCGGGCCTGGCTCGCTCTTCTCCTGAATGACAGAACGCAGATTGAGGAAGCGATGCGGCGGTCGCTGTCGCTTGATCCCAACGAGCCAACGGCGCTGGAGGTCCGAGCCCACTTCCGCTCTGGCTTCCAAGGGGACCTGGAAGGGGCGCTGTCCGATCTTTTGACTGCCGTCTCCATCACACCGGGTTCTTCCACCACCTGGAATGAAATTGGTAACGTCCAATCTGCCAGAGGGGCCGTTCGCGAAGCAGAGGCCGCGTTTCTTAAGGCGATAGCGCTCGATCCGCAGGATCCGGTCAGTCACGCGAATCTTGCGATCTTCTATCTCGACAATTCGCGCATCGAGGAGGCGCGCAAGCATATCGACCTCGCGCTATCTGCCGATCCGTCCTTCGACATCGCCCTGGTCGCGCGAGGGCGGTATCATCTCCAGACGGGCGAACTGGACAAGGCCGTTGACGATCTTCTGGCGGGTACCGTTGCGAACCCGGCCTATTCGCAGGGGCAACTGCTCTTGGCGGCTGCGCATTACGAGAAGGGCGACCGGGTGCCGGCGGAACAGGCGTTGGACAATGCCCAGCGCCTGGACGAGAACGACCCGGTAATCTACTCCTTCCGGACCGCAGCGGCCATCGACGACTACGACTCTGTCTCTGCCATTCGAAACGCACAGGAGTTCGTACGCCGGTCCCGCGCCCAGGGAGGGGACTTCGCCTCGCTGGGCGCAAATCAGGATGCCGGCTCAACACTCAACAATGCCTTCCGCCTGAAAGGAATGAACGCGTGGGGCGAGTACTACGGCGACGCGGTCTTTGATCCGTTCGTCGGAGCCTCCTATGTCGACCAGAGCCTTCGCGGCAGCGCCGATCCGTTTGCCACCGACGGATCATTCGGGAACGACATCATCAACAACGTCCCTAACGGGGAAGCTTTCTCCTCCCTGCTGCAGGGACTGATGCTCGACCCGCACATGATCTCAGGCCGCTCCCGCTCCGCCAACCTGCTGCGGCGACCGTTCCTCGAAGGCGCCATCGGCGGCGGTTTCGTCCACAGCGGAGATGAGACCGGCTATGTTGGCGAGGGCGAGATTCAGGGCTACACGAACCTGCCGATCCCGATCAGCGTCTACGGCAACTTCCAGTGGAACGAGACCCCCGATTCGCGAGACCTGGCCGCCTATGACGCGTTCGGCAGCGAATTGGAGATCCTGGGAGGCAACGGGTACATCACCGCAAGCCCGACGCTGAGTGATCGCGTGGTGATTTATGCAAACCACGGACGAAATGAGCTTGAGCGGGACTTTCAGGACGTAGAGACGCTCGCTCCGTTCATCATCACGACGGGGCAAGAGATCAGCACGCAAGCCACCACTGCAGGAATCGGGTGGAGCCATACCTTGGGATACCGAAACGTCCTGAACACCGCACTTCTTTTCAGTGAAATTGAGCGAGAAGATGCAGTTCGTCAGCAGACTGATCTCTTCGGCTTTCCGCTTCTCGACCTGAGCACCCGCAACGTCATTCGCGAAAAAACCTTCACAGCCGCCATAAACCACACGGTGGGCTACGGAGATTTGACTTGGAGGTACGGTATTGAAGGAAGCCGGTTGGATGCATTCAACTCAATGGCTGCCGCCGACCTCCTCAGTCCCCCGCCCCCGCCGCCAGTGATTGAAGAGGAAACCAGCACGGTCGCACGGGTCTATGTCGACCTGCTCCATGAAATCAGCGACGATCTTCGGGCGGAGTACGCCCTCTTCGGCAGCTATGTCGACAGTGACGGTGAGGATCTGCAGCGGCTGGAGCCGCGTGCGGGTCTCGCCTGGTCGCCTTCCGACGGCCATTGGTTGCGAGCCGCGTTCATGCGGTCCAGCCTCGACGTCGACACGCCGACTCTGTCTCCGATCGGGGTGCTCGGACTTCAGGCGAACCAGGTTTCCGTCGCCACCACCGGCTATGTGGATACCTACGCCCTGCGCTGGGACGCTGAGTGGACGCCGGATTTCTTTACGACGCTTGAATATCAGCACCAGGAGCTGGATGACTTGCGGGTTCCCCTGCCGCTTGAGGCAACGAATTTTGCAACATCCGAAGGCCGGATCGACCGCGCCAGCCTGACCGGCAACCTCCTGCTCGGCCATGGCTTGGGATTGTCCTCAACCATCGCCTTTGCCGATTCGGAGGATCAGGATGCGCGCTCACCAACCTACGGGGAGGCCCTGCCCTTCCTCCCGCAGTGGTCAGGCCAGGTGGCGCTCACCTGGGTGAACCAAGCCAATGTCAAGGCAACCATCGCCGCCAACTACGTCGGGCACCGCAACAATGAGGGAGGCATCGAACTTGACGATTATTGGACGCTCGATGCGGCGCTCACCTGGGAGCCGGTCGGAAAGCGGTTTGAGCTTGATCTTGCGGCCTACAACCTGCTTGACGAAGAGATTGAACTCAACGCCGGCGTGCCCGGCTGGGGCCGTTCGGTCAAAGGCACCTTCAAAGTGCGATTCTGATGCTGAGAACTTCGCTGAGCAAGTTATGGCAGCATCCCCTTGCCGCAGCCGCCACGTCCAAGTAATCGCACTTGTGGCGGCTATTCTCGTCTGCGTGATCGGCGCACAGCGGATACCGGCCTGGTCGTTGATCGACTACCGAACGTTCGACTACCTGTCTACGATCCGACCGCCGCCCTTGCCGGAGAAGGGCCCTATCATCGTCGCCATCGATGAGCCCTCTCTGGCCGAACTGAACCTTCAATGGCCATGGCCCCGAAGTCTTCATGCCCGCTTGGTGTCCGAATTGCGTGCGGCTGGCGCTCGTGTAGTCGCCCTGGACATCATTTTTTCCGAGCCTTCCACCGCCGAGGCAGATCAAGCGCTCGCGGCTGCACTGGGTCCTGACGTCGTTCTTGCTGCCGACGAATCCGTCATTTCGTCGCCTCAGGCCGATCAACTCATCACGACGATGCCGCTTCCGATGTTCACGGACACCGGAGCGGTGGCGGGGATTGCGTCGGTTGCTCTGCACGAAGACGGGGTGCTTCGTGCGGTGCCCGGTGGCGCCGACAGTTTTGCCGCAACCATCCTGCAAGCAGCCGATCTCGCGGTTCCGGCACTGCCAGAACCCTTGCTGCTGCAGTCCTATGGCGGACCTCGGACCTATCCCACAGTCTCCTATTACCAGGCGCTTCAGCCGGACGTATTCCTCCCTGAGGGACTATTTTCCGATCGCCTCGTCATTGTCGGCCTCAGCCTCCAGAACGCGCCTTCCATCAGCAGCGGCGGGGCCGACGCCTTCGCAACTCCTGCGACCATTCACAACGGCCGGTTGACCGCCGGTGCCGAAGTGCAGGCAACAATTGTTGACAATCTGCGCATGAACGACGGTATTGTGCGAGCGGGACCTGCCTTGGCAACGACCGTTCTTTTGGCCGCCGTGGCTGCTGCAGTTTTGCTCGTCTGGCGCGGCACGAACTGGCTGACCTGGTGCGGTGCAGGTCTCGCCATCGCTTTGTCTGTGGCCGGAAGCTTTGTTCTGCTGCGCGCGGCAAATATCTTCATCGCGCCCGCCTCACCCTCCGCGTTGGTCGCTGCTGTCGTGCTGATACAGAGCAGCGTCGACTACGCAAGCGAGCGAAGAAGCCGGCGCCAGATCACGAAGGCATTTTCGCAATATCTTTCTCCAAATCTTGTAGAGAAGCTCGCAAAGGATCCGGAGCAGTTGAAGCTTGGCGGAGAGAAGCGGGAGTTGACTATCCTTTTCTGCGATGTTCGCGGCTTCTCGGCGATCGCCGAAAAGCTCAAGGATGATCCGGAACTCCTAACCCAGCTTGTGAACCGGCTGCTGACGCCGTTGTCGAACGTAATCCTTGAGCATCGGGGCACGATCGACAAGTATATCGGCGACTGCATCATGGCCTTCTGGAATGCACCGCTCCCGGATCCGGATCATGCCCGGAACGCCGTTTCAGCTGCGCAGGCGATGCTTCAGGCAGTCGCGAATTTGAACGCAGATCTTCGCTCTGAAGCGGAACAGACTGATCAGGTCCACCTGGAGCTGAAAGTCGGGATCGGCATCAATACGGGCGATTGCGTTGTCGGGAACATGGGGTCAGATAGCCGTTTTGACTATTCCGCCCTGGGTGATGCGGTGAATCTGGCAGCAAGACTGGAAGCGGCCTCTAAAGATTACGGAGTTCCTGTTCTGCTGGGCGAGACAACCGCCGAACAGGTTCGTGAAAGCGTTGAGCTTCGTGAATTGCAAAGCACAACCGTGAAAGGTAGGAGCGAGCTTTCGCGAGTGTTCACGTTGGCATCAATTGCCACTTAGGGAACGCGATCCACAAAATCGCCGCCCTCTTCCTTCCGTTACAACCTGTAATGACACTTCATTTGCAGCGCCGGATGTAGCCCGTTAAAGGTTCGGTCACCAAATGCCCTGGCATCACCGTGCTCCGGCAGTGGAGAGCCGGATATGACTGACGTCGCAAAAGACCAAGATCGTAAAGACAATACAGGCCGACAGGTCGACGAGGTCGAGCTTTTCGACGCTTGGGATCACCAGTTTCGTGCTGATGTCGAGCGTCGCAACGCAGACTTCGACTTCTAACGTCCGCATTCGCTGCTGGAGAACCCCCTCCTCTGCACGCAAAAGCGGTGCCTGCGAAATAGTCGGTGATCTCTATACCCAGACGTGAGATCGGAAGCCTCGAACGCCTCCGTACCGAATGTGTCGCGCATCCTCGCGCTCCAGAGGTCATCCCGCCGACGCCGGCGCCCTCAGTGCAATCCGCCGCATCGCGACCGGCCGACCCCTCATGCCTCAGGGCGCCTTGCTTCCCCTTGACTTTTCCGCGCAAGAGAACATATAGAGAACACATGGAGGGTGCGGAATGGATCGCGCTGAAGAAGTCATTGAACGTGCCATGGCCGCCGTTGCGGCATCTCGAGCTCGCCGCGAGCGGCAGGAGCGTGAACGCAAGCAGGCGTTCGAACGCATCCAAGTTGCCATGTTGAAGCGTCCAACCCTGCCGAAGGGCATACAGTTTCCCCTCAACCTCCAGTGACGGGCTAGCAGAGCTTCTTCCCCCGGTCTCGTCATCGGGATTTCGCCTGACCGGCACATGGACGCCGACCAACCTATTGGAAAGGCGGTTCCCGCCTGTTCAGGTCGCCAGGCAGCGGATCGAAAAGGCCGAACATCAGGTAGCCGAACAGGAAGCCTCCGATGTGGGCATCCCAGGCAATAGCGCCATCCCCTCCTCCCACGAGCGGCAGGCCAAGGGCTATCAGAAAATTACCGGCGAACCAGAGCCCCGTAAAGACGGCCACGGTGCGGTTGCGCAGGGAGCCAATGATTGTTTGTCGCGGGTAGAGATGACCATAGAGGCGGTTGAGCCCCCCACGGGCAGGGAAAGCAAAGCGGCACGCCCCTCCCATGAAAGCCGAGACAACGCCCGAGGCTCCGATCAAGATGGTGGAATCCCCCCAATGCAGCCCCGCATGGAAAAAAGCTGCTGCGGCCGCCGCAAGCGCCCAAAAGAGAGCATAGCGGAATGCGCCGATCCGTCTTGCCACCGGCGTGCCAAAGGCCAGGAGCCATAGAATGTTGAACAACATGTGCTCGATGCTGCCGTGGAAGAAGGAATAGGTGACGGGCGTCCAAAGCCATTCCAGTCCCTGCTCGGCGAGGGGATAGACGTAGCGGAGTGGCGTGAAGGCGAGATGGAAAAGCAACGCACTTTGGCCGTCTGGCTCCAGCATCCAGGTCTCGATAGCATACAGAACAGCGAGGAGCGCCACTGTCAAAACAAGAGGTCTGGGCAGATTGAAGATCGGCTGGCGCGGCGACATGGGTCCGTCGCCTCCAGAACCTGTCGAGGCGCTTGTCGACCCATCTCCGTCCGGCTCCTGCTGCTGCTCCATTCCTGCTCCTTCGTCCAATTCGCCACGCATATAGATCGGCCTCCCCTATGAAAAGACCTGCCGCGTCTCATAAGGACCTGGCGAGATTCGAAACTTCCAGAATCTTCCGCAGCAGCGAGAATCCGCAGGCTTTGTAACACCGAATCTTAACTTGGCTCCTTTAAAGGTCGGGGACTAGCGGACAGGACATGCAAACCATGTATTCATTCCAGTCTCCACAAGGCGCTGGCGGGGCCCTCGCAGCCACTGCTCGTGGGTTTCAACGAGTCTCGGTGAGCCTGAGCGGTCGTCTGATGTTGACGAACTATGAGGAATACCCTTGTACCGCACTGGAAATGTCGCCGGGCGAGGTCGAGTTTGCCTGCCTGGCGCAGCCGCAGATAAACGAGCGCGTCATCGCCTATATGAATAATCTTGGACGTCTTGAGGGGACGGTCACGGAGATTTCGCCTTCCGGCTTCACCATGATCCTTCAGGCGACGGAGCGTAAGCGGGAAAAGCTTGCCGCGCAGCTTACATGGCTGGCAAACAAGCACGAGCTCGGTCTACCTGAAGATCGACGTCATGACCGGCTGACACCTCGCAAGATCAGCACCGAAATTGTCCTGGAAGATGGGCGACGGTACGCGTGCCGTCTGATGGACCTTTCGCTGTCCGGAGCAGCCATCGATATCGACATCCGCCCTCCGCTCGGTACGATCGCGCGCCTCGGCAACATGCGCGGCAAAATCGTGCGCCACTTCATGGAAGGTGTGGCGCTGGAATTCGACACCGTGCAGTCTCGCGAGACACTCAAAGAATTTCTCTGACTAAACTTCAGCGTACCAGATGAGGTAAATGGGCGGCGAAAGGCCGCCCATTTTTGCGTCGTATCGTTCTCTATCCGAGATCCGGCTCCCTCGCGCCCCTGTTTCGGATCGATACAACCGTACTACGATCCGCCCGTGGTTGTTGCGTAAATTTTTTGTACGAATGTTGTTGTGCTGTCCTGAAACGGGGCATTGAAGCGTTGCGAAACGTGTAAGGAAGAGCTTCCACTGCGCCTTCGCGAGGCGTTCAAGGATCGAGGATCACCCCGCTCTTGTTTACCTTCGCTTTTCACCGCCCCCTGAACATAAGGCTTTTGGATCCCGCCGAGCTTCCATATCCCTTAGCGCCCCGGCAGATTTCGCGACAAATTTATCTCAACTTTTAGTCAATTTTGAATCGCTGTTTATGAAAAGTTAGATCAATTAAGCCGCTGTTTTTACTCCGTATTTTCGCGTCATCTCAAATTCTGCCTGTCATCTTGTCCCCACCAAAGAGGAGACAAGATCATGACCTTTCGCAAGGGATCGACCTTAGCCATCGCAGCCGCCTTCTTCATGTTGCTTGCCCCGCAACCATCGCTCGCAGCGCCTGGTGCCATGCAGGTGGTGGGCAAGGCTAACCCCCCGATCGGTCACTACGAGCTTTGCAGGATCTACGCGAGCGAATGCCAGCCCATCTCGAACTCCCAGGGCCCAGCCGTACTAACGGAAGACCGCTGGCGGACGATCCTTGACATCAACTACACCGTCAACACGTCGGTCACTCCGATGACCGATCAAGAGGTCTATGGTGTCGAGGAGCGCTGGGCCTATCCCAGCAGCGTGGGCGACTGCGAAGACTTTGTCTTGCTGAAGCGCAAGATGCTCGAGGCCAAAGGTTTCGATCCGTCGAACCTGCTGATCACGGTCGTGCTGCAGCCTAACGGCGAAGGCCATGCTGTCCTGACCGTTCGCACTGACCACGGCGATTTCATCCTCGACAACATGCGCAACAAGGTGCTGCTGTGGTCGGACACGGAGTACACATTCCTGAAGCGCCAAGCGAGCGATCATGCGGGTCGGTGGGTAAAGCTTCAGGATGGACGTCCGACTGTCGCGGTCGGCAGCGTCGGCCAGTAAGCAATCACCAATCTTCCTATGCCGGCCGTGCGGTCGGCATATCCTGCGTACGCCTTCGCGCCGCTCCCGTCACCGAAGCAGACCTAGCTCCCCACACATCTGACGTAGCCAGCGCGACCCCTGCCCTCCCCTGCAGAGAAAGACATCGTCTTTTGTGCGGCGCCCCATATTTTCAACGTTCATCATATTGATGCCGCCTTTCGCGCCTTTGACAGGCGATACCGGTCAGCGGTCGTTTCGGGGATGGCAGTGCGATTTGTTTCGATTGCGGCACAGCTCGTAAACCCAATTTACATCATAAACCTCTTGGTAACGCTGTTGCCCTACGTTGAGGGCCAACGGACGTGGCGGGGGCGCGCCCGGAAGGTAGTTCAGTCATGCAAACGATGAGTGCGGCAGTGTTGAAAGCAAGTTTCCCCACCTCCTTGCCCGTAGGGGCCGGCAAAATCCCGGGGCTTGCCCTCGGATTCCTTTTGGCTCTCATCATGGTGATCGGAACTGCGGTATCGCCCGCGCAGGCTGCTCCCAAGTATGCGGGAATCGTTGTCGACGCCAACACCGGCAAGGTCCTTTATGGCGATGATCCCGATGGCCTTCGGTACCCGGCATCGCTCACGAAGATGATGACCCTCTATCTCACGTTCGAAGCCTTGGAGGCCGGCCGCATCCGTCTCGACTCCAAGGTGCCTGTATCTGCCAACGCGGCAAAGGAGCCACCGTCCAAGCTTGGCGTGCCGGCGGGCGGCTCCCTGACCGTCGAACAGGCGATCAAGGCGCTCGTGACGCGATCTGCCAACGACGTTGCCACCGCGCTGGGAGAGTTTCTCGGCGGTTCGGAGCCTCGCTTCGCGCAGATCATGACTAACAAGGCGCGCGCGCTGGGCATGACCCGCACCACCTACCGGAATGCCCACGGGCTTCCCAACACGGCCCAGATGACCACGGCGCGCGACCAGGCACGCCTCGGCATGGCTCTGCGTCAGCACTTCCCCCAGTACTACGGCTATTTCTCGACCCGCAGCTTCAAGTTCGGCAAGCAGACCATCGGCAATCACAACAGGCTGCTTGGTTCCGTGGAAGGCGTGGACGGCATCAAGACAGGTTATATCCGGGCATCGGGCTTTAATCTCGTAACGTCCATGCAGCGGGGCGACCGCTCGATCGTCGCCGTCGTCATTGGCGGACGCACAGGTGCAAGCCGCGATGCGCACATGCGCAAGCTCGTCGCGGAATATTTCCCTAAGGCTTCGCGTGGCGGAAAGTCTGCTCTGATCGCACAAACCCCGTCTGCACCGGTTGGTAACGCGCTGGCTGCTGCCGATCGGCTTGCCGCCTTCGATCTGCCAAGCAGCGGACCCGTGCCGCAGGTTCGTTACGAGGAGCAGCAGGTTGCCTCAGCTTATGCTCCAGCGGAAAAGCGGTCCGGTGACGCGCTGAAGGCTTTGGCCGATGTCGCGGTACCCACACCCCCATCCGAGTATGTTCCCGCCGAGCAGGGTGATGCAGGAGTGGAGGACACGGACAGCGTGACCACCGCCTCCACGAGCAGCATCCCGGCGTCAGCCGTCTCCGGCTGGGTGATCCAGGTGGGCGTCTCGCCCAACCAGAAGCTGGCCAACCAGCTTCTGCAGAAGGCGCAGGACAAGGGCGGCAAGGTATTGCGTTCCGCCAAGCCCTTCACCATTGCCGTCAATGCGAATGGCGAACAGCTCTACCGCGCCCGCTTCGGCGGCTTCGACGGCCAGAAGGCTGCAGTCAACACCTGCAATGCTCTGAAGAAGCAGGGAGTCAACTGCTGGGCATCCCAGCAGTAGCAAAGACGACCTAGTTTACGGACCAGGTCCAAAAAAGACACGTGGCGCCGTCGACCGGCGCCACAGTAGGGACGAGTATAAGTCCCGCATCATCCTCGAATTGTATTGCGTTTAACGAGGTCATCGATGACGGTTTACGAGAATACGGCGAATAGTTCATTCGCGCCAGGTAACACGCGTCCTGCCAGGGGCATCGCCCTGCACCCTGTTCACGAGGCGGCGATGAGGCTTGCAGGCGCTGGGCTTTCAAAGTCCCGTGGCCGGACCCGCGATCTGGTCGCCCTGCTCCTCAGCCATGGTGCAAGAGCGTGGCGACAGTCGCAGCCGGAGGTGCAGATCCACCTGCACGTGACAGCCTATATGGGTCGCAGGCCCGTCCGGCTAAGAATCGGCGAAAAGTAACGCTAGATCAAAGCAGCCCCAGTTCGGCCAATTCGCGCCGCAGATCCTCTGGCATGGCCGCCACACTTTCGCCCATGCCGATCAGATCCCGCGGCGCCTCTTCCGCCGTCAGATAGCGCCACCCCTGGAACGGCCGCTTCGGCTGTGGCGCCGTCTCAATGATCTCGGGACCAAGCACCAGTTCACATCGTTGGATGCCCTCGGCGTCAATCACACAACGTATATCGAGGAGCCGCTGGCGTGCCAGAACCTGCCCCTTGATCACCCAGTAGAGGGAGCCTTCATCCAGAAGTTCATTCGCACGCTTGGGCACCATACGCGTCGTGTGAATGGTATGAGGGTCGAGCCCGGCAGAGATCGCCGTCATGGCGCGTTTGCTCACCCATTCGCGGAGATCCTCCAGCGAATCCGCGCCGACGCAGAGTTTGATGAGATGTAGAGCCATGGCGCGCTTGAAGCCTTAAACCCTATGTCAGGTCAAGCTCTCTCCAGAAACTCAGTCGATATGTCTCAGCATTCCACGACGTTGACGGCAAGACCACCTGTCGACGTTTCCTTGTACTTCTCGCTCATGTCGTTGCCGGTCTGCCGCATCGTCTCGATGCAGGCGTCAAGCGGGACGAAATGACTGCCGTCTCCCTTGATCGCTAGCGAGGCTGCAGTGACAGCCTTGACCGCACCGAGCGCGTTGCGCTCGATACATGGAACCTGAACGAGGCCCGCAACGGGATCGCAGGTCATGCCCAGGTGATGCTCCAGCGCAATCTCAGCTGCATTCTCGATCTGCTCCGGTGACCCGCCCATAACGGCTGCGAGGCCCGCCGCCGCCATGGCTGCGGCAGAGCCCACTTCGCCCTGACAGCCCACCTCGGCCCCGGAAATGGAAGCATTGTGCTTGATGATTCCCCCGACCGCCGAGGCCGTCAGAAGAAAGGTCCTAACGTCTTCAGGGGTCGCATCCTCATGAAAGTGCAGGTAGTAGCGCACAGTAGCCGGGATAACACCGGCCGCGCCGTTGGTGGGCGCGGTGACGACGCGGCCGCCTGCCGCATTCTCTTCGTTGACGGCCATCGCATAGACGCTCAGCCAGTCATTGGCGAGCAGCGGGTTCAGACGGTTGCTGCGCCACTCTTCTGTCAGCTTTTCGTGGATTGCTCTCGCCCGTCGACGCACGTTGAGACCGCCTGGCATGATGCCGTCGACGCGCAATCCCCGGTCGATACAGCCACTCATCGCTCCCCAGATTTCGTCGAGGCCTTGATCAAGCGCGGCGCGCGTCATCCTGGTTTCCTCGTTCGCCCGCTTCATCTGCGCGATGGTAAGCCCGGAGCTTGCGGCCATCTCAAGCATCTCCCGAGCGCTGGCGAAGGGATAGGGTACGCGCGATGCACCGCCCGTCTGCTTCTTCGACGTCCGCGCCGCTTCCAACTCCGTATCCGTCACCACGAAGCCACCACCAATGGAGTAATATACGCGCTTGAGAAGCAACCCGCCATCGGTATCGAAAGCGGAAAAGCTCATGCCGTTCGCATGTCCCGGCAGCGGCTGCTTTCGGTCGAAGACGAGGTCTTCCTTCGGCCGAAACGCGTAGACAGGATGACCGGGTGGCATCACACTGCCCGCAACCTCCACTGCGGCGATAGTGGCATCCATTTGATCCGGATCCACCGTATGCGGCTCCTCGCCCGTCAACCCTAGGATGACCGCGCGCCCGGTACCGTGGCCGATGCCGGTATAGGCAAGCGAGCCGTGCAGGCTCACCTTCAGTTGAGCCACGCGAGCCCCGCTCGGCCGGGGCCACTCATCCGTCAGAATAAGATCGAGGAAGCGTTTCGCCGCCGACATAGGCCCCATAGTATGGGAACTCGACGGTCCGACCCCGATCTTGAAGACGTCGAAGACGGAGAGAAACATACAGAGAACTCCTTGAAACGGTCACCCGAAGCTAAGTCAGCGCGGGAGACGGGCATGGCGGTCGCCCGACATCCGGTTTGGCTGGTGCGACATTGGGGGCCCTGAAGCAGAAACAGCGCGGCTGGGAAGCCGCGCTGTTTCTGAAGTTCTACTATATTGGGTAGAGAATCAAATGGTGCCGAAGAGATAGGCCACGGCCAAGATCCCGCCAAACCCCGCGAGCGCCTTGAAGGTCACTGCCCAGCAGGATTTCTGAATGGTTTCTTCCATGATGACTCCGATTGGATTGGTCTGCGGTTCGCATTAGATGCGACCATGGTGAACGATATATTAAAATCGACCGCCGTTCGCAATTGCAAAAAATGGCGGAAGCAAGGCAAACCCACAGGGCAGATATTCGCCTCACGCATGACAATGCCTGACGGGCGGGCCCTATAGGACCTTTCAGCCGCCCCGGCCAGCTCCAATTTCGACGAAGCTGTTAACGGAGAGAGGCCTTGCCGCTGAACTGCAGGTCGGCGATAGGTTCTGCGCAGCGCTCGCGCAATGGGGATTCGCATGACTGTCGCGGATTACGTCGCCCTCCTTCTCTTCGCCCTCTTATGGAGCGGCTACTCGTGGATTACCGCGGGGGGCGGATCGCGTTTCTTCCGCCGCGCGAGCCTTAACCGAGCGATGGCAGAGCGCCGGCAACATTGGATCTACAACTCCCTCCATCGCGACTTGAAGATGATCGACACCCAGATCATGGCAGGTCTGCAGAACGGCACGGCCTTCTTCGCCTCCACCTCGATCTTCGCGATCGGCGGCTGCTTCGCTCTTCTCGGGGCGACCGATCAGGTGGATGCCGTATTCCGCGACATGCCCTTCGTCTCCTATGGCGGTCGCACGCTGTTCGAGCTCAAGGTCATCGGCCTGACGGGTCTCTTCGGCTATTCCTTCTTCAAGTTCGGCTGGTCGTATCGGCTCTTCAACTACTGCACGATCCTCTTCGGGGCACTGCCGATGGAGGAAGAAGCCCGCGCCGACATGGAGCGCGCAAGAAGGGCTGCCGATCAGGTGGTGAAGATGAACACGATTGCCGCCAAACACTTCAACGACGGCCTGCGCTCGATTTTTTTGTCGATCGGCTATCTCGGCTGGTTCGTCGGACCCTATATCTTCATGCTCACGACGGTCATCGTGATCTTCGTCTTGACCCGCCGGCAGTACTTTTCGGAGGCCCGCAAGGCGATCATGGACGCGCAGACGCACTGAACCTACACCCATCGAAAGGTCTCGCTTGACACTCGCTGAAAGTGGACATCCCTCGCCCGTCCTCCCCCGCATCCGCCTGATCGACACCCTGCGGGGCATCGCGCTCCTCGCAATGGCTTCCTACCACTTCACCTGGGATTTGGAATTCTTTGGATACATAGAGCCCGGCACCGCATCGTATGGCTGGTGGAAGATCTATGCGCGCACGATTGCAAGTTCCTTTCTTTTCCTGGCTGGCGTCAGTCTCGTGTTGGCGCACTACCCTAGGATCCGCTGGCATGCCTTTTGGAAACGCTTCGCCATCGTCGTAGGCGCTGCCGCCGCGATCAGCCTAGCCACCTTTTTCATCTTTCCCAACGAATGGATCTTCTTCGGCATTCTGCACAGTATCGCTGTCGCCAGCCTCATCGGTCTTCCCTTCGTGCGCCTTTCGCCGCTCGTCTCTGGAGGGGCTGTCGCGCTGGTGCTCCTGCTGATGATGATCGACACGACGGTTTCCCCCGGCAGCTTACGCTCCGCAACCTTCGATCCGCGATACCTGAGTTGGACCGGCTTGTTTGAGCTTGCGCCGAGATCGAACGATTTCGTGCCGCTCTTCCCGTGGCTCGCTGCCCTCCTTGCTGGCGTCGCGGTCACCCGGCTTGCCATGCAGAAGAACTGGCTCGTCCCGCTCAGCCGGGTACAGACGCAGCCAAACATCTTCTCCAGAGCCGGGCGCCACAGCCTGATCATCTACCTGTTCCACCAGCCGGTGCTGATCGCGGTCGTCTATCTAATGTCGCTGGTCATCCCGCCCCCGCAGCCGGATCCGATGGAGAGCTATGGGCGCGCGTGTGAGAGCGGCTGTACCGCATCTGGCAACGGCGAAGCGCTTTGCCGCAGCTTCTGCAGCTGCACGGCCGATGCATTACAGGCGCAGTCGCTGCTTGTTCCGCTGCAGCAAGGCAAGATTAACGCCCAGACCGACGAGCGCGTCCTCGGGATCGCTCAGCAGTGCTCCATCAGCGGGCACTAGGAGAAGAATCAGGTGCTGACGCCGATTTCAGCGAGCCGGGTCAGGCACGCCTCTTCCGCATTATCGAGCTCTTCAAGCGTTTCTTCAATGTCCTTGCGCTTCTGGCGAAGCTCGCTGCGCTTTTCGTCGATGCGGTTCATCATCAGCTTTAGCTGTCCGAGCTCGCCCGGCGGTTCCTTGTAGACGTTGATGATTTCGCGTATCTCGGCGATGGTAAAGCCGATGCGGCGGCCGCGCAGGATCTCCTGAAGGAGGCGCCGGTCCGCGGAGCGAAACAGGCGGGTGCGCCCTCGCCGTTCCGGATGGATCAGACCCTCGTCCTCGTAGAACCGCAACGTACGGGTCGAGACGCCAAACTCCCGCGTCAGCTCGGTGATAGTGTAATACTTGTTCACGGCCATTCCCTGCTCTGGCCGAGTAGAATATTTGACTTTTACGTAACAGTCAATTTTCTGCACCCGCTACTGCAGCAGCCACAGGGTCGCCAATCCCAAGAACGCGAAAAAGCCAGTGATGTCGGTAATCGCCGTTACAAACACTGCCGACGAGACCGCCGGATCTGCACCGACCTTGTCCAGCAGCAACGGGATCATGATCCCTGCAAGCGCCGCCGCCAGCATGTTGATCAGCATGGCTGTCGCAATGATTCCCCCGATGTTTGGATCCGCGAACCAGAGGCCGGCGGCGAGCCCGATCAGGAGTCCAAAGATCGCGCCGTTCAAGAGACCGACGCTTGCCTCGCGTCGCACGACCCGCCATGCGTTGTGAATGTCCAGATTGCGCGTCGCAAGCGCGCGTACGGTGACAGTCATCGTCTGCGAGCCGGCATTGCCGCCCATTCCAGCCACGATCGGCATCAACACGGCGAGAGCAACGATCTGCTCGATCGTGGCCTCGAAGAGCGAGATCACTGAGGCGGCAAGGATTGCGGTCAACAGGTTGACGAGGAGCCAGGGCACGCGCGACCGCGAGGTCTCCAAGGCGGTATCGGAAAGCTCTTCGTCACCGACGCCGCCGATGCGCATGAAGTCCTCCTCCGCCTCCTCCTGGATCACGTCGACCACGTCGTCGATCGTCAGCACGCCGACCAGGCGGCCGTTCTCGTCCACGACGGCGGCTGAGAGCAGGTCGTACTGTTCGAAGATCTGCGCCGCCTCTTCCTGGTCCATCTCGGCCGGGATCGGATAGTTCGTCTCGCGCATGATAGTCTCGATCCGAACCTGGCGCTTGGTGCGCAGGATCCGGTCGAGGTCGACGATGCCGAGCAGCTTGAAGGTTGGATCGATGACGAAGATTTGGGTGAAGGATTCCGGCAGTTCTTCCTCTTCGCGCATGTAGTCGATCGTCTGGCCGACCGTCCAAAACGGCGGCACGGCGACGAACTCCGTCTGCATGCGGCGACCGGCGGAGCTTTCCGGATAATCCAGCGCCCGGCGCAGGCGGACCCGTTCGGTGAACGGCAGCTGCGCCAGGATCTCTTCCCGGTCCTCCTTGTCGAGGTCCTCAAGAATGTAGACGGCGTCGTCAGAGTCTAGTTCGCCGATGGCCGCCGCGATTTGCGCGTTCGGCATCTGCTCGACGATCTCGAGACGAATCGCCTCATCGACCTCGGTCAGCGCCGTCAGGTCGAAATCGGCCCCGAGCAGCCGCACGAGCGCCAGACGCTGCTCCGGCTGGATGGTCTCGAGAAGGTCGCCAAGTTCGGACTCATGCAGGCGCGCGACGTGCTGGCGCAGGAAAAGAACGTCACGATCGGCAATCGCTGCACCCACCATGGCAAGGAAGTCGGCGCGTACAGAGCCGTCTTCGGCATAGATGTCGTGGATCGCCTCTTCGTTCCGGATCCGGGCGAGCTCTTGTTCGTCGATGTCGCTCATCTGTCGCCCCCGCCTGGCACGTGCACGCCATGGAGAATGGCGGGCAGAACCACAATGTCAACAACCGGATAGAAGGTGCGGCGGCCACCGCATGCCATACCTGCTAGACGAAACCACGACGCGGGTCCAGCGCTAGCCGCCATCATGGTTGAGCCTGGTCGTGGCAAGCGGTAGTGAGGGAATAACCCCCCTTGAGACGAGCTTAAATGGCACGACTGACCATCCTCCGCTATCCCGACCCAAGGCTGTCGCAGGTCTGCCAGCCGGTGCAGGTTTTCGACGCGGCTCTCCGGCAGCTCGCCCATGACCTGCTGGAGACGATGCGGGCAGCGCCGGGTGTCGGCATGACGGCCGCGCACGTCGGGATTCTGCAGCGGCTCTTCGTGCTGGAGCTTACGCCCGGCGATCCGCTGTTCTACGTGAACCCCGAAATCCTCTCCTTCGGCCCGGAGACCGTGCGCCATCAGGAAGGCAGCGTCTCCATGCCTGGTTATATCGAGGATGTGGAGCGGCGTGCCTCCCTCCGCGTTCGCTTCCAAGACTTCGAAGGCAGGCCGCATGAGGAGGATGCGCAAGGCTTCCATGCCGTGTGCATCCAGCACGAGATTGATCAGTTGGATGGGATCTTCTGGCTGAAGCGCCTGTCGCGCCTGAAGCGCGAGCGGCTGATCCGCAAATGGCAGAAGCAGAGCGGTTGATCCTCGCGAACTAATCGCCCTTACGGACGTTAGAGACAACGAAAAGTCCGAAAGGAGATCCCGATGGCGATCAAGCGCGATGCGAACAACACCACCCGCGAGGAAGACTACCGCGACTACGATACCCGCAACATCGATGACGGCTGGCCCTATGCTGATGCTGCCGGGGGCGCAACGAAGCCGGTAGGCAATGCCGCCTATGGTGATCCCAACGCCAATTTCGACCGCGACCGCAACCGGGGCTACCACGTCGAGGGCGTCGACGAGGAGGGGCTTGAGGAGCGAACCCCGGACAGCGTACTGCCGGCCACAGATGGATTCGAAGAGTCTGATGATGTCGAGGAACGAGTAACCGAGGCTTTGGACAACCTGGGCGACGTCCCGATGGCCAGCATTGATGTTCATGCTGAACGAGGAACGGTGACAATCGAGGGTGTTGTCGACGACAGCGAGACCTCATCCCGCGTCATGCGGACTGCTCAATCCATCAGCGGCGTGCTGCGCGTCGTGAACAACCTTCGGCTCGCCGGTGTCGATACCCATATTCCACAGGACGATTAAAGGCTTGGCTGCTTTGCGCTTTTAGCTCCTGGACAACCTTTTCCCAGCTAGTCAGCGCGTGAGCGTACCCCCCGCGGCCGCCACGTCTTGGGGGGTATCGACGTCAAGGTGCGCGGCCTCTCCGATATCGACGTCCACGAGCGGCAAGCCGGACGTTTCAACGATGAAGCGGGCGCCGACATCGCCTTCCAGCTTAAGTGCCTGCGGAAATGTGGCTTTTGGCAGGATGACAGGATTCCCGCGCTTGCCGTGATGGCAGGCGCGGACAATAGCATGCCCCTTAGCCTCTTCGAATGCGGCTATCAACTGATCAACGTGCTCCACTTGAACGCCCGGCATGTCTGCCAGCATCACCAGCACGCCATCACAGTTACTCAGGAGTGGCAGAGACAACGCGCGGACAATGGATGTACTGATACCATCGCGGTAGTTCGGGTTGAACACGAGGCATAGGTCCAATCCAAGAAGTGCGGATTCGACATCGTCTTTTCGATGCCCGGTTACAACAACCACTGGCATGCCCTGCGATGCAATCAGCGTCTCGGCGCTTCGCCGCACAAGCGGAACGCCATCGAATTCAGCCAGCAGTTTGTGCTGTCCCCCTTCGCCCATCCGCCGAGCCTGACCTGCCGCAAGCAGAAGCGCCCCCACCTTTAGGGGCGTCTTGTCCGGAGCGGCGACTACCTCGCGCGGCTGCGGGCGGCTGGCGATCTCCATCAGCAGTCCTCCTACCCCCATACCGGTGATGTCATGAGCAGTCGGCATCTCTCCCGCAAGGATGCGGTTTAGCACCCAATCGAAACCGTTCTCTTTCGGCGAGCGAGCGCATCCCGGTGCACCGATGACCGGTACGCCTTCAAGGCGTCCCAGAACGAGAAGGTTGCCGGGATCCACCGGCATCCCGACGTGCTCCACGTGACCGCCCGAAGCCCGAATGGCTGCAGGGATGACATCCTGCGAATCGGCAACGGCAGAAGCACCAAAGACGACAACCAGATCCGGGCGCTCTTCCACTGCTAGTCCGTTACGCAGCGCCTCGGTAAGTTCCTGCCGGCCATGTGGGACCCGGACCTCCCCCACCAATCGGCTGCCCGAGACATCCAGCCGGCGTTGCAGAAGCTTCCCCGTTCGGTCCATGACGGAGTGCTTCAGCGAGGGGAGTTGCGTCGCAACCAGCAGAACACGGTGAGGCCGGTAGGGCTTGACCTGGAACGGTTCCCGCTCGCTCAGAAGTTCCACGGCATCGTCAACGGCGGCCGCCGAAACGGCGAGCGGGATGATCTTGATCGTTGCAACCATGTCGCCGGATCGCACCGAGGCATGATCGGCAAGAGTCGCTATCGTGATTGCGGGATCCAGGCGGTTCAACGCATCAATCAGGCTGCGGTCGACGACGAACAGGCCGTCAGCAGTGGCATGGAGGTTCACCCTGCCCGTGGCCGCTTCAGTGGTGCGAATATTGATCTGCAGAACTGCGGCTGCGATCGCCGCGGCGGCCTGATCCTCCAGCAGGTCGTCTTCCGCAGGCCTCACGACTGTAACGACGGCGACACCGTCTGCGGCCAACGCCGCAATATGCCTCTCCGTCAGCAAGGTACCCTTCGCAAGCCGTCCGCCCGAGAAGCGCAGACTGTGGACCAGGACGCATCCGGTTGCTTCATGAACGTCGACCTCGCCAAAAAACATTGTCACGCCGCAGTGACAATGTCGCGCCGGCGGAAGGCCTGCACGATCTGGGCGAGGATGGCTAAGGCAATCTCCTGGGGCGTCGCCGCTCCGATGTCGAGACCGATCGGTGCTGCGATGCGCATGATCGCTTGCTGGTCCAGACCCTGCCCCGACAGCCGTTCAACGCGTTTGGCGTGTGTCTTGCGGCTGCCGAGCGCCCCCACGTAAAAACAGTTCTTGCGCAGCGCATCCGTCAGCGGGAAGTCATCGATCTTCGGGTCGTGCGTGACGGCGACCAGCGCGGTGTAGGCATCGAGCGGTCGCCGCCCGAGCACATCCTCCGGCCAATCGGCGACAAGATCCACATCGGCGAATCGTTCGGGCGTGGCGAAGGCCGTTCGAGGATCGATGATGGTGAGGTCGTAGCCCACGAGTGGCGCCATGCGCGCGAGCGCCTGGCTGATGTGAACTGCGCCGATGACGACGATCCGCGGCGGAGGCAGGTAGACGTTGAGGAAGAGATGGCATCCCGCGACATCGACGGCAGCCGCCTTGCCGGAGCGAAAAGCTTCAGCAACATGATCGCCGAGATTTCCGGCCACCGTCTCCCCTTCTAGGATGACGCGCTCGCCCCCGGCATCGAGATCGGTGACGACCACTGCGGCGTGCCGCCCTTTTCGTGCAATGTTCAGAGCGTGCAGCGACGTAAGATCCATCAGCCGAGCCTTTCGAGATAGACGCGGATGGTCCCGCCACAGGAGAGACCAACGCGCCAGGCGGTCTCGTCTGCAACACCGAACTCCAGCATCTTTGATTGGCCGGTCAAAATGACGTCCTGCGCCTCGGCGATGACCGCGCCTTCGACACATCCGCCGGAGACGGAACCTTCGAAGTTGCCGTCCTGGTCGACAACCAGATGCGATCCCGCAGCACGCGGCGCAGAGCCCCAGGTTGCGATGACCGTTGCGATCGCGACGGAACGCCCATGGGAGCGCCAGTCTTCCGCGATCAGCAGAGGGTCCAGCGGATCGAGATCGCTCATGCGGCAAAACTCCTTGAAAGAAAGCGGCGAGGATCGCCTTCCAAAGAAGTATGATCGGAGAGCGCCGAAGCAAGGTCCGCCACCGATTGGAGATTGTGGACCGAACGAAGTTCGTCGACGTGCGGCAGCATGGCTCTCACACCTCGGGCACGCGGCTCAAAGCCCTCGAAGCGCAAAAGAGGATTGAGCCAGACCAGCCGACGGCACGACCGATGCAGGCGATCCATCTCCTTTTCCAGTTCTTCCACCCCTTCCCGCTCCAGACCGTCAGTGATCAGCAGGACGATCGCGCCTTGTCCAAGCACGCGCCGCCCCCATAGGCGGTTGAAGTCCGCCAGCGCGGCACCGATCCGTGTCCCCCCCGACCAATCGGCGACCGCGTCGGAACAGGCAGCGATCGCCTCGTCCGGATCGCGTCGCCGCATCTGCCGCGTCACGTTGGTCAGTCGTGTGCCGAACAGGAAGGTCTGCACCCGCGTCCGTTTCTCGGTCAGTGCATGGAGGAAGTGAAGGAAGACGCGCGAATACTGGCTCATCGAAGCGGAAATGTCGGCAAGCACCACCAAGGGCGGCGGTGTGTGGCGCCGCTTGCGAAAGCGCGGCAGCATCAGGTCGCCACCGCTGCGCATCGCTTCGCGCATGGTTGCCCTCGGATCGATGCGGCCGGGAGCAGCGGCAGGACGCCAGCGCCGCGTCAGCGTCTCGTCGAGTGGCAGCGCGAGGCGCGCGATCTCGCGCCGAGCAAGCGCAAGCTCCGCCGCACTCATCTGGGCAAAGTCCAGGCGCTTGAACAGCTCCCGCTGCGAGGCCGTGAGCGTCGCGTCCACATCCACCGTCGGCGGCTCCTGCTTCCGTTCCGGAATCTGCCTGTCGGCCGTCAGAGCCTCGGCAACCCGGTTATGGCCGGCGCGCGGCTTCTCGGGCTTGCGGTGATCGGCAGCCTTGGGCGACATCAGCGCGATCATCTTGCCGACGAGGTCGCGAGAGCGCCAAAAAAGGTCGAAGGCTTCGTCGAAGACCGGCTGGTCCTCGTGCCGCTGCAGGAAAACCGCCGAAAGCGCGGCATGGAACTCGGCACGCGATCCGATGCCAATCGCCTCGATCGCCTTGATGGCATCGGCAGTGGCACCGGGACCGGTCCGGATGCCGGCGCGGCGAAGGACGCGTGAGAAGTGCACGACATTATCCGCCAACCGCCCATCAACCTCACGTGATAACTGGGTTGCGGATCCTTCTTGATGATCAGATATCTGCATCGCCTACCCCGCGGCCAGCAGTTCCGCCTTCACCTCGGTAAGCAAGCGCTCTCCCTCGCCGCCCTGAACACGCGCGATGTCGTCCTGGTACTTGAGCAGGGTGCCCAGCGTATCCGCGATCGTTTCGGGGTCCAGCGCGATCCGATCCAGCTCCGTCAGAGCCGTCGCCCAGTCGATCGTTTCGGCCACACCCGGGTTCTTGAAGAGGTCGAGGCCGCGCAGCCTCTGGACGTAGGAAACCACCTGCGCCGCAAGCCGTTCGCTGCATCCCGGCACCTTGCGGCGGACAATGTCCAGTTCCTGCTCGGCGTTTGGATAATCCACCCAGTGGTAGAGACAGCGCCGCTTCAGCGCATCATGGATCTCGCGCGTCCGGTTGGTGGTGATGATGACGATCGGTGGCTCGGCCGCCTTGATTGTCCCCAGTTCTGGGATCGTCACCTGGAAGTCTGATAGAACCTCCAGCAGGAAGGCTTCAAAGGCTTCATCGGCCCGGTCGAGCTCGTCGATGAGGAAGACCGGAGCAGCCATCCCCGCTTGGCCGAGCGCCTGCAGAACCGGGCGGCGGATCAGGTGTCGTTCCGCAAAAATATCCGTTTCCACCCTCTCCCGGTCGCGCACCCCGCTCGCTTCCAGGAGCCTGATCTCCAGCATCTGTGCCGGATAATTCCATTCGTATACGGCAGAGGAGACATCGAGGCCCTCGTAACACTGGAGCCGTATCAAAGGCCGGTTCAAGGCCTTCGCTAGCGTCTTGGCCACTTCCGTCTTGCCGACGCCGGCTTCCCCCTCGAGAAACAGCGGCCGCTTCATCTTCAAGGCGAGGAACACCACCGTCGCCAGCCGCCGATCGGCAAGATAGTCCTCGCGCTCCAGAAGAGCGGCGGTTTCGTCGATCGACGAGGGAACCACTGTTGCGCTGTCATCCGTCATGACGCCTCCTGCGGCCACTCTAGAGCGCGCGGAACGTGCGGTCCAGATAGATGAGAGCTTCGCTCTGTGGTCCGAAGTGGAGCCCAACCACCTCACCGAACACTACGAAGTGGGTGGAGACGGGTTTGATGTCCGTAATCCGGCAGTCGAACGAGACCAGGGCATCCGAGAGGACCGGTGCGCCGGTGGACAAGCTTGTCCAGGCGGCGCGGGAAAAGCGCTCCGCGCCCGTAACCTCTCCAAAGCCGGCGAAGTCACCCGCCAGTGACTGGTGTCCGGCAGCCAGCGAATTCAGCGCAAAGCAGCCGCTCTTCAGGAAGATCTCGTTGTTGGGGTTACTCCGGTTCAGGCAGACGAGCAGGCTCGGCGGGTCGTCGGAGACCGAGCAGGCAGCCGTTACGGTCACCCCTCGCCTGATCCCCTCATGCTCCGTTGTCACCACCTGCACGTGACCTGCGTAACGCGCCATCCCGTTGCGATATGCGACGGGGTCGACCTGCTGCTCTTGCGTCAAATGCATCTCCGTGGGACGCCGGTTCCTTGCCTCACCTCGGCATATGGAGAGGCCGGCTTGGCTTGTCTACGCCCCGGAGCCGTTTTCGGATCGGCGAGAATGGGGCCGTTTTTCTTTGACGCCCGTAGAGAGCAGGCTAAATGTGGACCACGGCATAAAGGCGGAGAAGATGATGCGACCCTGGCTCCTTGCAACGATGCTTGCCCTCCCCGGTCCGGCCGCCGGTCCCGCAATGTCGGCAACCATTGGCGTCGTCGCCCCGACATCCGGTTCCTACGCCCTTCTCGGCGCGCAGGTTGTCGCCGGCGCCCGCGCTGCGGCTGAAGAGACCGGCGATACTCTGGTCGAGATCGACGAAGTCTGCGACGACGAAGCAAGCACTTCGGTCGCCGACCAACTGATCGAAGCGCAGGCGGTTGCCGCTATCGGCTTCCTCTGCAGCGAGACGCTGTCCAAGGCGCTCCCACAGCTTGCGACTGCCGCTATCCCTGCCATCACCCTCTCGGTCCGCTCCGAAATCCTGATGGAAGACGCGCTGCGGGAAGACTGGCCACTTTTCCGCCTGGCGCCGAACGAGGACGACGAGGCAGAGCGGATCAGCGACGTCATTCTGCAGCGATGGAAGGCAGAGCCGGTTGCCCTGATCGAGGACGGAACGATCTACGGGCGCGAACTGGTCAGCGCCGTTCGCCGCCAGATCGAGGAGAACGGGCTGACACCGGTGTTCGTCGACACCTACCGGCCGGGGCAGGAACAGCAGCTGACGCTCGTCCGTCGCCTGGCCAAGGCCGGCGCGACGCGCGTCTTCCTCGGCGGGGACCGCAACGACGTGTCGGTCATCGCCCGTGACGCTGCCAGTGAAAACGTCGCGCTCCAGATCATGGGGGGCGATACCTTGCGCGCCGCCGATCGGCCGGTCCCGCTTCAGGAAGGCGTGATGGCCGTCGCCATCCCTGATTATGCCGACCTTCCGTCGGCCTCGGCAGCCGCGGCCGAGTTCCGTTCGAACAATGTGGAGCCGGAGGGCTACACCATTCCGGCCTATGCCGCGGTTCAGGTGGTAAGTCAGGCGGCCGCCGCCAGCGCATCGCAGCCGTTGTCGGAGGAGTTTCGATCGATGACGTTCGAAACGGTCATCGGTCCTCTCTCCTTCGGTGACGACCACGAACTGGCGCAGAACCCGCTGAGGCTGCAGGAGTGGCAGGCCGGGCGCTTTGTCCCGGTGGAAGTTCCCACCGACTGATTGTTCCGGTGGCCCCAGGGTGCTACAGGCGCCGATAACGCCGGAGAAGAACCATCATGACGCTGCCTATCCGTATTGCCCCGTCCATCCTTGCCGCAGATTTCGCCAAGCTCGGGCAGGAGGTGAAAGACGTGACGGAGGCCGGTGCGGACTGGATCCACCTGGATGTCATGGACGGGCATTTCGTTCCCAACATCTCCTATGGTCCGGACGTCATCAAGGCGTTGCGTCCGCACACCGCCGCCTTCTTTGATTGCCATCTGATGATAACGCCGGCCGACCCCTATCTCGAAGCCTTCGCCAAGGCCGGCTGCGACGGCATTACGGTCCACGCAGAGTCGGGCCCTCATCTGCATCGCTCGCTGCAGACGATCCGCAACCTCGGCAAGAAGGTGGGTGTCACGCTCAATCCCGCCACGCCGCTATCCGTGATAGAGAATGTGCTCGACGACATCGACCTGATCCTGATCATGAGCGTCAACCCCGGTTTCGGCGGCCAGAAGTTCATTCCGGCGATGGTCGAGAAGATCCGAGCCGCCAAGGCCATGATCGGCACGCGGCCGATCGAGCTTGAGGTCGACGGCGGCATCACGCCCGACACGATCGGCGCGGCCACCGCGGCGGGAGCGAACGTGTTCGTCGCGGGCTCCGCCGTCTTCCAGGGCAACAGCGTCGAAAGCTATCGCGGGCGCATCGACAGACTTCGCACCGCCGCGACCCGCTCCGCGGGTAGCCGTGATTGAGCTTTTTGCCGCTTCTTGTTAAAGCGGCCCCAACTCCTTGTATTGATGGAAGGCTCCGCCCATGATCCCCCGTTATTCGCGGCCAGAGATGGTTTCAATCTGGTCGCCGGAAACCAAGTACCGAATCTGGTTCGAGATCGAGGCGCATGCCTGCGATGCGCTTGCCGCCATCGGCGTGATCCCGAAAACGGCTGCAGAGACGATCTGGGAAAAGGGTGGCTCAGCAGAATTCAACGTCGAGCGCATCGACGAGATCGAAGCCGTCACCAAGCATGACGTCATCGCCTTCCTCACCCACCTGGCAGAATTCGTGGGCCCCGACAGCCGCTTCATCCACCAGGGCATGACGTCATCGGATGTGCTCGATACCTGCTTCAACGTGCAGCTCGTTCGGGCAACCGACCTCCTGCTTGCCGATATGGACAAGCTCCTCGAGGCCCTGAAGCGCCGTGCCTTCGAGCACAAGGACACGGTCACCATCGGCCGCAGCCATGGCATCCATGCCGAGCCGACGACCTTCGGCGTCAAGCTCGCCCAGGCCTATGCGGAGTTCGACCGCAACAAGACGCGTCTGATGGCTGCGCGCGAGGAAATCGCCACCTGCGCCATTTCCGGAGCGGTCGGCACGTTCGCGAACATCGATCCGCGCGTCGAAGAGCATGTCGCGGCAGCGATGGGCCTGAAGCCGGAGCCGGTGTCGACGCAGGTGATCCCGCGTGACCGGCACGCCATGTATTTCGCGACGCTTGCCGTCATCGCCTCGTCGATCGAGCGCCTGGCGACGGAAATTCGCCACCTGCAGCGGACGGAGGTGCTGGAAGCGGAAGAATACTTCTCGCCCGGCCAGAAGGGCTCCTCGGCCATGCCGCACAAGCGCAATCCAGTGCTGACCGAAAACCTGACGGGTCTTGCGCGCATGGTGCGCTCTTTCGCGATGCCGGCCATGGAGAACGTGGCGCTGTGGCACGAGCGGGACATTTCCCACTCGTCGGTGGAACGCATGATCGGTCCGGACGCGACGGTGACGCTCGACTTTGCGCTCGCCCGCCTCACCAGCGTTATCGATAAGCTGCTGGTCTACCCGGACAACATGATGAATAACATGAACAAGTTCCGCGGTCTTGTGCACAGCCAGCGCGTCCTTCTGGCGCTAACTCAGGCTGGCGTGTCACGCGAGGACGCGTACCGTCTCGTCCAGCGCAACGCGATGAAGGTCTGGGAACAGGGCAAGGACTTTCTCGAGGAACTGCTGGCGGACGAAGAGGTGCGTGCGGCGCTCTCGGAGGAAGAGATCCGGGAGAAGTTCGACCTCGGCTACCATACCAAGCACGTAGACACGATCTTCAAGCGCGTCTTCGGCTGAACTGGGAAGCCATGATAGAGCAGGCGCCGCCGGACAAGCGGCGGCGCTTCTTATACCGCGACACGATCCGCTAGCGGACAAGCTTCCGATACAGGTGCCAGGTGGCGTGGCCGAGGATCGGCATCACCACCACGAGCCCCGCAAAAAGCGGTACGCTGGCAATGAAAAGCAGCGCCGCGACAATCGCGCCCCACAGCCCCACAGGTATGGGATTGGCGAGCGTTGCCCGAATGCTGGCATCCACCGCGGCCGCAGCGCCGAGGTCTCGGTCAAGCAGCAGCGGGAATGTCACGACCGACGTCGCTAGCACCACCACGGCGAAAACAAAGCCCACCAGATTGCCCCACAGAATGACCTGCCCCCCGCCTTCCGTCGTCACGAGGTTCGTCAGGAAGGACGAAATAGAAGCCGGCTCGGCTTCTCCGAAGTGGTAGACGTAGATGGCTTGGGCCGCGAGAAGCCATGCGATGAAAAGGGCAAACAACAGCGCCCCGGCAGCCATGATCGAGGGCAGCGCCGGCGAACGGAAGACGGTCAGGGCATGACGCCAAGACGAATCCTCTCCCCGCTCCTGCCTGCGACTGATCTCGTAGAGCCCCAGCGCTGCCAGTGGGCCAATAAGCGCAAAACCAGACGCAAGTGGATAGAGCAGCGGCAACAGGTTGGCGCCCGTGCTCCATAGGGTCAGGATCACCCCGACCAGCGGGTAGATCAGCCCCAGGAAAGCGTAGTGTGACGGTTTTCGGTTGAAGTCCGAAAGGCCAAGTTGCAGCGCCTCGAATACGTCTGCAACGCGAATCTTACGGATAGCGGGGCGGACGAGAACACCTTCTCCTCCAGCCATGACATGAAATCCTGCCATTGCACTCTCTCCTCATCGGGCAGGCTGCAATGCATCAATGCGAAAGAAACAGAACCGGCATTGCAGCGGCGGCAAAAGCCGCTTGGCACATGGTTTCGTCTGTCTGAGGCGGTGGGCACGGTGCTGGCACAGAGGCCCTGCCGACCTGGCTGGAAGTCTATCAAATTACGCACTCCCTGTCGCCTTATCCTTGACTTCGCAGGCTCGATTTCCGAAATCGCGGCTATGAAAGCATCCGAAGCCGATATTCTCATCATCCCAGGGTACACCAACTCGGGACCGGACCACTGGCAGAGCCGGTGGGAGGCAAAGCTCTCTTCCGCACGCCGCGTCGAGCAGGCCGAATGGTCCAAGCCGGTGCGCGAAGACTGGGTGGCGCGCGTGGCAGAAGAGGTCAATGCTTCGACGCGGCCGGTCGTGCTGGTCGCTCACTCGCTCGGCATACCTTCGGCAATCCACGCTATCCCGCTTTTCGAGAAAAAGGTCGCAGGCGCCTTCTTCGTCGCGCCTCCGGAGGTGGACAATCCCGCGATCCGCCCTCGCCATCTGATGAGTTTCGGGCCCTATCCCCGAGACCCCCTGCCCTTCCCGACGCTGACCATTGCAAGCCGCAACGACCCTTTCGGCTCGTTCGAACATGCGGACGAGATTGCCAATACTTGGGGATCTCCGCTGATCGACGCCGGCGAAGCGGGACATATCAATGCCGAAGCGGGATTCGGGCCTTGGCCGGAGGGTACGATGGTCTTCGCGCAGTTCCTGGCGCGCCTTCAGCCGTGAGGCCCGTCTTATAGCAGGAAAGCCCGTGCCAACGGGACGGGCTTTCCTTCTGTCGTACATCTGAAGTTAGCGGGCCAGTTCCGCTACCGCGTCCTGCAAGTACGCAAACATCTTCTGACGGATTTCCTCATCGGAAACAGAGACGCCGCCTGCATCTAGATCTGCACGCAGTTTCCGGAACACATCCTCGTCCCCGGCCTCCTGGAAATCCGCCTCGACCACTTCCGCGGCATAGGCTTCCGGCTCACGCCCGAGCAGTTCTGCAGCCCAACGGCCCAGTGCCTTGTTGCGGCGTACGATCGCCTTGAACTTCTGCTCTTCGTCAAGCGCGTACCTGTTCTCAAAGGCGCGCTCGCGATCGTTCATGCTGGTCATTATCTGATCTCCCGCTATCGGTTGTGGAAGCGATCATAAACCAAAATGGGCTGGAAGATGCAATGCGCTACATCAAGTACCGGTCGCATCGTCGACCGTCGAAATGGTGACGCAATCGCCGTCCATTACCGGGTTCGGCGGCAGCGGCAGGCAGATGCTTTCTCCCACTGCCTATCCCGAACCCCTACGTGTTCGCCATGATCCAAATCCAGCGACGAACACGCGTGAAGGAGGAGAGGCGCCGTCATTGTGAATTTAGTTCTTTTCCGTTAAGGGACCGCACAAGCGATATTCCACTGCGCCAATGAGGCGCCAACAACGAGACATTTTGACATGAACCGTCGCCGCCGTATTTACGAGGGCAAGGCAAAGATCCTGTATGAAGGTCCCGAGCCCGGCACGCTTATCCAGTTCTTCAAGGATGATGCCACCGCCTTCAACAAGAAGAAGCACGACATCATCGACGGCAAGGGCGTGTTGAACAATCGTATTTCCGAATACGTCTTCACGCACCTCAACAAGATCGGCATCCCGACGCATTTCATCCGTCGCCTCAACATGCGCGAGCAACTGATCAAGGAAGTGGAGATGATCCCGCTTGAGGTTGTCGTCCGCAATGTCGCCGCCGGCTCGCTGTCGACCCGTCTGGGGATTGAGGAGGGCACCGTTCTCCCGCGATCCATCATCGAGTTCTACTACAAGTCCGACCAGCTTAACGATCCGATGGTCTCCGAAGAGCACATCACGGCCTTCGGGTGGGCCAACCCGGCCGAGCTAGACGACATCATGGCCCTCGCCATCCGCGTCAATGACTTCCTCTCGGGGCTCTTCCTTGGCGTCGGCATCCAACTCGTCGACTTCAAGATCGAATGCGGTCGCCTTTATGAGGGTGACATGATGCGCATTATATTGGCCGACGAGATCTCACCGGACAGCTGCCGCCTCTGGGACATCGAAACCAACGAAAAGATGGACAAGGACCGCTTCCGCCGTGACATGGGGGGGCTGGTCGAGGCCTATTCCGAGGTCGCGCGCCGGCTCGGGATCATCAACGAAAACGAACCGATCCGCGGCACGGGCCCGGTGCTGGTGAAGTAACAAACAGGGGACTTAAGTGATGAAGGCACGGGTTACGGTGACGCTGAAGAACGGCGTTCTGGATCCTCAAGGGAAGGCCATCGAAGGGGCGCTCTCCAGCCTCGGCTTCGACGGGGTCGGCCACGTCCGCCAAGGCAAAGTCTTCGACCTTGAGATCGAAGGAAGCGACCGCACCAAGGCGGAAGCCGACATCAAGGCGATGTGCGAGAAGCTTCTGGCGAACACGGTGATTGAGAATTATAGTATTGCCCTCGACTGAGGGTCTTGGAGAGTTGCAGTGACCGAAGTCACGAACGAACTGATGTACGAGCTTCTGAAAAAGATGCAGAGCGACATCGGCTCACTGAAGTTTGACGTGACGAGCACCAAGACCGAACTGAGCAGCCTTCGCGGCAGCGTCGCTGCGATGCAGATGGACACCCACCGGATCTATATGCGACTTGATCGCGTGGATCAGCGTCTTGACCGAATCGAAACCCGTCTTGAACTCCGAGAGCTTCAGGAAGCGCAAGCAAGGTTTGAACCACACCCATGAAATCCGCAGTCGTTCAGCTTCCCGGCCTCAATCGTGACCGCGACATGGTCGATGCCCTTACCAAGATATCCGGCCACGCCCCGGTGACCGTCTGGCAAACGCAAACCGAAATCCCGGATGTCGACTTGATCGTCATCCCAGGCGGTTTCTCCTACGGCGATTATCTCCGCTGCGGCGCCATTGCCGCGCGGATGCCGGTGATGGATGCCATCCGTCGCAAGGCTGAACAGGGCGTCAAGGTGCTCGGCGTCTGCAACGGCTTTCAGATCCTTGTGGAGGCTGGACTTCTTCCTGGTGCGCTGATGCGCAACACATCGCTGCGCTTCGTCTGCAAGGAAGTTCTGCTAGAGGTCGTGAATGCCGATACCGCCTTCACCCGCACCTATACCGAAAGGGAAGTCATCCGTTGCCCGGTCGCCCATCACGACGGCAATTATTTCGTCGACGAAGAGACGTTCAAGTCGATGGAAGACAACCGGCAGATCGTCTTCCGCTACGCCGCCGGCACCAATCCAAACGGCTCGCTGAGCGACATAGCCGGAGTCATCAACGCCAGGGGCAACGTGCTCGGCATGATGCCGCATCCGGAAAACCTCATCGAGGCTGCCCATGGCGGAACCGACGGGCGCGGAATCTTCGCATCGGCTCTAGACGCTGTGGCCGCCTGACTGGATCTCAGGATCAGGCCGCCGCAAACCGGCTCGCACATTGGATTTTCGCCATGACGTCACCCTTCCTTCGCGGCTGGTTCGCAGTCGTTGCGGCACCGCTCGTTGTCGCCGGATGCCAGGCGGGCAAGCACGCAGCTCCTACCTTGAACAGTGACGCGCTTCCCACAATGGAACGGGTTGCACTCAACGCCAATACCTGCTGGTTCAAGTCCGGCGATCGCACATTCTCCGACTATCGCCTGGCCCCGGAGCTCAATTCCTTTTCCGGTCGTCCTCGAATCCTCGCGGTCCCGCGGCATAGGCCAGAGGCTCTCCCGGCTCTCGTGGTGCAGGCGGAGGGGAATCCGGCAAAGCTTGATGCCTTCGGTCCTCTGATGGAGGGCGGCGCTGGAGAACGCATCAGGCGAGACGTCCTGAAGTGGGCAGCAGGAAACGCTGGCTGCTGACGCGGCTCGCCGTCGCGGCTTGCTCTCATTTGTCTCCAGAACAACCCTTCGCCGCTCCCCGAATCGACGGGTGGTGGCTGATCACTGACGACTGTTTCGTCTAAGGGAGCCTCATCGGGACCTTGCACGGCGGAGATTGTCGCACGCCTAGCAGGAATTTTCCTGTCGCGCCTTTTGCCCCCTTGGGGTAAAGAGACGGCCACACGCCGACCTCAGCCAGAGAAGATCATGAACATTCCAAACAGTATCGCGATCACGCCGGAACTCGTTGCCGCTCACGGCCTGAAGCCGGACGAGTATCAACGGATCCTGGGCCTGATCGGGCGGGAGCCGACCTTCACGGAACTGGGCATCTTCTCCGCAATGTGGAACGAGCATTGCTCCTATAAGTCGTCGAAGCGTTGGCTGCGGACGCTGCCGACCCAGGGTCCGCGGGTTATCCAGGGACCAGGCGAGAACGCAGGCGTTGTCGATATCGATGATGGCGACGTTGTCGTCTTCAAGATGGAGAGTCACAACCACCCGTCCTACATCGAACCATATCAGGGTGCAGCGACCGGCGTGGGCGGGATCCTGCGCGATGTCTTCACCATGGGCGCAAGGCCGATTGCAGCCATGAACGCCCTGCGGTTCGGCGCACCCGATCATCCGAAAACGAAGCACCTCGTATCAGGGGTGGTGGCCGGCGTTGGCGGTTACGGAAATTCATTTGGCGTGCCAACCGTCGGCGGCGAGGTAGAGTTCGACGAGCGTTACAATGGCAACATCCTTGTCAACGCCTTCGCGGCGGGCCTGGCAAAGGCGGACGGAATCTTCCTGTCACAAGCGAAGGGCGTCGGCCTCCCTGTCGTCTATCTTGGCGCCAAGACAGGACGTGACGGCGTCGGTGGCGCGACTATGGCTTCGGCCGAGTTCGACGAATCGATCGAGGAGAAGCGTCCCACGGTTCAGGTCGGCGACCCCTTCACCGAAAAATGCTTACTTGAAGCCTGCCTGGAACTCATGAAGACCGGCGCGGTAATCGCGATCCAGGACATGGGCGCCGCCGGCCTCACCTGCTCAGCCGTGGAGATGGGTGCCAAGGGCGATCTTGGCATTGAGCTCGATCTCGACAAGGTGCCGGTCCGCGAAGAACGCATGACGGCCTATGAGATGATGCTCTCGGAAAGCCAGGAGCGCATGCTCATGGTGCTGCGGCCGGAGAAGGAAGACGAAGCGAAGGCCATTTTTGTGAAGTGGGGCCTCGACTTCGCAATTGTCGGCAAGACCACCGACGACCTCAGGTTCCGTGTTTTGCATCAGGGCGAGGAGGTTGCAAACCTGCCGATCAAAGAACTCGGCGACGAAGCTCCCGAGTACGACCGTCCATGGATGGAAAGCAAGAAGCACCCTGCCCTTCTCGCAAGCGAAGTGGCAGAACCCGACGATTACAACGCTGCTTTGCTGCGACTCGTCGGATCCCCCAACCAGGCGAGCCGTCGGTGGGTGTGGGAGCAGTATGACACTATCATTCAGGGCAACTCGTTACAGCGGCCGGGCGGGGACGCGGGTGTCGTTCGCGTGGACGGTCATCCGACCAAGGCCCTCGCCTTCTCCTCCGACGTCACGCCGAGATACGTTGAAGCCGATCCATTCGAAGGCGGAAAGCAGGCGGTTGCGGAATGCTGGCGCAACATCACTGCAACGGGTGCAGAGCCTTTGGCAGCAACCGACAACCTCAATTTCGGCAATCCGGAAAAGCCCGAGATTATGGGGCAGTTCGTGGGGGCGATCCAGGGCATCGGTGAGGCCTGCAAGGCGCTCGACTTCCCGATCGTGTCCGGAAATGTTTCTCTCTATAACGAAACCAACGGCGTCGCAATTCTACCGACCCCAACGATCGCCGGCGTCGGGCTTATACCGGACTGGTCGAAGATGGCTCGCATCGGCGACATGAACGACGGCGATGAGTTGATCCTTATCGGCATGGATGGCAGCCACCTCGGCTCTTCGATCTATCTGCGTGAGGTGCTCGGCTCGACGGAAGGAGCGCCGCCACCCGTCGACCTGCAGGCCGAGCGCCGTCATGGCGATTTCATTCGCGGGCTTATCCGGGGTGGCCAGGTTAGCGCCTGCCACGACGTCTCCTCGGGCGGCCTTGTCCTAGCGCTTGCCGAGATGACTATGGCCGCAGGAAAGGGTGCGTCGATCACGCTGTCGGAACAGCGCGGACCGACGCATGCCCTGTTGTTCGGCGAGGATCAGGCACGCTACGTCGTGGCCATTCCACGGGACCTCGCCAACTTCGTGGGCGCAAGTGCGGAATCCTCACGCATCCCCTTCCGTCGTCTGGGGACGGTGGGAGGCGACCGACTTGTGGTGGATGACCTCCTCGATGTCGCGGTCGTCGACCTCGTCAATGCGAACGAAAGTTGGTTCCCGGCGTTCATGGCCTGACCTGCCGCAAGGCATCGGACAGCGGTGCAAGACCTCCGCCCCGCGCGGCTTGCGGTGGCGGCGTCTGACCGGTAGCCGTCGACCAATGACATGATTCAGCCCTTTGACCCGGCCTCTCCTTTGAGGCACTCTCCACATGACGCGGCCTCGTATTCGCGTCGGGACGAGAAAGAGGAAGACAGACGATGCCTATGAACCCCGGCGACATTGAAGACCTGATCAAAACCGGCATACCCGGCGCCAGGGTGACAATCCGCGACCTTGCCGGCGATGGAGACCACTATGCTGCCGAAGTGGTTGCAGAAGCCTTCCGTGGCAAAACGCGGGTGCAGCAGCATCAAATGGTATACGAGGCGCTTAAGGGAAATATGGGAGGAGTGCTGCACGCACTTGCCCTGCAGACCTCGGCACCAGATTGACTGGAACCGGCCATCCGTCAACCGGCCCGCGGCATCCATCAGCGAATTTGATTGGCAACATGAGCGGCAGCGGGTGGATATCTGCATTTCACGTTGCTATTTAACGCGAACCAGTCTGGACCTTGAACCCAGATCGATAAGGATAGTGACATGAGCGGAATAAACGAATTCATCGACAACGAGGTGAAGACGAACGATGTGGTCGTCTTCATGAAAGGCACGCCTCAGTTCCCGCAATGCGGGTTCTCCGGGCAGGTGGTGCAGATCCTCGATTACCTCGGGCTCGACTACAAGGGCGTCAACGTCCTGGCCGACCAGGAGATTCGCCAGGGCATCAAGGACTACTCCAACTGGCCGACCATCCCGCAACTCTACGTCAAGGGCGAGTTTGTCGGCGGATGCGATATCGTCCGCGAGATGTTCCAGTCCGGCGAGTTGCAGAGCCACCTCTCTGAGAAAGGCATCACCGTTCGCGGCGCCGCCTGATCTAGACCTGTCATTTGACGTTTCTATCTTAAAGGCGCCGCGTTCCGGCGCCTTCTCTTTCTTTTTCAGGATTTTTTGCCGTGACCATACATTCACAAGCCACCGTCGATCGTCTCGGCGGGATGGGCAAGGTTGAGTTCATTGCGCTGATGGCAGCGTTGATGGCGCTGAACGCACTAGCCATCGATATTATGCTCCCCGGCCTACAGCAGATCGGCGCCGCCCTGGGCGTAGAGAACGAGAATCACCGCCAGTACGTGGTTTCCGCCTACCTGTTTGGCTTCGGTATATCTCAACTCGCCTATGGACCGATATCTGATCGTTTCGGGCGCCGGCGCCCAATGCTTTTCGGGCTGGTCGTCTATGTACTTGCCTCCTTGGCCGCAGTAGCCGTCCCATCCTTCGGGGGCCTGCTCGCGCTGCGCTTCCTGCAGGGGGTGGGCTCCGCTGCAATGCGCGTCATCACGATCTCGATTGTCCGCGACATCTACGGCGGACGCGCGATGGCCGAGGTGATGTCGTTGATCATGATGGTCTTCATGGTGGTGCCGGTTATTGCGCCGGGCACTGGCCAGGTGATTCTCTTCTTTGGCGATTGGCACCTGATCTTCCTGTTCATGGCGGTTGTTGCGACCGCAATCGGCATCTGGATGTATGTCCGTATCCCGGAAACACTCTCCCCAACAGATGTTCGACCATTGACGGTTGGCGGTGTGCTGACCGGCTTCCGCATCGTGCTGACGAACCGGCTTGCGCTCTGCTACGCCATTGCCAGCATGTTTATCTTCGGCGCCCTGTTCGGCTTCATTAATTCCGCCCAGCAGGTCTATGTCGGCATCTACGACCTCGGCGCCTGGTTTGCGCTGGCTTTTGCGGCAATAGGCGCACTCATGGCCTTGTCATCCTTCGTCAACGCGACACTGGTGGGACGTTTCGGGATGCGGCGATTGTCGCACGCGTCCTTGCTCGGATTCATCGCCATCAATTTCGTCTGGTTGTGCGTGCAGGCTCTCGGCCCGCAGCCGATGCCATTCTTTCTTTTCTTGTCATTCTTCGCGCTTTCGATGTTTCAGTTCGGCTGGATCGGCTCGAACTTCAATTCCCTTGCGATGGAACCGTTGGGACACGTTGCTGGGACCGCCTCTTCGGTTCTCGGCTTCATGGGAACCTTTGGAGGTGCAGCAATTGGGGCAATGATTGGCCAGGCCTACGACGGGACCGCTTTGCCGATGGTGGCGGGCTTTTTCGCGGTGTCGATCATCGGTCTCGTCTTCGTGCTGATCGGTGAGCGAGGCAAGCTGTTCCGGTCGCAGAATCCACCCGTTTGATAATGCAACACTGACGAAGAAGGGCCCCACGGGGCCCTTCTTTTACATCTCCAGGATTTCCCGCCTCAGCATCTGCCAGCTATCTTTGTCAGTGGAAACCAGTAACCCGCCCTCGACATGGCTTGGAAGATACGGAGCATCATCGAAGCGCGCGACATAGCCACCCGCCTCCTGCACCAGAAGCGCGCCCGCAAGATGATCCCAAGGCATGAGCTTGTTGTACATGATGAAGTGCACGTGCCCGCTGGCGAAGGTGCGGTATTCATGAGCGGCACAGCGGTAATTCGCGACCATCCTCACCTTCGCAAGGTTGCACATGACACGTTCCCGCATCTCGCCGAAGAAGTAGCCCGCCGAGGCCATCCCGACCATCGCCTCCAGCGGTGCCGGCGCGGCCACGCGAAGCCGCACCGCCTCCCCGTTCGGCCGCCGCAGGAAAGCACCCGCGCCCTTTTCGGCGATTAGCCAGTCATCTCCCATAGGGTCATAGATGATGCCAGCGACCGTCTCGCCTCTCCAAACGACAGAGGCCATCACGCCGAAGGCCGGAATGCCGGAAGCGAAGTTGAAGGTGCCGTCGACCGGATCCACGACCACGGCGAGTTCTGAGTCCGCCAGCCGTCCCAACAGGGCAGGATCGGCGGCAGCCGACTCTTCGCCGACGAACAGCGCCTGCGGCAGCAAGGTGCTGAGTTCGTTGCGGATGTACCGTTCCGCCGCGACATCTGCTTCCGTTACGAGATCGGTCGGCTCGCTCTTCGATCGAACGTCGCCATTGCCGAGCTTACGGAAACGCGGAAGGATTTCGGCTTTGGCAGCGCCGCGCAGGCAGTCGGCGATCTTGGAAACGTCGAGTTGGAAAGACATCGAAGATACCTGAATTGGTCAATTAGGAATTGGGTCCGGCCGCGAGCGCGGCGAAGTCGAAGAGCCTAGTATCGAGAAGATGTGACGGATTGACGTGGCCAAGCGCGCGCAGCATCGCATCCTTGCGTCCCGGCATCCGCGTCTCGATTTCGGCCAGCATCGCCTTCATCGCATTGCGCTGGAGGCCGTCCTGCGAGCCGCAAAGGTCGCAGGGGATGATCGGAAACTCCATGGCGGCCGCGAAGCGCGCCAGATCGTCTTCCGCGCAGTAGGCGAGAGGACGCAGCACGAAAAGATCGCCCTCGTCGTTCAGCAGCTTCGCCGGCATGCCCGCCAGACGCCCGCCGTGAAAGAAGTTCATGAAGAAGGTTTCGAGGATGTCCTCGCGATGGTGGCCGAGCACCAGCGCATCACAGCCTTCCTCCCGCGCAATGCGGTAGAGGTTGCCGCGGCGAAGCCTGGAACAGAGCGAGCAATAGGTCGCGCCTTCCGGCACCTTCTCCTTCACGATCGAATAGGTGTCGCGATATTCGATGCGATGCTCGACGCCGATCGAGCGCAGGTAATCCGGCAGCACGTGCTTGGGAAAATTTGGCTGTCCCTGGTCCAGGTTGCAGGCGATCAGTTCGACGGGCAGCAGGCCGCGCCACTTGAGATCCATCAGGATCGCCAGCAGCGAGTAGGAATCCTTGCCGCCGGAGACGCCGATCAGCCAGCGCTTCTGGCCCTTCAGCATTTGGAAGTCGTCAAGCGCCTGGCGCACCTGCCGCAGCAGGCGCTTCCTCAGCTTGTTGAACCCGACGGACTGAGGCGCATGCGAAAAGAGCGAGGGAAGCTGCCCCTCGCCTTCAAGGTCGACCGCGTCGTCGACTTTCGCTGGACCGTTCAGTCCCATACCGTCTCCAAGCTCCTGGACGAGCCGCCCGTGTCAGGCTCCGAGCGCCTCGGCCACGGCCTCGACCGCTTCCTTCGCCTTCGACCCATCCGGGCCGCCGGCTTGCGCCATGTCCGGACGTCCGCCGCCGCCCTTGCCGCCAAGCGCAGCCGAGGCGACACGAACAAGCTCAACCGCGCTGAACCGCTCGGTGAGATCCGGCGTCACCGCAACCACGGCACTCGCCTTGCCGTCAGCGGAAACGCCGATCAGGCTGACGACGCCGGAGCCGAGGCTGGACTTGCCTTCGTCGGCCAGTCCCTTCAGGTCCTTGGCGTCGATGCCTTCCAGCACCTTGCCGAGGTATTTGATGCCGGCCACTTCTCGAACTTCGCTGGCACCGCCGCCCTGGCTGCCGCCCATGGCAAGGCGCCGCTTGGTCTCAGCCAGTTCGCGCTCCAGCTTCCGGCGCTCTTCCACCAGGGCTTCGACGCGCGAGACGACATCGCCCGGCTGCACCTTCAGGGCCGATGCAAGCGTCTTCACCCGCTCGTCCTGCTCGGCAAGATAAGCAAGCGCAGCAGCACCCGTAACAGCTTCCACGCGGCGAACGCCGGCGCCCACCGCACTTTCACCGAGTATCCGCACAAGACCAATTTCGCCCGTGGCGTTCACATGCGTGCCGCCGCAGAGCTCGATCGAGTAAGCCTTGCCAGCCTTCTCGTCCGTGATTGCGGTGCCCATGGAAACCACGCGAACCTCGTCGCCATATTTCTCGCCGAAGAGCGCCATGGCACCCTCGGCAATCGCATCGTCGACGCTCATAAGACGAGTCGTTACCGGAGCGTTCTGCAGCACGACGGCGTTCGCCATCTCCTCGACCTTCTGCAGTTCGTCTGTCGACATCGGCTTCGGATGCGAAATGTCAAAGCGTAGCCGCTCCGGCGCGACCAGCGAACCCTTCTGGGCCACATGCGTGCCCAGCACCTCGCGCAGCGCCTCGTGCAGAAGGTGCGTCGCCGAATGGTTGGAACGCAGCCGCGAGCGACGCGCGTGATCTACCGCAAGGGCCACAGCCTCACCAGCCTTCAGCGTGCCGGAAACGACCTTGGCGCTGTGCACGAAAAGCCCCTCGCCCTTCTTCTGAGTGTCGGTCACCTCCAGGCGGGCGTGATCCGTGCTGATCACGCCGGTGTCGCCCATCTGGCCGCCCGATTCGCCGTAGAACGGCGTCTGGTTGACGACGACCTGCACGCTCTCGCCTGCCGTTACCGTGTCGACGCTTGCGCCATCGCGCACCAGAGCCTGTACTACGCCTTCAGCCGTCTCGGTGTCGTAGCCGAGGAACTCGGTTGCCCCGTGTTTTTCCTTGAGCTCGAACCAGATCGTTTCGGTCGCCTTGTCGCCCGACCCTGCCCAGCTGGCGCGAGCCTCGGCCTTCTGGCGCTGCATGGCGTCGTTGAAGCCGGTGATGTCGACGCCGATGCCGCGGGCGCGCAGCGCATCCTGCGTCAGGTCGAGGGGGAAGCCATAGGTGTCATAGAGCTTGAACGCCGTTTCGCCGTCCAGGCTGTCGCCCTTGTCAAGTTCCTGCGTTGCATCGGACAGCAGCGTCAGGCCCCGGTCGAGCGTTTTGCGGAAGCGCGTTTCCTCAAGCTTCAGCGTTTCCGACGTCAGCGCCTCGGCGCGGACAAGCTCCGGATAGGCACGGCCCATTTCCTGAACCAACGTCGGCAGCAGCCTGTACATCAGCGGTTCACGCGCGCCGAGCAGCTGCATATGGCGCATGGCACGGCGCATGATGCGGCGCAGGACATATCCGCGGCCCTCGTTAGATGGCAGTACGCCATCGGCAATCAGGAACGCTGACGACCGCAGATGGTCGGCGATGACGCGGAAACTTGCCGCCTGATCACCCTCGGCCTTGGCGCCCAGCACATCTTCCGTTGCCTCGGTCAGGTTGCGGAAGAGGTCCGTGTCGAACACGCTCTGCACGCCCTGCAGGATGCAGGCCATGCGCTCAAGGCCCATGCCGGTGTCGATCGACGGGCTCGGCAGCGGCGTCCGCTCGCCCGGCGCCGTCTGGTCGAACTGCATGAACACGAGGTTCCAGAACTCAAGGAACCGGTCGCCATCTTCTTCCGGCGAGCCGGGAGGGCCACCCCAGACATGCTCGCCCTGGTCGATGAAGATTTCCGAGCACGGGCCGCAGGGGCCGGTATCGCCCATCTGCCAGAAGTTGTCGGAAGTGGGGATGCGGATGATCTTGTCGTCGGAGAAGCCGGCGATCTTCTTCCACAGCGTCGCCGCTTCTTCATCCTCGGAATAGACGGTGACCAGCAAGCGATGCTTCGGCAGGTCGAAGCCTTCCGTCACCAACTTCCAGGCAAGCTCGATCGCCTGCTCCTTGAAGTAGTCGCCGAAGGAGAAGTTGCCGAGCATCTCGAAGAAGGTCAGGTGCCGCGCGGTATAGCCGACATTGTCCAGATCGTTGTGCTTGCCGCCGGCGCGCACGCATTTCTGCGAGGTCGTCGCCGTTGAGTACGGTCGGCTTTCCAGACCGGTAAAGACGTTCTTGAACTGCACCATGCCGGCATTGGTGAACATCAGCGTCGGGTCGTTGCGCGGCACCAGCGGGCTGGACGACACCACCTCATGGCCGTTCTTCTTGAAATAGTCGAGGAAGGTCGACCGGATGTCATTCACGCCGCTCATGCTACGCCCTTTGTTCCGCTGATGCGGTTCCGTCATTTGAAAACCAGTGGCTTTTATCGCCCGCACCGGAGACTGTCCAGCCAAACGCAGAACCGGCCGCGCATCTTTGCAGATGGCGGCCGGTCAAGAACTGACGATAGCGATATCAGGACTACAGGTCGTCGTCCCCGCCTTCCTGCGCTTCGGGCCCGCCGTTTTCCAACAGGCGGTCGGCGATGAGCCCGGCGTTCTGCCGCAGCGCCATTTCGATCTCGCGTGCAACTTCTGGGTTTTCGCGAAGAAACGTCTTGGCGTTCTCGCGACCCTGGCCGAGACGCTGACTGTTGTAGGAGAACCAGGCCCCAGACTTCTCGACGATCCCGGCCTTCACGCCCAGGTCCACCAGTTCGCCCGTCTTCGACACGCCTTCGCCGTACATGATGTCGAATTCCACCTGCTTGAAGGGCGGCGCCATCTTGTTCTTGACGACCTTGACGCGGGTCTGGTTGCCGACAACCTCCTCGCGCTCCTTGACGGAGCCGATGCGGCGAATGTCGAGGCGGACAGAGGCGTAGAACTTGAGCGCATTGCCCCCGGTCGTGGTTTCCGGCGAACCGAACATCACGCCGATCTTCATGCGGATCTGGTTGATGAAGATCACCATCGTCTTCGACTTGGAAATCGACGCGGTCAGCTTGCGCAGCGCCTGGCTCATCAGGCGGGCCTGGAGGCCCGGCAGGCTGTCGCCCATCTCGCCCTCGATTTCGGCCCGCGGCGTCAGCGCGGCGACCGAGTCGACCACGAGCACGTCGATTGCGCCGGAACGGACCAAGGTGTCCGTGATTTCCAGCGCCTGTTCGCCCGTGTCAGGCTGCGAGATCAGCAGGTTTTCCAGATCCACGCCGAGCTTGCGGGCATAGACGGGATCCAGTGCATGCTCGGCGTCCACGAAGGCGCAGATGCCGCCATTCTTCTGAGCTTCTGCAATCGTCTGCAGCGCCAGCGTCGTCTTGCCCGAGCTTTCGGGACCATAGATCTCGATAATACGGCCCTTTGGAAGGCCGCCGATGCCAAGCGCGATGTCGAGGCTGAGAGATCCGGTTGAAACGGTTTCGATCTCGACCACGTTGTCCTTCGAGCCGAGCTTCATGATCGATCCCTTGCCGAAGGACCGTTCGATCTGCGACAGTGCCGCATCCAGCGCTTTGCTCTTATCCACTGTGTTTTCCTCTACAAGCCGCAAAGAATTCTGTGCCATCTGACCCACCTTTAGGTTATTGACGCCGCGCAGGCAACGAAGCGACCGATAAAGATCGTGTACATGTTTTGTTCTCATTATTCAAGATGTCCCTCGAAGATTGATTATATTCATCAATCCTACCTTCGTTCGCTTTCTGTTTTCATTCGCAAAACTGGCGGCGTGCGGCCGCTGCAGGGGCAGTCAACGGGCAAAGTTTTGGCTCGAATCACAGCCTCTTCGTCCATCGCTGGTGCTGGCCGATGAGAAAGCAGATCCTCGTCCTCGGTGGCGCCCATCTTGATCGGCGGGGCCGCATCTCTGGCGACACCGCCATGGGCGCAAGCAACCCCGGACACTGGATCGAGGAGATCGGCGGCGGCGGCTTCAACGTCGCTCGCAATCTCGCCCGCCTTGGTCATGATGTCACCATGGTTTCTCCGCGGGGCGGCGATGCAACGGCAGAGGCGGTTGCGCGGGCCGCGGAGGCTGCTGGCGTCGTTGACCGACCATTCGTCTTTCTCGACCGTGCTACCCCGAGCTACACCGCTATCCTGGAGCGCGACGGCAATCTGGTGATCGCTCTGGCGGACATGGATCTCTACCGCTTCTTCAGCCCGCGCCGGCTGCGCGTGCGCACCCTGCGGCAAGCGATTGCCACGGCCGACATGATCGTCTGCGACGCCAACTTGCCCGCCGAGACGCTGACCGCGCTGGCTGCGCAGGCGAAACAGGCGGGCGTGCCTGTCGCTGGTATCGCCATATCCCCCGCGAAGGTCGTGCGCTTCCGTGAGGCCCTGCCCGACCTCGCCTGTCTTTTCATGAATGCCGCCGAAGCGGCAGCGCTGTCCGGCGAGCGCGTTGCCGCGATCGAGGAGTGGCCGAGCATCTTACGGGAGCGCAAACTGCAGGCCGCCGTCGTCACCAATGGCGGGCGCCCACTGGCGGCATACTCTCATGGCGAAACCTGCACGTTTAGGCCGCCACCGCTCACCGAGGTCGCCGATGTGACCGGCGCCGGGGATGCTCTAGCCGCCGGGACCCTCGACGCCCTTTTGCGTAGCCTCCCGTTGGAAAACGCCGTTGCTCGCGGCATTGCAGCCTCCCGCATCACCCTGCGCTCGCCGCATGCGGTCGCTCCGGACCTCTCGCTGGAGGCCCTGGAGCAGGAAGCAGCCCTTGTGGGGACGTCCGAAAAGGTGTTGTGAAAGACGCGAACGGAGACAGACATGACGAACAGCCCTCCCCTCCCCATCATCTACTCGCGCGAAGTCGAGGCTGCCCGGACGAAGGGCGCGCCGATCGTCGCGCTCGAATCCACCATCATCACCCATGGCATGCCCTATCCGGGCAATATCGAGATGGCGCACAGCGTGGAGACGATCATCCGCAACGGCGGCGCGGTTCCAGCCACCATCGCGGTCATCGAAGGCACGCTGCATGTGGGGCTGGAGTCGGAGCAGCTCGAAAAGCTCGCCCAGGCGAAAGACGTCATGAAGCTCTCGCGCGCCGACTTCGCCTTTGCGCTCGCCAACGGCCGTACAGGCGCAACAACCGTCGCGGCAACGATGATCGCGGCAGCACTTGCAGGCATCCGCGTCTTTGCCACCGGCGGCATCGGCGGCGTCCATCGCGGTGCCGAACAGAGCTTCGACATCTCCGCCGATCTCGAGGAACTGGCGAAGACGGATGTCATCGTCGTCTGCGCCGGCGCCAAGGCGATCCTTGACATTCCAAAGACGCTCGAGGTGCTGGAAACCCGCGGCGTGCCTGTCGTCACCTACGGCTCCACCGACTTCCCGGCCTTCTGGTCGCGCGTTTCCGGCTTGCCGAGTCCGCTGACGGTTGAGACAGCGTCGGAGATTGCGGATTTCGAGGCGGCACGCCTGGCGGCAGGCATCCGCGGCGGCATCCTGGTGGCCAATCCGGTCCCGGCGCCGGACGAAATCGCCCGCGACGAGATGGAAGGCTTCATCAAGGTGGCGTTGAAGGCCGCCGAGGAACAGAAGATCGCAGCGAAGGCGGTCACACCCTTCCTGCTCGACCACATCTTCCATCAGACCGGCGGGCGAAGCCTGAAGACGAACATCGCGCTCGTCGAGAACAATGCGCGGCTTGCGGCTGAAATTGCCGTCGCCTTAACGTCCCAACGCCTGTAGTAGGCCTGCCTCTTCTAGTCTCCGGAGACCTCACCTTGACTGCACTTTCCAACACGGTCCGGGTGCCGGAGCAGAGGTCGGCGCTTGTGGCGCTCATCGCCGGGGGCATCGCCATTGGCGCCTCGCCCATCTTCGTTCGTCTGTCCGAAGTCGGACCCGTCTCGACCGGCTTCTGGCGGCTGGCGCTTGCGCTCATTCCTCTATCCTTGTGGGCGCTCCTCAAGCCCGCGCTGGTAGAAAGGCAAAGCCTCACTCTCCGGGATTGCCTGCTCCTCATTCTTCCAGGGCTCGCCCTCGCGATCGATCTGGTCGCCTGGCATCTCTCGCTCCACATGACCTCGGTTGCCAATGCAACGCTGCTCGCCAATCTGGCACCTGTCTTCGTGACCCTGATCGGATTTCTACTCTTCCGGACGGTGGTAACGCGCATCTTCCTCCTCGGTCTCGCTCTGGCAATCATCGGGGTTGTCACGCTGAAGGGCGGACCTGCTGCCCTGGCGGACGGCCATCTTGCGGGCGATTCGGTCGCGGCCCTCGCAGCCGTTTTCTACGCCTCCTATATCCTGGCTATCGGGCGGCTGCGCAGCCGGTTCGACACGGTTCGGATCATGATCTGGAGCTCCGCCTCGGCAGCCCTCGCCATCCTTCCGTTTGCGCTCTACTTCGAAGGCAACATCCTGCCGCCGACGCTGTATGGCTGGGCAATCCTCTTCGGCCTTGCCTTCATCAGCCATGCGGGTGGCCAGGTGGCGATTACCTATGCGCTCGCCTTCCTTCCCGCCGCCTTCTCGTCGCTCACCTTGCTTTTGCAGCCGGTCGTAGCGGCGATCCTCGCCTGGATCATCCTGGCGGAAGCGGTCGGTCCGCTCCAGGCTCTCGGCGGCGCGATCGTGCTGGCCGGCATCCTCGTCGCCCGCCGCGGCTGAGGGCCGGCAGAAAGGCACCAGACCGTGTCAGCGGCTCCGGTCCTAGTTGTCCAGCATCTCCCGCACCGCGACTGCAAGCTGCTTCAGTGAGAAGGGTTTCGGCAGGAAGCCGAACTTGGCGTCGGCCGGCAGGTTGCGTGCGAAGGCGTCTTCCGCATAGCCGGAGACGAAGATGAACTTCAGGTCCGGGTAGTTCTTGCGCAGTTCGCCGAGAAGCGTCGGCCCGTCCATCTCCGGCATCACGACGTCGGACACGACGATATCGACCTTGCCCTCCAGCTCTTCCATGATGTCGAGCGCCTCGACGCCGGACCCCGCTTCGTGGACGGTATAGCCGCGCGTCTCCAGCATCCGCTTACCACCCCGGCGCACGGCTTCCTCGTCCTCGACCAGCAGCACCACAGCAGAATTGCCAGTCAGATCCACCGGTTCTTCCGACTTCGCCGTCTGGGCCACTTCGGCTGGCGCAACGGCATCCGGTGTCGGCTGCATTTCCTGTAGCACCGGCGCTTCGGGAATGTGGCGCGGAAGGAAGAGGCGGAAGGTCGTGCCGCGGCCGACTTCCGACTCCGGGTAGATATAGCCACCCGACTGCTTGACGATGCCGTAAACCATCGAAAGGCCGAGGCCGGTCCCCTTGCCCACTTCCTTGGTCGTGAAGAAGGGCTCGAAGATCTTGTCCATGATCTCCGTCGGAATGCCAGTGCCGCTGTCGGACACCTCGACCATGACAAAATCCTCTGCCGGAAGGTCGGCCTGCGGGAAGTTGGAGGTTTCGTCGGCTGCGACGTTGCGGGTCTTGATCACCAGCGTCCCGCCTTCCGGCATTGCGTCGCGAGCGTTGACGCACAGGTTGATCAGCACCTGCTCGAACTGGGAAAGATCGGTGCGCACGGTCCACAGGTCGCGGCCATAATCCACCTCCAGCTTCACATTGGTGCCGGAAATCAGCCTGTCGACCAGCATGCGCAGGTCGCCCACGACATCGGTCAGGTTGAGGACCACAGGCCGCATCGTCTGCTTGCGCGAAAAAGCGAGCAGCTGGCGGACGAGCACCGCGGCGCGGTTGGCGTTCCGCTTGATCTCCATCAGATCGGCGAAGCTCGCATCCGACGGACGCGCCTGTAGCAGCAGATGGTCGGAGGAGAGCAGGATAGCAGTCAGCACGTTGTTGAAGTCGTGGGCGATCCCGCCCGCCAGCGTCCCGACGGCATTCATCTTCTGGGTCTGCGCCATCTGCGTCTCGAGCGCCTTCTGCTCGGTCGTTTCGACAGCATAGACGATCGCCACTTCCTCCGGTGCCTCATCGCTCTCATCGATGACGGCATTGACGTAGAAGCGCACGTAGCGGCTCTCGTCGCCGGGGTGGCGACAGTCGATCGGGGTTATGTCGCCCTGCCTGTCCTTGGCAGCGGCGAGCGCGTGCATCAGTTGCGGGCGTGCGGTCTCATGCACGATCGCCTCAAGATGTGCACCCGCCTCCTCCACCTGGTCGCGTGACACCACACCGGCGAACAGCCGCAGGAACGGCGCGTTGATGCGCAGGATCTTGCCGTCGCCGTCGACAGAGGCGATCGCCATCGGCGTGTTGTTGAAGAAGCGGGTGAAGCGCATGGCAGAAGCCGACTGGTCGCCCTCCGCGCCTTTCGGCCGGTTCAGCACGATCGTCCGACTCTCGCCCGGCGCCCCGTCACGCATCGAGGTCACCGAATGGACGAGACGCGCCGGCAGGCTCTGGCCGTTGGTGCGGCGCAGGTCAAGATCGAGCGTCTCCGTCCGCTGCAACCCGGGCGCGGCTTGTACTGACTGGATCAGTGCCATGCCCTCGCCTGCGACGAGGTCGCTGATCGTCATCGACCGCGGCACGAACGTTGTCAGATCCAGCCCTAACCACTCCGCAAGGGTCGCGTTGATATAAAAGATTTCTCCCTTGCGGCCTGCGGAAAAGAAGCCGGCCGGCGCGTGATCGAGGTAGTCGATGGCGTTCTGCAGCTCGCGGAAGAACCGCTCCTGGTCGTCGCGCTCGGAAGTGATATCGGTCAGCTGCCATATGTCAAATCGGCCGCTCTTGCGCTCGCCTGGATGCAGGTGACGCGCCTTCAGGCGATACCAGTGGGCGCCGGAGCCATTGGTGCCGCTGCGACCAAGTGGCTGCGGCAGGCGGAATTCCTCATGGCCCTCGCGCCCTTCACGCAAGCCATTCGTCAACCGGTACAGCGCCTCGTTGGACTCGCGATTGCGCGAAAGCAGTGGCTCCAGCGGCTGCACGTTGCTGCTCTTGTTCGCTCCAATCAGCCGTCCATACGCCGCGTTGGCGTAGATGATCCGGCCGCGGCTATCGGTCACGAGGATGCCGTCAGGATGGCTTGCCAGAAAGCTGCGCGCCAGTTCATCTGATTGAGACTGCGGCATGACTTCGACAAAGCCGATCGCCGAAGACACGAGGAAGAAAATCCCTACCATCGCGAGCACGCCGAGCAGGCCCAGCACAAGCTCGTTGTCCAACACGTGTTGGAAGAACACGAAGGCTACGGCGACGCCGATAAGCACCAAAGCGAGGAGGAGTATACGAAGGACGGTTCCGCCTCGCGCTCCGCGATCGACGAGCGGCGCCTCGTAGTTGCCCCCCTGCTGCAACTTGGTCATCAAGTCCTCACTGTTCGCTTGCCCCACGAGGCGCAACGCATGAAACCGGCGGTAAACGCACGATTCTCTCTTAGCAAGTTGCGGATGATGCCAAAAGCGGCGCTCCGCAGAAAAGCTGGGATAGTGCATACCGATGCACCGCTACGAAACCTCCAGACCTTGCCTCCAGTGAAAAAAGAAGCACCTTAATATCAGGCGTCAATCGGGAGCGACGAGCGATGGTGGAGCAACTGATGAGCGACTATGGCGGTCGGCTGCTGGTTGCAATTCTTGGAGTCGGGGTGGGCTTCCTCTGCCTCATTGGCGTTCTTTGGCTGTTGCGCGAACGGAGGGCGCCGTCTCCCTTCATTCGCGGGGGGCGAAACCGTCAACCGCGACTGCAGGTTCTCGATGCCGCTGCTGTTGATACCCGGCGGCGCCTCGTCCTCGTACGTCGCGACGATGTGGAACACCTGATCATGATTGGCGGGCCAACCGACATCGTCATTGAGGCTGGCATTCCCGGCTTGGTGAAGACAGAAACCGCAGCGCCTCGCGAGGCGACCGAGTCACCGCGTCCTGAAAGGAACCGTCCACAGGAACACAGAAGTCCACGGCCTCAAGCCAGAACCGATGTAGCTTCCTCTGCCACTCGGGCAGCACCTGCACGTCCGCAGCCGGATCGTGATGAAGCACCGCCTATCCCAGCTCTATCGGCTGAGGGCTTCAGCCGACGAAGCGAGGGCGCGTCGCCACTGCCCTTCCCTGTTGTCCCCCCATCGGCGATAAATGCGGGACCTGGTCCGGCGACCATGCCGCCCCCTACGGCGCCGATGCCCATATCTCCACACGAACAGGAGATCCGTCGTGAACCCATTCTCGAGGGTGCCGCCGATATCCTGGATGCCGCGCGAAGCCGGGTCTTTCAGGGACCATCGGAACCGGTTCCATCCGCTCCTCCTGCAGCGGTGGCAGAGAGAGGATCTAGACCTCTCGGCAGCGAGTTCGAACGGGTTCTTGAAGAGGAGATGGCGCACAATCTCGCTTCGCGAGAACCGACGAGCCGCTCCGTAAGTCGGGAGCTGGACCCAGAAGGCTCCTCGCCACAGCGGGATCCGGAGCGGTCGCGGCTCACAGGCGCTACGCCGGACCCCTCACTCCAGAACGAGATGGCGAGGATCTTTGGAGAAATGTCGGTCACGCGCGACAGGTGAACCAACTGCTCGGCATAAGAAAAAGGCGCGGAAACTCCCACGCCTCAGACTACCTATTCGTCCCGATACACCTTTTCACGCCGCTCGTGGCGCTCCTGCGCCTCGATCGACAAAGTTGCGATCGGGCGGGCGTCCAGACGCTTTAAACCAATCGGTTCGCCAGTCTCTTCACAGTAACCATAGGTACCTTCGTCGATCCGCTGCAGGGCCGCGTCGATCTTTGAGATCAACTTTCGCTGCCGGTCCCGAGCACGCAGCTCAATGGCCCTGTCGGTTTCCGAGGAAGCCCTATCAGCAAGATCGGGATGATTGGCGCTTTCTTCGGCCAGATGGTCCAAAGTCTCGCGCGCTTCTCTCAAAATGTCATTCTTCCAGGCGACCAACTTCGCGCGGAAATAAGCCTTCTGGTTTGCATTCATGAACTCATCGTCTTCCGAGAGCACATAATTGCTAAGATCGATCTTCTCACTCAACGCGATTCTCCCGAAGAACATCTCAAGGCCGGCTCTATATCCCAATCGCGCGCCCGCCTTCAAGTCTATTGGACGCAGCAGCTCAATTTTAAAACTGTCACATTATTAGGCTAAGGGGCTATAATTAATCTCTATTCTGTTTCAGTGGATTCGAGGGGTATTGGCTTACCCCTTCGAGAGATGACAACCCTAACCATGGTTGTAGTTGACGCAGCTGCGGTGAACCCGCTACCGATCCGCTCTAGCTAACCCTCCGGCAGCAGGTTGATGGTCCCCAGTGCTTCTCCCCGCATCTATCTGCTGCGCCACGCCAGATCGGCCTGGGCGCAGCCTGGTGAGCGGGATTTCGGCCGTCCTCTCGACGCCGAGGGCTTCATGGAAGCCGATGCCGTGGCACGACGGGCTGCGGGTCGGGGCTACCGCCCAGAACGGATGATAAGTTCGACTGCCCTACGCTGCCGGCAAACCGCAGAAATCGTCCAGAGAGCGTTCGATGAGGCGCTTCCGCTGATGTTCGTCGACGAACTATACAACGCGCCTGTAGAAACCTACCTCGACATCGTCGCCGAGAACTCAGGCCTAGCTTCGCTAATGCTGGTCGGTCACAACCCATCGATCGAAGAAGTCCTGGAGAAGCTGATTGGCGCCGACGAGAGCGCCAGCACTATACCCACGGGCTACCCCACGGCAGGTCTAGCAATCCTCGACCGGCCTGACGATGACTCTCCATTCTGGTACCTGGCGGATTTCCTCACCGGCTGACACGGGACAGTCATCGCCAGCCTGCTCCCCCTCCCACTGTTTGCACCAACGCGAGCCTATCCTATATGGGAGCGAAAAGAAGGAACTCGCCTTGCCGCCCTCCCTCACCAGTTTGACCGACGACGCGCGAATTGCGCTGGATAATCTGAGCGATCGTGCGGCGGGACTGGTCCATCCGAGTGTGCGGCTAGGCGTTACCGGCCTGTCGCGCGCTGGCAAGACCGTGTTCATATCCTCTCTGGTGCACAACCTCTTGAACGGTGGCCGGCTGCCCCTCTTCGAGCCGGTGCGCTCGGGACGCGTGTCGTCTATCCGGCTTGAACCCCAGCCAGATGATGCTATTCCCCGCTTCCAGTACGAGGATCACATCCAGGCGCTCGTCCGTGACCGCGTGTGGCCCGAGTCCACTCGCGCCATCTCGCAGCTCAGGATCACGCTCGATTACGAGAGCGCGAGCGGTTGGAGTCGGCTGTTTACCCCTGGGCGCCTTTCGATCGACATCGTGGATTATCCCGGCGAATGGCTGCTGGACCTGCCTTTGCTCGGCCAGAACTATCGCACCTTCAGCGAGTCCACCGTCGCCCTCGCCCGCACCGGTATCAGGGCTGAACTTTCGAAGGAATGGCTGGGCCTTTGCGCCAGCATAGACCCTGATGCACCGGCAGAAGAGACAACCGCTCGGCGACTGGCGGAAGCTTTCGCGGGATATCTAAAGGCCTGCAAGGCGGACGAACGTTCGTTGTCAACCCTGCCACCAGGACGGTTTCTAATGCCCGGCGACCTGGACGGGTCACCGGCGCTCACCTTCGCGCCCCTTCCCGATCTTCCCGATCAGCACGCACCGAAGGGTTCTCTGCGCGCGATGATGGAGCGCCGCTACGAGGCTTACAAGTCGGTGGTGGTCAAACCATTTTTCCGAGAGCATTTCGCCAGACTTGACCGCCAGATCGTTCTGATCGATGCCCTGCAGGCAGTTAACCGCGGCCAAGAAGCCATCGAGGATCTTGAGCGCGCTTTGGCCGATGTGCTGGCCTGCTTCCGGCCTGGCAGCAACAGCCTGTTCTCCGCACTGATCGGCCGCCGCATCGACAAGGTGCTCGTCGCGGCGACCAAAGCGGATCACCTGCACCATGAGAGTCATGGAAGACTGGAGAGGCTGACGGCGCGACTCGTGGATCGCGCCATCAGTCGCATCGGCATGGCCGGAGCTGGCATAGACGTCATGGCGCTTGCGTCCGTACGTGCAACGCGCGAGGCAACGGTGAACCAGGGCGGAGAAGCGTTGCCGGTTATCGTCGGAACGCCCATGCCGGGGGAACGCATCGGCGCCGAAAATTTTGACGGAGACCGCAAAACGGCGGTGTTCCCCGGCGACCTGCCAGAAAATCCCGAGATCTTCTTCCACGCGCTTGATGGCAACGCCAAGGGCCTGCCCGAAATCAACTTCGTCCGTTTCCGTCCGCCTGCCCTGGAGGACAACCCCAGCGGCATCACGATGACGGTGCCTCATATCCGCCTCGACCGCGCCCTGCAGTTCCTCCTTGGAGATCGCCTCGCATGACGCCATCCGATAAGGGAGACAACCACATCGCGCGCCGCCCGGGCGCCTACGATCTGGCCGGTGACAACAGGAGTAAACCGGCGGTAGGTCCTCGTGCTCCACGTAGCTTCGAGAGTGGAATCGTCTTGACGCCTGAGGCGCAGGATCCGTTCCTATCCCAGCCAGACCTGGCCTCGGATGCGATCCCTGTTGCCGCTCCTAAGCCCCGCAGGCACTTCTCCTTCGCCAATCTGGCTCTCGCTGCCTTTGGTATCTTCCTGTCGCTCGCGTTCAGCCTTTGGGCGGACCGCGTTGTACGCGATCTCTTCGTTCGCGCCGACTGGCTCGGCTACGCTGCGTTGTCGGCACTTGGCGTAGGCGTACTGGCAGTGGCCATCATGGTCGCCCGAGAGGTGGCAGGTCTGCTACGCCTTTCAGCTGTGCAGTCTGTTAAGGCAGAAGCGGAGGCCGCTGCCGCTGCCCCTCTCCCGGCAAAAGCAAGAATTGTCGTGGCGAGCCTGATCCGGATACTTTCCCACAGAGCCGAAACCGCCAAGGGCCGGGCCGTGCTTGATGCCACGGACGACGAAATCATCGACGGCCCGCAACTCATCGAACTTGCGGAACGTGAATTGCTTACGCCACTGGACCGCCAAGCCCGTGCCTTGATTCTCAATGCCTCCAAACGTGTCTCCATTGTCACGGCGGTAAGTCCACGCGCTATTGTCGATCTTGCCTACGTGGCGTTCGAAGTCTCCCGACTGATCCGTTCGATGGCCGAACTCTACGGTGGGCGGCCGGGCAAGCTTGGCCTCTGGCGCCTGATGCGGGATGTAATAGGACACCTTGCAGTCACCGGCTCCATCGCCGTCGGCGATGGTCTGGCGCAGCAGGTGCTCGGACATGGGCTTGCTGCCCGCTTGTCCAAACGACTAGGCGAAGGCGTCATCAACGGCCTTCTCACGGCTCGTATCGGAATCGCGGCAATGGACCTCTGCCGCCCGCTCCCATTCCGAGCACTGAAGCGCCCCGGGATCGGCGATTTCATCGCCGATGTTGCCGCAGTCGGGAATACGAGGACGGACCCGCCGCCCGCCGAGTGACACACGAGATGCTCGTGAAGGATACGAGTTGTTAACCATCGTTGCGATAGTTTGGCACCTCGAAACGGCTCATGGTTTGGCCAAGGAATCCCCCATGTATCTGCGCATCTTCTCCCTGCTGGGCGCCGTCGCATTCGGCGCCGCGTCCGTGACGACCCCGGCGGCTTCCGCCGCCTCCACAGACAAGGCATTCTTCCGGAATGCAGCCGGAACCTGGAAAGGGCCTGGCGAAATCGTGGCTGGCAAATACAAGGGCACGAAGTTTAACTGCCAGTTGACCGGCGAACCGGCACCCGATGGCGAGACGGGCATAAAGCTGGACGGCACATGCCGCGTAGGCGTCTTCAAGCAGCCGATGTCTGCGGTGATCACGGAAAGCGGCAAGGGCTACACCGGCAAATTCCTCGATGGCGCCCAGGGCAAGGGACTGGACATCGTTTCGGGAGCGGTCAAAGGTGACAAAGTCGTGGTCGGCATCAATAGGGCGCAGCTGAACGGTGCCATGGTTGCAAGCTTACGTGGCAACAACGTCATGAATATCACGATTTCGGTGAAGGTGGAGGAGCAGATGGTCCCCGTCATAGGCCTGACCCTGGATCGGGACCTTGATTCTATCGCCGTCGGAGCGATCGATTGATCGGAGGCAGGCTTAAGCTTGCCTCCACCACTCCGTATCCTCACACGCCACGCGTATATCAGCTCGATCGCTTAGCGCGAGCCAGTCAGCGACTGTCCGGCCAGCGACCTGCAGCGTCGAGGCGACATCATTCAGCGGCATCAGCACGAACGCCCGCTCTGTCATGTGTGGATGCGGGAGTTGCAGTCGCTCCGTTCGGACCTCGATGTCGTCATAGACGAGGACATCGATGTCGATCGTGCGCGGCCCCCAGCGCTCGATTCTCACCCGCTTCATATTTCGCTCAACACCAAGGCAAAGCTCCAGCAGATCCTCTGGCCCCAGTTCTGTCTCGACCAGCGCGCAGCAGTTGAAGAAATCAGCCTGGTCGGTCTTGCCCCAAGGAGGTGTTTTGTAAAGGCGTGAAACTGCCGTGATCTTGCAGCCGCAATGCTGATCCAATTGCCGGAGTGCATTGCCCATTGCCGCAGGAGGATCCCCCACATTACCTCCCAGTCCGAGTGCTGCTTTAAAGGTCATGTCAGGACGGCCGGTAGTCGATGCGCACCTCTGCATAGTCGAGGATGCCCGGGATGGGCGCGCTCGGCTTACGGATCGCGATTTCAGCGCGGCGGATTTGCTGGAAGCGTCCGCACAGTGCTTTGGCCACGTCCATGGCAAGCGTCTCTATGAGTTTACGCTGCTGCCCCGTCACTACCTCCTCAATCAGCAGAAATGCCTCACCGTAATGAACGGTGTCTTCTATTTGGTCGGAATGCAGCGCATCTCCGCCCTGCACATCAAGAGTGGCATCAACAAAGAAGCGCTGCCCCAGCACATTTTCCTGCTCCAGAACACCGTGACGCGCAAAGAAGGCGCAGTTCTTTAGTGTGATCGTATAAAAGGTCACTCGGCATCTCCATCGGCATGACGCCGCGCCGCAAGTACGGCATCCGCGACAGCAAGCGCTTCCCAATTGGCGGCTACATTGTGAACGCGGAAGATCGCTGCGCCCGCCAGTCGCAGGAGCACGGTCGTTGCTGCCGTTCCAACGTCGCGATCAGCGGCCAGTTCACGGCCGGTCACCCCGCCTATGAAGCGTTTTCGGGAGGTCCCAGCCAATAGCGGCAGGCCCAAGCCACGCAATTCCTCGAATCGGGCCATCAGCTCAAGGTCATGGTGAGAGTTCTTGGCAAAGCCGAATCCCGGATCAAGCACGATCCCCTCGCGATGGAGGCCGGCGGCGTCGGCGATCGCAAGCGCCGTCCGCATGAACTTCATCTGGTCCGCAATAACGTCCGGCAGGATTTCGGCCTCTCGACCGCGCCCCGTATGCATGATGCACAAGCCGGCACCTGCCTTCGCTGCGATGCTTGCGATGTCCGGCTCCCGGTGGAGCCCATGCACATCGTTGATGATATGGGCGCCTGCCGCCAACGCCAGCCGAGCTGTCTCGGCCCGGTAGGTGTCTATCGATATGAGCGCCTCGGTTCTTTTGGCAAGTTGCTCGATCACTGGCAGTACGCGATCTTGCTCTTCCGATGCAGTCACTTCCGTGGCGCCCGGACGCGTGGATTCGCCGCCTATGTCGAGGATGGCAGCGCCAGCCTCAACGCATGCCAAACCATGATCAACTGCACGCCCTTCATCGACGAACCGGCCACCATCAGAAAAGGAGTCGGGCGTGACGTTGACGATCGCCATGATGTGGCCACGGCCACGGAGGTCGAGCGAACGACCATGCCCAACCTTCCATATGATGTTGCAGTCCCGCCCCAGGTCCGCAGTCGTTGCTTGTGAGTAACGCAAATTTATAGGCCTTCTTGTTGCGCTGCCCACGGCTATGCCGCAAGCTTCCCTGGAGTTCAACGTCCGCAGGCTTTCGAATGTGCTTGAGTTTCAGTTTCCGTCACGTGTTGGGCGGCACCGCGCTTGCCTGTATGATAGCGACGGCGGCGCAGAGCGATCCTCTTGTCACCAAAACCTACGGCTATTTCAATATCGGCGGCAAGACCGCGGAGGAACTGGATCAACAACTGGAGCGTAATGGCCCCCTCACCCAGACCACCGGTCACCGGCATCCGGGTGCAACGGAGATAAAATTCGGCGGCGAGGTGACTTATGTGGAACGCGCCGGCCGTTGCTCGGTGGGCTCCGCCCAAGTGACGCTCAAGACACACCTCATACTGCCCCGCTGGAGCAACCGCCGCAGGGCCACCAAGAACCTGCGCTTCATATGGGACACCCTGTCGTCCGACATAAAGCGGCACGAAGAGCGACATGCAGAGATTGCTCGAGGCTATGCCCGTACACTGGAGAAGGAGCTTCTCGGCCTTCGTGCCGCCTCAGATTGCAATGAACTCGAGAAGAAGGTGGGCGAGACGACGCAGCGCGTTCTCGAGGCTCACGACCAAGACCAGCTTCGTTTCGACAAGATTGAATCGAAGAATTTTGATGATCGGATGATGCGGCTTCTGACCTATCGATCAAAGCAGCAAGACGGCTAAGGCTCCGCGACCCTTACGCCTGCCGCTCCGGCACATTGACAACAAGCCCGTCCAGTTGGTCCGTCACCTTGATCTGACAGGAAAGCCTCGACGTCGGCTTCATCTCATAGGCAAAGTCCAGCATGTCCTCCTCCATCGGCGAAGGGGGCCCGACCCTTTCGGACCACGCATCATCGACATAGACATGACAGGTTGCACAGGCGCAGGCGCCGCCGCACTCGGCCTCGATTCCCGGCACAGAATTGCGCACCGCATTCTCCATGACTGTAGAGCCATTGGTAGCGTCCAGGTCGTAGCGCGTTCCGTCGAAGGCGACGATCGTCAGTTTGGTCATGGTTGGGAATCCGGTCAGTCTTGCGCGGGTGAAGGCTTGTCTTTCAACAAATCGGCTCTCGCGTCAACATAGGCAGCGAGCCCGGGGGGCACAATGCCATGGCTTGTCAGCGGCACAGCTTCAGGATGAAATTTTCCGCCTCCAGCAACTCAGCACCGAGCTTGGCAAGTCCACCCGCGTCAACCGCATTCGCCTCTACACAACCGGCAGTCTCTGCAACCTGGAACGCACCGACTGCGGATGCGGCCTGACGCAAACGGCGCGCGGCGGCGGCAGTCAGAGCGGGATCGCCCTTGCCCATCTCACGCAGAGCATTACGGGCCTGCCGGACAAACATCTGCAACGCTTCGGCTTCAAGGTTCGCATCGCCTAGGCTGCGCCCGGCGAGATGCACAAGATCAACAGGACGCGCTCGGGCAGCGAAAAGCGAGCGCTCGGTGACCGGGGCTTCGAAAGCGATGGTGGACGCAACCATGAGATTTGTTATTTCCTTAGGACAAGCATTGGCCGAACGTGCCGGACAAGTGGCTCTATCCCGTTAAATCGAGGCGCAAACAGGGCTGAAATCTTCGGCTATGGTTAATTTCGCCTAAGAGCGCTGATTTACAGGTCTTTCGCCGAGTTCTATGGTTTATCTCCTGTTAACAAGGCGCCGCCACTGCCGCTGCCGCACGTGCGCCGAATTGTGAAGACAGGGCAGATGTGCCACTACAGTACAGGTGGTATGGCGGGAGTTCGTTCTCGTCGATGCGGATGGCGCGTTGGTAAGTTTTCCTTATCATCCGTTTGCAAGAACGCCATCCGATATAAAAGTAACAGGATCCTAAGGTCATGACGACACGGGGATCCGGCAGGCATGATCTCCGGCTGGTCGATTGGCGGCACGACCAGCGGAAGATGGCCGGGCGAGTATGTAGCGAGGCGTAACCGCATGGCAAAAAACACCACGACTGAGTCGATCGACGAGACCGCATTCCAAGCACTGGAGGACGCCCTCAAGATCGACTTCAATGACGAGCAGGACGCTCGTCGAAAGTCGGCGCCCCACGCCTCGGAGGCCAGATTGTCCGATACGCCAAAGCAGCGCGCCATCCCCAAGCGCCGTGAAAATCCCGCAGAGCCGCCCCGCACCCAAGCGGCAGAGCCCGTAGCACGCGCCCCCGCCTTTGAACCGGCCAATGACGGCGGCCGCCGCAGCACGCTCAACATGCTGAAGTCTTTCGAAGGGGGCAACATGCGCTCGTCGCTCCGCAACGCAGGGATCGTCTCCCTGTTTTGGGCGATCGGCGGCTTCGGGCTGGCTCAGATGGTATATGGCACGGACCTGTGGGGAGCAGGGTCGGTCGCCGGACTGGTGTCGTCGCCCGCCTTGTTAGGCGTCGTCGTCGGGATCTTTGTCCCGATCCTGCTTTTCTTCGCCTTCGCCATCATGATGGCTCGCGCGCAGGACCTGCGCAATGCTGCCCGTTCCATGGCCGAGGTCGCTCTGCGTCTCTCCGAGCCAGAAACCATCGCTGCAGATCGAATCATGACGGTTGGCCAGGCCGTGCGCCGCGAAGTTTCCGCCATGAACGAAGGCATCGAACGCACGATCGCCCGTGCGACGGAACTCGAGACCCTCGTCCACTCCGAAGTAAACGCTCTTGAACGCAGCTATGCCGACAACGAGCTGCGAGTGCGTGGCCTTGTCCACGAACTGGGCAGCGAGCGTGACGCCATCGTCAATCATGCAGAGCGCATTCGTTCCTCCATTGTGGGCGCTCACGAGCAGCTCAAGGAAGAACTGTCTCTCGCGACGGAGGAAATTTCGATCCGCCTGGCAACGTCCGGCGAAGCTTTTGCCTCCATGATCGACACTCGGGCTGCTGCCCTCACGGAAAAGACCAATGCCGCCGGCGAAGCTCTTGGATCGCTTATTGCAGCGAAGGCACAGGATCTGGTCGAAACCTTGAGCTCCTCCGGCTTCGCGCTGGCGAACGAATTCGATGAGCGCCTTCAGACGCTCACATCGACGCTCTCCGAGCGCGGCCAGGAGCTCCTCGGCGAGTTCGAGACCCGCGCTTCCACACTGGATGCAAACACCGAACGCCTCAATGCGGCGCTTGCCGATCGCACGCGCCAGTTGAACGAGACGCTCGTCGCCCGGACCCGGGAGATCACCGAAGGACTTACCGAAGGCGAGCGCAGTATCACCACCTCGCTCGACGCCGTACTCGGATCGCTCAACAAGTCGCTGGATGAGAAGGGCACGACCTTCCGTCAGAACCTGCAAAATGCAGCCGATGATGCGGTCATGGATCTGGATCTTCGCACCGGCTTGTTTGAAGAACGCTTCCAGGCGACAGTCGGGCAGCTTAGCACGACATTCGACGAAGGGTTGACGCAGTTCACGTCCGCCTTCGACCAACGCGCCGGTAGCCTCGACAGCAAGCTGATGGATAGCCTCGCGCGCATCAACGAGACAGTTGCGGGCGGAACCGACTCGATCGAAGGCATCCTCAACGGCAGTATCGAGCGGATCGGCAGCACGCTTACCGAACAGGCTCTCAGCCTGGCCACCACCCTTGGCACCGGGCAGGAGATCCTAGATTCGGCACTTGAGGAACGGACCAAGGATCTCAGTGATGCACTGGCTGCCCGCAGCAATGAGATCACGAGCGCCTTTGGCAATACCCACGAAGCTATCGATGCCGTGCTTGCTGCACGCAGCGAAGCGCTGCTCGGTGCACTCACCGACAGTCAAAAGCAGTTCGACAGGACCCTGACGGAAGGCTCGGAGGCTGTTGTCGAAGCGTTGGAAGGCGGTCAGCAGCGCTTCACCGAGACCATCGACCAACGCACTGCAGCCATCCGGGCCACCGTTGCCGACGCTCCGGAACGCCTCGCCAACCTTCTTGATGAACGCGCATCTGCTATCGCTCGTCATCTTGAAGAAGGAGAGCAACGGATCGCTGAAGGATTGGAACGCCGCACCGCCGATCTTAGTCAAACTCTGTCGGCCAACGGAGACCGCCTCACCGAGTTGCTCGACGACAAGACGATGGAGATCAGCACCGCGTTTGCGCTGGGAGAAGACCGCGTCGCCGGCATTCTGACCAATCTTGCGGATACGCCCGAGCGTCTTTCCACTGTTCTTGGTGAGCGTGCAGCAGCCATAGCCCGCAGTCTCGAGGAGGGCGAACAACGGATGGGAGAGGGCTTCGACCGCAGGCTCGCCGATCTTGCGCAGACGCTTTCCGTCAATGGCGAGCGCTTTGGGGAGCTTCTTGACGACAAGACGCTTGAGATCAGCACCGCTTTCGCTCTCGGCGAGGACAGGATCACAGAGGTTCTGACGAACTTGGCCGACACGCCGGAGCGCCTCTCAGGCATTCTGGACGAACGGACAGCTGCCATAGCCCGGCACATCGATGAAGGTGAACAACGTCTGGGCGACAGCCTTGATCGGCGTGTGGAGGGTCTGGCACAGGCCATCGCAATGAACGGCGACAAGATCGGCGAGATCCTGGATGACAAGACGCTTGAACTGAATACCGCCTTCACACTCGCCGAAGATCGGATCGCGGGCGTCCTCAGCAGCGTTGCCGACACGCCGGAGCGGCTTTCACATGTTCTCGATGAGCGTGCAGCCGCCATTTCACGACATCTCGAGGAAGGCGAGCAGCGTCTTGGCGACAGCCTTGATCATCATCTCGCCGGCTTCGCCCAGGTCCTCGCCACCAATGGAGACAAGATCGGCGAGATGCTGGACGACAAGGCGATGGAACTGAATACCGCCTTTGCCATCGGCGAAGATCGGATCGCCGGCGTCATCGCAAGCGTGGCCGAAACACCGGAGCGGCTGTCACAGGTTCTTGACGAGCGCGCAGCCGCCATCGCACGCCACCTTGAGGATGGTGGGCACCGACTTGGGGAAATGCTGGACGATAAGACGTTTGGACTCAGCACGGCCTTTGCGTTGGGCGAAGACCGACTCACAGGCGCTCTGGACGAGCGAGCCGACAAACTCATTACCATTGCTTCCGACGCAAGCGCTCGGATCGAGGGCTCGGTGGGGCAGGTCTCGCAACGCCTTGAGTCGGTGTTGGACGATGGTGCAAACCGGTTCGAGGGCAGTTTCGCAAGCGGAGCAGAACGTCTGGAAGGCACGATCGGCGCTGGTCATGAACAAGTGGCCACCACGCTTTCGGCGATGAACGAGCAGCTTGCAGCCACAGTCACGTCTGGACACCAGCAACTTGAGGAGACGCTCGTCACCAATTACGAGCGCCTGCGCGCCACCTTGGAAGAGCGCAGCGAGATAATGTCGGGCGTCCTTACCCAGGCCCGGGAGCAGATCAACGAGCTGATGTCCGATCAGACAACTTCGATCGGCACCACGATCGCAACCAGTGCTGGGCTTTTGGAGATGTCGCTCGAACTTCAGCAGGACGAGTTCCGCGCGGCAATTGACGGCGTGGGTTCCAATCTGGAGCAGCGTCTCAACGCAACTGCAGGCGAAATCGCCGAGAAGCTCAACAAGGCTGCCGAGGAGATCAACCGCTCGGCTGACGATCTATCCGGGCGCATTGAAAGCACCGTCGGGACCGTTACAAGTCTCGTCGACGGTGCTGGACGCGACATCGGCCACGCCCACGAACGCATCGCCGAGACCTTCGAAACCGGAACGGCACGCCTCGACGAGCGGCTGTCGACGATGGACCGCGCCCTTAACATCGGGCTGGACAACGTCACGAAGACGATCGAAGGGAAAGCTGCCGGCCTAGCGGCGACCCTTCGGGAAGCCGTGGCTTCTGCCGCCGAAGGCATGGATGGCGAAGCCATCCGCTCAGCAGACGTTCTCAGCCGGGCGGGCGCAGAGTTCGCTGACCAGCTCTCCAACCGCAATGCGGAGTTCACACGCTCCGTGGAAGAACGCTCAAACGACATCGTCGCACGGATATCAGAAACCCAGAACCGCCTTGCAGGACAGGCCGCCACTGTAGCCCAGGCCTTTTCAGAGGCTGGAAGCGCGATCGTCCACAAGGTTGCCGAGGCCGATTCGCTGGTCAAGCGGCAAGTCACAGCCATCTCTGAAGCGCTCGGCGAGGCCGAACAGGCACTTGAGGCACGGGGGGGGTCGCTGCGGAGCACGCTGTCGGAAACCGCCGGGGAGTTGCACGCTGCCATGGACGCAGTCGACAAGGCTCTAGCTGCACGCGGCGATGCAGTTCGTGCCGCTCTCGACAGCCGCGCACGGGATCTGAATTCAATGCTGGCCAGCCGGACAACTGAGCTTTCGCGCCTGATCGAGGAGCAGGCAAAGCCGGTGGTGAACCAGTACGCTGAAGTGAGCCGTTCAGCTGCGGAACAGATTGCCATTGCCGCCCAGGAGAGCACCGATCGTATTGCGGCCGTCGCGAGCGAAAGCACCGGACGCATCCGCAACGAGAACAGCTCCTTGGTCAGCGCCATTGCCTCACGGACAGATGAAGCACTTGCGGCCCTGACCCAGCGGGCAGAAAGCACTGCCGGTGCACTCTTGGCCGTCGAAAGGGGTCTCACGGGCAACGTCAACGCGCTGATTGAGCGGTTGGAAGAAAGCAACTCCGGCATCGCCCACACCATCCAGCGCGCCGCGCAGAACATCACTTCGGCCACCGACGAAGCATCGGCCCGACTTGCCGGCGTGGACGAGCAACTAGACGCCACCGCAAACAGATTCCAGCAATCAGCGAGCCAGGCAATCGACATGGTTTCCGGATCCAGCAGGCTCCTGGAAAACAACATCGACCGGCTTGCGAATATCTCGAACCAGACACTCGGTCAGGTGGGCGGCATCGTCGGGCGGTTCGACGAACATTCGAAGGTGCTTGCGCAGGCTTCGGAACTGCTGGGCGCTGCACAGTCGAATCTTGCCAACACGCTCGGTGAGCGTCAGACCGCTTTGCGTGACCTTTCGATCGGGCTCGTGAAGCAATCGGAGCAGATCGAGGAGACGATGCGTAACCTCTCGTCACTCGTAGATGGGGCCTTCGACCGCGCAAGCGAGCGCTCCTCGCAGGTTGCTGCCCATCTACGCGAAAGCCTCCACGGTGCGTTCGCCGAGGTTGGGCGCACTCTTGGCGAAACCCAGCAGCGTGCAGATCTTACGGCACAATCGATGCGCGAGGCCTTCTTGGGCGCAGGACAGGAAGCCAACCGCGTCGTCGACGAAACCATGGCCAACGCCGAAAACCGCGCCAAGGGTTTGGCAGAACGTATTCGGGCGAGCGTGGATGGATCGCTTGGAGACGTTGAGCGGGTGCTCAACGATGCCACGAGCCGCTCCGACAGTGCCGCCGTTCAGCTGCGTGAGACCTTGCGTCAATCGATCGAAGAAGCCGCTGGACGCTTCGCTGGCGCAACAGACGAGATACGACGCTCCGCAAACGAGATCCGCGAAGAGCTTGATAGCACCCGTTCCGAACTGAAGCGTGGCGCCTTCGACCTTCCCGAGGAAGCGAAGGAAAGCGCCGCAGCCATGCGCCGTGCGGTCACAGAGCAGATCAAGGCTCTGCAGGATCTTTCCCAACTGGTCGGCCGTTCCTCTCAGCAACTGGAGGTTTCGCAACCCGCCCAGCCGCGCGCGCCGGCTCCGGCCCCACGGCCGCAGCAGGCGACCGCCCTGCCGCAGCCGCCGATCTCCGCACCGCATTCCGACATCCTTTCCTCTGGCCTTCGCGGCTCGCTGAACGTGGCACCAGCCGCTCAGCAGCAGCGTCCGGCAGAGCCTGCCCCCCGCCCTGGCGAAGGCGGCTGGATCAGCGACCTGCTGCGTGGCGCGTCCCGCGAGCCGGCAGCAGAAAGTCGCCAGGCACCGCGTCAGCCGGAGCAAGCTGCTCCCCGTGGAAATGGTGACAACCGCAACCCCCGGCACATGGTCGAATCGCTGAACTCACTGTCGGTGGATATTGCACGTGCCATCGACCACGATGCATCGGTCGATCTCTGGCGGCGTTATCAGCGCGGTGAGCGCGACGTCTTCACCCGTAGGCTCTATACGCTGAAGGGGCAGCAGACGTTTGACGAAATCAAGCGAAAGTATGAGCGCGAGCCGGAATTCCGGACAGCCGTCGACCGCTATATTGCCGACTTCGAAAAACTGCTGAATGACGTTGCCCGCACCGACCGCGACAAAAGCGTCACCCAGAGCTACCTCACCTCGGACACCGGCAAGGTCTATACCATGCTCGCCCACGCCGCCGGCCGGTTCAACGGCTAGCGTGCGGGCAAGGGACCAGGCTAGCAGTCCACAAAAAAAGAGCCGCCTCGTGGGCGGCCCTTTCTTTTGGTCGGGCTTGTCTGGAACAAGAGCTACATCACTTGCAGCGACCACTCGACGATCTCTGCGCCCGCCACAGCGAACGCAGCATTGAGGGCTTGAACGAAATCACGGTTGTCGGAGCCTGAGACGGGAACGCTGGTCTGGAATGCCCGCTGTGCACGCACGGTCCCATTGCGGTCGTTCAGGATCTTCACGAAGATCTCGACATTGGCAGCATCTGCACCGACCGTATTGACTTCGAAGGCGCGGATTTCGGCAACGATCTGGTAATCGATAGCCAGCCCCTGCCCCGGCTTGCCGACCCCGCCGAGGCGGCCGCTGTTTTCAAACGCCGCGACCAGCTTGGATTGAACCATGCGCGGCAGCGTGTCGCTCCATTGAGAATTCGCCAGGTACTGGATTTCCGACGGCGACACCCGCACGACAACCTGGTTGCTGTCGATCGCCTTCAAGGCCGTCGGCTCTGGCACGAGGATTTGCCGGCCTCGGGCGGCAGGTCCCGTACTCGCCGGTGTGACCGAAAGGTCGAAGGTGTCGTTGTTGGCCTTGGAGCCGCAGCCCGCGACAATCAATGCCACAAGCGGCAGTACCGCCAGAGCAGTCGGGCGTAAGGAGCCTCTCTTGTTCAAGGTCATTCCGGTCATCGATACTGCGCCCCTACCGTCGCGTTCTGCCGTCATACTGCTTAACATTCTCGCCGCCGAATATCAGCCGCTGTGGGTTTTCGTCAAAGTTCGTAATCGTGTCGCCAAGGCTATTGACCGTGCGGCGCGTATCCTCGACGAGCGACTGGATGTCCCTGAGCCCGGTAGAGGAGAATCGCTGCAGGCTGTCGGCGATTGGTCCCACCCGCGCATTTATGTTGTCTGCCACCGTTCGGAACGACTCAAGCGTCCGCCTGGCTTCTGCAAAGAGAGACTCAGAATCACCGCCGGACAGCATCGTGTCCACCTTGGCGAGGATGCCGTCGACTCGATTTGAAGCGTTGTTGAGCTTCTGCGCGAGATCCGTGAAATCACCGATAGCTTGATCGATGTCACCACGACGTTCGGCAACACTGTCAACCACCTCACGCGCGGATGACAAAGCGCTGCGTGCATCCTCGCTTGCTGCGGTGATGTTGTTGACGGCCGTGCCGATATTGGTGGGGCTTATGGCGGCCATCAGCGTGTCGGCGCGTCGGATCACCGACTGGGCATCCGTGGTCACCCGCTCGAAACCGGCCGCAGCCTCACGGATGTTCTGCGCGATCTCGTCCAAATTCTCCGACGCGTCCGCGACGTTGCGCGTGACCCGCTCGGTGTTGGATACAACTGCGTTGATCTTGGCTGCATCGACCGCCCGGACGAGTTGATCCGCCGCAGCAAGGGTCGAATCCAACCGCGCCGAAACGCCATTGAAGGTAACCGCGAGTGTCGACATGCTTTCCAGGAACTGGTCGATCGCGTCGGAGTTGCTGGCGAGCGCGCCGGTAAAGGCCTCTGCATTGCGAATCGTCTGCGTCAGAGGCCCCCGTGCATCGGCAACGAACCCCTGGAGGTCGCCGATCGCCTGGTTGGCGCGGTCGAGGATCTTGTCCGCCGTCGCCAGCAGATTGGTGACGCTTGACTGGTCGGCAATCAGCACCGCCGGACGTTCTGTCTCGATCGCCTTCTGCAAGATGTTTTCTTCACCTTTATTGCCACCCGAGAGCTCGATATAGGCCGCGCCCGTAAGTCCCTGCACCTCCAGAACAGCCCTCGTTGAAGGATAGACCGGCGCATCCGCACGGACCTCGGTGAAGGCGATGGAGTATTGGGGATCGTCCGGATCGATGGACAGGCTGCGCACGGAACCGACTGGGATGCCGTTGAAGCGGACGGGCGAGCCAACTGAAAGACCGTTGGCCGATCCCGGAATGCGGATGGCAAGCTCCGCCGTCGGCCCACCGCGGCCAGACTGAGCCATCCAGTAGACGAAACCGAATGCGGCAGCGATCACCAACAGGGTGAAAAACCCGACGATTGCGTAATTGGCTTTGGTTTCCATGGCCTCAGTCACTTTTCTGCAGGTTGCGCAGCGTCCTCGTCCGTGGTCACCACGGAACGGGCCCGCTTGCCGCGGAAGTAGGCCTGAACCCACGGGTCGTCGAAGGAAAGCATATCGTTCAGCGTGCCTTCGACCAATACCCGCTTCTGGCCCAGAACGGCAATACGGTCGCAGACGGAAAAAAGGCTGTCGAGATCGTGGGTTACCATGTAGACCGTCAGCCCCAGCGTGTCGCGCAGCCTGGCGATCAACATGTCAAATTCTGCAGCTCCGATGGGGTCGAGACCGGATGTCGGCTCGTCGAGGAACACGAGGTCCGGATCGAGCGCAAGCGCGCGTGCCAGCGCGGCGCGCTTGATCATTCCGCCCGAGAGCTCGGACGGGTATTTGTCAGCAGCATCCGGCGCGAGCCCGACCATCTCGATCTTCAGAAAGGCTAGCTCATCCATCAGCGACTGCGGCAGATCGAGATACTCGCGCATCGGCAGCTGGATGTTTTCCTTTACCGTCAACGACGAAAACAGCGCGCCATGCTGGAAAAGCACGCCGAGACGCGTGTCGAGCTCCATCCGCTGCATTTCATCCGCTTCATCGTAATCGGTGCCGAGGATCTCGATCCGACCCGATCGCCGTGGCAGCAGCCGCAGCACGGTACGCATCAGCACCGATTTACCGGTGCCGGACGCACCGACGAAACCGAGAATTTCGCCGCGATAGATATCGAGGTTCAGATGGTCGAGCACAATATTGGAGCCAAACCCCACCGTCACGTCGCGCACCGACAGCACCACCTGCCTGTCTTCCCGCTCAGAAGCTTTCTCAGCCGTTTGTTGCAATCTGCAGCTCCTAAAAATCGATCGCCGAATAGAAGATCGCAAAGAAGGAATCCATGACGATAACAGCGAAGATCGACTTCACCACCGATGCGGTAACGTGCTTGCCGAGCGATTCGGCGCTGCCCCCGACCTTCATGCCCTCGACAGCGGCGACGATGCCGATCGCGAGCGCCATGAATGGTGCCTTGATCATTCCCGAGGCAATCGATGTGTGGTCGATCGCCTCGTGCAGACGCGACAGGAAGGTGTCGAACGTAATGCCGGAATAGGTGTAGGTTACAACCGCGGCGCCATAAAGCGCTGCAAAGTTAGCAATGATGGTGAGGAGTGGCAGAACAATTGTCAGCGCCACCAGCCTCGGGAAGATCAGCACGCCAACGGGGTTAAGCCCGATGACGGTCAGCGCATCGATCTCCTCGCGCATCTTCATCGATCCGATTTCCGCCGTGATCGCGCTGCCGGAGCGGCCCGCGATCATGATCGCGGTCAGCAGCACACCGACCTCGCGCAATTGTAGGATCCCGACGAGATCGACAACGAAAATCTCGGCGCCGAAGTAACGCAGTTGGAAGGCTCCCTGCTGCGCGATGATGGCGCCGATCAGGAAGGACATTAGAGCGATGATGGGAACCGCCCGCACGCCCATATGGTCAATCTGATTAACGACGGACGCAGGGGAAACGCCGCCGCCGCGACCGAACTTCATCTGGGCCCCGCGAACCGCCGATCCAAGGATGTGCATGGCTGCCACCATGTCTCCGGCGAGTTCGGTCACTATTCGGCCAGGTGGTGCGAAGGCGCGCTCAAAAAACGACGCACGCGATCCTGAAGGCGCAGTTGGCGCGGGCGCCTTTTCAGGAAGCACAGAGATCAACTCGTCGACATTTGCCGTTGCACCGACAAGTGCCACCTCCCGGCCCTGCGACTGCTTGGCGGTGATGACCCTGCGGATCAGCCAGGCTCCTGCCGTGTCGATTGCATGGACGCCCGACACGTCGATTTCAACGCGCCCCTGCCCGGATCTCTTCTTCAGCTCCTCGAGCGTCGGCAGAACCTTCGCAATGCTGTGGTTGCGCCAGTCACCATGGGCGACCAGCCGCTCGCCATCGCCCCCAGGCAGCTGTTCTGACGCCATTGCGGCGGCCTGGGTTTCAGTGTTGGGTGACGGCACTGGCATCTTTCGTGGTTTTAGTATCGGGCGCAGCCGTTATCATTGATGCAAGACGGCAACCGGCAATATAAACAGCTGCCGAAGAATTACCACGACGGGAAGTTCAAAAGCATGCGACGTAACCTCGAAGCCACAATCGACACCTTCCCGATCGCTGGGCTTTTCACCATCTCTCGTGGCTCCAAGACCGAAGCGGAGGTAGTCACCTGCACCATATCTGCCGGCGACGTTTCCGGCCGCGGCGAATGCGTTCCCTACCGGCGCTACGGCGAATCGATCGAAGGGGTCCTCAAGGACATCCGCTCAGTCTCGGACGCTGTGGCCGAGGGTGCGGGCCGTGCCGAGCTCCTGCGACTGTTGAAGCCGGGCGCCGCCCGAAATGCTGTCGATTGTGCCCTCTGGGATCTCGAAGCGAAACAGGGCAAGATGGCAGTCTCGGATGCCCTCAACCTCTCACCGCGCCCGATCACCACCGCCTTCACCCTTTCACTCGGCGATGCTGAAACAATGGCGGCGGAAGCGGCACGACATTCCCAGCGCCCGCTCCTTAAGGTCAAGCTCGGGACCACAGATGACGAGGCGCGGATGCGAGCGGTGCGTCGGGCCGCGCCAGCGTCTCGCATCATCGTCGACGCCAACGAGGGCTGGACCGAGGAAAACATTGAGCGCCATCTTCGGGTAGCGGCGGAACTGCAGATTTCTCTGATCGAACAGCCCCTCCCTGCGGGGAAGGATGCAAAGCTCGCCCAGATTCAACGTCACGTCCCGATCTGCGCTGACGAGAGCGTGCACGCGATCGAGGACCTGGAAGCACTGCGCGACCGCTACGACGCCGTCAACATCAAGCTCGACAAGACCGGCGGCCTCACCGAAGCGCTCCGCATGAAGGCAGAAGCAACGCGTCTAGGTTTCAGCATCATGGTCGGCTGCATGGTTGGCACCTCTTTGGGTATGGCACCTGCAGTCCTACTAGCGCAGGATGTGGACTACGCCGATCTGGACGGGCCGCTGCTGCTTGCCCACGACCGTAACCCCAGTCTGCGCTACGAAGGATCCACCGTATTTCCGCCCCCGCCAGATCTCTGGGGCTGAAGCCGCGCGGCGAGTGCAATGGTGAGAAGACCCGCCACGGCCGCGAGCGCCATCACGGCGAAGCTTGCGGCACCATATTGGCGGTAGAGGATGCCGGAGCCGAAGGTCGCCAGCGCGAGAAAGGCGCCGTTGTAGAAGAAGTATGCCCCCTGCATGGAGGACTCCTGATCCTCCTGGACCATTTCCACCAGCTTGTGCTGCACTCCGATGTGCAGAAAGGTGAAGGTAAAGGCATGCATGGATTGCAGCAGGAAGTAGCCCCAGAAGCCAAGCGGAATGGGGAAGAGCACCCAGCGCAGCACGGCGACCGCGCAGCCGAACCGCATCAGGGTCCAGGGTGAAAGGCGCCGCGCGATGATGCCGGAAGCGAAGAATACAAGAATCTCGGCAATGACCGCCGTGCTCCACAGGATGCCGATCTGCGTTCCGCCGAAGCCCTCATCCTGCCAATGGATGGCGCCAAAGGCGTAGAACATCGCGTGGCTTGCCTGGGCGATCGAAGCGCCGATCATAATCAGGTGAAGGTCGATCCTGCCCCAAGCGCCCAGCCCCTTGAAGCGCCCGACACCGCCCAGGGACGTGTTGCGACGCGCCGGACCAAGACGCGGCGCCACGTAGGCCGCAAGCAGCGTGGTGGCGAAGGCAATGATGGCAACCGCCGGAAGGACCCTGCCGCCCCAGAGGCCGATCAACTGCCCCATCAGCAGGCTCATCACCACGAAGCCGACCGAGCCCCAGACGCGCAGTGAACCGTACTCAAAGCCCCAGCGCCGGACGCCGCTCACCGCGATCGAATCGACCACCGGTACATAAGCGGCAAAGACCGCCGCCTGCAGGCAGTAGATCAGCAGCACCGGCCAGAATTCCGTTGCAGAATATAGTGCGACTGCGGTCAGGAGGGAGAGACCACCCGACCAGAACAGCACCCTGGAGCGCTCCTGCAACCGGTCGGCAATCGCGCCGACAACGGGTGCGGCGATAATCCGAACGATCAGGGGAATGGCAAGAACTATCCCGATCTCGAATTCGCTGAAATGAAGCGAATTCAGCCAGACCGGGAAATAGGGCAGCATGATCCCATTGACGCCGATCGGTGCTGCATAGGCGAGCGCGCAACGCATTCGAAATCGCCGCGGCGGCGGCTCGGTCACAATGGGTGTTGTCACGGGAGCAACTAAATCGGACAGGATCTTGCACGGTCTAGCACGCGCCCTGCGCGGCTCCTATGGCAGATTTGCCATCACCGGCGGGAAACGCCCATCTTCAGGCAGCCTTCATGCCCTCGACAGAATCCGGCGTCAGCGGCTGCAGCGTCGCGACTGCCGCCGGCTTCTGCCAAGTGATCATTTCCATGGTGCCGTCTTGGCGCTCGACAACGGCCGTGCAGCTTTCGACCCAGTCACCCGTGTTGATGTATTGGATGCCGTTGATATCTTCCATCACCGCGTGATGAATATGACCGCAGATGACCCCATCGACATCAATCTTGCGCGCTTCGTCTGCAACGACATTCTGAAACTCGCCGATGAAGTTGACGGCTTGCTTCACCTGAAGCTTCGCCCAGGCGGAGAATGACCAATAAGGCATCCCAAGCCGCCGCCGAACCGCGGCCAGCACGACATTGAGAGCGATTGCTGCGTCATACGCCCAGTCGCCGAGATAGGCCAACAGGCGCGCATTTCTGACAACCACGTCGAATTCGTCGCCGTGCAGCACCAGATATCTCTTCCCGTCCGCCGCCTCGTGAACGATCCGCTCGGCCACTTCTATTCCGCCGAAGTGGGTACCGGGGAAGTCGCGGAGAAATTCGTCGTGATTGCCGGGTATGTAAATGATGCGGCATCCCTTGCGCGCCTTGCGCAGCAGTTTCTGAACCACATCGTTGCAGCCTTGCGGCCAGTGCCAGCTGCGCTTCAGGCGCCAGCCATCTACGATGTCTCCGACGAGAATAATCGTGTCGGCCTCATTGTGCCGCAGGAAGTCGAGCAGAAGGTCGGTCTGTGCTGCCTTCGAGCCGAGGTGAACGTCGGAGATGAAGATCGTCCGGAAGTGCCTGCTGCTTGCCATCTCGGTCACGTTCTCCTCTCGCCTGCACGCCTTTGGGGCCATTCCAAAACCAGAGTCGTGTATCAGGAGCATGACAACCGCGGCCAATGTGCGGCGACGAGAGGGCGCACCGAGCAAGGTTTCGAGGAAATAAAGCTGTTCCCAACGTCGGTTTGTTGTAAGGAGGGCACAACCGACCATTCGACGAAAGACGTATCACCGGAGGCGCCAAGGGCATGCAGGACGACGCGAACGCAAACGGCACGAAGAAGTCCGGCGATCTCGATGAACAGGCCCTGTTCTTCCACCGGTACCCGCGCCCCGGCAAGCTCGAGATCCAGCCCACGAAACCGCTTGGCAACCAGCGCGACTTGGCGTTGGCATATTCACCTGGCGTCGCAGCACCCTGCCTCGCAATCCGCGACGATCCCAATACCGCGGCCGATTACACAGGGCGCGCAAATCTCGTGGCGGTGATCTCGAACGGCACCGCCGTGCTTGGATTAGGCAATATCGGCCCGCTTGCCTCCAAGCCAGTGATGGAGGGCAAGGCGGTTCTCTTCAAGAAGTTTGCCGCCATCGACGTCTTCGACATCGAGATCGACGCGCAAAGCATCGAATCGATGGTCTCGACCATCTCGGCACTGGAGCCTACCTTTGGCGGCATCAACCTTGAGGACATCAAGGCGCCGGAATGCTTTGAAGTCGAGCGCCAGTTGCGCCAGAAAATGAACATCCCGGTCTTCCACGACGACCAGCACGGCACCGCCATCATCGTCGCCGCCGCCATCCTTAATGGGCTGGAGCTCGCTGGCAAGGATCTCTCCTCCGTCAAGATCGTCACCTCCGGCGCAGGTGCCGCGGCGCTTGCCTGCCTCAACCTGCTGGTTGAACTTGGGGCGCAGCGGGAGAATATCTGGGTCCACGACATCGAAGGCCTGGTCTATGAGGGCCGCACGGAGCTGATGGATGAATGGAAGGCTGTCTATGCCCAAACGAGCAAGACACGGACGCTCGCCGAGAACATCGACGGTGCAGACGTCTTCCTCGGCCTTTCCGCTGCCGGCGTCCTGAAGCCCGACCTCCTGGCGAAGATGGCCGACAATCCTCTGATCATGGCGCTCGCCAACCCGACGCCCGAGATCATGCCGGAGCTGGCGCGGGCCGCCCGCCCTGACGCGATGATCTGCACCGGCCGCTCCGACTTCCCCAATCAGGTAAACAACGTCCTCTGTTTCCCCTATATTTTCAGGGGTGCTTTGGACTGCGGCGCACGCACCATCAACGAAGAGATGAAGATGGCGGCGGTGCGCGCCATCGCGGCCCTCGCCCGTGAAGAAGTCTCCGACGTCGCTGCCCGCGCCTATTCCGGCGAGACGCCGATCTTCGGGCCGGACTACCTCATCCCCTCGCCATTCGACCCGCGGCTGATCCTGCGCATCGCTCCGGCGGTCGCGCGCGCTGCCGCCGAGACGGGCGTTGCCGGTCGTCCAATTCAGGATTTCGATGCCTATCTGGACGAGCTCAACCGGTTTGTCTGGCGCTCGGGCTTTGTCATGAAGCCGATCTTCAATTCCGCCAAGAAGGCGGAGAAGAACCGCGTCATCTTTGCCGAAGGCGAGGATGAGCGTGTCCTGCGCGCAGCCCAGGTCCTGCTGGAGGAAAAGACCGCTCGTCCGATCCTGATCGGCCGCCCGAGCGTTATCGAGGCACGCCTGAAGCGTTTCGGCATCCGCATTCGCCCGAATGTCGATTTCGAGGTGGTGAACCCCGAGGACGACCCGCGCTACCGCGACTATGTGGACGACTACTTTGCACTCGTGGGTCGTGCCGGCGTCAATCCGGAGGCTGCGCGTACGATCGTGCGCACCAACACCACCGTCATCGGTGCGCTATCAGTCAAGCGCGGCGAGGCCGACGCGCTGATCTGCGGCGTCGAAGGGCGCTACGACCGCCATCTGCGAGACGTCAACCAGATCATCGGCAAGCGCGATGGTGTCTGCGCCTTCTCCGGCATGAGCCTGCTGATCTCGCAGCGCGGTGCGATCTTCTTCACCGACACCTTCGTCACTCACGACCCCACGGCCGCGGAAATCGCCGAGATGACCATCCTGGCCGCTGAAGCGATCCAGCGTTTTGGCATCGTGCCCAAGGCTGCCTTGGTCAGCCATTCCAACTTCGGTTCGCGCAATTCCGGAAGCGCACAGAAGATGCGGGATGCGCTCTCGCTGGTACGCCAGCGTGCCCCGGAGCTTGAGGTCGATGGCGAGATGCAGGCCGGTTCGGCACTGTCCGAGCCGCTGCGCAAGCGGGCGATGCCAAATAGTACGCTGACCGGTGAAGCGAATCTTCTCGTCTTCCCGAGCCTTGACGCCGCCAACATCTCGCTCGGCATCGTCCGCAACATGATGGACGCGCTGCATGTCGGACCAATCCTGCTCGGCACGGCGCTTCCGGCACACGTCCTGTCGCCTTCGGTGACTTCGCGTGGCGTGGTCAACATGGCGGCACTCGCTGTCGTCGAGGCATCAAACGCCTGAGCAGCTAGCGATTATGATAATCTCAACCGGCGGACCCGATGATGTCGGGACAAGAGACGCCCGGAGACGATCATGAAGAAGAGCCTTTCTGCCGTCACCATGCTCCTGCTGCTGCAGAGCCCGGCGCCGGCGGATCAGTCCATGCTCTGCCAGTCCCTCAATCGGCGCCTTGTCGCGATCCCGGAAGTGATCGGCAGCACCGCCGAGGTGCGCCGTCATGCCGAGGCGCTGCGTAACCAGGAAGACGAGATCCGCTTCCTGCGATCTGAGAGGCGCCGCGCCGGCTGCGACGCCGGAAGCATCGTCTCGTTTGGTAGCTCAGGCGATGTCTGCAGCGAGATCACCCAGGCGCTGCGCCAGGCGGAGGCGGACCGCGATGCCATTCGTTCTCGGCGAGCCGCCTCGCTCTCCATCGTCCGCCCGAACGGCGAACGCAACGCGATCCTCTCCGCCATGCAGCAGAATGGATGCGATGAGGTCGTCGCGCTGCCGAACATTCCCACCGCACAGCCTCAGCTGCTGCCTCAGCCGAGCCTTCCTTCCCGTTCCGGCTCCAGCATCACGGATGTAACGACGAGCAAGCCGAGGGAAACCGCCGAGGCCCCTCCGCCACCACCGGAGCGACCCTACGACCCGTCGCAGAAGGTCCGCACCGTCGGCCCCGTCTTCCTCCCCGACGACAGCTCGATCGATCTCGCCAATCCGGCTTCCGATGGTGCCTAGTCTCGGCAATAGGATCAGCGCTCGCCCCAGCGGTCGTGGAAGACGAGCTCTTCGAGCGGCAGGCGCTGGCGCCACCCCTTCACCGCAAGCTCGGGTTGCTCGTAAAGCTCGCTGACATAGCCGAGGCACAGCCAGGCGACGATCTCGACCCGCTCCGGAATGCCGAGGAGGGTGCGGATGTCTGCCTCGTGGAAGATGCTCACCCAGCCGACACCTACCCCTTCGGCGCGGGCTGCCAGCCAGAGGTTCTGGACGGCGCATACGGTGGAATAGACATCCATGCGAGGATTGTGCGTGCGCCCCAGCACCACAGGTCCTGCCCGGTCCGGATCGCAGGTGACGCAGATGCTGAGCGGCGCCTTGCGAATGCCTTCGAGCTTCAGACTACGGTAGAGCGCCTGCTTCTCGTCGGAGAACATTTCAGCCGCTTCCTCGTTCGCCCGCTGAAACGCCTGATGCGCCCGTTCCAGGAGATCCCGATCACGGATCAGCAGGAAGTTCCACGGCTGCATGAAGCCGACTGAAGGCGCCGCATGGGCAGCACCGAGCAGCCGCCGCACAAGATCGTCCGAGAGTGGAACGGGCAGGAACTGGTCGCGCACATCGCGCCGCGTTTCGATGGCCTTGTAGATGGCCAAGCGCTCGTCGTCGGAAAACGCGGCAGCGGTCACCAGGCCGCATCCGTACCCGTCTCTTTCAGGTCGCATCGTTCATCCCCAACAATGCTGACGCCGGAGCTGAGCCTCCAGGCGTCACAAAACCCAGCCGCCGTCCGTGCGGTAGGGTCTATCGCGTCAGGCCGGTCTTCTGACTCGACTTCATCCGCCTGCCGCAGCCTTCCCGGAAAAACCAGTGGCTCGTCTTCTGCAGCAGCCGTCCGCCTCACAGCGCTGGGCACGTGCCGGATCTGCACCGGCTTCCCGATTCTCCAGCACGTGGCTGGCACCTGACGTGTTATGCATGCCTTGCCAGCGGCTTGACTTCAAGCCTTCATGCCACCGGAAAATAGCGGACATAAGCGAACTGCCGCCCGTCCGGCGCCCAGTTCGGCGAGTTCATCGTTCCCTGCCCGCCGAACAGCTCGAACAGCGTTTCAACGTTCGATCCATCCATGTCCATCATCCGAATCCTGACATCGAGGTCGCGCGGATGATCGAACACGTCGCCGTCATAGGACAGGAAGACGATCTTGTCGCCAACCGGTGACGGATGCGGAAACCAGTCGACATAGGGGCTGTCCGTTATCCGCTCCGCTGGCCCGCCCTCTGCAGGGACTCGCCAGATCTGCATGCGCCCGCTGCGGCTCGAGTTGAAGTAGATCCATTTGCCATCGCGCGAATAGTCCGGGCCATCATTGCGCCCCTCGCCAAAGGTTAGCCGCTGTTCCTCTCCACCCTCGATACCGATCGTATAGATATCGAAGAGATCGTCCCGGATGCCGCAATAGGCGAATCTCCGGCCGTCGGGCGACCAGCCGTGCCAATAGGATGGACGCCTTTTCGTTACCAGGCGCGGCTCTCCCCCAGTGGCGGGCAGAATGTAAACTGTGGACGCGCCGAAGGCCGTTTTGTCGGAGATGGCCATCCATTCGCCATCGGGTGAAATCCCGTGGTCGTTATTGCATTCGACCGAAAACCCTGTGTCGACCATCTCCAGTGAGCGTGCCCCGTTCAGCATCAGCCGATACATCCTGCCGTCGCTGTTCAGCAGCAGGTAGCGCCCACAAGGCGACCAATTGGGCGCTTCCAACAGAACCTCTGCTTGCCACAATATGCGGATCGTCTTGCTTTCCAGGTCGAAGGCCTCGATCGAACTTCTGGCTGTCACCTGCGTACGTCTCCCCTTCTACAGCCACTCCCTGCCACGGCCAGCAAGGCTGAGCCGGTCCCTCAGGTCGAGCGCGACGAACTAGCACAGTTCCCCGGCTCAGGTGGTTCACCTCCGGTTCATGACGGTTATATGACACTTCAATGACAGTGTTGATAGGAGCAAAGCGTGAGCCGGGTTGCCAAACAAGAATCAGTCCCGGCGTCTCCGGTTACCGGGTCGGCTTCCCTTCTGCATCACATCCTCGCTGCGCTAGTGCTGGTCGCGGCCTGCACAGCGCTTGTTGGTGCAGTCGAGGCTGTTGCCGGTCGGCCGCACGGGGATGTGATTGCCTTCGTGCTGTCGCGCCCCGGTCTCACCACCGTCGCGATCATGTTCCTCGTCGCGCTGGGCATGGATATGCTGCTGGGTCGCGCCTTCCGATCGATTGTGCTGCTGGTCCCTGCGGTACTCCTCCTGGCCTTCATCTCGTACGAAAAGCAGCAGTACCTTTCAGATCCCCTTTATCCCTCGGACCTGCTTTTCGCGCGCCAGATCACAGAGCTTCTGCCGGTGATGGTCAAGGCAAATCCGGTGGAAGCTTTGGCGCTGGGCAGCCTTGCAACTGTCGGCATAGCCACGATGATCTATATCGCGCTCGTAGCCTGGCACCACTTTCCGGCCCTGTCCTCGCGCGCCAGACTATCGCGCCTTGTCTTCCTGCTCCCGTTCCTCCTGAGCTTCACCCCGATGATGAATGTTCAAGGCTCCACCTGGCTCAGGGACCGAATGGGGATTCTCCCGATGATGTGGGACCAGAAGGCCAATTACCGGCACAACGGGTTCCTCCTTGCCTTCGCCCTCAACGTACCGATGTCCCGCGTTGCTGCGCCGCAAGGCTACGGTCCCGAAGCAATCGCCGACATCCCCCTGGATCCCGCGGCTTTCAAGGTTGCACGCAAGCCTGCGCCCGATGTGATCATGATCATGAGTGAATCGCTGTGGGACCCGACGAAGCTGGAGAACGTCGGTTTCAATCCCGACCCAATGCCGACGATACGGGACTTGCAAACGGGGCAGATCTTTTCGCCTGAGTTCGGGGGAATGACAGCGAATGTAGAATTTGAGGCGCTTACCGGCTTCTCCAACGCTTTTCTTCCCTATGGGGGAATTCCTTACCAGCAGTATATCCGCCGTCCCCTTCCCTCCCTCGCCGGCCTCTTTCGCGACAAAGGCTATACGTCAGTCGCCGTTCACCCCTTCGAAGGATGGTTCTGGAATCGCGAGAATGTCTACCGTCATCTTGGCTTTGACCGGTTCCTCGCGCAGGAGCAGCTTCCAAGCCTTGAGAAAAGAGGGATGTTTGCTTCCGACACGGCACTGACAGAACAGATCATTCAGATTGCCGAGGGCGCCGATCTGCCGCTCTTCCTGTTTGCGGTTACCCTCCAAGGCCACGGCCCCTATGAAGCCGGGCGCTACATGGACAACAGTATCTCCATCGAGAGCGAGTTGAGTCTGGAAGCGGAGCAGCAGCTTGCGACGTATTCAAATGGGGTGAAGGAGGCAGACGAAAGCCTCGCGATGCTGATGGAGTGGGCAAAGTCACGCCAGCGCGAGACCATCATTGTACTCTTTGGAGATCATCTACCCCCGCTCGGGAAAGTCTTCATGGAAAGCGGCTATATGGAAGATGCCGTCGCGACGCGGCGCGGAAGCCTGGATGTTATGAAGCGTGAGCATGAGACGCCCCTGGTCATCTGGTCTTCGAAGACCGGCGCGCGGAAGGGCCTTAACACGATCAGTCCATCGGTGCTTCCTTACCACGTTGTCAGCGCCGCGGGCTTTTCAGATCCTTTTTATACCGGCCTCCTGGGAGAGGTGGCAGGCAAGTATGCGGTAATTGATCGATATATGCTTGTCGACAAGGAAGGCCGTCCTCTTGCGGGCTGGAACGAGAAGGGCGGAATGGTGAACCAGTCGCTCCAGAACTACCGGCTGCTGCAGTACGACATGATGTTTGGGGACCAGAATGCTCGCGGCCGCTTCTTCCCCTTTTCAGCGCTTCCACCCTTCGATGATGGCGGTATGGCAGGCCTATCTCAAGTGGAGCGGCTGCGCGGATGACGCGGCAGCCCATCCTCCGGCAGGTCGTAGAAATCCGCTTTGTCCTCACAGAAGATATGACAGCCCATCTTGAGATGGTTCGGCCGATCAAAGGCTCCAGCAAGGATTGACATCTGTTCGCTGCCGTTGGCCTGCCAGAATAGCGCCGAACCGCACCGCGAGCAGAAACCGCGGCGGGCAGTTTCGCTGGCGCGAAACCAGGTCAATGTGGATTCAGAAACGAGTTTGAGACGATCCACCGCGACATCGGTTGCCGCATAGTAAAGACCAGTCTGGCGCCGGCACTGGGAACAATGGCAGGCGATGACCTCCCGCAACTTCCCGGTCGTCTCGAACCTGACGCCTCCACAGAGACATCCACCGCGGTTTTGCTCTTCCATTGTCCTCTCCTGCTCCCTACGGACGATAGAGGAGCCGGCAGGACCGTCAAATGCATTCGTCTGAAGCTTTGCTTCAGCGCGCATTATCGGCAGAAAGACGAAAGGGCCGGCAATCGCCGGCCCCTTCTGTACGCATCGGTCGGATCAGCCGTTGACGACCATCCGCTTCTCGTCCCGACCGCTCTTCATCCGCTCGGCCAGCAAGAATGCAAGTTCCAAGGCCTGATCGGCGTTGAGACGCGGGTCGCAGTGGGTGTGGTAGCGGTCCTGAAGATCGCCGGCCGAAACGGCGCGGGCGCCGCCGGTGCATTCCGTCACGTCCTTGCCGGTCATCTCGATGTGGATGCCGCCCGGATGCGTGCCTTCGGCGCGGTGGATCTGGAAGAAGCTTTCGACCTCCGACAGGATCCGGTCAAAGGGCCGGGTCTTGTAGTTGTTGAGCGTGATCGTATTGCCATGCATCGGATCGCAGGACCAGACGACCTTGCGGCCCTCCCGCTCGACGGCGCGGATCAGCTTCGGCAGATGGTCTGCGACCTTCTCGTGGCCGAAACGGCAGATCAGCGTCAGGCGGCCGGCTTCGTTTGCCGGGTTCAGCGTATCGATCAACTCGATCAGGTTGTCGGGCTGCAGCGACGGCCCGCACTTCAGCCCAATCGGGTTCTTGATACCGCGGCAGTATTCAACATGGGCGTGGTCCACCTGGCGCGTCCGGTCGCCGATCCAGATCATGTGGCCGGATGTCGCGTACCAGTCGCCGGACGTGGAATCGACGCGGGTCAACGCTTCTTCATAGCCGAGAAGCAGTGCTTCGTGGCTGGTGAAGAAGTCTGTCTCGCGCAGGCTCGGATTGTTGTCCGCCGTGATGCCGACGGCTTTCATGAAATCCATCGTTTCGCTGATGCGATCGGCAAGCTTCTTGTAGCGCTCGCCCTGCGGGCTATCCTTGACGAAGCCCAGCATCCACTGGTGCACGTTCTCGAGGTTGGCATAGCCACCCATCGCAAAGGCGCGCAGCAGGTTCAGCGTTGCGGCGGACTGGCGATAGGCCATCAGCTGCCGCTCCGGGTTCGGAATGCGGGCGTCCGAATGGAATTCGATGCCGTTGATGATGTCGCCGCGGTAGCTCGGCAGCTCGACGTCGCCCTGCTTCTCGATGTTCGACGAACGCGGCTTGGCGAACTGGCCGGCGATGCGGCCGACCTTCACCACCGGCTGCTGTGCACCGAAGGTCAACACGACGGCCATCTGAAGGAAGGCGCGGAAGAAGTCGCGGATCGTGTCGGCGCCATGCTCCATGAAGCTTTCGGCGCAATCACCGCCCTGCAGCAGAAAGCCGTTGCCTTCGGCCACATTGGCGAGATGCTTCTTCAGGCGACGCGCCTCACCGGCAAAAACGAGTGGCGGGAAGGTGGCAAGCTGTGCCTCGGTCGCGGCCAGAGCTGCAGCATCCGGATAATCCGGAACCTGCTGGATCGGTTTTTGCCGCCACGTGTTCGGGGTCCAATTCTGTGCCATCTCGCTCACCTGCCTTCGCCCGGGACTTCCTGTCCGGCTGTCGTTCTGGAATTTGGCGCGGCTTATACCGTCTCCGGCACGGCTTGCCTAGCATTTTAGCGGCATCTGCCGCGCGCCCTTCTACTCTACCCGATCGGCTGAGCGATTGTTAACCATCTTCGTTTGCCGTTTACAGACCAGCAGAGGTTAGTTTTCGCCCGGGCCATGATTGTCGCCTGCCTCGCTGCATGACGCCGCACGCTCAGATCCACGTCTTGAGGGAGCCGTCATGCTTGCTGCTTTCAATCAGCTATGGGCTGACAGATCAGGAAATTTTGGCATCATGACCGCACTTCTCGCGGTCCCCCTGACCGGAGCAGCTGGTCTTGCCATTGATCTTAGCCACGCGCTTTCCTTGCGGACCCAGCTATATGCCGCAGCAGACGCGGCGGCCGTGGGAGCCATTGCTCCCAATTCGCCGACAGTCGTCCAGGCGATGGCGATGAACGGCGACGGCACGATCACAGTGGGTTCTCCGGATGGGCAAGGCCTCTTCTTCAGCCAGATGGCGGGAGAACTTGGGCAACTTCCGGTTGAAGCTCAAGTCACCGTCACGAAGAGCGGCGGGCTGATAGAGTCCCATGTTTCCTTCAGTGCGATCATGCCAACGACCTTTATGAAGGTACTGGGACGCGAGAGAGTAACCATCAGCGGCGCAGCCAAGGCCCGTTACCAGACGCCGGCGTTCATGGACTTCTACATGCTGCTTGATAACACGCCTTCGATGGGTGTCGCGGCGACGCGGACGATATCGCGGATCTAAAGCACGAAACGCGCCTCGGCTACCAAGGGCCAGATCCCGAAAGGAACGGGAAAGACCGGAACTGTGCGTTCGCATGCCATATCGTCTCGCAGGACGGCGTGGAAGATCCATACAGCTACTACAACGTCGCCCTCAACAAGGGTATTCCGATCCGGATCGAGGTCGTTGCGGAGGCGACCAAGGCCCTTATGGAAACGGCAAAACAGACGCAGACGGTCAACAGCCAGTTTCGTATGGCAGCCTACACCTTTGGCAAGACAGCCCAGGATGCCCAGCTCTTCAAGGTGGCTCATATCGACGGCGACCTCGACACCGTGGCCTCGGCAACCGACAAGATCAAGCTGATGAGCATCCCCTACCAGAACTACAACAATGACCAGCAAACTAGCTTTGATGACGCCCTGACGAGGATCGGAGATGAGATCCATGAACCGGGCGGAAAGGTGAACTCCACGCGATGCATCGAACCGATCGACACGAAGTACTGCGACGAGATCAAGAACAGAAACATCAAGATCGCCGTGCTTTACACCACTTATCTACCCCTGGACGACAACAACTTCTGGAGAGACTGGGTCAAACCGTTCAACGATCAGATCGGTTCAAAGATGCAGGAATGTGCCAGCCCCGGCTACTACTTTGAGGTCTCTCTCGAAGAAGGGATTGAGGACGCGATGAAGACCCTCTTCCACAAGATCGTCAGCACTCCGAGGATCACGAGCTGAACCGGATTGCGCCGCTCAGACGCGCTCGCCGTTGCTGACCCGATAACTCGGCTGGTACATGGTCACAAGCTCCTCCGATGCTGTCGGATGCACGGCCATGGTCCTGTCGAAGTCATCCTTGGTGCAGCCGGCCTTCAGCGAGATGGCGAGGAGCTGTACCATTTCGCCGGCATCGTGGCCGAGAATATGCGCGCCCAGCACCTTTCGCGTGGCCGCATCGACCACAAGCTTCATGATCATCTTTTCGGAGCGTCCCGAGAGGGTCGCCTTCATGGGGCGGAACTCGGCGCGGTAAACCTCGATCTCCGGATAGCGCTTGCAGGCCTCCTCCTCGGAAAGCCCTATCGTTCCAATCTCGGGTTGTGAGAAGACAGCAGTTGCGATCAGGTCGTAGTCGGGCTTCGTCGGGTTGCTCTTGAACTCGGTCTCGATGAAGCACATCGCCTCGTGGATCGCGACTGGCGTCAGTTGCACCCGATCGGTGACATCACCCAGCGCGTAGATATGGGCAACGCTGGAGCGCGAGTAGTCATCGACGACGATCGCTCCTTTGGCGTCGGTCTCAACGCCCGCGGCCTCCAGCCCAAGCCCCTTGGTATCCGGATCTCGACCGAGCGCGAGCATGACGGTGTCAACCGCAAGCGTCTGCCCATCCAGGGTGCGGGCGATCAGTCCGCCCGCTGGCGCCTTGGTGACCTCCTCGATGACATCCGTGCAGACGATGCGGATTCCCTTCTCCTCCATCGCCCTGTGCAAGCCTTGCCGCACGTCGAGGTCGAAGCGCGACAGGATTTCCTTGCCGCGGTAGATCAGGGTCGTATCGACCCCCAGGCCATGAAAGATGTTGGCAAACTCTACGGCGATATAGCCGCCGCCGGCGATCAGGATCGAGCGCGGCAGTTCCGGCAAATCAAACGCCTCGTTGGACGTGATGCACAGCTCATGCCCGGGAAGAGCCGCGTGGGGATTGGCCGAACCGCCGGTGGCGACCACAATTCGCTCGGCCGTCACCGTATGCCCTGTCTTCACCAGGCGGATGGTGTGGGAATCGAGAAACTCGGCTCTCGACTCCAGGATCTCGACCCCCGCATTCTCGAGCCCCCTCCGGTAGAGCCCCTCAAGCCGGGTGACCTCCTTGTCCTTGGCGGCGACCAGCTTTTTCCAGTCAAAGCTAGCACCCTCAACTTGCCATCCGAATCCGGCGGAATCCTCAAAGTGCTCGGAAAACTGCGAAGCATACACAAAAAGCTTCTTCGGGACGCAACCGCGGATAACGCAGGTGCCGCCCAGACGATATTCTTCGGCTATAGCGACTCGTTTCCCAAGCGTCCCGGCAACCCGAGCTGCACGAACGCCACCTGAGCCTCCCCCAATGACGAAAAGGTCGTAGTCGAAGACAGTCATGCGAGGCTCCTGCGCGGGGATGGGACCCTGCCCATATAAAACTGCGGCCAGAAAAGCAAAAGCCCGGATCGCTCCGGGCCTTCATGTGTCGATGGTGCCGCCGCTACTGCTGCGGCTGTGCCGGGGCACCGCCATCGGCAGCCGGAGCCTGAATGGCATCCGCGTCGAGGATGTCGCGCAGTTCCTCCGTGCTCTGGTTCGTAAGGTCACGCGAGATGCCGTTGGCCCAGATCTCGGCGGCACGGGTCAGTTCGCGTGCTACAAGCGGGCCTGTGGAAAGAAGCTTCTTACCGGCATCCGTGGCATAGAACGCAGAGATAGACTGCAGTTCCTCCTGGGTGAATGCCTTGGCGTAGATCGTCGCCGCTTCCCGCTCCAAATCGGCACGACGCGAAGCAAGAGCTAGCGCCTGCTCATCGACCACCTGACTGATCTGCTCCTGGAAATTTGGCGTCGCCTGGATGAACTGTGCCTTCAGACGCTCGGCCAGCCCAGGCAGGATGTTGTCGTACCGGTCGGTCGCATTGATGGCGGCGACCGCGTCACGCGCCGCGTCCAGATGCGCCTCGGAGATCTCCTGTGCGCGAACCGGCAGCGCGGTGCTGGCGGCGATCATGACGGCAAGAGCGGTGGCGCGCCCGAGAACCGCGAAGTTGGTCATGGAAAATTGCTCCTGTCTTTCATTGTGCCTTGATCGTCCGAGCGCCAGTGTCACCGGCGATGATCGCGAACGACGCGAGATTTATGAACAGCCCGTGCTCAACCACGCCCGGTATGAGGTAAAGTTTGCCCGCGAGCGCCTCTGCATCAGGAATACGGCCAAAAGATGCGTCCAGAATGTGATGGCCGCCGTCAGTCGTGAAGACATCTTCCCCCGACTGGCGGAGGGTGATTTGACCACTAAGACCCAGTCGGGAAGCAACGCGCTCGACGGCGATGCGGGTTGCCGTCAACCCGAACGGGTTGACCTCGATGGGCAGTGGGAAAGAACCCAGCGTCTCAACAACTTTTGTCTCGTCGGCAATGACGATCATCCTTGCGGATGCAGCGGCAACGATCTTCTCGCGAAGCAGCGCCCCTCCACCACCCTTGATCAGGCGCAATTGGGGATCCACCTCGTCCGCGCCGTCGATCGTCAGGTCGAGCTCAGGCAATTCGCCAAGTGAGCGGAGCGGGATACCGAGCTCGAGGCAGAGCCGCGCCGTGCGCTCTGACGTCGGCACCCCTTGCACCTGCAAGCCGTCAGCAACCCTTTCAGCGAGCAACCGCACGAATTCTTCCGCCGTGGACCCCGTTCCGATCCCGAGCCTCATCCCGTCTTCGACGTGCGACAGCGCTGCCTCCGCTGCCTTCTTCTTCATTTCCCGGGCGTCCATGCGCCTGAAACTCCCCGCTATTTGCGATGCTGTTTACACGTCTGCCTCGGAGAGGGAAAGTCCCTTCGCCGCGCCCGATTTGCATTTGCCGCTCCACCCATCTACTGCCGCCCGAGGCATCCACCTCCCGGAGACTCCTATGACGCCCCCCTTGGTGATATTTGACCTCGACGGCACGTTGATCGACACCGCTCCCGATCTTGTCAGCAGTCTCAATCATGCGATCGCCGCCGCCGACCTCGAACCGGTGACCTATGGTGACCTGACCCATTTAGTTGGTCAGGGCGCAAGGGTCATGATCCGCCGGGCTTTCGATCTCCGCGGACGCAGGATTGGGGAGGACGAGGTCGAACCCTTGCTGGATCGATTCCTCGCTCACTACAAGGCAGGAATGCCGGGCGCGAGCCGCCCCTACCCTGGCCTGATTGAGGCACTGGACAGATTGGAGCATGCGGGATTTACGGCCGCGGTGTGCACCAACAAGCTGGAGGAACTGGCAATCCCGCTGATCGCGAAGCTGGGGCTTACCGAACGGTTCCGTGTCGTCACCGGCGGCGACACCTTCCCCGTCCGCAAACCGGATGCAGGCCACATATTTGGAACCATAGAACGGGCGGGCGGCGATCCGCAACGCAGTCTGATGGTCGGCGACAGCATCAACGACATCCTTGCGGCGCGCAATGCTCGGATCCCTTCTATTGCCGTCACCTTCGGTTATTCCGATGTTCCGGTTGAAGACCTAGGGGCAGACCACATCATCGGCGACTTCGCCGATCTGAGGCCCGAGTTGGTCGCGCACCTGATGAGGAAATCCTAGGCGGCATCCGCTCCTTGGCCACGAGAAAGGCAGCCGCGAGCTGTATTCTCATGGCCAGGGCCTGTAGCCGCTAAGTGGCTCTGGCTGCGCTGGTCGCCTTCAGCGCCTTCAAGGTTGCAGCATCCCTGTCGTAGACATCGTCAAAATATTCCACGACGCCATCCTTGTTCGGCCAAGCGGTGAAATAGGCGACATAGACAGGAATCTTCGCGGTTATTTTCTCGCCGAGGTTCTTACCCTGCGAGATCCTCTTCGCAATGTCCTCCTCGGTGACGCCAAGCACCGCCGCCGCCATCTTGCGCGGCTCAGCAAGACGAACGCAGCCATGGCTCAGAGCGCGCATGTCGCGCTTGAAAAAGCTCTTGGACGGCGTGTCGTGCATGTAGATCGCGTGCTCGTTGGGGAACAGGATCTTCAGCTCACCCAGCGCATTATCGCTGGACGGCGGCTGTCGCACCGAGATGGACTGCGTGGAACCGTACCAGTTGACGCTCGAGGAGGGAACCGCTCGGCCATTTACGGCCACTTCGTAGCCCATACGATCCAGGTAGCTCGGATCCGCCCTCAGCTTCGGCAGCATCTCGTTGATGATAATCGACTGCGGCACGCCCCAGTAAGGGTTGAACTCCACAGTCTCAAGCTCATCCTGGAAGAAATAGGTCTGGTTCGCCTTTGATCCCACGACGGTGCGCATGGAGAATTGCTCGACACCATTCTCGTGATAGTAGGCGGTGTAGGCTGGCTGGTTGATAAACACATGGCGATCGCCCAGTTCCGCCGGCAGCCACCGCGCCTGCTCCATTGCCACAACAAGCTTGTTGATTTTGGCTTCCTGCGTATCCCCAACCATGGCCCGAACCGTCGCCGGACCGACCACACCGTCCGATTTCAACCCGACCTCTTCCTGGAAGGCTTTCACGAGATCGACAATCTCCGGCGTATAGTCGCTTCCTTTCTGATAGCTGGCAAAGGTGGCGGAATGGCTTTCCTTTAACGCGTCCGAGCCGTTCCTGCGAATGGCCGCGACGACGCTGGCCAGCTCGGGACTGCTCTTGCCGGGCTTCAGCAAAAGGTTGCTTGAGAGTGCGATAGGATCGCCCTGCTGCGTCTCTTCCGTCCGCAATGTCTGGAGTTCGGACTTCAGCGCAAGGAACTGCTTGCTCCGCGGCGCCAGTCCTTCGAGATAGCCGGCAGCGCTCTCGTCCAACTTGATGAATGGCAGTACGAAGGAGAGCTTGACCTCCTTGCGCTTGAAGTCGTGGTAGCCAGAAATCCGGTTCGGATCGAGGCGCCCGCGAACCATGTCCTGGGCAAACATCAGCGCCTTGGCAGACAGTGCCAGCTCAAACTGCATCAATGCTCCGGCATGGCTGTCGAGCGCCACATCGGCTTCCGTCTCGGCCCCCAGAGAAACGTTCTGGACGCTTGCCGTTACAAGCTCCGGCTCCTCGACGCGGTAGTCGGCGGGATCGAGGCCATAGTCGTCAGCACGTTGGAACAGCTCCAACACGCCCCTCGCTCTATCGTTGATCTCTCCATCGGAGACCCAAAGCGGCTTAGCGTTCTTGCCATAGAAGTTTTCCAGCGCGGCAGCGATATCGGATGGTCCGGAGACCTTGGCGGCGACGAGGTACCGCTCTATTCCGGTTGCGGTGGCTGCGACGAAGCCGGCGGTTTTCACCCCGCGCGTCGGATCAACACGATAGGTATGGTACTTCGGTCCCGACACCTTCGGTAGCGGCTGAGGATCCACGTCCTGCTCCACCCGCCGCTCCCTGGAAACGACGCCAGGCAGCCCATTGTCTGCAACGGGAGGGCGTTTTCCGGGGCCACCTCTAATGATATCCATCAAGGTGATTGCCTGCGCCGGAGCAATCCCGGCGCCAAGTGTGGAAGCTGCTGAAACGAACGCAAGTGCGATCGAAGCTCGTTTAGATGTGGTCAGCAAATTTATCCCCGTCGGCTGGTTCGGCGATTGGAGGTTTAGCTCCACGCTGTAACCGAAGGCGTAGAGCAAGGAAAGGAAGCGGTTCGCCGATCCCCGGCTGCTCCTGTCCTCAGGAGCACCGGCAAATCAGCGGCAACAAGGTTAAGAAACTATTGGTTAATTTTTACTTCACCCGCCCTGTCAGGAACGCATGCTGCATCATCGCTCAGCCATATTAGCCCGCTCCCGTGTCATAAATGGCACGGGCCGCCGCATCCCGTCTTTGGCAGGAGCATCCCTGGGTGACGTGCGACATTGGTCTAGACATCCGGTCACGAGCTTGCGTCGTCGGCCTTTGTCGACTAACTCCGCCACAATGAGTTGCGCAGCTAACGCAAAGGCAGAGACGATGGCACCGACCCGCACCGAAACCGATACCTTTGGACCCATCGAAGTGGCGGCCGACCGCTATTGGGGGGCACAGGCACAGCGCTCGCTCGGGAACTTCAAGATTGGTTGGGAAAAGCAGCCGGCGTCGGTCATTCGCGCGCTTGGCATCGTCAAGCAGGCAGCCGCCCGTGCAAATATGGAACTTGCCGATCTCGACAAGAACCTCGGAAAGGCCATCATCGAGGCCGCGCAGGAGGTCATCGACGGCAAGCTGAACGACCACTTCCCGCTGGTCGTCTGGCAGACAGGATCCGGCACCCAGTCCAACATGAATGCCAATGAGGTCATCTCCAACCGCGCAATCGAAATGCTCGGCGGCACGATGGGCTCGAAAAAGCCGGTACACCCAAACGACCACGTTAACATGAGCCAGTCGTCGAACGACACCTACCCGACGGCTATGCATATCGCCTGCGCAGAACAGATTGTCCGTCACCTTCTTCCAAGCCTCAGGCACCTGCATGCCGCGCTCGATGCGAAGGCGAAGGCTTTCGCCCACATCATCAAGATCGGCCGTACTCATACGCAGGATGCAACGCCGTTGACGCTCGGTCAGGAGTTCGGCGGCTACGCCGCTCAGGTTGCCTCCGCCATCAAGCGTCTTGAAGTCACCCTGCCCGGCCTGTACGAGCTTGCACAGGGCGGCACCGCCGTCGGGACAGGATTGAACGCGCCTGTGGGATTTGCGGAAAAAGTCGCAGAAGAGATCGCCAAGATCACCGACCTCCCCTTCGTCACGGCCGCGAACAAGTTTGAAGCTCTGGCAGCACACGACGCAATGGTGTTCGCGCACGGCGCGATCAATGCGGCCGCGGCTGCTCTCTTCAAGATCGCCAATGACATCCGCTTTCTTGGTTCAGGTCCCCGCGCTGGTCTCGGCGAGCTGGCGCTTCCCGAGAACGAGCCGGGCTCCTCCATCATGCCGGGCAAGGTCAACCCCACGCAGTCGGAAGCCCTCACCCAGGTCTGCGCCCACATCTTCGGCAACCATGCCGCCATCACCTTCGCCGGCAGCCAGGGCCACTTCGAGCTTAACGTCTACAACCCGATGATGGCCTACAACTTCCTCCAGTCCGTTCAACTGCTGGCGGATGCCGCGGTTTCCTTCACCGACAATTGCGTCGTGGGCATCGAGGCCCGGGAAGACAACATCAAGCGTGGCGTTGAGAATTCCCTCATGCTGGTGACCGCGCTCAATTCGAAGCTGGGCTACGATACCTGCGCCAAGATCGCCAAGACCGCCCACAAGAACGGCACAACCTTGCGAGAGGAAGCGGTCGGCGGCGGCTATCTCACGCACGAGGAGTTCGATCAGTATGTACGTCCTGAGAACATGATCGGTCCCCGCTGAGGGTCATGCGGGGCGCGTAGCAACATGGAACCAGCAGTCAGACGCCGCTGGCTCCACGGGATGTGACGCCGTAGCGTAGACTTGCGGGACGGATCGATCCACGGAGCTCGATCCGCTCCCGGTTGGTCCCGGGAGCCAGCGTCTGCGTGGCAAATATTCTCTTTAAATCTTTTCCAATCTTTCTCATACATTATGTTCTAAAGCACACAATGGGGCCAGGGGGGCTTGATGACGGCGACCAATGCGCCAAAGGCGCAGTCGACTGACGTGGTCGGTCAGATTGTTTTCGCTTTGCGCACGATGGGGATAGCTCCCCTTCCGCGAAACTATCAGCTGTTTTACGAAGCCTACATCGGATCCAATGGCCCGCTGACGCAGAAGCTGGCAGCTCTCGGCAGCCAGGCGACACAGGAGGAGCTGGATTCGCTCGCGGCGGAATTCCTCGGCACCGCGCAGGTTGAAGTCATCGAGCGCGTCCACGACAAGCTCCTCGTTGAACTCGAGAGCCTGCTGAAGCTGCTGCGCCAGGAGCAGCAGTCCATGGAAAGCTATACGAAGTTGCTCGGCGAGACTGCCAGCCGGATCAACTCCAAAGCCAACTTCTCCACCGACATCATCCGCAACGCTATCCATCTGCTAACCGAGGCTACTGGCGACAAGCTGACAGAAGGAGAACGCACCGTCGACAGCATGGCGGAACACTCGCAGGAGATGGATCAGGTCCGGCGGGAGTTGGATGAATACAAGCGTATCGCCAATACCGACTCCCTGACGCGGCTAGCCAACCGCCGTGCGTTCGATGAGCGGCTTGCGGGGCTTTACGATGCTGCACCTACTCTTCCGGTCGCAGCACTCGTGCTTGCCGACATCGACAATTTCAAGAAGATCAATGATAGTTTCGGCCATCCGGTTGGCGACAAAATTCTTGCGAGCGTAGCGTCGATCATCCGCGCCAATGTCCGCAAGGACGTGTTTGTCGCACGCACCGGCGGCGAGGAATTCGCAATTGTCATCGAAGGCAATACCGCCGATGAGGTCATGCTGATCTGCGAACGTATCCGCTGTGCGCTGGAAACGCGCAGCTTCCGGAATTCTCGCTCGGGGATACAATACGGACCGGTCACAATATCGCTTGGCTATTCGATGGGCTCTCAGGCAGATGGGCCGGGGACCCTTTATGCGAATGCAGACGTTGCGCTCTATCACGCTAAACGCAGCGGCAGAAACCGCACCGTCTTCTTCGACGAATCTATCCGCGGTGATTATGCTGGCAAGAACTGGCTGATCTATCAGGGCTGATCCTCACCACATCCGTTGGCGTTGCACATTCCGGCCCACTCCCGAAGGGATCTTCGGGTACTGAACGCGCACGCAACTGCCCGCGTCTTCCCGAGCCCCGCGTATGTGCTACACCAGGATGACAGCCTGAAACCCTTGAGGCGCTCTGGTATGCTCAACGGGTCCGCTGTGTCGGCTCCCGGCTCAGGCCCCTTTGCTCGAGTTCCTTCTCGTAGTCCGCAAATAGCCGCTCACCGTCTTCTCCCAACTCTCGCAGATGGATCCAGGTATAGATGCCGCTATTGTGTCCGTCATCGAAGCCGATCCGCACAGCATAGTTTCCTGCAGGCGTCAGACTGCCGATCGCGACGTTGCGCTTGCCTGGGACGGTCACCTTCTGCCCCGGCCCGTGCCCCTGCACCTCCGCAGAGGGCGAAAGGACGCGGAGCATCTCTGCGGGCAGTGGGAAGACACGTCCGTCGTTGAAGGTCACGTTCAGGACCCGCCGGTCCTTGGAGACCCGCAATTCCGTTGGCCATACTTCGCTCATACCGTTTTCGCCCTATCTTCGCCTGACAGAGAGGATTAGTAGCTTGGTATGAGCGTCGCAACCAGTCGCCGCCCTTGACGAGCCCTAAGATGGCGACCACTTTTGGTTCAGGAGGATCATCCTTGAACACTTTGGCAGGCCCCTTGAGAGAGGTGCAGCCGCTCGATAGCGGCAAGACACCGATGATCGACCGCTTTGGCAGGTCCGTTACCTATCTGCGCGTCTCCGTCACCGACCGTTGCGACTTCCGCTGTACCTATTGCATGGCAGAGAACATGACCTTCCTGCCGAAGAAGGATCTTCTGACACTGGAGGAACTGGATCGTCTCTGTTCCGCCTTCATCGCCAAGGGCGTGCGCAAGCTGCGCCTCACCGGCGGCGAACCCATGGTGCGCAAGAACATCATGCACCTGGTGCGGGCGCTTGGCCGCCACATTGATGCGGGCGATCTGGACGAACTGACGCTGACCACCAACGGCTCCCAGCTCGCCCGCTATGCTTCCGAGCTCTATGAATGCGGCGTGCGCCGCATCAACGTCTCGCTCGACACGCTCGACCCGGACAAGTTCAAGGCGATCACCCGCTGGGGCGATTTTGCTCGTGTGATGGAAGGCATCGAGGCCGCACGCAAGGCCGGGCTGCAGATCAAGCTCAATGCCGTCGCACTGAAGCACTTCAACGAAACCGAGATCCCGGAGATGATGCGCTGGGCGCACGACCGGGGGATGGATTTAACCGTCATCGAAACGATGCCCATGGGTGAGATTGAAGAAGATCGCACGGACCGTTATCTGCCGCTTTCCAAACTTCGCACTGATCTCGAACAGCAGTTCACGCTGACCGATATCCCCTTCAAGACCGGCGGTCCGGCCCGCTATGTTCAAGTCGCCGAGACCGGAGGCCGCCTCGGCTTCATCACGCCGATGACGCACAACTTCTGCGAGGGCTGCAATCGCGTTCGGCTGACCTGCACCGGAACGCTCTACATGTGCCTCGGCCAGAACGACGCTGCCGACCTGCGCACGGCCTTGCGCGCCTCTGATGATGATTCCTTCCTGTCTGCGGCGATCGATGAAGCGATCCAGCGCAAACCGAAGGGCCACGACTTCATCATCGACCGCACCCATCAGCGCCCTGCTGTCGCCCGCCACATGAGCGTGACCGGCGGCTGATCCAGAACGTGCAGACGACTCCCGGCCCGAAAGACCGCAACTGCGGAACCTGCACCCTGTGCTGCCGGCTTCCCGATATCGACGCCCTGGAGAAGCCGGCCAACGCCTGGTGCGGGCACTGCGTTGCGTCCGAGGGTTGCACAATTTATGCCGACAGACCGGAGCTTTGTCGCGACTTCCTCTGCAGCTGGATGAAGTCGAACGAGCTGGGCCCAGAATGGGACCCGACGATCGCTCACATGATGATCTACGAGCAAGGACCACAGACCACCGTGCTGGCGGATCCGGATTTCCCGGATGTTTGGCGGCAAGCTCCTTACGCAGACGCCCTTGCGAACATGGCGGCCAACGCGGAAATGTCAGGCGGCTATGTCATCGTCTTTGTCGGCGATGACGTCTTCAAGATCGATCCCGCAGCGGCTGGTCCTGCGGCACCCGACCACCGCGCGCCTGAGCCCGCGGCGGCCTGAGCGGAACAACGAGCGAGCCTTAGGCCGCTCGCCCTGCGTGAGTCGAATAGCCGGAGAACTGCTCACCGGTCTTGAACCGCTCGATCTTGTCGGTAAGGGTCTCCACCCGGCGGCGTAGCCCATGGATCTCGGCGTTGTTCTCCTCGACCATCGCAGCGTTTTGTTGCGTGATCAGCTCCACCTCGTGAACCGCATGCGTCACCTCGTGGATGCCGGTCGACTGCTCGCTCGTGGCAGACGAGATCGCCGCCACCAGTTTGCGCACATCGGTCACATGCGTGATGATCTGGTTGAGCGCCTCGCCGGTCTGCTCAACCAGATGAACGCCGTTGCTGACCTGCGTCGAGCTTGCGGAGATCAACTCCTTGATCTCGCGCGCCGCACCGGCGCAACGCTGCGCCAACTCCCGAACTTCCTGCGCAACCACAGCAAAGCCGCGACCGGCTTCCCCAGCGCGTGCCGCCTCCACGCCCGCATTGAGCGCCAGAAGGTTCGTCTGGAAGGCGATCTCGTCGATCACGCCGATGATGGTGGCGATCTTTTCCGACGAGCGGCTGATCTCGCCCATGGCGCCCACGGCACGCGATACCACCTCGCCCGAGCGTACCGCAAACTCTTCGGTTTCGTTCACAGAGGCCGCCGTCTGCTGTGCGCTCGTGGCCGTGGAGCGAACGAGGTCGCTCAGATGGCGCAGCGCTCGCGAACTCTGCTCCAGTGCCGCCGCCTGCTGTTCGGTCCGCCGCGCCAGGTCGTCGGCCGATGCCGCGAGTTTGCCGGTACCGCCGTTGATCTCTTCCGTGGTCGCCCGCACATCGGCGAGCGTCGCCCGTAGCGCCTCCACAGCGGTGTTGTAGGTCTTTGCCATCGGCACGAAGTCGCTCGCGAGGTTTTCGCTCATAGTCCGCTGCAGGTCGCCTTCGGCAAGCTGTGTCAGCGCATCGGCGAGCGCCGTCAGGGCCGCATGCTGCTCTGCGGCGATCCGCGCACGCTCCTCTGCCCGACGTGCGGCCTCGGCGTTGGATTGGTCGCGGGCCGTGGCGGCCTCCTGCTCGAGCCGGATGTTCTCCAGCGCTGCATCGCGGAATACCGTCACCGAACGCACCATGTCGCCGATCTCGTCGCCGCGCTCGCGCCCTTCGATGCTGACGTCAAGGTCGCCTTCCGCCAGCCGCTTCATGACGTCGGTCACGCGACGCAGCGGGCCGCGCAGCGTCTCGACCAGCATCAGCCCGCCAGCGATCGCCAGCAACGTTCCGACGACCATGGCGATAACCGAAAGGTTGGCGGAGCGCTCACTGTCTTCCTTGCCGACTTCCTGGGCCTGCGCGATGAAGGCCTGCAGCCCGGCCATGCCGGCGGAAAGCGTTTGCGAGGCTGCCTCACGCGCCTCGTTCCACGCCGTCTCGATCGCCAGCATTTCCGCGGAAGCCTCTTCGAGCGCACCAAGCGGCACCTCGAGCTCGCCCGCGAAGGCGCTCATGGCGCTGTTGCTGTTGCCGAGATCAGAAACCTTCACGCTCGATGCGCGCAATGCCGCAATATCGTCGAGCACCACCTGGCGCGCCTCATCCGTCAGTTGTCCACGCAGCCGCTCCATGTGAAGCTGGAGTGCGTCGCTAAGCGTCAGCGACGTTTCCACCTGCACCAGCAGGTTCTTCAGCATGGTGACATCGCCTTCCAGGGTTGCAAATCGTTCGGCTGCGTCGCCGGACTTTCTCAGGACGTTCTCCTGCAGCTCGCGCTGGAACCGCATGAAACCGCTTGCGGCCACACGCAGGGTCTGTGCCTTCTCGGCAGCGGCGGCATCGCTTGCAGCAACTACTAGCAGTGCGTCTGTCGCGTCGCGGATCGGCGCCATTGCCTCTATGATCTTGTCACTGACAACGGCCTCGACGGATTCAAAGCCTTCCAGCAATGCCTTGGCCTGCGCCTCTGCGGCTTTGGCCGTACCCTCGTCCGAATTGGCGTTCCGCACGGCATTGCGCAGGGTCTCGATCCGCTCGGCGATAGTCTTGTACGCAAAGGATTCAAACAGCGCACTCTTGGCGAATCGCTCCTGCCCCTCGAACTTCTTGCGCAGGTTGCCGAGACGCTGGTCGATGGCCGCAGAAAGGTCCCTCACGGCGGTGAGTTGTGTCGCGATCTCTGCCCGATTTTCGTCTCGCTGCTGCTTGACCGCCCACAGCGCCTCGGTCCGCTCGCGCATGGCAGCAGCAAGCTTCGTCACCGGCTCGATCCGCTCGCGGTCCTCGCCGGTTGCGAGCAGACCCTCCAGCACGTCCACACCCTTCTCCTGCCGGACGATTCCCTCCTGCAGCGCAGCGAGGGTCGCGTCGTCAGGCCGCTCGGCGAAATCCTGCAGCACGGATTGCAGATTGTCGAAATCGGCGATGTTTTCGATCGTTGCGCGCGTGACCGTCATGTGGCCGTTCAACATGTTCGCCGTGTAATAGCCTGCCAGTCCAACGCCGGCGATCAGCAGCACGAGAGGGACGACGAAAAGCAGGACCTTGGTGACAATCCGGCGGCTCTGGAGAAGACGATCGATGAAAGACATGCGGGCTCCGGTATAACGTCCGCCGAGCTTGCCAAACATCTGCAAGTGGCCGGGTGGAGACTCCTGCGTCATGCCGGAACGCCCGCACAGTCAGGCATATCCGTTGAACATCGGTTAATTTCGCAGCTGCGAAATGGCCTGCCGGGATTTTGATCAGTCACACCCCGCTGCGCCTGCCAAACGTACCGGGCACGCCGCAACTGGTCTGGCCGCATCTCCGGCATTGGAGTAGAAGATTCCGCTGCAGTGGCAAGGAATCACGCATGGCATCCTCCGACAATTCCCGCGGCGCGCTCTTCATGTCGCTCGCCATGGCCTCCTTCACCTGCAACGATGCCCTGGTAAAATCCGTCACATCGTCGCTCAGCGTCGCGCAGATCATCACCGTGCGCGGCATCATGACGACGGTGCTGGTGTTCTTCGTCGCTCGCCATCTCGGGGCATTGCGTCCGCTGCGCGTCGTCATGCAGCCGCTCATTCTGCTGCGCACCTTCTTCGAGATCGGTGCAACGCTCACCTTCATCAGCGCGCTCGGCCGCATCGACTTCGCCAATGTGTCCTCGATCATGCAGTCTCTGCCGCTGGCGGTGACCCTCGGGGCGGCGCTGTTTCTGCAAGAACCTGTGGGTTGGCGGCGCTGGACCGCCATCATCGTCGGCTTCCTCGGCGTGCTAATCATCCTGAGACCAACGGCTGACGGATTTGCCCCGGCATCCCTCCTCCTTCTGGCGGCCGTCTTCTTCACCTCGGGGCGCGACCTCGTTACCCGCCGCATCGTGGCGGATGTTCCCTCGCTCACCATCACCCTCTTTACCGCCGCCGCCAACACCGTCGTCGGCGTAATCCTCATCGTCCCGATGGGCGGTTGGCAGCCGATGGAGCTCTCAACCTTCCTGCCGCTGGTCATCGCGGCCTTGCTCGTCTTCTCCGGCTACCAGGCGGTGATCATGTCGATGCGCACCGGCGAGATCTCCTTTGTCGCCCCCTTCCGCTATACCGGCCTGATCTGGGGCCTGATCATCGGCGTCCTCTTCTTCGGCGAGCGGCCGGACGTCTTCGTCTTCCTCGGTGCAGCCATCATCATCGGCTCCGGCCTTTACAGCTTCTACCGCGAAAGCCAGCGCCGGCGCCGCATTGCCGCAGAGGCCGGCCCGGTCCGTCCGGTGACGGAATGACGACGCTTAACGGAAGAGAACAGTCCGCCGGCACGCGCCGCTTCCTTAACCGCGGGACACCGCCGCACATCGCGACACTCGTGCTTGCGGCCGGGCTTGCGGCAATGTCCATGAACATCTTCCTGCCGTCGCTGGCCGCGATGGCAGATCACTTCGGCACGAGCTATGCGGTGATGCAGTTCGCCGTCTCCGGCTATCTCGCCGGTACCGCCGCGATCCAGATCGCCATCGGCCCGCTGTCCGATCGTTTCGGGCGGCGCCCAGTAATGATCGGCGGTATCGTGCTTCTGCTCCTCGGCACGCTGATCTGCACCTTTGCGTCCAACATCGCCGTCTTCATGACCGGCCGCATGCTACAGACCGGTGTGGTCGCGGGCATCGTCCTGTCGCGCACCATCGTCCGGGACATGGTGCCGATGGACGAGGCCGCCTCCATGATCGGATACGTCACCATGGGCATGTCGGTCGTTCCAATGATCGCGCCGACGCTGGGCGGCCTATTGAACGACCTGTTCGGTTGGCAGGCGAGCTTTATCGCCCTCCTGATATCTGGTCTCCTCGTCCTGGCCCTTGTCTGGCGGGACCTCGGCGAAACGAACACCGCGCAATCGGCAAGCTTCGGCGACCAGTTCCGCAGCTGGCCGCAGTTGCTGACATCCCGCCGGTTCTGGGGCTACACGCTGACAGCCACATTCTCGTCCGGGGTCTTCTTCAGCTTCCTGGGCGGCGCCCCCTTCGTCGGCACCGTTCTGTTCAAGCTCTCTCCGGCGGCGCTCGGGCTGTACTTCTTCGGCATGGCCGCAGGCTACATGCTGGGCAATTATCTCTCGGGCCGCTATGCCCGCCGCTTCGGTATTGGCCCGATGATGGTGTCCGGCAACATCGTCAACGTCATCGGCCTCGCGCTGGCCTTCCTGCTCTCCGTCCTGGACGCCGCACATCCCCTCGCCTTCTTCGGGCCCCTGTCGCTGATCGGCGTCGGCAACGGGCTGACGCTGCCAAGCGCCAATGCCGGCATGGTCAGCGTACGGCCGCATCTCGCCGGCTCCGCCTCCGGCCTCGGCGGCGCGATCATGCTGGGTGGGGGCGCGGCACTGTCTGTTGTCGCAGGCGCCGTATTGCACGCAGACGGCGGAACCTCGCCATTGCTGGTGGTGATGACCGTGACTGCGCTCTTCGCGCTCCTTGCTACCGAATACGTACGGTGGATCGATCGCCGCGAAGGGATGTTGGCTCAGGAGAGCTCGGAGTGACAGCGGCCCCTCCCCCTGCCCTCGTCCTCGCCGGCGGCCGGTCCAGCCGGATGGGAACCGACAAGCTCCTGCTGCCCTTCGGCCGAGGCACGCTCCTGTCGCACATTGCGCAGCGACTGGCGCCGCAGGTGTCTGAAGTCGCGGTCAACGCACCCTCTTCGATGCCTCTGCCACCGAGCTTCCGGCGTGTTCCTGACACGCTGCGCGGCCAGCCCGGGCCGCTCGGTGGCGTGCTGGCAGGCCTGCGTGATCTGGCTTTCAGACAGCCGGAGGCGAGCCATCTCCTGACGGTACCATCAGATGCACCCTTCTTCCCCGATGATCTCGCCGCACGCCTGCAAGCCGCGGCATCAGTACCCGACATGATTGCCATCGCAAGTTCGGAGGGACGTACCCACCCTGTTTTCGGACTCTGGCCGATTCCTGCCGCGGACGATCTCGAAAGCTGGCTCGCCGAGCCGGAGAACCGCCGTCTCTCCGCCTTCCTGGCCCGCCATCCAAGTGTGGCGGTGCATTGGGAGAGCGTCGAGACACCAATCGGCCGGCTGGATCCATTCATGAACCTCAACACCCCCGCCGATCTGGAGTCAGCACGGCGCTATCTGGAGGCCATGGAATGACCTCGCCCCGCGTCTTCGGCATCGCTGGATGGAAGAACTCTGGCAAGACCGGGCTTGCAGTGCGGCTCGTTGAGGAATTCACCCGCCGCGGCTACCGCATCTCCACCATCAAGCACGCCCACCACGACTTCGACATCGACAAGGTCGGCGCCGACAGCTACCGCCACCGTCAGGCTGGCGCACACGAAGTGGCGTTGGTATCCGGAACGCGCTTCGCCATCATGCATGAGCTGCGGGGAGAACCGGAGCCGCCGTTCGAGGAGATTCTCGCCCGCCTCGCCCCGTGCGACCTCGTCCTGATCGAGGGCTACAAGCGCGAGCTCGTGCCGAAGATCGAGGCACGGCGGCTTGAGGCGAGCAAGCGGGAGCCGCTCGCGCCCTCCGACCCGCACATCGTGGCGATCGCAGCAGACCATCCGGTGACGGACACCGCCCTCCCGGTCTTCGATCTGGACGATTCAGTTGCTATCGCGGATTTCATCGCGTCGCTGACGAACCTCCCGCCCAAATGACGAAGGCCGCCGGATCGCTCCGGCGGCCTCTGTTTCACGTCTAACGACGATTACTGGTTGGATGCGACCGGCTTCACCAGCGGCGTGATGCGGCGGATGGTGACGCGGCGGTTTTCCTGTTGCGGCCCCTCCGTCTTGATCTTCAGGTACCGCTCGCCATAGCCCTGGGTCGCGAGGTTTTCCGGCGGAATGCCGAAGGCTTCCGTCAGGACCACGGCCACGGATTCCGCACGCTCGTCAGAGAGAACAAGGTTGCTCTCGTCCGAACCGACGGCGTCGGTATGGCCCTCGATCAGGAAGGTTTCAGCCGGGTTCTCCTCGAGGATCTTGTTCATCGCCTCGGCCACCTTGCGCAGCGAGCTTGCCTGGTTCATCGGGATTTCGGCACTGCCGGTGGCGAACTTGACGGTATCAAGATCGATGCGGCGAGCCTTGTCACGGATACGGGCCGAATAACGGACCTCGTCCAGCGAGTAGACGCGCTCCACCCGTTCAACAGGCGGCTGCTCCAGGAACTCGTAATAATCGCGATCCGGATCGCTTGACGTGTCTATGATATACTGGTCAAGCGGCACGTTCAGCCGCATAGGCGGCAGGTCGAGCGCTGGGTCACGCCAAACGTAGTCGTCTTCTTCGTACATCTCAGGGGCATAATAGAGGACATACTCCTCGCCATCCACGATACGGGAACGCTGAACTACCATTCCGGCGCTGTTGCGGATCGTCACGACCTGCACGCCGTCGCGACGTTCCACGACCTCACGATAACGATCGCCCCGCAGGCGCTCGTAGTAAACGTCCCCGCCGTCGCGGTAGAAACGCGGCGTATCGTCATGGTACACCACCGGCCTTTCGCCGATCGAGATGATGATACGGGCCTCGCCGTCGCGACCGTCCCGGTCATCCCGCCGTCCGTCACGTCGATCGCGACCACGACGGTCACGGTCGCCGTCACGGTAATTCCACCCTTCCATACGGCGGTAATCCGGGCGGCCTTCGATACGCTCGCCTTCCTCGGCGGTGACGGCACGTAGCTCGGTACGCGACGCTGCCTGTCCCTGTAGCGGTGCTTGGGCCTCGGCATCCGAAGTAGGGGGAGCAGACGGTGCAGCGGCTTCTGCCGGGGCCGTCGCAGGAGCCGCTCCATCGGTCGAGGTGGCCGCTGTGTCCGCCGGCGCAGCTTCCTTCTGGCTGTCGAGAATGGCAGCGCCATTTTCGACTGGCAGAACGGCAGTCTCGCCTTCCTGAGCAGCACTCGGATCCTCGGCAATCACGCGCGCGCGCTCCACCTCTTCCGGCGTGGTTGCGACCGCAGGCTCCTCGGCCAGTGCGGGCGCGTCCGTTCCTGCTGCAGCGCCGTCCTGGGTAACAGCACCCTCAGTCGTCCCCTCGACGGGTGCGGCTTCGGTAGCGCCTTCGGTCTCAGCAGTGGGGGCCTCGGCGTCTGGTGCACCAGCTGCAGGTGCTTCTTCCCCGGCAGCAGGTTCATTCGGCTCTTCCGTCGCTTCGGCTGCCGGAGGTGTTTCCCCGTCCGGCGCGGTCTCTTCGGAAGACTGCTCTTCGCTGGCAGCAGGGGCCTCTTCTTCCACAGGCGCCGCGTCGTCGGCTTCAGGCGCTGCTTCCGCAGCTGGAGCCTCTTCGGCAGGCGCTTCCTCTGCAGGGGCCTGTTCAGCAGCCGGCTCTTCAGCCGCAGGAGTTTCCTCAGCCGGGGCTTCTTCGGCTGGTGCTTCTTCTGCCGGCGCTTCAGGGGCCGCTTCAGGCTCTGGTGCAGCCTCCGGTTCAGGGGCAGCCTCCGGCTCGGGCTCGGGCTCCGGCGCTGTTTCGGGCTCCGGTGCCGGAGCCTCCGGCTGCACCTCGGCTGGTGCCTCCTGCTGCGCTTCCGGAGCAGGCTCAGGCGCAGGTTCTGCGGGCGCTTCTTCGGCCGGCGGCTCTTCCGCAGGCGCTTCCTCGGCCGGCGGCTGTTCGCCCTCCGGAGCATCCTCCGGCGGCAGGATCAACTCCTCCTGGACGCGGATCACGTTGCCTTCGCCGGTGCTCTGGAAAATCGCCTTCGGCGGCATGGCAATCGCTGGCTGAACGATCAGCGGCAGCGACACGAGCGGCGCAGCGACGCTGGCGAACAGTCTGAATTTCGTTGACATCGATATCTCCTCGACTTGGGATGTCGTCCCTTCTTCACGCGTCCTTGTCACCGGACGTCGGCGCGGTAGCGCGCCGGCTCAACGACATGCTCCCGCTTTTGTTCCGGATGAGACTGCGCTGAGGCGCCTGAACGTCTGCTGAACACCTAAGCGGTGACTGCAAGCACCAGAGAGCACCGACCTGCCTCCGCAGTGGACGTAAAATGCCGTTGCATTCTCAAACGTCCCGGTATTTAAAAAGACACGGTCGGAGCAGGCTCCGTGCCCGCCGAGCGTGGAAAACAAGATCAACAGCCGCGCTGGCAGCCAACAGAGAGGATCATCATGCGTATTGCCACTCATTTCTTTGCCGCCGCGTCGATCGCCGCGGCCGCCATGTTCGCCGGCACCGCCGCGGCCCAAGAGAAGATCGTCATCGCCTCCGAGGGCGCTTATCCCCCCTTCAACAGTCTTGAGACGGACGGCACCCTGACCGGCTTCGACATCGACGTTGCGCGGGCTCTTTGTGAGGAGATGAAAGTTGAATGCGAACTGGTCACAAATGACTGGGATGGCATGATCCCTGCCCTCCAGGCAAAGAAGTTCGACGCCATCATTGCTTCCATGTCGATCACGCCAGAGCGGCTCGAGCAGGTGGATTTTTCCAAGAAGTACTACAACACCGGTCCCGCCATTGCGGTCCCGAAGGATAGTGAGATTACTGACGTTGAAGGTCTCAAGGGCAAGACGCTCGGCGCACAGACCTCCACGACCCATGCTAACTACGCCGAAAAGCACATGCCTGAGTCCGAACTCAAGCTCTACCCGACCGCCGACGAATATAAGCTCGACATCCAGAACGGGCGGATCGATGGGGTCATTGACGATGTGGTCGTTCTGTCGGAGTGGGTAAAATCCGAAGAGGGCGCTTGCTGCAAGATCCTCACACCGCTGCCAATCGACGTGGAGATCAATGGCGAGGGCGCCGGTATTGCCGTACGGAAGGGTGATCCCCTGGCCGACAAGTTTACGGCAGCGATCGCAGCCATCCGCGAGAACGGCAAGTACAAGGAAATCAACGACAAGTACTTCGACTTCGACGTCTACGGGGAATAACTGTCCAAAGCGGCCTGCAAAATCGGCGGAAGGCTTGCCCTTCCGCCGATTTTCTTTTTAAACAAGGCGCATGAAAACAAGCGGCGAAGCCGCAAGGGGAAAGCTTCTTTTATGAGCGGATTGTTCTCCGCCATCGCCACAGCGCTCGATCCGCTTTGTGGGCCGGTCGGCATTTTCACGCTTCTCGGCGGTGGTGGTATGCTCAGCTGCGGCGCCAACGGCTGGGGCGACGAGATCGCGTTCGGCGTAAAAGTCACCATCACCCTCGCCCTTGCGACCCTCCCTATCGGCTTGCTGCTTGGCTTTCTGATCGCGCTTGCCGCGCAATCGGAAGACAAGCTGCTGCGGGCAGCCGTCGGGATCTACACGACAATCTTCCGTGGTCTGCCGGAGCTGCTGACGCTCTTCATTGTCTACTACGGGCTGCAACTGCTCATCCAAGCCCTCTTGGCCTGGCTCGGGATCGAGCAGCGAATCGAGATCAATGCCTTCCTCGCCGGCATGATCGCTCTTGCTGTCGTTTTCTCGTCCTACTCCTCCGAAGTCCTGCTTTCCGCCTTCCGCGCCATTCCAAAGGGACAGTACGAAGCCGGCGATGCGCTCGGGATGCGCCGCTCCCGAACGATGCTGCTGGTGGTTCTGCCGCAACTAATCCGGATCGCACTGCCAGGGCTGGGGAACCTCTGGATGATTCTGCTGAAGGACACTTCCTACGTCTCCATCATCGGGCTTTCGGATATCGTGAGGCAAACCAGTGTCGCTGCACGCGTCAGCAAGGAAGCGTTCTTTTTCTACTTCCTCGCGTGCCTTCTCTATCTGGCGCTCGCTGTTCTTTCCTCTGTCGGGTTGGGCTTCATCGAGCGCTGGTCCCGTCGTGGGGAGGCGCGCCGATGAGCTATGCCCGCGAACTCATCGCCCCCAGACCCGCTCCGGTCGAGTACCAAAAACCCCTCACCGGCTCCCGCGTTGCGGCCCTCTTCATTCTCGCCATCTGGGGGCTTCTCGGCATCGCCATCGTTTGGCTGATCGTCAGCGGATGGGACGTTGCCAAGTTCGAGCGGTATGGGCCGCGCTATCTTTCCGGCCTGTGGACGACGATTTCGCTCGTCGGCATCTCGGTCATCCTCGGTGCGGTCTTATCGCTGCCGCTTGCCTTCGCCCGCATGTCGACCAACCGGGTCGTCGGCGCCATCGCCTATTCTTATGTCTACGTATTCCGAGGGACACCGCTACTCGCCCAGCTCTTCCTCATCTACTACGGGCTTGGTAGTTTCCGGCCTGAACTGCAGTCCGTCGGCCTCTGGTGGTTCTTCCGAGAGGCGTGGTATTGTGGGCTGTTGTCCCTTACCCTGAACACGGCGGCCTATCAGGCAGAAATCCTCCGCGGGGCGATCGAAAGCGTGCCGCGCGGACAGCTAGAAGGTGCCGCAGCGCTCGGCATCCCCAAATCCGTTGCCCTGCGCAAGATTGTCCTGCCCCAGGCACTCATTGTCGCGCTGCGACCCTATGGCAACGAGATCATCCTGCTGATCAAGGGATCTGCCGTGGTCGCCATCGTGACCGTCTATGACCTGATGGGCGAAACCCGCTACGCCTTCTCTCGGACCTTCGACTACCAGACCTATCTCTGGGCTGCGATCTTCTATCTCGCCATCGTCGAAACGCTGCGGCAGGTGTGGAACCTGCTGGAGACGCGCCTCACGCGACACCTGAAGCGCTAGGCTAGCCGCTAGAACGGGGGCAGAGCTTCTAGCGGCTAGGCCATTGAGATATCGTTAACCCCGGGATGATCTCCTGTGGAAGGCGCAACTGCGTCGCCCGGAAGAACCAGAGCGGGAACGACCATGAACAGCGAAATGGAAATGATGCTGAGGGGCTACGGTCTCACCACGGCCCAGATCTTTTACCGGCTGCCAGACCACCCCACCTTGCTGCAGAGCTACGTTTGGCAGGAATACGATTTGGCACCGGACTTTCCTGAGATGAAAGGCTTCCTGAAGTTCTGGGAAGAGAAGCTCGAGGGGCCACTGCATTCTGTTCGTTACGTGCATCGCAAGATGATTTCTGCCAGCGAATGGAGGGCGCTCCAGGGCGAAATCATTCTGCACTAGGAGGCGTGCCTCAAACATGCACCTCGCCGTGGGCAAGCTCCCCCTCGTCGCTTGCGTGATGCAAGGACGCGTAGAATACAAGCGCGTAGATGATCGCGACACCGACCATGATGCTCCACCCTGGCAGGGGGCCGAAGGCCGCGTTTTCCACAGCCTCCCTCCAGGAGAATACGACATCCGCTGGCCTCTCGTCTGGCAATAGCTTTGGGGTGGTAATCTTGAGACCCCAGGCCAGGAGCAGGATTAGATACATCCAGCAGTAGTTGCGCCGGACGCGGCGGAACAAGGCTTCCCTGTAGCTGATCAGGAAGCATGGGTTGCGCAAGCTCTTGGCAATTGCCTCCGCCCAATCCGGCTTCAGATCTGCCTGCGGATAAAGCGCTTGGGCAAAGTAGTGGCGCTCCAGTTTCCTGACCCGAGCCCGGTAGACATCGAAGAAGCGGTAGCGCCTGGCCTCGATGAGAAGCAGAAGCGAAATAAGCAACACTCCAAACAGAACGACGCCATGATGGGAAGTCGGTGTCGACAAGGAAACCGACAACAGCGCCGCCACCACCGTGATGGCCCAGTTTGTCGTCCGATCTATGCGATCACGCCAACTCGTCATCCGCCCCATCTCACCGCGATAGTAATGGATGATCATATTGGCCTTCTCTGCCGAGGTGATCGGCAGAGAAGGCGCACGACGTTCGATATTCTCCTCGAAAGCTGTCTGCGTAGGGGCTGCGGACACAATGATCCTCCCGCTCATTGAGATGCGGCGAAACTTTTTGCTTCAACGGCCTCTAACCCTTCGCCGTTCCATCTCCAACATTGCCAAACCTGTGTCGGCAGCCTAAAGCCTGCGCAAACGGAGCGAAGCATGAAGAAGATCGACGAGGAAGCGCTGGCCGAGGCCTACAACCGCGCGCTTGCGCTGGAAAAGGCGGGCGATATTGACGCCGCTGTCGCCGCCTATCGTCAAGTGCTGGACATCGATCCGGACGATCACGGCGGCGCCGCGGTGCGCATCGCGGCCCTCGGTCGCGGCGAAGCTCCACCAAGGGCCCCAGACGCCTATGTGGAGACACTGTTCGACCAACACGCCGATAGCTTTGAAGACATCCTCGTCGAGCAACTGAGCTATTCGGTCCCTGTGATGGTGCGCCAGCGGCTGCAAGAACTCGAGCTCGGTCCATTCAAGCGAATGCTCGATCTGGGCTGCGGCACCGGCCTGACCGGTGGCGCGCTTCGGGACATGGTGGAGGATGTCACCGGCATCGACATTTCCGAAAACATGGTGGAGATCGCTCATGAAAAGGACCTCTACGAGACGCTCTACGTCGCAGAAGTAGAGGATTTTCTGGAAGACAACGACGAAGAGCCTTTTGATATAGTCACTGCGACGGACGTCCTTCCCTATCTTGGCGCGCTTGAGCCGCTCTTTTTCGGCGCAGCTGAGAACATGTTGCCCGGAGGAATTTTCATTTTCTCGTCGGAGGCCTTGCCCGCCTCAGACGACCGCTCCTACATCGTCGGTCCGCACCAGCGATACCTCCATTCGGAGGCCTATATTCGCGTCCGCTTGGCTGAAACCGGCTTCGAATTGATCGAGCTCCGCGAGATCAACGTACGCATGCAGGACGGCCAGCCAAGCCCTGGCCATCTGGTCATTGCGAAGTTGAGAGGCTAGGGTTCCAGGGGGAGGAACCGATATGACACCGCAGCGCTATTTTCTCGCTCAGGCTTACAACAACGCCTGGTCGAATCACCGCCTGCTGACAGCCTGCCGGAACCTCTCGCCCGAGGAACTCGCTGCACCGCGCACGAATTTCTTCCCATCGATCATCCATACATTGAACCATATCCTCACGGTCGACTGGCTCTATATCAGCGCACTGGAAGGCAACTGCATTGGCAGCGCCGCCTTTGATCCGGAAATCCCGTTTCGCCGCATCGTCGACCTAGAGCGCGAACAGCGGGCGGCCGACCGCCGGCTGATTGACCACTGTCGCCAGCTCGACACCGAAATGCTGTCCTCCCACGTCGAGATCCCTCGCGCCACGCACGTCCAGAGAGAACCCACGGATCGCATCTTGCTGCACCTGTATCAGCACCAGGTCCACCATCGGGGGCAGGTCCATGCCATGCTGTCGGGCACCACGGTATCACCGCCGCAGCTGGACGAGTTTTTTCCCGCCGATCCGGCTGAGCAGGCGCTACGCCGGCCGGACTTTGCCGAACTGGGCTTCACGGAAGCCCTTATCTGGAGCTGAGAATGCTGTATCTGACCCTGAAGTCCCTGCACATCGTGGCCGACATCGTCTGGATCGGCGGCATGCTGGTGAATGCCTTTGTAATCGCCATGGTACCGCCAACGATCCGCCCTGGCGTAATCAGCGCGCTGCGCCCCTACGACCGCCGGGTGACGACCGTCGCTCTCGGTGGCGCGTGGCTGTTCGGCATCATTCTCGCCGTATGGTACGGCTGGTATTCGACCGGCTGGTTCGGCTTCAAGTTCCTGATCGTGGTTATGCTTTCGGCGCTGCACGGCATGCAGAGCGCGTGGCTGCGTCGCATGGACGCCGACCCGCATCTTGATCCGCCGGCCTTTGTCCGCGTTGCAATGCCGGTAGTGATGATATCGACGGTCGTCGTGGTGTTGCTGGCCGTGGTCAAACCGTTCTAGCCATTGAGGCGGCGGCTCCTATCCGCTAGGTCTACTGGATAGGAGAACAACGTGGAGGACGGCATGGCCAAGGTGGCATTCATCGGTCTGGGCGTAATGGGGTTTCCCATGGCAGGACACCTCAAGCAGAAAGGCGGACACGACCTCACTGTCTACAATCGAACGTCAGCGAAGGCCGAGGAGTGGGTGACGAAGTTCGGTGGCGCTCATGCTCAAACGCCTGCCGAAGCAGCTCGCGATGCCGATTTCGTCTTTACCTGCGTCGGCAATGACGACGACCTCCGCTCCGTCACCCTCGGCGAAACCGGCGCCCTCGCCGGCATGAAGCCTGGCGCAGTCTTGGTCGACAATACGACCGCCAGCGCGGAGGTTGCACGCGAGCTGCACGAAGCGGCGAAGGAAAAGGGCGTGGAGTTCATCGATGCACCCGTTTCTGGTGGCCAGGCGGGTGCGGAGAATGGTGTCCTGACTGTCATGTGCGGCGGCGATCAGGCGGTTTTCGATCGCGTCAAAGCCGTGATCGATGCCTATGCCCGCATGGTCGGCCTGATGGGGCCGGTTGGCGCCGGTCAACTGACCAAGATGATCAACCAGATCTGCATCGCGGGCCTGGTGCAGGGTCTCGCCGAAGGGATTCACTTTGGCAAGAAGGCCGGCTTAGACATTGAAAAGGTTGTCGAAGTCATATCCAAGGGCGCAGCCGGATCCTGGCAGATGGAAAATCGCCACAAGACCATGAACGAGGGCAAATACGAGTTCGGATTTGCCGTGGACTGGATGCGAAAGGACTTGGGGATTGTGTTGGCTGAGGCCCGGCGTAACGGCGCAAAACTTCCCGTAACCGCCCTCGTCGACCAGTTCTATGGCGATGTCCAATCCATGGGCGGCAAGCGCTGGGACACCTCTTCGCTGCTTGCGCGCCTGGAGAAATAATGGAAGGGCCGGCGGGGGTGTTCGCGCCGGCCGGATTGTCTCAGTCTTCCCCGGACTTCTGGTCCAGAAGCATGTAGTCCAGCGGAAGTTCCGTCGTATACTTGATCTGCTCCATGGCAAACGCCGAAGAGACATCACGAATCTCTATCCGGGCAATCAGCCGCTTGTAGAAGGCGTCGTAAGCGGCGATGTCCGGAACCACCACGCGCAGAAGATAGTCGACATCACCGCTCATCCGGTAGAATTCGACCACTTCCGGAAAATCCACAACGACTTCGGAAAAGCGCTTCAGCCATTCCACGGAGTGACTTGCTGTGCGAACCGAAACGAAAACAGTAACCTTCGTGTTGACCTTGACCGGGTCGAGCAGTGCCACACGGCGGCGTATCACCCCCTCTTCCTCCATCCGCTGGATGCGTCGCCAGCAGGGCGTAGTCGATAGCCCTACCTTCTTGGCGAGATCAGCGACGGCAAGCGTCGAATCTTCCTGGAGGATACGGAGGATCTTGCGGTCGAGACGGTCCATTGTACGGTCCTTGGAAATGATTTTCTCCTGCATAGCTCCTTTTACCATAAGTTGACGCATTTTCTTTCAGCGCGTCAAGCTATCCACATGCTCCTTTAGGCGAGGCAGGACCTCCTCTTCAAACCAGGGATTGCGCTTCAACCAGCCGGTATTTCGCCAGCTCGGATGGGGCAGCGGCAGGACGCGAGGCCCATGATTGACGTGAAAATACGCCCGCCAGTTCCGCACCGTTTCCGTCATGCCCTTCTGGCGGCGCGCACCGAGGTGCCAAGCCTGTGCGTACTGACCGATGGCGAGCACAAGTTCAATCTGCGGCATCGCCCTCAAGACCGCCGAGCGCCACAGTGGCGCGCATTCCGCTCGTGGCGGCAAGTCGCTGCCCTTGAGGTCATAGCCTGGAAAGCAAAAGCCCATCGGCACGATGGCAAATCGGTCGGCATCATAGAACTCGTCACGGCTGACACCCAGCCAATTGCGCAGCCGATCGCCGGAAGCATCGTTGAAAGGTAGCCCGCTTTCGTGCACGCGAAGCCCCGGTGCCTGCCCCGCGATCAGGATCCGTGCTTTCGCGGAGATCACCGCGACCGGGCGCGGTTCATGCGGCAAGCGATCTTGAGGCCCCCTTGCCGGCACATCACGACAGATACGGCAGGCTGCGATCGCGGCCCGCAGATTGCCCAGAGGGCCGCCTGCGCCCGGCGTCGCTTGATCCTCTGGCGCCCTCACTCGGCGGACAGCCCTTTCAGCCATGCCAGAAATCCTTCCGTCATACTTGGATCATCCATCATCCCGTGTTGAACGCGCCAGTCGCGGGGCCGATCGAACGTACCTGCCCAAAGGCCTTGCCCGGCATCACGCGCCGCACTCTCCTCCGTCCGGTAGTCACCGGAAGCGACAGCGAGCCCCTGCCTTACCAGCTCCGCATTGAGATCGCGTGTGCCATCGCGACAGCGGACGAGCAGGCGGTTGTAGCGGTCTCGACTCGAGCCGCTGCACACGACGGCAGCGGCAGAGGTAAGGTGCTCCAGTGCCACGCGCGCCTCCTCGCCGCAGGCCCACTCCCGGCCGCGGGCATCCTTGCAGACCTGCTCCGATTCGGGCGCATCCAGTCCCTCCAGCCGCAACCGCTCGGCTCCCGCTGCCAGCGTATCACCGTCGACGGCAACGAAGGGCCCATCAAGTCGCACCGACGCCACGTCCTCGAGCTTGACGGCGATGAGCGCGCCGAGAAAGAGGAAGGCGAGAAGCAGGCCGGAATTGCGCAGTCTTCGGAAAACTGGAGTCACGATCCGGCCTTAATCAAGAACAGAAGCTTCAGGAAAATGGCAAACAAATCCTTGCTTGGCAGCATCTTCTTAAGGTTTCGACACTAGGGTCACAACCATTGGGGACAGTGATCCAGTGGTTATGAGTAACGGCGTCAGCACCTCGACCGACAAGAACATCGTTGATCTGTCGCGAAACAACCGCAACCGGGCCGTTTCCAAGACGGTACGCGCCACCCGTGAGCGCCTCCAATCAACCGGCCGCAACACCAAGGTCTTCGAACGCGATGTACTGGCGCTCCACGCCAATGCAGTGCTGCAGAGCGCGCTCGTTACGCCGCTCTTCGTCGCAACAGTTACTGCGGTGGGTCTCTACCTGAATCCGGCCGCCAATCTTCTCGGCTGGGCACTTCTGGCGCTCATCATTCACGCAGTCAACGTGCTGATCGCGCGCCGCGCAAGCCGCATAGAGATTGGTGCGCTCGAAACGGTCCGCTGGCGCCGCCGCTTGCTCGCGGGACAAGTGCTGGTGGGCATCGGCTGGGCTCTATTCTCGCTGCAGCACTGCGCGACCTGTTCCGGCGACAGCTTCTATCTGTTCTACAAGACGGCCGTCATTTTGGTTGCCATATCCATCAGCGCCATGAACAGCGTGATGTTGCGCCAGGGCGTTTTGTTCGGCTTCCTGCCGCTCATCCTGACATTGCTTGTTTCGGCCGTCATGTCCGGCCAGATGATGGACATCGGTCTCACGGCCATGTCGGCGTTCGCGGTCGTCTTTTTTCACTACATCGCTGACCGGCAGTACCGTTCCACTCTAACGCTGATGTCATACCAGTCGGAAAAAGATGAGCTGATCGCCGAGCTGGAAGTGGCGAAGTCGATGTCGGACGAAGCTCGGCGCCGCGCGGAGGAAGCCAATCTGGCAAAATCCCGTTTCCTTGCCTCCATGTCGCACGAACTGCGTACACCGCTCAATGCAATCCTCGGCTTCTCGGAGGTGATGAACTCCGAGGTTCTGGGGCCCATGGCCAATGCGACATACCAGGAATATGCGGGCGACATCCACCGCTCCGGCCAGCATCTCCTCGATCTCATCAATGAAATCCTGGACCTGTCCCGCATCGAGGCCGGCCGGTATGAGCTGAACGAGGATGCACTGTCGCTTCTGGAAATTGCGGAGGACTGCATCGGCATGGTCCAGTTGCGGGCCAGCGGCAAGAGCATCACCATCCACCAGCAGTTCGAGCCGACGCTGCCGCAGATTTGGGCGGACGAGAAAGCGATCCGCCAGGTGGTCCTCAACCTCCTCTCAAACGCGGTCAAATTCACGCCGCAGGGTGGTGAGGTCACCGTCAAGGTGGGTTGGACAGCAAGCGGCGGCCAGTATGTCGCCATCAAGGACAACGGGCCCGGTATTCCGGAGGAGGAAATCCCGATCGTGCTCTCCGCCTTCGGCCAGGGCTCCATCGCCATTAAGAGCGCCGAACAGGGCACCGGGCTCGGTCTTCCGATCGTGCAGGCCATTCTTGCCAAGCATGACGGCCAGTTCGTGCTGCGCTCCAAATTGCGTGAAGGCACTGAGGCAATCGCAATCCTGCCGGCCACGCGCGTCCTGCAAAGCCTGCCGGCCGTGGAGGATGCCGCCCCAGTCGAGCGGCGGCGGCGGACCTTCGCTTAGCCGATCAGCCGCGTATACACGCACCACATCACAAATAGCCCGTTGGCACAGAGCAGGCAGAACACCGCGAACGAGCCTAGATCCTTCGCATGCCGGCCGACGGTCGAGATCTCGGGCGATATCCTGTCGACCAGTTCCTCAATGGCCGTGTTCAGAGCTTCGACACAAAAGAGAACCAGCATCAGGATGACGAAGATGAGGTAGTCAGCCGCGCTCGCATTGATCAGCGCGAAAAGGAGAAGCCCCAGGATGAACGCCACCGCCTCCGTCCGAAAAGCCTCCTCCTGCCACAGCCTCACCAGGCCCTGCAGGGAGTACCGTGTGGCGGCAAGAACGCGCCGCGGGCCACTTGCCTTCCGCACCGCGCTTTCCTGAGGCGCCTTCTCCACCATCATGCTCCCGAACTCACGCCGGCTTGCTGGAACGTTGCCATGCCAGAATGGCAGGCGGCAGCCGCCTTGACGATGCCCGCGGCAAGTGCTGCACCGGTTCCTTCACCGAGCCGCATGCCGAGCGCCAGAAGCGGCGTCTTGCCAAGCTTCTCGATTGCCTTCAGATGTCCCGGCTCCGCCGAGACATGTCCGATCAGGCAATGATCCAGCGCCGCCGGATTGGCCGCCTTGAGGATGGAGGCAGCAGCGGTTGCTACATAGCCGTCGATAAGCACCGGGATCTTTTCCACGCGCGCCGCGAGTATCGCACCGGCCATCGCCGCCACTTCGCGACCCCCCAACCGCCGCAGCACTTCCAGCGGATCCTTGAGATGGTCCTTGTGGAATGCGACTGCAGTCTTCACGGCCTGGATCTTGCGCTCCAGAAGCTCACCGTGCGAGCCAGTCCCGGGCCCCACCCAGTCCTCCGCCTCGCCGCCATAGAGCGCCAGGTTGATCGCCGCAGCAATCGTTGTGTTGCCAATGCCCATTTCGCCGATGCACAGAAGATCGGTGCCGCCGGCGATAGCCTCCATACCGAAGGCCATGGTTGCTGCGCAATCCCGCTCGGAAAGGGCCGCTTCGCACGTGATGTCGCCGGTTGGATAGTCGAGCGCGAGGTCGAAGATCTTCAGGCCAAGGTCATGGGTCACGCAGATCTGGTTGATCGCAGCTCCTCCGGCGGCAAAATTCTCCACCATCTGCTGCGTTACGGACGGCGGAAACGGGGTGATGCCATGCTTAGTGACTCCGTGATTGCCTGCAAAGATCGCGACCAGCGGCCGTGTCACCGCCGGGGGACGGCCGGTCCAGGCGGCAAGCCACATGGCAATCTCCTCAAGACGCCCGAGCGAGCCCGCCGGCTTCGTCAATTGCCCATCTCGCTCACGCGCTGCCACCAGCGCGCGGGAATCCGGCCCCGGCAGGTTCTGCAGCAGGGTGCGGAAATCGTCGAAAGGCAGGCCGCTCATGCTCATGGGATCTTCTCTCTCGTCCGTGGCCGGGCGCTTGTGTTTGCCGGCAAATCAGGCTTTGGTGCTCTCATAGTCGGGCCGGCACGGAGGGACAACTGCCAAACGTTAGCGATCTTTTCGGCGACCTCGCACGCTCCCTCGGATTCCTGAGCCGGTTTCCAATCTCCAGCCGCTTTTTCGAAGGCCATGACGGCTCCGTCAGCCGAGCGGTTCGGGTCTTCCCGCTCGCGGGGCTCGTGATCGCCCTGCCGGCGGCCTTACTGCTCTGGCTGCTGCTCGAATGGAAGGCGGATCCCCTGCTTGCAGCGCTCATTGCGCTTGGGGCGGTGACGCTGTCAACGGGCGCGCTGCACGAGGACGGCCTTGCCGATACCGCGGACGGACTAGGAGGCGGACGCGACAGGGAGCACATCCTCTCAGTCATGAAAGACAGCCGGACGGGCAGCTATGGCGTGATTGCGCTTATTCTTTCCTATGGCTTACGTGCAACGGCCTTGGCCTCGCTGGCCGGTCCCTCCGCGGCCCTTCCCGCGCTCGCACTCCTCTCTGCCGCTGGTGGGAGCCGCGCGCTGATGGTAGGCCACTGGCGCGCACTGCCGCCTGCTCGCCACGGAGGAATCGCGGTGGCTGCGGGCCGACCGGAAGCAGACGCAAGCACCTTCGCCCTTGCCAGTGCCGCTCTCATCTGCCTGCTGCTTCTGGTTTCGGTCGCCGGGCTCCTACCTCTGCTTTTTGCGACGGCGCTGGCCGCCCTCGGGGTCTTCGGCCTTACGCGCCATGCCGCGCAGCGGATCGGCGGCCATACCGGCGATACCATCGGCGCCTCACAACAGGTTGGCGAGATCGTGTTTCTCCTTGCCCTTGCGCTCGCCGTCTGAGCCGCCGATATGTCAGCGATGATCTCGCCCTGCATCCTCCTCTGTGCCATTAATGACGTTACCGGCTACTGCTTTGGCTGCGGTCGCACCCGCGCCGAGATTGCCGGCTGGATGAGCTTCACGGAAGCGGAGCGGAATGATCTGATGAAAATCCTGCCGTCTCGCCTCGAAAACGTGGAGCGCCGGCCCCGCCGGGAGACCAAGCGACAGCGCCTGGCACGGGAGCGTACTCACTCATGAATGGTCTCACCTTCGTCCTGCTGATACTTGGCGGCGGCCTCGTCCTCTTGGTCTTCAACCACGACAGCGGGCAGACCTTTGGCATGCCTAATGAAGACTTCGGCCGCATGATCTATCTCCTTCCCATTGCCGGCCTCCTGTCCGTTGGCATCCTGGCAGGCAGACGCGGCAACATGGATCAGATCCTCCGCTACGTCGCCATCTGGCTGTTGATCATCATGGCGCTGGTGACCGCTTACCTCTACCGTCACGACCTGCAAGGCGTTGGTGCGCGCATGTCGGCTGGGCTGATGCCAGGAAGTGCAGTCGAGGTGACGACCCGCAATGGCGATAGCGAGGTGATCGTTCATCGCAATATGAGCGGCCACTATGAGGCTCCGGTCAGCATCGACGGTCAGTCCGTTTCGATGTTGGTCGATACCGGCGCAAGCACTGTTGTCCTCTCCTTCGAGGACGCCGAGCGTATTGGGTTGAACCCGGACCGCCTCGCGTACACCGTCACGGTGCAGACGGCCAATGGCCGTGCCACGGCCGCACCGGTGCCGCTCGATGAGATTTCCATCGGGCCGATCCGGAGGCGCAACGTCCACGCCATGGTTGCAGAGGAAGGGCGCCTAAACCAGAGTTTGCTTGGCATGAGCTTTCTATCGACCCTGAGCTCCCTGCAGATTCAGACGGACGAACTGCGGCTCAGGGACTAGACGACTCTTGTTCGGGCTTCTGGTCAGGCCGATGCGCCCAGCGCGCGCGGGTGAATTCAAGGTAGCGAGCCCGAAGCTCCTGCATATCGATAGCGCCTTCAACCCAGGCTTCCACATGCACGAGAAACAGCGGATCGCGCTCGAAGCTTGCGCCGCGTGCCTCCAGCCGCGCAATCACACGTTCCACGATGCCACGGCGGACTTCCGGCAAAGTCGGCCGCATTGGTTCTTCTGATGCTTGCGGTTCAGAGTTCGCGCTGCTGATCTCGTCCATTTCGCGCATTTAGCCGCCACCTGTTTGTGTCGCACACATCGGGACATCATCCCGCCGCCCGATGGCGCGTTGTTCGGCTTCCGCGGGAGCCGAACGAGTCACCTTCGCATAAGACGACAAATGTTAGCAGATAGAAAACAAGCGGTCCTGCACAAACAGCCAGGAACACCCTTCAGTCAATCGGGTCCTAGCTGCGCAGCCGGTAACCCGTGCGGAAGATCCACGCCACCAGCGTCAGGCACAGCAGGAGGAACAGGCCGATCATGCCGAGGCTGATCACGGGATTGACGTCAGCGATCTCATAGAAGCTCCAGCGGAAGCCGCTGACGAGATAGAGCACCGGATTGAAGTGGCTCACTGTCTGCCAGAAAGGCGGCAGCATATCGATGGAGTAGAAACTGCCGCCAAGGAAGGTCAGCGGCGGCACGACCAGCATCGGCATGATGTTGAGCTGCTCGAAATTTTTCGCCCAGATGCCAATGATGAAGCCCGCCAGGCTGAAGGTGATGGCGGTGAGCACCAGGAAGACCAGCATCATGAAAGGATGAGCGACCGAGATGTCGACAAAGAAGGTTGCCGTCGCCAGGATGATCAGCCCAATGATCAGTCCCTTGCTGGCCGCGGCGCCCACATATCCGAGCAGAATCTCGCTCATGGCGATCGGTGCGGAGAGGATCTCGTAGATGGTGCCTGTGAATTTGGGAAAATAGATGCCGATCGAGCCGTTGGCGATGCACTGCGTCAGAAGCGACAGCATGATGAGGCCCGGTGTAATAAAGGCGCCATAGGAGACGCCCTCGATCTGCTCGATCCGCGAACCGATCGCCGTCCCGAAGACGATGAAATAGAGCGAGGTCGTCAGCACTGGCGACACCACGCTCTGCAGCAGGGTACGGCGCATCCGAGCCATCTCGAACAGGTAGATGGATTTGACCGCTTCGAAGTTCATGCTCTCTGTCCCACCAATTCAACGAAAATGTCCTCAAGCGAACTCTGCCGCGTCGAGAGGTCCCGGTACTCGATGTCGTGCGCGGCAAGCGTCCCGAGCAGCGTGGCGATCCGCCCCTGCTCCGTCTCGCCCTGGAATTCATAGATCAGCGCGCTGCCGTTCTCTGCAATGGAGACACTGTAGGAGCCCAATGCTTCCGGTAGCGTCTCCATCGGTTCGATGAGCTCGAGCCGGAGTTCCTTGCGCCCCAATTTCTGCATCAGGGCCGTCTTCGCCTCCACCAGCAGAAGCTCGCCGCCATTGATCACGCCGACGCGGTCGGCAATCTCTTCCGCCTCTTCGATATAATGGGTGGTGAGAATGATGGTGACGCCGTTCTCTCGCAGCCGCTCGACCACCTGCCACATCTCTCGGCGAAGATTGACGTCGACGCCGGCGGTCGGCTCGTCGAGAAACAGGATGCGCGGCTCGTAGGACAACGCCTTGGCAATCAGCACACGGCGCTTCATGCCGCCGGAAAGCTCACGCAACATGTTGTCGCGCTTCTCCCAGAGCGAAAGGTCCTTGAGGATCTGCTCGATGAGCGCCGGGTTTGGCTTCTTGCCGTGAACTCCACGGGAAAAGGTGACGGTGTTCCATACGGTCTCGAACTGGTCCGTCGTCAATTCCTGTGGCACCAGTCCGATCATCGCCCGCGTCTGGCGGAAGTCCTTCACCACGTCGTACCCACCGACCAGGACCTGCCCGTCACTGGGGTTGATGAGGCCGCAGACGATGGAGATCAAGGTCGTCTTGCCGGCACCGTTCGGGCCCAGCAGCGCGAGGATCTCGCCTTCCTCTATGTTTAGGTCGACGCCCTTCAGCGCCTCGAAGCCGTTACCGTAAGTTTTCTTGAGGTTGCGGATGGAAACGATGGAGGCCATGGGAAAGGGATCTCGGGAAGGTTCGGAGCTGGAAGTGGCGCCGAATATAGGTGCGGCAGACACCGAGACCATAGCTGTAATCAAAACACAGTGTTTCGCCGCCCACCTGGCTTTAGGCGAAGACCGTCAGGAAGAACTGCAGCGAAACCGTGATCAGGAACAATCCGAAGCCGATCTCCAACTGCCGCTTCGTCATCGCATGAGCTAGCCGTGCGCCCAAGGGTGCTACCGACAGCGTGATCGGGATAAGCAACGCGACGGCCAGCCAGTTGATGTAGCCGGTAGAAAAGGGCGGCAGACCCGGCTCGCCCCAGCCGGCGAGCAGATAACCAAAAAGTCCCGGCAGCGAAATCAGCACACCGACGCCCGCAGAGGTTGCCACGGCTTGATGGATCGAGCGTCCGTAAAGCGTCATGAACGTGTTGTTGAGAACACCGCCGCCGATCCCCATCAGACCTGAAAGCACACCAATCGCCATCCCGACGGCGAATTTGATAGGGTTGCCCGGCAGGTCGGATCCCAGCTGCCAACTGGCGCGGTTGAAGATCATCCTCAGGGCAAGGCCAAGGGCGATCAGCGCGAAGATCAGTTGCAGCTCTGTGCTCGACGCCACTGCCGCAATGCCTGCAGCGAGCAATGTGCCGAGAGGCACGGCTACGATCCAGCCCTTCAGCGATTGCGTATCCACCGCTCCGCGTTGGCGATGCGCCATGAAGGAGCGGATCGACGTGGGAACGATAATGGCAAGCGATGTACCCAGTGCCAGATGCATGCACACCTCCTCCGGAACGTGGAGAATCCCGAAGACATGGAAGAAGATCGGCACCAGAATTGCGCCCCCGCCGATGCCGAACATGCCTGCAAGAACGCCAGCCAGCATGCCAGCTGCAGCCAACGCGATGACATAGGGGATGATTTCGGTGAAGGGAGGCATGGAGAACCGGGCATGGGAAAAGAGAGGGACATGCAAAGAAGCTGTGTCTTCTCGCACCGAATTACTTGTCAGACAAGTCGCGGCCTAGGCATCTGAAAGACCGTGTGTGGCGTGCAGCCTCGTTGGTCGTTCGCCGTCCGATCCTAGTCGCAGAATTTGGAACCGGACTTGCGCGAGCGCAGGTCGAAGTGGAAGTGGTTCCAGTGCTCCTTGTTGCTTCCCGGTCCCAACACCGTGTGGAAATACTTGCAGCTGTCGTCCCGCACCGTGTTCAGAAGGCCCTTCTCGCGGAAGGCAAAGAAGCCCTTCTTGCGCACATCGATCTTCTTGCCGTTCTTCAGCACGAATTTGCCGAGATCGATCGCATTGCCGCGCGCATGCTCCGACATCGGATTGCGCTTCTGGCGGCTGTTGTTCATCCGGCGGCAGGAATAGCCACCCATGGACTCAATCGTCTTGACGCCTGACAGATAGCGGTAGCGCGATGACGGTGCGAGCTCGAATTTCACCCACTTTGCCAAGGCCAACGTCGTTTGACAGTTCAACTTCGTCGCCGGCTTCAGCTGAACTCCCCCAGAGAAGCCGCTGAGCAAGACTGGATACTCGATGCCGCAGCTCGGTCCATCGGCGATACGCTTGATGTCACGGAAGTCGACGCCGAGCCGGCGCAATTCTGCGCGGCAGCTCACCTCCGATGCCGGCATGACCGAGCGGGGCCGGATCGGCTCGCGCTCCGTTGCCGGATTATCCGGCGCCAGCATCGCCACCTGCTGCGGCTCGTCCGGCAGACGCGTCGGCGCCACAACGGGAGACTGGTCTCCCCAGACAAGCGCCTGGTTCTGAAGACCGGGCTGGAGCCCCTCTCCCTGCCGCTTCGGCGGAATGGTGATCATTTGATCGTCTGGCGCCGTGGCCCCGCTTGCCGCGGCGCTCACCATCGTCGGACTGTCGGTGCCGATCCCAGCCACCACCGGCTGAGCCGTGGCGCCTTCGGCAATCATCTGGTCCTGTTCCTGTGCAAGACCGATCACCCTCTCGCCTCCGTCCGGCTGCGCAAAGCCGAACTGCGCATCCATATTCACGCCTTCGTCGGGAACGCGCAGAACGTGCTGTGGCTGTCCCTGAAGTTGCATGGCCTCGGGGCTGTCGATCATCGGCAGGGGAGCGCTTCGCACGTTCTGCGGTGCTGCCTGCGTCGGCTGCCCCGCCGAAGCGACGGGATAAGGCTCGCTGTAACTGCCACCAACCTGCGACATCGGTGAGGGTGGCGCTTGATAGCTGCGCGCTGTCATGTCAGACTGCGACATCGGCGAAATCGCGCTGACGCGCGTCTCACTGTCGATGCCGGCGGGCGGCACCAGCCCTTCGGCGGAGCAACTCACCAGCATCGTCGTGATCATCAGCGAAGCCAGGGCCCGCCGCGAAAGGGAAGCATACGCCATACCAGTTGCCGCTCTCGGTGCCGAAATGGCACATGCGGTGATCATGCGCGATCGAGGTAAATGAAGACTTTCGGAAAGATGACCAGATCAAGGTTTCTGGGCGGCGAACCTGCCACAGCCCGCTAGGCCGCTGCCGCGCCAAGGCGCTCCATCGTCTCCAACCATGGCTCGCCTTTGAACCCTCCGGCAGCAACGCTGCCAATGAGCGTTGAGCGCACCGGACGGATGCCAACGAAGTGGAGAATCCCAACCTTCATCGCCTTCAGGCTGTGGCTGCCGTAGGCGAACCGATAGAACCAGGCGGGCATGCCCATGGTGATGACAACACGGGCAGATTTGCCGGACAGAAGTCCGTTACGAAACGGGGGCTTCTTGATGTCATAGGCAAACCCCGGCCGGGCCACCTGCTCCAGGAAAGCCTTCACCAGGGCGGGCATCTCGCCTAACCACAGCGGGTGAACGAGAACGATGTGGTCTGCAGCTTTGATCACCGCCTGCGCCGCCGCAATTGCCGGCACCACCGCGCCCTCTTCTTGCTCGCGCTGCGAGGTGAGGAGCGGAACGTCCATCTGGCTAAGCTCGATCCGATCCACGTGGTGGCCTGCCCCCTGCGCTCCCGAGGCATAGGCGTCCGCGAGCGCATGGCAGAAATGACGCTCTGCCCCATCGGATGCCCTTGTACGATCACAATCCTAGCCATTGCGCGCCTCTCGTGGTTTCGGAAAGGAGCATAACAGCGGCCACGTTTCGATTATTGCGCGGCATCAAAAAGCCCGCCGGCACTGCTGCCGGCGGGCCAGAAAGGGAGCGGGACCTGCCTCAGGCGGCGCGTGTGGTGCCGACCGCCTGATATGAAGACGAGGCAGCCTTGCCGTCCACACGGAAGGCTGAAAGCAGGTGCTGCAACTGCATGCTTTGGTCTGCAAGCGTCTGGCTGGCTGCCGTCGTCTCTTCCACCATGGCCGCGTTCTGCTGCGTCATCTGATCCATCTGGTTGACCGAGGCATTGATCTCCTGCAGCGCAGTTGCCTGCTCGCGGGAAGCCGTTGCAATGGTCTCCACATGGCTGTTGACCCGCTCGACCAGTTGCGCGATCTCCAGCAGCGCATCGCCGGTGGAGCGAACAAGAGATACACCGCTCTCGACCTCGCGGCCCGAGTTGCTGATCAGCGTCTTGATCTCCTTGGCAGCATTGGCGGACCGTTGCGCCAGTTCCCGCACTTCCTGCGCGACAACCGCGAAGCCGCGTCCCGCCTCACCTGCCCGTGCCGCTTCCACGCCCGCGTTCAGCGCAAGCAGGTTGGTCTGGAACGCGATCTCATCGATCACCGAGATGATCTGGTTGATGCGGCTGGAGGAGTCTTCGATCCGACCCATAGCATCGACTGCGCTGCGGACGATCTCGCCCGAGCGTCCCGCGCTTTCCTTGGTTTCCGCCACCATGGTTCTTGCTTCATCAGCCCGGGCGGATGCGGTCTTCACCGTAGCAGTAATCTCGTCGAGAGCCGCAGCCGTCTCTTCAAGGGAAGCCGCCTGCTGTTCTGTCCGACGCGAAAGGTTCGCGGTCGCGCCGCTGATATCCGAAGCACTGTCGCGAACGACATGGCTGGTCTCAGTGATCGCGGAGATCGTCTGGCGCAGCGACGACACTGCCTGGTTGAAGTCGTCGCGCAAGGTCGCATAGTCGCTTCCAAGTTCCGAGACCTGAGCGGAGAGATCGCCCTGTGCGAGCGCCGAAAGCGCACGTCCGAGTTCGCGGATGGCATGGGATTGACGTTCGGATGCCGATTTCAATGCCTGCTCATTCGCAGAACGCTCTTCGGAAATCGCCCGCTGCTGCGCACCCTCGCGCTCCTGCAACGTTAGCCGCTCCTCGACGGCATCGCGCAAAACAACGAGCGCACGAGCCATCTTGCCCATCTCGTTGTGCTGGTCCGTATGCGGAACAGTGACGTTCGCCTCTCCCTCGGCGATCTTTTCCAACACGCTCTTGACGTTGCCGAGCGGTCCGGTGACGCTGCGGATGACGAAGAAGGCGCCGGAAAGCAATGCGGCTGCGCCGGCGGCAAACATGGTTGCGTAGTTGATCAGGCTCTCGCGGAACATGGCATGCAGGTCGTCGGCATAAACGCCGGTGCCGACGATCCAGCCCCAGGGCTGGAAGCCGATTACGTGCGAATACTTCTCCACGGGCTCTTCCAGGCCCGGCTTCGGCCAGTAGTAGTCGACAAAGCCCTGGCCGTTGGCCTGCACGGTCTTGACGAACTCGACGAACAGGTGCTTGCCGTTCGGATCCTTGTTCTGCGACAGGTCAGTGCCGTCCAGCGCCGGCTTGATCGGATGCATCACCATGAAGGGGCGCATGTCGTTGATCCAGAAATAACCGCTGCCCCCGTCATAGCGGATATCCCCGATCGCCTTCATCGCCTCGGCCTGCGCCTGCTCACGGGTCATGGCACCAGAAGTCTCCATCCCGTGATATTTGTTCAGGATGCTCATGGCGATGTCGTCCATGTATGCAAGTCCCGCCTTTCGCTCCTTTTCGGATGACGCATAGGTCTGGAACAAGCTGAATGTCATCGCACCGGCCAAGATGACCAGAGCGAACACAACCAGCGTATACATTCTCGCAGAAATCGTTAGTCGCTGCACAAGGACTCCCCCCTTTGTAACAATATGGAGCAATATCTAGCCCATGGAAGTTACTGGGTAGTGAAGAGCCGCAACCTCCCTCCACACGCGAGTTAGGCGACACTAAAGTTCAGTGCGAGCCTCCAGGGCTGGCATTTGCACGGCAGGCTGGCATCGAGGCGGGGAATCGGTTCATCTGCAATCAAAGGAGCCGCGCCATGATGAATGCCGACCAACCCACGGGTGAACTCACGCTGCGCACCCTCGCCATGCCTACCGACGCCAATCCTGCGGGTGACATCTTCGGCGGCTGGGTTATGTCACAGATGGATCTTGCAAGCGGCATTCGAGCCGCCGAACGCGCCCGTGGACGCGTCGTCACCGCAGCCGTGAAGGAGATGGCGTTTCAACTGCCGGTCAAGATTGGTGACACACTCAACGTTTACACAGAGATTATTCGCGTTGGTCGCACTTCCATTACGCTACAGGTGGAAGCCTGGGCGCACCGGGCCCGGCATCGCGCACTGGAGAAGGTAACCGCCGGCACCTTCATCATGGTGGCGCTCGACGAAAATGGCGTGTCTACACCAGTACCTCCCGAGGAGCCTTGATACGCCTTCATCCACCTTGGAGACTGTTCGATCGGATCGTCGTATTCCTGTTAAGTCTAAATTATCAGCAGTTCAGTAGCCTTCCACAAGGCCCGGTTGTGGCATTGGAGATGAAGCATGCCAAGTCTGGGAGGCAGGAGCGCTAGCGGAAAGACGATTGCTCTGGAGATCCGTACCGCCCAGGCCACCGCGCGCTCCAGCCGCGGACCGATCTCGGTCAGCGCAAGCGGCTGCGGCACCCGCGCAACATAGAATCCTGAACCCGGCCGCGACTGAATGAGCCCCTCGGCCACCAGCCGCTCATAGGCCTCCACGACCGTAGAGGTGGAAACGACCATGGTCCGTGCGAAGCTGCGGATCGACGGCAACCTTGCGCCCGGAGACAGCGCACGCGCCGAAACGCGCTGGCGGATCGCCGCGACCACCCGCGCGGTCTGCCCCCCGTTTTCCGTCGAGGAAACATCCATCCGTACTGCCTCTTGCACCATTACAGTTTGCGCAAACTGTAATGCACTGTCGCTTCAAAAGCTATCCGCAACCGCCTAGCCTCCATCCTCACGAAAACGGAAGGAACAACAGCATGGACAGGACGACGAGCGGCTGGATCAACGGGTTCCTCGGCGTCGTGATCTTCAGCGGCTCGCTACCGGCAACGCGGCTCGCGGTCGCGGATTTCCACCCGCTCTTCCTCACCGGTGCCCGCGCCGCCATTGCCGGCCTCCTGGCGGTCCTCTTGCTGGCGGCCTTCCGTCAAAAGCGGCCGGTGCGGGGCGACCTCCTGCCGCTGGCGGTCGTGGCGCTCGGCGTCGTCGTCGGATTTCCGCTGCTGACGGCCCTGGCGCTGGAGCACGTTACCGCCGCCCACTCGATCGTCTTCGTCGGCCTCCTGCCCCTGGCTACCGCGCTCTTCGGCGTGTTGCGCGGCGGCGAGCGGCCGAAGCCGGCCTTCTGGCTGTTCTCCTGCCTCGGCAGCGCGCTGGTCGCGGGCTTTGCGCTGAAGGATGGCCCGACCACGTCACCGACCGGCGACATGCTGATGCTGGCGGCCATCCTCGCCTGCGGGCTGGGCTATGCCGAAGGCGCCCGCCTCTCCCGCCGGCTCGGCGGCTGGCAGGTGATCTCCTGGGCGCTCGTCCTGTCGCTGCCGGTGATGGTGGTGCTGGCGCTCGTCACCCTGCCGCCGACGCTCGAAACGGCCGGCGGCCCCGCCTGGCTCGGCCTCGCCTATGTGTCCGTCTTCAGCATGCTGGTCGGCTTCGTGTTCTGGTATCGCGGTCTTGCACTCGGCGGCATCGCCGGGGTCGGACAGCTGCAACTGCTGCAGCCCTTCTTTGGGTTGGCGCTTGCGGCCACCCTGCTCGGCGAAGCCGTCACCCCGGCAATGCTGGCGGTAACGCTCGCCGTATCCTCTGCGTGGCCGGCGCGAAACGATTTGCCCGCTGAACAGGCCGTTATCCGAGGAAGCGCTTCGCCATCCGGATCAGCCGCTCGACACGCGGCCGATAGGGCGGGAAGAGCATCGGCACCGCCGACCAGCGCTCCTTGAGGATCGGCTTGTCGTGGCTGAAGGCCTGGAAGCCGAAATGCCCGTGTGCCGCGCCGATGCCGGAATTGTTGACGCCGCCGAACGGCAGACCCGCATGGCTGTAGTGCATGGTGGTGAGGTTGACGCCAACGCCGCCGGAAGAGGTGCGGGCGACGATCTCCTCGGCAAAAGCCGCATCCTTCTCGAAGACGTAGAGAGCCAGCGGCTTCGGCCGCGCGTTGATGCGGTCAATCACCTCGTCCAGCCCATCATAGGCCATGATCGGCAGAACCGGGCCAAAGATCTCCTCGCGGTCGATGTTCATCTGCGGCGTGATCGCCTCGATCAGCGTCGGCGCAAGATAGGTACCCTCCGCCTCGCCGCCGAAGCTGATCCGGGCACCCTTCTTCGTTGCATCCTGCAGCAGGCCGCGAAGGCGCTCGGCGTGGTGGGCGTTGACGATGCGGGCATAATCGCGGCTCGACTGCGGATCCGCGCCATAGGCATGGCGGATCGCTGCCCGCAGCGCCTCTGAAAAGCGTGCCTCGATGCTGCGATGGACGAAGACGTGGTCGGGGGCGATGCAGGTCTGGCCGGCATTGACGAACTTGCCGAAGGCGATCCAGCGCGCTGCCTTGTCGAGATCGGCACCCGGTCCGACGATGGTCGGCGACTTGCCGCCGAGCTCCAGCGTCACCGAGGACAGATGCCGCGCCGCCGCCGCCATGACGATCCTGCCGACATGTGGACTGCCGGTGAAGAAGATATGGTCGAAGGGCTGATCGAGAAGCTGCTGCGAGACCTCCCGGCCGCCCTGGACGACAGCGACGAGATCGGGCGGAAAGGTCTCCTCGATGATGTCGGCGATCACCTGCGAGGTCGCGGGCGTCATCTCCGACGGTTTGACCACCACACTGTTGCCTGCCGCCAGCGCCGACACGAGCGGCCCGAGCGCCAGGTTGAACGGATAGTTCCAAGGCGCGATGATCAGACAAACGCCGCGTGGCTCCGGGCGGATACGTGCCGAGGTCCCGACTGTTGCCAGCGTCGGCGCCACCCGGCGCTCCTGCATCCAGCGTTTCAAGTGCCGGCTCGTGTGGCGAATTTCCTGCAGCACCGGCAGGATCTCGGTTAGGATTACCTCCGGCTCCGGTTTGCCGAAATCCTTGTGCAGCGCTGCCACGGTATCGCTCTCGCGTCGCTCGATCGTTTGCCTCAGATGGGCAAGCGCTCCTTTCCGCTCCTCCAACCCGAACATCTGCCGGCGCTCGGCCACCCCCGCACTCTGCCGCGCGAAGAAGCCTTCGATCTCATCACGTCCCGCCAACTGCCGCCCCCTTTGCTTGTAAGCCGGCACCTTATGCGCCGCGACCTGCCTTCCTCAACTCTTCTGCTCGGAAGAATGAGAATGATGATGCTCGCAAACACGTGAGCGCATCGTGACGATCTCCTCCTGCTGCTCACGAAACATTTCCATGTGTCACAGGTTAGCCCCGTGAGTGTCATCGAAGACGCTCGATCAAGCAAAGAGAAACCAAGAGAGGAGACAACCATGCTGAACAAGGTTGCGACCAAGCTTGCTGCTTCTACGTTTGCACTGTCGCTGGTAGCAGCGCCCGTCATGGCGGCGAACTACAGCGACTGGGACACGGATGGCAATGCGGGAATCAACGAGAGCGAATTCCGCGCCGGCTTTGAACAGAACAAGGCTTTTGATACCTGGGACGCCGACGACAGCGGCACGCTGACCCAGTCGGAAATCGAGACCGGCGTCGGCGATAACCAGCAGGCCTTCAACGAGCGCTACGGCGACGGCTGGTTTGGCGAATGGGACGCCAATGATGACGATGCTATCAGTGAGGACGAATACTATAGCGGCCTCTACACCAGCTACGACGCTGACAACAACAACGTGATCGAAGAGCCTGAATTCGGCGATGTCGGCGACGACATGGGCGACGGCGGCTGGTTCGACGTCTAAGCCCCCTCGGAGCGTAAATGGACAGGATGGCCGGCATCGCCGGTCGTTCATCACCCTACATCCAATCACCAGGACGATTCTAGGATCGCTTCTCAAAGAGGAGACACACCATGAAACTTGCGGTAGCAACAATCGCGTCCACCCTTCTCGCCGCGTCCGCCATGGCGCAGACCAGCAACGACAGCAGCAGCTCAGGCAACGCCTCGACCTCCGGCACCTCGACCGAAGCAACCGCCGGCTCCAGCCAGTCGGGCTCCGGCTCCGCGATGGCACAGGACAAGGTTCGCCAGCAGCTGACTGATGCCGGCTTCAAGCAGGTCGAGATTCTCGACGCCTCCTACCTGGTGCGGGCTCAGACCGAAGACGGCAACACCGTGCTGATGGTCATTGATCCGCCGATCGGCAGCACCGGCTCGAGCTCCGGAACCGGCACGACCAGCGGCAGCGGCACCAATGCCGGCTCGTCCAACTCGAATGCTGAGTCCAACGACTGATGGCGCAGGGCCACCGGAAACTCCGGTGGCCCGCCCTGATGCCCAAACGAGGCGGCCGGCTCCTCGGCCGCCTTTTCGCGTTTAGTGCCCGCGAACCGCGAGCCACGCAGAAAAAGCGACATGATCCAACCCTTCGACGAAAGCGCCGACGTCGAACCCGGTTACCGCGGAAAAGCGCCGGCTGCTCAAGCGCCGGGTGAAAATGTCAGAAGCAGCGCCTTCCCCCGCAGGGCCGCCACTCGGCGACACGCAACCATTTTCAATGAGAACGTCCGCTGACGGCCGTCAGGCCGAACCCCTGCATGAGACGGACCATGGCAGGATCGATTTTCCCCGAGGTGCAGACGGCGATGTCTGGCTCGGACGGATTTGGTTCATTGGATAGGTGTCTTTGAGACAGCAACGACAATGCCCTTCGGGCAATCGCTTCGGCGGGGTCAATCCAGTCGACCGGCCACGGCGCCGTCTTGCGCATTCGGTTGACGAGAAAGGGGTAATGCGTACATGCCAGAACGACAATATCGGTCCGACGCCCTTCCTGCTCGATGAAGCAGGAGGCGATCTCTTCACGCACGAGGGCCTCTTCGACATAGCCCTCCCGCATGTAGGTTTCCGCCAGCCCGGCAAGACGCTCGCTACCGACAAGGCGGACGTGCACCTTCGACGCCCATTCACCGATCAAGTTGCGCGTATATTGTCGCTTCACGGTCCCCGGTGTCGCCAGCACCGAAATCAAGCCGGAGCGCGTGCGTTCCGCAGCAGGTTTGATCGCCGGCACGGTCCCCACGAATGGAGTTTCGGGAAAAGTCGCCCTCAGGTCCTCGAGCACCAGCGTGGAGGCGGTATTGCAGGCGATGACGGCAATCTCCGGATCGTGCTGCTCGATCAGGGTCTTGAACAGTGTGACAATCCGCTGACGGAGTTGGCCCTCTTCCCACCCCCCATAGGGAAAGCCGGCGTCATCGGCGACATACACGAAGCGCCGCTCGGGCATCAGCACTCGCGCCTCCCGCAGCACTGTAAGGCCGCCGATGCCGGAATCGAATACCAGCACGGGCTTCAGCTCAGATGTCGCCATTCTCCGGCGTCTCCCTCCCAGGTGCTGCCTCCACCGGCCGCCGTCGCGGGAACCGGTCGAGTGAACGGATGACACCACGGAACACGCTGATCTCCTGCTCAGTGAAGCCGCGCCGTGATATCACCGCACGGAGGTTGTCCACCATCTTCGGCTTTTTGGCGGGCGGGTGGAAGTAGCCGCGCGCATCGAGAGCCTCTTCCAGGTGCTCGAAGAGGCCGAGCACCTGCTCCTTGGTCGACGGCCGCTGCTCGACCGGCAGGAAAGCTGTCGCCGCCACGTCATCAAGCCCGGTTTTCATCCACTCGTAGGACATCAGCAGCACCGCCTGCGCAATGTTCAGCGAAGCGAAAGCGGGATTGACCGGAAAGGTTACAATCTCGTCAGCCAGTGCGACCTCTTCGTTGGTGAGCCCCCAGCGCTCTCGACCGAAGAGAATGCCAGTCTTCTCGCCTGCCCTAAACTTGTCCCGCAGGGTGGTGGCTGCCACCACTGGTGATCGCACCGGTTTGAAGCCGTAGCGCTCACGGGCAGTGGTCGCATAAACAAAATTCAGGTCCTTGATCGCTTCTTCCAGCGTGCCGAAAACCTGTGTTCCGTCGATCACATGATCGGCCTTGGAGGCAGCCGAACGCGCCTTTTGGTTCGGCCAGCCGTCGCGGGGACTGACGAGCCGCAACTCGGCGAGGCCAAAATTTGCCATGGCACGGGCCACCATGCCGATATTCTCGCCGAGTTGCGGCTCAACCAGAATAATGGCCGGCCCCTCGGCTATGAGTTGGCGCTCGCTGTTCGTTCCTGACATTCTTCCATCCGATCGTTCGGGCGCCGCAATAGCGGCCCCTGCCGTGATCGGCAAGACCTCTTGCTCCTAATCAGCGCTCCGTGAGCGCCAGCTTGGCACCCATCGCAAGGAAAGCCGCCGCAAATGTGCGACGCATCCAGTTCACGACCACCGGTCGAGAGATGACATGCCGACGCATGGAAGCGGCAAATACGCCATAGCCGACGAAAACGACGAAGGTGATTGCCATGAAGGCGCCGCTGAGCACCAGCATCTCAGGCAAAACATTGACCTGCGTTGGGCTGACAAACTGCGGAAGGAAGGCAAAGAAGAAGATCGAGAGCTTTGGATTGAGGATGTTGAGGAGGATGCCGTCGACGATGGTCTGACGCACCGTACGCGGCGCACGCTGCTCATCCACGCTGAGCACTTCGCGGTCCATGATCGTCCGCCAGGCCATGTAGAGAAGGTAGGCGACGCCGAGATACTTGATGATCTCGAAGGCGAGCGCACTGGCATGCAGGACTGCGGCGAGACCGGTCAACGCCGCGGCAATGTGCGGAAGGATGCCGAGGGTGCAGGCGAAGGCGGCAAAAACACTTGCGCGGACGCCGCTGGAGAGGCCGGCGGCGAGGGTGTAAAGCACGCCGGTACCGGGCGAGGCTACAATGGCGAGCGAGGTCAGAAGGAACTCGATGCTCATGCGTATTCCTTTCGGATCGAGCGCTCCTGATGCGTATCAGGGCCGCGGCTGGTTCTGATTGCAGTTCGGCTGGTCCAGGACTTCGAGGTTTGAAAGGCTTCCGCTGAGGACGAAGTCGCCATAGTCCATGGTCAGATCGCGGGTGATCCCGTTCTCGTAAAGCTTGAAGGACATGGAATAGACCGGTGTCGCGTCGCCCGATCCGCCGTCGTTGAAATAGGCGATTGTGACGGGCCAGTAGCCGGTCGTTGAGAACTTCCCTGCCCTTTCAGCATCGTCCTCCTCGTCGCCAGGATCCTGCTGAGGGCCGATTACGGTATTGGTGATCATGCTTTGGTCCCCGTTCTCGGACCCGTCGAAGATCCGCGTCTCGAAGAAACGCTTGCCGGCCTTCGCGTGCTTGATCACCTCGAGCATGTGCTCGGTCGGAAAGGCGCTGGCGACGAGTTCGACTTGCCGTGGGTCCGGACGTTCGATCTCCACCGTGACCCTTGAATCGTCTTCCCTCGCCTCCCCGGCAACCTCCTTGTCCATCTGCTCGTCGGTGAAGGACTTGGTCTTGAAGCGAAACTCCCCCTTCTCCGTATCCTCGAAGGTCGTCGTCTGCTGATCCGTCAGTCGGGTGTCTTCGCCCGTGTTGATACGGGTGACGAAACGGAAATTGGTCGTGAAGCCGGTACAGGCCGAGCCGGTGAACTCATAGACCATCCGCCCCGCCATGCCTTCGATCCCGGAGCGTTCTGAAGCGTCCTTCAGCTTCAGGTCGTAGACCGCACGATGCGGGAGCAGCCCCGCAGCACCTTCAACACCGGCCAGTGCCGGAACGGACGCTCCCGCGGCCAGTCCGAAGGCAAGGATCGCTGCGCGTCCATGGTCGATCATGCATTATCTCCTGTTGGACTCACCGAGGGTGTTATATGAACGCCATTCAGCAAGGCTATGCCTCTTTGAATGCCGGATTTTCGAGAGGTTTACAACAAACAGTGGGAGTCGATCATGTCTGAAGCCATTGAAAACCGCCTGAAGGAGAAGGGTATCGTCCTGCCGGCAGCGGCCGCGCCCGCTGCAAACTATGTCCCCTATGCGATCAGCGGCAACACGCTCTATCTCTCCGGGCAGTTGCCGATCGAAAACGGCAAAGTTGCGGTCACGGGGCTGGTGGGGCGTGACGTCGATGTCGCGGCTGCCCAGCGCGCCGCCGAACTCTGCGCCATCAACATCCTCGCGCAGGCCAAGGCGGCGCTTGGTGGAGATCTCGGCCGCATCCGCCGCATCCTCAAGCTCAACGGCTTTGTCGCCTCCATGCCCGACTTTACGGAGCAGCACCTCGTCATCAACGGAGCGTCCAATCTGATCGCCGACATCCTTGGCGACGCCGGCAAGCACGCCCGTGCTGCCGTCGGCATGGCGGCTCTGCCGCTCAATGCATCGGTGGAGATAGACGCCATCATCGAGATCGAAGCATGACCACTGCCGCATGGATCAAGGACGTGCCGGTCGCCCACCGCGGCTATCACGACATGAACAAGACCGTCTGGGAGAACACGCTTTCCGCTTTCTCCCGTGCCGTTGAGGCGGGATTTGCGATTGAATGCGATCTACAGCTTGCCGCAGACAGCGTACCGGTCGTCTTTCACGATCACGATCTTGAACGCCTTTGCGGCATCAAGGGCGACGTACGCGAACGCACCTCGGCAGAACTCGCCATGCTTGCCGTCGGCGGCACCTCGGACAAGATCCCCACGCTCAGGCAGATGCTGAAGCTGGTCGCAGGTCGCGTTGCGCTAGTCATCGAGATCAAGGGACGTCCCGGCGAGGATGACGGCTTCGCCGAAGCCGTGCTGGAGGCCCTGGAAGGCTATGAGGGCAAGGTGGCGCTGATGAGCTTCGACCACCATATCCTCGAGGACCTCAAGAAAGCGGGTTCACCCCATCCTGTCGGACTGACCGCCGAGGGCGTGAAGCCGGAAGACCTGTTCGCCCATGACGACGCGATGCATCTCGGGCTGGATTTCATTTCCTACTTCCACGGTCACCTCCCGAACAGCTTTGTCACCGCACAGAGACAGGCCGGCATCCCGGTGATTACCTGGACCGTCAGGGATGAAAACGCCCGAGCCCATACCTATACTCATGCAGATCAGATGACGTTCGAGGGCTTCGACCCATGGGAGACAGCCTCCGCATAGAATGACAGAACCTCTCTCCATCCGCATCGAGAAGAGCTTCGCCGCGATCACGTCGGAACGCTGGTCGCGGCTCGCCGGCACATCGAGGTCCGGCCACGGCGTCTACAATCCGTTCCTGTCGCACGCCTACCTGTCGGCCATGGAGGAATCCGGATCGGCAACGGCGAAGACTGGCTGGCTTGGACACCACACACTGTTGGAAGACGCCACCGGCACGCTGCTTGGCGCCATCCCGGGCTACCTCAAGAGCCACAGCCAAGGCGAATATGTCTTCGACCATGGCTGGGCCGACGCCTTTGAACGGGCGGGCGGGCAATACTATCCCAAGATTCAGTGCAGCATCCCCTTCACGCCGGCGACCGGGCCGCGCCTGCTCGTTTCGGAGGGGCAAAATCAAGAGACCGTTCGAGCCACCCTCGCCGCAGGTCTCCAGCAGGTGACACGGCAGCTTGGCGTCTCATCCACCCACGTAACATTCCTGCCGGAAGAGGAATTTTCCTTCTTCGAGGAGGCCGGCTACCTGCACCGCACCGACCAGCAGTTCCACTTCATCAATGCCGGCTATGCCAACCACGACGCCTTCCTCGACACGCTCGCGTCGCGCAAGCGCAAAGCCCTGAAGAAGGAACGCCGGGCGGCGGTGGAAGACGGCATCAGCATCGACTGGCTGACCGGCAGCGATCTGACCGAAGACATCTGGGACCAGTTTTTCGCCTTCTACATGGACACCGGCAGCCGCAAGTGGGGCCGTCCCTACCTCACCCGCAGTTTCTACTCGCTGATCGGCGAGCGCATGGCGGACGACATCCTGCTGGTGATGGCGAAGCGCGCCGGCCGCTACATTGCCGGCGCGATCAACTTCATCGGCGGCGAAGCGCTCTACGGCCGTCACTGGGGCTGCATCGAGGATCACCCCTTCCTGCATTTCGAAGTCTGCTATCATCAGGCGATCGATTTCGCTCTCGCCAAGGGGCTGAAACGGGTCGAGGCCGGCGCGCAGGGCGAGCACAAACTGGCGCGCGGATACCTGCCGGTGACGACGCATTCGGCGCACTACATTGCCCATCCGGGGTTGAGGCGGGCGGTGGCCGACTATCTCGAGCGGGAGCGCCGTGACGTGGAGCACGTCGGCGAATACCTCGAGGCGCACAGCCCATTCCGAAAGGGAGAACGACAGCAGCAAGGACCATCAAGAGACGAAGGAGAGAATTGCCAATGAGCGGCCAGATCTATGACGACAACAATATCTTCGCGAAGATCCTGCGCGGCGAGATCCCGTGCCACAAGGTCTACGAGGACGACGACACGCTGGCTTTCATGGATGTGATGCCGCAGGCGCCCGGCCACCTGCTGGTGGTGCCCAAGTCGCCGTCTCGCAACCTCCTCGACGCAGACCCGGCGGCATTGTCGAAGACCATCCCGGTCGTCCAGAAGCTCGCGAAGGCGGCAAAGGAAGCCTTTGACGCCGACGGTATCTTCATCGCCCAGTTCAACGAGCCAGCCGCCGGGCAGACGGTCTATCACCTGCACTTCCACGTCATCCCACGCCGCGAAGGCGAGCCGCTGAAGCCGCATTCAGGCAAGATGGAAGACGGTGACATCCTGAAGGCCAATGCCGAGAAGATCAGGGGCGCCCTGTAAGCATGATCGTAACAAAGAGGGAGGCTCGTCAGCCTCCCTTTCCAATGCAGGTATGTCAGACTGGGCTCACATAGCCGTTCCGGTCCGGAAACGGCCAGTCTGACAAGAGGCCCATGTCCGGCCGGAACACTTCCACCTTCAAGGGATAGCAGGCCGCCACATCGCTGGAATGCGAGCTTCCGCAGTCTCCTCCCGGACAGGCGGAGAGAGCACCCAGCAGGTCGATCTCGGCGAAGAACTCCAGGTAGTCCCCCGGCCGCACTGGGCTCGCCTTCATGAAGTACTGGTGCGTGTCCTTCGTGAAGCCGGTGCACATGAAGACGTTCAGGACGTCATGGACATGCGGCTCCGCCTCCTTGAACGACATTCCCCGGGCAGAAGACAGCGCGCGGCAAAGATTGGAATGGCAGCAGTTGTGATAGTCGCCGCAGCTCAGCAGCCGGTTGGTATAGGGGTCGCAGCGCGTGCCGATGACATCGTGCACCCCTGCCCCGTCGTCGTCCCAACCATACCAGCCGAGTGTGTCGTGGGTGATGGTCGCCATCGGTCGCAGCGACGGCAGCGTGCTCCAGAGCCGATCACCGACAGACACGTGTGTCGCGTGCAGCGCCCTGGTCTTGCCGCTGAAGAACCGTTCGTTGAGGTCATTGGCGTTCCACAGGTTGAGATCGCCGACCTGCGGCCCCTCGATGCCGACAACGCGGAAGAAATGCCCCTTCGGCACCGTGAAGGCACGGCCGTCGCGCGGCGGGACGATCACCTCGTCGAACTTCTCGAGCGTTTCCCGGGCTTTTCTCAGCCGATCCAGGTCCGGCGCCACCAAGGTCCCGTTCGGATAAACCACCACGGGCTTTTTCGACCGGCGCTCGGCCGCGTCGGCGGGTTCTGCTGCGAGAGGGGCTCTGTCTGTCATGGGGATTCCGTATCGGTGGGGCATGGTGTGGATTGGCAGACTGGGTAGCGCTAGAAGCCAAGCCAGTAAAGGCCAAGGCCCAGGAGTAGGGTCGAGGTGACGACTGCAACGCCGATCCGCTGCCCCGCGATCAGGAACGCGCCAAACCCTATGCCGGCAGCGCCGAGTCGTAGCCACAGCGGCGCATCGGCCAGCGTTCCGGTGGGGAAGACGATGAGCTTCGCGGTCACAGCCATTACCAGCGCCGTTGCAACCGCCCTCACCCAGTACAAGGCCTCGGAGTCCTCATTCAGCCTGTTGCCGGCCAGGACCCCAAGCCACCGCCAGATGTCGGTTGCCAGCCAGCCCGCGACGGCAATCACGATATAGGGCCACCAATCATCGCCCATGCAGCTTCTCCGCCTGAACCGTCCGCTTCCGCCCCCGAATCCAGAAGCGATCGATGAGATAGGCCAGCGTCCCGCCGCCGATTCCCGCGTAGAGTACGTCGAATCCCGGTGACACCAGTGCCAGAAGCGGACCGGAAGTCACCCCGATGACAAAGGCAAGCCGGACCACCGCCTGCCGGGCCGTCGCCCAGATGGACGCCAGGAAATAGACCGGCGTCAGCATGAACAATGCGCCTGAAACAACCGGCGGGAACGCTTCGACCACTCCATAGCAGACGGCGACGATCACTGTGTTGGTCAGCGTTAGCGTAATACCGAATCCGGCAAAGAAGGTCGCCCGATGCTCCCGCGGCACATCCCGGAGACGCTGCGTCGCAAAAACCCAGGCAGTGATGGCGACGAAGTGCGACAACAACAGGAGCAGCCAAGTAGAGGTGCGCTCCGTCCGCATCTCCGGGACCAGAGACGCCACCATCGGCATCATGCGGATGGAAGAGAGCGTCACCGCGACGAAGCACGCGGCAATGTGAGCGCCGCTCGCCATCATGCCGACGAGGATCATCTTCGCCGGCAGCGCCCAGATCGAGATGGTCATGAAGATGGCTTCGCCTCGGGAGATTCCCGATTCGAATGCAAAGGCGCTGAATCCGACGAAGGAGGTCATCAGGATGATGGCGGGCAGTGAAGTGATGCCCCGCATCCCGGTCAGGAACCAGAAGGAAGCGGACTGCGTATCACTGCTTGGCGACATAAGGGAACCGAAGGCAAGGCGGACTGGCCGGATGAAAAGGCAATGCCGGGTAAGATACCCGGCATTGCCATTGTAGTGATACCGTTACTTCGACTTCGGAACGCGCGGGACGATGCTGCCCTTGCGAGGCGGCGTCTTCGGTGCCTCCTCGGAAGCCGTCACGTCGGCTTCAGCCATCGGCCTCGCCGGTTCGCCGTCATCCTTGCCTTTGGTCCTCTTCGCCGGACGCGACTTCTTCGCCTTCGCGCCAGCCTCTTCCGAAGCTTCTTCGACTTCGGCTTCCGGCTTCGGCTTCACCGGCAGGGCTTCCGGGATGCACTCCAGGATTAGCCCGTCTGTGCCGTCTTCCTGCTTGCCGACCGTTACGTGAACGACCCCACCCTTGCGCAGCTTGCCAAAGAGAATCTCGTTGGCGAGCGGCTTCTTGATGTGCTCCTGGATGACTCGCGCCAGCGGACGCGCGCCCATGCGCTCGTCATAGCCCTTGTCCGCCAGCCAGGCGATCGCATCCGGCTGCAGGTCGAAGGTGACGTTGCGTTCGGAAAGCTGCGTCTCCAGTTGCATAACGAACTTCTGCACGACCTGATGGATGACCTCCGTCGGCAGCGGCGCAAATGGGATCGTCGCGTCGAGACGGTTGCGGAATTCCGGCGTGAACAGGCGATTGAGCGCCTCTTCATCCTCGCCCGTACGCTTTGACGACCCGAAGCCGATCGCGGCCCTGGCCATTTCCGAAGCACCCGCATTGGTCGTCATGATCAGGATGACGTTGCGGAAGTCGATCTTCTTGCCGTTGTGGTCGGTGAGCGAACCGTGGTCCATGACCTGCAACAGGATGTTGAAGATATCCGGATGCGCCTTCTCGATCTCGTCGAGCAAGACCACGGAATGCGGGTGCTGGTCGACGCTGTCGGTTAGCAGACCACCCTGGTCGAAGCCGACATATCCGGGAGGTGCGCCGAGCAGGCGCGAGACCGTGTGCCGCTCCATGTATTCCGACATGTCGAAGCGCAGCAGTTCCACGCCGAGCGACGACGCCAACTGCTTTGCAACCTCCGTCTTGCCGACGCCGGTCGGGCCGGAGAAGACGTAGGCGCCGATTGGCTTGTTCGGTTCGCGAAGGCCGGCACGGGCGAGCTTGATCGATGTCGAAAGGGCTTCGATCGCCTTGTCCTGGCCGTAGACGACTGAACGGAGTTCCTTCTCCAGGTTGGCGAGAACCATCTCGTCGTCCTTGGAAACCGTCTTCGGTGGGATTCGGGCCATGGTGGCGATCGTCGCCTCGATCTCCTTCTCGGTGATCAGCTTGCGCCGCTTCGAGGCGGGCAGCAGCATCTGTGCCGCACCGGTTTCGTCGATCACGTCGATCGCCTTGTCCGGCAGCTTACGGTCGGAAATGTAGCGCGCCGAGAGCTCGACCGCAGACTTGATTGCCTCGCTCGTGTACCGGAGCTTGTGATACTCCTCGAAATAGGGCTTGAGCCCCTTCATGATCTCGATCGCATCATCGACAGACGGTTCATTGACGTCGATCTTCTGGAAGCGCCGCACGAGAGCCCGGTCCTTCTCGAAGAACTGACGGTACTCCTTGTACGTCGTGGAGCCGATGCAGCGAATGGCGCCTGACGAGAGCGCAGGCTTCAACAAATTGGAAGCGTCCATAGCGCCACCCGAGGTCGCGCCGGCTCCGATGACGGTATGGATCTCGTCGATGAAAAGCACTGCCCCCGGATACTCTTCGAGCTCCTTCACCACCTGCTTCAGGCGCTCCTCGAAGTCGCCTCGATAACGGGTGCCGGCAAGCAAGGTGCCCATGTCGAGCGAGAAGATCGTGGCATCCGCCAGCGCCTCGGGCACCTTGCCCTCGACGATACGCTTAGCGAGACCTTCGGCGATCGCCGTCTTTCCCACGCCCGGATCCCCGACATAGAGCGGATTGTTCTTCGATCGGCGGCAAAGGACCTGGATCGTCCGGTTCACTTCGGAATGGCGGCCGATCAGTGGATCGATCCGACCGTTCTTGGCTTTTTCGTTCAAATTGACACAGTATGCCTTCAAGGCCTCTGCAGGCTTTTTGCCTGGGCCGTCCTCCTGGTCCCGCATCGGCTTGGGATCGGCATCGCTCTCTTCCGCACCGCGCGGCGGGCGGGCAGTGGACGAACCGGGCCGCTTGCCGATCCCGTGAGAGATGTAGTTGACGGCGTCGTAGCGGGTCATTTCCTGCTCCTGCAGGAAAAAGGCCGCATGGCTTTCCCGTTCCGCAAAAATCGCGACGAGAACATTGGCTCCCGTAACCTCTTCGCGGCCAGACGACTGGACATGGATAACCGCGCGCTGGATCACGCGCTGGAAGCCGGAGGTCGGCTTCGAATCCTCATCGTAACCGGTAATGAGATTGGCGAGCTCATTATCTACGTAGTCCGTCACGGTTTTGCGCAACGCATCCAGGTTGACGCTACAAGCACCCATGACCGCGGCGGCATCGGCATCATCGATGAGAGCCAGCAGCAAATGCTCGAGCGTAGCATATTCGTGATGCCGCTCGTTCGCATAGGTCAGTGCCTGGTGTAGCGCCTTTTCAAGATTAGGCGAAAATGTTGGCACGTGGGTTCCTCACTTCTTTTCCATCACGCACTGGAGCGGGTGTTGGTGCTGCCGGGCAAAATCCATGACCTGACTGACCTTCGTCTCCGCCACTTCATACGTGAAAATTCCACACTCCCCCACGCCGTGGTTGTGCACGTGGAGCATGATCCGCGTTGCCGCCTCAAGATCCTTCTGGAAGAACCGCTCCAGGATGTGAATGACGAACTCCATCGGAGTGTAGTCATCATTCAGCAGAAGTACGCGATACAGGTTCGGTTTCTTCGTCTTCGGCTTGGTGCGGGTTATGACGGACGTTCCGCGATTTGCGTTGTCTCCGTCGCCGTTCTTTTCGTCTTGCATCAAGATCGGCCGTGCGATCATTTCATTCATTCCCCAATTATCCGGGCCGGTCTTGGGTAACTCGGGTGCCGGACATCAGTTCGCTATTAACTTAGTGCATTCGGTGCTGATTTTAAGCCCCTCATGCCGGGGCGCAATCACTATTCCGCGCAGCGGCGGCGTCGGCAGCAAAAAGAAGCATGTGTCGAATCACGAAGACCGGCAGGAGTACCCGCCGGTCATCGTTGAACGCGCGATTTTTTGCAGAACGTCAGGCCGCATCCGCGGCTACCACTGCCGTCGAGGACGGAATGGGCGCGAGTTTCCTGTCGTAGGGTTTGCAGGCGGCCTTCGCCAGATCGGCATAAAGGTCGCTCATCTTCGTCGCCTCACTCACAAAGCCGTCGAAGGAAGACTTCATGAAGCTCGTCTGCAACTGGTAGGCCTCTTCCAGACTGCGCACCGAAGTCAACTGTTCCATGAACGATGCGACGTCCTGGAAGGACCGGCGGGAGAACTCCCTCGCCTCCGCGGCGATGGACTGGTAGCCGTTCGCAACCTCAGCATAGCTGTTCAGCATTGCTTCCATCGCTTCTCTGCTTTTCAGACTGGCATCATCGAAATTGAACATAGCAGCGTCCCCTGTTCATTCGGATGTGCTTATAGAAGTTTAGAGAGTCTCGAGAGTCAAGCGTTATTGTGCGGCGCACAAACCGCGCCGCAGCTCCACACACTCAGAGATCGACGTCGAGGATTGCCATCGAGAAGTTGTAGGAGCGGTCGCCGTCCTCGTCGTCCACATAGACAACCCCGAGGAATTCCTCGCCCAGATAAACCTCAGCAGAGTCGTTCTTCCGCGGGCGCGCCTTGACCGTCATCTGCGGGTTGAACATCCGCTTGAAATAGCCGTCCAGCTTCTTGATTTCTTCTGGTTTCACTTCTTCTTCTCCGTCAGCGGTTCGGTTTCGGCGCTTGTGCCACGCCATTGCGACCAAAGTAAAGGCGAGGCTGCCCGTCCGGCCATTTTCATGCCGGCGAGAGCCGCGTCTGTTGAAAAGATCTTAGTGATCGGCACCGAGCATCTGGTCCATCAGGCGCGCTGGCTCGGAGCAGCCTGCCTCGCCCACGACCTTTGCCGGTACGCCCGCAACCGTGGTCTTCGGCGGCACCGGCTTCAGCACGACGGAGCCTGCGGCGATACGTGAGCAGGAACCAATCTCGATATTGCCGAGGATCTTTGCGCCGGCCCCGATGAGCACCCCGTTGCCGATCTTCGGATGACGATCTGCCCCCTCCTTGCCCGTGCCGCCAAGCGTAACTCCATGGAGAATGGACACATTGTCGCCAATCACCGCGGTCTCGCCGACAACAAGGCCGGTCGCGTGGTCAAGGAAGATACCCTTTCCAATCCGTGCCGCGGGGTTGATGTCCGTCTGGAAGACGCTGGACGCGCGGCTTTGCAAGTAGAGGGCCAGATCCCGCCGACCCCGCGCCAAAAGCCAATGCGCCAGCCGGTGGGTCTGGATGGCGTGAAAGCCCTTGAAGTAGAGAACCGGCTCCAGGAAGCGCAAACATGCCGGGTCGCGATCATAGAAGGCCTGAATGTCGACCCTCAGCACCGACCCCCATTCCGGCCAGTCGACCATCATCTCGGCGAAAGTCTGCCGGAGCAGCACCGCCTGCATGTCCGCATGATCCAGCCGCTCGCAGATGCGATGAATGACGCTGTCCTCGAGCGAGGTTTGGTTGAGCACCGTCGAATAAAGGAAGGCCGCAAGCAGCCGATCGCTCTCGGCGGCTGCACGGGCCTCCTGCCGCATCGTATCCCAGATCGGATCAACGCTCGCTACCGGCTCTTGGGGGCGGATATCGGTTCTTGCGGCCATGGCCGTCTCCTCGGTTTCGCAGAGGCATTATATAAAGAACATTACAGGAAGACCAACGCCGGCAACATCGCATTTCGTTGATGGTTAGCTTCACAGGCTGGACAACAACCCTCAAGCCCCTTCGAGAAACTCCAGAACCGCCTTCTTGAACACCCTGTCGCCAACCGCGAGCATATGGTCGCGACCTGGAATGTCGAGAGGCGTCGCATGCTGCATCACGGCTGCCAGTTCTTGCGGCGAACCGGCGATGTCGTCCTTGGTTCCAACGCCAATCAGCGCGGGTGCTTCGATGCGGCCCATGTCCTGCTTGGTGACGAGATCCCGCGATCCGCGAATGCAGGCGGCAAGCGCTTCCCGATCGCTCTTCGTCTGCTCCGCGAAGGCGCGGAACATCCGGCCCCTTTCATGCGAGACATCCTCAAGCGACGGAGCGACCAGCGCATCGGCGATCGGGTCCCACTCCCCAACCCCATCGGTCATACCGCTTCCAAGCCCGCCGAGTACCAGCGAGCGCACCCGGTCCGGATGCTTCAACGCGAGGAAGACGGAGATGCGCGCCCCCATGGAATACCCCATGACATGAGCCTCCGGGATCCGCAGATGATCGAGGAGCGCCGCAGCATCCTCCGCCATCACCCAGGGTCGATAGGCCTCGGGATCACGCGGCTTATCGCTACGGCCATGACCGCGGTTGTCGATGGCAATGACCCGATAGCCCGCGTCGCCAAGCGTCTTCAACCACCCGGGATGCACCCAATTGACCAGCGCGCTGGAAGCAAATCCGTGGATAAGGAGCACAGGCTCCCCGCTAGGATTTCCCTCGTCAAAGTAAAAGAGTTCAAGGTCATCATGGACGAACGAGGAGAATGCGGGAGCATTGAGGTTCATGAACTGGGGCTTTCTTCTGCGCCTTGGAGGGTCCTGCTGGATGTAAACGGGGGGCCGCTCGGTTTCCATCCCCGGTGCGGCGGTTTTTCCCACTACACATTCGCCCTGCGGGGCGATAATGTCCGGCGCGAAGAGAAACATTGGAGACAATCATGGCTGGGCACGGCATCCCGCACTTCCAGAACGACGGCGGCCATCGCATGATCCAGATCGGCGTGAGGGAATTCATGTGCACCGGCGCCTCCGTTCCTTACGACCACCCGCACATCTATATCGACATGGGCGATGACGTCGAAAAGGTCTGCTCCTACTGCTCCACCCTTTACCGCTACAATCCGGCGCTGAAGCCGGAGCAGACGGATCCTCCGGGCTGCGTCTTCCACGCCCAGGCAGCCTGACCCAGCGCCTCGAATCCCCGATGCAAGCGCGCCCCATCGCCATCGTCGGAGCGGGGATTGCCGGACTGACAGCTGCCCTCGCCTTCGCGCGCAAGGGGATTTGCACCGAGATCTTCGAACAGGCCCCTGCTCTCACCGAAGTGGGGGCGGGCTTGCAGGTATCCCCGAATGCTTCGCAGATCCTGGATGAATTCGGCATTCTGGCTGCGCTTGAACCGCATTGGTGCGAGCCTTCTCGCATCAACCTCGTTTCCGGGGCAAACCTGCGACCGATCAGCCATGTTCCGGCGGGACATGGTGCCCGTGAGCGTTGGGGCGCACCCTATGGGGTGCTACATCGCGCGACGCTTCAGGCAGCACTGCTGGAGGCTGTAAAGGCGCAACCGCTTTGCAGCTTGAAATTGGGCAGCCGCATGTCGGCAGGCGACTTCGAGGGCGGTACGGCTGGTCGCTTCCGGCTGATCGTGGGCGCTGACGGCGTTTGGTCAGAACTTCGTCACCGCGTCCCCAAAGGACCAGAGCCGCGCTTCTCAGGCAATATAGCATGGCGCTTCACCATCTCGCGAGCTCATGCGCCGCCGTTTCTCTCTCGCGATGCCGTTTCCGCCTTCCTCGGCCCTTCAGCCCACCTCGTCTGCTACCCCCTAAACGAGGTAAACGGCTTCAATCTTGTCGCCATCGCCTCCGGCGTGCCGTCCGGCCAGAGCTGGGAAACGAGTTCGACGGAGGTTCAGCGAGACATGCTGTTGAGCCAGTTCAGCGGCTGGCATGAGCGGATCGTGGATCTTTTGCAAAGCGCGCCGCCGCCCACGTTCTGGCCGCTCTATGAGATGCTGCCCGGGCGCTGGCACAACGGCAGCGACACGGTGCTGATCGGCGACGCCGCGCACGCGATGATGCCCTTCGCGGCGCAAGGTGCGGCCATGGCGATCGAGGATGCCTTCGTCTTGGCACATCACATGTCGTCCCAGGACGCAACGCCGCAAGCGCTTGAAGCGTTCGAAACCGAACGTGGTCCCCGCATCGCGCGGACACGTGCTCGCGGCACTTTCAACCGCTTCGCCTATCATGCCCGCGGCCCGATCCGCCTTGGACGGGATCTGGTGCTCTCGCTACGTCCGCCGCAATCGCTCGCGGCGGATCTCGACTGGCTCTACGGCTACCGCAAAATCGGCTGATCACATGGCCGCAGCGGAGGCGAAGCCCGCCTCAAGGTCCTTCCGCAGATCCGCCACGTCCTCCAGCCCGATCTGCAGCCGGATGACCGGTCCGTCGGGGGGTGCCTTGCGGATCGTACGGTCGGAGAGGCTAACCGGGACGGCGAGGCTCTCGTAGCCGCCCCAAGAGTAGCCGAGTCCGAACAGCGACAGCGTGTCGAGAAACGCATGCGCCTTTGCCTTGAACTGCCGTTCGTCCTCTACCTTCAGAATAAAGGAGAAGACGCCGCTCGCGCCCTTGAAGTCGCGCTTCCAGATTTCGTGCCCGGAAAACGACGGCAGCGCCGGATGGAGAACACGCGCGACATCATCCCGACTTTCGAGCCATCGGGCTATATCGAGGGCGCTCCTCTGGTGGTGCTCCAGGCGAACCCCCATGGACCGTAGCCCGCGCAGGATCTGGTAAGCATCGTCGGGTGCGCCACAGATACCCATGGTGATGGCAGCATCATGCAGTTGCGGCCAGTACTTTGCGTTGGCCGACACGGACCCCATGACGATATCCGAGTGCCCCGAAGGATATTTGGTGGTGGCATGGATCGAGACATCGACGCCGAAATCGAGCGGGCGAAAGTAGAGGGGCGTTGCCCAGGTATTGTCCATCGTCACCACGCAGCCATGCCGGTGCGCAGCGTCAGCAATGGCGCGAATATCCTGCATCTCCATGGTGTTGGAGCCTGGCGCTTCCGTATGAACGAGCTTTGTGTTCGACTTGATCAGGCCTTCTATACCGGCACCGATCTCAGGATCATAATATTCGATATCGACGCCGAGCCGCCTCAGCATCGTGTTACAGAACTGACGGCACGGCGCGTATACCGAATCGACGATCAACGCATGATCGCCCGCCGACAGAAAGGCGAGAAAGGGCACGGAAATCGCCGCAAGTCCAGACGGGACGAGTACGGTGCCGGCCGAACCTTCCAGCTCATCCAGCGCCTCGCACAGCGCGTCGGTAGTTGGCGTTCCGCGTGTTCCATAGGTGTACTTCTGGTCGCGCTTCTCCATTGTCCGGCAATCAGGAAAAAGCACAGTCGAGGCATGCACGACGGGCGGATTGACGAAACCGTGATAGGCGTGCGGATCGTGCCCGATGTGGGCGAGCCGCGTGTTTACGCCGGCGCCGGCGGAGGGGAATGCCTTGTTGTTCATCTGCGGGAGGGCTCTCATTGTCGGAAGGAAGGGATGTTGCTACCTCCCCTGGCCCCGGTCAACCCTTTGAACCGACAGATCATCTCGCTGACACGGATGCCCGAGCATCTGCATTGCCGACGAAACTCGCATTGCCTCGCCTAAAATATAGAACATTGCCGGACTGGCGCGCAAATTAATCATGCTGGACTCTTTTCGGACACATTCTGGCAGGCGCAGGCTTGACCATGGCGCCGTTTGCGACTGTGATAGCGCTTCCCGCGCCGGGAGGTCAGCGGGACGTTGCGCTGTTCGACCTGAACAGCAGGCGACGAAACGAAAAAACACAAAGATAAAGGTTGGGAAAATGAAAAAGACGCTTCTGTCAGCCACGATTGGCGCAGCAGTCCTCGGCTTGGGCTCCGCTGCCTCGGCTGCCACTCTCGATGACGTCAAGGCGAAAGGTTTCGTTCAATGCGTGGTCAACACCGGCCTTGCAGGCTTCTCTGCTCCGGACGCCTCCGGCAACTGGACCGGTTTCGACGTTGATTACTGCCGCGCTCTCGCCGCCGCCATCTTCAATGACCCGTCCAAGGTGAAGTTCACCCCCACCACGGCACAAACGCGCTTCACGGCTCTGCAGTCGGGTGAAGGCGACGTGATGTTCCGCAACACGACGTGGACCATCAACCGTGACACGGCGCTAGGGCTGAACTTCCGCACCGTCAACTACTACGACGGCCAGGGCTTCATGGTCCCGAAGTCGCTCGATGTAAGTTCTGCTCTGGAACTATCCGGTGCTGCCGTCTGCGTTCAGTCTGGCACGACGACCGAGCTCAATCTCGCAGACTACTTCAAGGCAAATAACCTCGAATACAATCCGGTCGTCTTCGAGAAGCTTCCGGAAGTGAATGCCGCCTACCAGGAAGGCCGCTGCGACGTCTATACGACGGACCAGTCCGGCCTCTACTCGATCCGCCTGTCGCTCTCCAATCCCGACGAGCATATCGTTCTCCCGGAGATCATCTCCAAGGAGCCGCTCGGCCCGGCCGTCCGCCAGGGTGACGATCAGTGGTTCGATATCGTCTCCTGGACGCACTTCGCGTTGGTGCAGGCCGAGGAATTCGGCATCACTCAGGCAAATGTCGATGAGATGAAGAACTCGGAAAATCCGGAAATCCGCCGCCTTCTCGGCGTTGAGGCTGACTCCAAGATCGGTACCGACCTCGGTCTGGACAACGATTGGGCGTACAACATCATCAAGCACGTCGGCAACTACGGTGAAGTTTTCGAGCGCAACATCGGCATGAGCACGCCGTTGAAGATCGAACGCGGCCTCAATGCACTGTGGACGAAAGGCGGCCTGCAGTACGCTATGCCGATCCGCTGATATAACTCGAACATGTTGAATCCGGATGAGGCGGCTCCGCCTCATCCTTTACTGCACAAAAGAAAAGAAGACCGAAAAGGTCACAAGGGGAAAAGGCCGGCATGACCGATCACGCTGAAGCCGCGCCGCCCGACGGGCGATCGCTGGCATCCTATATCTACAATCCGAAGTTTCGGGGCCTGTTCTTTCAGGTCCTCACTCTGGCCATCACGCTCTTCGTGGGATGGTGGATATTTGACAACACCACTGAAAACCTCGCACGCTCCAATACGGCCTCTGGCTACCAGTTCTTGAATGGGCGGGCCGGATTCGACATCGGTCAGTCCCTGATCCCCTATACGAGCGACTCTACCTACGGCCGGGCCATATTTGTCGGCTTTCTCAACACGCTGCTCGTCGCATCGGTCGGGATCGTTACCGCTACTGTCATCGGCTTCATCATCGGACTTGGTCGACTCTCACGAAATTGGCTGATTGCCAAGCTTTGCACCGTCTACGTGGAAGTGTTTCGCAACATCCCCGTCCTGCTGGTCATATTCTTCTTCTACAAAGGCGTGCTTGGAGCCTTGCCGCAGGTGCGTGACTCGCTGGAGCTTCCGTTCAGCATGTTCCTGAACAACCGCGGACTTGCGTTCCCGAAGCCGGTATGGGGTGACGGTGCGATCCTTGTCCCGATCGCGCTGCTGCTCGCTGTTATCGCCGCGCTTGCGGTAGCCCAATGGGCAAAAGCGCGACAAGCCGCAACAGGGCGGCAGTTCCGTACCGCCAGGACGGCTTTCGCCCTCCTCATCGGTCTTCCCATCCTCGGCTTTCTGATCGCAGGCATGCCGCTGACATTCGATTATCCCGTCGCAGGTCGTTTCAATCTGACCGGCGGATCGGTGGTAGCACCCGAGTTTGTCGCGCTATACCTCGCTCTCTCCTTCTACACGGCATCCTTCATCGCGGAAACGATCAGGGCCGGCATCAAGGGGGTGCCGAAAGGCCAAACCGAAGCTGCATCGGCACTCGGACTTCAGCCCTCCAACACGACGCGTCTTGTCGTGGTGCCGCAGGCGCTGCGCATCATCATCCCGCCCCTGACCAGTCAGTATCTCAACCTGACAAAAAACTCCTCCCTCGGCATCGCCATTGGCTTTCCAGAACTCGTAGCGACAGGCGGCACAACGATGAACCAGACCGGACAGGCAATTGAGGTCGTCTCTATCTGGCTGGCCGTGTACCTGAGCATAAGCATTGCCACGTCGCTGTTCATGAACTGGTTCAATGCCAAGATGGCCCTGGTAGAGAGATGAGCTCATGACTTCGATTACAACGGGCTTTGTGCGAACTGATCTCCTGCCGCCACAGCCGGCGCCGCGCGAGAATGCGAGCATCCTCGGCTGGGTCCGCGCCAACCTCCTCGCAACACCCAAAGATGCACTTTTGACGGTTCTGGCAGTTGCCCTACTGCTTTGGACCGTGCCGGGCATGTTGAACTGGCTGTTCTTTGATGCGGTTTGGACGGGAGCGGATCGTACCGCATGCCTTACCGGCGCTCAGGGAGGAGTTCAGCCCAATGGCTGGACCGGCGCCTGCTGGGCCTTTGTCGGAGAGCGCTTCGAGCAGTTCATGTTCGGGCGATACCCGATCGACGAGCGTTGGCGGCCAATGCTGGTCGCAGCCTTGTTCTCGCTTCTTCTGATCCCGATCCTCATCCCCAAGGTGCCCTACAAGGGATGGAACGCCTTGGCCCTGTTCGTGGTCTTCCCGATCCTAGCCTTCTTCATTTTGCACGGCGGCTTCTTTGTTTTTCAGGAGGTGGAGACTCCGCTGTGGGGCGGCCTGATGGTTACCCTCATCCTGTCCTTCGTCGGCATCGCAGTTTCTCTGCCCGTAGGAATCCTGCTGGCCTTGGGGCGACGCTCGCAGATGCCAGTGATACGGACCCTCTGCGTTGTCTTCATCGAGGTGATCCGCGGGGTACCCCTCATCACGGTTTTGTTCATGGCCAACGTGATGCTGCCACTCTTCCTCCCCACCGGCTGGACGATCGACAACTTCCTGCGGGCCTTGATTGGCGTGGCCCTGTTTGCCTCCGCCTACATGGCAGAAGTGGTGCGAGGTGGCTTACAGGCCATCCCGAAGGGACAGTATGAAGGCGCCGACTCGCTTGGCCTGAGCTATTGGCAAAAGACGCGGCTGATCATCATGCCGCAGGCGCTCAAACTCGTGATTCCCGGCATCGTGAATACTTTCATAGGTCTGTTTAAGGACACATCGCTTGTGTCGATCATCGGGATGTTCGACCTGCTGGGCATCGTCCAGTTGAACTTCACCGACATCAACTGGATCACTCCCGTCACTCCAAGTACCGGCCTGATCTTCGCAGGCTTCGTGTTCTGGCTGTTCTGCTTTGGGATGTCGCGCTATTCCGCCTTTATGGAACGCCATCTCGATACCGGCCACAAATAATAACCAAGGGGAAAACAATGGCTGACGCCCAACCCAAAACGCTGACAGTCTCCGCCACCGATGTCGCGATCGACATCGTCGCCATGAACAAGTGGTATGGCGACTTCCACGTCCTGCGCGACATCAACCTGCGCGTCATGGCGGGCGAACGTATCGTCGTCGCCGGACCGTCCGGTTCCGGCAAGTCGACGATGATCCGCTGCATCAATCGGCTGGAAGAGCACCAATCCGGCCGCATCGTCGTGGACGGCATCGAGCTCAGCAACGACATTAAGAAGATCGACGAAGTGCGCCGCGAGGTCGGCATGGTTTTCCAGCACTTCAACCTCTTCCCGCATCTGACGATCCTCGAAAACTGCACGCTGGCGCCGATCTGGGTGCGCAAGATGCCAAAGAAAAAGGCTGAGGAGATCGCCATGCACTACCTGGAACGGGTGAAAATTCCCGAACAGGCGCACAAATATCCGGGCCAGCTTTCGGGCGGTCAGCAGCAGCGCGTGGCCATCGCGCGTTCGCTATGCATGAGCCCGAAGATCATGCTCTTCGACGAGCCGACCTCTGCGCTCGATCCAGAGATGATCAAGGAAGTCTTGGACACGATGGTGAGCCTTGCCGAGGAAGGCATGACCATGATCTGCGTAACCCACGAGATGGGGTTTGCGCGCCAAGTCGCCAATCGTGTCATTTTCATGGACCAGGGACAGATCGTCGAGCAGAACGAGCCGGCGGAATTCTTCGACAACCCGCAGCACGAGCGTACCAAGCTCTTCCTCAGCCAGATCCTGCACTAGCGTCGAAAGAACAACCGAGATCAGGGGCCGTAGCGAGCGAAGCTGCGGCCCTTTCCGAATCGAAACGTTCGCGGCCTTTCATAGCGTTGGAAAGCCTTGTAGCGCAAAGGGATCGGGTGCGGATAACGCACGGCTGCGAACGGTGGTGAAACGAGGGAATCGCTGACTCTTAATCAGCGGGTCGTAGGTCGAACCCTGCATCACTCACCAACGTCTGAAAATTCAGCGCATGGTAGCTGTTTGCTGTACTCTTTGTTCAGGTGCCTGAGCTTAATCGCCAGCGCCCGCTGAAGAGGTCGCCGAGCACTCATGACGTCTTCGTTTCAGCAACCGGTAACATTCGGCCGACGGTCCTCTTTGTGGCGTGCGTCATCATTCCCGGGGCTTGTGCGGAGCCAAAAGCCCTTTTGCGCGTTGCCGGGTAAAGGGAGAAGCACGATGAATGACCCGAAAACGCCAGGCGCCGCCGACGGGCCGAAGGACGAAGCCATTGCTCCAGTAGGAGTGGCGCAACCCTCCAAAGTAGAACGGCCAGATTCGGAGGAGCAGAACAAAACCGAAGAGCATGCGGCAGAGATCGAGAAGGCGAAGCAGACTCCGGACCGGGAAGTGCCGCTTTCGACGATCCGCATGCCCCCGGACTGAACTCTGGAAAACACAGCCAACGCCACCGGGTCAGGATCTCTGAGAAAATCTTTCATTGAAGACAGCCAACTCGGGCGCGGCTGCATCTGCCTTACCTTCGATGTAAGAGCGAGATGCAGCTATCTTACGATAACGCCTCGCAAATGCTTAGCAACGACCCCGCCGCCATCGCTGGCGAGGTCCTGAAGCCGGAAGGCTCCGCCTCAGTAGTAGGGCGACGTGCACTCAGCCCGGATCCCTACCCGCGGCACATACGTGTTGTCCGAAGCGCGATATGTCCGATAGCGGTTAGCACACCATTCGTAGTGCTTCGGGTTGATGCCGGCAGCTCGCGGCTGGTTCGAACTTGCAGCACCACCGATCAGTGCACCGGCACCAAAGGCCGCAAGCGGGTACCACCAGCCATCATTGTGGCGACGGTAGCCGCGGCGGTGCTCACGGTAGCCGCGATGACCGCGATAATAGCCCCGCCGATGGTCACGATCACGGTCCCAGCGACGGTGGTCGCGATCGCGATGTCGGTATTGTACCTGCTCGACAGCAGATGCTTGCGACGCCTTCACGGAAGGCATCACGACAGCGCCAGCTGGCGCCATTGAGGTTGCAAAGATAAGGGCGCTCATTGCCCCAGCGGTCAAGGTCTTTCCTAAAGCGATCAAAGCAGGACTCCTTCGTTGAGTATGAACGAAACCTAATTCGACCGTATTCGGTTCCCGCCAGTGAACCCGGCGTCGATGGCACACCTGCCTATGCCGTCCGCCTCAGAACGGGATGTTCATCAAGTGCCGTCGGCGTCAACTTCCCATGCTTCTTTGGCCGACTGCTCGACACCGCAAACGACATAACAGGAGAAATGGCGTTCGGACCAATCGATGATCGGAGCATCCCTCTTGAGCGCGTTTATGCACTTTCGAAGAGCGCACACCGGATCTTGGAGGAGCTATCCGGGAGCTGGAAAAAATGCCGGGATGAACAGCAAGGAGTGATGAAGGAGAGCCCGCCCACCATGGCAGGTTTTCTGTCTTGGTCACCCCCAATGATACCCCTGAAGGGATTGCAAGGGCGGGCATACAAGCTAAGTTATCGATTTGATGGTGGGTGATGTAGGGCTCGAACCTACGACCCGCTGATTAAGAGTTTGCCGTGAATTGCGGTCTTTCAGATGGTTAACAAAACCCGTTCGAACCTGTTTTTCCGCTGATAGCACATCCTTGTCAGGCGAGGAAAGACCCCCTCGCCGCGATCGCGCCGGCGTTGCGTTTGTCTGGCGGGGTGAAGGCGAGCATGACGCGGCGGGATCCGCAGCGGGGACAGCGCAGCCTGGTCGAAAGCATCGCCAGGGGAAAATCGCGGCCGCGCGTGGCGACCAGCGTCATCATGTCCAGCTCGTATTTCCACAGGCATTCGCGCACGCTCTTCAGGCCGTCGCGCCGGCCCCAGCCGCAGCGGGCGGAGATCTTCCATCCATCGGTATAGGCTTCGCCCAGCGTCTCGACCATGCGCGAGACCTAGCGGAACAGAATGGGAACATCAAGGGCGCCGAGGTACAGGGCCGCGATCGCCCTCGATGCGCTGCAGGATCTCCCGCACGACTCGGATGTCGGATCCTAATGTGTTGAGCGTCGTCTCGAGCGAGCGCATGGAAACGGCCGCATCGCTCGCTTGCTTCTCGACGGCCGAAAGACGAAGTTCTTGGGTGTCAAGCGAGCGGATCCCAACCTCGACGGCAGTCAATCGCTTGTCGATGCGCTCGATGTCGGCCCGGTTGGACGAGGTCCCGCTGTTAATCCTCTCCCATAGCATGCCGCCGCCGACCAGGAGGCCGCAGAGCGTCACCATCTGCAGCACCGTGTTGAGGTTCCATTCCCATTTCCAGGCGGGCGCTGCGACGGTAACCATGTGTGGGTCCTTGTCGGTCAATAGTCCGGCCCTTCTAGAATGCGGCTGCGGTCGGATGGTTCATTTGCGGCACATAGGATCCTTGCTGCACTGTTCGTTGTGGCTGCCGACCTGCTTCGTGAAATCCGGATCGTTCCGGAAGATGTAGGAGCGCGTGCCGCTGCTTGGCGTCAGCCTGGCATAGCCGGCGCCATCGCCCTCGCTACTGGCAGTCACCGTTGACGAGCACCCCGCCAATAGCCCCGCAAAGCTCAGCAGGAGACATTTTCTCAACAGATGCATCGGTACCCCCTCGCTCTTTCAGTTGATCGAAGATCGCATCCTTGGCGTCCGCCTCCGCCAGCTTCCGTTCCTCCTCACGCGCCGCAGGAACGGCAACGAGGCTCATGAAAGCGAAGACGGCGAGCGCCGCCCCTATCGCGCCCAGCACCGCCGCTGCGGCCGCCTGTGCCTTAGCCAGCATGGCGAGCTTCCTTCTTCGCCTTGACCTCCGGATCGCCCGGCAGCACCGCCGGTCGTGGCCGCATCCAGATGTTAATGACGAAGCCCAATGCGACTACCCAACGCTGGTATTCCTCGGGGATGAGCGCCATTATCTCCGGCGAATGGATCAGCTCCGGCAAAACCACCAACAAGATCAGAATGCCGTTGACCACATAGGTGCGCCAGCGCGCCAGCATCTTGGTGAAGCGGTTCCAGAAAGTGGCCTTCAGCGTTGTCTTGAGGATCGCCGTCATCGTCAGCCCCCGCAGAAGAGGCCCAGCCACTGGCAGGGCAGGTTTTCGAGGAAGCCCCAGGCGGCCGCCGTCAGCGCCACCACGGCCGCGATCGCTGCCTTCAGGCCGGGACCACCCGGCGCGGCGATCGGAACCTGTGCCTGCGGGATCTGAACCGGCACGTCCTTCTCCGGCTTCGGTGCCGGCACCGGCCGCGGTGCGCCATAGCCGGCCGAACGCAAGGCATGCTCGAATTCGATCGCGTGGTGCGCGATCTTCGACGCCTTGTCGGTGCCGTTGACCACCCGGCGGGCATTGATGAATTCCCGCAGGTCCTCGGCATCGTCCTCGTCCTCGCCGTCCAGGTAGTCGAGCAGGTCCTTGCCGGTCCACCAGCCCTCCTTGTTGCCGAGAAACAGCGAATGTGCCGAGATGACGGGATCGCCGCGCTTGCTCGGATCCTTCACCAGGTCGACGCCGAGGCCAAAGACCTCGTTGAGCCGCTTGCTGGCAAAGGCGGCGTTGCGCCGGCCGGTGTTCTGGACATGGCCTTCGCCTCGGAAGCGGTAGCCGTCGCCCTTCATGGTGTTGCCGAGGACCTTGCCGATCTTCGTGCCGGGCTCGTACTTGTCGAAGTAGCGCACCGGCCCACGCTCCTTGATCGGCTGCATCGTGCCGGCGGTTTCGTGGAACGCCGTCGCGAGGTTGTAGGCCAGGAGGTCGACCGGATCTTGCGCGTAGCACTGGTCCCAGACGTTCAGCAGGTTCTCCAGGCCGTCGACCTGCTGCTGGGTGAAGCCATGCGCGAACATCGTTCCGCCCCGGAGGGAGGAATACAGCTTCGATCGGGAAACTTGCTTCTCTGACATGGCATCGGCCCCAGTGCTTCAAACTGGAGCTGAGTGTAAGGGCCTGCAGGTGCGGTCAATTGCGGCGCGTGGGCCAAGCACAGACGACTAAACGAAGCCGTAAGCCTTAGCTGCCAGCACGCACCGGACCTGCGCATCCTGAAAGTTGGCCCCGTCGCTGATGTAAATGTCGAAGGTCGTGTTGGTCTCGTTGTCCACATAGGCGAAGCGCGAAGCGTTGGCGTCCCTTTCGACAGTGACGCTCACGGCATAGTTCGCGTGGCCGAGATTATGCGTGACCCGGTACTGGCCGGCGGCGATCGCCGCCACGCTGAGGGCAACGGAGTTGCTGTAGCTGATGATGACCGTTCCGTTGGTGCGGACGGTGAAGGGTATGACCTGGGCGCCCGACCGACGGAACAACGGCTTGTGGTCGGCACCCCGCAGATCGAAAGTGGCGGCGGTGAGCTTGCCGTTGGTGATCGCATCGAGATCGAAGTCTGCTGTCACCCCCGAAGGATGCGTGACGCCGTTGTTCGATACGAAAGCCGCCAGTTTCAGGTCGATCGCGTTGGTGCAATGGATGTTCTTCACCTTGATGCCGCCGCGCCGGCTGAACAGTGCGGGCGACGAGATATCCTCCTCGCGGGCGCGATACAGATAGCCGCCCATCTGGTCGAGGATGTAAAGGTTTTCGATGATCACCCAGCAATCGACGCCGCCATGGTTGACGAACCAGTCGTTGGAGCGCACCGCGCTCGCGGTGATGTAGAGATCGCGGATGACGATCGTGCATTGCGAGCAGACGTTCTGCAGCCCCTTCCGGAAACGCGCCACGAAGGCGATATCGGAAGTGACGTACATGCGGTCGACATTGATGGTGACGCCGCTGCAGGCCCATAGGTTGAGAGCAGCTCGCTGGCCGTCGAGAGAGCCGTTGAAGGCTCCGGAGATCACCGGGAAATTGAACACCGTGTCCTGCACCTGCTCGATGTCCAGATGCCGGAAGAATTCGTAGGTGGCGCCCGCCTCCACGACGAGACCACGCACATTCCTGGCCTTGTAGTTTGAGGAATACTTGTTGTCGCCGGAAAGCACGCCCACCCGGCCTTTCTGGGTGACCGCCAGGGTCGACCGATCGGTCACGTAGAGGACGTGCGGATCCTTGTAGATCGGGGCCTGGCCCAGCACGAGACCTGTGTCGGTCTGCGTTTCGGAAACCTTCCCGCCGATGATCTGGTCGACTTCCCAGTTGAAGGCCTCGGAGAGCAGCACGAAATCGCAGTTGTCAAAGGTAATATCCCTGATCACGGGACTGTAGCTGTGCGCGTCCGCAAGCTGCGATGTCCAGTCCCCGAAATACGCGACCTGGGCGACAAAACCTTCAACGTGCAATCGCTCCGCCCGGAAGTCATCCCCACCGCCATGGAAGATGAGGGCGCTTTCCGCCGCCTTGCCTTGCCCCCAGATAGCCGGCTGTCCATGAAGGTCCCTCTTGTTGGTGACCTTGATGAGGATCATCTGCCCCGCGAGTTGCGGGCTCGAAAGCGTGATCGTGACTTCATCGGTACCAAGCCCGCTGATGGACGCCGGCTCTTCAAGTACGCCATTGCGCAGGAGAAAGATTTCTGCCGCCGTCGTTGTGGGATGCGCTTCGCAGCGGTAGACCCCCAGGTCGACGGGATAGAAGCTGTCGTAGAAATAGCATTTGACGCCATCGCACCACGCCTCCCCCCCAAGGTCATAGAACTTGACGCCGCGAGGCCTCACGGCGGGATTGTCAGGATCTGCCGTCGAAAATACCGGGAGCCCCCAGGTGAGCTGCCTGATCGTGATGGCGTGTCGGCCTGACGGGCAACGGCTGATCACGTTTTCGCCATACACGCCGATGTAGTCCGTCAGGCTATAGGACCCCGGAGACCAGTTCACTTCCGCGTGGGCGAGGCTGGCATAGAGGGCCTTTGCAGGTGCCGTGACGTCATGGCCGGGAACGATCCCGAACTGGGCGGCATAGATGATGCGCCGACCGCCGGCAGTGACACTTTCCACCTCCCACCAGGCGCCGTCCGCGCTCTGTTTGTGCCACGGCATGACAGGATCGGGTGCGGGGATCCGTCTCTTCTGGTGGCCTCCGCCATCGCCGGGAGCGTAATAGCCCGCGGTCTCGATGAAGGTGAGAACCAAGGGAATGTTCGCCGCTTCGAAGTCCGCCTCCGTACCGAACTTGAAGCCCGCATTGGCCGCGGCAAGAGCTGCGGCCGCAGCCGCCTGTGCTTCCAGCAGCGAGATCCCGTCAGTCTTGCGGTTGACGAGTTTCCCCCCGCTGTCCCAGCCAAGCACGCTTATCCCATCCGGTGAAGGCAGCGTCTGTTCCGCGTCTCCGAAATCGGTGGACACGATGCGGGTGCTCAGCTCCCGACGAATTTCCTGAAGCACGACCCCCTGCTTCGAAAGCTCTTTTTCGAGAGCGGTCAGATCGACCCGCGTACCGCTGGTGACGCCAGCCGTTCTTTCGTGCAATCGGGCCGACCGCACCACGTAGTGGGTGGTTGCGGGAAGCCCGCCAGGCACGTTGATCGTGAAGAAGTCGAACGGGAGATCCGAGACCTTAGCGACAATGGCCGCAACCAGGCTAAACCGATCTGCCCCCTGCGGCTTCGTCCAAACTTCCACATCCGCGACATCGAAGATCTGGAACCCGGCGAACGGCCCATAAGTGCTGCCGCCGTCGCCGACCAGGATCTCGGTTTGCCGGATGGAGCGCGGAAGCGGATAAGGGTTCGTCATCGTCGCCAGCCCTGATTGTCGGATCAGAGCAGGCTAGTCGCGCGCGAAAGCCGTTCAGTGCGTTGGGGCTCCGGCCCCAGCGCCGCCTCCGGCGCCGGCAGCCGGCGGAACGTCAGCTCGCCGGGCTCCCACCAGAAGCTCACCTTGCCTTTCTGCGCCCGAAAACTCTTGTCGGCGTCCGGATCCGTCAGCCACTGCAGCTGATCGACGAAGGCGCGGCGGTAGGCGGCCCGGGTTGCCGGGTGTGAGGAGAGGATCGGCGTATAACGGCCGACGTATTTGGAGACATTGCGGCCGAGCTTGATCTCTTCCCTGCCCTCCTCGTCGGCCACGATCGACTGGATTGAGCGCAGCGAGAGATCCAGCGTGTCGCCGATGAAAGCCGCACCTGGTCCCGGCAGCGTTTCGGCAAAACTCTGTCCGTAGCGGTTTTCCGCCCGGTTGACGAAGTCTGCGAACAACCCGCCGCCACCGCCCTTGACGAAGGCCTTGCCCCAGAAGCTGGCTTCCGTCATGTCCTCCGGATCCTTGCCGTTCAGCACGTTCAGCACCTGCGTATAGAAGGCCGCGCCGATCGTCAGCGGCACCGCCATCGAGGCGAAGAACCAGGCACCCCGAGTAATCCGCCCGCCGCGCGATTTCGACAGCATCGAATAGACATAGATCGCCTCGAGCTGGCGCGCCGTGAAGCTCATGCCGAAACTCAGGAACTGCGAACCGAACTCCGCCAGCTCGCCGAGAATGGTGCCGCGCGGTGTGCCACCGGTCAGCACGCTCTTGATGCGCGGATCTCCGGAGGGAACAGAGCGTTCCGACCACTGGTGGATCAGCTCGGCATATTTTTCCGCAAGCGCGCGATCGCCGGTCTTATCGAAGACGCCGCCCGGGTCGAGGAAGCCCATGTCGTCGATGCCGGCGCGCATCCTGTGCCAGTCGTCGGGCGTGAAGCCAAAACCCTCCAGCGTCTTCTGCAGGAGCGGCGGCAGATCCAGCCAGTCGGTACCCTTCTCGGCATAGCCGCCCAGCGTCTCGTGCCAGGCGGTAGCCTCGAGGCGACGGCGCGCGTCCGTCAGCGGGATCAGCGCGTTCCAGGTCAGCGCCCGGTCGGTCAGGTAGCGGCTCCAGTCGTGGCCGAACATCTGGTCGACGAACCGGGCCTGTTCGTTCATCGTGTGCAGGTAATCGTCCCACATGAAGGCGCGGCGGGCCATGGCCCGGCGATCGCCGTCGCTGGCAAACCGCTTGATGATGCCGCCGAGGCTGCGCGCCACCGGCAGCCCAGCAAGCCGCCTCGAGGCGGCCGCCACGAAGGGATCCGTCGAGGCCGCGAGGATCCCGGTGGATCCAAGCATGGCCGAGGTCGCCAGATTGCGAATGTCGCCGGAAATCTTCGCCGGCGCATCGAGCACCGTTTCCCGGCCGCGCAGAGCCCGCCAGAGGCCGTCCAGGCGATAGCCGGCCCATTTGGTCGCCGACATGCCCGGCGGCATCCCTGCGACGTCCAGGGCGCCCGCCTGCTGCCGACCGATGCTCACCTGCACGGCCTGCTTGATCCATTCGATCGAAGCATCCGGGTTCGGCCCGAACCGCTCCATCGCAGCGATGTCGCGAGCGACGCTGTTGATCTGGTTGAAGATCGCGCCGATCGGGTCCTGGTCGCCGAACTTCTCGTTATAGGCCAGCCAGCTTTCCGCATCCCGGAAGATCAGGAACCGGCCGTCCTGGTAGCGGCTCGCGACCTTGCCCTTGCCGAACCGGCGCGCTTCCGGCCGGCGATGCGCCCAGCCGTCCGACGTGATGGTTTCGAACACATAGTCGAGCGAGGCGTCGAGTCCGTCGGCGCCGACCGTTTCCCCCGTGTTCGGATTGGTCATCTGGTCGGGATCGAGCAGCGGCCGGATGAAGGCCTTCCATTTCTCGCGGGCTTCCGCCGGCGTCCGGCCAAGCTTGCGGATGGCGCGCCTGTTGTGGGTATGCGTGATGCCCCAGTCCTGGCGTTTCGGGATGTTGCCGCCAGCGGCATTGAAGCGCAGCCGCAGGTCCTCGAGCACACCAGACAAGGCGCCGGCTAGCGCCTTTGCCGTAGGGTTGCTCACCGCTTCGCCATGCAGAGCCCGGATGAGGTCCGGCAGGTCCGCCTTGTTGTGGCGCTTGCCGAGCCCCTTTGACCGGCGGAAATGGTACATGACCTCGGAAAGGTCGCGGTGCGCCATGGCGATGATCGCATTTGCCTTGCCGGCCATGGACTGAGTGCCCTTGAAGCCGTTGTGGATCATCAGCGACAGCGCTGCGTCCAGCTGGTCTGGGTCCCCTTTGCGGTTGCGGTAGCCCTCCAGGAAGGCCGCGATCTCCTTGCGGCGCGCTTCTGTCAGCAGCGTCTGCCGGCGCTGCTCCTTGGCCTCCGCACGCAGGGCCTGCGCCACCTCGTCGCGCGCGGCCGCCGCGGCCTCGCGTTCCGTCATGCCGGGGCGCTTGCGGCGGAACCGGGCTTCCCAATAGCGGTGCAATTCGTCGGCCTGGCGCGAATTGATCTCCCTTTGGGAGACGGCGGAATTCAGGCAGTCGCGAAGAGTCATCTTGTCATCTCCTTTGAAGGAGAGCTTATTATTCTCCAACAACTGTTGAATGAGGTCAGCGAATGAGGGATCTGCTACCTGTATTCCTACCGGTCATATGGTTGCTAGTCGCAACCATAGTGGCTCTAATCCTGTACCGAACCAGCGAGACCTTGTTCGAAGAGCGGGCTGCAAAGAGCACACAGGGAAGACGTGTCCGGCTGACAGGATCCGTCGTCATCGCGGCGCTAGCCTTCTATGGCCTCAAGACATCGACGTCGACTGCCGCTCTCGATGTCCGCACGGGTTATCTTCCGGTCAACGAGGTTAGAGCAAATCTACTTGCACAAAAGCTCGCTACGGCCGCGAGCCAGCTCCACATCGCTAATGAATGCGCTGGACATCCTGCGGTAGTGCGCGACTGTCGCAGGGAGATAGGCATAGCTCATATGGAACTGCTGCAGGTCCAGAAACAGTACCTAGAGCTTACAGGCCTCCAGTAGATCGGCGAGAAGTTCGCCCTCATCGGCTTCCTCGAGCGCTTCGCGCGTCGTCATCAGCCGAACGTTGCCGTCGCCGTCTTCAACGGGAATGAAGTCCAGCAGGCTTTCCGGATTGCCGTTGGCGTCGATGACGGGATCGACGATCTCGCCCGCCTGCTCCTCGGCCGCGCGCATGGCGGCATCGTCCAGCGGCTCCGCCGGACGCGCCGGCGCAATCGTCTGACCTTCGACGGGATCCGGAGCGCGTTCGGTGACGGACACGATCCGATTGCCAGCGTGCATGCGGGAGAACGCCTCAAATCCGGGAACGTCCGCCGCAGCATTCCAAAGCTCCAGCGGGTAGCGTCCGAACGCCGGCTCGAGGTGGTAAGGGATATCGCGGGATCCTTCCGAAGCACCCCAGCCACTCTGCTTTTTGTTCCAAGTGACGAGCGTCGCCCGCCCATCCCTCAATGCGACGCGCGCACCTTTTTCGCCGAGACCATTAAGTCCAGCCGCAGAAAGCGCTCCCGCGTTCTCGTCGACGTAGATGGTCAGCGCCGATGCCGGCTTGTCGCCGAAGTCGCCTTCGTGTCCAGGATCGTCGCGAGCCGCCTTGTTCCGCTTCGTCGATCGTCCGTCAACGGAATAGGTCGAGCCTTTCTCCGTCTGGAATGCCGAAATCCGCTGCTCGATCGCTTCAGAGACCGCGTCAAGCTGATCCGCCGCCCGCTCCACCCTGGCCGCCGCCGTCTGGATCCGCGCCGCCGCATCATCGATCGTCTCGGCAAAGAACGTATCAGCGATGTCGTCGATCGCGTTCGGATCGCCGGAGAACATCCGCTCGTATTGGTCGGCGGAGAACTGCGTCCGGCCGGCCTCCTCTTCCGCCAGCATCCGTTCCACCAGCTCCGGTGGCGGAAAATTGTCGGGATCCTCGGCATAGCGTTGCGCCGCCTCGAGCACGCGCAGCTGCGCCGGCGTCGCATCGGCCGGCACCGTCACCTCGTCGAGAACGCGCTCCTCGAAAGAACGGGCGATGAGATCGAGCTTTTCCGGCCCCAGCTCGACATTCATCGCCTTCGCCAGCGTCTCGACGTCGCCCGGCTCCGGCCGCCCCTCCAGCACGCGCGCTGCGCGTTCAGCACCGCCCTCTCCGAGCTTGAAGACGCGTGCCAGTTCCGCCCCGCCCTGCACCGTGCCGCCGAAGATCGCGCCGAAGGCCGCGGCAATGCCGGCATTGGCGAGCATGTCCTTCATGCCGTGCTCGAGGCCGGCCTCGCGCTTGCGCTCCTGGCTGATCCCCTGCAGCACCAGCTCGGAACCGCCATTGATCAGCGCTTCCGTCAGCATCGTCTGCCCGATGCGGCCGGCAACAGTCTTTGCGGCGGATCCCGTCGCGCCGAGAAAAGCCATGCCCCATTGCACCGGATCGCGTGCAGCGCCCGTCAGGCCGCCGACGAGCTGCGCCGAAAGCCGGCCGGCCATCCCCAGCTCCGGCGATTGAGCGGCGATCGCCGCCCCCCTCTCCGCTTCCTGCATCATCCGGTTGCGCGCCTTGACGATCGGCGTCGACAGGACCTGGTCGATGTCCTGCCGGTACCGGCCGGACAAAGCGCGTGCCCGGGTGTTGAAATCCTCCTCCTGGCGCCGGCGGAATTCCGGATCCATCTCGCCGATCGACGGCATGAAGCCGCCGCCGGCCGCCCCCGATGCCAGAACCTGCGCATAGTCGCGATCGACGCCGGAGCCGACGCGGATCGGGTTCGGCAGCTCCTGCCCCGTGATCTCGCGGATCGCCGCGATCCGGTCGTCATAGGCCTTTTCCATCGCGGCAATATCGGCCGTGGTGTTTTCCACCAGGCGCATCGTCTCGTCGGTGGTCTCGGCCGCCTTCGACCACGCCTCCGTCCAGCTTTCCGGCCCGTCCGAAACGCTGCCGCGCAGCGACGATGGATCCAGCAGGTTGATCATCGGTAAGCCCCCGGAACGCGCGGCTCGAGCGCCGGCCGCAGGGTCTCAAGATCGAGGACGATCGGATCGCCCTTTTCGTCGGCGATGAACATCGGCGAGGATCCGGAGACGTCGCCGAGCGCGAAGACGAAGCCGCCATTGACGGCCACTGGCATGGCGCGCTGGAAATCGCGCGCCGTCCAGGGCTTCCCGTTCTTCGCCGTGATGCCGCCGAGATCCGCGTCGGTCAGCGCCTCCATCAGGTCCGGAAACTTGTCGGCGCGAACCGTCGGCGGCAGAAGCACCTTCTGCGGACTGTAGCGCCAGCCGCGATCATAGTCGGCAAAACCGCCGTATTGCGCGCCGTTGGCGAACGTCGCGCCGGCGGCCTCCTGGTAGGCGCGCTCGTAGATCTCCGCCGCATCCTCTTTCTTCGGATCGATGCCGGTATCATGAAGCCGCTTGCGCGCGATCGAGGCCGCCGCCTGGTCGAGCCGGTTGATCTCGCCCGGCGTGTAGGCCAGCGCATCGCCGGAGATCTCGCGCGCCGCCGGCAGCCGCTTGGTGTTCGGGATATCGGCATAATCCTTGCCGTCCGGCGTCTTGCCGTAGCCGGAGATCAGGTCTGCCGCCGCCTGGCGGTTTCCGCCAGCAGCGATCAACGATCCGGAAAGCGAAACGGCCGGCGCCACGTCCCCCAGCTCGCGCAGCACGCGGTCGGCGTCGCGGCCGGCGGCGTCCACTAGGCCGGCGGCAATGTCGAGCCCGCGCTGCGGATCCGCTTTCACCGCAGCCTCGATCTGCTCGGCCTCGCCCGGCCGGAAGAATTTCGGCGCGGTGCCGAGATGTTCGGCCGCCACTTTCGCCGCGTTGATCCGTTCGGAGAAGGCGGCGGACGCGCTCGCGGGATCGATTTCGCCATCGAGCGGCAGGCCTTCCGAGACCGGCAGCACGCCGAAGCGCTCGGCAACGCCCAGCGGATCCGTCGCGATGTCCTTGCGGTGCTGCGCGATCGTCGTGCGGGCGAAGTCGATATCCTCCGCCGTGGCGTCCTCCCCGAGCAGCTGCTTGATGTTCTTTTCCACCTGCGCGATCGGCATGGTCCGGATCGCTTCGGAAACGCGCATGCGCGTCAGCGTCGAGGCGACGATCACCTTGCCTTTCGGCGCGGTCCCGGCGTCGAGCTGGAACCGCGCCAGTTCTTCCGGCGTCACCGGCAGGCCGCGCGCGATCCGCTTCGCCAGGTCCTCGCCGCGCTTGGTCAAGTCCGCATCGGCCTTGGCGTCCTGCGTCCGCCGCGCACTTTCGGCCGCCGACAGCCCCTGATCGATCTTCGCCCAGTCGTCGGCCGTCACGCCCTCGAGGCTGCCGGCGGCGTAATCCTTCGTCATCTGCGCCCGCATCGCCTTGATGTCGTCGGCGCCCATCTTCGACGCCTGGCGCACATAGAAGCCGACCGTCGTATCGGATCGGCTGGAGCGCTTGAACTTTTCTGCATCGTCGAGATCGACGATCCCGCGCGCTACCGCACTGTCCCAATGCGCTTCGATCGAGGCCTGCAGGTTCGCAAGATCGGAAGCCGCCGCCTCGTCGTTCGGGTCGAGGCCGGCGATCCGCTGGCTCTTGCTGTTTTCCAGCTCCTCGACGCGCCCGAGGAAGTCCACCCGGTTCTGCTGCTGCAGCCGTTCCTGATGCTCGGCGCGTGCCTTGGAAAGCAGGCTCGACGCGCGCTTCCTGTAGGCGACGGTAAATTCCGGCGCGATCTCGTCGAGCACATTGTCGCGCAGCTCCGCCTCGAGCCCTTCGCCGAGCGCCTGTTCGAGCTTGACCGGATCGTCTTTGTACTCCTCGTAGATCGCCTGTTGGTTTTCCACCATGGCGAGATCGGCCATCTCGAGATAGGTCCGCGTCCCGGCGACGTCATAGGCGCGGCCCCGGATGGTATTGCGGCCGCTCGGCCGCCAGGTGCCCGCCTGTCCCGGCGTCACCTCGACCGGTTCCTCGACCATCGTCACGCTGACTGGCCCGACCGAGGCCGGCGCCGGCAGCTTCGCATAGCCGCCGACCTTGGATGTCCACCGGGACGCAAACTGCGCCGCCGTCATGCTGGCATCGCCCGCGTTAAGGCGCACGGCATCCGCACCCACGACGTCAACGGCACGCGCATCAGGGTTTGAAAGCAGCTTCACCGCGCCGCCGGCGCCCTGCTGGTGCGCCAGGTAAAGCTCACCCGGCGTCGGCTCCCGACCAAGCTTGTTGCGCAGATAGTTTCGGTTGGTTTTCTGCAGCCGGGCGGCAGCATCCGAGGAGGCAGCAGCGTCGAACTTGTCGCGCAGCCCGAACTGGGCCGCCGTGCTGTCAATGAACTGGAACAGCCCGCCGGCCGAGGAATTCGGGTTCTTCGCGAAAGGGTTGAACGAGCTTTCGATGCCTGCGATTTCGACCAGAGTGTCGGGATCCTCGCCGTTGCGGATTGCAGCATCGACGATGATCTTACGGATCTCCGCCGGCGGCACGCGCACCCGCACGCCCCCACCTTGGGCCGGTCTAACAGGGCCGGATTGTCCGCCGCCGCTCGTGGTGGTGACCGCACCGCCGCCCGTCACGCGCGCGCCGGTTGGCGCTCCGGCCAGGGCGTCACGAGCGCCGGCGAGCTTGCCGGCGCGTTCGGCCTCCGCATCGGCGCGGCGCCCCATCTCGTCGGCAAGACGGGCAAGACCCATGGCGACTTTCCGCTCCAGGTCGCCGCCCTGGCGCTCGACGGCAAGAAGCCCTTCGGAAAGCAGCGGCTGCGGCTGGAACCGGCGATAGGAGACGGGCGAAAGCTGACGGTTCGACATGGCTCACCCCCTGTCCGCGAAGGAGGCCGCGCCCTTGAGGCCGATGCCGATCGCATCGAGCCTGCCGGCGGCGCGCGCCCGCTTCGCCCGCTTGCGATAGTTCGCCGCCCGTTCGTCCAGCCGCGCCACCCGCGTCTGCTCTGTCCCGACATCCGACGCCAGCTCCAGATCCGCATTCCGGAACGCATCCTGCCGCGCCGCGGTGGGCGTGCCGAACGAAAGGTCGACACCCGATGCCGCATAGGCGACGTCCTGCTCGCCGATCTGCTCCATCATCTTCTGCTTGATGCCGGCGCGCCGGTTGATCCCCTGCAGCGTCTCGAGCGGCTTTTCCCGCTCCGCATCCTGCGCCGCCAGCTCCGCAGCCTCTGCATCGGCCTCGCCGGCGCCGAGCGCGGAAAACATGCTGAAGACGGTGGCGGTCCCTTGCAGGAGGGAGGCCAGCGAAAGCCCGCCGCCGGCAGCTGCCGCACCGCCTGCAGCGGCAGCACCCGAGGCCGCCGCGCCCGCCCCTGCGGCCGCGCCACCGCCCCCGAACAACGCGCCTAGTGCTGCTGCTGCCGCTTCCATTACAGTTTCACCCCCGGAATATAATCGCGCACATTGAGACGGCCCGGCCGCACCTGGCTGATGACCAGCGTTGGATCCATGCAGGCGCCGATCAGCCCCGCGATGTTGACGTGCCCCGTGAAATTCAGCTTCGGCTGCGAGAGATCGTCGCTCGAGCGATTGAGCGGCAGGTCGCGCGGCGGTCGTCCGTTGGCGCCGATCGCAATGCTCGCCGTGTCGCGGAGATACAGCCTGGCGGATCCAACCTTGCCCGGGCGGCGCACGATGTCGTCGTTCGGCAGCACGCGCACATAGGGCATGCTCTCGTACCAGGGCGGCGACCAGAGGCCGATCTTTGCGGACTTGGAGGCAACGCCGGTCTCGATGGTGCCGCCGGCGACGGTAAACGGGCCATAAACGTCGTTCTCGATCAGCGCCCAGACCGTCTTTCCGTCCAGCATCGCAAGCCCGGAGGCCTGTCCTGCCAGATCCGTCGTGACGGTCATGGCCTGCTGGAACAGATTGTCGCTTTCCTCCTCGAGGATCTCTTCGGAGACGACGCCGCCCCGCTCGACCGTCAGCCAGACCTGACCCTGCCCGTCGATCGCCATCGCATGCACGAACCCGCCGCCATGGACCGGCCATTCCACCGCAGCCATGATTTCCTGCGTCCGGTTGATGACGCAGCACACCAGCCGCCCGTCCTCACGCAACAGCCAGAGGCGGTCGGAGATCATACCCGCCGTCTTCTGCTGTACGGACATCGATCGGATGTTCGTCACCAGATCTTCAGGCCCGCCGTTGAGGTCGTTTTCCGGCGTCGGCTGGAACATCTCAGAGACGGCATCATAGGCGGCAGAGTAAAGGCGGCCGCCATCGGCCGAGACGAAATAGACGCGAGCTTCCAGTGTGACCGGCTTGCAACTCGCCTTGGATCCGATCTCGATCGCGCGAACCCAGTTCATCGGCTCGTTGCGCTTCACCGTCCGGTTGCTGGCGAAGTACATCGCCCGGTCGGTGAAGGCGATCAGATAGGTCGCATCGAGCACGTGAAGGATGGTTTCAGAAGTCTCTGTGCGAAGTGCCTCCAGTCTGGCGGCCGCGTCGTCGGTCGCATCGATGTTCAGGTCAAAGTATTCGCCGGTGCGCGACATTGCCAGCGCGGTCGCCCGGGCCGAGGGTGCAAAATAGACCTGCCGATCCTGATAGTTTGCCGCGCCCCTGAAACCTCCCTGATCAGCAGAGACGAGCGGTTCGCCGTCGGTCTTTCCAATGGTGGTATGCGAGGCGAGTGAAGAGGCCTCGGACGTGTTCAGCACCTGGGCATCCAGCTGATATTCCTTCCCGGACAGATCACCCCCAAAGGTCACCTGCAGCGTGCGATAATGCTGCGTCGTACCGGCCGTGATATTGGTAATGGTCAATCCGGACGACATGCCGGGCAGTTCACGGGCGTGCCCCTGCAGGGTCGCTGCAAACTCTTCCCATGCCGCGACCCCCGCCAGGCCGATAAGGTCATCGGGTTTGGCGGGATTGCCACCACTGTCGAGAAGGGTTGCACTGGCGCTGACGTTACCGTCGATCGTCACATTCATCACGAACGAGGGCGTATTTGCGCTGGTTCTGATGTAGATGTGCCAGCGGTCGTTGGTTTTCGGGTAGACCCCGCCGAGGTCCAGCTTCGGCAGGTCCCCGTAGGGCCATGCGGAAATGGTCCAGATCGTGTCATCGCTGCCGTCCCGGAGCAGGCGTATGCCTCCCCAGATGTCGGGGTGGAAAATGCCGAACGTGTTGGCCTCGCCGTAAAACTCGAGTTCCGGCACCCTCGCCGCGCTGATCTGCGCAAGCAGGCCGCCGGTCAAGGTGGCGACCTTTACACGATCGTTTCGCCAGATCTCGGCACGCCCTTCCGTGAGGATGACAGTGTAGGATCTGGCCTTGCTGACCTGGAGCACCCCCTTCTTGCAAGCACCCGCCACGCCCGGCGCGACATAGGCGGATCCCGGCAACAGCTGGAAACCGGACTGCGGGATCGGCTCGACGCCGCGCATGACCAGCGCACCGGAATAATACTGCTTCAGGTTCACCTTGCCGGCGAGGCTGCGGGCGAGCTGCCCCGCATTCACGCTGCTCTTGAGCTGTCCGGAAACCCGCGTCATCGTCTAAAGGCTCCCGTACCAGGGCGACGACAGCGGACCGGCGCCGGAGATCCGTGCGTCGGTCAGCGGATCCTCGTTGGCGATGCCGAGCCCTTTTGGCTGCGAAGCGCTGTCCTGTGCCATCAGCCGGCCGAACAGCCCTCCGGTCCCTTCCCGAGACGCGGTCCCGAAGGCCTGCACCAGCATCTCGTCCTGCATCGACGTGTCCTGCCAGACCGGTACGGCCAGATAGGCGCCAAGGGCGATCCGGAACGCGCTGCGGAACTGCGGCGGCCAGATGTCGGGATCGACCGCGACCTTGACCAGCGACCAGGTCTGCGCTTCGTCGCAGAAGAGCTTGCCCTCCTCGATCGAGAAATCGCGCAGCGGCCGCCGCGATCGCGGCTCGCTCATATTGAGAATGGGATTGCCGATCCGGTTCCCCGGAAGATCAAAGCCGTAGCGGTAGCCGTTTTCCGGCTGCTCGGCATTCCGCGTGTTCTTGTAGGTCTTGAGAGAAAAGCTCCAGTCGTGCATGCCGAAGACCTGGTCGACGACCGCCGGCCAGGTGGCGGCGATGGTTTCGGCAAGATCGCTGTCGTCGTCGGTGGAAAACATCGGGCCGGCGCCGATCGCAGTCAAAGCCTGGTTGATGATCGTCGCCTTGTCGATCGACATGCTGCCCGTCCCGCTGACAAAGAAAAACCGTGGCCTGCAGATTACGGGCCACGGTAGAGCGTTGACTGCGAAGCAGCTGCGATCAGCTGGCGGCCGCGTCGCCGTCATAGGCAACAGTTACGTTGCCGGTGCTGGGGACCGCGGTGAACCGGAACGAGATACGGTCGATTGTGCCGTCGACGTCGATGATGGCGTCGACGCAGTCGCCAACCTTCACGGTGTCGCGGGCATCGTTGAAGTAGCCGGCCGCGACCACTTCAGCTGCGGTGTCGTTGGTGGCATAATTGTACCAGGAAACCTGACGATTATTCGGCAGGGTTACGGTGTTGTAGCGCTTGAGCGCCCGGATTTCCAAAGCCATGACGGCCTCCAGTGTTTCGGTGAAGACGAGGATCAGGCGGAGGCCGCCGGATCCGGCTTCGGTTGACGGTCAGGCGATACGATCGACCGTCTTGATCGCCAGCTTGCGAACGCGCTTGACGCCTTCCGGCAGGATGCCGACCGCCGCACCGGACAGCTGCACCTTGCAAATGTTTGGCGTGCCCTCATGGTCTGGCAGGGGGTCGATCGTCATGTTCTCCTGGTCCCACTCGATTTCGCAGCCAACCGCGCTCTGCGTCCAGGCAAACGTATCGAGGTATCCGGAGCCGGTAAAACCAGGCGTACCAGCAACATAGGCGCCGGTGCCGTAGACGAAGTGCTCGTCGGGAATGCCAAGGATATGAACGTTGCGGAACGTCTTCTTGCTGATCCGGCCGTTGGTGGCGAACGGCAGCTCCTTGTTGCCCTGGTAGTCCGCGCTCGCGAATTCCTTGTACATCAGGAGCTGCGAGAACCAGACGTGCGGGATGGCCCAGTAAGCCTCCTCATCCGCGCCGGCACCCGCCATAGCGTCCGAGACGTGGATCGCATCGATGATGTCCACACGCTCCGTGCCGTCGCCGAACGTTTCAACCGTGTTCGGCGTGTCGGTCAGCGGGGAAGTAGCCCCGGCAAAGGCGTTGAGAGCGTCGAGCTTCATCTTGTCGCGCTTACGACGGACTGCCTTTGCCATCTCATCGGCAAGTGCCGCCTGCAGGCTCGGGCCCATCTTCCTGACATCCTGCTGGCGGAAGGTTGTCGCCGCCTCGAAGTCGTCGGTCAGCAGCGTGACCATGTCGAGGTTGATGTCGGAGAGCTTGACCTTCTGGATTGCTCCGGAAAGCTTGTACATTTCGATCCGGCCGCCAACGACCGGAAACTTGACGGTGCCAGCACCGCCCTCGCCGCGCATCATCGTGCCGTCAAGGTGACCCCCCCGCGAGCTGTAGCGCGTGCGGACCTGGTCACGGATCTTTTCGGTAAACCAATTGGGAATTCCAGGCATATGAGCCCCCTGTTGAGTGATGGACGAAATCACCGTGAGGGCCGATTAGCCGGAACTGCAGCAGGTCCTGTGAAGGATAGCCACTGCGTCGTCCAGGTCGCTCCCGTCCGGTAGCACGTCGAAGATGCCACCGGGCGGAAGCCGTTCAGTGCGGATCAATTATCAGGGATCAGGCGAGCATAGTCAGCCTGCAGCGCATCGTAACTCTTCTGGTCGAACTTCGGATTGCCCCAGGTGTTTTCCGGGAGCGCCGCACGCCGCGCCAGCTCCTTGCGCGGATCGTTGCCGCCAGCCGCCGGACCCTCCATGCGCGGCCCGCCTGTCCCGGACCCGCCGCCGGTCGAGCTGCGCAGCCATTCAAAGAACCGATGCCCCTTGGCGCTGTCGCCCAGCATGGCCTTGGCGAACTCGGCATCATCCTTCGAAAGACCGCCGCCTTCCGCACCGCGCGCGACCATGGCGTCAAGGAAGGCGTAATTGTCGTTCATGCGCTTTTCAACGGCCTGCTGCTGCTCGGCCGGCGTCAGGTGCTTCGCAGCCTCCGGCACCAGCGCCTCGCGCTCTGCCTTCTCGTCGACAACCGGCTCGAGGAGACCCATCTCGGAGGAAACCGACATGAACTCCTGCACCAACGCCTGATACTGCGGGACGGAGATTTTCATCTCCAGCGCCTTGTCTGACACGCGGCTAAACAGCGGGTCCTTGGTTAGTGTCTCTAGGTGGGGCTTGACGGTCTCGGAGATCTCTCCCTTGAACTCCGCATAAGCGTCCGGGTTGTCCGGCACACCGTTGTTCGTGTCACGCTCGCGATAGCCTTTCAAAGCGGCAGCGAGCTTGTCCATGGTCTCGTTCTGATCCTTGCCGAGCAGGTGCTCCGGCAGGCCTTCCGGTTTGTAGAAATCTCCGGCGGGCGGGTTGCCTGCGCCCGCCGGAGGAGCCCCAGCCGATGGAGGCGACTGGGGTCCTGCGCCAGCGGGAGGATTGCCGGCTGCAGGAGGCTCCGCACCGGCGGGAGGAGCTGCCGGCGCGGGAGGGGCGGCGCCGCCGGCAGGAGGCGCAGCGCCACCAGGCGCGCCGCCACCGCCACCGTCCGCGGCGTTGAAGACGATACGGAAGAGTAGATTTTTCATGACCAGCTCCATTCTGGGTTCAGGTTTTCTGCCGCGCTTCCCTGACCTGTTTCTCGCCGTGCGCGATCGCGGCAAGCACCGCCTCGGCGAAACCGTTGATGCCCTGACGCACCGCTGCAGCCAGAGCCGTCTGCTCTATTGTTTCACCCGTGACCCGCATCGGCTGGCGGATGGAAACATCCATCATCCATTCAAACATCGCCCGCCCTTCCGGCGTGTTTGCGAGGCCCCACATGAATTTGGCAACCTCGTCGCCCGGCTGTAGCGGCCGGTCCTGCAGAACAGGCTTGAACATTTCCTCGAGCGCGTCCCAGCCACCGCCAGCCGCCCCCTTTTCGAGCAAGTCGAAGGGCTGCGCCGCACGCGCCGGAATGAAAGGACCTGACATTTAGGCGGCCCTCCGCATGTCGGCGACAGAAAGATCCTTGATCGCGCCCGGCGCCTGCTTCGCCATCTCCGCCATCATCGCCGCCTGCATCTGCTGCTGACGTGCGGCCTCGATGTCCGCCACGATCTTCTTGCGATCCTCGCCCGCCGGGATGAGGTCCTTCTCGATCTGGAACCCGTCGCCGATCTTGTCGAGCACCTTGTCGCGGTCGAGATAGGCCGGCGCCATTTCCGGCCCGGCAAAGGCCTGGACGAAGTCCCAATAATTGGCGATCGCCGCGATCCTGTCGGCATTGAGCGCCGCCTGCATCGGCGATCGCACTTTCACCGAAACGAGCAGATCGTCGATCTGGCGCATCTGTGGCAACATGCCGAATTCGAACAGGATCTCGGCCGCGCGCGGCACGACGATCGGCATGATCTCGTTTACAAGTCGGCCGAAGGCGCCGATGTGAATGTTCGCCCGCTGCTGCAGCCGCGCTGCCATCTCGCCAGCGGACCGCGGCGTGCCCTCGTAATCCGGCAGCCGCGTGTCGAACATGGCGTTCTTGATCTGGCCCTGCAGGTCGCCGATCAGCATCTGCGCAACATTCATGTTGCCGGTGGCCGGATCCAGCCGCTGCACGTCGGGCCCGAGCATTCCGCCGGTAGATTGCATCGACCAGAACTCGCCCGGCGCCAGGCGCACCGTGTTCGGGTTGAACGTGCCGCCGGCGCGATAGCCCCAGATGCCGAGCATCGAGATCGCGGCGCTCTTGAGCGCCAGCTCCTGGGCCTTGTTGACCGTCTTGATCGTCGGCAGTGCCGTCAGCACCACGCCGCGTCCATAAGCTTCGCCCGGTACACGGTAGTAGCGCGGCACGGCGATCGGCTGCGTCCGGTACCGTTCATGGGAAATAAGGGAAACGTCGTTCTGCAGCCTAACCCCGAAATGCCAACCACCGCCCTCGACCGCGTCCTTCCACCAGGTCTGGTGCACGACGACGGGCTCCGATGGTCTCGCCCTGGCCTTTTCCTTGAAGTCGTCGGTGTAGCGGCCATTCGGCCAGGCTTCGACCACCTGCCCTGCCTGCAGCTCCTGTTTCCAGTCAACGAGGTTGACACGGCCATAGCCGTCGACGTCGATCGCCAGCTGGTCGAATGGCAGGCAGCAGAACATGATCGGATTGTTCGGCGTGCCTTTGACCGGCAACAGCGCTCCTGTCCCGACCGCCAGATCCACGCACATTTCGTGGATGGCCGTGTCCCAGTCGCCGGCCAGGAAGAAGGGATGTATCAGGCTCGACGTGCGCGACAGCTCGCGATCGAAGGCCTTTCGCTGCTCCGCATCGAGCACCATGGCCGCAATCGGCCCGGTTTCCATCTCGAATGTCGATTGACCGGCGGGAAAGAGGTCGCGTTGCAGGTTGCCGGCGAAGTACATCGCAGACATTGGCGCGGTCATGTCGAAGAGCTTGTCGGGCTGACGTGGCCGGCCGTTGATGCCGCCGGACGGTCGACGCATCGGAACCGCGTAATCATACGCTTCCTGGTAGATCGTCGACCATCCGGAACGGGCGCCCCAGGTGTCGTCGACCCGTCGTTTCAGCCTGGTGACGTCGACGTTGAAATTGCCCTCCATCAGGCGAGCACCGCGCTTGCCGTGTCCGGCCCATCCTCAAACAGCCGCCGTCCCCGCGGCGCTCGCCGCGTCGCGCCGATCGCCTGCGTGTTGCGGTTCGCTTCCGCGAGCTGGCGATCGTTCGCCACCTGCTGCAGCTGGCGGCTCTTCTCCGCTTCCTTCTTCGCGCCGTTGTCCCCGCCGCCGAAAAGCCCCGAAACGATCTTTCCCATCTGCTTCCCCTTTGAAGGTCCAGAGGCCGCCACCGTCAGGCCGGAAGCCGCAGAGGAGCGCCATGCGCTCGCCAGATCGGTTGCCGGGTGTGACGCGGGAGACCACCACGACGCCATTCTGGGCGAGAGCTGTCAGCGTTGACTGCGCAAAGCGGGTGAGCGGCAGCATGTGCGGCCGCGCGGCCGGCAGGATCGAAAGGCAGAATTCCCGCGACCCGTCGGCCTGCGGCACTAGGTAGGAGACAGCCAGCAGCCGGTCGCCGTCGAAAAACGAGATCGTTTCCCCGTTCGACCGCATCCAGATGGCCGCCTTACGCGCAAGCGCGACCGCGCCCGCGCACGTGAGGCAGTCCGACCAGTCCGCCGGCGTTTTGTACGTCAGACGTTCCATACGTCGAAGTTCGCCCTTCCGCCCTGCTGCTGGATCCGCCGGGCCTCGCGCTGATCCTGCAGGCTGGTGACGTTGCCGGGCATCGTCGACCGGGCGCCGGCGCTGATCACCTCGGCCAGGCCGCGATATCCCAGCACGCGGTACTGCTCGGCATCATGAGGGTGAGAATATTCGTTCTTCACCACGGCGAGCTTGTCGGTGCCGCTGGCGCTTGCCTGCTTCGTCAGCTTGTAGTGCGCCGCAAATCCGCCGATGATCTTCTTGCAGTTCGGGCTGATTAGGTATCGTGGCGTATGGCCGTCGATCATGCCGGTGAGCCCCCAGCGGACCGCATCATGCCGGATTGCCGGTTCGTTAGATCCCGGCGGGTTAATCGGCATTCGCAGGATCTTCTGGACCGTGAACATGAAATTCAGCTCGCCCGTCTCGCTGTCCCCGCCCATGAACGCCGCGGGATCGAGCCAGATCCCGAGGATCGGCAATCCCGGAAACTGCTGCATCAGCAACTCGACCAGCATCGTGCCAAACCGGGTTGGCCCGGTACCGGGCTCCGTCACCAGTTCCGCCAGCAGGCGGTCCTGTCCGTTCGGCTGCGGCTGCCCGATCGTCGCGGCCGGCGAGCCGCCGGCGTCCATGCCGATCGTCAGCGGCAGGCCGGGCGACGGTTTCAGGATCTCGTCGGCGACGTGGATCCGCTGGTTGAATTCGGGATAGACCGGCTTGCCGTCCTGCGAATAACCCGGCAGCCCGTGCACCATGCGCCGCACCAGGTGCTCCGGCTGCGTCTTGGCCTCCAGCTCATAGGACGAGCGCGGCTTGCCGACACGGTTTTCAGCCCTTGGATCCAGCCCGCCCGGCTGCATGAAGAACTTGTAGGCGGGATTTTTCTTGTCGGCGTGCTCGCCGTAGCCGCATTGCACCAGGAGCGGATGATCGACGTCGGGCGGGTTCATGTCGCCCCAGAACACGCGCGGCAGGACAATCTCGCCTTCTGCCACCGAAAGGCCCATCAGCTCCATCGCCTTTCGACCATCCTTGGAAACGCGATCCAGCTCCGCCGGCGCGATTTCCTTGACCGGCGGATATCGGCCGGTTCGCTGGAACAGCAGGCCTGGCACGCGCTCGTCGAGCAAATCCACCTCGTTGCCCGACGCGGCCGAAAGCTCGTAGCCCTTGATGTAGGCTTCGACATTGTGGTCGCCGATCGCGCCCGTCTCGAGCTGGTAATCCACCTTGATCTTGTCGGGCCCCCGCATAGCTTCCCACTGCAGGCGGTGCTTGATCGGCCGGTCCTGGCCGCCCTCGTAGCTCATCGTCCAGGGATGATCCGCCGGGAACAGCTCGTGCCAGCTGGCGAGGAAGGTTCGGGCGAAGTCGCGATAGGTGTCGCGCACCACTGCGATCTTGAACCTCACCCACCCGTCGCGGCAGACCGGCATGTAGGAGGCCGCCAGCATCGGCCCCTTGACGCAGCTCGCGACCGTCTTCCCCGAACCCGCTGGGCCCATGATGATGTCGATCGGCCCCCGCGACTGAATGAACGCAGCCCCAACCGGACCTGGCGGAATATATCTCTGCAGGCTAATTCCCATGACCCTGAAACCCTTCGCGAACCCGGAGCCCGCGCGCCCGCGCCCACTCCGCCAAGGAGCGAGATTAGTTCGCGCGGCCAGATGTTCAGTCGGGCAAGGCCGAATAGGCCGTGTGTGTGAGCCACGACCCCCAGTAGGGGGTGGGCGCGCGCGATTTTCAAACCGCCTGCCGGCCTTGCTCGCGCCCGCCCGCGTGAGGCACCCGCCCATAGGGTGACACGCCAGCCGTTTTCGCCCGCGCGCGAGGCTCCAGCCAGAATGCCGCGCTAATCTTTGATCAGCGGAGAGGCTAGGGATTTCAGCGGGTTACGCGCCGTGCGACTTGTCGCGCCGATGTCGCACGGCTAACGCCTTGGTTTCCTTATGTCGGCTTGTCGTGCTTCGTCAGGTCCATCACGGCGCCATCGTCCGGCCGCTGCGTCTGCATCTCCCCGATCATCATGACGCCAAGCACGCGCCGATCGACCTTCAGTTCCTGCGGCCGCTTGCTCTCGAAATAGGGCATCAGCTCGACGTTGGCCTTCAGCATCAGCTCCTGAGCCTTGGTCACCAGTCCGATCACTTGGTCGCGCTTCAAGGTACCACTTTGGACTGCTGCGGCTAGATGCGCCTCCGGACTATGCCCCTCGACGGTCGGCAGCGCCGCCATCTCCAGCGCCAGCTTGACCGGATCCGCGTTCGCCAGGGCGGCGAGGTTCAGGCCCGGATGCCGGAAGCCCATCTTCATGATCATGTCGCGAAACTCTTGGTTCGCCTTGTTCTGGCTGCCCTTAGGCCTCCCGCGCCCGTTGCGCGCGGCAGAGACAGTTTCCGCCACATGGCGCACCGGTCCGGCGAAGAGCGAGAACTGCTCGTCCATCTCGTCGAGCATGAGCGATTGCTGCTCGGCCTCGTCGGCATCGCCCATGAGCTGCTGCGCCAGGTCGGTCATGGCGTCCTGGACGATTGCCCTGGTCGATCCGACCTTCGCCGCGCGCTCCGGATCCGGCTCGATCGACGCGGCGCCGGAATTTTCCGGCGGCGTGTGTGCCTCTGGAAGCCCCTGATTTCGCTCGTCTTCAGCCATGGCCGCTATTTCCCTGTTTGTTTATTCCGGTTACCGCCCGACCGCTCCGCCAACCGCCGCCAACCGTTGCGCCAACCGCACATCTCCAATGAAATCAGGATTTTAATCCTCTCGGTTACCGGGTTACCAATATTTCCCTTACGCATGACACATGCGCGCGCGCGTGAATAACTCTCTTATCTCGGTAACCCGGTAACCGCCGCAACATCCCTTTGAATTCCTTGATTGATCCCGGTTACCGCTCCGGCAACCGACTGGTAACCGATGGTAACCACCCGCACCCGCCGGGCGGACTGATCCGCCTCGCCGCCATCCTGCGCACGGATCGCCCCGCGTTAAGTGCCCGCGCCAAATTTCCGCTGGCATCGCGTGGCCGGGCGGCCTCTTGGCTTTCTTGTGGTGTCGCGTGGCTCCGCTCGGCTGGCTCGACGCGGCGCGGGCTCCACTTTTCTTCCCTCCGGGGCGGGGGAAGAGGGTTAACTGCGACAGCCATCAGCGCGGGGGAAATGGCGTGATCAGGACAGGGCGAGGGAGTGGGTCAGCGCATGACCACCGCGTACAGAATGAGGAAATAGACTGTTGCCGAAAACATTGTCAGGGCCGTGCGGAGACGCGGCCGGCTGTCAAACCAGATGTAGCCGGCACAGATGGTCAAAGCGAACCAGGTGGTGGTGAGGACGGCGACGCTGCTGATGAGGGTGAGTTCTGCCACCTGCCCTACTGCCGCTCCAGATCTTCGATCTTGCTCTCGGCGTCGTCGAGACGAGACTTCAGGGTCTCGACCTCGCCTTCTAGCTCGCTGATCTTCTCCGCCTGATCGTTGATCATTTCGGCGTGCCCGTTGATGATCTCGACGCTCTCATTGTGCAGGCAGACGAGGTAGTCCAGCTCGTTCTGGACCTTGTCGGCGAATTCAAAGGCAAAGCTGTTGCGAATGCAGGCCTCGGCCGGCACGGCAGCAAGCAAGAACGCTATGACGATCGGCAGGCGCATGGTTTCCCCTCTTCCGGCAGTCCCCAACGCTATCAACCAAGCACGGGAAAGTGAAGAATAGGGATGGAATGGCTTAAGCTTGATCGCCGCGCTTGTTGCGGTCATACCTTACGCGGAAGCGTATCCTTAGGGCTCGGATGAGTAGCATCATGTCCATAAACAAATTGATCGGCCCGGTCTTCACTAGCGCGGCTCAGATCACTGCCGCAGCGATCGTACTCGGCTTCTTTTGTGGCTCAACGAGCCTTATTGGGCGGTGGCTAGTACTGCCCGGTCTGATCGGCCCATTCGAACTGGCCGACGTGATATCACATGCCCTAATCGTCGCGCCGGTCGCTTTCGTTGCCGTCGTCATGACCATCATTCAGCTACGTAACATCGACAACGTGGGGCGCTTCAGCGATGCAAAGCTTACACTTTTCGCTGCGGCTGCGACGGCAGTGATTGCCATTCTGGCCGAAACCGGGGGGATCATTCCCGGATCGCAGGAGAACAAACGTCCTGTTTTTCAATTCATAGCTGCTAGTTACATGCTGCTCGCAATCGTAATCGCCATCGTCCTGTTTCAGGCTCACCGGCTGTCCTTTGCCGGCATCTACCTTTTGATCGGTGGAACCTACTTTTTAGGCATCCTTGGAATGTCGGCCTTAGCAACTTTTCTCGACGCGACGACACCCGACGAAGCTTACCCACTAAAGGGATTACTCTGTGTCGAGGATCATTGCGCACCTGGGCGAATTGTCGTCGGCTTTAGTCGCTTCTCCGTCATTCGCTGGGATGGAAGTTCAGAGCTGGTGACGATCCCCTCGGCTAGGATTAAGTCGTTCTCGACGAGCTCGGTCACGTCCCATACCATACCTAGTGCAGCATCCGCCGGCGCTTCTCCCGACGCGCCTCAGCCTCCGCCCACTCCTCTGCCGCCTGCTCCTTGAACTGCAGCTGCTCGACGAGGCCGGGGCAGACCGCCCTCACCTTCTCCACCTGGCGCTCATAGCTCATGCCGCGATCAACGGCGCAGCGATCGGTGCCGAGCTGCCCGTCGTCGCAGCCGGGGAAGTGCCACTTGCCGGCCGCATCCTGCAGCCCATGCGCCGCCACGTAGAGCGGGCAGAACTGGATGTCCTTGTGCGGGCACTTGGGGGCCATCATGTTCTCCAGCGCCAGGGGCCGTACTTCCACGATCGGCCGCGGATCCGCATCCGCCGCTGCAGCTGCTCCAGCCGCCTCTGTGATATGCCGTGAAAAGTGCCGCCAGCGCCTGCGCCGCCGCTCCGCCCATCACTCACCCACCCATTTGTCATAGCCGGCCAGGTCCACCAGCGTCACCGTCTTGGCCGTGCGATTGATCTTCACCGTCTTCTGCGTCTTGGTCAGGTTGCGCCGCACGATCGTGTCAGGCCCCAGCCGCAGCGCCTGTGTCCAGCCGCCATGCGCAAACTCGCTGTCGCCGAACAGCCGGTTCAGGCTGTCGTCGTTGTGCGGCACCGCCAGCGCATAGCCGGTGCAGGGGTTGCTGGTATCGTTCGCCGGCAGGTCGCGGATCCCGAGGCCAAGCAGCGCCAGGCGGGCGCGGGCGTCCTCGACCAGCATGTCGGTGCGGTCCTTGTTTTCCAGCGCCTCGATCACGCCGCCCACCGTCAGCCGCTCGCCGCTGCGGTAGGCCTCCAGCTTGGCGCCCATGATCCGTTCGATCACGTCCTGCCACTTCGGCACCTGGTCGGCACGCTCGGCAGCGGTGGCCGCCTGCAGGCTCTCGATCAACATGGCGCGATCGAGCCGGCCGTTGATGTCGGCATGCATGCCGGCATCGATCATCCCGGCTTCGCCGACCAGAAGCTCGGCGCAGGCCAGCAGCGTGCCATAGGTGTCGATCGCGCGGCTGTCGAACTTCAGCGCCTTGTCGGACAGGATCTCGCGCCACTTCGGCAGGATCACGTTTTCAAAATCCTGGAACCCGTCCATCACCTGGCGCAGCAGTTGCCGCCCCCAAAAATCCTGCACCACGGGCGTCTGGCCGTGGTCGGTGAACGGGTTGAGCTGCAGGATCGCCATGCGCGTCTTGTCCTGCTGCTCCAGGCGCGGCGGCAGGATTGCGGAAAAGAAGAAGGCCGAGTTCAGCTGAAACTCGCTCGCGGATCCGTCGGAGCCGCCGCGATACCCCTTGTCGCCGGAATAGGCCTGGCGCGCGATCTCGATGATCGCGGTTTCCTTCGTCGAATTGGCCTTGCGCTCGAATTCGTCGACGGCGATCGGCCGGCTGTCGTGGCCGATCGTCTGGTAGATGCCGGCGGCCGTGGTATTGGAGGTGGCAAACATCACCGAGCCGAACAGCGCACGCACATAGCGCTGCAGCGCGGATTTGCCGGTGCCGGGTCCGCCGGTGACGAAGGTGATCGGCCGGTGCGACAGCGCGCCGCCGAGATAGGCCGCGCCCACCCAGCCGAGCTTGAGGATCGGGTCGAGGTAAGGCCGTTCCCAGTTCCAGGTCTGGAAATCCTGCAGGATCTGGTGCGCCGGGCTGTCGTAGCCGCCGATCGGCTTTTGCCAAGGGCGCAGCGTGTCGTTGTCCTGGGCGTAGAAATAGCCGTCGTTCTCGCCCGTCTTCATCCGCAGCAGGCGCCAGTCGGTCGCCTTGCCGGTTTCGCGGTCTACCTTGGTCACCTCGACGGTGTAAAGGTTCTTTCCCGAATGCCAGACGAACTGGTCGCCGGCCTTCCAGCCGCCGCGGCCGCGCACGTTCTCCGAAGGGTCGAAGGTCCCGCGCCGGCCGGCCTCGGCAATGATCGCCTCGACGGCCTTGTCGCGCGCCACGCGGTCGACCTTCGGCGGAATGACCGTTCCGGTTTCCTTGTCTTCCTTGGCCTTGGTGAAGGCCGGCCAGGCCCATTTGAGATAGTTGACGTAGGGCGAAAACAGCTTGACCAGCGTTGGATGGTCCCAGCGCGAAACCTCGTAAAGGAAGCCGGTGGCGGAGATCACATAGACCGTCTCGCCTTTGAGCCCGAGCACCGTGATCGGGCAATCCGGCGGCATGGCGTCATGGGGAAAGCCCGGCCATTGCCCGGCCTTGATGCCGTTGCGCGCATTGTTGGCGTCCGGATCCGTCAGGTCGCGGCGTTCCTCGACCTCCTCGAGGCTGTCCAGGACAACGGCGCGAATGGCGGTGGATCCGCCCGGTTTGTTTGTTTTTCTAGGAGCCATGTCCGCCCGCATTCAATGGAGATTTCACCCGCCGCACCGTCCCCGGGCGCGGCGGGCATGGGTAAACTAGAAAGGGATATCTCCGCCGAGATCCCGTTTGCCGGTATCTGGCTTCAGAACGGCGGTCGGCAGCGTCTCCCGCTTCAGTTCGCACCAGCTGCTGTCTTTACAGAACACCAGTTCAACCAGACCGCCCTTCTCGCTGCAGGTGTCGATCATGCGCATGACGGTCATAGGAAAGCCGCCAGATTTGAGGGTGACGATGTCGCCCGGCGCGAATGGAGCGGGCGCCGGGTTGGTCGAGGCGGGTGCCCTGGTCTTTCCGCGTGTCGCCATCAGCCTTTCCCCCATGTCGCCATGGGAGCGTCGACCAGCTCCATCGTCGTCTCGTCGATCGGCACCGGCCGGCGCTTCTCCGCCGGCGCGTTCTCCCTGGCGACCCGCTCCCGCTCGCGCGCGACGAAGCGGTCGAGGCCGAGCAGGACGGTGGAGAAGGCGTTGAAGGCGATCCGCTCCGGTTCCGAGATCTCGGCCGCCTTGCGGTGCTTCTTGATGACAAGCTGCTGCGCCAGCACCTCCGGCGTCGCCCGATCGCCGATCTGCCGGACAAAGGCCGCCATGTCGTCATAGACGGCATCGGTGGTCTGCTCGTCGAGCATGTCGGTCCCGCACAGGAAGGCGCCGAGGTAGCCGGCATGGGTCAGGGCTGCCTCATAGGCACCGACCGCGCCGCAGATCGCGACGCGCTCTAGTGTCCATTCCTCTTCTGCACCCTCTCCGGGATCTTCGTCGCTTGGCGGATTTCCGTCAGGATCTTTTGGTTGAACCTCAGCAGCTCCGGAGGCTCCGCCGGCAGAGGCTCCAGCATCGCCGGCAGCAGGCCCTTTGCCATCCTCTGCGCCGGCGTCAGGATCTGCGCCACCGCCGTCAGGTTTTTCGCCGGCACCGCCATCTGCAGGTCCTGCTGCGGCATCTGCGCCGCCAGCGTCGCCAGCGTCTCCAGCGCCAACCGCGTTTTCGGGTTTTCCGGCATCGCCGGCGTCACCGTCAGTGCCGGCAGCGCCTGCTTCGGCGCCAGCTTTACCGGCACCGGCTTCAGGTCCTTCCCCCTGGGAAACACGACCTTGTACAGCTTTGCCATCGGTCACGCTCCCCAGCCGAGCGCCCGCATCCGCGCCCAGATCGCCAGCTTGCGGCTCGCCGCCGGCGGAAGATGCCGCAGGATCTCCGCCTGGTACCGGTTCAGCAGTTTCCGGTACCGGTTGTTTCTGTTGTTCCGCCGCCTTGCCAGCCGCCGGCTTTTTTGCTGCTCGATTTTGCGCACTGCTCTTTTTCCTTGCCATCTGCTCATCCTTTCCTGATTGAGCGCCCTACACGTCTTCCCCGAGCGCGTGCATGTACGTTTCGAAGATCAGATCTTCCTCTTTGCGCTGCTGGGGATCCTTGCGCCGGGCCGCGACGACGCGCTTGAGCGCCTTCTTGTCGTAGCCCAAGCTTTTGGCCTCGCCGTAGACGTCGGCCTTGTCGTCCTTGATCGCGTTCTCCTCCTCCTCGAGGCGCTCGATGCGCTCGACGAAGGCCCTGAGCGGCGCCGCGTTGACCGCCGACCCTTCCACGCGCGCCGGGCCTTCCTTGGAGACGGACATGGGATCGAATTCAGTCATCGGCCTCAACCTCCCTCGGTTGAGGTGATAGGGTCTGATGGTCGGTCATGAGTTCTCTCCCAAACGAAGTGACCGGCCGAAAACTTCTGCTAGAGTCGGTTTAGCGATGCTGGAGGGGCCATGACGAAACTTAATCACGAACGCGACGTATTCCGTCTGCAGAACAGTAGCGGTGGCGAGCCGCATTGGTCGGGATTTGAGGCTCCGACAAAGCCCGCTCGAAAGCGAAAAAACACGTCGCCAAGCCCAAAAATGATGGCAGAGCGGCTTGGCTATATGCGGCATTGTCTCTTGGCACTCGAAACCGGAGAGGGGTTTCCGCCCGTGCCTAACAAACTCAAGCCAGCAATCATGGTGAGCAAAAGGTTCGATAAGCGCCACCTTGTGCTTGCTTGGATCGGCCGTCAGGACGACTGGCGGGAAGTCCAAAGTGAGGTTAGGTTGCGGCTTGCTAAAAACAGACTGAAAAAGCTTGCGAAGGCGCAGAGACGCGCGAACGCTTTGGAGGATGAAGGTGGTCCTAAAGCCCGGCTTCAGGAAGTTGGCGTGAAGCCCACGTAGAACGTGTCGCCGGACGCGAACTGGCCGAAGGGTACCGGTTTCGTTAGCGCCGAACGTCGAGGCTGCCACCGCGGACGGAACTATGTTCCGATGACGTATCGCCATCACTAACCCTCCTGTCTCATGTCGTTGAAATCATTCCCCCAAAGGCTGTCGATCGCCGTCCAGGGCTTGCCGCTGCGCTCCATCGCCTCGCAGACGGCGGCGAACTGCTTTTCCGTCGTCTTGTGCTTGAAGTGGTCGCGCAGAAGGATGATCGACGAGACGCACGGCAGGTCGATCGGCGCATGCAGCATGTTGGCGAGGCTCCCGGCCGCCCAGGCGCGCGCCTCCGGCGTCTCGATCGCGACGGAAGCCGTCGTTTCGATGCCTTCGCCCATGATCAGCGGGTGCGCCTGGCGCGCCGTTTCCGGCGGCTCCCCTTCCGGGCCGTGGGAGATCCGGATCACCGCGCCGGCGCTCGGCCCGAACATGATCTTTGCGTTCTCCGTACCCGCATCCACCGGCAGCTTGCGCGGGCCCAGCGGGTCGAGGAATGTCATGTGCACGGCCGCCACCTGCCCCGTTGCGACCCGCATGGCGGACAGCACGGCCGGAAATTTCGGCCCGTCCTGCACCTTGATGCGCCGGCCGTTCTCGTGGCGGTATTGGGCGCGGGCCCAGAATTCCTGTTCGGCTGTGAAGCGGAACGTCTGCAGGTCCCGGTTGGGAATGTTTTCCAGCGGAATGCCGCGCGCGGCGAAATAGCGCCGGGCATAGGCCTCGGCCGTGGATCCGGCGCCATCCTGAAGGCCAGAATTCCAGATCCGCTCCGCCTGGCGCATGCGCTTCAGCTGGTCGGCCTGCGCCTGCTGCTCGGCATCGCGCCGCGCCTCCGCCGCGCGATCGGCCATGCGCCGGCGCTGCTCCGGCGACATCGAGCGCAGCCCGAGGAAATCGCGCGACCAGGACATCGCGCCCTTGAAGTCGCTGCCCGTCAGATATTCGACGAGCTTGATCACGTCGCCCTTTTCGCCGGTGCGCCAGTCCTTCCAGGCGCCGATGTCGCGCGTCAGCGCCACCTTGAATTCCGGGGTCTGGCGGTGGTCGCCGGTCACCGGGTTGTGCGCCACCCACAACCGCCCCTGCCGCCGGCCGTCCGGCAACAGCCGCTGGCACAGGCTCTCGACCCTGTCCTTCAGCCCCTGCTTGATCTCCGGGAGGTCGTTGTGCGGGCTCATGAGCGCCCACCTTGCCGACTCGGCATCAAAGCGCTTACGTCTTGGGCTACAGCTTCATGAGTGCAGCGAGAAAGATAGATATGTTTGGCAAAGACACGGGTTACTGGATGGGCTGGATCACCGCATTCACTGTAGCCGCGTTGACCGCTGCGTGTCTTGCCATCGGGATGTTTCTGCAGGGGTCGCTCTGCACAGGCGCAGAGGGAGAACACTGTCTTAGAGAATGGACCTCGGCTCTTGCGGGATGGGGTGCTATCGCGGCAGGCGTTCCGAGCATCCTGTTCCTGGCTCGACAGCTGGCAACCTCTGAGCGAGCTCACGAAGTGTTGGCCCAGAGAGAGATCCGGCGACGGCGGGCGCTCTTCGCGCGCGCTGGACGAACGGCAAGGGAACTCGCTGAGCTGTCCGCTACCTACATGGAGATCCTCGATGATTACGATGGCAGCAGCGATGAAGAGTGGCGAGCGGGGTTTGTAATAGACAGCATAGACAAGCTCAGCAACATTCTCGATCTTCCCGTCTTCGATGCATTTGAAGATGAGGTTGTGGCAGACGACACAGAAGATGTTTTGTTTGCTCGAAGATATGCATCGATTAACCGGCAATATCTCAGCCAGTTTCTGGCGGGAAAATACCCCCTCACTCACGAAGAGATCGACAAGCTGAACCGAACGGCATGCAGCGAGATGGCGGCCTACGCACAGCGAGTGATCCGCCTCGTTGAAAAATCCGGTCTGACCTGAAGATCCAGCAATCATCCCTCGAATGCTCCCTCGACGGCCGCGAGGATCCGCGAGATCTCTGGATCGCTGTCGCGCACTTCCTCCAGGTCCTGCAGCGCCTTGCAGACATTCGCCTTGCTCATGGAGGCGGCGCGGGCGATCTCGGCCTGGGCGATGTTGAGATATTGGCTGGCGATGTAGAGCGCGATGCGGCGTAGCCGGGCCGCCCGCAGCCATTGCGGATCCGCTGTCGCGCGCCGGCCGGGATCCGCATCCAGGATGAAGCGCGGCGTGACGCCGGCGGCATGCGCCACAAAGGCGATGCAGATCCGGTAATGCGCCGCCGCCCGGCTCTGCCAGGGCGTGCGCCCGTCCGTGTCCTTCTCCCGCTCGTTTAGCTTCTGGATCCGCTTCAGCTCTGCGATCGCCAGTTGCAGGCGCTTGCCCATGGTGGCGGTGAAATTGCGCCGGCCGCGTCGCACCTTCTGCAGGTGGCGCGCATCGACCCCGGCCGCGCGCAGCACGTCGCCTTCGTTCAGGCCCGCCGCCTTGATCGCTTCTTCTATGTCGGCAATGCAGTTCATTTTCAGCCTTGGCAGAAAGGCCGAACACAATACAAATCGGCATGTTGGATCGTCCGGTTAAAGCTCAGTCGGATCGGGCGGCGCCGGCGGAACGTCCGGCATGGCCAGCCGTCGCATGTTGTCGATCGCCGTCGTCAGCAGGTCGTATTGATCCTGCTCCCAGAAGCCGTCCGCGTTGCGCACCGCAGACATGGAGATCCGCACCGCGTCGAGATAATCGTCACCGCCCCGGAAGCCGGCGATCTGGAGCCAGTTGCGGATGGTGAAGTCATACTTGCGCAGGATCGCGAACGGGCACCGGAGCAGCCAGTCGATCCGCTCCGGATCCGTCCGGCACGCGGCAAGCTGCTCGATGATCGGGAGGAGCGTGTTCATGCCTCTGCCCTCCTGGCTTTCGCGTTGCGGGCAGCATGCTTCAATCTCGCGACCGCCATGATCGTCGGCTTCACTTCCGGCTCCGCCTGGTCGTATCCCATGCCAAAGCGGCCGTTCAGGTGCGGCAGGATCTCGCGCGGCACGGGCTGCCAGTTGGATGGGTCGCAGTTGGCCTTGTCGCCATCCAGGCACTTGAGGACCTGGCCCTCCGGAACGGGACCGTTGGCCTTCTCCCAGAGCCAGCGATGCTTGTGCACCGGCCGCGTCTTCTGGTCCGGCTTCCACGGGTTGGGCTCGTCGACGAGCATCACGATGTAGCCGCTCTGCTGGTCGAGCCATTCATGCCCGGGGCCGGCAGCATTGTGCGGAACCTGCCCCTTCTTGAACTGCGTCTTTCTCGCGTTCGGATGCCGGCCGCCCGTCCCTGGCGGGCACCGCTTGCCCTTGTTCGGCGATGGACGGCCCTTTTCAAAGCGGCCGCTACGTCCGGTTCGCCACCCTTCCCGCTTGCGCATGGAATGCAGCTTCGCCTCCGTCATGTCGGTGCGGCCGAACGTCTCGTTGAACTGCTTCGCGTATTGATCGGTCGGCAGCGTGCAGTTTTCCCGCAGCCACTGGATCTCGGCTTCGCTGAACAGCCTGCGGCGCCCCTTGTAGCGGCCGGCCTCCCGACCGACCTTCCATCCCTTGCGCTTGCGCAGCCCGTGCAGGTGCGCCAGCAGGACGTCCGGCCGCCGGAATTTCTTCTGAAACGCGCTGTGATAATCGCTGATGATCATCTCGCGGTTCTGCTCGAGCCACGTCATCTCGGCGTCGCTGTAGATGATGCGCGCGCGTCTCATTCCGAAGGCTTCCCTTCTGGCGCCGTCCGGTGCTCGATCATCGGCAGATACTTGCCGACGAACGCGCCGTGCTCTGCCACGAGTTTCGCGGCCTTGAGCGCGAGATCCGCGTTCTGGACGATCTGCTGGCTGACCGAGACGACCGCCTCCGTCCGCTTGACTTCGTTCTCGATCTGCTCCGGTGTCAGATCCTCGTCGCTCAGCCGCTCCAGCTGCGCGAAGAGATGGTTGTTGAGATCCATGAGCTTGTTTTTCATCAGAGCAATCTCCCCTGTCCTTCCGGTTCCGCCACCACGGGCGGCCGCAGCTCGCCCCGTTCCTTCAGCCCGCGCAGATAGTCGAGCGTCAGCGCCGAAACGCCGGGCACGATCTCGACGAAGGCGCTGCTGTTGTGCGTGTAGAAGGCCTCGACCTTGACGCCGGGCCAGCCGTCGTCGGCCACCAGACCGTTGAGCGTGTCGACCATGACCTGGTGGTTGCGGCGGTTCTCCGCCGGATCCCGGGCGATGTCGCAGCCGTAGGCAATCCGCTCCAGCCTCATGCCGCACCGCCGATCTTCAGAAGCTGCTCCTGGCGTTCCTTGATCAGCTCCTCGAGCGCGGTCTCGAGCTTCTTCAGCGTCGTTTCGCTCAGCGCGCGGCGGCCGCTCTTGCGCGCCGTGTATGTGGTCTCGTGGACTGCGGCGCGCTCGCAAAGATCCTTCTGCAGGATGCCTGCCGCGGCGCGCCGGGCCTCGATCTGTGGGAACATTGCAAATCACCTTGCCAACTGATTTGCTTAATGGGATAAGCGAAATTGCTTATTTGGCAAGGTGCTTTTTTGTGACTGCGTTAGCACTTCCACACATTAATTACTCGCGCATGGCCCTTGATCAGCGCGAAACAAAGGAATGGCTCCGTGCAATTGCGCGGCACTTGAACCTGTCGCCGTCCCAGCTCGCGCTGAATTCCGGCATGGCGGCGTCTACGTTAACCCGCTATCTCAACGACAATTCCAACAGCGTCGGCATTACGCAGTCCTCGCTGGAGAAGGTCGCGCGTTATTCAGGATTTCGCCCTAACCAGCTGCCCGGCGGATCCCGCCCGGGCGTTGCCGAGCCCGACGCCATCCCGTTTCGCCACGACAACCGCGAATGGCCCGAATGGGTGAGGACCGCCGTCGAGGCGGCGCGCGGCGGACGCAACGGGGTCGAGGCCTGGGTGATGAAGGGCGCGGCCCTTGATGGCCTGGGCGTCATGCCGGACGATATCCTGCTGATCGACCAGAACGCCCGCCCCAAGAGCGGAGACGTTGTTCTGGCGCAGATTGTCGATTATTCCGCCGGCACGGCAGAAACCGTCATGCGGCTTTACCAGGCGCCCTTCCTCATCACCCACAGCATGCGCCTCGGCCCGGGCCGCCCCGAGCATGTCGACGAGGACCGCGTGTCGATCGCCGGCGTTTCCGTCGGCTCCATCCGCATTCAGCACTAGCCGTCGCATTCAGATCATCCGCACTGATTTTTGACCCGGGTCACGACTGTGAATTTTGACCCGGCTCAAGGATTTCTGCGGCACTGAATTTTGACCCGGGTCGGCGTCTTGAATTTTGACCCGGGTCAAATCCTTGGTGCTCACGTCCAATCCTTGGCAGGACATTCGCCAATCCTTTGACCCCGGATCCGGATTCAAGGATTTGCGCCGCACCGAGGTCCAGAAATCCTTTGCCCGCCGCGCGCGCCGCCACCGTAAATCCTTAATGAAAGACCCCGCCTAAGCACCCGCAGGGATTGCCTTGCTTAGGCCGCATTTGCGTCTCTGCAAAATGCGCTTGCTCAAATAAGCATTTTCGCTTACCGTTCAGCAGTGATGCAAATCACCTTCACACGGGAGAACGCGAAACATGATCCCTCAGCATGAACCTCAGCCATGGATGACGGCGAAGGAAGTTGCCGACCTCCTCGGCTACACCCCGCAAACCTTCTCGCGCTACAAGCGCCGGCTGATCGCCGAGGAAGCCCTGCCGCGTCCGGTCCCGGGCGGCCGCTTCAACCGCGCCGCGGTCCTGCGCTGGCACGAGACCTATGCCGATCGCAAGGCAAAGGCCGAAGCCGAAGCACTCGGCCGCACCGTCGCCTCACTGCGCATCGGCCAGGCTCGCTCCCGCCTCGAGGAGAAATATCTTCCGAGGAACGCGGCATGATCAGGTTTCATTTTGAAGATCGCGGCCAGGACTTCCTCTGGTGGGATGTCGAGGACAACGGCCAGGGCATCGGCAAGGTCGTTGACGCCGGCCCCTTCCAGCAGTCGCTGTGGGCGAACGGCAAGCACTACGTCAATTTGCTAGAACCCCACGGCGTCGGCGACCGTCTGGCAACGACGGACAATCTGGCGCTCTCGATGGAGACTGGCCTCTGCCGCCGCCTGAACTACCCGATCGAGCGGGTCGAGGAACGGAGGAACGCGGCATGACCACACCGATCACCGAAAACCCCGCCGTCACCAATCCGCACAAGCACCTGTCGAAGGCGGAGCGCGACGCCCTGGTATCGATCGATTTCTACCGCCGCCAGAAGGCAATCGGCCACAGCTACCAGATCGGCCCGAAGCGCTTCAACCAGCACACGGTCTACTCGATCGAGCGCAAGGGCCTGATCAAGCCGAGCCCGACCGGCTACACGCCCACCGTGGGCGGCGAGATGGCGATCGCGCGGCTGAAGGGTCCCGGCCAATGAGCGTGCTTGCCACCATCGAGCAGCTGCAGCGCATGGCCTCCGTCGAGGACCAGCTGCTGCAGCGGTTGATCCGCAACCTGGAGGACTATGCCGCCGTCCAGGCGGACCTCGACCGCATGATGCAGGCGCAGGCGCGCATCCGCGCCGAGCGCAGCGCCCTGCTGGTCGAAGCGGCCGGCATGGTCACTCCAGGGGCGGAAGCCGAGATCGTGCCCCTGTCGCGCTTCCGCCGCCCCAGCCTGAGGATCGTGCAATGAGCGGCCTGTCGGTGCTGATCCTGACGCAGATTTCCTTTGCCGCCGGCGTGGTCTGCACGCTCGGCTGGCAGGCACTCTGGCGTCGCACCAGGCGCCGCGTGCGGGAAGAGGCGCAAACGCAGAACGGCGCCGGCGAGGACGAGCTGTTCCTGCAGGAGCTTTTCGGTCGGCGCAAGCGCACCGACCACGACTGACCTCCCCGGCGGCCGAACAGTTCCCCCCGGCCGCCGCATCCGGAAGCACCCGATGGAGAGGGGGCGATCCGGATCTTGCCCGGCGGTCTTTGTTTCGCGTGGCCGCCGGGCCTCTTTGTTTCTAGAGTAAGACAAAAGGTTGCCGCCATGTCGCAGAGCAGGACCCCGCCTCCCAAGATCAAATACGTCGCCTGGCGAGACGGCCGGCCGCGCTTCGCCCCGTCGAAGACGCTGCGCGAGCAGGGCCACCAGGGCGCGGATCTGCGCCACGAGGACGGCCGCTGGATGAGCGCCGGCGAGGCGCTGGAATGGTCGCTCCAGTTTCAGCGCAACCTGCGCCAGCAGGCCGGCAAGGCAAAGCCCAGGAAAAGGACGCCTGCGGCCGCGATCGCCGTCCCGCTGGCGCCCGCCTATCCGCTCGGCAAGCTCTTCCAGGAGTGGCTGCACCCGGCCGACAATCCCGGCATCCAGGATCTGGCGCCAAAGACGGTCACCGAATACCGCAAGAAGGAGAACACCGTCCGCACCTACCTGCCGGACGCATGGGAAGCGGAGGCCGAGGCTTTTACCAAGCCGATCGCGGTCGGCATGTACGACGAGCTGCGCAAGCACACGGGGCTCAGCCAGGCCGTCGGCACCATGCGCGTGCTCGGCATCGCCTTCCAGTGGGCGATCCGCAAGGGCCGCGTCAATCCGGAGAAGCCGAACCCCTTCCACAATCTCGGCATGAAGACGCCGGCGCCGCGCATCCGCGTCGGCTCCAAGGAGGAGATCGCGCAGATGGTCGCGGTTGCCGATCGGCTCGGCCGGCCGGAAATCGGCGACATGATCGTGCTCGGCGTCTGGAACGGCCAGCGCCAGGCCGACCGCCTGAACTACGAGATCGCCAAACGGGAGCGCGGCCGCATCACGCTGCGCCAGCGCAAGACCAAGGCGATCGTTTCCATGCCGGAAGCGCCGGCCGTGCGCCAGCGCCTCGCAGCGTCCGAGGAGCGGCGAAAACAGGCGGAGGTGATCTCCCCCTATGTCATCCTCGACGAGCGCCGCTGGGTGCCGCTCCTGTCGTTTCATTACGCCCATGTCTTCGCCGAGATCCGCGAGGCCGCCGCCCGCGGATTGCCGGCAACGGACGAGCATCCCGAGATCAAGCCCATGCCGAGCCTGATCGGCAAGCCGGATCCGCACAACCCGGGCGCCGACGACGGCGCGCTTCTGGCGCTGCGCGATCAGGACCTGCGCGATACCGCCGTCACCTGGCTGGCGAATTCCGGCTGCACCATCCCCGAGATCTGCGCCATCACCGGCCACAGCATGAAGACGGCCCACGACATCCTGAAGCACTATCTGGCGATGAACCCGGAGCTGGCTGACAGCGCCATCGCCAAGATGATCGCCTGGTACGACGGCGCAGAGGAGAACGAGCAGTGAGCAAAGACGCGACCTTTCAGATCCTGGACGGATTGCTAGACGCGATTGCCACAGCATAGAGGGAACCACCGACCAGGACCTTTGCGGCCTTATGTAGCAGACGCACCAAGCGTTTCTTCATCCAGACTCACGGAAGGATTGGATGGATGAAAGTAAAACAGACTCCACAACATAGAGGAATCTGGGCATGGTGCGAGGTATGCAGAAAATCATCCTCAACATCGTTGAGCCCTTTATTTCACTTCTCGACCAATTGGGTCTCAAGGAGCCGTTGCGGAAGTGGGCTGGGCGAGCTTGGCTATGGCTTACGGGGGCTGCAATGTCCTCGTTACTAGTAGCTTGGAACACGTACCTATACTTGTGGGGGCTCATTCCTTGGTGGGCCGTGCCGCTATTTGTAATTCTCAACATTGCGTTAGTCGTCGTAGTGTTCCTCGCCTTGACGTGGCTAGGCATCAAGACGGTCAATGCTTGGTTCGATACGCGCAAGCGCGTCACGGCAGAATTGAGGATTAAGGAGTGGGCGGAAAAGATAGAGCGCGACTGCCTGGAAATGGCCGAGTACTATCAGTCGTTAGCTGATGCTAATGACTTATACCAAGTCGTACGCGATGAACGAGGAATGCCGGACCATGATAGTGATAGGGCTCTTCGGAAGAAGATAGCAGATAAATTCTATGTCCGTTTCGCAGGTCGCTTGTTAGCGAATCAAACCCTACTGGAACAACTTGGCATCCAGTTGCCGTGGCATTTTAGACACGCCGCCAATGATCAGCCTCGCACCTTAGTAGTGTTTCACAGCCATGTAGCCTCCCTTCTTAGGCAAGGGTACATAAAAGAGGCGACATCAATAAAGGATCGTGAGGGCTTCGAGCTTATTGAGAGCCTGACTCGCTGACAAGGATACCCCCTGGCGGCCACTTCCTTGGACCAGTGACAGCCTTTACCGGATACGGGGAGTACACCCGGAAGCCGCATTTCTCACAAAATGCGCCAAAGCTGTTTTTTCTCACACCACAAAGAAACTCCTGGCACTGGTATTCGAGTACGTAATCCCATCGAAGCCGCAGAAATGGGAACCCTGGGCCTTCTGTTGGCGGATCCCAAGCGATGCTGTTCACTCTTGAAGACATTAGCGCGTCACGATTGAGGTGGTTTCTATTGCTTCTAGGCACTGCAGGAGAAACGCTGCAGTCAATTTGCCCCTAGAGAGCTTATTCCGCACGTTTACCTCCTTCTCGTCAACGCCTATCGCCGCCTATTTCTCGACTAGCTTGCGCAGGATTGACGCCGTTCCGCTTCAAGCCAGCTTTCAAGGGGTTCGTAGCCTTCGTTCCCAGTCGGTCCTTTCGGTCATGTCTCACCTCTAGCGACACAGCGGCGTTAGTCCCCCCGTCCTGGAGAACCCGTAGCGGCAGGAGATCCTGGAGGAAGCTGCACGTCTCGTTGATCATCGCATCAGCCGGTTTAACAACATTGCGCTGTGGCTCCGCCCGTATCGCGGGGCGATCATCGAGCCGGAGACAGTTGCGGCCGGAACACGATTGCTGGCGTGAGACATTCGTGCGACTTGATCAATGTCGAACGGTCGCACGACAGTCGCAAAACAGTCTCAAGATTAACCCAAAATGCTTGACTTGCAGGGAGTTTTGGTGGGTGATGTAGGGCTCGAACCTACGACCCGCTGATTAAGAGTCAGCTGCTCTACCAACTGAGCTAATCACCCGAAAACCCGTTCGGAACACGTCAGCGCCCGCCGGTGTCAGGGCGTATAAAGGGGTTCGTTCGGCTTGTCCAGCGCTTCCTCTCAAATTTTTCCAGCGGGAGAAAAACGGCTCCCTCTCCCCTCACAGGAGCGAAAAATCAAAGCTCAAGCGTCCCCCGCGCAAGCCGCACGGCCTGCCCGCCAATCCGCGCCTTAGCGATCATTCCCTCCTTCACGTCGACATGCAGGTGAATGTAGGAGGGGCGCCCCATCTCGACGCCCTGCTCCACCAGGATCGGGTGATGGCCGTCCGGCAGGGCGTCAAATTGGTGGATGGCGCCGGCCAGTGCGGCAACTGCCGAGCCGGTTGCCGGATCCTCGGCTATCCCCATATCGGGCGAAAACATGCGCGCATGAAAGCGGGCGTGATGGTTGACGGCGCCCCGGCAGTAGACGAAGGCTGACGCCAGCCCGCCCTCCACGAATGGCGCCACCTTTTCCCAGAGCGTCGCGTCGAACTCCAGCGTTTCGACGCTGGCGAGATTGTGCACGGGGATCATGACGAAGGGTACGCCTGCGGTCCAGATGGACACGCGGTGGTTCTCAAAGCCGATCATGCCAGCATTGATGCTGAGGGCATCCGCCAGCCCCTGCCGGTCGAGAGGAAGGTCAACCGACACCGGTGTCTTCGGCAGGTCGAATTCGGCAAAGCCGGCGCCTTGGCGGCGAAGACGCACGGCACAGCGAACCGGGCCTACCTTCTCCTCCAGAACGCAGACCATGTCGACGTCGTCGTCGCTTCCGTGCTCGAGCTCTGCCAGCGCAACCGCCGTGCCAACCGTCGGATGGCCGGCGAAGGGTAGCTCGCGGGCCGGAGTGAAGATGCGCAACCGTGCAGTGTGCGCAGGTTTGGAAGCGCTCTGTACGAAAACAGTCTCTGAAAGGTTCATTTCCCGCGCTACGGACTGCATGACCTCGTCATCCAGGCCATCACCATCGAAGATCACCGCCAGCGGATTTCCCGCAAGCACGGTATCGGTGAAGACATCATAGATCCCGTAACGCCGCGCCAATGAACCTCTCCAGCATGATCTGAACCGCCCTCAACCTGCACGACGGCGCGGCGGTGTGCAACCGCGGTCGTGGTTTATCCTGAACTCAGGAAACCAAGAAAAGTCATAGACTCAGCTCGACCACGACCGGACAATGGTCGGAGGCTTTGGGACGATCCCAGCCGATGCGCGGATAGCGCTCTACCTCCTGGCGGGGAGGAAAGGGCGTCCGGCAGGGCTGGCCGTTACGGATAATCTCCGGAACCATCTTCGCATTGCGCGCGGCAAGCGCCGGCGACAACCAGATATAATCAAGCTGGCAAAGATGCTGCTCCTGTGGGCCCCTTGAATGGTAGAGCGTCCAGCGGTCCAACTCGTCGCGACGCTGGACGACATTCTCCGCAAACCCCTCGGCGCTGAAGATGTCGAGTGCGCTCTTCCCCTCGCGATGATACGTGAAGTCATGACCCGTGCGGCGCGTGCCGGAGACGACGACCTTTTCCTGGTAATCGTTCATGTCGCCGCAGATGGCGAAGTTCTTTTTGGCAGCCTGGCTTGTCCCGAACCGTCGCTCGATGATCCGGCGCACCGCCCTCGCCTCAGCCATGCGCACCGCCATGGTAGCAAGCCGCCCGTCGCCTCCTTCCCGCACATTTCCCATGGACTTGAAGTGGACCACATAAAGGGTAAGCGGCCGGCCGCCGATCCGTATGTCGAGCTCCAGACAATCCCGCTTGAAGATCTTGTCGTTCCGGTTCACGGACTTGGCGAGGTCCTCGTCGTAAAGATCGAGATCGTAATAGGTCAGCATGGCATGGCTACGGATGTCGACCAGTTCGATTGGCTGCCCGTGACGGGTCTTCTCGCGCATCAGGACAGCAACATCGATCCCGCGCGTATCATTGCCCTCGATCAGGTATTTCTGGATGTAGCCGTTGCCGACCATGCGAAACAGATAGCCGTATTCAAAGGCATGCAGCGCCGGCATGTTGTCGACTTCCTGCAAGCAGAGGATGTCTGCGTCCGCATCGGCAATTGCCAAGGCGGAAAGCTGGCGCGTGTCATCCGTCGAGGCAATCACGCGCGCTTGCTCCATCTGCTGGTAGGCCTCCTTGTCGGCAACGTCGTAGAGGCGCAGCACCCGGTCCTGTCGCAATTGGTTGCGAAAGCCGGAAAAATTGAAGCGGGTGATGAGGTTTTCGATATTGAAGGTGGCGAGGCGGACAGACATGAGCTTTTCCGATTGACGCAGCAGTTATGCCCGCTGGGCGCCTCGTCTACAATCGCCATCCGCTGGCCAGCACGACATGCACCATGTCTGCCGGCCTCACTGCCTGCCGCGAAAAGCTTCGAAGCGACTGCCCGTCCTGCAACTCCAGCCGAAGTGCATACCGCTCCCCTTCAAAGAACGAGGAGATGACGCGGGCGGGAAGGCCCGAGCCATCCAGAATCACATCCTGAGGTCGCACCAGAACATGCGCGGATTTCCAACCCTCGATCGGCTCCAGCAGGGCCTGGCGCAGACGGGGCCAGTCGAGCAGTCGGTCCGATGGAGGTGGCAAACACAGCGAGAGGATTGCCCCCTGCCCCACCAGCCCGCCAACAACGAGACCTTCCGGCCGGGCATAGATTTCCTCGGGCGAGGCTATCTGCAGAAGCCTTCCCTCCGACATCACCGCAACGTCGGTGGCCAGTGCCATCGCCTCGCTCTGGTCGTGGGTCACATAGATCATCGTCGCGCCGGACCGGGCGTGGAAGTCGCGAAACGTCTCTTCCATCTCCTGGCGCAGGTGGCGGTCGAGATTAGCCAGTGGCTCATCGAGCAGCACCACGTCCGGCTCCGTCACCAGGCATCGGGCCAGCGCCACCCGCTGCCGCTGCCCGCCCGAAAGCTCGGCAGGACGTCGGTCGGCATAGGTATCAAGCCGCACTGCCGAAAGCGCCTCGCGCACCTTCTGCCGTGCCTTCTCCTTTGCCACCTTGCGCACCTTCAGCGGATAACCGACGTTCTCCGCCACCGTCATATGCGGCCACAGCGCATAGGACTGAAAAACCATCGCCATGTTGCGGCGCTCCGGCGGCACCATGGTGGCTCCATCCGCCAGAAGACGCTCGCCGAGAAGGATGGCCCCGTCGCTCGGCTGCTCAAAGCCAGCGATCATCCGTAGCACCGTTGTCTTGCCACAGCCGGAGGGACCCAGCAGCGCTAGGAACCGACCTTCCCGCACGGTCAACGACAGATCCCGCACAGCCGGCGCACCAGAGCCAAACCCCTTGGTGACACTGTTGAGGATCAGCGGCGCCATGGCAGCGCTCCTCCCGGCAGCCGACGCGCCATCAACTCGAGGATCAGCATCAACACGACCACCATGACAACAACGAGTACGGACAACGCCGCAGCCAGATTAAAGCTGCCACTATCGTCGAGATTGTAGATCGCGACGCCGAGCGTCTGCGTCCCGGCCGACCACAGTAGCGCGGAAACAGTCAGTTCATTGCAGGCGATCAGAAAGACCAGAATGATGGACGAACCGGCAGCCGGCGCGATCAGCGGCACCAGAACGTCTCGCATCCGCCTGTAAAAGCCGGCGCCTGAAAGGCGTGCGGCTTCTTCCAGCGAGGGGTCGAGCTGCCGATAAGCGCTGATCACCGGCTTTAGGCTCACCGCCAGAAAGCTGGAAAGGTAGGCGATCAGGATGATCCAGATCGTTCCATAAATCGAGAAGCCGAGGATCGGAAGCGGTGCCGCCAGGAGCAGGATGAAGGCGACAGCAAGCACGATGCCTGGCAATGCATAGGGAATCTCCGCCATGGCGGAGATCGTTGCCGCCGTCCGGCTCTTCGTTCGCACGATGTAGTAGCCGAGGAGCACGGAGATCACCAGCAGTCCGAAGGCGCTGGCAAGTGCCAGTGAAACCGAGTTTGTGAAGGCAGATCGGGTCACCGACTGCCGAAAGATAACTTCCTCATAAGCATGCAGCGTCGCCGTCTCCAGGTTGAGCGAAACGCCGTAAGCGGGAGCCAGCGAACTTGCCAGCAGTGCCAGGAACGGCAGGAAGAGGATGATGAATGTCACCAACCAGAGCAGCATTTCTACCGGTAGCCGAACCGCACCCAGTCGAAAGACGGCCGCCTGACCGGACAACCCGATTGTGCGGTAGTCGCGTCCCCGCAGGACTCGCGCTTCGACCGACAGCCCCGCGACCGCAAGCAGCGTAATCAGCACGGAGATGATGGAAATGTCGGCAAAGGTTGTCGGGCCGAAGCTCGCAAACTTCGAATAGATCAGGGTCGGCAACGTATAGATGGAAGCGGGAATTCCCAAAATGGCCGGGATTCCGAAGTTCCCGACCCCGGACACGAAGGCGATCGCAGCACCTGCGACCAGTCCCGGCATTGCGAGCGGCAGGACGATGTCGAGCAGCAGGCGCAGGGTAGAGGCACCGGAAAGTCGTGCGGCTTCCACTCCCTCCTTCGGCAGTGACAGCAGCCCGGCGCGCATGGCGAGATACACTAATGGCGCATGCTGCACGCCGAACAGGAGAGCAATCCCGCCGACCGAATAGAGTGGCTGCGGACTGCCGAGCGGCGGCGCCATGCCCATGGCCTTGAGGAGGGTGCTGGATGGCCCCGTCAGCCCAATCCAGGACAGCGCCGTCACCTGCGGCGGGATCATCATCGGCAGCATGAACAGAAACCCGAGCGCGCTCCTGCCCCGCACGTCAAACAGCGTCAGCAGCACGGCAAAACTGCCGCCGAGGATGACGGCAGCGATCATGCCCAGGAAGGAGGTCGTGAGTGTGTTGAGAGTGGCACTCCAGAGCGCCGGATCCGCAAGCAGCTGTCCGGCATCTCCCCGCAAGGCGGACACAATACCCGTCCACGCAAGCCTTGCCAGTGGCAGTACGCTCAGAACGAGGACAACGATAACGACAAAAGGAAACAGCCAGCGCGGCTGGCTGTTTCCTGATCGGACGGAAGATCGCATCTGCGGCGGACGGATCAGCCGGCGGTGCCGAAAATGTCGGAGAATGTCTTCAGGTCTTCCTCCGAGGTCTTCAGGGCGTCAGCAGCATCGATCGGCAGCACTTTGATCTGGTCGCGCGCCGGGAAGCCTTTTGGAACGCCGAGTCCGTTGCGGGCGGGAATGTAGCCGAGGCCGAGCTGGACCTTCTGGCCTTCTTCCGAAAGGATGTAGTCGATGAACTTCTTGGCGGCATCAGCATGCTCGGTCGAAGAGAGAATCGCGACCGGCTCGGTAACGGCAGAAACGCCCTCTTCCGGGAAAACGAACTCGACCGGCGCGCCCTTCGCCTTCTCCCGGATCGGCATGTAGTCGACGACCATGCCGTAGGCCTTTTCGCCCGAAGCAACCGACTTCAGCACGGCGCCATTGCCGCCCGAGGCGACGGCGCCGTTGTCTTTCAGCGAGCGGTAGTAATCCCAGCCGAGGCTGTCGACGCCAGCCAGCGTCTGGGCGTGGATGAGCGCTGCACCTGAAGTCAGGGGGCTCGGCATGGCAACGAGGCCCTTTGCTTCCGCTTTGGTGAGATCCTTCCAGCTGGTCGGCTTCATGCCAGCCTGCGTGTTGTACATGATGCCGGTGGTGATCAGCTTGGTGGAGTAGTAGTGGCCGTCCGCATCGTAAAGGGCGGCGTCGAAGTTCTGCGCCTCGGGCGACTTGTAGGCCATCAACTGGCCAGCCTGCTTCATGCGCTCAAGCGTGACGGTATCGGCAATCAGCAGGATATCGGCCACCGGATTGCCCGCCTCGATCTCGGCCATCAGCTTGGCCATGATCTTTGGCGTACCATCGCGAACCCATTCGACCTCCAGACCAGGATTGGCGGCCTTGAACCCGTCGACGGTGGCCTGGGCGTCTTCATTGGGCTGGCTGGTGTAGATCACCAGGTCGGCAGCCTCGACGGCGCCAGCAAGCATTGCTGTTGCGGCGAGAGCGGAAAATGCGGAGACGATCTTGTTCATGGGGATGATCCTTCCTGCTTGGATGCCCCGCTAGATCACAGCCGTCTAACAACTTTATGACAGTGCTGCGCCGCCGGCAATGGCGGGAGGTGCCGGAAAGGGCCCCCTCCCGCAGTTCGATCAGGCTGCCTCGGCAACCGCGTCGCTGATCAGCCTGCCGAGGCGGCTGATGCCCTCTTCAATCATCGCTTCGTTGGCGCAGGAGAAGGACAGCCGCAGCGTGTTGTTGTTGGAGCCGTCGGCATAGAAGGCTTTGCCGGGAACGAAGGCGACTTTCTCCGTCCGGATCGACCGCGCGAGAAGCTCGGCACCGTCCATTCCCTCCGGCAACCGCACCCAAACGAACATTCCGCCCTCGGGCTTCGTCCAACTGGCGCCGGCTGGCATGAATTTCGTCAGTGCAGCCAGCATCGCATTGCGACGCGCGCTGTAGGCCTTCTTGATCTTCGCCACCTGCGCTGGGAAGATCGTCTCAGCAACGGTTGCAACGGCCATCTGGTTGATCGTCGAGGAATGCAGATCTGCCGCCTGTTTCATCAGCACCAGCTTGCGGATCACCGGCATGGCGGCAACCACGAATCCGACTCGCAAGCCTGGGGCGAGCGTTTTAGAGAAGCTTCCGCTGTAGATCGTCCGCGTATTCTCGATCCCGCCATTGCGGGCGATGTCGAGCGCCATGATCGGCGGCACGGGCTCGCCGTCGTAGCGAAGGTTCTGGTAGGCGCCGTCTTCGATGACGGCGATGTCCAGCTCATCGGCGAGATCGAGCAGCTTTTCGCGCGCCGCGCGGTCGACCGTCTCTCCGGTCGGATTGGCGAAGTCGGGCGAGAGATAGGCGAATTTCACCGCGCCACCGGCCTTGGCGGCTGCCTCGCGGTAGCCTTCCGGCGTCCGGTTGCCGCTCAGCGACAGCTGGTCGTAGGTCGGCTCGTAGGCATTGAAGGCCTGCAGCGCACCGAGATAGGTCGGCCAGGTCACGAGCGCCGTATCATTGGGCGAAATGAAGAGCTTGCCGAGATAATCCAGCGCCTGCTGCGAGCCCGAGGTGATGAAGACGTTGTCGACGCCGCATTCAATGCCGATCTTGGCCATCTCGCCCACCAGCCATTCGCGCAGCGGCTTGTAGCCCTCACTGACGGAATACTGCAGCGCGGCGTTCACCTGCGGCCCGGAAAAGATCGACGCATAGGCCTCCTGGAACGCCTCGTGCGGAAAGAGCGCCGGATCGGGAATGCCGCCGGCGAACGAGATGATGTCCGGCTGCTCGAGCAGCTTCAGCAGTTCCCGGATTTCGGACGCACGCATTCTGGTGGAACGGGTGGCAAAGATATGTTCCCAATCGAGCACCGGATGTTTCCTCATCTTTCAATTTTGTTGGCTGAAGCATTACAGAAACTTCGACAGGTCAGCAATACTGACCTATCGAACTTCTTCAGTTTCTTGCCTGCTTCGACTTGTTTCAGACCAGCGAAGGCCGCGTTCCGGGCCGATACAAGAGCAAACGCCGCGTCTTCCAGCAGGAAAACGCGGCGCAACCATGTCTAATGGCAGAAGTTAGTTCACCGTCTTGTCGACCAGCTTGTTCTTGCCGATCCAGGGCATCATGCCGCGCAGCTTGGCGCCGACTTCCTCGATCTGGTGGCTGTCGTTCATGCGCCGGATGCCCTTGAAGCGGGCCCCACCGGCTCGGTACTCCTGCATCCAGTCGGAGGTGAACTTGCCGGTCTGGATGTCGGTGAGCACGCGCTTCATCTCGGCCTTGGTTTCAGCCGTGATGATTCGCGGACCGGAAACATACTCGCCCCACTCCGCTGTATTGGAGATCGAGTAGTTCATGTTGGCGATGCCGCCTTCGTAAATCAGATCGACGATGAGCTTCACTTCGTGGAGGCATTCGAAATAGGCCATCTCCGGCGCATAACCGGCCTCGACCAGCGTCTCGAATCCGGCGCGGATCAGTTCGACGAGGCCACCGCAAAGGACGACTTGCTCGCCGAAGAGATCGGTTTCGCATTCTTCGCGGAAGTTGGTCTCGATGATACCCGAACGACCGCCACCGACGCCGCAGGCGTAGGAAAGCGCGAGCTCAAGAGCATTGCCCGATGCGTTCTGGTGAACCGCGACCAGGCAGGGCACGCCGCCACCCTTCTGGTACTCACCGCGCACCGTATGACCCGGACCCTTTGGCGCGATCATGACGACGTCGACGGACGCCTTCGGCTCGATCAGGCCGAAATGCACATTGAGGCCGTGAGCAAAGGCGATCGCCGCGCCGTCGCGAATGTTGGGCGCGATCTCCGACTTGTAGATGTCGGCCTGCAGTTCGTCCGGCGTTGCCATCATCATCAGGTCAGCCCAGCCCGCTGCTTCGGCAACCGTCATCACCTTGAAGCCGTCTGCTTCGGCCTTCTTTGCCGTCGGCGAACCGCTCTTCAGCGCAATCGCCACGTTCTGTGCACCGGAATCCTTCAGGTTCAGCGCATGCGCGCGACCTTGGGATCCGTAGCCGATAATGGCGACCTTCTTCGACTTGATGAGGTTGAGATCGGCATCGCGATCGTAATAGACGCGCATCGTATATATCCTTCCCTATGCGTGTTCGTTGTTGATGGTGCTTTATCGTCCCGAGGAGAAGCGCACCGCCTCCCCCGATTCCTGGCGCGTGCCGTGAAGCGTCAGAAAGGCATTGACCGCCCTCCGCGCCTGGCGCGCATTGTCCTTGAGCCCCGGCTCGCCGAGCAGCATGCGCACATGCAGGTCGGACACGATCAAGCCGTAGAGCGTGTGATAGGCGGCGTCCGCATCGTCAAAACGGAGTAGCCCTGCTCGTTTGCCGGCATCAATCAAGGCCATTGCTCTGCGGTCGATTTGCCGGCGGCCATGCTCTAGAAGCAGTTTTCCGAACTTGGAACCATCCCGCCCCGACTGGCCGACCGCCAACCGGTTGAGCGCCAGCGAAATGTCGCCGGAAAGGACTTCCAGGAGGTCACGCGCAAACGTCTCGAGATGTTCCCGCAGGTTCTCCGGCGTTAGCTTTTCCTTGCCGCGCTCATAGGTTCGAACCTTGCTTGCCTGATGAGCGATCATAGCTGCGAGCAGCCCGTCGCGGTCGCCGAACCACTTGTAGAGGCTTTCCTTCGAGCAGTTGGCCGCCCGAGCCAGTCCCGACGTCGTCAGCGCCCTGTCGCCGCCCTCTACCAGCAAACGCAACGCCTGCTCCAGAACCTCGTTCTGGCGCGGCGTAAATTCCGGCATCTGGCCCGCATCGCCAATCAAAATAGTCGCTCCCTTGCAGGTACCGTACGGTACGGTTCTTGAATGTCTTATGCGGAAGTCCGTGTTGTGCGTCAAGCGGAATTATGCGTCATTACAGCCTATGGGTCGTCCCGCTTCGGCGCTTCGCGGCGGTCACGATGCACGCCCACAGTCAAGCAATCTGGAACCGTAAACCATGCCCCTGCCTTCAGCCCTGATCAGTGTTACGATCACAGCATGCCTTGCTCTACCCGCTTTGGCCGTCGCGGCCGAAACGCGCTGTGGGTGGCTCGACAACCCGACGCCGAGAAACTGGTGGCTTCAGGACAAGGATAAGAGCTGGACAATCATGACGCAGGATCCCGACCGGCCGGACGGACCAGAAGGCATGGAGCTCATCCCCGATCTGTCCCAAGGCGAATTTATCGCGATCAACGGGTATTACGGTTACGCCTGTGCCTGCATGTCTGTGGAAACGGACGGCGATGAGAGGATCACGAGAATCCTGTCGGTCCGCCAGCTCAAGATCGCACAGTGCCGTAAAGACGCCGCCCTTGAGGCGCGGGACTGACGGCGACATCCTGCGTCACCCACATCTGGAGAATCGTGCAAGAAGCTCGAAGGATCGGTCTAACGCTTCTTGCCGTCTCGCTGCATAACCCAATCTTGTGATTTCCTCATCTCAAGATTGGAGCTGCCCATGGCACTTGCACGAGGCTATGCCGCCACCGACGCGTCTAAACCCCTTGCCCCCTTCACCTTCGAACGCCGCGAGCCGAATGCCGACGACGTAGCCATCTCCATTCACTATTGCGGCGTCTGCCATTCCGACATCCACACCGTTCGCAACGAGTGGAAGAACGCCGTCTACCCAATCGTGCCCGGCCACGAGATCGTCGGCGTCGTCACAGCAGTGGGCTCGGACGTCACCAAGTTCAAAGTGGGCGATAAGGTCGGCGTTGGCTGCTTTGTCGATTCTTGTGTCGGCTGCGCCAGGCGGGACCTCGACAACGAGCAGTACATGCCGGGCCTGGTGCAGACCTACAACAGCGTCGAGCGCGACGGGAAGACCTGCCACCCAGGGTGGGTATTCCGACCATATCGTCGTCAAGGAAGGCTACGTCCTGTCGATCCCTGACAACCTGCCGCTCGACGCAACCGCGCCGCTGCTTTGCGCAGGCATCACGCTTTACTCGCCGCTTCGCCACTGGAACGCCGGCCCGGGCAAAAAGGTCGCAATCCTCGGCATGGGCGGTCTCGGCCACATGGGCGTCAAGCTCGCACATGCCATGGGCGCGGAAGTTACCGTCCTCAGCCACTCGCTGTCGAAGAAGGAAGACGGCCTGAAGCTCGGTGCCGATCACTATTATGCGACGAGCGACGCGGAGACCTTTAGCAAACTCGCCGGAAGCTTCGACCTGGTCATCTGCACCGTCGGCGTCGCCATTGACTGGAACGCCTATCTCGCGTTGTTGAAGGTCGACGGTTCGATGGTCGTCGTAGGTGCGCCAGAGGATGCGGTTCCCGTTCACGCCTTTTCGCTGATCCCCGGCCGCCGCAGCCTGTCGGGCTCGATGATTGGCTCGATCAAGGAAACCCAGGAAATGCTGGATTTCTGCGGAACGCACGGGATCGTGTCGGAGATCGAGCTGATCGACATCCAGAACATCAACGAAGCCTACGAGCGCGTGCTGAAGAGCGACGTGCGCTACCGCTTCGTCATCGACATGGCCTCGCTGGCCGCCTGATCCGGCATCCCGGTGACACCTTCCAGAGGGCGGCAGCATCTGCCGCCCTCTTTCGATTCAGGCTAGACCCGCGTCGTCGAAGGAGCGCCTCGCCGCGCGAACCGCATCATGGTTCTCCGCCGCCCACTCCAGCACTTTGGAAAGCGGCCCAAAAAGCGAGCGTCCGAGCGGTGCCATCCGGTATTCAACGCTCGGCGGCTTGGTCGGAAACACTTCCCGCTCGATATAGCCATCCCGTTGCAGGTCTCGCAGCGTCTGCGTCAGCATGCGCTGCGAGATATCTGGCACGAGCCGCCGGAGTTCGCCGAACCGATGCGGCTTGGCTGCCAAGGCCTCCAGAAGCAGCGTCGCCCACTTTCCCGAGATCCGGTTCATCACATCGCGCACGGGGCAGTTGCCCGCATCCCAGGTGCTGCGATCGCAGTCAGCGGTCGCTGCCTTTGCGGCTGAGCGGACGGCTTGGTCCATGGCAGGTGGTTCCCTCAACGTAACGATCTCCCCGAAAACTGCCTCCTTTACAGCCGAAGATCAATTCCCTTTATAGTGCTGGTCTATTTTTGAGACTAACATCGTCACCGACCCCTGAATGGAGCCCACGCATGACCCGTCTGTTCGTTACCGGCGCCAGCGGCCATCTTGGCCGAGCCACTCTCCGACACCTGCTGGAGACACAGAAGATCGCGCCGTCCGACATTGTCGCCGGCAGCCGGGATCCGTCAAAACTGACAGAATTCTCGGAGCTAGGCGTCGAGACCCGCAAGGCCGATTTCGACGACAGGGAGGGTCTGGTAATGGCCTTCACCGGCATCGACCGCCTCCTTATCGTCTCGACGGACGAACTGGCGACACCCGGAAAACGCCTAGAGCAGCATCGCAACGCAGTCGAGGCTGCGGTTGCAGCGGGCGTCGACCACGTCGTCTATACCTCCATGCCGAACCCCGACCGCTCGCTGGTGACCTTTGCTCCGGATCATCTCGGCACCGAGCAGGCCATCAAGGCGAGCGGCCTCCCCTACACGATCCTGCGCAACGCCTGGTATGCGGACAACCATCTGATGGCCATGCCGCACAACCTGCAGGCCGGCAGCTGGTACACGGCCATGGGCGACGGACGGATGTCCAACATCTCCCGGGACGACTGCGCTCGCGCCGCCGCCGCAGCCCTTGCGAAGCCACCTGAAGGCAATGCCACGCTCACCCTGACCGGTCCGGAAAGTCATTCCGCCGCCGAGATCGCCGCAATCGTCTCTGCGGTTGCCGGCAAGCCGCTGCAGGTCGTTCCTGCCTCGGATGACCAGCTTGCCAGCGGTCTGAAGGCCGCGGGTCTGCCAGACTTCGTGATCGCGATGCTGGTCTCTGCCGACGCCAACATCCGCGCCGGCAACTTCGACCTCGTCACCAACGACTTCGAGACCCTGACCGGCGTCAAGCCGCAGTCGCTACGGGCGTTCTTCGAAGACCACCGCGCAGCACTTGCCTGATCTCCTCGGCGGGCGCCTTCGTGGCGCCCGCATCCTCACACCGCGTAGTCCACCGGCAGCGTCTGGCCGCTCTTCAGCACCTCCATGGAGATGAAGGCGGAGACATCGAAAAGCTCGATGCGCTTGACGAGGCGGCGATAGACGACGTCGTAGTGCTCGACCCGCGGCAGCACCACCTTCAGGATATAGTCGTAGCTGCCGGTCAGCCGGTGCGCCTCGACGATCTCGCCGATGTCGCTGATCGCGCGCCGGAAGCTCTCGATCCAGTCGTCGGAATGATGCGCCGTCTTGATCAGCGCAAAGACCGTCGTCGGCACGCCGATGCGCTCCCGGTCGAGAACGGCGATGCGCCGCTGGATATACCCCGCCTCCTCCAGTCGCTGGATCCGCCGCGAGCAGGCCGAGGCGGATAGCGACACCTGCTCGGCCACCTCCGCCACCGGCATGGCACTATCCTTCTGCAGCAGTTCGAGGATTCGGCGATCACGCTCGTCCAGCATTGGCATTCTCCTGTTGCACGCATTCCATGTGCACCAGTGACCGCGATCACGCAATATGCGTGCATCAAAGCGATAAACTGCCACTCATATCGCACGCCAGTTTCGCCGCACGCGCCTTATCATCCTGCCGATCACCAGAGGGAGACGACAGATGAAGACGATTGGCCTGATCGGCGGCATGAGCTTTGAGAGCACGGCGGTCTACTACCGCATGATCAACGAGATGGTGCGCGAGCGCATTGGCGGCCTCGCCTCCGCCGACGTTCTCCTGCACTCCGTCAATTTTGCCGAGATCGTCGCCCTCCAGAAGGCCGGCCGCTGGGATCTCGCCGCAGCAGCGCTGACCCAAAGCGCCCGCCGCCTGCAGGACGCCGGTGCCGATTGCGTGCTGATCTGCACCAACACCATGCATCTGGTGGCGCCCGAGGTGGCCAGCGGGATCGACGTGCCGCTGATCCACATCATCGACGAAACCGCAAAGGCTCTCGGCACAAGGGGCCTGAAGCGCCCTCTCCTGCTCGCCACCCGCTACACGATGGAACACGGCTTTTACGCCGAACGCATGCGCGACGCGGACATCGAGGTGATGGTGCCCGAGGCGGACGAGCGCGGCGCCATGCACGACATCATCTTCGACGAACTCTGCGCCGGCGTTGTTCGGCCCGGTTCCCGCGAGCGCGCCATCGCCATGATCGAAACCGCCAAGCGCCAGGGCGCCGACAGCATCATCCTCGGCTGCACCGAGATCTGCCTGCTGCTGGATCCGCGAGACCTGCCACTGCCGGGCATAGACTCCACCGCCGTCCATGCCTGCGCTGCAATCCAATTCGCTCTGGCAGAGACCGCCGCAGACCGCGCCGCCGCATGATACTTGACTCCGTCAACATATTATTGGATGGAGTCTCTGAATGGAGGCTCCATCCATGCTCGACGACACGACGGCGGACATTATCCGCGCCTTCAACCGCTTCTACACCAATAAGCTTGGCTTGCTCGACAAGGGCTATCTTGAGACGCCCTACACGCTGACGGAAGGACGCATCCTTTACGAGATGGGTGCCCGGCAGTCGGTCTCGGCCAGTGAACTCAACCGCGATCTCGGGCTCGATCCCGCCTACCTCAGCCGGATCGTGAAGAAGTTCCGCGAGGCCGGCTTCATCGACAGCATACCCGATCCGTCCGACAAACGCAGCCAGATCCTGCGTGTCACCGCAAAGGGACAGGAGGTCTGCGACATGCTGGGGCAGCGCTCCCGCCAGCAGATCGCCGGTGACCTTGCCGGCGTCAGCGAGGGCGGCCGCGGCCGGCTGATCGAGGCCATGCGCACGATCCGCTCCATCCTCGACCCTTCATCGCAACCGGCAGGCCCCGCGCCCGTGATCCTGCGCCCCTACCGGATCGGCGACATGGGCTGGCTCATCGAAAGCCAGGCGACGGCCTACGCCCGCGAATATGGGCTGAACGAGAAGTTCGAGGCATTGATCGCACAGGTCGCCAGCCAGTTCATCGCTGACTTCAACCCGCAGCGCGAACGAAGCTGGATCGCCGAGCAGGGCGGCAAGCGGGTGGGCTCGGTGCTGGTTACCGATGGCGGCGGAGGCACCGCAAAGCTTCGCCTGCTCTATCTCGATCCACAGGTGCGCGGTCTTGGCCTCGGCCGCACGCTGGTGGAGGAATGCATCCGCTTCGCGATCTCTGCCGGCTATGCCCGGCTCTCGCTCTGGACAAACGACATGCTGACGGCAGCCATCCGCATCTACGAAACCGCCGGCTTTAAACTTGTCTCCGAGGAAAGACACGCCATGTTCGGGCCAGCATGCGTCGGCCAGACCTGGGAACTGGATCTCGCCGAGGCGAAGCTTTCGGCCCTCTAGTCCATCTGCCCACAGGCGCGGCGGAAGCGTCGCACGGTTTCCGCCATACCGAACTCCAGCGCATCCGCCGTTAGCCCGTGGCCGATGGAGACCTCGGCAAGGTCTGGGATCCGCTTGACCAGAAGCGGCAGGTTGGCGACCGTCAGATCGTGCCCAGCATTGACGCTCATCCCTTCGGCGCGAGCTGCATCAGCCGTCCTTCCGAGCTTTTCCACGATCTCTTCCGCCCGTTCCGGCGCGTCGTAGCAGCCACCGTAAGGGCCTGTATAGAGCTCGATCCGGTCGGCGCCGGTTGCTTTCGCCAGCTTCACCGCCTCGGCATCGCCGTCACCGTCGGCGAACAGCGAGACGCGCATGCCACCCGCCTTCAGTCGCGCCACGATTGGCTTCAGCATCTCACCCTGAGCACGGAAGTCGAACCCGTGGTCGGAGGTCGCCTGGCTCGGATCGTCCGGCACAAGCGTTACCTGCTCAGGCTGCGTCCGTTCACACAGCGCCAGGAAATCCTCGCTCGGATAGCCCTCGATGTTGAACTCGGCCTGCGGAAATTCGTCGTCGATCAACGCCCGGATGACCGGCAAGTCGGAAAAGCGGATATGCCGCTGATCCGGCCGCGGATGCACGGTCAGCCCGCTCGCGCCCGCCTGCAGTGCTATCCGCCCCAGGTGCTCTAGGCTCGGCCAAGGAAGGTCTCGCCGATTTCGCAGCATGGCGATGGCGTTGATATTGACGGAAAGCTGAGTCGGCATTGGTCACGGTCCGCATGAGAGGTTCGTAGATCATTACGTCAGGCCGGCGCCGCAGGCCAATCGCTTTCGCTCATCCGGCCATTGAAACTTTTGATGCCGTTACTTGACGATGGTGATCGTCTCGGCCGCCCGGGTGATTGCCGTATAAAGCCACCGCTCGCGGGTATCGCGAAACGCCCAGCTCTCGTCGAACAGCACGACGTTGTTCCACTGCGAGCCCTGCGCCTTGTGCACGGTCAGCGCATAGCCGTAGTCAAACTCGTCGTAGCGCTTGCGCGTCGACCACGGAATCTCGCCTTCGACATTCTCAAAGGACGCCTTGAGCAGCTTGATCTTGGCCGCGCCGCGATCCATGTCGTCGTCCTCCGGGCGGATCATCAGGTTGATGCCTGGCTTTACCGTCTCCTTGGAAGAGCTCATCACCTGCCAGAGAGAGCCGTTGAGCAGGCCCTTCACCTGATCGTTGCGCAGGCAAACCAGCTTGTCGCCTGACTGCGGATATTCCGTGGTGAAACCCTTCAGCTCGCGAAGCCGCTGATTGTAGCGCTTGCGGGTCTTATTGGTGCCGACCAGAACCTGGTCGGCCTCCAGAACCAGCGCCTGGTTCACCTCGTTGCGCGAGATCACCTGGGCGGTGCCGTAATCGCCATACATGATCTCCTTGCCCTCGCGCACGTTCATCGCAAGCTGGATGATCGGGTTGTCGCGGGCCTGCCGGTGGATGTCGGTCAGCAGGTAGTCTGGCTCCTGCTCGGTAAAGTAGCCGCCACCGGAAACCGGTGGCAACTGGCCCGGATCGCCCAGCACGAGGATCGGCGTCCCGAAGCTCATCAAGTCCCGGCCCAGCTGTTCATCCACCATCGAGCACTCGTCGATGACGATCAGCGGCGCTTTGGCGAGCGGGCTCTGCCGGTTGATCGAGAACATCGGCGCAACAGAAGTTTTGCCCGTCTCCTCGTCGGAGACCTCTTCCTCGCCACGCGGTCTATAGATCAGCGAATGGATCGTCTTGGCATTTCTTGCCCCCCGCGAACGCAGCACCTGCGCAGCTTTGCCGGTGAAGGCGGCAAACAGCACTTCGCCGTCGACATTTTCGGCAAAATGCTTGGCAAGCGTCGTCTTGCCGGTGCCGGCATAGCCGAACAGCCGGAAGACCGGGCTCCGGCCCTCTTTCAGCCAGCGCGAAACCGCCTTGAGAGCCTCGTCCTGTTGTGGTGCGAATTGCATGGCAGCGACATGGCAGGATTCTGCATCCCACCGCAACCGAAAAGAACGAAAGAGGATCAAGACCGCTAGCCTGCGGTCAGCGCTGCGGATCGTTGCGCAACTCGATCGGTTGTCCGTGCGGAGTCGCTTTGGCCGCCCGCTGCCAGCTCCGCTGCAGGCCGAGGACCTGCTCGCCATCGGCAATGCCCTTGGCGCCAAGCAGAGCCGAAAGCGCCTCGACCCAGCAGTCGAAATAGTCGCTGCCGTCTTCGGCGCGCCCCGGCCGGTGCACCTCGGTCGAAAGCGCCTCGGCCCATTCCGTCCAGGAGAAGACGCCCCGCTCGTGGAGATGCACCGTCATCGCAAAAGCTTCCGCCGTCCACGGCTCGGGAAACACCGGATCTCCTTCCGGAGACTTTGGCAATCCCGGTGATTTGAGCAGAGTCGATCCGGTCTCACATACGCTCAAGGTAGCTCTCCCACGCATCGATCGAGACCGTCAGTGTCGGATCGGCGCCCTCGCCCCAGATCTCACCCGCATCGAACACGACGGTGTAGACCCATTGCGGGTTCTCTCCGCGGCCGTGAGCATTGTCGTCGGCGAAGACGAACGAGCCTTGCACCGCCTCGACAACACCGGCCTTGGCTCGCGCATAGCGCGGCAGCCGCGTGTGGGTCGCCGGATGGAAGTTCTTCGTCCGGACACGGTCGCTTACAGCGAACTTCGGCTCAGTCTCGACCGACCGGTCGCACGGCCCGCCGCGCGCCAGCACGCCCGCCACCATATCGGCCGTCAGCACCCGCTTCGGCGCCGCCGGCGCATGCAGCATCCGGCCGGCCTCAATTTCATCTGCACCCGCAAATCCATGCCGCTCCAGCAACACCTCCAGCGCCCGGATCCAGATTTCGTAATAGCTCGCTGAAAGGTAGCTGGCCGGCGGGATGTTCTCCCGCGCATGCCGGCTCTCGTCGATATTCCAGGCCCCGAACGCACCGCACGAAAGCGTCAGGCCGAGCGCCCGCTTCTCCCAATCTGCGTGAAAATAGGGCTCATCCCGCTCCGGGGCGACCGGCCCGAATCCCATCTGCCCGCCCAGATCATGCGGGCCGTTCATCGTGCAGCCTCCGGCGCCAGGGCCAGCCCCGTGCCGATCATGGAATCGCGCGTCACGAGATCGGCAAGGTCGGCTTCGCTCATCCCCTCCGTCCCGGACGGTCGCTGTGGAACCACCAGATACCGAAGCTCTGCGGTCGAATCCCACACGCGGATCTTCGTATCCTGCGGCAACACCACGCCAAACTCGTCAAGCACGCCGCGTGGATCGATGACTGCCCGCGAACGATAAGCCGGCGCCTTGTACCAGACGGGCGGCAGGCCAAGCACCGACCAGGGATAGCAGGAGCAGAGCGTGCAGACGACGAGGTTGTGGGTCTCGTTCGTATTGAAGACCGCGCGCATGTGCTCGCCCTGCCGACCGGTGAAGCCGAGGCTTGCGATCGCCGCCGTCGCATCCCGCTGCAGCCATTCGGCGTAAACCGGATCGGTCCAGGCCTTGGCAACCACCTGCGCGCCGTTACGCGGCCCAACTTTCGTTTCATAGGTTTCGACAATGGCATTGATGGCGGCGGGATCAACCAGGCCTTTCTCCGTCAGCACCGTTTCCAGCGCCCGAACCCGCGCCTCCATGTCCGAATAGCGGTTGTCGTGGTGATGGTGATGGTCGTCGTGGTGGTGGTGATGATCGTTCATCCGCATTTCCCTCACTTCAGCATCGGCCAAAGGCTGATGACGAGCAACACGGCCATGGTTATGTTGAACCACTTCAGCCGCACCGGCACCGACAGCCACTCGCGGAGCGCCGAGCCGAACCCGGCCCAGGTGGAAACACTCGGCAGATTGACCAGCGCAAAGGCGAACCCGACAATGAGCACGGTCGCCGTATAGGCAGCAGGATTGGTATAGGTGGCCATCGCGGTTACCGCCATCACCCACGCCTTCGGGTTCACCCATTGAAACGCCGCTGCGCCAATGAAGCTCATCGGTCGGGCGCCGGCCTTCCCTTCCGAAAGGCTGCGCGAGGTGCCGATCTTCCAGGCGATCCAGACGAGATAGGCGCCGCCGGCAAATTTCAGCAACGTGTAGACGAGCGGCACACTCTGCATCAGCGCACCGAGGCCGAAGCCGACGCCGATCAGCAGTGACAGGAATCCCCCTCCGATGCCGAGCATGTGCGGTATGGTGCGGCGGAAACCGAAGTTTACGCCGGATGCGAACAGCATCATGTTGTTGGGTCCGGGCGTGATCGATGTCGTGAACGCAAACAGGACCAGGGCCAGAAATGTCTCCAGCGGCATGAATTCTCCAGGCGCCAATGCGTTGAACGGTATACCGGCCATCTCGTTTGCTCGGATCGCCTTCTAACGGTTTAGGCCCGATTGCTGGTCCCATCAAGCAGGCTTGGCAGCAAGGCGGTACGCCTTATCTATGCTTTATCACCAGGAGCGACCAAACATGATCCACGACACCCTCCCGTCCGTCACCCTCACGTCCGGCGCGACTGTCCGGGCGCTCGGGCTCGGCACCTGGCACATGGGCGAGGATCCTGCGCAAGCGGCCCAGGAAGTCGCGGCGCTGCAGGCGGGCATCGACCTTGGTTTGACGCTGATCGATACTGCCGAGATGTATGCCGAAGGCGGCGCCGAGGAGATCGTCGGCGAGGCAATTGCGGGCCGCCGCGACGACGTCTTCCTCGTCAGCAAGGTCTATCCGTGGAATGCCAGCCGCGAAGGGGCCATCGCCGCCTGCGATAGGAGCCTTGAGCGGCTGCGCACCGACCGCCTCGACCTCTACCTGCTCCACTGGCGGGGTGAACATCCGCTTGCAGAAACCATTGCTGCCTTCGAGGAGCTCCGCCACCAGGGAAGGATCGGCGGCTGGGGCGTTTCCAATTTCGACCTCGACGACATGCAGGAACTGATGGATGTACCGGGCGGCGAGAACTGCGCCGCCAATCAGGTGCTCTACAACCTCTCGCGGCGCGGCGTCGAATACGATCTCCTGCCCTGGTGCCAGGAGCGGGGCATCGCTGTCATGGCCTATTCACCCATCGAGCAGGGCCGGCTGATCCGCAGCGAGGTGCTGGCACGCATTGCGAAGGCCTATCAGGCGACCCCGGCGCAGGTGGCGCTCGCGTTCCTGCTGGAGCGGGACGGCGTCATTGCCATCCCGAAATCCGCCAACACCAACCGCGTCGCGGAAAATCGCGAGGCGGCACAACTGGAGCTGACGGAGGAAGATCTGCAGGCGCTCGACGCTGCCTTCCCACCACCGGCGAAGAAGATGCCGCTCGCCATGCTCTGATCACATGCCTTGCGGCCCACGGTTCATGGCCGCAATCCCGGTGCGGCAGATCTCGATCAGGCCGAGCGGCTTCAGAATCGCCACGAACTGGTCGATCTTGGAGGACTTGCCCGTCATCTCGAGGATGAAGTGCTCCACGGTGGCATCCACCACCTTCGCTTGGAAAGCGTCGGCGAGACGAAGGGTTTCGGCACGGTGTTCGCCCGATCCCACCACCTTGATCAGTGCCACCTCCCGCTCGATGGGCCGCTCCTGACCCAGATCCTTCGCCCGCACGGTCAGGTCCACCACCCGGTGCACCGGCACGATGCGCTCGAGCTGCGCCTTGATCTGCTCGAGAACCGCCGGCGTCCCCCGCGTCACGATAGTGATGCGCGACAAATGCGCCTCATGCTCCGTTTCCGAAACGGTCAGGCTTTCGATGTTGTAGCCGCGGCCGGAAAACAGACCGATGACGCGGGCCAGCACGCCGGGCTCGTTGCTGACGAGAACAGAGAGCGTGTGGTTCTCCGCCTTTGCCGTCTCGGGCGCGATGAAATAAGCCGAGCCTGTCGGAAGTTGATGTGCGTTCATGTTCTTGCGTCCATTCTTTGAGAAACTGCTTGAGATAACATCTCAGACAAGTTGCCGTCCCTTCGCGTCAATGGCATTGGCAACCACATCGTCGGTTGCTTCGTCCGGCAGCAACATCTCGTTATGGGCTTTGCCGGACGGGATCATCGGGAAGCAGTTGGCAAGGTTGGCGACGCGGCAGTCGAAGATCACCGGCTTCTTGACTGCGATCATTTCCTCGATCTTTTCGTCGAGCTCCTTCGGATCGTCGCAATACATGCCGACGGCGCCGTAGGCTTCCGCCAGCTTGACGAAGTCCGGCATGGCCTCCGTATAGGAATTCGACAAACGGTTGCCGTGCAGCAACTGCTGCCACTGGCGCACCATGCCCATATACTGGTTGTTCAGGATGAAGATCTTGACCGGCAAATTATACTGGATGGCGCAGGACATTTCCTGGATACACATCTGGATGGAGGCGTCGCCGGCAATGTCGATGACAAGCGCGTCGGGATGCGCAACCTGGACCCCGATCGCCGCCGGCAAGCCGTAGCCCATGGTCCCCAGACCACCGGAGGTCATCCACCGGTTTGGCTCTTCGAAACCGAAGAACTGCGCCGCCCACATCTGGTGCTGGCCAACTTCCGTGGTGACATAGGTTTCCCGTCCCTTAGAGAGTTCGTAGAGACGCTGGATCGCATGCTGCGGCATGATCACGTCGTTGGAGGGCTTGAAGGCAAACGAGTTGCGCCCGCGCCAGCGATCGATGCTCTCGTGCCACTCCTGCGTCTGGCTCTTCTCGGGCTTCTTCGGCAGTGCCCGCCACAGACGCACCATGTCTTCAAGCACGCGGCCGACGTCGCCGAGGATCGGCACGTCGACGCGAACATTCTTGTTGATCGAAGACGGGTCGATGTCGACGTGGATCTTGCGCGAGTTCGGCGAAAACGCGTTCAGCCGTCCCGTGATCCGGTCGTCGAAGCGCGCGCCGATGCAGACCATGACGTCGCAGTCATGCATCGCCATGTTCGCCTCGTAGGAACCGTGCATGCCGAGCATGCCCAGCCAGTTCTTGCCGGAGGCTGGATAGGACCCAAGCCCCATCAGCGTCGACGTGATCGGGAAGTTCGTCAGCTCAACCAGCTCGCGTAGCAGTCGGGAAGCTGCCGGTCCGGAATTGACGACGCCGCCCCCGGTATAGAGAACCGGCCGCTTCGCGCTCGCCATTAGCTCCACCGCCGCTTGGATGGCGTTGAGATCGCCCTGCACCTTCGGCGTGTAGCTCTTGTTGACGGGTGCTGCGCCGGGCGGCGTGTAGGTGCCCGTGGCGAACTGGACGTCCTTCGGGATGTCGACGACAACCGGCCCCGGCCGGCCGCTTTGCGCAATTCGGAAAGCCTCGTGGATGACTGCTGCCAGTTCGTTGACGTCCTTGACCAGCCAATTGTGCTTTGTGCAAGGCCGGGTGATGCCGACGGTATCGCATTCCTGGAAAGCATCGGAGCCGATCAGCGTCGTCGGCACCTGACCGGACAGACAAACCAGCGGGACGGAATCCATCAGCGCATCCTGCAGCGGCGTCACAGCGTTTGTGGCGCCCGGACCGGACGTGACCAGCATGACGCCAACCTTTCCGGTGGAGCGGGCATAGCCTTCCGCTGCGTGGCCGGCACCCTGTTCGTGGCGAACAAGAATGTGCTGGATATCCTCCTGCTGAAAGATCTCGTCATAGATGGGCAGGACGGCACCGCCGGGATAGCCGAAAATGTGCTCTACGCCATTGTCCTTCAGCGCTCTCAGAACGATTTCCGCGCCGGTCATCTGATTGTTGCTATCCGTCATGTCCTGGTCCATTCGCTGCTGCTGTCTGCTTTGGATGTGTATGCTGTGTTTCGGGCATAAAAAAAGGCCCCTTGAGGAGCCTGTGTTCGCGCATGGGTGGCTAACGCCGGATGGTCACCCCATCCTGCCCATGCGCCTTCCCACCACGATAAGTCCGTTTGAAATTCTCATGGGACGAAGTGTTAGACAGATTGTTGCGCGTCGTCAACGCGAACGGGACCAGAAATTGCGATAGCTCGTCTTTCTGCCCCCTCACCTAAGGCTGGTGTGAGCCTACACCACTTGTTAAGCGCGCTCTATTAGCTTGCCCAAATGTCTGATGCGGCGGGGTGGCTGGACCATACCGTCACCCTATGAATGGGAGACGTCTTGCTGAACAACGATTTGCACCGTTCCGTTTCTGCTGGCGAACACGACCGCCGAGACTCCCACCGGGCTGGCAACCGAATGCTTGGCCGTGTCGTGGCCTGCAACGGCTCGCGCGCTACCATCGCAGCCATTGCCGAACTCGGGGAAACGGACCTCACTGAACTGTGGTCGGTCGGGCGCCTCATCTCCATCAATGTCGGCCGCAACCGCGTAGTCGCGCTCGCCTACTCCATGAACACCGACAAACACACGTGGGGAGAGCGTGAAAACAACGAGTTTCGGATCGAGGCTGAGCTCTTGGGCGAAGTCCGGGTCGGTGACGACGGCCGTGAAGAATTTTCCGGCGGGATTTCGCGCTATCCCTACCTCGGAGCCGTCGCCCACCGGATCCGCGCCTCCGATCTGCTGCGCATCTATGACACCGGCAAGAATGACACCTGCGTCATCGGCAAGCTTACCCAAGATGAGACGATCGACGCAACGATCCACATCCCGTCCATGCTGTCGAAGCATTTCGCAATCGTTGGCTCCACCGGCGTCGGCAAATCGACGGCCGTCTCACTGCTGCTCCACAAGGCAATCGAGGCGGACCCGAAGCTCAGGGTGCTGATTCTTGATCCGCACAACGAATTTGCGGCCGCGTTTCCGGAACATGCGGTCGTCATCGATACCGATACATTGGACCTTCCCTTCTGGCTGATGAAGCTGGAAGAATTCGCCGAGGTTCTCTACCGCGGACGTCCGTCGATACCGGAAGAACTGGATATCCTCCGCGACCTCATTCCTGAAGCGAAGCGATCCTTTCGGGGCGGCGATTCGAGCCTCATGCGCCGCAGCACCGAAAAGAGCTCCATCACCGCCGACACCCCGGTTCCCTACAGGATGGCCGACCTCCTGGCGTTGATCGACGAACGCATCGGCCGCCTCGAAGGCCGCGGCGAAAAGCCCGTGTTGCGAACGCTGAAGATGCGCGTGATGTCAGCAATCAATGATCCACGCTATCACTTCATGTTCTCCAACAATACGATTCAAGATACGATCATGGAGACGATCGCGCACATCTTCCGCATTCCCGGCGGGGACAGGCCGATCTCTACTTTCCAACTGGCTGGCATCCCCTCCGAGGTGGTCAATTCGGTTGCATCGATTCTATGCCGCATGGCGTTCGAACTGGCGCTGTGGAGCAATGGCGCGATCCACATGCTGGTTGTCTGCGAAGAAGCGCACCGCTACGTCCCCGCGGACGCAGAACGCGGCTTCTTCCCGACCCGGCAGGCAATTGCCCGCATCGCCAAGGAAGGCCGCAAATACGGCGTGTCGCTCGGGGTCATCACTCAGCGTCCGGGTGAACTCGACCAGACTATCCTGTCGCAGTGTTCCACCCTCTTTGCCATGCGGCTCGCAAACGACCGGGACCAGGAAATCATCCGTTCGGCCATCCCGAACTCCTCGATCTCCACGACGAGCTTCCTGTCCTCGATCGGCAACGGCGAAGCGATTGCCTTCGGCGAGGCGATCTCGGTCCCGATGCGGATGCGCTTTGCCCGCGTCGAGCAGAAATATCTGCCAAAAGCTCATGGTGTCGCCAACAAGGGGGACGAGGACACCCCTGATACTGTCGACCTGCGGACCGTTGTGGCGCGCATGCGCTCGATCAACGGCCCGGACATCGCGACGTTCAAGCAGGGCTTCGATCAAGGCACCTACGACGAGTGCGAGGATGTGGGAGAGGATGCTGCACCGGATCAGCCGAGTATTCCGACGGAGACAGAGCTTGACCGCTGGGCGAGCGACGTCAATGCGGGCCACCACAGTCGCGCCTCTTCCCCTGGTCCCGCACGGCCGGAGCCATACCGCCCGGATATGCTTCCGCGCCCACGAGTATCTGAGGCGCCACGGCCATCACTCTACGAGCGCCCCTCCGGCCTTTCACCGGAGGAGAACCTAGACCGCTCCTCGTCCGGCTACCGCCCGTTGGGCGGCGAAAGCCTTCGCTCCACGACGCTACGCCGCGAAGGCTCCTTGCGAGAGAGCCTTCTGAAGAAGCCGCTCAGCAGCCTCTACGACAGGGAGTGAGGATCGGCAGGATCTATCCTCCTCCAGCTTTCGTCCATCTGGTTGCGAAACCAAGTCATCTGGCGCTTGGCGTACTGCCGCGTGAGAGCGGAGGCCCGCTCCACGACCTCCTGCGGCGTAATCCGACCAGCAAGCATCTCAGCGATCTGCGCAACCCCGATCGCCTTCATCGCAGGGAGGTCCGGATCGGGATCAAGAGCAAGCAAAGTCTGCACTTCCGCCACGGCACCGTTGTCGAACATCTGCTCAAAACGCTGATCAATCCGTCGTCGCAACACCTCCCGTTCCGGCAGCACGACGATCTTCCGCGCCCGCTGCGGGTTGACGATCACCGGGCCGGCTTTCCCCTGGAAGTCGGAAAGCGAGCGGCCGGTTTCCTCCAGCACCTCTAGCGCCCGTACGATCCGTTGGCCATCACCAGGTTCCAGTGCTTTTGCCATCGGGGCATCCCGTGCGGCGAGGTCCCGATACAAGGACTCAGCACCCTCCTCTTTCAGCCTCAGCCGAACGCGGCAGCGGATCTCCTGCGAGATCTCCGGCATGTCGGATAGACCACCCGTCAGCGCCTTGAAGTAAAGTCCCGTGCCTCCAACAAGGACCGGAAGCCGCCCCTCCGCCTTCAGGCGTGGGAGAAGCGCCGCCACGTCTCGCAGCCAGGCACCGGTCGAATGAACGGTCGTCGCTGGCACCGTCCCGTAAAGGTAGTGCGGGATGCCTTCCATCTCTTCCTCTGCCGGGCGTGCCGTCAGCACCCTCAGGGTCTCGTAGACCTGCATGCTGTCGGCGTTCACCACGACGCCATCCATCTCTGCGGCCAGCTGAAGGGCGAGCGCCGACTTGCCGCTGGCAGTCGGGCCCGTTATCAGGATCGCGTCGCAGTCTCTTGCAAGGTCGCTCATATGGCTCTCGTTGCCACGCTCATCGCCCATCCGTCAAATCCCGTCCTCGTGCCCTCCCTCGGAGAACGCGCCGCAGAGGTCGTGCAGGCGGCAGGGCTCTACTGGCTGGCCGACGGCATTGCCTGCGACATCGTCCTGCGCGATGGGACAGACGCGGCCGCCGCCGAGGCCAAGCTACAGGCGGTTGTCGCGAGCCAGCCGATCGATCTCGTGATGCAGGAGGCGGAAACCCGCCGCAAGCGCTTCCTGATCGCCGACATGGATTCCACCATGATCGGCCAGGAATGCATCGACGAGTTGGCTGATGTGGTGGGGCTGAAGGCTAAGGTCGCCGCCATCACGGCGCGTGCGATGAACGGTGAGATCGCCTTCGAACCGGCGCTGCGCGAGCGCGTGGCACTTCTGAAAGGTCTGCCGCTGTCCGTCGTCGACGACGTCATCGCCAAACGCATCACGCTCACCTCCGGCGGCCCGGAACTGATCGCGACCATGAAGGCTAGGGGCTGCTATACCGCGCTCGTCTCCGGCGGCTTCACCGTCTTCACCGATCCGATCGCCGCCCGCCTCGGCTTCGACGAGAACCGCGCCAACCTCCTGCTCGCGGACGACGGCATCCTCACCGGTGAAGTCGCCGAACCAATCCTTGGCAAGCAGGCGAAGATCGACGCGGTGAATGACATCTCTACCCGCCTCGGCATCTCCACGGATGATGTCATCGCCGTTGGCGACGGCGCAAACGACCTGGGAATGCTGAACCTCGCCGGCTCCGGCGTCGCCCTGCACGCCAAGCCGACGGTTGCCGCACAGGCGCGCATGCGCCTCGACCACAGCGACCTCACCGCCCTCCTCTATATCCAGGGCTACCGCAAGACGGACTTCGTCATGCCATGACGCTGACCGACAAACCATGGATTATCCTCGAGACCGAACGACTTCTGGTCCGCAGCTGGATCGAGAGCGACCGCGACCTCTTTCGCGAGATCAACGCGGACAGCAAGGTCATGGAGTTCTTCACCTTCCGCCGCAGCCACGACGAAGCTGATGCGCTGCTCGAAAGGATCAACGGCTCCATCCAGGCGACTGGCCTCGGCTTCTACGCCCTTGAGGTAAAGGACACCGGCGAGCCCATCGGCTTCTGCGGCCTCTCGCTGGCCAACATGCCCGAAATCTTTCCCACCGAGACGGTAGAGATCGGCTGGCGGCTTGCCACCCGCTTCTGGGGACATGGTTATGTGACGGAAGCCGGCCGCGCACTGCTCGATCTGGCTTTCCGTGAGAAGGCTGTCCCCGCCGTCCTCGCCTTCGCAGTAGAAGCAAATCGCCGGTCGACGGCAGTGATGGAGCGGATCGGCATGCGCCGGTGCCGCGACATGGACTTCAGCCATCCGCGGGTGCCGGATACCCATCCGCACCTGAAGCGCCACGTCGTCTATGCCGCCGTGGCGGACGGTGTCTCTACCACCTGATCATTCCACCGGCACTGCAACGAATCGCAAAGCGCCGGTCGGGTCCGCGACCATCAGATGGGCGTTGCGCCGCCCTTCGGATTTTAGCGCATCCACACGCTCGCTCACCGCCGCTGGTCCGTCGACAAAGTCCTGGCCCACTTCGACGATGACGTCGCCGGGCTTCAAGCCCTTCTCGGCCGCGTTCGATCCCTCCGCGACGGCCGTAATCACAACGCCCTCAACGCTTTCCGCAATACCGAAGGCCTGGCGCTGATCCTCGTCGAGCGCCGCAATCGTCATGCCAAGGATTTCCGCCGGCCCCTGCTCGACGCTATCCTGCTGTTCAGTCCCCTCGTCTTCCGTCGCTTGGCCATCATTGGGCTCGACAGACTCCTCATCCGTCTGCGCCAATTCGTCGGTACTGTCCTCCAGCCGCCCGAGCGTCACCTTCACGGTCTGCTCCTCACCATCGCGCAGGACGACGACGTCGACCTCCTTGCCGACAGCGCTCTCGGCCACGATGCGCGGCAGGTCGCGCATCTCGCCCACGGCCTGACCATCGAACCGCAGGATTACGTCGCCGGCCTTGATCTCGCCGTTGGTTATCGGTCCGCCCTCGACCACGCCCGAAACCAGCGCACCGCGCGCGCGGTCAAGTCCGAGGCTCTCAACCACCTCGTCCGTCACGGGTTGGATGCGCACGCCAAGCCAGCCGCGACGGGTCTCACCGAATTCGATCAGTTGATTGACGATGTTTTCTGCAAGCTCGGTCGGAACTGCAAATCCGATGCCGATGGAGCCGCCGGACGGCGAGATGATCGCCGTGTTGATGCCTATGACCTCGCCATGCATGTTGAACAGCGGCCCCCCCGAATTGCCCTTGTTGATGGCTGCATCCGTCTGGATGAAGTTGTCGTATGGACCGGCATTGATGTTGCGGCCGCGCGCCGAAATGATGCCCAAGGTCACAGAGCCGCCGAGGCCGAAGGGATTGCCGATAGCCATCACCCAGTCGCCGATCCGCATCTGCCGCGAATCGCCGAAGCGAACCGCCGCGAGCGGCGCCTTAGGCTCCACCTTGAGCACAGACAGGTCAGTCTTGGGGTCAGTTCCGACCAATTCAGCCTTCAGTTTGCTGCCATTGGGGAAGACAACCTCAATATCGTCGGCGTCCTCGATCACATGGTTGTTGGTCACCACATAGCCTGAGGGGTCGATAACGAAGCCGGAGCCAAGCGAATTTACCCGCTGGTTGCCGCCCTCACCTCCGTCACCGTCGAAGAAGTCGTCGAAGAATTCCTCGAAGGGAGCGCCATCAGGCGTCTGCGGCGCCTGCGGGCCGGCGCCTTGGTTTGCCACGCTTTGAGAGGTGGATATGTTGACGACGGCGTCGAGCAGCCCTTGAGCAAGGTCTGCAACCGAGCCCGGACCAGAGCTGGCCGCCGAGCCAGGCGATGGCTGGATTTCGACCGTGGGACTGGCGGTCGGCGGCGCGGGCAACATCTCCTCTGGAGCAAGGCGAGGATTGGCAGCGGGTGATCCCTCCTCGGGAGAGACCGATGGCGCGCCCGTCCCCGGCGATGATTCGGTGGAAGGACCTGCAGGTGCCTCAGGCGACAAGCCAGCCGGCGGCCCCTGGGTCTGCGCCGACGCGTCCGCAGTCAAGGCTACGATGGCAATGATCGCTGCCGCGCGCGTGAACGACGTTGAAACCGTATAAGCCATGTGGCCTCCCCTTCTATCTGCCTCCCTGCGGGCGGCCGCTTCGGACTCTTGCCGCAACATAGGGCGGAATGAAGACCGTAGAAACTGACGCTGTCGTGAGGGGCTGCCCGCAGGCTGCAGCAAGATGAAAAAAGGCGGCCGAAGCCGCCTCTTCCGTATCAGCCCCCTGTACCTGGTGCCGGCACGATACCGGACTGACTTGGCGGCACTGCAGGATCACCAGGGGTTGCAGCCGGATCGGCCGGGGCGCCTGCACCACCCGTCACATCGGGCCGCGCGGTGTCGGCGGCAATTGCCGCTTCCGGGCTGTTCAGGAACTTGAAGAACGCCGAGTCGGGGGACATGACCAAGGTCGTTCCTGTATCGACCAGCGAGGCCACATAAGCGCGCATCGACCTGTAGAAGTCGAAGAATTCCGGATCGCGACCGAAGGCTTCCCCGAAGATCTGAGTGCGCTCGGCATCGCCTTCACCGCGGATGATCTCCGCATCCCGCTGCGCCGCCGATACGAATTCGACAACCTGGCGGTCGGCGATCGCGCGCCGCGTCTGGCCTTGTTCGTTACCCCGCGCACGGATCAGTTCCGCCTCAGCAAGACGTTCCGCCTTCATTCGCTCGTAGGTCTGCTGCGATACCTCCTGCGTCAGATCGGTGCGACGGATACGGACGTCACGCACCGTTAGCCCAAGACTTTCCGCAGCCACCCGAAGTTGAGAATGAACCTCCTGCATCATCTGCGAGCGCTCGTCAGAGAGTGCTGCGTCGAAATTCCGCAGACCATAAACGCGCCGTAGGGCGGCATCGAGTCGAGTCCGAAGCCGCGCTTCGGCCGCCTCGCGGTCACCCGAGACGGTTTCGCGGAACAGACGTGGATCGCTGATCGCATAGACGACGAAAGCATCGACTTCATAGAACGCGCCACCTCGCACCTGGACGCGGATGTCGTCCAGGTCAAAGCGCAGTGCCCGATCCTCAACATATTGAACGCGGTCGGCATCCATGAAAGCGAAGGGAAGCTTGAAATACAAGCCAGGCTCCGTCTTCACATCCTGGATTTCACCGAATCGAACGACGATGGCCTGTTCTCGCTCGTTCACCACGAAAACGGAGGAGTACACCAGGAAGAAAACCAGGGCGATGGCGATGAGGATCGCCGGGAGACGGTTCGAACTCATTGGTTGCCTCCCTGCTGCTGCTGGCCTGCTGTACGGTTGATTTCATTGAGAGGGAGGTAGGGGACGACACCCTGCTGCTCCTCGATGATGATCTTGTTGGAGTTTTTCAGCACGGCTTCCATGGTTTCCAGGAATATCCGCTGCCGCGTCACTTCAGGCGCAGTGGCATACTCGTTGTAGATGGAAATGAAGCGCTGAGCCTCACCCTGTGCCTCATTCACGACGCGATCCTTGTAGGCAGCCGCCTCTTCGCGGATCTGCGCAGCCTGTCCGCGAGCCTGACCTAGCCGCTGATTGGCATATTGATTGGCCTCCTCGACGAAGCGATCTTCGTCCTGCTCGGCGCGTTGCACCTCTTCGAAGGCGTCCGCAACCTCGCGCGGCGGCGCAGCGTCTTCGATCGGAACCGCGTTGATCGAGATGCCTGCCCCATAGGTGTCCATGGTCCCTTGAATGATCGCACGGACCTCCGTGGAGATGTCCTCACGGTTGTTGCGGAAGATGTCTTCCGCGGGACGGCGTCCGACGACTTCGCGCATGGCGCTCTCCGCGACCTGCTGAAGCGTTCCCGCCGGATTCTCGAGGTTGAAGAGGTAGTTCTTCGGATCGCTGACGGTAAATAGGACCGAAAACTGGACGTTGACGATATTCTGGTCGCCAGACAGCATGAGGCCGGCGCTCGACTGCGTGCTTCCTGCAGCACCGATGTTCTGCTGCTGTTCGGTGACCTTTACGATCTCGACGGTTTCGAACGGCCAGAAATGGAAGTGCAGGCCCGGCATGGCAACCTCTTCCTTGGGTTTGCCAAAACGGAGCTCAACGCCACGTTCATCTGGCTGCACGGTATAGACCGACTGGATCGCCAGAAACGCCACGACCACCAGGGCGATGATGACCACCACGCCGCCGTTGAAACCACCAGGGACAACGCCGCGAAGACGGTCTTGGCTCCGCCTTATAATATCCTCTAGATCTGGCGGCCCACCGTTTCCACCACCACCGCGTGGACGGTTGGGGCCACCGCCACCGCCGCCCCAAGGGCCCTGATTGTTACCGCCGCCGCCGCCCCATGGACCGCCGCCGCCATTCTGATTGCTCCAGGGCATCAAAACCTCTTTGCTTGTCGCTCCCACCGCACGGGAGCAGCAATGCTCCCCGCCTGTCAGTCCCCGTTATAGGGACCCGAAGAGGCGCTTTCAACGATGCCTCAATAACTTCCGGGTATTTGATAACGAAATGTTTCAGTTTGTCGCGGGCCGGCGGACGTAAACCGCGAAGCGGGTCGAGAAACTGTCCCTTTCGCCCTGCGGGTAGGCGGTCTCCTCGCGCTTCGCGAACACGGCCGGATCGATGGCGGGAAAGGTCGTGTCTCCATCACCGATGATCGTTCCAACATGGGTGACATAGAGGATGTCTGCCGAGTCCAGTGCCTGCCGATAAATCTCTCCGCCGCCGATCACGCTGACTTCAGAAGCGTTGGTCTCAGCCGCGATCTTCTGCGCCATCGCAAGGGCCTCCTCCACCGATCGCGCCGTTTGTGCGCCATCGACCGCGAAGTCGGGGTTGCGGGTCACCACCACATGCGGTCGCCCTGGAAGCGGTCTACCCCCGAAGGATTCCAGTGTCTTGCGGCCAACGACGATCGGCTTACCGATCGTCAGCGCCTTGAACCGCTTGAGGTCTGTCGACAGGCGCCACGGCATCCCGCCGTCCCGACCGATGACGCCATTCTCCGATACTGCGACGACAATGGAAACAGGGATGCGGCTCATACGGCGATCGGTGCCTTGATGCTGGGGTCAGCCTCATAACCTTCCAGAGTAAAATCCTCGAAGCGGAAGGAAAGGAGATCGTCGATGTCAGGATTGATCCGCATCATCGGCAGGCGCTTCGGCGTCCGTGTCAGTTGCAGCTTCGCCTGTTCAAAATGATCCGCATAGAGATGAGCGTCACCCAGGGTGTGAATGAAGTCCCCGGGCTTCAGCCCCGTCACCTGCGCCACCATCATGGTCAGCAGTGCATAGGAGGCAATGTTGAAGGGCACGCCAAGGAAGATGTCGGCCGAGCGCTGGTAGAGCTGGCACGAAAGCCTGCCGTCCGCAACATAGAACTGGAACAGGCAGTGGCACGGCGGCAGCGCCATCTCATCCACCTCCGCCGGGTTCCACGCGGAAACGATATGCCGGCGCGAGTTGGGGTTGTTGCGGATGCTCTCCACGACATTCACGATCTGGTCGATCCGGCGACCGTCGGGCGACGGCCAAGATCGCCATTGCGCTCCGTACACAGGGCCAAGGTCGCCGTTCTCGTCGGCCCATTCGTCCCAGATCGAAACGCCATTGTCCTTGAGATAGGCGATGTTGGTGTCGCCTCGCAAAAACCAGAGGAGTTCATGAATGATGGAGCGCAGATGCAGCTTCTTGGTGGTCAGCACCGGAAAGCCCTGCGCCAGATCATAGCGCATCTGATAGCCGAAGATCGAACGCGTACCCGTGCCGGTCCTGTCACCACGGTCGGTGCCGTGTTCGAGAACGTGTTGGAGAAGATCGAGATATTGCTTCATACTGCAGCCGCCGATTCCTGGATTGCCGCACCTTACCGTCTGCGTTCGTTCGCACCAATGCCACCCCATCTCCTATCTACAGGTATATGAAGACGCTGGCGCAGCCGGGGACAACATTCCGATCCGGTAATCGAGCGTCCTCCCCTTTTCAGAAAGCTATGGAAAGCCTATATGGGGTGTGCCGGACTTCGGTCCGGCTATGGCGATAAATGGGCGATGTAATAAACCTATTGGACCCGGGGGCGGTACCCGGCGCCTCCACCAAAAACCGGTCGGTCGAACAGACCGGCTTTTGATGGGGGCGAAATAGGATCGACAAGGGTGTAAAGATCGTACTTTTGCTCGGCATGATACCGCCGTTATCGGGTCACAAGTGTAGTTGCAAATGACAACAACGCTAAGGGTTATGCTCTCGCTGCCTAATGGCGGTGCGGGAAATCCGAACCAAGTCCTCTAGGTTAGCCCCTTGAGGCGGGGTCCGAAGGCACCTGGCAACAGAAGCCTTCACCTTCTCCCTTCCGACGAATTTATGTACAATGGCACCGACGCGACCGCTTTTCGGCAAGTCGTCGCCGTGGCATAAGCAGGTTTCGTTACTTGATGAAATGAGAGAAGAACCGAATGGGGCAGGATCACATCCGCTACGATATCTTGGCACAGGACGCGCTACGCGGCGTCATCCGCAAAGTACTGGCGGAGGTTGCAGCGACCGGCCGTCTGCCCGGTGACCACCATTTCTTCATTACCTTCCTCACGGGCGCTCCCGGAGTACGAATCTCGCAACACCTGAAAGCCAAGTATCCGGAGCAGATGACAATCGTCGTCCAGCACCAGTTTTGGGATCTCAAGGTTTCAGACACTCAGTTCGAGATCGGTCTGTCTTTTTCCGACACTCCGGAGCGGCTGGTGGTCCCGTTCAACGCGATCCGTGGGTTCTACGATCCGGCAGTGAACTTCGAGCTGGAATTCGAGGTACCGCTGGCGGAGGAGGACGAACAGACAGACGCGGAAATCACAGCAATCCCGGTCGAATCCGCCACGCGCGCTGAAGCTGGCGACCAGGCCGGCGACGAGGAAAAGAAGCAGGCATCGGTCGTTTCCCTCGACTCCTTCCGCAAGAAGCAGTAGCGGCGGCAGGTGATGAGCGGCGATGTGATCAACCTGCGCCAGTTTCGCAAGTCGAAGCAGCGCGTTGAAAAGGAAAGGCAGGCGGAACAGAACCGCCTGTCCTTCGGGCGAACCAAGACCGAAAAATCGCTGACAAAGACACTCAACGACAAGGCGGAGCGGGCTCTGGATCAGGGCCGACTGGAGACACCGGTTGATCGGGAGTGACACCTGGCACCGCAGGCCGCACGCTTGAATGGCAGCTTCGTTTCAGAGGGAGGTGCTGTTGATACGCAAGCATTCTGCCACGCTTCATGGTCATCGCACCAGCTTTTCACTCGAGGACGAATTCTGGGATGAGTTGAAGCGCATCGCCGGCGACCGCCAGATCAGCATCGCCGGACTGATCGCGGAAGTCGACGATGGCCGCGCCTCCGACAGCAATCTCTCATCGGCACTTCGGGTCTATGTTCTGCGCTCTTTGAGGGGTGGGCAGAGCCGGAGTGACAACGCCGCCTAGGGCTGCACGCCCGGCAAGTTCTGGATGCTGGGAGTCGTCAGCGGCGGCAGATCCTGGCGAAAGACGTCCTGCGTCGGCGGCACGCTGAGTTCGAGCGCTCTCTGCTGCTCCTCACGCCGGCGCTGCTCTTCGGCCGCCCGTGCGGCGGCAGCCGCCCTCTCCTGCTCGGCCCGCGCTGCAGCCTCGGCCTGGCGCCGTGCCTCTTCTTCCCGCCGGGCCTGTTCCTCTGCCTCGGCGCGCAAGCGCGCCGCCTCCCGCTCGGCGGCCTGATAGCGATAGAGCGCCACCTCCCGGCGCAGCCGCTGCTTTTCCAACACGCTCGCCTGCAGCGCCTCCACACGGCGACGCTCACGCTCGAAGGCCCGCAGCGAAAGGAAGTTGGTCAGCGGCGCAACGGTCATTTGAACTGCCGGATCGGACACATTGCCCGAATAGGTGAGGCGCACCGCCGGCTCCCCGCCAGCAAGCCCCTCGTCTCCCGGAGCGTAGATCACGGCAAGCTCCCCGCGCAGCACGCCGTCCAGGAGATCAATTCGGACTTCGCCGGCCAACCCCGTCTCGCCGGCTGCGGCGGCGACATTCTGTGCCCTCACCTCGCCCTCGGTAATGGTGAAGGGCACCGTGACGGAGCCGAGCCTTGCCTCTCCGGTGCGGACGAACTGCTCGACGACCGGCCGTACCTTCTCTTCCGTCAACTCACCCTCGATTTGATCGACCTGTGCCAGCACTGCCGGCAGTGCGGAGGGCTCGATCCCCTGGACAACAAGATCCGAGAGCTGCAGCTCGCCCGAGCCATTGAGCGACGCCATCAGCTGCGCCGGCGATTGCGCCGTCGCCTCGGCGGAGATCGTCGCATTCACGCGGCCGGTGGCAACGGGAGCATCACCCGCCTGCCAGACCACGGAAGCGAGATCCGCATTCTCGACGGCGAGGCGCGTCTGAAACATACCAGTGCCCTCGCCGTTCGACATTGCCAGCCGGCCTGATATCCGCCCGCCCTTCCAGGACCCGGTGGCATCGTCAATCGAAATGCCGCCGTTGCGATGGGCGATGGTACCCGTGAAGTCCGTCACATCGCCGACAGCGCCCGGCCGGAACGTATTCGCCTGAACCTGCAGCCGGGCTTCCGCTGTTCCGAAGATCGGCAGGGAGAATGGCTTGTCCGACAAGGCGCCGGTTGTCGGATCGGCAAGCGTGCCATAGGCAGCCTCGCCGAGCCAGGCGAGGTCCAGCGTGTCCAGCGACAGATCACCAACCAATGTTGTCACGCTGGTTGTGCGATCGATGACAAGTGCGTCGCTGGCGACTGTGTTCCCCCCAACCTCCCCCGCCAACTCGCCGACGCGAACCGCCTCCGGCGTGATTGCCAGATTCGCGGCCAGTTCCACCGGCAGTCCGGTGCCGAACTGCGGCAATCCAAAGCCCGTCATCAGCAGATAGGGCTCAAGATCTTGCGAGCGAAGTATCACCCTGCCCGCGCCAGTGGCAAAATTCTCCGCTGCCAGGTCGAACGAGCCGTTCAGATCAAGATGCGTCGTGTTTGTGTCATAGCCAAGGGCAACTGTCGCCGGAGCGTCGTCTTCCTGGCGAACATCGAGCGACAGCCGCCCGGAGCCATCCTCGCCGAGGGGCAGCGGTTCCAGCCCGGCCTGACCGAGCAGAACGGAAGCCTGCTCGTTCTGAAGCTGCATCGAGAGCGAAAAGTCAGTGCCGGCCGTCACGTCGAACAGCGTCGGCATGGCAAGCTCGGCCGACACAGCGCTGCCATTGCTGGTGCCGGTTATCTGTGCGGCCGCCCCGGCTATGTCGCCACCGACGGTGATGTCGGCCGAAAGCTCCGTATCCGAATACCAGCGCGCGCTTTCCGCCAAGCGGTCGATAAGCGGGTGTCTCGAAAGCTGATTGCGCAACATCGCCAGGAACGGCGCAGGATCAGGTGCGCGGAACGTCGCCGATCCGGTGCCTTCATAGGCCAACAGGGAGCCGGAGAGATTGCCGCTGGCGGTGATGGCCGCTCCGGCCACGTCGCCGACCGACAACCGCTCGAGCGACAGCTCCCCCTCTGAGAGGGTGAACACCGTATCCACATCATCGGCGGCAATCCCGAAGGCGGTGAACCGTTCTGCCTTCAAGCTGGCAGCGACCTTGTGATCGAGGACGTCCGCGCCCGCATCGTTGCCGGTGATCAAAGAGGCGAGCGCCCGCATGGCATCAAGATCGATCTCGTTGCCGGCAAGATCGAGCGTCAGCGACGGCGTCGCTTCGATGGGTGCATGTCGTTCGACACGCCCCCGCAGCGTTGCCGGACCGATCGCGAGCTCCAGATCGTCAAAGCGCTGTAGTTCGGGAGTGAGATTGACACGCGCCGAAAATCCAGCGCTGCGCAGCTGCCGGATTGCCGGATCAACCGAGCCCGACAGCCAATCTGCAAGGCCCGATGGCTGATTGGAGGCAAGGAGCATGTCGCCAACGAAGGAGATGCGATCCTCCAGCGCCAGTGCGCCCTTCGCCTCAACCTGGGTCCGCCCCGGCAGCGTCGCGGCAAAGTTCTCGACGGTCCAGCCGGCGCCCGCAGGGCGCACATCGATCTGGATGTCTCGCACTGTGGTGTCGTTTGCCACGACCGCGGGCAGGCGGAAGCTGGCCCGTCCCGGCACCTGCGGGATCGGGATCTGTGTGGCGATGTCGACGAACGCCTGGATGCGTCGTTGCGCGGATGCTGCCGCGTCGCGGCCGGTCTTTGCCCGCTCGCCCTTGCCCAACCGGTTGACGTCGATCTGCTGACCGTCCGCCGTCAGCAGGAATTCCGGCTGCTCGCCGGTGTCCAGCGTCGCCTCGCCGGTGACGACGTAGGGATCGTTCAGCGGCCCCACCTCTAGACGGTATTCCGGCACGCGAATGCGCTCGTTCGTAAGCTCAAAATTGCCTCTCAACCGCGGTCTCGGTGGAGGCGCTTCTGTTGGTTCCGTCTCGTCCTCCTCCTGCAGGAAATCGAGCGCGAAACGACCGTCATAGGCAGGCCGGTCTTCTGAAAGAGCAAGATCGCCATCGAGCGTCAACGCGATGGGTGCTGCGTCCGGCAAGAGCCGCAGCCTGAGCGGCACGCTTTGCTCCGTCCGGTCCGCCTCACCCGTCGAGAGCGTGAACGATGCTTCTTCCCCGTCAAGCGATGCGTAGCCTTCGCCGCGCCACGGACCTGCCAGCGATCCGGCCGAAAGGTCAGCGTTCAGACCCTCCAACTGGCGCGTCTGGCCGCTCTGCTCGTCGATCAGCTCGATCGAGCCGCCGGTGATGTGCACATCCTCAATCACCACGGTGCGCAGCGGTATGTCGGCTCGGCTGCCGCGCATCCAGTCCAGCGTCCCGTCTTCCAGGATGCGGACCCGCGCCTTCGGCTGGTCGATGCGCATGTCGAAGATGCGCGCCTCCCCCGACAGGAAAGGCGCAAGCTCCATGTCCATGGAAAACTGCTCGGCCGACAACTGCGGCTGGCCATCCTGGTCCTGACCGACGCGCACGTCGTGCAACGTCACCGAAGGAAACGGCAGGATGCGAGCCTCGACCTCGCCATGGACCGTCACCTTTTTGCCGAGGATGCGGCTTGCCCGCTGCTCGAACTCCACTCGGAAGTCGCTCCAGTCGACGATGAACGGCGCCAGCAGTGCGGCAAACAATGCCACAACCAGAAGTCCGCCGACGGTCAATAGGATGCGCCCGAGCAAAGCTTAAGCTCCCTGTGTATGCGAAAAGACTAGTTCCATCCGAGGCATAGGCGAGTCAAGCATCGACCATGCTCGGGGCCGGCGCAAAGATTTTGCCCGGGTTGAAGATGTTCTGCGGATCGAGGCTTTTCTTGATTGTCCGCATGAGGTCAACCGCGCCGCCGAGCTCCTGTTCCAGGAAGCTCAGCTTGCCCTGGCCGATACCGTGCTCGCCGGTGCAGGTGCCGCCCATTGCGAGCGCCCGGGCATTCAACCGCCCGACAAAAGCTTCGGCACGAGCGACGTCGGCTGGGTCCGTGTCATCGAACAGGATCAGCACGTGGAAATTGCCGTCCCCCGCATGCCCGACGATCGGCGCCAGGAAACCATGCTCCTCGACATCCGCCTGGGTCTCGACCATGCAGTCAGCGAGCCGCGAGATCGGCACGCAGACATCGGTCGACAGACCGTTGAGCTGCGGCGCCAGCGCCCGCGACGCCCAATAGGCATCGTGTCGCGCTTTCCAGAGGCGGCTGCGCTCCTTAGCATTGGCCGTGAAGCTGAAGCTGTCGCCGCCACATTCCCGTGCGATCTCCGAGAACTGCTCTGCCTGCAGCGCCACCGTCTGCTCCGTCCCGTGGAATTCGACAAAGAGCGTCGGTTTTTCCGCATAGGAGAGGCCGGAATAGGCGTTGCAGGCGCGCATCTGCATCTGGTCGAGAAGCTCGATGCGGGCAACCGGGACCCCCATCTGGACCGTCATGATCACCGCATCGCAGGCAGCCTTCACTGTCGGGAAGGCGCAGACGCCACCGCCGATCTTCTCCGGGATCCCCTGCAGGCGAAGCGTCACCGAAGTGATGACGCCGAGCGTGCCTTCCGAGCCGACAAAGAGGCGTGTCAGGTCGTAGCCGGCCGAGGACTTGCGGGCGCGCTGGGCGGTGCGGATCTCTTCGCCGTCGGCGGTGACGACGGTAAGGGCCAGGACGTTGTCCTTCATCGTGCCGTAGCGCACAGCGTTGGTACCCGATGCTCGCGTCGCCGCCATGCCCCCGATCGAGGCATTGGCGCCGGGATCGATTGGGAAGAAAAGGCCCGTGTCGCGCAGTTCCGTGTTGAGCTGTTCGCGGGTGACCCCCGGCTCGACAACGACGTCGAGATCTTCGGCGTTGATCGCAAGGATCCGGTTCATGCGGGAAAAGTCGATCGATATCCCACCGTTTGGCGCATTGACCTGACCCTCGAGCGAGGAGCCGGTCCCGAAGGGGATGACAGGCACGCGCTGGGTGCCGCAGGCGCGGACGATTGCCTTCACGTCCTCCGCACTCTCGACGAAGACCACGCCATCCGGCAGCTGCGCCGGCAGGTAGGTCGTGGTGTGCGCATGCTGCTCGCGGAAGGACTGGCCCGTCTGGAAGCGTTCGCCGAACTGCTGCTTCAGAAGCCCGAGAACCGTCGCGATCCCCTCCTCGTTCCTCACCCCCGGCCGAACATCCTTCACCGCCATCGCATCGTCTCCGCACGCCCTTTTGCTCAATGGGTTAGGCGACACGGGGGTGTTTGTCCAGAACGGCGCAGGTTCAGGGTACGAATGCGCGCCAGATACTTTGGGGTTCGCATTTCTCCGGAGGACAGACCTGCCGAGGGTGACGATCACGGAGTCTCCCTTGGCGATCTTGAAATTTCAAACTGGACGGGGCGCTGAAAGCTGCCTCGTAAAGTGATTTATGTGGCACCTCTCAGCGCCACGTTCGGCTGTTTGTGCCAGCGACCTGGGTCCCTCTGCAAAGGTCTGATGAAAACGCGTTTGACTGCCGGTTTCCCGGGTTCCGAAGCTTGTCGCCTCGGCATCTCGTCGGACTTGAAGGTCCGGCGACACCATCCTCTTCGCCCCCCTGTGTGCCGCACAGGCACGCCCGGCGCGCCGTTCGGGCATCAGAAGCAGGTGGCCGGTCCGAAACCATCCCGCTTCCCCCATGTCGCCGGAGGGGGACCGATTTCCGCGGACCCCGATGATGAGGACTTACGTCGTTTCCTCACCACCAGCGCCGGCCCCCCTCGCCAGGACGCCTCCTGGTGTATCCGCGGCGGGACGGGGGAAGTGTAAGCACGGGTTTGGAGGAGGTGAATCTGGATGGGGTTCAGTGGCTGATATCTTGAGGATCGGTTGCAGTTTCCACCTGTAAATGCACGTCTTGAAGGCAGCTTGGTGCCGAGAAAGGACATCCATTGAGCCTTGGAAAGTCGCAGGAGCTTCGTTCGACAATTCCTGCTGCTCGAGATCGTCTGCGGTCAGAGCTGAATGTTAGGATCATAACCGGAGCGACCTCATCATGAGGCTCGTGACGACCTTCGCGGGCAAACTCCGGAACATTAGTTTCCCCCAAAAATTAGTCAGTGAAGAATTCGAGAGGAAGGCCATGATCGCCGCGACAGTGACACAAAGAGACGGCCAATTTTCTGGCAGATTTGAATGGGCGGGCTACGCTCTTGGCTTCGGCATTGGCGGCTTCTTCGATGGCATACTCCTGCATCAGGTTTTGCAGTGGCATCACCTGCTAAGCGGCGTTGAGCAAGCACGGCAGGATATTCGCGTTCTCATCCTTTGGGACGGCATCTTTCACGTGTTGATGTACGTCATCGCCGGAATTGGCCTTTGGCTGCTTTGGCGAACGCGGAATGAGTTTCCCGCTGCGGGCGCGGATCGTCGCCTTTTTACGAATGCCCTGATTGGCTTTGGCGTCTGGCATATCCTCGACAGCATTTTGTCGCATTGGATGCTTGGCATTCACCGTATCCGGATGGACGTGGACAATCCGCTGTTCTGGGACTTGCTTTGGTTCGCCGTTCTCGGACTCGGCCCCTTGGCTATCGGCTTGATGATGCGCCGTGGCTCATCCAGCGGCAGCGACCGCGTGATGAGTTCACCCCTCGCTCTTGTCTTGGCTGCCCTCATCGCAGGCCCGATTTCTGCTCTCCCTCCCGCCGATCAAACACAAGTGGTGGTGCTTTTCCGGCAAGATCTTACCGAGCAGCAAGCCGTCGCCGCCATCTTGGCGGTCGATGGCAGAATGATCGGTTCCGATGCATCAGGGCAGATTTGGGCTGTCGATATGGCCTCTGGCGGACATCCCTCAGAACTTTATCGCTACGGGGCGTTACTGGTGAGCAATTCCCTGCTGCCCCTCGGGTGTTTTAATTGGACCCGAGCATAGCTCCGCGATGACGTACAACACTCAAGACGAAGCGGGCCTAAGAAGACCCGCTTGCTCGACTTCGCGACAGAAAATCCCCGCCGCCCTCGCCCTTCGACGAAATGCTGCATGCCGTCGCTGCAGTCGTTCGCCGCTTCGATCGCCATGCTTACGCGGATTGCTCCTCACCCCGAGAGTGAGGGCTGAGCGGATGCCTCAGCTGTAGCCGCCGTCGGCGCGCTGCTCGGCGGCCTCGCGCTGGGCTTCCACCATTTCGTCGGGACCAGTCTCGCCGCCCTGACCTTGAGAGCCGTTGGACGCAGCGTTGCCGTTCCTTTTAGAGCCTGTCCCAGCGCCATTGCCGCTACGGGTATGGGCGTTCGGGATGTGGCGGGTGTCGAAATAGGTGCGGAACGCGGTGATCTTGCCATCGGCCTGCTCCAGAACACTGACGCCGTCGTAGTGGAAGGACTGACCGTCGATCGAGCCTTCGCTGTGCCATTCGAGGAAGGCGACGCCATCCGCATCGCGGACGCTCCTGAAATCGGAGCGGATGTCGTCGAAGGCGTCGCGATACTGCGACCAGAATTCGCTTGCCGCACGCGTGCCACCATTCTCTCGGTGGATCAGCGGATTAGCCACCTCCGCATCCTCGGAGAACAGGGAGGCCATGGCGTTCACGTCGCGGTCACCTTCCAGGCGGCGAAGGGCGTCGATGAATTGGTCCGTCAGCTGTGACATGAAGAACTCCTGTTGGTTCACTTGTCGCCAACCGACAGGGGCAGACTATGTTCCGCAGATGTGATAGCCGGCCGATCAATTCATTCCGCGGCAAGCAGCGGCCGTTCGCCGTCTTCGTTCGCCTGCGCCCGCGTCGCCGTCGCCAGCTCCTGGTGTAGGCGCCGCTCCTCATGGACATGCGGCTTGGCGAAGCGGGCAATCAAGAGATAGGCGACCGGCGTGATCAGAAGCGTGACGGCCGTCGCAAGCCCGAGGCCGCCGACGATGACCCAGCCGAGCGCAATACGCGCTTCCGCCCCCGCACCCTGAGCCAGGATCAGCGGAACGCCGCCGATGACGGTGGCGATCATCGTCATCATCACGGGACGCAGACGGATGCTGCAGGCCTGCTCGATGGCCTCGCGCACACCCGCGCCGCGATCACGCAGCTGGTTGGCGAACTCGACGATCAGGATGCCGTTCTTGGCCATGACCCCGACGAGGAGGACGAGACCGATCTGGCTGTAGACGTTGAGGCTGGAGCCCGTCAGCACCAGCGCGAAAACGGCGCAGGCAAGGCCGAGCGGGACGGTGGACATGATGATCAGCGAGGACAGCACGCTTTCGAACTGCGCGGCGAGCACGAGGAAGATGATGGCAATGGCAAAGCCGAAGGTCATCAGCATGCCGGAGGCATTTTCCTCCAGCGTTGCGGCTTCGGCAAGCGGCATCAGGCGGGAGCCCGGCGGCAAGAGCGGCTCGGCCATTTCCTCCACCGCCTCCACGGCGTCGCCCAAGGTCACCCCCTGGCGCAGGTTCCCGGAGAAAGACACCGCCGCCAACTGCTGCTCGCGATTGAGTTCCGGAGCGACTGCTCCCTCTTGCAGGGTGGCGATCGTCGATAGCGGTACGATCTTGCCGTCGCCGGCCTTGAGAAAGACGTTTTCCAGATCGGTCGGATCATCGACCGGCTGGGTGTTGGATGTCAGCTTCACCGGAAGCGCTTCTCCCTCGACGAAGACGTCGACGATCGAACGGCCTTCAAGCAGGGACTGCAATGCCGCCGACAGCCCGGTGACGTCGATACCGAGATCGGACGCCCGCTCGCGGTCGATCGCAACAGAAAGCTGCGCCTGGGTGGGCTCGTTGGAAAGGCGCGGCGTTTCAAACAGACCGCTGTCTTCCATCTTGTAGACCAGCTGAATGGCAGCTTGTGTCAGTTGCGCATGGTCGCTGCCGACCATCGCCATCTGCAGGCCGTTGCCGGCGCCGCGGATGCGCAGGCTGTTGGGCTGGATGGCAAAGCCCCGCAGCGCAGGCACCTTCTGGGCCGCCGCATTGACGTCTTGGGCAATCTCGTTCTGGCTGCGCTCGCGCTCCCCCCAGGGAGCAAGGGTCAGAACCATGAAGCCGCTGTTCGTGTTGCTGCCGAAGCCGGAGATGGAGAAGACGTTCTCGATCTCTCCTGACTCACGCAGAGGCTGCAGGTTTTCCTCGACCCGCTGCAACTGGTCGCGGGTATAGTCGAGGCTGACGCCTTCCGGCGCAGACAGACGCAGCATCACCAGCGAACGATCCTCCTGCGGCGTCAGCTCGCTGCGCACCAAGCCAAACGCGCCGTAGGCGGCGGCTGAGATGATAGCCGCAACGACGATCACCAAGAGGGGCGCGTCCAGGCACCGGCGCAGCACGCCGGCATAAAGGCCGGCGAACTTGCCGCCGACCCAGCCGAGCGCGCCGCGATTGCTGTCCTTGATCGGCTTCGACAGCATGCGCGAGGCGAGCATCGGGCAGAGTGTCAGCGCAGTGATGGAGGAAAGTGCCACGGCAAAGGCCAGCACGAAACCAAACTCACGGAACAGCCCGCCCATCTGGCCGGGCAGGAAGGAGAGCGGAATGAAGACGGCCGCAAGGGTTGCGGTTGTGGCCAGCACGGCGAAGAAGACCTCCTGCGTACCCAGCACGGCGGCGGCCCGCGGCCCCATGCCCTCCGAGCGGCGGCGCACGATGTTCTCCAGGACCACGATCGCATCGTCGACGACGAGGCCCGTCGCCAGCACGATCGCAAGCAGCGTCAGGATGTTGATCGAGAAGCCGACGAGATAGATCGCAACCAAGGTGCCGATCAGCGCAACCGGCATGGTGAGCGCCGGGATCAGCGTCGCACGCCAGTCGCGCAGGAAGAGGAAGATGACGATCAGCACGACGCTGGCCGACAGCGCCAGCGCGATTTCCACCTCGTGCAGCGCGCCCTCGATGAACACCGCGTCGTCACTGGTCACGGAAATGCGCGTTCCCTGCGGCAGGTTTTGCTGCAGCTCGGCAACCGCAGCATGAACGCCCTCGGAGATGCTAAGCGTGTTGGACTGGGCCTGGCGGATGATGCCGAGGCCGACGCCCTGCACGCCATTGGCGCGCAGCACGGTGGAGCCGTCGTCAGGACCGAGCGTCACGGTCGCGACATCGCGCAGGCGGATATTTTCCTTGATCAGAACGTTCTCGAACTCTTCCGGCGTCGTCAGGTTCGCGGTGGCGCGTACCACGATGTTCTGACGGTTACTTTCCAGCGACCCGGCCGGCACGTCCAGCGCGGCAGTGGAGAGCGCCGTCGAGATGTCACCGACCGTCAGTCCGCGACCGGCCAGTGCCGCCTGATTGATGTCGACGCGGAAGATTTTCTCCTGATCGCCGTAGAGCTCGACATCAGCGACGCCGTCGACGGAAGCGAGCCGATCGGTCACCTCGTTGTCAACCAGAAGCGTCAGATCTTCCATCGACAGCGTGCTGGAGGTAACGGCGATGCGCATAATCGCCTGGGAATCGGAGTCGGCCTTGACGATCCGCGGCTCGTCGGCATCGTCCGGGAGTTGGTTGGTGATGCGGCCGAGTGCATCGCGCACGTCGTTGGCGGCCACCGCAAGGTCTGCTGTATCGGAGAATTCCAGCGTGACACGGCTGGAGCCGAATTGTGATTCCGACGAGATGGATTTCAGCCCGCTGACGCGCGCCACCACGCCTTCGATGACCTGCGTCAGTTCCTGGTCGATCGTCTGCGGCGAGGCGCCGTCGTAAGATGTGCGTACGGTAATGACCGGCTGGTCGACGTCGGGGAGTTCGCGCACCTCCACGCCAAATAGCGCGGCAAGGCCAGCGACGACGAGGAGCGTGTTGAGAACGGCGGCGAGGATCGGGCGCCGGACGAAGAGCGCGGTAAAGCTCTGGCCGGCGGTCTCGGCCTTCTGCGTCTCGTCGTTCGTCATTGGCTGGCAACCTCCGCCTTGTCCGGCTGGCCGGCAAGCTGCACGGGAGCGCCTTCACGGACGCGCTGCAGCCCCTCAATCACCACGGCATCGCCCGTAGTTAGATCGGCATCAACAAGAACCACATCCGGATTGCGCTGGATGATCCTGACCCGCGTCTTGACCGACTTGCCGTCGACCACCTGCCAGACATAGGAGCCTTCCGCGTCCCATTGCACGGCGAGCGGATCGACGGCGGGATAGGTGTCGCCGGCAAAGCGCATGCCGACGTTGAAGGCCATGCCGGCACGCAGCACATCGTCCGGGTTCTCGATGCGGGCGCGGACGCGCAGCGTGCGGCTCGCGGGATCGACGCGGTTGTCGATCGCCTGGACGACGCCGGTGAAGGCCTCGCCCGGGCGAGCGATGGAGGTCGCTTCCACTGGATGATCGACGGAGATCGCGGTGGCGAAGCGTTCCGGCGCCCAGAAATCGACGAGCAGCGAGGAGCGGTCGTCGATGGTGACGATGGCGGTCTGGGTAGTGACGTTGTCGCCGACATTGACCGGCACGATGCCCGCCACGCCGTTGATCGGCGAGAGGATCTCGCGGCGCTTCAGGTTGAGCTCCGCGGTGGCGAGCTCCAGCTTTGCGGTTTCCTGCGCGATCTGCGCGTCGAGGACATCAAGACGTGAGACGGAACGGAGATTGCTGAGCGAATCGGAACGTTCGGTGGCGCTGCGCAGCGCCACCTCGGCCCGGTCGCGTGCAATCACCTGCTCGTCGTCATCGAGCCGCGCCAGCACATCGCCCTTGGCAACTTTCTCGCCGGCCTCGACCAGTATCTCCTCGATCGTACCGGCAGCCTGCGGCATGACGACGACGGACTGGATGGCCTCGCCGCTGCCGATCGCCGAAAGCCGGTCGTTGACCGTGCCGGTGGCGACATCTTCGGTGACGACCGTCGTTGCCCGTCCGCCGCCGGGGCCCCTGCCCTGCCCGCCACCTTGTCCGCCACCCTGGCCACGTCCAGCCCCCGCCCCTTCAGACGCACCATCGGCCGCTTGCGGGGAAAGTGCGGCAACGATCGGCTGCGGCACGCCCATCTTGGCAAGCGTCTCACCGGCGCCCGGCACCAGGAAGACCCACAGACAGAGGGCGACGGCAACGACGACGAGGCTGAGCAGCAGCTGCTTCCAAAGGCGCATGAAGGTCTCCGGCAGGAGGAAAAGATAAAAATGAACCGGCTATATGTTTACGCCGGACTATACACGCAATTCGCGATCCACATCCTTACGGATTTGTAACCTCCCGGTATTTCACGCAAATGTCAGCATTGCGGCGTGCGCATGCAGAGGACATTGCGGCTGCGAACGGGCGGTCATCTTCATTTCGCCACGCCCGGTTGGGACCACAGGAATGAAAGCAGAACATCTTTTCTGGCCTTTCAGGTCCGAATCACTACATTGGCCGCATGAGTAACGTATTTGACGACATTCCGTTCTTCGACGAAGAGCCGGAACAGCGCCGTCCTTCCAAGCCAGCCGCCCCGCCGGCGCCCGAAGGCCTCGGCATCGCCGCCCGCGCCATGGCTGCGCGCGACCAGAACCGTGCCGCACCCGATTACCTGTCCGGCCTCAACCCGGAGCAGCGGGAAGCCGTCGAGACGGTCGACGGGCCGGTTCTGGTGCTGGCTGGCGCCGGCACCGGCAAGACGCGCGTGCTGACCACCCGCATCGCCCATATCCTTGCGACCGGCCGTGCCTTTCCGAGCCAGATCCTTGCCGTCACCTTCACCAACAAGGCGGCGCGCGAGATGAAGGAGCGCATCGGCGTTCTCGTCGGCGGCGCCGTGGAAGGCATGCCTTGGCTCGGCACCTTCCACTCGATTGGCGTGAAGCTCCTGCGCCGCCATGCCGAGCTTGCAGGGCTTCGCTCCGATTTCACCATTCTCGACACCGACGACGTGATCCGGCTGATCAAGCAGCTGATCCAGGCGGAGGGGCTGGACGACAAGCGCTGGCCGGCCCGGCAGTTCGCCGGCATGATCGACAACTGGAAGAACAAGGGCCTGACGCCCAAGGATATTCCCGAAGGCGATGCGCGTGCCTTCGCCAATGGGAAGGGCCGTGAGCTTTATCGCGCCTACCAGGACCGGCTGAAGACGCTGAATGCCTGCGATTTCGGCGACCTGCTGCTCCATCCGATCGCGATCTTCCGCGACCACCCGGATATCCTGAAAGAGTATCACGGCAAGTTCCGCTACATCCTGGTGGACGAGTACCAGGACACCAACACCGCCCAGTACATGTGGCTGCGGCTCTTGGCTCAGCGGCCGAAGGGCGTGCCGCAGAACGTCTGCTGCGTGGGCGACGACGACCAGTCGATCTACGGCTGGCGCGGCGCCGAGGTGGACAACATTCTGCGCTTCGAGAAGGACTTCCTGGGCGCCAAGGTTATCAAGCTGGAGCGCAACTACCGCTCCACCGAGCACATCCTGGGGGCAGCTGGCCACCTGATCGCCCACAACGAGGGGCGGCTCGGCAAGACGCTCTTTACCGACCGTAGCGACCCGGACGACGAGAAGGTGCAGGTGCATGCCGCCTGGGATTCCGAAGAGGAAGCCCGTGCCGTCGGCGAGGAGATCGAGCGGCTGCAGCGCGGCGACGCTGATGGCAGGAAGCACGCGCTGAACGACATGGCGATCCTGGTGCGCGCCTCTTTCCAGATGCGCGAGTTCGAAGACCGCTTCGTCACGCTCGGCCTCAATTACCGGGTCATCGGCGGCCCGCGCTTCTACGAGCGGCTCGAGATCCGCGATGCCATGGCCTATTTCCGCCTCGTCTGCCAGCCGGCCGACGACCTTGCCTTCGAGCGAATCGTCAATACGCCCAAGCGCGGCCTTGGCGACACCACGGTGCGCACGCTGCACGACTATGCCCGCGCCCGCGATGTGCCGATGCTGGCCGCCGCAAGCGAGATTATCGAAACGGACGAGTTGAAGCCGAAGGCGCGCAAGGCGCTGTTCGACGTGATCCAAAGCTTCAGGAACTGGCAGGAACGGCTTGAGAAGACTCCACATATCGAGCTTGCCGAACAGATCCTCGAAGAGTCCGGCTACACCGACATGTGGAAGAACGACAAGTCGGCGGAAGCTCCGGGGCGGCTGGAAAACCTCAAGGAACTGATCCGCTCGATGGAGACCTTCGAGTCGATGCGCGGCTTCCTCGAGCACGTCTCGCTCGTGATGGACGCCGAGCAGAACGAGGACCTCGACGCCGTCTCGATCATGACGCTGCACTCCGCCAAGGGGCTGGAATTCGACACCGTCTTCCTGCCCGGCTGGGAGGAAGGTCTCTTTCCGCACCAGCGGGCGCTCGACGAGGGCGGCCGCTCTGGGCTGGAGGAGGAACGCCGCCTCGCCTATGTCGGCATCACCCGCGCCAAGCGGCGCTGCCACATCTGGTTCGTCTCCAACCGGCGCATCCACGGGCTGTGGCAGTCCACCATGCCCTCGCGCTTCCTCGACGAACTGCCGGCGCACCACGTCGATGTCGCGGCGTCGGACAGCAATTATGGCGGCTATGGCGGGCGCGGCGGCTACGGCCAGTCGCGCTTCGACAAGGCCGACCCCTTCGCCAACACCTATTCCACCCCCGGCTGGAAGCGCGCCCAGGCCAACCAGACGAATGCCACCCGCGACAACTGGGGCACCCGCTCCGGCCATGCGGTGGAACGCATCGGCTACGGCGAAAGCGGTCCGCGCGGCCGCACTATCGAGGGCGAACTGGTGGCCAAATCCGTTGCCGAAACGCCCTCGCAATTTACCGTCGGCGACCGCGTCTTCCACATCAAGTTCGGCAACGGCAACATTGCCGCGATCGAAGGCAACAAGCTGACGATCGATTTCGACAAGGCCGGGCAGAAGCGGGTGTTGGAGGGGTTTGTGGAGCGGGTGTGAGGTAGGCTTATGCGATGAACGTGAGGTCGAGCGTCAACATCAGTTGCTTTTAGAGACTGAAGTTGGACGAACACTGCTCGGCGCTACGGGGATCTGCTGTGACTTGATCCGACAGGCGAACCTATCGCTGATAAGCCCAAAGCCTGATCTCATGATCGTTTCATTGGTAGGCACACGCCTGTCGAACTCGATAGCTGCTACTATCAAACTACTTTCTGCGGGATACTTCAGTGCCTCGTCGGCACAGCTTCGTGACGCCGCGGAAGTTGCGCGCCTTCTGCTATATTTTTCCGTGAACACCTCAGCGATCCAAGATTGGTATAATGCAAAAGGAAGAGCCCGCTACAAGCAGTTCAACTTTGGCAGACTTCGAAGCGAATTGGAAAGATGCGGTATTACTGACAGGCATTGGGAAGTGCGTTTCAATTTCCATGCGGAGTTCGGCACTCACGTCAGTGGCATTGGGAGCGCTGCACTTTCAGCTAATAATGTGCTCCACACGGGTCCCCATGTCGATGCGAATAAGTTTTGCGCGCTGATGATCGAGGCAGCCAATGATGCATGTCAGGCGACCCGCAACTTCGTCCAGTGCATGCAGGCTGTACAGGAAAATGGGCTTGAGACAAATGTTTCCGACCGGCTAATGATGGACATGCGCGAGCGAAGGTCACTAGATTGTACGTCGAGCTCAGCCAGCCGGACTTTCATCATATCTAGCCACCTGTTTTCCCAGAAACAGCAACGCGAGCGGCGGGAGGGACGGCACCCCAGACACCTGATTAGCGCCTCGTTGATACCCGCTTCTTCGCCTTATCGAAAAGCGCGGATGCAGATCGCTCTCCGACGCCTCTCACCAAGCCCTTGTCGACCATGCGTTGCATTAGAGGCATTCTTGTACGACCGCTCCTGATCGCGTCGGATCAGATCCCGCAGGTGGTCGCTCACGTTGGGATCCCGCCCGGACCGGGCCTGCTCCTCGGCCAAATCCTTCATCCGGTCTGAGAGAGATGCGTTCGTCGTCGCCATAGATGCCGCCTTTCCGGTCGAGAATGATGGCGACGTTTGTTACTCATCGCAACCACAACGCTCTCTGTTCTTGCCGAACTTCGAACACCCCGTGTATAGTCATTATAGTCAACCTAGACATCAGGTGGGGCAATGCCGTTAAAACGTGAAGATGCGACCTGGACTGTGGCCAATGCCAAGGCGAAGCTTTCCGAGGTGATCCAGCAGGCTCAAAGCACCCCGCAGACGATCACCCGCAATGGCAAGCCAAGCGTTGTCGTGGTGTCCGCCGAAGAATGGGAACGCAAGACCGCGCGCCGCGGCTCGCTGGCGCAGTTCCTGATGGACTCACCCTTGCGGGGCGCTGATCTGGACCTTGAACGTCAGCATGACGACGTACGTGACATATCATTGTGAGGTTCCTGCTCGACACCAACGTGCTCTCCGAAGTGACGCGGCCGAGCCCGGCAATGCACGTTCTGGAATGGATCGACGCCCTTGATGAAGACGCAACCTTCATCAGCGTCATTTCACTTGCGGAGACCAACGCGGCGTTGCCCTTCTGGATGCGGGCCGGCGGCGGGACGCATTGTCTAGGTGGCTTGCCGAGGATCTGCCGCAGCGCTTCGGCAGCCGGGTCATTCCGGTAGATCAGACGGTCGCGCTGGCCTGGGGTGACCTCATGGCCACGGCCAAGCGGAGCGGCCGCGGCTTGTCTTCGATGGACGGCCTTATTGCGGCCACCGCTACTGCCCATGACCTGGCACTTGCCACCCGCAACATCAAGGACTTCGATGGCTTGAGCATAAAGCTCCTGGATCCTTGGACGACGTGACTTACCGGTTGCAGTAATCCACCTACCGCCCTTCCCGCTCGCGAAACGCTGCCCGCGCCTTCTCGATCGTCGCGTGGTGCTTTTCCGCCCATATCCACACCCCGCAGAAGGCTTCGCCGAGGCTGTGGCCGAGGTCGGTCAGGGTGTAGTCCACATGCGGCGGGATGACGGGGTGGACGGTGCGGGAAACGAGGCCATCGCGTTCCATGTCGCGCAGGGTCTTGGTCAGCATCTTCTGGCTGATGCCGCCGACATGGCGGCCGACTTCGGTGAAGCGGAGCGTTCCGTGCTCTTCCAGCGTTTCGAGGATCAGCATGGTCCACTTGTCGGCCACCTGTCCGATGATGCCGCGCACCAGTTCCTCGATCGCCGGATCGATCTCCTCCGGGATTTCGCGGGTGGCGTGAGAACTTTCTTTTGCAGAGGCGCCTTGTGACACAGACACTCTCCTTTTGGTGCGTATAGAACTTTCGGGTGCCTTCTTTCTAAGGGAAAGCACGCGCCATATCTTCCCGTTACGCAACCACGAACGGAGACAGACGCATGAAGACGACAGGCAACACCATCCTCATCACCGGCGGCAATTCCGGCATCGGGCGGGCGCTGGCGGAAGCCTTCCACGCCCGCGGCAACAAGGTGATCATCACCGGGCGGCGCCGGGAAACGCTGGACGAGGTCTCCGCCGCCAATCCCGGCATGGTCGCGATGACGCTCGACATCGGTGATGCAGACGGCATCAAGGCCTTCGCCGAGCGGCTCGTCTCCGAGCACCCGGACCTCAATGCCGTGATCAACAATGCCGGCATCATGAAGCGCGAGGACCTGACGGCAGCGCCCGACTACCTGCAGACGGCGGAAGAAACGATCGCCACCAACCTGCTCGGGCCGATCCGCCTGACCGCAGCCCTCCTGCCGCATCTCTTGAAGCAGCAGGATGCAACGATCCTCACGGTCTCCTCCGGCCTCGCCTTCGTGCCCATGGCGGCGACCCCCACCTATTCGGCGACCAAGGCGGCGATCCATTCCTATTCCATGGGCCTGCGCCGGCAGCTCAGGGATACGGGTGTCGAGGTGATCGAGATCGTGCCGCCCTACGTGCAGACGACGCTGATGGGGGAACGCCAGGCCAACGACCCGACCGCCATGCCGCTCGCCGACTTCATCAACGAGGTGATAGACATCCTGACCAACCAGCCGGATGCGCAGGAAGTGGTGGTCGAGCGGTGCAAGCCGCTGCGTTATGCTGCCGAGACCGGCAACATGGGCAAGATGTTCGAGATCGTCAGCGGCCTCGATCACTGATCCTTCAGAGCAGGCAAGCGGCGAGTACTCCTTCCCCCTTGCCCGCTCTCCCTCTGCCGCTAGGTGAGGCCCCTTAGCTGCTAGCCGAGGAGTTCCCTATGAAAGCCATCGTCACCGCGCCGGGCGGACTGGACGCCCTGAAGCTTGTCGACCTGCCGGACCCCGGCAAGCCCGGCCCGGGCGAGATCCGTGTCGCGCTGCACGGCAGTTCGATCAACTTCCACGACTATGCCGTGGCGAGCGGCAGGATGCCGAGCGACGGCCGCGTGCTGATGGCCGATGGCGCGGGCGTCGTGGAAGAGGTCGGCGAAGGAGTGAGCGAGTTCTCTCCCGGCGACCATGTCGTCTCCTGCTTCTTTCCCGACTGGCAGGACGGGCCGCCGATCTCCGGCGACTTCTCCCGCGTCCCTGGCGACGGCATCGACGGCTTTGCCTGCGAGCATGCAGTTCGCCCTACGACCGCCTTCACCCATGCGCCAAAGGGCTTCTCCCATGTGGAGGCAGCGACGATCACCACTGCGGGGCTTACAGCCTGGCGGGCGCTGGTGGAACTCGGCAAGCTGAAGGCGGGCGACACGGTGCTGGCCCTCGGCACCGGCGGCGTCTCCATCTTCGCGCTGCAGATCGCACGCGCCATGGGTGCCCGCGTCGCTATCACCTCCTCCTCCGACGAGAAGCTGGAGCGGGCCAAGGAATTGGGCGCCGAGTTTACGTTGAACTACAAGACGCATCCGGATTGGGGCACGCAGGTGATGAACTGGACCGGCGGCCGCGGCGTCGACCATGTGGTCGAGGTGGGCGGTCCGGGCACGCTCGCGCAGTCGATCCAGGCGGTGGCGCTTGGCGGCCGCATCACGCTGATCGGTGTCCTGACGGGACGCAGCGGCGAAGTGCCGACTGCGATGCTGATGGGCAAGCAGGTGATCCTGACCGGCATCATCGTCGGCAATCGGCGCCACCAGAAGGATTTCGTCCGCGCCCTCGATACCGGCCTCTTCAAGCCGGTGATCGACCGCGTCTTCCCCCTGGAAGAGCTGGCGGATGCCTTCCGCTACGAGGAAAGCGGCTCGCACTTTGGCAAGATCGGCATCGATTGGTAGCGGGTCTGCCGCTTGCCCTCCGTCGCGCGTCCCGTTACCTCTTGGTCGCCGGGAAACGGAGGGGCGCATGTATCTCACCAACCACGATGTCGTCGAGCTGACCGCTTGGCGGCGCAAGCTGCACGCCATGCCGGAGATTTCCGGCGAGGAAGTGGCCACCGCGGCAGAGGTTCAGGCCTTTCTGGCGGCAACGGCACCAGACAAGGTGATCTCGAGTCTCGGGGGCACCGGCGTCGCGGCCGTGTTCGAAGGTGAGGAACAAGGCCCGACGGTGCTCTTCCGCTGCGAACTCGACGCGCTGCCGATCGAGGAAATCTCCGACCTGCCGCACCGCTCCCGCCTGCTAGGCAAGGGCCATATGTGCGGCCATGACGGCCATACCGCGACCATCGCGGCGCTGGCGCGCGGCTTCGCCAGGGAGCGGCCGAAGAGCGGGCGTGTCGTTCTGCTCTTCCAGCCGGCGGAGGAAACAGGAGCCGGCGCGGCAGCGGTAATTGCCGACGAGTGCTTCGCCGACATCCGGCCGGACTATGCGTTTGCGCTCCACAACCTACCGGGGCTTCCGCTCGGCCATGTCTGGCTGAAGGACGGGATCGCGAACTGCGCCTCGCGCGGCATCAAGATCGCGCTGACCGGCAAAACGGCGCATGCCTCTGCCCCCGAGACCGGCACTTCTCCGATGCGGGCCATCGCGTCGCTCATGCCGGCGCTGACGGACCTTTCCCGCGGCACGGTCGCCGGGGGCGACCTGGTTCTCGCGACCGTCGGCCATGTGCATCTGGGCGAACCCGCCTTCGGCATCGCCCCTGCCTATGCCGAGCTCTGGGTGACACTGCGGACGACGACGAACGACCAGATGCAGGCCTTGGTAGACGATGCCGAACGGCTGGCAAGAGAGGCGGCGGAGAAGGACGGGCTGTCGCTCGAGACGAGCTATCACGAGATCTTCAACCACTGCGACAATGATCCGCAGGCAGTAACGATCCTGAGGGCGGCTCTCGACGCGGAAGGGATTTCGCATGAGCCCGGCGAAGCGCTTCGGGCATCGGAGGATTTTGGTCTGTTCGGTGCCGTATCCAGGTCCGCGATGTTCTATCTGGGTGCGGGCGAGAAGCACCCTGCCCTGCACAATCCGGATTACGACTACCCTGACGACCTGATCCCGCTCGGCGCCCGCGTCTTCATGCGGGCGGCGCGAGACCTGCTGGGCTAGGCGCCCTTGCCGCCAAACAGCTTCACCAGCAGGTTGTTGCTCTTGCTTGGAAGGCGGCCGTTATATTCCGGCACGATGACCATGTGGGTGATCTCGCCGCGGCGGAAGGCGGCCAGGAACTTGTCGTAGTGCTTGAAGGCGACGCAGCCGTGCGAATCGCCTGGTCGCGAACGCAGAAGGTAGGTGTGTGCCAACAGGCCGGTCCGGTTCTGTGGATGCTTTCCGTCCACCGAGGTCAGGCGGATGGCGGCAACGCCGTGGAACGGCTTTTCCCGCATCGAAAGCTTGTAGGTCCCCGGCGGCGTGGGGCCCTTCATCTTCACATGGGTGTATTTCGGATTGTCGCGCATTTTGCCAATGCCGGAATGGGCTTCCAGCTTTGTGCCGTTGGGCATATGCACGACACCGTTGGTGATGTCGTAGATCGCGACCTTCTTCGTACCTGGATCGGGGAGCGGCGTCACCTTGGGCACCGACGTCATCGGATTTTCGGGCTTCGCATAGGCAAGCACGGTGGAAGCCGGCTCCTCCGCCTCCTCGGCTGCAGGGCGACCCGGCTTCGTTGGCTCGACAGCCGCCAGGGCCTCCAGCGCCTTGACCGCCGTCTCCGGGCGTGAGGCCGGCAGCGGCCCTTGCATCGGGAGCGTATCATCCATCAGCGCCGCAAGCTCCGTTGTCCGCCCTGCCTCTTCCGCCTCAATTGCAGCGGTTTCGACAGCGCTTTCGTCGGAAAGTAGCCCCTCCTCGGTCACATCGGAAGGGATGGAGGCGGTGATGATGGAGGCTTCTGGCTTTGCAATGCGCGGCGCAAGCGCCACGGTCTGGTTCATCGCTTCGCCGAGCAACTGCTTGAGAACCTCTGCCTCTGGGCGCAGGTCCGCCAACGCCTGGAACTTTTCCTCCTCCGCCGCGGATGCAAATGCCGCGCCGAGATTGTTCATGACCGCATCGTTTGCCGGACGCTGCGACAGCACCGCTGCGAGTTGCGCCCCCTCGAGCCGGCTCGCCTTCGGAGCCGCCGGCTGGCGATAAAGACGCTCGAACTTGCTGATCTTCAGGTAAACAGCCGCTGCCTCGTCAGCCTCGGCGATTTCCGGCTCGACGGCAGGCTTCAACGACAGCGCAAGTGTAAACTCCGGCTTCTCCGGCGCGGAGAAAGACGGCGCAAAGCTGCTCACGGTGGTGGTCGCCGCGAAGACCCAGAGCCCGCCAAGAGCAGCGGTCGCGAGGACCATCTTTCCCGCAAATGCCAGGCGCGACGGACGTCTTGGAAGACGGGCCTGCTTGGTGGGCGTTGATGCAGTGTCGAACGTGTCGATCTTTAGCGCCATGATACTCGTTACCCAGTCACTCTGCCAAAGTCGCCGATGCGACCATGTCCAGCTTCGTTGAACGGCGGGCCTGAGCCCCGGTGCCGTTCGGCGATTGGATTAGAGAATGACGAAATATGGTAACCAATATCTTTACGCCCCGCCCCTGAATCGATGCTTTGCCTCTAGAAGGCAAACCTGCCGGAAGTTTAGCGGAAATGCGGCGGCGAGGTGGCGAGGGGCAGAAAAGCGGCCTTCCCGCACCACATGAGCGGTGCGGGAAGCGGTGACAGGATCAGCCGTCGACGCGGCGGACGGCACTGCGCTCCAGGAAGAACCAGGGGCGCAGCTTGACGCCGAGCACATTGCCGGCGAAAGCCGCTACCGCCCAGAGATAGCCGTGCAGGCTGCCCGAGGCGATGCCGGAGAAATAGGCGCCGATATTACAGCCATAGGCGATGCGGGCACCGTAGCCCAAGAGCAGCCCGCCGACCACGGCGGCAAGGATGGAGCGCAGCGGGATGTTGAGATTGGGCGCAAACTTTCCGGCAAGCGCTGCCGCCAGCATGGCGCCGGCGATGATGCCGAAATCGATGATCGAGGTGACGTCGGCAAAGACGCTTTCTGACAAGGCCTTGGCATTCCCCGGCGCCTGCCAATAGGCCCAGGCGGAGGGATCGATGCCGCTCAACTGCGCTCCCTTGGCGCCCCAGAGCGCGAAGGCCGACGTGATGCCCCACGGGCGGCCGGCAAGCGCCAGCGTGGCGAAATTCAGAAGCGCCAGCGCAATTGCACCGGCTACCAGCGGCCAGGGACCGCGCAGGTAGCGGGCAAAGCCTTCGCGCGGAGCGGCCGGGACCTGTTCAAGGCTGCCGTGGCGACGCTTCTCGACCCTGACCGTCAGCCAGGCGATTGCCGCGAAGATCGCCAGCGAGATCGCAATCCCGGTCACGGGGCCGAGGCTGGTCAGCGACATCGGCGGCAGCGCCGGCAGGCTCGTCCACCAGTCGAAGTTGATGGTCGCAAGCAGTGAGCCGACGATGAAGAAGAACAGCGTCACCAGCATACGTGCATTTCCGCCGCCGGCGGTGAATAGCGTGCCGGAAGCGCAGCCCCCGCCAAGCTGCATGCCGATACCGAACATGAAGGCGCCGACGATCACGCCGGTACCGGCGGGCGACACGAAGCCGCTCACCTCGTGGCCGAATAGCGTGCCCGAGGCAAGGAATGGAAAGAACAGGAGGACAGTGAGCGCCAGCAGGATCATCTGCACGCGCAAGCCCCTGCCCCTGCCTTCGGAAATGAAGATCCGCCAGGCGGAGGTGAAGCCGAAGGCAGCATGATAGAGCGAGATGCCGAGCGCGCCGCCGATAAGGAAAAGCGCGCCATGGACCGGACCATAAACAGCGCCGAGCGCCAATGTGCCGGCAATAAGCGCGATGAGTGCGGCAAGGCCTGGGACGCCGAGCGGCAGCAGACTGCCGGCGCGCGGCTGAAGAGATGAGGATGCAACGGACATGGGATACTCCGATCGTTTGATCGGGATATGGGGCAGCCGGCCGCAGCCTTCGAGGAACGGTGTTCTATAGGATGAGCAGCCTGTGGAAATTCCGTTGCAGCAGGTCGCTTCGCAGATCGAGGTTTGTCCCGCCGCTTTCGTCACGGCAGTCTTGCGCTTCAACTGCGTTGTGCCGAGGGAGCACGTTTGGCTCGCCGGCGAGCGGCATCGATGGCTGTTCTCGCCTCCGCCGCACGTGCTAAGATTGCCTGCCGGTCGAACTCGTCGATGCCGTTAGCGGCGTCCAGAGCTGCATCAAGCTGCCCCTCAAGAGCATCGCACTGTTCCGGAAGCCTGACATGGTCTGCGATGCGAAGAATAGCCTCGACAAGATGCAGGATCACGAACGGCTTGCCGGCGGCGTTCTGCCGGATCTGGTTGAAGGCAGCCCCTATAACGCTGGCATAGGTTGAACTGGGAATGACGATGCGAAGGCGTCCATCTGCGCCTGTAACCAAAGATTCCGGCAGTGCCCGCTTCATGAGATGCGCCAGGCCGGCAGAAAGCTGCGCCAGCACCGCCGCCGCCGTATAGGGATCGTTGACGCCGGGCGACAAGGCTCTCACCGCCATCTCCACCAGATGACGGATGGCGAACTCTGGATCCTGAGTGGCGGTTCGCCGGGAGCCGATGACGATCATCCTGCAGATGCGCTCCTGAAGCTCGGGCGTGCAGTTTTGGCCCGGGCAGACGCTGATACCGCCCCCGTCAGAGATGACGTAGTCGCCCGATCGGAAAGCGAATGCGATAAGAACATCGGCACCCTCGGCGAGATCCTTTAGCCCGTCCAGGTCGATGCTCTGGACAAAGCCGTCCGCACGCGGACCGAAGGAGATCGCCTCTCGCTCGAAATCCTCTGGCAGCGCTGCAGCCGTCTGGTGGTTACGATCCTCCGGCAGGTCATCCAGTTCCCCAACCATGGCGGTGACCTCCATGCCGAGCCGCTTGATCAGCGTTTCCGAGACGATTGAGCGCGCAAGGAAATGGATGAACGACACCAAAACAAGAACGCTTATCAGCACCAGCAGAAGTCCAAGACTGACGCTCGGGAACGCCTGCTTGGCGTCCTCGATGGTCGATCCCACCGATCCAAGTTCGATCAGGCAGTACACGGACGTCATGATGAACGTTCCCAGCACGAACTGCGTGTGTGGGCTCGACATGAAGCTGCGGATCAGACGCGGGCCGAACTGGCTGGCCGCCAGCGACAGCACGACCATGGTGATCGAGAAAACTAAGCTGGTCATCGTGATCATGGAGGACAACAATGTGGAGAGCACGTCCCGCGCCCCGTTGGGCGTGCTGACGAAAACAAACACCGGCATTTCGGCCGGATCCACCTCGGCCAACCGGAGGTCGCCCCATGTGGCCGCCATCGCCAAGACGCCCGCTGCGGCCGCCATCAAACTTGGGACCAACCAGAAACTTGTCCTGAGTTTCTCCCAGGTGACTCGGACGGCCGGGTCACCTCCGCCGAGATGTCGCTTACCATTCACCGCTGCGGATAACTCAACCAACGAAGTCATCTGACGACTGTCGCTGCAACGGCAGCGTCCTGGGAAGGTTCCGCCGCTGCTTGCAGCAACTCAGCCCAAACCAGCACAGGCTCCCGCGGCCATAACCTCGCTGAACGAAGGCTCCAGGCCGACGTTGCAGCCTTCCGGCCTGTGAAGGGTTGTCCACCGACCTCCCCTCGGTGTTTAATCGGCGAAAGAAGCGAAGGGAGGACGGCTCATGAAAGCCCTGCTGCTGGTCGATATCCAGAACGGCTTTTGCCCCGGCGGTAACCTGCCGGTGCCGGAGGGTGACAAGGTGGTGCCCGTGGCAAACCGGCTGATCGAGGAAGGCGGCTATGACGTAATCGTCGCCTCTCAGGACTGGCACCCGGCGGACCACGGAAGCTTCGCGTCCCAGCATCCCGGAAAGAAACCCTTCGAGATAGGCGAGCTTTGCGGCCAGCCGCAGATGCTCTGGCCGGATCACTGCGTGCAGGGAACCGCCGATGCCGAATTCCATCCGGATCTCGACATCGATGCGGTCGACTACATCCAGCAGAAGGGCGAGAACCCGGCGATCGACAGCTATTCCGCCTTTCGCGACAACGACAAGGCGGCGATCACCGGCCTCGCGGGCTACCTTCGGGCGCAGCAGATCAAGGAACTCGACATCTGCGGCCTGGCGACCGACTACTGCGTCAGGTTCTCCGCCCTCGATGCCCTGGAGATGCTGCCCGGCGTGCAGATCTGCTTCATCGAGGATGCCAGCCGCGGCATCGATCCCAAGGGCGTGAAGGCGGCGATCGAGGAGATGCGGGAAAAGGGCATCGGCATCGTCAAGAGCCGGCAGATCCTCAAGGACTGAAGGCACGGCCGGTCGCGATGCTTCAGCGAAATCGATCCATCCATCAGCGCAATTGAATTGTGCCCTTCGCTGCACGCCCGTAAGGCTTGCGCGCAAGAAGGATTTCCATGAACCGCAGCGATTTCAAACAAGGCCTGAAGGGCGGTGCCATCATTGCCCTGTCGTCGGCACCTTTCGGGGTTCTCTTCGGGGCGGTGGCCATCGACAATGGCCTGAGCTTCCTCGAGACGCTGCTGATGAGCGCCACGGTCTACGCCGGGGCAAGCCAGCTGGTGGGCATCGAACTCTTCGGCCAGCGCGTCGAACCGTGGCTGGTGGTGCTCTCGGTTTTTGCCGTGAATTTCCGGCACATCCTCTACTCCGCTGCATTGGCAAAGTTCATTCGGCACTACTCCCCGCTGCAGAAGTTCTTCGCATTTTTCCTGCTCGTCGATCCTCAGTTCGCCGAGGGCGTCCGGCGCGGAGAGAGCGGCCAGGGCGTCTCCTTCTCGTGGTACCTCGGATTCGGTGTGATCGTTTACATCAGCTGGAACATTGCCACCGTGATGGGCGCCTGGTTCGGCAAGATGATCGGTGATCCCGCCTCGATCGGCATCGACGTCCTTCTGCCTGTCTACTTCCTCGGCATGGTGCTGGCGTTTCGTAAGCGTATGGGCTTTGCACCCATCGTTGCAGCAAGCGCGATTGGCTCGATCGCTGCCTACCACTTCGTCGGATCGCCCTGGCATGTCAGCCTCGGTGCCGCGGTCGGCATCCTCGTGGCCGTACTTCTGCCGCTTCAGCCGAAAGATGAGCCCGATGCAGTTGCAGTCGAGGCGGAGCCTCGATGATGGCGGCCTCCCTCGATACCGGGACGCTGCTGCTGATCCTCGCCGCAGCCGTTGCCACCTACATCACGCGCATCGGCGGCTATATCCTCATCACCCGGATGAAGAGCATTCCGCCAAGGATGGAAGCGGCGCTCAACGCTGTGCCAGCGGCTGTCTTAACCACACTGGTAGCGCCGGCCTTCTTCAACGGCGCATGGGACGTCAAGATCGCCATGCTCGTCGCACTTGCCGTGGCACTGCGCTTTCCCGGCCTGATCATGCTGGCAGCCGGCTGGGCGGCAGTGATGATCTGCCGCCACCTGCTCGGGCTCTGAGCAGTCTCAGCTAACTGGCTCAGTTGCCTTCACGAGCCAGTCGCGCACAGCCGCATCCTCGATCAGCGGCATCAGCTTCTCGCGCGTTTCGACGTGATAGCCGTTAAGCCAGTCGCGCTCCTCCGCCGTCAGAAGATCCACAACCACCAGGCGGCGGTCGATCGGGCACCAGGTGAGTGTCTCGAAGGACAGCATCGGCATGTCGCCGCCCTCGATCTCTGTCGCATCCTTCACGAAGATCAGGTTCTCGATGCGGATGCCGTAGTGGCCGGGGCGATAGTAGCCAGGCTCGTTGGAGAGCATCATGCCCGGCAGGAGCTCCTGCGTCGATAGCCGCGAGATGCGCTGCGGCCCTTCGTGGACGGAAAGATAGGAGCCAACGCCGTGGCCGGTGCCGTGGGCAAAGTCACCGCCAGCTTTCCAGAGCGCGATGCGCGCCAGCGGATCGAGATCGCAGCCGCGCGTGCCCTTCGGGAAGCGGGCCGTGCTGATGGCGATCATGCCCTTGAGCACGAGCGTGAAGAAGCGCTTGCGGTCTTCCGGCACCTCGCCGATGGCCACCGTGCGGGTGATGTCGGTCGTGCCGTTGATGTATTGGGCGCCCGAATCGATGAGGAAGAGCTCACCTTCGTTCAGCCGCCGGTCGCTTTCCGTCGTCACCCGGTAGTGCATGATAGCGGCATGCTCGCCCGCACCGGAAATGGTGTCGAAGGAGATGTCCTTGAGCGGGTTCTGCATGCGCTCGCCAACGCGCACACGGGCGTTTTCCAGCGCATGGACGCTGCTGATTTCTGTGACGCTGCCGGAGGGCTGCTGGTCGAGCCAGTAGAGGAACTCCACCACCGCCGCCCCATCCTGGAGATGGGCCTTTGCCGAGCCCTGCAGCTCGATCGCATTCTTGCAGGCGCGCGGCAGCTTGGCCGGATCGCCCGCCTCGACGACACGCCCGCCGACCGCTTCAATAGCAATGCTCAGCGCCAGCGGCGCAAGATCTGCGTCGAGCATGACAGGTCCACGTCTCGCCACGTCCTCAAGGCGCGCCAGAAATGCATCCGGCGAAAGTTGCTCTGCGAGTTGCGCCAGATAAGCGCGCGTCTCGATGCCGGTTTTGCGCTCGTCGAGGAAAAGCTGCGGCTTGCCGTCCGCCGGGATGATCGCACGTGCCAGCGGATGCGGCGTATGCGGCACGTCGGCGCCGCGAATATTGAAGATCCAAGCGACTGAGGACGGGTCCGTGATTACCGTAGCCGCGGCGCCCTTCTCCTTCACCTGCGCCGCGACCTCGGCGATCTTCTCGGCTGCAAGTTTCCCCGCATGCTCCTGCTTCTGGATCATAACCGCGCCCATCGGCTCTGCCGGACGATCCGACCAGATGGCGTCGAGCGGGTTGGCTGCAAGGAAGACGAGGGAGCCACCGATCTCCTCCAGCGCCTTTTGCAGGCGCCGCACTTCGGCCGCCGTGTGCAGCCACGGATCGATGCCGAGCCGGAAACCCTTGCTGCCGTTGCGCGAGAGCCAGCGATGGGGTGGCTCGTTGACCAAGTCCCCTCCGGTGACGACGCTGCGATCCACCTGCTCCTGAAGCTGGGTCGTATAGCGTCCGTCGACGAAGACGATCGCCTGGGACCGCATCACAAGGGCGATGCCCGCCGATCCGGTAAAGCCGGTGAGCCAGGCGAGACGCTCCGCCAATGCCGGGACATATTCCCCCTGATACTCGTCCGCACGGGGCACGAGAAAGCCGTCGATACTGAGATCGTCGAATTGAGCGCGCAGCGCCGAAAGACGCTCGCCAGCGAATTGCGGGGATGACTTGGTGTCGAACGACTGAAACATGCAACTGATCCGGATGGTGATGAAATGGGAAGGAGCCGGACATTAGCGTATTCACCGATCATCTCGCCAGAGGGCGGTTGATCTGCACCGTGATTGTGCATCTGCTAACGGCGACCGTTCAGTTGGTGAGCGGCCTATGCACCTGACGCATAACACCGTTGAGTTAAGCCCTCTGACTAAGCGTTATCGGTGAAGCTATATTCCAATCATCGAACGGGACGGCAAACGGTTCCCGCGATGAAAGGATCAAGACAATGGCTACCTCATTCTTCCGCTCTGCCTTCGAACGCGTCGTTGCAGCACGTGAACGTCAGGCCAGCCGTTACGTTAACGGCGTTCTGATGAACCTGGACGACCGGACCCTCCGGGGCATGGGCACCTCCCGCGAAGAGCTGCGCCGCAAGGGCGGCTTCAACTCCGGTTTCTGATCATCGACCCTGGGCAGGTTCTCCTCCCTCCTCCGCCCCGGGCGACAGAATCCGAAGTCTCCGCTTGAGCCTCTCCTCCCAAGGTTCGCGGATCAGATCAGGGCGACCTGATCTCAAGGCGGTACCTCCCGGTGCCGCCTTTTTCTTTGTCTGTTGCTTGCATCAGGTGCTGCAGCCGTGCATCTCGCGCAGTGCTGCAGTGCGAAATGATGTTTCTCAGCCGTGCTGGAGATGGATGGTGACCCACCCGTTACGCCACAGCGTTCGCACGTGGCGAAGCTTCACGCCGTTGTAAGCGGCCAAGACCTTCCAGCGCTGTTCAGCGAGAATGCCCGAGAGGATGACCGAACCGCCAGGAGCCAGATTTGCGGCAAGCTGCGGCGCCATCTTCATCAATGGGCGGGCCAGAATGTTCGCTATGATCAGGTCGAACGGGCCATCCTCAGCAAAGGCCGGCGAATGGAAACCCGGAGCAGTGACGAACCGCAACCCCGACACGATCCCGTTGCGCCGACCATTCTCTCTTGCCACGGCGACGGCAACCGGGTCGATGTCGGTGGCGAGGATCGGGATGTGGCGGATTTTCCGCAGCCCGATGGCGAGGACTCCGCTGCCTGTCCCAAGATCGAGCGCGTTGCGAATCGGCCTGGCGCGCACAACGGCATCGATCATCTCGAGGCAACCCGCGGTGGTGCCGTGATGGCCGGTGCCGAACGCCTGTCCGGCGTCGATCTCGATCGCGACGTCGTTCACCTGCGCCTTGTCGCGGTCATGCGATCCATGCACCAGAAACCGCCCGGCACGGACAGGCTTCAATCCCTCCAGCGATCTGGCGATCCAGTCGTCGTCAGGAATTGCCTCTCGCTCGATGACCGCTTCTGGATAGCTCTGCGCCAGACCTTCGGAGATCCGCTTGTGAAGCTCCTCCTCCTCGTCCGCCATCATGTAGACTGAGACTTCCCAGAGGTCGCGCTTCTCGTCCACTTCGGTGGTGCCAAGCGCATAATCTTCCTCTCCGAAGAGCTGCGACAGGATGTCGAGGATGCGCTCTGCATCTTTCTCGTTCGTGCTGACGTAAAGGCGGATCTCGCTCAAGGCTGGTTCTTTCGGACGATTGCGGATGCAGGGACCGATGCCACAACGGACGAAAGCCTTCAACCAGCAAGCGCCCTCAGCTCTTGATCAGGTTCTCGAGCTTCTGCACCGCAGTCTCCGGGTTCTCGCCGTAGGAGATGGTGCCGGCGAAGCGTCCGCCTTCGTCCAGCAGGAAGATGGAGGCGGTATGGTCCATCGTATAGTCGCCGGTTGGGTCTTTCTCGTCGAGCGGCACTTTCTTGAAGAAGACCTTGAAGCCCTTGGCCATCTCGGTCACCTTTTCCGGCGGGCCGGAGATGCCTGTGATACGATCGGTGACATTGGCAATGTACTGGCCGAGCAGTTCCGGCGAATCACGTTCTGGATCGACGGTCACGAAGTAGCCGGCGAGCTTGGTGCCGTCCGGATCGACCTGGTGCATCCAGCCGTTCAACTCGTAGAGCGTCGTGGGGCAAACCTCGGGACAATGGGTAAAACCAAAGAAAACCGCCGTCGGCTTCTGCCGGAAAGCATCCTGCGTGATCGGCTGGCCGTCCTGCGCCACGAGCTGGAACGGCACGCCGAAGGGTTCTTCAGCAATCTGCTCCTGGGTCTGTGTAACCTGAAAGCTCAGCCATGCAAGGACGCCGCCAAGCAGGACGACCGCTGCCCACAGAATGATGCGAATGGTTCTCATGCTTTTCTCTCTTCCCGGCGCCGCAGAAAGTGTACCACTGCGGTCTGGATAGGCCACAGCCTTCCGTCGGGCAACAGAAACCGGTCATGCTTTCGGGTTTGCGCTGATTTGTCTCAAGCAGAGGGAGGGCTTCACAGGCAACCCGGCAGCCCCGCCTGGCCAAGCGTCAGTATCATGGATGAGCTGTGGATGATCCATCCGTAGAAGGCAGCCGCCGAAAGCCCGGTAAGTGCAAGCGCACTGAAGACCAAGAGCGGCAGGCGGTGACCGGATAAGAAGGTCTGTTCCATGCCTGACATACTACAGCCAAAGGCAAGACAGGGAAAGGCTCGAGGGCATTAGCGGAAGCTTAATATGTGCAGGGCATTCTTCCGGTGCGAAGGTGGACTGCGCGATGCGCCGGCCTCAATGGATGCCGAACCGTATAAGTCCATGTCGACATGACGTCAGCGAGGCCCACTCGTCTCCGCATCGATACTCCGAAATTCACGGCAGCCTGAATGGCGGCACCGACGGCATAGACCGCGGGCCCATTGGCAGGTGGGGGAAAAGACATGAGCAACGCCATCAAGCAATCGGGAGCCTATCTCGAAATCGTCTCCTTCCATCTCGGAGACCAGGAATTCTGCATCGACATCATGGCGATCCGCGAAATTCGCGGCTGGGCGCCTGTCACGCCGATGCCACACACCCCACCCTACGTGCTTGGCCTCATCAACCTGCGCGGCGCGGTGATCCCCGTCATTGACATGGCCTGCCGCCTCGGCATGAAGATGACGGAGCCTTCCGAGCGTTCGGCGATCATTGTCACCGACATCGCCGGCAAGCTGGTGGGCCTGCTGGTCGAGCAGGTATCGGACATGATGACCATCCGCTCGGAAGACCTGCAGCCGGCGCCGGAGATCATTCCGGAACAGCAGCGCGCCTTCTGCCGCGGAATCGTGGCGCTGGAAAAGACGATGGTCTGCTTCCTCAACCTCGATACCGTGATTGCCGACGAGTTGACGCGCGAAGCGGCCTGATCCGGCCGTCACCAAGGACGTCACCTTTAAGGAGCCCGCCCCGCGGGCTCTTTCCGTTTCAGTTGCCCGCGCCTTGTTGACTTCCGATCCGCGCCGGTGGCTCTATTTGCAGTTACGGCGCCAGGAGACGCGCCGGCGGGAGGACAAATGAGCCAAACGACCGACGTCATCATCGTGGGAGCCGGACTGTCTGGCTTGGTTGCGGCAACCGAATTGGCCGCTGCCGGCAAGAGTGTCATTATCGTTGACCAGGAGCCCGAGCAGAACCTTGGGGCTCAGGCCTTCTGGTCGCTCGGCGGCCTCTTCCTCATCGATTCGCCCGAGCAGCGGCGCATGCGGATCCGCGACAGTTTTGAGCTCGCGCGCCAGGACTGGTTCGGTTCCGCTGGGTTCGATCGGCCGGAAGACTATTGGCCGCGAGCGTGGGCGGAGGCCTATCTGGCTTTTGCCGCTGGCGAAAAGCGTGATTGGTTGCGCGCGATGGGCCACCGCTTCTTTCCTGTCGTTGGCTGGGCAGAGCGCGGCGGCTGGTCCGCCACATCCCACGGAAATTCCGTGCCGCGCTTCCACATAACCTGGGGCACCGGCCCCGGCGTGGTCGAGCCTTTCGAGAAACGCGCGCGCGAGGCCGAGCAAAGGGGCAGGATCCGCTTTCTTTGGCGGCATCGGGTCGATCGGCTGATCATTAACAATGGCGCTGTCACAGGCATTGCCGGTTCGGTACTGGAACCTAGCACAACGCCGCGCGGGGCGGAAAGCTCCCGTTCGATCATCGGTGAGTTCGAACTTAGCGCTCAGGCTGTGATCGTCGCTTCCGGCGGGATCGGCGGCGACCAAGACCTTGTCCGGAAGAATTGGCCGGCTCGCCTAGGCCCCGCACCGAAGTTCATGGTTTCCGGCGTGCCGAAGCATGTCGACGGACGGATGCTTGCCATCACCGAAGCGGCCGGTGGACGCATCATCAACCGCGATCGCATGTGGCACTACACCGAAGGCCTGCGGAACTGGAATCCGGTGTGGGAAAACCATGGCATCCGCATTCTGCCCGGCCCCTCCTCCCTCTGGTTCGACGCGACGGGAAAACGCCTGTCCGCTCCCTTCTTTCCCGGCTACGATACACTCGGCACGCTGCAGCACATCCTGTCCACCGGCCATGACTACTCCTGGTTCATCCTGAACCAATCGATCATCCGCAAGGAGTTTGCCCTTTCCGGTTCCGAGCAAAATCCGGATCTGACAGGTCGTGACTGGGGGCTGACCGCGCGCAGGGGCATCGGGCGACGCGCGACGGCACCCGTGGAAGCCTTCAAGGAGAAGGGCGAGGATTTCGTGGTCGCCAGAAGCCTGGAGGAACTGGTGCGCGGCATGAACCGTATCGCGGAGAACGACCTGCTTAAGCTCGACGAGATCGAGCGCGAGATCCTGGCGCGTGACGGCCAGATGGCGAACCCCTACGCGAAGGATGCGCAGGTCATGGGCATCCACAACGCACGGCGGTCGCTGGGCGACAAGCTGATCCGTACCGCAAGGCCGCACCGCATCCTCGATCCCGCTCACGGCCCACTGATCGCCGTGAGGCTCAACATCCTCACCAGGAAGACCCTCGGCGGCCTCGAGACAGATCTTTCAGCGCGGGTTCTCGGCAACGACGGCCAACCGGTGCCGGGCCTCTACGCCGTGGGCGAAGCGGCGGGCTTCGGCGGCGGAGGCATGCATGGCTACCGCGCGCTCGAAGGCACCTTCCTCGGCGGCTGCCTGTTTTCCGGCCGCGTCGCAGGACGCGCCGCCGCAGCAACACTCGCCTGAGGGATCAGGGCTTTCCCTTGGTCCAGGTGACCTCTTCGCCGTAGAGGGGAACTGTCGAGATTGCCATCTTCGCCGAACCTTCCACGATCTGCCGCGAATGTGCGAGGTAGACGAGCGTATCGTTTGCCTTGTCGTAGATCCGTTTGACGAGCAAGTCCTTCCAGATCAGCGAGCGCCCCTGGCGGAAGACTTCCTCGCCATCCTTCGTCAGATCGATGTCACCAATCTCGATCGGCCCCGTCTGGCGGCAGGCGATCGAGCTGTTGGACGGATCCTCGAACCAGTTGCCCTGCTTCAGCCGGTCGATGATGGAGCGATCGAAATAGGTGACGTGGCAGGTGACGCCCTTCACCTCAGGATCGGCGACCGCCTCCACAATGATATCGTTGCCGATCCAGTCGACTCCCACTTCACCGACCACCTCGGCCATGGAGGGTGCAGCGAGGAGGCCGCAGGACAGGGCGGCAGCGGACACAAGAAGGGCAAGGCGTTTCATCAGCAACATACTCCGGTAAACCATCTGTGATCACAGATAAGCGCGCAGGGGCAGGTTGCAAGCAGCGTCAGTCGACTTCTACTTCAGTCGGCAGGTACAGGGGGCGTAGCCGCCGGCAAACAGGCGGCCGACCTTCATGTTGATCATCGCCGGGATCTCCCGCACATGAGCGACGCCCAGCGACCTGCCGATGGCGATGGCCGCACGTGCACAGACGGCGGCGTCCTCTGCGGCATTGTGGTGCATGAAGCTTAGTCCAAGATGAGCCGCCAGCGCATTCAGCCGATGGGAACCGAGATGCGGCCAGACCTTCTGCGCCATCTTGACGCTGCAGAGGTAGGAAAGCTCCGGATAGCCGAGCCGGTAGAGATCGAGGCAGGCGCGCCAGACGCTGAAGTCGAAGGCGGCATTGTGGGCGATCATGGTGGCGTCGCGGAATTCATCCGCGAACTCGTCCATGACCTCCGGAAACTCGGGAGCAGCCTCGACGTGTTCCGGACGGATGCCGTGGATCGCAATGTTGAAGGAGGAGAACCGCATGTCATGCGGCCGGATCAGCCGCTCCTCCACCCGCACCACCTCGCCATCCTCGATCCAGGCAAGCCCGACGGAGCAGGCACTGCCGCGGGTTTCGTTGGCGGTTTCGAAGTCGATGGCGATGGTTTTCAAGATTGGCCCTAGCTCTGCTGCCGCAGCTTTAGCCCAAACGCTCCTGATTCGGCAAAACTCGGTTTACCCGCCAAGGAATGCCAGCCATTCGTCCTCGTCCATCACCTGAACGCCGAGCTCCCTCGCCTTGTCGAGCTTGGAGCCGGCGCCGGGGCCGGCGACGACGTAGTCCGTCTTCTTGGAGACGGAACCGGCGACCTTCGCGCCGAGGCTTTCGGCGCGCGCCTTGGCTTCCTCGCGCGTGAACTTCTCCAGACTGCCGGTGAAGACGACGGTCTTGCCCGAGACGGGGCTGCCGCTCGTCGATACCTGCTCGGCGGCCTGCGGCGTCACCTCCTCCAGAAGCCGGCCGATGACTTCAAGATTGCGCGGCTCCTTGAAAAACTCAACAATGGCGCGGGCCACCACCTCGCCGATGCCCTCAATGTTGTTGAGGTCGGACCACGCGTCGCCGGCAAACGAAGCCGCCTCCGTCATAGCGGACTGGAAGGCGTCGTAGGTGCCGTAGTGGCGGGCCAGCAGCTTCGCGGTCGTCTCGCCCACATGGCGGATGCCGAGGGCATAGATGAAGCGGGCAAGTGCGATCGAGCGGCGCTCGTCGATAGCGTCGAACAGCTTGCGCACGCTGACCCGGCCGAACCCTTCGATGTTTTCAAGCTTCGTCAGCGGCGAGGCTTCCTGCCGCTTCTTCAGGGTGAAGATGTCGGGGGCCGTCTTGATCGTCAGTGCCGGATCATCGGCCTCGAAGAAGAAGTCGATCTGCTTGGACCCCAGCCCCTCGATGTCGAAGGCATTGCGGGACACGAAATGCTTGAGATGCTCGACGGCCTGTGCGCGGCAGACGAAGCCGCCGGTGCAGCGGGTCACCGAGTCGAGCTTGCCCGTCTTCTCGTTTCTTTCCCGCACGGCGTGGCTGCCGCAGACGGGGCACTTCTTCGGAGACTCGTAAGGCACTGAGTCTGCCGGGCGCTTCTCCATCACCACGTCCAGGACCTGCGGAATGACATCGCCTGCCCGCTGCACGATGATGGTGTCGCCGATGCGGATGTCGTGCTCGTCTTCGCGGATCCGCTCGCCGGAATTGCCGATGCCCTTGATGTAGTCTTCGTTGTGCAGCGTCGCGTTGGTGACGACGACGCCGCCGACGGTGACCGGTGTCAGCCGCGCCACGGGGGTGAGCGCACCCGTGCGGCCGACCTGGATGTCGATCTTCTCCACCCGGGTGAAGGCCTGTTCGGCAGGAAACTTGTGGGCCGTTGCCCAGCGCGGCGAACGGGAGCGGAAGCCAAGCCGCTGCTGCAGGTCGAGCCGGTCGACCTTGTAGACGACGCCGTCGATCTCGTAATCGAGATCCGGGCGCTTCAGACCGATCTCCCTGTAGTGCTCGATGATGTCCTCGACGGAGTTCAGCCGCTTCATCAGCGGATTGACCGGGAAGCCCCAGGCCTTGAACGTCTGCACCATCTCGTACTGCGTCTTCGGCAGGTCGTTCGGTTCGGAAATCTCGCCCCAGGCATAGGCGAAGAACCGCAGCCTGCGGCTTGCCGTCACCTTCGGGTCGAGCTGGCGCAGCGAGCCGGCGGCCGTGTTGCGTGGGTTGACGTAGGTCCGCTTGCCTTCGGACGCCATCTTCTCGTTGAGCGCCAGAAAGTCGCTCTTCGTCATATAGACTTCGCCGCGCACCTCCACGACTGCAGGAACACCTTTCGGCAGCGTGTTCGGGATCTCGTCGATGGTCAGGATGTTGGCGGTGACATTTTCGCCGGTCGTGCCGTCGCCGCGCGTGGCGGCATTGGCGAGCCTGCCGTTCTCATAGCGGATCGACATGGAGAGCCCGTCGATCTTCGGCTCTGCCGTAAAGGCGATCGAGCCATCCGGCAAACGCCCAAGGAAACGGTAGACGGAGTTGATGAAGTCGCGCACGTCTTCGTCGGAGAAGGTGTTGTCGAGCGAAAGCATCGGCCGCGAATGCGTGATCGGCGCAAATGTCGGCAGCGGTGCTGCCCCCACCTTGAGCGACGGGCTGTCGGCGCGGCGCAACTGCGGAAAGCGGGCCTCGATCGCGTCGTTGCGGCGCTTCAGGGCGTCGTATTCGGCGTCGGAAACCTCCGGGGCATCGTGGCCGTGGTAGAGCTCGTCGTGGCGCGCAATCTCGGAGGCGAGAAAGGCGAGCTCGGCAGCGGCCTCGTTCTCGGTCAGCGTCTCAACAGGTGTCTTGTCGGCGGCCATGCTTCGTCTCGCTCCACGGTCTTGTTCATCCGTTTTAGCGCAGATTCCCGGAAAGCAAACAAGCGGTTGGCAAAGAACGCCTTGTCAGTGCGAAGACAGCGCGGGTAGATAGCCGCAAGCTGAGGAGCGCACCATGGCGATCGACATTTCGACGCTTCGCATCATCGAACCCCATCCGGGCATCTTCGCCTATTACGACGGGCGTGTGCTGGGGAAGCGGCTCTATTCCGACAAGCCGAACTGGCTGGACGATGGCGCCTATGAGCTTGGCTCGGCGTGCTATGCCATTGTCGATGGCAAAGAAGCGCTCGTCTATGACACGCACATGTCGCTTGAACATGCGCGGTTCGTTCGCGATCATCTGGAAGGCCTTGGCGTCACCACGATCCGTGCCGTTCTCAGCCACTGGCATGCCGATCACGTTGCCGGCAACGCCGTCTTCCAGGACTGCGAAATCATTGCCCTTTCCTTGACGGCGAGAACTCTCGAAGAGAAGCGCACATCTCTCGCGACCCGTGAGCCGCCGATCGATCCGCTCGTCATGCCGACGCGTACCTTCGAGAGCACCCTCGCCCTGACGGTCGGCAGGCGCCGCGTCGAACTGCACCATTTCAACATCCACAGCGCCGACGGCAACGTGCTCTGGCTTCCCGATGACGGCCTGCTGCTGGCAGGCGATACGCTAGAGGACACGGTCAGCTATGTTTCGGAGCCGGAGAATATCCCCGTCCACATCCGGGAGCTTCAGCGCATGCGCGAGTGGCCGATCCGGCGGATCCTGCCCAACCATGGCTCCGCCGAGAGAATAGCCGCGGGTGGCTACTCCATCGACTTCATCGATGCAAACCGGCGCTATCTCGAAACGCTCACTGGCACAGGTCCCGTGCCCGCATCTTTGAAGGAACTGGTGGCGGAGGAGGTCGCGGCCGGGACAATCGAATATTTTGCGCCCTATGAGGCAGTTCATCGGCGCAATCTGGAGGCGATGCAGGCCCTTCGATAAGAGACAGGCTAGATCAGCTCGCCCCGGCCAGCAGCTTCTTTGCCGCCGCACGTGCCTCGTCGGTGACGGAGGCGCCAGCCAGCATGCGCGCAATCTCTTCCGCGCGATGTTCGGGCGCCATGGTGGCGACGCGCGTGGCAATCTTTTCTGATCCGTCGCCAGCCGGTCCCTTGGAAATGAGAAGATGCGTCGCCGCACGCGCTGCCACCTGCGGCGCATGGGTGACGGACAGCACCTGTACCTTTTCCGACAACCGCTTCAGCCGCTGGCCGATGGCATCTGCCACGGCACCGCCAACCCCGGTGTCGATTTCGTCGAAGACGAGTGTCGGTGCGGAGCCGCGGTCGGCAAGAGCCACCTTCAGCGCCAGCAGGAACCGCGAAAGTTCACCACCCGAGGCGACCTTCATGATCGGCCCGGGCCGCGTGCCGGGGTTGGTCTGGACATGGAATTCGACGGTATCGATGCCTTCGGCTGTCGCCGCTTCCGGGTCGCTGGTGACCTCCACCATGAAGCGCGCGCGCTCCAGCTTCAGCGCAGGCAGTTCCGCCATTACCGCCTCCGCGAGCGCTTCGGCGCCATGGCGACGTTTTTCCGAGAGCGACAATGCCGTGGCGTCGAACTCCGCCTTGGCTACCGCCGCCTGCGTCTCCAACTGACCGAGCTTTTCTTCGCCCGCGTCCAGATCCGCGAGATCGGCGACCATCTTCTCGGCCAGTGCCGGAAGATCGGCGACCGCAACGGAATATTTGCGCCCTGCGGCGCGAAGGGCAAAGAGGCGTTCCTCGACGCGTTCCAGCTCCCGCGGGTCGAACTCCGTCTTCCGCAGCGCGGCCTCTACCTCCATCTGGGCGTTGGAGAGGCTGTTGAGGGCGGCATCGAGAAGTTCGACCGTCTCTTCCAGCAGTCCGGGCGCCTCGTGGCTCTTGCGCTCGAGACGCCGCACCATCGAGGCGATCAGCGGCACCGGAGAGGCATTGCCGTTGAGGAAATCGGAGGCTTCGGAAATGTCACCGGCGATCCGCTCCGCCTTCTGCATCTGCGAGCGCTGCTCGGCGAGCTCTTCTTCCTCGCCGTCGCGGGGGCTCAAGGTTTCCAGCTCCTCGACGGAGGCGCGGATGTAATCGGCCTCGCGCGCCGCGGCCTCCACCTTGGCCCGATGCGCCTTGAAGGCACGTTCGGCATCCTTCCAGACACGGTAGAGGCCGGATACCTTCTGGCTCTCATCCGCCAATCCGGCGAAGGCATCGAGCAGCGTGCGGTGGGTATTGGTGTCGGTGAGAGCGCGGTCGTCGTGCTGGCCGTGGATCTCCACCAGGACCTGCCCCGCCTGACGCATCAGCTGAACGCTGACGGGCTGATCGTTGATGGAGGCACGGGTGCGGCCATCCGCCGACTGGATGCGGCGAAAGATCAGGTCGCCATCGTCGTCGATGCCGTTTTCGCGCAGAAGCAGCCGGGCGGGATGCTGGCCGGAAACGTCAAAGACGGCCGTCACCTGCCCCTTGTCCTCGCCATGCCGCACGAGCCCGCCATCGCCGCGCCCGCCTAGAGCGAGCGATAGACTGTCGAGAAGGATGGACTTGCCCGCCCCGGTCTCGCCCGTCAGCACCGACAGGCCGGACTCGAAATCGAGATCCAGCCGCTCGATCAGGACGATATCGCGGATCGAAAGCTGGACGAGCATTGCTTAGGCGCCGATGAGCTTGGCCCCGGCGCGCGAAATCCAGGAGCCACGGTTCTCACGCGGCTCGACGCCGCCCGTCTGCAGCAGCTTGTAGGAATCCGCATACCACTGGCTGTCCGGATAGTTGCGGCCAAGAACCGCGGCAGCGGTTTGTGCCTCCTCGACGATACCCATTGCAAAATATGTCTCCACGAGACGGGCTAGCGCTTCCTCCACCTGATTGGTGTTGGAGTACTGCTCTACCACGACACGGAAGCGCTTGACCGCGGCGAGATATTCCTTGCGCTCGAGATAATAGCGGCCGACCTGCATCTCCTTGCCCGCCAGCTGATCGCGCGCAAAACGGATCTTAGCCTGGGCATCCTCAACGTACTCCGAATCAGGGTAGTCGTTGACCACCCGCGACATGGCCTCAATCGTCTGCGCCGCAGCCTTTTGATCCTGTGTCACGTCCGCGATCTTCCGGGAATGGGATAGACCGACCAAATACTGGACGTAGGCTGAGTCTTCCGAGTTCGGATATTGCTTCAGGTAGCGGTTCCCGGTGCTGATCGCCTCATCGTTCCGCCCGAGTCGGTACTTGCTGAAGGTGCTCATGACCAGCGCCTTGCGGCCCCATTCCGTGAAAGGGTGCTGGCGGTCAATGGCATCGAACTTGCGCGACGCTTCGGCAATGCTTCCCGCCTTCATATTGGCGAGCCCCTGGGCGTACAATGTCTCTGGTGGCTCGCTCTCGAAGCCGAGCTTCGTGATGTCGATATCTTTGTCAGACTGGCAGCCGCTCAAAGCCGCACCCGCGAGCGCCACCGACACCAGGGCAATTCTGGCCGCTCTTTTCATCACCACAGACGTCGCATAAGCCATTCGCAAGTTCCTGATCATCCCGCGCACAATTGCCGCTGCTCAAGCTGGCGTTCTAGCCATACAAGCAGCCCGAGGGCAACGCAATGCGGAGGTATTAACGCAATTTTATGGCACAACCTTCCAACCCGATGGGCACGGCCAGCGAACCGTTCCATGAAAAGAAAAGCCGCCCACAAGGGGCGGCGAGTTGGACTGGAGGTAATAACGTCAAGCAAACTCGACCGCAAGCTCAGGAACCTTCACCGGAACGAACTCGCCTGCCCGAACCCGATGGCTGCGCATCGGCGCCTCCACGATCTCATAAGCCGTCGGATCACTGAGCAGCGCCTTGAGCGCATTGGCGTTCATCTTATGGCCACCGCGATAGGAACGGTAGCAACCAATAAACTGAGCACCGGCGAGAGCAAGATCGCCAACGGCATCAAGCGCCTTGTGGCGGACGAATTCGTCCTTGTAACGCAGGCCTCCGACATTAACGACCGTGTCGTCGTCGGAGATCACCACCGAATTTTCCAGCGAGGAGCCCAGCGCGTAACCGGCGGCCCAAAGCTGCTCGACGTCACGCATGAAGCCGAAGGTACGAGCCCGCGACAGCTCATCCTTGAAGCCTGCTGCACTTAGGTCGCCCTTCCAGCTCTGACGGCCGATCAACGGAGTGGAGAAGTCGATCTCGATCTCGAACCGCGTTCCCGCGAATGGACGAAACTCCGACCAAGACGCACCCGAATCGATACGGACCGGCTTGATCACACGAATATAGCGTCGCTTCACCCCAAGGTTGACAAAGCCAACCTGCTCAATGGCGTCAACAAAGGCGGAGGAGCTGCCGTCCATGATCGGCATCTCACCTGCATCAACTTCGACAACGACGTTATCGATGCCAAGCGCATAGAGCGCGGCCATGACGTGCTCGATCGTCGCGATCCAGGTCGAGGGGGATTTGCCGAGGATGGTGCACAAGTCTGTCGGCCCGACCTGCGATGATACCGCCCGATAGTCGACAGAGCTGCCATCAGGGAAGATACGGCTGAATACGACGCCGGTGCCTGCCTCCGCAGGCTGAAAAGTCAATGTGACAGGCATTCCCGAATGCACGCCAATTCCCGTCAGAGTGACAGGAGCTGCAATGCTGGTCTGAAATCCGAGAAGTCCGATCGTCATTATATTCTGCCTTGTTCAATCCCCACCCGTGGGCGGGGAAGCATGTCCGGGTGACAGTCATTTGACGGCCGCACCGTATGGTTTACGTTCTTTTACGCATGCCTCGGGAACAAACCAAATCAATGTTTCTTTCGGATTGTTACGGTCTTAAGTGCTTGTTCTCCAATCCTCTAACCCCTCGTGCCCAGCAACGGGAAAGGGCCCGGTCTGTGCCGGGCCCGCGTTTCCAGATGCTGTCAACCAGGATCAGTTGTGCTGCCGGCGCAGGAAGGCCGGGATTTCCAGTTGATCGTCCTCATGAGCTGCACCCGCCTGCGGGTTCACTCGGCCATGGTCGTCGAGCTGGCCCCGCCGCGGTGCATAGAGGCTTGCCTCGGCCGAGAGCGGACGGCGCTGCTGAGGAGCGGCAACGGGCGCTGGCGCGGCCATTTCGGCCGGACCCTGTTCTTCATCGTCGCGACGACCGAGTGAGTTTGTGATCCGCTTCAGGAGACCCATCGGACCGCGCTCTTCCTGCACGTGCTGGACCTGATGAGTCCGGTGGTCCATCTCGGCCTTGACGACCGGCGGGAAGTCCTCGACGCGCGGCATGCGGACCGGCTCGACCGTCTCGCGCATGACCGGAGCCGGTGCTTCCGGCTGAGGCATGCGCGGGGCAGCGGCTTGCATCATCGGGGCAGGCTGAGCCTGCATCTGTGGTGCAGCAGCAGCGCGCAGAACCGGAGCTTCTGCCGGGGCAACGGCTGCAAAAATGCGGCTCTGCGGGCGGAACTCAGGCTCGGCCTGCTGAGCAACCGGCTGTGGTGCGACAGGCTGCGGTGCGGCCGGACGGGGAGCTTCGGCGATTGCGAGTTCGCGTTCCATCTCGGCTTCCGCCTGACGGATCGTATCCGCGATCGGATCGGCCTTCGGTGCCTGCATGACCGGAGCAGGCTGCACTGCGGCCGGAGCCGGAGCAACGGCCGCCGAAGGACGGATGACGGGACGTGCTGGAGCAGCGACCTGAGTCTCGAAGCCGCGGACGTCGCCGTGGTGGGCGCTGCGATCAATGCCGGTGGCGACAACAGAGACGCGGATGAGACCTTCCAGAGCTTCGTCGAAGGTGGCGCCGAGGATGATGTTGGCGTCCGGATCGACTTCCTCGCGGATGCGGGTTGCTGCTTCGTCGACTTCGAAGAGGGTCAGGTCGCGACCGCCGGTGATGGAGATCAGCAGGCCCTGTGCGCCCTTCATCGAGGTTTCGTCGAGCAGCGGGTTGGCGATCGCCGCTTCGGCGGCCTGCATGGCGCGGCCTGGGCCGGATGCTTCGCCGGTGCCCATCATCGCGCGGCCCATCTCGCGCATTACCGAGCGAACGTCGGCAAAGTCGAGGTTGATCAGGCCTTCCTTGACCATGAGGTCCGTGATGCATGCAACGCCGGAATAAAGCACCTGGTCGGCCATCGCGAAGGCGTCGGCGAAGGTGGTCTTGTCGTTGGCGATGCGGAAGAGGTTCTGGTTCGGGATGACGATCAGCGTGTCGACCGACTTCTGCAGCTCCTGGATGCCGGACTCGGCAAGGCGCATGCGGCGCTGGCCTTCGAAGTGGAATGGCTTGGTCACGACGCCCACGGTGAGGATACCCTTATTGCGGGCCGCCTGGGCAACGACCGGCGCCGCGCCCGTGCCGGTGCCGCCACCCATGCCGGCGGTGACGAAGCACATATGCGTGCCATTCAGGTGGTCGACGATCTCGTCGAGGCACTCTTCGGCAGCGGCGCGGCCGACTTCGGGCTGCGAGCCGGCGCCGAGGCCTTCCGTTACCTGGGCGCCCATCTGAATGATCCGCTCGGCCTTGGTCATCGTCAGCGCCTGGGCGTCCGTATTGGCGACGACGAAATCAACGCCTTCCAGACCGGCGGAGATCATGTTGTTGACGGCGTTGCCGCCACCGCCACCGACGCCGAAGACGGTAATCCGTGGCTTCAGCTCGGTGATATCGGGCTTTTGCAGTTTGATAGTCATTGTACCCGTTCCTTCTCACTTTGGCCGCATCGCCGCCGGCCTGTTCATTGCCTAGTTACGAGCCCTACCCGTTTGGGATTGGGTTAGAAACTTTCCTTCAGCCACTGCCCAACACGGGACAATCTGCCATTTCCGCTGCCGAGCGCGGCAATAAGCCCACCCTGCGACGCATGTGTTTCCATGTCCGCGACCTGCGGATAGATCATCAGTCCGACGGCCGTCGAAAACGCTGGCCCCTTGGCCGCCACCGGCAGGCCAGAGATGCCCATCGGGCGGCCGATCCGGACATTGCGCGCGAGAATCCGACGCGCAGTCTCGGGAAGGCCGGTCAACTGGCTTGCGCCACCCGTCAGCACCACGCGCTTGCCTACCACCGGGCTGAACCCCGACGCCTGAATGCGGTCGCGGATCAATTCCAGCGTTTCCTCGATCCGAGCCCGGACGACCCGCGTCACCAGGGTGCGAGGCACCTGAGTCGGCAGATCCCGGTCATCTTCGCCAATCGGCGGAATGGATATCAGTTCGCGCTCGTCCGCGCCGTTCGGCAGTGCGGAGCCGTGGACGACCTTCAGCCGCTCGGCGTCCTCAATACCGGTCGAAAGACCGCGTGCCAGATCTGTCGTGACATGATGGCCACCCAGGCCAATGGCGTCGGTATGGACGAGCCTCCCTTCGGCGAAGACCGAGATCGTGGTGGTGCCGCCGCCCATGTCGATGGCGGCACAACCAAGCTCCACTTCGTCATCGACAAGAGCCGCAAGACCGCTTGCGTAAGGCGTGGCAACGATGCCTTCGACCGAAAGATGGGCACGATTGACGCAGAGCTCGAGGTTCTTGAGCATCGTCCGTTCAGAGGTGACCACATGCATGTCAACTCCCAGGACGTCGCCGAACATGCCAAGCGGATCGCGGACGCCGCGTTCACCGTCCAGGGAATAGCCGGTTGCAAGCGAATGAAGGATAGCCCGATCCTGCCGCTGCGACTGCTGGCTCGCAGAGATCAGCACCTTGCGAAGGTCCGCCCCTTCCACTTCCTGCCCGCCGAGATCGATCGTCGCAGTGTATATGTCGCTTGCGAGGCGACCGGCCGAAATGTTGACGATGAGGCTATCCACCGTAAGGCCCGCCATGCGTTCGGCGGCGTCAACAGCAAGCCGCACGACACTTTCCGCAGCATCGAGATCTGCGATGACGCCGGACTTTACGCCGCGTGACCGCTGGTGCCCGATGCCGACGATCTCGATGTTATGCGTGCGACCGGGCAGGACGAGGCTTTCCTGGCGCGGGGTCAAGCGGCCGATCATGCACACGACCTTGGTCGATCCGATGTCGAGCACCGAGACCACGTGACTGCGCTTGGAAGACAATGGCTTCAGACGCGGCAGGAAGTCAGACGAACCGAAAAGGCTCATGACGCAACTCCCGCTTTCTTCAGAGCCTTCGTCCGCGCTTCGAGCGCTTCCTTGCGGCGATCCAGCGCCCCGCCCGTCAACTGCACCGTGGTACGGTCTGAGAGGCGAAGATCAACGGCCGCGATGTCGCGATCCAGAACGCCCTGCTGAGCTTCAAAACGTGAGAGAACTGCAAGCGCCTTGCCGATGTTCTCCTCCGGGAGCTTGACAACCACCCCGGTATCCAGATGCAGATCCCACCGACGGCCGGCAACGCGAACGTAGGCACGAATGCGGCTCTTAAGCTCCGGCCAGCCAGCAAGCTCCTGCTCAAAGGAAGCCGCGGCCGTTTCCGCGTCGCGACCGACGAAAAGCGGAAGCGTGGCAAACTTGCTGTCGCGCAAAGGCGCAATGATCTTGCCGTTTCGCTCGATCAGCGACAGCTCTTCGCCGTGCTGCCAGATACCGAAAGCCTGGCGCTCCTTGAGCATGACCTCAATCGTCTTGGGATAAACCTTGCGCACTTCTGCCGACTCCACCCAGGGGAGCTCTGCAAGCTTCTTGCGCGCGGCCTCGATATCGAGCGCCACAACGGAGGTAGCTCCATCGAGGCCAAGGAGTTGCAGGATGTCGATCTCCGAGGTCTGCTCGTTACCCGACACCCGCACGTCTTCGATTGCAAAACCGGCGGACGCTGTAACCGACTGCGCAACTACTTCCGTGTGCCCACCAACCGACATGCCATAGAGGCCGACGGCGCCAAGAAAAGCAAAAACGGAGGCCGTTCCCACATGCCGCGGAACGTGGACGCGTCCGGCGGCGAGACTGACGGTAAAGCGGACTGCACGGCGAAGCGGGCGCGGCAGAACCCGACGCTCCTCAACACCCGTACCGGATGCCGCACGCCACCGGGCCGACCGGCCGGAGATTTTTGCGCTCAACGCAGACACGATGCATCCTCCACCATCCAACGAACGAGCTCACCAAAGGAATATCCGGCGTGAGCCGCCATCTCGGGCACCAGGGAGGTCGGCGTCATTCCAGGCTGAGTGTTGACTTCGAGCCAGATGACCTCACCGCTTTCGGAGAAGCGATCGTCGTAGCGGAAGTCGGAACGACTCACGCCGCGGCAGCCCATCGCCTGGTGCGCCTTCAGCGCGTAGGATTGAATCTTTTGGTAAACATCCGGTGAAATTTGCGCCGGAATGACATGCCGCGAGCCGCCTTCGGCGTATTTTGCATCGTAATCGTAGAAGGTATCGCCGGCGGGCACGACTTCCGTAACACCAAGCGCTTCGCCGCCCATCACGCCGCAGGTCAGCTCGCGGCCGTAGACATACCGCTCGACCATGACCTCATCGCCGTAGCGCCACTCGCCCGAGGCAAGGATCTGCGGCGGATGCGACTGATCCTGCTTGACGATGACGACGCCGAAGGATGAACCCTCGCGGACCGGCTTCACGACATAGGGCGGCTCGATCGGATGCTCATTGCCGATATCAAAGCGGCTCATCACCCGGGCCTCGGCGACCGGAATTCCGGCAGCCTGGGCAACATGCTTCGCCTGCTCCTTATCCATGGACAGGGCCGAGGCAAGAACGCCGGAGTGGGTATAGGGGATCTGCAGGTATTCGAGGATGCCCTGGATGGTACCGTCCTCGCCGTAGGGGCCGTGTAGCGCATTGAAGGCGACGTCGGGCCTCAACTCGGCAAGCATGGCAGCAACATCGCGGGAAACGTCGACGCGGGTGACGCGGTAGCCTTCTGACTCAAGAGCGTCGGCACAAGCCTTTCCAGAAGACAGGCTTACGGGCCGTTCGGAGGAAATCCCCCCCATCAGAACAGCCACATGCTTGCCACTCATCGCCAACCTCCGGAAAAAGAACGCATCCCTGCCACACTTCGCTTGCGCCAGACTGACCGGGTTGATTCCGCTTCTCCCGACGCAGGACCCATCCTGGCGCCATATGGTTAATGAACCGTTTACTTTCGTTAATCGGGCCGGGATTATGTAAGAAATTCAAACGTCCAGCGGGCTTCGTCGCGGCTGAATCAAAGCAATAAAAAAGGCCGCCAACCCGTTGGGATGACGGCCTTTTCCTTTCAGGCAGTGACTACTCCGTGGCCACCCCATGGAAGGGTCGAACCTCCCGGCCCGGCATGAATATGCCGAGTCGCTTGATCTCCCACTGGAGCTTGATTCCTGAGCTTTCGAAGACTCGCTGGCGTACCATCTCGCCGAGATATTCGAGGTCGTAGCCGCTGGCATGGCCGGTGTTGATCATGAAGTTGCAGTGAAGCGACGACATCTGAGCGCCGCCGCAGACGAGCCCGCGGCATCCTGCTTCGTCGATCAGCTTCCAGGCGGAATGACCTGCCGGGTTCTTGAACGTCGAGCCGCCGGTCTTCTCCTTGACCGGCTGGACCGTTTCCCGATGCTGACGCACGGCATCCATCTCCTGCCGGATTCTTGCCCGATCGTCGGCATAGCCTTCGAAGATCGCGTGGGTGAAGATCAGGTCGGCAGGCGCGCTGGAATGGCGATAGCTGTAGCCCATGTCGGCCTTGCTCAAGACGTGCCGGTTGCCGCTGCGGTCGACGGCATGCACCTCGACGACGCGGTCGACGGTTTCGGTCCCATTGGCGCCGGCGTTCATGCGAAGGGCGCCGCCGATGGAACCGGGGATGCCGTAGTAGAAGGCGAATCCGCCGATGCCATTGTCCATCGCCATCGCCGCAACATGCTTGTCGGGACAGATGGCACCCGCCTGGATGCGGTTCTCGCCGACGAGATCGACCTGACCGAAACCCTTGGCAGAAAGCCGCAGGACGACGCCGGGAATGCCGCCATCGCGCACCAGAAGATTGGAGCCGACGCCAACCACCGTCAGCGGCACGTCTTCCGGCAGAATCCTAAGGAAAGTGGCCAGATCATCGACATCGTGGGGCTGGAACATCAGCTCCGCAAGCCCGCCGGCCTGGAACCAGGTGACCCGGTCCATCGGGGCGTCGGGCGTCAGCCGGCCGCGTATGTCCTTGACGCCCTCACCCAGCGACGCCAGCAATCTTTCCCCGTTCACCTGTTTCATGCCTACTGTCCCGAAATGCTTTCCAGTTCCCGTGGCAGCGCCGCTGCCCACTGGGTGATATTGCCAGCCCCCAGAAGAACCACAAAATCGCCCGGCTTCGCAATGCCGGCGACGATCGGTGCCAGATCGGACTGCGCAGCGATATTGCGCGCATCACGGTGGCCGCCAGCGCGGATTTGGGCGACGAGAGCCTCGGAGTTTGCCCCCTCGATCGGCTCTTCGCCGGCCGCATAGACCGGCGCCAGGAGAATGCTGTCGGCATCGTTGAAGCAGGTGGCGAAGTCGTTGAACAGGCTGGAAAGCCGGCTATAACGGTGCGGCTGGTGAACCGCGATGATGCGCCCGGTGCACGCCTCGCGCGCGGCCCTGAGCACAGCCTTGATCTCCACCGGATGGTGACCGTAATCGTCGAAGACGGAGACGCCGTTCCAGGTTCCGGTGAGCGTGAAGCGCCGTTTGACGCCACCGAAGGCGGCGAGCCCCTTGCGAATGTCTTCTTCCGAGATTCCGAGCCGGTTGGCGACGGCGATCGCAGCCGTGGCATTGGAGATGTTGTGGCGACCGGGCATCGGCAGCGCCAGGTCGTTGAACGTGAAGACGCGACCGGTGCGCCGGCGGCGGATCTCGACGTCGAAAATCGCCTTAGTGCCTTCCATGCGGATGTTGGAGAAGCGTGCATCTGCCTGCGGGTTTTCACCATAGGTGACGATCTTGCGATCCTCGATCTTGCCGACGAGCGCCTGCACTTCCGGATGGTCGATGCAGAGCACGCCGAATCCGTAGAACGGCACGTTCTCGACGAACTGGCGAAACGCCGCGCGAACCGCGTCGAAGCTGCCATAGTGATCGAGATGCTCCGGATCGATATTGGTGACCACCGCAACGTCGGCCGGCAGTTTCAGGAAGGTGCCATCCGATTCGTCGGCCTCAACAACCATCCACTTGCCCTCGCCCATGCGCGCATTGGTGCCGTAGGCGTTGATGATACCGCCGTTGATGACGGTCGGGTCGAGGCCGCCTGCGTCCAGCAGCGTCGCGACCATGGATGTAGTCGTCGTCTTGCCGTGTGTGCCGCCGATGGCGATCGCATTGCGGAAGCGCATCAGTTCGGCAAGCATCTCGGCGCGTCGTACGATGGGGAGCGAACGTTCACGCGCCGCGATCAGCTCCGGATTGTCCTTCTTGATAGCGGTCGAGACGACCACCACTTCCGCATCTCCAAGATTTTCGGCGGTGTGCCCGACGAACACCGGAATGCCCTTGTCGCGCAGACGCTGAACATTGGCGCCGTCCGCCTGGTCTGAGCCCTGCACCCGATGTCCGAGATTGTGCAGCACCTCGGCGATGCCGCTCATGCCGATCCCGCCGATGCCGATGAAATGGACGAGCCCGATGGCCTTCGGCATCTTCATGGATGCTCTCCTTTGTATTGCTGTACTGTCCGATGGGCGGAGATAGAGACAACCAGGTCTGCGAGCAAGCCTGCAGCATCCGGGTGCCCGGCCTGCTTGGCCGCTTCAGCCATCGCCTGCAAGCGTTCCGGCTCGTTCATTGCAGCAGAGATCAACTGCGCCAGGCGCTCCGCAGATAGTTCCGACTGAGGAACCACCTCCGCCCCGCCCTTTGCCACGAGCGCCGCAGCGTTGGCGGCCTGGTCGTGATCGAGCGCATGGGGATAGGGCACGAGGATCGCCGGGCGGCCGATGACAGCAAGCTCCGAGACCGTCGAGGCGCCGGAGCGGCAGATCACCAGATGCGCATCCGCCAGCCGCTCGGCCATGTCGCCGAAGAAGGGCGAAACCTCTGCCGGGATTTCCAGTGCACGATAGGCTTCGGTCACCGAGACGGCATCGTCCGACCGCGCCTGCTGCGTGACGTTCAGCCTTGAACGTTCTGCCGGATCAAGCAGGGCGAGCGCTGCAGGAATGGCCTTCGAAAAGAACTGCGCACCCTGGCTGCCGCCGAACACGAGAAGCCGGAACTCCTGGCTTGCCGTCGAGGGGCGATACACCGTCTTGGCTGCCTCGAGCACCGCCGGCCGGACCGGATTGCCGCTTCTGACCGTCTTCTGACCATGGGGACCTGTGCCCTCCGGCAGGAAACCGCCGGCGATTGCCTTGACGCGCGACGCGAGCGCCTTGTTGGCCCGCCCCATGACAGCATTCTGTTCGTGGATGACGGACGGCACGCCCATTGAGGTGGCCGCAAGAAGCGGCGGTACTGTGGGATAGCCGCCGAAGCCGACGACAGCGATTGGTTTCAAACGACTGATGAGGCGGCGCGCGGCGCGCAGGCCACTCCACAGCGTCCAGCCGGTGCGCAGGAGCGCGATGGGGTTTTTGGACGCGAAGGTCGCGGACGGCACGACATGGATCTCGTCGGCCGGAAAGCTGCCGGCGAAGCGTTCGGCGCGCCCATCGGTGACAAGGTGGACGGAGTAGCCGCGGTTACGCAGCTCGTGGCCCAGCGCTTCCGCCGGAAACAGATGACCGCCGGTTCCGCCGGCGGCAAGCAGGATGATGCCTTTGCTCATGATGCTACTCCGCCGGAACGCCGGACGCGACTCGGAACAGGCTCCGCTCCTGCGCGCGCTTCTCCGGACGATGGCGAGTAAGTGCCAGGATGAAGCCGGCAGTAACGGCAATCGCGATCATCGAGGAGCCACCATAGGAAATCAGCGGCAGCGTCATTCCCTTGGCAGGCAGCAGCTCCAAATTGACCCCGATATTGATCATCGACTGGATGCCGATCTGCAGCACCAGACCCGCGACCGCAAACCGGGTAAAATCGTTGCGCTCCTTGAAGGCGTGGTTGAGGCCGCGCAGGACGATGAAGGCGAAGATCATCACGAGCAGCATGCAGAAGAGAATGCCGAACTCTTCCGCAGCGACTGAAAAGATGAAGTCCGTGTGGCTGTCCGGGATGATGCGCTTGACGATCCCTTCGCCCGGACCCTGGCCGAACCAGTCACCGCGGATAATCGCCTCGCGTGCAGTGTCAACCTGGAAGGTATCGCCTTCCCCAGTCAGGAAGCGGTCGATGCGCCCCGCCACGTGCGGAAGCATGTAATAGGCAGCCGCAAAGCCGCCGACACCCACAGCTCCCAGCAGCATGATCCAGAGCCACGGCATCCCAGCCATGAAGAACATGCCTCCCCAAACCGCGGCTGTGAGGATTGTCTGACCGAGATCTGGTTGTGCCACAAGCAGAGCACCGACGATGGCAAACAGGATGATGGCGAAGAGATTGCCGGGGATTTCGGGCTGGCGCGCGTGCTCTGCAAACAGCCAGGCGCATACGACGACGAACGCGGGCTTCATGAATTCCGATGGCTGAATCGAGAAGCTACCGATCGAGATCCAGCGCCGCGACCCCTTGACCTCGACACCGAAAAACAGGGCCATCACCATCATCAACATGGATAAGGCCAGCAGGATGACGGCGACGCGCCTCACCTGCCGTGGCGTCAGGAACGACAGGCCGATCATCACCATCAACGAGGGTATGATGAACACCGCATGTCGCTCTACAAAGTGGAAACTGTCCAGTCCCAGTCGCTCGGCAACCGGCGGCGAAGCGGCAAAGGACAGCATAAAGCCGATCCCCATCAAAAGGACGAAGGTCGCGAGGAAGAAGCGGTCGATGGTCCAGAACCAGTCCGCCAGCGGCCCACGGTCAGCGCGACTTACCATCGTCAGTTCCCCTTGTTCGTCTCGACCAGCATCGAAACACCGTCAAGCATCGCAACATGATCCACAAAGGCATCTCCGCGGACCTCGAAGTTCTTGTACTGATCGAAGCTTGCGCAGGCCGGCGACAGCATGACGACGGCCGCCCGGCCGTCGGCTGCAGAGTCCGCTCCCGCATGGGCCACCGCTCGCTCCAAAGTGCCGGAAATCTCATATGGCACGGCGTCTCCCAGCGTCGCCGCGAAAGCCGGCGCAGCTTCTCCGATCAAATATGATTTCACAATACGCGGAAAGAGTGGTGCGAGGCTTGCGATCCCACCTTCCTTGGGAAGGCCGCCAGCGATCCAGAAGATCCGGTCGTAACTCGACAAGGCCGGCGCAGCCGCGTCTGCATTGGTCGCCTTCGAGTCGTTGACGAAAACGACCTGGCCTCGCCTTCCTACTGGCTGCATGCGGTGCTTGAGCCCGGGGAAGGAGCGTAAGCCCTGGCAAATCTCCTCGGGGGCTATGCCGACTTCGAGGCAGGCGGCGATCGCTGCCGTCGCATTCTGCGCATTGTGGCTGCCCTTCAACGTGTCGATGCCGTTGAGATCGACGAAGAGCGAACTTGTCCCGCCGTTCGTGGCATAGATCCGGCTGCCTTCGGCATAGACGCCGTCCGCCACGACATTCCGTTTGGAGATCCGCCGCACGACAACCCCTGCCCGCTCAATGCGATCGGCAATCAAGGACGAGAAGGTGTCGTCGACGCCGACCACGGCGGTTCGGCTTCCGGCGACCAGCCGTTCCTTGATTCCTGCGTAGTGTTGCATTGTACCGTGACGATCCAGGTGGTCCGGTGTGAGGTTGAGCAGGATGCCCACGGAAGGGTCGAGCGTCGGCGCAAGGTCTATCTGGTAGGACGAGCACTCGACGACAAAATACCGTTCAGCCTTGGGTGGCTCCAGCGTCAGAACCGCGGTGCCAATGTTGCCGCCAAGCTGGGTATCGCGACCGCTCGCCCTCAGAATATGAGCAATCAGCGCGGTCGTCGTCGACTTTCCGTTGGTCCCAGTGATCGCAATGAACGGGCAGTCAGGCGCCTGCACTCTCCGCTCGCGCACGAAGAGTTCTATGTCTCCAATGATCTCGATCCCAGCGGTGCGGGCAAGATCGACCGTCCAATGTGGCTTCGGATGCGTCAGTGGAACGCCAGGGGAAAGCACGAGCGCAGCCTGTGCGCTCCAATCGATCCCGCGCAAATCCGCAGTCGGCACGGCCTGCGCAGAAGCCCGAGCCACCGTGTCCGGATTGTCGTCCCAGGCCGTCACATTCGCTCCACCGGCGACCAGGGCTTGAGCAGTTGCCTGGCCGGAGCCGCCTAGCCCGAAAACCGCGACGTGCTTGCCGGAAAATGTGGTAGCCCGGATCATCGTATCACCGCAACTTCAGCGTGGACAGACCAAGCAGAGCAAGCCCCACCGCGATGATCCAGAAGCGGACGACGACCTGGCTCTCGGTCCAGCCGAGCTTTTCGAAATGGTGGTGGATGGGCGCCATCAGGAAGACCCGTCTGCCTGTGAGTTTGAAGAAGCCAACCTGAATGATCACCGACAAAGTCTCCATCACGAACAGGCCGCCAATGATGATCATGACGATCTCATGTTTTGTGGCGACTGCGACTGAGCCGATCAGCCCTCCAAGCGCCAGGGAACCTGTATCGCCCATGAAAATGGCAGCTGGCGGGGCGTTGAACCAGAGGAAGCCCAGTCCAGCACCAATCACCGCCCCCAGGATGACGGCGAGTTCGCCCGTACCTTGCACGAAGTTGATCTGCAGGTAGTTGGCGAAGACTCCATTGCCGACGAGGTAGGCGATGACCCCAAAGGAAGCGGCGGCGATCATGACCGGCACGATCGCAAGACCGTCTAGCCCATCAGTCAGATTGACTGCATTGCCGGCTCCGACGATCACAAACGCGCCGAACAGGACGAAGAAGATGCCGAGGTTAATGAAAAAGTCCTTGAAGAAGGGGAAGGCTACCGAGGAACCAAGCGTCGGATTGGTCGACTGGCCGGTGGCCAACGCGATGCGCATCATGAAAAATACGGCGATTGCCGCGATCAGAAACTCGATACCAAGGCGTGCCTTGCCCGAGAATCCCTTGTCCGTCTGCTTGGTCACCTTCAGGTAATCGTCATAAAAGCCGATCGCGCCGAAGCCGAGCGTCACCAGAAGCGTCGCAACGACATAGACGTTTGAAAGATCGGCCCACAGCAGCGATCCCCCGACAATGCCTGCGAGGATCATCAGTCCGCCCATAGTGGGCGTTCCGGCCTTCTTGAAGTGGGTCTGAGGTCCATCGGCACGAATCGGTTGACCCTTGCCCTGTCGGACGCGCAGCGAGGAGATGATCTGCGGCCCGAAGAGGAATACGATCAAGGCCGAGGTGAACAGCGCGGCACCGGTGCGGAACGTGATGTATCGGAAGAGATTGAAGAATTGGAACGAGTCCGCCAGTTCCACAAGCCAAATGAGCATTCCTGGCCCTTTCTAGAAGCCGTATTAGTGTTGGCGATCCGTGTCGGGAACTGCCGGGTAATTGTCAATAAGGGCCGTGATGATCTTGCCAAAGCCGATCCCCAGCGACGACTTCACCATTACTACATCGCCCGGCAGCACGGAGCGGATCACGAAGGGCACGAGTTCGTCCGTGGTCGGCCGGTATTCGACATGTACGCTCTCCGGCAGCGAGTCGCGCAGAGCCGCCATCTCGGGACCCGCCAGCCAAACATGCTCGATCCCCGCCGCAAGAAGCGGCCCGGCCAGTTCCTCGTGAACCTTCTGGCTATGTTCCCCCATCTCCAGCATATCGCCCAGTACAGCGATGCGCCGACCATGTGCTTTCGGATCGGTGGATGCGAGAAGCGCGATCGCGGCCCGCATGGAGGCCGGATTTGCGTTGTAGCTCTCGTCGATCAGCGTCAGGAAACCTTCGCCAATGCCAAGTCTATGCTGCTCTCCACGGCCCTTGACGGGACGAAGATCGGCCAGAGCCTGTGCCGCCTTTTCCAGATCCGCACCGACAAGAAGGCAGGCGCCGAGCGCTGCCATTGCGTTTTCCGCAACATGGCGCCCGGGAGAGCCAATATGCACCTCCACGGTATCGCCGCTCAACGTCGCCCAGATCGTGGAGCTGTGCCCATCACCCTCGAAATCCGCAAGACGGAAATCCGCCTTCGCATGCTGGCCGAAACTGTAGATCCGTTCAACGCCGACTTCCTGGGCGCGCTCTTCCAGGAAGCCGAAGTGCTTGTTGTCGCGGTTGAGGATGGCTGCGCCGCCCGGCTCCACGCCTTCGAAAATTTCCGCCTTGGCGGCCGCAATCTCATCGATGCTGTTGAAGTGGCCCAGATGGGCTGCCGCAATCGTGGTGATGATCGCCACATGCGGACGCACCAACTTCACCAGCGGGCGAATCTCGTTTGCATGGTTCATGCCGATCTCGAAGACGCCGAACTCTGTGTCGGCCGGCATGCGGGCAAGCGTCAGCGGCACGCCCCAGTGGTTGTTGAAGGAAGCGACGGCCGCATGGACGTTCCCGGAGGGCGCCAGGACATGGCGTAGCATCTCTTTTGTCGTCGTCTTGCCCACCGAACCGGTGACGGCGATGATCTGCGCGAGGCTGCGTTCCCGCGAGGCCTGTGCCAGTCGTCCAAGTGCTGCCAGCACATCGTCAACGACGATCATCGGGATCGTCAGGCGTCCCATTGCCGGCAGCTTCGCCTCACTGACGACGATCAGCGAGGCTCCGTTTGCCACCGCGATGCTGGCGAAGTCATGGCCATCGACGCGGTCTCCCTTGATGGCGAAAAAGGCTTCACCAGGTCCGATCGAGCGGCTGTCGATGGAGATGCCGGTGATACCCTCCGGAGGAGACCCGACGGGACGCCCCTCCATCACGGAAACCATTGCCTCGGTGGTCCACAGCCAGCTCAAGATCCCGCCTCCTCCAATGCCTTTCGTACTTCCACGTGATCGGAGAAAGGCAGGACGCGATCGCCGATCGTCTGCCCTTCCTCATGCCCCTTTCCGGCGACGATTAACGTATCGCCGGATCGGAGGATTTCCACCGCATGGCGGATCGCCTCGGCGCGGTCACCGATCTCGGTGGCGCCGGGCGCTGCCGCCATGATCTCTGCGCGGATGACCTCAGGTATTTCCGATCGCGGATTATCGTCCGTGACGATGACCACGTCGGCGAGCTTCGTTGCAATATCCCCCATGATTGGTCGCTTGCCCTTGTCGCGGTCGCCCCCGCAGCCAAACACGACGACGACGCGGCCGGTGGTGAAGGGCCGCACGGAAGCGAGAACATTCTGCAACGCATCCGGCTTATGCGCATAATCAACATAGGCCAGAGCGCCCTGCTTCGTCTGGCCGACCAGCTCCAGACGACCGGCCGCTCCCTGAAGTTTTTCAAGTGCAGCCATCGCAACGGCAGCCGGTGTTCCTGTCGACATGGCAAGCCCTGCCGCCACCAGTGCGTTTGCCACCTGGAAATCGCCTGCGAGCGGGATGTCGACCTCGAATATCTCGTCGCCGACATGAATTTCTGCCATCTGCTTGTGGCGGAAATGCTCGACGCGCTTGAGGCTGAGATAATCGCCCTGACGACCGACTGTCTTCACGTCGAGACCCGCGGCCTGCGCAACCCGTATCGCCTCCGCCGACCATTCGTCGTCGGAGAAGATGACCGCCGGTGCACCCTTCGGCAGGAGCGTATCGAACAGCCGCATCTTGGCCGCCATGTAATTCTCGACGGTCGGGTGATAGTCCATGTGATCGCGGCCGAGATTGGTGAAACCGGCAGCCGCCAACTGAACCCCGTCGAGGCGCGACTGGTCAAGCCCGTGACTTGACGCTTCCATCGCGGCATGCGTCACGCCTTCGGCCGCCAGTTCGGCCAGCAGTGCATGCAGCGCCACCGGGTCCGGCGTTGTCAGCGAACCGTATTCATTGCGCGTCGGAGACACGACGCCCGTCGTGCCGATCTGCGCGGCCGCCATGCCGGCATCAGCCCAGATCTGGCGCGCGAAGGATGCGACGGAGGTCTTCCCGGCGGTGCCGGTGACCGCCACCACGGTCTGCGGCTGAGCGCCGTGGAACCGCGCTGCGGCAAGCGCGAGAAACCGACGAGGATTGGAGACGACGAGAACTGGGATCTGCGCCTCGACGGATGCACCGGCCACGGCAGCAACTGCGCCCTTGGCGGCCGCATCAGCGACGAACTGCGCACCATCCGCTCTGCTTCCGGCCAGGGCGGCAAACAGCATGCCGGGCGCTGCCTTCCGGCTATCGGATGTCAAACCAGCGATCTCTATATCACCCGTCGGTCCGGCAAGGATGTCGTTGATCTCCGGGAAGTCTTTCCCCGCAAGCTCTCGCAATTTCATCGGCGGCACTTTCTTTTCCCGAGCGGATTCTCACATTCCGCGAATCGTCCGCCCGATTACTTCTCGTTCAATAAGACACCAGCAGGGCAGACCCGTCATCGCCGAATTTCGGCTTTACACCGAGAATGGCAGCGGATCGGCTGATAATGTCATGAGCCATCGGCGCGGCTGACGTACCCGCCAGGGCGGCACCGTTGCCCTTGTCGGTCTTCGGCTCGTCGATGAATGTAAGGACTACATACTGAGGATCGTCGATTGGGAACGCCGCCAGGAACGCGTTGAAGTTCTTGTCGTGAACATAGCGCCCATTGACAACCTTGTCCGCCGTTCCGGTCTTGCCGCCCACGTTGAAGCCTTCTACGCGCGCGTTCTTACCCGAGCCCTTCACGCCGTTCCAGTGGAACAAGAACCGCATCGCATCGCTCGTGGAGGAGTTCAGCACTTGCTTGGCTACCTGATCCGCTTCCTCCCGGGTACGCGGCAGGAAAGTCGGATCAATAAGCTTGCCCCCATTGACCAAGGCAGCGCCAGCGACAGCCGTTTGAAGCGGTGTGGTGGCCACACCGTGACCAAAGGAGATCGTGATGGAGTTGATCTTCTTCCACTCCTTGGGCTGGCTGGGTTGCGCCACCTCAGGAAGTTCGGTGTGCATCTTCGACAGCAGCCCGAGCTTTGTCAGGAACTCCTTGTGCCCCTCGATACCCACAACGTCCGCCATCTTTGCGGTCCCGATGTTCGATGAATACTGAAACACCTCGGGGACAGTCAGGAAGCGGCCCTTGCCATGGAAGTCCTTGATGGTGAAACCTCCAATGCGAATGGGATAGCGTGCATCGAAGCTGTCATTCATGTTGACCTTGCCGGAGTCGAGCGCCATGGCGGTCGTGAAGGACTTGAAGGTCGAGCCCATCTCAAACGTCCCGTTCGACATCCGATTTAGCCAGCCTTCTTCGGCTCCGGCAGCAGGGTTGTTGGGATCGTAATCGGGCGCGGAGGCCATGCCGATCACCTCGCCCGTATGAACATTCAAAACGACGGCTCCCGCGCCGATCGCCTTGAACTTGTCGATCGCAGAATAGATGACTTCGCGGACGATCGACTGCACCCGAAGATCTATGGAGAGCTTGACCGGTTCGAGCGGCTGGTCGGAGGTCATGCCCACGGCTGCCAGGTCCGCCAGACCTTGGCCGTCGACATAGCGTTCCATACCGGCAACGCCGCGATTATCGATATTCACATGCCCGACCACGTGAGCGGCGGTAGCGCCACCGGGATAGAAACGACGCTTCTCCGGACGAAAACCGATCCCTGGGATACCGAGCGCCAGGATCTGACTCTGCTGCTTGGGTGTCAACTGACGGCGCAGCCATTGGAATCGGGAGCGGGAATTGAGCTTGCCATAGACACTCTTGGCATCCAGATCCGGCAAGACCGTCGCCAGTTTCTCGATCACCTCATCCGCATCAACGATCTTATGTGGCTCGGCATAAAGCGAAACGGTCCGGATATCTGTTGCCAGCACCTCGCCGTTACGATCCAGCAGATCAGGGCGCGATGCGAGGAGCCGATCCGCAGGCATGATGCTGGAGGTCACCTCCGGCTCTGCCATCCCGTACTGAACGAGCCGCCCCCCGACAACGCAGTAAATTGCTGCGAAGCCGACGATCAACAGTCCGACCCGATTGCGTGCTTGCGCTGCCTTACGCTTGCCCGAGCCCTCGAACGAACTGCCGCCAGACACGCGGCCGCTTCGCGTTTGGGCGGACACATGCGCCCGGCTTTTCAACACCATGATGCGAGCAAGGAAGGACATCAGCGGTTCACCGATCCGGTTGAAATGATATCGACAGGATAACCGCCGCGGGGGATGGGCAGAGGGATGTCGGAGGCCGGCGCTGCTTTGCGCGCCTCCTCGACACCCTTGATCGCTGCCGCAACGTCGCCGCCTACGCTGGCAATCAGTTCCTCGATAGTTGTCTCCGGCATCGGCAGTTGCGAGCGCGGCATTGGGAGTTCGACAGGCATGGCGAGCTGGGTAGGCGCCGTCGGCACCAGTTGCAACTCCGACTGGTACGCCGCAATCAATCGCTCCAGGCGGATGGGCTGAGTGAGAAGCGCCCAGTCCGCTTTCAGCAAATCGATCGTGTCCTTCTCCAGACGGATCTCCGATTCAAGCCGCCGAACCTCCTGCAAGGTATCGTCGGCGCGATGTTTGATTGTGTAGGTCACGACGGCAGCAGCCGTCATGACACCGATGAGCACGAGATCGAGGCTCCTAAGCATGATCAGGCTCCTAGGTTGCTGAGGGCGGTGAGGCTTGGCAGATCGAAGATGGCCATATCTGCGGGACCTGCCTGCGCCTCGGTTCGGAACCCTGCACGAAGCTTGGCCGACCGTGCCCGCGCATTGACCTCAGCCTCTTCTTCGCTCGCCGCAACCATTCCCTTGCCGATAGGCTCGAAGGTTGCAGCTCTTTCCGCGACCAGCGGCATGTGGCGCGAGCCCGAAGCCTTGCCGGAGCGATCGGAGAAGAATTTCTTGACGATCCGGTCTTCAAGCGAGTGGAAGGTGACGACGACGAGGCGTCCGCCCGGCTTCAGGGCTCGTTCAGCTGCAAAGAGCGCCTGCGCAAGTTCGCCCAGTTCATCGTTCACGAATATGCGCAGCGCCTGGAACACCCGCGTTGCTGGATGGATCTTGTCCTTGGCCTTGCGGGGATTGACGCTCTCGATGAGATTGGCGAGATCTCGGGTCGTAGCAAAGGGTCCGGCAGCACGGCGTTTTTCGATCGCCCTAGCGATACGGCCGGCATGCTTCTCTTCCCCCAAGAAACCGAGAATGCGGGTCAAGTCACCGACCTTCGCCCGATTGACGACATCGGCGGCGGACACACCGGCGGACGACATGCGCATGTCGAGCGGTCCATTTCTCTGGAAGGAGAACCCACGCTCCGCCTCGTCGATCTGCATGGAAGAGACGCCGATATCGAGCACAACGGCATCTAACCCTTGGTCGGGGGCATGAGCGCCCAGATCGGAGAACCGCGACTGAATGAGTGCTAGACGCCCACCACTCGACGCAACCAGACCCTGCCCGGCAGCGATCGCGCTCGGGTCTCGGTCGAGCGCAATGACCGACGCACCACTTTGAAGAATAGCGGATGTATAGCCGCCGGCACCAAACGTACCATCGAGGATCACCTGCCCGGGCTGCGGATCAATCGCCGCCATGACCTCTGCAAGAAGAACCGGAATGTGGCGAACAGGTCCGCCTTCGGCCTCGGTCTGCCCTCCGCCAATGTTCGCCGCCATTCCAATCCCCCGTCTCAAGCGGGACGCGGTGAAAAGCGCCCCTCCCTCGCTGCCGCCTGCGCGTCCTGAAACGCCCGCGGCTGCCAAAGCTGAAAATGATCCGAGCGCCCGACGAAGGTCACTTCCGAGCTGATTCCCGTGAAATCCCGGATGAAATCCGTGACCATCAGCCGGCCCTCCGCATCGAGCCTCATGAAGACGCCGCCACCGTGAACCAGCAGCGACATCCTGTTCGCTTCCGGCGAGAAAGGATCGACGGACGCGATCTGCCGCTCGTAACGATCGAGCAGATCCGGGCCCCCGACGCTGATCGCCGGATAGATAAAGTCCTGGAGACAATAAAGCTCCAGGTTCCCCCGCCCCACCAGAACGGACCGAAAGCCTGCAGGCACAGAAACGCGCCCCTTGGCATCGATCCGGTTGGTAGCATTCGACAGGAAGCGGTCCGTTACGCCTGACATCCGCCCCGTTGCTCCTCAGGGCGCCAACGCGCCCCTGATACACGACTGAACCAGACAAGGCTTCGCCCACCAAACGGATGAACATCCGCTCGCTGCAGCGACCACAACTTGATGATTGGCGGGCCTTCATTTGCCCTTGAACAGTACGTGAATGGGATAACATGGGACCATATGGGCGTCAATGGGAAGAGGCCCCGCAGCAAGGCCGCAACAGGGTTTATTTATGAGCTGTTAAGTTTAACAAAGGGTTAGTACGACTCGCCGAGAAAGAGGTTTGGGAGGCAAAGCTAAGCCTCACCTAAAGACTCTGCAAGCGGCTGAAACAATTGATATTTTCGCGACACCTTACATGCGCGACCACCTCCGGAACGAGACGGTCCGGAGGATGGCCGAGGATGAGAAAATATTGTAGCCAGTTGGCCTGTAAGCCGGGTTCTGTATGGCCCCGGCGCAAGCGCCGGAACGTGGCAGCCATTCATCTGGGACGATGCTTGCACATCGCCTCGCGCAACCCACCCGGACGACTAGCCCGGAAACAGGCTGTAGCGCCGCAAGCGACACCCGCGTCATCCCTATTCGGTCTTGCTCCCGGTGGGGTTTACCTTGCCGTTCCTGTTGCCAGGACCGCGGTGGGCTCTTACCCCACCCTTTCACCCTTACCCCGCCACCTCTCCTGCTCGGCAAAGGAGCAGGACAGCAGGCGGGGCGGTTTCCTTTCTGTGGCACTTTCCCTAGGGTCGCCCCCGCCGGACGTTATCCGGCACCGTGTTTCCGTGGAGCCCGGACTTTCCTCACCTCACCGCCTTTCGGCATTGGTGAAGCGCGGCTGCCCGGCCAACTGGCAGGCGTGAGATAGTCGACTTCATCCGGGAACGCCAGCGGAAAGCGCTGACGCCGCCGACCAGATAGATCGCGCCTGGACACTGGCAACGTGGCTGGTATCCCGGATCGCCCCGTCGAAGGCCAACTCCGCCCGAGGCGCCCGATCTCGGCGGAGCTGTTCGCGCCTGCGCCACACGCCCCGAGGACGCCAATCCGACGCGATTCTGAAAAGGCGATTGCTGGGTGCCGGCTGCGGTGAAAGACGTGACGCAGGCGGATAAGGACGTGCGAAAAGGTCGGGCCGCGGCATCAGGCGCTCCATGACCTGTGTCAGCTGGCGGTGAGCTGCTGTCTCGGCCACCGCTGCGGATCCGGCGCGGAGTCACGAAGGAAGCTTCACCGAAAAAGCGGTAACATCCCGCTTCCGAAGTCCTCTTCGCCAAGTCCGCCATTTAACATAAGCAGCGCTCCCAGCCGCCCTAGTTCATCGGAAGATTTCGCAGCAACAAAGTTACCACCCGTCAGAACGGCCACCTGAGAGGACGGCTGGAAGCCGGCATAGGGGCGGCCGGTGGGAGTAAATGTCGCCACGCAGGGTGCAGATGTCGTGCGGCAGCCGGAAAGGCCCGGCATCAACTGCAGGGCGACCTCGACGAGCCGGCGCGCTTCATCAGGATCGCCCGAGCTCCGGAACCATGTGCGGACCTCGTCAAGTGTGGCGAAGCCACCTGCTTCTATGTCTCCGCCGAGCTTCAGATAGACGTTGCCGTCGGGATAGCGCACGGGCGGCAGAATGTAGACATGATCCTCTTCCCGTTCCGTGAAGACGATGGTGGACGGCATGCTACCGAAGCGGGCCTGCCTTTCTTCATCAAGTTCGAAGAAGACCACGGTGCGCGGCGCGGCCCTGAGATCGAGCGGGCGTGGAAGGAGGTTGTGGAAGTTGGAGAAGGCGCCGGCGGCAATCAGCACCCGTTCCGCCTGGCAAACCAATCCATTGGCGGTTTCCACCCGCACATGTCCGCCCTCTTCCCGAACCGCCGTCACCACGGCGTTGATCCGCCGCCCCCCCTGCTCGGCAGCAATTGCCTTTTGAGCGCGGACCAGTGCTCGAGGGTTAATGTGACCGGCCTCGACATGCTCGTAATAGCCGAAGAGGTGCGGCGGAAATGAAAACTGCGGGAAGCGGGATACAAGCTGGGGCGCTTCAAACTTCTCGACCAGAAGGCCTGAGACCTGTGCGACCTGGGCGGCGCGGTGAAGATAATCTGAGGCGGAGCGCGGCTCCGGACCAGCAAAAAGGCAGCCTGCTTCGGTGTAGAAGCGGATACCGCTTCGCGTCTCGATATCCCGGTAGCGTTCGATGGAGCGGGCGGCGAAGCTGGCCCAGAGCGGGTCGGCATCGAATTGGCGGGTGATCCGCGCCTCGTCATAGTGACTGGCGAACACGCCCTGATGCGCCTGGTAGTCGGGAGGCTCCGCCGGCCCGATAAGTGCGACCCCATCCGCCTGTTCGGAGAGATGACGCGCGGCAGCGGCACCCATCATGCCGCCGCCGATGACGATATATCTGAACTGCTCTGCCATGCCTTGCCGCTGATCCCGAAGCCCGCGTCACGACCGGAGTTCTAACCGGTTCCGGTTGCGGAAGGCTAGCGGCAAACGGCGCAGGCGGATCAGGTTTCCAGGAGAGCGAGAACCTTGCCGCAGTAGCGCTTCGAGATCGGGTTCATACGCTTGGCGCCGTGACCGGCATTGTACTTCAAGATCGTGCCGCAGGTCTTGCCGCCTCCGAGTTCGTGCGCCGCTCCGAGATACTTCATACCGAACTCGATGTTCGTCTCCGGATTGTAGAGCTGCTTGACGCTGCCCTTGTAGCCCATCATCCGCGCCGTTGCCGGCTTGATCTGCATCAGTCCGATCTCGCCCGCAGCGCCGCGCGCCTTGGGATTGAAGTTGCTTTCCACCTTCACCACGGCATGGGCGAGTTCGACGGGAACGCCATATTCCTTCGCATACTTGGTGATGATCTTTGAGTAGGGGTTGGTTGACTGCATTGCCGCAGCGAGTGGGCTCCTGGACGAGGCATAGCCCGCGGTGGTGACTTTCGATTGCAGCGCAACAGTCTTCGTCTTGGTTGCCTCCTCGGCAAACGCACCCTGAGGAGCAGCGGTAAGCATGACGACACAGGCCGCAGCGGCAACAATTGCATTTCTCATCTTCGAAAAAACTCTCCAGACTAGCGGTCTCGCCTGGCCAAGCGCCAGCCTCTGCGCACCGCGCCACGCAAGCGCTGCGGCAGTGGGTAAGACCCACAGATCATTGATGTTTTGCAGTCCCCCGTCCTTCGGTGGCGACCACGTCGATGAGCTGGTTTAAAACGGCGCAATGAGGAAATGATGTGGCACGGGCGTTTTTTTGTGCCGAAGCGAAGGAACCAAGCTTCTTCCCGGACATTAACCGAGGTTGAATTCCGGCAGCGACACGATCAGGCGATGGAGCGTGTCGATGGTGGAAATGTCGGCGATACCATCGACGCGCTGCTGGCGAAAATGACGCTGAAAAGCTTCGATCACGCCCTTCGTTCTGTCGCAGAAAACGCCACTAGCTTCAATGTCATAGCCATAGATGGACAGCATCGACTGGAGTGCCTCGATTGGCTGCCCGCTGTCCCCCCGCTGAAAGAACCGGCCGCTGCTGATGGGGGTGGGTTCAACCCAGTGCCCCAGGCCCGCACGATGCAGTTTCTCCCACGGAAAATTTTCTCCCGGATCAACCTTCCTGATCGGGGCCACATCGGAGTGTCCGAGCAACCGTTCGGCTCGAATCATCCACCGCGAGCCGCAATCGCGACACAATTCCACGACGGCCTCAAGCTGTGCGTCGGGGAAGGACGGCAGGCCGCCCGGATGTCCGGCATTGGCAATCTCGATGCCGATGGAGGCGGAGTTGATATCGCTCTCCCCCGCCCAGCCGCTCTTGCCAGCGTGCCAGGCGCGCGCACCTTCGGGCACCAGTTGTACAACGCGCCCGTCCTCGTGAACGAAGTAATGGCTGGACACCTGGCTTCCGGGATTGCAGAGCCACGCAAGCGCCTGCTCGTGATCCGGCATCCCCGTATAGTGGAGAACGACCATATCGGGCGCGCGGTCACCCACACGAGGCCCGAAGTTCGGAGAGGGCCTTACTATTGCGCCGGGATAGTCGGCGGCAAAGTCATTCATGCAGCGCGGCGCTCTTTCTCGATCGCAGCATAGGCCGCATTCAACGCTGCCATGCGTTCGTTGGCTGCCGCATGCAAGGCCGCGGGGACGCCACGGGCGATCAGCCGGTCGGGGTGATGCTCGGAGACCAGGCGCCGGTACGTTTTGCGGATTTTGGAGAAGTCGTCCTCCGGCGAAACGCCAAGGACGAGATAAGGGTCTCTGCCCTCCATATGGACATGGCGTGCGAGGATACGGCGGAAGTGCTCCTCGTCGATCTTGAATATCTCGGCGATCCTCGCCAAGAACGCCAGTTCTTTCTCGTGCATCAACCCATCCGCCTTAGCGATATGGAAGAGCCCGTCGACAACGTTCTCCAGCATCGGACAATTTTCGTCACCGCTTCCGCAGAGGCCGGCGAGCTTTGTGGCATAGGCCTCGTAGCCGGCGATGTCCTGGCGCGCCAGGTTATAGAGCCGCGCGACGTTGTGCGCTTCCTCCACAGGGAAGTCGAAGATTTGTCGAAAGGCGTCAACCTCCTTCTCGGTGACCAAACCATCGGCTTTCGCCATCTTGGCCGAGAGGGCAATGATCGCCACAGAGAACGAAACCTGCCGGCGCGTCTCGGGATCGCCTTCGAAGACCGATCGAATCGCCTCGACCACGCGGCCGAGCGCATTGCCTGCGGCGTCGCCAATTGCACCGAGCAGTCGGTCCCACAGAGACGATATCTGAAAGCAGTTGAAATCGAAGTTCATGCCGCAAATGACCAGATAATCGGGTTGGGCGCAAGAAGCCTGACTGTGCCAGGACGGTTAAACTATGTTCATCTTTTCCGAACAAAGAGCCAACTTCTGAACGCCTCCTCCGTTCCGAGCTTTCTCAGAATCCGTAACCGCGGCGCCATGGCCGGTAACAGAATCAGGACCCTGCGACGTTGCGGCCTTCGGCTCCGCGGCTCCCCAGCGGGTTCTCGAGTGCCAGCACTTGAAACGATTAGATCGGACGCCTGCGACGCGGAAGTTTCCCCAGGTGGCGAAATGCCCGTTTTTCCTGATTAATCTGCTTTACACCCGTCATTCTCTGCTCCACATCCTGCATATGCTCACAATGCCGATTGGCGCTACAGGAGGATGGGATGGCGAAACAGAAAGTGGCGATGTTGACCGCGGGCGGATTGGCTCCCTGTCTCTCGTCTGCAGTCGGCGGGTTGATTGAACGTTATACCGATCTGGCCCCCGAACTTGAGCTGGTTGCCTACCGTTCCGGCTACCAGGGCCTTCTCAAGGGCGACCGTATCGAGATCACGCCCGATATCCGCGCAGGCGCCCATCTGTTGCATCGCTACGGCGGGTCACCGATCGGCAACAGCCGGGTCAAACTCACCAACGCGGCCGATTGCGTGAAACGTGGTCTTGTCAAGGAAGGCGAGAACCCCCTTCAGGTTGCCGCTGACCGCCTTGCCGAAGACGGCATTACTATCCTCCACACGATCGGCGGCGACGACACGAACACCACCGCGGCCGATCTTGCCGCCTACCTCGGCGCCAACGGCTATGATCTCACGGTGGTGGGGCTACCGAAGACGGTGGACAACGATATCGTGCCGATCCGCCAGTCGCTGGGCGCTTGGACTGCTGCTGAAGTCGGCGCACACTTCTTCGACCACGTCAGCAACGAACAGAGCGCGGCACCCCGCACGCTCGTAATCCACGAGGTGATGGGGCGCCACTGCGGCTGGCTGACCGCTGCCACGGCACGAAAGTACATCCAGCGCACCCAGCACAACGAATATTGCGAAGGCCTGATGATGAACACGTCGATGAAGAACATCGACGGTCTTTACCTCCCCGAAATGGTCTTCGATCTGGAGAAGGAGGCGGAGCGCCTGCGCCAGGTGATGGACGAGCGTGGCTACGTCACCTTGTTCGTCTCGGAAGGCGCCTGCCTGGATGCCATTGTCGCCGAACGAGAGGCCTCGGGCGACGAGGTCAAGCGCGACGCCTTCGGCCATGTGAAGATCGATACGATCAACGTCGGCAACTGGTTCCAGAAACATTTTGCGGCCCGGCTGAATGCGGAGCGCTCAATGGTGCAGAAGTCCGGTTATTTTGCCCGTTCCGCTCCGGCCAATCCCGGAGACCTGCGGTTGATCCAGAGCATGGTCGACCTCGCCGTCGACAGCGCGTTCGACAAGGTCTCGGGTGTCACCGGCCATGATGAGGATCACGGCGGGCGCCTGCGAACGATCGAGTTCCCTCGAATAAAAGGTGGAAAACACTTCGATCTGTCGGCAAAATGGTTCGGTGAGGTGATGGACTTTATCGGTCAACCGTTCGAAACGGCCTGACGATATCGCGAACACAGAATGAGGAGGAAGCGATGACAATCGAAACTTGGACAGCCTTCTGCGCTGCCTCGATCCTCGTCATCGCGCTTCCAAGTCCGCTTGCTCGTCTCATCGCCCGCTATGCCGCCCAGCGAGGTCGCCATACGGCATTCCTGACCGTGCCGGCCGTCGCGCTGGGGCTCGGCGCGGCGATGACGGTTGCCGCGCTGCCGCTGCTGGCCGTTGCGTGGGCGGCTCCAGCGCTTCTCAAGCCTCTTTCCTGGCTCGGGCTGGCGTATCTTATGCTCTACGCCCTATGGTCATTCCAGGAACCCTCGGTCCGCTGTCCGATCGTCGCCAACGACAATCTGCCGGAACAGCGCCCGGCGAGGATTTTTGCGCGGCTTCTGAGCAACTGTCTCGCCAGCCCCCGCTATGTCGCCGTCCTAGTGGCACTCCTCACCCAGTTCACCTCGCCGGCGATAGGGTCTCCAGCGATCCTGTTTCAGATTCAGATGGCCTTCATCGTCCTGGTCGCCGCCGGAGCGCTGACGCACGTCGTCTTCCCGCGACGCACCATCAATCGCTCAGGCCGTGGTGCACGGCTGCATCCAGTCTCGCGCAAGCTGGGTACGCGATTCATCGCGCGACGCGCCGTGACCGCAGGGTACCGCCGCATCGCCGCTTGAGTCCGGCTTGCCCGGACCAAGGTGATAGGTTAATGAAAAATCAGCAGACGACATCGGGCGGCTGGAGAAACCGTAAGATCATGAGAACGATCCAATGGCGATGAACCGGTTCTTGAGCCGCACGGCCCTCGTTTCCTTGGCCCTCGCATCAGGGCTTGCGGGCTGCTCCAGCGTGGAACCGGACTTAGGGAAGACAGCGCGTTTGGAGCCGGCTACAGGAACTGCCGAGCAAACAGCCTTAACAGACGCAGTTGCTACCGATGGATCTACGACCACAGTTGCCACGGCCTCTGGCGACACGGCGGGCGCAGTAGCACAGGCCAAAACCGCCCGTATCCCCCTTGCCACTCCCGATACGACCTCTGTTTCACTGGCGCAGAATGCGGCCATGGCTCTTCCCGAGATGGCACCTCAGGTGGCCTATGCGACGGCGGATCCTGTCTCGGCAACACGCGCTGCTGCAGCCATTACCTCGGTTACCGAAACCGAAAGCTTAAGCATCCCCGCCGCTGAGCTTCGGGCCGAGGCGCTCGCGCCGGACGAAGACGAACTGACGCCCGACATGCAGGCCCTGCAATCTGTCATCCCCATTCCGCGCCCGGACGTGAAGGCACTGGCTTACGCGGCCCCCACTGCCCCGGCGGCCGTGGCGACGCTACAGTCGGTTGACACGCGCAACCAGTTCCCGCCAGCCCCAGGTGATCCGCTTCCGGCGACCGCCGCCGAGGCACCTGCTGATCTGGCAAAGCTCATCAAGCGCTATGCGGGTCTCTACGGCGTCCCCGAATCGCTGGTTCACCGGGTGGTTCACCGCGAAAGCCGCTACAATCCAAAGGCCTACCACAAGAACGGCTACTGGGGTCTCATGCAGATCAAGTATGCCACCGCGAAGTCGATGGGCTATGACGGTCCGCCGGAAGGCCTGCTCGATGCGGAAACCAACCTCAAATACGCGATCAAGTATCTTCGCGGCGCCTGGCTCGTTGCCGACAACAGCAATGACAACGCGATCCGGCTCTACGCACGCGGCTACTACTACGATGCCAAGCGCAAAGGCATGCTGCACGTCCTGCAGCAGTAGCCCCGCCCGCCATCTCTGACTATTTGCTGAGTTCGACGATCCGGCGCACCAGCGGCGTCACCTCGTATCCGTCGCGGCGCGGCGTGAGGCCCAGCCTGACGACCGCAAGGTCGAGCGATGGGATGATTGCGATCGTCTGACCATCATGTCCCTGCAGAAAGAAGGTGTCGTTCGGCAAGTCGGCCTCGTCCTCGCCAGGCAGCCAAGTCTGCATCTTTGAATATCGTCCTCCTGACGTCCCATTCGGTTCAGCCATTAGACGGACAAAGCCCTCCGGCAGAAGGCGAGTGTCGTCCCACACGCCGTCGCGAAGCAACAGAAGCGCGAACCGTGCCCAGTCCCGACCCGTCGCATACATGTAGGAGCTCCCCACGAACGTCCCTGCCGCATCAGTCTCAAGGACGGCGCTTTGCATGCCGAGCGGCCGGAAGAGCGCCTGATTCGGATAGCGCAAAGCGACCGTCTGATCGTCGAACGCGTTCATCCAGATGCGCGACAGAAGCACGGCGCTGCCGGAGGAGTAGCTGAAGCTCGTCCCGGGCTCGGTCATGAGCGGCGCGTCGGCGGCGAAGGCCGCCATATCCGGTTCGAGATAGAGCATCTGCGTGACATCCGTCACGGAGCCGTAGTTCTCGTTGAATGCGAGACCGTCCTCCATGGCCAGTAGGTGGGCAAGCGTGATCTCTTCGCGCGGGTCGCCGATCCACTGCGGCAGAAGCGCCTGCTGGTCGAGCCGCATCCGTCCGTCGCGCAAAAGGGTACCGATGATCGCCGCATTGACCGTCTTCGTCATCGACCAGCCGAGGAGTGGCGTGTCTGCAGAAAATCCTTCGCCATAGCGCTCGCCAATAATGCGTCCGTCACGGACGACGAGCACCGTCCGCATGCCGGGCCCGGTGAAAGCAGCATCTGAAAGAATCGCTGCAACGGCCTGATCGGACCCGATGATGTCGCCGTTCGGCCACAAGCCATCTGCCCTGCCACCAGACGCATGATCCAGCGCAGAAGGAGCAGGCACCGCCTTCGCTCCCTCCGGTACCGCAGCACATCCAAATCCCTCGCGATAGAGAGCCTCATTGGGCGCAATGAAGCCCAGCAGCGCCGCCCTCACCCGCTTCTCATCCCGGTCGACTTCCACCGTCATCAGCTTGAGCAGCGGATGGCCCGGCGCCTGAACATCGACTGCGAGCACCTGCTCAGGGTCGCGTTCCGCCAGGAAGACATTCGAGCAGACGATCTTGGCGGCATAGCCCGCACCGACCCGCAGCAGGGCCGGAGGCACGAAGTAGAGCCAAGCGACGCCGCCGACCAGAAGCACGATCAGGGCAACGGCGAGGGCTTTGAGGATACGGGAGAGGTAATTCATCAAGGCTTCCTGTTGTGCTCCAATGCAAGCAGCAAACAGCGCCCGGGAAAAGCCCCTTCCGGCTGTTGCGCACAGCCTGCGTCATCAATCTGTAGCATCGCCCGTCTACATGCCCGGAAACCACGGCGGGAGACGATCATGGCGGATGTTGCTCAGCATGCAGGCGGATATCTCGGCAACCGCAGGCTCAAGGACGCGCTGCTGCAGCACAAGGCGCTGTCGCGCAAAGGCTTTTCGGAACGGGTTTTCGGTCTGCTGTTTTCCGGCCTCGTCTACCCGCAGATCTGGGAGGATGCCGATGTCGACATGCAGGCGATGGAGCTTGGGCCGGATCACAGCATCGTCACGATCGGCTCGGGCGGCTGCAACATGCTCGCCTATCTCAGCCGCGCACCGAAAGCAATCGACGTGGTGGATCTCAACCCGCACCACATCGCGCTCAACCGACTAAAACTGGCCGCCTTTCGGCATCTGCCGACGCACCGCGACGTCGTGCGGCTGTTCGGCATCGATGCCGTCAAAAGCAACAGCTCGATCTACGACATGTTCATCTCCGCCAACCTCGACCCGGTCACCCGCGCCTATTGGGCGCGCCGGCGGATGAACGGCCGCCGCCGTATCGAGGTGCTTGACGGCAATATCTACCGCACCGGATTACTGGGGCGCTTCATCGGTGCCGGCCACCTGCTCGCCCGTCTGCACGGGGTGAACCTGACCGAATTCGCCAAAGCACGCTCGCTGCGTGAACAGAGGCAATTCTTCGACACGGAGATCGCGCCGCTGTTCGACAAGCCGCTGATCCGCTTCATCACCGGCCGCAAGAGCTCGCTCTTCGGTCTCGGCATTCCCCCGCAGCAGTATGACGAACTGGCCCGCGATGCCGACGGCAATTCCATTGCGCCGGTCCTGCGCCAACGCCTGGAGAAACTCGCGTGCCACTTCCCGCTGCGTGACAACCATTTCGCATGGCAGGCCTTTGCCCGCCGCTATCCGCGGCAGCACGAGGGCACTCTCCCGACCTATCTTCGACCGGAGAACTACCTGACGATCCGGGACAATGTGGAGCGCGTCACGGTCCACCACGCCAGCTTTACCGAACTGCTGAAGTCAAAGCCCGCGGCCTCGGTCGATCGATATGTTCTGCTCGACGCGCAGGACTGGATGACGGATGCGCAGCTGAACGATCTGTGGGCAGAAATCGACCGGACGGCTGCGCCGGGTGCGCGGGTAATCTTCCGCACCGCGGCAAAGGAAAGCGTGATAGAGGGCCGCGTCGGATCGCACCTGCTGCGCCGCTGGACCTACCTCGCCGATCGATCCAACGAGCTCAACCTGCGCGACCGCTCGGCGATCTACGGCGGCTTCCACATCTACGAGCTGCGGGTATGACGGATCTCCACCAGACGGCGGCGCCGGCGGAGATGCACGCCGAGCAGATGGACCAGATGTATCGCTATCAGCGCCACATCTACGACCTGACGCGAAAATATTATCTTCTGGGCAGGGACCGGGCGATTGTGGAGTTGCAGGTTCCGCAGGGCGGCCGGCTTCTGGAAGTCGGCTGTGGCACCGGCCGCAATCTTCTGCTGGCGCACCGGCTCTACCCGGCCGCGGAACTCTATGGCCTCGACATCTCCGCCAAGATGCTGACAAGCGCGCGCCGCCATTTCGAGGGCCAGGCGCAGCAGCCGGTGCTCGTGCGCGCGGATGCCACCACCTTCCAGGCGAGCGACTTCGGCGCAGACGGATTCGACCGCGTGATGATCTCCTATGCGCTATCGATGATACCGGATTGGGAGAAAGCGATTGATGCCGCGCTTGCTGCGCTATCGCCCGGCGGCTCGCTACACGTGGTCGATTTCGGCCAGCAGGAGCATTTGCCCCGCTGGTTCCGGTCCGCGCTGCAGGCCTGGCTGCAGCGCTTCCACGTGACGCCGCGTGCTCGGCTGCAGGAGGCACTGGAGGACAGGCTGGAGCAAGCCGACGCGGACATGATCTTTGAAGAGATCGGCCGCGGATATGCTTGGCACGCCATCCTGCGCAAGCGCAGCTGACTTCGGCGGCTTGCAGTGACGCGCTTTCTGCGGCGTTATAGTGTTCGCAAACTGCGGCTTCACGCGAGGCTTCGGTCGTAGCACCAGCAGATGGACCTTGGATGCCCCGCACTGCCTTTGCATTTTTGACCGCGACGCTCCTGCTGAGCGGATGCAGCGCCGTGAGCTACGAAGCGCTCAGCACCGCCTCCATCGTCAAGCCGCGCTTCCAGGACAACGACCCGGTCGACTTCGGCCACAAGCATCCGGGCAGGCACGACATCCACGGCATCGACGTCTCCAAGTGGAACGGCGACATCGACTGGCAAGCGGCGAAGAAATCCGGCGTCGCCTTCGCCTTCATCAAGGCAACTGAGGGCAAGGATCGCATCGACAGCGGCTTCGAAGCAAACTGGCGGGGTGCGGCCGCCGCGGGCCTGCCGCATGCGCCCTACCATTTCTACTATTTCTGCTCCACGCCAGACGATCAGGCAGACTGGTTCATCCGCAACGTGCCGAAAGCTGCGGTCCGCCTTCCGCCGGTGCTCGATGTGGAGTGGAACCACGCATCCCCCACCTGCAAGCTGCGTCCGCCGCCGGCCACCGTGCGAGCCGCAATGCGGCGCTTCATGGATCGCATCGAGGCCCACTACGGCAAGCGGCCGATCATCTACACCACCGTCGATTTCCACCGTGACAACCTGGTCGGCCAGTTCGACGACTATCACTTCTGGGTTCGCTCCACGGCCCAGCATCCGGAGGGCATCTATGCGACCCGCCGCTGGGCGTTCTGGCAGTACACCGCGACGGGCGTCGTCCCGGGCGTCAGCGGCAACACCGACATCAACGTCTTCGCCGGTACGGAAAAGAACTGGCAGGCCTGGGTCGCCGCAGCCACGGAATGAGCCCTACAGCCAGCAATGCGCTGGCGCCGCGCTTCCGTCACATTGATCGCCGAGACCGACACGAACCTGTTCCTGCGATGGAGACCCCTTATGCCGATCGCCCGCCGTCTCGCCATATCCGCCCTCATGTCGGCCTGCTTTGCCCTGCCAGCGGCCGCCCAGACCTGCGGCGGCGACCTTGAAAGCTTTCTGGACGGCGTCAAGGCGGAAGCTGTCGCTAAAGGCATTCCGGCCGAGACTGCAGACCGCGCTCTGACGGGTGCCCGGATCGACCAAAAGGTGCTGTCGCGCGATCGCGCTCAAGGGGTCTTCAAACAGACCTTTCTCGAGTTCTCGCAGCGGACGGTGAGCCAGGCGCGTCTCGACATCGGACGCCAGAAGCTCAAGCAGTATGCCAATGTCTTCCAGCGCGCCGAGCAGGAGTTCGGCGTACCAGCTGGCGTCATCGCTGCCTTCTGGGCGATGGAAACAGACTTCGGCGCGGTTCAGGGCGACTTCAGCACGCGCGACGCGCTTGTCACTCTCGCCCATGACTGCCGCCGGCCCGAACTCTTCCGGCCACAACTGCTGGCACTGATCGAGATGGTGCAGCACGGCGATCTCGACCCCGCGACCAACACGGGCGCCTGGGCAGGCGAAATTGGACAAGTCCAGATGCTCCCGGAAGATATCATAGCCTATGGCGTAGATGGCGACGGCGACGGACACATCAACGTCAAGAGCAGCTCTCCGGATGCGATCCTGACGGCAGCAAAGTTCATCCAGAGCCTCGGCTATCGCCCGGGCGAGCCCTGGATCCAGGAAGTGACGCTCCCCAACAACCTCGCATGGGAACAAAGCGGTCTCGGCAACGAAAAGCCCGCGAACGAGTGGTTCGCCATGGGTGTGGCTCCACGCGACGGCGACACCACGTTTTCCAACCTGCCCGCTGCCCTGGTTCTGCCGCAGGGACGCAAGGGACCGGCTTTCCTGACCTACCCGAACTTCAATATTTACCTGGAGTGGAACCAGTCCTTTATCTACACGACCTCCGCTGCCTATTTTGCCACCCGTCTCATGGGTGCACCGGCGTACCAGAAGGGCAATCCGGAAGCAGGATTGGATGATGCGAACATGAAGTCACTGCAGACGAAACTGCAGCAGAGGGGCCACGACGTCGGCAAGATCGATGGCATTCTCGGCTCGGGCACGCGCCAAGCAGTTCAAAAGGAACAGGCAAGGCTCGGACTGCCGGCGGACGGCTGGCCAACACAGGCCCTGTTGAGTGCCCTCTGAGGCCTGTCCTGCTGCCGCGGGATTCGGGTGGCGTATTGGGAAGGCTGTCGCTATGGCTCCCGCATCGGCACAAGGAGAATCACTGTGGCAGCCCAACCGCAACAGAGACTGACGGGAACCGCCTGGGGACTGCTGCTCTTGCTGGGGTTGATCTGGGGCGGCTCGTTCTTCTTTGCGCGAGTGGCTGTGCTCGAGGTCCCGCCTTTCACCCTCGTCTTCCTCCGCCTCTCGTTGGCGGCGATCGCCTTGCACATCTACCTGCACGGGCAGCACGACCTCTACAGGACGCTTAGAACGCATTGGCGCGCCTTTGCGATGATGGGTTTCATCAACAACGCCCTGCCCCACACGCTGATCTTCTTTGGGCAAACGGAAATCGGCGCCGGCCTTGCCTCTATCCTGAACGCGACGACGCCGATCTGGACGGTACTGATCGCCAATCGCTGGACCACCGACGAAAAGCTAACGGCGGCGAAGATCGCCGGCTGCCTCACTGGGCTCGCCGGGACGGCCGTTCTCATCGGTCCGGCACTCGGCTCCACCGCGCATGCGCCAGTCTGGGCACTCGTTCTGCCCGTACTGGCGGCGATCTGCTACGGATTCGCCGGGACCTTCGGCAAACGTTTTCGCGGCATTCCTGCACCAGTGACGGCTACCGGCCAGTTGACCGCGTCGTCGCTGATGATGCTGCCTGTGATGGTCCTTGCCGACCAACCGTGGTCACTGACCCTCCCAAGCCTCAGCACCATATCCGCGATCCTGGGTCTGGCGCTGCTTTCGACCGCCTTCGCCTATCTGCTCTTTTTCCGCTTACTTTCCATGGCCGGCGCCACCAACACCTCCCTGGTGACGCTATTGGTTCCGCCTTCTGCGATTCTCCTCGGAGCCCTCTTTCTTGGTGAACGGCTTCAATGGACGGAGATGGCGGGAATAGCACTCATCGCCCTTGGGCTGCTGATCCTCGATGGACGGTTGTTTCGCACGCGCGGCCCTATTGCGGTGCGATAGCAGACGCTTCTTTGGACGAAAGACGTCACGTGATGTTTCGCTTCTTAACGTCACGGGACGAGAATTCGGAAATTATTCACCACATCCGTTAATCCGATAAATGCATAATTATCAAATCGGTAGAAGCAAGATTCCGACCGAAAAACGAAGTCCGTCGCTGCATTGCAGCATAAAATCCGCTTTTCAAGATGCTCGAAAAGGACATACACTGAACCAGTCAGCACAAGGAGGCAGACATGGGACGTGCATACTCTCTCAATGTCCTGGTAGTCGGTGCAGCGTTTGTGTTCGTGGCTTCAATGCTCTTTATCTGAGCGCCACAATCTCTCCACTACCGGACATATCTGGCATCCGTGACACTCTTATAAAAGTTTGACAGCAAAAAACGCAGCGCCTCAGGGAGCTGCGTTTTTTCTTTCCGTTGGGGCCTGAACGCTTTAGGCCGCGGCACCAGACTGAGCTCGCCTCCGGGAGCGGCCAAGCCGCTCAAGCACTGCGCCGACCAACGGCGCGCGGTTCATCGTGTAGATATGAAAATCATCGACGCCGCGACGGCGCAGGTCATCCATCTGCTCGGCAGCAACATCTGCGGCAACCTGCGCCCGCTCCGCCGGCCTATCCTCATAATCTGCGAAACGTGCATCGAGGAAGGCCGGAACGGACGCTCCACAGCGGGAGGCAAACCGCTTCAATTGGGTCAGGTTCTGGATCGGCATGATCCCGGGCACGATCGGGATCGTGATGCCGGCTGCCCTCACCTTGTCCAGATACCGCTCGAAGATGTCGTTGTCGAAGAAGAACTGCGTCAGCGCGCGTGCAGCACCTGCATCCGCCTTGCGCTTCAGCGTATCGATGTCGGCGTCCATGTTGTGGCTTTCCGGATGCTTTTCCGGATAAGCGGAGACGGAAATGTCAAAATCCCCAAGCGCCCGCAGACCCGCCACCAGTTCAGCCGTGTCACCGAAGCCATCCGGGTGAGGAACATAGCTCGTGCCGACACCGCTCGCCGGATCGCCGCGCAGCGCCACGATGTGGCGAACGCCGAGCGTCTTGTATTCGGCAACCACCGCCTGCACCTCTTCGCGCGACGCGTCCACACATGTCAGGTGGGCGGCCGTCACCAGCGGCGTCTCCTCGATCAGCCGACGGACGGTTGCCAGCGTCGGAGCCTTGGTCGACCCCCCTGCGCCATAGGTGACGGAAACGAAGTCTGGGTTCCAGACGCGTAACGCCTCGACCGTTTCCCAGAGCTGGGTTTCCATTTCGGGTGCCTTGGGGGGGAAGAATTCGAAGGAGACACTGAAGGGCTCCCGCAACTGATGGTGACCGGTTCTCATTCTCTGTCTCCTAGGCAGCGGTAAGTTCGTCGGCGGAGCCGGAGCTGGCCATCAGCAGGCGCTTGTCGCGCGCAAGCCACACCGTCGCTGTCAGCGAAGGCGCCATCTTCTGCGCCGAGGCCAGATCGACGACCTCCTGCACCTCGAGGCCAAGTTTTTCGAGCCAGTCACTGACGATCTGGTGCGAAAAACCGAGGCGTACATGCGCATGCTCGTCGCGAAGGTATTCGAGGTTATGGGGCGCCAGATCGACGATCAGCAGCCGTCCGCCCGGCCGCAACACACGGGCAGCCTCTGCAATCGCGAGCTCCGGCTGATCGAGGAAGTGCAGCACCTGGTGGATCGTGACAAGATCGAAGTCCTGCCCTTCAACCGGAAGGTTGAGGATGTCACCGTGCCGCACGGAGGCTTTCAGAATCCCGGCCTTGTCGAGATTGGCGCGCGCTACTGAAAGCATGTCGCGGCTCGCATCTATCCCGACGGCACGTCGGTAGACGTCCGATAGCAACTGCAGTATCCGGCCGGTACCCGTACCGAGATCCAGCAGCGAATCCACCGGGTTCTTGCCGATCAACCGTAGCAGAGCGTTTTCGACGGCCGCATCGCTTACATGCAAGCGCCGAAGCTCGTCCCATTCGGAAGCGTTGCGGCTGAAGTAGGCTTGCGCCTTCTCCGCCCGCGCACGCTTCACTGTTGCCAAACGCTCCCCGTCGCGCACCAGCACCGGCTCGTCGTCCACAGTTGCGGCCAGAAGCGTCTGCACAAGAGCTGCCGCTCCCCCGTCCTGTTTCAGTCGGAAATAGGCCCATGCCCCTTCCTGATAGCGTTCAATCAAGTCTTCTTCAGCCAAGAGCTTGAGATGACGCGAAATGCGCGGCTGAGACTGGCCGAGGATCTCAGTAAGATCGCTTACCGTCAGGTCTCCGGCGGCAAGAAGGGCCAGCAGACGGTAGCGCGTCGGTTCCCCCACCGACTTCAGAACGTCCACCAATGTGTCCAGCGGCAAGCCCATTCACGCACATCCTCACGCAATCAAGATATAAAGATATGTTTATATGAACCGCACTAATGGTGCAACCGGATTAACGTAGGAGAGCCTGAAAAAGCAGAAGGCTCCGGATGACCGGAGCCTTCTCAGGACGAGGGACCTGTCTCTAAGATCAGCGGGTCAAGCGTTTGTAGGCCTGGCTGCCTGGATTGAGGGCGTCCGGGCCGAGGCGACGAACTTTGTCCTCCTCGTAATCCTCGAAGTTGCCCTCAAACCATTCCACGTGGCCGTCACCTTCAAAAGCGAGGATGTGCGTGGCCAGACGGTCAAGAAACATGCGATCGTGGCTGATGATGATAGCGCAGCCGGCGAAGTTTTCGAGAGCCGTTTCGAGCGCGCCGAGTGTTTCCGTATCAAGATCGTTGGTGGGTTCGTCGAGCAGGAGAACGTTGCCGCCGCCCTTCAGCATCTTTGCCAGATGCACCCGGTTGCGCTGGCCGCCGGAGAGATTGCCGACCTTCTGCTGCTGGTCTCCTCCCTTGAAATTGAACGCGCCGCAATAGGCACGTGAATTCATATCGAACTTGCCGAGCTTGATCACCTCGGCTCCGCCGGAGATCTCTTCCCATACGGTCTTGTTGGGATCGAGGGAATCGCGGCTCTGGTCGACATAACCAAGATGCACGGTGTCACCGATGCGAATCGAGCCGGCATCCGGCTTTTCCTGGCCGGTGATCATCTTGAAAAGGGTGGATTTGCCGGCGCCGTTCGGGCCGATGATGCCGACGATGCCGCCGGGCGGCAGCTTGATCGAAAGGTCGTTGATCAGCGTGCGGCCTTCGAAGCCCTTGGTGATTCCTTCCAACTCGATGACGACCTGTCCCAGACGTTCCGAAACCGGGATGATAATCTGCGCATCGCCGGGCCGCACGTTCTCCGCCGCATCGACTAGCTGCTCATAGGCCTTGATGCGCGCCTTGGACTTCGCCTGCCGGGCCTTTGGACTGGAGGCGATCCATTCCTGCTCACGCGAAAGAGCCTTCTGGCGGCCGGCTTCCTCCCGGTTTTCCTGCAGCATGCGCTTGGCCTTCGCCTGCAGATAGGCAGAGTAGTTGCCTTCGTAGGGGATACCGCGACCGCGGTCGAGCTCGAGGATCCAGCCCGTGACGTTGTCAAGGAAGTAGCGATCGTGGGTGATCATCATCACGGCGCCCGGATAGTCACGCAGGTGCTTTTCGAGCCAGGCGATCGTTTCGGCATCGAGGTGGTTGGTCGGCTCGTCGAGCAGAAGCAGGTCTGGCTGCGACAGAAGCAGACGGCACAGTGCGATACGGCGGCGCTCACCACCCGAAAGCAGAGTGACGTCGGCATCCTTGGGCGGGCAGCGCAGCGCTTCCATGGCCATCTCGACCTGCTGCTCCAGATCCCACAGGTTCTGACTGTCGATGATGTCTTGAAGCTCTGCGCCCTCTTCCGCCGTCTCGTCGGAATAATTCATCATCAGTTCGTTATAGCGATCGAGTACCGCCTGCTTTTCGGCAACCCCCTCCATCACGTTCTCGAACGCGTTCTTGGTCGGATCGAGATGCGGCTCCTGCTCGAGGTACCCCACCGTGGCACCTTCGGCGAGCCAAGCTTCTCCGGTGAACTCCTTGTCCTGACCAGCGATGATACGCAGCACCGTCGACTTACCAGCACCGTTGGGACCGAGGATACCGATCTTGGCGTCCGGGTAGAAGGACAGGCTGACGTTCTCGAGGATCTTCTTGGCGCCGTAGGACTTGTTCAGTCCCGACATGTGATAGATGAACTGGCGTGCCATCGTGAAATTGCTCCGGGCAAAATGGGAAGTTGCCGCTATGTAGGCGAATTGGCGCGCTGGAGCAATGCGCGAGGCGGCTCAAGGAGGGGCGATGTTCTACGAAACAAGAAGGCTCGACAGCCCGACCGGGGCAAGTCTCGCCTATCATCACCAATCGGCCAATGAGCCTGGGCACGCAATCCTGCTGATCTGTCACGGCCTTGCGGAGCATTCACGGCGTTACGAGGAATTCGCCGTCTTCATGAGCCAGCACGGCTTTCATGTCTACGCTCATGACCACAGAGGTCACGGCGACACCACAGCACCCGACGCTCCGCTAGGCCGCTTTGCGAAGCGGGAAGGCGTGCGAAAGGTGCTGGATGATGTTGCCGCCATGCGCGCTCTGGCCGTCAATCAGCATCCTGGACTGCCGGTCCTACTTTTTGGCCATTCCATGGGAGGTTTAATCGCGCTGAATGCAGCGGTGACACAGCCGGACCGGTACGATGCATTGTCCATCTGGAACTCCAACTTCCATCCCGGCCTTGCAGGGCGGCTGGCGCAGGGAGTGCTTCTGGCGGAACGCGCGCTTAAAGGCGCCGACGTGCCCAGCACCCTCCTCCCCAAGGCAACCTTCCGGGCGTGGGGGCGATCGATGCCGGAGAAGCGAACCGACGCAGACTGGCTGAGCAGTCAGCCAGAGGAGGTCGATGCCTATCTTGCTGATCCGCTCTGTGGTTTTGATGCCAGTGTTTCGCTCTGGCTCGACCTGTTCGAGTTCACCTACCGAGGCCCCCGCCTTGTCGACCGGCTGCCAAAGGAAATGCCGATCTACCTGGTCGGCGGCGACGCGGATCTCGCGACCAACGGAGGGCGCGAAGTGTCCTGGCTGCTGCACCATTTGCAACGACACGGCCTTACCCGGACCACCTGCAGGATCTGGCCCAAGACCCGCCACGAGACCTTGAATGAAACCGTGCGGCGGAACGCCATGGCAGAGTTTGCCGCATGGGCCTCAACTAGCATGAGGCCCCCGAGGGAATGACGGGATGATATTTCATCAAGTGCCTCGCCAGCGGAGCGCGGCTATATGAATGACATCACCGCGAACGCCGTAGCTGCCGCGCCTTGCGAGATTAGATGAAATGACTTCGCCAGCCGGCGGCCCCGCCGCCTCAGACGTACCGACTGCAGGCAGCGTCAATGGGCTCCTGTTAATGTTGCTCGCCATGTTGGCGGCGCCGCTGATCGACATCTTCTCGAAGCTCGCCACCAACACGACATCGCCCACCATGATCACCGCCGCACGCTTCGTCTTCCAGGCGCTCTTCATGCTGCCGATCGTCCTATGGAATGGACTCTGGCGGAAATTCTCCTGGCGGATGAGCGCCTATCACGCTGCGCGCGCCGGCATCATTACGCTCTCGATGATCTGCTTCGTGGCTACCCTTGCCGTCATGCCAGTCGCCGACGCGATTGCCATCTTCTTTGTCGAACCCATCATCCTGACGATCCTCGCCAGCATCTTCCTTGGCGAAACCATCGGCTGGCGCCGCTACACGGCGTGCGCCGTCGGCTTCCTCGGCGCCATGATCGTCATTCGTCCAAGCTTCGAGGAGGTGGGGCTCGTCGCGATCCTGCCAATCATCACCGCCTTCTGCGTGGCGGTCTTCGCCCTGATGACGCGAGCGCTGGCGCCACGGGAGAATCCCTGGGCAATGCAGTTCCAGATGTCTTTGTGGGGCATCCCGATCTGCGTCCTCTTGCTGGTGTTCGGAGACGCGACGGGCGTTGGTTTTCTTGCTCCCTCGTGGCCCGATACTACGGTCCTGTTGTGGCTGCTCGGCGTCGGTTTTTTTGCCTCGCTGTCAGGCATCTTGGCCGTCTACGCCTACCGCGTCGCTCCGGCCTCCGTTCTGGCACCCATGCAATATTTCGAGATCGTCTCTGCCACGCTTTTCGGCTGGCTTGTCTTCGCAGACTTTCCAGATGCCGTGAAATGGCTCGGCATCTCGATCATCGTCGGCTCCGGCCTTTACATCATCTGGCGCGAGAGGCGCATCGCCTCCAAGCCTGCCACCACTACGGAAGCCTCGGTTGGGGCTCGATTGAACACGCCATGACCCCTAATATTGAAAAGAAGCAGCCCCCGCTTGCCGGCATCCGCGTCATAGAGCTCGCTCGTGTTCTTGCGGGTCCGTGGGCGGGACAGATGCTTGCCGATCTTGGCGCAGATGTCATCAAGGTGGAACATCCGGAGGGTGGCGACGACACCCGGGCCTGGGGACCGCCTTTTGTGGAAGGTAAGGACGGGGAGAACCTCTCTGCCGCCTACTACCATGCGACCAATCGCGGCAAGCGGTCCGTGGCCGTCGACCTGAAGACGGAAGCGGGCCAGGAGATTGTCCGGCGGCTGGTTGTCAGCGCGGACGTCGTGATCGAGAACTTCAAGCTCGGCGGGCTGAAGAAGTACGGACTTGACTACGAAACCCTGAGGGCGATCAACCCAAAGCTCGTCTACTGCTCGATCACCGGCTTTGGCCAGGACGGCCCCTACGCCAGCCTTGCCGGCTACGACTACATCGTTCAGGGCATGTCCGGCTTTATGTCGATTACCGGCGAGGCAGATGGCCAGCCGATGAAGGCGGGTGTCGCAATTGCCGATATCTTTACCGGGATCTATGCCGTGACGGCCATCCAGGCGGCTCTAATCCACGCCATGAAGACGGGCGAAGGCCAGATGATCGACATGGCCCTTCTCGACGTGATGTCTGCCGTTCTGGCCAACCAGAACATGAACTACCTCGTCTCCGGAACAGCGCCAGCGCGTTTGGGGAACGCCCATCCGAACATCAGCCCTTATGAAGTCATTCCGGCAAGCGACGGTCACATTATCCTGGCAGTTGGCAATGACGGGCAGTTTCGCCGCTTCTGCACCATACTCGGCACTGAGACGATGGCGGACGACGACCGCTTCGCCACCAACCGGGCCCGCGTTGCGAACCGTGTGGAGCTTAGACGTCTTCTTCTCGCGCAGACGCAGACATGGACCAAAGCCGACCTGCTTACCGCCTGCGGCGAGAATGCCGTCCCTGCGGGACCGATCAATTCCATAGCGGAAATGTTCAGCGATCCGCAGGTTCAGGCCCGCCAGATGCGCATCGACCTGGAAGCCGCAGACGGTAGCATGATCCCAGGCGTGCGTACGCCGATCATGCTGTCGGAGACACCGCTTGCCTATCACCGCCCGAGCCCGAAGCTCGGAGAACATACCGCCGACGTGCTGGCGGAACTGAACGACATCGAGATCAAGGGAAAAGACAGATGAAGACCGGGGGCCAACTGATCGTCGACGCGCTAAGAGCGAATGGAGTGAAGCGCGTATCTTGCGTACCAGGAGAGAGCTACCTTGCCGTCCTCGATGCGCTCTATGAAAGCGGGATCGAAACGCTGGTCTGCCGCCAGGAAGGCGGCGCTGCGATGATGGCCGACTGCTGGGGCAGGCTGACCGGGGAGCCTGGCATCTGCATGGTCACCCGTGGGCCCGGAGCGACCAATGCGTCCGCCGGACTTCACATTGCCAAGCAGGATTCCATTCCGATGATCCTCTTCATCGGCCAGGTGCAGCGCGATGCACGTGAGCGCGAGGCCTTCCAGGAGGTCGAGTACCGCCGTGCCTTCACTGAATTTGCCAAGTGGGTCGGCGAGATCGACGATGCCCGCCGCATCCCGGAATTCGTGACCCGCGCCTTCGCGGTCGCCACCTCCGGCCGGCCCGGCCCCGTGGTCCTGACGCTGCCCGAAGACATGCTGGTGGAGGAGGTCAATGCCCCTGCGGCCAAGGCTTATACACCGGTCGAGGCCCATCCTGGCCCGAGCCAGATGCAGGCGCTGGAGGCCCTGCTGAAAGATGCGCAGCGGCCGATGTTCATCCTCGGCGGAACGCGCTGGAGTGAACAGGCCGTTGCAGACGTGCAGGCGTTCGCCAGCCGATTCAAGGTGCCCGTCGGCTGCTCCTTCCGCCGGCAGATGCTGTTCGACCATCTGCACCCGAGCTACGCCGGCGATGTCGGCATCGGGATCAATCCGGCGCTTGCCAAGGAGATTAAGGAATCCGACCTGCTGGTTCTCGTGGGCGCCCGGATGTCGGAAATGCCATCGTCCAGCTACACGCTGATCGATATTCCCTACCCGGCCCAGAAGCTCGTTCACGTCTTTCCGGATCCGGAGGAACTGGGCCGCATCTATCGGCCAGATCTCGCGATCTGCGCGGCGCCTGCCGAATTCGCGTCCGCGCTCAAGCATCTGGAACCGCCAGCAGCACCGCTTTGGGCCGAGCGGAAATCCGCCATGCATGACGCCTATCTGAAGTGGTCGACCCCGCCGCAGACGGGACCGGGTGGGGTCCAGATGGGACCGATCATGGAATGGATCGATGCCAATACCGCAGAGGATACCATCTTCTGCAACGGCGCCGGAAACTATGCCACCTGGGTCCACCGCTTCCACCGCTTCCGCAAATTCAATACCCAGGCTGCGCCGACATCGGGCTCCATGGGCTACGGCCTCCCGGCGGCAGTGGCGGCCAAGCAGGTGTTCCCCGCCCGGGAGGTGATCTGCTTTGCCGGCGATGGCTGCTTCATGATGCACGGGCAGGAGTTCATCACAGCGGTCCGCTACAATCTGCCGATCATCACGGTGCTGGTGAACAACGGCACCTATGGCACGATCCGCATGCACCAGGAGCGGGAATATCCCGGCCGCGTCAGCGCCACCGACCTCGTCAATCCGGATTTCGTCACCTACGCCAAGGCCTTTGGCGGCCATGGCGAGTTGGTGGAAAGGACGCAGGACTTCGCGCCGGCCTTCGAACGGGCGCGCGCCAGCGGCAAGCCGGCCATCATTGAAGTCAAGCTGGACGCAGAAGCCATCACGCCCACTCGCACGCTGACGCAGATCCGCGAAAGAGCCTGAGTCGAAAACCTACAAAAAAGCCGACGCATCAGAGGGATGCGCCGGCTTTCGGAATCGGACTGACAGCCGCTTAAATCGCTGCGGTAACTGTGAATTCAACCTTGTACTTCGGTGCCGCCAGCTTGGCTTCGCTGGTTGCGCGTGCCGGTGTGTTGGCCGGATCGATCCACGCTTCCCAGGCAGCATTCATTTCAGCGAAGTAGGACATATCCGACAGATAGATCAGCGTCTGCAGGATCTTCGACTTGTCGCTGCCAGCGGCCGCGAGCAGGCGATCGACTTCGCGCAGCGCATATTCGCACTGTTCCTTGACCGTTTCACCCTCGCCGACTTGGCCGGACAGATAGACGGTGTCGCCGTGCACGACGGCGCCGCTCATGCGGGCGCCGGGTTCGATGCGCTTGATGCTCATGAATGCTCCTGATTGCGTTGAGTTTGGAAACTGTAGCCGGCTGGGCCGGCTGCGAAAGATCTCAGCCGCGGATGTGCTGGCTCTTCTCGTAGATGGCCGTCGAGCGTGCACCCGACCGGCAATAGCCGAGCATCGGCCGCGGCATCTCGTCCAAGGCATCCACCATACCGTTGACGGCGTCCGAATCGACGCCCATCCGGCCGACCGGCACATGTTTGATCTCCAGGCCAAGCTCCTGTGCCTTTGCAGAGATCTGGGCGAAAGTCGGCTGACCGGGCTCTTCTTCGTCCGGGCGGTTGCAGACGATCGACTTGAAACCCATCGCCCTGATCTGCTCCAGATCCTCTACGGTAATCTGTCCGGCCACCGCGTATTCGTGGTTGATCTGTCGGATGTCCATCGCATTTCCTCCGGCTGAGACGTGGATCCTGCATTACGCTGCCACCGGCGGAGCGTCAATTGAGACGGTTCAGGCAAACGAGAAGCGGAGCGCGTAGTCGATGCTTTCGCCGAGCTTCAGCGGCTTCAATTCACCATTGTCCGCCAGTTCCTTACGGCTCACCCAACGATGCGAAACCGGCTCGATCCCCAGCACATGTGCCGGCGCCTGCTGATTGCGCCAGACCTGCAGATGCGGAAGCGTGTCGGTTCGGAACTTCACCTTCAGCGTCGCCCCACCGATCGCAGCGATCGGCCCGAGGCTCACCTCGGCCCAGCCGTTTTCATCCGTCGCAGCCGGCACGCAGAACACGCCGCCCGGATCCTCGCCAAAGTTCCACGGCAGACTGCCGTTCTCCAGCATCTTGCCGTTGAGCTTCACCTCGCTGTCGAATAGCCAGGCGCCGATGTTCATGTGATACATTTGGACGGCCGGAAAGGGCTTGGTGCCGGAGTTGGTCACCGTGTCGAACAGACAGACTTCGCCGCTCTCCCCGTTGATGCGCCAGTGACGCTCCAGGAGCGCCAGCCCACCATCGGCGAGTTTCACTGGGACCTTGGCGCGGCATTCCGCGCCTCCGTCCTGCACATCCCAGAAAAGAAGCTCGGCCGGATGGGACGAGAAGGACCCGTGCAGCGGATAGGTCTTGCCGTCCCGGCGCCCGGGGATAGGCTCCGGATGACGGATGTGGTCAGGCCCGCACGTAAAGAGGAAGCCTTCCAGCGAATGATCGATCCGGGGATCGCCGTCGTCTGGGATCGCACGCCCCGGCGCGACATCCACCTCGCCGACGAAGCATGAGCCGATATCCAGGACCGAGGTTTCGTCGAGGAAAAGGCGTGGACCAACGGCGGCGGAAAAAGCTTTCATTTCAGTTCCTCACTCCCAGGGCACGACTCTGTTATCAGAACGTGAGGAGAAATTAACGGCGCGTTCATGACGAATTCACCTTTTTCACATTAGCGTCAAAATTTGCTTGTCTGTGGCGGCAGATGCGCGAGCCGGAACGTTTCGCTGCCTCGGCGATTTCATCTCTGTTCAACAAGAAGGTCGGTAGCAACGTGAAAAGGCTTCTCACCGCTGGTCTCGGATTTGCTCTCCTGGTGACGTATGGCGCCTCGATGGCCTTGGCTCAGTCCATTTACGATCCTTATGCGTCGGACACCATGCTGGTCGCACCCGACGGCAGCATTCTGGATTATGTCCCCGAACAGGGCGAAGTGGTTACCAGCCGAGACCGCGCGGGGCGCCTTATCCTGATCGACCGCGACGGCAATGTCGTCGCGACCGAAATGCGCAATGAGGGCTACGCGCCGCGTCGGGTCGACCAGTATCCGCCCCGGCCAGGCGGCTACCGCGAATATCGCGACACTGCCGGTTACAGAGACTATCGCGAATATCGGCCCGAAGAGCCGGGCGCGTTCACCGGCTCCATCCCCGACTCCGGTTCCATCACACGGCTCCCCCTGGAGGACCAGCCCTATCCGCAGGACCAGCAGCCGGAAGACGACTACGCCTCGATCGAGCGCCAGCAACAACCTCTTCAACAGCTGGAGCCAGAAAAACCGATCATTGCGGTGACGAAGAAACCACAGGCAGAAGTCGCCGCCCTGCAGGTCTTCCTCGACCGGGAGGGCATTTCTCCTGGGGTCATTGACGGCCACCTGGGCGAGAACGTCAACAAGGCGATCGCCGCATGGCAGGAGATGACGGGCGAGACGCTCGACCCGAACAATTCCGAAGACATCATGCAGCGCCTGAGCTATTCCGGCGGTCTTCCCATCGTCGACTATACGATCACCGCTGCCGATGCGGCAGGCCCGTTTGTTGCCTCTATCCCGGAAGACTACTCGCAAAAGGCGCAACTCCCGGCCATGGCCTATACCTCCACCAGCGAAAAGCTGGCGGAACAGTTTCACATGGACGAGAACTACCTGAAGGCGCTCAACCCGGGCGTAGATCTCTCCATCCCCGGCACGACCATCAAGGTCATCAGCCCCGGAGAGCCGAAGACTGGCGCCGTAACCCGAATCGTTGCCGACAAAAGCAAGGAACAGGTCCTGGCCTATGGCGATGACGGCAACCTGATTGCAGCTTACCCCGCCACGATCGGATCAACGGCAACCCCCTCGCCTTCTGGCTCGCACACCGTTACGCGCATCGCCCTCAACCCGGGCTACACCTACAACCCGAAGATCAACTTCAAGCAGGGCAATAACGACAAGATCCTGGAGATCCCGCCTGGTCCGAATGGTCCGGTAGGGACGGTGTGGATCGCCCTGTCGAAACCGACCTACGGGATCCACGGCACCCCGGAGCCGTCCAAGATCGGAAAGACCAACAGCAATGGCTGCATCCGTCTCACCAACTGGGACGCTACCGAACTGGCGAAGATGGTGAAGCCGGGAACGACCGTAGAGTTCGTCGAATAAAAAAGGCGCCTTTCGGGGCGCCTTTTTCGTAAATTCAAGGTTGGACTTACGCGGCGCTGCGGCCGAAAGGGAAAACGCGCAAGCGCGGCGAGCGGATGACTTGCGTCGGCATCAGGCGAAGGACTTCCTGAGCGAAGGCGGCAGCATTTTCTTTTGCCTTGTCGACATTGCTGACCTTTGCGGTATCCAGGGTATGGAGCGTACCACCTGCTTCAAACAATTCCTTGAAGGCGGTGCGCTCGCCGATCGGCGCATTCAGCACGTTTACGCCCCGTGCCGCAAGCAGTCCCTTGATGGTCAGCAGCGCCTTCGTCGTGACCATGGAGGTCACACGCGTGAGCACGACCGAATGCGGGATCGCGAGGTTCGCCTTCTCTTTCATCAACGTCAACAGATCGAGGATCTGGGCAGCGCCCTTAGCATCCATGGCCGAGCCCTGAACAGGGATCATGACATGATCAGAAAGTCCTATCGCCGTCGTCACAAGGGCGTCCTTGGCGCCGGCGAGGTCGATCACAAAGAACTCGACCTGCGAAGCCATCTCGCGCAGATGACATTGCAGGGAAGCGACGGAGGCCTCGGAAATGACCTGCAGGTTGCGAATCGGACCGGAAATCTCCGCCCATTGGCTGATCCAGTGCTGCGGGTCACAGTCGATGATCGCAACCCGATAGCCCTGATGGGCAAGCTCGGTCGCGAGCAGAAGGGCGGCGGTGGTCTTGCCGGCTCCGCCCTTGGCATTGGCAAAAGATATTACGGGCATTCTCAGTCCTCAGGGGTGTGAGCCGCATCGCTCGAAGCCGCACCGCCGAAGCATGGTGCATTGGGCGCATCCTGCTTAATCATGGTTAATGAAGTCTAAATTTAGCGGCCTCGGATATAGTCCCCAACTTGTCGTGCGGGCACAAAAAAGCCTCGGGCCGTGGCTCCGGGGCTTCTAAGTTTGATCAAGTCGCTCAGAAGCAATCGTGAAACAGCTGCGTCGTGTTTCCCAGCGTCATCGGCACGGGATTACCGCCGCAGCTGGGATCCTCGATCGCCATGGCGGCGAGCTCATCAATTCGATCCTGACCGATACCCATCGCCGTCAAGTTTTCCGGTACGCCGAGTTCCGCCCGTAGCGACAGGACATAGTCGTAGAAGCCGTCGAAGCCTCCGCTGATACCGAGATATGCGGCCGCACGCTCGATTTTCTCCTCGATCGCCGACCGGTTGAAGCGCAGCACCGGCGGCATGACAACCGCGTTCGTCATGCCGTGATGCGTGTTGTAAACGGCGCCGATCGGATGGGACAGCGAATGAATCGCGCCAAGACCCTTCTGGAAGGCGACCGCCCCCATGGCAGCGGCGGCCATCATGTTAGTGCGTGCTTCGATATCCGTCCCGTCCTTGTACGCACGCGGCAGGAATTCCTTCACGAGCCGCATGCCCTCGAGCGCAATCCCTTGGCTCATCGGGTGGTAGAAGGGCGAGCAATAGGCTTCCAGGCAGTGCGCGAAAGCGTCCATGCCGGTACCGGCGGTGATCATCTTCGGCATGCCGACCGTCAGCTCCGGATCGGCGATCACCACGCCGGGCAAGAACTTCGGGTGGAAGATGATTTTCTTCACATGGGTCTCGGAATTGGTGATCACCGAGGCGCGGCCGACTTCCGACCCAGTGCCGGCGGTCGTCGGTACCGCAACGATAGGGGCAATGCCCTCGATGCTGGCCCGCGTCCACCAGTCGCCGATATCCTCGAAATCCCAAACGGGCCGCGTCTGGCCGACCATGAAGGCGACCGCCTTGCCAAGATCCAAGCCCGAGCCGCCACCGAAAGCGACGACGCCATCGTGCCCGCCATCGCGGAACGCTCTGACGCCTGCTTCCAGGTTCTTCTCGTTCGGGTTGGGATCGACATCGGCGAAGATCGCACGACCGAGGCCCGCCTCCTCCAGAACATCCAGCGTATGACCGGTGATCGCCATCGAGGCAAGTCCACGGTCGGTGACCAGAAGCGGCTTCTTCATGCCGAGCGACTTGCAGGCGTCGGCCAGTTCCTTGATCCGGCCCCGGCCGAGCTTGACGGCAGTCGGGTAGCTCCAGTTCGCGACGATGTTCATCTCGTGACTTTCTTCAGATGGTAGGACTTGGGTCTTGTGAGGTTGTGGAAGCCGAGGACGGAGAGCGAGCCGCCGCGGCCGGTCTCCTTGACGCCGGTCCAGCACAGTGCCGGATCGAGATAGTCGGCGCGGTTCATGAACACGGTGCCGGTCTCAATCTCGCGGCCGATCCGCCCTGCCCTTTCCGCATCCTGGGTCCAGAGCGACGCCGTCAGCCCGTACTTGCTGTCGTTCATCAGAGAGATCGCCTCATCGTCGCTCTTCACTTTCATGATCCCGACGGCCGGGCCGAAGGTCTCTTCGGTCATGAACGACATGGAGTGATCGACATCCACCAGAACCTGCGGCGCCAGATAAGCGCCGCCGTCGTCGGCCGGAAAGAGCTTCGGATCGACCAGCGCCTTCGCGCCGCGCGAAACGGCATCTGCCACCTGCTCACGGACGACCTGTGCAAAACGCTTGTTCGCCATCGGCCCCAGCGTCGTCTCCTGCTCCAGCGGATTGCCGAGCTTATAGTTCGAGACCCAGGCGACCGATTTTTCCACGAACTGGTCGTATAGCGACTCATGGACGTAGATGCGCTCGATACCGCAGCAGCACTGTCCGGAATTGTAGGTGGCGCCATCCATCAGCGTGTCGACAGCCGCATCGAGATCGGCGTCCTCCATGACGTAACCCGGATCCTTGCCGCCGAGCTCGAGGCCGAGCCCGGTGAAGGTGCCTGCGGCTGCGCGCTCGATGGAGCGTCCGCCTTCAACCGAGCCGGTGAAGTTGATGAAGTTGAACTTGCCGGCGGCGATAAGCGCCGAGGTGGTGTCATGGTCGAGGAAGAGGTTGACGAAGACGTCCTCCGGCACGCCCGCCTCGACGAAGGCACGTACTAGCCGCTCGCCGACCAGCAGCGTCTGCGAGGCATGCTTGATGACGACTGAATTACCGGCCATAAGCGCCGGCGCAACCGTGTTGATCGCCGTCATGTACGGGTAGTTCCACGGGGCGATGACGAAGACGACGCCGTGCGCCTCACGCTCGATGCGGCGCTCGAAGCTGGCGCTTTCCTCCACCACCATCGGCGCCAAGGCGTCGGCCGCAATTGAGGCAACATAGTTGGAGCGTTCGTTGAAGCCCTTGAACTCGCCGCCATAGCGGACCGGACGGCCCATCATCCAGGCAAGTTCTGGCACGATTTCGTCGGCCATCTCGTTGAGCCGCGTAACTCCCTTGAGCACCAGTTGTACGCGCTCCTCCAGCGGCCGTTTTGCCCAGGCCTTCTGAGCTTTGCGGGCGCGGTCCACGGCGGCGGACGCCTCTTCGAACCGCATGGCCTCCCGCTCGGCATAGACGGAGCCGTCGACCGGCGAAATACATTGGATCATGGTCATGATCACGCTTCCTGTCGTTATGATCTTGGTTTGAGCACTAGGCCCTTTCGAACCCGCGCGCCACTTCCCAGTCGGTGATGCGGCGATCGTATTCCTCCTGCTCCCATTGCGCCGCACGGGTGTAATGGTCGATGACGTCGTCACCGAAAGCGGCGCGCAGCATGGCGGAGCCGTGCATCAATGCAGTCGCCCCCCGCAGCGTATTCGGGATCTCGCGGATGTCCTTGCCGCCATAGGCGTCGCCGACGAAGGCAGGCTCCAGCTCCATCTTCTTCTCGATCCCATCGATGCCGGCTGCGAGCAGCGCGGCCATGGCGAGATAGGGATTGAGGTCGGAGCCGCCGACGCGGCATTCGATTCGGATGCCCTTGGTCGAGTCACCGCAGAGGCGATAGCCGGCCGTGCGGTTGTCCTTTGACCAGATGGCCTTGGTGGGCGCGAACGTGCCGGCCATGAACCGCTTGTAGGAGTTGATGTAGGGCGCCAAGAAATAGGTGATCTCGCCGGCATGGGCGAGCAGGCCCGCGACGTAGTGCTTCATCGTCTCGGACATGCCGTGCTCGGCGTCCTTGTCGAAGAAGAGCGGCGTCTTTCCGTCAGCACTCCAGAGCGACTGATGGATGTGGGAGGAGGAACCTGCGGCATTGTAGTTCCACTTGGCAAGGAAGGTGATGGCCTTGCCTTTCGACCAGGCGATCTCCTTGCAGCCGTTCTTGATGATCACGTGACGGTCGGCCATGGTCAGTGCATCGGCGTAGCGGACATTGATCTCCTCCTGCCCGGCCGAGGCTTCGCCCTTGGAATTCTCCACCGGAATCCCGGCGCCCTGCAATCCGTTGCGGATCGCCCGCATCACCTCCTCTTCCTTGCTGGTCTGGAAGATGTGGTAGTCTTCGTTGTACCCGCTGGCGAGCTTGAGGTTGCGATAGCCGGACGCCTGCGCCTGTTCGTAGGTCTGGTCGAACAGGAAGAACTCCAGTTCGGTTGCCATGAATGCCTTCATCCCCATGGCTTGGAGCCGCGCGACCTGCTTCTTGAGGATGGCGCGCGGCGAATGCGCCACCTCCTCGTGCGTGTGGTGGTCCAGTACGTCGCAAAGCACGAGCGCCGTGCCCTCCAGCCAAGGCACGCGGCGCAGTGTCGAAAGGTCCGGCTTCATCGTATAGTCGCCGTAGCCTGTTTCCCAACTCGTCGCCTTGTAGCCGGATATGGTCTCCATCTCCATATCGGTCGCCAGCAGATAATTGCAGCTGTGCGTTTCCTCGTACGCGCTCTCGACGAAGAACTCAGCCTGGAAACGCTTGCCCATCAGCCGGCCCTGCATGTCGACGAGGCAGGCAAGCACGGTATCGATCCGGCCAGCTTCGACGTCGGCCTTCAGGGTGGCGAAAGTATAGGGAGCGGTCATGGGTGGGTTCCGTCAGGAGAAGCATGTTCAGGCGGAAGCAGATCCGGTGGTTCCGGATCTGCTATTGCGAAAAGATATCAGGTATAGCGGTAAGGCGGCCCGGCCTTCTCCATCGTCTCACGGTACTTTTTCAGTATCTCGACCACCTTGGCGCAACGCGGGCTGATCTGGGCTGTTTCGTCCCAAAACTTCAGAGCCTCTACCTCGACCGTCTTCCATTCCGCTTCCGGGATGGTCGTCAGTTCCAGCTTTGTGCCCTCGACGCGCAGCTTCGCCTCGCCACCCCAATACCAATGCTGGCGGTAGTAGTGCGACGAATCCATCGTCAGCATGAAGAGTTCCTTCAGGTTGTCCGGCACCTCCGCCCAACGGTCGGCATTGGCGAAGAAGGAACCGCACCAGGCACCGGAGATGTTGTTGGTGAGGAAGTACTTCGTTACGTCCGCCCAACCGACGGTGTAATCCTCGGTAATGCCGGACCAGGCGATGCCATCAATCTCACCCGTCTGCATTGCCACCTGCACGTCTTCCCAGGGCAGCGTGACCGGAACGACGCCGAAGCGCGCCAGGAACTGCCCGGCCGTCGGGAAGGTGAAGATGCGAAGACCCTTCAGGTCCTCCAGGCTCTTCAGCGGCTTGTTGGTGGCGAAGTTGCAGGGGTCCCAAGAACCGGCGGACAGCCATTTCACGCCGACCTCGTTGTAGGCCTCTTCCCAGATTTCGTTCAGGCCGTACTGGTGGAACAGCGTCGGCACGTCGAGGCTGTAACGCGAAGCGAAGGGGAAGTAGCCGCCGAACACCTTGATATCGACGGGCGAGTTCATCGAGTCGTCGTCCGACTGCACCGCATCGATGGTGCCGGCCTGCATGGCGCGGAACAGTTCGCCCGTCGGCACAAGTTGGTCTGCGGTGTAGAGTTCGATCTCCATCTGGCCGTCGGCGATCTTGTTGAAGGAGTCGATGGCCGGCTTGATGACGTGCTCGGCAAGCGCCGGACCGGCATAGGTCTGCAACCGCCAGCGGATCGGCGCCTGCGCTCTCACGTGCGGAGCCGCCAGCATGGCCGGTCCCGCTGCAGCGGCCGTCATGCCGGCTTTCTTGAGAAATTCGCGTCTGTTCGTCATGTCTGTTCCCTCTGTTGCTGATTGATACAGTCACGCCGCACCGGTTGTCGGGTGCGCATCCGGCCCGTTCCCCGGGCTCTCGTTCTTGATGTTACCGCTCTAGCCGCGAACATTGAGATGCTCCGGCAGCCAGAGTGCGATCTGCGGGAAGGCCATGATGATGGCGAGCCCGAGCATCATGATGATGACGAAGGGCCATACGGACCGGTAGATGTCGCCCAGCGACACCTCTGGCGGTGCCATCGCCCGCATCAGGAAGAGATTGTAGCCGAAAGGCGGCGTCATGTAGGAGATCTGGCAGGTGATGGTGTAGAGCACGCCGTACCAGATCAGGTCGAAGCCCAGCTTTCCGACAAGCGGGATATAAAGAGGCGCGACGATGACGAGCATGGCCGTGTCGTCGAGAAACATGCCCATCAGGATGAAAGACACCTGCATCATGATCAGGATCGTCCAGGGCGATAGCCCCCAGTCGTTCACCAGCAGTCCCTCGATCGCCCGCACAGCGCCCAGCCCGTCGAAAACGGCGCCGAAGCAGAGGGCGGCAAGGATGATCCACATGAACATGCAGGTGATGCCAAGCGTCTGCTCGATCGTGCGCGTCAGCACACCGTTGCCGAGACGCCCCTTCAGCAGGGCAACGACCAGCGCCGACAGCGCGCCGACCGCCGAGCTCTCCACGAGGCTGGTATAGCCCATCAGGAAGAGCCCCATCATCAGGAAGAAGATCAGGAACGGCAGGATGCCGGCTTGAAGCAACTTAAGCTTCTCCGTCAGCGGGAGGTCCCGCTCTTCCTTCGGGAGCACCGGCCCCAGCGCCGGGTTCAGGTGGCAGCGGATGACGATGTAGATGATGAACAGGGTCGCCAGGAGCAGCCCCGGAAATGCGCCGGCAAGCCAAAGCTGTCCGACCGGCTGCCGCGCGATCATGCCATAAAGGACGAGCACTACGCTTGGCGGCACCAGGATCCCGAGCGAACTGCCCGCCTGGATGACACCGGTCACCATGGTCTTGTCATACCCGCGCTTGAGCAGTTCCGGCAGCGCGATCGTCGCGCCGATCGCCATGCCGGCAACAGATAGCCCGTTCATCGCCGAGATGATGACCATCAAGCCGATCGTGCCGACGGCGAGGCCACCGCGAAGACCGCCCATCCAGACGTGGAACGCCTTGTAGAGGTCTTCCGCAATACCGGACTCCGACAGGAGGTAGCCCATGAAAATGAACATCGGCAGCGTCAGGAGCGGATACCACTTCATCAGCTTCATCGCGGCCGAGAAGCCGAGTTCGAAACCGCCATTGCCCCACAAGATTGCGGCAGCCACGACGCCGACGAAGCCGATGACGGCAAAGACCCGCTGGCCCGTCAGCATGCTGAGCAGCATGGAGGAGAACATGAACAGGATGATCAGTTCTGCACTCATGCCAGCGGCCTTCCCAGCGCAACCGCCAGATCCTTGATGAAGATGGAGGTAGCCTGCAGGAAGGTCAGGAATATCCCGATCACCATGGTGATCTTGATCGGCGCCATGTACGGCGACCAAGAAGAATAGCTGGTCTCGTTGTACTTGATTGCGTAGGTCGTGCTCGAGATACCGCCGTAGAGCAGGAAGAACAGGTAGATGAACAGCATGAAGATAGTGATGACATCGATCATCGCCTTGGTCTTCGGCGACCACCGTCCGTAGGCAAGATCCATGCGGACATGGGAGTCCATCTGCAGCGAATAGGCGCCGCCGAGCAGAAAATAGGCCGCCATCACGAACTGGGCCATCTCCAGCGTCCAGAGCGACGGCAGGAAGAATGCCTTCGACATGGACGACCATAGGAGGATCCCCATCATCACGAAGATCAGGTACATGGTCACGCGACCGACCCCGCGGTTGAAGCGGTCGACAACGCGGACGTAAGTCTTGAGCACGTTAGGCATCGGCGCCCGCCGCAGCTAGGATTGTGTGATCGTGCACCCTTTCATTCTCCCAGTCCGTTCCACCTCGTCAGCCGCCATTTTTTTTGTTCTTGGTCAGCGTGCCAATGCTCTCCCTCAGCAACTTGCTGAGGAAGCCTGCCGCCGCGGTCTGACCCGCCTCGTCGGCGATCAGGTCGTTGCGGACTTCAATCATCACGTTCAGAAGCCCGGCGGGCAAGGCATGAAGTTCAAGCGTGTGCGTCACGCCGTCTGCCGGGCCATAGGGCTCGTTCCGTTCCACCTTGTAGAGATTCGTATCGGCTGCCGCGTCCAGCATTGCCTCCGCTAGGCGGCTGTCCGTATCGTGGAGGATGCCGATCTCCACCGCCCGCTCCCGTCCAAAATAGACGCGCGTGAAGCTGTGGACCGTGACCAGTACCGTCTGCAGTCCCCTCGCCCGTCGCGCCGCAATCTCGTCGCGGATCGCGCCCTGAAACGGCAGGTAGAGCGATGTTGTTCGTAGCGACTTTTCCGCCTCAGTCAGGTTTTCGTTGCCGGGAATACGGAAGACCTCGCTGACGTCGCGTATAGCGGCAGGCGATTCCGGAGGGCGATTGCAATCATAGACGAGGCGGGAAAAGCGCTGGTAGATCAGTGTGGCGTCAAGCTGCTTCGACATGAGCCGCGCAACCGCGAGCGCACCCGGATCCCAAGCGATATGCGAGGAAAGGGCGTCCTCAGATAGCCCAAGGGTGCCGTACCGTTTCGGCAGTCTGCGCGAAGCATGTTCACAAACGAGGAGCACGTCGCCCCATCCCCGAGGGTTCTCGATTGCGACTGGCTCGCCGTCATTTTTCGTGAAGAATGTCATGTCGGCCAGCATGTCGTCCGGAGCGCAACTTTGGAACACGCCGAAGAGAATTCTTCATCTTCAATCCTCCGTCAATGCAATTCTGAAAATTTCTCTTCATCACGCGCATTGACTCGCCGGCGGAAAGAAGCGTTAAATCGCGTCAACCGGCGAAGACCGGAAGGGAACAGCACTAGTGCCAACCGCCGCACGCACCGTCTCGGATGTCATCCGCACCCGCTACGACAGCCTGACACGTGCCGAAAAGCAGCTGGCCGACAGGATCTTGGAGAACTATCCGGTGTCCGGGCTTGGGAGCATCACGACAATTGCGGACAATGCCGGCGTTTCGACGCCGACCGTAGCGCGCATGGTGCAGAAGCTCGGCTTCAAGGGATATCCGGAATTTCAGTCCCACCTGCACCACGAGCTTGAGGAAACGATCTCCAATCCGATTGCCAAGCACGACCGTTGGGCACTCAACGCGCCCGGCACGCATATCCTCAACCGTTTTGCGGAAGCGGTGACCGCCAACCTCCGCGACACGCTTTCCGACCTGGACACCAAGACGTTCGAAGGTGCCGCAGCACTGCTGGGCGACCTCGATCGCAGCGTCTATTTTGTCGGCGGTCGCATCACCGGGGCGCTCGCAGAATATTTCTTCACGCACATGCAGGTCATCCGCCCCAGGACCACGCTGATCTCGAACAACTCAAGTTCCTGGCCGCAGCATGTGCTGAACATGAACCGCGGCGATGTCCTGGTGATCTTCGACATCCGCCGTTACGAACAGGAAATGGCGACCCTGGCGGAGGTCGCCAGGCAAAACGGCGTCGTGATCATCCTGATCACCGACATCTGGGGTTCGCCGGTCGCGAAACATGCCCGACACAGCTTCCGCGCCCGGATCGAGGCGCCGAGTGCCTGGGACTCCTCTGTCGTGACCCTCTTCCTCGTCGAGGCACTGATCGAAGCCGTACAGAGCGCCACTTGGGACAGGACGCGCAAACGCATGACCTCGCTCGAAGAACTCTTCGAGCAATCGCGTCTTTTCCGCCGTCCGCACAGAGACAGGCTGGAATGAACTTCCGGCGAAATGCCTGCGGTGAAAGATACTTATCGGGGAATAGTCACCCGTGCAGACTGTCACATACCGTACATGAACCGGCTCTACGAGTCGCCGCCACACGACCAAACCTCAGGAGGATATCGTGCTCAACAAGACCCACCGCCTGCTCTCCCTGACGACCGCGCTCGTCATCGCTTCGGCAAGCTTCGTCGCTGCCGAGCCGAGCGCGGAGCTCGTCGAAGCTGCCAAGAAGGAAGGCATGCTGACGACCATCGCCCTGCCCCACAGCTGGTGCGGCTATGGCGACGTCATCGCCGGCTTCAAGGCCAAGTATCCGGAGATCCAGGTCAACGAACTGAACCCAGACGCCGGCTCTGCCGACGAAGTCGAGGCGATCAAGGCCAACAAGGACAACAAGGGTCCGCAGGCCCCTGACGTAGTCGACGTCGGGTTGGCCTTCGGTCCGCAGATGAAGGAAGAGGGCCTGCTGCAGCCCTACAAGGTTTCCACCTGGGACGAGATCCCCGACGACGTGAAGGATGCCGAAGGCTACTGGTACGGCGACTACTACGGCGTTCTGTCCTTCATCGTGAACAAGGACATGGTTGAGACCGTACCGCAGGATTGGGCAGACCTCCTGAAGCCGGAGTATGCGGGCCAGGTTGCACTTGCGGGCCCTCCACTGTCCTCCAACCAAGCAATTCTTGCAGTTCTTGCAGCTGGACTTTCCCGAGGTGCGGCGGCGGGTGAGGAAGCGGGCAAGGCGGGCCTGGAATTCTTCGCTGAGCTGAACAAGGCCGGCAATTTCGTACCCGTCGTTGCTAAAGCAGGAACAATAGCCCAAGGCGCAACGCCGATCACCATCGCATGGGATTACAACGCGCTGGCATGGCGCGACGAGCTGAACGGTAATCCGCCGGTTGAGGTCGTGGTACCGAAGACGGGCGTCCTCGCCGGCGTCTACGTCCAGGGCATCTCCGCCTATGCACCGCACCCGAATGCTGCGAAGCTTTGGATGGAATACCTCTACTCCGACGAAGGCCAGAACCTGTGGCTGAAGGGCTATTGCCACCCGGCGCGCTTCAATGCCATGGCCAAGGCCGGCAAAATCCCTCAGGAGCTGATGGACGCGCTGCCGCCAGCCGAAAGCTACGAAGCGGCCGTCTTCCCGACCGTCGAAGAGCAGAACGCCAACAAGGCTGCCGTCACTGGCGGCTGGGATAGCGTCGTCGGCGCCAACGTTCAGTAAGGACGCCTTCTCCATAGCCCCGGCCCGACCTGTTCGGGCCGGGGCTTGCCATGCCGGACGGCCTGGCCTTATTTTCGCCACAGACCAAAACGCGCCGACGAGGGGAAAGCTGCCGCCATGAATCAAGCGCCACCTGTTCCCCGGCTGCGTCTCAACTTTACGTGGCTGGGGCTCATGCCCTTTGTCATCTTCGTCGGGCTCTTCCTGGTTCTGCCGACGATGCACATCGTCATCGGCGCCTTCCAGACCCCAGAGGGCACCTTCACGCTACAGAACATCCTCGATCTCAATAGCGGCACGATCCCGTCGAGTTACTGGATCTCGATCAAGGTGTCCGTCGCCTCGGCAGCAATCGGCTGTCTGGTCGGATTCGGTATGGCGGCAGCCGTGACATTCAGGGCTGTTCCGCGCTGGATCAGGTCGCCGTTGATGACCTTTTCCGGTGTTGCCTCAAATTTCGCCGGCGTGCCGCTCGCCTTCGCCTTCCTGGCGACCTTAGGACCTGTCGGCCTCGTCACCGTCATGCTGCGCCAGAACTTCGGCATCGTCCTTCAGCGCGACCTCGGGTTCAACATCCTGAGCTTCTGGGGGTTGACGATCACCTACCTGTTCTTCCAGATCCCGCTGATGATCCTCATCATCACGCCGGCGCTCGAGGGGCTGCGCCGCGAGTGGCGGGAAGCGGCCGAAGTGCTCGGCGCAACGGGCATGCAATACTGGCGCATGGTGGCCCTCCCGATTCTATTTCCCTCGCTGCTCGGAACCTTCGCCCTGCTCTTCGCCAACTCCTTCGGCGCCGTCGCGACGGCATACGCCCTCACGGGCTCAAGCCTCAATATCATCCCCATCCAGCTTTTTGCGCAGATCCGCGGCGATGTCCTCGGCAACCCCAACCTGGGTTACGCCATGGCCTTCGGCATGATCGTGGTGACCGCCATCGCCAACGTCGTCTACATCTGGCTGCGCATCCGCGCCGAGAGGTGGCTGAAATGAGCGTCTGGACCCGCATCGTCGGCTGGGCCGTCCTGATCTTCGGCCTGCTCTACTTCTTCCTGCCTCTCAGCGGTCTGTTCGAGTTTTCGCTGAAGGCGCGCCGCGGCGTCTACTCCTTCGATGCCTACCGCGAGGTCTTCGCCGACCCGCAATTCCAGGCGACCTTCACCTATTCGGTGGTCATGGCGCTGGTGACGATCGTGATCGGCATCCTGATCGTCGTCCCGACGGCCTTCTGGGTGCGCCTGAAGATGCCCTGGGCGCGGCCTTACGTTGAGTTCCTGACGTTGCTGCCGCTTGTCATCCCGGCCATTGTCGTGGTGTTCGGCTATATCCGCCTCTACAACACGGCAAGCTGGCTGCCGCTGACCGGCTCCATCTTCGGCACCAACACCCTCCTCGCTTTCGGCTACACAATCCTGGCGCTGCCTTACATGTACCGTGCCGTGGATACGGGGCTCAGAACGATAGACGTCGCGACGCTAACCGAAGCCGCCCAAATCCTAGGGGCGGGCTGGTTCACCATCCTGCGCCGCGTGATCCTGCCAAACGTCGTGCCGGCCGTCCTTTCCGGCGCCTTCCTCACCTTCGCCATCGTGATCGGCGAGTTCACGCTGGCGGCCCTGCTCGACCGTCCTGCTTTCGGCCCATATCTCCAACGGATTGGTGCCAACAAGGCCTATGAGCCCTTCGCTCTCTCCGTCATTGCCTTTACCATCACCTGGGCCTGTCTCGCCCTCATTCAGTTCGTTTCCCGCTTCAGCAAGGCCGCACCGGCGCGCCACTAGGATTTTCGTTCATGTCGTTCCTGGTTCTCGACAACCTCCAAAAATGCTTCGGCGCCGTTCAGGTGGTGAAGAACTTCAACATGGCGATCGAGAAAGGCGAGTTCGTCTCCTTTCTCGGCCCCTCCGGCTGCGGCAAGACGACCGTTCTGCGAATGATTGCCGGCTTCGAGACGCCGAGCGGCGGCACGATCAGCATCGACGGGAGGGACCAGAGCCGCCTGAAGACCAACCAGCGCAACATCGGCATGGTGTTCCAAGCCTACGCATTGTTCCCGAACATGAACGTTTTCGACAATGTCGCGTTCGGCCTCAAGGTCGCCGGGACGCCGCGGGCTGCGATCGAGGCCCGTGTGAAGGAAATGCTGGCCCTCATCCGCCTGGAGCATCTGGCGGACCGCTACCCTTACCAGATGTCTGGCGGCCAGCAGCAGCGCGTGGCGTTGGCGCGTGCGCTTGCTCCAAAGCCCCAGCTCCTGCTGCTCGACGAGCCCCTTTCCGCACTGGACGCCAAGATTCGTATCTCGTTGCGCGAAGAGATCCGCCAGATCCAGCGCCAGCTCGGCATCACCACCGTCTTCGTGACGCACGACCAGGAAGAAGCCCTCTCGATCTCCGACCGCATCGTCGTGATGAACGCAGGCCGCGCCGACCAAATCGGCACGCCATCGGAAATCTACAATCGCCCTGCCACCCGCTTCGTTGCGTCGTTCGTGGGAACGCTGAACATGCTGGACGCCACGGTGGTGGATCCGGCCGAGCACACGGTCCGCGTGGGCAATCAGGTGATCACGCTCAAGGAAACCCTCGTCGGCAAAACGGCAGGCGAACCGATCGTCCTGGCGCTGCGTCCTGAGGCGGGCTCGCTCCAAGGTTCCGGCGATACAACGCTCAAAGGAGATGTGCTGTCGTCAAGCTTCCTGGGCTCGGTGATCCGAACCAAGATTTCGGTGGCCGGCAATCCCGTATCCTTCGACACGTTCAATGCACCTGATCTCACCATGCCGAGACCGGGCGAGACCGTTGACCTCCGATTCTCCTCGGGCGACCTGCTCGTCGTCAGAGATTAGCACGGTGACGCCAGGCGTCTACGCCGCCTCGTCCTCCGCGCTGCCCGGATTGACCGGCACGTAATTCAGCACCGGTCCCAGCCAGCGCTCGATCTCCTCAACCGGCATGCCCTTGCGCGCGGCGTAGTCCTGCACCTGGTCACGCTCCACCTTGGCGACGCCGAAGTAGTAGGAGTCCGGGTGGCCGATATAGAGGCCGGCAACAGAGGAGCCCGGCCACATGGCAAAACTCTCGGTCAGCTTGACGCCTGTTGCCGTCTCCGCGTCGAGGAGCCGGAAGAGCGTTTCCTTCTCCGTGTGATCCGGCTGTGCGGGATAACCGGGTGCCGGACGGATGCCGGCATATTCTTCCGTAATGAGCTGGTCAGTCGACAGATCCTCGCCCGCTGCGTAACCCCAGAACTCCCTGCGGACCCGTTCGTGCATCCGCTCCGCAAAAGCCTCCGCAAAGCGGTCGGCCAGGGCCTTGACCAGGATGGAGGAATAATCGTCGTTGGCGCGCTCGAAGCGCTCCGCAATCGCGATTTCCTCGATGCCGGCGGTGACGACGAAGCCGCCGACATAGTCCGGCTTGCCACTGTCCAAGGGCGCGACAAAATCCGACAGGGCCACGTTTGGACGCCCGTCGCGCTTGGACAACTGCTGGCGCAGCGTGAAGAAGGTCGCCAGTTCGGCAGCACGGTTGTCATCTACGAACAGGCGAATATCGTCCCCAACGGCATTCGCGGGCCAGAAACCGATCACCGCGCGCGGGCGAAACCACTTCTCCTTGATAATCTTCTCGACCATCGCTTGCGCATCCGCATAGAGCTGCCGCGCTGCCTCGCCCTGCGCCTCGTCCTCCAGGATGGCGGGGAAGCGCCCCTTCAGTTCCCAGGTCTGGAAGAACGGTGTCCAGTCGATGTATCTCGCCAGTTCCTCCAGATCATAATCGTCGAACACCTTTGTCCCTTTGAACTTCGGCGTAACGGGCTGGAAAGCTTGCCAGTCGACCTTATGCGCGTTGTCACGGGCACGCGAAAGTGGCAGACGTTTCTTTTCCGCCTCACTGCGGGCATGGGCGGCGGCCACCTTGGCATATTCGCCACGAATGGTATCCACGTAGCCTGCCTTTGCGTCCTCCGAAAGAAGAGACGACACGACGCCCACAGCACGGCTGGCGTCGGTGACGTAGATCGCCTGCCCCTTCTCATAGCGCGGATGGATCTTCACGGCCGTATGGACACGGCTCGTGGTTGCGCCCCCGATCAGCAGCGGAATTTCGAAGCCTTGGCGCTCCATCTCGGAAGCGACATGCGCCATCTCGTCGAGCGATGGCGTAATCAGGCCGGACAGGCCGATGATGTCCACATCTTGTTCCTTAGCCACTTCAAGGATCTTCGTCGCCGGCACCATCACGCCGAGATCGATGATCTCGTAGTTGTTGCAGGCAAGCACGACGCCGACGATGTTCTTGCCGATGTCGTGTACGTCGCCTTTTACCGTAGCCATCAAGACCTTGCCCGCAGTCTGGCGACCCTCGCCGCCACTCAGGCGCTTCTCCTCCTCCATATAAGGAAGAAGGACGGCGACTGCCTGCTTCATCACGCGCGCCGACTTCACAACTTGCGGCAGGAACATCTTGCCCGACCCGAACAGATCACCGACGACATTCATCCCTGCCATCAGCGGGCCTTCGATCACATGCAGCGGACGTTCCGCCTGCAGGCGCGCCTCTTCGGTATCGGCATCGATGAACTCGGTGATGCCGTTGACCAGCGCATGCTCGAGCCGCTTCTCGACCGGCCATTCGCGCCATGCGAGGTCCTGTACCCGCGCTTCCTTGCCGCTGGCACCACGATAACGCTCGGCGATCTCCAGCAGACGTTCGGTGGAATCGGTGCGGCGATTGAGGACAACATCCTCACAGGCCTCGCGAAGCTCCGCATCTATGGACTCGTAGACCGCCAGCTGGCCGGCATTGACGATGCCCATGTCCATGCCCGCCTGGATGGCGTGGTAGAGGAAGACGGCGTGCATCGCCTCGCGCACCGGCTCGTTGCCGCGGAAGGAGAAGGAAAGGTTGGAGACGCCGCCTGAGATATGCACGAGCGGCATGCGCTCGCGAATAGTGCGCGTCGCTTCGATGAAGTCCACGCCGTAATTGTTGTGCTCTTCGATCCCGGTCGCGACAGCAAAGATGTTGGGGTCGAAGATGATGTCTTCCGGCGGGAAGTTCACCTTCTCGGTCAGGAGCTTGTAGGCGCGCTCGCAGATCTCGACCTTGCGATCGTAGCTGTCCGCCTGGCCCTGTTCGTCAAAAGCCATGATAACGACGGCGGCCCCGTAATTACGCAGAAGCCGCGCCTGCTCCAGGAACTTCTCCTCGCCCTCCTTGAGCGATATTGAGTTTACGACCGCCTTGCCCTGAACGCATTTCAGACCCGCCTCGATGATCTCGAACTTGGACGAGTCGATCATCACCGGCACCTTGGCGATATCCGGCTCGGCTGCCACGAGGTTCAGGAACTCGACCATGGCGCGGCCGGAATCGATCAGCCCCTCGTCCATGTTGATGTCGATGATCTGCGCGCCGTTCTCCACCTGGTCGCGCGCGACCACGAGTGCGGCGGCATAGTCGCCCGCGGTGATCAGCTTGCGGAACTTGGCGGAGCCAGTGACATTCGTCCGCTCGCCGACGTTGACGAAGGGGATGTCCTTCGTCAGCACGAAAGGCTCCAGCCCCGCAAGCGACATCAGTGGCTTGTGCTCTGGCACCTGCCGAGGCGCGTGTTTGGCAACGGCTTCCGCAATGGCGCGGATATGCTCCGGCGTGGAGCCGCAGCAGCCGCCAATCACGTTGATCAGGCCTTCGCGGGCGAACTCCGCAACCTGCCGTGCCATATCGGCGGGGCTTTCGTCATACTGGCCGAACTCATTGGGAAGGCCGGCGTTCGGATAGGCACAGATGAAGGTGTCGGCGACGCCGGACAGCTCCTGCAGGTGCGGCAGCATCGCGTCGGCGCCGAGCGCGCAATTGAGCCCGATCGTGAACGGATTTGCGTGGCGCACCGAATACCAGAAGGCGGAGGGAGTCTGGCCGGACAGGGTACGTCCGGAAAGATCGGTGATCGTCCCGGAGATCATCACCGGCAGACGGATTCCCTTCTCTGCGAAGCGCTCCTCGCAGGCAAAGATCGCCGCCTTTGCGTTCAGCGTATCAAAGATGGTTTCGATGAGGATGATGTCGGCTCCGCCGTCGATCAAGCCGTCGATCTGCTCGGCGTAGGCGAGCCGCAGGTCGTCGAATGTCACCGCCCGGTAACCCGGATTGTTGACGTCGGGCGAGATGGAGGCTGTTCGGTTGGTCGGGCCCAGCGCACCGGCGACGAAGCGGCGCTTGCCGTCCTCCTTCTGCGCCCTCAAAGCTGCGCGGCGGGCAAGCCGGGCGCCATCGCGGTTCAGGTCGTATACGGCATTCTCCATCTGGTAATCGGACTGAGCGATGCGGGTCGAGGAGAAGGTATTGGTCTCAAGAATGTCCGCACCCGCCATTGCGTAGCGGAAATGGATGTCCTCGATCGCCTGCGGCTGGGTCAGGATGAGCAGGTCGTTGTTGCCCTGCTGATGGCAGGCACAGCCGGCGAAACGGTCACCGCGGAAATGATCTTCATCGTATCCGAGCCCCTGGATCTGCGTGCCCATGGCGCCATCGATGATCAGGATCCGCTCGCGGGCGGCCTTCTGCAGCGCAGCGAGCACTTCGGTTCCGTCGCGTGGCGCAGCCTCCGGGCCAAACAGCTCGTCGAACATAGACATCTCCCTTTCCGATTTGCGCCATAAGCGCATAAACATATCTTTATGTCAAACAATAAGCGGACGGTACGGTACCAACAAACGCCATGACAGGATCGCGCTGCCACGCTATAGGCCCAAGGCTAAATCGTTGACTTCCGGAGGAGTTTCATGAGCGAGCAGGGTACGATGCCACGGACGTGGGCCAAGCGCGACTACCACCGGCATTGGCTGCTCCGCCAAGCCGATGGCCTTATGGACTTCTTCCAGTACAGCGCACTCAACCCGAAGGGCGGGTTCTTCGACCTGGACGACAAAGGTTCCCCGCTTGCAGGCGACAACCCGGTGCGCGGCATCCACGCCTCTGCCCGTATGGTCCACAGTTTCTCGATCGCCTACTTGCTCGGGCGCCCCGGGGCCGGAGAAGTCATCGATCATGGGATGCAGTACCTGTGGAACGGGCATCGCGATCAGGACAACGGGGGCTATGTCTGGTCCTTGAATGACGAAGGTGCCGTCGACGCCACCAAGCAAGGCTATGGCCATGCCTTTGTGCTGCTCGCCGCCTCCTCCGCCAAGGTGGTCGGCCACCCACTGGCGGACCGCATGCTGGCGGACATCACTGAGGTGCTGCAGAGCCGCTTCTGGGAAGAGCGCCATGGGGCGATCGCCGAAGAATTCGAGAGCGACTGGTCGCCGGTCGACGGCGGTACCTATCGCGGCCAGAATTCCAACATGCATCTGACGGAAGCGCTGATGGCCGCCTTCGAAGTCACCGGAGAGAGACACCATCTCGAGAAAGCGGAGGGTATCGCCGACCTCGTCATCCGTCGCTGTGCAGGCAGCGTCGGCTTCCGCGTCGCCGAGCACTTCAATACCGAGTGGCAAATCGATCGGGATTATTACCATTCCAACGAGATGTTCCGTCCTGCCGGCACGACGCCAGGGCACTGGCTGGAATGGTCGCGGCTCCTTCTGCAGCTTTGGTCGCTTGGCGGGAAGCAGCATTCCTGGATGCCGGACGCGGCCAAGGCGCTCTTCGTCCAGGCGATGTCACTGGGGTGGGACAAACACAGCGGAGGCTTCTTCTACACGCTCGATTGGGACGACAAGCCCGCGAAGACGAACAAGCTGTGGTGGCCAATGTGCGAGGCGGCGGGTGCCGCGCACTTCCTCAACGAGCACCTGCCGGCGGACGATTTCTACGAAGACAGCTACCGGCTGATCTGGAGCACCATCGCCAACCGCTTCATCGACCACCGGAATGGCGGCTGGCACGAAGAGCTGACAGAAGACATGGTGCCGGCGCACACCCTCTTCCCCGGCAAGGGCGACATCTACCATGCGCTGCAGGCCTGCCTCATTCCGCTCTTCCCTGCGACCGGCAGTCTGACGCGCGTGATCCAGGACGTGGACGGCAGGCTCTAGCAGCCCCAGTACCGAGCAGAGACGAACTTGCCGCGAAGTTCCCGTCCGGGAACTTCCGCCCGTGGCTGCAGTTGTCGCTCGGTACAATCCTGTTACACCGCAGCCCATGATCGACACCCTCGCCTCGGAATTCTCCAATACCTCTCCCGTCAGCATGGAAGTCCTGTTCCTGCGGATCCTGGGAGTGCTGGTCTTCTGCGGAGTCATCGGGCTGGAGCGTGAGATTCGTAAGAACACGGCGGGCATTCGCACCAACATGCTCATCGGGCTCGCTGCTGCCATCTTCGCGCTGGTGACCTTGCAGATGCTGGAGATTTTTGGTGAAGATACCAACGCGACGCGGCTCGACCCGGTCCGCCTCGTCGAGGCGGTCACCTCCGGCGTAGCCTTCCTCGCCGCAGGTGTGATCGTTTACACTCGCGGAGATGTACGCGGACTTACCACCGGTGCCAGCATGTGGTTGTCGGCAGCAATTGGGCTGACGGTGGGAATCGGCATGTGGTCGGTCGCGATCGTTGCGACCGTGACGGGAATCATCGTGCTCTGGCTGTTGCGCAAGGCAGAACGCGCCGTCGGCATCAAAGACGATAGCGGCAGCGAACCCTAGCTGCGCGGTGTGACCAGAGAGCGTATCCGCGTTGCCAACAGATCGTAGTCGTAGGGCTTGGTGATCAGTGCCGTCTTTTCCAGTACTTCCGATCCCGGCACGGCCCGGTCTCCGGTGGCGAAGATGACGGGTAGTTGCGGCAGCGTTTCGCGCAATTTCAGGATGAGGTCGAGGCCGCTCATATCCGGCAGGTGGACGTCCGTCACCAAGATGTCTATCGGATGACTCTGCGCAGCGGAGATCGCCTCGCTGCTCGCCCCGGCCTCTACCACGTTCATCCCGGCGTCCTGCAGGAAATCTGCCGTGGAGATGCGGATCAGAGCCTCATCCTCGCAAAGAAGCACAGTAATGGGCATCTTTCGCACATCCTCTTTTGGCACGTCACTTCTGGGGATCACTTCAGCAGCAGAGTCACGACCCGGGACCTGCTCCAGCACTTGCCGGATCTTCCGGGCCAACGCCTCACGCGTGTATGGCTTGCTCAACAGATTGACGCCGGGGTCCAGCCGCCCGCCATGTACAATCGAGTTTTCAGTATAGCCCGACGTAAAGAGCACCCCGAGCAATGGCAACCGCTCCTTCGCCTTGCGAGCGAGATCGCGGCTCTTGAGCCGCCCCGGCATGACAACGTCGGTGAACAGAAGGTCGATGGGTGCGCCGCTTTCGACAATCGCCAGCGCGCTGTCTGCATCCTTTGCCTTCAACACTCTATAGCCGAGCTCGGTAAGCAGGCTGACGGTAACTTCACGGACGGCTTCATCGTCCTCGACAACGAGGACCGTCTCCGATCCCCCGGCAACTGGCCCAGTCAAACTGTCGGTAACGACGTCCTCTGCCTCCATCGACCGTGGCAGGTAGAGCCGTACGGTTGTTCCATTGCCGGGTTCACTGTAGATCTTGACGTGCCCTCCCGACTGTTTGACGAAGCCGTAGACCATCGACAGGCCTAGCCCCGTCCCCTTCCCGTCGGGTTTGGTCGTGAAGAAGGGTTCAAATACCTTTTCGAGAACATCTGGGGTCATTCCCGTCCCCGTATCGGTCACCGCGAGCATCACGTATTGGCCAGGCTTTACATCCAGGGCATTGCGCGCGTACTCGTCGTCCAGGAACGCATTACCAAGCTCGATGGTGAGCTTTCCCTGGCCATTCATCGCATCACGCGCGTTGATCGCGAGGTTGAGCAAGGCATTCTCGACATTGCTCGGATCTACATGCGTGTTCCACAACCCGCCGCCGACAATCGTGTCGATCTCGATAGCCTCCCCCAGGCTCCGACGCAGGAGATGGTCCATTTCGCGAATCAGGCGGCTTAGATTGACGACCTTCGGCTCGAGCGGCTGACGGCGACCGAAGGAGAGCAACTGCGAGGCGAGACGGGCGCCCCGCGCCGCACCTGCGAGTGCGCCGCTCACCCTCCGTTCGGCCGCCTCGTTACCCGCCACGTCCCGGTTCAGAAGCTGCAGGTTCCCGGTGATGACCTGCAGGAGGTTGTTGAAGTCATGCGCGATGCCGCCTGCAAGATTGCCGATCGCTTCCATCTTCTGGCTCTGGCGCAGCACCTCCTGGGTCCGCTCCAGTTCAAGCGTTCGCGCCTCCACCGTCTGACCGAGAGATTCGGCCAAGGTTTCCAGATGTGACTCCGTCCGCTTTTGCTCCTCAATGTCCGTATTGGTGGCAACCCACAATATGATGTCGCCGTCGCTGTTGACGATCGGGACGGCTCGGCTGATGAACCAACGAAACGCCCCGTCGTGACGGCGCAGCCGCATTTCCATCTCGAAAGGATGGCCGCTACGAAGTGAATACTGCCAGTTGCGGCTTACCTCATCACGTTCGTCGGGATGGATCATGATCGAGCGATTCGCCGCGTCGAAATAAAGGCTGTCCAAGCCACTGTAGCGATAGACTTGATCGTTACACCATTCGACTTGGCCCGTCGGCTTTGCCGTCCAAACCTGGTTCGGCAAGGACTGGGCCAGCGTCTGGAACCTGTTTTCGTTCTCCTTGGCCGCCTCCTGCGCCTGTTTTAGGTCAGTAACATCGTGCCCCTGAACAAAGATGCCGGTCACGTCGCCTGCAGAATTCCGGATGGGCTGATAGACAAAATCGAGGAACCGTTCCTGCTGATCTGGAAGGCCGGGACGCTGAAGAACGATCTTCGCGGCAGTAGCCGAGTATGGCTCTCCCGTTTGATAAACCTGTTCGAGAAGTTCAAAGAACCCCTGCCCGGCCACATCCGGCAATGCCTCTTGCACCGGCTTTCCAATCAGATCTTCCCGCCCCACGAGTTCACGATAGGCACGGTTGGCGATCGTGAAAATATGTTGCGGTTCGCGCAGAACCGCCATGAACCCGGGCGCCTGCTCAAAAAGGCTGCGCAGGTATTCCCGTTCCTCACCAAGAACCTTATTCTGACCTTGGACGGCATCCACCCGCCGCAGAAGTCCGGTTTGCACCTTCCAATCATCGCCGCCCGCGCGCTGCCGCAGCATATGAATTTCGGTCACATCGACCGTATGCTGGAGAATGTATCTCACCCGCCCGTCGTCGCCCTTCACCGGAGTGTGCGCTGCGCTCCAATATCGCTCCTGCATCACCCCTTCGGTGCTGCGGATCGGGTATGGGATAAGCGGGAGGTGATCGACTTCACCCGTTTCGAGCACTTTGCCGAAGGAGTGACGAAGCATCTGTCCGTGCACCGACTGCGGATCGCTGGGGAAGACATCGAACATATACCGCCCGATGATCTCGTCTTCGGTCCGCGATGTCACTGCGAGATAGGCGTTGTTGACGCCTACCATCCGCAGGTCCCGGTCCAGCAGGACGTAGGGATTTGGCGAGAGATTGAACAACTCGTTGAGGTCGATATTGGATAGCCCAGTCCGCCGAAACATGCCTATTCCCAACCCACAATCGCGGTTCGTTATAAAGCTTCCTTCATCAATGACAATCTCCAGAGGATGCTCAATCAATCAGCATGCTTACAAAAAGGCTATCTATGCAGCTTAGCTGCAGATCGCGGCCTCAGACGAGGGCGTCCTAGCCCAATCCTGATCATCGTACCGCTGTCGGGGAGGTTGACCGGTCTCTGGAACAAGCCAAGACTCTGACCGTTTACGTCCAAACGCAAACATAGGGCTCCGCTATGAATTCGCTCCCCAGGATCGATGCTCCGGTCTCACGCGTCACTCAATCGCCCAGGATTTATTACGTTCACCCTTTACAGTTGCAGGGTCTCGAAGCCTGGCGGGAGATTTTTCGGCATGCAGCCGAGCTCGGGTTCGACACGGTCCTCAGCGCGCCGCTGCATGAGCGCGGAAAGAACACCAGCGTCTTTGTTTCAAAGAACTATGACATGCCGGACCCCCAGTTGAAACTGGACGGATCCATGGCCGACGTACTGCAGGTGCTGACCAAGGCTGCGAATGCGAGCGGCGTGCGGCTGATGCTGGATCTCGTAATCGACAGAATCGCCAAGCAGGATCAGGAGAGCAGTACCATTGCCTCGGACCCCAGGATCACACCCGACAAGACCTGCAGTGAGTCGCTTGAGTTGTCCCCAAGTGATGAAACCTACCTGCACCTCGAAACCTGGCGTGAGCGGATTGGACTGATGGTGGACGCTGGTGTGGCGGGTTTCCGCTGCCTCGGCATCGAGCGTGTACCGGCGGAAGTTTGGGCATCAATGATCCGGCATGCTCGATCCGATCAAGGTGACCTGCAGTTTCTTGCTTGGACCCCCGGAACGGATCTTGGGCGCCGCCAGGCACTGGAGCAGGTTGGCTTTAATGGTTGCTTCTCTTCACTTGCTTGGTGGAACCTGGAGGATGGTTGGCTGGCGGAAGAACACCTGGTGCAACGCAGATTGGGTTATCAGATTGCCTTCCCGGAGGCTCCCTTCAATAAGCGGCTCGCGCATGGAACGGAAAGCTCGGAGGTCCTGGAGCGGAAAGCCCTGCGAGCGCTCAAGCTGTCGGCCTATCTCGGTGACGGCTTGATGATCCCAATGGGTTTCGAGTATGGCGCCTCAATGCCGCTCGACCAGATGTGCGGGGACGGCCTCGGTCTTGCGGGCTTCCGCGACGCTTCTGCGTTCGACATTTCCGGTGAGATCCGAGCGACGAACGAAAAGCTGCAACACCAGTCGGCGGATTTCCACCGTCGCCCGCTGACCTTCATTGCTGGCAGTAACACATCCGCGGTGGCTATCCTCCAGTCCGATCGGGAGGATCTGCGTTCATCTGGCAAAATCCGCGCAATCATCGTGAACCGGGATCTTCGGCGAAGCACGCAGCCACCGCTAAATGCCGTTCAGCAAGCCGCCTCTTCGTTTCTCCCCCTTCGGGAAGCCGAAGGCATCGCTGCACCACGGCTAAAGCCGGGAGAAGTCCGCGTCCTGGAAGGACAGATGTCCAGCGCGATCCGGTCTTCATCTCCACTTCAAGATCTTACGCTCGCCGCTGCGGCACCCAGGCTGGCAATCGAGAAGATCACTCCCGCCGTAGATCAAGGCCGTTTCTCAGTAAAGCGGGTGGTTGGCGAGACGGTTCGCGTTGAAGCTGACATCTTTGGTGACGGACACGATCCTCTTTCTGCCGCCCTTCTATGGCGTGCCGCGGACGAAGAGGAATGGCAGGAGGTGCGTATGCAGTTGATCGAGAACGATCGCTGGTACGCCGAGTTCACGCCGCGTCGAATGGGGCGACACGAATATGCGATCGAAGCTTGGAAAAACCAGTTCGCCATTTTCCGCTACGAGTTTGTCAAGAAGCATGACGCCCGCCTCGATCTGAAGCTGGAGATCCAGGAGGGAGCCAATATCATTCAAGCAGCGACGAAGTCAGCTTCAGGTGACACCGCAACGGGGCTAAAGCAGATCCTGACGGAACTTGAAGAGGCCACCGAGAGCCGGAAGATCGAACTCCTTCTCGATCCGCATACATCTGAGCTAATGGCGAAGGCGGATCGCCGCCCGTTCCGCATCCGCTCGCAGGTCCTGCCGCTTGAAGCGGAGCGCATCGGGGCCAGCTTTGCGAGCTGGTACGAACTGTTTCCACGCTCGCAGAGCGGCGATCCCAGTCGACACGGCACCTTTGACGATGTCTTGCGGCGACTCCCGGCGATCCGCGACATGGGCTTCGACGTCATCTACTTTCCCCCGATCCACCCGATCGGAACAACCAACCGCAAAGGCCGCAACAATAGCCTCAAGGCTGCCCCGGGCGATCCGGGAAGTCCCTATGCAATCGGATCGGAGGAAGGCGGTCATGATGCAATACACCCGCAGCTCGGCACCTTCGAAGACTTCAGGAGGCTTGTCGAGGCAGCGCAAGAGCACGGGATGGAGATCGCACTTGATCTCGCCATTCAGGCGTCACCTGATCATCCTTGGCTGAAGGAACATCCAGGCTGGTTTGACTGGCGGCCTGACGGGACCATCCGGTATGCGGAAAACCCGCCGAAGAAGTACGAGGATATTGTCAACGTCGACTTCTATGCCGAGGACGCCGTCCCTTCGCTGTGGCAGGAGCTTCGTGACGTGGTGCAGATGTGGGTCGACCAAGGCGTAAAACTCTTCCGTGTCGACAACCCGCACACCAAGCCCTTCCCGTTCTGGGAATGGCTGATCGCGGACATTCGCTCGCGGCAGCCCGAGGTGGTCTTCCTTTCCGAGGCCTTCACCAAGCCGAAAGTGATGTACCGGCTGGCGAAGATCGGCTTTTCGCAGTCCTACACCTACTTCACATGGCGCAATGCCAAGTGGGAGCTCGAGCAGTACATGCGCGAGATCACGACCGAAGAGCCAAAGGATTTCTTCCGGCCGCACTTCTTCGTCAACACGCACGACATCAATCCCGATTTTCTGCAGAACGCGCCACGCCCAGCCTATGTCATTCGTTCCGCGCTGGCTGCAACACTCTCCGGCCTCTGGGGCGTCTATAACGGCTTCGAGCTTTGCGAAGGGCGGCCCGATGCCAAGCGCAAGGAATATGCCGATAGCGAAAAATACGAGATCCGAGCGTGGGATTGGGACCGGCCCGGCAACATCAAGCACGAAATCAGCCTGCTGAACCGGATCCGGAAGGAAAACCCGGCACTTCACACCCACCTCGGGCTGACGCTGCTGACCGCATGGAACGACAGCATCATGTTCTTTGAGAAGGCGAGTCCGGGGCGCGAGAACGTGCTGCTGATCGCGATCAGCCTTGATCCCTACAATGTCCAGGAAGCTGATGTCGAAATCCCGCTCTGGTCATGGAACCTCCCGGACCACGCATCGCTTTCCATGGAAGACCTTATATCCGGTCATAAGTTTACCTGGACCGGAAAATGGCAACGGCTGCGGCTGGAGCCCGGGATGCCTTTCGCAATCTGGCGGGTGAGATAGGGAGGATACGTATGGATACCCTGCAGTCGCAGGCGCAGAACCCGACGGGCAGCGACCCGTTGTGGTACAAGGACGCAATCATCTACCAACTGCACGTCAAGTCGTTCTTCGACGCCAATGGTGACGGCATTGGTGATTTCAAAGGCTTACATGAGAAGCTTGATCACGTGGCTTCGCTAGGGGCGACCGCCATCTGGCTGCTCCCCTTCTTTCCCTCGCCGCGCAGGGATGACGGCTATGACATCGCGGACTATGGGGATGTCAGCCCTGACTACGGCACGATCGAGGAATTCAAGGCCTTTGTCGACGCTGCACATGCTCGCGGGATCAGGGTCATTATTGAATTGGTGATCAACCACACGTCTGACCAACACCCTTGGTTCCAGCGCGCACGCCATGCGCCCGCCGGCTCGCCGGAGCGTGATTTCTACGTCTGGTCCGACACTGACCAGAAGTTTCCCGAGACGCGGATCATCTTTCTCGACACCGAGAAATCAAACTGGACCTGGGATCCCGTCGCTGGCGCCTATTACTGGCACCGCTTCTATTCTCACCAGCCTGACCTCAACTTCGACAATCCGGCCGTTCTTGAGGAACTGCTGCAGGTTATGCGGTTCTGGCTGGAGACCGGCATCGACGGCTTCCGCCTGGATGCCATCCCCTACCTGATCGAACGAGAAGGCACGATCAACGAAAACCTGCCGGAGACGCACGAGATCCTGAAGAAGATCCGTGCCGCCCTGGACTCCACGCACCCGGGCAAGATGCTGCTCGCAGAAGCCAATCAGTGGCCGGAAGACACAAGCGAATACTTCGGCGACGGCGACGAATGCAACATGGCGTTCCACTTCCCGCTGATGCCGCGCATGTACATGGCCATCGCTAAGGAAGATCGCTTCCCCATCACCGACATCATGCGCCAGACGCCGGAGATCCCGGAGAATTGCCAGTGGGCGATCTTCCTGCGAAACCACGACGAGCTGACGCTCGAAATGGTGACGGACGAGGAACGCGACTACCTCTGGAACACCTATGCGGCCGACCGCCGCGCCCGCATCAACCTCGGCATTCGTCGTCGGCTTGCGCCTCTCATGGAGCGCGACCGCCGCCGTATCGAACTGATGAATGCGCTTCTCCTGTCCATGCCCGGCACGCCCGTTCTCTATTATGGCGATGAGATCGGAATGGGCGACAACATCTATCTCGGCGACCGCGACGGCGTCCGCACGCCGATGCAATGGTCGCCCGACCGCAATGGCGGCTTCTCCAAGGCTGATCCTGCCCGCCTCGTGCTGCCGCCGGTCATGGATCCGCTTTACGGTTATGAGGCACTGAACGTCGAGGCGCAGGCCGCGGACGCGCACTCGCTTCTCAACTGGACGCGGCGCATGCTGTCCCTGCGCGGCAAGCACAGCGCGTTCGGCCGCGGGAGCCTGCGCTTCCTGGCCCCGGGCAACCGCAAGGTGCTGGCCTATCTTCGCGAGTACAACGGCGAGACCATTCTCTGTGTCGCAAACCTCTCGCGCCTGCCCCAGGCCGTGGAACTCGACCTGCATGAATTCCAGGGACGCGTTCCAATCGAGCTGACCGGCATGTCACCCTTCCCGCCGATTGGCCAGTTAACCTACCTGATGACGATGCCGCCCTATGGCTTCTTCTGGTTCCAGCTGGTGGCCGAGGCGGATGGCCCCGCTTGGCGCACCGAACCTCCGGAGCAGTTGGCGGACATGGCCACAATGGTGATCCGTCGGGATCTATACGAACTCATCGACGAGCCCCGCTTGGCAGGTACTATGTCGCGTGAAATCCTTCCCGCTTACCTGTCGAAGCGCCGGTGGTTCGGCTCGAAGGGTCAGCACTTGAAAAGCGCGACGCTGGTGGCGGCAACGCCGCTACCGTTCGGTGGCAACATGCTGCTCGGCGAATTGGAAGCCGAACTTGAGGGCAGGACAGAGACATACCTTCTGCCACTCGCCCCGGCCTGGGACGAGACTCAGCCGCCCATTTTGGCGCAGCAGCTGGCGCTAGCCCGCATCCGCCAGGGCCGCCGCGTCGGCTTTCTCACCGATGGCTTTGCCCTTGAGTCCATGGCAAGGGCAGTCGTGCGTGCTTTGTGCGAGCGCTCCAACGTTTCCGGGCGTGCCGGGACACTCGAGTTCATCGGCACGGACGAGCTCGATTGCATGGGCATCACGGATGACATGCACGTCCACTGGTTGTCTGCCGAACAGTCCAACAGCTCGCTGATTGTCGGTGACCAAGTCATGGTCAAGCTGATCCGCAAGATCTTCCCGGGGATCCACCCGGAAGTGGAAATGACGCGGTATCTGACGAAGGTGGGATACAAGAATACTGCCCCTCTTCTTGGCGAAGTGGCTCGTACTGCTCCTGATGGTACACGGTACACCCTGATTATTGTCCAAGGCGCTATCCGAAACCAAGGCGATGCCTGGACATGGATGCTCGGCAATCTCCGCCGTGGCATTGATGAAGTCATGGTGACAGACGAGGATGATGAAGCGATCGCTGATCAATTCAAACCACTGATCGACTTCGCGGGCACTGTCGGCCAGCGTCTGGGCGAACTGCATGTTGCGCTGTCGCAACCGACGGAGGATCCCGACTTCCGCCCGGTTGAAGCTGGTCGTAATGATGTCGACGCATGGCGGCAGTCGGTGATTGAGCAGATCAATGTTGCTCTGGACATCGTGCGCGATGAGAAAGACCAGCTTGAGCCTGAAACGGCGCAGCTCGTTCAGCCGCTTCTCGACCGCCGTGAGGGATTGCTGGCGTCTGTCGAAACGCTTGCAAACGCAGGTATCGGCACGCTGATGACCCGCCACCACGGCGATTTTCACCTTGGCCAGATCCTGGTGGCGGAAAGCGATGCATACCTGATTGATTTCGAGGGCGAGCCAGCTCGCGACTTGGCCGAGCGACGCGCAAAGTCCAGTCCACTGAGAGACGTCGCAGGATTCCTGCGGTCCCTCAGCTATCTCGCAGCAACCGCAGATCTTGGCCAGGATGCGGTGGTTGACGGCGATCAGTTGCATCGTCACGGGATCGTCGACAACTTCGCCAAGCAGGCGGAGCGGGCATTCCTCGATCGCTACAGAGAAGCCACTCATGACAGTGCCTCGCTCACGATGACGGACGAAGTCTATCACGCCGTGCTCGACCTCTTCCTGTTGGAGAAGGCAGCCTATGAGATTGGCTATGAAGCACGCAACCGCCCGAAATGGCTCCCGATCCCGCTGGGCGGCTTCTCGGAAATCGCAAAAAGGCTCATGGAGAATGCACGATGAACCTCGAGCGCGCTGACCTGCTCGCACACATCGACCACGGAGCTCTTCAGGCTATCGTCGACGGGCGTCATGGCGACCCCTTCTCGATCTTGGGACGTCATCCAGTCGGACAGACGAATGTCGTGCGGGCGTTCGTGCCGGGTGCGCTGAGCGTAGAAGTCATTGGGGCTCAGGACGACAGCCTGATCGCTGAAATGGAGAAAGTCTTCGCCGGCGGTCTCTATGCCGCGGACATAGGTGGCCGGAGCAACTATCGGTTACGGATTCACTGGCCGGACGCGGTTCAGGAAACCGAGGACCCCTACTCGTTTGACCTTTTGCTGGGCGATCTGGACCTTCACCTGATTTCGCAGGGTACCCACTACGACCTTGGTCGAACTCTTGGTGCGCAACCGATGGAGATTGAGGGAGTGTCGGGCGTTCGCTTCGCCGTGTGGGCGCCGAATGCCCGACGCGTTTCCGTGGTTGGCGACTTCAACGCTTGGGACGGCCGCCGCCACCCGATGCGTCTGCGCGGCTCCTCCGGCATCTGGGAGATCTTTCTCCCACGGCTCGGACCGGGGGAGCGGTACAAGTACGAGATCGTTGATCGTGACGGTCATACGCTGCCGCAGAAGGCAGATCCGGTCGCACGGGCAAGTGAGGCCGCGCCATCCACTGCGTCGATTGTTGCGTCCAATGCCCCGTTTCGTTGGTCGGACCACGAGTGGATGCAATCCCATCGCGCCGTCCGCCTGGGAGAAGCCGCGATTTCGGTTTACGAGGTTCATCTTGAATCCTGGCTACGCGTCCCCGAGGAGGGCAATCGCCACCTCAACTGGATCGAGCTCAGCCAGCGCCTCGTCCCTTACGTCTCTAATCTCGGTTTCACACACATCGAGCTCTTGCCGATCATGGAGTACCCGTTTGGCGGCTCGTGGGGCTATCAGCCTCTGGGCCTGTTTGCTCCGACCGGGCGCTACGGCACGCCGGAAGACTTCGCTTACTTCGTTGACCGCTGCCACGCAGCCGGCATCGGTGTCATCCTCGACTGGGTCCCGGCGCACTTCCCAACGGACGTCTGGGGGCTCGCCCGCTTTGACGGCACGGCCTTGTACGAGCACGAAGATCCCCGTGAAGGATTCCACAAGGACTGGAACACCCTGATTTACAACCTGGGCCGCAGCGAGGTGAAGGGTTTCTTGATTGCCAGCGCGCTGGAATGGCTGGAGCACTACCACGTCGATGCCCTTCGCGTGGATGCGGTGGCCTCTATGCTGTACCGGGACTACAGCCGCAACGCCGATGAGTGGATCCCGAACAAGTACGGCGGCCGAGAGAACCTGGAGTCTGTGGAGTTCTTCAGACACTTGAACAGTATCGTGCATAACCGCTGCTCGCATGCCTTCACCCTCGCGGAAGAATCGACAGCCTGGCCAGGCGTGACGAAACCACCTGAAGAAGGCGGTCTCGGATTCGACTTCAAGTGGAACATGGGCTGGATGCACGACAGCCTGCACTATATGCAGGAAGATCCGGTTTACCGGAAATACCATCACGGCATGATGACCTTCAGCATGGTCTATGCCTACTCTGAGCGCTTCATGCTGCCCCTCTCTCACGACGAGGTCGTGCACGGCAAGGGCTCCATCTTCGGCAAGATGCCGGGCGACAACTGGCAGAAACATGCCAATCTGCGGGCCTACTACGGCTTCATGTGGGCCCACCCAGGAAAGAAGCTCCTGTTCATGGGCTCTGAGATCGGTCAGACGACGGAGTGGAATCACGATGCGTCCGTGGTGTGGGATCTGCTGGACAATCCTCAGCACGCGGGCGTTCAGCGGCTCATCCGCGACCTCAACCGCATCTACGGCAGTGAACCGGCGCTGCAGTTCAGCGACCTCCATCCGCAAGGCTTTGAATGGGCTGTGGGCGATGATGCGGAAAATTCGATCTTCGGTATGTTCCGCTTCTCCGAAGACCGTTCCTCTTGTGTGCTGGCGCTGTCAAACATGACGCCGGTCCCTCGACAGGGCTACCGCGTGGGCGTCCATAACGCAGGGCGATGGGCAGAAATCCTCAACACCGATGCCGGGATCTACGGCGGTTCAAACCTCGGCAACTCCGAGGTCTGGACCGATGAGCATCCGTCGCACGGGAAGCAGCAATCAATTTCCGTGACGCTGCCGCCCTTGTCGACGATCTACCTGCGTTGGCGCGGCTGAGGCCTGATGCCTCAGCCATTGCCGGTCTTAAGCCACAAAGCCACCAACCCCTCCTCTCCGAGGGGATCCGTCTTCGGCAGGGGGAGCGAACTGATGATACGCTTCCCGCTCTCGCCGGCGTCGTTCTTCCTCAGATCAGGGTCCTGACCTTGGGGATAGGCCCCAATCACGAGGAAGTCGCTGCTCGCGCTGATCCGGCAGTGTCCGGTCCCGGCCGGCAGTACGAGGCAGTCTCCCCGCTTCACTGCAAGCTCCCTGCCTCCTGGGCCGCCGAGCACCACCCTCGCCTCACCTTCCGCGATCCCGAGAACCTCGTGCGCGGTCGTGTGGTAGTGATGGTAGTCGAAGATGCCGTTGCGCCAGATGCCCTGCCAGCCGGCTTTGGCGAAGTGGCTCTCGAAGGTCTCCGCGAGCGTCCCACCCTCTGCCGCGACGCCGCTATACAGAATGACCGGCAGCCGCGGATTGTTCGGCACCCAATCGTTCTCATCCAGCAGGAAATGGTCGATGTTCATAAGCCTGATCCTCTCGTTTGAGGTTAGGCACTTAGGACCGGCGGAAGCGGAGACCAGAGCCGCAGTTACTCCGCCGCACTTTTGGCTTCGATTTCGATCTCGTAAGAATAGCCCTCCAGCATCTGATAGGCCTGCTCGATCGTTTCGATCTGCGCCTCCGCCTTACCAATGGCATCGGTGATGGACTCGCTGCGGGCGCGCATCATGCTGCCCAGAAAGTCCGTCTCCGGACGGCGCCCGATGCGGTCCATGTGATTGCGGATGCGGGCGCGGTGACGCTCAAGTTCCAGAATGTGGAAGCGCACGTTGACGATCTTGTCCGTCAGCTTGCGCCGCATAGCGGCGACAGGATCGAAGCTCCCCGGCTCCCGCTCATCAAGGATGAAATCGTTGATCAGCCCCTCTAGGACCAGCAGCCCTTCCAAATCCTTGGTGTCCGCCAAAGTCGGGTCGTAGCCGGTCTCGTCGAATACCTTCCGCCGAACGGGATCGCAAAGAAGCTCGTAGGACATCGTCAGCTTGGCGAACGTGTCGACGTCGCCGCCCGTGTCCGGGTGAGCGTTCTTGGCTCGCCGGCGATATGCGGTCTTGATCTGCGCAGCGTCGGCGTCGCGCGCAACGCCGAGGGTATCGTATGGATCGATCAACGTGTCCCACCTGAATTCTGGTCGGCCGGTATCCAGCCGTTCAAGGTCTAGAGGTTGGCGCCGCTTCGCTCAAGCGCAAACGGCGTTCTCCCCACCCTCACCAAGCTCTGCCTAACCCGGGGTTGGGGCAATATAGCGGCGGGCGATCAGCCAGCAGACCAGCGCCCAGGTCGCGCCGGCGCACCAGCCGCCAAGAACATCCGTCGGGTAATGTACCCCGAGATAGACCCTGCTGAAACCGATGACCAGCGTTAGAAACACAGCGACCCCGATCGTATAGATCCGGGTGATGCGGCCAGGCTCCGCACGCGATAACAGCACGCCAAGCGTGAGGTAGGTGACCGCAGACAGCATCGCGTGCCCGCTGGGGAAGCTCAGATCATGAACCTCGACGAAATGCGGCACGATATCCGGTCGCGGTCGGGCGACGCCAAGCTTCAAGGCGGCACTCAGCAGCCAACCGCCGACAACGGATGCAAAGGTGAAAATTGCGATCGCGCGCCGCTTTGCCAGCAGCAGATATCCGGTGATCAACACCGTCATCAGAGTAAGAACCGTTGTGCCGCCCAAGGCCGTAACGTCGTCCATAGCCAGCGGAAGCCAGAACGGCCCCACCGCCTGTCCAGGATCATCGGCGCTGCGAAAGAATAAGAGCACGCTCTCGTCGAAGGCTCGCGTTTCCCCCTCCAGCACCTCTCCCGTCAGTTGGAAGAAGAGAAAGAGGCCGCCCGCAACCACAGCAAACAGCACGAGCGTGATCGGCTCGAAGGTCATGACCCTGTCGACCACTCTGCGCCCGAACCGATAATAATCCGCCATCACTCTCTGCCTTCTCTATCCAATCGTCACGCCTTAAGCGGGCGCTTCGCATCAGATATCTCAGGTGTGCGGACGATGCGATACCTTGCTTCAATCAAACCATAGGCACCGAAGGCAAAGAGCCCGAGAGCGACAAGACCGTAGAGAACGCTACCGAAGGGAAGCTGGCGCACCCAGTCCATCGCCTCTGCCGTGCTTCCCGCTTGGCTCGGATCGACAGCCCAAGCTGCATACAGGAAGAAGCCGCCGATGATGAAGAAGGTAACACCTCGTGCGGCTAGACCATAGACGCAGATGAGGTCCAGAACCCGGTTTCGTTCCGGCGAGATGTTAACATACTTCAGGTATCGGCGCTTCACGCCCTTCACAAGCTGCGCCACGCCGCCGCCGATGATCGCAAGGCCCACGAGCCCCACGAGATAGGGCCCGAAGGGCTGCTGCATCAGCCAGGTCGTCCAGCTTTCGCGGCTGTTGCCGGATCCGCCGCCGGTCGAAAGCTGTAGGGCGTGCCGTAAGGCGAAGGATGCAAGTCCGGTATAGGTGGCCGCGCTAATGAGCATGGCGATGCGGATCAGATAGCCCTTGGCGTCCTGGGGATGATCGTCAGCGTTAAGAATGCCCTGCGCGAGGCGCCAGACGATAAACCCAATCAAGCCCAGGCCGATCAGAGCCAGCCAGATCCAGCCAAAGGGCTGATTCAAGACAATCTGCAGCGCCGACTCCTGATCGGTCTGCCCTCCTCCGAAGCTCGAAAGCAGCGCCATGGCGCCAACGAGAATGTAGACGACACCTCGTGCAGTATATCCAACCCGCGCCAACCATTCGAACCGCACCTGATCCGGCATTCAAACCTCCACCTAAAGAACCTCGAACGTCACGGAGGCTGCAGCGGTTCCGCAGGATGTTCCCGCCCGGAAAAGAGAATGGCCCGCCCCTTTCGGAGGCAGGCCATCCAGAAGCCGAAATGTCGATCGGTCAGCGGCGCTGGTTGTAGACGTCCACGCAGACGGCGCCCAAAAGCACGAGGCCCTTGATGACCTGCTGGTAGTCGATGCCGATGCCGAGGATCGACATGCCGTTGTTCATCACGCCCATGATGAAGGCGCCGATGACGGCACCGGTCACCTTGCCGACGCCACCATAGGCGGATGCGCCGCCGATGAAGCAGGCGGCGATGACGTCGAGCTCGAACCCGAGGCCGGCCTTCGGCGTTGCGGTGTTGAGACGCGCCGCGAAGACGAGACCAGCGAGCGCTGCGAGCACGCCCATGTTGACGAAGGTGAAGAAGGTCAGCCGCGCCGTCTTGATGCCGGAGAGTGCTGCCGCCTTCTCGTTGCCGCCGACTGCATAGATCTGACGGCCGAAGATCGTCCGGTTGGTGAAGAAGGCATAGGCCGCGATCAGCAGCGCCATGATGATCAGCACGTTCGGCATGCCGCGATGGGCCGCGATCAGATAGGCGATATAGCCAACGATCGCGAACATCAGGAGGTTCTTACCGACGAAGAAACCGAAAGGCTCTGTCTCCACGTCATGCGAGACGCGGCGTGCCCGAGCCTTGAAGTTCTGCCACACGAGCAATCCCGCCAGAGCCAGTCCGAGAATGAGCGAGGTGAGGTAGAAGCCGCTTTCCGACGGGAAGAGCTCCGGAATATAGCCGGAGGAAAGCTTCTGGAACGTCGGGTCGAAGGGACCGATGGAACGACCGCTCAGCACCGCAATCATCAGCCCCCTGAAGACCAGCATGCCTGCAAGCGTGACGATGAACGAGGGAATCTTGAAATAGGCGACCCAGAAGCCCTGCATCGCCCCGATCAAGCCGCCGAGCGCCAGGCAAAGGATCGCGGCGACGACGAAGTTCATGTCGTACTGCACCATCAGCATGGCCGCCACGGCACCGATGAAACCGGCCACGGATCCGACCGAGAGGTCGATATGGCCGGTGACGATCACCATCAGCATCCCGAGAGCCATGATGACGATGTAGCTGTTCTGCAGGATGATGTTGGTGACGTTCAACGGCTTGAGGACAACGCCGTCTGTGGCGAAATAGAAGAAGAGGACGATCGCGAGAAGCGACATCATCATCCCGTATTCGCGAAGGTTGTCCTTCCAGAAGCCGGCGCTGCGCTGAGGCGCTGCGATCGTGTTGGACGGAGTGCTCATTCTTCCCTCACTTTGCGGCGCATGATCGCACGCATGATGTTTTCCTGGGTGGCCTCTTCTCCGGCCACCTCGCCGACAAATTCGCCTTCATGCATCACCATGATCCGGTCGCAGATGCCGATCAATTCAGGCATTTCCGACGAGATCACGATGACGGCTTTTCCGGCATCGGCCAGTTCATTGATAATGGAGTAGATTTCGTACTTCGCCCCGACATCGATGCCGCGGGTCGGCTCGTCGAGGATCAGCACGTCAGGATTGGTGAACAGCCACTTGGACAGCACCACCTTCTGCTGGTTGCCCCCCGAGAGCTTGCCGGTTTCCTGGTAGACGTTGTGGCTCCTGATCCGCATGCGGTTGCGGAACTCCTGGGCCACCTTCATTTCCTGGATGTCGTCGATCACCCCTCGCGTGGATACACCGCCAAGATGGGCCAGCGAGACGTTTTTGCGGATGTCCTCCGGCAGGATTAGCCCCAGATGCTTGCGGTCTTCGGTGACATAGGCAAGCCCTGCCTTGATGGCGCGGTGGACGTCAGAAAGATCCACGTCCTTTCCGTGGACACGCACCGTTCCCGAGATGTCCCGACCCCAGGAACGACCGAAGACGCTCATGGCGAACTCTGTACGTCCCGCACCCATGAGACCTGAGATACCAACGACCTCGCCGGCCTTGACCTGCATCGAGACGTTCTTGACGACCTGCCGCTCGGAATGCTGCGGGTGGTAGACGGACCAGTTCTCGACCTCGAAGATCACGTCGCCGATCTTCGGCGTGCGCTTCGGGTAGCGGCTCTCCATGTCGCGATCGACCATGCGCCGGATGATCTCGTCTTCCTCGACGACGCCTTCGTGACAGTCCAGCGTGCCAACCGTCTGCCCATCGCGCAGGACAGTGATCCGGTCGGCGACAGCGGAGATTTCGTTGAGCTTGTGCGAGATGAGGATCGACGTAATGCCCTGATTGCGGAACTCCTTCAGGAGCTCGAGAAGCGCTGCACTATCCCGCTCGTTCAAGCTGGCCGTCGGCTCGTCGAGGATCAGCAGCCGCACATCCTTCGACAGCGCCTTGGCGATCTCCACGAGCTGCTGCTTTCCGACCCCGATATTCGTGATCAGCGTGTCCGGTGCCTCGTCGAGCCCGACCTTCGCCAGCAACGCCTTGGTCCGCTCGTGCACCGCCGAGCGGTCGATGACGCCGAAGCGCGAAGGCGGATTGGACAGGAAGATGTTTTCCGCAATCGACATCAGCGGAATGAGGGCCAATTCCTGGTGAATGATGATGATGCCGATGTCTTCGGAATCATTGATGTCGTGAAAGCGCCGCTCCTGGCCGTCATAGAGGATGGAGCCTTCGTAGCTTCCATGCGGGTAGACGCCCGACAGCACCTTCATGAGCGTGGATTTTCCCGCGCCATTTTCACCGACCAGCGCATGGATCTCTCCTTCGCGCACGGTGAAGCTGACGTCGGAAAGCGCCTTGACGGCGCCAAAGGACTTGGAGATGCCGCGCATCTCGAGAATAGGCAGTTGTTCGGCCGAAACCGCGGGTGCAAGCATCCGGAAACTCCGCATAGCAAAAGCGCGCCCGCCGCACGGCGGGCGCCCTCGAATGGCTTACTTGATCTGGTCTTCGGTGTAGTAACCGCTATCGACCAGGACTTCCTTCCAGTTGTCCTTGTTCACAACGACCGGCTTCAGCAGGTAGGAAGGAACGGCCTTGACACCGTTGTCGTAGGTCTTGGTGTCGTTCACTTCCGGCTCGTTGCCGCTCATGACCGCATCGACCATGTCGACGGTGACCTTGGCCAGCTCGCGGGTATCCTTGAAAATCGTCGAGTACTGCTCGCCGGCAAGGATGGACTTCACTGACGGGACTTCGGCGTCTTGTCCGGTGACGATCGGCATGGGCATGTCGCCGCTGCCGTATCCGACACCCTTCAGCGAAGACAGGATGCCGATCGAGATGCCGTCGTAGGGCGAAAGGACACCGTCGAGACGCTTGTCGGAGTAGGTCGAGCTCAAGAGCGCGTCCATACGTGCCTGGGCGGTGGCACCGTCCCAACGCAGGGTCGCAACCTGGTCCATGCCGGCCTGGCCGCTGCCGACGACGAGCTCGCCGCTGTCGATCATTGGCTGCAAAACGCTCATGGCTCCGTCGTAGAAGAAGTAGGCGTTGTTGTCGTCCGGCGAACCGCCGAAGAGTTCGATGTGGTAGGGACCTTCCTTGCCGGATGCCTTCAGACCATCGACAAGCGATTGTGCCTGCAAGACGCCAACCTGAAAGTTGTCGAACGTCGCATAGTAGTCGACGTTAGCGCTGTCACGGATCAGACGGTCGTAGGCAATGACCTTAATGTCTTGGTCGGCAGCCTGCTGCAGCACATCCGAAAGCGTTGTCCCGTCGATCGAAGCAATGACCAGCACCTTGGCACCCTTCACGATCATGTTCTCGATCTGCGACAGCTGGTTCGGCACGTCGTCTTCTGCATACTGCAGATCCGTCTCGTAGCCGCGCTCCTGCAAAACCTCGACCATGTTGTCGCCGTCGGCGATCCAGCGAGCGGAGGACTTGGTCGGCATGGCAACGCCCACTAGGCCCTTGTCCTGGGCGCCGGCCGGCGCGGCGAAGGCCATCGATGCAAGCATCGCGGCTGTCGTTAGGTATTTTAGCAGCTTCATGACTTCTCCTCCAAAAACGCGGTACGGTTTCGCCCGCTGAAAAACATGGACGGCGGCCCCCTGCCGCCGCCCTTTGCACCTCAGTGATTGTCGCGCGGGATACCTTCCGTCTGCGCAATCCGCTGGTATTTTACGGCTGGTTCGAGAACCGCGCCGGATTCCATCTGACCCACGATTCCACGCTGGATTTCCTGCCATGGCGTCTGGTGCTTGGGATAATGATAGCCACCCTGCGCATCCAGTTCGCGCCGGCGCGCCGCCAGCTCTTCATCGGAGATCAGGATGTCTGCCTTGCCGCGGCCTACGTCGATGCGGACACGGTCGCCTGTCTTGAGCACCGCCAGACCGCCGCCGGCGGCAGCTTCTGGCGAAGCGTTGAGGATTGATGGGCTGCCGGACGTGCCGGACTGGCGTCCGTCGCCGATGCAGGGCAGCGAAGTGATGCCCTTCTTCAACAGATAGTCGGGCGCGCGCATGTTGACGACTTCGGCGGCACCCGGATACCCAATCGGGCCGGCGCCGCGCATGAAGAGCACGGTATTGGCGTCGATCTCGAGTGACGGGTCATCGATCCGCTTGTGGTAGTCCTCCGGTCCATCGAACACCACTGCACGGCCTTCAAAGGCATCAGGATCATTGGGGTTTGAGAGGTAACGGTCGCGGAACTCCGGCGAAATGACGCTGGTCTTCATGATGGCTGAAGAGAACAGGTTGCCGCGCAGGACTCGGAAACCGGCCCGCTCCTTGAGCGGCTGCTCATAGGGGCGGATGACCTTCTCGTCCTCTATAATGGCTCCACGGCAGTTCTCGCCAATGGTCTTGCCGTTGACGGTCATGGCGTCTTCGTTGATCAGCCCCTGCTTCATCAGCTGGTTGACAACCGCCGGGACGCCGCCTGCGTGATAGTAGTCCTCGCCGAGGTATTCACCAGCCGGCTGAAGGTTGACGAGCAACGGCACGTCTTCTCCATAGGTCTGCCAGTCATCGACGGAGAGTTCCACACCCATGTGTCGGGCAAGGCCGTTCAGGTGGATGGGCGCGTTGGTCGAGCCACCAATCGCCGAATTGACGCGGATTGCATTGATGAACGCATCGCGTGTCATGATGTCGGAAGGCTTGAGGTCTTCCTTGACCATGTCGACGATACGCAAGCCGGTAAGATAGGCGACTTCCTGCCGATCACGATAGGGCGCCGGAATGGCGGCCGAACCGGGAAGCTGCATGCCGAGCGCTTCCGCAAGCGAGTTCATCGTCGTCGCCGTGCCCATGGTGTTGCAGTAACCGGTCGACGGCGCCGAAGAGGCGACCAGCTTGACGAAGCCGGCGTAGTCGATTTCACCCTTCGCGAGCAGTTCGCGCGCCTTCCAGACGATGGTGCCCGAACCGGTGCGCTCTCCGCGGAACCAGCCATTCAGCATCGGGCCGACCGAAAGTGCGATCGACGGGATGTTGACGGTGGCGGCGGCCATGAGACAGGCTGGCGTGGTCTTATCACAGCCGATCGTCAGCACCACGCCGTCGAGCGGATAACCGTAAAGCACCTCGACAAGGCCAAGATAAGCAAGGTTACGGTCCAGTCCGGCCGTCGGACGCTTGCCCGTCTCCTGGATCGGATGGACCGGGAATTCGATGGCGATGCCACCCGCCTCGCGAATACCTTCGCGCAGGCGCTTCGCCAATTCCAGGTGATGTCGATTACACGGCGAGAGATCCGAGCCCGTCTGCGCGATGCCGATGATCGGTCGATCCGACTGCAGTTCAGCCTGGCTCAGTCCGAAGTTCATGTAGCGCTCCAGATAGAGCGCGGTCATGTCGGCATTGGCCGGATTGTCGAACCAGGCGCGCGAGCGCAGCTTGCGCACTTCGCCCCGGCTGTGATCGGTTTCGGCGATCTCGGTGGAGGGCATGTTATCAGAGTTTGTCATGTTTGTTCTCACACGTAAGAAGAACGCAAGGCCTCAAGCCTTAGTCCTCGAAGGATTCCACGGCATGGCGGCGCCCCAGCATGAAGGCATCCGCCACATGGACCAGCGGAGAGAAGTCGGCGTCGCTGCGCCCCTCCCCGACCAGCCGGACGAATTGATTGTAGAGGTTGCGGTACTCCCGATCCTCTTCCACCAGCCGCTGTTCGCCATCGACAGAAAGACGGCTGCCGCCATGGCTGATGACGATCGGCCCCTCATCGGTGTCGATGCGGATGTCCCAAGTCTGCGGCCCGGTCTGCCGCCAGTCGAACTCCGCCGCGATCGGAACGCCGCTGGACGTTTTGAAGGACAGGTTTGCAGCGATCGGAGCAGCGCGGTTTTTCGGGAAGAAGAGATCAGCCTGAACCAGGTGGAACGGCTCCGGCATGATTCGGGTTACGATCGACAACGCATTGATGCCGGGATCGAACACGCCCAGCCCGCCCGGCTCCCAGATCCAGGCCTGGCCCGGATGCCAATGGCGCACGTCTTCCTTCCAATCTACCGAAACGTTGCGGATCTTGCGATTGGCGAGAAGCGCGCGCGTAGGCTCTACAGCCGCCGCTTCGCGCGAATGCCAGGTGGAGAACAGCGTTAGGCCATTTTCCTTGGCCAGAGACTCGAGGGCATGCACTTCAGAAACACTTGCACCCGGCGGCTTTTCCAGCATGACATGCTTGCCGGCATCGAGCGCTGCCTTCGCCTGTTCGAAGCGCCCCTGCGGCGGCGTGCAGAGTGAAACCGCATCCACCTGCACGTCGGACGCCAACAGCTCCTCGATGTCGTTGAATGACGCAAGGCCATCGAGCGCGGCATTGCGGCTCGCGACGGCCACGAGCTCGACGCCGTCCGTCGCCTGGATCGCGCCGAGATGCTGATCCCTTGCAATCTTGCCCAGTCCGACAATGCCAAGGCGAATAGTCATGGATGCCTCAGAGCTTGCGAACGGAGACGGACGTCGCAGCCGCAACCGTCAGCTTGTTGACGAGCGGCAGCTTGAAAGGCTCTGCCGAGATCTCGAATACGTCACCCGGTTCGGTCTTCACACCATCGGAGAAGGAAAGCGTCGCAGTTCCGAAGAAGTGTACATGCAAGTCGCCCGGACGGCGGAAAAGCTCGTACTTAAAATTGTGGTGCTCGAGATTGGCGATCGAGTGCGACATGTTCCCCTCGCCGGAGAGGAATGGTTTCTCAAAGATCACCGCGTCGCCGCGACGCACCCGCGACGTCCCCTCCACATGCGCGGGCAGATCACCAACGATGAGTTCTGGACCCAGCGCTGCCTGTCGCAATTTTGAATGGGCGAGCCAGAGGTAGTTACCCTTTTCCGTCACATGGTCGGAGAACTCGTTGGCGAGACAGAAACCCAAGCGGAAAGGCACGCCATCCGGGCCGATCAGGTAGATTCCGGCCAGTTCCGGCTCTTCGCCCCCATCAAGTGCGAAGGCTGGAGAGACAAGATCCTCGCCTGTTGCGCGCAACTGCGAGCCGTCGCCCTTGTAGAACCATTCCGGCTGCACCCCCTCCTGTCCCTCTGCGGGCTTGCCGCCCTCGACGCCCATCTGGAACATCCGCATGGAATCGGTCGGCTTGTCCGTCGACTGCGCAGCCTTGTGCATCTTGTCGCGACCATCGGCAGAGCCGAGGTGCGTCAAGCCGGTGCCGGCAACGAAGAAATGCGCCGGATCCGGATGAGAGATCGGAAGCGCGAGACGCCCCTCCTTCTGTGCGCGGTGAAGATCGACCTCTTCTGCGAATCCAAGCGAGTTTATCTGCTCTTCGAGCGACTGCCCGGCCGCGATGGCATCCATGGCAAGTTGATATGTGGAGCTTGCGCCGGAAACCACACGCGCCGCACCGACACCGTCCCAGGCGACAACCTTCAGGCTGTCGCCGTCACGCACTTGAAGAATTCGAAGCATTGACCCTTTACCTATGCCTTGGCTCGATGCGTCTCTCAAGCCGCATCCCCCTACACCGCAGCTCTTGCACGAGATCCGGCTCGGCGGCTGCATTAATACGACTATTGGAGCTTGCATTGGATTGTCAAGATGAGCGCTTGTCATCAGGCTGTCTGACAACAAAAGCAGACAAAAAGTAAACTGGAAGCTCTTTCAATAGCTTGAAGCAGGGGGCGAGACGGAGGCTCGAAATTTCTGACCTTCTTCTGCGAAAAACCACTTGCATAAGTAATACAATATGCAAGTCTTAGCCGTCCAACGACATCATCTTCTGGGAGGATACAAGATGAAAAAGGCACTCGCGGCGCTCACCGTCGCATTTTCCGCATGTCTGGCTTCAGGCGTTTCCGCGCAGTCCCTGACCGTGGGCTTCTCGCAGATCGGCTCCGAGTCGGGCTGGCGTGCAGCTGAAACCACGGTCACCAAGCAGGAGGCCGAGAAACGCGGCATCGACCTGAAATTCGCCGATGCACAGCAGAAGCAGGAAAACCAGATCAAGGCGATCCGTGGCTTCATCGCCCAGGGCGTTGACGCGATCCTCGTTGCTCCCGTCGTCGCAACCGGTTGGGAAGCCGTGCTGCAGGAAGCCAAGGAAGAAGAAATCCCCGTCATTCTGCTCGACCGCCAGATCGAAGCGCCCGACGATCTCTATCTGACCGCCGTAACCTCCGACCAGGTCCATGAAGGCAAGGTCGCCGGCGAATGGCTGGTCAAGGATGTCGGAGACAAGGAATGCAACGTCGTCGAGCTGCAGGGCACCACCGGCTCGTCGCCCGCCATTAACCGCAAGAAGGGCTTCGAGGAAGCCATTGCAGGACACGACAACATCAAGATCACCCGCTCGCAGACCGGTGACTTCACCCGCACCAAGGGCAAGGAAGTCATGGAGAGCTTCATCAAGGCCGAAGGCGGTGGGCAGGACATCTGCGCCGTTTACGCTCACAACGACGACATGGCCGTCGGCGCCATCCAGGCCATCAAGGAAGCCGGCCTGAAGCCTGGCTCCGACATCAAGATCGTCTCCATTGACGCCGTTCCGGACATCTTCAAGGCCATGGCAGACGGTGAAGCCAATGCCACGGTCGAGCTGACGCCGAACATGGCAGGCCCTGCCTTCGATGCGCTTGAAGCCTATCTGAACGACAAGAAGGAGCCGCCGAAGTGGATCCAGACGGAATCCAAGCTCTACACGGCGGCTGACGACCCGATGAAGGTCTACGAGTCCAAGAAGGACCTCGGCTACTAAGCCCTGCTCTCGGAGGTGGCGGTTTCGGCTCCACCTCTCATCCTGAAGCATCGACCGGAGCCGTAACCGCGGCTTCGGTCTTCGGTCGCAGGACGTCCCAATGAACGATACCCATCCTCTCCTGGAAGCCCGCGGCATCGGCAAGAGCTTCCTGGGCATTACCGCGCTCGACAATGTCGACTTCACTCTGCGCAGCGGCGAGATCCATGCGCTGCTTGGCGAGAACGGTGCGGGGAAATCCACCCTCATCAAGATACTGACCGGTGTCTACACGCGCGATACCGGAACGGTGAAGCTCGATGGCCGCGACGTTGCGCCGGGCAATGTTGCCGAAGCGCAGGAACTTGGCATCGGCACTGTCTATCAGGAGGTAAACCTTCTTGAGAACCTGACGGTCGCCGAGAACCTTTTTCTAGGCCGCCAACCGCGGCGCTTTGGCTTGGTTAACCGGCGAGAGATGCGCCGCCGGGCACAAGCCCTGCTCCACGACTATGGCCTCACCATCGACGTAGACGCCCTTCTCTCGTCTTACTCAGTAGCTATCCGCCAGATCATCGCCATCGCACGTGCCGTCGATCTTTCCGGCAAGGTTCTGGTGCTGGATGAACCGACCGCCAGTCTCGACAGCCATGAGGTCGAGATGGTGTTTGCCGTCCTGCGCAAGTTGCGCGACAGGGGCCTTGGCATCATCATCATCACCCACTTCCTCAACCAGGTCTACGACATCGCCGACAGGGTCACGGTGCTTCGCAACGGCGGCATGGTCGGCACGCGCGAGATTGAGACCCTACCGCGCATGGAGCTCATTTCGATGATGCTCGGCAAGGAGTTGCAGCACGTGACACGGGATCACCATGCACTCGACGAAACGGTGGAGAAAAGTTCTGCGCCGATTCGGTTCAACGGTTACGGCAAACGCGGCAGCGTTGCGCCCTTCGACCTAGACATTCACCCGGGCGAGGTCGTGGGGATGGCCGGATTGCTCGGCTCTGGCCGCACGGAAACCGCCTTTCTCCTCTTTGGCATCGACCGCGCTGACACGGGCACCGCCATGATCGATGGCAACGAGGTCCGTATATCATCGCCGGAGACAGCGATCGCTCACGGCTTCGGATTCGGTCCAGAGGAACGCAAGACCGATGGCATTATCGGCGATTTTTCCGTCAGCGAAAACATCGCGCTCGCTCTGCAGGCGCGCCAGGGCTGGGCAAAGCCCTTGTCGACGCGACAGAAGGCCGAACTGGCCGACAGCTTCATCCGCTCGCTCGACATCCGCCCGCCTGACCCCGACAGGCCGATCAAATTCCTTTCCGGCGGCAACCAGCAGAAGGCGATCCTGGCACGGTGGCTTGCGACGGAGCCGCGGCTCCTCATCCTCGACGAACCCACTCGCGGCATCGATATCGGCGCCCACGCGGAAATCCTTAGGATGATCGAGAGGCTCTGCGCCGACGGAATGTCGCTCATCGTCATCTCCTCGGAACTGGAGGAACTCACAGCCGTGGCACATCGGGTCATCGTTCTGGCGGATCGCCGGCATGTGGCGGAACTGAGAGGCTCCACGGTTACCGCCGACAACATTATGGCGGCAATTGCCGATCCAAGCGAAACGGAGGCGGCATGACCGGTCCCCTCGCCCGCCGGCTTCGTCGCATCGCGCCCCAGGTGGCAGCGCTTGTCATCATCATCGCCGTAGTAAGCCTCATCTCGCCCGGCTTCCTCAATATCAGCTATCAGAACGGCCGGCTCTACGGCAGCCTGATAGATGTGCTGGTGCGGGGCGCGCCCGTCGCGCTACTCGCAGTGGGAATGACGCTGGTCATCGCAACCCGTGGCATCGATCTATCGATCGGTGCCGTGATCGCCATCTGCGGTGCCGTGGCGGCCACCTTGATCACCAGCGGCTATCCCCTGCCGGTGGTCATCATCGCCTCACTGGCGATCGGCCTGCTCTGCGGGCTTTGGAACGGGCTGCTCGTCGCCGTTCTCGACATCCAGCCGATCATCGCGACACTCATCCTCATGGTCGCCGGCCGCGGGATCGCGCAGTTGATCACGGAGGGCGTGATCCTGACGTTCAACAACGAGAGCTTCGCAGCCTTGGGCTCCGGCTCGCTCGGCGGGATGCCGATCCCGATCCTGCTCTGGATGAGCGCTGCCTTGGCGGTTGGCCTGCTAGTGCGCCGCACGGCCCTTGGCTTCCTCATCGAGGCGACCGGCATCAACCGGCGCGCCGCGATGCTGGCCGGCATACGCGCCCGCTTCCTGTTGTTCTTCGTCTATGCCGTTTCGGGCCTGATGGCGGCGATCGCAGGTTTGATTGTCACAGCAGATATCCGCGGGGCAGATGCCAACAATGCCGGGCTGTGGTTGGAGCTTGACGCCATCCTGGCGGTTGTCATCGGCGGCACCTCGCTGAATGGCGGACGCTTCTCGATCCTTGCGTCGCTGCTCGGCGCCATGATCATCCAGACGATCAACACCGGCATTCTCGTCTCAGGCTTCCCGCCGGAGTTCAACCTGGTGATCAAGGCCGGCATCATCATTCTGGTGCTGACGCTGCAGTCTCCAGCGGTCGGAAGTGCACTCGCGTTGATCAAGCCGATCCGTGGCAACTCCGGGCAGGCTGTGAAGACAGAGAGGACGGCACAGTGATAAGCACGCGCAACCTTCCGTTCCTGGCCGCTCTTGCGATCTTCCTGCTCGCTTATGCAGCCTGCGTTCTGCAGTTTCCCAACATGCTGTCGACCCGTGTGCTCGGCAACCTTCTGACGGACAACGCTTTCCTGGGCATTGCCGCCGTCGGCATGACCTTCGTCATCCTCTCTGGCGGCATCGACCTGTCCATCGGCTCCGTAATCGCCTTTACCAGCGTCTTCGTGGCAGTGGTGGTTGGCTCCGCAGGCGTCAATCCGCTGATCGCCTTTGCAGCAGTGCTGACCATCTCCACGTCATTCGGTGCGACCATGGGCCTGATGATCCGCTTCCTCGGGATCCCGCCCTTCGTCGTGACGCTTGCCGGGATGTTCCTTGCCCGGGGTGCCGCCTACTTGATATCAACGCAGTCAGTACCGATTTCGCATCCGATCATTGACGCTATCCAGGGCTTCTACTTCCGCTTTCCCGGCGGCGGACGGCTGACGGCGATGGCGATGCTGATGCTGTTGGTATTCCTGGTCGGTGCATTCGTGGCCGGACGCACCCGCTTTGGAGCGAACGTTTACGCGGTGGGTGGCAACCCGCAGTCCGCCGAGCTGATGGGTGTTTCCGTCGGCCGCACGACGGTCGGCATCTACGCCCTCTCCGGGTTCCTCTCAGGGCTCTCCGGGATTGCTTACACCCTTTACACCTCGTCCGGTTACTCTCTCGCGACCGTCGGCGTAGAACTGGATGCCATCGCCGCGGTGGTCATCGGCGGGACGCTGCTGACGGGCGGCGCAGGTCTCGTTGCAGGGACACTCGTCGGCATCCTTATACAGGGTCTGATCCAGACTTATATTGTCTTCGACGGAACGCTTTCCTCCTGGTGGACGAAGATCGTCATCGGCCTCCTGCTGTTCACCTTCATAGTTCTGCAGCGGGGTATCGTGTGGTATTCGGATCGGAGACTGGTCGAGGGGCGGCTGAAGGAGGCTTGATTGGGACTGCTTGAATCAGCAATCACCGGACGCAAGGGCCGCAACAGCCATGCGCATGTGGTTGCGGAGCTTGGCAGCGCCATCGTCGCCGGCCGCATTGCGGAAGGTTCGCTACTGCCTGGCGACAGCGAACTTTCGGCACGCTTCGGTGTGTCGCGCACCGTCTTGCGCGAAGCGATGAAGACGCTAGCCGCCAAGAGGCTGGTCGAGCCCAAGGCGAAAGTCGGAACTCGTGTCGTAGACCGCGCCATGTGGAACTTCTTCGATGCCGACGTGCTCGGATGGCGGTGCGACTCCGGGCTAGACTTCGAATTCATCGAGCACCTCGCAGAAATGCGCATCGCCCTGGAACCGGCCGCTGCTGCGGCTGCGGCACGGCGGGCAACCAACGACGATATCGTGCAGCTCTACGCCATTGCCGCCCGCTTCGACGACCTGCACCATACGCCCGAGACGATTGCCAAGGTGGACCTGGAATTCCATCTGGCCATCGCCCGCATGTCGGGCAATCCCTTCATGCGGTCGGCGAGCGCCATCGTTGAAGCAGCCCTTGCGATCTCGTTCCAGCTCTCCTCTCCGGCCGCCTCGCAGGAGAAGATCGACGAGGTCGCGAGCAACCACTTGCGGATCGCTCATGCCATAGCATCGCGTGACGCCGATAAGGCAGTCCAGGCGATGCGCCACGTCATCGACGTGGGTAAGAGTCGCATTAGAGCTTCTATCGCCTCTTCATCCATTCCAAGCCTCGAGGGGACGGAGATACGCAGCCTGCGGTGACAGCAAGAGAGTGTTGCGGAGCCTTAGCGCCCAAGCAGTTCCTCGAGGAGCACCGGACGCAGGGAGCGTGCATCGACTCCAACATCGAACTGCCGCGGCAGCGATTTCAGCCGCCCGTGGGAATGCCCATGAAGATTGATCGACCTCTTGCCCATCTGGTTCCACGTTCGAAAGGCGTAGTGGCAAAGGACGAGAAAATGATCTCCGAGCTTCAACTCCGCATAATGCTGCACGCTTTCCCATCCTGATGCCGCGCTGACGGTGACAGGATCGTTGTTGCCGACGACCAGGTGCTTTCGCCCGTTCAGCCGTGAGAGGAGCACTTCCGCCTCAGCCGTGCTGCGGGCTGACATGACATCACCCAGATGCCAGACCTCGTCTTCCGGAGAGACTGTTTCGTTCCACCTTTCGATCAGCGCTTCATCATGCTCGGCTGTCGTGGCGAACGGCCGTCGATCGATCTGCAAGACCCTCCTGTCTCCGAAATGGGTATCGCTGGTAAAATAGATCATCTCACACAACGCCCCGCCTACCGCACCGATCCCTCAAAACCTGCTTGCACCGCCCGTGTCGACGCGGCGAAGCCATGGCCACCGCAGCAAATGCGGAACCGCCTGCACCGAAAACGCATTCTGCGACAATGGTAGAATGCGGAGCTAACTGATGAAATCGTTCTTGTCCTTGATCCTCGGGGTGGCCATGGCCGTGGCCCTTTTCGTTGGGGGCGTCGCAGCCTCATCGTGGATAATGCAGGACCCGGAGCCCCACCACTTCGCACACTTGGATGAGCGCCCGCTTTGGACGAACAAGCCGGTAGCCGTTGACCCGCAGGAGCAGAATTTCGAGCGCCTCGCCGCCGCCCCCGTACCGCCCGTCTTCCAGGCGATGGCCGTTGAACTAAGCGAACAGGAAAAGGCGCGCCTGGCGGCAACGGCCTCTACGGATGAGAATGATCCGGCCTTGGACATGACTGCCACCGGCGCCATAGAGCCTGAAGCCCCAATGGAATTTGAAGGGACCCAGCACGCGCAGTGGTGTAGCGACCGCTACAGATCCTACCGAGCAGAAGACAATAGCTATCAGCCATATGAGGGGCCGCGGAAGCAATGCGAGTCGCCCTATCTTCTCCGTGAGGAGACGATCGCTTCCAATTCACGGATCCATCAGCCACAGATAGACGGCGACAGCGCCCACATCACATGGTGCTTCGAGCGCTACCGCTCCTACAGACCTGCAGATAACACGTACCAGCCTTACCACGGCCCCCGCCGTGCCTGTGAATCACCCTTCGGCTAACATCAGGTGATGTCAGGGCTCGAAAAAGGAGGAGATCACATATACCGCCGGTACTGTGTCGGTCGGTTAGGACCTGACACAGCGTCGCCGAGTGAACATCAGGGGGTAATAAAGAAGGTTTCGTTCTCAGGTGTCGGAGTGAAGGCCTTGACCGTCTTCGAGCTTCGATAACACAAGCGCCGAATTTCACAGGCCCATCGAAGAAATCATGGTCCGGTTGATCTCGCGAACATCAAATTTCTCTTCAGCCAACATCCGACTTGCCCTTCCCATGGAATGGACAAGCTCTGGTCGCTGAACAAATGTCAGCATCGCTCCCACCAGCGCATCGACGTCCCGCACGGGAACGAGAAGCCCGTTAACGCCCTCGACAACCGTTTCGCGACAGCCCGGGGCGCTCGTCGTTATTACGGGGCGGCCGCTTGCCAGTGCCTCCTGGATCGATCGCGGGATCCCTTCGCGATAATAGGAAGGCAAGACGTAGACGCTGGCTTGCCTCAGCCAGGGTCGTACGTCAACATGGCCTGGCCATTCCAGTATGCCCTCGGCAACCCACCGTTCTACTCCCGCCCGACCAACACCGTTGGGATTGGAATCCAAGCCTCCCAACAGGATGAAGCGCGTCTGGGGGAATTTCGCCTTAACGATCCGTGCGGCTTCGGCGTACTCCACAATGCCCTTCTCAGCCAGCAGTCGTGCCGCCAGAAGAAAAGTCATTGGCTGGTCCACTGGCGGGAGGACAGGCCAAGTCAAAAGATCGACACCAGTCCCGTTGACCTCTTGTATTTTCCCTCCGTCCACAATTCCCATCCGGACAAAGTCAGCGGCGTCGTCCGGATTTTGCATGAAAACCCGCTGGGCCTGGCTTAGGGAAAGCTTGTAGAGTGCCCGGGCCAGATAATGGAGGAGCTTAGCCTTGAATGTCGAGCGCGTGCTGTCCCCGAAGGCATAGCCTAACCCTGCAATAAGCGCATACCGATGCGGCACACCCGCGAAGCGAGCAGAGAGTGTACCGTAGATCACCGGTTTGATGGAGAAACTGAGAACCGTCTCCGGCCGGAGCCTTGCAAGAACCCGAGCGAGTTTCACGACGTCACGCAAATCTCTCACGGGATTGAGTCCCGTACGTGAAAGCGAGATGGAGACAGGCACCGCCCCGAGCTGCCGCACCTGCTCTGTCGTCGCCACGTCAAAATCGGGAGCCAAAGCGTAAACATCATAACCGCGCGAGATGATGTCCCGGATGAGCGGCGATCGGAAGTTGAGGAGCGAAAACGCCTGATTGCCAATGATCGCAAAGGATTTCCTGCTCATGGGCTGAACAACCCGCTGAAGCAGCATTGATGTCCCGTGTTATCCCCAAGCCGCCGCAGGGCCACGCTTACCGGATGCAACGGCCCGTTCCCTTCATGTCCCGTCATGATGCTGACGATACCAGGCAACGAAGCGCGCCACCCCCTCGCGCACGGTGGTTGACGGCGCATATCCTGTCGCCGCGGTGAGTTCCGACGTGTCCGAGAAAGTGTCCGGAACATCACCCGGCTGAAGCGGCAGGAGGTTGCGGATCGCCTTCTTTCCGAGGGCTTCCTCCAGGGCCTCGATATATTCCGTCAGCTTGACCGGCGCCGAGTTGCCGATATTGAAAATGCGAAAAGGAGCGTTGGATGTCGCCGGATCAGGATGAAGGGCATCCCATTCTGGGTTCGGCTCTGCCGGATTGTCGGAGGCGCGGATCACCCCTTCCACAATGTCGTCAATGTAGGTGAAGTCGCGCGTGTGATCACCATGGTTGAACACGTCTATGGGTTCGCCTGCCAGTATCTTCTTCGTGAAGGAAAACAGTGCCATGTCCGGGCGCCCCCAGGGACCATAGACGGTGAAAAAACGGAGGCCAGTCGTAGGAATACCGAAAAGATGCGAGTAGCTGTGGGCCATCAGTTCGTTCGCGCGCTTGGTCGCAGCATAGAACTGAAGCGGATGGTTTACGCCGTCGTGTTCGGAAAACGGCATCTTCCGGTTGCCGCCGTAAACACTTGACGTCGAAGCATAGGTGAGATGGCCAACCTGCTGATGCCGGCATGCTTCGAGAAGGTTGGCGAAGCCGACGAGGTTGGATTGAACGTAAGCTTGCGGATTTTCCAGGCTGTAGCGCACGCCGGCCTGCGCAGCGAGATGAATGACGCGGTCGAACTCGTGAGCCTGGAATACATCCTTCATCCCTTTGTCATCGGCAACATCGAGACGTTCGAAACTGTACTCGGCGCCTTGTCGCCCGCCGATCTCAGCAAGTTCACGCAGACGCGCCTCTTTCAGCCGGGGATCGTAGTAATCGTTGATAACGTCGATACCGACAACGGCATCTCCACGCTCGATCAAGCGCCTTGCAACGTGATAGCCGATGAAACCCGCGCTGCCGGTGACCAGGACCTTCATCTCGAGCGTTCTCCTATTCTGCCGATGATCCGCACCTTGTGAGCGGCAACATGATCCGTCCCCTACCGCATCCCTCCGCCGTCTGCAAAGCAGGTTCTTGAGTTCAGACCCACCGAAGCGGTCCAACGACACCGAAGGCTTGACAATGAGCCGGCGATGGCGGATGCCGCCACGGCGAATGACCAGGGCGCGAAACAGTCCTACCTCGCAAGAGGTGGAGCGGTGATCGGGCCTGTAGGAGCAAGGGTGCGAGCAAGAAAGATACATAAGTGGACACGGCGGCGCCTCGAGGCTCCGAGAGGGCTGTCCATCATCATCGATCAGCGGACGCGCCGCCGTAGACACCGCTATCTTCGCGACATTCGAAATTTCCTTGCGCCTGTGCTCCTGTGTGTGCTCATGCAGTCCGCGCTCTACTTCCTGGTCGCGACCCGGTTTGGGCGCAGCGACTGGGCGAACATTTTTATCGCCATAGCTGTTCTGGCTACTGTACCGGTATTGACCGCGTTCGTTTTGACTGCGTTTCGCCGCCACGCCGCGCCCGTCATGGTTGCCATCATCGTCGCGAGCGCGATGTTCAGTTTCGCGGTCAGCACGCTTTCTGCCGTGCGACTGCCGATCAGTTACCAGGCGCTGCTGGCCTGCTGGCCGGTCATCACCGCGGTCATGGCCTATGCGAATGTCTCGTTCCATCAAAGTCGCAGCGAGAAAACGGTCTTGGCTCCGTTCAATGGTGCAGAACAGATAGCTGAGGAGCTTGACGTTCCGCTTCTGGATCGGGGGTCTGCGCACGTTCAAGCGGACGTCGATACGTTGCTGATCGACCCCTTGGAGCATCACAAGGAGGAATGGGCGCCACTTCTTGCCCAATACTATCTGAGCGACGTTGAGGTGGTGCCTTGGACACAGTATCTGGAGCACCGCTTTGGTCGCCTGGATATCGACAGCTTTGAAAGCACCTATCTCGCCTATTTGCCAAGCCAGGTTCTTTACGCGCGGCTCAAGCGGATCATGGATGTGGCTGCAGTCATGATCACGTTACCACTTACGCTTCCTTTGGCGCTGTTCACCGGGCTGTACATCGCATGGCGGGACGGTTTCCCAGTGATCTTCGTTCAGCTTCGGCGGGGCTATGCAGGCAGGCCGTTTCGCATGTACAAGTTCCGGACGATGTACAAGGGCAGTGCGGGCGGGGCCACATCCGCGCAAGACAGCCGGATAATCCGAGGATGTGGCGTTCTTCGCAAGTTCCGGCTCGACGAGATCCCCCAGCTCTTCAACGTGCTGTTGGGAGAAATGAGCGTAATCGGCCCCCGGCCGGAGGCGATCGACCTGGCGAAATCCTACGAACGAGTCATGCCGAAGTACCTGCTGCGGCTGATGGTGCTGCCGGGCCTGACCGGTTGGGCTCAGGTTAATTCAGGCTATTCCGGCAACCTGAAGGAAGCGCGTGAAAAGCTCTCGTACGATCTGTACTACATCAAGCACCTGTCGCTCGACCTGGATCTCCGGATCGCGCTGACGACCGTCAGGACCCTGCTGTTGCGACGTGGCGCAAGATAGTCGGTTGGGGACCGGCTCCCTGCTCCCCGCCTGGCAGCAGTTGCAAGAGCTATGGCATTGATCATGTCGACAGCCCGGCTGCCGGCATCAACTTGAAAGACACAGGTAAATCCCATGAAAATAACCGTCGTCGGGACAGGATATGTCGGGCTTTCTAACGCGGTGCTGCTGTCCCAGCAGTCGCAAGTTGTTGCGCTTGATGTCGTCCCCGAGCGGGTAGAGAGGCTGAACGCAGCCCAGAGCCCGATTCAGGACGACGATATCCAGCACTTCCTGCGGGACATGCCCTTGAACCTGCGTGCCACGCTTGATCGGGCGGACGCCTATGACGGCACAGACATCGTCATTATCGCGACGCCGACGAACTACGACCCGCAGACCAATCAGTTCGACACCGCTTCCGTCGAGCAGGTGATCGCCGATGTGCAGGCCATGCGTCCGACCGCGCTCGTCGTGATCAAGTCCACGATACCGGTCGGCTTCACCGATCGTATGCGCCAGAAGCTGCCGGGCCTCGACATCATCTTTTCTCCGGAGTTCCTGCGCGAGGGGCGCGCCCTTCACGATAACCTCCACCCATCGCGGATCATCGTCGGCAACGAGAGCCAAAGGTCCGAGCAGTTCGCGTCCCTGCTCAGCCAGGCAGCGGTGAAGCAGGATGTTGACGTTCTCCTGATGACGAGCTCGGAAGCGGAAGCCGTTAAGCTTTTCGCCAATACTCACCTTGCCATGCGCGTGGCCTTCTTCAACGAGCTCGACACCTATGCCTTGTCCCGTGGCATGGACACCCGGCAGATCATCGAAGGCGTCTGCCTCGATCCAAGGATCGGCAGCCACTACAACAATCCGAGCTTCGGCTATGGCGGCTATTGCCTGCCAAAGGATACGAAGCAACTGCTGGCGAACTACCAGGATGTGCCCCAGGCGCTGATGAAGGCGATCGTGGATTCCAACTCCATGCGCAAGGACTTCATTGCCGACCAGATCATCGGCCGCAATCCCTCCGTTGTCGGTGTTTACCGGCTGGTGATGAAGGCGGGCTCGGACAATTTCCGCTCCTCCAGCATCCAGGGCATCATGAAGCGCATCAAGGCGCGCGGCATCGAGGTGATCGTGCACGAACCGGCCTATCCGGACGCCGATTTCTTCCGCTCACCGGTCATCAACGACCTCAAGGCATTCAAGCAGCAGTCCGACGTCATCATCGCCAACCGCATCACACCCGATATCGCGGACGTAAAGCACAAGGTCTTCACCCGCGATGTCTTCGGCAGCGATTGAGGGAGCCGGCGTCAGAGCTTTCCTTGAATTGAAACACCGGCAAAAACCCTGTATGGCAGCCGGGCTCGCGCGCCCCTACCCTGCGAGACGCCGGCGCCTTGCCGCCGGCGAACAAGCTAGAGAAGACGATTGCTCGACACGTTCCGAAAACTGCGCGCTCTTTTGAGCCCACGCGAACAGCGCCAGGCCTTGGTGCTGCTGGGCATGATGCTGGTCGCGGCAGTGGTTGAAATAGCTGGTGTTGCGAGCATCCTGCCGTTCATCGGAGTCCTATCCGATCCTTCCATCATTGATGAAAACAAGCTGCTTTCCGTTGCATACACGTATCTAGGCTTCTCGCATCAGCGAGGCTTCCTCGTATTTCTCGGCAGCGTTCTGTTGCTGTTGTTTCTCGGGAGCCTTTTCTTCCGTGCCCTCACTGTCTATGCGATCCAGCGTTTCTCGCTGATGCGGATCCACTCAATTGCCGTGAGGCTACTTAAGGTCTACATGGGCCAAAAGTACGAATTCTTCCTCCACCGGAACAGCGCAGGTCTTTCTAAATCGCTGCTGTCCGAGGTCGCAACGGTCGCGACCAGCGTTTTGCTACCTGCGATGCGCGCACTGTCCGGCACCATCGTATCCCTTGCAATAGTGCTCGTCCTGATAATAGTCGAGCCGCTGACATCGTTGGCCTTGGCGGCCTTATTTGTGGGAAGTTACCTGATCGTTGACCGGCTCACCCAAAAGGATGTCCGTCATGCTGGCGAACTCAGGCTGAAAGCAAACGAAGATCAGTACCGGCTAGCTGGAGAGGCAATTCAAGGGCTGAAGGAACTCCGTGTGTTGGGACGGGAGGCGGACTATATCGAGCGCTTCAAGCGGCCATCCCGGGTGTACGCTGTGTATCAATCTCGCATGCTGATCATGAGAGAAATTCCATTCTACGTGATTCAGGGGGCCGCATTCGGAGGGATGCTCGTCATCCTACTATATTGGATCGTTCGCGGAGATGAGATCAACAAGATATTACCTCTGATCAGCTTCTTTGCCTTCGCAGGATATCGTCTCCTTCCAGCGTTCCAAGATGTCTACCGCTCTGTCGGCCAAATGCGCTTCGCTCTGCCTGCCCTGGACCAACTGAGCGCGGATATGCAACTTGCTACGGACGGGACACCTCCTAGTACACGTTCGATCGCCCCCATGAGGTTTCGGGAGTCGTTAGAGTTCAAATCCGTAGATTTCCGGTATGAGGGCGCGGAAGCAAATGCCTTGTCTGCGTTTTCCTTCACCGTTCCGGCTAGAGGCAGCATAGCTCTGGTAGGCCCCACGGGCGCGGGAAAGAGCACAGTAGCCGACCTTATACTCGGACTGCTAACACCAACTGCCGGAACAATCACTGTGGACGGCGTCGCTCTGAACCTCGGGAATCGGAGAAGCTGGCAAGCAAATCTCGGCTATGTCCCTCAACAGATTTACCTCACCGACGATACGATCGCCGCAAATATCGCGTTCGGTGTTCCCGCTCATGAGGTTGATAGGCAGAAGGTGGAGCGAGCCGCACGTCAGGCGCAGCTCTATGAGTTCATTATGTCGGAACTCCCTATGAAATTTGACACCGTGATCGGTGAGCGGGGTTCCCGATTGTCTGGCGGTCAACGTCAAAGGCTAGGAATTGCTCGAGCTCTTTACGACGACCCTAAAGTGATCGTCTTCGACGAAGCAACCAGTGCGCTTGACAATCAAACCGAGGCTGCCGTGATGGATGCTATCGAACAGCTGGGGCGTGAAAAGACAGTGGTGATCGTCGCTCACCGGTTCAACACTATAAGGTCCTGCGACCTTATCTGCCTTATGGATAAGGGTACCATAGCCGGATCCGGCCGTTACGAAGAACTGATGGCACACAACGCTCTGTTCCAAGACTTGGCGACTGGAGGAAGCGGGCGGTGAAACTGACTGTGGCATTAAGTTCGTGACTCAGAGAGGAACCCCGGCCATGGCATTCGCCCGGCGATTTAAGCGCGCGAGAGACACATATAGGTGGGTCAAACCGCTTACAGGGTCGTTTTCGGCGGCGCTGCTAGTTATGATCAAGCAGAAGTACAGGCCGAATAGCTTGCTTCGCGCGTCGTTCAACCACCAGCCGATTAAGTTTCGCGGCACGGATAGCAATGCGCTGCTGGAAGTGTTCTACGAAAAAGAGTATCAGTTCTTAGAGCCTTCACTGACCAGCCGGAAAGCTCCCGTCGTACTTGACATTGGCGCACACATAGGAACGTTCGCTGTCTGGACGCTGAACCACGCCCCCGACGCACGCATTCTGAGCGTTGAACCTGATCCGCAAACCTTCGCAGTCCTCAGCGAAAACAGGTCGTTAAACAAAGGGTGCTGGGAGATCGTCAACCGAGCGGCCGCGGATACGGACGATGCAACCTTGCGGTTTTCAAATGACGGTCCCAGTATGAGCCATCGAATATCGTCGGATGGTACGCTTGTGGTGCAAACTATATCGCTCCGCTCAATTCTGCATCGAGCAGCAGAACACGGACCGGTCGACCTGCTGAAAGTCGACATCGAGGGAGCTGAAGAGCGGTTTATCTGTGCGGACCCTTCTTTGCTGCGACACGTGCGAAGTCTGGTTATCGAACTCCATCCTGGGCTCTGCGATACCGACAGGGTTCGAGACGTGCTGTCATCCAACTTCAAATACATTCGGGAGATAACCGGTCGAGTTTCGTCCAAACCCCTCCTGTATTGCGAAAACTAAATTGGTCAGGAAGTCGATGCGCGCGCAGTCAACCGACACCACCTTTGTGACATTCAAACCTCCGACGTTTCCCCGCCTCCTGACGATGTTGAGGCAGTCAGCGAGGATCAGCGTACTGAGATGCTTGGAATACGAACGGCTGGCCGGTCTCGAATTACAAGGTTTCGTTCTCGACTTTGGCGGCGGCAATGTGACCAATTACCGCGAGCAGATATCAAATTGGACAAAACAAGGGACATTTTTTAGGTACGAGTCAGCCAACATAGATCCCCAAACTGAGCCCACGTTTCTGCTCGAGCCGAACGCTCCGATACCTTGCAAAGACAACCGATACGATGCTGCGCTTTCGCTCAACACATTTGAGCACATTTACGACGTCACGCCCGTGCTTCGTGATCTAAACCGGGTCTTGAAGGAGGGCGGGAAACTAATTTTCATTGTGCCCTTCATCTTCAGAGTCCACGGCCATCCCAGCGATTTTAGCCGCCATACACCAGCGTTCTGGCGTCAAAAATTAGCCGAAACGGGCTTCGAGATTAATGAAGTCGAAGCCCTGCACTGGGGACCGTTCTCCGCAGCCTGCACTGTGACAGGAATACCGGGCCCGTTTAAAAAAACCCGGTTACGCGTCGCCATTTTCAAAGACTTCATTTTGAGCCTGATGAAGAGATCGGTATCCAAGCCCGGGCGTTTTCGGCAGGATCACCCAATCGTCAACTGTCCGCTAGGGTACTTGGTAACAGCGACGAAGAACAGCTGACAAAATCGCGACGTTGACATTGTTGCCGTCACTCGCCTGACAAACACTGTCACTGAACGAAGTTCTGAAAAAGGAACTTAACGGACGTATCTCTATCGTGCTTCCTCTCGTCACCATTGGAGTTACCTCATACAACTGTGAGAGTTCTCTCGACAGAGCAATATGCTCGGCACTAGATCAAGACTGGCCCTCTTTCGAAATCGTGATCGTCGACGATGCCTCGACCGATCGGACTTGGGAGAGGATTGAGGCACTGGCGGCCAGCCACGCCCATGTCCGCGCTTTCCGGCAGAGTGAGAACGGTGGCGTGGCGGCGGCGAGGAACCGTATTTTAGCAGAAGCGCGCGGCGAGTTCATTGCCTTCTTCGACGATGACGACATTAGCGCCCCGGAGCGCGTGCGCCGGCAGGTGGAGCACATCACCCGATACGAGACGGAGCTTGCCGGTGGGGCGCCTGTGATCTGCCACACAGCCCGGCTGCAGGTCGGCATCGACGGCAGCATGCGGGTGGAGCCCACCATGGGGCAGCAAGAAGGGAAGCTTGCGCCGCACGGAGAAGCTGTCGCCCGCCGCATCCTCTTCGGCGCCCCTCTGGAGGATGGCTACGGCGCCCTTGCCACCTGCTCGCAAATGGCGCGGACGCAAACCTATCGGCAAATCGGCGGCTTCGATCCCGCATTCCGGCGCGTCGAAGACACCGATTTGTGCGTCCGTCTGGCGCTTTCGGGAGGTCATTTTGTCGGCATCGCAGAGCCTCTGGTCACACAAACGCTGACCCCGACGTCCGACAAGTCGCTGGAGGGAGAACTGGCGTTCAAGCTGATGCTCGTCGACAAGCACCGGGCGGTCTTTGCGGGGGAAGAACACTACCGCTATTGCCGTGAGTGGTTGATCACCAAGCACCACTGGTTGGCGGGCGACAGGATCGGCTTCGCCGCTCGCATGGGTACCGCAGCACTGCGTCATCCGTTGTGGACTTGGCAAAGGCTGCGCCTTGCATTACCCAATCTCGAAGGCAACCGCGCTTTTTCCCGCTTTCATCGCGCCGCAAAGAGATCATGACCCCGAGCGAAAAGGTCACCATCGGCATAACCTGCTACAACGCGCGGGACACGATTGCGCGCGCCGTGGCCAGTGCCCTTGCGCAGGACTGGAAAGATCTCGAGGTGCTGATTGCCGACGACGCGTCCACCGATGGCTCGGCCGATCTCGTCTCCGAGATCATCGCCGATGATCCACGTGCCCGTCTCATACGCCTGTCAGTGAATGGTGGCGCCGCGGCGGCACGCAACGCCATCATCGCGGAAGCCAGCGGCATCTTTCTGGCCTTCTTTGATGACGACGACGAAAGCATGCCGGATCGCGTGCGCAAACAGGTGGAGACGATTCTGGCCTTCGAGGCGGAGAAAGGTTCATTGCCGGTCGCCTGCTATGCTGCCGGCGAACGGCATTATCCCAACGGCTACATCAGGCCACTTCCCGCCATCGGCGCAAGCGAGGCAATGCCACACGGCCCTGCCCTTGCCGACTATCTTCTGTTTCACCGCGTCCTGCCGCACTGGACCTATGCCAGCGGCACCCCCACCTGCGCCCTGATGGCGAGAACAGAGCTGTTGCGACGCCTGGAGGGTTTCGACAGCAGCCTGCGCCGGGTCGAGGATGTCGACCTCGCCATTCGGCTTGCCCTGGAGGGCGGCTGGTTCATCGGCACTCAGGAGAAACTGTTCATTCAGCACGCAAGCCAAAGCGCCGACAAATCATCCAAGGTCAATCGTGACGCAGAGGTCGCTGTGGCTGACAAGCATGCCGGCTATCTTCGCTCCATTGGCCGGTACCACTATGCCCGGAACTGGCCGCTGCTCCGCTACTACCACTTCGAGCGCGATTACCTGCGGTTTGCGCTACAGTTCCTGAGGATCGCGATGGTCAACCCGATCCTCGCAACCAGACACATCCTCGCCACAGGTCCCAAGCGGCTTTCCCACGAACGCCGGATATCGGCGGAGAGATCATAACATGCGGATGATGTTTGCAGCCCGGGCCATTCATAATATGGCCGGCGGCGTGGAACGCATGATCATTGCGATCATGAACGAGATGGTGGAACGCGGCCACGAGGTGGCGTTGTTCACCTGGGATCGCGCCGAAGGTCGGGCGTTCTACCCGATGCGACCGGAGATTCGCTGGTACAAACTCGGGCTGGGAGATCCCGCACGGCGTGCCGGCATGGCTCTGCGCCTGCAGCGCGCGGCAAAGGTGCGCAGCATGGTCAAGGAGTTTGGCCCGGAGGCCATTGTCGGCTTCCAGGGAGGAGCCTTCCGCGCCATGCTCGCCTACACGTGGGGACTGGGAATACCCGTTGTTGCGGCCGAACGCACCGCTCCTTCGCTCTATGAGCACGCTAGCACGGAATGGAACCGGCGCATCGAGCTGCTTTCCTTCCGTTTTGCTGCTGCCATAGCCGTTCAGTTTGATCGATACCGATCAAGCTACCCCAATGCACTGCAGTCGAAGATTGTTGAGACGCCGAACCCGGTAGCGACGGCCGAAAGGCATGCCGAGCCCGGCGTTCCGGGGCCTGATCACCGGTTCACCTTGTTGTCAGTTGGACGTCTCGGCTACCAGAAGAATTTCGACGTGCTTCTAGAGGCGTTTGAGGTGCTCGCGGACCGGTTTCCAGAATGGGATCTCCGGATCATCGGCGAAGGTGAGGATCGCGAGAAGCTCGAAGCAAAGATCAGGGCTTCTCCCAGGCTGATAAACCGGGTTTCTCTGCCTGGCGCCACGAAAGACGTCGCCTCTTGCTATGTCGCGGCCCATCTCTTTTGCTTGCCCTCCCGCTGGGAGGGCTTCCCCAATGCGCTTGCCGAGGCTCTGGCGCATGGCTTGCCCGCCGTTGGATTTGCCGGATGCTCAGGTGTTGCAGATCTCATCGAAACAGGGACCACGGGCTGGCTGGCGGACGGCGTGAACAACGCCGAGTCCTTGGCGCATGCACTGGCCGAAGCCATGGAAGCAACGGAGCGGCGCACGTCCATGGGCGCGTTTGCAGTCCAGGCCATGCGACGCTACGCTCCTAGCGAGTGTTACGACCGATGGGAGGCTCTTCTCGTGAGAGTACGGTCAACATGAAGCTGCTCTTCTGCATCAAGGCATTGAGTACGCCAGGCGGTGGGGCGGAACGCGTCTTTGTCGATGTCGTCAACGGGCTCTACGAACGCGGTCACGATGTCGCCGTGTTGACCTTTGAGCCCGTTTCGGCACCCAGCTTCTACGAACTCGATGGTCGCATTCCACGACTCGCATATCCACAAAGCGGCATCAGGATCACGCAACCGAAAGCACTGTCAGCGCTCCGCCAGATCGTGCTGGACTATGCACCGGACGTTGCGATCGGCTTCATGCCCTCCTGCTATGTACCACTCAGTGCAGCTCTCACCTGGTCCGGCGTACCGGTTATCGCTAGTGAACACAATGTCCCGGCACGCTACCGCAAGCAGCCCTTGCATTGGCTGTCCATCCTCGCATCGAGCCGATTGGTCGATCGCTTCACGGCCGTCTCGGCGCAGATGAAGCAACAGTATCCGGTGATGGTACGAAATAAGATGACCGTTATGCCGAACCCGGTTTCCGTTGCCGTGGGTGCGACTGCCAACGTGCTTGGCAGTTCGAGTGCGCAGAAGCAAATCATAGCCGTCGGAAGACTTCACGAACAGAAAGACCATCTTACTCTCATCAGGGCATTCGCCCGCATTGCTGCAGATTTCCCAGACTGGAGCGTGAAGATCTTGGGCGACGGTAATGAGCGGGATAGACTGAAGCGGGAGATCGCTCTCCGCAGCCTGGAACAACGGGTATCACTGGCCGGGACGGTCAGCGACATCCAGGCGGAATACACCGCGGCCCATTTATACGTCATCCCATCTCGCTATGAGAGCCTCGGCCTTGCCACCATCGAAGCACTGGCGCACGGGCTTCCGGCTATCGGGTTTGCGGACTGCCCCGGGACGAACGAGATAATCCTGGATGGCGTGAATGGCGTTCTGGTAGATCCAGAGGATGATCGCGTCGCGGCACTTGCCGATGCGATGTCACTACTGATGGCAGATCCCACACGACGTCTGCACCTGGCCAACACGATAGGTAGCGATTTGTCCCGAAACGGGCTGCCGTCGGTCCTGCTTGAGTGGGAGAACCTCTTGGAAGACGCCGCGGCGTAGAACCGCTGATCGGTGGAGAAGGCTTTATGATTCGAAGATCCGCGCCAATGACCGCCTCGGCACCGCTCTGACAGCGTGCGATGGAACCCATCGACTAAAGCCCAGGGATCTCGACTTGATCTGCTCGTGCCGGACTGGCGCCGGATGAACAGATCAAGTCGAGACCTATCGCTGGCTTCGCGACCGCAGTTCCAGGATGCGCAAGCACCACTTGACCGTTTTGCCTGGACGTGCGCCCGCTACCAACGCAGCGTCAACGAGCCCCCAAAGTTATGCCGATCTGCGCCTTTCCGGATATCCAAATCATACCCGGCAGCTAAGGAGAAGCGGTTGCCTTCGGCGATCTCGAATTTGACCCCGCCTACCAGGGCGTCCCTACCGATCTCCTCGCCGTAGGTGGTAAAGCCGGTTCCTAAGACACTGACCGAGGCGCTGTCATCGATCGCAATAAAGTCACGACGATATCCAAGCATGGCGGTCGGAATGAATTCCATATCGCCTGCCAATGAAAAGGGCCGGGAGACGGCAACGGCAGCGGTCGCATGTCCTTCCTCGAAGGTGTCATCCGAAGTCGTGGCGGGAAGGACCGAGCCGCTTTCCGTGGCTCCATCGAAGGCGAACGCCCGATAGCCGATCGTCATGCTTGGGATCAGGATGGTTTCCCCCTCGATCAGACGCTTCTGGATCGAGGCTTCCGCAAACCCACCGAAGCCTCGGTCATCGCTGGTCAGGAGGGAGAGGTCACCCGAACCGAAGCTGATCTGGCGGGAAACATCAAGCTGTCCAAAACTCACGCCTGCGCGGCCGGCAAGCTCGGCACTTTCGAGATCGGCAAGGCCGTAGAGCGCGCCGTGATAGGTTTCGACATTGCCACTGCCACGAGCACCCGAGGCAATGTCGCTGCCTTCATACCGGATCGCGCCACCAACCCAGCCGCGGTCCATTGGAACATCTAGGCCAAACGTCACACTTCCGCTGTTGGATTCGAAGCTGCCATAGTCGGCAAACCACTTCTCTCCCTCTGTCCAGAAGCGTGTCTGGTCTCCAGAGAGACCGCCGAGGATTGCCATCTCAGTCTGATGCTGCCAGATTTGGTCGGCGAAGCGTCCGACAGAAGCGACCGCCGTCTGTCCCGCGTCCACATAGATGGCGCCGGTCGCCTGCTCCAGGCCCGCACTGACACCCGCTGCACCTCCGAGATAAAGGCTTGAGAAGAGATCCGCGACCTCTTCCCCCGGGCGGACACCGGCGACAGGGCGTAGGGCATCTATGGCGCCACCAATCTGTCTTGCTGCATCGCTCTGGGCAACGCCGAAAACCTGAAGGTCGGCATAGGACAACGGTGTTGTGGCCAAGGTGACGCTGCTTTCGCCGTAGATCACATCAAAACGGGTGTTTGCAGCCAGGCCAGCAGTTGGCTGGAGGAGACGGTCGAACGACCCCAGAACCTCTCCGTCCTGCACCTCAAGGAAGGTGAAGCTCTGGCCTAGCTCCGGAGTGAAGTTGTTGTTGGCGGCACCCGTAATGCCTCGAAGCAAGGGAGCAAGGGTTCCGCCCAGATCCGCCGTTCGCCCAACACCTGCAATCAAGATGCGGTCAAATCCGCCAGCGCCGCTATCTGCCGCCGGCCCATCGACCTCGATATTTGTCTGCGCAAGTGGATCAAGGACAAGGTCGCCATTGATGGTCAACAAGCCCGGAGAGGCTCCAGGCGACAGATGGCCGCGCGAGTTGACATTGCCGGTGATCACGCCGTTTCCGGAAAGAGTGGCGCCTGCTTCAACGAGCAGTGATGGCGTCTGCAGATTGCCGTCAACCCGGAGGTCCCCTCCCCCGACGCTCGTGCCCCGCTGAAAGTTTGCGTTTCCGAGGACAACCAGAGTACCCTCACCCGTCTTGGACAAGACGCCGGCACTTTCTACCGGCTTGGTCCAAATGATCCGATCCCCTTTGTCCGCGCTCACGACGAAAGTGCCCTCGTGTAGGGGATCAAGCCCATCCGAGCCTGAATCGAGCGCGCGGTCGAGGCGCAGAAAACCGCGTCCGTAGACCAGGTCGGTTCCGACAGCACCAAGATCTTCTGCGGTTTCAAGCAAGATGTTGGTGATTTGCGCGGGCGTATAGGTCGGAAATGCCTCAATGAGCACGGCAACAGCGCCCGCTACATGCGGAGCAGCCATCGATGTGCCTTGCATCGCGACATAGGAACCATTGGGAGCCGTGGAATAGATGGGGCGTTCGACGCTATCGTCGTAGGTGCCCCCTGGCGCTGCGATGCACCATTCGGCAGCTACGCCGCAGAAATTTGAGTATTCCGCGATCACTTTCTGCGAATCCGTCGCCACGACCGCTATGATACGACCCCGCTTTATGCCGTCGGCCTTCTCAGCAGCAGCAAGGCCAGCGTCCGTCATATCGCTGAAATCAACGCCTTCAGATCCGGTATAGATTCGGTCTCCCGCTGAATTGAGTGTCCCGGCGTTGAGCGGGTTGATGAACGGGAACAGCCCAATGCCGGAAGGGTTCTCACCATACACAGGCGCCTTTGCACGCTCGTTTCCGGCTGCAATCGTCAGGATCTGGCCTGCCTTCAGAGCAGCGCGAACCGCATTGGCCTCCTCGGTGAGGTCATCCGTCGCCCAACTTGTTCCGCCGGCTTCGACGTCGGGGCCAAAGGACCCGTTGATGACCCGCACGTCCGCTTGGGTCGCCAGATAGGCGATTGCGTTGGAGGTTCCAAAGCCAATGGAGTTTGCTGGTCGGCATTTGCTCTCGTCGGTCAGATATACGTCGCTGCCGCATATGGACAATGCGCTGGCATGGTAGGTGACCCCGTCGATCTGGAAGGTGCCGTCCTCCTCCAGAACATCTGAGTCAATCGAGGGAAGAGCCTGGATGGAGAGAATCGTAGCACCGGGCGCCACCCCCTGCATCCCTTGCCCATCCTTTGCGGCAGCTATAATCCCAGCCACGTGAGTACCGTGACCGTCGCCGTCTTCGCTCGCCGTTGAGGGTCGGAGATAACCCGCCTCGACGCTACCGGCTTTGATGGCAAGTTCCGGATCGTACCAATGAACAAGCGACGTTGAGCGGGAGTCTAGCCTTCCCGCGAACTCTGAATGGACCCCGCCCCCGGATGTCCTATCGATGCCCGAATCGACAACCCCGACGACGACGCCCTTCCCCCTAAGGTTGAGATCAGCAGCTGCTTGCGTACCAATCGCGCCGACGCCCCAATTGCGCTGGAATTCAGGTATTGCTGCAAGATCGACGTCGTTGTCTGCACCGGGCGGACGGGTAAGCTTAGTAGCAGCGAAGCCCGTGCTTCTGTTCGGCAGTCCCTTGGCGTGGTGAAGCGCGATATCGGTCGCGAGCGTTATCGCCGGCTCCAAGTCAGGCGCCAGCCTGACAGCCTCGTTACGTATCGCGCCGGCGCGGAATGGCGTTATCCGACTGTTTTCGTAGACAGATGCAAGGAGGGACGACTGGCCATTGGCAGCTGCGAGCCGCAATGCATCCGACAAGGCCTGCGACACGGAGACCAGTCGAAGCTCGAGCCTTCCATCCTCTCCTCGTGCGGGGCCCGCAATGGGGGCGGCAGACATCATCAATGCGGCGAACACCACCGCATACCTAGAACGCGTATTCACTTAAAGCCCCCCGACCAGCCGACCTGTATCGGCACATAGGTCTACAAGCCGGGAGGCAAAGCAAGAGAATTCCGATGCACGCTGCAGTTGATTGTTGCTCTGCCGCTAGTTAGGGATCTAGTGTGGCGTTGGCATCACATCTTGCTGTGAAAGCCGCCCGTCCATTGTCGCTCACGGGCGCAAAACCACTGCGCCACAGCCTCAGGCTTGTCACATGACAAAGTGTATGTGCGGTCGGCCGTGATGCGTCGACCGCTCCACCCGCGCCGTCACCCTGAAAACCTCGCGCAGCAAAGTTTCCGTCAGGACCGCTTCGGGAGTGCCGGCGGCGGCGACGCGGCCCTGATTGAGCACGATCAGGTGGTCGCAGAACATTGCGGCATGGTTGAGATCGTGCAGCGCGATCACGCTGGTGACCGGCAGGCTGGCGACGAGGCGCAGGAGGCCGATCTGGTGCTGGATGTCGAGGTGGTTGGTCGGCTCGTCGAGAATGAGCTCCTGCGGCGATTGCGCCAAGGCGCGGGCAATGTGGACGCGCTGTTTTTCGCCACCCGAAAGGCTCTGCCACAGGTCATTGCGCTTATCTACCATCCCTGCCCGCACCAGCGCCTCCTCCACCGCCGCCTCGTCCGCGGCCGACCAGCCGGAGAACATTGAGCGGTGCGGGAAACGGCCGAGCTTGACGACGTCGATAACGCGCAGGTTAGCATTGGTGGTGGCGTGCTGCTCGACAAAGGCAACGCGCTTGGCAAGCGACCGGCGTCCGACCGTGCCGATGTCGCGGCCATCGAGCGTGATGCGGCCGGCGGATGGGGTCTTTAGCCCGGCGAGCAGGCGCAAGAGCGACGTCTTGCCGGAACCGTTCGGCCCGAGCAGGCCGAGCACGCGACCGGGTTCGGCCTGCAGCGACACGCCGTCAAGGACGGTGCGCTTGCCGATCTTCCAGACGAGATTTTCGGCGGTGATGCTCATGAGGCGCGCTGGAACCGGTAGAGGACGAAGGAGAAGAAGGGGACGCCGACGAGCGCCGTCACCACGCCGATCGGCAGCACCTGCTGCGGGATCAGGATGCGCGAGGCAATGTCGGCAAGCACCATGAAGATCGCCCCGGCGACGGCGCAGGCGGGCAGGAGGCGGATATGAAGCGGGCCGACCAGGAAGCGGGCGGCATGCGGCACGACGAGGCCGACGAAGCCGATGGTGCCCACCATCGAGACGATCGTTGCCGTCATCACCGCCGTCAGGGCAAAGAGCGCGATGCGGGCGCGCGCGACATTGACGCCGAGCGAGGCGGCGGCCTCGTCGCCGAAGGCGAATGCATCCAGCACGCGAGCGTAGAGGAGGCAGGGGATGAGACAAAGGCCGACGACAGTCGCGACCAGCATGAACTCCGGCCAGCGCACGCCACCGAAGCTGCCGAGCAGCCAGAACATCACATCGCGCGCCTGCTGCGCATTGCCGGAGGTTGTGACGATATAGGAGGTGGCAGCATTGAAAAGCTGCGAGGCGGCAACGCCTGCAAGGATCGTGCGGTCGGCGCCGCCGCGCGTGCCGTTGGACAGGAGCGCGACGAAGAAGAAGGCGGCAAAGGCGCCGGCAAAGGCGCCGGCGGAAAGCGAAACGGCACCGGCGCCAAGGCCGAGGATGACGATTGCAACGGCTCCGGTGGACGCGCCGGCGGAGATGCCGAGCACATAGGGTTCGGCCAGCGGGTTTCGCAGCAGCGCCTGCATGATGGCGCCCGAGAGCGCGAGCCCCGCACCGCAGAAGGCGGCGACAAGCGCGCGGCTGAGGCGGTAGTCCCAGATCACTGTCTCGTGGATTGGGTTGAGCTGCACCGCCGTCCAACCGAGGCGGTTGGTAACGGCCGAAACGGTTGTCGACAACGGGATCGGCAGGTCGCCGATCCCGACGCTGATCGCAACGACAAGCCCGATCGCGCCGCCGGAAAGAACCAGCAGCGCAAGGAGGGCGCCAAGCCCGCGGGCGGTGCCGGTCGCTTGCGTCACTTCAGGAGACCGAGGTCCTTCAACTGCTTCGCCACCTCTTCAGCACCGTAGATGGTGCGGATGGTCGGGTTCATCGCCTGGCCGTCCATGACCACGATCGCCTTGTTCTTCACCGCCGGCATCTGACTGACGGCGGGATCGCTGTTGAGGAAGGCGATCTTCGCCTCCGGCTTGTCGAGCTCCCAGCGGTTGCGGTCGAGGCTCGCGACAACGATGACATCCGGATCGGCAGCGATGATGCCTTCCCAGCCAAGCGTCGGCCATTCAGCTTCCGCATCTATGGCATTCACGCCGCCTAGCACGTCGGCGATGAAGCCGGAGGCGCCGTTCTTGCCGCCCAGATAGGCGTCCGCGGAAGGCGCAGGGCTGGAGAACCAGAAGACATAGGAGAGCTTCTGGCCGTCCTTGGCAACGCTCGAGCGCAGCGCCGCCTCGCGATGCTTCAGATCTTCTATCAGGGCCTGGCCGCGATCGGCGACGTCGAAGATCTGCGACAGCTCGTCGATCTCCTTGTAGAGCAGGTCCATGCTCCAGAGCCTGTCGCGGCTGCCATACTGGTCCTGCACCTTATCGGTGCTGAGGCAGGTGCTGGGCGAAAGGTAGGTCGGAACGTCGACCTTCTCGAAGTCCTCGCGCTTGGCGACCTTGCTGGTCGGGCCGATCAGGCTCGGAAGTGCTGCGGCGACGAAATCAGGGTTCTCGGCGAGCAGCGACTCGAAGGTCGGGAACTCGACCGTCAGCAGCTTTACCTTGGCGTTCGCCTCCTCGAGCTGCGGCATGACCTTGCTCGGCCAGAAGGCGGTACCGACCATCCTGTCCTCGAGCCCCAACATCAGCAAAATTTCGGCGCTGTTCTGGCCAAGCCCGATCGCCCGCTCCGGCGCATGATCGAAAGTCACCTCCGCGCCGCAATTTTCGATCGTCAGCGGATATTGGGTGGCGGCGGCGGCGCAGGTCGAGGCGGCGGCGAGCGCGGCGACCACGGCCGCGGCAGCGGAAAGAGATTTGAGAACGGTCACTGGCAAATCCTGTCGTTGCGATTGCCCGCCTATAGCTTCGGCCACAGCAAAAACAAGAGAAGATTTGTCATAATTCGTTTTCGGCTCCAAGTGGTACCCTTCGCGAGCCGGAAATCTCGCCAAATCCAGCTGCCACGCAGCCTGAGGGTCCAATCACTACAGACGATCTTTCTCTCGTCGCGTCGCCAGTATTTGGCGCAGCCCTGCGTCGCGTTCCCGAATCAAACCCTCCATGGGTACGTTCTCGGAAGCAAGCTCTACGGCCGTTGTCACCCGCTGTCGTAAATCCTGGTCCGGCAGCGGCGTGCCGAGCTCGCGCCAGAGCCTGTCGTGCATCCGGGAACATGTCCCAGAAACCCTGCATGCCTCGGTCACCGCCGGCGACAGATTACAGATTAGCTGCTTTTCGCTGTGCGCTCTCTCGATTGAACGAAGAACGACTGACAGCTTGGAGGCCGCGCATGTGCTCAAAGCTGGGCGAGATTGGGATCGCGCAGCAGCGTGTCGCGCAATCAACCTCGACCTCCGGCGCTATTTCAACCTGCGTCTGCGGAGGCAGGCGGCTCACTCCCCCTGCCCTACGAGCACAAAGGTGACGAACAACTCGCACAAATCGCCCTCATGCGGACATTCTTGGATAAGGCGAGTCCACCGCTGCGCGTTGATCGTCTTGAAAGGCGCGCTCGCCATTGCTCTCTATTTGCGCTCGGCCCTGCCGGAGGTCTCACGAGAAGTGAAATGCCTGCATGAGATCTTTCAACGCGTCATTGGCACACCCCGGGCGAACTGACCCGGGAGACAGATGTTAGGTGATATCGCATCAGTGTAACCCCGTCTTGGCTTCGAGTGGCAGCCTGCGTGGCTTCGACCGTTTCGAAAAGTCTTGGGGCTTTCTCAGAGGTTGTTTCCAACCGTCTTGCCCGCTCGATCAAGAGTCCGGGAGCGGCGCATAATTCGGTAGGAAAGGCACCGCGGAAGCCATAGCGCTGCGGCTCAGTCACCGACCAGACGCGCATCTGGGGAAAACGAAGCGCGAGCGACCCGGTTCGAGCGTAATCGGTCGTGGCGATCCATCTTGCGCCGGTTTGCTCCAGCAGTTCAGTGATGGCATCTTGGGTCGCTGACCATCCGCGCGTCTGGTTCGGCGGATTGTCACTTGTGCCGATGGGAGTGACCGGATTGAAGGCGATCGCGACTGAACCAACACTCAGCACCAATGCGATGACGACGGTCACCTTGGTCCAAAGCCGCGGCGACTGCGCCTGAGTGAGGCCAAAGGCGGCAGGAATGGCGAAGAGCGCCTGCAGCGGCACGGTCCAGTTGGCTTGAACTTGCGCATGCGTCGCGTGAAATGCGAAATAGAGCAGGAGCGGAACGGAGCTCCAGATCAGCAGCGCACTGTCTTTTGGCGGAGCCTTTAAAGCCCGGAACGCGAACCAGGTGACCAATGGTGTCGGCGCCAGGAGCAGGACCGCGGCATATTCACCGAGATATCGGGTCGAGAAGCCGGAGGCGACGAGGCGCGCTCCTTGGCGTTCCAAGCCGAGCCAATCGTTTTCAGCATTCCAGAAAAAATAGGGAAGAAGCGGAAGTACCGCCGCTGCCGCGGACATGTAAGGCAGACGCGTGAACAGATACGCGCGACCGGTTGGCGTCGCTATCAGGTAGGCCAGCAATCCGAAGGCCAGAAAGGCATTGGTGAACTTCGACACCCCGCCGAACCCGATAAAGAGTCCAGTAAACACCCACCATAGCATCGCGGAATGCGCGCTCGGAGGCGTGCTGACGGCGCGGATCCCAGCCCAGAGTGCGGCCACCCAGAACAAGGTGGAGGGCGCGTCGGGGGTGGCGAAACTGCCCAAAGCGAAGACAAGCAGATTAAGGTTATAGAGCGTTGTGGCCAACACTGGCACACCCACGGTGCCACCAGACATGTGCCGCGCAAGATCACCCACGAGGTACCCCGACACGACAAAGCCAATCACTGGAAACAGCCGGATGCCGAGAGCGGTTTCTCCCAGGAGATCGGTTCCCATTCGGATCATGTAAGCGATCATGGGCGGGTGATCGTAATAGCCAAGCGCGAGATTGCGAGGCCCACAGTGCATAATAGGCTTCATCATCAAAGAGGGGTACCAAGGCGGCAATGGTGAGGTGAACGGCAAGAAACAAGAGTGACGTGGTGAGGACGGAAAGCCGCATCAGAGAACTGCCTTTACGGAGGTTTGGCTTGCCGTCAGCAGCACGGCTTTTCTGGGTAACGCTAACGTCGCGGGTACGGCAGTGGATCGGGAGATATCAGGTTGCGCCCGATTGCGACTTCTGCCTTGAACAGGACTTCATCGCCGATCTGGACGGCAACGGGCGGCTGACGATCGATGCGGGTGAAATGCGCAGCGGCCGATCTTAAGTTGCGGGCAAAGGTACGGGGGCGGCCGACGAATAACACGTCGCGCCCGATCCACGCGGCTTGGTCTGCAAGGAAGGCGAAGCCGCGAGGGTCGTTGCCGAGCACCGAAACTGTCGCGCGGGACCCCAGCGCCTCAGCGAGACGTGAAGCTTCCACCCAATGGAAGGCAACGACCAAAGAACGGTCATGCGCCGTGATTACAGGTGTCGACGCCGACAATAAACCGCGCTCAAAGAGGGTGTCGGCGAGGCCGCGCCAGGTCACCGATTCCTCCAGAAACGTGTTGAGCCCAAAGCGGGCGATGAGGGCCGATGATGGTGGCGCGTAGCGGAGCAAGGCTACCGCGACGATTGCAACCGCAAGGACCGCAGCCGCTGTGACAGCAAAGATTCTGGCGGCGCGATGGGGTTGGCGACGACGAGCCTCCCGTGAGGCTATGGCGTGACCGAGTATCGGCAGCAAGAACAGCCACCCCGGCATTTGCCAATGCGGCAATGCATCGCCACCCCAGAGCGGCACCGCCGTGAAGAGGATAATCGACGGCAGGCCAAGCGCTGCCAGGAAGGCAGCCGGACCGGCGCGAGTCCCTCTGGCCGAAGGCAACGCGATCGTCGCTGCGAGCGCAGCAATCAGCGTCCATGGGCCGAGATAGGCCATCTGGCCAACCACCGAACGGGCGAGTGCGGACCAGTCCGGACCGCCCGAACCGAGACCACGTGACGACTGAAATTGGAACGAAACCCAATCGTGCTGCACGTTCCAAACGAGAACCGGCGATACCACGAACCCGGCGAGTAATACGCCCCCCCAAGCTGTCGGTTTCAGGAGGTGACGGCGGTGGGGCGTCGCGAGAATAAAGACAGCCGCGCCGACAGCGAAGAGTGCCGCGTGATATTTCGACAGTCCGGCAAGCCCGAGCGTCAGTCCAGCGGCAAGCCAAAGACTGCGTTCGATCGCGGGTGTGGGCTCGGAAAACAGGATCCTGTCGAGGAGCCAGGCCGTCAGCGAAAGAAACAGAACCAGGGGGCCGTCCGGCACGAGCCAGGACCCGGCGGAGACGACGAAGAACGGCGCCAGGCTTAGCGCTAGCACCATCCACAAGCCCGCCCTCGCCCCCCACCGGCGATGGGTAAGATCAAGCATCACCAAACTCGTGATGGTGAACGCGAGGACGAAAGGGAGCCGCAGGACCAGCACCGGAACGTCGGCGCCAAAAAACGGCCCGGCGATCTCGCGCATCGCCTTCACCCACCAGAAAGCCATTGGCGGGTGATCGAACCATGAAAGCTGCCATTGCGTGGCGACCGCCATTGCATAGGCCTCGTCAAGGCCGGGATCGAGCAGCGCTGCCAAACCAAGACGCATGACCGTTCCGGCCATGATCACCCATACAGCCGCGCGGAGTATGGCGGCGCTGTTATCGGTCCGTAGCAGCGTTGAGGTGGACCATCCTGTTTCCTGGAATGCAGCAAGATGTGACGGTTGCGGTGTCATCAGACGGGAACTCCACGGTAGTAATCTGCGGGGCCAGTCGGGGAGAAGCGGACAGAGAGCGCGGATGATGAGACCGGTTCGTGCCATTTCGAGCACAGCGCGGCTGGCGATACTGCGCTAACGCGCCCGCCACGTAAAAATCGATGTTGCGACATAATTGAAGACGGCCCCCAGACCCGCACCCGCCAGACCCGCCAGCCACCACCTAGAAGCCTGCTCGTGGACAAGTTGCCCAACACCCACATTCGCGATCACGCCTATGCTGCAGACCACCCAGAACGACGCCAAACCGGAAAGCAGCCGCCAGCCTTTGAGCCTGCGGTCGCGATAAGTTAGGACATTGTTGAGAAAGAAGTTGCCGGTCATCGCCACGTATGCCGCCGTCATCTGTGCCAACCAGAACGTCAAGCCGGACGCTAGCGCGATCTTGAGCGTCACGAGATGAACGACAACACCAAAGCCGCCGATGAGGGCGAACAACACGAAGCGGAGCGAAAGCGCGTCCCCCGTCAGTTTGGCCAGCAAAAGGCTCAGGAATTCCGCTGCTACAAGATTGTCGAGCTTGGAGACCCCGTGCTGTCGCGCTCGAAAATGTAACGGCATTTCGCTCGTCCGCAGCGGCTGTGGTGTAGACGCGAGAATATCCATCAGGATCTTGAAGCCCTGGGTGGAAAGACGCGGAGCGAGAGCTTCAAATGCCGGGCGGCGTATGGCGAAGAACCCGCTCATAGGATCGCTGACATCGATGTGCAGAAACATTCGGGCCAGTCGTGTCGCGACCCGGCTACCGCTAAGGCGCGTGCGAGAGAAGCCGTCAGCCGCGCTGCCGGAATCGCAGAAACGGCTCGCTATCACGAGATCGTCGCCCGCCTGAAGACGGCGAAACATCTCCGGCAGCAGCGACGCGTCATGCTGCATGTCGCCATCCATAATGGCAATAACCGGGGCCGATGACGAAAGCATGCCCTCGATCGATGCTCCCGCAAGGCCACGCCTCCCGATCCGGCGAATGCAGCGTACACGCCCGTCACGCCGTGCAATGAGCCGCACGGCATCTGTGGTCCCATCAGAACTGTCGTCGTCGACAAATATGACTTCCCAGTCGATGCCACGTAATGACGCGACGAGCGCCTGAACAACCAATTCTACATTAGGCGCTTCGTTGAAGGTCGGAACGATGACGGAAAGTTCAGGCGAACGGCGCGCTGACCCGGATGAAAGTTGGACCGGCTGCTCCGGTAAACGTGCATCCTGCATCATGTCACAGGTTCTTCTTTGCACGAAGGTGCTGTGCAAGCATCATCGCAAACCAGGGTGGCACACCTTCCTTGGCTGTCGGGGAGAGCAGGAGACGGACCGCATCCGGCATGGTCAGTCCCATGCTGTCGAACTCGGCGCAGGTGCGATCCCACATTTCGGCACGGGTGGGTGTCTGGACGGGAGCATTTTCGGCCATGAGTCATTCAACCTAAACGGGAATAAAAATAGACGCGCGAAAGATATAGCTGACCTGGGGACCCTGTTCGTCCGCCCTCGCCGCTAGGCTCATAAAAGCAACTGAGCCATCTTGGGGAGTGCGCTATAGCCGAACAGGTGGTGAATTCCCGACCAAGACTGAAGGTTCAGGCTGCGCTCTGCTAAGGGAAACCCTCGACCAGATTTCAGGTGCGGCGGGCTTCACTTGTGAATAACGCATCTATCTGAGGTGCATTTTGTGAGAACAATCGCCAAAGGAGCACCGCCAAAACGAACATCAAACTCCATGCGATCACCACATCGGACAGGAAGTGGGCTCCGAACACCACTCGGTTGAAGGAAAAGGCTGCCGCGATAATCCCAACTGCTGCAAGATAGCGGGTTGAGTATCTAGGGTTGACGAACACAACGAGTGTGAGCAGCGCGAAGCCGCTCGCCGCCTCTCCCGAGATGAAGGAACAATTCCTGACGCATTGATCGGTGAGCTCCCACGGAGGTGTAAAGAGCGCACTACCGCCAAATTCTTCGAGGGCTTTTGGACGCGCTCTACCAACCAACATCTTGATCAGGTGAACGCCCAGCCCCGGACCCGCTGCAAAAAACGTGAGAACAAACAGCAGTTTGTGCGGTGCAGGTGGATTCTTCAGGTACCGGAGAAATGGACTTGGAATCAGCAGCGCTATCGCAATTCCTACGACGACCCAGGGCAGCACCCTGTTGGCGTCACGAAATGCAATGAGGAAGCTATCTTTCGTAAATCCGAAGCCAACGGTCGGCTCCCAGAAGAAGCGGCTGACGATCAGGTCAAGTTCTGGAACCGCCGCAAAAAACACGGAAACAAAGCCCAAAAGGATAAGCGCCTGTGGAAGCAAATCCCTGGCTTTGTCCTCCACCGTCTTCGCATGTGGCCTCTGGACGCGGTTTAAGTCGGTTACACTCATCGGTGGTCCCTCGTTGAGGACCACGTTGTCTCGCCCGATTGTCAAGATTTCGCGGAGGACCGGAGAAGGGCATGTCAACATCGAGGAGGTTGACTATGAGTTTCTCGCTCCTGCTGGCCCTTCCAGACGTGAAGATCAGATGCTGCCGTTGCACCACCGATCCCACGGCGACCACCGTCCTCATGCACACCCACTCCGCGGGAGGGGGAACGATGGCTTCGGGAGGCTTCTTCAACAGCAACAACCAATTGAAAAATATACCTTCCTTCGGAACGGATCAACGCGGGCGCGGGTTCTCACATCATGTCCCAACATTGATGAAAGGAGTTCATCGTGAACAAGAGAATCCTACCTGTACTGCTTCTGGGCGCTGCTTTCCCGCTTGCCGCCTCTGCCCAGACCACAACGCCAGCAACTGGCGGAAACGATGCGGTCGTGAACGAGACGCAGCAACTGGAGATCAACCAGAACGATGCCCAAGGGCTCAACGATGCTCGTCCTCTGGGGCAGAGCGCTGACGCTGGAATGTCGTCTCAGGAGCCGTTCGTGACAGTACCACAGTCCGGCGCATGGCGTGTGAGTGATTTCGAGGGTAAGACGGTCTACGGCGCTGACGGTGAGAATATTGGGTCAATCAACGACGTCCTCGTCAGCCAGGATGGAAGCATCAATGCCGTGATCATCGGCGTTGGCGGATTTCTTGGTCTGGGCCAGAAAGACGTCGCCGTCGATATGGGCGCGCTTGAGCTGGGGCCAGGTGCGACGCAGCAAGAGGCGGACGCAGCCTCAAGGGCAAACCCGGGCATCTCGGGCGAAACCACCGCCTCGACCGCACCTGATCCGACGGTGACGCAGGCGCCTGGCCCTTATGGAACAACGGCCGGTGCTCGGGACACCACGGCCATGGGCGGCGCCCAGGGAACCAATACCACTGCTACTGGCATGCCTGTCGATAATAGTCAGATGGCAGCCAATGATCCCAGTTCGGTCCGTATCGGTGAAGATGGCTTGCCTGATCGGATCATCCTGAATGTGACGCGGGATCAGCTTGAGAACGCTCCCGAGTTTGAAGGTGTTCGGGCAGAACAGCGCTAATCACTCCGACACCGTCGAACCAGGTCTTCGTAGTTGTACTGCGGAGACCGACCTGAGGGCAGCCACGCCTGTGCTGCACCGCCTGACGGTCGGGCCTTATCTCAAGGTGAGCAAGCGGGAACGGACCTGCAGGATTGCCAAGGGGTTCTTGAGCCGCCTCCTAATCGGCAACCACGGGCGTTGAGCCTGCGCCTCCGGCGGGGAACCCGTAATGGCGGCACGCCACGTCAGGAGATGTTGTATGTTCAGGTTAGGACGCGTTTTCGGTGGCGCCATCCAGAAGAAAGGGGCGCCCTCGCCTGCACCCAACTGAGCTTGCCGAACGAGGATAATCAGGGAAGTAGGTCAACGCCAACTTCGGTCATGAAACCTCTGCGATTGAACCCGCTCCTACCAATAGAAGGAGATCGTGGAGCGGTTCAAGATGTCTTGCCGGCTGCACGCCTGGATAGCGCGACTTCGCTGCGCCATGGCTGGCGCTGGATATATGCGCTTAGTTCCAGAGCCGGCATAGGTTTGGCCAACGCGTAGCCTTGCAAGCTGTCGCATCCTAAGTCTCTTAGTAAAGCGATATCGTCTTCCGTTTCCACCCCCTCAGCAACGACGCGAATACCTAAGGATCTGCCGATCTCCACGATCGACCGCAGCAGTGCTTGCTGCTCTCTCGAGCCGTATGCGCCTGCAACCAGTTCTCGATCCACCTTCAGCGCTCTCGGGCACACCTTCAACAGGCTGATGATCGACGCGTGGCCAGTGCCAAAGTCGTCTATTTCGAGCGCAATCCCTATCTCGCGCAGCTCTGCGAGCCGCTCCAAGATCTGCTCATGGCATCGATCGAGGAAGATCGACTCGAGTAGCTCGAACGACAATATCCCCGGCTCAATATCAAGAGCTCTCAGCTTCATTGTAAGCGCTGGATCGTACAGTCTTTCGTATGAAACGTTGACCGACAACTTCGGGATCCCGAGACCGGCTTGCCGCCAATGGCGGAAATCCTCAAGCGCCGTTTGCAAAATCATCGCATCAATGTCGGCAACAACGCCAAGTTCGTTAGCGACTGGAAGGAAAACGTCCGGGCTATGAAGGCGTCCATCTGGAGTCCGTAAACGGGCAAGCGTCTCGACACCCACTATGTCAAGAGAGGTTGCTTCAAATTGCAACTGGTAGAATGGGACGAACGACCGCTGTTCCAGGGCCGCGAGAACCTCGTCGGCCAGCCGCTTTTTGCTGACAAGCTCTTCATAGGATTTGGAGGAGAAGAACTCGAACCTGTTGCGGCCACCCTTCTTTGCTCGGTAAAGGGCGATGTCAGCGTTCAGTAGCAATTTTGTTGCGTCGGTATCCTCGTCCTCCTGGCAGGCGATTCCGATGCTGGCTCCTGTACGGCAGAGGTGTCCGCCAAGGGTGACAGGCTTGGACAGTGTCGCAATCAGATCCTGGGCCAAAGCGGAAACGGGACGAGAGGCCTCCTCAAGTGAATGTAAGATCACAAACTCGTCCCCGCCAACGCGCGCGACGAAGTCATCTGCGCGTGTACATGATAGGAGCACACGCGCCACGTGTTTAAGCAGCGCGTCGCCCGTTGCATGGCCGAGAGTGTCGTTGATGTGCTTGAAGCGATCCAGATCAAGATGCAGGATGGCGAGCCTGCTTGCGCCACCCTGAGATCTCTCGGTCCTGTCCCGCAGCGTCCGATCGAGATATCTGCGGTTTGGTAACTCGGTCAGATAGTCATGCAATGCACTATGTTCTATCTCCTTGCGGGCCGCTTCCAGTGCAGCGCTTCTTGCTACGGCCAGTCGGGTTGCATCTTCTAATTCCCGCCGTAGCAGCACGTCATCTGTTATGTCCCAATTGGCACCAACCAGCTTGGTGTGTCCGTCTTGGTCTACAAAACGCTTGCTATGGCTCCGGATGATGCGCTCCTGGCCTTCGCCAAGAACCACCCGGTATTCGTCGGAGAACTTGTCCGTGCTACAAGCGTGGTCTGCAACCTTCTGGACGACACGTGGCAGATCTTCCGGATGAACCAAGCTTTCCCAAAGCCCGCCGATCTCGATGGAGCCGCTGCCGTCAAGGCCGTAAATCGAGAACATCCTCTCATCCCATTCGGACTGCCCCGTGGTGAAGTCGGCTTCAAACACGCCAACACCTGAGATATCAAGCGCCATTTCCAGGCGCCGTGCCATACGCGATGCTGCTTCTTCGGATGCTTTTCGAGCGGTGACATCAGTGTCGGTGCCTACGACGCGCGTAGCTTTGCCAGAAGCGTCCCATTCGATCGCGGCACCGCGACATTCAATCCATACCCAATGGCCGTCCTTGTGCTGCTCACGATAGTCGAAGACCGCGTACGCCGGATCTCCGGCCTCCTGCCGCTCCATCGCATGAACAACCTTCGCTCGGTCATCGGGATGGACTTTCTGCAGCCATTCAGCGGTACTTCGCGGAAGCCGATCACCCTGCTGCAAACCACGCATCTTATACCATGTGGGCGAATATGAGGTGCTCCCGGATTTTGGACCGCCCGGCTGGAGGATTTTCCGGGCTTGAGCTCATGGCGGATGGGATGCGCCGGAGCCATTCATGAGCGA
>NZ_JAKJHS010000019.1 GCF_021648825.1 Rhizobium halophilum | reverse complement strand
CGATGATGATGGTCTTCAGCATGGTATCGTCCTTTCTGGTTGGTCTTTTCGGCGTCAGAGCCTGGGACCATGGGTTGAGTGATAGGAGCCGCGCGGCGCGCGGCACCAACTTATAAACAGCGGACAATTTATTATCGCGCTATTTCTTATGGCAATAACGAGATAGGAGGCGCTTGATTGCATGTCAACCTGCTCTCGTTTTCGTGATGATCTGATCTGACGAGGAATGGCGATAGCGATCGCATCCAGCGTCAGATCACCAGAGGGCTTCCTATGCCGATAGAAAACTCTGGGTCGGCAAGCGGGGCGTCCTGGTGTCGCCGGTGCGTAGGCCCCAGCGATGAGGTAAATCTACAAGAACGTGGCCCAGATCATACTGAACTACTGGTCATATCGCTCACATCTACGGCCTAAGTGCCCCATACGCAGGTATGAATGCCAAAGACAGGAAGGGGTACGATAACTTCGGCATCTGGCAATCTTCCATGATGGAGGAGATTTTTCTCCCGCCAAGTTGCGGTTCGATTTCAAGGCAAGAAATTCAACTGCAAATGTCATGGGAAAGGGACGATGGGCGCGACATCCGCTCCATCTATCAAGGATAACGCCGGCATGCGTTTATTTGGACGCGAGGCGAACTTTTCACCGCACCTTCTTTGATCCTAATGGATTTGGTAACTCGGCGGGTGGGCTAGTAATCATGCGCATCATTTGCCAGCGCGGAAGCGGATAGCGCAGTCCCCTCATTCGATGGTGGGTCAGTATCACCGTACGGGGTTCGGCAAACTGCGTAGCAGATGCTTCAGCTGCAGCCCCAATGGGCCGTTCTTCAGTCGCGATTCCATTATGCTTGTAAGGGTGGCGGGGCAATTCAACATCGCCGCGTAACCGTGAATCAATATTCATTGCAAACGCAAGTCGCATTGTTCGTTCCGAGAACGTCTAAGGCCTGCGGATGCGTCCGCTGAGGTTCAACGACGGCAGGTAGTCGAATGAACAGGAGCTTTGCCCCACATCTTGAACAGAGGAAACGCTATGAGTTCCGCGACAATAAGATCACTCACGATCTTGCTTATGTGTGTTTCAGTCGGATGCACATCTATGCGACCGCCTGAGCATGCTATCAACAAGGAGCGCAGAATTTCATCCGCTGACCGCATCATGTCTATCCGAGAGGCACAATTGGGTGATGATAAGCGGCCTGTCCTTCTCGGGTACGAAGGCTTCGTCCCGCCGTCGTTCGGTATGTAATCGGCCTACAGGCGCCGAGCCGCCAATCGTCCAAGTTACACAAGCTATCTTATGTAGCGTTACGATTGTTATGGCTATTTTGGCAATTCGCCAGTTTGGCCACCTAGAGATGCGACAGTCTCGCCTCTCGACACACTGGTCGAAGCCAGTGTCGGGAGCAAGAAGGCAACCTTCAGCTTGGTCGAGGTCATGAGCGATCGTAGTCGTCAAGTCCTGTTTGATCACCATGCCGCAGAGGAATTGCACCGCCAGAAGTCATTCAGAAGATCCGTAACGAACGCTTGAGCGTCGTCAAGCCGCAGTGATGCTCGACCTCAGTCAGGTCCATCGGTTGCTGCGGTCCTATGACCGGGATGGTCCGGTTTCGTCTCAAAGAAGGTCCGAGTGATGCACGAGGCGCTGCCATGAGCGGGACGCCGATCATGAAGAGCCTGCTCCAGGGCATCGAGGACAAAGCCTGCATGCGCCGTCCGGCTCGCTCGCCATCCAACGATGCGACGACGTCGATGACAACGGCCACGTATACGAAACCCTGCCAAGTGGCGCCATAGGTGAAGTCCGGAACCCACAGCCTGTTTGGTGCTGGGGCTTGGAACTGGCGGTTTACCCGGTCAAGCGGGCTCGGAGCCGCCTTGTCCGAGAACGTCGTGCGGATCGGTCTTCCTTGAATGATGCCCTGCAGGCTCATTGACCTCATTAGCCTGGCGACGGTGCAACGGGCGACGTCAAAGCCTTACGCTTCGATTGCCGCCAGACCTTGCAAGCGCCATAGATCCGGAAGTTCTGTTCGAAGACACGACGTATCTCGATCTTCAGGCCGATATCGCTGCGGGCGCGGATCGACAAGCGATCCACGTCCAGGCGTTTGGCGACATTCTCTTAGGTTGACGGGGCGATCGGCAGCAGTCTGCAGATCGGCTCCACCCCAAACTTCATTTGTCACCGAACCACGGCCTTCTGAAACGTTGTGACAATCTCCTCCTTTGCATGTGGTGCCGAAAGGCGGCGGCATCGTTTGCCGCTCATCCAGGCAGTAGGAGTAATTTCTCGTGGTGGAAACGACAGTTCAGAAGATGACTACCTCGCATGGTGTCATCGCTGTAGAGATGACGCGCAGCACAGGCCCTGATGTGGTGATGATTCACGGGAATTCCTCTTGCCGCGATGTTTTCCGCTCCCAGCTCAGCTCCGACCTTGGGCAGAGCTACCGTTTGATCTCTTTCGATTTGCCTGGACACGGCCAGTCAAGTGATGCTTTCGAGAAATCCAGGACCTATCCTTTGCCAGGGTTGGCGGACGCCACTTTAGAACTACTGGAGAAGTTGAATATCAACAAACCGGTTCTGCTGGGGTGGTCGCTAGGTGGTCATGTCGCGATCGAGGTAGCATCGCGAGGGGTTGATCTGCGAGGGCTGTTCCTCACGGGAAGCCCCCCAGTGGGGGCAGACATTTCACAAGGATTCCGAGGCAGTCTCTTGAATGGACTTGCCTCGAACGGGCCGTTCACGCGAGAGCAAGCGGCGAAGTTTGCGCAAAATGTTTTCGGCTCAGCATCGAAACCGGAGTTTGAAGAGGCGGCACTAAGAACAGACGGAACCTTCCGCTCAATTCTGTTCTCGCCGAATAGAGTAGGCGAGAAAAGTGACCAGCGGGCAGTGGTTGGCTCCACCGTTGTTCCGACCGCAGTAGCCAATGGAGCAGACGACCCTGTGGTTAATTTGGATTATGTCGACGGCGTCCGATACTCAAACCTCTGGAAAGGCGTGTGCTTTCGAATTGCTGAATCAGGCCATGCTCCATTCCTGCAGAAGGCACAGGAATTCAATTCTCTCCTCCGTCAATACCTGCAGGACATCTAACTGCAGATGAGCACTCATCGAACTTATCTCGCCGAACTGCGCAGCCATTCCCCAGACATCTTGGTTCATCCTCACCCCTCCCTTCGCGCGATCTCCTCACCCGTTACTGTTTTCGGCGATGACCTGGTTACATTCGCATCCGTCATGTTCGAGATGATGCGAAAAAGGGGCGGGGTAGGACTGGCGGCGAACCAGGTCGGGATAAGGAAGAGGGTCGTCGTAGTCGATTTAAGCAAGCATATGCGATCGGAACCACCGATAGTTCTGGTGAACCCGGTTATCGTGAAACGTTCACTGAAGAAAGCAACCTTCACAGAAGGCTGCCTCTCTTTACCAGGAGTCATGATGGAGGTTTCTCGTCCTTCTAAGGTAACTGTCATTTATAGTGACGTGTCGGGAGTGGAAACTGCAATTAAGGCTGAGGGTATCTTGGCGGCCTGCCTGCAACACGAAATCGATCATCTGGATGGCGTGCTAATCTCTGACTACGATGAACCGCGAGCATAGTGTCGTCCAGCCCTGTCGTAGGCGCTCGCTGTTTTTTCACCGGTGCTGAGTATAGCGAGTGTTAAGCTTGGCCGCTGAATCGACCGAGCGATCAGGAATAAATCCGATTTTCAAAAGAACCTCTGCTCGTGAGGGTGAAGGCCGTGTCGTTGCGGAGTGATTTGCCCTCTGGCTGCCGTCAAGGTCATTCCAGCCGGCTTTCAACAAGGCCTGAAAGGGGGCCTCTTCTTTCCACGGCGGATCCTGGTGAGCTGTCGGGGAGGCATCCGACGCAATTCTGTCGAGGTGGCTAATGGCTGATGAGGTGAGACGCTAAAAGAGCCACCCACGGTGACTGCTCAAGCGCCGCAGCACGTCAATTAATCGCTGTTTCATGTGAAGCGCTGAAACTGTTTCTCGAAACAAAACTGAATTCAGCGCCGTCGACAAGCAATGAGCTTTAACCGACATATGCGAGGCAGAAAATGGCCAACTGGCAGAAGCGGACCATAGGCGTGATGCAGCCGTTCAAACCGATGCATCTGGCGCACGTTGGCGATGATGCGATAACCGGTGCGATTAAGCAGGATGGCGCTGCCCGTCCATGCAATAGTGCCATCCACGTTCTCGGGTACCTTTTGGATAGGACAAACAAGAAGTTTGTCGCAGCCGTTGCTTTTTCTCTCTTTTCTAGCACGGGCGTACTGCCGGCTACGGAATTTGGGCATGTTACTAAAACTGCGTGCCCCCTTGGCGACTGTGCCGCCCCCATCTCCTTTTTCTATCTCGGTGAGTTCGTCATCCCTAGCGGTCATCGCTACTATGATGTGGAGTTTGGTGGGCTTTCAGGACTTGAGTTCGATGCAGAAACAGGCCGCTATATTGGTATCAGCGACGATCGCGGCGAGAAAGGACCGGTTCGCTTCTACGACCTCGACATCGACGCTGGAGCTGAAGGTCTCAAGGGTGTTCACGTCATGTCTCATACCGTCATGCAGGACCAGAATGGTGAAGAATTCGCCGTCCGAGCCGCGGATCCGGAGTCAGTCCGCCTGCGATCGGGCGAGATCTTTTGGACGAGTGAGGGAGACGGCAAGGCCATGATCCCGATATGGGTGTCGATGCCGGCTTCAGAAGCGGCGATGCTTTCTCCCCTGCTGTCGAAATAGAGCCCGGCCGCCGGTGGCCGTAGTTCAGTTCATGTCAGACACCTAGCGGCCGCAGAGCTCAATGCGCCGGAGGCTTGTAGCTGGTTCGCCTCCGGCGGGCGCTCCAGTGGAACGACTCTGACCAGCGCATCTCATGGCCTCCTCTCCGCGCAGTTGGCCCTCTGTTGATTGTGGCCAGAAAGTGCCTCTTCTTCTCCCTAGGGCCGCCTTTTACGATCGTAGTCAATTGTCGGGCAATTGTCATCGAACGACAACGTGCTTGTCACAACCTTACTCAAACAGCATGGAGATCTGCGTGTCGCACAAAAAAGATCCTGAAAATCGGCGCCAAGCCGTCCAACCGCGGTCGAATCCGGATCATGCTCTATGTCGGCAAGGGGAGCTGAAATCGGGCATTGACGGATATAGGGGCGAACCACCTCGCGGTGCGCGTTCGACCCAGGCTCATATAAGGGACCTAAAGCCTCGCGATTACGTGACTGCGGTGATGTTCGGGATCTGTACTATCGTCGCTACCTATCTGGCTTCCACGTTGATAGCGCAGCAGAAGGTTGCGTTGATCGACCTCCTTCATTGAATGGGTCTGTACCCGGTGAAAATTTAGATGCGGCGGCACCTTTGTCATTGGAAGATCTCTAGAAGGATGTCAGACACAGAGACGTGCCGGCGTGCGGCTATTTCACTGAATCGTGAGTCGATAGGATGCGAGCGGCTGGGTCCTTCCCGCCCACTTTGCGTCATCTTGCCACACACGAGGAGATGGTGGAGCCACCCGCTAAGTCCTCGGACGGGATTACCTGCGGCGGCGCTTATCGTTCCTGAGAACCTTGCTGTAGCGAGCTTTGCGGTCATTGTAACCGAGGTGAAATACCGGCCCCTCAGAACTACCGCTTGCAAGGGGGGCCCATACAATGAAGCAAGCTGATCATCCGGTTCTTTGCCGGCGTTCGCCAAGGCTCCGCTATGTCAGGAGAGGTGCGAAAATAACATCGGTGTGCCCATCTAGCAGGCACCTGCCGTTCACCGGCGCGGGAGCGAATGATAATTGCTCGGCACATCCGAAAGCAGTCCGCCTCGCTAGCCTTGCTGGAAGGCTTTTGCCGCTTGTTACCAGACAAACATGGTCTAGTCGCCATGGATGCGTCACCAGCGGAGTCGTTGCCGCCCTCTTCGCAGGGGCAATGGTTTCGTTTTATGCCGCCCTCGTCGAACGTCTTCAGCTGATGTTAAACGCAGTAGTTATCCTCATTGGAATAGGATAATGTTAGCCACGCCGAGACATACGGGCGCCCTGAACCTGCCTGGCCAATAAACATGCGCCGCATCGCCGATCAACACAAGGTTGTTCTCTCGGTGAGAGGTTCGGCACCTCCTCGAGGCCGCTGCAGGGAGTCGCAGCGGGCTCCTTCAGGTTTGCCAGCAGTCTGGTCGGCGCACCATCAAAATCCCGAAAACACTTTACAGCTTTCCTAAGCTAGTGCCGATTATTTGTCAGTTTGGCAGTCCGAATAGGGATACGCTTAGGATTGGCTCTTGCGGATCGCCAACTCCGCTTTGGCCTGAGCATCGCAGAGTTAGCGACCTAAGGTGTCCAAGAACGGCATTTGCTCAGCCGTCATCAGCGCCGCCCGTTTTAGCATCATGTGTTCGTTTTCCCACTGCCAGGGTCTTGAGTCTTGGGAGTTCCTTGAGAGGCTCCGGAGCTCACTCTATCAAGGCGGGGATGACCTGCATGGGATCCACCCAACGGCTCCGCCTGGAAAATCAACGCGTCGTAGAGCATCAGGCCGCCAGCCTCTAGTTCTTCATCTGAGAGGCGGTCACTGCCAAGGGGGGGGGAGAATGTGGTCGCTGTCATCTGCCGGTCTCTTGCCGCCCAAGAGCGGCTGGTACTGGGCTCACATGCGTTCGCCCGATGACCGTCAAGTACGAGGCTCCGACCTTTCCAAAATGGCAAAAGCGGCAGGAGTGGTTACATCTGCAACATGCCGGCCTGGCATGGATCAAGTCGCCACACATGCTTTTAAACAGAACGAGCGCAAGGCGGCGGTCCAGGTGGATGGCTATTCCCCCCCCAAGCCGCTTTGAGCAGAGACTTTTGGCCGCCGATCGTTGCAGAAAGGCTTGAATCCTAGCCGGGTGGCGCCCACCCTCCTATTTGAGCGTAGATAGCGTCACGCAGGCTTCTGACCTCTTGATTGAGCTCCGCCAGTTGGTCTGGTGTCTGTGTAGAGGCTTCGAGAAGCGAGGTTCCCAAGCATCCCGCCCGACATTGGAGGCTTTTCCCCAGCTCAGTAAGTGCGATGACGACCTGTCGTTCATCCTTCGGATTTCGTGCGCGCTTGACAAGGCCGCTAACCTCTAATCGCTTCAGAAGAGGCGTCAACGTACTAGATTCCAGTGCAAGCCTATCTGCAAGCAGACCTACCGTCAGCTTATCTTCAGCCCACAGAACATTCAACACGAGATATTGAGGGTAAGTGAGCCCCATTTTGTCAAGAAGCGGCTTGTAGGCACGCTGGATAGCCATCCCTGCGGAGTAGATACCATAGCAAAGTTGAGCTTCCAGTGGTGGCGGGGGGGCATCCTTGCGTTTGGGCGACATCCAGTTTCCTCCGATTGAGATCTGCTGCAAGTTACATATCACGATATACAATATCTTGGCAAGCATTTTCTTGGATTTGGCCTAAGGCGCGACGTTATTGTCGCAACAAGGGATAGGGAGGGGGCACTGGCCACAGAGCCGAGACATCTGACGCCGTGTTAGTGGGAGCATGCGGCGACGGTGCTTCGGACCCGGCGAGGCGACCCTCTACTGGAAGAGTGACTCCCGCTTGGAGGCGCCTGATCTTCTGCAGTGCCAGCTTGAATTTGCGGTACCCTCGCCACCAGAGGTGGGGCTCTCAACCCCCGAACATGGTTGGTCGATGTTTGCCGGTCTGGCGCAACCAAAAAGCCGTGGCCGGCTGACGTTGACAGGAGCTCAGCACACCGACCCAGTCCTGATCGAGCCAAACACTTTGAGTGAACCCGAGGATATGGCGCTCGCTTTGCGCACAGTCGAACTGTGCTGCAAGCTCGGCAACAGCCAGCTCTTTGGCCCGATTGTGAGGCGGGAAGCCGCCCCCCTCTAGCGTGATCGGGCCGGGATGGAAAGCTTCATTCGCAACTCGGCCGTGACGTTCTGGCATCAGTCGGGCACCGCTAAGATGGGAAGGGATCCAATGTCCGTGGTCGATGCACGCCTGCGGGTTTACGGGGATCGACAACCAACGCATTGCCGACGCGTCGATCATGTCCAAGATCACCATCGGAAACACAAATGGCGCGGTGCGTGGTCATCGGCGAACGGGCAGCAGACATCATTAGAGCCGATAGCGTAACCTGAGCCCACCGTTCGTGAAATCGCCGATGAGACATGGGAGGGGAATTGGCTACTGGCCTGGACTTTCCAAATTCCAGATGTGATGACGTCTGCTTTCTCGCCGTCGCCGATTGATCAGTTCCTGCGCGTTCCATCCGTCTTCTCGTGATCGGGAACCTCCTGCTGAGCCTTTCTCGCTGGCAAAGCGAGCGCTCGCTTATCCTCGATCGTCACATTGGCATCCAGGAAATATCCAGCGCCTCGCTCCGTCCTGATCAGCTTCGGCCTCGACGGGTCTTCTTCAAGCTTGCGACGGAGCCTTAGAACGAGCACGTCTATGCTGCGATCGAACACTTCCTCATCATAAACTCTGCTTGCGGATAAGAGCTGTTCGCGTGAAAGGACGTTTCGAGGGGCATTCAACAGTGCTACCAGAAGATTGAATTCGGCAGCTGTCAGCTTGACTTCCTTAAGTCTGCCATAGACCAGCTTGCGCGACTTCACATCAAGCGTCCAATCACCAAAGCCAAAGATTCTTCGCTCAGTCTTCGCTCTTGTTGGTGGCCGATCCCTTAGTGCGCCCCGAAGCCGGGCTAACAACTCCCGAGTTCCGAAAGGCTTAGTGATGTAGTCAACAGCACCTAACTCGAGTCCGATAACCTTATCCGCCTCTTCCTGACGGTCGCCGCTTATAATGATGATAGGCAGATCCGATGAGCTGGAGATTCTGCGGATAATGTCAAGACCGTCCTCCTGGCCGAGGTTCAGGTCGACGATCATGGCATCGACATTATCCGTGGCAAGAATAGGGGCGAGCCTATGGCTCCCGCTGACGCCGGTGACTTTGAAATTATGTTGGGCAAGGTACCCAGTCAGCAGGCTTCGAATCGCCGCATCATCATCGATTACAAGAACATGTTTCATGCGACCTTCACGACCTGCTTGTTCCTGAGATGAGAAAATCCCCGCCGATTCGGACCTCAGTTTCAGTGGCCTGTGCGCAGGCCAACGGGGGAACATCCCGAGAGCCTTGGACGATAGGCTCGCAAATCCAATCGTCGTCCAGCGCACTCGGCTGGTCATCCTGGTGTGGCATGTTTGAACTCCATTGATATTAGCGCACCCTACACTGGCATCATATTTATCACAACTATCATATCTATCAATTTTTCGGTATGGAATTTGAAAACCGTTGCTCTCTTGTCTCAGGAGTGCCTATGGTCGGAAGAGAAGGAGTACCACCACGTGAAAGAGATTTTGACCACCGCCCAGGCCGCCAAGTTGCTCGGAATTTCGGTGAGAACAGCGCAGCTATGGGTCGAGAGCGGGGCCTTGCCCTCGTGGAAGACGCCGGGCGGCCATCGGCGGATTCCACGCTCTGCCGTCATGCCGTTGATCCAAGGCTGTCATCCACCGCCGCCGCCGACCGGAACAAGGGCGGTAGTGCTGGCAGGTCCCGAAAACGCGCGGGCGTGGCAGGCTTTGAGTGGCTGTGGCTTCGTGGTTGATATCGTAGAAGATTCCTTGCTTGCCGCCATTCGGATTGGCGAAATTCTTCCAAGTCTCATTGTCATAGATGATGATGGGTCGACTGGCCGGCTAGGCCTGCTCGATCGCATACATGTGATCAACTCTCTGGGACCTGCTCTTGTGGCTGTTCATACCGATCAACCCATCCCGTTGCTCCCAGGGCCGGCGCACCTCAGACTCACGAGAAGTTTGTCAGTGCAAGCCTGCATCGATACTATTCAAGCTCAAATCGCACAGCAAAATGCCGTCCCCACGCTTGAGAATGTTCCTTATCCGGTGGGGCCTAACGAGGCCGAGCGCCTGCAAGCCGTCAACACTTCCGGACTTTTGTTTACTCCCCGGGAAACGGCCTTCGACAGATTGATCTTGCTTGCCGCGCGCCTCTTTGACGCGCCGCTCGCACTATTCACACTCCTTACTGCGACGCAGCAATGGTTCAAGGCCGGCATCGGGTACGATGGCGAGTCGACTCCAAGAGAATGGTCGCTTTGCAATTATACCCTTGCCGCAAATGAACTGACTGTTGTTGAAGACCTGACACTCGATCCGCGGGTGTCACAGCACCTGACCATCGACGCTCCCTTCAATTTTCGCTTCTACGCAGGAGCCCCAGTTCGCGATGAGAATGGCTTTGCTCTGGGTTCTGTGTGCATCATCGACCGTGTTCCCCGCCGCTTTGGGGAAGAAGATCGCGACGCCCTTGCAACTTTAGCCGAGGCCGCCTCTCAGATCATTCGTTTTCGAGCCCAAACCCGGGCCTTACGAGGGCTGCGCCCACCGGTGGCGCAAAATGGACAGGACGCTGGTTGGCTAACGAACTGACTGGTATTCCGAATCCGTCAGAGCATCTTCGGCACTCGAACACCAGCGAATATGCCTGGAGAATAGCCAAAGAGTGTATGCATGCTCGCCGAACGAAGCGCTCCCGTTGGCAAGTGGGCCGGCTGGTCGGGCCAAAGATCTCGAAGACTAGTGGATCGGCTTTTGACCCGCCGCTGGAACATGCGCGCCAACCTGCGAGCGAGGAACAGGCCGCTTGGAATACCACAATTTGGCCGCGTACGCGCCAGCAGCTTTGTTACAAGCAGATAACTAGCCATTTTCCCATCGCTCCTGCAGATCCTGGGCAGGCACCTTCCGCTCGTCGCTCGTCGCTCGTCGCGTTATCGAGTTAATTATCGGCTTTGGATGAGATCGGTTGCCCGTTCGCCGATGACCACGCATGGTGCCATTGTGTTTCCGACGGTGATCTTGGGCATGATCGAGGCGTCGGCAATGCGCAGGTTGTCGATCCCGTAAACCCGCAGGCGTGCATCGACCACAGACATTGGGTCCCTTCCCATCTTAGCGGTGCCCGACTGATGCCAGAACGTTACAGCAGAGTTGCGAATGAAGCTTTCCATCCCAGCCCGATCACGCGGGAGGGGGGCCGTCTCCTGCTTCACGAGGGAGCCAAAGAGCTGACTGTTGCCGAGCTCGCGGCACAGTTCGACTGTGCGCATAGCGACCGCCATATCCTCGGGTTCACTTAAAGAGTTTGGCTCAATCAGGACTGGGTCGGTGTGCTGAGCTCCTGTCAACGTCAGCCGGCCACGGCTTTTTGGTTGCGCCAGACCGGCAAACATCGACCAACCATGTTCGGGGGTTGAGAGCCCCACCTCTGGTGGCGAGGGTACCGCAAATTCAAGCTGGCACTGCAGAAGATCAGGCGCCTCCAAGCGGGAGTCACTCTTCCAGTAGAGGGTCGCCTCGCAACCACCTCCTCCGACTTGCTGGGGCTGTAGGTACTCCCAGGTGCAGCCAAACGCGATATGATCCTGGTGGTTCTGTCCGACCCCTGGCAGGTCTTGCACAACGGCAATGCCATGGCGTTGCAGTTCAGCTTCTGGTCCAACGCCAGACTGCATAAGAACCTTTGGCGTATGGACTGCACCAAGCGAGAGGACCACCTCACGCGCAGCCCCTATCCGTAGCAGTTGCCCGTCCAAGACAACTTCAACGCCAACAGCTGTCGTCCCTTCGAAAAGCACGCGTGTAACCAGAGCACCGGTCAACACCGTGAGGTTCGGTTTGTGCATTTGCGGGTACGTGTACGATCTGAAGATTGACTGTCGCTCACCACCGCGAATAGTTAGATCTGCGATCGCAGCGCCACCAGCTCCTTCCATCATTTCCCCATTTGGGCTGTCAAATTTGGGGATACCCATCAGACGAGCGGCTTCTACCGTAACTTCTGCCAATGGCTGCGGAGACGATGGTTGGGCGACATAGACAGGTCCGCCGGCACCGCGCCGCTGTGCATCAACCTTTCCCTGCCAATCTTCAATGCGCCGATAGTAACCGAGAACAGATTCATAACCCCAATTGGGATCGCCTGATTCCGCAGCGAAGTGATCCCAATCTGCCCTATGGCCTCTCGCCCAGACCATCACGTTGATGCTCGAGCCGCCGCCCAAGACCTTTCCCATGCTTAGCGGTAGCCGACGTCCGTTTAGATGAGGCGATGGCTGACCTTCAAACGCCCAGTCATGAGAGGAGCCGAGGTTTAGCGGCCATTGGCCGGGCTGACGGATTGTTGGGGACGTATCCTCGCCCCCTGCCTCAATCAGCAGAACTTGCGCATCCGTCTCCTTGGCAAGACGACCCGCTACAACCGATCCGCTGGAGCCAGCTCCGCAGACAATAAAGTCAAAGGAGGACCGGAGAGCCTCGCGTAGACGCATTTGGTTTGCAAGCACTGACGCCGCACGTTCAATCTCTTTAGTCATGGTCATCCTTGGAGCCTCGTCTGACAAAACCCGAATGGCAGGTCCAGGAGGCACTTTTTACAGAACCGTGTTTCGCTTGAATGTCGACTGACCGGGGGGTGTATTTCATTTGAAGCAAAGGGGAGGCAGGGGAGGCCGCTATCGGCAGTGCGCCAAAAATTGATTGATTTGATAATTTCGATATGTTTGATACATGCACCGCATTGTCGCCTCGAAAGGAATTCCAGTGCAGCACGCACCGTATGAAGAAATCTCTGCCCCTGCAGAATACTTGCCGCTCATCAAAACAGCAGAGCTTGAAGCCGATGCACATCAAGCTTTCCGTCGCTGGCGCGGGCGTGCTCCTATCGCTGTTCATGAAGGCGGCCCGACTTTCGTGCTTCGCTACGCCGACGTCGAACGTCTCAGCAGCGATCCTCGCTTACGCGCCACTGAAACTGGCATTGCGCAACAGCGGGGCTTAGCGGAGGGAGCACTTTATGATTTTTTTGAACATGGCATGCTAACAGCCAACGGAGAGAGCCATGAACGCCGACGACTACCCATGTCGCGCGCAATGGCCAGTCGTCTCGTCAATGAGGTTCGTTCCCACACCAGAGAGTGCGCCGAAACACTCATCGACGATCTCTCAAAGGAACGCCAGTCAGAGTTCGTAAGCAGCTTTGCTGCTCTTTTGCCCGTGTATACACTGGCGCGCGTGCTTGGCATACCGAGAGGGGATGAGGCTGTCTTTTCGCATGATGTCCTGCAACTTAGCAAGTTTTTCCGTCCCGATTCTACTGATCGTGACACTGCGGCGTCGACGACAGCGGCTGAGAATATATACGAATACCTGAAAGACCTCGTTCAGGCACGACGTGAGAATCCCGCAACTGACCTTGTTTCTGCATTTGCATCAGCGACCGACGATGGCGCTCTCTCAGAGGTGCAGATCATCTCGCAGCTTGTTCAGCTTCTGATCGGCGGCACCGAATCTGTGCGCGCAACCATCGTGGCGATGACTGCTAACCTTCTGCTGAAGAAAGACCAATGGCGAGCTGTTTGTCAGTCCCCCAAATTAATCCCAGCCGCAGTGAAAGAAACAATGCGTTATGAGCCGGGAATTGCCGGTCTTGTGCGGATTGTCGCCGAGCCTATTGAAATCGGCCGCTCACTTTTGTCTCCTGGCTCACTTGTTGTGCTTTCCATAATGTCGGCGATGCGAGATGAGACTGTTTTCCCTGCCCCAGACGTGTTCAACATTCATCGTGATGTCTCTGTTGGCAGGAACCTGGGGTTTGGTAGTGGAGCCCATCGGTGCGTTGCGGAAGCTCTGGCCCAGGCGGAACTGGAGGAAACTCTAGCCGTTCTCACTCGGCGCCTCCCGAGCTTGCGCCTGGAAGAAATCCCCGTCCTGAAAGGTTTCATTTTTACCCGCGACCCGACATCCATGTGCGTCTCCTGGTAAAGGCGAGTCCCACGCGGGTGCCACCCCGGTTGCAAGCAGTGCCACATCCGCCACCGTCGTCTTGTCGGTGCGGCGTTCAGGAGTTCTCGCTTAGCCCTGGGCTGCGGCATGCTTCATGCCAAAGCGCTTCGTCAACTTCGTCACGGAAGGAGTCACTCACAGTAGGTCTGCTGCCATGGGATCTGAGGCTCCCAACGCTAGTGGAAATAACCAGTGCAGAACGTCCAGGCGCCTTGAGCGGAGGCGCATATCAGTCGGCCAGGGTACTCAGGCTGCCAGCCCCTCTAGCGAAAGAAGGCGTCAGTGCATGGTAAACAAGGGCAGCTATGCAGCGCTACATCGCGTAGATCAGCGCCTGTTGCGGCTCGCCTGCATGACGGCCTTAGCGATGAGGAGAGCCTGAGGCTGTGGGCGCGGCTGACGCTGATCCCGATGAACCGCATTGGCAAACGCGATGTGCTCTTAGCAGCCATAGATAAGGCCCGCAAAGGCTGAAAAGCATCTTTGGGAGGAGACCATGCGCTTATAGGCCATTCTCCACTACCACCCCTCGTCAGCCGCTTTCTTGGAATCCTGCACGTTGCAACTGGAGACGTGGCGGGTGAGACGCCAAGTGTCTTCGCAGCGGATCCGAACCAGTTGTTTTCGCGGCACGCCGCTCGGCCCGCTTGTGAGACCCCCAACGAGCAAAGGGGCTGGCCTGCCAGCCCCTTGCTGGCGTGCCGGATGCAAACTTCAAGGAGCTGGGGCCTCTTGCTCACGCTTGATCAGGGGAAGGCCGCGAGCGGGCTCGACACTACGTGGGAGCAGGGCGGAGCCGCGCCTGGGCGCGTTACAGGTTCGGTCGCGCTGCCGGTGGAAGTGCTGCAGGACGACAACGCGGGCGGGTTGAAGCCCGTCGCAAGCCGGTCGGCGTCGTTGGCTCGATCGTGCTGTCGCTTTGCATTTGCTCTCAAAGGGCTTGGGGATGCGCGACGAGTCACCCTGCGTCCTACAAACTGCTGCCGGAACCATCAAATGGTAGATGCTGGTGACGTAGGCGTGGGCGAGGGGCTTATTCTACCGGTAGCGTCAACTCAGGCAGCCACCTGATCCTGAGAAAGAAGAGTTTCAAGTTCATGAGTCTGCATCGGTTTGCCCACCAGATACCCTTGCAGTTGATCGCAGCCTGCAGCACCAAGAGCCTTTGCTTGTTGATCAGTTTCGATACCTTCAGCGGTGACAGGAATGTTGAGAGCAGCGGCAAGCGCGATGGTCGCGTTGAGAATACCAGAACCTCGCCCCGGCTCGTCGACGCCCCACACGAGTGAGCGATCCAGCTTCATCCTGTCAAACCCGAACTGTCTCAAGGCTCCGATGCTTGCAAAACCGCAGCCGAAATCATCAAGTGCGAATTGAATGCCTGAGGCCTTCAGCGAATTGATTGCCCGGCGTGCCTGATCCGGATTTGAGATAAGGACCCCCTCGGTAATTTCGAGAGTGAGCCGGCGGGGATCAAAGCTTTCCTTTTCCAGTAGGGAGACAACATCCTCGACGAAATTCGGGTTGCATATCTGGATAGGAGAGATGTTGACCGAAAGAGCCAGGCTTCCCCAACGCCCGGCCGCACGGATAGACGCTGCCAGGATCTTCATCCCTAATTCATCAATCAGGCCTGACCGCTCCGCAAGCGGAATGAAGACATCCGGAGCGACGGAACCTGCATCTGTCTGCCACCGTGCCAGGGCCTCAACGCCACAAATCTTGTTGGTTGTTGTGGAAATGAGCGGCTGGAAGACCGGTCTGATTGCATCTTGCGCAATGGCTTGCCGCAGTTGCCCTTCCAGGCTCGCTATCTGTTCCCGCTCCGCGTCTAGTTCCGGCACATAAGCATAGGCTCGGCCGCGACCGGTCTCCTTTGCTTTATAGAGAGCCATGTCTGCTCGTCTCACCAGTTCCAGCGGGTCAAGTGCTGGGGGCTTGGTGGCGTGGCCGACGCTCCCCCCGATCTCGATCGTCCGGCCGCCGATCGCCAATGCCTTCGCAAGGGATGAAACGATCGCTGCACCAAAGCACTCCGGTGCAGTTGGTCCGATCTGCAACAGGGCAAACTCGTCTCCACCGAAACGTGCCGCGAAAGCTGCCTCAGGGTGAAGCGCCTGCAGTCGCGACGAGACCATTTTCAGAAGCTCGTCTCCGACGGCGTGTCCCCACGCGTCGTTGACGGCCTTGAAGCCATCAAGATCGATAAGATGCAGGGTCAGGTTTTCACCCGGCCGCTCGCCGGCACGCGCTGGTGCGGCAAGCTTCTCTAGAAGGCCTCTCCTGTTTAGAAGCCCGGTGAGCCCATCATGTGTGGCCTGATGGCGTGCATTATCAGCCATTTTCCGGAGCGCGGCGGCTTCTTTTCGACTGCCGATGAGGATCAAGACCAAGAAGGCGAACAGCAAAGTGGCTGCGGTGAGCACATAGGGCTGGATCTGGGCGTAGACGGCGGAGCCAGGCTTATGACTTGGCCACGCAAGATAGGCGGCCGCTGTGCCGTCAAGACCCCGCAGCGGAACGCTCAACAGCTGCTGAGAGGGAAGGGGATGGCGGACCAAACGCAGACCCGCGAGCTGATATTCCGAGGCAATCTGTTCGACGACATCGTCCGAAACAATCTTAAAGAAGCTGAGAACACTGTAGGTCTCATCATCGCTGGAGGACGAGTATGGCTGTACCGCTGCCGATCCGAGCAAGGCAATGTCGTCACCTGCCTTCACGAAGGCCAAGATAGGATCCTGCTCTGGGGAATTGGCCTTTGCTACCTGGACCGCAAAGCTTGTGCCGAACAGCTGATGAGGATCGAACTCTTCCCCCTTGTTGTAGGCGGAGACAATCTTACCGTCCTTGGCAAGGACAATGGCGCCATCATAAAGAGGGTAGTCCTCGGTCGTCTTTCCCCAGTTGTCATAGGTCCAGCCCACAGCGTCGGCTGAATTCACCGCGGTATAGGCATCATCCCAAACCGCGTTATCCCTCACGGTCGCCGCCAGCTTCTGCGAAAAAGATCGCGCTGCCGCCTCCGCTGCGCGGACAGCCCTTGCATCGTCCATGTCATTGGCGGAATCGCGCATGACAAGAATTGAAAAACCTAGAAGGCCTGCAACGGAAAGAGCAAGCAGTAGGGTAGCAAGTGCCGTAACATAGGCTATTGGTCGTGAACCGGAAGAGGGTGTCGCTCCGACGCGCATTCGAACATCCAGATGTAAGAGAAGTGATGTCCGTGGACGGCAGGATGACGTCATGTCCGCATATGCGCTGCATCTACCGACACTAGCTTGAAAACCCTTCTGCAGAGCTAAGCGTGTAGATTAACAGTCGCTGAAGACAGGCTCGACCCCCATGTTGCCAGCCTTCTGGTGCGTAACTCGCGACGGCACCCCCTGGAGCACATCATCTGTTCCGGCTCCATTGTAGGATAGGAAATCGCCGAACTGCGCCATCGTCAGTGGATTGTCATGAGAGGCAAATTCCTTCGGTATGATGGTAGCGACACGAAAAAGCCAATCCTGAACTCCTTGTAAGAGCTTCAGAACAAGGAGAGCCAAAATGAGAACCCCGTCCTGTTTTGTCCTCTCGGTTGCCGTCGGCTTGGCTTGGGCCTCAATCGGCTGCAGCGCGGATGGAGCGCCGACTTCCCAACCGCAAGGGCCGTGCGACGCTCAAGCCACTCAAGGGCTTGTCGGCAAGACCAAGCCAACAGACGAAGCAGCAAAGCGGCTGACCGGCGCCAAGACGGTTCGTCAGATCAAGCCCGGGGACATGGTGACCCAGGACTTCAGAGAGGATCGGGTGACGATCGAGACAGATCCCGCATCCGGACTGGTAACGCGAGCGACCTGCGGCTGATTTTCCAGTGTTTGTCCCCTCCGCGGGACTAACCGTCGTTTAACCATGGGAGCCAGTCGACCCATGAATTTTGGGGGGCTTTGCGTTACCTCCAAAGCTGGCACGGAGCGATCTATGGGACGAAGTCTTTGCGCTTATCTGAGGAATGCACACCACGTGAGGTCAGTGAGGCAGATACATGCTATCACGACCGCGATCTGCGAGGACCCTCATGCATCAACGCATCTGAAGCGGACAAGCTTAGCTTTGACAAGAAAGCTGGAACAGATCATCGATCTCCCGATCGCCAGCGCCCCGTTCCTCGCCTCCATTTGGCGCGACTTCCGCGAACTCCGTGGCCTCCTGGAGAGGGAACACGGGAGACAGGATCTCATGCCGCCCCCGGTTGCTAGGCGTCCTCGTGTTCGACCGCTGATCAACAAAGAAAAAGGGCAAGCGGAAGCCGCGGCCCTTGAGGTTTGAAGGTCAAAGCCTTCAGAGGGGAACAGCTGACGCCAGGACCGGGAAGACCATCCAGACGTCAACCAGCCTCGACATGGGCGTGAGTTTGCCGAAGCGCAATGCCCTGCTGCGGACGTCATGCCTAAGAAGACAACAAAATCATCTTATGGCCGTGGTGCCGCTGGCGCGGGCGGGAGTGATGGATCTCCGGCTCGCTTGGAACAACGTTTGACGGGCTAACGAACATCCGCCGTATGGAATAGGTCCCACCGGCTGGCGGCCGCACTACGTCTTCTGACCGCCTTGATCTAGCACCTGACGGATCTTCCGTGCCAATTCTTCGCGAGAATAAGGCTTCGATAGAAGCTTGACACCGGCATCCAACTTGCCTTCGTGTACGATCGCGTTCTCGGCATAGCCGGAGGTGAACAGCACGGAAATGCCAGGAATAAGCTGTCTGGCCTTCCTTGCAAGCTCTGAACTCCGCAGCGGGCCAGGCATCACCACGTCGGTGAACAGAAGGTCGATCGGAATCCCGCTCTCGATGATGCTAAGCGCGCTCTCGGCGTCCTTGGCGGTAAGCACACGGTAGCCGAGTTCGTGCAGGAGATCGATCACGGTAGCCCGAACTTCTTCGTCGTCCTCTGCCACAAGGATGGTCTCTGTTCCGCCCGCCACGGGTCCCACCTTCGAGTTTGCGGGAGCATCTTCCGCCTGTGCCGAACGTGGAAGGTACAGGTGCACGGAGGTTCCATGACCAACCTCGCTGTCGATCTTGACGTGTCCGCCCGACTGCTTGACGAAGCCGTAGACCATGGAGAGCCCGAGCCCCGTACCTTTACCGACGGGCTTGGTGGAGTAGAAAGGCTGGAATACCTTTTCCAGAACCTCCTGCGTCATTCCGGATCCCGTGTCCGTGACACAGATCATCACGTACTGGCCGGCCCTGACCTCTGCATGGCTTCTGGCATAGGCGTCGTCGAGAAGGGCATTGGCTACTTCGATCGTCAGCTTGCCCTGCCCGTCCATGGCGTCGCGCGCGTTGATCGCAAGGTTAAGGATGGCGTTCTCGATCTGGGCGGGGTCAACCAGGGTGTTCCAGAGGCCCCCACCGCGGATAATCTCCACTTCCACGGCTTCGCCCAATGTTCGCTGCAGCATGTCTCCCATGTCGGAAATCAGGCGGCCCAGGTTCACGACGCGGGGATCCAGCGGTTGCCGGCGCCCGAACGCGAGGAGCTGGTTTGCCAGCTTCGAGCCGCGGCTCACGCCCGCGAGAGCATTGGCTAACCGCCGTTCCGCGCGCTCGTTGCCGGCGACGTCCTTGCCGAGCAGATGGAGATTTCCCGAGATGACCTGCAGGAGGTTGTTGAAGTCGTGGGCGACGCCGCCCGTCAACTGACCGAGTGCCTCCATCTTCTGGGCCTGCCGCAGCGCCTCTTCAGCCTCGTTGCGTGCGGCGATCTCGGCGGCTACCCTCTGCTCAAGGACCTCCGCGTCATGTAGGAGGATCTCGCGGGCTTCGACGATCTCCTGGATGTCCGTGCAGGTGCCGAACCAGTGGTTGATCGTGCCGTCGGCAGAATGAATCGGGGTGCCGCGGGTCTTGAACCAGCGATATGTCCCGGAGCTTTCCCTGATCCTGTAGTCGATATCGTAGGGATGACGTCCCTCAACGGCGCCGAACCAGTGCTCGCGCGTTCGCTCCCGATCATCCGGATGAACGACCAGGTCCAGCCATCCCAAGCCGAGCTGCATTGCCTCGTCGATGCCGGTATACTCCAGCCACTGCCTGCTGAAGTAGTCGCAGTTTCCTTCGGGATCGCAGGTCCAGACAAGCTGAGGCAGGCTCTCGGTCACCGTCCTAAACCTGAGCTCGCTCTCCCGGAGCCCACGTTCGGCCGCAATACGATCGGTCACCTCGTGAAGAGAGATGGAAGCGCCAAGGAATTCGTCGACGGCTCCCCTGATCGGCGCGAAGCTCACTTCAAATGTTCGAAGGCGACCGCCAAGATCAAGGACCGTCTCTTGCCCCGAGCCGCGTCCGCCCGTTCGAGCCGATTGAAGGCCACGCTCCAGATCGTCCACTATCCCCGCCGGTAGAACGTCTGCCACCGGATGACCGACACCATCGTTCGGCATCAACCCGAACAGGTCTGCTGCGGCAGCATTGAATGCGGTGACGCGGCCACCTGGATCCAAGGCCAAAAAGGCGTCCGGAGCCTGGGCCAAAAGCGTCGCGAGGTAGCTCTCGGAGACCAGAAGCTGCCGGGCCCGCAGCTCCCCCGCTTGCTTCGCCTCGCTCTGCCGGACATTGCCGATCTGCAGGTTGATCCGATCCTTCAACTGCGCGATGGAATTCCTGCGCGAACCCTCTTCCAGAGCCGCCTGAAGGACTTCAGCGAGGCCTTGAGGAGTGGACGCGGCGTCAACGGTCCAGGCGGAGGCAAGACGAGGGACGAAGGGAAGGCTTGCGCGGATACGCTTCAACTTGGAGGCGGGGAGCATGAAAACGATCTGCGGCGATGCCGCCGCATGCTGCAGGAGGTCCCGAGCCTGGCTCAGCACGTCCTCAACTTCATCGCCGAAGACCACGACGTCGGCGTCCTTGCCAGTGGCTGCGTCACCAATCAGCAGGGCCGATACCAGTTCAGCAGCGCGACCGACGAGGGTTTTTTTCTCGCGGGTGCCGATGAAGAGGATACGAGCGCTCATGGACATCAAAGCAGAGGGAGGCCGAGAAGGGATCTTCCGAGCCAGGTCTGCAGGAGGTGCGTGGTGGGTGACATGACATGGGCGGCACGCGCATCCCGGTGGAGGCGCGAGATCTGGCTGTTCTCAGCATAACCCCTTCCGCCCACAAGCATCATCGCCGTTTCAGTGACCGACGTGACCGTATGTGCAACCCGCGACTTGGCGGCAAACAGGCTCAGTGCAGCATCCGGTGCTCCGGCATCGGCTGCGCGAGCCGCGCTGCGGATGAGTTGCCGGGAAGCTTCGAGCTCCGTCCAGGCCTCAGCCACCTCGTGCCATAGCACAGGGACCTCGCTTAGGGTCTCTCCGGTGTGGCTGTGCACGCGGGACTTGAGATGTTCTATGGCGAGGTTCAAAGCGGTTCTCGCAATCCCCAGGTAGACGCCCGACATTGCAATAAGAAAATACGGGGCGACGACTTCGAAGACATACCAGATTTGATCGCCTTCAGCACCGAGCAGGTTCTTGGCCGGTACTGTCGCATTGCGCAGGAGGACTGCTTTGGAGCTATTGCCTCGCATTCCTACCCCATGCCACGCCCCCTGCCATTCAAGCCCTTCGGTGTCGCCCTCGATGACAATGCAACTAAAAGCGCCTGGATCGAGCTGGCTACCTCGTGCCACGGCGGAAACAACATAGCTGTCCGCGTGTCCGCCGCTGGTGACGAAGCTCTTGTGGCCGTCGATCGAGTACTGGTCGCCCTGCAGATGGAACTGGCTCTGAGGGAGAAAGAAGTGTGAACCCGTCATCGGCTCGCTTAGGGCGAGGGAGGTGACGTGTCGTCCCTCGGCAATGGGGACGAGGAAACGTTCCTCCTGATCGCGTGTCGCCTTGGCCGCCAATACCTTTGCCGCCACGCTGTGCATGCCGAAGCACATGGCGGTCGAGCTGCACGCCGCACCGAGTTCCTCGGTGACGACCGCAAGAGCAAGCAGCCCTTGCTCCAGTCCTCCGAGGCGCTTTGGAATGTGCAGGCCCATCAGGCCGCACCTCGCTATTGCCGCCATGCCTTCGGCAGGCCAGACGCCCTCTTGATCGACCTTTGCGCAGATAGGAAGCAGATTCATGGCCGCGACGTCTGCTGCCAATGACTGCAGTGCAAGAAGATCCGGCTCGAGGCCCGAAGCACTCATGTTTTACCTGCTGCGAAGTGGTGTCTGGGGTGGATATAGCGTGATGCCCGAGGTACGCCTAGCGCTCTCGGGGGGAAATCGTGGATCATGCGGGCGCAGAGAGGAATGATCCCGTCCGATGCAACGGGAGAAAAAGCTTATCGTAGCAGAGGCTGCTCACGGACTGGCCCCGGAAACTTGTTCGCGTTCGGCTTCGCGTTGGAGAGGGTTGAGGCGCCCCAATTTTGGGTTAGCGGGAGCTGGATTAGACGCGCCAGGAAGAACATCTGCTATCGCAACAAACCTATCAGCAACTCTGCGACGTGCTGTAGCCCTGCATCATTGGTTCGGCGTCGGTGCCAAGCGAGGTGCAGAGTGAAACCGTTGACAGGGATGGGCGTTGCGAAGGTGTGCAATCTCCCGCTTGCTTGCACGACGCGTGATGGCAGCATAGCAACCATGTCAGACATCCGCAGCAAAGCCGGCACCATCTGAAACGTAGGCACTACCAGACCTATTCGTCGAGAATGGCCCCGTTTGGCCAGTTGAGCATCAACGGGGCTACGTTGGTCTCCCCGCCCAGATACCAGGATATGCGGGAAGCTGAGCCAGCTTTCGAGGTCGAAGTTGTCTGTAACTGGATGGCCCTCACGCGTTGCCACGACGTAATGTTCGGTCAGCAGCTCCTCTCGCTGAATGTCCTCGTCGGTATCCGGGAAGACAGAGATTGCAATATCGGTGGCGCCGTCGACAAGAGCGGATTTTGCCGCATCGGCTCCGTGCCAAGGTTGAATCACGAGATCAATTCCAGGTGCCGTATCGTGCAATTTCTCCAGCAAGGGGCCCATCACGAGCAAAGCGGGATAGTCTGCCATGCTGATGCGAACAGTCTGGCGGATGTCGGCCAAGGAAACATTCGGCGGATCAACCAGATCCGTCACGTTGGCCAAGAGAGATTTCAAAGAAGCACGCAAAGACACTGCTTTGGGGGTAAGGCGCATCGTTCCGCGCCCACGTTCAAGAAGATCATCCTGGAACAGGTGACGACAACGCTGGAGAGCCGCCGAAGCTGCAGGTTGAGAAAGCCCAAGGCGGCTGGCGGCGCGGCTGACATGGGCTTCATCCAGCAGCGCGTCCAGGATCACCAGGAGGTTAAGATCGATAGAACGTAAATTCATGCCATCGATAATACGCTAGACAGTCTATCGATTGGAAGAATTTTCAAAGGTGCGCCAACATCGTCTCATCTCAACGCAAGGAGACAATGATGTCTAAGGCCCTAGTCCTCCTCTTTCACCCGATCTTTTCCCACTCGAAGGCCAATGCTGCGTTGGCCAGCGCGGTTGCCGATATGTCCAACACTGAGCTGGTTGACATGTATGCTGCCTATCCCGGCGGCATCGACATGTTCCGCGACGGCGAAGCTGAGGCAGCGAGGCTTTTGGCCGCGGACCATATCGTGCTGCAATTTCCCGTTCAGTGGTACTCAACGCCGCCGCTCTTGAAGGCATGGCAGGATGCCGTTCTCACCCGAATGTTCTATCTCGCCTACGAGAAGGAAGGTCGACGCCTGGAAGGAACGCAGCTCATGATTGCCGCCACGGCAGGCAACACTCCCGATTCCTATCAACCCGGCGGGCGCAACATGTTTCCCATGAACGAGCTCTTCGCCCCCTTGCGTGCCACGGCGCATCGCTGCGGGCTCCTGTGGGCAAAGCCTTTTGTGCTTTACAAGGCAGACAAGTTGACGCCCGCCGAGTTGAAGGTCGCAGCTACTGACTACACCGATGCTCTGCGCGATTGGATAGGTGTCACTTCGGCAGAAAAGGCGGCCTGAACATGACCAAGACGCACGACACTCTCGTGGACCTTCACCTCGGCACGCCCGGTTGGTTCACCTTTTGCGCCCGACTTCTCCCACTGGGGCTGTTTGGGCAGTTCCTTAGTGCTGGAATCGCGCTTTTCCAGAAAAGTTCGCTCTGGGAGATGCATGCCGCGCTGGGTGGGGCGCTGTCGGTGCCCATCATCATGTTGTTTGGAGGCTCCCTCATTGTCTACCGCCTCCGAGGCTTTGTCTGGTGGGCCGGGCTTCTCGTCCTTCTGTTTGTGGTACAGGTATTGCTTGCCGTAGGCGGATCCCCGCTGCCTCTGTCGCTACACCCGCTCAATGGTGCAATCTTGCTCGCAGCAAGCTTTATCCTTCTGTTCAAGGTAGAGCGACGCCGTCACAGCTAGTCCGCCATTGGCTGACGCCACACGGCGCGTGGTAGTAGCGCCCAAGGAAGGGGACATTGCGTCCTTAAGACCGGTCACAAGAACTACGGGATTGCCATCTTCTCTCTAGTCCGGAAAGAGGATGGAGAAGTCGGCGGGTCTTCGATTCAAGTGATCTTTCGGGGAAGGCAAGACGATCATTCAGATGACGACCTACTTGTTGCGACGGCCGGTGCGCCTATATCAACAACGACGGCATTGTTCAGAGCGCTGAACCCTCTTCAGCGCTCGCAATTGCCGCAGTCGCTCAGACCTTTGACCACGGATGTACTGGCAATGGTGAGAATGCGATGATGAGGAAGGTCGGTGCCGTTTCGGCTCGGCCTTTTTTCTCGCCTGCAAGTCGCTCTAGCGCAGTTTAGAGGTCATACCCATATTTCCCGAAACCGCAGGGAGACGTCATGTCTGAGTTCATAAGCTATCTGTTTGCCATTCTGGTTGTCGGGCCCCTTCAGGCAGAGGTTTCGGAACGGCTTCAAGGCGTGTCGTCAGCTGAGATTGTTCAGGCCGGTCGTGCGTGCATCTCGGAAGAGGCGCCGAGGCTTCTGCAGCGAGCACAGGCCGATTGGGCTTGGGCGGCCGCCAATGCCATTGGCGTCGGCGTGGGTCTGGTCGATCCGCTGACATTGCTGGAGGGCGAGAGCCAGCAGTGCAATCGTGCGTTCCATGCACTTTCGGGTGCCAGCCAGGATGGAGAAGCCTGAAGATCAACGTCTTCGCGCCACGGCACCCACGGCCGCGCCGACTGCGATTCCAGTAGCGATCCTACAGCCGCGCTGTCACAGACAGCCGAGCCGATTGCAGCGTCCAGTCCAGCACATAAAGCGGTACCTAATGTCATCCGACATAGGCACGCACCGGTGTGGCAACAGTTGGAGTTCTTGCGGACAACGACGCTTCAGTCGGGAACGCAAGCGCAAGTAGGCGCCGTAGAGGTTCAAGGGTGGCGACTATAGCCGCTCCTTCTGGAGCTCTTTCCATGACGTCCGCCGGCCCTATCTCTTCCTTCATAAGAAGGAGCTCGCATGTCTGACGCTGAACTTGCCCCAAAAAAGCGGTCACTGATGGAGAAGAGAGCGGCTACCCACGCAGCCGCGCTAGCAATCATCGACGAGGAAGCGGCTGATCGCGAGAAGAAGACTAAAAGGCTGCGCGCGTTACGGCTAGCGCAGCCGGTGGCCGTGCCAGAGAAGCAACGGAGGCGCGGCCGCTAGGTCAGCAGAACTTAAGCGGCTGGAACGCGCGGCATTCGCAAGTCAACAGGTCTCATCTGGTCGCCGCGCGTTCCAAGCGTCAAGGAGAGACGCGCCGCCAGAACAGCGGTGTACAGCCTCAAGAGAGGCAGCACGAAGCTACATCGCGGTTGAAGATGATGGATGTCGAAGAGGGGTCTGTAGCAGGAAATAGTGGAGAGGTCGCAGGCAAAGAAAAAGTCGAGAAGTTGCCTCGGGTCAGGTGGGGACACGTGGAGCTCCTCGCTGGGGTGTGCCGGGTGCTTGCGGCGGTCATGAGCGATCCACCCAGGCGTGCAAGCACCGTTCTGCTGATCCCGGTTGTTCTAATCGTCATGCTTGCGGAGGCATTGGGCTGCGAAGCTTCTTTTACTACGTTGGGACACGGGCCTGATGCAGTTCGTCTTGATCGTAAGCCATCGTCCATTGCTCCCCCTGATTGGCGGAATCGATGCGCTCGCTCTCGCCCAGTCCATTCTGGCCGCCGCCACTGGTGGATTTGCCTATTCGACCACTGCAGGTCGTTTTACGAAAGCGCGGCCGAAACGATCTAAGCAGCCCGGCGCTCATGACGGTCGGGCAACGCCGGATTCCGACCTCTATCGCAGACCGTGACCATGTGGCTGACCGCTCGGGCCGACAGCGGAGATGGTTTTTTTGCTTCGCGCCTGCGATCACGCATAGAGCCTGCCCCCGCGAAGGCCTCAGAGCAGGCATTGCCGTTGGCGGCGGCGTCACCTGTGTCGTCATGTCTGCTGCACCGACGAGACGATCCGTTCAAAGAAACGAAGCGGCTCCTCCCCCGCCAGGCGTGCTGCCTCAAATACCAGTCGGTTTTCTCGTCGAGCCGCTCCTTCCATTCTCGTCAATGCTGCGACGACCTTTGCCGGCGGTTTTTGGGTCAGCGTTATCGCAAGTGCTTTTGGCCCCGCCTCGAGCTTGGTGAAGCCCAGGCGTGCAGCAACAAGCTGCAGACGGTTGGTCCGCAAAAGAAGCAGTACGTCCTGCGGCAGCTCGCCAAACCGGTCCTCGAATTCCTCCTCCAGATCGTCCATCTCGCGGGGTGTCGATGCGCGCAGCAGTTTAGCGTAGAGATTGAGCCTGACGGCCGGGTCGGAGACATAATCCGCCGGTATCCTACCTGCCACGCCGAGGTTCAGGATCGCTCGCTGCGGAGTGGTCCGGGCATTTTTGCGCGATCTTGCGACGGCGCTCGCAAGCAGTTTCTGGTACAGGCCGATGCCGATCGCCTTGATGTGCCCGGCCTGGTCCTCACCCACGAGGTCGCCTCCACCGCGCAGATCAAGATCGCGCAAGCTGATCGCCAAGCCGGAGCCGAGCCGGTCGTTCTCAACAAGGGCCGAAAGCCGCAACCGCGCGTCCTCCGGCAATTCAACCCCCTCTTCGGTCAGGAAAGTAGCCATGCCCTGGGCTCCTGCGCGTCCCACCCGTCCGCGCAATTGATGGAGCTGCGCCATCCCGAAAAGCTCTGCACGCCAGACAAACATGGTATTTGCCCGCGGCACGTCGAGGCCGTTCTCGATGATGTTGGTAGCTAGCAGAACATCTCCGTCGCCTTCCGCGAAACCAACAATTGCTTCATCGATGGCCGCCGCCGGCATGTTGCCGTGCGCAAGCTTGACCGAAAGCTCCGGTACGATCTTGCGAAGTATCGCCTCGACCTCTTCCATGTCCTTGATGCGGGGAACCACGAAGAAGCTCTGCCCGCCGCGGCGATGTTCGCGCATCAGGCCGGTGCGTAGGGAGGCGCTGTCGAAGGCTGCAAGTGCGGTGCGCACGGGCCGGCGTTTGCTCGGTGGTGTCGTCAGGAGGCTGACCTCCTGAATGCCGACCATAGCCGATTGCAGGGTCCGGGGGATGGGTGTCGCCGACATGGCAAGCGTGTGCAGCGCAGGTGCAAGTTCATTCATCATCCGTTTCTCTCTCAGGCCGAAACGGTGCTCCTCATCCACGATCAACAGCGCAAGACGGTCAAATCGGGCATCCTTGGCGAGGACGGCCTGGGTTGCGACGACAACGCCAAGCGTTCCGTTGGCCAGCGCCGCCTTCACCTGCTTTGCCTCGCTCTGCTTGACCAGGCGCGACAGCATCCCGATTGAGATGCCGGTCCCCGCGAAGCGGTGCTGGAAAGTCGCGAAGTGCTGGCGCGCCAGTACGGTGGTCGGGGCAATAACGACTACTTGCCCTCCAGCAAGTGCCACCGCTGCGGTTGCCCGCAAGGCGATCTCCGTTTTGCCAAAGCCGACATCTCCGCAGATAAGGCGGTTCATCGGGCGACCGGACGCGAGATCGGAAAGCACGCTCGTGATGGCCTCAGCCTGATCGCGCGTTTCGGCGTAGGGAAAACGCCTGGTGAAGGCGGCGAAAGCTGCCCGCGGCGGCACGAATCTCTCCGCCTCTGTTGCCTGCCTCTGCTTTGCGATCGTCGCGAGATGGCGAGCGGTGGACCGAATGTCCCTTGCGATCATTTCGTGCTTCTTCTGCCAAGCCTCTGTATGAAGCCGATCGAGGGTGACGGCTTCGGGCTGAGAGCCATAGCGCCACAGTTTTCCGAACTCCTCCATTGGCACGAGGATGGATGCCCCATCACGATATTCCAGGCGGGCGGCGTCGTGATGCACACCCTCGATATCAACATTTTCCAGATTTCTCAGAACCCCGACACCGTGCTCCTCGTGAACCACGACATCGCCAAGTTGGAGCTCCGGCTCGGCAAGCAGGACGTGCGAGTTGTTGATTCCGCTTCTGTGGTCGGCCGCGACAACGGCAATATTGTACTTGGTATCTAGGAATCCGTGCTCCAGTTCACATTGTAGGTCCAGCAGGCTTCCGGCCTCGGCCTCCAAGGCCTCTTGCCAGGTGTCGACAGAGCGAGCTGCCGTCCCGGCTGCCTTAGCCAGACGCCGACGAAGCGCCTTGAGACTCTCGCCTGTTCCCGCAATGAGGATTTTCCGGCCGTGCTTCAAGCCGTCTTGCACGAACTTGACCATAGCCTTGCGCGGCTCGGTGTCGAAAGCCTCCGTCGGCAGGTCACCACCTTGTTCCAAATCGAGCGTCCCGGCGGGCAGCCTTCCGGCAAGCCGTTCCCAATCTTCACGGCTGATGTAGAGCGAGCGAGAGGAGGCGCTGTCCCTCTCGCCGAAACTCATCCGGGACTGCCTTGCGTCTTCAATAATGTCGAAGTAACGCTTGACCCGTTCTGCGGCACCGGGGGCAATATCCACGGCGACATCGCCCAGCACATCGAATACCGTCGGCATGTCTTGATACAAGCGGCACATCAAGCCTTCCATAGTGCCCACTATTGGGTCCAACCCTTCCGCACACCCGTCGGTCGCAATGGCTTCAGAGGCCGGGCCCAATGTCACCGCGTCCAACAAGCTTTCGGTGCGTTGGGACACGCGATTAAATCCCCTCAGTTCCAGAAGGTAATCGTCCTTTGACAGGACGATCCGCATCGGACCAGGGGCACCTGCGGGATAGATGTCGATGACACCCTCGCGAACCACCACTTCGCCCGGATCGTCAGCAACACCCTCTTCAACATAACCCGTCCGCCGGATGAATTTTGAGAAGGCGCGGCGGTCAAACGGTTTACCCACCACCAGAACAAGCTTGCTGTCTTTGATGACGCTTGCCGGCGCAGTCCGTTGAATCACCGCCTCTAGCGACGTCACAAGCATCTTCGGCGCGAGACTTCGTGCGTTCCAGATCCGCAGCGCATCCATTCGCCTGCCCATGCAATGGCGCGAGGGTGGTACACGATCGAAGGGAAGGCAGTCCCAAGGCGGCAAGACAAGAAGCTGGACATCGGGAAAAAGGGCGCTGACCGCTCCAGCGATCTCGCCAGCTGCGCCTTCGCTCAGCGCCACATAACACCGCGATCCCGACTCTCGCAGGGAGGCGACGAGTCTGGTTGCGACCAGACCCGCTGGTAGATTGGCGGCTTCTGTCCGTTCGGCTGCAGCAAGAGGCGTGGAGGAATGCTTATCTTCGAACTTAATGACGCTCACATGAACCTGCCAGTCTTGCGTCGGCGATGTGCCGGCCTGCAAGAACCCCGTCGTCATCGGCTTGTTCCGCTCTCGCCGCTGCAAGTCGTCGAATTCCCCCTTGCACGTGGTCGCTCCTATCTTAAGCCCGATTCGCCAAACGGGAGGCGGCTGCCCATGCAGATCGGATTGTGGCGATGAAAGACGGACGCGTCGTCGCCAACGCATCACCAACCAAGATACTGAAGCCGTCAACCCTGCTGGAAATTTCAGAGTGTATATGGGGGTGGAAACGGTAGACGGAGCCCCCGTGGTTCTGCATTTTCAGCAAGCTGAAGGCTATGCTACGGCAGCGGCTCTAGCCTGAGAGTGACCCTCATCTTCGTCGTTCCCTCCTAATTTCCCTTTCCCTTGAATGCCGCGAATTCTGACGCTATATTGCGTCATAATCATTGGCACCAGAGTTCGGAGGTAAAGCCATGGGAATTGCGCAATACGCCGACGAAGGGCTTTTTTCGCCGCGGAAGATTGCTGACGTCCTGCGCACCACAAGCGAGGAAATCGCCCGCACGGCCGGACTCGGCAAGGATGCGATCCAACGGAAGGACCGGATTGGGTCCGACAGGACGCAGCGCCGTCTGCGCGAGATGACCGA
>NZ_JAKJHS010000018.1 GCF_021648825.1 Rhizobium halophilum | reverse complement strand
AGACTATCATCATCGCAACGCTCGTCGCAACAGCCGCCATGAGCTCCGCCTCCACGGTCTCCGCCGACCCTTCGAAGGGGTTCCACCAGGAGAAGGGTGACAACCAGGGGAATAACGTCGGCCGCTAATCCGACGCTCCCAAGCGAATGATCAACCGCCGATTGCTGCGAAGCCATTGAGGAGGGCCGTCATTTAAACATTGGAGCTCGTGTGCAGGGTTGCAGATCACCCCCCACGGAGCCATGGCTGTGAAGTTCCACCGTAAGCTGACCGGGCGCTTGATCCGAGAACCGGCCCGGCTTTAGCTGTCGTTCGTGTTCTCTTCCCAGTGTCGGCTAGCATCGGCCCCTATCCAGACCCGACGAGATCGCCGCTATATTAGTTGATCGCCTAACCAGCTTCTGCAAGATCAGACGCTTCAAGAGACAGCTGTTAGTAACAAGATACTAGAAACCGAAAGCATCTTCAGCGAGTCCGTACTTCTTCAGCTGAGCTTGGCTTGAGGGGTCCAATATTCATCTTGGGAATCAATGGTGCCGACGTGGAGCCGGTCAGCAAAGTCAGGCACGCTCGGCACTCCAATATAGAACCCCTGCCCCATACGAACATCAAGCTTCTTGGCCAGCTTCAAATGCTCAGAACATTCAATCCCCTCAAGCAGGACTTCCGGTCCATGGTCATTGACGAGCTTTACGATGTTCCTGAGCATGACGAAACCTTGCTGTGATGCACTCGCGTGTAGAAACGATCGGTCAATCTTCACCACGTCAAAATTGATTTGCCGTAGCAAGGATAGGCCGGCATATCCTGTACCGAAATCGTCCAGCCAGATGGCCACCCCTAGCCTTCGTAGCTCTGCAATGCACTGCAGTGCGACCGGCTGGACCTCCAGCTTTTGTCCTTCGGTGATCTCGAAAGCAAGGCGCGCGCCGCTCACTCCCGTTTCGACGAGGATAGCCTCCACGGATGCTGCAAAGCCTGGCGTGTTCAGCTGGACGGGCGACACGTTTACGCTAGCCACACTCACTCTATCAGTCGTAAGGAGCTGCAAACAAACTGTCCTGATGGCCCAAAGCCCGAGCTCAAGAATTTGCCCGCTCCGTTCGGCGGCTGCGATGAAAAGCTCGGGCGCCATGTGCCGCCCGTCCAACATACGTAGCCGCAACAAAGCCTCAACGGTATCTACTGCCCCCGAAGGGATCCACTGAATTGGTTGGTAGGCAAGCGAAACCAGCTGCTTGTCGATCGCAATATCATGAAGCATTGACGTATTCATGCTTTCCTCCTCCCGCTGGGAGTTGAGACTTTCAAACCCGAGCATCCCATCCACATGCCAAAGGCGTGCCATTGTTCAGCTCGTGGCCTCCCGGACTGCTCACCTCCCAAGCCGGCAGGGTGGGAGGTGGCGCGTTCTGGATAGACATCACGAGGCCCGCTCGGGATATGACCGATAATTGACGTCAAACCTCAGGGCTTCATCTTGAGAGACGAATTCAACCTCCGCTCCGCAAACATCGCCATCAACAACACGGACGACGTTCTTCCACTGGTAGCCCTGCAGAGTCCGATACAAGTTCAGCGCAATCACCATTTTTACCATGTACAGCTGCGCGGTGCTGGATTGGTCTTCGTTCAAATTGTCCGGGTCAAGCAGGTCGCCGAAGTGCAGGCTACCCGTCAAAGGCCTCTGTAAGAGACCTTGGATTTGTCCACGAACGACATGAGGGTCAATGTGTACAAATATTGTGCTATTTATAGTCACCGCGCACCTTTATCGATATCCGATCCCGACTGATTGTTGTGAGAGAACGGCCGTTTCTAACTAGCGTCCAGTATTGGCTCGCTATGGGATCTATCTGCGATACCCTGACCTCTGTTAGTTGATATATGCACGCTGACAGCATCGTTCGCATTCCTCTACGTCATCCCGATTTATTTACACCTCGGCACGGTTTACTCAGCAGGACGAAGTCGCCCATAGTAGCGTCGTGATGTGCTGCTAAAGCAGCCACGAGTTTACGCACTGAAGCCGAGAACCGGCTGAATTCCCAAGCGCAGTTCACGCGGGTTACGAGGGATAGTTGAGTGCTGATGCATCACGGATGTGTCAGTTCCTCGACTTACTGTTACACAGGTAACTGATGGTCGGGGCACGCGAGAGGGTCGAAAGCAAACAGCTGTCAAGTCCCCTACCTGGGCCTCACCGAAATTTGCGGCATCTGTGGACTTGTTGCGTTGTTAAGGTGCAGGCCTCGGTAGCCTTGTTCTGGAATATTGTAGCCATTGGCCACCCACGTCGCCGCGTGTGACATCTGCAACCAAACGCGCTCACAGCTAACCTGCCTGCAACGCAGAAGGCTATCCTGCTGCCAGCAGTGTTATACCATCTTCTGGAGTTTCTAATGTTGAAATTTGTGGCACTGGCGGGCTCATTGATCCTTGCGACCTGTGCTCAAGCGAATGCACGCATGATTGTTGATGATGGAGGAAGGGACGTGGAGATCCCGGACACTATCACGCGAGTTATGCCTGCGGGTCCGCCAGCGTCGGTCCTGGTCTACGTGCTGTCACCTGAGAAACTTGTCAGCTGGACACACGAACTGACGGAGTCAGACAAGCAGATGTTGCTTCCCTCGACCCGAACGCTGCCGGCTAGCCCCAAACTGGCCGTTGCAAAAGACAACCTGGATGTAGGGGCGCTTTTAGCCACACGTCCGGACGTGATTGTCGACGTTGGCACAGTGAATAACGCATATATTTCCCGTGCAAACGAGGTGCAGGAGCGCACTGGCATTCCTTACATCTTGATCGACGGAAGCCTCCGAAGGACATCTTATAGCTTACGTCAGCTGGGGGCAATCTTGAACGTCTCTCCTCGCGCCGAAGAATTGGCTCGATACGCCGATAGCCGCTTCGCTGACTTTAGGGATGGTCTGGCTGCCATGGGGGGGGCATCGCGACTGGCGGTGTACTATGGGCGAGGACCCGATGGCCTCCAAACGCCCCCCAGTGCCTCCCTCAACGGAGAACTCCTTGACCTGGCGGGCGCCAACAACGTCGCCCCGGTAGAAGAAACAGAGGGGCTTTTGCAGGTAACGCCGGACCAAGTCCGAGAATGGAACCCTTCGATTATCCTCGCCGGGTCACCGATATTTGCCTACCAACTCCAACATGATGAGAAGTGGGCTAAACTCGATGCGGTGAAAAACGGGAGAGTTTATCGGGTGCCTGCAGGTCCTTTCGGATGGATCGAATCGCCACCAAGCGTCAACAGGCTCCTGGGTCTCGTCTGGCTGAAATGCCTTCTGTATCCCAACGTGTTTCGGGTCGAACTCGCGAGCGAGGCCCGGAGCTTTTACAGCCTGTTCTACCATGTTGATCTTACACAAGCGCAGCTTGACGAAGTCCTTCAGGTGCCTGGATCGCGGACACCGTCGTGCGATTAACCACACACCTGTTAATTCACTGCCGGTCGCGACCCACTGAAGGTGAGCGGCGTGTCGGCATCTAAATGATAGGTTTTCCGCACACCCGACGCGGACGTAGCAAAAAGGGCCGCCGTGTACTGTGCGACTCCGACGAGGTTTCGAACGCGCAAGAACGATTTCGAGTTCCGTCTCAGGCGGGTCGTGGCTGCTCAGGTCTGTTACGGATGTATTCAATTCAACGTAGCTGAAATGTCCAAGACATACCTGCCGCGAAGAACCGGCGATCCGCAAGTCTGTGGCGCTGAATTTCGGCACGCTCCCCAACGAGGACGCAGCGCCTGCAGGTGGCGATAGGCTGATGCGTGTGACCAGTAAGGAGCTTGATTTGAAGCACATTCTTCTAATCGATGATGATGCAAGCATGCGCAGTTTGCTTACCGACTACTTGTCACAACATGCCTTCCGCGTTACCGGGATTGGTGACAGCGGGCATCTCCCTAGGATCCTAGGATCCGACCCTGTAGATCTGGTAATCGTCGACCTTAATCTTGGCCATGAAGATGGGTTGGAAATCATCCGAAGGTTGTCAACGAACTCTGATGCTCCGGCCATTATTATCAGTGGGGACCGAATAGAAGAGGCGGACAAGGTTGTCGGTCTTGAGCTTGGCGCGGTCGATTACATAACCAAGCCCTTCGGAACTCGAGAGTTTTTGGCGCGTGTTCGAGCATCATTGCGGCCACGACAGGCTATCTCCAGCAAAAGGGAGCGACGGATCTACTCGTTTGGCGACTGGGTCCTGAACATGAAACTGAGGAAGCTCGTCCTCTCAGGCACTACTGAAGTCAAGTTGACCGCGGGCGAGTTCAACCTGTTGACGGCCTTCCTGCGCTCCCCCCGCCAGGTGCTGTCGCGCGAGCAACTGCTGGCGGCAAGCCGCGTACATGACGAAGAGGTCTTCGACCGCAGCATCGATGTCCTAATCCTCAGGCTCCGCCGCAAGCTGGAGGCTGATCCGTCTCGCCCTCACTTGATCAAAACAGAGAGAGGGGCGGGCTACGTCTTCGACGCAGACGTCACCTTGACTGACCGAGCGTAGGATGGCTGTTGCAGACCATCGGCGACAGGCTGAGTACCCACAGGTGCAACAACTCCCTCGCCTCGGGACTGTACCTGCTACCTGACTTCGCCGGGACCTTTGGGATTCGATCGATTTCATTCGTAACGCCAGGGGCTGCGACTGAAATTAGCGCGACATCTTAAGACGTGATGCTCCATTTGGGTATGGGTGGTTGGGAGATTGCAATGGGGGCCCTTCAGAGGAAGGCTTCAATGGGAGACGGTAATCTCGACGGTGAGGACCCATTCCCGCGGAGGACCAGCAATTTCCGCATCATTGGTCTTGTCTCCATAGGGGGCGCGTTGGTCTTTTATGATTTCGTCGTCTTCGCATTTCTTGCGCCAGTGATTGGCAAGCTCTTTTTTCCTGTCAGTGTAGCCTCGTGGCTCGCCACGGTGCAGAGCTTTGGCGTATTCGCGGCAGGTTATCTCTTTCGACCGCTCGGGGGGATAGTTCTGGCACACTACGGTGACTTGTTTGGCCGCAAATATATCTTTGCCTTTTCGATCCTGCTCGTTTCAGCCGCAACCCTCGGAATTGCCGTTCTGCCTACCTATTCCACGATCGGGATTGCAGCGCCACTGCTGCTGATCCTGCTGAGGATAGTTCAGGGCATTGGTATTGGGGCGGAGGTGCCAGGGGCATGGACTCTGGTGGCGGAACAATCGTCGCCACAACGCATGGGGCTTGGCTGCGGCCTCATCGCCACTGGTCTGTCAGGCGGGATCTTGATGGCTTCCGCTATCGTCGCTTTCGTGACATGCGCATTCTCAGACGCACACGTGGAAGCCTTTGCCTGGCGAATACCGTTCGCTCTGGGTGCGCTGCTTGGCGTTCCGGCCATCTTCATTCGATGGCGGTTGAAGGAGTCGCCAGGCTTTACGGTTCACCGGCGCCGTCACGTGCTCATCCCGGCCTCTCCGTTAAAATCCGTTCTCTGCGAACATCGTCATGCCGTCGCTCTGTGCATGCTGAACACATGGATGATATCAGCCGGGATCCTAGTCACGGGACTGATGACGGCATCGCTCTTGCAGACCTCCTACGGAATATCAGCCCAACATGCATTGTGGGCCAGCAGTGTCGGAACCCTCGCTTTCATGTTCGGAACATTGGTCTATGGCGCCATGATTGACCGCTTCGGGATCGGGCCATGCCTTATCGGAGGCAGTATTCATTTCGCTTTCGCGAGCTATACCTTCTACTCGGTGGCAGGTTGGTCGCTACCGCTTTTGTATCCGCTTTACGCTTGGATGGGATTTGCCGCCGGCCTTATCGCGGCCGCGCCTTATATCATGGTCCTGTCTTTCCCGCCCCGGGTAAGGATGACCGGCGTGTCGTTTTCTTATAACATTGCCTATGCGTTCTTTGGAGGCCTGACACCGGGGCTCATTGCATGGCTGGTGAAGCTGGATAGAATGGCACCTGCCTATTACCTGCTGTTCATTGCGTTTCTTGCCTGTTCTATCGGTTGCTACGTCTCTCGCCATCCGCAGATCCTGCAGCCTCATGCCGAGCCGCTCCACTAAAGTGCATGGCTGCCGGCAACGGGCGATGTCCAAGCGATTCCATCAGCATTTCTGCAGCCCGGAAAAACGGGGCTGCCTGCTTGTTCGTCAGGCTCTTGCGCTACAGCAACGGCGACGGGTGTCAAATGACACCGGGAAGTGGGCCGGGGGGCAAACGCGTGAAACTAGACCCTTTCGCCTTCAAACGGCAGCGGTATCGAGCGGCGGAGAATGTGCCATGATTTGAGCGCTTCATCAGTCCCTCACCTTTTTGGAGGGGGCCCAGTTCTATCGGTCCCTACCGGACCAGCTTTGCACGGCGCCTGACAACGCCTTGGACTTATTTCACCTGACCGAGCCCCTATGAGCGGCCCCGCAATTTTCCCATGTTAGGAGAAGCCATCGATCACCCGCCTGACTATGAGCACATTTCTGCTCTTGGGGACAAAGCATTCCCAGCCTTTCATGCCACTATTGAGGCATTAAATCAGCCGACTACCGTCCGTCCTGGCCTTCCTCGCCAGCAAACCAACGATTGGACACCGGCCCTTTAGCGATGAAGATCCGAAATTAAGCATCAGCTTCTATGTGATTGAGGCCACGTGGTGGACGCGGTTTCCGCCTATCTCATTCGTTCGGTCAGCATCTGATCGTCTGGCAAGGTGCACGTATATGCAAGTAATACCAAGGGATGGATCATTGAAACTCACGTTCAATGGCCTGTCAAACCTGCATTTGCCAAAGTGCTTGTACCGGCCGAGGCTTTCAGTCCCCTCCCACGAAAGCAGCACGGCCCTCCCGCCGCCGGGCAACGGTCCCCCTCCCGTTGCCCGGCTGGGAGAAAGTGCGGGCGATCAAGACTTCAATCTCTCGAGGCGAGGATACACCCATGGAATTCAATCCATCACTCTCTCTTGGCAGGCGCCACAGCTCTCGCGTTCGCCGTTCTGGGGCCTGTGGCGGCTCAGGCTGCTCCTGCAAACACTCCTAGCATCAGGCTTCCGTCCTAAAGGAGCCAAGCCCATGTCTCACTGTGAGCGACCCCGCCGTACGAGAGAACTGCCCAAAGCGCTTCCCGCAAGGCTAGGGGCCACCACCCCCTCTTGCATATGTCATCAAATAGTTAGGTCTCGAAACTGCAGCGAAACAAACGCCCATAACAACCCGGAAATAGCCGTTGAGCATCGCAGGCATCGCAATGGCTCGCGGCTAGGAAACACGACGAGTGATGTTGTATCTGGAAGGCAAAGACCAGCCGTGAAACACGTTCTTTTGATTGATGACGACGCAGCCATACGATCTTTGCTGAAAGATTATTTGTCTCAACATGCTTTTCGGGTAACCGGAATCAAAGACAGCGAGCACCTGTTGCGAATCATGACAAATGACCCCCCTGACCTAGTGATCGTGGATCTTAATCTGGGGCACGAGGATGGTTTGGAGGTAGTAAGAAAGGTGACTACCTCGTCGGATGCCCCGGTCGTCATTATCAGTGGCGACAGGCTGGATGAGGCGGATAAGGTTGTTGGGTTGGAACTTGGTGCCGTTGACTACATCACCAAACCGTTCGGTGTCCGTGAGTTGCTTGCCCGCGTTCGATCCTCTCTCCGCAGGGAGCTAGCAAGGCCTAAGGGGGCGAAAGACCCAAAGGCCTACTACTTCGGAAATTGGGCGCTCGATGTTAAAACTCGCCAGCTCCAAGGAGCTGACAATCATAAAGTGAAGCTTACCGCGGGTGAGTTCAATCTACTTCGGGCATTTCTCGGTTCACCGAGACACGTTCTGACGCGCGAGCATCTGCTGTCTTCCAGCAGAGTTCACAGTGATGAGGTTTTTGACCGGAGCATTGATGTGTTAATCCTCAGGCTTCGCCGAAAGCTAAACGAAAACCCTGCGCGGCCCGACCTGATCAAGACGGAGCGTGGTGCAGGCTACATCTTCGATGCAGATGTTTCGGTCGACCGACCTGTGAGCGTCCCGAGTTGAAAGGCCTAAGAGGGTTAGCCCTCCCCGCGGTAGCGTCGCTAGTTCTACTTGCGTCATCACTGCCGCAGGCGGCGGAGGAGCGCGAAGCCGCAATCGATATGAGGCGCGAGCCGCTATCGCCACTGCCGGCCGCACCCGTGCTCAGCGAAGCCAAGGTTCTACTTGGGGGCCATCTGTTTCATGATCCAATCCTTTCCAGGCGACAAACCCTTGCTTGCAGCTCCTGCCATGACCTTGCGACTGGCGGAACGGTCCGTGTTAAACGGACGATCGGCTATGAAGGGCGGATGCATGCCTTCAACGCGCCGACGATCTTCAACGTAGGCAACAATTACAGACTTGGCTGGCGGGGCAAACATACCTCCTTAGAAGTTCAGAACGAGAATGTCCTTCTTGACGCCAACCTTATGGCAAACGATTGGGAGACGCTAATACCGCGACTGAGCGCTACACCGTACTACCGAATGCAGTTCATATCGGTGTACGGCAGCCAGCCACATCGGGAGGCTGTTCTGGACGCGCTTGTCGCCTTCCAGCGGTCGCTGGTCACGCCAAATGCGCCCTTTGACCGCTTCCTGCAGGGTGAGCATGACGCGATCACGCCAAGGCAGCGGTATGGATACAAACTTTTTAAGGAGTATGGCTGTGTCTCGTGCCATCAGGGCTCAAACGTTGGCGGCAACATGTTTCAGATTTTCGGGCTATTCGCAAATCCAGCGACTGTCGACCTCCCCGCCGCGCAGCCCCCTCAGTGGCCTCTGAGCGCAGTGGAACAGGATCAAGAGACATTTCGCGTGCCCAGTCTCAGGAATGTGGAGGTTACGGCTCCATACTTTCACGATGGCAGGGCCGAAACTCTGGATGACGCGGTGTCAATCATGGCAATTAGCCAACTTGGACGAGAACTTGCAACAGATGAGATAGACGCAATCGTGTCCTTCCTCAAAAGTCTGACCGGAGACTACAATGGCAAGAGGCTTGAAACCTCGGTCCACAAAGATCGGCGTTGAAGCCTGGCTAATTGCAGTTGCCACACTTGCAGCAATTTCCTTAGCAGTCATTGCAGCGGGCCGAGATGCAGGACGGCCAACTCATGAAGCGGTGATGATGACGCTTCGCGCCATCGACGTGAATCATGCTTCACTGCAGCGGGATGTGCTGCGTGCACGGGCAGGTTTGCTGATGTCTTACGATCCTCTTGTGGATTCGGTTGTTGCGTTACGAAACACCGTCGCTACGCTTGCTGATTTACTTACTGGATCGAATTTCGAATCGAGCGAAAAACTTGAGCAACTCCTGCATGATCTCCACGCGGGAATTGAGGCCGATGAGTCGCTTGTCGAAAAGTTCAAGACACGAAACGCTCTGCTCCAGAACTCGATTTCGGTATTCGGGCAAACACTCACGGGGCTTCACCAATCTCGCAGCCCAACCGTGAAACTGGCTTTAGTGGAGGCAGGAGATTTGGGGAACTTGATGCTTGGGTTTTCCACCGCTCCGGATCCGGATCTGAAGGAGGCGATCAACATGCGCCTTAACCAGTTGCAGAGATCCACGGTTGTTTCCCCCGCAGCCAAGGAGGTGCAGACCCTTACCGCGCATGCCAACATGATCCTCTCCATACTACCGACCGTGGACGCTAAGGTCGCTATGCTTCAAGCCTCGCCCACTCCGGCACGGGCGGGGGCACTTCAGTCGGGATACCTTGAGGAAGCAGCACAAGCGAACTCAAGCGCGGCAGCAAGCCGTGTGCTCCTGGGGGCAACTGCTATAAGCCTCTGCATCTATGTCTTCGTGCTCGTTTACCGGCTCCGCAATCAGACGGAGCGGCTAAAAAGACTGCTGCATTTCGAGCAGGTGATTGCAAATATCAAGGCTGATATGTTCAACGCCGCGCCGCATGACTTTCCGGATTTCATGGAGCGAGCTTTGAATGTACTCAACTGCTTTTTTCGCGCTGATACCTGTGGGTTCGCTATTGTCGACATAGATGCCAAAGAGATCCGAAATTTCTATAGGCTGAATGAAGAGGGAGAGGCAGGCAGTCGAGAGCTGTCTCTGCAGTTTGCCACCTTTCTACAAAGCCATGATCATTTGCGTGCGTCTGGCGCTACAGACCATGCGATGTATCTGGATCTCCTTAGGCCGGACGAACTCACCTTTACCAGAAACTCGATCATTTCTGGCTTTATCCTGGGCTCGCAGTTGCCGGATGGGCATGTCGCGACGCTACTTCTGCTATTTGATATCCCTCGGCCGAAGCTTGGGGCAGACGAGATCGCGCTGGTTAAGGCGAGCCTGCAAATCCTGATGGAGTTTGTTGAAACAGACCGGCGTCAACAGGAGCGCGACGCGCTTGAACATCGCCTTGAGCATTCCCAGCGACTGGAGGCGGTTGGTACGCTCGCAGGTGGTATAGCCCACGAATTCAACAACGTTTTAGGGGCGATCCTCGGCTATGGTGAGATGGCGCTGCAATTGCTCCGTAAACCGTCGATGACGCGGCATTACGTGCAGGAGATCCTAACGAGCGGCGAAAGAGCGAAACATATAGTCGACCAGATCCTTACGTTCAGCCGTAAAAGAGAACGCGCAATGAAGCCGTTCAACGTCTCGGAGGCGGTGGCCGATATCATGCCGCTCCTCCAGGTCACTCTTAGGAACACCGTTACTCTGACCGCTCATCTGTGTGAGGAGCCTGCCGTCATTGAAGGGAACCCAGTGGAGGTGCATCAGATCGTCATGAACCTTTGTAAGAACGCGATGGAAGCGTCTTCACGAGGTCAAGAAGTCACGGTGGAGGTGAAACACGTCATAGAACGCAGGAGACGCGTTCTTTCGCATGGGGAAATCTCGCCCGGAACTTATGTTTGTTTGTCGGTGCAGGATCGTGGGCAAGGCATTCCAGACCACGTACTTCCCCACATCTTCGAACCATTCTACACTACGCGGTCGATGTCCGGCGGCACTGGACTTGGCCTTTCTGCGGTCCACGGAAGCGTTTCCGCTTTCGGCGGAAGTATCCACGTGGAAAGCTCCGCCAGTTCGGGCACGCGCTTTGATCTCTATTTTCCAGCAAGCTCCCTGCCACCCCTTCCGATAAGAAGCTTCTACGATGACCGCGCTGTGCCCACGGGCAACGGCGAGCGGATCATGATACTGGAGAAGGACAGGTCACTGCTCGAAATGTACGAAGAGAAGGTGGCGGCACTTGGCTATGAGGCCCTCGGTTATTCGGACCTTTCCGGCTTGGAGGATGCAATCAAACATAACGGAGCTCCACCAGACCTCCTCATCATTGATGCAAGTTCTGTTACTCCTGAAGGCATCTTAGGCAGCCTGAGGTCTACGCTGCCTGCCGCCCGGTATCTTCTACTCGTAGAGGATGACAGAGGTGTCGATCCAAGGGAGTTTTATTCACTATTGAAGAAGCCCTTCAGCTCACAAGCCCTCGCATACGCTATTTCTGATATTATTCACCCCTCTTCTTGAGACGTGGCCCAGGTACGTAAAGGGCAGAGAGCGAAACGCCGCGAGTTGGCGCAGGAGAGCGCTTAGCAGGATCCAGGTCAACAGTCCGCCACGCTCTCTGACGCAGGCGCAGTGATAAGCGCCGCTACTGGTGTCACAGGCACCAACAGAGCGTGACGAGGATCGGTTTTCCGGCGCGAGGGCAAATTACTCCCGGGGGCGCTCGTCATGTAGGTGTGGCCGTAGACCGATCGACGCCTGAGAGCTTCGCTGCCTTCGAGGGCGCTGTTCTACCGTGGGTGAACTCTAACATGCAATCCGCTAAGGCCGGCAATTGGTACTACCACCATTGAGGCAGTAGTCTGCAGACAGCAGTGCGTCAGTTCCCTCGACCGAGCAAATTGACGTCTGCACATACCTGCCCTTTGTTGCCGGACAACTTAGAATTAAGCATCAGCATGGTTTGATCGAGGGCCGTGGCGGACACAGCTTCTGCCGATCTCGCTCAGTTCTGTCAGCATCTGATCATCCGGAAGGCCCTCGTATATTCGAGTAATACCAAGGGATGGGTCAACGAAACACACGTTTGATGGCCTGTTGAAGCTCCTTTCGCCAAAGTGCTTATGCCGATGGAGGCCTCTGGTCCCCTCCTATGAAGGCATCGCGGCCCTCCCTGCCGATCAATTCGATCTCACAACCGAAGGATGCACCCATGGAACTCAATCCGTTCACTCTTTCTCTCGCAAGCGCCACAGCTCTCGCGTTCACGATGCTTATGCCTATCGCGGCTCAAGCTGCTCCTGTGAAAAATGTCGTACTGGTACATGGCGCCTTCGCCGACGGCTCCGGCTGGCGCGGTGTCTACGACGAACTTAGTAAGCGCGGCTACAAGGTAACGATTGTGCAGAACCCGTTGACGTCCTTGGAAGATGATGTCGCGGCAACCACACGGGCGCTTGATCGTCAAGGCGGACCGGCTATTTTGGTCGGTCATTCATGGGGAGGCACGGTCATCACGGAGGCAGGCGTCCATTCCAACGTCGCCGGCCTAGTTTATGTTTCGGCTCTCTCTCCTGATGCCGGCGAAACGACTGCACAGCAGTATGAAGGTTTCGCACCGACGCCAGAGTTTATCATCGATACCACCGAGGACGGCTTCGGTTTTGTGAGCCCGGACAGGTTCAAGGCAGGGTTCGCTCACGATGTCTCAGACGACGTCGCAGCATTCATGCGCGACTCTCAGGTGCCGATCAACATGGCCGTCTTTGGCACAAAACTTAAGAACGCAGCTTGGAGAAGCAAGCCGAGCTGGGCAGTAATCGCCACCGAAGATAAGGCCTTTGACCAGGCAATGCTGCTGCACATGGCGGAGCGGATCGGCGCCAAGGTCAATAAGGTGCCCGGGAGCCACGCGCTCTTCATTACCCGCTCCAAGGAAATCGCCGACACGATCGAAGAGGCGGCGCAGGCTCTCTCCAAAGCCAAACAGTGAAGCTAGTAACACGGGGCCAGGTTCACACTTGGACCCCGTGTTGTTTTCCGAACTCTGCATGGTGATCCATCAACCTCGCAAGCACGTGACGCGATGCAAAGCATCCCCTTTTCTCCTGTCGTTCTCCAGCGTCGTTCCAACCCATTTCTCATTGCAGTATGACAGGCGGCCGCTTGATGATTAGTCTCCATCAGCGCAGTGGCTTTTCTGGCAGAATTCGTGGTGGAACTGGTTCTTGTGTCTACGCGCCTCGTCTAGGCTCAAGACCGCAAATGAAGCACATTTCCTCCCTCGCAGCCCTCGCCCTCATCACTCTGGCTCCCGGCCGGTCCCTTGCCCGCGATAGCGACTACTACGAAGCCACTACCCAGCAGCCAGCCAGCCGAGTCGGGCACCTCGGCCGCAATTATACCGGCTCGTTCTCTGCTGCCTCGGCCAACAATCACGTGATTAAGCAGAGATCAGCTCTGGTGACTACTATGAGGGCATTAGCGCCAGAACTAGCCGCTGGGCATCCAATACATCGGAGCTATCGTGAGCGGGGTCGCGTTCACAGCCGCGGCCACATCAGGGTCACGCCATTGAGAAAGCTTTGCGCCTTCTCTCTTCTCCAGCATGTGCAAAAGCTCTTCTGCGGCCATACGTGGTGCCACTTCGGTTTTCACACACGCTGGTCGATTGAGAAATGGGGGGTGCCCTGGGCGCAACAGTAGAATTGTCCCTGAGATAGCACTGCAGAGGCGGGAACTTGCTTCTCCTGTAAGACTAAGTGGCTATGGACGGGTAATCGAGCTCCAGCCAATGCTGCAGTTTGGCTGCAAACTCACGCTGGAAGGACAGCGGGCCTGACTTGGCCATATAAGGCGCGTCATAGATGCCGATGAACAGCGTCAGGTTGAGGAAGAAGTGCGCTCCGATCTCGAACAAGGCAACGAAATCATGGTTGATCAAGGCCTCGCGTTCCTTGTCGGTCAGCACATGCACCGTTGAAGCCTCCATCTCGTTGCCCAGGAGCTTTGGCCCGATCGATTGTTCCCATGTCGCCACGAAGCTGCGGGGATCTTCGATGTACCGCTTGAGGTATTCCGGATCTCGATCCACCGTGAAGAGGAACTTGTTGACGTAGTACTTGCTCATGCCGCCTGCTCCTTCGGGTACCAGGTGAAATAGGCTTCCATGGTGTGGAAGAGGTCGAGATTGTCCACGTAATCGGCCCCTTCAGGTCCGGCTACGCCCAGCATCAGGATGAAATTGAGGAAGCCGTGCGTCGCGTTGCCGCTCTTCTCCATGCTCTGGTGTGTGACGTTCGCCAGGATTGCGTCGATGTCTCCGGCGCGTAGCCACTCGATCGCCTGGCGGTCAAAGACTGGGTCTGGGCCTGTCTCCATGAACTGGCGCGGGCCACCAAGTTCGAGCGATAGATGCCCCGTTCCGATCGCGGCGACCCGCTTGTCGGACGGGTAGTCGTCGATCGCCTTGCGGATTGCGCGTCCGAGATCATAGAAGCGACGCGGCGAATGAAGCGGAGGAGCGAAGATATTCGTGTAGATCGGAACCACCGGCAGATCATTGTCGGGCCGAACGGTGATGATCGGGCAGATGATCGAATGGTCGATCTTCAGTTCGTTGGAGAAGGCGAAGTCGAAGTTCTGGTCCATCAGGGACTGATGCATGAAGCGTGACATGTCTTCGTCACCCTCCAGGAGGTATTTCGGAATGCCAAACTCCCGCTCCTCGTTGTAGAAGGTGGCATCGTAACGAGAGGCCTTGCCGATCAGGAATTGCGGGCAGTTGTCCAGGAAGATCTGATGGAAATGGTCAGATCCAACCATCACCAGGACGTCCGGTTTCGTCTTTGCGAGCGTCTCACGGTAAGCTTCGATCTTCCTCTTCCATTCTGGCGCCTGAGGCATTTGCTGGTCCGGCGGGGCCGTGGTCGCCTTCAGGTAAAACGGGTGATGGGTCGATGCGAGGGTCGCAACAAGTTTTGCCAAGATCCTTCTCCTTTCAGGTGAACAGGGCAGCTGGATTGCGGCTAAAGTGCCACGTATCGGAGGTACGGCTTCTTCGCGTCGAACCCTTGTGGAAATTTCTGTCTGGCTTCCTGACTGTCTCCATTGCGTTTGTCTCAGGATGAATCATTCCATACAGCGCAGCCACATCACGATCTGGATCGGACAGAAGCGGGTGTTTAATGCCTCCCCTCCCCTTGTATCTCACGGACATCGCGCGCCCACTCCTCGTGCCGCTCCAGCGGGTCCACGGACAGCCCATGGCTTTGGTGTTTCGCTGCTCCCATTCTCCCCGCAGCCTCGCGACTTTCCCCAATTCAGCCGTGCAGACGGGCGTGAAATTACTGAGATGGCTAAACAACACTCCCCAACTGCTGCCCAACCAATCATGGAACCTGATCTCACCGTCGGTGCTGACGAGCGTGAAATCGGGCGCGGTCTGTCCAATTGCAACATGGTGGCTCCTAATGATGTCAATGGTTGACTATGCCGTCCACATGCCGTTGCAGTTTCAGAATCTTCTTGTTCGATTGCTTGTGTAACAGAGCCCTTGAAGGGCGGCACGGACTATGCGGATTCCGCCGGCCTTACCGGCGTTCAGATCAGAGGCGGGTTGCGAGACTGGCGCCCCTTGCAATCCTGTGCGTCCCACCGCAGAGACTGAAACTCCTCTCCCGATGAGAGCTGAGGCGCCCGCCCCGCCTGCGTCGCGACGATTACGAATAACTAGGCGCCCTGGTCTTGCCGGCGTGACTGGCGACGGTTCGCGCTCTGACGTGTTACATTTCAAACCTAAAGCGTCAGAGTTCGAAATGCAGCGCAACTGCCGCTCCTCCATACTGGCTGTACCTACAGCAAAGGAGAGCCAATGACCGTTTCAGTACCAGACATGACCCACCCGATTCCGCCCATCTTCACCAAGGCCGAACTCGATGCTGACCCACACGCGATTTACCACCACTATCGGGACCGGGTCCCGTTCCTTAAACGCGAAGACGGCGCCTATCTCGTTCTGAGGGCTCGCGATGTCCAAGACCTCCTCTCAGACACTCGAACCCGCCAGATGGAAACAGAGTTGCTTGTCGCCAACGGGATCACGAGCGGACCTCTATATGAGCTCATGTCAAATAGCCTGCTCTATGCCAACGGTGACGTCCACCGCCGGAGACGTCAGCCGTTAACACGCGCTTTCGCGTTCAAGATGATGGCCGAGCTCCGGCCAAAAGTTCGAAATCTGGCCCACGATCTACTGAACAATTCCTTCCGGAATGGCGGCATGAGGCTTAAGGAAGAGTATGCCGCCTTGATCCCGGCCATTACTATCGCCGCAATTTTGGGTGTGCCTCGGCAGGAGGTGCCACACTTCACAAGACTTGTGTATGAGGTTTCTAAAATTCTGACGACATCGTGGACACGAGACGAACTGCCCGCGATGGAAGCCGCGACAAGAGATCTTATAACTTGGACAGAAGAGCTGATCTCGGAACGGCGGCGTTCTTGGACGGGGGACTTTCTGTCAGAATATGTCGCCCGTGTGGACGATGCCGGTGAGATATCGTCGACGGAAGCGGTCATGCAGATCGTCTCGGTGATTTTGGGGGGTAGCGATACCACCCGCGCCGCCATCGTAGTCCAGACTGGTCTATTGCTAGACAGGAGAGAGCTTTGGAACGCCTGCTGCGCTGACCAGCTGTTGAACCAAGCTGCTGTATTGGAGGCACTGCGCTATGAACCTGCGGTGGGCTCGGTCCCACGACTTGCTATCAGCGATATCTGTATCGACGGCTACACCATTCCGGCTGGAAGTCCGGTCTTGCTTGCAACCATATCCAGCATGCGCGATCCTTCGATCTTCCAAGATCCCATGGTCTTTGACATCCACAGAGAGCAGCCACGTTGGCCATTGGTATTTGGTGGCGGTGAACATCGGTGTTTAGGCGAGGCGCTTGCAAGAATTGAGCTGGAGGAAGCACTCCTGGCTCTAACAATGACCCTACCGGACCTTCAGCTCGCGGGTGCACCTCTTCGAGTCCATGGTCATGCTGGCATCCGGCGGGTTGAGGAGCTGGAAGTTTCTTGGTGACGGCCCAGAAGGAGTTCAGAGGCGGTTGAGAGCGGCAGATGCGCTCGATAGAGAATCAAGCAGCTCACAAATGAGCTGCTTGATTTTGGAACATCTTAGGCAATTTGGGCACGAGCTTGAAACACAGAAGCCTGATTGGATCTCTCCTGTTGACAAGCATTCCTTCCGGAGCGCATGCGCCCTGACATCACCTCTTCCCGAGGACGGGCGAGGCACGTCCATGCGAGCTCGACTAGAGGGCGGAGTAGAACGCTTGCAATGAATGATCTTTCTCGGGCAGCACGGGCACATAGCCTCCCAGAACAGACCCGGCCGAACGTTCCGGCTGCGGACTCGGCCGGCTAAACTTTGTCACGATAGTGCCATCCTGCGCGGGGTGGATACGCCGTCCTCCTTGGGAAGGAAAAGCGAGCCATCCGGCCCTGATATACCACACTTAACCCATCGCACGATGAGCGATGGTCGCTCATCAGCCTGCCAGCGAAGCTTTCGTAGTCCAGCTGAAATCGCGAGGAAGCCGGGGGGGGGGGGCCAAACTAGTCCACGTTCCGAGACGCAGTCGCCTCGGCTTGGTAGGATTGGTAGCGGCCGCGGACGGCGCTATTCACTTCAATCCTCAAAAGGCCGATGTCAGTTAGCAGATAGTCGGGATAGCTTCTGAGAAGTTCGGCACTTTTACGCTGCTCTCGCCAGCGCAGGTATTGCTGTAGCAGACGCCGCAACCGGGGAGCGGGCTTATTGTGAGCCTGAGCGGCTGCACCTATTTCAGTCGAATTTACGATCATGGCCTTGTCCTTCGGGCAAAGCATGCTCCAAGCATTTAAGCCAGGACATGCATCACCCGAGAACCTTAGACACACATGTCGAAGGACGATTTCAGGAACTCGCATTCCTCTTTCGAATGCAATCCCGGCGTCTTCCGGCTTCCTCCGCACTACAAGCGCGATACATCATTGGAAGCGCGATCATCTCATTGCATGACGGCCAAAGGAAGAACTATGCTGAAGCGCGCACCACCTAAAGAGCTGTTGTTGTCAAAGCTGATGGTACCGCCATGTGCTTCAACGATGGATCGGCAAATGGGCAAGCCCATACCCATTCCGTTCTCCTTGGTAGTAAAGAAGCTCTGGAACACCAGGTTAGCTGTCTCACTGATACCAGGACCAGAATCCTCGATACAGCATCGTATTGCAGACGGCTCACACGTCGTAGTAAAAGAAAGGGTCCGAGGTGACCCGTTACACCCGCTCATTGCCTGGACGGCATTGACAGCCAAGTTGACGATGACTTGCTGTAGCTGTGTCCTATCGCCTGCCACATGCATCGCCTGTCTTGCCGGAAGATGGCGTACGGCGATCCTCGATGCTTGGAACTCGTGCTTAAGAAAGAGAATAGCTTCAGCGATAACATCATCGAGCAACAGAGCTTCCGGATCAGGGGCACGGCGGGATGCCATGGTCCGAATTCGGGAAATAACATTAGCGGCGCGTTGCGCATCAGCTACGATGCGCTTGACGATCTCATGAACCTCCGACAGCTCCGGCTTGGGACGGCTAAGCCAGCGCAATGCAGCCTCACCATAGGTGGTAATGGCGGCGAGCGGTTGATTGACTTCATGTGCAATAGAAGCTGTCAGTTCACCCAGCATCGAGATGCGGGCAGCATGAGCATATTCTGCTTCGATCTGCCGGATCTTTCTCTCCGCCTGGTTCTTCTCAGTCGTGTCCATGAATGCGTTGAGAGTTATACCTCTTTCAGCCAAGCTCGGCAGAAAAGTAACCGTCAGTATCCCTTCCCTAATCCGCCCATCAAGGGTGCTAAGTCTGACCTCTTCCTCGAAGGTCGCGACATCCGCGTATCGACTAAGCAGAAGGCGCGAGTAAATCTCCGGGTGCTCCCGCCAAAGGGGCGCCACTGACCCCCGAAGATCACTGGGTGTAGCCGCTCCCAACAGCTTGGCCGCCGCGTCGTTTGCTCGCTCGATGAGCGTTCCTTCCATTGCCGCGAGAAGAAAATGCGGGTTTTCATCACAGTACGCGTTAAGATTCTTGACACCTTTTCTTTTCAGGTCATCAAGAAGTGCCAAGAGCCCATTCGAGTTGACCTGGAGAACAGGTACTGGGACAAGCTGGAATAGCTCCCGATACCGCTGTTCACTCTTTTCAAGCTGGGAATAGGCATTTACGCGTTCACTGATATCAGACACCGCGGCGAGGCCTTGGAGCTTGTCGTAGCCGGCGAACCACAGTGTGAACTGGGCATCGAATTCAAGCCCGTTGAGGCGCCGGAGCCGCGTGTCGATGGTCACGCTGTTGCCATCTTTCAAAACTGAACCAACTGCGATGGCGCAGTCTTCCCAAGCCGTGTGGCACCAGAATTGGTCGATCGTTCCCAGTAGAACTTCCTTGTCCTGCCCGCCAAAAAGGGAGAGGGTCTGGTCATTAACATCCACAATCCGGATGGATTTGAGAACCTCAGACACGCACTCCGGATGCTCTCTGAAATACCGAGAGAGATCTCCTACGCCTTCAGCATGTAATTGATCAATAAGGCCGCCAGCGTCACTCAGATCAAGTTCCCAGAACGAAACTGTCATAGCCTGAAAGAGATCTTGATAACGGCGCTCGCTGCGGCGAAGCGCTTCCTCCGCTGCTTTCTGATCAGAGATATCCATGAAGGCAACCAAGCTTTTGCCCGGGCTCCTTCCATGACGGGCTGCAGCGTAAAGAACGTCGACAGCTTTGCCATCAAAGCGAGTAACCCTGGCATGCTCTTGAAAGAAATCCTCCCCGCGGTATCTCGCTTCCAACGACCTTCTTATGGTTGGCAGCGCCTCTTGCCAGTAGCGCGTGACTGGGCCCTTCATCTCCTGCGGAGAATTGGCTCCAAATAAAAGCACATTGTGGTCATTGACCTCCTCAACATGCATGGCTTCAAGTGCTTCTCCCAGAAATTCTGGGTGATCATCGATATAGGGGCCCAAATCCTCAACCCCCTGCTTGCGCAGATCATTAAACATCTCCACCAGCCGGCTGGCGTCGACCTGCGTCAGGCCAATTGGCATAAATTGGAACAGGTGTCTGAACCGGATTTCGCTGGCCTCAAGGCGCGAATAAGCCTCCTTCTGGCCTGAAATATCGCTGATCCCAAGAAGAAGGCATAGCCGTCCCTGTGCGCTGGTAGTAGGTACCGTAGTGACTTGAGCGTCGAAGGCGACCCCTTTGCGCAGCATTCGGCATTCGCGTTTCGCCGCTCTGCCCAAAACTGCAGCCCGCAGTGCATGAACAAACTCTGCTGCGCTTTCCTCCGGCCACAGCGAAAGCACGCCTGCACCAGACAATTCTGAATTCAAAGCCAGGGTGTTGTGGTTGCTCTCAGGTCCGCAGAGGACGGATATAATCCTTGTCTGCGCCATAATTGTACGCACCAGATCCGCCTCATCTACGAGGTCCTGATGCCCACAAGAACGGTCGTTCCAGTCCGTGAGCACTGCTGCAACGGTGGAGATGTCAAGCTCAACAACGGTGGTCGCCATCGCAGAAAGCAATGAAAGTGTGCCTTCACCACTTTCATTTGGCGCCTCGCGTCTGGAAATTTCGACAATGGCAATTGGCCGTCCCTCTCCGTCTCTGCGAACCCGTTGTTTAGTGACCACGGACACAGACGCTGCGGTGCCATTCGCCTTCCGAAAGATCCCGGCTGACCATTCATACCTGTCGGTCAGGTCGCTCATGCTTTTGGGAATGCCGTCTTCAGCTCGTTGTTCAAACAGGCTCGAAAGCGGCTGACCCAGCGCCGCACCTCGGGGAATCTTATAAAGTAACTCCGCTGCTTGATTCCACTCTAGTACCCGCCCGTCTACATCCCGAATGATGACCGCATCATCCAACAAGTCGAGGACATCCATGTCGTCTACCTTTGCACTCACGCCCATTCTTCCAATGCTGAAAAGCCTGCCCTACCGATTGAGCTCTCACCAATGCTATAGCTGGTGTGTTGGATCACTGGAAGATGTATTCTTAGGACTCGCTCAGACGACGAATCGGACAGTAGACCGTCAATAGTAGGCATTAAGCCTAACTCCATTCCGCAACCTGAAGAATACTTACGGCTCCCGGAGCATCTTCAAAAATTTACTCGATCGGCCAGACAAAACCCGCCAAAGGCTTGCCGGGCCGTAAAATTGGGCTTTCATGACCCAGTCACGGGTGAGCCGCTGGCAACGCAGCAGTCTTAACGTGTGGCGAAAGCCTTCGCCGTACCCATCTCGATCGAAAGGTATCGCTGGCAGAAGGCGGTCGTGGGCGCGAGACCTTCCCGCTTCAGAATGAAGTCGGACGCGGTTACGACTGAAATACGGTATCTGTGACATGACACAGACACGTGACTGTTCCGCGATAGAGGCACGTGGAACGGCGTAGGACATCAGCGCCTGAAGCCGACATTCTGGGAAATAGAGGAGCTTTTGTGATGCAGACCACCGTAGGCTTGATGAGAAAATTGACCCGGCAGGCCCCGATATGGCTAGCGGCAAGCCTACTCTTGACCCCCTTACCTGTTCAGGGGCAAACTCGCTCCCTCATTGCGCGGGGTGAATATCTGGTAAACCTTGGCAACTGTGAGCACTGCCATACGCCCGGTCATTTTCTTGGTCAGCGGGACAATTCTAAGAAGCTGGCAGGATCAGACGTCGGGTTTTCCATAGCCAGGCAGGGAACAGTGGTAGGCCCAAACATCACGCCCGACAAAGAAACTGGTATAGGCACCTGGGATCGGGATGAGATCGTGCGAGCGCTTCGCACGGGGGAAAGACCCGATGGTCGAATACTGTCGCCAGTCATGCCATGGCCAGACCTCGCAAAGCTTACGAAGCAGGACCTGCAGGCAATTGCCGCTTATCTGCAGTCCATTCCTGCGATCCAGAACCGAACTCCTGGTCCCTTTGGAGAAGGCGAGCCGGTTCCTCTGCATACATTACGCGTGGCACCTCCAGACGTTGCCAAGCGCCCATGATCTCGTGCGCTGAGTATCCGGCCGGCGGCCACAGATTAGTGCCTCCCGATCAACCTCGTCGTTCTCGTGACGGAGGGTGGGAAGCAAGTTGTTCAAGACCGTCGGGGGCTGTTAGCCCCTCGATTGGTTTGCCAATGCTCAAAAGGCATCTTGATGCAAAGACAGCGGCGGCATTGAATTGGTTGAGATCTACAATGAAGCACGGCAGAGCCAGACGCTCTCCGAGGCGTTATGCGAAGTGGCGGCATAATCTCCAGCATCATCGGATGCGTCGCCATTCTGAGACCAGTTCAGGCTTTACACGGCCGGTGGCGCATGACCCAACGCTAGCCCAACGCCATCGATAAGAACTTGTGCATCGAAGGGTTTGCGCAATAGCAACAAACCGCCACAATCCGCCACCCGTTGTTTAAGGCCGGCATCAGTGTGAGCTGTCACGAAAATAACCGGGACTGCGGACCCGATCTTATTGAGCTGCTGCTTCATTTCAATCCCGGTCATCCCGGGCATTTGAATATCAGACACAACACAATCGACGCCACGATCGGAATGAGTATCCAGAAAAACCTCCGCCGACGAATAGCCCGCGGCCTTGTACCCAAGCGATCTGATCAATCCCTCCATCGCTGCGCGAAAGGAGTCGTCGTCATCAATGATTGCGATCAGGACGTTTCGATGCGCCGGCATTGTAATCGGCTTTCTTGGCAAAGAGAGTTCATGTACCCTTCTCTTCGCACAAGCGGGCTGGTGAGGATATCATACGGTAGTGTTAGCTGGGTCCAGGACAGGCTGTTTATCTAGAGCGTCCGCCATCCGTACGAGGTCTGGAAGGGTGCGCGCGCCCATTTTGCGCATGGCAGCACCGCGATGGATCTTCACGGTGATTTCGCTGATCCCCAAATCTCCTGCCACTTGTTTGTTCAACAAGCCCTTGGTCACCATGAGCATGACCTGCTGCTCTCGGGCGGAAAGGGTTTCGAAGCGAGCTTGTAAGTCTGCTACCTGCCCCTGCCCGGCGCGACGCACACGATCATGCTTGAGAGCCGAGGCTACAGCATCCAGCATGTCTTGGTCTCGAAACGGCTTCGTGAGAAAGTCTATTGCTCCTGCCTTCATACCCCGTACGGACATGGGAATGTCCCCGTGCCCCGTCATCAAGATGACAGGCAAAGACACACCAGTTCGAGCAAGCTGATCTTGGAAATCCAGTCCGCTCATTCCCTGCAATCGGATGTCTAGAACCAGGCAGCCTTCCCCGTCTGCACGGTTAGTGGCCGCGAAGTCGTTAGTTGACGTGAAGGTCTGGGTGGCAAAGCCAACGGAACGAAACAGACTGTCTAAAGCCAGCCTCATCGATTCGTCATCGTCAATGATGTAGATGGTAGGCGGTTTATCCTTCACCGTGTCCTCTGATCCTTTGAGAGTGCTCGAGTTTGAACCTCCCTAATTCATTGCCAAAAAATGTTTCGGATTGAAAGGATAATCTCGCTGGATGGCAGCTTCTCGGCCCCTCGCCGATGAACTGGACGCACTGCAACATGATCCTCTACCGCGGCTAGCCACGCACCGGTGTTGCAGCTGAAACGCGAAGTGCCTGCACCCGTAACGGGATAACAATATTCGCAGAAGATGTCTCGACCGCTTTCCACATGGAGATGCCTGGTTGGGAGAATTCGATGTCAATGCACAACTTGTGGCAAGGGATCAAAAAGCTTGGCTACGCTATCTTCATCAACGCAAGAAATGCGTTTGCTGCAATCGCGCCACCGCCTTGGTAACTTGTAATCTGGTCAGGCTCTTTCCGGCGGCCACCCAATCAATGGGATGAGCTTGCTTTTTTTGGAAGCAAGTCGGACGTCGCGAACGAGGCTTAGGTTCTCGTAGCCGCCCTAAATCAGCCAAAAGCCGATTGTTGTATGTGTTTGAGACGGCAGGATGTAGCACCACCTGCCCGACGGCGCCCCCCAGGCTGAACGGCCGGGACAACAGGCTGCATTGCAGTTATTACGCTCGACATGACACGGGCATGCAATGAAATCTGAGGGTAACTCGGTATCTGTAGCTAGCGAAGAGAGACCTCTGAAGCGTCACATAGTATCGATTGACTGGTGATGGAGTCTCACGCACCTCGACAGCTCCATATGGGTCGACAATGCATTGCCTGGTAGTACCGGCTTTCCATGACACCCGCACCGGCTCGCTCCAGTACGTAGTTACAGACCCCACGCCTAAACGATGTGCCATCATCGATCCGGTACTCTACTATGACGAAAATCCGGTTCAACAGCAACCACTAACGCAGATATCATCTTACAGCATGTTGCTGACAATTGCCTGACTGTCGTGGACTGGATCCTCGACACACATCCTCACGCCGACCACTTCTCAGCGGCTCATTATATGAGGGAGCGGCTAGGCGCACCTCAGCAATCGGTGAGCACATTACGTTAGTTCAGGCGACATGGAAGAAAATATACAATTGGACTGACTTCCCATGCGACGGAGTCGCAATGGGATCGTCTTTTTCGTGACGGCGAGAGCTTCAGAAACGGAAATATCGAAGCTCACGTTATTTACACTCCCGGTCATACGCGGGCGTCTGTCACTTATGTCGTCGGTGATGCGGCATTCTTCGATGATACACCGTTTGTGCCAGCCAGTGGCTCGGTCCGCGCCGGCTTTCCCGGTGGTTGCGCATCTGCGCTCTGGAGTTCTATCCAGTCCGTTCTGGCGCTACCAATACAACGCGCCTATTCACGCCACGTTACCGGCCAGGAGGAGGCGCTGTTCGTTATAAAGCGAGCATATTTTCAACAAAAGCTCAGCAATCGGCACGTGAGCGGGAAGTCGGCAGCGGATTTCATCCAGCTGCGCAAAGCACGCGATAAATCGCTACCGATGCGGAAGCTGATATTGCATGCGCTGCAGGTCAACTTACGGGGCGGCAGGTTACCCGCGGAAGAGGTTCTAGGTAGGCGGCACCTCAAGATCTCACTGGACGTCTTCGCTGACTGCATCTGGTAGGGCCGGTGGCGGCCTTAGCAATTGAATGGGCATATTCTACTTCTTGCGGTCACGATAGCGTGTCACATGCCCCGCTCGCCGGTCCCGAGCATACGACGGAACAACAGGAGAGTCATCGAGGCTGCGAGCCAGCCCGCCATCCATCCGGCAACGACGTCACTTACCCAGTGACGCTCAATCACGACGCGTGATAGTCCGATGAGGACCATGCAGGGCAGAACGATCAACCGCGACCTGGGAGCGTATGTTGCAAGGCAAATGCAAATTGCCGCGGTTGTTGCCGCTTGCGCCGAGGGAAGAGATTCGAACGCGGCTGACCCACCGAAAGGCTTAAATACCAGAGGGTCCAATTCCCCAGTAATTTGCGGGCGGGCTCGCCCGAGCGGCACTTTGCCGAGTAAGGCAAGCACCAGCGCGCATGTTCCGCTGATGAGACAAATAGCGGCCACCTTGACCGGGAGATGGCACCCACGCTTTCCAGATCGAAGTAATGCAATAGCGAGTATGGCAGCCAAAAGCGGCAGGACCAACACTGGCTCCGTCACACTAGAAACCAGGGCGAAGAACGCTCTCACCTTCTCAGGAAACTGGCGAACCAGAAAGGCTACATTTCTTTCCAGAGCGATGAGAAGAGCAGCAGAGGCGCCGATGGCAAGCCAGCGGATGCTGCGATGAGTGCTCCTCTCAAGAGCACAATCTCTTGTCATTCGTCTCCCTTCGCTGTTGCAGTTCGCACTGTCGTAGCATCCACATCTTGAGGCTTGCAGCCACTCATATGCAGCGGCTTTTCCCGGGCCACGTCACCAATGGAATGCTACGGGACTGCGTCAGCCTAGGCTTAGACGATTACATTTACAACACGATCAGAAGCCTGCCTGCCCTCCGGATCGGCGTCCGACCACTAGCATGTCCGTCGTTCCCGCAACTTCACGCAGAAAGCCGCGTCGGCCACCATGCTACGAAATTTCATGCCGTCGGTATGGCCACGTCGGACGCATTGGGTAAGGGTCCTCGACAGCTGCTTGCTGGGTTTCTATCTTTGCGTGAAGAACCTCAGTCACTTCTGGAGGTAGAAAACGACCGAGGGCGCGCTGGCCCTATAACTCAATTCCATCGCCCGGCGCTTTCTGTTTGAGATGGGAACAGGGCTGCCTGGAAAACCTCGTCCAGAGGTGGTTGCTTCACTTGTTGAAATACAGGCTCTAATCGCTCGCAGATTTGGGCCTCAGTCTCTGTTCCTGCGAGTGCGACCTATCCGGAACTAACTCTCTAGCGGCATCTGCGCTCGTTCCGGGATCGGCCGGCAGCATGAACCCTGGCAAGCGCCAGAAACGCTTTAACACCGGCTGAGAGATTTCGACGACCCGGATAGTAGAGGCAGAGTCCCGGAAATGGCGGCGTCCAATCGTCAAGCACTCGTATGAGGCGACCCGTCTCTATATCCTCCATGACGCTTTGCTCCATGAAGAGGCCTATCCCCGTGGCCTCCAGGACAGCGACCCGCGAAAGGTTCGCTTCATCGAGAATTATCGGCCCCCTGACATCGATCTGTGCCGTTTCTCCGTCTTTTTCGAAGCGCCATCTGAAGAGCGACCCATCCGGCAACCGCACACGGATGCATTGGTGATTGAGGAGGTCCGGCGGCACCAGAGGCGTCCCGTGCTTCTCAAGGTAATCAGGAGAAGCGACGATGGCATATCGCTGCGCGCGCCCCAGAGGCACCGTGATCATGTCGGTGGGAACGAGGCCCGCGACGCGAACGCCAATGTCGAAACCGTCGGCAACGATATCGACCAACCGGCCTTCAGTCACAATATCGACGATCATATCTGGATATCGGCGCAGAAACTCGAGGACCAGTGGCGAGATGATGTCTCGCGCGGCGAATGGAGCTGCGTTGATTCTGATCGTGCCTGAAGGGGTGTCACGCTCCGAACGCACTGCATCAAGCGCACTCCGGAGGTCCTGAAGTGCAGGGCCCACCTGCTCAACAAACAATCGACCTGCGCCTGTCAACGACACGCTCCGGGTCGTGCGATTGAACAGTCGCACGCCCAGGCTTGCCTCCAGCTTCCCTATCGCGAGACTTAGCGCAGTTGTCGACATGTTAAGATCGATGGCAGCCGCGCGAAACGTGCCTCTCCGCGCAATTGCAATCACAGCGTTGAGTTCCGTCAGGCCAGTCTTATCATTATCCCGATCTAGGCCATTCCTCATCCCGCCTTGTCCCACTTATCCACATAATTGTCGAGTGCTACCTTCCTTGTGAACGAACCGTCCAAAAGGAGCGCAGGCATGTACATCAATTACACAGGCAATTTCCTCTTTGAGCAATGCAAGGCATCGGGAGTATGCTGATGAACGACTTTCTCAATCTGAACGGCAAGCGCGTGCTTGTCACCGCCGGCACCAAGGGCACTGGCAGAGCCACTGTTGAGCTGTTTCGTGATCACGGCGCCCAGGTCATCACGGCGGCGCGATCGAGACCCGAAGGTTTTCCTGAGGAGCTCTTCACCGCAGCCGATCTCACCACATCCGATGGCGTCGTGCATGTTTCCAATGCGGTTAGGGAACGCCTGGGTGGGCTTGACGTCATCGTCCATATGCTTGGTGGTTCATCCGCCCCAGGCGGCGGATTTGCCGCATTAGATGACAAGCAGTGGGAGACAGAGCTTAACCTCAACCTGTTCCCCGCCGTCCGCCTCGATCGAGAGCTCGTGCCTGGCATGATCGGCCAGGGCAGCGGTGTCGTGATCCACGTCTCGTCGATCCAGAGAGTACTGCCGCTGCCGGAGTCGACGACCGCCTATGCCGCTGCGAAGGCTGCTCTCTCCACTTACAGCAAGGCGCTGTCGAAGGAAGTTACATCAAAGGGCGTGCGGGTGGTGCGCGTCTCGCCAGGCTGGATTGAGACGGAGGCCTCGATTCGCCTCGCACAGCGGTTGGCCGAGCAGGCTGATGGAGATTACGAGGTCGGGAAGCAGATGATCATGGAGGCCTTGGGCGGCATACCGCTCGGGCGGCCTGCGAAACCTGAGGAAGTTGCTAATCTGATCGCCTTCCTGGCATCTGAGCGGGCTGCATCGATCACCGGCACCGAATACATCATCGATGGCGGAACGGTCCCAACGGTGTGAGCGCGAAGCGCCTGCTACCCTAGCGCCGACACTAGATCAGAGGCAAAGGCGATCTCTGCAAAGCAGCAGTGACTCGCGACCCAACATAATTTTTCAGGCGTCGCCCTGTGCCGTTACGGCTTACGGCAATGGGCCGCCTCCACGAGCAGCCTTAGACAAGGCGAAGGACACCAAATGTCGCAATATTAAGTGTTAATCAGCGCCGACAGACCCGCTCAAGCAAACAGGATCCTGGACGCGCTGATAGCCACGCAACTCGCCGTCACCCAAGCGCGTGTGCTGCCCTTAGACCTGCGTTGAAACAGGTTCCATACAATATCAAGGAGAATCACTCATGGCTATCCAACTACCCAAAGCAATCGCGGCTTATTTTGCTGCGGACAAGAGGGGCAACGCCGTTGAAGTCTCGGAGTGTTTGGTCGAGACGGCCTTCGTCAAGGACGAAGGTGAAATCTATCTGGGACGGGATGAGATCAAAGGATGGAAAAACAAATCATCCAAGAAATATCATTACACGGTAGAGCCTTTCGAGATCAGCACCGACGACAGGCGGACAGTTGTCTCAAGCCGCTTGGCTGGTAGTTTTCCAGGCAGCCCAGTGGACTTGCGCTACTTCTTCGTGCTCGATGGCGATCTGATTCAAGCGCTCGAGATCACCGGATAGTTCACGCCGCTGATGATTGCGTCTTGCACCGGCAGGAGATCCCATTCAATCAGTGCGCCCTGACGGTCTCAAGATCAGTACCCTCCTTTAGACGTCGCTTGCGAGATTTGAAGTACCAAGCCTGCGAACTCGAAGGAGGAACGGTTAACTCTGCGCCAAGCGGCGGCCAGTTCCGTGGCTTCCTCAGCAGCAAAACCTAAGATCAATGGCATTGTCGAGATGGTAATGTCACGGTATCTCAGGCCCACGTGGCGGCGCTCGATGCTCCGGGCTTGTTGTGCGGGCTACAGCGCCATCTGAGCCCTACTACCAGCTCGACTCTTAGCTGCTGCCCCAGGCTCCAGAGGCTGCTTAGCTTGCAATGGCACCATCCTGCCGGCATCGTGAATCCGATTGCAGAGGCTAGAACACGGCTGTCGTCAAGCGTCAATAACCGCTCCGGTTCGATTTCATTCCGCAACAAGCGCCGTCAGTAGGCCGTGCACGCCGGGTTCTGGAGACGGCGCACACCAGCAAAACAAAGCGGCGGCTAATCGGTTAGCTTTGCAATACAAATCAGGGTCATCTGAAACCTCTGCGACCGGGTTACATGCTACCGTTATCCTCTCTGGAGGGTCATGTCATGACAGGTTCTAAAATCAACGAAGCACGAACCGTTGTGGAGCAGAAAGGCCGGCCGCTTGGCGCGCAAGAGCGTCTCCTTTATCTTTACTCGAAGCTACATCACCGCCACTTCTGCATCGTTGGAAAGCTCGCGGGTGAGATTGATGTGCACGACCTTGCGGAAGCTCTAGACAAAGTGCAGGCACGTCACATCAGGCTGAACTATTCAATCCAAGATAAGGAGGATGGCCCCCACTTTCTTTACAACCCGAGAGAAATTCCGGTGAAGGACCATACATTGGATCCAGCATCAACTTGGCATTCAGTCGTCGAGGCCGAGCTGGCAACGCCTTTCAATCCATCGCAAGCACCGCTTTTGCGGATGACGGCTCTTCGTGAGCCGCAAAACCAGCGTGAACTGACACTTGTTCTGACGTTTCATCACGCGCTAGCTGACGGTCTTTCTGCTGTGGCATTTCTTGACGATTTGGTTGCTGCGTTGAACTCCTCAGAGCTACTACCTGCACCGACCCGCCCACCTGTGGAACAATTATTGCCGTTCGTCCCGCCACAAAATTCGTCGGATCAAGAAAGTATCTCCGCGGCGGCTCGCCCCGACCTCGAAGAAGTCGGCCGGGAACCTCTATGGCGGGAGTTCGAGGGCGATGTCCCCAGGGTGGCCTCTATCGAGCTCGATGCCGATTTCACTGCAACACTCGTTGCTCGGAGCAAAGAAGAGCGAGCAACTGTACAAGGAGCCCTCGGTGCAGCCATAGCCGCCGCAAATGCTGCGAGACATGATCGCGATCATTATTTAGTGGCATCTCCGATTAGCGTGCGCCAATTTGCGGGCATCGATCCGTCGGAGATAGGCGTCTTCCTTACTGTTGGACTTGTTCGCTTGACCGCTGGAAATGCGGTCCCCTTCTGGGACAGAGCTCGGGCTTTCAGCCGCGAGCTTCGGGCGCTGCGGTCGAAGGAGGCAGTTGCGCTGTCCGCGTCTAATTTGGAGAGAACTCTCCCTCCACTGTCCAGCATTGAACTGGCGTGCGGGTTAATCGGCTTGCTGCGCTATGATGCGGTCGTTTCGAACTTGGGAGTTCTGCAACCAAGGTCATCTGGCCCGCGAGTTAAACTGCAGGCCATCTGGGGACCGATGGTCTTAGGACGGATCAGGAACGAGCGCATGGTAGGGGCCTCCACATATGGCGGGATCCTCCGTCTTACAGAAAGCCATCCTGATCACGTGGCTGAGTGCCTTCCGCAGATGATCGCTATCCTGTCGCAGGCATTTGACCTCTAAAAGACGGTAGATCCGCGAGCTATCAAGCTCGCAGTTTCTGGCTGAGATTTTATTCAGGCCACTTGAAACACGTCCAAGGCTGCGCGTTTGAAGCTGTAATCGCGGGTCTGTCGTAAGATCAAGTGCGGATTGGTCGATACCGAGATTGCCATGGCGGCAAGCGGACTGTCCTTAGACCGCCAGAAGATACCGCTCATGGGGATGGAAAAGAACCGCAGTGGGCCGTGTCCTCCACCGGCCGGATTTGGCCGAAGGCTTAATGTCGCCGAGGATCGTGATGCAGCGGTCGTAGAAGGCTCCCTGCCCGCGTCAGCTCCACCCGCCGCATGCTGCGATGAAGCAGCTGCACGCCCAGACTTCTGCAGCGCCTGCACCTACCCGCTCAGCGCCGGCTGTGCGACACACATACGCACCGCACTGTCGTAATTCCTCAGAAACGGCCATGATGCATGAGATATGGTGACGATCGCCTGTAGAGCATTATCGCGGATCCAACGGAATCAGTCCGTTCAACTGGGGACTCAAAGAACAGGCTCAGAAGCATCATCGGCAGACATCCAACATCTGCCTGCCAGCTCGTCCGCGCCACAAAAGACATGGCAAGCGGCGTTGGTTTCTTCGGCCGGCTTCCGGTCCCAGAGTTCGAGCTACAACTCAGCCAGATCGCGCTGCCGCTTCGCACCAGCCCGGGCTTGGCCCTTGGAGCGCACTCTTTGGCCGGTACAGATGGTTTGGCAAGGCGACGTGGCGGAGCGACGGAATCACTCCGCTCCAATGGCCAGACAGGCTCAGCCGTCTGCTGCTGCAGCTATTTCCGCGGCTAGCCGCTCTCTCGCCTTCTTCGGGAGTTTCGCTGCCTTAATGGTCTCCAAATTTGCGGGAGCGTCACCGACCAAAATAAGCGCCACCATGCCCATTGCGATATGAGGTGCGCATTTGATGGCATACGCGCCGGGTACGTCGAACGTCACTTTGATGCTTTCGTTCAACTTGCCCTTGAACGCTTTCGCTCCGTCGGGAAAAAGGCCGGCGATGGTTTCGGCATTGTGCGACTTGTCGGTGGCCACGAAGGTAACGGTGTCTCCGGGCGCAATCTTTAGCGCTGAGGGCTCGAACACCATGGCGCCCTCCGTTCCCTTGTTGAGCATTTTCACTTCATGGTCTGCGGCGTTGGCGCAGACGGCGGACGCCCCCAAGACGATTGCGCCAACCACAAACGCGTCTTTTACTTTGCTCATCGATATTCCCTTTCGACATGCTCACGCACCTATTCGCAAGGCGCGACTATACAAGCTTCTGATAACCATTGCCCCGAGGCCTCTCGCCAATCTCGCAAGGTGACAGCACTCGAAGCCGGTTCGATAGGACCTTGTGGCCACCGACGGAACTGGCGTCCGCCAGTTCCGTCCAAACCTTCACCTAGGCAGCCTTATGTGCAGCCAGGAAGGGATAGTCTGTGTATCCTTCGGCTCCACCGCCGTAGAACGTCGCGCGAATGTGCTTGTTTAGCGGGGC
>NZ_JAKJHS010000017.1 GCF_021648825.1 Rhizobium halophilum | reverse complement strand
CATCAACACCTCCCGCAAAACGGAAAGTGTTACCCATGTCCCCGGTACGTTTCGTCACCTATCTCTCAGGTCGGGCAAAACTGCTGCGCCGTTCTCAGACGGCCTGCCGATATCAAAACACGGCGAGATATCGCAGCAGCGAGATGATCCCGATAATGATGACGATCACTTGGGCGATCTGCTTGGCGCGCCCGTCGATGGGCAGGCGTGCGATCAGGTAGAGAACCAGTACGATGACAAGAAACGTGACGAGCAGGCTAACAAGTACAGACATCGGAAAGTCCTGATAAAATCGGTTACGGGTCGACATATAGGGCGGGGTTGTTGAAGAGGAAGTAGATCGTGACGGCATCACCATCGGATGGGATTGCCCGTGTCGCTACTTCACGGGCTGGTGTGGCGTCTTCTTCCAGAAGAAGGGACGAACTCTCAGTTCGATGATGGCACGCCAGGCCGCAATCGACGTCATCATCCAGTAGAGGGGGACGGCCATCCACCGCGGCCCCAGCAAACGCTTCTCGTGCTCCGTCATCGTGCTCACGCCGAGTGCGACGAAGATGAGGTAACTGCCGAAGATGTTCACCGTGTCGACGAAGAATAGCCAGATCACTGACACGGGTATCGAACCGGCAGGCGCCTCCATCATCGCTGCTGCACCTTGTGCGAGAAAAACGAAGATCAATGGATGGAGCAGGGACGATAGCAGCATGCCTCCGATCATGAGGTGAAAGATCAGGCACGCTCCAAGCCCCATTTCCCGAACAAGCCCCCTGGGTTGGCGCATCATCACCAACCATGTCTGCGCCCATCCCTTGAACCAGCGGGTCCGTTGACCCATCCATATTTTGGCACTGATAGGGGCGTCCTCGAGCGTCTGGCGCCGCAGGACGTCAGCCCGATAGCCGAGGCGGAAAAGGCGCAAGCCCAGATCGGCGTCCTCCGTCACGTTGAACGGGTCCCAGCCCCCAACCTCCTTGAGCACCTGAGTTCGGAAGTGGTTGGATGTGCCGCCGAGCGGCATCGGCATCCGGTACTGCGATAGCATCGGTAGCAGTCCGCGGAACAAGGAGGAGTATTCGAGCGAGAAGATTGCGCTGAGCCATGAAGAGCGGGCGTTGGTAATGATCAGCGGTGCCTGCAGGCAGGCGACATCCGGGGGGAGGTCGCAAAATCTCTTATGCGCCTCTTGCAACTGGCCGGGGTGCGGGCGGTCCTCTGCATCATAGATGACAAGATACTCTCCGCGCGCTCCGGAAAGTGCGTAGGTGAGCGCTTTCGGCTTCGTCCGTGGATGAGCCGGTGGGACTTCTATGATCTCCATGTGTCTTGGCAGCATCTGTGCTTGCAGCGCGGTGATGGTGTCCTCGTCGTCTGCCTCGCACACGAGCTTGATGTCGAGGAGTGAGGGCGGCCAATCGAGCCGCTTGAGGCAGCGAACCAGCTGTTCTGCCACGGTCGCTTCTCGATAAAGAGCAACGAGGACAGTGTAGCAGGGAAGGGGTCCGGGCACCGGCGGCGGTTCTCGGTATCGCTTTCGCCTGCGATAGGTGAGCGCTCGAATCCTCAGCAGGAGGCTGGCGAGATACAGGTAGGAGAGAACGGGGTGAAGCACTGGAAGGACAAGCTCTGGTGCAATCAGGAGCGCGGCCAGGAATGGCGAAAGGAACATGCCGGCGAGGAAGCCCTGAGATCCCGTCAGAACAGTGCGGGCGGAGAACCGTGGAAGGTCGTCGAAGAGCGAGGAGATCGCTTGCCGTACTCGCCGCTGCGCACCCGTGTGCCACACGGCAGCCCTGATGGCCGACGGTGTGGTAATCGCGAGATCCCGCCGTAGCATCGGCTGGTTGATCAGTGCCGCGGCGAGGTCTGCCAATCTGGCCGCTTCCGGTACCACGGCTACCTGCGGCGCCTCGCGCCGGTGGTGGACGCGAACGGTAATCGGGCGGTGCAACTGCGTGTCGAGCGTATCGGTATCGATGACGGCTTCTGCGGGCATGCTTTCGATGAACGGAAGCCGTAGCAGGCGCGCCATGGCGCCATAGTAGGCACGCTCCTCGATGCCAGGATGATGTAGCAGCTCGTTTCGATGGTGGTGCCATTGCGTCGAGCTCGTTCCGCCAGGGTCTGGACCAGCGGCTTGGCGAATCCGAGCGATTGCAGGGCTCTAGCCTCATCGGCGAGATCGGTCGTTGCACATTCGTTGCCCGCACCGAACGAACCGGGTGGTGTCCCCGCCTGCGGAGCCTCGCTGAGGGCCCCTACTGATTGTGGATATTCCCCCAGACGCATGACTCTGATACACCATCAACCATAGCCGTCCTAATCTGGATCATATGGATGCCTCCTCCGCTTTCATCCCTGAAAACCCGGGGGATAATACTCGCGCTGGTTGTTTTCGCGTGTGCCTTCGCTCCATTTCTCGGTGGCGCCGCGGCGCAGCCAGAACAGCATCAGCTTCCGGTACTTTTCGATGCCCGTGAGCGGCTGCCGCGGCCGGACCTTTCCAACCTTGTGCGTCTGCGCATTCTTACCACCGTAGATTTTCCCCCTTTCAATTTCGCGGATCAGACCGGTCGTCTTGCCGGCTTCCACATTGATCTTGCGCGGGAGATTTGTGCCGAACTGGAAATCGAGGCACGCTGCCAGATTCAGGCCTTGCCGTTCGAGGAACTGGAGGGGGCACTTGCAAGCGGATCAGGTGAGGCTGTGATGGCCGGAGTGGCCGTCACGGCGGAGCGGCGGCAGAAATTTGGCTTCTCACGCACCTATCTTACGATTCCGGCCCGGTTCGCCCGCCTCAAGTCGAAGCGTATCGTTGGCGAAGGACCGCAGTCGCTCGCAGGACGTCCGGTTGGCGTCGTCAACGGCACTGCACATCAGGCAATGCTGAGGGCCTTTTTCCCAAGAGTGATCCCGGTTGCGTTCGAGGACCGTGATGCGATGCTCGAGGCGTTGAAGGCAAGCCGGCTTGACGCGGTCTTCTCGGACGGACTCACGCTTCCGTTTTGGATCGCTGGCGACGCATCCGAAGATTGCTGTGCCCTTCTTGGCGGACCCTACCTCTCCGAGCAGTTTCTGGGTGAGGGATTAGCGGTCATGCTACAGCAGGAAAACTCAACGTTGGCAGCTGCCTTCGACCACGCGCTTGCGGCGCTTTCCCGCAGCGGACGTCTGCAGGACATCTACCTGCGCTATTTTCCCTATGGGTTATACTGAAAGAATTCCCATCTTACTGGCTTGCCCAGATGATCCGAGCGAGCCATTCGACGTCAGACAGATCCAGGCTGCGGTTCGGGTGTTCCGGGTTCAGTGAATGAAGTTCAATGGTGCGCGCCGTCTGGCGCATCAGGATCTTAGCCATCACCTCGCCCTCGCGCGTCTTCACTACCACGCGGTCTCCCCGGCGGACCTGAGCTCCCGGCTCAACGATCAATACGTCCCCATCCCGGTAGAGCGGCATCATAGATTCGCCCTGTACTTCGAGTGCGTACACACCAGCCTTGCGACCCGGGGAGGCAGGAAACTCAACCACATCCCATCCCTGACCGGCAGGAAAGCCACCGTCGTCGAAGAAGCCGCCGGCACCAGCCTGAGCAAATCCCAGTAGCGGGATTGTCCCTGCTTGCGGCGGGAATGCCCCATCGGGGAGCGGCGAATGGGAGGGCGAGATCGAGCTCAAGAATTGCTCAACACTGGCGCCGGTCGCATCCAAGACCTTGGCGATCGACTCTGTGGAAGGCCAGCGCAGCCGACCATCAGGCCCGTGACGTTTCGATTTGTTGAACGCGGTCGGATCGAGGCCCGCACGCCTGGCCAGACCGGACGGCGTCAGCTTGTGGCGCTCGGCCAGGGCATCAATGGCGCGCCAGATCGTTTCGTGTGACAGCATAGCCGTAGCGTCTCCGGCTCAAGGAGACGGAAACAGTGCTCCGCCCCTCTCGCCACCTGATCCCAATCCGCGAGCAAGCCTCATCAAAGCGCATGTCTGCGGCCTGACAACGAAAATCGTGCCAGCTCCGCGAATTTATCGGAGACGGGGAGGGCGGTAAAGAGGGGAAAGGAATAAAATCCTCTGAATGGGGGTCACGCGACCAGCGGCATGTTGATGATCTTGCTGAGCTTGATGACTGCCTGCGTTCGGCTGTCGACGTTGAGCTTCAGAAGGATCGCAGACACATGCGCCTTGATCGTCGCCTCCGACACGCCAAGCGCATAAGCAATCTGCTTGTTGAGCAGGCCCTCGCCGAGCATTGTCAGAACCCGGCTCTGCTGTGGCGTCAATGTCCGCAGCCGTTCCAGAAGTTCACTGGTACTTGGATCTTCCTCGACAACGGGCACTTGGCCCTCCGGCGCCCAAATGTCACCCTCCAGCACGGCATGGACGCCCTGTCGGATTTCATCGAGCCCGGAGGATTTCGAGATGAAGCCCGAAGCGCCGAGTTCCAGGGATCTCCGGATGGTTGCAGGGTCGTCGCTGGCGGAGACGATGACAATCGGAACACCAGCGAACTCGGCCCTTAACGACATCAGTCCCGACAATCCACTGACACCGGGCATCGCAAGGTCGAGCAGCATCAGGTCGGCGTCCGGATTGTCCAGTACGGCGCGCCGCGCTTCGTCGAAATCACCTGCCTCGAGAATGGAAACATCGGCAGCAAGACTGCCTACGGCCTGTTTCAGCGCACCGCGAAACAGCGGGTGGTCGTCGGCGATGATGATGTTAAGTGTGTGCATTCTAAAGCTCCCTCCCAAGAGCATAGACGCAGGACGTTGTTGGATAATCTACGCTTATGCTGCGCGGGAAACAATAGCGGCGGGAGGTTCGTGCGTTGAGATGCCGTTTCAGGTGCGATCGGGTGCCTGTTCTTGCTGATCTCGCTCTGCCGTGAATTCCTCGATGATGGCCATGAACCGCCGCATGAAGCGCTCCATGATCGACAGGCTCTGCTCGATCTCTGCTTCGCCGGGAAGGTCACGCGAGACTCTCCCCTGCTCCAGTTGGTCCTCCAGGGCGCTCACACGTTTCTCGAGCAGGTCGAGTTCCTGTTCGTAGGCTGCGCGCTCGTCGGCAGCCATCCGGCAGGAAAGCGTGCCGTTGTCTTCCCGGCAGAGTGAGATGGCGCCCGTCTGCCGGTCGAGGCGCACGAGGCCGTTGTCCGTTCTTTCGAGTTGGAAGCGCTGACCTTCCGCCTCCTGCGCCACGGCAAGGCTTGGCAGAAGCGCCAGCGATAGCACAAGCGGTCTCATCATCCTGTCATCCCTCTCTTTCGGTGGACAAGCGTCGGGCTTTGCGGCAAACGCAGGCGATCGACTTCCCACCGTGCCCGATCGAAAGCTGCCTGATGTCCAATATCGTCTACAAGATCGTTCCGACAAGTCTGTGGCAGGCCGCGCAGAAGAAAGGTGTGTTTGAAGGTGCGCCCATCGATCTGAAGGACGGCTACATTCACTTCTCCACGTCCGCTCAGGCAAGAGAAACGGCGCGGCTGCACTTTGCCGGCGCAGACGATCTCATGCTGGTGGCGGTCGATGGCGAGGTTCTTGGACCCGCGTTGAAGTTCGAGCCGTCCCGCAACGGCGATCTCTTTCCCCATCTCTACGCCACGCTCCCGCTCGATGCGGTCCTCTGGGAGCAGCCGCTGCCGCTGGGGCCAGACGACGTCCACATTTTTCCGGAGGGCATGCAGTGATCGTCCGTCTTTCGGATCTTGCCCGTCAGGGTCTCTTTCTCTTTGAGCCGGAAACCGCCCACGGCATGTCGATCAAGGCGCTGAAGAGCGGCTTGGTTCCTGCCTGCGCTCTCAAGCCGGATCCCCGGCTCGCTCAGACCGTCGCCGGCCTCTCCTTCGCCAATCCGCTCGGCATGGCTGCCGGCTACGACAAGAATGCCGAGGTGCCGGATGCGCTGCTGCGGCTCGGCTTCGGCTTCACCGAGGTGGGCACGCTGACACCGCGTCCGCAGGTGGGCAATCCGAAGCCGCGCATTTTCCGGCTTGTCGCTGACCGCGGCGTCATCAACCGCCTGGGCTTCAACAACGAAGGCCACGAGGCGGCGCATGTGCGGCTGTCAGCACGAAAGAACGCGGGCGGTATCGTCGGCGTCAACATCGGTGCCAACAAGGACAGCGATGACCGGATTGCCGACTACGTCGCCGGCATCCGTCGCTTTGCAGCGCTCGCCAGCTATTTCACCGTCAACATCTCCTCACCCAACACACCAGGCCTTCGCGACCTGCAGGCGCGCGAAAGCCTGAAGGCGCTGCTCGACGCGGTGCTGGCTGCGCGGGCGCAAGAGGTGTCCCGTCTTGGCCGGCCGCTGCCGGTCTTCCTGAAAATTGCCCCTGATCTGCCGGAAGAGGGGCTGGACGACGTCGCGGCCGAAGCACTCGCGCATCATCTCGACGGCCTCATCGTTTCCAATACGACACTCTCCCGCGCCGGCCTCACCGACATGGCGCAGGCAGGGGAAGCTGGCGGTCTCTCCGGCGCACCGCTCTTCCGGCTGTCGACGGCAGTGCTCGCCAAGATGCGCAAACGGGTTGGTCCGGAACTTCCAATCATCGGCGTCGGAGGCGTCGCCACTGCCGAGGATGCGTTGGAGAAGATCCGCGCCGGCGCCGATCTCGTGCAACTCTATTCCTGCATGATCTACGAAGGCCCATCGCTCCCCGCCCGCATCGTTGGCGGACTCTCGCGCCTCCTCGACCGTGAAGGGGTCGCCTCCATCCGAGATCTGCGCGACAGCCGCGTCGATCAGTGGGCGGAAGCGAAGCTCTGAGCCGACTTGCGCGGTACCAGCGCCAGCAGCAGGAACCCTCGCATCAGCAGGAAGAGATTGAGCGACATCCACAGCCCATGGTTGGCGAGTGTGGGGACCAAAATCGCGAGGGCTGCACAGTAAGCGACAAATGACAGCAGCATCATGTTGCGCATCTCGCGCGACCACGTAGCGCCGATGAAGACGCCGTCCATCTGGAAGGCCAGCGCTCCGGTTAATCCCGTGATCGCTGCCCAAGGCAGATACGTTGCCGCCGCTTCCCGGACCTCCGTCGATGTCGTTAGAAATTCGATCATCGGGACACCGAGCGCGATGAAGAAGAGCCCGAGCAAACCTGCCATGGCAAATGACCATCCGGCCGTCAGCTTCAGCGCCCGCTCGAAGGACGGCCGGTAGTTCGCGCCGACCGCTCGGCCGGAAAGCTGTTCGGCCGCGCCGGCCAGTCCGTCGAGGAAGAAGGCGGACAGCATGAAGACGTTCATCAGCACAGCGTTCGCTGCCAGCGTCACGGCGCCGAAGCTCGAACCTACTCGGGTCATCAGGGCGAAGGCGCCGTTCAGCACCAGCGAGCGGATCAATATGTCCGCGTTGAGCTGGAACAGTTGCTTCAGCTTCGCAGGATCGATCAGTTCTGCCCATGAAGGGCGGCCTGCGGCGGAGAGCTGCCGCATCACGACGGCAGTCCCTACGATCGCCGCCAGCGCCTCGGCTGCCGCCGTTCCCCAGGCAACGCCGGCGATGCCCCAGCCGAGGCCGAGCCCGAGATAAATCGAGAGCAGGATATTCGTACCGTTCAAGAGGATCTGCAGGATCAGCCCCAGCATTGCCTGGCCCCGTCCGAAGACGAAGCCCAGAACGGCATAGTTGACGAAGGTGGCCGGGCTGGAAAGAACGCGGATGGCGAAGTAGCTGCGCACCACCTCGGCCACCGCTCGGTCGTCCGTCATCAGCTCCGGCGCAAACCGCAGCAGCAGAGGCGCCAGAAGCAGCATCAGCAGGCCGAGCCCGACTGCGCTGAGGGCAGCGCGCAGAAAGACCGCCTGCTGCTCGCGCAGGTCGTCGCGGCCGAAGGCCTGGGCCGCAAGCCCGGTGGTCGATGTTCGGAAGAAGCTCAGGCTGCCATAGATCAGGTCGAACAGGATGGCGCCGATAGCCAATCCGGCCAAGGCCTCCGGCTGCCCCATCCGTCCCACCACGGTCGTATCGGTGATGCCGAGCAGCGGCGTGGTCAGGAGGCCGAGTGTCATCGGCACGGCAATGGACAGCACCAAACGGTGGGTCACCTCGAAAGGTCGGGTGGTGGACGACGCTTCGGGCCTCGCCTCCATCAGGCGGAAAGCACCATGGCCCAATAGGGGCGTGATGCCGCTGAGCGCGCCACCGCAACGCCCAGGCCGTTATAGTTGCCCAGCATGTTGGTGAGGTGGCGCTGAGAGTTCACCCAGGCCTGCACGGCTTCTTCCACCGAACCTTGGCCGCTCGCGATGTTCTCTGCCGCCGGAAGTGGCACGTTTCGGCGCTTCATGCGCGACTTGAAGTCGTCACCGAGGCCGATCAGATGCGTCATCTGCTCTGCCTTTGCCATCCGCACCGCCTGTTCCTGTGCGGCGCTGCGCGCGGCCGGTTGGGCGCCCAATCGGGAGAGGCCACGTTCGGTGCGCACTCTGTTGATGAGTGGCAGTGCGTCCGACGTCTCGTCCTCGGCGCCTTCTACGGGAGCCAGCACGCCAACGGTTGAGCATGACGCAAGCAATAACCCGACGCCGGTCAGGATGAGCATGTCCCGGCGGGACGACATGAGAAATCGCCCGCTCATCCTCATCGCCTGAAGCTGATCAGCCGGAGGAGGATGAAGATCGGAATCACGATGGTGGCGCCAAGAATGAGATAGTCGCCCACGCGTCCCAATGCGTTGAACCCTTGGTACCACAAGTCGAGTACGAAGTTGCGGATGCTGTAGACGATGTCCCAGGGGTCGAGGCCAAAGACCGCCATGACGAACCCGACGACCAGCGATACCACGATCAGTTTGACGAGCGTGCGTCCCGGCGTGTCGCCGAGGAGCCGATTGACTCGTTCCGACATTCTGAAATCTCCGTTGCGCGCGCAGACATAGGCGGCCAGTGGCCGTCCCGCAAGACGCCGTGTGGGATGAAGCAGGTGCACTCAAATAGAACTTGAGTTTTTTTGTGGCTTCAGCCAATAACCCGCACCCTCTCGAGACAATCCATGCCGCACAGCCAGTTTTCCTCCGGCGATGCCCTTGCCGATCGTCGCGTCGAGTACGCTCGCATGCTCGCTGAGAGCGGCGATCTTCTCGCTGCGACCGAACTCGTCGAACAGGCGCTTGAGCTGGTTCCCTACTGGGCCGCTGGCTGGTTCAGCCTCGCCGACTACCGCGAACGAAACGCTGTGGTCGAAGGTGCGGTTGACGCTTACCGTCAAGCCTTGCGCTTCGATCCGCAAGACGTCTTCGGTGCTCGCCTGAAGCTTGCCCTCTTGGGAGCAGCGGAAGTGCCGGACCTGCCGCCGAGCCGCTACGTCGAAAGCCTCTTTGACGATTATGCCGAACGCTTTGACGAGGCGCTGGTTGAAAGGCTGAACTATCGAATACCTGAAGACCTCGCCAGAATGATTGCGGACAAAGCGCCATTCCGTCTGACGGTTGATCTCGGCTGTGGTACCGGTCTGCTCGGAGCCGCAATTCGGCACATGACGGACCATCTGGAAGGTTTCGATCTCTCGGCCAACATGCTCGCCAAGGCGGAGCAGAAGGCGATCTATGATTACCTTTCAGAGGCTGATCTCAATCTGCCGGCAGAAGCGGCAGGACTGTTCGGTCCAGGACGTCCTACCTTTCGTGCCGATCTCGTTACCGCCGCAGATGTGTTGATCTATCTCGGCTCGCTTGAGACCGTTATGCCGCTTGTGGCCGACTTGCTGTCGACGGGTGGCCACTTCGCCTTCTCGGTGGAAGAGGCGACGGGCAGCGAGGGGTTCCAACTGCGGGAGTCGCTCCGGTACGCCCATACTGAACCCTACATCCGTGCCCTGCTGGAGAAATCCGGCTTTGAGACGGTCGCGACGATGCCGACCGACATCCGTCTCGATCGCGGAAAGCCGGTTCCCGGGATGTTGTTTCTGTCGCGGAAGGAAGGTTGACTATCCCTATTCTTGCTTTTTCTCTTGTCGCTTCTGCTGGCTGTTGAAGGAGCCGGGGGAAAATCTTACACGCGAGGTTCAGAAGAATTTACGGTAGAGGCATTCCTTGACTCAGCAGAAGCAGGCCCAGAAGCGCAGCCTTGGGTTCTACAGCGCCGATCCGTCGCAGCACACGCTGCTTGAGGATGCGCAGGGGCTCGTCACCGGCGCCCTGGTTGCGGCGCTCGGCTTCTACTTCCTGAACCAGGTTGGCTTGCTGACGGGCGGCACGGCCGGCGTTGCCTTCCTGCTCCACTACGCCTTTGGCATCTCCTTCGGACTGCTGTTCTTCATCGTCAACCTGCCGTTTTATTACCTGTCGTTTCGCCGATTGGGGCTCGCCTTCTCCTTCAAGACCTTCATTGCCATCGGTCTTGCGTCGGTGATCACGGAGATCCAACAAGAATTCCTGCTTATCCAGTATCTTCACCCTGCGTGGGGCGCGCTGCTCGGCGGACTGCTTTTGGGCTATGGATTGCTGGCACTCTACAGGCATCGCGCCAGTCTCGGCGGCGTCGGTATTCTTGCGATCTACATCCAGGAGCACTTTGGTATTCAGGCGGGGCTCGTGCAGCTTGCCTTCGACGTTTGCGTCATGATCTGCGCCTTCTTTGTGGTTGCACCGGAGATCGTGCTCTGGTCGGTTCTCGGCGCGGTGGTCCTCAACATCTTCCTGGCGATCAACCATCGCTCCGACCGCTATATCGTGGTGCGCTGATGGCAGGCGAAGGAAGGACGCCAGTCGGCTTCTGGGCCTCCACGTCTGACCGCCATTCGGTTATCGAAGACGTCCAGGCCATCGCCGCAGGCAGCATGTTGGCGGCTCTCGGCGTCACTATGCTTGCGTCAGCCGGCCTGCTGATCGGCGGCACGGCCGGCCTCGGGTTTCTCGTGCGTTATTCCACCGGGCTCAGCTTCGGCCTCGTCTTCTTCGCGCTCAACCTCCCATTCTACTGGTTGGCCTATCGCCGTATGGGCGTTGCGTTCACCATCAAGACCTTCTCTGCGGTGGCGCTGACCTCATTGCTGACGGAGGTCCTTCCGACGCTGATTGGCTTTGACCATCTTCATCCGGTCGCGGCAGCTTTGTTCGGGGGGCTGCTGATCGGCATGGGCATGCTAGCGCTTTTCCGCCACCGGGCCTCGTTGGGTGGCTTCGGAATACTGGCACTCTACCTTCAGGATCGCTTCGGCTGGCGCGCCGGCTTCGTTCAGCTGGGCCTCGATCTCCTCGTCCTGGCGCTCTCCTTCTTCGTGGCAAGCCCGGCGGTAATCTTCTTCTCGATTCTGGCCGCGGCGACCCTCAACCTGACGCTCGCCATCAATCACCGCACGGATCGATACGTCGTCCGCTGAAGTTCAGGCGGTGGCAAGCTTCGCCATCGCCCGCTTCTCGCGACGGCGCTGCACGGAGGAGGGGATGTTCATCGCCTCCCGATACTTGGCGACCGTCCGCCGTGCCAGATCGACCCCTCCTTGTTTCAGGCTGACGACAATGTCGTCATCGGAAAGAACGGCCTCAGGGCTCTCCTGGGCGATCAGCGCGCGGATGCGGTGGCGCACAGCTTCCGCCGAATGGCTGTCGCCGCCCGCGTCGGCCGAGCCGATCGAGACGGTGAAGAAATACTTCAGCTCGAACAGGCCGCGCGGCGTCAGCATGTATTTGTTCGACGTCACCCGGCTGACGGTCGATTCATGCATCTTGATCGCATCGGCAACGGTCTTGAGATTGAGCGGTCGCAGGTGATCGACGCCGTGGGTTAGAAAGCCATCCTGCTGGCGCACGATTTCGGTCGCCACCTTCAGAATGGTCTTGGCCCTTTGGTCCAGGCTGCGAGTCAGCCAGTTGGCGCTCTGCATGCAATCGGAAAGGAAAGCCTGATCATCCTTCTGCTTGCCGCAGGAGGCCGAGACCTTGCGGAAGTAATCGCGGTCGACCAGCACGCGGGGCAGGGTCTCAGGATTGAGTTCGATCGCCCATCGATCATCCGCGCCGCGCCGCACCAGTACATCCGGAGAGATTGTCTCGCAGGTGCTGCGTTCAAAACTGCTTCCCGGCTTCGGGTTCAGGTTGCGGATTTCCGACAGCATGTCGAGAAGGTCTTCGTCGCCGACACCGCAATGCCGCCGAAGTGTCACAAAGTCCCGTCGTGCAAGAAGCTCCAGTCGGTCGATCAGTGCCTCCATGGCGGGATCGAACCGGTTGCGTTGCCGAAGCTGAATGGCGAGGCATTCCTTGAGGGACCGTGCCATGACGCCAGGCGGGTCGAGTGTCTGCAGGCGTTGAAGCAGGTCTTCCACCTGCTGTGGCTCGCGTCCCAGGCGTTCCGCAATATCCGCCACTTCGCCGGAGAAATAGCCCGCCTCGTCGACGTAATCGACCAGGTGTTGCGCAACCAGTCGGTCTGCCGCATTTTGAAGCAGGAACGGCACCTGTTGCATGAGATGGTCGCGCAGCGTCACCTGGCCCGCGACGAAGTCCTCCAGATCGTAGTCGTCTGCCGCCTCGGCGCCGGGCATGGACTTCCACTGGCCAAGCAATTCCGGGGCATCTGCCTTGCCCGGCTCCCGATCATCTTGGAAGACGTTGTCGAAGCCTGCATCAATCTCGCTGAGGTCTGCTCGCCCGACCTCTGGATGAGATGCGCCCCATGCATCATCACCATTTGCGTCGTCGCCATGATCCGGCGCTATGGCGACCGGGTGCTCCTCGGAGGAGGGCGTATCTGCATGCTCGCCTTGGTCGCTCGATACGAGTTCCAGCAGCGGGTTCTTTTCGATCTCCTGCGCGATGAATTGTGAAAGCTCAAGATGCGTCATCTGCAGCAGCTGAATGGACTGCATCAGTTGCGGCGTCATGACCAGTGACTGGCTCTGACGTAGTAAAAGGCCGGCGGACAAGGACATGGGCGGACGCATACTCCCTACACGGCTGATGTCTCGCCATGCGAAACGTCAACTGGCCCAAAAATTGCTTTTTTGAAAGATTTGGTCAAGCGCCGTAAGCGCGACGCCTGTTTTATTGCTCAGAGGGTGAACTTGTCGCCCAGATAGAGCCGCCGAACGTCGGGATTATTGACGATGTCGTCAGCGCGGCCATGAGTGAGCACTTCCCCCGCATGAATAATATAAGCGCGATCGATGAGGCCGAGCGTCTCGCGGACGTTGTGGTCGGTGATCAGCACGCCGATGCCGCGGGCGGTCAGGTGCCGTACCAGGTTCTGGATGTCCGAAACCGATATTGGATCGACACCGGCAAAGGGTTCGTCCAGTAGCATGAAGGCGGGGTCCGTCGCCAGAGCGCGGGCGATTTCCAACCGCCGCCGCTCCCCGCCAGACAAGGCTACGGCCGCGGACTTGCGCAGGTGGCTGATGTGAAACTCTTCGAGCAACTCGTCGAGTTTGCGCTCCCGCTTCTCCTTACGCGGCTCATGCACCTCCAGAACCGCCCGGATATTCTGCTCGACGGTCAATCCGCGGAAGATCGATGCTTCCTGCGGCAGGTAGCCGACGCCGAGCCGGGCACGCCGATACATTGGCATGCCGGTGACCTCGTTGCCGTTGATGGCGATCATGCCTTCATCCACTGGCACCAGTCCGGTGATCATGTAGAAGCAGGTGGTCTTGCCGGCGCCGTTTGGTCCAAGCAGGCCCACAGCCTCGCCACGGCGCACGACGAGCGAGACCCCGTTGACAACCCGGCGCGTGTCATAGGTCTTGGATAAGCCGTGGGCAACGAGGGTACCCTCGTAGCGCTCACGATCCTTCGCGATGAACGGGTCACGCCCGCTGGACTTCTGGGCCAGCATGTTCGGCAGGGAAAATTTCACGTGGTCGCCGTCTTACTGCTGCTGGCGCGACTTGGGGTCGAGCAGGATCTCGACCCGCCCGCCGCAGGAGTCAAGCTTTGCCTCGCCCGTTTCCATCCGGACGGTCAGCTTGCAGCCCTTGAAGACATTCTGGCCTTCCGACAAGACGACCTCGTCGCCGGTCAGAACGAAGGTCTGGCTCGCCATGTCGAATTCACCCTTGTCGGCGGTGGCCTTCTGCTCTCCCGAGCTCAGAAAAACCGTTTCATCCAGGAAGATCTTGTCGATGTCTGTGTTGCCCGAGGTCATCGAGGCGCCTTCGCCGGTGTAGAGCACCCTCATCTTGCCAGCCCGCATGGTGGTTGCACCCTGCACTACCTTCACATTGCCAGTGAAATAGGCAGTCTTCTCCTGCTCCTTGATTTCCAGTTGATCACTTTCGATCTGGATAGGCTCATCGTTGGATAGCTTCATCCCATCCATCTGTCGCGTCGTGTTCTGCGCAGAGGCAGGTGTAGCCGCAGCAAGCGAAAGAACAGCGGCGGTGAACATGGAAGCAGAGATGGTGGACAATCTACGAAAGGTCATGGTTCCCGGCTCTCGTTTTCCGTGTTGCGAAGTGCGGCAGGGTCGATGTTGACCCGAACCTGCCCGGAGAATGTAATGATCTTCCCGTTATCCGCTATATCGAGAGACTCTGCAACAATGGAGGCTTGCCTGGTGGTGATGGAGATCGGATCCTGCGTCACCAGCGTACCTGCCTTCACATCGAGGTTCGCGGACTGAAATTTTGCCGTTGTGCCATTGCTGAGGTTGATGTCGAACGGAGCCGTCAGTTGCATGCGATCGGTTCCGCGATCGAAGATCCCCGCGGTCGCGACGACGCGGGCGATCGTATCCTCGTTGACCGGTACCGCCGCTTTGACGTTTTCAAGCGTGATCATATTGGGGTTCTTGATATCCTGGAGCGCCCGCACGGCGGTCATCGAATAGCTGATGCCGTCGTCGTTGCGTCCGGCAATGGCGGGTCGCTCCATGACGATCTTGCCATTTTCGATGCGCGCGCTTTCGATGTTGATATCCTCCGGAAGATAGGCTCGAATAACCGAGACGCCGATAAAAGCGAAGGAAATCAAGGTCGCACCGATCGGCAGCCAAATCCGTAGCCTGCGCACGCGGGCCGAATGGCGCCGCGCCGCCTGATATGCGTCGCCCGCTGCTGACCCGGCGAAGGCGGGCGCGGGGGATCTCAGCATTCTTTGCAACATCCTTGATTGTATTCCTTGTCTTCGCCTCCGTATCAGTGGTCGGCGAAGCTTCCCTATCTCTGCGTAATATGGTTTCTATGCATCAACAAACAATAACGGCAACATAAAAACGTGATAGCCGACGCGCAGGAGGGGCAATCGCTCCGGCCGCCATCGGACAACAGGGAAATCTCATGGACCAATTGGCAATCCTCGACCGCCGGCGGTTGCGGCGCAAGCTCACCTTCTGGCGCGTCCTTGCGCTCCTCGTGATCGTCGGTCTCGGCTTCGCCCTTTACCGGCTCGGCGGCGCTGAGGGCGGCGTGGTTCTTCCGCATGTGGCGCAGGTGAAGATCACCGGCATGATCCAGGACGACACCGAGCTCCTCGAGCGGCTGGAGGAGATTGCCGAAAACGATAGCGCCGAGGCGCTGGTTGTCTCCATCACTTCGCCGGGCGGCACCACCTATGGCGGCGAGCGCATCTTCGAGGCGATCCGCGCGGTCGCCGAAAAGAAGCCAGTGGTCTCCGATATCCGCACGCTTGCCGCATCCGCCGGCTACATGATCGCCGCTGCCGGTGACACGATCGTTGCTGGCGACAATTCCATCACCGGCTCGATCGGGGTCATATTCCAGTATCCGCAGATCGCCGAGCTGATGGACAAGCTCGGCATCTCGCTGGAGGAGATCAAATCCGCGCCGCTGAAGGCGGAACCCTCTCCCTTCCATCCGCCGAGCGAGGCGGCCCAGCAGATGATCCGCTCCATGATCATGGACAGCTACGACTGGTTCGTCGACCTGGTTGCCGAGCGGCGCCAGCTGTCGCGTGAGGAAGCACTGCGGCTTGCCGACGGCTCGATCTTCACCGGCCGCCAGGCTCTGCAGGTCCGGCTCATCGACACCCTGGGCGGTGAGCCCGAAATTCGTGCGTATCTGGAGAGCCGGGGGATCAGCCAAGATCTGCCGATGGTGGAGTGGAAAGACAGCGACGACTCCTCCTCCCTTTGGTTTGCCCATGCCATGGCGGAGTTCGTCCGCCTGACCGGGTTGAGCGAAGTCTTCGGACCCGCAGCGCTGCGCCCGTGGGGAGGCGATAAGTTGTTCCTTGACGGCCTGGTTTCGGTTTGGCAGGTTGGAAAAGAGTGAAAATCCAATTTCTTCCGGGGGCAAGCGTGATCAAGTCCGAACTGGTGCAGATCGTCGCAACACGTAATCCGCACCTCTATCACCGTGACGTCGAGAATATCGTCAACGCAGTCCTCGACGAGATCACCGATGCGCTGGCCTCCGGAAACCGCGTCGAACTGCGTGGGTTCGGCGCCTTCTCGGTCAAGAACCGCCCGTCGCGCTCTGGCCGCAATCCGCGTACGGGCGAATCCGTCTTCGTTGAGGAGAAGTGGGTTCCCTTCTTCAAGACGGGCAAGGAATTGCGCGAGCGACTCAACCCCGGCATGGGCGACGAGGCGGATTGACGCGCGGCCGCACCCATCCTGGCAGATGCTCTTGAAAGGCGCCGCACGGCGCCTATTCTGCCTCATGAGGGCTAGAATCGAGCCCGAGGCTAGACGAGGCGGAGAGAGATGACGAAGCTCAAGAAGATCCTCACCCTGGTGATCCTGGTGCCGCTCGGCGTGCTGCTCATCGTTCTGTCGGTCGCCAACCGCCAAAGCGTGACGCTCGCGCTCAACCCGTTCAGGCCGGACGACAGCGTTCTCTCTCTCACAGCGCCGTTTTTCCTCTTCCTGCTCCTTTCGCTCATCCTCGGCATGTTGATCGGCTCGGTCGGCACCTGGTGGACGCAAGGGCGGTACCGCAGACAGGCTCGAATTGAGGCGCGCGAGGCAATCAAGTGGCACACCGAGGCGGACCGGCAGAAAGCTCAGTCGCCGGCCGTCGTGCCCGCAGGTCCGGCGCTCCCTCGCAACTGACGCGGCGCTGAACCTCTTTCTTTCAGCCGCGGCTTGCTTATCTTCTCGCCGTGGATCTCGTCGAAACCCCATCTGCCGGCCGTGACGCCGTCTCTCTGCCCCGGCCGTTCCTGAAGTGGTTCGCCGAGAAGGGCTGGGCGCCGCGTGCCCATCAGCTCGAGCTTTTGGCGAGGGCGCAGGCCGGCGAGAACATGCTGCTGATCGCGCCCACCGGCGCCGGCAAGACGCTCGCGGGCTTCCTGCCGTCGCTCACCGACCTGACAAGTCGGGGCAAGATCCCGCCGGGCTCCGCATTTATCGGCATCCATACGCTCTACATTTCGCCGTTGAAGGCGCTGGCTGTCGATATCGAGCGAAACCTGATGAAGCCCGTCTCGGAGATGGGCCTGCCGGTCACCATCGAGAACCGCACGGGCGATACCCCTCAGGCCAAGCGCCAGCGTCAGAAGCTGACCCCGCCCGACATCCTGTTGACCACGCCGGAACAGGTCGCGCTGCTGCTTGCCAACAAGGAAGCCGAGCGCTTCTTCAAGGACCTGAAATACGTGGTCCTCGACGAGCTGCATTCGCTGGTGACGTCGAAGCGGGGACACCTGCTGTCGCTCGGCCTTGCCCGCATTCGCCGCCATGCGCCGCAGATGCAGACGATTGGCCTGTCCGCCACCGTCGCGGATCCGATGGACCTGCAGCGCTGGCTGGTGCCGCAGGGAGAGCACCCTTCACCCCCGGCCGGTCTCGTGCATGTCCAAGGGGGTGCCGCTCCCGACATCACGATCCTAGATACCGACAAGCGCATCCCCTGGTCGGGCCATGTCTCCACCTATGCTATTCCGGAGGTCTACGAGGAGATCAGGCGCCATAAGACGACGCTCATCTTCGTCAACACCCGTTTCCAGGCTGAACTCCTGTTTCAGGAGCTCTGGACGATCAACGAGGACAACCTGCCGATCGCGCTGCATCATGGCTCGCTGGACGCGGGCCAGCGAAGGCGCGTGGAGGCGGCCATGGCGGCCAACAAGCTGCGCGCCGTGGTGGCGACCTCCACCCTCGATCTCGGCCTGGACTGGGGTGACGTCGATCTCGTCGTCCATGTCGGTGCGCCGAAGGGGGCCTCGCGCCTCGCCCAGCGCATTGGCCGCTCCAATCACCGGATGGACGAACCGTCCAAGGCAATCCTCGTGCCGGCAAACCGCTTCGAGGTGATGGAGTGCCAGGCGGCGCTGGATGCCAATTATCTCGGCGCCCAGGATACCCCGCCGGTGGGGGAGGGCGCGCTCGACGTGCTCGCCCAGCACATCCTTGGCATGGCCTGTGCCGAGCCCTTCGATCCGCTGGAGCTCTATGAGGAAATCACCAGCGCCTCGCCTTACGCCGAACTCTCCTGGGAAATGTTCGAGCGCGCCGTGGATTTCGTCGCGACCGGCGGTTATGCGCTCCGTTCCTATGAACGCTATGCCAAGATCCGCAAGACGCAGGAGGGCCGCTGGCGCGTTTCCAACCCTCAGATCGCCCAGCAGTACCGCCTGAACCTCGGCACGATCGTGGAAGCGACCGAACTCAACGTCCGTCTGGTCAAGCGCAACGCCAAGGGCACGCTCGGCCGCGGCGGCCTCTCCCTCGGCAAGGTCGAGGAGTATTTCCTCGAACAGTTGGTGCAGGGAGACACCTTCCTCTTCGCTGGCAAGGTTCTTCGCTTTGAAGGCATCCGCGAGAACGAGTGCCTGGTGTCCAATGCGTTCACCATGGACCCGAAGATCCCGGCCTATGCCGGTGGCAAGTTTCCCCTCACCACCTATCTGGCGGATCAGGTCCGCGGCATGCTGGCCGATCCGAAGCGGTGGCAGTCGCTTCCTGATCAGGTTCGCGAGTGGCTGGAGATCCAGCAGGACCGCTCGATGCTGCCGAGCAAGGACGAGTTGCTGATCGAGACCTTTCCGCGTGGCAAGCGCTTCTTCATGATTGCCTACTGCTTCGAGGGTAGGCTTGCCCACCAGACGCTCGGAATGCTGCTCACCCGACGGATGGAACGCCTCGGCGCTCGTCCCTTAGGCTTCGTCGCGACCGATTATTCGCTGGCCGTATGGGCGCTGAACGACATCGGCGGCATGATCGACGACGGCCGCATCAGCCTCACCGACCTCTTCGACGAAGACATGCTGGGCGATGATCTGGAGGCCTGGCTTGATGAAAGCTACATGTTGAAGCGCACCTTCCGCAATTGCGCCGTGATTTCCGGCTTGATCGAGCGGCGCCACCCGGGCAAGGAAAAGACGGGCCGACAGGTGACGGTATCGACCGACCTCATCTACGACGTGCTGCGCAGCCACGAACCGGATCACATCCTGCTGGACGCGACGCGGCGGGATGCGGCATCCGGTCTTTTGGATATCGGCCGGCTTGGCGATATGCTGGCGCGAATCAAGGGGCACATCACCCACCGCGATCTCGACCACGTCTCACCGCTCGCCGTTCCCATCATGCTGGAGATCGGGCGAGAGTCGGTTCCGGGAGAGGCGCAGGATGCGGTGCTGCAGGAAGCCGCCGAGGAGTTGATTGCGGAGGCGCTTTCCTGATGCCCTTCGCGCCATGGAAAGACAGACGCTTGATGCATCGCCTCGGGCTTGCCGCCCGTACAGCAACCTTGACAGGCCGCGAGGCCGGATCGGAAGAAACCGTTGTCCACGGCGTGGCAGCGGTCTGCGACCCGCTGGGCGCGCTTTACCTGCCGGACGCCGGTGTGCTGGTCGTTTCCGATCTCCATCTCGAAAAGGGCGCGGCCTTTGCACGTCGCGGCATGATGCTGCCGCCCTACGACACGATCGCGACGCTCAACATCCTGGCCGCAGTGATCGCACGTTATGATCCGAGAACCGTCATATCGCTCGGCGACAATTTCCACGACCGCAAGGGTTCGGCCCATCTCCCGGACGATCTCAGGTCGCTGATCGGCGCGATGGCCCGCGGCCGGGACTGGATCTGGATCAACGGCAACCACGATCCGGACGGCACGACCGATCTTCCGGGCACTTCCGTCGATGAACTGCTCTACGGCGGTCTCGTCTTCCGCCACGAACCGAGCCTCACGGTCGGCAAGGGTGAGGTTGCCGGTCACCTGCATCCATCGGCGACCGTCCGTCGCCGCGAAAAATACGTTCGTCGCCCGTGTTTCGCCACCGACGGACTGCGGTTGCTGATGCCGGCCTTCGGCGTGCTGGCCGGCGGGCTCGACCTCAACCACAAGGCCATGCACGGTCTGTTCGACCGCCAGGCGCTGGTCGCTCACCTGCTCGGCCACGACCGCATCTATTCCGTTCGCTACGCCAACCTTCTCGGCTGATCTATCGGGGCGGTTGTGCAAATCCTTTGGCGAGAACCGGTCCGGTTGGACGACCGGTCGGCGAACCCCCGGCATCCTCCAACGTGATCTCGTAGAGCTGCGAAGCCGCTGGTAGTGGTAGCGGAGGTGCTTCGAGACGCGAAGATCTGCCATCCTCCAGAAGGCCGAGCGACACAGGCCCCATCTCCTGCGAAGGCAGCGTCCAGACCTCCACCGCCTTGTCCTCCGGCACGCGGATGTCGGCGAGAAGGCGGATCTCAGCGGTGTCGTTGCCGAAATCCTCGACCACCGCCTGCACCTCGCCCGCCTCGTTCAGGAGCACGGCGATCACGACGGGATCAGCCTGGCGCCCCAGGCTCCAGGTCAAGGCAACGGCCAGCACCAGCGACGCGGCCATTGAGGAGAGGGCGGCTGCCCGCCAGCCGAAGCGACGGTTGTCGTTGGCAGCGGGGGTGAGCGCAGCTTCCGGTGCAAGCGTCGCGCCTCCAAGCGGCACGGCCGTATCGCCATCCGCCAACCCTGCTTCGATCTGTCCCCAGAGCCCTGCCGGTACGGCGGCCGGTTCAACGGTCAGGTCGAGCGGCAGGTAGCGTTCCCGGCTTGCGGCGATCGCTGTACGCAAGGTCGGATTTTTGTCCGCCTCTTGCTCCACCGCCTGCTGCTCCGCCGGGTCGAGCAAACCAAGCACATATTCGTCGGCAATCTCGGGTGCGGTGGTATTGTCGAGCCTCATGCCATGCACTCCCGCAGCGCGGAGAGCCCTCGGCGGATCCATGATTTCGTCGTGCCGAGCGGCAGCTTCAGCCGTCCGGCGATCTCGCCATGCGTGTAGCCGCCGACATAGGCAAGCAGGATTCCGCTGCGCTTCTTCTCGTCCAGCGCACCAAGGCAGTCGTGAAGCCGGCTGTTGCGGTCAAGCGCCTGCCAGGCCGACAGGATATGCTCCATCTGCTCGTCCTCGCGCAACGCCTCGAGCCGATCCTCTTCAACGGTGTCCTCCCTTCGCCCGTCCCTGAGAACGTTTAGCGCGCGGTTGCGGACGATCGCGTAAATCCAGCCACGCGCCGATCCGCGGCTCCCGTCGAACTGCCGGGCGCTGGTCCAGATCCGGATGAAGGCGTCCTGCACCACCTCTTCGGCAAGGTCGCGACGGCGCAGAATTCGCTCCGCCAAGGCGATCAGCCTTCCGCCCTCAGTATCGAAGATGCGCTTCAACGCGCTGCGTTCGCCGCGGCCACAGGCGGCCAGCATTGCGGCAAGGTCTTCGGTCGGCAGTTCTGCCAGGCTCAACTTGCATCTCCCGCGTCCGGGTTTGTCTCGTGCCACTAATACACGTCGCGAGAGCTTCCGGATGCGCCGCTAAATTTATTTTTTTCTCACCTGCATCCAAACGCATCCTCTCGCGGGTCTTCCTTATGAGGCAGGGCGTCACCAGGCGCCGATTGCCTCACAATGCTGAATTCAACGGGAGAAAAGATAATGATGAAACTGCGCACAGTTCTGATCGCCTCCAGCGTCCTCGCCGCCACTTCGGTGGCCGCATCCGCCGCGCCGGTCGTCGGCCTCGTCGGCGACAAGACACTGGTGATGTTCGATACCGACAATCCTGCCGTTTCCGAAACCATGGACGTAACCGGCGTCGACCGCCTCGTCGGCATCGACCTTCGCCCGTCCAACAACACGCTCGTCGGCGTCACGCCGGACAGCACCATCGTCACGATCGACATGGAAACCGGGGCTGCGACCGAGGTCGCCAAGATGGACAAGCCGCTGACGATCGGCAATGCCCCCGTCGTTGTCGACTTCAACCCGATGGCCGACCGGCTCCGTTACATGACCGGCACCACCAATCACCGCGTCCATCCCGACACGGGCGAAGTGACGGTCGACGGCAGCCTCGCTTTCGAGGAGGGCGATATGCACAAGGGCGAGGAGCCGAACATCGTCGCGGCCGCCTATATCAACTCCTACGGAAAGCCGGAAAAGACGGCGATGTACAACATCGACGCCACCATCGGCGGTCTCATCCAGCAGACCAAGCCGAATGACGGCACCTTGAAGGCGATCGGCAAGCTCGGTGGCGAAGGCATGCCTTCAACCTACGCCTTCGACGTACAGACCACAGCCGATGGGGAGAATACTGCCTGGCTGGTAGCCGGCGACGCGCTTCATACCGTCGATCTGGAAAGCGGCAAGGCAACGAAGACGGCCGACATCACCGGCGCAGACGGCGACATCCGCGACATCGCCGTTCTTCCGGCGATGTAATGCGAGGAGGAAGGCCGGCGGTCGCAACCGGCCTTCCTCTGTCACCCAAGTCTGCTCGGCATTCTTAGTCCTTGCGGAAGATCAGGCTGGCACCCCAGCCGGTGATGACGGCAATCAGCACGCAAGCTAAGCCGTAGAGGATAGGCCGGTTATGCGCAGCATCGGTGATGGCCTGCTCCAGGCCAGTCTTGACCACCCTGAGCGGCAGCTCCTGCTGCACGATGAGCTCGCCGCCTTTGAACAGGTAGGCGTGTACGGTGTGAATCCCATCGGGAATGTTGGCGGGGAGCCGGAGTGACGCCCGAAACAGGCTGGAGGAGACGAAGCGCACGCCGCTCGTGTCGCGCTGATACAGCCCGTTGGCGAGCTTCAGGCGCCGATAAGCCTCGCGAAACTCGCTCAGGTTGACCGCATTGCCCAGAAAGCCCGTGGGCGTCAGCGCAAGGTGGTTGATGCCCACGCCGATGCTGTTAAGCGATGGCGCCTCGTCGATCGCGTCGATCTCACGGGTACTTGCGAGCGAATAGGAGACCGGCACCTGCTCAAACGTCATGGATGCCGTGTTCATCCAGATGCCGAGAACGCGCTCCTTCTTGCGCACCGTTGCATAGTCTCGCGGCCCCTCCAGCGTCACGATCACATCATACTGGCCGATCGCCAGGAACAGTTCGTCGGCATTGGTGAGCGCTCCGAAAACGGTCAGATCGGCGCCGCGGAAGTCGGAGGTGATGGCGATTTCGCTCGTCGAGGTGCCGATCTCCAGTCCTTCTTCAACGGCCGAAGCCTCCCCCAACGGCACCTGACCGGCGGTCGGAGTGGCGGTTGTCAGAAAAGCAGTGGCCAGCAGGTAGCAAAGACGGGTCAGCATCAGTCGGCAAAGCCTCCGACTGAAACGGAGTAGAGGTCCTCCGGAGCGACCACCAATCCGATCGCCAGACGAATCCCCACTGCCAGCACCAGCAGCGCCAGCAGCGCGCGCAACTGCTCCCCGCGCAGCTTCTGCCCGACGCGCACGCCATACTGAGCCCCGATCACGCCCGCCACCATTAGGATCGTCGCCAACACGATGTCCACCGAGTAGTTTGTCGCCGCCTGCACCATGGTCGTATACGCGGTGGTGAAGATGATCTGGAACAGCGATGTACCCACCACCACGTTGGTCGGGATGCGCAGGAGATAGATCATCGCCGGCACCATGATGAAGCCGCCGCCGACACCCATGATGGAGGTCAAGACACCGATGGCGAAGCCAAGCACCAGGATTGGGACGGCGCTGAGATAGATCTTGGAGCGCTTGAAGCGCATCTTGAACGGCAGCCGGTGGACCCAGATATGCTGGCCGGGCCGCTTGGCGACCGGTGGCTCGTTGCGGGCTGAACGGCGCAGCGCTCGGACGCTCTCGTTCAGCATCAGGATGCCGACGGTGGTGAGTAGCAGCACGTAGAGCAGCGAGATGAACAGGTCGAGCTGGCCGACCCGCCTGAGCCAGGAGAAGATCGATATGCCGACGGTGGCGCCGGCCAGGCCGCCCACCAGAAGGACTGTTCCAAGCTTCATGTCCAGCGTGCCGCGCCGGAAATGGGTGATGGCGCCAGATACGGACGAGGCAACCACTTGGCTGGCACCGGTCGCAACGGCGATCACGGGCGGAATATTGTAGAAAATCAGCAGCGGCGTGATCAGAAAACCTCCGCCCACGCCGAACATGCCGGACAAGAAGCCGACGGCTGCGCCCATGCCGAGAATAATGAAGATGTTCACCGAAAGCTCTGCGATCGGCAGGTAGACAGTCACGGCGGAACCTCAGCAGGCAATGAGCATTACGACGCGGCGCGCGGGCGGTTTTTCGAGGCCCTCGCTGCGATGGAAGGAAGTATGTCACATGCCGCGTGAAGAAGGCATGAACATGTTCTCCTCATGCCGACAGGCACTCGCTGCTGTCAAACCTTTTGGATCGATCGAAAGAAAGAGCGATTCTTAGCGGCATCACCGCAACAGGGCTTCAAGTCTTCCCTCAGGTGTTGCGTGCCAACAGTTCCTTCACCAGTGCGTCATCGATCTTGCCGGTCGGCTCCTGACCGACCGAGGTCTGGAAGGCCTTGATGGCGCCGATCGTGCGCTGGCCCATTTTACCGTCCGGAGTACCGGCATCAAAACCGCTCTTGTTCAGGATGGCCTGGATGTTGCGGATAGCCTTCTCCATGTCCACGGAAGAGGTTTTCACTGGCTTCTCGCCTGCCCACTCATCCGGCAGCGGGACGCTGTTGGCTGCATCGTTGAGCGGCTGTGGTTGCCAGGCCTTGGCCGCCGCCTGGGCGGCCTCCACCTGCTCCTTGCGCATGGCCTTGGCAACCTCGTCGCGCTTTTGAGCCGCATCCTGGTCACCGCCCTCGGCCGCAATGGCGAACCACTTGTAGGATTCAACCAGGTTCTGTTCCGTGCCGTTGCCGCGGGCATAGAGGATGGCAAGGTTGAACTGGCTGTCGGAGACGCCCAACTCCGCGGCCTTCTTGAACCAGCCGACAGCGGCTGCATAGTCCGGCTCAGCCTCCACGCCTGAAGCGTTGAGCACGGCGAGATTATGCATGGCGCTCGCGTTGCCGGCGTCAGCGGCTTTCTTGTAATAGGCTAGTGCCTTGTCCACGTCGCGGGTAACGCCGTTGCCCTTCTCGAACAGATTGCCAAGACGATATTGTGCCGGTGCTGAACCGCGATCTGCGGCAAGCTTGTACCAGTTTGCTGCCTCGGCGGCGTCGACGGCCACCCCGCGCCCTTCGGTGTAACGCGCGCCGATTTCGAAGAGCGCAGCCGGGTCTCCGGCCTCGGCGGCCTTGGCAAGGGATTCCGGTCCGATGGAGGCCGGAACGACGATCTTTGGAGCGGCCGGTTCGGTTGCCGTGACAACCGCTGGCTCTTCCACCGCCGGAACTGTTTCGGACAATTCTGGCTGCGGCTCCGGCCGGTCGAGTGTAGAGGCCATGCCCTCGGCAGGGCGCGGCGTCATCGGTGGACTGAGCTCGGCCTGGGGAGCCGGGGCCACCGTCGGGACGGTTGCCGCAACTTCGCTGGCGTCTTGGGCTGCAGGCTCGATTCGTGCCGGAGTCGGCGGTGCCTCCTTCGCGTCCGTGTTCACCGACGTCGGCGTTTCAGCTGGCGCGGCGGGCGTGGTTTCGGGGGGCGCTTCGCTCAAGGCTGCGGTCTGCGGCATCTGCTCCGGCGTCGTGAGCGTCTTGACGAGCGGCATGCTCATCAGAGCAAGAAGCACGGCACCGACGGCCAGCATGATCGGTCGACGGTGACGCGACAACGCGCTTCCGCCTTCACCGCCGGATCTGTCTCGCCGGTTCTTGCCTGATCCATCGAAGCTTGGGTCCGTTTCCAGTGCGGCGGCCTTTGCCGCCCGGCGTGCAGCGGCAATGTAATCCGCTCGATCCCCCGGGGGCCGACTTGCGTCGCCACCGGCCGCGGCCTGGCTTGCGCGCACGCGCTCCAGGATCTGACGCACGTCGGGGGTGCCGGAACCAGGCTCTAGCGGCTCGTGCTCGTGCTCCGGCGGCAGGAGGTCGACCGGATCGAGCGAGGGGACGGGGTCGACGACGGCCCGGCCGGACTTGGCTCCTGTCTGCTTGGGCGCCGGGCGAAGGCGCTTGGAGATCTGGCTGAAGATGCCGGCTTTTGGGGCGGGGCTCTCATCTGCGGCGAGGGGTGCTTCGGGCGAGACGTTTGCTTCGTCCGAATCCGTCTCAACTTCAGGCTCCCGAGAGTCGACGGTGTCGTCGAAAATGGGGGCCGCGGAATGTCCCGCGGGTGTGTGTGTCGTGCTGTCCGCCAGCGACCCGATCAGGTCGGCGTGGATACGGTTTGCATCTTCAACCATCTCGCCCGTCGCGACAGTCGAGATGCCCGCTGATGTCCGTTCGCCATGCCGATGTTGTGGTTCAGGGGAGTGCATCGTCGTGGAGGCGAAACGGTCTTCCATGGCATCCAGCCGGTCGGCGATCTGCACGAGCGTGGTGTGCAGGGCGTTCAGCGTGTGCTGGGATCGCTCGTCCTTGTTGAGCGTCAGTTCCTCCAGATGCCGCAGATCCTGCGCGAGACCCGCCAGCGCCTCGCCGTCAACCGCGGCTGCGCCCGAACGCTCCCGTCGAGCGAAGCTCTCCACCACTGCTTCTGCCGCCTGTCGAGCCGCCTCGATGATGTATTCGTCGTTCGTACCGACATGGGCTTCGAGAGCCGAAACGCGGTGATCGATCTCCGGCCCCGGACGCCCGCTGGCCTCGGGGGGATTGCTCATCAGCTCGGAAAGGGTCGCGATTTGCGCCTCCAGGCTCTTCAGAGCCGCAGTGTCGCCGGACGGCCCTTGAAGGGTGTCGTCCAGTCGCGCGGCAATGTCGCCGAGACGCTGCTCGATCCTGCCGATGGCTGCCTGCTCGTTGGCCGGCAGTTGCAGGCTTTGATGGTAGTCCATCTCGTCTATGCGTCGGACGAGGTAATCCAGGCGCATGGCCAGCGCATCGTTGACCTGGCCATGGCCAAGACGATCGATCTTGTCCGATATGTCGGCGAGGTACTCCGTCAGTCCTGCATGTTCTGCCGCGTGGCGCGGCTGTGAAAGCATGTGCGAGAGCTGTTCCAGCCGCTCCTCCAGCCGTAACGCCACTTCCTCGGTAGACAGTTGCTCAATCCGGCTCGAAAGTGCTTCGATTCGACTGGCAAAATCATGGGCCGGCTCTCGGCTGGCGCGCGCCATGGTGTCGATCTGGTCGGCTAAGCCTCCGATGCGGCTTTCAAGCCGCTGTACGGCAGCGTGGTCGATTGTTGCGGCCGAGGCGGCGCGACCGCTCGCGGCGATTGCCCGGCTGATTTCGTCCAGCCGCTCGTCAAGGAGGACGAACTGCTCCTTCAGCTCGTCCGAGGGCTGCATGCGCGTGCCGAGCTGTTCCATCGCGGTGGCGACTGCGACCAGATTCTGCTCCAGCGCCCGGATGGCGGGGCTGTTGCTCATGGAGCCTAGTTCGCCCTTGATGTCGTCGATGCGGTAGGCCAGCCCGATCAGCTCCTCGCGCAGGCTGTTCGTGTCCAGGTCAATGATCCGCTCCTCGATGCCCTCCCATCGGGCGTCCAGATGCCGCAGGCTGTCTTCCCGCGCCAGCCCGTCTATCACGGCGCGCAGTTCCTCGTATTCCGCGCGCAGGGCCTCCGCCTCCGGGCCACCGCGATGGCCCAGGGTATGAATTTGGTCCGCAAGCTGTGCCAGATCATGACGCAGGTCGTCACCGATCTGCTGGCCTTGCGCGAAATCCCGGATGCTGCCGATTTCGGCACGCAGAGCCTTCATCTCCCGCGCGACGCCATCGGTGATGTCTTGTTTCAGTTCCTGCCGCAGGCTGACGAGCGACTCTGCTATTTCTCTCAGGGAGCCGTCAGGAACCTGCGGAGCGATGGCCGGAGCTGTAGATGCTTCGGAATGACGTGGTTCTGGCCGGCGAAGGTCTGCGTTCCGCTCCATCCTGGGAGGTGGCGCTAGCAGCGGCTTCAATTCTCCGGTCGATCTTGTGTTGCGTTCGGAAGAACGAGCCAGAGCCCTCTGGCGGTTGCGGATTTCTTGCAGCGGGTCAATGGCATCCGAACGGGGCAGATCGTCCGGTCGTGTGCTCGCCAAAGGTCTCCGCTCTTCCGTAGTCGGGCGTTTGGTTTCCCCGGAGCTTTTCATCAGCCCCTGGATCCGCGCCTCAAGCCCTTCGATGGTGCGATTCAGCGCCTCGAGGGAGGAGCTTTCGCCGCGCCGGGCAGATATCGATCGTGAACCGTTCATGTCGCTGCTCGTTCCAACGTTTAAGCGTGGCGGTAGGCCTCGGTTCGGCCCCTGGCGAAGTCGATGCCGCACCGTTGGTTGACGAGCGGCGAAGGGAGGTGCTCGATGCGGATCTTGCGACTCGCAGGGAACGCTCCCTCGAATGCCGAATATTTCGTCGGACGTGGTAAACAACCTGTTAACCGTGGCCGACTTTTTTAACGATTGCTCCACCTTGTCGGGAGTGACCGCCCGTCTTTAAGCGTCCGAAGGTCATCCCGTCGAAAAATCCGACGGACTGTTTGACGTTTACGCGAACGTCAATTATTTGTGGGAGACATGATGACGGACCCTCAAGTCCGTGCGAGGTTTATGGAGGAAGCTCGACCATGCCTGTCTACAAGGCTCCGGTAAACGATACCCTTTTCGTACTGAACGACGTGCTCGGCCTGGAGCGCTTCGGCAACCTGCCGGGCTTCGCCGATGCCTCGCCCGATATGGTGGAAGCCATCCTCGGCGAAGCCGCCAAGGTGGCCGAGGAAGCGCTCTTCCCGCTCAACCTCTCAGGTGATCAGGAAGGCTGCACGCGCCACGACGACGGCACGGTCACCGTGCCGAAGGGTTTCAAGGAAGCCTATGACCAATATTGCCAGGGTGGCTGGATCGGACTTGCCGTGCCGGAAGAGTTCGGCGGCCAGGGCCTGCCATACACGCTGCACGCCGCCGTCGGCGAGTACATGTCGTCCGCCAACATGTCGCTGATGATGTATCCGGGCCTGACCCAGGGCGCGATCGCCGCGATCCTCGTCCACGGCTCGGACGAGCAGAAGCAGACTTACCTGCCGAAGATGGTGGAAGGCACCTGGTCGGGCACCATGAACCTGACGGAACCCCATTGCGGCACCGATCTCGGTCTGCTGCGCACCAAGGCCGTTCCGAACGGTGACGGCACCTATAAGCTGTCGGGTCAGAAGATCTTCATCTCGGCCGGCGAGCACGGCATGACCGACAACATCATCCATCTGGTGCTTGCCCGTATCGAGGGTGCGCCGGAAGGCACCAAGGGCATCTCGCTCTTCATCGTGCCGAAGTTCATGGTCAACGACGACGGCTCCGTCGGCGAGCGCAACTCCGTCACCTGCGGCGCCATCGAACATAAGATGGGCATCCACGGCAATTCCACCTGCGTCATGAACTATGACGAAGCAACCGGCTATCTGATCGGCGCCGAGAACAAGGGTCTTGCCGCCATGTTCGTCATGATGAACGAGGCCCGCCTCGGTGTTGGTCTGCAGGGCCTGTCGATTGCCGAGACGGCTTACCAGAACGCCGTCGCCTACGCCCGTGAACGCATCCAGGGCCGCTCGCTTTCCGGCCCGAAGGCGCCGGAGAAGAAGGCCGACCCGATCATCGTGCATCCGGATATCCGCCGCACGCTGATGACCATCAAGGCCTTCAACGAAGCCGGCCGTGCCTTCATGCTGTGGACGGCGCTGAAGTCCGATATTGCGCATCGCTCGGAAGATGCCGCAGAGCGCCAGAATGCAGACGACCTGCTCGGCCTCGCCACGCCGATCCTCAAGGGCGTGCTCACCGACAAGGGCTTCGACCATGCGGTCATGGCCCAGCAGGTCTATGGCGGCCACGGCTATATCGAAGAATGGGGCATGAGCCAGTATGTCCGCGATGCCCGCATCGCGATGATCTACGAAGGCGCCAACGGCATCCAGGCGCTCGATCTCGTTGGCCGCAAGCTGGCGCTGAACGGCGGCCGCGCTGTGATGGCCATGTTCAAGGAAATCGGCGATTTCTGCGAGGAAAACCGCGCCGATGAGGCAATGGCGCCGTTCACCAAGGCGCTCAAGAAGGGCTTGAACGACCTGCAGGCGTCCACCATGTGGTTCATGCAGAATGCCATGGCCAAGCCCGACAATGCCGGCGCCGGCTCCACCGACTACATGCACCTCTTCGGCCTGGTGACACTCGGCTACATGTGGGCGAAGATGGCAAAGGCGGCCCAGGTCGGCATCGCCGCAGGCGACCCGCGCGAGGAGCATCTGAAGAACAAGCTCGTGACCGCCAAATTCTACATGGAGCGCATCATGCCGGAAACGGCCCTGCGCAAGGCCCGCATCGAAACCGGCGCCGACACGATGATGGAACTCGCCGCCGAGGCGTTCTGATCCTTCCCCTCCGCCGCGGAGGGACGGGGAGGGTTTTGATCTTCCCCACCGAATGACATTTCTGGCAAGACGCTTTGCCACCCAGGGAGATGAGACCATGACCGAAGTCTTCATTTACGACCACGTCCGCACGCCGCGCGGCCGCGGCAAGAAGGACGGATCGCTGCACGAGGTGCCGTCCGTCCGTCTTGCGGCCAAAACGCTGGAAGCGATCCGCGACAGGAACGGCCTCGACACGTCCACCGTCGACGACATCATCATGGGCTGCGTCGATCCGGTCATGGATGCCGGCGCCGTCATCCCCAAGGCCGCAGCCTTCGAGGCCGGCTATTCCTTTGCCGCCCCCGGCATGCAGATCTCCCGCTTCTGCGCGTCGGGCCTCGACGCCGTCAACTTCGGCGCCGGCAAGGTCGCGGCAGGCTCCGACGACATCGTCATCGCTGGCGGCGTGGAATCGATGTCGCGCGTCGGCATGGGCATGTCCGGCGGCGCCTGGTACATGGACCCTTCGGTCAACTTCCCCGCCTATTTCATGCCGCAAGGTGTTTCCGCCGACCTGATCGCCACCAAATACGGCTTCTCCCGCGACGACGTCGATGCCTATGCCGTTGAAAGCCAGAAGCGGGCGGCCAACGCCTGGGACAAGGGCTACTTCAAGAACTCGGTGATCCCGGTGAAGGACCAGAACGGCCTCACCATCCTCGACCGTGACGAGCACATGCGCCCGTCGACCGATATGCAGTCGCTCGCCTCGCTCAACCCCTCCTTCCAGATGCCGGGCGAGATGGGTGGCTTCGAGGCCGTCGGCATCCAGGCCCATCCGGAAGTCGAGAAGATCACCTATGTCCACCACGCCGGCAATTCGTCCGGCATCGTCGATGGCGCTGCAGCCGTCCTCCTCGGCTCCAAGGCCGGTGGTGAAGCCATGGGCGTCAAGCCGCGTGCCCGTATCCGCCATTTCACCAACATCGGCTCCGACCCTGCGCTGATGCTGACCGGCCCGGTCGACGTCACCGAGAAGCTCCTGAAGCGCTCCGGCATGTCGATTGCCGATATCGATCTCTTCGAACTGAACGAGGCCTTTGCCGCCGTCGTTCTGCGCTACTGCCAAGCCTTCGACATCCCCCACGACAAGATCAACGTCAACGGCGGCGCGATCGCCATGGGCCACCCGCTCGGCGCCACCGGCGCCATGATCCTCGGCACCGTGCTCGACGAACTGGAGCGGCGTGACTTGAACACCGCGCTGGTCACGCTCTGCATCGGCGCCGGCATGGGCACCGCCACCATCATCGAACGCGTCTAAGGGAGGATTGACGATGACCTACACGAACTTCACCGTCGAGACCGACGCAGACGGCATCGCCCTCGTCACCTGGGACATGCCGAACAAATCCATGAACGTCTTCACCCTCGAGGTGATGGAGGAGCTCGATGCCATCCTCAAGGCAACGGTGGAAGATGCCGCGGTCAAGGGCGTGGTCTTCACCTCCGGCAAGTCTTCCTTCTCCGGCGGCGCCGATCTCACCATGATCAAGTCGATGTTCTCCATGCTCGCCGAGGAAAAGGCGAAGGATCCGCAGGCGGCCGTCCAGAAGCTCTTCGATGCCGCCGGCCAGATGTCGCAGCTCTTCCGCCGCATCGAGTTGAACGGCAAGCCTTGGGTCTCGGCCATCAACGGCACCTGCATGGGCGGCGCCTTTGAACTCTCACTTGCCTGCCACGGCCGCGTCGCCGCCAATGCTAAGTCCGTCAAGATCGCGCTGCCTGAGGTCAAGGTCGGCATCTTCCCGGGCGCCGGCGGCACCCAGCGCGTGCCGCGTCTCGCCAACGCGCAGGACGCCCTGCAGATGATGACGACCGGCCAGTCCTTGACCGCCCAGCGCGCCAAGGCCATGGGCCTCGTCCATCAGGTCGTCGAGCCGGGCGAGCTCGTGAAAGCCGCCAAGCAGATGATCAAGGACGGTATGAAGCCCGTCGCCCCCTGGGATGAGAAGGGCTTCAAGGTTCCCGGCGGCGGCGTCTGGACCCCTGCAGCCGCCCAGCTCTTCCCGGCAGCACCCGCCATCCTGCGCCGCGAAACCGCCGGCAATTACCCGGGCGCGCTGGCGATCCTCAAATGCGTCTATGAAGGCCTGCAGCTGCCCTTTGACACCGCCTTGAAGGTCGAGCAACGTTATTTCACGCAGATCCTGCAGACCACCGAAGCCTTCTCGATGATCCGCTCGCTGTTTGTCTCCATGCAGGAGCTCGGCAAGGGCGCCCGCCGCCCGGCCGGCGTTCCTAAGACGGAGATCAGGAAGGTCGGCGTTGTCGGCGCCGGCTTCATGGGCGCCTCCATCGCCTATGTCACGGCCGCCGCCGGCATCCCCGTCGTCCTGATCGACCGCGACCAGGCGGCCGCCGACAAGGGCAAGGTCGTCTCCGAAAAGCTGGTCGCCGATTCCGTCGGCAAGGGCCGCATGACGAAGGAAGAGGGCGAACAGTTGCTCTCCCTCGTCACCCCGACGCCGGACTATTCCACGCTTGCCGATGTCGACCTCGTGGTCGAGGCCGTCTTCGAGGATCGCGCCGTGAAAAAGGCCGTGATCGAGCAGGTGGAAGCCGTCATCCCGGAAACCACCATCTTCGCCTCCAACACCTCGACGCTCCCGATCACGGGTCTGGCCGAAAACTCCAAGCGCCCGGAGCAGTTCATCGGCGTTCACTTCTTCTCGCCAGTCGAAAAGATGATGCTGACTGAGGTCATCCTCGGCGCCGAGACGGGCGGCCGGGCGCTGGCCATGGCGCTCGATTTCGTCGCGAAGATCAAGAAGACGCCGATCGTCGTCAACGACACGCGCGGCTTCTTCGTCAACCGCTGCGTCTTCCGCTACATCAACGAGGCCTACGACATGCTGATCGAAGGCGTGCCGCCGGCCATGATCGAGAATGCCGCCAAGATGGCCGGCATGCCGGTCGGCCCGCTGTCCTTGAACGACGAGGTGGCCGTCGATCTCTCCCAGAAGATCATGAAGGCCTCGATCGCCGATCTCGGCCCCAATGCCGTCAAGCCCGAGCACATGGACCTGATCGACAAGATGGTCGACGTGCTCGACCGCCGCGGCCGCAAGAACGGCCAGGGCTTCTACGATTATCCGGCAAAGCCCGCCAAGAAGTCGCTGTGGCCGGGCCTGAAGGAGCTCTTCCCGCAGAAGCCGGCCTCCGAGGTCGATGTCAACGTCCTGAAGCAGCGCTTCCTGGTCACCATCGCGCTGGAAGCCGCCCGCACGGTGGAGGAAGGCATCGTCACGGACCCGCGCGAAGCCGACGTCGGCTCCATCCTCGGCTTCGGCTTCGCCCCCTATACCGGCGGCACGCTCTCCTACATCGACGGCATGGGCGTGAAGACGTTCGTGGAGCTGTGTGAGCGGTTAGCCGAGACTTACGGCGACCACTTCAAGCCGACGCCGCTGCTCCAGGAGATGGCGGCCAACGGCGAAACCTTCTACGGCCGGTTCGATCCGTATGGCGACGTGGAGAAGGCGGCTTAGGCCGCCTTTTCGTGGATGCAAGTGTATCCGCTCTACGTCCTGTTGTGATTGTTGACGGCTTCTCGACTCAGTCTTAACTGATGGATTTAGTAGAGAGGGAAAATATGACGCTCGCGGTGACGCCGACCTCCGGATTGCTTCTGACCAACCTTCGCGGGCAGATTCGTCAGACACCGCTGCCAAAGTGGAAGGCATTGCTGCCTCTATTCGAGGCAGTAATGAACTCGTTCCAAGCTATCGAGGATGTAGCGACCAGCAGGCAACACAAGATCATTGTTAGCGTTGAGCGAGAGCACGACCTTCTAGGCGAAGAAAATCCTTTTGTGTCCGGGTTTACGATCACTGACACGGGCGTCGGCTTCAACGACGAGAACTTTGACTCCTTCAATACTGCTTATTCAGAACATAAAGTCGAACGTGGAGGGAAAGGTCTCGGCCGCTTCATGTGGCTCAAAGCCTTTGATGAAGTTAGGATTACGAGCTGCTTCTCCGACGACGATGACACCGCTGGCCGAACGGTTCTGTGGAGGCGCGATTTTATTTTCGACGTAGACTATGATCCGGACTTGGCAGGGGCAAAGCCAGTAGCGAATGGAGCAGTCGGTACTACTGTTCGCCTTTCGGGCTTCCGCAACCCTTACAGGCAACAATGTCCGCGTACTGTCGAGCAACTCTGCCAGCGTTTAGCGGAGCACTTCGTTTTGGTGCTAATGAGGCCTGATTGTCCTATTGTTGAAGTTCACGATCAAGGGATCATAACCTCTCTCAATGAGGTGTTCGAAGAACACTTCCGAGCGAATTCGCGAGAAGCCGAATTCTCAATCAGTGGACGCCGCTTCTTGGTGAGCGGCTTCAGGTTGACCGCGCCACGTGCTTCCAAGCACAGGCTGATATATGCCGCCAACTCACGAGGCGTCCTGAGCGAGACGCTTGATGACCACGTGCCTAATCTTTCAGGGCGGCTTCCTGATCAGGATGGCACTTCATTCGTCTATCTAGCAGTCGACCAAGGCGACTATTTGAATGAAAAGGTGAACAACTACCGCACAGACTTTGACCTACAGGATGGTGAGCCCGGAGATGAAGGTGAGGACTCAGGCCTCTTCCATGATGATGTGCGCAGGTCGGACATACGGCGAAAATGTCTGGAGTTCGTGGAGAACGATCTATCGGAGTTGATCGAATCCGTGAACGAGGCGAAATCTCGCAGAATCCGTGCTTATGTCCAGTCGGACGCCCCGCAGTATAAGCCGATTCTTCGCTACCTTGCCGATTTCATCAGCAGCATTCCTCCGAACGCATCGAAATTGGAGATCGAACTGGCTCTTCATAAGGAGCTTCATCAGCGTGAGGTGTCGCTAAAACGAGAAGGGGCAAAAATACTCACTGAGGCTGCCAAGCTTGATGATTACGAAGGCTATCGTACGCGGATATCCGACTTCATGGGGAAGTCTAATGAACTTGGACAATCAGCTTTGGCGCAGTACGTGGCACATCGCAAAATTGTCATAGAGTTGCTCGAGAAGGCTTTGTCTTCGAATGCGGAAACCAACAAATATCCGCTCGAGGAGGCGGTGCATAATATCTTGTTTCCCATGAGGAACACTGACGAAGATATTCTTTATTCACAGCAGAACCTCTGGATCATCGACGAAAGATTAACGTATCACTCTTTCGTTGCCTCTGATAAACCTTTGGACAGGCTGGAGGTTTTCGATGCCGCTTCGCGAAAAAGGCCAGACCTTTTTATATTCGATCGAAAATTAGCGTTCGCCGACAATGTTGAAGATGGCTCTCCTATAAGCAGCATCGTTGTGGTGGAATTCAAGCGGCCTCAACGTGACAATTATGATGAACCTGAAAACCCGCTCAAACAGGTACTCGATCAGATCAGCGATATCAGGAGCGGTCAGTTTGGGAATGAGCGGGGAAGGCCGATCACAGTTGCAAACGATAAGATACCGGCCTTTGCTTACGTCGTCTGTGATATAACACCAAGTTTACGCGAAATTCTAATCGACCGGGACATGAACCCGACGCCGGATGGGCTGACCTTCTACGGGTACCACAAAAATTACGGGATCTACCTTGAAGTGATTGATTACTCTAAACTGCTTTCTGATGCGAAAAAGCGAAACCGCATTTTCTTCGACAAACTGAACGTCTTGAGTGGCCTATAGCGCACATTGGACTTGTTCCCCCCCTTGCCGCCGTATCTCACTCCCATGCGCAACATTACAAGAGACGCTCCGCTATGCTGAGGTGCTCCCGGATTTTGGACCGCCCGGCTGGAGGATTTTCCGGGCTTGTGAGGTGCTCCCGGATTTTGGACCGCCCGGCTGGAGGATTTTCCGGGCTTGAGCTCATGGCGGATGGGATGCGCCGG
>NZ_JAKJHS010000016.1 GCF_021648825.1 Rhizobium halophilum | reverse complement strand
GGCAAGGGCAAGGACAATGCCGGCGGCAACGGCAAGGACAATGCCGGCGGCAAGGGCAAGGACAATGCCGGCGGCAACGGCAAGGACAATGCCGGCGGCAAGGGCAAGGACAATGCCGGCGGCAAGGGCAACGACAATGCCGGCGGCAACGGCAACGACAATGCCGGCGGCAAGGGCAAGGACAATGCCGGCGGGAAGGGCAAGGACAATGCCGGCGGGAAGGGCAAGGACAATGCCGGCGGCAAGGGCAAGGACAATGCCGGCGGCAAGGGCAAGGATAATGCCGGTGGCAAGGGCAAGGGCGACGCCGGTGGCAAGAACGATGACGGCGACGGTGCAGACCATGACCATGACCACGGCCCTGGTCCCGGAAAAGGCGGCGGTAGCAAGCGCGGCGGTAAATGACCGGAGCCTGTTTGGACGTTGTCTGGTGGAGGGTTAAAGGTTAGCCCCGTAAGGCAGCATCTGAATGCGTTACAGCAGATGCTGCCTTGCAAGAATTAAGTTTTGGAGAGTTACGTGCGTATCATTTTTCTGATCACCTTCGCAATCCTGGCAGGTTGTTCGACCACTGATCACTCTGTTTATGAGCCTCCGGCCACCCGCCCGCACTACGACTAGTCCAAGGGCGATGCTTCGCCCTTGCTCCGTGAGTTGCCGACAGCACCTAAGCGCGCTGTCCTCTACCCCACTCATGCGTCATCAGCTGAAATTGCGTGAGCCGACCAGGCACAGGTCGGGAAGCCGAGCAAAAGGAGGGTGATGCTCCCGCAGCCAAAGCAGCGCTCGCCAGGAGCCGACACATCGCAGGCCGTACTGTACGTCGTACCAAGCGTTCTCACACGGTGATTTCATCCGTCAGAACCTGGGGGTCTGCCAAATGCCAGACACGGTCTATCTGTAGCTCTGGTAAGGTCGCTGAAATTGGAGGCCTCGCCCGGAGTTGGAAAAGTGAGCGTACACCTTACGTTGAGCCCCCGGCTGCCACACTTGGTCTGAAATAATTTCGAAGCAATATCAACCGCCGCTGCCACACCCTGCCACACCTTCGTCGGCCTCGTTGGGCGTCAGCAGCTTGCTTCCAATCCCATCCCAACTGATCTTCGCGACCGTCTGCCTTGCTAGTCGGGCACGCTCTGCATTGCGCGTGTAGATCTTGGATGTCTTCGCGTCCCGCCACCCGAACATCGCCTCGAGCATGTTGTCCGTCGCCTCGTTGTGCGCGACGTCTGTGGCAAGCCCCTTCCTCACCGAATGCGATGTCAGGTGCGGCAACCCCGCCTGCCTGAACCAATCCGAAATTCGATTGCCGAGTCCTTTCACGCTGAACGGCTTTCCGAACTCCGTCACCAGATAGGTGAGGGCGGTGACCTTGTGCGTAGCGAGCACGCCCTCCAGGATCGGGTGCAGCGGCACGATCAGGTCGACGGGCGTCCTGTTTCGGTTCTTGAAGAGCCGGAGGTGGAAAGCGTCGGCGCGGCGATGCTGCGGACCTAGAACCGCAAGGTCAGATACTCTGAGGCCGGTGTACATCGCGATCGACAGATAGAGCACGGCCTTTGAGCGGATCCCGTGGTGCTTGATGAACTGCTCAAGCTCCGCCGGCGTGGCCGTCTCGTGCCCATCAGAGTGAGCCCGGAAGGGCGAAACGAGGCGAGGGATGTTGGTCGTGAGCGGCTCACCGTTGCGCTTGGTGTCGAAGGCTTGCCTCAGCACCTTCAGGCGCTCGTCGGCGGCAAAGGGCACAGCCTTCTTCCGGTCTCGCAGAACCTCGACGTTCGCCACGTCCATCCTGCTCAGCGGCATGTCCGCGAAGAATGGGCCTGCCGGCTTAGCCAGGTGCAATGGCTCATCCCACATCGCCTCCATGATGTTCCGGCGCCGGGTCTGTGCGGTCTGGTCGAGCTGAGTGAATTCCTTAGACCGCATGTACTCCATGCACAGCCAGCGGAAGCTGTTCGGCTTCACCATCGCGGATATGAGTTGGGGAGCAGCAGGAGCCCCGCTGAGAGGCAAGGCAGCGTTGCGGGCCTTCCAGTACGCCCTCGTGAACTCCTCGCTCTGGATGTCGTCTGGCAGTCTGCAGATGCGCTTGCCGTCGATGCGGAGGTAGTACCGCATCGTGCCATGCCGGCTCTTGTTCTTTTCGATGTACGGCAGATCGATATTCGCCACGTCTGTCATGCAGACGCTCGCCAGTCTTCACCGTCGTCCGCGTCCTCCCTGTTCGCCGGCATGCCCTCTTCGGGCCAAGAAGCCATCGCGGCGACTACATCCGAGACCAGCCACACCTTGCGGGTGTGCCACTTCCGCGGCTTCGGAAGAAAACCTTCCTGAACCATCAGGTCTACGGTGTTCGCACTGACGCCGATCGCAGCGGCTACTTCGGCCCGATTGAGACCAAGGCGCGGAACGTTGCGTGAAAGGTCAACGGTCGTGTTCGTCGGTCCCCACTTTCCCCGCTATCCACAAGCAGGTCATCCACAGCTCTCTTCCGATTCCGGTTGCGGACGCGATGCATCCTTTCGCGGTCTCCGCAGTTAGGACGGCAATCAAGTAGGAGAGCGACGATGGCAGAGAAAACGGCAAATGAAGCAGACAAGGAGATGGTCAGAAAGGACGGGCACGAACGGTATCCCGAATTCGTCGACGTCACTAAGACGCCCGAGGAAGAGATAAAGGATGCGCGGCGGCGCGTTGGCAGCCAAGGCAGGCCCGGCGCGATCATTAAGTAGGCTGTTTTCATCGCCCGACCTCCCTCAGCTGGGACGATAGCGCTGCAACTTTGGCCGTGAGCGCATGTTTGCCGCTTCATGAGCATTTCCGTAAATCGAGCTTTCAAGGCAGTCAGAGACAGCGAGGGCTCCTGGTCTGTGATCGAGTGCGGAACTGGATTGGCAGTGGTCTTCGACGGAGTCCCTATGGTGCTCCTCAACGAAGTGACCGCCATCGAACTCGCTCAGGTCATGAATGATCTCGCGCCCAAGGGCTCTAGCCTCCACTAATGTACCCGTTGGTAACGGTCGGGGAGCGATGGGACTTACTTCGTAAGCTGCATGCTTGATTGTGACAGCGACTTGCCTTTCAAGCTCCTTGGCAACAATGGAGCTGCTATGACCGAGATCGAGAAGATTGCGAAGACGGTTTCCGAATTGGCCAAGCCGAAGATGAGGCCCAAAGATCTTTTCGAAGCCGTTAGGAAGGTGCATCCGAAGGCGACAAAGAAGGAAATAACACGCGGCGCGTTTTATGCCGTCATCATGGCTGCAGGCAGTAGGCCGGGCGCAGTACATGGTCTTCATGACCTCGCCACAGAAAGCCGAAAAGACACCTTGGAAGACAGCCGGAAATCTTCGTAGGTCGCCTAAAGGTACGTTCGAAGCCCGATCGGAGGACTTCAATGAAGGTGCGCAAACAGGAGCCTCGCGAGCGAGCAGCGCGAGCGCTGTGTAGGCTGGAGGGCTTGCCGGAGAACGGAGTGATTGATGGCAGGCCGATGTGGACTGCTTTTCTACCCAAGGTCGACGCGGTACTTGAGGCCGTGATGCCGCCCGATGAATGCGATCGCCTAAGGAGACTAGGTCCGTAAGGCTAAAGGATGCTGGGGCCGGAGATTGCTTGCGCTGGAGCGGCCAGGACGAAACGGGTGAGTTCGCCAGTTTCATTCGCTTACCCTCTTCGTTTCAAGGGGCGGTATGGACTCATCTGCCGATAAGCGTACACTGTCGACATCGTCACCAACCGAAGACTTAGGCGGTGACGACTGAGGGTTACTACGTGCTCTCGCCTGCGACCTCAGGGGAGAAGCGCCGATGGTTGCATTAAGCTTTTCGAATCTTCGCAGTCCAGAAATGACCAGCCTGACGCGCTTTGCGGCTAGATACACGTCCTCTAGCGCGATAGCTGAACGCATCGTGCGTCGTACCATCATGGTGGCGGCAACTGATCCGAACCTGCTGCTCAGCAACGATGTAAAGCAGGATCTTCTCTCCATCCTGCATGAGGTCGCGCTCCAGGAAGTGCCCCCGAACCCCTTTATACCCGCTCTGCAGGAGCAGAGGCTGTCAACCTGACGAGATACTAGCCCTTTGCGGTTGCATACCTCCCAGAGCAGCGAGGGATAGGCGACAGGACATGTCTCATCCCGCTCAACCTTCGTGCACTCGCTATCCGTCACCGCAGCCCTATCTGTCATCGATGCCGTCCTCCGACGAGTTCGCCCGTGCGGCGGTCAACAACCGTACCGTCCATCAGCCGCTTGAACCGGCCGTCGCTGAGCGACGACTTCGGCTTCGTGATTCCGAGGTGCTTCTTCTTCACCCGGGCGATCTTCGACTTGACCTTCATCTCCATCGCCGTCTTACGGCGGTGAGGCTCGCGCATGCTGGGCAACCGCTCCTCAGCTTCCGCTGGCGATTGAGTGCGTGAAGGCATGGGGCTTTGAATACAAGTCTCTGCTAGGCCAGTTGCCCATAAGGCAGTTGACCGCCTCCTCGTTGCTCCAGACGACGATCGGCTTGTTGGGCACCTTGTGCTCCACCACCACAGGCTCGGGCCAATCTGTTCCATACATGCCGGGTTTCCTTTCCGCACACGCATAAAGGGCTGCGCAAATGTCACAACAGACATGAGAGTGTCCGGTTCCGTTGGAGATTCCGCCACGGCAACCCTAATGCTTCAGGATCCCTGCCTCTTCGGCAGCCTTCACAAACGCTGCCTCAGCGATGGAAAGCGCGACTTCTCCTTTGATCGCCTTCAAACATGCGCGCTTGGCGGCTGCATAAGCCCTACCACGCTGATCCGGCCAATGATTGGTCAAGCAAGCAACAGCATCTCTTGGGCTGCAGACACGTTTGAAGTGGTCGCCTCCGTCGCAAATAATCTCGATCTGGTTGTCCCAAATGTTTGTCTGCATGGATGGGGTACTCCTGGCATTTCAGGGGCACCAACGGGCGACTCAAGCGCTCGTTCCTTAGACTTCAAGTCCGACGGAGGGGCTCGGTTAGGCTCACGCCGTAGCGCAATGTTGCGACGCGAGGTGCCAGCATGAGCGGCCCTGTCGATCGCAGCCAGTTCGACCGCATCAGCGAGGATGATGCATTCGAAGCGTCCGAAGTCTTCCTTGCTTGCATGTTTGCGGACAATCAGGTGCTCGCCGAGTGCGGGCTTGAGTGGGAGGACTTCGGCGAAGAGCTACATCAACTCATGTTCAAGGAGGGCATGGAGCTGTTCCGCAGCGGGCAGCCCGTCACCGCAATCTCGCTGAAGCCATTCATGCCCAAGGCCTGGAGCAATAGCCGGAGCAGCCGGACTCGTCGCGACGACGATGAAGCCGGGATACTGCCGGCAACCTACATGGCGCGACTGATGAGCCTTGGCTTCGACCCGTCGACCATGCGCAGGTTGGAATCGTCACTCCACATCATCAAGAGCGTGTCGCTTGGCCGGCAGCTGGCGAGAGAGGCTGAGATTGCCTCAGAGCTTGCCAAGGAAGGCCATACGCTTCTCACGCTGGATGATGAGATAGAGCAGCTGGAAATGCGCCTGACGGAGCGCAGGACTAGACTGGCAGCTCTAAGGGCGAGTGCATCTCCCGGATCATCCTACCTGGCCATGTTCGAAGCCTCGGCCCGTCGTGACGGTGTGGTGGGCGTTCCGATCGCGCTGCCTGAGATCGCAAAGGTTCTGTCGGAGCCGGTCTTCGAGGCGGGCAACCTGTACGGGCTTCTGTCCTCGTCAGGCGAGGGCAAGTCAAGCCTCACCATGCAGCTGATCTACCACGCCGTGAGGGGAGGACATCCCGTCCTCTTCCTCTCCTATGACCAATCCGCGGCCCAGTGCATCCGGCAGATGATCGCCCAGGTCCACGAGATCAGCGTCAGACAGCAGCGCGAGCCGTCCAGACTGATGACAGAGAGCGAGCGCGACCGGTGCGTGCTGTTCGCCACCCAGATCAACAACCAGCCGTTCGACATCATCCGGTGCCAGCGGGAAGGGGTCATGCAACTCGTCGCCTACGCCCGTCGCTTCATCAAAAAGCGTGCCAACGGCAAGACGCCATTCATCGTCATCGACCACATCGGAAAGGTGAAGCCTCGCGATCCGAAGCTGTCGGCCGACAGGATCTCCGGTGAGGTTACGGTGGAGCTCAAGGCACTGGCCGATGAGCTTTCGGCGTCGGTCCTCATCCTCAACCAGCGGAACGGCGAAAGCGGCAAGCGCCAGAACCCACGCCCGATCGCCAAGGACCTGTATGGCGGGGAGGGCGCCCGTGCCGACTACGACGCGATCATCACGCTGTACCGTCCAGAGAAATACAAGAAGGAGATGGAGAAGGTGGCGGCCACCCCGAGCGACTGGAAGACCATAAACAGCGTCTTCGGCTCCGAGATCGAAGGCATTGCGGAGATTGCCTCCATAAAGGTCAGGTTTGGCGACCCATCCATTGTCGAGAAGCTGCAGTTCGACGCTGATTTCACCCGCTATCGATCGATGAAGCTGCAGCGTCCGCAGGAGGAGCTCGCGCTATGACACGCCAACCCCGTTCCCAAATGAGAAGAGGCCGCGTTAACGGCCTCCCTTGCTCGGCTGATGATCTACGGAGATACCCGGCCGCCGCCTGCTGGCGTCTTGATCATCCAAGGCTGGACCGCAGGCTGTTTCACGAGGATGCCCTTCTTCTTTCCGAAGGCGCGGACGGCGTCGCGCGCGGCGTTCAACGGCTTCAGGCCATCATGAGCCATGTAGCAGGTCTTCAGCGCCGCATCATGGATCATGTCGCGCTCGCGTTCGGGCCAATCCTCAAGAAAGTCGATCGCATCCTCGACGGCGGTTATCTCCCGGACCAGGTCCCTCTTTTCCTTCAGATAGACCGGTCGATCGAACAGCTTCGAGATCATTTCTACCTCACTGATTTGGTTGGTGATCAACAAGGAAAGCGCTGTGGCCAGCGCCGCTTATCCATCTGTGATGTCTGGTTTTCCTCTTCAAGAGGGCTGTTGTCAGATAGCCGATCGCAAAACTTTAAAGGCTTGACTGGAAGCGCTGCCGGGTGTGGCGGAACGGCACATGTCGAGGCGCGGAACCAGCGGGGGCTGCTGTGATGCAACAGCTTGGCCTTTTCGACACGGTCCGCCGGCCCCCATTGATGAAGAAGATCGAGGCCTACGGCGAGGTGTTGCAGGGTGAGCCCGATCACACCTTCCGCCTGAAACATCCCCGCATGGCATGGGACCGCGCCCGCATTGAGATCCATCAGCACAGGGATAAAACGTGGATGTGGTCCACAAGCTGGCAGTGCGAGAGCGAAGGCGGCGGATACCGGGTCGGCGTGAAGTGGGGAAAATTCGCTGAAACGCGTGAAGACGCTCTCTTCTACGCCGCCCGAGAAATTGAACAGCGACTGGCCGGGAAATGGAGCGCAGACGCAGCTCTCATCCTGAAATGGACTGCAACAATCAAAGAGAACCCGGAGGCTTTCAGATGAAGAACCGACTGATCCACTTGAACAACCACCTGTTCTCCCAGCTGGAGCGCCTGACGGAAGAAGGCCTGACGGCGGAACAGATCGACACGGAAGTGAAGCGCGCAGATGCCATTGTCGGCGTCAGTGAGCAGATCATCCGCAATGCGGACCTGTCTCTCAAAGCTGTGACGCTTGTCGCAACGCATGGCGACCGGTTCGCTTCGGCTCTGCCTATGATCTCCCCTCCCACCCCACCAGACGGAGAACCTATTCAGATCCGGCAGCAGCGCCCTCTGATCAAGGCGGCCGGCACATGAGGGGGCAACGCATCCACTATTCTGCCGATGAGATGGCGTGGCTAGAGGCTAACCGCTCTATGATAATCAGCGACTACCACCGCGAATTTGTAGCGAGGTTCGGTCGAGCAGATATCACGGCGCTGAACTTACACGGGCTGCGAAAGCGGAAAGGTTGGTTCGTGGGCCGCAAGCCGGGGCGGTTTTTCGGACGCCACCGGAAGTTCTCGGCGGACGAGATGGCCTGGCTCGAAAGCAACTCCACGATGGTGATCAGCGAGTATCACGCCGCATTCGTGGGCGAGTTCGAACGTGAGGACGTCACCGCTCAGAACCTTCACGCGCTCCGCAAGCGAAAGGGCTGGAAGACAGGCCGAACCGGTCAGTTTGTGAAAGGGCAGGAGCCGGTCAACAAAGGCAAGCCATGCCCGCCGGGCAAGGGTGGCCGCCATCCCAACGCACGTAAGACACAGTTCAAGCGTGGCCAGCTGCCGCACAACACGAAGTTTCTCGGCCATGAGCGCGTGTCCAAGGACGGATACGTCGAGATCAGCATCGATGAGGAGAACCCACACACCGGCTACGAGCGCCGCTATGTGCTGAAGCACGTTCACGAGTGGGAGAGACTGCACGGTCCCGTGCCAGACGGTCTGTGCCTCAAGTGCGTGGATGGCAACCGGCTCAACACTGATCCGTCAAACTGGATCGCCATTCCGCGTGGCCTCCTGCCCAGGCTGAACGGTGGCCGCGCAACCCGGGTCATGGCCTACGACACCGCGCCCGATGAACTCAAGCCCGTGCTGATGACGATGGCTCGCGTCGAGCACAAAGCAAGCGAGATCCGCCGCAAGCGTCAGGGACCAGCAGAATGAACCACTACGCTAGATTTCTACACCAGAACCGCCGCGGCTGGTGCCGCGTGTCAGTGGGTGCTTTGGGCGACCAACAATACGGCCGACCGAGCTTCTTCCGGCGGAAGCTTGCCTTCGTGCACGGCGCGGCACGTCTGCCAGGCTTTGCGCCACTTGCCGCTGTTCTGATCACGCTCATGGGCAAGCCAATTGATGGCCTGTTCGGGCGTAGCCAGCGAAATCTGCATCCTTCCATCCCGGATCACGACGGGTTCTTTCCAATGGTTAGCAAGCATATTCGTCAGCCTCGCAGGTTGTTGTCCACCCCTTCTAATAGCCCGTGGCTTTTTTCGTTCCCGGTCCATGACTCGCGAGGAGAAGCATGAACAAGTATAGCGCTTACCCTCAGCCCGTCCCTGGTGGCTACCGTGTCATGATGCGCTTTGCCCGGGATGCCCAGCCCAAGCCGCTTATGGGCCAGGGCGACAAGCCGCTGATCTACCCGACGGAGGGAGCAGCATGGAAGGCCTGTGCTGCTCATCTCCTCCGATACCTCAACTTTCCCATCGTCGGTGGAGAGTGCGAGGGAACGCCATCCATCAAGCAAGCCAAGCGGGCGAGGGCGGAGAAGCTGTTCATCGGCGGTGGCCGTGTTGTCGAGGTCGAGCGGCAAAGGGGTGAGGCATGAGCAGTGTAGCCGCTACTTATACGTCCGTCCTGACCAGGCAGTCCGCCTGCAAGCACGCTGCGATGAATGCTGCCCTTGCCTCTTCCGGAGAAGTCCTTCCAGAAATGGCAGCGATCGCGGCTCGCTTCGCCTTGGCAAAAGCGGGGCCGCGTATCCCCGGCCATCGATTGCAGAGGAAGTCATGCGCATCGGCTGGACCCTTGATGGCCTGCAGTGCGGTGTTCCTTGCTACGGCTGAAACTGAGCCGCCCCAAAAGTTGCTGAAGTCCAATTCTACTACTCGATCATCCTGCATGGTTTGTGCCTTTGGGCAGAGCACAACCAACCTGCTTCTCGGATCGTCGTTCCTCCCAGGCCGCTATCGGTCAGGGGCCGTACAAAGTGATTGATCCCCGCGTCTACAGCATCTGTGAAGAGTACGGGATCGAGATCATCGATGGCCGCGCGTATCCGGATGTTCGTCAGACGCGAGCGGTCGCAACAATGGACAGGATCCTGCGCAATCGAGGCGAGGCGCACTTCCGCATGGTGATGTCCACCCTGGCAGAGACCGAGAACAACCAGGGGCAGCTCGACGAGAATCTGTTTTGGGCGGTGAGCGATCTGGTTGAGGCGTGCCAGGCAATCATTGAGGAGCGGCCGACGGAATGGCTCGAGTGTTTCGACAAGACGCCTGTGGGCCAGCTCCAGTTCATCGCGAGAGACCTCAGCGGAATTACACACCAGCGCCACGCTATCGCGGGCATGCTGTATGAGAGAGTGGTCCGGGTGTTTGGTCCCAACGCGGCGCAGGGGGACCTATTCGACGAGAGACGGAGAACGGCATGACGAGGGAAGAGATCACGGAACTTTTTATCCGGGCAGCTGAGACAGATCGCCGGCTCCCGTTCGGCGATGGGCCGAAACCGGTGAAGGCTCAGGCTCTGCCGTACGTTCATGATGCCGCGGACCAAGCAGGGTGGGGCGGTGAGCGCTATGCGGAGGAGCGAGAGAGCTTCTGGGAGAGCCGGTCGACCCGCCTACGCGCATCGGATGTCACCGACTGGGAACGCTGCAATGAGTTGATCCTGGCAGTGGATGATGAGAGTGAGCGTCGCTGCCTCTGGCATTGGGCAATCGGTCGGGCCGGTGGTCGCCCGTTCAAGCACTGGTGCGGCGACGAAGGTATCCATGTAGCGACCGGAAGGCGCAGGAAAGAGCGGGCTATCACACGCATTGAGCTAAGGTTCACTCGGAACCCATTGCAGAATAACGAAAATGACGATCTTGACCTGTTGCGTGTTGCCCCGGAAATCGAGCATATTCCTGTCAACATCGAAGAACCTGCGCATTCGCTAGCCTGGATGGACGACACCGCATTTAGCCCTGCCGGAGTGCCGGAGCTTCGAGACTTCACTTGGGCTCAGAAAAGAAACGAGCGTCGCCGGCTGCGTGAGGCAAGGAAGAAGGATGCCGCCTGAGCTTGTCTAGGACACATTGGCTCCCTATATCTCGCCCGTCGGCATTGTTCATGAGCGCTGATGAATTCGCCGCTCACAGTCGCCGCCATCGCTTTAGACTTTTGCCACGGATGTACTGGCACTGGTGAGAAAGCGATGATGAGGAAGGTCGGTGCGGTTTCGCCCCGGCCTTTTTTGTTCGACGGAGAATCGGAATAACTAAAACGGCGCTATGATCACAATCCGCAAATCCACTGCATCAGACGGCGATAGGGTCCTGAGTATCTGGAGAGCATCCGTCGATGCTACCCATGATTTTCTCTCGCATCACGATCGGCAAGAGATCGAGAAGATGCTTCACGGCTTCCTCCCCAGCGCCCCGCTCTTGCTTGCAGTAGATCCTTCTCAGGGAACCGTCGGGTTCATGCTTGTTGCCAATGGTCACTTGGAAGCATTGTTCGTTCATCCCGCGTGTTTCGGCGCGGGCGTCGGCAGGCAGCTGGTTGAGCATGCGCTTGCGCTTCACCCTGGCTTGACCACTGATGTCAACGAGCAGAACAGCAAAGCCCTTGGGTTCTACCAGCGGCTCGGCTTTGTGCAGACGGGGCGATCAGAAATCGATGGACAGGGGCGGCCATATCCGCTCATCCATCTGAAGCATCGGCTGTAGGTTTGGTCATGCTGCATTGATAATCTAGCGCCGCTCAGAGGTCATACCCATATCTCCCGGCACCTAAGGGGACGTCATGTCCGAGTTCATAAGCTATCTGTTTGCCATTCTGGTTGTCGGGCCCCTTCAGGCAGAGGTCGCGGAACGGCTTCAAGGCGTGTCGTCAGCGGAGATTGTTCAGGCAGGTCGCGCGTGCATCTCGGAAGAGGCGCCGAGGCTTCTGCAGCGAGCGCAGGATGATTGGGCTTGGGCGGCTGCCAATGCCATTGGTGTAGGCGTGGGATTGGTCGATCCACTGACACTGCTGGAGGGCGAGAGCCAGCAGTGCAATCGTGCGTTCCGTGCTCTGTTGGGTGCCGGCCAGGATGGAGAAGCCTGAAGATCAACGTCTTCCGGCCAATGCACCCAAGGCCACGCCGACTGCGATGCCGATCGCGATCCCCACAGCGGCGCTGTCAAAGAGAGCGGAGCCAATCGCAGCGCCCAGCCCAACACCCAAAGCGATACCCAATGCCATGCGACAAGGGTCACGCATCGGTGTGGCAATAGTTTGAATGATTGCAGGGCCGGAAGCTCCGGCTGGGCGCAAGGAGGCGGCATGGATTTGCGGGTGGCGTTTTCAGATTGGATTGGTTGCCTTGGCGCCCCGAATCCAGCATTATTAGCAAGTTCGGAACAATCGGTGGCTAGCAGATTAGTTCGAGCAGATTGAACCCCGCTCCCGGACTACCGGGGCGGGGTTTTGCATGCACAAATCAAGGGTTCCCCCCGTTAAGCTGGCGCCGCGCCGCCCGGAAGGACAGTCGCAACTCGTTCTTTGCTGAAAAGAACGACCGCGAACATAAGTACGCCCGCCAGGATGACCAGAGAGCTTAGGGCAGTGAGCGGTTCCGCTTGCGGATAACCCAGGTAAAGCAGGTAGAGTGACGGAACCATAACAACTACGCCTCCGGTGTAGATCCAGAATTGAGCGACCGCGAAGCGCGTCTCTGACTTGGCTGGATTGAACGCGTAGTAAGTGCCGAACAGCGCCATGGTCACCCAACCGAGTAGATTGGCATGAGCATGGGGGCCAATGACGTTATGATTTCCTGAGATTGCCATCTGCAATCCCATCGCTATGCCAACGATCAAGAAGATAACCGCGGTCTTGAAGAACATCTGAGCAAGTTGTGGCATGAGAAGGTCCTCCCAAAACTCGCCCCCTCGGCGAGCGATACAATCTACTCCTACCGCCAGCAAAATGGAACGCATATCCGCCGAGCTTCTACTGACGAATCTACTTCTTCCGATTATCCAGGGCAGAAGCACCCGCGCCTGTTGTTACCAGCGCAAGGAAGACAAAGCAGAAGAGGATCGAGGGGTCTAGGAGATTTGGGAAGTTTACCGGATCTAAAGGAGGCGCCGCTGAATGACGGCGCCTCCTGCACCTTCAGCGGCGGACGGTGGTCGTGTGATCGTCGCGTTTGCGTCCCTTCAGGCCAGCCAAACCGGCCAAGCCGATTAGTCCGAGCCAACCCAGATCGAAGCCATCGTCGTCTTCGGACTGAGCTGCGGTGTTGGTGTCATCATTGGGGGCAGGTGCCTGAGCCATGGCTGGCGCAGCAAATGTGATGAGGCATGTGGCGCCTAGAGCGATGAGTAGCTTGTGCATGGATGTCTCCTTTTTGCGGAGTCTAAACACAAAGTGAACGAATAGGTTTCATCAGACCTAAGCCTCAAGAGCCCAAAGGCCACGGCCGTGTAGAGCGGTCCTATCGGCGAAAGCCGGACTAATCGGGCTGCTGTTGGCAGCAGAGCTTGGGAAACCTGCTATAGGATGCCAAGCTAGTTGGTTAAACTGCGGACGAAATCGAGGTAGGCCGCAACCCTCAGGGGCCGATTATCGCCAGCCCGTGTTATCCGTAAGCCTGTAGGCAGGCATGTTCCAAAGCCGCGCCCCGGAAACAGAGCGGGACTTTCTCTATTCAGCTGCTACGCTGGCATCCCCAACCAGGGCTTTGAAGCCTTCGTTGAGGCCTTGGTAGCGGTAGAGAACGCCGGAGCATTCTTCCTTGAGGCGATGCAGGAGACGGAGCTCTGCTATGTTGATGTCGTTGGACATCGCCCTAAGACGGATGTCTGCCTCAATCTCTACTATTCGCGCTTCGTAGGCGGCCACAGTCTCTACGACGTGGCGCTGGTGCTTTTGCAGAACGAAGCTCATGCGCCACCTCCCAGCGAGAGCGATACGGTTAATGGAGTTATAGGGGGCTGGGCTCGGAAAGCATGAGGCAAACGAGGCTATGGTTAACAGCCCCGTCAAGGTCCGCCATGACGACTCCCGATGAGTGTGAAGCCGCCTGTGCAGCGTCAGTCATCGTCGCAGACGGCGCAAAGTGGGAAATCTGGGTGCGCATCCAGCGAGCTTGTTGGAGCTCCGCAGTGGCTGCAGGTAGTAGCTGCTGCATTCCCTTCTTTGTACGACACGCCTGATTTGGTGCGGTCCCGCCGCTTCAGTTCGTCAGCAATCTCTTTGTCCGTAAAGCCACTCATTGAACTCCCCCAAGGTTAACTCATGCCAGTCCTGAAAAACGCCCGGCACGAGACTGTCGCGCAAGCGCTGGCGCAGGGCAAGACCGCTATCGAGGCTTACGCTGCTGCAGGGTTCAAGCCCAACCGCTCCCACGCATCCCGCTTGGTAGCAAAGGGTAACATCCGGGCACGGGTGGAAGAGATCAAAGGCAGAGTGGCTGAGAAAGCCGAATGGACGGCCGCCGACAGGCTGCAGGCACTCAAGACGATCTTCGACAGCCACGCTGAGAAGGACGCGCGTGTGGCGATCTCTGCCATTGCCGAAGCCAACAAGATGCAGGGCAGCTACCCGCCGCAAAAGCGGGAGCACACTGGTCCGAACGGTGGCCCGATCCAGACCGTCGACCTCACCAACATGTCGGAAGAGCAGCTGAATGCACTCGAAGCCATCTTCGGCCCGCTTGCCACCGCCAGCGGTGATGATGCGGGCGATACGGCCAGAGAGGGCGAGGCGGGAGGCTGAGCGGCAGCGCCGGGACGTAGAACAGAACGCGGAGCGGATCCGCGCGCGGTGCAAGACGCTGGCGGGCTTTGTTGCCGAGGCATGGCCGATCCTGGAGCCGAAGGCAAAGCTGGTATGGGGTTGGCCGCTGGAGGCGATGGCCGATCACCTTGAGGCGGTCAGCCGGGGCGAGATCACAAGGCTCCTGACCAACTGTCCGCCAGGGCTGATGAAGTCGCTGCTCCACTCGGTCTTCTGGCCGGCGTGGGAGTGGGGACCGGCTGAGCTGACCCACATGCGCTACCTGACGTCGTCCTATTCCCAGGACAATGTGATGCGCGACAACACGAAGATGCGCAGGCTGGTCGAGAGCGAGTGGTATCGCTCCCTGTGGCCGGAGGTACAGCTTCGGTCGGACCAGAACGCAAAGGGGAAGTTCGAGAACACCAGGTCCGGTGGGCGTGAGGGCAGGCCCTTTGCCTCCATGACCGGCGGCCGCGGCGATCGCGTCATCATTGACGACCCGCACTCGACTGAGACGGCAGAGAGCGATGTGGAGCGGGCGAACACCGTCCGCATTTTTCGGGACTCCATCTCCGACCGCCTCAACGACCTGGAGCGATCGGCTATCGTCGTCATCATGCAGCGACTGCACGAGAACGATGTCGCCGGCACGATCCTGAAGCTGGGACTGCCCTATGTGCATCTCTGCCTGCCAATGGAGTACGACCCGAAGCCATACAGGTCGAGCGGGCGGATTATCGATCCAACGGAGCCGACCCGTATTGGCTTTGTGGATCCACGCACGACTGATGGCGAGCTACTGCTGCCGGAGCGCTTCACGCGTGAGGCTGTCGATGCGCTGAAGGTGGTCAAAGACTCCTACGGGTATGCCGGCCAATACCAGCAGCGTCCGACGGCTCGTGAAGGCGGGCTGTTCAAGCGTCAATGGTTCGAGGGCAAGATCATCCGGCAGGCGCCGCCTGGCACGCACTGGGTGCGCCACTGGGACCTTGCAGCGACGAAGAAGACGACAGCGGCCAGAACAGCCGGCGTGAAGCTTGGGAAGGCGCCTGACGGTTCCTACGTGGTGGGCCACGTTGTCACCACCCAGGACGAAGGCAACGCTGTCCGCATGCTTATCAAGGCCACTGCCGAGCTCGACGGTACTGATGTCCTGATCAGCCTTCCACAGGATCCGGGGCAAGCAGGTAAAGTGCAGGCGAAGGATTATGTCTCGATGCTCGCGGGCTGGACAGTGAAGGCCGATCCGGAGACCGGGGACAAGGTGACGCGAGCCGAACCGTTCTCGTCTCAGTGCGAGGCTGGCAATGTCTTCCTGGTGCAGGGCGCTTGGAACGAGGCCTATCTCGACGAACTCTGCCTCTTCCCGGGCGGCGCGTTCAAGGACCAGGTGGATGCCACCTCAGGAGCTTTCGGGCGTCTGGTAGGCAACCGTCAATCGGAGACGACAACGACGACGGTGAAGGGGCTGTATTAGGACGCTTCATCAGCAGCAACGGGAACAAAAGACGTGCTTGCCGTTTCACCTTCTGTGAAAGAGGTGCCCTATGGTTCATGTTGCTCTGATTGGTGACTCAATCCTCGACAATGCTGCTTATGTGCCGCGAGGAGGAGATGTAGCTTCTGTCCTGATGAAGCAAGGTTGGTGATGGAAGGGTCACCCTCCTAGCCCAGGATGGAGCGGTTATTGAAGGTGCTGTCAGTCAGCTGAACGGCATTCCCGACGACGCGACCTTCCTCGTAATCAGCGCTGGCGGCAATGACGCATTGCAGTCGATTGGTGTGCTACTTGAATCAGTGAGCACTGTCACTGAGGCGCTAGAAAAAGTGCGGGTCATAAGGGATAGGTTTCGGGACCGGTACCGAACGCTCCTCAATGAAGCTGAGCGTTTCAATCGTCCCATGGCAATCTGCACGATCTACGACGCGATGCTGCCTGATCTACACCAGCGCCGCGTAGCTAACCTTGCCCTTGGAATTCTGAACGACGTCATCACCCGTGAGGCGGCGAAGCGCGGATTATCGCTGATCGATCTGCGGGTGATGTTCTCAAAGGACCAGTACTACGCCAACGCCATCGAGCCATCTGGACACGGGAGCGAACTGATTGCGGCGGCAATCTTAGAGGCAATGGAGAAGGCGCATCTGAGTGGTTCTACCATTCATACGGCGCTTTAACAGCAGCGGCTCAGACGAAGCGACGTTAAGCGTCTCCGACAATCACGGTAACAATACCGCTGCCGCCGCAGTCAGAGCACTCCTTGCCACTTTGCTCCCCGGAGCCGCCACACGCGAGACAGATACCCTCTGCGGACTGCTCGGAGCCAGGCTCCGTTTCATCACCGGCTAGCAGCTTCGGGCTCTCATTGCTCGGTTGATTATTACCTGTCATCGCCATCTCCTGTGCTTCACGCCAGCAACAACAGATGCACCGGCATTGTTCCGGCCACACGAGGTTCTGAACTGATGACCGATGCCGTCGAGACAAAGCACCCGCTCTACATCGAGCGGGCGGATGAATGGTCACTGATGCGTGACACCGCAGCTGGCGAGAAGGAAGTGAAGGGGTCGGGAACACAGTACCTGCCGCAGCCGTCGGGTTTCTCGGCTCAGGCAGACGGCGGCAAGGCGCTGTACGACGCCTACCAGAAGCGGGCGCAGTTCCCGGAGATCGTCCATCCTACGATCCACGGCATGGTCGGTGTCATCCATCGGACCGAGGCGCAGATCGAGGTGCCAGCAGCGATGCAGGCACTGTGGGAGAAGGCGACGAAGGATGGGCTGCCGCTTGAGGCGCTGCATCGGCGGATTACCGCTGAACTGCTGACGACTGGCCGCTATGCGTTGTTGGCCGATGCCGCCACGGAGGGTTCGGATCTACCTTGGCTCGCTGGGTATTCGGCAGAGGCTCTGATCAACTGGTCGGACGACCGCACGATGTTCGTCCTCGACGAGAGCGGGCTGAGGCGCGAGGGCTTCCGCTGGGAGCAGGAGCAGCGTTACCGGGTGCTGGAGATGCGGGTCGGCAGCTATACCGTCCAGACCTATACCGGGACGGAGCGGACGCCTGGCAATGAGGTGACGCCGGCGGGCAGAGGCAACACTAAGCTGACTGAGATCCCGTTCGTCGTGATGGGTGCGCGATCTGTCCTTGGCTCCAGAGCTTCCGCCGCTGCTCGGGGTCGCTCGATCGGCCATCGCCCTCTACCAGCTCTCGGCCGACTACCGTTGGCAGCTGTTCATGACGGGGCAGGAGACGCTTGTGGTTATCAATGGCGATCCGCCATCGGCCGTAGGGGCAGGGGCGGTCATTGTGATCAAGCAGGGTGACCAGGCCGGCCCGCCGGACGTGAAGTACGTGGGACCGGCTGGGACGGGCATTGCTGCCCACCGAACGGCAATCCTCGACGAGCGGCAGAACGCGGCTCAGTCCGGCGCCAGGCTGTTCAACAGCAGCGAGAACAAGACGGCAGAGAGCGGTGACGCGCTTCGGATCAGGTTTGCGGCAGAGACCGCCACGCTGACGTCAATCGCACTGTCCAGCGCTCAGGGGCTAGAGAAAGCGCCTCGGCATATCGCGATGATGATCGGCCAAAGTCCCGAGGCGGTGACAGTGAAGCCTAACCTCTCGTTCGTTGACGCAACTCTGACGCCTGAGCAGGCAGCTTCGCTCGTGTCGCTTTGGCAGAACGGCGCAATTGCTTACGAGACGCTGTACGAGAACCTGCAGCGCGGCGAGATCGCCAGTGCTGAGAGGGATCATGAGGCGGAGCTGAAGCTTATCGATGAGGAGCGTTTCGGGAGCGAGGAAGAGCGTGATGCAGCTCTAGGAGGAGGCGGGAACACGAGGTGATTGTCATGTCAGTTCTCGCGTCTTGCGGCGGATCGAGCGTCTACGATACGTAAAAGATGGTTTGCCAGCATTATCGTCTCGAATGCTTCATCCGGATCGCTCAACTGGACGTCACGATGCGAATGTGGGTTCTTGTAGCTCCCAATAGCCCCAGCGAACAATGCGGCTCGTGCGTCACGTTCGCCCCCCTCTGTTGTTCTGTCGGTGAGTGGGCCGTTTTCAGGATGAAATGCAGCTCGCATCAGCGCGACACCGAGCAGATTGTTCAGCCCCGACGCTTCTCTGACGGCGACCTCAACCGCCTTCATGGCTTGGAATACTGCCACGTCGTATTCTCCCCGGATGAATGCCTGCCATACCGTCTCAGAGATGCGAGCGTGCAGTCGTTCTTTCTGGAGCCGCTTAGAGGCTAAAAACGCGTCAAACTCAGGAGGGGACGTGAAGCTCCGCGCCCTTCTACTCAGCACCTTCCAAGTGCTGTCCGATTGGTATGGTGCAGGCACGATAAGCCCTTGTGCACTCAGCCACGCGAACGCCTCGCGCAACGCCTGCCCAACTTCTTCTCTACGAGCGTGCGGGTAGGTTTCACTATCGCGGCCCGATCGCAGGTCGTTCTCGAAGTTGTAAGGGCTAAAGTTACCCCGCTCGCTTTGGAGAAGAAATAGAAGCTTGCCGGCCAGTTCCTCCGGCGCAAGGGAAACGACCACATCTGCATCAGGTATCGCTCGGTAAAGTGCGTACATCGAAGACCTTGATTCGGTGGTGAAGGCTGATCGTCTAGCAATAGCAGTCACAGAACCCAGCAAATCAAGGGTAAACGTTGCAAACGTTCCGCAAGAAGCCAATCATCATAGAAGCCGTCCGCTGGACCGGGCAAAAGCGCTACGGAGATGGTGAAAACACTGTGCACCACTGGGCCAAGGTGAGCCTTGGCGAAGCCGCCTAGCTTCTGGAGAAGAGGTCCATCACGGCGTCCGCCCATTGCTGGAGAAGGGCAGGATCGTTCCAGACCATCCACACACCGATCGCCAAGGCGACTAGAAGCGCTACTCCGATCAGCTTTCGGACGACAAAGTACACGAAACCGATCACTACCACCACGATCACGCCTGTGATGATGAGAGAGTAGAGGTCGTCCGGCATCTTCGCCTCCTGAATCATCCGATCTGTTCGCACACCCTTCCGCCGCCTCAGGACGGCTTTTTGATGTCCGGCAGGAACGATCAGGAGGACCGAAAGGGTTAGCGATGGCTACGGGGCGACGCGGAATACTCTTCGTCGCTGACTGGCTCAAGCCATTCGGCACTGCTGCCGTCCAGCGCCTCGTGAATGGCAATGTGCGTCATGCCAATCTCGGGGCTTGCTCCGTGCCAGTGCTTCTCGCCAGGAGCGATCCAGATGGAGTCGCCTGAGTTGATTGGCTGGATAGGCTCTCCCTCCTTCTGGATGAGCCCTGAGCCAGCGATGACGTACAGCGTCTGCCCAAGCGGATGGGCATGCCAGTTGGTGCGTGCGCCAGGATCGAAGCGAACGATGACCGACCGGACCCGCGCCGGCGCCTCTGCATCCACGATCGGATCCTGCCAGACGGAACCAGTGAAATACTCTGATGGAGCACGTCGTGAGGGCGCTGAGCCATTGCGTCGGATGTCCATTTTATCTCCTCTTCGCGGGGCGCGGGTGCCTCGTTTCTCAGCCGCTAGTTGGCGGCATTCTATGCGCCCACCAAGGGCGCGCAACCCAGGAGAAGGCCAGTGGCCCTTAAAGCAATCATTGACAGCCTCGACAGTGTCGAGGAGCAGTTCCGCTCGCTCTACGAGGAGAAGGACGGCAAGTTCGTCCTCGCCATCGAGGGCATTGAATCCCATCCCGGCGCTGCGGCACTCAAGTCAGCTCTTGATCGCGTCCGCGGCGAGAAGCGCACTCTAAGCGAGAAGCTCGCCACCGCAGAAAGCCGGCTGGAAGGCCTGCCGGAAGACTTCGACGCTGACGCGTACGAGACCCTCCGCACTCAGGCAGAAGGCAACGAGCCGCCAAAGATTGAGGAGCGCCTTACGGCCCAGAAGACGCAGCTCGAGGCGAAGTTCGCCAAGGAGCGCGAGAAGCTGGAAGAGCGCGCCAATAAGCTCGATGGTACCCTTCGCCGCGTCATGGTCGACGATGGCCTGACGAAGGCTCTGCTTGATGCCGGCATCGACAAGACCTTCCTCCCGGCAGCCAAGGCGCTGCTCAAGGAGAAGGGGCAGATCAAGCTTGTCGAGGACGACGATGCTATCCAGGTATTTGCCGACGATGGCGTGAACGATCGCACGCCGCTCAACGACTACGTCCGCAACTGGGCAGGCCAGGACGAAGGCAAGCCCTTTGTTGCCAAGGCCACCGGCGGCGATGCCAAGGGCGGCGACGGCCGGCAGTTCAGCGACAACCCTTGGGACACCAGCAACGGCAAGAAGCCCAACCTGACCAAGCAGCAGCAGCTCATCCAGGAGAATGCCTCCAAGGCTCGCCAGATGGCGCAGGCCGCAGGCGTCACTCCGAACTGGTAACACCCGGCGTCAGTGGCGCCACCGCATACGAGGTTATGCCCAGTGGGGTGACCGAGACCATCCGCCCCACATCCTCCAAACGACAGGAGCCTCGACATGGCAACCACGCGCCTGAGCGACGTCATCTATGGCCCGCTCTTCCTTCCCACGACGATCCAGCGTATCGCGCAGCTCTCGCGCATCCGCAACTCGCCGATCGTCTCCACCGACGCTGAGCTTCAGCGTTTCGCCAACGGCCCGGGCGATCTCATCCAGATGCCGTTCTGGAACGACCTGACCGGCAACTCCAACGTCTCGACGGATGACCCGGCCCAGACCGCCACGCCCAACAAGCTGATGCAGGGTCAGGACATGGCCCGCAAGATCCGCCGCAACAACGGCTGGCAGTCGGCGAACCTCGTCGCCTCGATGCTGGCGGAAGATCCGCTCGACGCCGTGGCTCAGCTCATTGCCGATTACTGGGTTCGTGAAGAGCAGCGGATCATGGGCGAGCAGATGCGCGGCGTGTTTGCTTCGGCAGGCATGGCCGGCAATGTTCTCGACGTCGCTTCGGAAGACGGCGCAGTGTCGCCCGTCAACCTGGACGCAGAGATCGCGGCCAATGCCTATGCTCTCCTCGGAGAGTACGGCCAGACGCTGTCGGCGGTCCTGATGCACTCGCGGCTCTTCTACAATCTGCGTGCCGCTCGTGCGATCGAGAAGTTCAAGGATCCGGCAACGGGCCTCGACTTCGACATGTGGGACGACAAGATCGTCTACGTGTCCGACCAGTGCCCGCGCGAGGCCGGCGCTACCTCCGGCTTCAAGTACACCTCCTACCTCTTCGGTAACGGCGCTATCGGCTATGCCGAGGCCACCGGTGAGGGTGGACCGAAGAAGCCGGTCGAGATCGACAGCGTGGCTGCTGCCGGTAACGGTGAAGGCGTTGAGACGGTCTGGTATCGCCGCCACTGGGTCATGCACCCGCGCGGTGTTTCCTTCAGCGGCACGCCCGCATCGGCATCCGGTGTGACAGACACCGAACTCGCCACCGGCGGGAACTGGACCAGGGTCTACGATCCGAAGCTGGTCCGCATGGTCGCCGTCGTCACGAACGGCTGAGGGTAGGGGCTCCGGCCCCTCTCCATATTCCCTCAATCTGGAGAAATATGATGAACGATCATCAGAATGATCCGCTTCTGGCGGAGGCTATCGCGCGCCGTGATGAGAGCCGGGCTCAGATCCTCCGCTCCCGTGCCAACCGCCTCGGCGGCAGTGCCGTCGACCGTCTCGCAAATGCGTTCGACAAAATGGCAGAACAGGCAGAGAAGGCTGCTCGCCAGTCTTCGACTGCTCTGTCCAATATCGAACCGGTCAAGCCCGATCCTGAAGGCACCAGCCGCCAGCTGGCCGACAGCGAGGGCAACTTCGCGGCCAATGCTGAAGTCGCTGGCGTTGGTGGCATCGGCATCAAGGCGAGCAACACCGACGTCTCCACCGGCAAGCCGGCGCAGACGATCCAGCAGGCCGGCGAGGCTGTCATGCCCGGCGCCCAGAAGATCGTCGGGGATCAGCCTGTGGATGGCAACCGCAATGCCGGCACCGGTGAGTCCGACGAGCGGTCCAAGGTCGAGATCCCGGCCACCTGGAAGGACCTCACTTGGCAGGAGCGCCGGTCGCTTGCTTCCAAGCTCAGCGACGATCCAATCAGCAATGGTGAAGAGGCCAATGCTGCCATCGAAGCAGAATTGAAGCGCAGGGGCTGAAACGTAGGCTGGGGCTAATCAAGCCCCGGCCTTCCTCGCAGGAGAATGAGGCACGCTGACCACGCTGCTGGATAAGCGCATTACCGCCGCAGCGAAAGGCGTGGCGCCTGCGGTCAAGATTCTCAGTTCCGCTGCTCCGCTTTGGGTGAAACCATCTTCAATCAATCAATCAAGCTGCCAGGCGGCTTTCATCGCTTCTCTTGGCAACTTGGAACTGGGATACGAGCTCGTGCAGCTTACGGCTCTCGCTGGCAAGTGCTGCACTCGCAGCGGTGGTTTCCTCAACCATTGCCGCGTTGCGCTGGGTAACCTGGTCCATCTGGTTGACGGCAGTATTCACCTCGGCAAGTCCAAGCGACTGCTCCCGTGACGAGGTAGCAATGGCATCCATATGCTGGTTGATGGTCGCCACGTATTGTCCAATGGCGGTCAACGCTTCCCCTGTGTCTTGCACCAGCTTCACGCCGCAATCGACCTCGCTTGACGAGTTGCGAATGAGGTCCTTAATTTCTTTGGCAGCCTTGGCCGAGCGCTGTGCAAGCTCGCGCACTTCCTGAGCGACCACGGCAAATCCCTTGCCTGCATCGCCTGCTCGGGCAGCCTCGACGCCGGCATTGAGCGCCAGCAGGTTGGTCTGGAAGGCGATCTCGTCTATCACGCCAATGATGCTCGAAATCTCTTCCGATGATTGTTCGATGCGCTGCATTGCCTGAACCGCATTGGCGACGACTACGCCCGACCGCGCAGCGCTTTTGTTGGCGTCGATGGCAACATTGCGTGCCTCCTCGGCACGTTTTGATGCATTAGAGACATTCGCGGTGATCTCATCGAGAGCTGCAGCGGTTTGTTCGAGGGAAGCGGCCTGCTGTTCGGTTCGATTGCACAGATCATCAGAACTCATTCTGATTTCGCGGGTGCCACTGTCGATGGAACCGGCGGCATGAGCCACTGATGTCAAGGTCGCGCTCAATTGCTCAACGGCTGCGTTAAGATCATGGCGCAGATCTTCGAAATCGGGTGCGAAAGGCTCCGTGAGCTGGAAGCTGAGATCACCCGAGGCCAGACGTCGCAAGCCTGTGGCGAGGCTGGAAGTTGCCTGCTGAAGCTTCAGCCGGGCCGTAGCCTCCGCCTCCGCGGCCAGGCGCATCCGATCAGACTCCGCTGCTTCCCGCTGCGCGATTGCCTGTGTTTCAAGCTGTTTGTTAGCAATGGCGGCGAGTCGGAAGACTTCAACTGCTGCGGCCATGTCACCGATTTCGTCTTTCCGGTTCGTTCCTTGAAGCGTCAGGTCCGTCTGTCCACCGGCTAGCTTCTGCATATCGTCTGAAAGAGCTTTGATCGGCAGTATTATCGTTCTACGGCTGGCATAGATCACGGCCAGCGCGGCAGCGAGGGTGACGCCGAGAAGGGACATCAGCAGCTTGTTGATGAGTGACGAAAGGGCCTCGCTATCGCGCATGACATCATCGGATAGCTTCTGAATGCTGTCACCAGCCGTGCTCATAGCAGTCTCAAGGTCGGAGAACAGAGCCTTGAAGGCCGGAAGCGCAGCTAGTGCCTTAGCGCGGTTGCTCGAAGCTTCGTTGATGAGCGAGGATGCGCCATCGATATAGGCCTGCAAGGGGCTGTCCAGTTCCGCAAGAACAGCGCTGATCGAGGAGCCCGCAGCCAAACCCTTGTTCGCAGCGATCGAGGAACGGAAGGAGCTGACATGATCGGCTAAGTCGGCCTTCACATCATCAATATCGATATTCGCGGTCGTGTCCTGTGCAAGGATTGCTGAGAGGACATCAGCCCGCAGCGCATCGTGCATCATATCGGCTTGCATATGATTTCGTAGGAGATCGGCAGTCGTTGAAACCTCAACTACGTTGTTTGTAAGTTTCTTCGCACTCCAGAGACCCGTACCTGCCGCCCCGCCCGCAAGGACAAACATCCCTAGGCTTATAAACAACATCTTGCTTCTGATCGACGACACGCAGGCTCTCCCCAAACGGTTTCCACGATGATATCCCTTTCGGGCTAATCGGGCATATCAGCGAAACGTTGTGAAGAAGTTTCGAAATCAAGTACGCAACGATGTCATCCACTTCGGAGGCTCACTGGTCGTGACGCAGCACGCCAAGCGACCTCCGCCGTCGCCGGCGCCTGCTGGTTCCGTTCATTCATCGTGCTTCTCCCTTTCCCAGGGAAGGCGTAAGCGAGCCGTTTGCTCCGCAGAAGGGAACGCTGATGGTCGAGATCACTGCGATCAACCATGCCAACCGGCTTGCCGTTACAAACGACGGCAGATTAGGCGAGGTGACCAACCTCTTCGACCGGGATGGCGATGACACTGACGATACGGAAGCAGCCGTCGCTGCGGTCGTGAAGCTGGCTGACGATGAATGGCTTACTGTCGATCTGGCAACCTTCGAAACCGCGAGATTGAATTGATGAGTACGTCGAAAAGTTTCATCCGGTGAAAGTTGGCGCGAACTGTCGTTTCAATCCGGATGAGTTGCTGGAAGCAGCCAAAGGCCAGGGCTTTACCAATCTGGTGATCCTGGCAGAGCAGCCGGACGGAGGGCTGTGGGTCAGCGGCATGGCAAACGCGGGCGAGACCATGATCCTGCTGGAGCGGGCGAAACATCACATCGTCTTTGGGGAGTAGCCATGCCAGATCACTACGGAGCGCTTCCAGCAGCACTCACTTATCACGAGGCGCGAGGCAACGCGGCATGGACTGCTGCCGGTGTCGACGATGCCAAGCGCACTGCTGCGCTGGTGCGTGCCTCGCAGGCTCTCGATGCATTCTATGGCGCGCGCTATCCCGGCGTAGTCGCTTCAGCCGATCAGGATCGTCTTTGGCCGCGCGCCGATGTGATCTGGCGTGGGGAAGACTTGGCTTCCGACGTCGTGCCCGCACCTATTGAGAAAGCCGCTTACGAGCTCGCCCTGAGAGAACTGGTAAAGCCCGGCTCTCTCGCGCCGGACGTGGCCGCTGGTCCGCAGAAGGTGCTAACAGAGGTCAAAGGCATCAAGTGGAGCGTAGTGGGTGGGCTATCCGGAAAGGCCGCGCTGCCAATCGTCGAGGGCATTCTCGCAGAGATACTTCTGCCAACGCCGGGAGGGACGACCGTTTCAACTCTGGCGAGGCTTTAGCCCGAGATACGAAAGGAGGAACTCGGCCCGCTCCTCGACCCGCACTTTCGGGAGGAGCACAGTCTCATAGCCCAGCGTCGGGTAGAACGAGAGGAGCCGCTCGTACTCCTCTACAGCCGCCGTCATGTCATGCCGGCGCTCGTCATCGTTGATGTAGATCTCCGGCCAAGGTGGCGTGAGGAACACGTTGCTGTTGAAGCGAGGAAGCTCCAGCTCAGTTCTTTCGCCATATGCCTGCTCAAGGGCTGCAGTCGCATCCAGGAGACCTCGATCAAAGAACACAGGCCCGTCTAGTCCCTTTGCCGCAAAGATGTCCGCAAGCGATACTTCGATTGCTCTCCAAGCAAACGCCGCGAGGTCGACCCAAGGCAGCGCGCGCCCTCCGGCTGCCAACTCTTCGGCTACAATGCGCCGCCCCGGCTCCTCGACAGTGGCATAGCCTCTAAGATGCAGCTCTTGCAGGAGGGTCGACTTGCCGCCTCCGGAGCAGCCGGAAATGATAACGAAGCGGTCCATTTGCTTCTCCATTAATGAGGAACACAAGCATGTCGGAGGACTGGAATGCAATCGCCGCCGAGGTAGACGCAGCCATCCGCTCCGTCTCCGACGTCTCCCAGCCCTACGGTTACCCGGTGACCCTGCGCATGCCTGGCGCCCTGACCGGCCCAGACTGGGATCCGAACATCGGCCCACCGACATACCGCACGCTGTACGCCGTGGAGGGGTTTCAGGAGATCCGGGATCCCTGGGGTACGTTGATCGGTCAGACACGCCACACGCTGACCGTTACCGCGGATCCTGAAGCTGTGCCGATGAAGAACCACCAGGTGCTCATCGGGCAAGCTGCAGCCTATGTGGACGAGGCCGCAGACCAGGGGCTTCCGTGGGTGGAGATTGAAGACGTGAAGCCACTTGCACCGGCAGGAATCGCCGTGCTGTATGAACTGACGCTAGTCTCCTAGCCAACTCAGGAAACCGACCTTGGCCCTACCCAATGACATCCAGACGCTCGTAGACACTCTGGTACCTGAAATCCGCCGTGCCTTCATTGAAGCTATTCAGGCGATCACGTCTCAGGCTCAACTCACGACCGTCGAGGGGCATCTGAGAGAAGGCAACATAGAAGCGGCCATTGCTGCCCTGAAGATCGATCCTCTGTTCTTCCGTCCGCTCGATCGGGCCATTACCGAAGCCTACTACAGGGGAGGGGTTGCGGCACTTGCCGCGCTTCCGAAGATACCCGACCCTTTCGGGGTGGCGCAGCGGTTTTTGGCTTCAATGGAAGACATGACCGAGCCATTGAATGGGCAGAGCAACACGTCGGAAGACTGATCACCGACATCACGGAAGATGCTCGGCAGGCTGCACGGATGCAGGTCGTCGCGGGTCTGGAAGCGAATGATGCGCCGGCAAAGATTGCAAGGGCACTGATCGGGACGAAGAGCCGGATCACGGGGAAGAGGGAAGGCGGCATCATCGGCCTTACCTCCCGGCAGGTCGAGTTCATCATCTCCGCTGAGGCGAAGCTGCTCTCCGGCGATCCTGAGTTGATGCGGGAATATCTTCAGCTCAGCACGCGAGACAAGCGCTACGATGCGACGGTGCGGAAGGCTATCGCAGACGGCAAGCCCGTTCCCGCCGACAAGGTTGCCAACATCATCGCCCGACTGAGGGATAAGAACCTCAAGCTTCGTGGTGAGACGATCGCGCGGGACCAGTCCCTTACCGCGCTTCGGGCTGGCAAGTACGAAGGCTACCGGCAGATGCTGGAGACCGGCGCTGTCCGTGAAGATCAGATTGAACGCACATGGTCGTCTACAGGCGACGGCCGGACGCGGGACTCGCACCTGGCGATGCACAATCAGAAGGTCAGAGGGCTTTCCCAGGCCTTTGTGTCTCCGCTGACGGGCGCAAGGATGCTCTACCCGGGCGATACCTCACTTGGTGCGCCAGCAAAGGAAACCGTTCTTTGCCGCTGCGTCGAGAACATCCGGATCCGCTACATCAGGTAAATCATGGCCCCTAAGTCCTTCTCGCTTTCCGTGCGGCAGTTCGCTGACCGGACGACGGCACAGATGCGCGATGTTTTTGCGGAATCGGTGCAGGACGTCGTCGAGATGGCGCAGCTGCCTAAGGCCAGAGGCGGGCGGATGCCAGTTGATACCGGCGCGCTCCGCAACAGCCTCGCCAGCGGGTTGAACGGCTCCTTTGCGAACGAGGGCGCTGACAGCTACGTGGTGACGCTGTCCGGTGTGCAAATAGGCGAATGTCGCGCAGTTCGCGTGGACAATGCCCTACGCCCGCAGATTGGAGCTGGGCTTCTCCGGAACCGACAGCCTGGGCCGCCGATACGAGCAGCCCGGCAATTACTTCGTTGGCGCCGCCGTCGCGCAGTTCCCGCAGCGCGTCGAATACTGGGCGGCAAGGGTGAAGACATGATCCTGGAGACGGATATCGAAAACGCCCTGAAGGCCATCATCGGCGGGGCGGGCCTGTCGTGGCCGGTCGCATGGCCCAATCAAAACGCACCGGGTGCCAAGCCCTACATCGTCTTCGGGATCGTCCGCGTGAACCGCAGGGACGACACGCACGAAGGCGTCATGACGATCTCACGAGGCCAATTGCTGCTGACGGTGGTCATGGGCGAGGGGATCTCTACGAAGACTGCCAACGAGAAGGCAGACCAGATCGCCGCATTGTTCCCTACGGGTCGGCGCCTCCCTGTTATGGGCGGGCAGATCGTCATCCTGAAACCGGCAGACATTCTTGAAGGCTTCCCGCAGGACGGCGATTGGCGCGTCCCGGTGAGGGTGGACTACGAAGCTTCCTAACCCCCGAAAGGAACAGAAATGAGCACGAGTGACATCGGGCACACCCTGCACTTCATCGCAGGTGCACCGGCCACCTTCGATGAGGCTGGATACGAGGCGCTGTTCTCTGGAGCAGCGATCAAGGTTGGGGGCATCGTCTCCATCGGGCCGGTCAGTGGCACGAACAACATCATCGATGTGCCGGATCTGGAAAGCGGCTGGAATATGGGTGCCAAGGGCGCCAAGACCGGCTCTGTAACCGCCGTCGCACTTCGCGAGATCAAGAGCGATGCCGGTCAGGCTGCCGTGAAGGCCGCCGCACAGGAAGGGGAGCACAACATCTACAGCTTCAAGATCGTGGAACCCGGGGCGTCGGGCGAGGTCGAATACATTACCGGCATTGCCTACGACTGGCAGCGGAACGAGCGCTCCACCACAAGCTATGCCGGCTTCACCTTCAGCATCCGCGCCAACTACGATTCCGTGGTTGCTGACGCTCCGGCCTGAGGTGATCAATGGACTTCTCACAGTTCGATAGCCGGAAGGCGGCGGAAACGCCCCGTCCGCTTCACCTCAAGCACCCGGCGACGGGCGATCCGCTCTATGACTCCGATGCCAAGGGCAAGCCCGACAAGAGCAAGCCCTGTCGTGTCCTCCTGTTTGGTGTGGAGAGCTCAGTGGGGCAGAAGGCCATCCTTGACGGCCAACGCTCCCGCATGGAGCAGGACAAGGCAGATGAGCCGAAGGGCCTTGCCGATATCCAGGCGCTCAATGCAAAGGAGCTTGTTCCTTTCTTCGCAGGCTTTGAGAACGTCAACTGCGGCAACCGACCGGCGGAAGCTCCTCGCGATGTCGAGTGGTTCTTGAACCTCCAGATCGGGGGCACGGATCGTCTTGCCCCGTCCTTCTATGAGCAGGTGCGCGTCTTCATCCAGAGGCGAGCGAACTTCCTGGGAAACGGGAGCGCCAGCTAGTCCTTGCGGCTTCGCAACTCGGCTGGCTGGCCTCAACCATCAAGAACGAGAGTAGAAGCAGGGCGCAGCGATACATCGATGCTGGCGCGCCTGTTCCCATGGTCGAACTTGAAGCCGGGGAATACCTTCTGGACGCTGTGCAAGAGCTTGGACCGATCCGCTCAACCGGCATGGGCCTGACGACGCCTGACTGGCAGGAGCTTACGGCCTTTGCCTATGCCAACGGGCTGACGCTTGCGCCGTGGGAGTTTCGCATCATCAAGAAGATGTGCGGGGCATACCTGCGGGACTTCCGCAACGGGGAAGCCCCCTTCTCCATCCCCCCGATAGACCGCGACAAAGAGCAAGAGGAATAGGCGATGGACTTTGCAACGCTTGTCCTCAATGCCGATAGCCGCGGCCTCGTGTCGGGTGAGCGCGCTCTTGACAGCCTCGCCACCACCGCCGGCCGCACCGAAGGGCGCGTCGTCAAGGCTAACGTCAACATGGCCCGCTCCACGGAGCAGGTCGGCCGTCAGTCGATCTTTGCCAGCCAGCAGATGCGTATGACGTCAATGCAACTCTCGCAGGTTGCGCAGCAGGCTTCAGTGACGGGGAATTGGCTGCAGGCGATTGCTATCCAGCTTCCTGACCTCGCCCTCGGTTTTGGGCCCATCGGCATAGCTGCTGGCGCGGCGGCGGGCGCTGTTCTGATGATGGTTCCGGCCTTCACCAACGCCAGCGGAGAAGCCGACGCCCTTGAAAAAGCGATGAAGGGTCTGCAGACCGCCACCGAAGGCTACGCTGATGCTGTCGAGAACGCGTCCCTCTCCGCAATCGATCTGATTGACAGGTTTGGGTCGCAAGCTGAGGCGGCCGGCCGGGTATACGAAGCACTGCGCAAGATCAAGGAGCTCGAGTTCGCCAGCGCCATGCGCGAGGCGCGGGATGCCATCTCGGATACCTTCTCCGGGCTTCAGGATTCCATGGAGCGGTTCGACGTTGCCACGACCATGTTCGGGAATCCCGAAGCGATCACGGCCGTACGGACCGAGGTGCAGTACCTCGAGAATGAGTTCGGCCTGACACTCATCCAGGCTACCCGGATCAATGATGCGCTGAACGATCTTGCTGCGGCGAACAGCCCGGAGCAGTTGGCCGCTTCTGCAATGGCATTGGGCGACGAACTGGCACGAGCAACGGAGGAAGGCGCCCGTCTGTCTCCTGAACTTCTGGCGGTGCAGAAGGACGCCTACGAGGCCTCCCTGAGCGCTGCGGAGTTCGCCCGGCTTACCGGAGCCGCCATCGAGCCCGCAAACGCTCTGGCTGTGGCCGTGAGCGGCGTAGCAAATGAGTATGCGCGGGCTGCTGCGTTCGCAGCGGCTTTGACCGGTCGCTATCCCTCTCGTGGCTCTTATGGCGGTGTGGAGCGCAGCGCGGATGGGCCGATACAGAATGGCGGCTTCATGCTGCCGGAGGTTGGCCCAACGCCGGAGGGAAGGGGTACGCCGGAGCTTTCTGGATTCCCGTGGGAGAGCATAGGCCGGTCCGGTCGCCGTCGCGGCGGCGGTGCAGGACGAGCCGGCGGGGCGAAGAAGATCAGCGACGAGGCGCGCGAGGCCAAGCGCATCTTCGAAGAGACCCGCACAGAAGCGGAGAAGTATGCCCAGGAACTGGAGGATCTGAACGAACTCCACAACATGAGCTATCTCGACGCCGACACCTACGCCCGTGCAGTGAAGAAGATCGGCGATGAGTACAACGAGACATCCAAGGCCGGCGAATTCTTCAACGACATCGCAGAGGATTTCAAGGAAGGCATCCTCGACGCGATCCTTGAGGGCGAAAAGCTGGACGACGTGTTCAAGAACCTCGCAAAGTCCATCGCACGGGCGGCTCTTGAAGCTGCTTTATTCGGCTCCGGTCCGTTTGCAGCCGGGGGCGGCAAAGGTGGCGGCGGTCTAGGTGGCCTCCTTGGAAGCCTTGGCAAGCTATTCTCGTTTGACGGTGGTGGCCACACCAGTCCCGGCTCCCGTTCTGGCGGCCTGGACGGCAGAGGCGGTTTCCTCGCCATGATGCACCCCAACGAGACGGTCATCGACCACACCAAGGGCGGCGGCTTCGGCTCTTATGTTGGTGGAGACATCATCATCCAGGGCAATGCCGATCAGCGAACCTTGAACGAGATGCGCCGAATGCTCGACCAGCGAGACCGCGTGATCAGCAAGAACATCGGCAAGACAATCGATGACCGGAACAAGGTCTCGCAAACCAGAAAGACGAGAGCGTAAATGGCGAGGCTTCTTCCGTTCATCGACGTGCCGCTGACCAGTCAGAGGCCCTTGTCTGGTCCGGAGAGCGTCAATCCTTCGCAGGGGACGACGATCGGCAACTTCACCCAGACTGTCGCATCTCCATTTGGCGGTTGGGCTTTCGAGTTCAATTTCCACCCGATGCAGGGCGACCAGTATGTACGGTTCCGAGGGTGGCTGTGGGCACTCCAGCGGGGGGCGAACGCGACACGCTGGCAGATGACCGAGAGAGACAAGATGTCGCCGGCGCGGGCCGGCGTTTCATCTGCTCTCGGCGGCGCCGTTGCATGGTCGAATGGGCAGATGTGGTCGAACAACCGGCCGTGGAAGCTCACCTATCCGAATGTGAAGGTGGCAGCAGCCGCGGCCGTTGATACGACCATCATCAATCTCGCGGACGAGTACTGGGGCCGCCGTCTCCGTTGGGGTGAGCGGATAGGGTTCTTCCCTTTTCACTTCGGCATGTACCAGGTCACAGAAGACTTTGGCGATGGGCGCTATAGGGTTTGGCCGCCATTGCGAAAGGCAATCACAACCGATGACTACGCCACGCTCTATCCCGTCCTCGTGCTTCAAATGATGGTGAGCCAGGAGATGGAATATCCGTCAGAGGACGCCGCTCTGACTATCGGCGCTTCTGTCCGCATGTTCGAGGCCTTCGACTACGACGTGCGCGACTACTTCACGGATTAAGCGATGACAGAACGTCTCGACATGATCAGGGCGATGAAGCGCATCGAGCTTGCGCGGCTGCATGCTGGCGAGCTGAACCGGGCGCTGTTTCCTGACGATCGGCACGATGACGAGATACCCGGCGCGGAGAAGGCGGAGATGCAGATGACCGTTTCCGAGCTCGTCGCGCAGCACCGTGCGGAAGTCTCCGCATGGGAACAGGAGAACGGCTGATGACTAGAGAAGAACGCGACAACTGGATCCGCAGCAGTTCAATGCTCCAGCTGGCTCAACGTTGGGGCTCGGAGATCCAGGCAGCTATCGCGGCAGAATGCTCCCCCCGGCAAGCTTGCTCGCCAAATCCTCGTACTGGCGGGCCAGAAGGGCGCCCGCCGCTTGCGTGACAGCATCGCACTCCAGCGATCTGATCAGTTCCGCAGTATCGGTGCACACCTTCATAAGCACATCCGTAGGTATCCCGTGCTGTTGAGCGCTAACAGAAGATTGCCTTGGAAGGCTCGATCGGCAGCCGCCGAGAGAGCAGTATAGTTCGTCAATTTTGACATTCTCGCCTCCTCCGTTCCACCGGGGAGAAAATCAGCTTTCAGACCGAGAGTCGAATCATGCCGCTTTTTACGGAAGAGGATCGGGCGTTCCTGCGGCGTCCGCACATTGCGCGTGCGTGGTTCGCTGAGCTGCATCTGCCGTCCGGGGTATGGCGGCTGCACAACGGGGTAGGGCGCAAGACCGTCGGTGGTCATGAATGGCGCGGCGTCTCCGATCCGGCAGGCCAGCAGCTTGTCTCGATGTCGGCTGTCGAGGATCCGCGATTTGGGCAGGCGGCGAAGGTAGACATCGTCCTGTCGGGCGTGAACGTCGACTTCATTCGATCGGTGAAAGACCATGCGCGGCAGATCGAGGGGGCGCTTGCCGATATTTACTGGTGCGCCTTTGACCAGGAGACGCAGGAGGTTTGGTCGGGCGGCCTGAAGAAGCTGTTTCCCGGTTATCTCTCGGCTCCCAAGCGGCAGAGCCAGGGAATTGGCGTTCGCACCGTGTCCTTCACGATCGAGACGCTGTGGCAGAGCCAGAACTATCCCTTCGGGGGCCAATGGACGACCGCCGACCAGCAGCGGCGCTACCCCGGCGACAAGGGCCTGGAGTATGTCGGCGTCAAGGTGACGGAGATCATCAAGGCATGATCGAGGAGCAGCTGAAGGCATACCTTGCGGCGACCGTCGATGCGCCGATGGTCTGGGGTGAGAGCGACTGCACCATGTGGCGGCGCGGTGGATCGAGCAGGTGAGGGGTGTCACGCTCGCCATACCCACGTGGGAAAGCCGGGACGAGGCGCATGCACTGATGGAGCAGGCCGGGTCCCTGGTTGCGCTATGGGACCAGGTGCTCGACGGGCATCTGTTTGAAACCGGCGCGCCGGATGTAGGCGATGTCGGCGTGATCAAGAGCCATCTGCATGGTGAGGCCGGCGGCATCTTTCTCGACGGCGGCTATTTCGCATGGCGTGCGGAGCCGCAGGGCTATCGCATCCTGCATCCTCGCCAGAACACCATCCTGAAGGCCTGGGCCATCCGATGAAGCTGACAAAGCTCCTGCTGACCTGCAGCGCCTCCTGCGCTGCCATGACGGCGCATGCCTTTGCCGATCCGATCTCGGCTATCGCAACGGCGATTCATGGCTTCCTGCTGTCCAGCACGGCGATTTCCGCCGCACTTACAGGCACGCTGGCAACCATCGCGGCCAATGCCATCGTGGTCGGTGGCGGCTTGGCGCTATCAATGATGGGAAGACAGCGCCAGGGCGGGGCGGTGAAGCCGTCCGACATGAAGAGCAATTTCGAGACCGGGGAAAGCTCGGTCATTGAACTTGTCGGTCGGGGACGCGGCGGCGGTCTGAAGGCCTTTGGCAATACGGACGGCAGCACCAGAGCGCGGTTGATCTGCCACCTCCAGGGGCCGATCGACGCAATCGAGGCCTACTACCTCGGCCAACGCGAAGTCACTGTCGAACCGAACGGTGATGTCTCGTCGCCACCATGGGCTCGGCCCGGCGGCTCCTGGGCCAATTGGCAGACGAAGATGGGCACGGGTACGGAAACCGCGTGGGCGGGGCTTATGTCGCTGTTCCCAGCGCTGTGGACGCCGGCGCATCAGGTGCGGGGGATCGCGCAGTCACAACTGCTGTTCTACAACCCTGGACTGGCGGAGGCGAAATATCTCAGCCTCTACCAGAACCCTTCGGCCATGGATGGGGAAATCGTTGCCCGCGGGTCGCGGATCTATGACCCTCGCTTCGGACTGGCGGCGTGGTCCGAGAACTCTCCCATCATCTGCGCCCATGTGCTGCGGCGCGATCCTGCCTTCACCTTTGCCCGCTTCAACTGGGCAAAGATTGCTGAGACTGCCGACGCTGCGGACGTTCTTGTCGCGACGAAGACAGGGACAGAGAAGCGCTCTCGCCTCTGGGGCATGTGGGCCTGGGAAAGTGAGCGCGGCCAGACCATGCAGCAGTTCCTGGACTCTGCAGGCCTGGAAATCCGGCTGGACGAGAACGGGCTGATCTACTTCGAGTTCATCGACGATGTGGTGATGCCGGAGATCGCGTTCACGCCGGAGGACATCTACGACTACTCCTGGGCGGCGGGGCCGGAGGCTGTCGAGCGGCCGAACATCTGCCGGGTCAAATGCTACTCTCCGGAGCGCCTCTACGAGATCACGGAAATCAACCTCGACGGGATCAGCTGGGCCCGGATTGACGATGAGGTGGAGAAGTACGGGCCGAAGTACCTCGATATCGAGCTGCCGTTCTGCCCATCGGCCTCTCAGGCGCAACGTATAGCCCGCCGTAAGTTTGCGTTGGAACGTGCCGATCGGGGGACGATGGTGCCGAACATGGTCGGGCTGGCGGCCTGGGGACTGCTTTATGCGCAGATCACCGAACCGGATCTGCTCGATGTCGAGACGGTGCGGATGGAGGCCCCGCGGGTGGACGACGAAAACGGCTCAGTCGAGATCCCCTTCGTTGTCTGGCCGACGAACCCTGCAGTCGACGAAGCCGCGGCTCCGGATGTCGTGCCTGAGTTGGGCTATGAGTCGGACATGGAGACGCCGGATGCGCCTTATGCGGCTCTCCAGGTCACCTATCCGAACGGAAGCCAGGAGATGCGGATCGGCTTCAACCTGCCATCCCAGGAATATGACGTCGCGGAGGCTGCCTATCGCACCTATACGGGTGGGCTGCCGAACAGCTGGACGAGCACGACTGAGTATCCGTCGCAGAGCTCTGCCTACCTCGCCTACCAGGCCGGCAACTTCGAAGGGCAGACGATCGACGCCCGCGTGCGTGTCTTCAAGGGCGACGAGGGGAGCTACTTCTCGGATCTGCTGAACGCGGTCGTCGCCGTCGACAACTCCGCTCCGGGGGCACCCACTCACGTCAGTGGCGATGCGACGTATTCCGGCACGACCGGCGAACTGAACGTGATGGTGCGGGCCAATGAGCTTCGCGCAGTCGCGATCAAATTGCAGCGCCGCTGGCGAACATACGCGCTCGGCACATGGAGCAGCTGGGAGACGATCTCACAGCAGAACGCCCGCACCCGGCAAAACCTAACATTCACCGACAGCCAAGGCGTCACGGCCAGCGGCGGCGAAGTCGAGTGGCGCCTACAGACCCTCGTCAGCGACGGCACGGGCGGCTCGTATCGACAAATCGCTGTGATGATTCCCGGCTCCTAACACCTATCCAGAACATCAAGGAAGGATTGAATGAGCGTCTTTACGAAGCTGGCTCAGAGCATCTTTGCGTCTGTGGACGAGAACGGCAATGCACGCGCCATCTCGCCAGTAGAGGCGCAGGTGTGGGGCACGGAGCTAGAGCGCCTGGTCGCTGCTCTTATTGCCGGGCTGGGCGACTATGAGCTTCCGGAGCTGATCTATCGCTACACCGTCACCGGTGGCACGGCCAACGCGATCGTTGCCATGCCCAGCGCCACGCCTCCGACTGCACCCGGCGCAGCTCTACTGACCATGACGGCTACTTCGGCCAATACGGGTGCCGTCACGCTCAACGGCAAGCCTTTGCGGGCGAATGGTGGTGAAGAACTGCAGGCGGGGGAGGTACGCGCTGGCGACCTTCTCGCCTTCCTCGATCTCGGTGCAGAATATCGGCTGATCACCGACCCAGGCTCTCTGCGGAACAAGCTCGCGGCTATGGCGTGGGCCAATAACGCTGAGGACGAACCCGTCCAAGTAGAAGCGGGCGGCGACGGTGCCACCACTTTCTCTGCCAAGCACTGGGCGGCGAAGAGTGAGGAATCTCGAAACATCTCTGCCGGCCATGCCTCGGATGCTGTTTCCCAAGGCAATGTGCCCATCTACGCGACCGCCGTCGGCGTCGCAGCTCTGAATATCCCCCTTGGCATAAACGCCATTCGTACCAATGGGTATGCAGCAGCGGGCGATGGGGGCAACGCCCTATACAAACGCGCAGCTACGGAGCCGACACACGCTGCTAAGATCAATTCGCTTGACGGCTCGTGGTGGGAGTTGGCGGAGCAGGTTTTTGATATTCGCATGATTGGTGGGTTTGGTCCTGACATAACCGATGCAATCGCAGACGGGATTAGCGCATCTCGTGCTCTTGGGGGGAAGAAGATTTTCATTCCGTCAGGGGAATACGTCTTCAACGGTGTCTCAGTCACGGATTCTCTTTTTGACATCGACATCGAGGGCGAGGACGGCAAATGGCCGGTCCTGCAACCGAGTCAATCCACCGTGGACGCCGGAACGTTGCGGCTGCTGCGCTTCGAGCCTAGCACTAGCTTTGAGCTAACCGGGTTTTCACTGGCTGCTGACATAAAGCCGAACCAACGGACCATCTCGCTTGACAGTGTGGCCAGCCTTGAAGTGGGGATGCTGTTCCAGATTTCGTCCAGCAAGATGTGGTATCACGACGATAGAGGCGTCTACACCTGCGGAGAACTTCACGTCATCACGTCCATCGATAGCGTAGCCAAGACAATATCTTTCCAGGACCAGACGCGGGACTCTTACTCAGGCGCAACCCATACGATAACTCTAAGGGCGTTCAGGCAAAACTTTTTCCGCGCTAAGAATCTCCGCATCAAACTTCCCGCACCTACGGGGTCAACTGCAACCGTCGCGATCCAGACCGGCCAATGCTTTGAGCCAATCATGGAGAACATCGTCATTGAAGGGGCTACGAATTGGGGGCTTCAGACTATTCGTTGCTGGAAACCCTTGTATCGCAATATCAGCGCATATGGTCTCGGCCGAACGGACCAGAACGGGTATGGCATTTCGGTTAAAGTGACGTGCCCCCTTTGAATCGGACCGTTTATGGCTGGAATTTTCCAACTATGATCCCTCAATGGGAGAAGGAGAGTT
>NZ_JAKJHS010000015.1 GCF_021648825.1 Rhizobium halophilum | reverse complement strand
ATAGGAGCGAGCTTTGTAAGCCGCTTCGGTCAGAGCCCTGCGTGGACCCTTCAAGTTGTAGGGTGGGTCCGGGCTTCCGTCATGCCAGCTCCAGAGACAACCGACTGCTTCCAGTTTGGTTTGGTGCAGACAACGACGATAGCGTAAGGCCGAGCAGGCGGACACCGTTTCTGGTTGGAAACTCTGCCTCAAGGATGCTGCGGCAGATCTCCCGCATCTCGTCCGCCGAACCGATGAGCGCGACTGTGGAGCGGCTGCGGGTCACCTGCTTGAAGTCTGCATACTTGATCTTGACCGTCACCGTTCGCCCACGGTTGCCGTTGCCTTCGCAGTAGCGCCACACCTTGTCGACCAGCGGCTCCATATTCTCTAGCGCCTCTTCAAGCCGGTAGATGTCCTGCCGAAACGTGTCCTCCGCCCCCACCGACTTGCGGATCCGGTCGGGCTTGACCTGACGATTGTCGATGGCCCTGGCAACCCCATAGAAGTAGGGGCCAGACTTGCCGAAGTGCTGCTGGAGGAAGGCCAGGGACTTTGCCTTGAGATCGGCACCCGTGTCGATCCCAAGCCGGTGCATCTTCTGTGCGGTTGCCGGCCCGACACCATGGAACTTCTTGACGGGCAGCGCCTCCACAAAGGGTGGCCCGTTCCTGGGGGTGATGACGAACATTCCGTTCGGCATGCGCTGGTCACTCGCCATCTTGGCCAGGAATTTGTTGTAGGAAACGCCCGCCGATGCGGTGAGGCCAGTTACGTCCCTGATCCTTGCGCGGATCTCATCGGCAATCTGGGTGGCGAACTGCATCCCTTTCAGGTTTTCGGTCACATCGAGATAGGCCTCGTCCAGCGACAGCGGCTCGACAAGGGGCGTGTAGTCGGTGAAGATCTGCCGGATCTGCTGCGAGATCGCCTTGTAGACCTCAAACCGCGGCTTGACGAAGATCAGGTCCGGGCACTTTCGCTTGGCTGTCACCGATGCCATGGCCGAATGGACGCCGAACTTCCGCGCCTCGTAGCTGGCGGCCGCCACGACCCCTCGGGCTTCGCCGCCGCCAACTGCGACGGGCTTACCCCGCAGATGAGGGTTGTCGCGCTGCTCGACTGATGCGTAGAACGCGTCCATGTCAACATGGATGATCTTGCGGATGGGTTCCCGCTGACCGACGTTGACGCTCGTCATCAATTCCACATCGAACGCATTCTTGCGCCGACGTCGATCCGCGCCTGCCTTGTGTTTCGCTCCGCTGCAGCAGCGCTCACGTGCGGCCACGTGATGATCTCGAAGAACTGCAGGAGCGTCGCTGGAATGAAACGGGTGCGGGAAGCATAGACGTGACGATCGCCCTGGCTGTTCTGGCCGCCGGTGAAGAAGCGCTGTGGGGTAAGAAGGGTGAGGCTGTCGCGTGCCCGGGTCATGCCGACATAAAGAAGGCGCCGTTCCTCTTCGATTTCAGCGGTGGTGCCAGTGGCAAGATCCGACGGGATGCAGCCGTCGACGCAGTTGAGCATGAAGACAGATCGCCATTCCTGCCCCTTGGCCGAATGGATGGTCGACAGGATCAGGTAGTCCTCATCCAACAGCGGCACGCCCGCTTGGTCGCTGGTGGCGTCGGGCGGATCGAATGTCAGTTCAGTGAGAAATCTCTCGCGGCTGGGATAGCCGCTCGCGATCTGCTCGAGCTGCAGCAGGTCTCCCTTGCGGGCATCGGCGTCCTCGTGGATCCGGTCAAGATGCGGCTCATACCAGTTGCGCGCCAGCGCCATCTCGCCCGGCCATCCCCCATCCGCCTTGCGAAGCGTCGACAGGAGCGTCACGAGGAGAGGCCAGTCCTCGCCGCTCTTGGGCGGGGGAGGGATCTCGGCCAGCGACTGGAGCGGCTCCGGGTCGGCGGCCACCGTGTCGAGGATCTTTCCTGCCGTTTGCGGACCGACGCCTGGGAGCATCTGCAGCAGCCGGAACCCTGCAACGCGATCGCGCGGGTTCTGGGCGAACCGTAGAACCGCAAGCAGGTCCTTCACATGCGCAGTGTCGAGAAACTTAAGACCTCCGAACTTGACGAAGGGAATGTTGCGGCGCGTGAGCTCCACTTCCAGATTGCCGCTATGGCTGGAGGCGCGAAACAACACCGCCTGGCTTTTCAGGGGAATGCCGACCTCCCGGTTCGCCAGCACCTGCTCAACGATGTAGTTTGCCTGGTCGCCCTCGACCTTCACCGTAACCAGCAGGGGACGCTGCTCGGAATGCCGATCGGTCCAAAGGTTCTTCGTGTAGCGTTCACGGGCAAGATCAATGACGCCGTTTGCTGCCGCCAGGATTGGCTGGGTAGACCGATAGTTCCTGTCCAGCATCACGACATCCGCCGGCTTCGGCGAGAACTCCTCCGGGAAATCGAGGATATTGCGGATGGTTGCTGCGCGGAAGGAATAGATTGACTGGGCGTCATCGCCGACCACGGTCAACCCACGCCCCCCCGGCTTCAACGAGAACAGGATCGAAGCCTGCAGCCGGTTGGTGTCTTGATACTCGTCAACGAGGATGTGGTCGAAGCGGCTTCCGACATCATCGGCAAGGTCCGGATCCGACACCATCTGCGCCCAGTAAAGCAGGAGGTCGTCGTAGTCGAGTATGTTCTGGGCCTGCTTGGCATCGACATAGCCCGCAAACAGCTCCTTGAGCTGCTTCTCCCAGTCGATGGCCCAGGGATAGGAAGACTTCAGGACGTCTCCAATGGAGCTTTCCGCATTCACGACGCGCGAGTAAATGGCAAGGCAGGTGCCTTTCGTCGGAAAGCGGCTTTCCATCTTGGAAAGTCCGCGCTCGTGGCGGACAAGGTTCATCAGGTCAGCGGAATCTTCCCTGTCGTGGATACTGAAGTCGACGGCAAGGCCGATCTGCTCCGCATACATCCGCAGAAGCCTTGCGCCGATGCCGTGGAAGGTTCCTGCCCAGGCAAGGGCATCCGTCATGACCGCGGCGTTCTCCCCAAGCACCTGGCGGCAGATGCGCTGCACACGGCGGCTCATTTCACCGGCTGCCCGGCGAGAGAACGCCATCAGCAGGATACGGCGGGGATCGGCGCCATTAACGATGAGATGTGCCACGCGGTGAGCCAGTGTATTGGTCTTGCCCGAGCCTGCGCCGGCAATGATCAGGAGAGGACCGCCAGCCGTACCATCTGGCCCCCCGACGCCATGTAGAACCGCCTCCCTCTGCCGGTCGTTGAGCTTGTCGAGATAGGCGGTTTTCATGGAGGCTGTCCTATCCTTGGGATTATGCACTCAGCATCAGGTCGAACGAAGCGAGAACATATCTCGACAGTGAGCAGCTGAAAAGTCTGAAATCTGTCCAAGGCATGCATAAAGGAGTGACAACTTCCCTGCCCCTGCCTGCCCATCCTGGTGTGCTGGTAGGCAACAGCGAGTCGATGTGCTCTTGGCGGGAGAGTGCTGCCGTGCACGCAGCGATCAACTTTTATCCTGACATTGATGGAGTGCGACGGGGGGGCTCGTGGTCCATGCGCTGCACTGTTAGAACTGGGAAGCTTCTGCCGCCTTCCTGGCACCCAATTGCCCAGCGCCGTAGACGGTGGGCGCCGGTGCGATGTCCCTGGTCATCAAAAGTGCCAGGCCGCTCCGCCAACCCGAAACGGGTCGTGCCGGTGGCTGGAAAACTCGCACCTTTAGAGACTGAGGGAAAGCTGACAGATTAGCCTTTGCGATCTCGACCGCATTCATGGAAGGATGCCGATGTCTGCTCGATATCTGCAAGGCGGCGCAGTAACGAGTCAATTCGAGCGTCACTGGTAAGAACTGGCTCGAACGCACGATGGTCTCTAAGCTTGGCTCGCACCATGTCACTCGATGCTACAATTGTTCGTCTGCCCGGCGTAGCGTTTATGCTCTCCTCCATGCACTCGAGAGCCTAACCCGCTACCATTGCTGATGTTCCGATCCCCGCATTTCTGAGATCTGCACGCAAGGCAAGCGCGGCTGGTGTCTACACCTGGTGATCCAGACCTGCACTGCGGCATCCAGCCGAGAAACCTGCCAAGGGCGCGCAAAAAAGGTTGGAAGCAATAACTTTGCGGGCTATGTGCAAGACCTGCCGCGATGCTTCGAGATAACCGGCATTCCACCATACAAGATTCGGGGCTTTCTAGCATGAAGAAGAATCAACGCAATTTTGCAGTTGAGTACAAGAACGGTCGGCGCAGAGCCGGCTCTAATACGAACTCGATTTGGGGCGACGTTGATCTCCGACAGGTTGCAAAAGAGGTTCAGATCCAGCGGGACTTGCCTGTGGTTTTGCCCGCACAAGAAACGGGTGCAGGCGTGACCGCAGTTGCTGCAGTCGAAACCGGTGATCCCATGTTGACACCAGTTGAATCGTCGCAGAATAGTTCTTCGTCTTATCTTAAGGAGAGCCGAATGAACGATGAAATTGACTCCACCGCGGATAGCGCGACAGCGCCGGCAGTTGCTGCGCCTGAAACGGGACCGAAAGCGCGTAAACCACGAGGTCGGAAATCAGCAACACAGATCGCCTCCAGCGATGCCACAAATAATGAAACTGCGGAAAAGCCGAAGCGGGGGCGCAAACCCAAGGCGGCCGGAACCTCAGCAGCCGGCTCAAGACAGCCTCGTGGCAGACGTGCAGCTGTTGCGCCTCAGCCAGCAACGAGCGAGCCGACAAGCACAACTGACGATTTTTCAGATCTCCTGCAGCTTGAGGAAGAAAACCGGGCACTGCGCAAGCAGCTTGCTGAGAAGCTTCGTGCCGAGAATGCCGAGCTGAAAAAGCGCCTTAACTTGAACTGAGGCGCCGCGGACAGTTCACCGGCGATTAGAGGAAGCGGTCGCTTCCCCGGTCGATATTCCTGAGATCGCTCGTGTAACATCGAAGACGAGGTCAAAGAACATGGCATCGCCATGGAAACGGCTCACACAGTGGGTTTCAGCCCGACGTTCGTCCAGAGAAGACGAGGTTCGACACGATAATGATTCTGCCGATGTAGAGGCTGCTGCCGATCTGGCACCTCGTCTTGACGAGGAGAATAGATTTCGCGCCAGCGAAAAACCGGCAGGCGAGGTGGTTCGCATCGGACCTGGCGGGTCCGTTGCAGTCAACCAATCGAACCTGGATTCGACAGACACGAGCCCGGTACAAAGCCCAGGCCAGAGACGCCGCGCCCGAAACGGGCCGGCACTTTCCAGCGCAGTAAATGGTGGCGAGCCTTCAGCCGGTGAGACTTCGGACTCGGTCACAAAAGACACAAGAGCGGTACGGGCAAAGGCCAACCGCCCCGCCCATGAAACCAGGCAAATGGTGCAGCCTGCAAGCCGGAACGCTGACGTCGTTGAAGCCTTGGTACTGGACGAGGAAATTCGTGTTCTACGTGCGGAGCTGGCTCAGAAGCTGAAGCGTCAAAATCAGCATCTGAAGCAAATGCTGGGACGGTATCAACGGGGGATCTGACCCGCCCCGCCGCCGGCGACGAGCTTACCATCTGTCACATGGCACCTCCGGCTGTGTATCAGATCGTATCATGGGAGGACATTCAGCATGACGACCAACCGTCTTGTCGAACTGGACGATTTCGGGGGGCCGGAGGTCCTAAAAATTGTGGAGCGCGACATCGCGCCACCCGCTGCGGGCGAAGTGCAGATCCGCCACAAGGCTATCGGCTTCAACTTCATCGACATCTATCAGCGCAAGGGCCTATACTCACTGCCGCTGCCCACCAGTCTCGGCTTCGAGGCTGCTGGCGTCGTGGATGCCGTCGGCCCGGATGTCTCTGAACACGAAGTCGGCGAGCGCGTTGCTTATATGAACGCCGGCGTCGGGGCTTATTCGGAGCGGCGCAATGTTGCGGCCGACAAGTTGGTTCGGCTTCCCGACAACGTCAGCGACGAAATGGCCGCGACGTTGCTGTTCAAAGGCATGACCGCCCAGTATCTGCTGCGCAGGACGCACAAGGTCGAAGCCGGCGACATGCTCCTCGTCCATTCCGCAGCCGGCGGTGTCGGCCAGATCCTGACGCGATGGGCGACCGCGCTAGGAGCGACGGTTTTCGGCACGACTGGCTCGCCAGAAAAGCGCGAGACAGCGCTCGCCGCCGGATGCGAGGAGGTGATCGACCTCAATGACCCGCAATGGCCGGAAACTTTTCTCGCATTGTCCGGGACAAAGGCCCGTGTCGTCTACGACGCCATCGGCAAGGACACGCTGTTGCGCTCGCTGGATTGCGCTGCTCCGTTCGGACTCGTCGTGAACTACGGGGCGTCCTCAGGCAAGGCGCCTGCGGTGGATCCAGACTTGTTGAACACGAAGGGATGCCTATTCCTAACGCGGCCCTCGGTGTTTCCCCACAACGCTGATCCGGCGACCTTTCGAGCGAATGCAGCCGACCTCTTCGACGCCATCGCGAAAGGCCATGTGAAGGCGGATCTCGGGGCTCGTTTCAGGCTCGACGATATCGCAGAGGTTCACCGCGCCGCTGAGGCGCGCCGAGTCAAGGGGACGATCCTCATCACTCCTTGACGCGAGCAGTCCCTACATTCTGCCGCGTTCGACGGGTAGACGCGCAGGACAGAGCAAGCAAGGGGCGCAGCCGGGCAGGAGGGCGAAGTCGGCTATGACGTAAGCAAGCAGGGCGCCTCGAAAGGTGCGGTGAGGAAGTGGGTCAAGAATGTCCGCAACAGCCGCGAGAAGGTCGAGGCTGATCTGGAGACGAAGACCAGATCAGGAGCGTCCTTTCGGCTCGAGACTGTGAGCCCCGACATTGCGAACCGCCGGGAAGATCGCCTGCATGCGGAACCAACGCTGACAGCTCCCCCGCAGCATTTCTTTGCCAAGCCAGAACGTTGGAGTTCCGGATGTTTGGAAGAAAAGCCGGATTTGCTTGGAGATCCACCGTGACCGGCCCCTACTGTTGACGTTACATCCCTGGCGAGCACTTGGCCTTAGGTGGATGTCCCCGTGCTTCGTCTTCCAATTTTATAGGTCGGCGCACGGTAAGAGGTAACCTTGCGTCGTCGGCCAATGTGCACAGCGACAAAGGTAACCTCTCAGCTTGAGCAGGCGAGATCTGTGCCAATCCTCTTGGGGAAGCTAGCACAGCCAATATCTGCGGATGCTCAAGTGCGATAGAAGCTACAGGCTGCCAATCTTGAGACACTTCAAGAGCGCAGATGATGCGCCAGTCGTTCAGCGATCCGCAATTGGTCCGCATCGAGCCCGGTGTGGTAGCCAAGTCGCTCCAATTGCGCATGTACCTTCCGAGTGTCGACGTTGCCTTTCGCACCAGGCGCAAAGGGGCACCCACCAAGGCCGGCAATGGCGCTGTCGAAGACGCGAATGCCCTTATCCAGACTCACTGCGATATTGGCTTCCGCCTGACCATTTGTGTCGTGGTAGTGGCCGGCCAGCTGCGACGCAGATGCAACATCGAGGACCGCGTCGAGCATGGTTGCGATCTGCCCGGCCTGTCCTCTTCCAAGCGTATCGCCAAGGCTCACCTCGTAGCAGCCGAGCGCCAGCAGATCCTTCGTAACCCGAGCGACTGCGTCAGGCGCGACCGCTCCTTCATAAGGGCATTCAACAATACAAGACACATAGCCGCGTACAGGAACGCCGGCTTTGCGGGCCGCCTCCGTCAAAGGTCCAAAACGCTCACGGCTTTCAGCGATGGAGCAATTGATGTTCTTCTTGCTGAAGCTTTCTGAGGCTGAGGCGAAGACGGCAACCTCATCGGCTTCGGCCTCCAGAGCCGCTTCCAAACCCTTGAGGTTTGGTGTCAGCACTGAATAGATGACACCGGCTTTGCGGGAGATGCGCTGCATGACCTCTCTTGCGTCCGCCATCTGCGGCACCCAACGGGACGACACGAAGCTCGTGGTCTCAATGCGTGCGAAGCCGCAGGCGCTGAGCTGGTTGACCAGCGCTACCTTGTCTTTCGTCGGCACGAAACCGGGCTCGTTCTGCAGACCGTCTCTTGGACCCACCTCGACGATGGTAACGCTATGGCTCATCCCGTCACCGCATCAGTTCTGGAAGCCAGGTAACGAGATCGGGCAGAGCCACGCAAATCATCAGACCGACCATCTGCAGCAGAAAGAAGGGTAGGATGCCTCGATAAACGGTCGCCATGCGCACGTCTGGCGGAAGCGTTCCTTTGATGTAGAAGAGCGTATAGCCGAATGGCGGGCTGATATAGCCCATCTGGATGGTCAGCGCGAAGAGCACGCCAAACCAGATCTGGTCGAAGCCATAGAACTGAATCACAGGCAGGAAAACCGGAACGGTCAGCAGGATGATCCCGATCTCATCAAGAACCGTTCCCAGGAAGATCAGGATCAGCATCATCAAGGCGAGGATGACGTAAGGGTTAGCATCAAGACCTTCGAGCAGTTGGAACAGCGTGTCGGCACCACCCAGGCCCGTGAAGATTGCAACATACGCCTTGGCGCCGAGCGTGATCCACAGGATCATGCCGCTGGTTCTCGCGGTACCACGTGCGCTTTCCCAAAGGGCCGCGCGGGTCAGATTGCCGCGCAGCAGCGAGGCAAGTGCCGCGCCAAGTACCCCGACAGCGGCGGCTTCGGTGGGGGTCGCAACGCCGAAGAAAATCGATCCAAGCACCATGACGATGATCATCGACGGCAGGATCAGCGTCTTGAGCGAGGCGAACTTCTCGCTCCACGTTGCGCGGGGCAGGTCGGCCGTGGCCGGAACCAGTTCTGGTTTCAAGAGTCCGACGACGATGATATAGCCGATATAAAGCAGGCCAAGCATCACGCCAGGCACGATGCCGGCAATGAGCATCTTGCCGATCGAAACCTGGGCGGTCACAGAATATACGATTGTCAGAACGGAAGGCGGAATGAGAATGCCGAGCGTTCCCGAGGCGCAGATGGTCCCGGTGGCAAGCTTGGGATCATAGCCACGCTTGAGCATCTCTGGCAGCGCCAGGATACCCATCGCTGTGACCGCCGCCCCGACGACGCCTGTCATCGCCGCCATGACAAGGCAGATCACCACGGTCCCGATTGCCAAGCCGCCGCGCACGCGCCCAAACCATAGCTCCATGGCAACGTAAAGGTCGCGGATGACGTCGGAACGCTGGAGCAGCAGCGCCATGAAGATATAAAGAGGAATTCCGAGCAATGCCTCTGAGTGCATCGTGTCGAAGATCTGCAGCACGAGCACGACGAGGGCTTTGGCGTCCCAGAAAAGCACGGTGAAAAGCACCGAGAGACCGCCCAGGACGAAAGCGACCGGCAGACCCGTCAGCAGAAAGAGGGTTAGGCCGCCGAACATGGTGATCAGAATTTCAGTCGATGACATCAGACGATAACCTCAGGTTCGTGAGGTTCACCGGTTGCTGCAGCTGGCTCCAGCAGGATGCGTAGCCATTCGGCCACCGCCTGAAGACCAAGCAGCAACAGAGCGACCGGGATGAAGAGCTTCACCGGCCAGATCGGTGGGTTCCATGAGGAATAAGAAGTCTCGCCATAGTCCCATGATTGCAAAGCGAACGGCACGGCATAGATCAGCAGGATCACGCAAAAGGCGATGATCACCGGGTAGTTGATTAACTCCAGCACGCGCCGGGTCTTGGATCCTACCGCGTGCTGAACAAGATCCAGACTGACATGCCCTCGTTCATGCAACAGATATGGCCCCGTCAGCAGGAAGTAGGGGCCAAAGATCAGAGTCGCCAACTCCATGGCCCAGGAGGACGGTGCGTTGAAGACATAGCGCGAGACCACCGCCAACAGCATGGCCGGCACAATCACGAACATCGCCAGGCTGGAGAGCTTGAAGATGACACGATTGAGGGTGGTGACGCCGTCGTAGAAGATCTGGACAAGCTTTGGCATGGGTGATCGATCTAATGCATATGAGCGGGTGCGCCAAATGCGGCGCACCCGCAATGGGATTATGTGAGCAGGCCAAGCTCTTTCATCTGCTCGATCTGGCTATCCAGGATCTTGTTCGCGAGCACGTCGTCCTTAGCCGCGCTTCGCCATGCCTCGACAGCTTTAGAGCGGTTTTGCGTCACGTCGGCCTCATCCAGCTCAATAACCTCCACACCCTGCTCCTTGAAGGCAGCAAGTGCGCTTTGGTCAGTCTTGGTCTTGTTCTCTTGATATTCATCCGAGATCTCCTTTGCAGCGGTTGCAAGGGCTTCTCGGAACTCCTCCGGGAGCGCATCAAAGGCCGCTTTGTTGGCAACATAGGATGTCGCCGTTGTCGGCTGATGGACGCCGGGCAGGATGATGTATTTGGCGACCTCGCCAAGACCGGCATCAAGATTGGCCTGCAAGTCGCCGCGGTCGGCAATGTCGATCAAGCCCTTGTCGAGGCCGGAATAGACTTCGGCCGTCGGCAGGGGCGTCACAGTCACTCCGAACGCGCCCATGACCGTGGATGCAAGACCCGTGAAGCGCCCCTTCTTGCCGCTGAAATCGGCGATGGTGCGGATCTCCACCTTGGAGTGGATGGGCTCCTGGTCGTAGACGGTCGGAGCGATATAATGCAGACCGGCAGGAGCGTAGGATTCGCGTGCCATCTCGATACCGCCGCGCTCGTAGAACCAGGCCGCATAATCGTCTGCGGTCTTGTAGCCGAAGGGGATCGTGCTGGTGAAAGCATGGGCCGGAATCTTGCCAGCCGTATAGCCGTCAAAGGTCTTCATCATCTCGAAGGCGCCACCCCGTACGGCGTCGAATGACTGCGCCGGCGGAACGATTTGCCCCGCCGAGAAGAGTTTCAGCTCAAAGGCGCCGCCTGTCTTTTCCGCCACCTTCTTGACGAACATCTCTTCATATTTCTGCGGCGTGGTGCCACCGTCCCAGAGCGACTGAATGCGCCATGATATCTTGCTGCCTTGTGCAAGAGCTGGACTGGCCAGCTTGATCGCGGCGCTTGCCGCAACGCCACCCGCCGCAAGCTGAAACAACGAACGCCGTGTTATGTCGAATGTCATGTTTTCCTCCCTTTGAATATGCTTCCGCTCAGGTGAACGCTTCTTCTCAAAGCCGCAGATCTGCGGTCATGCCTCCTTAGCGCCCGTGGTTGGTTCGCCCTGACGCAGTTTCTCCAACAGATCCCGCGCCCGTTCCACCCGCACGTCATGGCTTTTCGCAAGCACGCGTGCCACAGCATCGATTTCCTCTCCCGACGCACCGGCGACGATAGCAATGTTGCGGGCGTGCAGCGCCATATGACCTCGCTGAATCCCTTCGGTTGCCAGTGCCCGGATGGCGGCCATGTTCTGGGCCAGGCCAAGGGCCGCACAAAGCTGCGCAAGTTCGCCTGCCGAGCTGATGTTGAGGATCTTCAGCGCCAGTCTCGCAAGCGGGTGCGTCTTGGTTGCGCCGCCCACGATGCCAACCGCCATCGGCAGTTCCAACGTGCCGACGAGACAGCCTCGCCGGTCCTTCTCCCAGGTGGTCAGCGAGGTGTAGTGACCTTTACGGGTTGCCCATACATGAGCTCCCGCTTCGATGGCCCGCCAATCATTTCCGGTGGCCACGATCAGGGGATCAATCCCATTCATGATACCCTTGTTGTGGGTCGCTGCACGATAGGGGTCGATCGCGGCGAACCGGTAAGCTTCCAACATGCGATCGATGACTTCTTCGCCGGTGAAGTCCTTGGTCGCGAGCGCCCTGGGCGTGATCTCTACACGCGCCCGCGCCAGGCGAAGATCCGCAAGGTTGGAAAGGATGCGTAGCCGCACAGAGCCCCCCGTCAGTTCCTCCACCAGGGGCGCCACTCGCTCTGCCATGGTGTTGACGGTATTGGCTCCCATCGCGTCACGGACATCGACGATCAGATGCATGACGGCGATGGCACCGCCCGGCGCTTCGGGAAAGACATGCACCTCCAGGTCTCGGCACCCGCCGCCAAGCTCCACCAACACTTTGTCGCAGGCATTGGCTGCGGCGATGATGCGCTCGCGTTTGGCAAGGAGCTTCAGTCGTGCGCCATAAGGATCCGAGACTCCAACGATCTGGACCTGCGCTCGCATCAGCGGCGCTGTCACCGATGTCTCAAACCCACCGCAGTCGCGCACGATCCGGGCCATGAAGGACGCTGCAGCAACAACCGAAGGCTCTTCCACGGCCATTGGGACGAGATAGTCGTGGCCGTTGACTATGAAATTGGCCGCGATTCCGAGCGGCAGCTCAAAGGTGCCGACAACATTCTCAATCATGCCGTCAGCAGTGGCAAGCGACAGGGCGCCAGGTGCCGAAAGCAAGGCAGCGTCTTGTGCAGACAGACCCGTGGCGTCCACAACTCTTTCCCACCGCTGAGCCGGTGTTAAGTTACGAAGTCCTTCGAGACGCGAATTGGCGACACCTGACTGCCGTTTCACTGAAATCCTCCCAGATTTTGTTTTCCAGCCGAAGTTCTTTGAAGCTTCGGCGCCTTTCACGCAGCCTTGCAATATTGTACCATGTTCGCAAGGTACAGTTAGAGGCACATCAGAGGTGACTGTACCTATGGACATTCGGGAACAGTGGGGCCTCCAATGCCGCTCAGAGACAGAAAGGCAGAGCAGATCGCAGAGCGCATCGCGTTATCGATCGACGAGGGCGGTCTGTCTAAGGGCGCACGTTTAAGCTCACTGCGCATGGCGGCGGCAAGCTTTGGTGTTTCAAAGAACACGGTGGTGGAGGCCTATGACAGACTGGTTGCGCGCGGTTATGTAGAGCCGCGACACGGCGCTGGTTATTATGTTGCCGCAAGGACGCACACGGTCGAAGATCCCGTAACTGCTCGCTTGGTGGAGGCGGTTGATATCGCAACGCTGCTGCGTGAGCAGTTGGAACACAATTTCGAAGTACGTCTGGGCGATGGGCGTCCGCCTGCAGAATGGGTGGAGGGCTCGGTACTGAAGAGCCACATCCGTAACATTGCCAGCGGGCAGCGGGGGCTATTTGAACATGCCTACGAGAGCCCGATCGGCTTTGAGCCCTTGCGCTCTACACTGGCGCGGATGCTGGCGGAGCGTTCGATTGCGGTGCGACCAGACAATATCGTCTTGACGCTGGGGGCAAATCACGCCTTTGACCTGATCATCCGGCAGTACTTGCGCGCGGGGGACGTGGTGCTCACCGACAGCCCGGGCTATTATCCGCTCTTCGCGAAGCTAAAGCTCGCCGGCGTTCACATGGTCGGCGTCAAACGTGGCAGCGAGGGGCCTGACCCGGACGATCTGGCGCAGAAGGCAAAAGCGAGTAGCGCTCGCTTCTTCTTCACCCAATCGCTTGCTCATAATCCGACCGGCGGTTCCCTGACGCTTGGCCGGGCGCATGATATCCTGCGCGTTGCCGAGGCCTTCCATTTCATGGTGGTGGAAGATGATGCTTTTGGTGATCTCATGCCCCCGGGCGCCGCACGCCTTGCTGCGCTCGATCAATTGCGGCGGGTAATCTATGTCGGTACCTTTGCCAAGATTTTGTCTGCCAGCTTACGCGTCGGCTATGTCGCGGCGGCGCCCGAGATCACTGCCAATTTGGTCAATATGAAAATGCTGACCATCGTCAACTCCTCCGGATATGTGGAGCGCATCGTTCACGCCGTCCTTAATGATGGGCACTACCGCCATCATCTCAGGCGTCTCAGTGCGCGTGTTCGCGACGCACAGACGAAGGCGGTGTCGATTCTGCAAAAACTGTCCCTGCGGCCACAGATAGAAGACACGCAAGGATATTACATGTGGGTCGGGCTACCCGACGGTTTGGACGACATCGAGGTTACCCGCCGCGCCTCGCGCGAGAGCATTTTCCTTGCGCCAGGCTCTGTCTTTGAGGTGGACGGCGCGCGGCTTCCGAAAAAGCACCTGCGGCTCAATATCGCCTATGTTTCTGATCCTCGTTTCCACGATTTCGTTCGTCGAGAACTTGCCTAGAGCAGGAAGAAAGTTCTGCCGGGATCATGACTTTAAATCATGTCTTGGATAAGAGGTAATCCTCCGCGCTTCTCCAGCGAGATCATGACCCGAGCGGAGGCCCCCAACACCCATCGAACTTTAGGCGGCACATACACAATTGCCGGGTCCGGCTATTCTGCTCCTGAGCCCCGGAATGTTCAACATTCAACGAGGAAGCAGTTTGACCATTGACGAGCTGGCCGTCACGTGATGGAGGGCTTGTCCTACTCGTGTTCCAGGGAAGTTTACCTCAATGCGTCAGAGACTCGCAACAGTCCTCACCTCCCGCCTTTGGGAGCAAGTGATCATCACCATCATCGTGGTAAATGCTGTGGTGCTTGGGTTGATGACCTACCCCGGCATGATGTCTCTCTATGGTCCCGCCCTGCACCTCCTTGACATGGCCATACTGGCCATCTTCGTGGCCGAACTGGTGCTGCGGATCTACGCTTTTGGTCTCCGCTTCTTCCGTGACCCCTGGAGCCTTTTTGACTTTGCTGTGGTGGCCATCGCTGTCATTCCGGCGACTGGTCCCTTCCAAGTGCTGCGGGCCCTTCGGATCCTGCGCGTGTTGCGCCTGGTCTCGACAATGCCGGCACTGCGGCGCGTGGTGGGGGGACTTGTCTCCGCCCTTCCCGGGATGAGCTCCATCTTGGTTCTCATGGCCATGCTCTTTTACGTGTCCGCTGTCATGGCTACAAATCTCTTCGGGCAGAGCTTTCCCGATTGGTTTGGGAGCCTGACTTCGTCGCTCTACACACTCTTCCAGGTCATGACGCTGGAAAGCTGGTCCATGGGCATCGTCCGACCAGTGATGGAGGTTTACCCGCAGGCATGGGCATTCTTTGTGCCGTTCATTTTGCTCTCCACCTACGCGGTCTTGAACCTCTTCATCGGTGTGATCGTCTCCGCAATGCAAGAGGACTACTAAGCATCTGCATCTGCTGACCGGCAAACGCTGCATGATGATACCACTGCAGTGCTCGACGAGGTGCGAGCCCTTCGGGGCGAAGTCGCTTCCTTGCGTCAGGAGCTAGTCCGCAAGTGAAAGTAACCCACGCTCCTAGCGGAGGCGCAGTCAGTGATGGGGCGACGCAGCCTCCTTGCGCCTGCGTCCCGCTCACCAAGGGATTTAAACTCACACCACAAGGATACGCAACTATCCTTCGATGGCTTGGGTATCGCTCTGGGAGTAGCACCTGGTGCTGCGTTCGGCGCTGCAGTCCTCGACACTACAGGTATAGTCCGACATAGTACAGCGATCGGCGCGGCCTTGGGAGCTGCTTTGAAGAAGTGATAAGCTCGCGATGCTTCCAGTGGTCAGGTCAATTGTAGACCTGTAGGCGCTCCGGTACGGTCTTCCGACAGGAGTACATAACATGTCAAATACCGATAGCTCCCTCCCTGTCACCATCCGTTCCGATGACCAAGGGCACTGGGTCGAGTGGATCGCCGACAACAAGACCAGATCGCTTGGGCCCTACCAGAATCGGGAGATCGCGGAAAAACCGAGGGCTGCCAAAGAGCAAGAGCTAGCCGTGAACCAAGGCCGATCTATCTCCTGATAGGGAGGTAGATGCCCGTGTGCGCCGCTTGTGGGCCATGAGCGCTACGCCTGCGCTCGAGGGTGGCAACGGTGAAGGGGTGCGTTTGAACTTCTTGTCGTTCAGCGGCGTTTGGCGAGCTGCAGTAGGCCCTCACCTCCACACGCGGCACGTAGATATTGTCCGGTGCGCGATAGGTGTGATACCAGTCGGTGCACCACTGCACATGTCGGCAGGATATAGCTTGTGCGGGACGAGGTTGATTGGCAATCGCTCCGCCGATGATAATTGCACCTGCCCCAAAATGCAGCCAGTGGATACCAGAAGCCGTCCCTGTAACGGCGATAGCCGCGGCGCTGCTCTCTCGATCCTCGGGTGCCCAGGATTCGCCGCCGCGGTCGTCGCGGTTGCGATCGAAGCGAGGAGGGTTCCGATCATCACCTCGGAATCTTGCTCCACAGCGGACTTCTGCTGTGCCCCCCGTGGACGGCCTTACCACAGCGCCTGCAGGAACCATGGAAGTAGCGAGCATCATAGCGCTCATTGGCCCGGCGGTCAGTGTCGTTCCAAGTCTCTTCATTCTGATTTTCCTTTTCGAATGTTCGCGTGCCGCAAAGAGACGTGTTTGAGATTGAGGGCTACAGGCCCGATGGGCCGTTCGACGCTGTTGTTGTCAATCTGGGTGGGGCCATCGGTCAGAAAGAGCTTCAGACCCGTCCATAAATTTGACGACGTATGCCAAACCTTCGCCAATGGGAGACTTTGTCGCGACATGGGCACGGTGAGGGCGAGCAAGGTGTGGAAGCCGGCGACCAGCGGCGTGCAGCCTCGCTGCCGTCCGGCGAGGAGAACCTCTGGATGGGTGGCGCATCGGTCTCGATCCGAGCACGCCGTGGAGCTCATCCCGCGACGTCCATCGCACAGTTTGATAGCTTAAAGGAGTAGCGGGCGTGGGAGGGAAGCCATCCTTTCGGCCTCCTAGGATTATTGGGTATCTGCTTTTTTATCGGATCTATCAATGACGGGCTTCACCTTGGAAGGCGCCACCGGCGTACGACATCCAGCGACCAGCAGTAGCGAAAACATTAAGTTGCCGATGGGGAAATCTCCCTTAAATAGAACCCACGGTTGTCCGAGCAGCGGGCGTCTTTTTTCAGACCATGCCAGGCGACACTATGCGGCAGCGACGGATACTCGGTGGCCGGATCACAGGCCGGAGAAGGCGTTAGGGAGGCACGTATAGATGGCAGGCTCGGCGCGTCACGCATTCTGGTCAAATTTCTGGGCGCTGCCCTCGTTGATGATTTCAGGCGCGCTCCTTGTTACGGCGGGATTGCTGATTCTTGATAGGCAAGGAGCGTCAGCCTGGGTCGGGGACTGGGGCTGGCCATTGTCCATGCCAGGTAAGACTGCGTTGGAGCTGGCGAGTGGCCTTGTTACGTTACATTCGGCATTCGCCACCCTCTATTTTTCCATCACTCTTTTGGTTCTAACGCTGGCCTCGAGTAATCTCGGCGTGCGGTTGATCGACCGCTGGATCGGGGACCAGAAGATACGTTTCACGCTCGGGCTCCTGCTGGCGCTGCTTTCCAGCGCACTAATCGTGCTGTTTTCCGTCGATTCCGAGGGGCCGCCTGAGCGTGTTCCGCGGCTCACTCTGACAGTACTCACTGTTGCGTCGATCCTGGGTCTGGCATGGATGACAAGGGCGCTGAACCATCTTGGACGCACAGTGCACGTCGACACCTCCATCGCCCAACTGGGCCGCAACGCGACCCGGAGCCTCAGTCGCGATCGACGTGCGGACCCGCCCCACTTGGATTTAAAAGGCGGCGTTTCGATCCGTGCGGCTGAAACCGGCTATATTGACGAGATCAAGTGCGACAAAATCTTGGAAGAAGCCTGCGCCCGGGGCGCCGTTGTATGTCTTGCCCGCGGGACTGGAGACTTCATGATGGAAGGGGAGGAAATTGGCACGGTGGTCGGTGACGCCGATTCGGCTTGGGTGACGCCACACATCCTAGCCGCATCCTATCGCAACGACACGCGCGGGCCCGTTTTCGAAGCCAATCTGCTAGTCGAAGTTGCAAGCCGCGCGCTGTCGCCTGCGGTAAACGATTTCTACACGGCTCTCGCCTGTTGTGACAGGCTCGCCAGCTTGTTCGCGGTGGCCTTGAATACCTCTCACATTCCCCAGTGGCTCACGGACAAGAACGGGATGCCTCGGCTCGAATTGCCGACCGAGAAGGTGACTCAGTTCATGGATGGCCCGATGAAGGCATTTCGGCAGACGGCCGCTCCGTATCCCACCGTGATCATTCACATGATCAAGCTAATCGCGCGCTTGCCATGCTCCAGCGAAAGCGAGAGGGAAGTTGTCGACTTTCTCTGGATCCACACGCAAGCCATGGCGGAACACGGAGCCTCTCAAGCTCAGACAGATCTGGATCGTGCCGATATCCGCGCGGCTCTGGAGACTGTGCGGCGTCGCTTCTGGCCAGCTGAACCCTGATCCGGCACGCAGCAGCGCCGCAAGATGCCTTCGGTTTGAAGGTTGTCTGCGTATAGCATGCGGCCTCACCGGGGGCTCCATGCATTCCTGAGCTGCGTCGTGAAGATTACGGCACACTCTCTTCGGCGCACGAGGGCTGCGATAATCTACAAGGCGACAGGCAATCTTCGTGCAATCGAAATCCTGCTCGGACACACCAAGATTGAGAACACCCTCAAGTACCTGGGGGTCGACATAGAGGATGCGCCGGAGTTGGCGGAGCATACTGAGAGTTAAAGAATGCGTGGCTCGCGGCGAGCGGGGCCGTGCCTCGGCAGACGCATCTATGCGACCGCAAAGCAGACGTCGCTGGCGGCGAGGTCACGTCGCTTGTGAGCCAGAGCCGCCACACGGTTCTGGCTGCTGGGCATTTGAACATGGCGGTCAGATTGATACTTTCTGTACCCTTTGATCCAATAGATGGCGCGTCCTTGGCGGGTAAGCAGACGAACGCCGAGTTCGTGCAGGAGATCGATCACGGTACCCCGAACTTCTTCGTCGTCCTCAGCCACAAGGATGGTCTCTGTTCCGCCCCTCACGGGTCCTACCTTGATATTTGCCGAAGGATCTTCCGCCTGTGCCGAACGTGGAAGGTACAGGCGCACGGAGGTTCCATGACCAAGCTCGCTGTAGATCTTGACGTGTCCGCCCGACTGCTTGACGAAGCCGTAGACCATGGAAAGCCCGAGCCCCGTACCTTTACCGCGGACTTGGTTGAGTAGAACGGCTAGAATACCTTTTTCAGAACCTCCGGGGACATTTCGGATCCCGTGTCTGTAACACAGATCATTGTACTGGCCGGCCCGAGCGTGGCGATTGCGATGCGATGTACATTCGGGGCCAGATTGATTGCCATGAGGAGACCCTGGCAATCCGCAAGAAGTATGCCCGCAACGCCGACCGCCCGCGGGGCTTCGATTGTCGGCGTCACCGGTATCCAAAGCCACCGAGCGGTGCTCAAGGGCATCAAGAAGCATGATCGGGTAAGACTTCGCCACAGCTCTTGGTGAGCCAGAACAGCAACGGGCGCAGACCAAAGACGTGCCCGCTGCGCACGTGAGGGCGAGCTCCACGAAGACAAGCGATCCTAACTCAGGCGCTTCAGTTCGTAACCCTGCAAACGGTAGACCGAACGATCTTCCGTCAGGTCGAAATCCGCCCGTGCGGCGAGGACCTTCTCGGTCTCTGCTTTCCCTGCCGACCAACGTCGTCGAACCGATTGCGCGGAGAATTCGAAGAATTTGCCGCCGATCTCTTGGTCATTTCCGTTATAGCAAAGATGCACGATCGCTGCCTTTGCCGATGAATCTGATGGCGCCGAACGTGTCACCGCTCGCAAGGCATGTCGGCTCTGTGACGCGAAGACCAGATCCTGCGCCCGTTTCACGGCATCATCGAGAGAGTCTGGTACCTTCCCACGAGCCGTTATGAGGTCGAGCGCAAGGCAAAGCACATTGTCTGCATCGTTAGACGTAAACAGTGGCACTATCGGAAGATTGGCGGAGACGCCGGCATCGACACAGACACGTTCATCGACCCTGACGGGTGGGAATGCAATAGGGAAGGCTGCGCTTGCCATCACATGATCGATCTCTATCCCGCCCGCATGGCTGTCAAAGATGACGTCCTCGCCTGTTTCCACGTCGACAGCCGTAACAAGCAGTCGCACGGGCCCGCCCGAAAGACGACCGAAATCCACTAGTTCACATAGCGTCTTGCGCAGCGGTGAGGTATCGAAGAGGTGTGCCGAAGAGCGGGTGCCCGGCAAAAGCGGCAGCAGGCTCGGTAGGGTGCGGCGAAAGAGGCCGCTCCGCCCGTAGGCGAGCGTCTGCAACAATGAAAGCCATTCCCCCATACGACCCGTTAAGAAGCTGCCAGGAGGAAGCACAGTCTCGTACTGCGCCGCCCGGTCCCAAAATTGGCGCAGCCGGGTCACGCGATCTTCGGGCGCATTGCCGGCAATCAGAGCACCCATGATCGCGCCTATCGAAGCCCCTGCGATGCGCGTAGGTGTCGCTCCCGCAGCCGCCAGCGCCTCATAGGCGCCGGCATGGTAAGCACCGAGGGCATTGCCTCCGGAAAGGCAGAGCCAGATTTCCCGTTCCCTTTCAACCAACGGCGGTTCCTTTCTCGCTGCACACAGCGGGTCGATCTCACGAGCGAGACGGCCCAGAAAAATTGATCCATGCACGACCGGGCTCTTCGATTTCATCACCCAGGACGGATATTCCAGTCAGACCTGTTGCTTTCCCGCGAAAGGCCGCGGCTGCGCCGCCGAGCTCCTCCATCGAAACCTTATCAACTTCGGCGGGCGCCGCGAGGGGAGGTGACGCATCATCGTCTGGTCCTCTCTCTGTGGTCTGTACCGGCTCACCAGATGGGGACCTAGTTGCTCGAACTCTCTCCGACGCTGCCAAGTAGCCGGCCTCAAAAGCTTCACGGGTCCGTGCCGCGTCTCGATTGCATCGAGCGACATGACCCAGGCTCTCCCACCATTCCTTCCACGCCTTTACCATCCGCATCACTACCTCCTGATAAGCGCATTAGTTTGCGCGACCTCTTTCTGATCGCCTATCGAGGCCGCATTCTCATCGATGATCCTTGCGCCGCGCTGCCGAGTAAGGTAGCGCCAGATCCATTGAGTGCTCACCAGCACGCGCTTTTCAAAATTAATGAGCAAGTATACGTGGACGACCGCCCAGAGAAGCCAGGCAAACCGGCCCTTCAGTGTCCACCTGCCGAAATCAAACACGGCCGCGTGTCGGCCGATCACCGCAGTATTTCCTCGGTTCCTGAAACGGAAGGGCTTTGAAGCCCGTGTCGGGTCGCCTAACAGTCGGCCCAGATACTGGCCTTGTTGCTTCGCGACCTGCGCCAGTGCCGGAAGAGGTTTCCCGTCTGTATCAACGGCCATCGCGGTATCGCCGATGGCGTAGATCTTGCTGAGGCCAACCACCTGCAGGTGGCTGTCGACGGGGATGCGGCCTCCTGGTGGCTCCTTTATGCCCAGCCACGTGAAGGCGGGCGATGCCTTCACGCCCGCACCCCAAACAATGCAGCCAGCTTCGATGTGCTCGTCTCCAACCGTGACGCGACCTTCTTCAACCGCCGACACCCCTTGGCTCAGTCTGACTTCGACACCAATCTTCTGGAGATACTCGCAAGCATAGCTGCTGAGATGTTCGGGGAAGGAGGCGAGTATCCGCGGGCCCGCCTCAAGAAGGATCACGCGCATCTGGCTAGGTGCTAACGCTCGATAGTCTCGGCTGATCATGTAGCGGCCAAGCTCGGAGATAGCCCCCGCCATCTCAACGCCGGTCGGTCCACCTCCAATTACAATGCTGGTCAGCAGCGCCTGCTTTTGCAGGCTGCTCCGTGAGAGCTCCGCCTTCTCGAAAGCCAATAGGAGCCGTTGCCTGATCTGCCGGGCCTCGTGGATGGACTTCAGACCTGGAGCATGACTCTGCCAGTCGTCGTGGCCAAAGTAATTGTACTGCGAGCCGGTAGCGATCACGAGGTCGTCGTACGCAACTTCGCCGCCATCTGTAAGCGCAACACGCTTGGTGTCGCGATCGATACCACCGACCTCGGCCATCAGAACACGGATGTTGCGGTAACGTCCCAAACTGCGCCGGATCGGCTCGGAAATATCAGCGGGCGAGAGCGCGGCTGTCGCAACCTGGTAAAGGAGAGGCTGGAACAGGTTGTGGTTGCGGCGGTCGATCACGGTGACGTGGACATCGGAGTTGCCCAGTTCTCGGGCACAAGCCAACCCTCCGAACCCGCCCCCAATGATAACCACATGCCGATGTGACTTCTCTCCGCCTGCACCGATGAACCGCAGCGACTCGGTCTCGCCGCTCATTATATGCATTCCTCGCAAGTAACAGGCTCGGCCGGGCGGCGGCCTGGTGCACGCTGTTCAGTTTCGCGACGAGCGGTGTTCACGGCGTGCCTTAGTGGAGCGAGCATCAACGCAATAGCACCCCGATCAGAATTGCGGCGCCTATCACGACGACAGCGATTAGCGGAAGAAGAGCTGGAAGGCTTGGTCTGCGTTCGAGAACCCCTCCGGGGGACGAGCCCATCGCCACATCAAAGTTCCGGGATTTCAAGCGAGATCCCTGTGTGCTCTGCGTGTCGGTGGCAGTGGCGATCTGCTCGGGCGACAGCGGCACGCCGCCAGCCTCGGAATCCGTCTCCAGCGGTGCCATGGCCGGATCGAAGCCAGGCCTCTTGTCTCCAGTTAACCCTTGTTGAATGTCACCTCTGATCTGCGCTGGGTTCAGCGTCGGGTCGTGTGATCGGCTTGGCATGATCTGGTCTCCTCAACAGGCCAACCGCTGGAAAGGGTCCATGTTCCTTAGGCCGAGCCGCCTTGACAGGACTGTCCGCCAGCGTACGTTACGTAAAAGGCTCTCCGCATGCGATACATTCGGTAGCGGTGGTCAATACCGCCCCCACAAATCCAGACGAGCCTGGCTGATCGGCCAGCGGATGCAGGAGACACCATGAAGGTTACGTCACCGTCAAACCAGATTGACGGCTCCATACGGTGGGCAAAACTCAGGTTGGCGTCATGTTATGGAAGAACGGCGTGAAGATGATGAGGCCGATCTCGTCCTCGACGTTGGGAACACCCATCTCCGTTGTCGTCTCTCGCAAGGTTGCCGGAGTAGTTGGCTAAAGTCGCAGCGCCTCAAGAAAACACCCGCGAGTGAGAGGACGCCCAGTCTGGCCGGCTAACGCCTCCGCTTGCGCCGCCGCCAGATGCTCAGGATATGTGGCGAGCAGAGCCAAGGTGCGGACCGTAGCCATTCCGGCAGGGTCGAAAGCAAAGACGCGCGCAAGGTCTTCCGCCGGCAGCTTAGATTTCTTGTTCTTCCCGCACGTCGCCGACGGCCTTTCCGATCGGAGGTCGGCCACTGGCAGTGCTTGAGGTTGACCATTCACCATCGATCGCCGTCGGCGGGATATCGTTCTGAACACAGAGTTCACCTCGGGCTCGGCCGTTTGGGGCGAATGCGCATCACCTACGATATTGTCGAAGGTCTGTGGATGCGCTGTGGCCCGATCTTGTCACACCTCTACGACGGTGGCTTGCCTGACTGGGAGCCGCATCCGCACAAGAGGATAGTCGCCGCATTGAAGGCCCGCAAAGCAGCAGCAACCGATGACGCCATCAAGAAGATAACTGTTCGAGGTGGACAAGCGCTTCTTGCGTATGTGAAGGCGGACATGACGGATTGATGGAAGGATCACCTCTTCGCTGAAGGCGCACCCCGTCGGGCATCACCAACGCATTAGGGTCCCACCCAAGTCGTGACGAGATTGGGTATGGAGGCAAGCAGGCCAGCGATAAGGGCGAGGGCGAGTGCCAGCGGTACCCGATCAACCATAGCCCAAGCGGCGATCCGGCGGCGTTTAGTCCTCCAACCATTCCCGCAGCTTCTCGCGCACGTGGCAGTGTACCTTCACGCCCATCGAAAGCGGCAGGCGGTCGAACCCGTGTAACCCTTGTGGAACGCGGACGAGTTCCGCGTTGCCGTTTGCTTCATTCCACCGCTCCGCCATGCGGACCCTGTCGTCGAAGACAGGGTCAAGCTCGCCGGCGATGAAGAGGGCAGGGGGAAGCTCACCAAGGTCGGCGTAAAGTGGTGAAAGTCGGGGGGCGCGCCGTTCCTGATCGGTCAGGCCGGGCGTCAGCCGCAGCAGGTTGCGATACGCCGCCTGTCCGTCGATCAGCAGTGTTTTCGGTGACGACTGCCGAAGGCCGGGCGACCCGGCCATGTCATATGCGCCGTAGAAGAGTACCGCGCCGGCAAGCCTGATCGCTGGCTGCAGCGCGCGCAGGTGGAGGAGCGCACAGGCCGCCAGATGTGCCCCGGACGACTGACCACCGACGATGATGCGCTCCGCTCCGAATGCTGCCGCCGTGCCCGCCGTCCATTCTGCGGCGCGTCGAGCATCGGCGATCGCTAGATCCAGCCGGTCATCCTGGGCGAGATGATGGTCGACGCTCACCACGACCACCTGGCACTCCCGCGCAATTCGGGTGTTGATCGGGTCGTCCAAGCGCGGCGTCCCCATCACCCAGGCGCCGCCGTGGAAGGTGAGGTAGATACCGCGCGGGCGGTCCCGCGGCACGATCAGCCTCAGCCGGACAGGACGGACACCCATTGCGACCTGACGGTCTTCGATCCGCAAATCCGGCCCGGACGAATCTCGTCCGGGCAGTCGATCCCAAACGCGCAGGAGGGCCTGGATAAGTCTTGCATTGTAGCGGCGCTCGGTCCGGTAGCGCGGCATGAAGCGCAAGAACCGGTTCAAGCGCTCCGCCTGCCGGATATCCTGTTTATCGAGATGGAGCGTCATGGCTTGCCGTTACGCCGGGTAAGACCTTCGTCCAGTTGAGGCACCCGACCGGCAGGATGGATTTGCTGACAATCAACGCCCCGTGGCCGTAGAACTGGCCGGCATCGCCTCACTTGGAAACGTCGACGGCCCAAACCGTTCCGCCGGCATCCGACCACAAGAGCCGACCTTCGGCGGCGGTCAGTCCCGCCATCGCCTGTGCTGGCGAAACGCCGGGGCGGAACACTACCATCACCGTGCCGTCGTCCGGTGCCGGAAGCGCAGCCACCGGCCCGGCAATAGGGATCGCCGCGGCCAGCGCGGTATGGGAATGGAGGCTGTGGCCTTTTTCGCCGCCCGTGCCGCCCGGCGCAGCATGAGCCCGACTGCTGCCGGCAGGAGCCCGAAGACACTAAACCGCAGCAGGTCCCAGAAGAGTGGGTTGTCGACATCCATGCGGATCCGGTGAATGCCGGCGAGCAGGCTGGATGTTCAACGACCTTTCCAAGGCGAACGGATCCAATTCGGGCACCCCTTCCGTCGTGCGGGCAGTCCTTGGAACTTGGAGACGCTTCTCCAGTTCGCGGAGTGCAATCCACTAGAACCATGAGGAGATTTCATGTTCTTTCGAACGAACAAGTTCCAGTATCATGCCAAGCCCGAGGCTCCGGATCCCGTTTACGCCAAGAAGCTGCAGGAGGTTCTCGGCGGGCAGTGGGGTGAGATCAGCGTGATGATGACCTACCTGTTCCAGGGCTGGAATTGCCGGGCACCGGCCAAATATCGCGACATGATCCTCGACATTGGCACGGAGGAGATCGCGCATGTGGAAATGCTAGCCACAATGATCGCCCGCCTTCTGGAGACGTCTCCGGTCGAGGCGCGCGAGGACGCCGCGAAAGATTCCGTCATCGGCGCCGTCATGGGGGGTGCGCGGGTAGAAGACGTCATCGTCGGCGGCATGAATCCGCAGCATGCGATCGTCGCGGGCATGGGGGCGACTCCGACCGACAGCGTCGGCTATCCTTGGAATGCACGCTATACCATCTCTTCCGGCAATCTGCTGGCCGATTTCCGCTTCAACGCCACGGCAGAATCGCAGGGGCGGCTGCAGGTTTGCCGTCTCTACGAAATGACAGACGATCCTGGCGTCCGGGACATGCTGTCGTTCCTGATCGCGCGCGACACCATGCACCAGAACCAGTGGCTGGCGGCAATCAAGGAACTCGAGGAGGACGGTCTTGAACAGACGCCGGCGCCGATGAGCTTCCCCCAGGAGAAGGAGCTGTCCCAGGTGGCGTATCAGTTCTGGAACTGCTCGGAAGGCACCGAGAGCCGCGAAGGACGTTGGGCCGAGGGTCCGACGCCAGACGGCAAGGGGCAGTTCGAGTATCTTGCCGATCCGAAGCCGCTTGGCGAAGAGGTCACCGAGCTTGCTCAGCTCGATCCGCGCCTGCACAGCACCCCGAAGAAGCCAATGCCACCAACGTCGTCCTGATGCAGCCGGTGGCAGCGCGAATGCTGCCACCCCGCTCCCGTGTGTTTTCGGCACTTCAAGCTTCACGGCGGTTTGTCACAGGCGGGAACGGCGCGCGATCAGCTAGACCATTTGAAGAACTAACGCGCTCCGCTCCGGTTCGCGTTCATCGAGCATAGGCCGTGCGAGCCCATTATCGGAGGCTCGTTGGCGTTCGCTGAAGGTAACTTCGCCACCACCTGTAGCTGAACGCCCTTGGTGTCGAGTGTTCCTGCATTCGACCAATGTTCGCAGGAGCGTACTGGACGGCGCAGAAACTCCCTTTTTGGAAATTTCCGCGGGGCGGCAGTTTTGCCAATGGCTACACCATCCTCGAAAGTGCTCGCCTGAGTTCAGCCGGCGAAACGGATGCAGGAGACACCATGAAGATCAGGGGGATTCAGACGATTGCTGAACGCACCTGGCACGGCTGATCCGGCCTTGCGACGTTCGTGCAGTTCAACCCGAAGTCGCTCGAGTCGAAGTACTTGCTCCACTTCTCCGGCTTTGCCTCCGATGGTGAACATACTTCCAACTGATACCGCCTCGCGATGCGAAGACGCGATCTGAGTAGAGACCGTGGCAAACACCGCCAGCGTCGCGCGTTTGTTAGCTGCCGTTAGAGCCGCTGCTGGTAATCTCGCTTTGTCGTCAGCGCCACGATGATCTCCATCAGGCCGACGAGCAGGTGGGGCCACCAGACGGCGTCAGCAAACCCGAAGAGCCACGGCGACGCTGCCAGGAGTACGCCGCCTAGCGCGTCAACCGCGAGGTGGGCCTTCAGCGGGATCACCTTGGCGGCACTGAGCTCGTAGTTCGTCAGCAAGCTCATGACGACTATCATGGCACCCACTACTTGGGGGAGCCACTGCTGTACGCCGCCGTTCGCGAATCCGAGGAGATAGGGCGCAATAATTAGGAGGGCGCCGGTAACGTAGTCGATAATGCCGTGGGTCTTGGTGTCGATCATCCGAAAGCCTCTCTCATGGCTACGGGTTGAGATTCAACAACCTCTTCCTTTCAAAGTTCCCGTACATCTTCGGCAAGCCGTGCGACCGTCTCACGCGATGAACGCGCCACGCGTCCCTGACGAAGGCCAGCGTCACTCGCCGCTGCGACGAACGCGTCTCTCACAGCCTGCGGAGCGGATCGCCGCTTCAGAAAGGCACAACACCGGCCAGCCGTTCGCCCTGAGGCCGAATCCTGTCGTAATCAAACCGCCGTCTTCCAGCGAGCCATGGTCGCGGCTGCAAATGATCCGCATTTCACCAACAATGTCCCCTTGGACGGCTTCAAAACCAGTCGTTCCGAACCGCGTAAAGTCGGCGACGGTAAAGTCGAGCCGAATGTGACTACCGGGATCAGTGCCCGAGACTCCTGTGCTCTCTTTAGGAGAGAGCATTAAAGGCGACATAAGCGCAATTAGACGAATTTTTGATTTTCATAGGCGCCGATGCATTTTATTCATCCGCGCAGCGTAGGTTGGTTGCACTTAAAGGAGCTAGCTCCCACTGCGAGCCGGCCTTGTTGCGATGAACAGAGACAACGATGTTTGACGGTCTTCTTGTTGTTGCAGCGTTGCGGCATGCGATCTGCCTGACGCATTAATTAGACCGTAATGCTCTACGGCTAATCTTCGCTCGAACCTCGCTGACGAATGGCTATTGCACGCGCTGCTGAGGAAGATTTGGTGGGGGATAATCTATGACTAGGCTGCTGTCGTCTCTTTCTTTCCGGGCGCTGCTAACGGTACTCGCGGTTGTGCCGCTCACGGCTGTAGCGGCGCTCGGAGCAATCCTGACGCTTGAGGCCTATGGCGACTACCAGAAGCTTTCTGGAGCGGCGGCTCTCGAACGTTTGGCCAGCGCCGGCGGGCGGATGATGCTCGCCCTGCCGGTCGAAAGCGCGTCCTCTGCCGACCAGCGCCCCCAGATGCGTCAGATCACCGACGAGGCTTATAGGTCGATCAGCACGAGCTATGATGAAGTTGTTGCAGCGGGATATAGCGACAACCTCCTTGCCGACATCAAGGTGAAGTTGGACGAACGTTACGTAAAGCTCGCCGAGTTCCGCTCCATGGTTGATGCTGGTCCCGTCGATGCAATGGCCCCGCTCTTGTACATGCAGCCACTTTCGGCGTCGTCAATCCAGTTGACGTCGCGTTCTGGAAACATCATGGAGGACCGCGACCTCCTGCACGGCGTCACCGGTTACAGTGCCTTCCTTCAGTACAACGAGGGCTACCTCATCCTTAACCGCATCGGCATGCAGTACGTAAAGAACGGCACCCTCTCGCTGGAGGAGTTTGCGCGTTTGGGCGCGGCGACAAGCCAGATCCGCATCTACGGCCAGCTTGTCCGAGAATTTGTCAGCCCAGCAGTGGTGGCCGAACTAGACGCATATATGCAGTCGCCAACGGGACAAGCCATCCAGCAGAAAATGGACGCAATGATGAAGAGCGTTGCCTACACACCGGCTCCCAGTGACTTGGGCGACTGGACGAAGGCAATGGCGGAGCGGCGCAATTACGTCGGTGACTTGTTGGTCAAGGCGGCGACGAAGGTTCATGCCGATGCCACTTCCAAGCTCGACGACGCCTATTCCTCTTTGCAATATTCCTTGATCTCGCTCGCGGCCTTCATCATTACGGCTGTCACACTGTCTGTAGCAATCGCGCGGTGGCTTTCCCGTTCAATCCGTCGGGTCAGCAGTCGCATGTCCCAACTGGCCGAAGGCAACACACAGGACGCCATTCCGTATGCTGACCGCAAAGATGAGATCGGCGATATGGCACGTTCAGTCCAGGTGTTCAGGGAAGCAGCACTCCACAATCAGGCCCTCCAGGCGGAGGCAGAGACGAGCCGCCGCCGCTCCGAGGCCGAGCGGGCTGAGCTGCAGCGTCAAGCAGAGGCCGAAGCTGAAGCTCGCCTGAACCAGGCAACCGGGGCGCTGGCCGCGAGCCTCCGTCGCCTTGCCGACGGTGACATGCTATGCGAGGTCCAAGACGCGCTAGCACCGCAGTTCGAAGGTCTACGTAAAGACTTCAACGTCTCAGTCCGGCAACTGCGCAATGCGCTGCTGAGCGTTGGTGAGACGGCATCGACCGTGACCGGTGGGTCACGAGAGATTTCTCACGCCTCTGACAATCTCTCGCAGCGAACGGAGCAACAGGCCGCTTCACTGGAGCAGACAGCCGCCGCACTGGAGGAGATTACCGCCAACGTGGTCGCGACGTCGAAGCGGACTGCCGAAGCTCGTGACGTGGCAAGGGATGCACGAGCTCGCGCCGATCGGTCTGGACAGGTCGTGCGGAGTGCGGTGTCCGCGATGGAGCGGATCGAAAAGTCCTCGAACCAGATTGGTCAGATCATTAGCGTCATCGACGAGATCGCATTCCAGACGAACCTCCTCGCGCTCAATGCGGGGGTCGAAGCAGCACGTGCGGGGGATGCAGGTCGAGGTTTTGCGGTCGTCGCCCAGGAAGTGCGCGAACTTGCACAGCGATCCGCCAACGCCGCAAAAGAGATCAAGACGCTGATCTCCAACTCGGCCACCGCCGTGTCCGAGGGCGTGAAGCTGGTCAGCGACACAGGCGAGGGTTTGATCGCTATCGAACAGCTCGTCCAGAACGTCACAGCGCACATGGACGCAATCGCGACGGCCGCACACGAGCAGTCGGCTGGACTTGCACAGGTTAACACGGCGGTTAATCATCTGGATCAGTCAACCCAACAGAACGTGGCGATGGTTGAGGAGATGAATGCCGCCGGTGCAGGCCTTGCCCAAGAAAGCGTGAAGCTGAGTGATCTGCTGTCGAAGTTCCAAGTTAAAGCATCTTCGTCGGGATACCACCAGCCTCGTGTCATCGCCGCGTAAAGCTGCGCCAGAGGGTCGCGGACACGGAAGAGGGGCAGCGTCGGACGGCTTCAGTTGCCTCTGTCGCACATTGCCGATGCGCTTCTTGAGCGTCTCAGGATGTTAATCGTCCGGTGTCAGCGCAACGCCTCCCATGAGAGTGGGCAGGCTCGAACCTCATGATGTGAGGAACGGTGACGATAGGTGAATCTGAGGGGAGCAGGACCAGGAGCTTTGCGCCGCCAAACATGCATCTGCGTTTCACGCACGCATCAGTGTCCCTGATTTGCTCCTTCCCCAGAGGGGGAGCTGATTCCGCTCCGGTTGATGTATCGCGAGGCTGCAAGCATACCAACGGCGGCCAGTTTATTCGGTTCGACGATCCCGCGCCTGTAAAACCGGAGGATCATTCTTGCGAGGAGGCTGGGGTCACTTGGCAGAGCGTCAATATCCGTCAACGCGAGAAGGTATGCCTGACTCATCACAGACAGGTCCTTGGGTTCAAGAACTTCGGGGAAAGAACGAGCAAACTGCCTTAGCATTATGGCCTCCACAACTGGGGCGAAAGCTGGCGGCTCCCTGCCATCGGCGCCCTTGGAATGTGCCGGTGATAGTTCACTATACGCACCCGAAGTTCGTGATGCACTGTCAAATGACATGCTGGGCGTAAATAGATGGCAGAGCGCGTAGAGGCCAAGGCAACCACTGCCATGACAGAGCCATCATCGGCCGTGACGTCGACAGCACGGCCGTAGCTTACCCGTCGCGAAAAACAACCGGTGCAATCGCATCGTGCGCGACAGCTACCTCTCGAAACTTGAGCAACTAGTGGATCTTGTCAACCGAAGCGCCTTGCCTTGACCTACTGACGATGTCGCTGCAGCGTGTGTTGTCGCTCCACAGGCAGTGGGCGAGCTCCAGTTCCAACGTATATGGAAGAGGGGAATATCGGAAACGGCCGCTGCTGCGTTAGGGATGGCGACTTGAATACCCTCGATGTCACAGATCTCGATCGTAGAAGAAGCAGTTTCGGCCCGGATGCTATGCTGTCCGTAAGGATGGGCCGGATTACTTCAATGCCCCAGCCCGCAGCCTGGTAGTCACGACGATTGTCAGCACTTTGGAAACGTGCTGGAACGATTGCTGACGTTATTGCATTCGGGGACGAGAGAACCGCCTCGAAACAAAGTTGGGCGCCGTTGCTCAGCGAAGGCGAACTGACGAACGAAACCTAGAGTACCGGAACATTCGCAAGGAGGCGTTCGAAAATCTTCTGAAGCGCTAGAGCCGCCTATTGCCCCTCCGGGTAGATCTAGCGCCGCCACAGGCCGGCGTGCCTCCCCGCAAGCAATGACCACGCGACCGCCTCTGAGCGGCGTGCCTTCGCCCTGCCACCTAGCATCCCATTGTTCAGTCGTTCTCTCCTGCGGGAGCATCTGTTTGAAAGACGAGGTCCCGATGTCGCCACCTGACACCATACGAAACCGCCTGCTGGGAGTAATCTCCTTCGTCGTTGTCGTCGCGGCGCTTAAGTGGAGCTACGAGGTGACAATGCCGCTGGTCGTCGCGGTGTTCGTCATTGCTGCTGCCTGGCCCATCAAGCCTTGGCTCGAAAAGCTGCTGCCTGAGAGCGTTAGCTACGCCGGAACTATTCTCGCACTTTTCCTGATCCTGGCAGGCTTCTTTGGGGTGATCTACCTGGCGGTTGCGCAGGTCACCCAGACGTTTGCTCAAAACCATGAGCAGTTCCGCTCGATTTACGAGAACTACTCTGTTTGGGCCGCCGAACGAGGCCTACCGGTCCCTGGCGGCGAAAGCGGTTACGATAACCTCGTGGTGATCGCACAAGCCGTATTCTGGGAACTCTACACCGTTGTCGGCTATCTCGGCTTCGTCGGCATCCTGGTGGTGATGGGTCTGCCGGAAATCCCAACCCTTGCCAAGAAGCTTCGTGAGCAGGTCAACGCCCAGGAGAACCAGGAGCTCATCGACGCGTTCGAGGAGATGGCGGGGAAGTTCCGCCAGTACATTGGCGTGACTGTGATCACGAGCCTGATCACAGGCGCCGCGTCGGCACTCTGGGCCTTTACGGTTGGGCTTGATCTCGCCCTGATCTGGGGCTTGCTGAACTTCCTCCTCAACTTCATCCCGGTGATCGGCAACATCCTCGGCATAATCCCGCCAACGCTCTATGCCTTCGTCCAGTTTGGCGACGTCACGATGCCGCTCGTCGTGTTCGCCGGTTATGCCGTGCTCCAGCTTGCCATCAGCAACGTCGTTTATCCGATGCTCCAAGGTCGCGGCATGGCGATGCCGCCGGTGGCGATAATCGTGGCGCTGCTGTTCTGGGGCTGGCTTTGGGGGATCGCCGGGGCTCTGCTCGCGGTGCCACTGACGGCGGCGCTCATCATCGTCTGCCGGCACTTCAAGAGCACCGCATGGATCTCAAGCATGCTCGCCCGCGATGACTAGAGCGGTGTGCACCGCCGGCCAGACATGCGATGAGTTTGCAGCGCAGTTTACGTAGGGCACTTCATGCTGATGCCACCTTGCAAATGGCCTGATCATGCTGCCGTGGGAGAGGAAATCAGGTCGACCTTGTCAAGGATTTCTCGGACGTTCCAGACGCGTTCACATCGTTCTCATCTCGGTGCGCGTCGGGATTGCTGCGGTGCAGTACTGGGGCGCCGGTTCGCCCCGTTCAACTGCGAGAACGTGGGGTCGAAATCGGCCCCGCCTCTCAGCCGGCTCCTTGAACGTTGATATCATGTGCACTATGATGGTATCATTTGTGGTTGGTTGAGATCGTGTAGATGCCGGCAGTTACCATTCGAAACCTTTCTGATGAAACACACAGGGCGCTGCGTATGAGGGCGGCTCATCATGGCCGTAGCACTGAAGCCGAAATCCGCGAAATTCTTGAGGCCGCTGTTCGCCCGTCTCATCGCGTGAAGCTGGGCTCGTTGCTCGCGTCGATCGGTCGGGAGGCCGAGCTGTCCAGCGGTGATATCGAAGCTCTGCAACAGCGTGATACGACGCCAGCTGAACCGATGACTTTCGAATGATCTTGCTAGACACCAACGTGATATCGGAGCCTTGGAAAGCGGATCCTGATGCAGCGGTTGTGGCTTGGCTGGACGCCCAGGCCATCGAGACGCTCTTCATCTCTTCGATATCAATTGCTGAACTTCGTTTTGGCATCGCATCTATGCCGCGAGGGAAGCGTCAGGCCATCCTCCACAATCGCCTTGAGGGTGAAGTGCTGCCACATTTTGATGAACGCATTTTGTCCTTCAACGTAAGCACCTCGCGGTTCTACGCCGAGCTGATGGCAGGCGCGCGAGCATCCGGGAAAGCAATCGGCAAGGCTGACGGGTATATCGCAGCCACAGCAGCAGAGAACAGCCTTGCGGTCGCGACTCGGGACACCAGCCCCTTCGAGGCTGCTGGACTGAATGTCATCAATCCATGGGTAACTTAGACTCCAATAGTTGGCTGCCATCAGTCCGACTCCCATCACATCAGGTTGCTTGTCGATGGTTCATTTTGGTGGCGTCACAGAGCCTCCTTTCTTCGCGGATCCACGGTCTGAGCCCAACGATATCGACGCGGCATGGCGATCGATGCAGCTTCTACGATGTGGCTTTCTATCCAGGCTTCCTTGCTCAGCACTCGCCCCAACCAGAAGCCATCTAGTCACGCTTCCTGAATTACGACCAAGGGGTACAGTCTGTCCTTCCGCCGTTTGGCTTTCTGGCAAAACGCTTCAAAGCAGGCGAGCAGAGCGACGATGTCACCACCTGCCACCGTGTGGCGGAACATCTTCTCGCTACAAGGTGACAGAGCTGTCACCAGCCAGGTTGACTTGCTCACTTCCAACGAGACGAAATGCCCCTAGATCGACGAGAGTAGCGGTCTGCGCTTGAGATTAATCTGCCGTCATCCGCATGGTTGGCCTCCAGAGAGTTCTAGCGACCTCACTCTGCAACGGCGCAGGCCGCTGCTCGCCCCTCATGGGATCTCAAGACCCCGCACAGGTGCGATGAATCGGACGCCGACTCCCCCGGACCTTCAAACACCGGCCTTCTTTGGGAGCGTCACGCATCTCGGAAATAGGCTTGGCAAGCTTCATGTTTTGGGGCTACCGCTCAGGAGCAGTCGGCGGTACTCAGCTTCGGGCACGCCATACGCATCGCCGGCGATTTCCTCGAGCTTCGCCCTGTTTCGGACAATTACGAGGCTCCGTTGCGCCTTAATGCAGTGGGCTTCTTCGAGGAGATGCAGAGAATCGGTTACGCTCGGCCGCCGCACGCCCAGCATCAGGGCGAAGAACTCGTGCGTTAGTGGTAGTTCATCGCCTAGTCTGTCCTGAGCCATTAGCAGCCAGCGGGCGAGCCGCTTCTGGACTGTGTGTTTTGCATCGGCAAGAGCGGTAGCGGCAATCTGCAGCATGTACACATGAACAAAGAGGAGAAGTGTGCGCCTGAGTGAACCACTGGCGTCCACGGCGGTGATGAGATCTGACGAAGCAATGCGAAGAGCTGGACCACCAGCCTGCATGAACGCCCGGTGTGGGGTTGTGTCCGCGCCAAGCAGAACCGGCGCTCCTGAAAATCCTTCTCGGCCGGTGCACCCGACCTCTATGCTCTTTCCGCCGCTCATGGAAATCTCGGAGGAGAGACCCCCTTCGAGGAAGTACACGTACGGAATCGGCGCATGCGGTTCGAACAGCGCATCCCTTTGCTTAAGCTCCACCCTCTGAATGTGAGGAGAAAGTGTCTCGAGGTCGGCCGTTTCGAGCAGCTTGAGGAGAATGTTGGAGGTCTCGATCATCCGCTTACCTTAGCAAACGACCAAGAGATGCCAATGACATTTCCTCCACAGACGCCAGTTCGCTACTTTCCGGATCCCGTGCGACTTCGTCACCACGGCGAATGTGGAAACAGAAACTGGCATGGCCTCTCTAATTCGCGTCAAAACCTTCAGCCTCCTCCTTGGGGGTTTCCGTTTGATAGCGTACAAAGCGGGGGCCATGGGCGCTTAAGGCTACATCAAGGCGGCAGCGAACTCGGAAATCTGGATCGTCAGCGGTGGAACCGATCCATCAGTCGCTACAGCGTCCTCGATGCCGGGAAGCGGAACTGTCTGATGAAGACTATGAGGCCCCGCATCGGAGGCTGTGGTTCAGCGTCTCGTCATCGGCTTTCCTGACCGAGATAGGTCAGACGCAATCCGCCGCAATGGGCTGCTGAGTTCGCCTAGCCGTGCAGATCACCACGCAATCGGTGGGGCTAACACCTACCCGGCTGCTGGTTCCCGGCCGCCCGGGGGTGGGAACCGGGAGGCGTCGCAAAAGGCGATGGTCACAGTCACACCAGCGTCGCCTTGTATCTCCAACTCACCGCCGATCTGTTTCACGAGGGAGCGAATGAGGCCATACCCGAGCGACCCTTCCCTGTAGTTTTTCATCCCGATGCCGTTGTCACGGACGATGATCTCCACTCGGCCGGGCCCGCTTCGCTTTGCCTGAACCACGATGGTTCCGGAACGATCGTCAGGGAATGCGTACTTCACAGCATTGGTGATAAGCTCCGTAAGCACGATGCCAAGCGGGAACGCCGCGTCGGCATCGATCAGAATGTCTTCCTCGGTTTCGCTCTCAGCGAGATCCGCTCGTCCCCGTCGGTGAGCGATCTCAGCGCCTCGCAAAGCTCCGAAACATAAGTCGCCACATCGACGCGATGCCCCTGTTCTGACCGCCTTAGCATGTCGTGAACCCGTGCCATCGCGCTTAGCCGGTCAGCAGACTCGACAAAGAGGACTTTCGTCTGCGGGTCAGCCTGACGTCGCCCTTGCAGTTGCAGCAGGGATGCCCCAATAGACAGGCTGTTCTTCGCGCGGTGGTTAACCTCAACGAGAAGCATTTCGCGTTCCGCGTCTGCCTTCTTAAGTGCAGCATTAGCTGCCTCCAGGGTACGGGTGCGCGCCTCCACTCGTTGTTCTAGTTCTGCATTGTGCGCGCGCAGTGCCTCCTCGGCATCATAACGGCGGCTTATGTCAAGATAGGACATGAAGTGATTGGTGACACGCCCCTGGCCGTCGTCCAACGGTGTCGCAAAAAGCATGCTCTGGAAGGCCGAGCCATCCTTGCGGTATTGTAGGATTTCGAGCGTTATGTCACGCCCGTCCTTCATGGCCGCCTCATATTCTGCAATCGCTCCGGGATTGGTCAGTGGGCCGTTCATGAAGTGAGGGTGCTGACCGATCAGTTCGCTGGGGCTGTACCCTGAAAGATTTACGAATGCCGGGTTCGCGAAGGTGATCGGGTTGCCCGGAAGCGTGGCGTCAGTGACAATCATCGGCATCCGCGTCACGCGAACCGCCTCAACGAACACGCCGCCCTGTGACCTCAGGCTTTCAAGCTTCTGCTCCGATACCGCGCGGACCGGCGTACCTTCCATTCCCTCTTGGTATTCGTTCATAGTTGCCCCCAGCCAGCAGCCTTCATTGGCATGCGCTCATCATGTGTATCGACACCTGGCTCACAAAGCAAAACCATGCTGCACTTGCTTCAAGAGTGAGCGCCTACAGCTTGCGCTTGAGGCAGTGACGCGGACGAAGTTGTGCAGATCCACTTACAGCGCCTGGGGGCATTGCTGCTGACCCGCTCACGGGGCCATGCTTTGTATTGGGGGGACGGGTCGGGCGTCCTCCGCTGGTGCTATCCACTCACAGGTCGTGCTGGCCCGTCAGCTTGAAAGTAGCGACCGACCGGTCATCACGCTTGCGAACGCCACCTGGTTGGAAAGGATTCCTATGCGGTGAAGGCTTTCGTGGAAAAGCCTGTTCTGGCCGAGGCTGAACGAATGTCGGCCGCCGGGGGATTCTACTGGAACTCCGGAATCTTCATGTTTGCGGCTGGACAGTTGATGCATGAGATGAAAGCATTTGCGCTCGAAGTGGCAGATGGCGCACAAAAATCCGTCGAGAAGGCGGTGAGCGATCTCGACTTCATCCGGCTTGACGGCGACTCTTTTTCCAAATGTCCCAATATCTCGATCGACCACGCGATTATGGAGAAGACCGCGAATGCCGCAGTCGTTCCGTCATCCTTCACGTGGTCGGACCTCGGCAGCTGGGATGCGGTCTGGAAGCTGGGCACGCGTGACGAGGCAGGCAATGTCACCTCCGGCAAAGCAACGCTCAGCGCATCCTGCGGACGGCGCGATTGAGACTGAGAGGACCGTGCGGCGCACGAGAGGAACTCCCGCTTCCAGCAACGGCACAAAACCTCAGAAGGCCGGCAAACTCAGGCCACCACGCAACGTCATCGCCCCCTGAGGGCGAAATAGATCGAGACCTCGCGCTGTGACGCGAGGCGGTACCCTACCTGCTCCGCCTAACGGCAGAGAAGGGCCGATTAGCAGACAATTGAGCGAGTTTTTCAACGAGATCTGCCAAAAGCCGACATTCGCTTTTGGCAGATCGCCGTTTGATACGCGGCCGTGGTGCGACATTGAGACCAGCCAATTGTCTCGATGAGCGCACGGGAAGTTCCACGATCAGGATGTGAAACGGATCGCCGTGGCGTACGGAGAGAAGGTCAAGCTAAAAAGCTATTACGTCTCCCATCGGCCGCCAAACTGGTCAGGAAGGATGCTCCCGCCCGACGGCAGTTTTGCGCCGTCAAGCCGGTCGTAAAGGTTGCCACTGCCCTGGCCCAGTAGCGGACATAATCCGCGGCGGCGTCATGAGGCCATTACCCCATTCCAGCCGCTAAGCGGATTCTGGTTGCGGCTGAAACCGAACCTTGCGGTTGCTTAGGTGGCCTGTCGCTCAGACTTTACATAAGTATGGCTGATCTATCTCGTCTACGTTGGTCAACCCGAGCAGGGCCATGTTCCGGTGGATCTCGCTCTTTAGGATCTCTGCTGCCATTAGAACGCCATCCGAACCTCCGACAGAGGCCGCATAGATGAAGGGTCGACCCACAAAGACGAACCTGGCTCCTAATGCAAGCGCCTTTAGAACGCGGAGCCGCGCCGGATACCGCCGTCGAATATGACCTCGGTCTTCCCGCCCACCGCGTCGATTATTGCAGGAAGCGCGTCGAGCGTAGACAGTGCTCCATCAAGCTGACGGCCACCATGGTTCGAAGCGATGATACCGTCCACGCCCGCCTCCACCGCGCGCCTTGCGTCTTCTTCATACAGGATCCCCTTCACCACGAGGCGACCTTTCCACCGTCCTCGAATCCTCTGCAGATGATTCCAGTTGGGATGATCCTTCTTGCCGAAGTCTCGCATCACTGAGGGGGAGACGATTGGCGCACCGCGAGTGGCGTAGGAGTTTTCGAAGTGAGGTATCCCGTGCTTTAGGATCGTGCGCACAAACGTACCGAGGGTCCAACGAGGGTGTGAGACGCCCTGCCAGGCGAGCCTGACCCCCGGCCGCAGCGGCGTCGAGAAGCCTGCCTTGATGTTGTTTCTCGATTGGCTAGCGCGGCCGTGTCCACCGTGAGCACGAGTGTCTGGAACCCGGCAGCAGCAACACGATCGACCAAGGCATCGATCCGATCGGCTTCGCCGGGCAGATAGGCCTGGAACCAGGCATCCGGAGCAGCCTGCTCGACCTCCTCCATCCGGATCAGCGAGGAACCGCTCATGGTCATCGGAATGCCAGACTGAGCCGCGCCTGTCGCGAGAACCACATCGCCGCGATAGGCCATAAGGGGCGCTGAACCCCATGGGGGCAATGCCGAAGGGCACCGCATATTCCTTGCCGAATAGTTCAGTCTTCATCGCACGCCGATGAGGGTACCGAGCAGCGCCCCGATGAAACAGAAAAGGAGCTTCGTCGGTGTCAGGGCTTCAGAGAAGCCGAGGACCAGGACATCCAACAATCCCATGGGAAGTTCCTTCTCCGTGCGATTAGAACGGCAGGATCGGCATCTGGACGCCGGAGCCGGTGACTCTATCTCCTGCGCTATCCAATAGTGTTCAAGAAGGTCGAAACTCAGGAGAAGATTGGAGGGAGCCGTCTGATTGGCTTGGAAACAGCATTTTGACGGTGCAGTTGGTTCTTACCATGTGGCGATGAGGCCGAAGACCATGTCGCTATCGCGAAAGTCGCTTCTCGTCATCGATCAGCGTCAAGCGCGCGGGGGCGGCCGCACCCCATTGCCACAGGACCAGGTTGAGATCGTCCGCGTTCGCGCCGGGCGCGAAGCTTCT
>NZ_JAKJHS010000014.1 GCF_021648825.1 Rhizobium halophilum | reverse complement strand
AGCGGCATCGCAACATCCCTTCTTGCCGGACTGGCAGGTGGGATCATCGTGTCCTCACGCATGAAGGTCCTCGGCACCGGCGTCATGGTAGCCTTGGCCTTGATCCCTGCCATGGCGCTTGTCGGCATGGGCTTGGCGACAGGACTTCCGCATCTGATCCTCGGCGGAGCGTCGCGGTGGGTGGCGGAGGTACTCTGCGTCCTGGTGAGCGGCGGCTTGATCATCCTCCTCAAACGCAAGCTCATGTATCGCCGTGTTTCTGACTGATGGCGTCATCAGGCTGAGATCTTTTTCGCGGCATGAAAACCTATCGGTGATGGCGCAGGCCATGATTGACCGCCGTGCTATACTATTCGTGCCGGGGGGCGCTGAAGAAGTCGCCTTCCTTCATGCAGTGAGAAAGGGACCTGGCTTTGGTGGGACGTGAAAGGGAGCTATGGCTCTGCCTTTCTGGAGGCAACGCTCTCGGGGCCTATCATGCTGGCGCCTACGACGCGCTCTCGGCTGCGGGAGCGGCACCTATCCGCATCGCTGGCGCCTCCGTAGGCGCAATCATGGGCGCGATCATCGCGGGAAACGCACCGGAAGACCGCGTGGACCGCCTGCGCCAGTTTTGGGGTCACGCGGCTCAGTATGAGACTGCGCTCCCCATGGCCGGCGCTTTTTCTAGCCATCGTGCAGGGGAGTGGCTGTCGTTGTTGCAGACGCTTGCCTACGGGCGGACCGGCCTCTTTCACCGGACCCTCCCGAGCCTGCTGCCACTTTTGCCGGGCACCCGCTCTTCGGCATACCTGTTCGATACCTCCCCGCTCCGTAAGACGCTAAGTGAACTCGTCGACTTCGGTCGGCTCTCAGATGGCCCCGTGCGGCTTCTTGCAACTGCCGTAGACCTGGAAACAGGCGAGGACGTCACGTTCGACAGCCATTCGGGTGGGATAGAACTCGATCATCTGATGGCGAGTGCAGCCTTTCCCATCGCCTTCCCGCCGGTCAAAGTTGATGGACGTCTCTGCGTCGATGCCGGCGTCTCCGCCAACCTACCGATTGCGCCATTGTTTGCGTCCAACGATGCAGATGATGTGCTTTGCCTGGCGTTCGATCTAGTACCGGCTCGTGGCAGGGCACCAGACTCTCTCGATGACGCCGTGAAACGGGCGCAGGACCTGATCTTCGCGTCACAGAGCCGACATGCCTTGCAGGCTATCACAAGTTCGGCGACATCGGATTCATCGGCAAAGGCAGCGATTGTGCATATTTCCTATGATGGAAACGATCAGGAGATCGGCGGCAAATCTCTAGAGTTCTCTGCGCAATCCATTCGGCGTCGCTGGGCGGCAGGGAAAGCAGAGACCGAGAAGGTTCTCGCCCGATGGGCAGAGTTGAATCAGGGGGACGGCCTTTCGATCTTCCGTTTACAGGACGACCAAGTGAAGCGCCTGCGATGGGACAGTCCTCGTGGAGCGGCTAGCCCCACTTAGGCAGCGATCACGCTGCAGCGCGCTTTACCGTCTGTTACAGGTCGTTGTGAGGTCTGCTTTCGGCAAGTTTCAGAGCTAGTCTCCATGACTGACATGGCGGCGCGAAACGGCCGCAGCGGCACGCTTGATCGAACCGCGGACGATCAACCTGTCCGAAAGCTGGAGGAGTTGCGGCCTCCGGCCTATATCCGGTCTGAGGAAATGCAGCAGGGAAGAGTGAGCCCCCCATGAGCGTTGCCTTCGTCAAGGAAGAGAGTGCGGAAACGGCGGCGGAGACGTTGTTGCCGGACCGGCCGGTCTCGCCGCATCCGAACCTCGTGACGGAGGCGGGGCTGGAGGCGTTGACGCGGCAGCTGGAGGAGGCGCGCGAGGCTTATGGGGCGGCGAGTGCCATCGAGGACGTCAATGAGCGGCGGCGGCAGGCGGCGGGGCCTTTGCGGGATCTTCGCTATTTCACCGAGCGTGTGCGTTCGGCGCAGGTCGTGCCCGAGCCGTTGGCGTCGGAGGTCGTGGCCTTCGGCAGCACGGTGACCTTTTCGCGCGAGGACGGGCGGGTGCAGCGCTACCGGATCGTCGGCGAGGACGAGGCCGATCCCAAGGCGGGCACGATTTCCTATGTGTCTCCCGTCGCCCGGCAGCTGATGGGAAAGCGGGTGGGGGAGGTCGTTTCGGTCGCGGGGCAGGAGCTGGAGCTTGTTGTGATTTCCTGAGACGAGGCGGTGATGCGGTGACCCGGTGACGCCGGCGAGGCTGGAGTGGCGACGCTACAGCATCTTGGCGAGCATGGCGGCCAGTTGATCCTGGGAATAGGGCTTTGCCAGCCTCGCCACGTCGATTTCCACGCCCGACGGCAGGTCGGCATAGCCGGAGGCGAGCAGGATCGGCAGCCCCGGCAGACGATCCCGGGCGGCCTTCGCCAGTTCCGCGCCGGTCATGCCGGGCATGGAATAATCGGTGATCAGGAGGTCGAAGGTGGCGCCGCCATCGATCAGGGCGAGCGCCTCCTTCCCGGAATGGGCTTCCGTCACCTCGTGGCCGAGGTCGCTCAGCATGTCGGCCGAGCTCATCGCTATGAGCACGTCGTCGTCGACCAGCAGGATCCGCTTCGGCCCGGCATCGTCGCGCGGTCCGGCGGGGGCGACATCCGGCTCCTTGTCCTCGATCTGCGTGGTCGACACGGGGATCCAGAGCTCCGCCGTGGTCCCTTGGCCCGGCGCGCTTTTCAGCGTCAAACGACCATCCAGCTGCAGCGCCAGCCCGTGCACCATGGACAGGCCGAGGCCGGTGCCCTTGCCGAGTTCCTTGGTGGAAAAGAAGGGCTCGATCGCCTTCTGCAGCGTTTGCGCATCCATGCCCAGGCCCTGGTCGATGACCGAGAGAACGACATAGCGGCCAGGTGCCAGCGTCTCCGAGTCCGCCGGCTGGTCCGTATCCTTCAGCTCGATGCGGATCGTTCCGCCGTCCGGCATCGCGTCGCGGGCGTTGACCGCGAGGTTGAGGAGCGCGAGTTCCACCTGGTTGGCATCGGCCGACACGGGCGGAAGACGCTCGGGCACGGCCAGTTCGATGGTGATGCGGGGCCCCACCGAGTGCTGCAAAAGGTCCTCCATCTCCGTCACGAGGCCGGCGAGATCGACTGCGCCCACGTGAAGGTCCTGCCTGCGGGCAAAGGCCAGCAGCCGCTGGGTGAGCGAGGCGCCGCGCTGGGCGCCCTGGAGCGCGCCATCGATCAGCCGGGTCGCCTTCACGTCGCCGGCCACATGCTTGCGCAGCAGTTCCAGATTGCCGAGGACTGCCATGAGGAGGTTGTTGAAGTCGTGCGCCACCCCGCCGGTCAGCTGGCCGATCGCCTCCATCTTCTGCGCCTGGCGAAGCTGCTCCTCCGCCCGTTCCCGCTGGCTGACCTCGGCCAGCACGAGCCTGTGGGCCTCCTGCAGCTCGCGCGTCCGCTCGGCCACGCGCTCTTCCAGCATCTCGTTGAGATGCCGCTGCTGTTCTTCGGCCTGCAGCCGATCGGTGATGTCGGCCGAAACGCCCACGAGCTTGATCGGATGTCCGGTCCGGTCGCGGTAAAGCTGCGCCCGGATCTCGGCGCCGTGGACCGAGCCGTCCGGCCAGACGGTCCGGTAGGCGATGGCGTAGTCGGCTCCGGTCTCGATCGTGTTGCGCACCGCGTCTTTCATGCGCGCCACGTCGTCCGGATGGATGGCCTGCAACAGGTCATCATAAGTGAAGTCATCGTCGGGTCCGCGGCCGAAGATGGCCCGGCAGGTGGCCGAGGTGGTCAGGATGTTGGTGGTGAGATCGAGCTCCCACGTCCCGAGGCGGCCCGCCGCCAGCGCCGTTTGCAGGCGACGTTCCCCTTCGTCCAGGGCCTCCATGCGGGCGCTCGCCTCGTATTGCCGGCGTCGTGCCCGCATGGCGGAACGGCCGACACTGATGAAGGTCGTCGGGTGGAAGGGCCGCTCGATGAAGCTCACGTTGCCGAGGACGTCCGAAAGCCGCGCGGCGGCGGGGTTGCGCTCGGGGCCGCCGCCGCGGGCCGTTAGGATGATGAACGGAAGGTCGGACCAGCTCGGCTGCGTCTCGATCCAGGAAACGAGCGGACGCAGGTCGGCAGAGCGCAGCGCCTCTTCCGTCATCACTGCGAAGGCGACGTTCTCGCTGAGGTCCGCCACCAGGGCCTCCAGCGTCGGGGCAATCTTAGCCCGCAGCTCCGCTTCCTGCAGCAAGGTAGCAGCGATCTGCGCGTCGCGGCCGAGCGGAGCGTGGATCAGGCCAAACACATCGCGATCAGGAATTGGTGCCATCCTCGCCGAATTGTTGCAAAAGGGGTTGGCGGTCTCCCACGAAAACAGGGACGCCACGCAGGATCCCCTGGAATCCGGAAAGCGGTTCGCCGAGCGTCAGCCCCTTTGAGCCGATCTTGTATTCGCGGATCGTATCCTCGTGCTGCCCCATGCGCTTCTTGATTACCGAGATGGCCCGGCGAACCCGACCATCCGCCTCGAAGTAGCGCAGCAGGATAACGATATCGGCAAGGTAGGTCACATCCACCGGCGACTTCATGTCGCCGACCAGACCGTGCTGCGCAACCGTGATGAAGGTGTTGGCACCCTGCCTGTTCAGATACTGCAACAGTTCGTGCATGTGCAGGATGAGGGCGTTCTCCTCCGGCATGGAAGCCTGGTAGCCGTTGATGCTGTCAATGACGACGGTCTTGGCATCGAAGCTGGCGACCCTGTCGCGGACGCGCTGGGCAAACTCGCCGGGCGAGAGTTCGGCAGCGTCGAGTTGCTCGATGTGGATCAGGCCCTTGTCGCGCAGGGCTTCAAGATCGAGCTCCATCTGCTTCGTGCGAGCAAACAGCAGCCCCAGTTCCTCGTCGAAAACGAAGATCGCGGCGCGTTCTCCGCGTCGGGTCGCGGCTTCAACGAACTGGAGGGCAAAGAGGCTCTTTCCGGTGCCGGCCGGGCCGATCAGGAGCGTGCTGGAGCCACGCGCGATGCCGCCGCCCAGAAGGTCGTCGAACTCGCTGATGCCGCTCGTCAGCACGGACCGCTCGAACGTCAAGCGGTGTTCCAGGGCGCGCAGCCGCGGGAAGACCGCCACGCCGCCGGTCTTGATGATGAAATCATGATAGCCCCCGCGAAAGGCCTGGCCTCGGTACTTGAGAACCCGGAGCCGGCGACGCTCGGATCCGTACCCGGGAGCGAGCTGCTCGAGATGGATGACGCCGTGCACGACACTGTGGACGGTCTTGTCCGTGGCATCGGATGTCATGTCGTCCAGCAGCAGCACGGTCGCGTCCGAGCGCGAGAAAAAGTGCTTCAGCGCGAGGATCTGGCGGCGGTAGCGCAAAGAGCTCTGGGCCAAGAGCCGAATTTCGGACAGGCTGTCGATCACCACCCGGTGGGGCTTTACGCGCTCGAACGCTTCGAAGATAAGCCTGGTTGTTTCGCCGAGCTCAAGGTCGGAAGAGTACAGGAGGCTCTGCTGCTGTTCGGCGTCCAGTAGGCTTTCAGGCGGAACGAGCTCGAAGATCTCGATCTGGTCACCGATGTCCTTCCCGTGCGAGAGGGCACTGTCCCGCAGTTCTTCCTCGGTTTCCGAAAGGGTGATGTACAGACAGCGCTCGCCGATGCTGGCTCCTTCCAAGAGGAACTGCAAGGCGACCGTCGTTTTGCCGGAGCCGGGCGCCCCTTCGAGCAGAAAGACATGCCGGCGCGAGAGTCCGCCGGACAATATGTCGTCCAGTCCCTCCACGCCGGTCTTTGCTTTTGCACTTGAACTGTCTGTCATACTTCCTCCATGGCGGCCTCTGAATTAGAGTAGCTGCACTGGTTTTGGTAGAAGGAAGACGCGAAATCGACAGGATTCGTTCCGCGAGGCCGTGCCTTGGGCAGGCGCGACAACAGCCGGCATGGCCTGGATGGAGGCGCAAAGCTGTGGCCTCAGTCGCCGGAGCAAGACCGGCACTTTCGTCCGACCCTAGATCCCTGAGCCATCCAGTTCCTCTTCGTCCTGGCCCTCCCAGGCCGACGGCAGGAGGAGCGGCCCGTCATTGGCCGATGGCATAGGCATCCAGCATTTCAGTTCCGGTTCGGCATATTCGATGACCCGGCCGGGGGCGGAGTCGGAGGATCGCCAGGCATCTCCGCCGGACTGATCGGCTTTGGCCCAATAAACAAGATCGACAGCGCCCGGCCCCTGCTCGGAGGGGCGGATGGTGACGAGGATGCGGCTGCCATCCTTCGGTGCGGATCGCATCTGACGCCAGCGGCCCGGTTCTTCCATGAATGTCTCCTTGTGCGACGATGGCGGAGTTTCGCCTCGTGTGCGGCTTCGGTCAACGCGTCTGCCATGTGAAATATCCCGATCCGCCTCTGGTGCTCCTCGCCCGAAGGCTTTAGCTTCCGGCTTTCCCTTGTTCTCTTAATTGTTTGAGGCGTGTCATGGCCGAGCCTTCCCTGTTAGCCCGTCTTGTTGCCCTTGTGGGCGATGTCACCGTTGCCGTCCGTCATTCCCGCGATGGGGCGCGCGCGCCGGTCTACGGCACCGCGCCGGCCATTCCGGAGGCCAAGCCTCAAGGCAAGCTGCCGACCCTGAAGATGCCGACGGCGAAGGGCTGGGAGGGCGACCACAAGCCGACCGCCGCACCGGGGTTGAAGGTCAACGCCTTTGCGCGTGGGCTCGTGCATCCGCGCAACATGCATGTGCTGCCGAACGGCGACGTGCTGGTGGCCGAATCGATGAGCGAGCCGGACAAGCCGGGCGGCTTGTTCGACCATGCGATGACTGCAACGATGAAGCGCGCGCGGGCAGCCGGCGACAGTCCCAACCGGGTGACGCTGCTGCGCGATGCGGACGGCGACGGCGTGGCGGAGGAAAGCTATGCCTATATCGAGAACGTGCGCCAGCCCTTCGGCATCGCGCTGGTCGGCGACACGCTCTATGTCGGGGCGAGTGACGCGCTGCTCGCCTATCCTCACGAGCCAGGCGCAACGAAGATCACCCAGCCCGGCCGCAAGCTGATGGATCTCATTCCCGGCGGGCACTGGACGCGCAACCTGATCGCCAGCAAGGACGGCACCAAGCTTTATGTGGCGGTGGGTTCGCTCAGCAACATCGCCGAGGCCGGCATGGCGGTGGAGGAAAACCGCGCCTGCATCCACGAATACGACATCGCCTCCGGGCGGTCGCGCGTCTTTGCCGGCGGCCTTCGCAATCCGGTCGGCATGGCCTGGGAGCCGTCGCGGGACATGCTCTGGACGGTGGTCAACGAGCGCGACGGGCTGGGCGACGAGACGCCGCCCGATTATCTCACCTCGGTGGTGGACGGCGGCTTCTATGGCTGGCCCTTCTGCTACTGGGACCGGGTTGTGGACGACCGGGTGCCGCAGGATCCGGCCAAGGTCGCCTCGGCCCTACAGCCCGATTATGCGCTTGGCGGCCACACCGCCTCGCTCGGGCTCTGCTGGCTGCCGGAAGGGACGCTGCCCGGCTTTCCGGCCGGCATGGCGATCGGCCAGCACGGCTCGTGGAACCGCTCCAAGCTTTCCGGCTACAAGCTCGCCTTCGTGGCCTTCGAGAACGGCAAGCCGATCGGCATGCCGCGCGAGATCCTCACCGGCTTCCTGTCGCCGGACGAGAAGCATTCCTATGGGCGGCCGGTCGGGGTAGCGCTTGCCGCCGATGGCGCGGTGCTGATGGCCGATGATGTGGGTGATGTCATCTGGCGAGTCACCGGCGCGTGACATGGCGATCGGTCAGGCCAAGGGCCTGACCGTGTCCGCTTGACTCTATGCGCCTTCGAACCTCACCGTGACGCCGCGCTGGCGAAAATAGGCCTGCATCAGCTTGCGGCCAGAGCGGTTGCTCTGCGCGAGTTTGGCCGGGTCGAAGACGGCTTCCTTCTGGCCTTCGCGGGCAAGGGCTGCCTTCAGCGTCGCGATATGCATGTCCAGATCGGCATTGTCGTCTGCCAGCGATTGATAGATGCGGTCGGTGGCCTCGGCCACGGTCAGTTCGGTCACCGTGATACTCCTGTTGGTGTCGTGTGGCGGGCGCTTATCATGTTTTCGCCGGTTGCCATACGGGAAGGGCGATCGACGATCAGCGGAGGAGGCCGTCGAGGTCGAAATCGTCCCAGCCGGCGAGCGGCGGAGCCTCGTTCTTGGTGTTGCCCGCGGTGTCGGCTTTGTCCTTGCCCTTCTTCAGCGAGCGGGTGAGCTTGGCCTTGTAGGCGGCGCGCCGCCGGTTCTCGGCCGCCGTTTCCTTGTCGTGCTCGCGCCACTCGTCGACGGTGCCGTGGTCGAGCAGGTCCTTGACCAGCTTGGGATCGAAGACGTGGAAGGTGATCTGGCGGGCGCGGCCGCGCAGCTTGACAGTGCGGGTGCCGGCGCTTTCGAGGCGTCCGTCCTCCAGCCAGCGGTGGCGCTCGGTGGTGGAGATCGACAGGATGTCCTGGATCTCGCGGGGGATGACCGGGAGGTCTTCGATGTCGTCGAGCGCCTTGGAGACGCTTTCGGCGGTGCGGCGGAATTCAGCCTCGGCGTCCTCGGGCATGGAGAGCGTCAGGGTGGCGACGGTGTAGTCGAGAGACTTGCGCACGGAAACCGGCAGGCGGGCGCGGATTTCGAGGAGGATCCCCTTGGCGCGGACGAGCGACCCGAAGGTTGCCGCCGCCGGCAGGTTCCAGGTTTCGGTGAGCGCCGGGATGTCGGTGTTTTTCTTGCTCTTTGCCATCGCGGCAGCATGTGGCAATCGCGACGACCGGCGTCAATGGAGGAGGGGCCGCCCCGGGGCCTTGCCGGCACCGGAGCGGGAGGTCGTCGTGATCAGATGCCGAGGCCGCCGGCCATGGTAAGCTGCTGGCCGTTGATATAGCCGGCGTGCGGGCCGGCGAGGAAGGCGATGGTTTCGGAAACCTCCTCCAGCGTGGCGATGCGGCGGATCGGGTGCATGTCGAGGATGGCGTCGCGGTTCGGCAGTTCGCCGGAGACATCTGCCGCCATGTCGGTCGGCATGATGCCGGGCTGGATGACATTGACGGTGATGTTGCGCGGACCGAGTTCGCGGGCAATGCCCTTTGCATAGCCGGCCAGCGCCCATTTGGTGCCGGTGTAATCGGCGACGCCGGGGAAGACGACGTGGGAGCCGAGGGCGGAGCCGACGAAGATGATCCGGCCGCCATCCGACAGCCTCGGAGCCGCGGCGCGGGTATTTGCGATGGTGCCGAGCACGTTCACCTGCCACTGACGGTTATAGTGATCCCAGTCGAGCGACGGGTCGTCAACCATCTGGCCCTGGATGGCGATGCCGGCATTGTTGACGAGGATGTCGAGGCGGCCGGACTCGGCAAGCACGGCGTCGATGAGTGGGCGCGCGGAGGAGAGGTCGGCCTGATCGCTCTTGACGGCGATGGCGCGGGCACCTTTCGCCTTCAGCTTTTCGACCACGGCATTCGCCTTGTCGGCGGAGGCGGCATAGCTGATAGCGACGTCGGCGCCATGATTGGCCAGCGTTTCGGCAGTGGCTGCGCCGAGGCCGCGCGAGCCGCCGGTGACGAGGGCGACCTTGCCCTGGAGGAACTGGGATGTGTCTGACATGGGAGTGCCTTTTCTACAAATGGATTGAGCGGCGCGGAGAAGATGCGCCAATTAACGTAACGTCCATTACGATAACGAGCGGTATGATATTTGACCTTGGGCGTCAAGCGGTTTAATAATGGTCGTTATGAAACAGCGTGGATGGATCTGATGGGACGCCATCGGGAATTTGACGTCGAACAGGCCCTGGACGCGGCTCTCTGTGTCTTCTGGCGCAAGGGGTACGAAGGTGCGTCCTATGCGGATCTGACGGCGGCGGCGGGCGTCGAGCGGCCGGCGCTTTATTCTGCCTTCGGCAATAAGGAAGAGCTCTTCCGCAAGGCCTTGCAGCGCTATTACGAGCGGTTCCTGCACTATATGCCGGAGGCGCTGATGCTGCCGACGTCACGCGAGGTGGCTGCGCATATCCTTTACGGTGCTGTCGACCTCAACACGCGCTTCGACGATCACCGCGGCTGCCTTTACATCAATGGCGTTCTCGCCGGTTCGGACGAGGCCGAGCCGGTGCGTCAGGTGCTGATCGAGGGCCGTGCCATCGCGGAGCGCGAAATCCGCGAACGCTTCGAGCGTGCCAAGGCGGAGGGAGACCTGCCCGAAAGCGCCAGGCCCGATGCGCTGGCCGCATTCCTGATGGCGGTCACGCATGGGATTGCAGTGCAGGCCAAGGCCGGCTTCAGCCGCCAGACCCTGGAGGGGGTCGCTGAGCAGGCGCTGATGAGTTGGCCAAGCGCAGACAGCGGGCAGGGCGTTTGAAACGTTCGGCGAGCGATGATCCCCACGATGCCGATGCGGTGCGGTGTCCCGGTCGGGGCCGTTTCCTGGCTGGGGTGAAAGGCGCGGGCGGTAGCTCAAGGCATATCGTCTGTGAACAACCATCTTCCGCAGGCGCACAACGTCGGCATCCATGGTAGAGACCTCGTCCGTGCGGCGAGCGAGTCATCGCCGGCAGACTTGAGCATACGAGGTTAGGCATTGCAGGTCGGTATCGATATGGGGTCCGTGTCCGGGGGCGCTCCGGCCAAGCTCGATATCGAGGAGCTTCTGGCAACGCGCCTTCTGGTGCAGGGCAATTCCGGTTCGGGCAAGTCGCATCTTCTGCGCCGGCTGCTGGAGCAGTCGGCGCAATGGGTGCAGCAGGTCATCATCGATCCGGAAGGCGACTTCGTTACCCTGGCGGACAAATACGGACACATTGTTGTGGACGGTGACCGGACCGAGGTGGAGCTCATCGGCATTGCGACCCGCATCCGCCAGCACCGCGTCTCGTGTGTTTTGACCCTGGAGGGGCTCGATCTGGAGGAGCAGATGCGGGCTGCGGCAACCTTCCTGAACGGTCTCTTCGACGCCGACCGCGAGTTCTGGTACCCGGTGCTGGTCGTGGTGGACGAGGCGCAGATGTTCGCGCCTTCCGTCGGTGGCGATGTCTCGGAAGAAGCGCGCAAGATGTCGCTGGGTGCAATGACCAACCTGATGTGCCGCGGCCGCAAGCGGGGATTGGCGGGTGTCATTGCCACGCAGCGCCTCGCCAAGCTGGCGAAGAACGTCGCTGCGGAAGCCTCCAATTTTCTGATGGGACGCACCTTCCTCGACATCGACATGGCCCGTGCCGCCGATCTTCTGGGCATGGACCGCCGGCAGGCGGAGATGTTCCGCGACCTAAAGCGCGGCAATTTCGTAGCTCTCGGTCCCGCGTTGTCACGTCGGCCGCTGCCGATCGTGATCGGGCCGGTGGAGACGTCGGCGCGCTCCTCCAGCCCGAAGCTGATGCCGCTGCCGGATGCGCCGCAGGACGTCGAGGATCTGATCTTCACGCCCGATCCGGAGGAGTTCACGCGGCCGGTGGTACGGCGGGCGCCGCCGGCGCCCCGGCCGACGACGGATATTCTTTCAGAGCTGTCGCGCTCTGCACCGGCAGCCGGTCATCTGAATCCGGAGCCCGGCCGTCCTGCGCAGCCAGAGCTTTCGCCGGAGGAGCGGGAGGAGCGACTCAAGGCTGTGCTGTCCGAGATCATCGACGACCCGCAGGCCGGTTATCGAACGGACTCCGTACTTTACCAGGACTTCCTTGTCCGCGCCCGCATGCGCCGGCTCCCTGGCCCGCCCATGGGCATGAGCGAGTTTCGCCGGCGCGTGGCCATCTCGCGAGCGGGGGTTGACAAGGAAACGGCCGAGACGGTCGGTTGGCAAACTGCGCTCGAGCTATCGGTTCGCGTTTCCGACGACCTGCAGGGCGTTTTCCTGATGCTCGCCAAGGCGGCGCTGCTTGCCGAACCATGCCCCTCCGATCTGCGCCTCGCGAAGGCCTACGGGACACATTCCGCCCGCCGTGCCCGCCGCCTGCTCGGCTATTTCGAGGAGCAGGGGTTGATCGTGGTGCACACGGACTTCTCCGGCAAGCGTATCGTCGCCTTCCCGGATCTCGACGTCCAGACCTGCCCTGGGGCAGCGGATGCGGTGGATGATGAGCCAATCACGAGGCAAGACGCTGCGGAGTGAAGGCAGGCGTGCTTATCCGCGGCGTCTGAGACATCCAATGAGGCCCAAGCCCGCGGCGGAGCGTCCGCGGGCTTGCTCTTGGGTATTGGTCAACCGTCACCTCAGCCGGCCTGTTGCGGGTCATCGGGCCGAGAGGAGGGTCCTTGTCGGCTCTCGCTGTTGACAATCCCCCCAGTTCCCCCTAAAGACCCCGCCAGCACCGGGTGGCAACGCCCGGTGTTTCATTTGACATGTCCCGTGGTTTTCTCCGGACGCTTTCGTGAGAAACCTGTCAGGACTTCTAAAACGAAGTCCAGAGGAGGGCGTGTTTCCTTGAACCGGCTTGGCAACAAGCTGGTGCAACCTGTTGAGAAGGAAATACGATGAGCAAGCGCGCATCATCCAAGTACAAGATCGATCGCCGCATGGGCGAAAACATCTGGGGCCGTCCGAAGTCCCCGGTCAACCGCCGCGAATACGGCCCGGGCCAGCACGGCCAGCGCCGCAAGGGCAAGCTTTCCGATTTCGGCGTGCAACTGCGCGCCAAGCAGAAGCTGAAGGGCTACTACGGCGACGTCCGTGAAAAGCAGTTCCGCGCCATCTACGACGAAGCCAACCGCCGCAAGGGCGATACCGGCGAAAACCTGATCGGCCTGCTCGAGTCGCGCCTCGACGCGATCGTCTACCGCGCCAAGTTCGTTCCGACGATCTGGGCTGCTCGCCAGTTCGTCAACCACGGCCACGTGACCGTCAACGGCGTGAAGGTCAACATCGGTTCTTACCGCTGCAAGCCGGGCGACGTCATCGAAGTCCGTCAGAAGTCGAAGCAGCTGGTTTCGGTTCTGGAAGCTGTTCAGCTCGCTGAGCGTGACGTTCCGGACTACATCGATGCTGACCACAGCAAGATGACCGCCACCTATGTTCGCGTTCCGAGCCTTTCCGACGTGCCTTACGCCGTCATCATGGAACCGAACCTCGTCGTCGAGTTCTACTCGCGCTAATAAAGAAGGGCCCGCAGAGCGGGCCCCGTTCTCTGGCTTTGGCCGGAATTGAAGCCGCGTCAGCTCGACGCGGCTTTTTTCATGGCGCCGAGGGTCTTGTCGAGTGACTCTCCCGTTGCGACCGGCGCTTCCTTCGGTCCTTCGCCCATGCGGTTCCAAGCGTCGAGGCCGGCGATTTTATAGCCTTCCGCGAGGGTCGGATAGTTGAAGGTGTTTTCGACGAAGTAGTCCACCGTGCCCTTCAGATTGAGGACGGCCTGGCCGATGTGGACCAACTCCGTTGCGCCTTCTCCGACAATGTGGACGCCGAGGAGACGGCGCGTCTTGCGGGAAAAGATCATCTTCAGAAGCCCGGTATCAAGGCCCATGATGTGGCCGCGCGACGTTTCGCGAAAGTGCGCGATTCCTGTTTCATAGGGGATGCCACGCTCGATCACCTCCTCTTCCGTCAGGCCGCAGGTGGAGATCTCCGGCACGGCGTAGATCCCGTAAGGGAAGTATTGCGGCGGCTCGCTTGCCGGTGCGCCGACCGCATGGCGAGCGGCGATACGCCCCTGTTCCATCGAAGTCGAGGCAAGGCTCGGGAAGCCGACGACGTCGCCTGCGGCGTAGATGTGCGGCACCGAGGTCTGGAACGTCTCCGGGTCGACCTTCAGGCGACCGCGGCTGTCGGCTTCCAGCCCGGCGGCCGCCAGATTGAGAGTGTCGGTCGCGCCCATGCGTCCAGCGGCGAACAGGACCATCTCGGATTGGAGCACGCGGTGGTTGCTGAGCTCGATCCGACACTTGCCGTTCTCGTCCTTCTCGATCTTGTCGACAGTCTGGCCGAAGATCAGCTTCATGTTGCGGTCGCGCAGCTGGTAGGTGAAGTCCTCAACGATCTCCTTGTCGATGAAGTCGAGCATGCTCTGGCGGGGCTCCACCACGGTGACCTGCGTATCGAGGGCGCTGAAGATCGTGGCGTACTCGATGCCGATGACACCGGCGCCAACCACGATCAGCGAGCGCGGCACGTGCTTGATCTCCAAGAGTTCATCGCTGTCGATGATGGCGGTGCCGTCGAAGGGGATGTGGGTGGGACGGTATGGGCGCGTGCCGACGGAAAGAAGGATCGACGTGCCGCGGACATGCATCATCTCGCCATCGGTTTTCTCGATCTCGAGCGTGTTGGGGTCGGTAAACTGTGCAGTCCCACGAATGTGCTGGACGCGGTTGCGGGCAAACTGGTGTTCGAGAACCTCGACCTCGTGGTCCAGCGTGATCAGAAGCCGTCGGCGCAGATCATCGGCGCTGATGTCCTGTTTCACTCGGTAGGACTGACCATAAAAGCCGCGCTCGCGCCATCCGGACAGATTGAGAGCAGTTTCTCGTAGCGTCTTGGAAGGGATGGTGCCGGTGTGCACGGAGACTCCGCCGACGCGGCGCCCGCGCTCGATCACGAGGACGCTCTTATCCAGTTTTGCAGCCTGGATGGCGGCGCGGCGTCCGGCCGGTCCGCTGCCGACGACGATCAGGTCGTAGTGGTTCATGTTTGCTCCGCTTGGTCATTCCGGCGGCGCGCCGCCGCTGCTGCATAAGTATCAGGCTTGTCTTACGGTTTGATTGAGGCAACGGGAGGAAAACCGACGAAGGCGACGTTTGTTCGTCTGATGGTTGGCGAAGGGCAGGGTAGCCGCCTCAGATGAGCCTAAGGCCCTTAAGACTGGCGTGCCCGTCCTTGCCGATGATGATGTGGTCGTGGACCGTTATGCCGAGCGGCTTGGCCGTCTCGACGATCGTGCGCGTCATGTCGATATCGGCCCGCGACGGGGTCGGGTCGCCGCTCGGGTGGTTATGCACGAGGATGATGGCGGTGGCGGACAGCTCGAGCGCGCGACGGACCACTTCGCGGGGATAGACCGGGGTGTGATCCACTGTCCCGCGCCCCTGAATTTCGTCCCCGATCAGGGCGTTCCGCTTGTCGAGGAAGAGGATCCGGAACTGTTCGCGCGATTCATACGCCATGGCCGCGTGGCAATAATCGATGACGGACGACCAGGAGGACAGAACCTGCTTGCCGCGAAGTTCGCTTTTAAGCATCCGGTGAGCAACGGTCGAGACCAGTTTAAGGTCGAGGGCGACGGTTTCACCGATCCGATCCACCTCCTGAAGAAGCGAGGTGGGGGCACCGAAGACGCCTGCCAATGTGCCGAAGCGGTCAATAAGGGCTTTTGCGATCGGCTTGGTGTCGCGTCGGGGAATCAGGCGGAAGAGCAGCAGTTCCAGGAGTTCATAGTCGGCAAGGGCGCCATCTCCATTCTCCCGATATCGCGTCCTCAGTCGATCCCGGTGCCCGTGATAATGTGCCTGCTTGTCGTCTGCTTTGGCCGGCACGCCCCGCTTCAGGGTCGCCGACTTCGGCGTCTGCTCCGCAAAGAAGCCGCGTTCGTCCGGGCCCTCGTCCATGGCTGGCATTACGCCGTCATCGGGAGGGGCGGGACGATTGCTCATCGGCTATCTCTTCAGCGGCGGCAGGCCAGGCCGATCGAGGCCGGCTGGCGAAAGAGTGAAGACCTCGCAGCCGGTCGCGGTGACGCCGACTGCATGCTCGTATTGCGCAGACAGCGAGCGGTCACGCGTCACCGCCGTCCACCCATCCGAGAGAACCTTCACATGCGGCTTGCCGAGATTGATCATCGGCTCGATGGTGAAGATCATGCCTTCGCGCAGCTCCGGCCCTTCATCGGCGCGACCGTAATGGAGGATGTTCGGCGTGTCGTGGAACAGGCGTCCCACGCCATGACCGCAGAAGTCGCGGACGACCGAGCAACGTTCTGCTTCCGCATAGGTCTGGATCGCCTGGCCGATGGCACCGGTGCGTGCGCCCGGACGGACGGCCTCGATACCACGCAACAGGCATTCGTAGGTCACCTCCAGCAGGCGTTCTGCGGCCCGCTTGATCTGACCGACCGGATACATGCGGCTTGAATCGCCGTGCCAGCCGTCGAGGACATAGGTGACGTCGATATTGACGATATCGCCTTCCTTCAACGGCTTGGCATCGGGCATGCCGTGGCAGACGACGTGATTGATCGAGGTGCAGACCGAGTACTTGTAGCCCCGATAGTTCAGCGTCGCCGGTAGCGCGCCGTGCTCCATGCCAAACTCGAAGACGAAGCGATCGATCTCGTTCGTCGTGACGCCAGGTTTGACGATCGATGCAAGCTCGTCCAGGCAGCGGGCTGTCAGCAGGCTGGCCTTGCGCATGCCGGCAAAGTCATCCGCGCTGTAGAGGCGGATGGCGCCCGTGTTCTTGAGCGGCGCCGCCTCCGCGTCGATATAGTTCACCATTTGCTCTTTCTCGCGCTCTGTCCGTTCATAACGCACCCGGACGCAGTTCGTCTATTGTGACAAGGTCGGTAGCGACAACTTCCGAAGGCGACACTCGGCAGCGGAGTGCGTAGGCTTCCACGCCATGTTTTGCCGCGCGCCGGAAGGTCTCCACATAGGTCGGGTCAAGGTCTTCGCAAAGGCGCAGTGCGTCGCAGTCGGATCTCTGGATGACGTAGAGCATGACGGCGCGGTGGCCCTGCGAGACCATTCGAGCCATCTCGTCCAGATGCTTCGTGCCACGTTTCGTGACGGTATCCGGAAACTCCGCAAGCCCCGGCTCGCGGATGAAGTGCACGTTCTTCACCTCCACATAGGCATCGGGCCGGCCAGGCTCCGACAGAAGAAAGTCGATGCGGGAGTTCGTGCCGTACCTCTGCTCGCGGCGAAGGGTTCTGTAGCGATTGAGCGACGGCAGGAGGCCCGCGCGGATTGCCTCTTCAGCCAGGCGGTTCGGCAGCCCGGTGTTGATTCCGACCAGCGTCCCCTCCGCCTCCACCATCTCGAGCATGTGGCGGTATTTTCGCGTTGGACTGTCGTGGAGCGATAGCCAGATGCGGGAGCCCGGCGTCGTCAGCCCACGCATCGAACCGGTATTGGGACAGGAGCCGGTGATGGCAGTGCCATCGTCGAGGACGGCGTCGAAGAGAAAGCGCTTGTAACGCTCTACGAGGGTTGCAGGGACGAGCGGCGGGTGAAATAGCATTGACCGCGGCTACACCCGCTCCAGAACGAATGTGCCAGGCGCATCGCCGATGGCATTGAGCGCATCCCCGCCCGGTTTGCGAGCAGCCACGCGGGACCGGTTGCGCTTCTCGATCCAAGCATGCCAGTGCGGCCACCAAGACCCTTTCGTTTCACGCGCCTTCTTCAGCCATGCGTCGAACTCGCCGACCGGCTTTCCGTTTGTCCAGTACTGGTATTTCTGCTTTTCCGGCGGGTTGACGACGCCGGCGATATGGCCAGAGCCGCTCAGCACGAACTCGACACGCCCGCCGAAGAGCGAGGAGCCCTTGAAGACGGAACGAGGCGGCGCGATGTGATCCTCGCGGGTGGCCAGATTGTAGATCGGGATCTTGACGTCCTTCAGCGAGATGACCTCGCCTGCGAGCTTCATCTCGCCCTTGCTCAGCGTGTTGTCGAGGTAGCAGTTGCGCAGATAGAACGCGTGATTGGCGGCAGCCATGCGGGTGGAATCGGCGTTCCAGTAGAGAAGGTCGAAGGGCATCGGCTCTTTGCCCATCAGGTAGTTGTTGACGACATACGGCCAGATGAGCTCCGAGGCGCGCAGCATGTTGAAGGCGGTGGCCATTTTGGACCCGGACAGATAGCCGGTCTTGTGCATCTGCTTTTCGATCGCCGCCAGTTGTTCCTCGTCGACGAAGACTTTGAGGTCGCCTGCCAGCGTGAAGTCGACCTGGGTCGTCAGGAAGGTGGCGGAAGCGATCCGGCTGTTCTTCTGACGGGCATGGAGAGCGAGAGCTGCCGCAAGAAGCGTGCCGCCGACACAATAACCGATGGCATTGACCTTTTCCTCCCCTGTCGCCTTCTCCACCGTCTCGAGGGCGAAATCCAGCCCTTCGTCAATGTAGGCCTCCCAGTCCTTTGCCGCATGGCGGGTATCGGGGTTCACCCACGAGATCACGAATACCGTGTGGCCCTGGTCGACGCACCATTTGATGAAGCTCTTCTGCGGCGTCAGGTCCAGAATGTAGAACTTGTTGATCCACGGCGGCACGATCAGCAGGGGCCGCTTCAGCACGGTTTCAGTGCTGGGGTCGTACTGGATGATCTCGCACAGATCACTCTGGGCGATGACCTTGCCGGGGGTGAGAGCGAGGTTCTCACCGATCTTGAATTTGGTATGGTCGGTGTGCCGCAGGCGCAGTTCGCCCCCACCAGCCGCGACATCTTCCGCCAACATTCGCATGCCGTGGACGAGATTTGCGCCGCTGCTGGCCACCGTCTCGCGGTACACCTCCGGATTGGTGAGCGCGAAGTTGGCAGGCGACAGGGCAGCAGTCATCTGCTTCACGTAGAAGGCAGCCTTGTGACGCGTTTGTTCGTCCAGCCCCTCCGCTTCACCCACGAGCTTTTCAGCCCAGGACGCGGTAACCTGATAGGTCTGCCGAAGGAAGGCGAAGAAGGGGTTCTTGACCCACTCCTCGTGGGCAAAGCGCTTGTCGCGGGGCAGGTCTTCGGGTTCCGAAACCTCCTGTCCGGCGAACTTGGAGAGCGTTCGCGTCCAGATTCCCATGTAGCTGGAAAAGAGCAGCGACTGCGCCTCCAGCGTCCGCTTCGGATCCGAAACCCAATACTGTGCCACTTCCGAGAGCGTCTTCACCATGTCGGTGACGGGATCGGCCGAGGGATCGACAGGGTCTCCGGCCTCGCGAGCGTCCAGCCATTGGGATGCCGCCTGGCCGACGTGTTCGAGCGCACGCGCCAGGTTGACGGCGAGCGCAGCCGGATCCTTGACCATATAGGATTCGACGGACTGTGGGTCGAAGCCGGGAAAGCCCTCTTCGCCTGTCTGCTTCTCCTCCCTCTTGTCGGCCAACCGCTCCTCCGCAACAGAAATGTTCTTGTGGTTTGATTTCCTTTGTACATAGTGCCGGAAAATGCTTACAAGTGCCAGCGAATGACGCTGCAGGCGTCGACTTTTTGAACGCCGGAGAATGGTCGGGGACGATGGACGAACTGAGGCGTCGGGCGGCTACGCTGCCTATACTTCTGAGTGTTGCGACGATGCCTGTGCTGCTTGCGGGGTGCAACAGCTTCGCTCTGGATGATGGAATTCCCAACACGGCACCTCAGGCGACGGTCGTTTCCGCTGCCTCGGGTGCCGAGCGGCGCCCGATGGCCAGACGAGACACCGGCACCTATCCAACGTTCGACGGTCCTTTGACGGCCGCAAACACGCAGATTGCCGACGAAGAGGCAGCGACGACGGAGGCAGGGCTTTCGGCGTTGGCCAACGCTCGGGCCAATGGCCACGTCTCCGAAGCCGAGTACCAGCGGCGCGTGGCGGAACTGCGCAGGCTGGCGGCGCAGCACGGTGCCGAAGCCGAGGCGGACATCACCAATTAGCGCTTGCCTTTGGGCGGGTTTGGTTTCAAACCACGAAACGCCGATTTGGGCAAAATCCCCGCGCGGTCGCGTGCCGCGCGTGCTTCCACGGGGAGAGTCATGGAAGAGTTCCACAAGGTCCGCCGACTGCCGCCTTACGTCTTTGAACAGGTTAACCGTTTGAAGGCGAGCGCACGAGCGGCGGGTGCCGACATCATTGATCTCGGCATGGGCAACCCTGACCTGCCGACACCCAAGAATATCGTCGACAAGCTCTGCGAGGTGGTCCGTGATCCCCGCACGCATCGCTATTCCTCGTCGAAAGGCATCCCTGGGCTGCGCAGGGCACAGGCGGCCTACTACGCGCGGCGGTTCGGCGTGAAGCTCAATCCGGAGACGCAGGTCGTCGCGACCCTTGGTTCCAAGGAAGGCTTTGCCAACATGGCGCAGGCCATCACAGCGCCAGGCGACGTGATTCTGTGCCCCAACCCGACCTATCCGATCCACGCCTTCGGCTTCCTGATGGCGGGTGGCGTCATCCGATCGATGAACGTCGAGCCGGACGACAGCTTCTTCGGGCCCCTGGAGCGGGCAGTTCGCCACTCGATCCCGAAGCCGCTGGCGCTGATCATCAATTACCCATCCAACCCGACGGCCCATGTGGCGTCGCTGGATTTCTACAAAGACGTGGTCGAGTTTGCCCGGAAGAACGAGATCATCGTGCTTTCGGACCTGGCGTATTCGGAGATCTACTTCGACGAGAACAATCCGCCGCCATCGGTTCTGCAGGTGCCGGGCGCGATGGACGTCGCTGTGGAATTCACCTCCATGTCGAAGACCTTCTCCATGCCCGGTTGGCGCATGGGGTTTGCCGTCGGCAACGAGCGGCTGATCGCGGCGCTGACGCGTGTGAAGTCCTATCTCGACTATGGCGCGTTCACGCCGATCCAGGTGGCCGCGACGCACGCGTTGAACGGCGATGGTTCGGACATTGCCGAAGTGCGCAATGTCTACAGGCGCCGGCGCGACGTGATGGTCGAAAGCTTCGGCAAGGCGGGCTTCGAGGTGCCGCCACCGGCGGCGACGATGTTCGCCTGGGCGAAAATCCCCGAGAAGTTCCGCCACCTCGGATCGCTGGAGTTTTCCAAGCTTCTCGTCGAAAAGGCGGACGTGGCCGTCGCGCCGGGCGTTGGCTTCGGTGAGATGGGCGACGACTACGTGCGTCTGGCGCTCGTTGAAAACGAGCACCGCATCCGCCAGGCCGCCCGCAACATCAAGAAGTTTCTTTCCACGGCGGACGAGACCATGCACAACGTGATTTCACTCAATACCCGCCGTTAATCCATGCGGCCGCAATCGCGGCCGCCACTCCCCTTCAGTCCAGGAAGAATATTATGGCAGATGCCCTGAAAATTGGCATTGCGGGTCTTGGTACCGTCGGTGCCTCGCTGGTCCGGATCATTACCGAGCGGGCAGAGGAGCTTGCGGTCACCTGCGGCCGAGCCATCCAGATCAATGCTGTCAGCGCCAGGGATCGCAGTCGCGATCGCGGGGTGGATGTATCCGATATCGCCTGGTTCGACTCGCCGGAAAAAATGGCCGCTGAGGCTGATATCGAGGTCTTGGTTGAACTGATCGGCGGAGCGGAGGGGCCCGCCGACCAGGCGGTCCGGGCAGCGCTCGCACGTGGCCTTCACGTCGTGACGGCGAACAAGGCGCTGCTGGCGCAGCATGGTGTCGAGTTGGCGTCTCTTGCGGAGGAGAAGGGCGCACTGCTCAACTTCGAAGCTGCCGTCGCCGGCGGCATTCCCGTCATCAAGGCTCTGCGAGAATCGCTGACCGGCAACAAGGTCTCCCGCGTCTACGGGATCATGAACGGGACCTGCAACTACATCCTGACCCGGATGGAAAAGGAAGGCTTGACCTTTCAAGGATGCCTGACGGAGGCGCAACGCCTGGGGTACGCGGAGGCGGATCCGACCTTCGACATCGAAGGAAACGACACGGCCCACAAGCTTGCCATCCTGACGACGCTGGCGTTCGGAACCAAGATTGCTGCAGATCAGATCTATCTGGAAGGCATCAGCAATATCTCCATCCAGGACATCGAGGCGGCGGCCGAGCTCGGATACCGGATCAAGCTCCTCGGCGTCGCGCAAAGGACTGAAACCGGTGTGGAACAGCGGGTTCATCCGACCATGGTTCCCAGGGATACGGTGATTGCGCAGGTTGACGGCGTGACCAACGCCGTCGCGATCGAATCCGACATCCTGGGTGAACTGCTGATGGTTGGACCAGGTGCTGGTGGCGATGCCACCGCCTCGTCAGTGTTGGGGGATATCGCCGACATTGCAAAGAGCCGCCCGGGCGAGCAGCGGGTGCCCGTTCTCGGCACTCCGGCGAAGGCATTGGCGCCATACGTAAGGGCGCGAATGAGAAGCCACGAAGGCGGCTACTTCATCCGGTTGACGGTCGCTGATCGAACCGGCGTTTTCGCCAGCGTTGCGAGCCGTATGGCTGAAAACAACATCTCGCTTGAATCGATCGTCCAGCGCAGCACGTCTCGTGCAGGCGCGGCCGAATCGAAAACCATCATCCTCGTCACGCATGCCACCACGGAGGAGTCGGTGCGTAGCGCCGTTACTGCCATCAAGGCCGAGGCGTATCTGGCCGGCGAGCCGCAGGTGATACGGATCGAACGTCCAAAAGCGTTTTAGGTCGGAGCGCGCAGCGGTGGCGACAGAGGTAGGCAATCTGAGACGTGCGATCATGCTCGTCCGAAAGTGATTCCGTTGCAGGGGGCAATGAGGTACTAAGGCTGCATGACAGTCCGGCAGCTCCCCAGTATTCCGTCGGCCGACACACAGGTCGACCCGGTTCCCCGCGCGTTCCTGAACGTGGAACGCTCCGCCTGCGGACAACGCTGGGTCTCGCGTCTCGATCAAGCGGCGCAGAACCGGGCGCTTGCCATCTCGCAGGTCCATGGCATTCCTGATCTCGTCGCACGCGTGCTTGCGGGGCGAGGCGTGGAACTCGACAAGGCACTTGCTTTCCTTGACCCTACAGTCCGCTCCCTGATGCCGGAGCCGTTCACGCTGACCGACTGCGAGAAGGCGGCAAAAAGGCTGGCGGATGCAGTCAGGCGTCGTGAAAGGGTCGCGATCTTCGGCGACTACGACGTAGATGGTGCATCATCCTCAGCGCTTCTCTATCGGTTCCTTGTCCACTTCGGGGTCACAGCGGAAATCTATATCCCGGACCGAATCTTTGAGGGATATGGCCCCAACCCTGCCGCCATTCGTCAGTTGATCTCCAATGGGGCCAGCCTCATCGTCACCGTCGACTGCGGCTCCACCAGTCATGAAGCGCTAGCGGCGGCGCAGGGCGCAAACTGCGACGTGGTCGTTATTGATCATCACCAACTCTCTCACGCGCTTCCCCCCTGCCATGCGCTTGTCAACCCGAACCGGGAGGATGATCTGTCGGGGCAGGGGCATCTCTGTGCTGCCGGTGTAGCCTTCATGGTGCTCGTGGCGACCGCCCGGATGCTGCGGGAGCGGGGAGATCCGCGCGCGGGCTCGCTCGACCTCCTGCGCTGGCTGGACCTGGTGGCTCTCGCGACCGTTTGCGACGTGGTGCCGCTCAAGGGTCTCAATCGCGCATTCGTTGTGAAGGGGCTGATTGCGGCCCGCCACATGAACAATGCGGGGCTAAGTGCCCTGTTCAAGAAGGCGGGTCTCGGCGGTCCCGTGACGCCCTATCACCTCGGCTTTCTCGTCGGCCCCCGCATCAACGCCGGCGGTCGAATCAGCGACGCAGCCCTCGGCAGTCGGTTGCTGACGCTCGACGATGCTGCCGCGGCTGAGGAGATCGCCGGTCGGCTCGATGACCTCAACCGCGAGCGCCAGGCGATGGAGCAGGCGATGCTGGCGGAGGCCGAAGCCGAGGTGATGGCCGAATATGGCGACGGCGAAGCAGCCAGCGTGCTCGTGACGGCCCGCGACAACTGGCATCCGGGGATTGTCGGACTGCTTGCAGCGCGTCTGAAGGAAAAGTTCAAGCGCCCTGCTTTCGCCATCGCTTTCGATCCGTCGGGCAAGGGCACCGGCTCCGGTCGATCGATCAATGGCTTCGACATGGGCAAGATGGTGCGCGCTGCCGTTGACCAGGGCCTGTTGGTGAAAGGTGGTGGCCATGCCATGGCCGCCGGCCTGACGGTGGAAAAGGCGAAACTCGGCCTCTTGCGCGCATTCTTCGAAGAGGCTGCTGCGGAGGTTGTTCCCAGGCTCGTGGCCAGTCACGTGCTGAAGATCGACGGGGCGCTCTCCGCCTCCGGCGCAACGCTCGCCCTTCTCGATCAGCTGGAGCAGGCAGGTCCTTACGGTTCCGGCCATCCTCAGCCGATCTTTGCCATGCCGGCCCATCGGGTCAAGGAGGCACGCCTGATCGGCACCTCCCACGTGAAAGCCGTGCTTCAGGCGGCAGACGGTACCTGTGTCGACGCGATTGCCTTTCGAGCAGCCGAAACACCGCTTGGCAACCTGCTCCTGAACGGGCGCGGCAGCCAGCTGCATGTGGCAGGGTGTCTGAGCGGAGATCAATGGCAGGGAAACCGGCGCATACAGCTGCGCATCCTAGATGCCGCGCCGGCCGCTTAATCGTTAGATTTATGATAAGAAGTGGCACGCCCTAGGGGAGTCGAACCCCTCTTTCCAGAATGAAAATCTGGCGTCCTAACCGATAGACGAAGGGCGCGTGCGCGGTGTGGCGCCCTTATAGTCAGGGCTCAGATTCCCCGCAAGCGAGAATTTGCAGTTTCCGTCACAAAAAGACAAAAAACCCAGGTGGAAAAGAAGGAGTCGGCACGTTATGGCCGATCCGCAAGAGGCAGGTGATATCAATGACTTGAAGAAAGGAGATGGCACGCCCTAGGGGAGTCGAACCCCTCTTTCCAGAATGAAAATCTGGCGTCCTAACCGATAGACGAAGGGCGCGTGCGGTGAGCGCTCTTATAGTGGGGTGATTTGGAACCCGCAAGCGCGAAATCACCATTCTCTTCAAAAAAATGAGCGTTGAATCGCTGCCCGAAAAGCTGAGTTAAATCGCCTAAATTCAGCAGTTTAGCGGCGTTCCCTCGACCGTCCCGCAGGAGGGCGTGGCGGGCATTGCCCCTGGCGCCGGCGCGCTGAAGACACTGCCGGCCGTCGCGTTGACGCGTCCGGGAGCCGCTGCGGCGGGGACCGTTGCCGTGGTAGGGGGAGCGGCATTGGTCGCCGCGCTGCCGGAGAAGATGCTGACGCTGCCTGCGCGAATGCCGGTGGGCTGCGCGACAAGATCCGCGAAACCCGGCTCTGGCTGTGACAAGGATGCGTCTGCCGGGGAGCCGGATTCGGCAACGGAGGCGGCGGACACCAGGGCCGGATCCACGTAGCCGTTTGAGGCGGTGGTGCCTCCTTTAGCGAGCGCGCCGGCTGCCGAGGAGGCGGATTCGGCCCCGCTGGACGTGCCTTCTCCCTCCTGCTTGGTGCTGGTCGCGCATCCGGCCAGCGCCAGCGTGATCAGGCCGTGGACCAGCAGCTTGCGAGGGTGTCTTCTCTGCCGTGTCTTGCGCATTGTCGTTTCCCATCCGGCTGCATCGCGAATCGTCAGAGGACGGTGCTCCGGTCGCCGTGCAAGAGCAAGCGACCGGAGAGCGGATGCTACCAGCTGCCGGTGTTTTCCATGGAGGACCAGGGTTCGGTCGGCGCAAGGGCAGGGCCCTTCTGGAGGATCTCGATGGAGATTCCGTCGGGGGACCGGATGAAGGCCATGTTGCCGTCGCGCGGCGGGCGGTTGATGGTGACGCCATTGTCCATCAGCTTGCGGCAGTAGGCGTAGATGTCGTCCACCTCATAGGCCAGATGGCCAAAGTTGCGGCCACCCGTATAATCTTCCGGGTCCCAATTGTAGGTCAGTTCGAGGCAGGGAGCCTTGTGTTCGCGCGCCGCGGCCACGTCGTCGGGCGCAGCCAGGAAGATCAGCGTGAACCGACCCTTCTCGTTCTCTATCCGCCGGACCTCTTCGAGGCCCATAAGGTCGGTGTAGAATCGCATCGAAGCATCGAGGTCTTTCACGCGGACCATTGTATGAAGGTAACGCATCGCTTTGTGGTCTCCTTTCTGAGGAAGCTTTATGTGGCAGCCCACCAGTTCGGGACAAGCCTCAGAACATAGAAAGAACCGGAGAAATCCGAAGCGGGGACTTGCAATGGAGGGTTAGCAGGATGTTAATCTACCTTCCAGAATCAGTTGACCGAGGCTGTAGCGCGTAATCGAGGGGCCGACCCAAATGGCTGACAGGGTGTCATTGAAGAGCATGACCGAGATCGATGATCTCGCTGGCGAGCCTGTTGATCTGATCGAGATAACCGGCGTCGTCAAATGGTTCGACGTTGCAAAGGGGTTCGGTTTCATCGTTCCGGACAACGGAATGCAGGATGTGTTGCTTCATGTGACGTGCCTGCGCCGCGATGGCTACCAGACCATTCTTGAAGGCACGCGGATCGTTGCGCTCATTCAGCGGCGCGATCGCGGCTACCAAGCATTTCGCATCCTGTCCATGGATCAGTCGACGGCGGTTCATCCCTCGCAGATGCCGCCCGTGCGGACGCATGTACAGGTCACGCCGACGAGCGGCCTGGAGCGGGCTCTGGTGAAGTGGTTCAACCGCACCAAGGGCTTCGGCTTCCTGACGCGCGGCGAGGGGACGGAGGACATTTTTGTTCATATGGAGACGCTGCGCCGGTTCGGGTTGACGGAACTTCGACCGGGCCAGGTGGTGCTCGTGCGCTTCGGACCCGGCGACAAGGGGCTGATGGCTGCGGAAATACATCCTGACAATCCCAACCCCATCAGCAGGGCCCATTGATGACAATGCTTCCCTTCGTGACGAAAAGCGCCTTCATGGCGCTTTTTCTGTTCCTGGCGGGCGCAGTTTCGGCGCAACTGCATTTCGACCGCCAGGAGCTCCTCATCCAGACAAAGGACGGCAGGACGCACCAATTCGACGTCGAACTTGCCTTAAGCCCGCAGCAGCGGTCTCAGGGGCTGATGCATCGGGAGACAATGCCGGCTGACCATGGCATGCTCTTCGACTTCGGCGAGAGCCGTCCTGTCTCGATGTGGATGAAAAACACACCCTTGCCGCTCGACATGCTGTTCATCCAGCGCGACGGGATCATTTCGCACATCCATGAGCGGGCGGTTCCTTTCTCCGAGAACATCATCGATTCGCGCGGCCCCGTCGCCTATGTCCTCGAACTGAACGGTGGGCGCGCCGATGAACTCGGCATCCAGCCAGGGGACCGTGTTGTCAGCGAGCGCATCGACGCGGGGAAATGACGGCCGGACCGCTTCTCGCAGTAACCTTCGATTTTGCAGTTGCAGGCCGGTGGGGAAGCGTGTATCTCGCTCGTCATCGTGAGCACGGAGTGTAGCGCAGTCTGGTAGCGCATCTGGTTTGGGACCAGAGGGTCGGGAGTTCGAATCTCTCCACTCCGACCACGTTGTAGCCCTTGAAACGCTGAAGAGGCCGGTTTTCAGGGACTTAATGCCAACTTTCTGTTACAATCGACGTAACAAAACGGAAGTTGGAAATGCCTGCCAAACATCGTCACCTACTTGACCGCGATGGCCGATTCTTCGCCCGCATCGTTATCCCGAAAGACCTCCGGCCCTTCCTCGACAACAAGCATGAGCTTCGCGAACCGCTAGGCCCGGATCGTCGCACGGCTATCGCTCGACTGGCGACGGCTGTTGCTGGCCTACAGGCGCGGATCGCAGTTGCAGAGCGCAAGGCGCGACTTGCTAAGGGTGAGGCGGTCCGCCCTGGCCGTTATCTGCTTCCGGTGAATGAGATCGTGCTGAGGCGCTATAACGATCAACTCGCCTTCGATAGCGAGATCCGGAATTCTGACGCCCGATATGCGAATATGGAGCCGGATGATAGCTTAATCCCGGTTTATCGAGACGGCATTGCCGGCAAGCTATCCGACGAATCTCTCCGTATGTTGCTCGGTGACGTGATCGAACGCTATCGCGGCCTCGGCAACACCACCGCCGAATTCGGCACGACTGAATGGCGGACGCTGGCGCAGGCGCTTTGCGTTGCGGAGCTTGAAATTCTCGGTCGAGTGATGGAGCGGCATGAAGGCGACTTCACCGGGAAGCCTGAACATCCCGTTCTTGTGAAGGCGATTGAAAGTGATCCTGTTGCAGCTGAAGTCTCCGAGTCGGAATACAACCGGCTCACCTTCAGCGAGATCATTGAAGAGCAAGAGCGCGTAACGAAGATGGGGTTAGGCGGCTTCGAGAAATCGGAAGCGACGCTGAAGAAGTATCGCCAGACCGTCTACGACTTCGAACGTTTCCGGCGCTCCAAATACGCGGCGACCGTAACCCTTGAGGAAGGGGAGGCATGGCGTAACGCTATGCTTGCTGAGGGTAAGCTGTCTCGAAAGACGATCCGCGACAAGCTGGCGTCGATTCGCGCAATCCTCGCCTGGGGGCAAAAGCAGTGCCGGGGAAAGCTCTTTCCCAACACGCCCAGTAAGACACCCTTTGAGTTTTTGGAGATGCCGAACGCTGAGGTGAAGGACAGCGCCGAACGCACCTATTCGTTAAAGGATGCTCGGCACTTTCTAGAGTTCGCTCGAACCGCTACCCGCGCGAGCTTCCGCTGGATACCTTGGATTATCGCTCACACTGGCGCGCGTGTGAATGAGATCACGCCGCTAGAGAAGCGCGACGTTTTTGAAGTGGAAGGACACTGGTTCATTCATATTCGCGTCGGCGGCGGGCGTACGACAAAAACCCGAAAGGCTAGAAAAATTCCTGTTCACAAGGCGCTGGTGGCGGAAGGCTTCCTAGACTGGGTAAAATCACAACCGGATGGCAGGCTATTCCCCGGCCACAAGGACCAAGACAACAACCTTCGAGAATGGATTCATGAGAAGGTGTTTCCGGGCCGGAACGATCTGCCGCCGCCCAACCACGGGTTCCGTCACCTCTTTGAAGATGCCTTGTTTGCTGATGTGAGCCATAAGGCGGCACTCTACATCACCGGTCGTTCTTCAGGTTCATCGGCAGACGACTACGGCGGGAGCGACCTGCGGCTTATCGAGATAGCAAAGCAGATGGAGAAGGTTCGCGACATACTCTGAAAATAATCCTAACAAATAGGATTATTTTCAGTTGAGGGATTCACACGAGATTCCAGTCGTGAGATACTATTGTCCAAGTTGAGAAGCGAGGACGTGGTAGTTGAATCTTTCCCTCCCCAATATCCTGAAGAAAGCATTCGGCGCCTCGGCAGGTCAGAAAGCACTCCCGCTTAATGACCCTGCTTTGTCTGAAGTCTTTGGCGTCCGCCAGACCTATTCCGGTGCTGCCGTCACCAGTCGGACGGCTATTGCTGTCCCGGCTGTTCTTCAGGCTGTTAGGCTTATCTCTGAAACCATTGGCTCGCTTCCTTGCAAGCTTTACCGCGAGACTGAAGCGGGCAAGGAAGCAGCCAAGGATCACTCCGCTTATCGGATCACCCATCGCCGGGCGAACGAATGGACCGGTGCTGGCGATCTTCGCACCCGCCTGACTGCTGATGCACTGTTGCACGGCGGCGGCTTTGCCCGGATCGTGCGCTATCCAGATGATGGCCGGCCGTTCGAGCTTATCCGCATCAAACCTGAGAAGGTGACGCCTCTTGAAGACGATGTAACCGGCGCTCCGGTCTATCGTGTCTCTGAGGCGACCGACACCCGCGACTACCCGTTTTCCGAGATCCTTCACGTACCTTCATTCCTCGGCACGTCGCCACTATCTCACGGCCGCGAAGCTATCGGCATCGCATCCGTTCTTGAGCGCCACGCGGCCCAACTGTTCAAAGGTGGTGCACGACCGCCTGCCGTCATTCACCGTGAAAAGGCGATCCCTTCTGACGTTGCTGTAGGTGAAGCCAGCGTGAAGAGCCTTCGCGCCCGCTTCCAAGCATCATCTGCCAACGGCTTCGACGTGCCGCTGATCCTGGACGACGGTTGGCAATATCAGCAGATGGCCTTCTCTTCGACCGACAGCCAATTCCTCGAGAACCGCGTCGAACAGATCAACGAGATCGCCCGCATCTTCGGCGTCCCGCCGCACATGCTCTACCAGCTTGATCGGGCGACCTGGAGCAACGCGGAACAGATGGCCGCAAGCTTCCTTCAGCTTTGCCTCCGGCCGTGGCTAGACCGTTGGCAGGATGCTTACGCAACGGTTCTTCTGACTGAGGAAGAGCGCGACAGCCACTACTTCGAATTCGTCATCGATGACCTTCAGCGCGCCGATTCCGCAGCCCGCGCCGAAATCTTCAGCAAGCTTATCGCGGCCCGCGTCATGACGCCGAACGAGGTTCGCGCAGCAATGAATATGCCGCCGCTTCCTGGTGGTGATGAGCTTGCCAATCCCTACACCTCCAACAGCACACCGGCAGGCAATGAGCCGCCGAAGGGAGCAGCCTGATGCAGCACACCGCCTTTTTTGGTGATGGCGAAAAGACCTTCGCCTTCACTCGCGAGATGCTTCTGGAACTAGAGCGCAAGACCGGCCACGGCATCTTTGCGCTCTTTACCCGCATCCAATCTCGGCAAGCGTCCTTCGCCGACATGACCGAGACGATCCGGCTCGGCTTGATCGGTGGCGGTGCTACTCCGGCTGAAGCCGCCGCCCTGGTTAACACCTACGCTGTTGCGCGCCCGCTAGGTGAAAGCCTTGCTGTCGCCTTTGGCATCCTCACGGCGCTGTTCTTCGGTCCTGAAGAACCTGAAGGCGACAGTCAGGACGATCTCAATGAAGCCGTCAACGACGCCCCGAAGCAGGTGGCGGCATGACGGAACGGCTTGAAATCAAGGCGGCGCTCACGGTTGACGAGGCCGGCACTATCACCGGTATTGCTTGGCCTTTCGGCTCCCCAGATCGCGTTGGCGACGTGATCGAGAAAGGCGCTTTCACTTCCCCTGAAACCCTGCCGATGCTGTTCGCTCACGATCAGGGGCAGGTGATCGGCGTTTGGGACGAGATCAGCGAAACGGCCGAAGGCATCACCGTTAAAGGCCGCTTGCTTGTGGACGATGTAGAGCGCGCCCGCGAAGTGCGCGCCATGATCCGCAGCAAGGCCGTCTCCGGTCTCTCCATTGGTTTCGTCACTAAGGCCGCAAAGCCTCGCACTCGTGGCCGCACGATCACGGCCCTCAACCTTCACGAAATCTCAGTTGTCGCGGTCCCGTGCCATCCGGGCGCGCAAATCACTTCGATCAAAGCCGCCGATGGCACGGCACCACGAAAGGAAACCTCTGTGGAAAATGAACTTGAGAATGCACCGGAAGCCAATGGTGATCCGGTGATCGACCAAAAGGCTTTTGACGCCATGAAGGCTGATATCGCCACGTTGAAGGCGAAGCTCAACCGACCCACCGCCGCCATCAATAATCATCCGGCAGCCGCGAACGACAACGACCTGAAGGCTCTCGACATCGAACTGAAGCGGACCCTTCTTGAACAGAAGGCGCTCACCATCGCCGCGCCCGGCACCGGCTCCAATCTGGTCAATGACACGCTCATGACGCAGATCTTGGAAAAGCTCGGCAAGAGCAATCCGATCCGACAGCTTGCGAACTCTATCCAGCTAGACACCGGGCTTTTGAAGATCCCGCGTCTCGTTGATGGCGTGGCGCCCGGCAGCGTTACTGAGACCGGCACTAAGCCGGAATCTACACCTACTTTCGAGCAGATCAGCATCGAACCTTACGCTATGGGCGCACAGGTTCTTGTCTCCCGTTCGCAACTTGAAGATAGCGCTGTCAATCTTGTCGGATGGATCTCCAGCCATATCGCAAACCGGTTTGGCGAGCTGGAATCCTCATGGTTCGTGACTGGCAACGGCACCACTCAGGCCGAAGGAATTATGACCTCGACTGAAGTGCAGGAGATCCAGTCTGCCGCAGCAATCCTGGGTGTAGATGACCTTCTGGACCTGTTCTATTCGGTGAAGTCATCCTACGCCAACGCCGGCGCCTGGGTGATGAACCGGAAGACAGCGCGCCTTATTCGCGGCCTGAAGGATAGCGACGGTAACCTCATTTGGGAGCGCAGCCTTCAGGCAGGGGAGCCGGGCCGTATCCTCGGTCAACCGGTCTACATGGCGGATGACATGCCCGACCCGATCGCCGGTAACGCACCGATCATCTTCGGCGACTTCTATCGCGGGTATCTCATCACAGACCGCGTAGCCTTTGAGCCCTCCGTTGATTACGCGAAGTTCTCCGAGAATGACATCGTGCAGTTTGTCGGCCGCCGTCGCGTCGGTGGCAAGGTGGTCATGGGTGAAGCCCTGACGAAGCTGAAGCTGGCAGCCTAATCATGACCCTTCAGCGGCCCGGATACGAGGAAGTGACGATAGCTCACGGTGGTAGGACCGTAAGCCTTCGCCCGACCTTGCGGGCCGCTGTCGACCTGGAGCGACTTCACGACGGCTTCCCGGCTCTTTTCCGGCGCGTCGATGAATTCCACCTTGGCGCCATTTCTGAAATCATCTTGTCGTGTTCCTGTTCTCGGCAAGATGCGGCGGCTCTCGTGTTCGGCATTTCACGAGGGCCGCTATTTCCCTTCATGTTGGCGGCGCGTGAGCCGCTTGCACAGCTTTGCCGCTCATTCATGCCCGCGCCGGAGAAAACATCTGGAAAGGCTCCCGGCAATCCTTTGCCCTGGGCAGACTATTATCGTGAGCTATACCGCACCGCGACCGGCTGGCTTGGCTGGACTCCGGAAGTGGCCTGGAACGCGACGCCGACTGAGATCAACGAAGCAGCAGCCGGCAAGTTTGCCATGCTCCGCGCCATCCACGGCAGCGGCGAAGACGACAAGCCGATCCGTGATCCCCTCGCACCCGTCCCACCTGAGAAGGTGAGGGAAGGTATTGCTCGGCTCCGCTCCCTTTCAGGGAAGGCCCGCTAATGCCGAAGCCACCACGCCTTTGCAGTTGCGGCAACATCGTGCCGCACGACCAACGTTGCGAGTGCCAGCGCAAGCAAGATCGCGAGCGCAAGGCGCGCCATGACCGAAACCGAGCTTCAGCACGCGAGCGCGGCTATGACCATAGATGGCGCAAGGCCCGCGCCGAATACCTGACACTTCATCCTTACTGCCGGATGTGCGGCAAGTCCGCCTCCGTCGTGGATCACGTCATTCCGCACAAAGGCGACCCGCGTCTGTTCTGGCACCGCGCTAACTGGCAACCGCTCTGCCAGCCCTGCCACGACTGCCACAAGCAACGGCAGGAGCGCAGCCAATGACCTCACTGCTGAAGTCGGTCCCTCCGCTCCATAAGAAGCTCATGCTCGACAAGCCGCCTGCCAGCGTCGGTGAGGCCGTTCCCCTCAGTAAGGCCAAGCTCCCTGAACCTTCCTTCCATCTCCGGTGTCAGGTTGGCGCTCTCGTGTCTGTAGAGCGTCACGAGGCTGTTCCATTCGTTGTAAGTGAAGTCTCGCCTAGCAACCATGTCATGCCTCTCCCTATTGAACCCTTTGAAGATAGCACGGTTTTGCAATTCGGCGGCATTAGCCAAGCTGTTTCCGAGTGGGCGCTAGATTACGGGATTACACCCGGCATCATCATTGCTCGCCTTCAGTCGGGCGTGTCCGTTGCCGACGCAATCACCACGCCTATGCGCGTGGGCTTCGCTGGGCAACGCCTGCCGAAGTTCCACAAGCAGCAGATCGGTCGCCTCAAAGTTCGGCCCAACGCCACAAAGGCGAACCTTCACGTACACGACGGAAGATCACTCACCCTCGGTCAATGGGCGAAAGCCTACGGCATGACAAAGGGAACTCTTCGCAGCCGTCTTAGGGGAGGATGGACGCTAGAAGAAGCGCTGACGACGCCTATTCGTCCGCTTCGCAAGGCAGACACCGGCATGACTGCAGAGGGGGCGGGGGTATCTGCCGACTTTGCACCCTTTGAGGGGACCGGCGCGGGGAGCACCGCGCAAGAGACACCGAATTTAACTTTTTCAGGAAATGACGCATGAGCACCGTCTCACTTGCGCTTGCGAAGGCGCATCTCAACATTGATCACACTGCCGATGATGAGCTTATCCAGCACTACGCCGATGCGGCCGAAAGCTGGATCTCGGATTTCATCGGGAAGCCGATCACCGACTTCAATCCTGTTCCGGCATCGCTGAAGCAGGCCGTGCTTCTGCTGGCGGCACACTTCTATGAGAACCGCGAAGGCGTTCTTGTCGGCATCAGCGCCGCCATGATCCCGTTCGGAGTGCTGGACCTTATCCGGTCGCACCGTGAAGGCGGGGGCATTCTCTGATGACTAGCCAGAATGATGGCGGCCTAGGCAATGTCATGGCCGCGATGGATCGTCTGAAAGCGGAAGCTCGTGCTGCCGTGATGGAGTCCCTGACAAAAGGGGCGACACATATTGCTGTGACGGCGCGAACCTTCGCGCCCGTAGACAGCGGCGATCTTCGCGACAGCATCGAAGTCACACCTCCCGGCGCACACACACCGCCCTATAGCCAGCCGGGCGGCTCCCGCGTGGCAGGCGAGAATGAAGTCATTATCACCGCCGGCAATGAGGACGTGCGCTATGCACACCTTGTCGAATACGGCACCGCAAACGCTGAAGCGCAGCCCTTCTTCTGGCCTGCCTATCGCCTCAACGCCGCGAAGATCAAACGCAATGCCGCAAGCCTGTTTAAGCGCCGGCTCAAGAAGGCTTGGAAGCCATGATTGAGCCGACCCTTGCCCTACAGACGGCCATCCGCACCCGGCTTGTCACGAATGCGACGATCACGGCGCTTGTGCCGGCCGCTCATATCCGTGCAGGAAGCACCCGCCCGGACAAGACCCCGTGCATCATCATGAGCGACGGCAGCACGGCGCTCCACGGCCATGACTATACCGCACAACGCGCCGCCTGGGTCTACATGGACTTGCATGTTTGGACACTCGACGCTGGCGAGGAAGCGGCGAAAGAGATCGCTTTTACTGTCTCAAACATCCTCGACAAGCGACTTCCGATTGATGACGGCTATTGCGATCACTTCCGCATAACCTCTTCCCGGTTCCCGCGTGATCCAAACCCCGCTCACGGCCACGGCATCTTGTCGGTGGAAGCTCTTCTTCGGTGGGTTGTCTAATGCGTGCCGGGAAGCTTGATCGCACCATCATCATTGAACGGCAGACCGAAACCGTGAAGCCGTCCGGCGCGGTTGTTATCGCCTGGACGGAAGTTGCCACCATGCGCGGAGAGATCGTGCAGCAGTCGGCAACCGAGTTTCTGACGGGCTACGGCGAAGCTGAGAACGGCACCGTCATCTTCCGCATTCGCTACCTGCCGGGCATCACCACGAATGACCGCGTGAACTTCGGCGGCGTGATCTACGACCTGAAGGAGATCAAGGAACTCGGGAGGCGGCGCGGCCTTGAGCTTCGGGCGGTTGCCACGTCATGACGCATCTTCGCGGCGTGAAGCCAGCCATCGAACGCGATGGCAATCCTTTGAAGAAAGCACCGGCAGCACCGAAACACCTTTCGCCTTATGCCCGCGCCGAATGGAAGCGGATCATGCCTAGCCTTATTGAGCGCGCCATCATCACGGCAGCAGACCTTGGTGGCGTGGAGGACTATTGCCGCGCACGCGGCCTTGTGCGCGAGATCGAAGATGCTCTTCGCGCATCTGGCGAGATCGACCTGAAGCTTTGCCGTGCACAGGATAAGGCAATGCAGACGGCCCGGCAACTCGCCGCCGAATATGGCTTGTCGCCTGTCTCACGCGCTCGTGTCGGTAGTGCCGCAAATGACGATGACGACGACGACAACCCGCTTGCCATCGGTAGGAACCGGCAGTGAGCAAGAGCGCATTCCCGCATTGGATCTATGACGGCAGCCCTATTCCTGACCCGCTCGGCTATGGGCAAGATGCCGTCGATTTCATCCGCGCACTAAAACACCCCGCAAGCACCATCCCGAAGGGCAGGTTTCAGCTTTACGATTTTCAGGAGCGTATGACGCGCCGGATCTATGGTCCGCGCAACCCGGACGGCAGCCGGATCATCCGCACTGTTTTCCTGATGTTGCCGCGAGGAAACCGGAAAACCAGTATCGCAGCAGCCTGGGCGCTTCTCCATACCGTTGGCCCGGAAGCTCGCCAGGCAGGACAAGCTATTTTCGCCGCGTCCGACCGCGAACAAGCAGGCATCGGCTTCAAGGAGGCTGCGAACATCGTGCGGGAAGACAAGCGGCTTGTTCGTGCCACCCGCATCTATGACGCGCACAACTCCGCAAAGAAGATCATTTCTCGGCAGAACAAGGCCGAACTTTTAGCAGTCTCGAGCGACGGCGCGGCACAGCACGGCAAGACGCCCTCTTTCGTCCTTGTGGACGAGATCCACGCTTGGAAGGGCCGCGAACTCTGGGAAGCGCTGAAGTCCGGTATGGCGAAAGTTCCCGACACCCTCATGATCATAGCCACGACAGCAGGCCGGGGGCAGGAAACCATCGGCTTTGAACTCTATGACTATGCCCGGAAGGTTGCGACTGGCGAGATCGATGATCCTTCCTTCCTGCCGATCATCTTCGAAGCCGAACCGGGCGACGATTGGCGAGATGAGGACGTTTGGCACAAGGTGAATCCCGGCCTGAAGCACGGCTTCCCCGACCTCGGCGGCTTGCGCACCATGGCGCGGGAAGCAGAGCACCGCCCCGCCGAACGGTTCGCATTCCAGCAGTACCATTTGAACGTCTGGCAAGCGGCGTCCCGTGATCCGCTCTTTGATATGGCGGTATATGACGCCGGGCATGATCCTAACTTCGACCTTGGCGACCTGGAAGGATTGCCCTGCTATCTCGGCGTTGATTTGTCACGCTCCGGTGACTTGACCGCTATCGTTGCCGCCTTCCGGCACGAGGATGGCCGGATCTCGGTGCATCCTTGGTTCTTCCTGCCATCTGAGGGCTTGGAAGACAAAGCCAAGGTTGAGCAGGTTCCTTACATCCGGTGGAGCGAGGACGGCCAGTTAGACGTGATCGAAGGCCCGGTGATCGAACCGGACGTGATCGCCAGCAAGATCATCGATCTTTGCGGCACCTTCGACGTGCAGGAAGTCGTCTTTGATCCGTCGCTTGCCGGGCCGCTCATGTCGAAGCTGATAGATCACGGCATCAACGTCCTACAGGTTCCTCAGACGGCGAAGCACATGCACGGCCCGATTTGTGACCTAGAGCGCGTCGTGAATGGTCGCCGGATCCGGCACGGTGCGCACCCGATCCTTCGCAACCATTTTGACAGCGTCGTGGTGAAGCGGGCGACCAGCGCCAGCGAACTGACCACGATGCACAAGGGCACCCGCCACAGCAATCATATCGACGGAGCTATCGCCGCCGCCCTGGCTGTCTCACGCGCCGCCGCTGGTGAACAACGTGGCTCCTATCTCGACACCGCCAATTTTGAAGAACTCTGGAATGAGGCCGCATAGCCATGGACGACACACAACGCCTTCTGATCTCCCTTGAAGGGCGGTTCAACAAGTATGAGCGCGATCTAGACCGCACGAGGAACCGCACCCGCACCAACTTCCGGGCGATGGAGAAGCAGGCGGCGGATAGCGCTCGAAAGATGGACAGCGTCATGTCCGGCGCACTTAAGAGCTTCGGCAAGGGACTGATCGGCGGCGCTATCGGTGGCCTCGCCATCGGTGGCCTTGACCAGATCGTGTCACGTGTTGGTGACATCGCCAAGGGTATCGCCAGCATCGGCAATGAGGCGAAGCGGGCCGGTCTCAGCACCAAAGCTTTCCAAGAACTTTCTTACGTCGCGCAGCAGAACCGGATCCAAGTTGACGCGCTTGTAGATGGCATGAAGGAGCTAAACCTTCGTGCAGACGAATTCATTGTGACAGGAAAGGGTAGCGCCGCCGAAGCATTCCAGCGGCTCGGCTACTCAGCGCAAGACCTGAAGCGCAAGCTCCAAGACCCTTCCGCCTTGCTCGTGGAGATCATCGGCCGGCTTCAGCAGTTGGATCGGGCGGCACAAATCCGCATCGCTGATGAGATCTTCGGCGGAACAGGTGGCGAGCGCTTCGTTGAACTAATCGACCAGGGCGCTGAAGGCATCCGCCGCACGATCAAAGAGGCCAATGATCTCGGCATCGTTATGGATGATGACCTTATCCGGCGCGCCGACGAATTGGACCGGAAGTTTCAGGCCATCGGCACCACGATCAGCACCTATACAAAGCAGGCCGTGGTTGGCCTTGTCGGTGCAATGGATGACTTTCTAGACCAGTTCAACAAGATCGAAGAGCAGTCAGATCGGAACGTTCAAGATCAACTGCTAGACCTCTACAGCGACATTGCCGCTGAGAAGCAGAAGCTTGCGGACCTTCAGCAGATCAGCCTTGGCACGCCTGCCGACGTGATGAACATCACCGCTTCACAGAAAGAGATCGAACGGCTCACGGCTGAAGCTATGCGCCTTCGCGACATCCTGGATCGGCGTAACGGCTACAGCGAGGACTTCATCTATAAGACCGGCGAAGATGCGAAGTATGCGAAGCCGCCCCTCGACAACCTCAACAATGCTCTATCCGGCACCGGCAGCGCGGCAGGGGCAGGCGCGAAGGGCTTGGACAGCTTCGCGAGCGCCGTGCGGGCGCTGAAGGATGAGGTTCCCGATCTCGCCAACGGCCTAGCTCAACTCGACGCGCAAACCCGGATCGATCAAGCCTATCGCGCCGCACTAGGCCAAGCTCGCACCATGGGCGAAGTCTATCTCGCCAATGAGCTTCGCGGGAACGCCCTTTCGGCTGTTGCCGTTCGCTCGGCTACCGATGATCCAACCCGCTACCTGACCAACGTGCTCGCCTCCGGCAAGTCGCAGGCGCATATCAACGGCCTTGCCAGCACCTTCGCTGAGAAGCTGGCGAAGATGTTGGCTTCGATGCCCGACGACTTGAAGGGCAGCGTCACCATCAATTCCGGCTATCGCTCGGTTGAGCGGCAGCAGCAGCTTTGGCTTCAGGCTCTTCAGAAGCACGGTTCGCCAGAAGCCGCTCGCAAGTGGGTTGCACCGCCCGGCAATAGCCAGCACAACAAGGGGAACGCTGCCGACCTCGGTTATGGTTCGGATGCTTCCCGGCAGTGGGTGCATGGAAACGCTTCCCGGTTCGGCCTGTCGTTCCCGCTCTCGAACGAGAACTGGCATATCGAGGACGCTGAAGCTCGGCAGCAGATCAACACGCAGGAGATGGAGCGGAAGATTGCCGTCGCGACTGAGCAGGCGGATGCCTATCGTCAGATCACGACAGAGGCCCGGAACTTCATCCTTGGGCAGCAGACGGAACGGCAGGCGCTCGCATTGACGACTGATGCCGCCGCTAAGCTACGCTACGAACAAGCCATGCTTGCGGAAGCGCAGCGGGCGGGCATCACCCTAACGGACCAGCAGCGGCAGGAGATTTCGAAGCTTGCTGCTGGCATGGCAGGTGCTGAAGGCTCCGTGCAGTCTTACGTGCAGACGCAAGAGCAGGCAGCGGCAGCCGCGCAGTTCTTCGGCCAGCAGGCCGTCGATGCTCTCTCTGGCCTTCTGACTGGCACCACGACCGCCGAACAGGCTTTGCAGCAGTTGTTGCAGACCCTGGTGAAAGCAGCGCTTCAGGCGGCTCTCTTAGGGGAGGGGCCGCTTGCTGGCCTCTTGGGTGGCAAACCGAAGGCACCGACCGGCAGCGGCGGCAGCAGTAAGAAAGGGCTTGGCTCTATCCTCGGCGGCTTCCTCGGCTTCGAAAGCGGCGGCTACACCGGCCACGGCGGCAAGCATGAGCCGGCAGGCGTGGTGCATCGTGGCGAGTACGTCATGAGCAAGCGCGCCGTAGGTAAGATCGGCATCGGCAACCTTGAAGCGCTCCACCAATCGGCGCTGCAGGGTTATTTCGGTGGTGGTCTCGTTGCTGGATCGCAGTTCGCCTCGGCCGCGAAGGAAGCCAAGATCAACGACAACGCGCCGCAGATCACCATTTCCGCACCCGTAACGGTCAATGCGAGCGGCGGCACACCGGAAGCCAACGCTGATCTTGCGAAGCAGGTTTCCCGCGAAATGGAAGCGACGATGCGCGGCGTGGTCGTGTCGGAAATCCAAAAGCAGATGAAGCCCGGCAATCTCTTGAATGGCGGAAGAGGGCGGTAAGGGCCGCTTGCCAATGTTCCGCTTCGGAACTGCTATATCACACTTGGAAAAAGAAACGCCTGCCGTGTGTAAGACGACAGGCGTTAGACAAGAGAAACAACCACCGCTGTAAAGGTAATTGCATGTTTGATTATAGCAGAATCGCCGCTGCACTTCGAAGAAAAAACGGCGAGCCGGTAGATTTTGTTTTCGCGGAACTAGTCGAGATCGCGAAAGGCTCTTGTGCTTCTTCACGTGAAGCCAGCGCTGCCGATCAAGCCTCACTTTCTGAGCTTGAAGCCGTTGCTTTCGACGATGCACCAAAACCCGATTTTGCAACCAAATCGGACCCCTCAGATCATCCTCAAAGCCTTGTGGGGCACCGACTTCCGGCATCTGTTGATGTTGAGCCTATAGTATATACACCGCCCCAACACTCTACTAGCTCTACTAACTCCACCAGCTCCACCCTTCTCACCAACGCTACATCCTCACACCCGGTTAGCTCCACTACAGCGACACCATCCAACGGTAGCGCCGAAGGCGCAGCAAGGCCGAAGGCCGCGCAGGTCGAGCGAAGCGAGACAAGCACCACTGACCCGAAGGCCATCCGCCTCCAGACTATTCGGGAACGGGTTGCCAGCAACAAGGGTAGGGGAAGGCATAAGCCGCGCCACAACGCCGTTCGTTGCTTATCCGAAAGCTACACCCGAGACGAGCGGCGGCAGCGGACAGCGCTTCATATCAGCCTCTACCCGGCCTATGCCTTTAGTTTGCTTCTGTCGCATGAGCAGGCCGCTTACCTCTCAAATTTGAAGGACCGAGATCCGGCCCGTGCCTTTAGTCAGTCTTTCTACCGGAAATGCAGGAAAGTCCTCGGCAGAACCCTATGGCTGACGTTTCAGTTTGAATCCTCGGAAGAAGGGACGATGCACCTCCACGGCGCGATCATCCCCGAGGATGTGCACGAACCAACACTCCGGCTCATCCTGAAGCAGGCGGCTGGCGTCATCCATGGCCCGGCAGCAGCATTCCAGCTTGAGTGGAAGCCGCTTCGAGACCGCCACTGGTATACCTATTGTGTGAAGGCGGCAGCGCAGTCGGCTGAAGCTTTTGGCACTGACAAGCTCTACCACGCCTCCGAAGGCCTGAAGCGGGAAGCAATGGCCCACAATGACAAGCAGCGCCGCCTAGAGCGGGCTTATCCGCATCCGGCCCTCAGCAGACGTGCGAAAAGCAACTAGTTTGTTCGCGGTCGGCGCCAATGCTTTCCACAAGCTCGGCGGTGGTTGTGGAGATCGGCGTATCTACAACTCTGAGAGCGGCTGGCTGTTGACACTCCCCCTGGGTGCAAGCAGCATATTTGAAGTTGTCCCTCACTGATTCGATTTTCGTTTTGGTGAAAGGACCGACGATGAAGCAGCGCAGCAGGCTTTCCCTCAGCTTTGGCAAGTTCAAGGTCTCCGGCACTGGCTGGGCCATCGGCTTCGCTTTCCTCCTAGCAGTGATCGGTCTTCTCCGACCCCTGCTGATCTGGGCAGTGATCACCCTGGCACCCATTTGGCTCCCGGCTATTGGCATTGACGTTCCCATCGGATCACCGGCACTTGTCGCGTGATCTGCTGGCAGCCTCTTTCCGACGCGCTTCTCGCCACAGCCGAAGCTCCCGCATCACTCCCGGCACAACCGGAATGATCAGCCCCGCCAGCAACAGCCAGTCCATCTTGCTCATTTCGATCTCCTTCAACTGCATGTCGAGCGCATTGTAGGGGCCGAATGGTTGCCGTGGATTCTCGGATGTTGATAAGTCACCGGTGACTTACTATAACTATTTATAATCGTTGAATAATTTGTGTAGACGGCGATTCGCAAATCAGTCACAACGTCCCCGTCAACATACCTTTAGGACGGGTTGAAAATGCAAATCGAGACTACCGAAGTTTACCTGCCGACTGCCACCTATGACCGGCTTATTGCCGCCCTCATGACCGCACCACGGGAATGCGCCTGGACCGGCGCACCGGATGCCGACCAGATCAAGATCGCCTTAGGGGAGGTGGCGGACATATGGCCCGCTTCGATTGCGCCACAAGCCAATTGACAAAGCGCATGGTGTTATGTATAAGACACCAACACTAAAACCGCTGATAGGACGTTTATGGCACTCACGAACGCGGAGAAGGTCCGGCGCTACCAGCAGCGTCAAAAGGAGAAAGAACGTCGACTTCCTGACGCGACTGATGGTTTCTTGAAGAAGCCTTTTTCTGATGGAGATCGATGGTCTGCAATGGATTGGTATCTTGAGACGGCAGGCATAGCCATTCCTGATTATGCCGTTGCCGGCGACAGTGATCCGGAATGGAAGGAAGAGGACGGTCCTAACCGTGGCTCTATCGGCCGCGCCGAAAGGATCGTTGGTTTGCTGCTAGACGCGGCGGGCGCGCTGGCAGGACAAATCAACCAGTACAAGACAGACGAGATCAACGCCCGGATTACAGAGCTTGAACAAGCTGACCTCAATGATCCGGACGTAAGGAAACAGGCGTTGGCGGATATCGTGACGCTTACGAAGATCCGCGACCAGCTACAGAAGCAGGTCCGGTGGACCCTTCCACAGTGGAGGGTGAAGAGTGACTAGCTACGACAGGAGAGAAAATGAGTAGCACCCAAAACGAAGAAAGCAGCGTGGCTCGGTCGCCAAACTTCCCCACGCCGCTTTCCGTAAATCCCAACAGCAATGAAGCCGAAGGAGGCTCTATGAATACCACGGTCACAACGCCAGCCGCAATGCTCACTGAACAGGAGCTTTGGGAGCAGTTCTCACAGATGACCATCGAACGGCGGGACAATCTTTCCTTCGAGGCGAAAAGCTATCGGGTTATCGATCTTGTAGAGGATTGCGGCTTCAACGGTTTCATCTCGGACTTCTCGCAACACGTCGCTGCTGACATTGCCAATAGCGACAATCCGTCAAGTGAGCTTGATTGCTGGATTGATGACCTTGAATGCTGGCTGACAAGCCTCAAGCAAGTCAGCCACGATTTCGAAAGACTAAGGGCTGCGCACCAGTTCACGCCAGAAGAGCCGGATGGGTCAGCTGACGACGAGACCTATGCGAAGTGGGAACAGGCCGCGAATGAGGCTGATACAAACCCTCGCTATCGCTCACCTTCTACGCCCCTTGTTGGTATCCTATTGGAAGAGATCGCAAGCTTGCGAGCACGAGTAGCGGAGTATGAAGCCGTTCCTGGGGAGACCGCGTGATGCCGATTATCCCGATCAGAGAGACCGAAGAAATCGATCCGCGTCAGCTACTGGAATACGAGATCACGGAGATCATCAATGATGCCTTGCTCAGCCAAGAGGACATTACTCCGCTGGATGTCACATGGTCGATTCTCGCGGCTGTAGATCAGAGCGGGGTTTTTATCACGGCACCGCTTGCGTCTGCCGACGTGGAACGCGCTAAGTCCGAAAATGAGGCGGCAGAGCGGGCCGGCAAATACCTTGATCTTGACGCGCTCCCGAAGCGGGAAGGGGAACGGACTGTTGCCGATCTTCGGAAGGACGGCGGCACCCCTGAAGAGCGTGAAATCGTCCGGAGCGCGATCCGGGACACCAAGAGAGCGATGGACGAACAGGCCCTTCGTGGTCTTGGCCTGATGTGACTGTTAGCTGTTAGAAGGCCGCCGCCTTCCGGGGCGGCCTTTTTGCTATCGGTTACGTGGCGTATGATCCAGTCCACGGCCATAGATATACTTCTTCAGGCGGCATTCCGTCGTACAGCTTTGGATCAACGAACCCTACTTCAAACCCTGTGTCTCTCGATACGTGGTAGACGAATATGGTGTGATGTAGATCCTCATCAAAGATCGTGTGATACGTAACGCAGCCCACTATGAATTCTGGGATCTCACTCGATGTGTGATAGAATTCGTTAGTCATGGTGGTATGAAACATCCACCGCCGTTCAACCACGCCGTTGGGCGCCAGCATAATCCCATTGATCTTGAGGTGAGCACCGGACTCCTTTCTGAGATAGGAAACGGCTCCTCCTATCTCATCCAAGGACGCTGCGATCACATTAGTAGACACGTTGAGCGCTGGCGTTTTACCCGCGTTTTTATTTTCGATGACAATCGGTAGTCCCCAATTTCCATCCGGGTCTAGAGTGATATGGCTCATAGGCTTCACTCTTGAAACGATCCATGCCCGTTCAGAAGTTTCATTGGAAGTTCGCGTGATCTCGTTCGCTTCACGTGCTGCCTCGGCGGTTCCACGAGTTGCAAGTAACGTTTCTCTCACCCAGTAGAGACCGATAACGCTGAAGCCTACACCTATCATAGACGTCAAAAGCAGTCCAAAGGTCCAATCTGCTATTTCGCGATCAGACCCCCCATAAGGAGAGTTGTTGTAGTAGAGCTTAAGATTGACAGCATAGATTGTAAGTGCGGAAATGACGACAAAGCCGAGGAAAAACATCAGTGATACTAGGCGTCGCATTCTACAAATTCTCCACGATTCGACGCCGAAGTTACCGTAGTTATCGGGAATATGCACTCCGGTTCCCAATCCTCCCCCGTTGTTCCCAGGAGCGGCTGACGCTTAGAGAGATCCTGATTAGCCACAGTGGAAGGTTATCGAGTGGTGCGTCGCTCGCCTAGAGCTTACACGTCAGCCGACGGCATCTACTGGAAGATTTCGCGACTTTCGGTATTGATATAGATTCGGTTCGAAACCGTCGCTCCCCCGCAATAGGTGAAGTAGACCGGCTTTGGCTTGTGGGCCACGGAGCGGGTCCAACCACCCCAATAGTTAAGATCCTGCTCGGTGCAGGTGCCCTTCTTTACGAGCTTTGCCGATGCTGTTTGAAATGCTTCCTTATACCGGAGATAGTCGTCGGACTTGAGGATCGCCGGCGCGATCTTGGCCCGGTCGGCATCTGTGACTGTAGTGTCGGCGCATCCCGAAAGACCTAAAAGGCCCACTAGAAACGTTGATACCATCTTGTGCATGTGAAAGGCTCGCTTTGATCGCCACGATTTTCCAAAGGATAGCCTAGGTCTGTTAACGGCCCTTTGTCGCCTGAACTTAAATGCGTTCAGAGCGTATGTGCGGGGGAGGCGGAAGTGAAGGGTAGTTGCCTTTCCGCAGGATGCGGACTATATCCATGTCGAGAACGGAATGTTGGCTGTTACGGCGTTACAAAGAGCGGGAAGTAGTCGTTGTAATTCAACGAGCTATGGGAATTCGAATCTCTCCACTCCGACCACGATTTTCCCGCGAAATCTATGACGTCAGCGTTCCTGCGTAGCCAGGCCTTGCCCTGTGAGCACAGTGGGAAGTCCCTCAGGCCGTACGGTAACCTCGCGACTGCGTTCGCCTCAATGCGGCTCTTGGCGATGCTCCTCGCGGTAATGTTCGATCTGCGTCACCGTAAAGTAATAGACCCCAAGGCCTAAAGCCACTGCGACGAACGGCATTCCCAACAGAGCGTAGGCTGCGATCCAACTCATAGGAGCCTCCCTTACAGGTTTGCCCCCTCTCTGGCTCCATAACGGCCCTTCGTGGCTCACAGTTCCTACACTGTGCCGTGATGCGGATAACCGCTGCAGCGCCGTATTGCTTCCATGCCATTGACGCCCGATCTTGCCCTGCGGGCAATGCATCGCAGTACGTCCTTGCGCTAATCCCTCACCGAAGCTGGGGAATAGAAAGTGAAAAGAAATATGCCGAGCAACCCGACAACTGCTGTCGTTTCGAGAAGGAAAGCCAGGTCCAGGCCGTCCATCCGGATGTTCCCGTAGAACCCACGCCTGAAGAGAATCACCAGATGCGTGATCGGGTTCATCAGGACGTAGTCGCGGTAGGGCAGCGGTAGGCTGCTTGGGAGATAGAAAACGCCGGAAACAAGAAGCAGAGGTCGCATAAGGATGTCATAGAGCTTCTGGTAGATCGGATAGCGGGGAAAAAGAGATGCGTTCACCATCGCCACCGAGGCTCCCAGACACAAGCCTATCGCCAATGCCAGAAGGAGCGGTTCCCAGTTCAGATAGATCGGCTGTCGCGTCGTTAGGACGAGTGGACCCAGGATGATCGTGGAAACGACAACGAAGGTCATCGCCTGCAGAAACAGCCTGGCAACGAGTGGGTCGAAAGGCGCCACCACGGGGTAGGTGAGGAGGTTCTTGTTCGCGCTGATGGCAGGTGTGGCATAATCGGCCGTTCCCCTGAACAAATGATAGCCGAAATACCCTGTCGCGAAGAAAAGGGTGAAGCCTCCGGGCAGATTGGTGCTTCTCGCAATCGCGTGGAACAGGATGCTCATCATGATGATGTATCCGAGCGGTTCTCCCAGCGCCCAGAAGTAGCCGCCGGGGCTTTTCCCGTACCTCGTAGACATCTCCCGAAGGCAAAATGCGCTCGCGATGCGCAGGTGAGTCAGGATGAAAGACAAGGGCAACTCGTTGCTTCAGGGAGATGACAGCGAGGTTTGCATAACCCTTCTGGCTCCTGAAGACAACGCGCAGCCTCAGAGAGGGGTGGCGCGTGACGGGGCAACCAATGTCGCGCCCTGCAGATCCATTCGGCGTCGTCGCAAACGAAATCTCATCCGCGGCGCTCGACGCACGGCTGCCGGGCATTTCTGGCGCCGACGCCGCTCTTCCGCTCCGCCTGCCCGGTCCTCCGATGCAGTCTGCTGTCTCGAGCGGTTCTCATTTGTTCTCTTTGCTTTCGCCAGGAATTGCCGCTATAGAGCCATCGATACGGATTGCTTTGGCCGGCTCGGGTCAGAGGGCGGGGTTCAACCCTTCCCACGCTGACGACGCGCCGGAGCCAGTCCGGCCATTCAGGGAGCGTCGTCGCGAATGTCCGCCAAGATTTATCGTCCCGCACGAAACGCCATGCAGTCTGGCAAGGCGAAAACCCATCTCTGGGTCCTGGAATTTGACCAGGAGGCGCCGCGACGGATCGATCCGGTTCTTGGATACACATCTTCATCCGATACCCGACAGCAGGTGAGGCTGACCTTCGAAACGCAGGAGCAGGCGGAAGCCTATGCCAAACGCGAAGGGATCGAGTATCGCGTCGTTCCGCCGAAGGAAGTGGTCCGGCAGGTCGTCTCCTATACGGACAATTTCCGGTACAACCGCATCCAGCCCTGGACGCATTGACCGGTTTTGGCGCCCCGGCGCCCGTCGGCCCCGTAGCTCAGCTGGATAGAGCATTCGCCTTCTAAGCGAACGGTCGCAGGTTCGAATCCTGCCGGGGTCGCCATTCCGTTGGGTGTCCGACCCGGACACATAGGTAACGGTTTGTACCTAAGACATGGGTGACAACCTCGTGCCGAACGGATTGTCGATG
>NZ_JAKJHS010000013.1 GCF_021648825.1 Rhizobium halophilum | reverse complement strand
TCAGTGTGTCGGCGGCTGGCGACGATGAGCTTGTGGACAGCGTACCGGGACGGATCAGGGACGACGACCGGGACACCGCTTCGGTGGAGCAGCATCGTCCTGACTGGATCCCTGATGAGGAAGTCGAGAAAGCGCAGCGGATCCGCGCTGGCTCCGCCGAGGGCGGGCATCTTCGCCGGCTGGTCGATGTAGTCGTCCGAACCACGGTTCGACGTCAGGAATTCAACCCGGTAGCCGTCGGCATTCTGAAACGCCGACGAGGCCGCGGATCCTGATCGATGGGGAACTGGCCGGAAGCTGACGTCGACGCCCTGCAGCAGTTCAATGATCGGAGGCAGGCTGTCTTCAACCTCCGGGCTGATGGCATAGTCCTGGGCGATGTCCGCGTCGCCGGTCAGGATCGCAGCCATGGGAAGGCGGACGCCCAGCAGTCCTGAATAGCATTGGAAGGCGACCGTGCCGATGAGAACACCCCGGAGTCGAAAGAGACCGCCGTCGGCGAGGGCCTCGACGATGTCACCCGACATGGCGTCAGGGGCGATCATCCCGCCTTCGCGGGTCAGGGTATTTACCAAGCGCCTGCGAGCGCGTAAATCGTCCTTGTCCCGCTTATGATCAGCGACACGCTGCGATATATCCGGATCGTCGGCAGGACCGACGTAACGACGTTTCGTACCACCGTGTCCATCCGGGATGTCGAAGTACCAGTACTTGCGCCCCTTGATGTTTGCGGGGGTGAACCGACCCTCCGGAGGGAAATCGGCCGTCCAAGCGGCGTCGAGCGAGCGTTGACCTAGCTCGGCAAGCATCGTCTGGTACATGAGGTCAATAGACTTCATAAGCTCGATTCCATCGTTATACTGTTTTTCAAAAACAGTATAACCCTCGAGAGGATAGCGGGCAAGGTGGGATGGTAGCTCGATCGCCTTGACAGGATCTGAACCGCTGACCTCTACATTGCGAAGAACTGAACTACGTTTTCCTACAGAGTTCGCAAAGACAATTTCCAGGCGCCCTACGTGCCTTTACTCAGGCACGCCATGGGTCCACGAGGATAACGCCGGTGCCCTGGAAATCTTGAATGTTGCGTGTAACGACCATAAGCCCGTGCACCACCGCCGTGGCAGCGATGAGTGCATCCGCTTCGTTGCGGCGATCCGGAATATGCAAGTGGGCACATTGCGTCGCAATCGCTTCATCGATAGCATTGATACGCTGAGCGAACTCCGGGCGCACTCGGCTATCCATCCAGGCTCGTAAGCGAGCGCCCTGCTCAATGTCACGCCGCTGGATGCTGAGTATCCCGCGCTCAAGTTCTAAAATTGTCATGGCAGAAATATACAGATCGTCGGAATCCTGCGCGCTTAACCAAGCCGTCACGTTCGGATCAGCTTTACCGTCACCAACCTTACGGAGCTCGGAGACAACGTTTGTGTCGAGCAGATATTGCAAGAAAGATCGACTTCGCGAGTTGCAATGACTGATCGAGACGGATCGAAATCGATCTTCGACAATCCAGACATGGAAAGCGCATCGACAAGATTGTGACGCTTACCTGTCAGACGTTCAAACTCACCGTACGTCATCAACACGTGCGAAGGTCTCCCACGATCAGAGACAGCCAGCCAAAAGATCGAACACCTTGGCTTGATGTTCGGGGCGCTCGCCGCCTCCCCGAATGGGATCGTCAAAGGTCGTGGCGTTGTGGGACTGGTATTTGCAGTGGCGCGAACGCAGGCGCGGCTTCTTTACCAAATGGGATGACATGCTGATGGTGGCCATGGCCCTGACACGCGCTGAGGTCGGCTGGATCCGCCAGCACCCCGAGCTGTTACGCAACGTGAAGCCGATCGACGAACTTGTCACGGCGGACGAGATTGCGGCAGCGCATCGAGACTGGGATGGCGCATGCGAAGCCTTCCATCGCCATGCCGCCAATCGATCAAAAGAAATCCAGCGGGTGATGCGGGTTCACCGCGATCCCTTTGAGCCTATCATGTGCGTGCTGGAGGCGGACAGTCCGCTCGCCGAGTATCGCAAGATCACCTTGAAGCGGATGCCGGATGAGGACCGCTACCCGAGAGCAGCCGCCGAAGCTGTCCGGTCCTTTCTGATGCTGAGGCTCGGCTTGCATCTCGGCCTCAGGCAGAAGAACCTTCGGCAATTGCTGGTCTGTCCGCGCGGACAATTCCCGACAGCAGAACGGCGGCTTCAAGACATGAGGCGCGGTGAACTGCGCTGGAGCGAGCGGGACCGCGGCTGGGAGGTATTCATCCCTTCCAACGCTTTCAAAAACTCAAGCTCCTCCTTCTTCGGGCAAAAACCATTTCGGCTGGTGCTACCGGATCTGCTCAATCTCTACACCTATCTCGATGCCTATATCGAAAGGCATCGGAGGGTACTGCTGGGGCGCGCGCCCGATCCAGGAACGCTCTTCGTCAAGACCGTCAAGACGACCAGCGTCGACGCATCCTACAATCAAACAACGTTCTACGAGGCTTGGCGGCTGGCGATCCAGCGATACGGCATCTACAATCCCTACACCGGCCGCGGTGCCATCAAAGGGCTCCTTCCCCACGGCCCCCATAACGTCCGAGACGTTCTCGCCACTCACATCTTAAAACAAACCGGATCATACGAGCAGGCAAGCTATGCGATACAGGACACGCCCGATGTGGTGCAGCAGCACTACGGACGCTTCCTGCCGCAGGACAAGGCGGCATTGGCAGCGCGGATCCTCAACCAAGTCTGGGAGGCAGCTTAGTCTGTTGGGGTGTATCGCCTATCTAAACCCAGCCAGATGCGGAAAGTCTCCACGTCCGTCTGGACGATATCGGACGTCTCCGCCTTGATGGGATCTGAACCGACGGCCTCTTAGTCGAAGTTCTGACCATTCCACGGATTGATAACTTTCAGTCCAGCGGCCTTGAACGGGCTTGTGTCTCTCGTTGCCACAACTAGACCCCTCTCTGCAGCTATGGCCGCGATGAATCCATCGGCCTTGCCGATCGCTTTACCGGATACTCGTGCGCCTGCCATCAGTTCAGAGTAGAACCGCGAGGTGCTTACGGTGAAGGGCAGAATACGCTCAACAAAATGTGGTAGCACCTCATCCTCAAGACGGTTGTGGAGGATGGTTTGACGCCGCCCGATTGGCATTGATGCGATGCCAAACCGAAGCTCCGCAACCGATATCGCAGAGATGAAGAGCGTTTCGATCGCTTGGGCATCCAGCCAAGCCACAACCGCTGCAGAAGGAGCCGGCTTCCACGGCTCTGAAATCACGTTGGTGTCTATCAAGATCATTCAAAAGTCATCGGTTCAGCTGGCGTCTTATCGCGCTCTTGCAGAGCTTCAACATCCCTGTCTGACAGGTCGGCCTCCCGACCGATGTCCACGAGCAATGAGCCGAGCTTTGCGCGCTGAGACGGGCGAACAGCGGCCTCGAGGATGTCGCGAATTTCCGCCTCAGTGCTTCGGCCATGATGAGCTGCTCTCACACGCAACGCGCGGTGGGTTTCATCAGAAAGATTCCGAATGGTAACTGCCGGCATCCTCATGACCTCATCTAGTCACCAACAATGATATCAACGTAGTGCATGTGATATCATTGTTCAAGTGGCTCTCGGAGAGGTAGGAGGAATATCAGAGCCGCCTTTCTCCGCTTTGAACAGGTATCGAACCCGCGACAGGTTCATCGACTCTGGCCGGCAGTAGATCCGCGGGCAAGGGCCAGCCGCACATGGTGCGAGGTTCATCCCTCGGACCGTGCCTGCTCGGCGGGCGGCTGAGCAGCACGAATCCGACTGCTCACGTCTTGGCCGGTAGCCAAACCTGACCCACTGCTATTGCGGCCGCCAGCACGGAAGCGACGACAAGCGCGACGCTGCCCCAGCCGAGGCTGGGCGCGAGCGCACCAGCCATTGCCGGCCCCACGAGCATCCCAAGATTGTTGCCTTGCATGGCCAGGCCCATAGTCCCGCCAACCAGTTCCGGTCGAGGTGCCAGTTGTGCCAGGCATGTCATCAGCACGACCGGTACCAACCCGGCCATGAAGGAGAACAGAACAGAAAAGCTGACGACCAACTGCCACGCCACACCGTCTGCCAGGATGCCATAGCCAAGCCCCATCATAGCAAGGAACCCTCCCGTTAAAACGCGGGTTGGACGTTTCCACCTTGCAAGCAGGAAGCCGGAGACGAGATTGCCGATCCCACCAGCCGCTATCGAGATGGCGGTAACGGTCCCTGCGAGGTTTCGGCTGAGCCCAACCTGCTCTTGAAGCAGCGTTGGTAAGAAGCCAAAGATCGCGAAGAAGGCGGTGGAGAAGGCTGCGAAAAGGGCTGCTACTACCCAAGGACCGGATGCGACAGCGACCTGTGCCAGTTGCTCCTTAACCGACCGGTCCTTCATCCCAACTGTTGTTGCCGGAATTGATGCGGCAGAGACTAGTCCGTAGCCAAGCAGGAGCGCGGCGTTCAGCATCCAGAACCCGCGCCATTCGAAATACCCCAGCAGCGGCGCGCACAACATGGCTAGCGCCATTCCGACGGGCATGACGGTCGCCCAGATGGCAATCGCCCATTCGCGTAGCTTCGGGGAAGGAATGGCGAAGATCAATGTGGGCGCGGCCACCATTACTGAAACAAAGCCAAGTCCCTCAAGAACACGCCACAGGATCAGATCTCCAGCGCCGCCGGCAGTAGCGCCGAGTCCGGATGCCAGAGCCTGGCACAAAAGCCCCCCCACCACCATACGCTTGGCACCAAGTCGATCCACCGCTAGTCCGATCGGCGCGCCACAAGTAGCCCCAACGAGCGAGAAGGCAGAGATGACCCAGGAAGCGACAACAAGATTGGCCTCCAAGTCGCTTTGGATGAGGCTTAGCGCAATCGGTGCCTTCCCCACTTGCAGAGCGGAAACGATACCTGTCCCGGCAATGGCAAATACGACAAGCCAGCCTACCGGCCTCGTCCGGGCGTTTTCAAGATGATGTGCAACAGACATGATGTACGCCTCCCACAACCAAAGGGTGTGCCGACTGGACGCGAAGTTGCGACCGGCGTTTATGCGGCGTCGACCAGTTCGCCTCCCTCATTCTTGCTTGGCGTAGCGGTGTAAGGCTCGTCGGCGCGCGCCCGACGCAAGGCCGTGGCCCACCACTTCAACTGATGCAGCATTGCGGTAGCGGCCCCTGCACAACTCGCGGGGTCAACCGGCCGTCCTTGATCATCGAAGACGTCCCATGCGTTCCGGAAGCTGACGGTGTCGCGCATCGTCACCGCGTGCAGTTCCGCCATTACGCCCCGCAGGTGCTCCACGGCGCGAAGGCCTGCCCCAAACCCGCCGTAGGAGACGAATCCCACCGGTTTGGCCTGCCATTCCTGATAACCAAGATCGATTGCGTGCTTGAGAACAGCTGGAAAGCTGTGATTGTACTCCGGCACAACGAACACAAAGGCATCGGCCTCGGCAAGACGATGGCAGAATGCCACAGCTTCAGGACCAGGCGTGTCCGAAATGACCACCGGCAAATCGACCTCTGCCAGATCAATAACATCAACCGAGAAGCTGTCGTCTGACCGAATCTGGTCGGTGAACCATCGGGCAACCGTTGGCGCGAGTCGGCCCTCGCGATTGCTGCCCACGAGTATGGCGAGGTGGATTGGCTTAGCTGACATGATCCTTTCTCCTTCATACAGGCACTGCAACGCCGGCACGTGGATGCGTGGGCCGACATGGATATGTACGGTCCGAGCCGACGCACTTCGTGCGCGCGATCTAGCTGACTGTCTTTTTCTGCTTTGGTTGAGCCCTTTCGTTCGGGCTAGAGAAAAGATAAATCATATGGATGGATAAAAAAGCGCAATTTTTCGACCAAAAGTATCGGATGAGTGGATGCTTCTAATTTCGCTTGAGCAATGGCGTGCCCTTGTCGGGGTCGTTGATGCCGGAAGCTACGCCTTGGCCGCAGAGGCGCTCGGTAAAAGTCAGTCCTCCGTCAGCTATGCGGTGGCACAGATCGAAGAGCGGACCGGCGTTCAAGTCTTCCGAATTCAGGGGAGGAAGGCGGTTCTAACGGCCGAAGGCAAGGCATTGTACCTCCGCGCCAGATATCTCTTGTCCGAGGCAACCCGACTAGAAAAAGCTGCTGCGCAAATGGCTCTTGGTCACGAGGCCGAGCTGCGCCTCGCGGCAGACATCATGTTCCCCCCGGCCATGCTAATAGAAGCCATCCAACGTCACGCCGCAGACCGACAAACGGTTCGTGTCGAAGTCTTTGAAACGGTTGTGTCTGGGTTCAGGGGGCTTCTTGAAGATGGAAAGGTCGATGTCGCAATTGCGCCTGAAGTTCCCGACGGGTTCCTCGGCGAGCCAATCATGCGCGTATCATTTCTGCCGGTCGCAGCGCCAACGCATCCCCTCCACAAGCTTGATCAAGTGACGTTGCATGACCTTCGAGATCACCATCATCTGATCATTCGAGACAGCGGCGAACGCCGGGCGGACCAAGGTGCCTGGCACGTTTCCCAAAACCGGATCGTGTTCTCTCAGACGTCGACATCGATCGAGGCTGCACGACGCGGTCTGGGGTTTAGCTGGTTCGCGGAGACTCTCATCAAGGAGGACCTCAAGACCGGCGCCTTGAAGGAACTGCCGATGGCTGAACGTGCACGAAGATCCGTTGAACTGTTTCTGGTCTTTCGTGACGCTGTGGGAGCAAGCCCAGGTGTGCGGGCATTAGCGGAGGCGCTGCGATCGGCAGTGCGAGGCCAGTCATCAGTGTCTTCTGAGTAGTGTCGAACATGCTATCACGCACCTGCCAGCGCTGAACAAGGGCACAGAACGATGAGACTTGACCATGTCATAAGCCGCGCAATGGGTATGGACAGTGACAAATGGCAACGTCATGGCAATCCATGGAGCGTTTGGACCCGCCTTGCGACTATCCCGGCATTTGCGCTGGCAGTCTACGCTCGGATATGGCTCGGATGGTGGAGCCTCCTGCCCCTTGTTTTTCTCATCGTATTCCTGTGGCTCAACACCCGAATATTCGCTCCAGCCCAAACCGACGAGCGGTGGGAGACGCGGGCTATCCTGGGGGAGAAGATTTGGCTTGATCGCGACGTTACCGCCATACGGGATGATCATCTGCGCGCAATACGGTTGATAGCAACCGGAAGCAGTCTAAGCAGCGTGCTGCTCATCATAGGTCTGGTTTGGCTCGACCCTTGGGCAACCGCATTTGGCGCTGCTGGCATGTTTTTTGGACAGGCGTGGCTACTCGATCGCTTCGCCTGGCTGTACGAGACCAAACGAAGCTGTTCCAGCGATGTTGGCCGCCACGGCTGACTGACCCATGTGCTGTAAGCATGTTTGGAAGTGAGACCGTGGGCTTTGTCGGACTGGCCGGCACCACCTGTCTGAGTACCTGAAGCCAAGTAATGGTCCTTCTGTCGCCAAGCCGGCCGCACGCGACGCCCTTGAACGTAAAAAGCCGCTTTACTAGATAGTTTTCAGCCGGATGCACAATGGTGATCCGGTAATGCTGAGCTGGCGTCGAGGACGCTTCGGCCTTGGCGCTTGTCTTGTACCCATGTTGCTTCAAAGGAGGATGTGGCTATGAGAACCACGACTTTTGACTTCTCTCCCCTGTTCCGGTCGAGCGTTGGGTTCGATCGGCTGCTTGGCGCTCTCGAAGCGGCAAGCCGTATCGAAACGATCGACAACTGGCCTCCCTATGACATCGTCAAGACCGGCGATGACGACTATCGCATCACCATGGCGGTCGCCGGCTTCTCTCAGGACGAGTTGAGCATCACACAGGAGCAGAACATGCTCCTTGTGTCGGGCCAGAAGGAGAACGACCAGGGCGGCGAATATCTGCACCGCGGGATCGCGGGGCGATCGTTCCAACGTCGCTTCGAGCTCGCTGACCATGTGAAGGTGACAGGCGCCAACCTCGCCGATGGCCTGCTGACGGTCGATCTCAAGCGTGAGGTTCCCGAAGAAATGAAGCCTCGCCTGATCGAAATCAAGAGCGATCTGGCTCTTCCTGGGAACGACACGAAGCAGATCGAAGGCGACAAGGTCGCAGCCTAACCAACAACATCAGAGACGACGGCAGGCGCCGGGTGACACCCGGCGCCTAGGTCGGCGTCTGGGTTGAAGGAACAGAAAGGAGGAACTTATGACCATTCGTGATCTGATCCCCTGGGGCCGCAATAACGGCCACTCGACACCCACGGCTTTCAATGAAGGCCGCGACCCGTTCCTCTCCCTGCACAGGGACGTCAACCGGTTGTTCGACGACGTTTTCCGCGGCTTCGGTGCCGGCCTTACATTACCGAACGGCGGCTCTAGTCTCGGCAGGGCATGGCCAAGCGTCGAGATCTCCGACCAGGACAAGGAGATCAAGGTGACGGCTGAGGTGCCGGGTCTGGACGAGAAGGACATCGAGGTGCTGCTCAATGACGGTGTCCTGACACTGAGAGGCGAGAAGCGCTCGGAAACCGAAGACAAGGAACGGCAGTTCTCCGAGCGCTATTATGGGCGCTTTGAGCGAAGAGTTCCTCTCGGCTACGAGGTTGAGGAGGACAAGGTCGATGCTCAATTCAAGAACGGCGTTCTGACCGTCGTGCTGCCGAAGTCGGAGAAGGCGCAGTCGAGGATGAAGCGCATCACCATCAGGCACTGAACCCACACGCGGGCGGCCGCGCATCAGGCGGCCGTCCAGGTCCTTCGCCATCGCGGGAGGGATGAACCATGGAGAAAATCGTAAAGGAATACGCTACCCCTACTAAGTTGTTCGCCGGGCTGGGCCACTCAAATGATAATTGCCGAAGCCCTCCAATTGAGCGGCTTGCGAGGTGCCCTTATCGCAAATGTTGAGGCTGGTTCATCTGCGGAAAAGGCCGGACTGCAATCTGGCGACGTCGTGACGGCTGTGAATGGGCGCACCATCCAGAGTGCACGGGATCTCAGGAACCACATCGGCCTGACGCCTATAAACAGCAAAGTGGCTCTGGCTGTGAGGCGGGGAGATGAGCAGCTTGTCATAGACGTTGTGATCGCAGCCGAAGAGCTGCCGTCCATAGACGCAGCAGGGACGCCGTTGGATGGCGTCACTTTTGGCGCCGCGGCAGACGGGGCCGGGGTGATGATCGAGCGAATTGCTTCAGGTAGCCCCGCGGACCGCGCTGGATTGCGACAGGGCGACATCCTGGTTAGCGTCAACCGCAGCCGGGTGCGATCCGTAGAGGACCTGCAAAAGGCGCTTGATGCCCGGCCCGCCATTCTTGCTCTGGAGCTCATCCGAGACGGGAGGAACCTGCTCCTGATTGCCAAATGATGTCTTGGAGGGACCCACCGAAACCGGAAGGAGCCGCACCGGATCAGGCTGCGGAGCACCGGCTGGCTCTATGCGGATACACAAGAGGACTCATCTAGCTGATTTGCCGCTTCAAGAAACGGAGGTGATGGCATGTTGCTGTTCAATGAACCGATCTTTATCGACAGGGGTCGATATGTTCAGGAGATAGCGACGCTGGAAGATGCGCTGGACTTCCTGGAGGATTGGCCGAAGAGCAAGCGTGACCTTGCATATGAGACTCTGGCAAGCGCTTGCCTGAAGGCCTATGCTGGCGTCTTTCCGCAAGAAGCAGCTGAGACCGCGTTCCGTAAGTTCGCGCGAAGAAATGACATTCTCACCAGTGGGGCTCTGCTGCCTCTCCTTTCGCGCCGTGCCCACGGGCATAGTATCGGGGGACGCTAACTGGTGCCAGCGTGGAAGGGGGGCACCATCAACATCTTGATGCTTGGCCCCCGCTTTCCTAGATCAGAACTGCTTCCGCATCCCGGCAAGCTTCAAGGCATCTTGGTCCTGCTGAACAGGTGAAGGCACATGTCTTTGTCTCCTTGGCGCGACAAGTCGTGCGTCTCTTCTTCCTCATGCCGCACCAGCCCGTGGGCGTTCAACAGCGACCGGTGTGCTTCAGACACGGCCTGCGCGGGTTACTACTGATCCACCTTGCTTGTTGAAGGAGGTTGTTCATCATGAAGATCGCCCAAATCGCTCCGCTCGCTGAACGTGTTCCGCCCAAGCTTTACGGGGGAACTGAGCGGATTGTGTCATACCTGACCGAGGAGCTTGTTCGGCAGGGCCATGAGGTGACACTCTTTGCCAGCGGTGACTCGATCACCGCGGCTGAACTTGTTGCCACTTCTCCCACCGCGCTGAGGCTTGATCCCGCGGTACAGGATCCATTGCCACATCACATGATCATGCTGGAAGAGGTCCGCAGACAGGCGTTCAAGTTCGATATCCTGCACTTCCACGTCGACCTTCTGCATTACCCGATGCTGGCTCAGCTCGAAGTTCCGGCACTTACGACCCTCCATGGGCGGCTTGACCTTCCGGATCTGCAGCCGTTCTACGCTTACTTCCCCGACCGACCGCTGGTTTCAATCTCCGACGACCAGCGCAAGCCAATGCCGCCTGTACGCTGGGCAGGCACAGTTTATCACGGGCTACCGCGCGACATACTACCGTTCACAGAAAATCCAGATGACGACTACGTGGCCTTCCTTGGCAGGATTTCGCCGGAGAAACGTCCCGACCGAGCCATCGAAATCGCCAAACGTGCCGGCGTAAAGCTGAAGATGGCAGCCAAGGTGGACGGCGCCGACCGCGACTACTGGACTTCAGTGATCGAGCCATTGGTGCGCCAGAGCCCAAATGTCGAATTCATCGGCGAGATCGGCGAGCACGAAAAAGCAAGCTTCCTCGGCAATGCCAGGGCTCTAGTCTTTCCAATCGACTGGCCGGAGCCGTTTGGACTGGTGATGATCGAGGCAATGGCATGCGGCACGCCAGTGATAGCATTCCGCAACGGGTCGGTACCGGAAATCATCGACCACGGCATCTCGGGACTAATTGTAAGCGACATCCAGTCGGCGGTCTCTGCTGTGGAACTGGTTGATGAACTTCCGAGACGGGATGTTCGTGGCGCGTTTGAGCGACGGTTCACGGTGGAGCGGATGGCGAAAGACTACCTCTCGATCTACGAGCGCCTGGCATCGGGAACCCACTCGCATCAGGCCCCGACGAACGATAACGTCGACCTGCAAGGTGTTGCCTGAGGAAAGAGGTGGCTCCATGGACGTCGCAAACATTCAGCCCGATCCGGTGAACCTTCCCGGACTTCAGCTTAGCTCTGTTGGCCAGTTCTTCATTCCTGCCTCGGCGTCCTTGCAGGAACGCCGACCACGCACACTAAAACACGGCGATACCTTCGCCGTGTTTGATCACAACGGCGACGTAATATCCGGCCCCGGAAGCCCGGAAGGCATCTTCCACCGCGACACCCGCTATCTCTCGCATTTCTACATGACGATCGGCGGTGCGCGACCGATGCTCCTCAGCTCCACTCTGAGAGACGACAACGCCACACTGACATGCGACCTGACAAATCCTGATCTGTTCGATGGAACCGGCAAAATGGTTCTTGAGCATGATCTGGTTCACATCAGGCGGACTCGCTTTCTGTGGCAAGGCCGCTGCCTAGAACGTCTGGTAGTGAGGAACTTCGATGATCAGCCTCGCGAGATCTCGATCGAACTGGCCGTTGACGCCGATTTCGCGGATCTTTTCGAGGTGCGTGGAACGGAGCGTGGGAAGCGGGGGACACGACATCCGTCTATCACGACCAATGATGGGGTAGAGCTTTCATACACGGGACTCGATGAATGCCGGCGAAGCACATCGATCCGCTTTGAACCTGCACCAGAGATGGTGACCGCCCAACAGGCGGTCTTCCGTCTGCAACTCCAGTCCAGGCAAGCCCGCTCGATCTTTGTCGAGATCGCCTGCAACTGCGAACCCGACAGTTCGCCCACCGCCGCCTTCTTCAAGGGCCTGCGGGATGCCCGCAGGGCCCTGCGCCTGTCTTCGTCGAGAGCGGCAGCAGTTGAAACATCCAACGATATCTTCAACGAGGCGCTGCGCAGGAGCGTGTCCGACGTCTACATGCTTTTGACGGATACCCCCGAAGGACCGTACCCTTATGCTGGCATTCCATGGTTTAGCACGGTGTTCGGCAGGGACGCCATCATCACTGCGCTACAGACGTTGTGGCTCGATCCTACCATCGCGAAAGGCGTGCTGGGTCACCTGGCCGCCAATCAGGCGACGGACGTTGATCCGGTGGCGGATGCAGAGCCGGGAAAGATCCTTCATGAGGTGCGCTATGGCGAGATGGCGGAGCTTGGGGAAGTGCCCTTCCGCCGCTACTACGGCAGTGTCGACTCCACGCCGCTCTTCGTGATGCTTGCAGGCGCCTACCTCGAACGCACAGGTGACCTGGAGACACTAAGGGGGCTTTGGCCAAACATCGAGGCTGCCCTCATCTGGATCGAGGACTACGGTGACCGCGACGGAGACGGCTTCGTTGAGTATGGACGGATGACCGAGGAAGGCTTGGTCAACCAGGGTTGGAAAGACAGCTATGATTCCGTCTTTCATGCCAACGGCACCCTGGCCAAGGGACCGATCGCGCTGGCCGAGGTACAGGCATATGCTTATGCGGCCTTCAGTGCCGCAGCGATGATCTGTCGTCGCTTGGACCGCCGAGAGCTCGCCTCGCGCTATTGCGCGCGGGCCGCAGCACTTCAGTTCGCATTCGACGCTGCGTTCTTCGATGAAGCTCTGGGCACCTTTGTACTCGCACTAGATGGGAACAAGCGACCGTGCCGCGTCAGAGCGTCCAACGCCGGCCATGCTCTTGTGACAGGAATAGCCTATCCGGAACGGGCGGAAGCTGTTGTGAAGACGCTCATGGAACCATCATCCTTCTGCGGCTGGGGCATTCGTACGGTGCCATCGACCGAGGCGCGATACAACCCGATGAGCTACCACAACGGTTCGGTCTGGCCTCACGACAACTCGCTCATTGCATCTGGTTTTGGTCGCTATGGCTACAGAAAAGAAGCGGCGAACGTGTTTGAAGGGCTTTTCGCAGCATCGACCTACATCGATCTGCGGCGCCTACCGGAGTTGTTTTGCGGATTTAGGCGTCATCGCGCTCAGGGGCCGACCTTCTACCCGGTCGCTTGCGCACCTCAAGCCTGGGCGGCCGCAGCTCCACTGTGTTTGCTCCAGTCGAGCCTGGGACTGACATTCGACCCCGAGAACACCCAGATCACTTTCGAGCGGCCAGTCCTGCCGGCATTCCTGGACGAGGTTGTCATCCGAAACCTCACTGTCGGCGGTGGCGCCGTCGACGTCGCTCTTCGCCGCTCGGGCAAGCAGGTAACGGTTGAGGTACTGGATCAGAGAGGAGGCGTGCGCGTGGTATCCGTGAACTGAGCCCTTTTTGCATCCTCAACGACCTGAGGCTGATTGTCATCCATTCGGTTGGGCCTGTTCGCCGGCGGGCCCGGCCACGGCTTGCGCCTGAAATTTAACTAGGAGATTTGAGAGTATTCATTGCTTGAGCTAAAGCTCTGGCAGAGCGCGTGGCAAGATCATCCTGAGTTTCTGATCCTGCTTAGGGGAACAACGAGTCGGGCGGCGTTTCCGCCCGGCTCGTTCCCTTCAGAATTGAGCTCACGAACGATGACCCCTGGAGAGCGAGGCACCGAAGGTGCTAAAAACGATTAGGACGCTCCTCTTGACCCCGTGTAAGGGTGCAGGATTGCGTATTTCCATAACGGCCATCTTCTTTCACACGAGGATCGGCCTGGTGCAGACGCTGGTTCGGGGATCCAGCACCCCACCCTATCGGCTATGGCAATGGTCGTGTGGCCGTTTTTGCCGTTTTGTCAGCCCACTGTGGAGGCAGACCGAACTTCGCCGACAGAGCCCCTGGTAGGCCAGGAGCTCGCCCGTATGTCTCACATGCCTCGTATTTTGGCTTTCCACCAAACCATGACCGCACCCGATGACTTGATGGCAGGGAGACGTCGAGTAGTCTTGGCTCGCGGCCCTTGATGAGCAGTCGTGAGAAATCGCTGGCAAATTTTGTGGCCTGGCTATAGGCGTCACCCACCTCCGAATAGCGTGGCTTGTCCTGCAGGAAGTTCGCGCCGCGACCCCACATCATCGCTGCACGCTGGACATTTTGGCTGTCCACAGCTTCTGCCTCGACAGACAGGCCTCCCAGCCCGAAGGGGATACGTGGCACTCCAACAACCGGGATGTTCTCGGGAAGGGCGAAGCCTCCGCCGACGCTCACCACAGTAGCAGCGGCCGCCACACTTTTGTTCGTGGGAACTATATCTGTGATGACAGAACGTACCGTCAAATCGGCCTGTCGGTCAGGAGGGACCAAGCGATACCTGTCGCTGAGTGCAACGCATAGTGCCCGATCAAGCGCGTTGGTTACAAGTGCACGGTCCGCCGGCGTCTTGATTTTAGCCGCAGCGACGAAGGTATAGCTGGTGGGGATGATCCTCACCGTCTTGACCTGGGCCAAGTAATCGCCATCGACGAACAACCTTCGCTTCTTGCCCAGTTTGGACTTCTGAGCGCCGAGGTTGCTGTAAGAAGTGAGCGTCCCACTTTCTTTCATTGGCATCGTCGTACATCCCGTGGCGGCCAACACCATGCTGGCCATCAAAATCGTCGCCAAGCGCTTCGAGGAAGCGTGGGCCACGCGGCGGAAGAGAACAAATTGACTGGACACTATAGATTGCCTCCACAAGAAACTGTGAGGACATTCGCGGCGGAGGGTTGCCGCAGCATTACAGAAAGGTTCGCTTGGTTCCCCAAGAAGCTGAAAGGGCATTCTCGGAATGCCGGCTGCAGTTAACCCCGTTGGCAGCCAGCCCTCAAAGCTTGATTGTCACCGTCGTACCCTGTTGATCGCTTTTCATGAACACGCGGGCGTGGTGGTTGTCGGAGATCTGCTTAACCAGACTTAGACCAAGGCCTGTACCCTGACTTTTTGGAGCCACACGGTAAAACGGCGCGAAGACCAGTTCTTGATGCTCTGCGGGTATACCCGGCCCTTGATCTGACACAGCTATCGCACCATCACCTGAAACCGAAACCACGATCTCCCCCCGACCCTCGCAATGATCGATCGCATTGCGGATGAGATTGCTGACGGCCCTCGCTAACGCTACAGCGTTTCCCTTGCGCTCGAGGCCTCCGACTTCGCTGCAAAAAGAAATCTGGTAACCGGCTGCAATCGCCACGGGCGCGATGTCGGCCACGACAGTTCGTGCCATATCAACCAGATCAACGGTACCATTCAGCTCTTCGGCTTGGTTGTGACGCTCAAAATCCAGCAGTTGCTCGGCCGAGTCGGCCAAGCGAGCGACGTCGCACAACAGGCGCCGTCGCTCCGGCCCGTCCGGCATCCCGTCGATCCGCGTCTGCATGATTGCGATCGGTGTTCTCAGTTCGTGGGCTGCATCTATGAGAAAGCGCTGTCGTTTCTTGGCTTCGCCCTCAAGGCGATCGAGTACCTCGTTGAAGGCTACAACCAAGGGGACGACTTCCTTGGGTAAACCGTCCGTGGGAAGACGTGCGCCATGTCTGCGTGGTTCAATCTGTGCTGCTCGCTCAGCGACTTCGCTCACCCGGACAAGCGCGCGGCTAACGATCCGCGGGACGGCAAAGAATATCGCGGGCAAGGCCACGGCAAGCAGTGAGGCGTAGATTGGATAAGCCCTGGCGAAAAGGGCGAGAACGGGAGAACCTTGGTCAGCTACACCTCCGAAGAGAATCCGGACCTCGCCAACCACCGTTTCTACAGCGTCTATTGTTGCCACTTCGCTGCTTACATCGGAGCCTCGAATATCTGCATCCTGAAACAGTGGGACCAGATGTGCGAGCTCCGCATATACCACAGGTATAGTTCCATAGGATGTGGAGGCGCCGTTCGTGGTGGCGGCGATGTACCAGAGCGCACGGTTCTGGTCCTTGAGCGCGATCAGCTCCGGCGTTTCTTGCAGTTCAAGCCGACCTCCATCTTCGTCGGTCACGGCCCCGGCTATTGCGGCTTCAACGGTTTCTTCCATGGCAATATTGGGGGACATGATCGTAGCAGCCCAGACGCAAAGCCCGAAGATTACTGCGCCGATGACGCCGACGATTACCAGGCCAAGCTGCCAACTGAGTCTCCACCAGAGGGACGAAGCCGCGGTTCCTGCCGTGCCCATCATTCTTCCTTCAGAAGGTAGCCGACGCCCCGGATATTGTGGATGGAGACGCCAGAGTTTGCATCTGCCAACCTCTTCCGCAGTCGGGAGATATGCGCATCAATGGCGTTGGACTGAATTTCTTCTTCGTAATTGTAAACCGCCTCTTCCAACGTCGTGCGAAGGACCGTTTTGTTCTTCCGCTTGGCCATGGCGATGAGGATGGACAATTCTCGCCGGGGCAAGTCCAGTTGGCGCGACCCTACGGAGACACCGAGGTGCAACGGATTGATCACCATCCGCCCCGCAACAATCTCTGGCTCTGCGAGGTTTGCAGGCCGCCGAAGGACTGCTCGCACACGCGCCAACAGTTCCTCGACCAGAAATGGCTTACCGAGATAGTCATCGGCACCCATGTTGAGCCCCTCGACACGTTCCAGCGGCTCGTTTCGCGCAGTCATGACAATGATCGGAGTGTCTCCTTGCGACCGGCGCAGCTTCGAAATGAGGGTCAGCCCTTCCCCATCAGGCAGGCGCCTGTCCAGCAGGATGGCATCGTAGTTGTTTTGAAGCGTCAGTTCGAATGCATCGGCGAGACGGGCTGTGTTGTCAATGACGATACCGTGCTTGCTCAGAGCAACTGCCAGAGCCGCCGCCAGTTCTTTTTCGTCCTCTATGAGCAGAAGTCTCATCTGTAGCGTCACCTTCTACCTGGTCGTGTACATCATGGACATTGCAGCAGCATTACCAAGCGACTTCGGCGACGGTAATGCTGCTGCAATCGACGGACCCCAAATTCGAAAGCCAGGCAGTCCGGTGTGTTGCGGCGACCGGCCGCGCACTGATCTTACGAGGAGTAATTCACATGGCTCGAGAATGGACCAAGGGGATAACGACGGCGGCTCTATTCCTGGGAAGCAGCCTCGCCCTCCTGGACGCTGGCGGCTTCACTCTTGGGACTACAGATCCAAATGAGCGGCTCAAGGCTCTGGTGGCGGCGATCCAAGCGGAGCGCACGGTGGTCCCGCCCGTGTTGCCGCGAGCAGCCCAAATCCCTAGGACAGCTGAAGAGAAGTCGGCAAACATCTGGCCTGTGCGCGGGGCGGCTTCCCCGAACCTCGTGAATGGTGGCGGGACAAGCAGTAACCGTTTGGGGGTTGGAATTGCCATCAGATGCGGAGATTTCTTTCTCTTGGTCGATGCGGTAGAATCCCATTCGATCCATGAGCAATGGGCGCCTGACTGCCATTTTGGGGAATGGAAGACGTTCTCTGCAGAGCAGCTCTCGTCAGGGAACGGGCAACCGGTTCAAAAACCTTTCGCTTACCTGCCGGGTTCTCAACGCAGCAGGATAAGTACTGCAGCAGCTCCGTTTGATATTGTAACGAAGTTACTAGCCGAACCGAAAGGGCTGTCGAACGATTACGCAGCTGACCGGCCATGATTCGCAAGATGCTGACGAGGCATGTGGCCCGCCTATTCTACGCCGTGATCCTGCTCACAGCACTTTTGGGAGGCCCTCTCCTCCTACTTCTCTTCGTCGCCAGTCGGTTCCACTGAGCGACTGAACCAAAGCCCCCTCCATAGCTTCGGGCACTTACGCAGGCCTTGACCCAACTGGCTAAAGACCGCTGTCGCTCGCCCTATCCCACGCCTGATCCGCTGGTTCAGAGTCCGCCACTTTGCCGCCACCAAAAGCATGCGCTCCATTCGGTCGGGCTCCTCGCCCTCGCAAGCCGCTTCACAACGAGTTCTGCTGCGGCAGCATTAATGCTGTGATACGGTCTCCTCCCAGAGATGCTTTTCAGCCTTTTCGGGCCTTTTCCATGGCTGCTAAGAGCACATCGCGGTCGCCAATGTGGTTCATCAGGATCAGCGTCAGCCGCGCCCACAGCCTCAGGCTCTCCTCATCGCTAAGGCCGTCATGCAGGCGAACCAGTGCTTCATAAAGGGCATCATGATCGCTAAGATTGGTGCCAAGGTTCACTGCAGGCATAGCGTCTCTCCCTTGGCACGCCGCAAGGCGGTTTCGACGGCGGTGGGGGTCGGCTGTTGCCACCGCGCCGCAACATATTGATCGGGTCGGACCAGAACGCTAGCGCCGGGCATCAGTCCTAGACGCTGCGCCGCCAAGCCGTTGGGCTCCAGCGCAACCAGTCGAACACTCGGGGGTACGGGTTGATCTCCGCCACAGGCGAGCAGCACGAAATGGTTCCCGAGCTCATCCAGCAACCACCCGTCCGCCAAGGGGGCATCCAGCACCGGCATTCCCGGCGCCACTCCGCCTTCCCATGCATCCTCGTCGGGCGTCGACAACGGGCTTTCGGCATAGCTGACAGCTGTCGACAACCGCCCCGAGTTTACGAATGGACGGGCAAAAGCATGCTCCTTCGCCAGTTCGAGCACCGCGTCCCGCAGCGCCTGGCTCGCCTTCGACTTCGGCGTCAGGAAGTCGGTTGAGCGGGTCGAGTTTAGGATGTTCTCGTCCGCAGTGGCGACAGCCTCAAGGTTGTAGGTCTCGATCAGGCTTTCATCGGCCTCGCCATTGAGCACCAGATCGAGCTTCCAGCCAAGATTGTCGGCGTCGGCAAGTCCACCATTGCATCCACGTGCGCCAAAGGGCGAAACCAGATGTGCCGCATCTCCTGCAAAGATCACGTGGCCGTGCACGAAGCGCGCCATGCGTCGGCACTGGAAGCTGTAGACCGAGTACCACTCGCGTTCGAATTCCAGATTCTCTCCCAGCATGGCTCGAATGAATGGCTCAACGTTCTCCAGTCGAGTTGCAGCCTCTCGGTCGATGTTCCAGCCAAGCTGGAAGTCCAGGCGCCAGACGTCGTCAGGCTGCTTGTGCATCAGCGCGGACCGGCCCGGGTTAAAAGGAGGGTCGAACCAGAACCAGCGCTCCGCGGGCATCTCGTGCTTCATTCGAATGTCTGCGATAAGGAAGTTGTCCTCGAACACTCGCCCCTCGAAGTCGAGGCCCAGCTTGTCGCGCACTGTCGAGCGCGCGCCATCGCAGGCGACGATCCAATCAGCCCTCAGTTTGTAGCTGCCGTCGACGGCAGTGACCGTGAGTTCTGCGCCGTCATTCAACGCTGTTACTGCGTCCACGGTGTGTCCCCACCGGATATCGATGTTGGGCAAGGCCCGGCAGCCATCCAACAGATACTCTTCGATGTAGTATTGCTGGATGTTGATAAAACCGGGACGCTTCTGATCCTTCACCGGCAGCGTGTCGAACTGGTAGATCGGGCTCTCGCTCGCGCCCCAGAAGACCTTGCCCACGTTCCAGGTCACGCCTTTTTCAACGGCAGCGTCGCCGGCTCCGAGCCGGTCGAGAATGTCCAGCGAACGCTTGGAAAAGCAGATCGCTTTGGAGCAATGAGCCACGAAGTCCAGCCGGTTCAGCACCGTAACCGGTTGACCCCGACGGCCCAAGTCCAGCGCCAGCGCGAGGCCGACAGGCCCCGCGCCGACGATGACCACCCGCGCCTGGTCGTGCGCGGTTACCGGCACCGGAGTGGCCCCGATCTTCTTGTAGACCGGGATGCCCGTGACATTTGCCATGATGTCCTCCCTCGCACGTGTCAGTCTTGAAGCTTTGCCCAAACCTCGCGATCGCGCTCTGCCGTCCAAATGCGCGGATGCTCGATCCCATCGTACTCGTCCCACAGGCGCTGGACGTCAAAGGGCAGGCAATGCTCGAAAATGGGCCAGGACCCGAATTCGGGCGCCAAGGCATCGCGGGTCGCTTCGAAGGCTTCACGCAGGGACCCGCTCGCCTTATGGACGCGGCCAACATTCTCGATCATGCCGTTGAGGAACTTGCGGGTCTGCTCAACCGCCGCATCGGTCTCGGCCACGCCGCGCGCCACTGCGCCGCGTCCGCCCACCAGGTTCTCGGCCTGATAGGCCTTGACGTTGTCCAGCGTCTTGCCGGCCCATTCGAAGTGATAGGCGTCACCGGTGTACAGCGCGGCTTTGGCCTCGACCAGGTCGCCGGCATAAAGTGTGCGGGTCTTGTCGTGCCAGACCGCAATATCGCCGCCCGTATGGCCGCGGCCCAAAAAGCGCAGCTCCAGCTTGCCGCGGTCGCCACCCAGATCGATATCGTATTCGGCATCAAAGGTAATTGTTGGCCAGGTCAGGCCAGGAACTTCTTCAGCGTTCTTGGCCAGGCGCGGCATACGGCCGAACTCACTTTTCCAGTCCTGCTCGCCGCGCTCGGCCACGAGATCACGGGAAGCACCGGACATAATGATGTCGCCCGCATCAAAGGCGCTGGCGCCCAGAACGCGAACAGCATGGTAATGGGTCAGGACCAGGTAGCGGATCGGCTTGTCGGTCTGCTCGCGCAGGATCTTCAGCCAGTCACGCGAGGCCGAGGGGGTGGCGCGGGATTCGATGGCAACGACAAAGTCCTCGCCCTCGACAGCACCAACATTCGGGTCGCCTTCCGCAGTCAGGGCGTAAACACCCTCACCCATAATTTCAAAAGTGTCGGTTTTTTCTTTGGTATCGGTCGAAGAGGCAAATGGTTTGCTCATGCTCTCGCTCCCAAGCGTCTACAGTTAAATCCATTTCTATTGAAACGAACCGTGCCTGTATGTCATCAGGTCTATGGACAACGCGCTTACGGCGCAAATGAGCAAAGGGTTCGCCAGTTGCACAAATTCGGATTGATCGACCCGGACCTGGCGGTGGGTCTTCTAGATACGTGTGACCGTCAGCTGTTCGCGACCCGGCTTCTCGGGATCGCCCGTAGCGCTGCTGGCATCGAAGAATTGTTTGCCTATCGTGTCGGCCACGGTGCTCCGCAGGTGCTGGCTTCTGCCAGCAATCTTGGAGACGTAGCCGAACGTGCTGGCGCCTACGCTCGACGCTTTCACCACAGCGACCCGGTGGCGCAAGCGCTGGATGCTACACGACCAGGCAATGGCTTTGTCTGCCGCATCCCCGCCGAAGCGATCAGCTTGGGCGCCTATCGTAGGCTTTGCTTCGACCGGCCGCAGTTTGCCGAAAAGATTTGCTTTGGCTGGTGCAGGGCGGATGATGCGCTCGTTGTGTCTTTCTACCAGCGCCGCGATGCCGCCGAGCCGGACATGACGCAACTGGGCGCACTGGCTCAACTGGCGATGGCGGGGTTGACCCGCCTTGCCCAGGCTCCCGCGCCGCTCCTGTCCCAGGTGCAGCAGCGCCTGGCGCAGACCCACCCCATCCTTACGGTGCGGGAGCGCGAAATCTGCGCCCGTACCCTGACCGGCCAAACGGCCCGCGCGATCGGTGAGGAGCTAGTACTGGGGGTTAGCACCGTCCTCACCTACCGCCAGCGGGCATACCAGAAGCTCGGGATAAAAAAGTCAAATGAGCTTCTGGCGGCGATCATGCGCTGACAAGGGCAGCACTACACCTGTCCTGCAGATCAGGCTCCGCGAGACAGCTCCTGGCGACGCGAAGGGTTGTCACCTCCCCTGGGACCTGCGTTGCCATCTCTGCGAACCAGCTGTCGCCCACGCTGGTCATATCCGACTAAGGAGAACGATGTGAGGCAACGCGTTCGCAGCCTGGTGCGACAGCATCTGGGCAAGCGCTCTTGCACCACCTGCCCTGATCGCAAGCGGCTGGTCTGCCGCCACGCACCCTGCAACGACACCTCGCCGCCGCGGGCGTCTCGCATTGGCGTTGGAAGTTGTCTCATCACACCAGCTCCGCAACCGACAAGCTCGAACGCCATGATCGCCCGTCGCCTTCTGGCGCGCCTTCAAGAAAGGAACGGAGTGGCACCATCTAAGCGGACCTCGAGCCTCTTCCCATACCAAAGCCGCTGTTGACCGATGATGCCCTCTGCTCCCCGCATGGGTGACTGACCCGTTCTCTGCCGGATTGTGCCTGAGGTCGTTACCAGTCGGAGCGCTCCAGAAGCCGTGTTAGACCGGCCTTGAAAGCCTGGGCATCTTCACCCAGCAGCGCGAGCAGATCCATTTGAAAGCCATCTGCGACATGAGCGAGCCTCTTCATCAGCTCCTCGCCCTGCGAGGTCAGCTGTAGAACGATCAGCCGACGGTCCTTGCCATGGCCGGACTTGGCGACATAGCCCGCCTCCTGCAGTCGGGACGCGGCGCGGCTGACTACCGACTTGTCGAGGTGAACCCGCTGCGTGATGTCGCGCACGCTGACAGCTCCGGAGTGCCCAAGATGCGCCAGAACGCGCCATTCGGGGATGCTGAGACCTGCCTCGGCCGCGTAGCGGGCGGCGAAGCGGCTGCTGATTTCGGCCGCTGCGATAGATAATCGGTAGGGCAAAAACTGGTCCAGCTGGAATGACATCGCGATCTCCTCGCAGAAAGATCATCAGAAAACCGTTGCACGTGCAACAGATTGACTCCGTTGCACTTGCAACGTTATGAATGTTGCGAGGACAACGAGTTTGTAGGAGGAGCGCTGTGACGACCTATGACCTGCCCCGCGGAATGATCCGCGCTACGGGATCAACTGGCCCGCACGAAGGCTACATGCCAGGTTTCGGCAATGACTTCGAGACCGAGGCTCTTCCGGGCGCGCTGCCGCAGGGCCAGAACAGCCCGCAGAAATGCAACTATGGGCTTTATGCCGAGCAGCTGTCCGGCACTGCCTTCACCGCCCCGCGCGGCCAAAACGAGCGGACCTGGTGCTACCGCATCCGCCCCTCGGTCCACCACACGGGTCGCTTCACGCCCATCGAGGTGCCGCGCTGGAAGACCGCGCCGAACGTGCTGACGAACGTGACCAGCCTCGGCCAGTACCGGTGGGACCCGATCCCGGTGCCGGACGAAGACCTAACCTGGATCACCGGAATGCGCACCATCACCACGGCCGGCGACGTAAACATCCAGGTCGGGATGGCCAGCCATGTCTACCTGGTCACGCGCTCCATGGAGGACGAGTACTTCTTTTCCGCCGACAGTGAACTGCTGGTCGTCCCGCAGGAAGGCCGACTGCGCTTTTGCACCGAACTGGGTATCATCGACCTCGAGCCGAAGGAGATCGCCATCCTCCCGCGTGGCCTCGTCTACCGCGTCGAGGTGCTGGAGGGTCCAGCGCGTGGCTTTGTCTGCGAGAACTACGGCCAAAAGTTCGATCTGCCGGGCCGCGGCCCCATCGGGGCGAACTGCATGGCCAACCCGCGCGACTTCAAGAGTCCTGTTGCGGCTTTCGAGGACCGTGAGGTGCCGAGCCGCGTCGTCATCAAGTGGTGCGGTCAGTTCCACGAGACTCATATCGGCCACAGCCCGCTGGACGTGGTCGCCTGGCACGGCAACTACTGCGCCTACAAATACGACCTGCGGACCTACTCGCCCGTCGGCGCGATCCTGTTCGATCACCCCGACCCGTCGATCTTCACCGTCTTGACCGCACCTTCGGGACAAGAAGGCACGGCCAACATCGACTTCGTGCTGTTCCGCGAGCGCTGGATGGTGGCCGAGCACAGCTTCCGCCCGCCCTGGTATCACAAGAACATCATGTCCGAGATGATGGGCAACATCTATGGAATCTATGACGCCAAACCAAAGGGCTTCCAGCCGGGCGGCATCAGCCTGCACAACTGCATGCTGCCGCATGGCCCCGACCGCGATGCCTTCGAGGGCGCCAGCAACGCCGAGCTGAAAGCCGAAAAGCTCGACAACACCATGTCCTTCATGTTCGAAACGCGGTTCCCGCAGCACCTCACTGAATTCGCTGCACATGAGGCGCCGATGCAGGAGGAATATATCGATGTCTGGAACCAGCTGGAGAAGAAGTTCGACGGCACGCCCGGCGTGAAATGAGCGGCGAGCGGTGCGGGCTCTGCCGGCGCCGCTCCATTCGTTTACCTAACGTGCGGCCGTCAGACAGCACTGTTCGCAGCTCCTGCCATACTGACTTACTCCGGCACCAGCACATCAGTCATCGCCGCGGCCAATCGGGCATAAGCCCGCTTACCTTGATCCTGGGATAATTTGTCTGGCACTTCGGCGAACGCATGCAAGCCAGAAATTTATTGCAAATGAAACGATCCCCCGTTAGTTTCATCTGCAACCTTTCGGGAAGCCCCCGGATGCGTTGAAGACTTTTGAAGAGGCACCCAATGACCGACCCGTCCTTACGCAGCTGGGTTGCTGCTGCAAACGATGCTGCCTGTGATTTCCCCATCCAGAACCTGCCCTATGGCGTGTTCTCCGTGGGTGGCCAGGCACCACGTTGCGGCGTCGCGATTGGCGACATGATCCTTGATCTGGGGGACTGCGAGGCACGGGGGCTGCTGGACGCCCAGGGCGCATTTGGACGGCCGGCTCTAAATGATTTCATCGAACAAGGGCGCGGCACCTGGGATGACATCCGCGCCAAAATGACGGCTTTGCTTGCCGAAGATGGCGACCGCAGCCTGCCGCTGGTGCCGATGGCCGACGCCACGCTGCACCTGCCGATCCGGGTGAGCGAATTTACCGACTTCTACGCCTCCAAGAACCACGCCTTTAACGTCGGCGTCCTGTTTCGAGGCCCCGACAACGCACTACCCCCGCAATGGACCCATATGCCTATCGGCTACAATGGCCGCGCCTCCTCGGTTGTGGTGTCGGGCACCCCGATCCACCGCCCGATGGGCCAGGCCAAGGGCGACAACGGCCCTGTCTGGACCGCCAGCCGCCGGCTCGACCTGGAGCTTGAACTCGGTGCCATTGTCGGCGCCAACAGCCAGATGGGCCAGCGGATCAGCGTGGCAGATGCCGAGGACATGATCTTCGGCTATGTCCTTCTGAACGACTGGTCGGCGCGCGACATTCAAGCCTGGGAGTACCAGCCTCTTGGCCCCTTCCAAGCCAAGGCGCTCGGCACGACGATCAGCCCGTGGATCGTCACGCAGGCGGCCCTGGAGCCGTTTCGGAGCGCAGGGGCCGAGCGAGACAACCCTCTGCTGCCCTATCTGCAAGAGGATCGGCCTGGCTTCTACGATCTGACGCTCGGGTGGACCATGAACGGCACGAGGATGGCGCAGACGAACTACAACGTGATGTACTACTCGTCGGCGCAGCAGCTGGCGCATCACGCGGTGTCGGGCTGCCCGATGCGGGTTGGTGATCTTTTGGGGACCGGCACCATCTCGGGGCCGACCCTGGACCAGACGGGGGCGCTGCTGGAGATGACACAAGGCGGCAAGAGCCCGGTCCGGGTCGGCGGAGCGGAGCGCACCTTTATCGAGGACGGCGACGAGGTCGCGCTCTATGGCTATGCGCAAGGCAATGGCTACCGCATCGGCTTTGGCCCCTGTATCGGCAAGATCCTTCCGGCGCAGGAGTGAGAGCGCCATGTCCGTGACGACGCCACGCCCAGTCCTGCACGACTACTGGCGCTCCTCCGCCTCCTACCGTGTCCGGATCGCGCTGAACCTCAAGGGCATCGGCTTTGACCGGGTGCCGGTGGATCTGGTGGCTGGGGACCACCGGCACCCGAAGCATCTTTCGGTCAACCCGCAAGGGCTGGTGCCGGCGCTGGAGATCGACGGGCTGGTCCTGACGCAGTCCCTAGCGATCCTCGAGTATCTGGAGGAGAGCCGGCCGCAGCCGGCGCTGCTGCCGGCCAACCCCGCCGCGCGAGCTCATGTCCGCGCCCTGTCGCTGGCCGTCGCCTGCGAAATCCATCCGATCTCGAACCTGGCGGTGCTGGCACGGGTTGGCGCACTTGCCGGCGAAACGGCGCGCACAGGCTGGAATCGGGACAACATCGCCGGCGGCCTGCAAGCGATCGAGACGATGTTGAACGATTCCGGCTTCACCGGACGCTTCTGTCATGGCGACCTACCGACGATGGCCGACTGCACGCTTATACCGCAGCTTTACAACGCCCATCGGTGGGATGTCAGCGTCGCGCACCTGCCTCGCATCTCGGCCGTGGCGCGCACCTGCTCCACGCATCCGGCCTTCGCGGCCGCCCATCCAGATCAATTCGACCCTTCGCAGGAGGCGAAGGCTATTCAGGGAGAGAAAGCATGAGATCGTTACGGTTGGCCCTTGCAGGCTTGATTTTGTCCACGACGCCCTTGGCAGCTCAAGAGCTGATCATGTCGTCCTGGCTTCCGCCCAAGCACCCCATAGTCGTGAACGCCTTCGAGCCTTGGGCCGAAGAGGTCGAGCGTGTTACCGACGGCCGCGTGAGTGTGCGCATCATGGGCAAGCCGCTTGGCAGCCCCCCGGCACATTTCGACATGGCCCGCGATGGTGTCGCTGACATCACCTATGGTCTGCACTCTTTCACCGAAGATGACCGCTTCAACCGCGCCCAGCTAGGCCAGTTCAGCTTCCTCGGTGACGATGCCATTGCCAACTCGAAGGCCTACTGGTCGATCTACGGCGGCGAGCTGGACGCGGCCGAGGAACATGCGGGTACACATATTCTAGGCCTGTTCATGCACGGGCCTGGCCTGTTGCACAACAACGTCCGCAAGATCGAAGCCCCAGCCGACATGGGGGGCCTCAAGATCCGCGTCCCGGGTGGTTATGTTGGAGAACTGGTCTCGACGCTTGGCGCAACTCCGCTCTTCATGTCCTCACCCGAGGTTTACGAGAAATTGTCGCGAGGCGTGATCGACGGTGTGGCCTTCACCTATGAAGCCATGACCGCCTTCAACCTAACCGACTACATCAAGTATTCGATGACGGTTCCCGGCGGCATCTACAATACGACCTGGTTCTTTGTGATCAACGAGGCCAAGTGGAACAGCCTTTCGGAAGAGGATCGTGCCGCCATTGACAACATCTCTGGCGAGGCCTTCGCCCAACGTGTGGGGCAGGCATGGAATGATGCCGACACTGCCGCCAAGGAAGAGGTCGGTGATAAAGTCGACTTCCACGAGGCAAGCCCCGAGGTTGTCGCCGCCCTGCGCGACGCGGCATCCCAGCTGGAGAAGGCCTGGTCGGAAGGTCTGGGTGACTATGACGGCATAGCCGCCCTTGCCCAGTTCCGCGAGATGACGGGGGTTCAGGCGGAATGACCCGTCCCGGCCCGGTTTCACAAGAGCCCGCTCGGCACATGATTCCGGGCCGGACACCCCACCGGCAGACCGGGTGGTATCGCGCCCTGGCCGGCGTCGCCGCGCTGCTGATCGCGCTGCTGATCGGGGTGACCTGCGTCGACGTTGTGGGCCGCTATTTGATGAACCGTCCCTTTGGCGGCGCCTATGAGCTGACGCAGATGCTGCTCGGTGCGCTGGTCTTTGTCGCGCTGCCGCTGACGACGGCAGACGGCGGGCATGTCGAGGTCGACCTGGCGCTACACCTTATGCCAATTGGCGTACAGCGCCTCTTGGGCCGGCTGGCGGGGCTGATCTCGGCCCTCGCCCTTGGTTACTTCGCCTGGCGGCTGGCGCTGATCGGCACGGCGCAGCTACACGAAGGGACGCGCAGCGCGTCCCTTGCGCTGCCGATGGCACCCTTGGCGTTCGTGGGGGCGGCAAGCTGCGCCCTCTCCGCTGTTATCATGCTGTTTGCGCGGAGAGAGCCATGACCCTGTCGCTGATCGCGTTGGCTCTTCTGCTGATCCTGGTCTTTGCCCGCGTGCCCATTGCTTTTGCCATGGCCCTCGTCGGGGGAGTTGGCTTTGCCATCATGCGCGGCTGGGGGCCGGCCGGGGCGATGGTCGGCAACGCCGTCTTCGAAACCGGCCTGAACTATTCGCTTTCGGTCGTGCCGTTATTCATCTTCATGGGCAACGTGCTGGCCGGTTCCGGCATCGCGCAGGGTCTATTCGCGGCCGCGGACCGGGTCTTCGGACGCATGCGCGGTGGCCTTGCAATGGCGACGGTGCTATCCTGTGGTGGCTTTTCGGCCGTCTGCGGGTCGTCTCTGGCGACAGCCGCGATCATGTCCAAGGTAACAATGCCGTCCATGCGTCGGTTTGGCTACTCAGACAGCCTAGCCACCGGATCGATTGCGGCGGGCGGTACGCTTGGTATCCTGATCCCGCCCTCAGTGGTGCTGATCATCTTTGGCCTGTTGACCGAAGCCGACATCGGCAAGCTGTTCCTGGCGGGCATTATTCCCGGCATCCTGGGCATCATCGGCTACCTGCTTGCCGTTATTGTCGCCGTGCGCCTGAAGCCGGACCTGGCGCCCAAGGTGGCGGAACCTCATCCCTTGAGCCGTCGGGACGCGGTCAGCGTGTTCGCGGTGCTGGGGCTGTTCGTCTTCATCATGAGCGGCATTTATGGCGGGTTCTTCACGCCTATAGAGGCCGCCGGCATGGGCGCCGCCGCAGCTTTGCTCATTGCCCTTGTGACCGGCGGTCTAAGCCGGCAGGCGCTCTGGATCGCGTTTCTGGACAGTGCCACCGCATCAGCCATGATCTTCGCCATCATCATCGGAGCCGAGATCTTTGGCAACTTCATCACCTTTGCTGGTCTGCCGGACACACTGTCCGACATCGTCGGTACTCTCGGCTTGTCGCCCTGGGTGGTCCTGCTGGTCATCGTCGCGATCTATCTCATCCTGGGATGCTTTCTCGAGAGCCTGTCGATGATCCTGCTGACGATCCCCGTCTTTTACCCGCTGGTTGCGGATCTGGATTTCGGGCTGCAGATCCTTCAGGACCCGGACATGGTGCTGATCTGGTTTGCGATCATCGTGGTGGTGGTGACCGAAATAAGCCTGATAACGCCCCCCATCGGCATGAACGTCTTTGTTTTACGCTCCGTCTTGCCGGACGTGTCGCTGGCTACGATCTTCCGCGGGGTCTTCGTTTTCTGGGTAGCAGACATCGTCCGGCTGGCGCTCATCATCGGACTGCCCATCCTGTCACTGTATCTTGTCGCCTAACCGACGCTCTTTCCGCTTGCCTGCGAACGGCGGCGGGGGCATCAGGAGAACCGCCACCAACAGAGGGCCGCCATGCGCATAGAGACCTTCTTCCCCTACCGCCTCGCCGTCATTGCCGAAGCCTTCTCGCGTCAGCTCGTTGAAGTCTATGGGCGCGAGCATGGCCTTTCCCGGGAGGAATGGCGGCTGCTGTTTCTGCTGGAGGATGCCGGTTCGCTTAACTCACTGCAGATATCGCAGCGCACCTCCCTGGACAAGGTGCAGGTCAGCCGCGCCGCGACGCGTCTAGAAGCGAAAAAACTGATCACGCGCGAAATTCTCAGCACCGACCGCCGCTTGCGACAATATAGCATCACGGACAGTGGAAGCGCCCTGTTCAAAGCCGCCTTTTCCGGTGTGGCCGCGCGTGCGGACGAGATTCTTTGCGCCATGCCAGAGGCAGATCTGGCGGCCTTACAGAAAGGTCTTGCAGCGCTCGACAAGGCCGTTGCCCAACTCTCGAATGGAAAAGCTGACGGGCTTCAATCGGGACTTGCTTCACGCGAGGATCACTAGCGGGATCAAGGGCATCCGTCTTTGAAAGCATCAACGAGAGAAGCAAAGCGCGGACGAGAATGGGCGACCCAAGAGGATCGTCGCTGACCTGACGCTGGACCGTGAGATGCTCAGGACGTCATTTGCCAAAGCTCTAACGCTGCTCGGAAGCGGGAGGTGGTAAGGGCATGCGCAAGCCGTAAAATCGCTCCGGATCCGGCGCACCGCCTGCCCCGGCTAATCCTCGCCCAGTTTGCGTTCCGCGCGCCTCGTATTGAACGCGATGTAGAAGGCGGCGGCGAGGATTGCGAAGGTTACGAGGTAAAGGCCGATGGCGATGGGGCTTGCCACCAATATTGACGGGTCGCCGCCTGAGATGGAGAGAGCCCGACGAAGGTTATTCTCCATGTCGGCCCCCAAGAGGAGTCCGAGAATGACCGGCACCAGGGAGATATTGAGTTTGCGCAGTATAAAGCCCAGCACGCCAAAGCCGATCATGACGAGAACGTCGAAGCTGGAATTGCTGATCGAATAGATCCCAAGAAAGCTGACCATCACGACAAACGGCATCAAAACCCACTGTGGCATGGCGAGCATTCGCGTAAACAGCCCGACCATGGGGATGTTCATGATCAACAGCACGACATTGGCGATGTAGAGCGATGCAATCAGGCCCCACACCATTTCAGGCTCGCGCGAAAAGAGCAGGGGTCCCGGCTGGACGTTGAGGGAGATCAGTAGCGCAAGCATGACGGCGGTGGTCCCGCTGCCGGGAACACCAAGTGTCAGCATCGGGATCAGCGCGCCGCCCGACGCGGCATTATTGCCTGCCTCGGGCGCGACAATGCCTTTGGGGTCGCCATGGCCGAAGGTGCCGTTCTTGTTGCTGACGCGCTTTTCCACGACGTAAGACATGAATGCGCCAAGCGAGGCGCCAGCACCTGGAAGAATTCCGCAGATAAAGCCGATGACGGAGCCTCTCAAATGCGCCCAGCCGCCAACGGCGATGTCGCGCAGCTTTGGAACCGCACGGCCGAGCGGCACCATCTTGCCGTCCGACATATGCATGGTTTCCAGGTAGAAAAGCACTTCGCTGATTGCAAACAGACCGACGATCGCCACGATCGGATTGAAACCGTCATACAGGTGGTAAGAGCCGAAGGTGAAGCGCGCCGTCCCTGTTGCCGGATCAAGACCTACGCTGGCAATCATCAATCCTATCATCGCCGCAAGCAGGGTTTTGATAGGATTGACGCCGGTAATGCCGCCAATGGTCGCGAAGGCCATGACATAAAGGGCAAAGTAATCCGCCGGCCCGAAATAGATCGCAGCACCGGCCAGAAGTGGCGCAAACAAGGTCAGGCCCACCGTCGCGAACGTCGCGCCCACGAATGAAGCCAGCGCCGAAATCGCAAGTGCCTCTGCAGCCTTGCCACGCTGCGCCATGGGATAACCGTCGAGCGTCGTCATGATCGCCGGCTCGTCACCCGGAATGTTGAGCATGATGGAAGAGATGCGCCCGCCATACATGCAGCCGTAATAGATGCAAGACAGCATGATGAGGGCGGAGACAGGTTCCAGGCCGAGAGAGAAGGCAAGCGGGATCAGGATTGCGACGCCATTGACAGGACCGATACCCGGCAAGGCGCCGATGATGGTTCCGACAAAACAGCCAAAGATCGCGAGAGCCATGTTCGTCGGCGTCAAGGCGACGGCAAAACCCTGTCCAAGCAGCGCGATCGTTTCCATGAGCTAGCCCAGACCTGCGGGAAGGGCACGCAGGGGCAATCCGAGCAGCGTGTCGAAGGTGACAAATAGAACAAGGGTCATCAGAACCCCCGAGAGCGCCGATTTCAGCCAGCCGCTGAGCAGGATGCGCCCCAGCAGGGTCACGGTGACAAATGTGGCGAGCAGGAAGCCGAGCGGATCGAGAAGCAGGGCATAGGCGATCAACAGGACCACGGCGGCGATTTGACGAAAGAGCGGCGTGCCCGTCACCCAGACCGGATCAGGATCCGGTTTGAGGACGAGGCACAGGCTCAATAGCACTGCCGGTATCGAGAGCATGACCGGCAAGGCAGCCGGGCCAAGAGGATCGCCAAAGCTTGCCTCATAGCTGCTTGCCGTGATGCCGAACGCAATCGAGACGATCAGCATGACAATGCCGGCAATGCGGTCACTCACTTGATGACGCCGATCTGGCGGGAGATTTCCTCCATCTGTGCGGCCTGTTCAAGCACATAAGCCTCGAACTCCTCGCCGCCGCGCCATACGGGAACAAGGCCGCTGCCTTCCGCCGCCGCTTTCCACTCCTTGCTGTCATAGAGTTTGTTCAAGGTAGAAACCCAGCGCTGGTAGTCCTCGTCGGATACGTCCCCGCCGGTGTAGAAGCCTCGCCAGTTGTAACCGGTGACATCAAGCCCCTGCTCCGCTGCCGTTGGTGCATCCGGGAATGCCGGGATGCGTTCATCCGACAGGGCGGCAAGGATGCGAATGTCTCCCGATTCCACAAAGCCTGCGATTTCACCCAGATCCGTCGTCACAAGATCCACCTGACCGCCCAGCATCTGCGTTACGGCCGGGCTGCCGCCATCGAACTGGACCCAGCGGATACCCTTGTAGTCGTCACCGGACAGACCGGCGGCCTTTGCCACCATCAAAAGACGGATGTGATCCCAGCCGCCGGCACCCGAAGAGCCCGCCGCCGTCACCGATGCTGGATCCTCGCTCATGGCGTCGGTCAGGTCTTTCAGCGTCTTGAACTCAGAGTCCGCCGGCACCACGATGACACCGACATCCGTCCCAAGCATGGCAAGCCAACGCATGGCATCGGTGCCGGCAGGAAAACGGCCCTGTGCGATCTGAGTGATGCCGACCGTGGACGTCGCGACCAGGAGAGATCCATCATCATTGCGCTTCGACGCAACATTTGCCCATGCCACGGCGCCGACGCCGCCCGGCATGTTGGTAATCTGGACCGGGTTCTCCACGAGTTTGAGATCATAAAGAAGCTTGCCGACGGTGCGGCATGTGAAGTCCCAGCCACCGCCCGGATCTGCCGGCGCTATGCATTCCTCAGCTGCCGACGAGCCGACTGAAAGCGACAGCGCCAAAGCGCCAAGGCTTAAGAGTTTGGTCAATTTCCTCATTACTGCACTCCTCCCTGAATGGTTGTTTCCTGCTTCAGCCCCTGACGTGTCCGCGCCAACTAGGAACAACGAGCCTCCAACCCGTTGAACCCGGGTCCTTATGCCCTCACCCTCCCAACCTGGTTTGGCTTTACGGGGCTCTTTGGTTCGCCGGCAAACCCACGCGCGCCCAAGAGGCGGCGCGCATCCTCCAGCGCCTGGACGATCTGCTGGCGGACGTCGCGGGCATGGGCGCGCACGGCATTGGCCGCGTCCTCTGCGCGGCGCTCGCGCACCAATTCGACGATTTCACAATGTTCACGGTGGGCGACAGCACGCATTTCAGCGCAACTGGCAACAAGCCAGCGCGCCCGCATGGTCCGGTTGACGGCGTCCTGCACGGCATCGCGCATGAACCGGTTTTCGGAAAGCGCAGCGAGCTGCACATGGACGTCCAGGCCGATCTCGAACCATGCGTCCGGCGTAAAATCGGTCAGCCCGCGGTCGATCGAGACGCGGATTGCGTCAAGGTCTTCAGGGGCCGCCCGTGCGCAGGCCAGGCGGATGGCGGCATCCTCGACTACTTCCCGGTACTCGAAGATCTCGTCAAGCTGCCTCAGATCGAAGGGCGCAACGGCATAGCCGCGCTCGCCCTTGATGACAAAGCCGTCGCGGATCAGTTCGGTGAGCGCCTGGCGGATGATGGTGCGAGACACGCCGTGTTGGGCTTCCAGGAACCGTTCCGTGATCGGTTCACCCGGCGCAAGGGTGAGCGTCAGGATCTGCGAGCGGATATCCACCATGACCCTGTGCCCGAGCGAGCGTTCGGCTTCGCCGGTTGCCTCAGCCATCGCCCCGCTTCTCTGTCTCAGCACCTGTGCCATTGACCCTCCACCCGGCGACGGTATACCAAAGTGGTCGACCAATGCAATCCACGCGGGAGGCGATTATGTACGAGAGCAGGTTCAGACGAGATCGTGGTCTCCCGGAGAAAGTCAGCGTCATTGATGTCGGACCGCGGGACGGCTTGCAGTCGGAGCCCGCCTATGTTTCGCCGCAAGATAAAATTGCCCTGGTCAACGGCTTGATCGACGCAGGCGTCCGTCATCTTGAAGTGACATCTTTCGTTTCACCCCGCGCCGTGCCGCAGCTGCGCGACGCGGCAGACGTGCTGAAGGGTATCGATCGAAGCCGCGGCGTAGTGCTGACGGCGCTCGTTCCCAATGAGAGGGGGGCCGAGCGCGCCATCGAGGCTGGGGTTGATGCCATGGTCGTCTTCATGTCGGCGTCCGAGAGCCACAACCTGAAGAACGTGAACCGCACGCGCGACGGGTCGTTGGCCGGGTTCAAAGACATCTGCAGGACAGCAGAAGCTGCCGGAATCGATGTCTATGGAGCGATTGCCACATCCTTTGGCTGCCCCTTCGAGGGTGACGTTCCCGTCGGCGAGGTGGTCAGGATCGCTCGGGCCTACCGGGATATGGGGATCACCAAGCTGTCGCTTGGCGATACCACCGGCATGGCCACGCCCCCGCTCGTGGCCGAGCGGGTCCAGGCGCTGAAGACTCACGTGCCGGAGGCCGATATTGCGCTTCACTTCCACAACACCCGGGGCCAAGGGCTTGTGTGCGTCTACGCCGGCTTGATGGAGGGCGTTACGCGTTTTGAAGCGAGCGTCGGTGGGCTTGGCGGTTGCCCATTTGTGCCACGGGCGACGGGCAATATCTGTACGGAGGATCTTGTCTACATGCTTGATGAATGCGGTATCGAGACTGGTATCGACCTAAAGAAGCTGATCGAGGTTTCCAGGCGCATTGAAGGCGTGATCGGCCGGTCATTGCCTGGGCAGGTGATGAAAGCTGGCCACCGTCTCGACCTGCACCCGATGGATTCCGTCAGGACCGCAAATGGTTGAGGAGGGCAGCCTAAAACACGACTTCGATGCAGCCGGCCTGAAAGCACCGCTGGCGGGTGTCCGGGTGATCGACCTGACGCGGGTTTTGTCGGGGCCTTTTTGCTCGATGTTGCTTGGTGATATGGGCGCCGATGTCGTGAAGGTGGAGCCCGACAAGGGGGATCCGATCCGCCAACAGGGCGCACTAAGGGACGGGCTGTCGTGGTACTATGCCTCTTTCAACCGCAACAAGCGCTCAGTGGTCATCGATCTCTACCGCGCTGAAGGCCGTGACGTCCTGTCCCGGCTGATCGAGACAGCGGATGTTCTGATCGACAATTTTAGGCCCGGCGTCCTGGCGCAGATGGGGTTTGACAAGGCGCGGCTGGCACAGCTCAATCCACGGCTCGTCACCGCCAATATCAACGGCTTCGGCAGCGCGGGCCCTTATGTCGATCGTCCTGCCTTTGACTTCATCGCCCAGGCGATGAGCGGGCTAATGAGCGTCAACGGCAGGGAAGGAGAGGAGCCGATGCGTGTTGCCCAGCCGATCACCGACCTCCTGGCCGGGCTCTACTGTGCCTTTGGCATCGTCAGTGCCCTGAGGGCGCGCGATCTCAACGGTCGCGGCCAGCACGTCGAGACTGCCATGATGATGAGCGCGGTCTCGATGATGGCCTATCTTGCGACGGAATTGTTCGCGACAGGGAAGAACCCGGAACGCACCGGAAACGACCATCCGCTGGTCGCCCCTTATGGTCTTTTTCAGACGGCCGATGGCGAGATTGCCGTGGCACCCTCCAACGACGTCATCCTGAAGCGCTTTCTCGATGTCCTGGAACTTGGAGCGCTGATGGATGACGAACGATACAACACCAATGACAAGCGCTTTGCCCGACGTGGCGAACTCAATGCCCTGCTGAACGCGCGCACCCGAATGGGATCCCAGGAGACCTGGATCACCAGGCTCAACGCGGCGGGCGTGCCTTGCGGACGGGTGCAGGATCTGGCGGAAGCCCTCAGCGACCCGCAGGTTAAGGCGCAGGACATGGTGATCGAGGTTGAGCATCCTGGGCATGGGAACGTGCCGATGCTGGGCTTCCCGGTCAAGCTCACCGAAACCCCGTGCCGCGTTACCCGGCCCGCTCCGCCGCTCGGAGCGCATACTGCCGAGGTCCTGGCAGAAGCTGGATACGGCGCCGACGAGATCGCGGCGATGAAGACGGCAGGCATTGTCGGCTACGAGTAAGGTTGGCCAAGTGGTGCTCAACCTACTCCATCATCCACCTCGTCGGGCAACCATCCCGAACTGCTGCTCCCCAAGGCTCACGTCGCACGCCGCGCGCGCATTGACATCCCGACCTGATGATAACGCGCGCCCCGCTGATGCGACGAATTCGGAGATCAAAGCATGCCGGTGAAAAGCTTGCTGCTGCCAAGCAGAAACGCCGCGTCAGCGAGCTTTTGTGGATCTACCATTCCAGCCTCATATAGTAGCGAGACAATGCGCAGGATCATGTCGTGCTCCAGGTCTGATGCTCCATCAGGATTGGCTGCGACACGTTCGGATGCGGACCGGATGATGTCGATCTCGTCGAGGCCGCCTGTTTCTCCCCCTCTTCCAATACCGGACATGGAACCCTCCTCCGCAGCGACGTGCTCATGGGTGGGCTGGCTGCCGATCCATCGCCAGTATTGGATTGAAAATGGTGTGATGCGGTAGTGATCGACAGGATATAAGGCTTCCTGCCTAATCTGCCTTCCAGACAAGCGTGATTATTGAGGCACCAGTTCCGGTGACGCGTGAGCCCTTGCCATTGGCCGCGCCAGCGAGCGTGCAATATCGATGATATCGTCCCGGCCTGCGGTGGGATCCTCCTTGTTCCAGGCGACACCGAGCCCGATCTTGAAGTCGACGCCCCTCACCTTCTTCAGTTCGAAGTTGCGATCGGGAAGATCCCGCGTCCACTCCGGCGCGAAGCCGACGCCAAGGCCGGCAGACACCAGCGACACGAGCGAAAAGGTGTCGTCGCAGGTGTAGCTGACATTGCCAGCCAGATCATGCTCCTCGAATTTCTCCGCAAAATACTGCTCCGTATAGGAGAGATTGGAGCGCGAGAAAGAGATGATCTTCTGATCGCGGAGATCCTCAATGCCGACCTCCTCAAGTGCCGCAAGTGGACTGTTCCTGCAGACCGCCAGCAGATAGCGCTCATGGGAGATCGAAAAGAACCTCAGCGAGCCGATGGCCTCAACCGGCCGGATGAAGCCGAGGTTGAGCTGACCCGCCTCGATACTGCGGATGATGTCGCCGGTGGAGCCACTGGCAATATGCATACGGATGCCGGGGCACTTCCTGGCGATGCGTGACAGAAACGTCGGCAAGACGCCGATGGTGGCAGGATAGATCGTCCCGATGCGGATCTCACGCGCTCCCTTGCCGTCGGCCGAACGCGCCATTTCGGACGACAGCTTGATATCGCCAAGGATCCTGATGCAGCGATCGTAGAAGACCTCCCCTGCCCGCGTCAGCTCCACGCGCCGTGTGGTGCGATGAAGAAGCTGCACCCCCAGATGCTTCTCCAGCGCCTGCACCTGCGTGCTCAGCGCCGGCTGGGCGATACACATGCGTGCTGCAGCCCGACCGAAATGCAGCTCCTCAGCTACGGCCACGAAGTATGAGAGCTGGCGTAGTTCCATCAGCGCTTATTCTTCCGTTACAGATCACTGGATCCTGAGAAGGCCAAGAAGTCATTATGTCGGATATATCCCATGGATTAAAGCGAGGCAAGATGGTGGCCATGACCAATGGACACTCGCGCCCGTATTGCCTGGAATCTTCGACGCCTTCGTTCCGCGCAGAAAATTACGCAGGAGCAACTGGCGGTAGACGCTAGCGTAGATCGGACGGTGATCAGCGATATTGAGCGTGCTAAGCACAATGCATCTGTCGATCTTCTGCACCGATTGGCCGAGGCGCTTTCAGCTGATGTCGCGGAATTCTTCGAGATACCTGCTCACGGAGAGGCTCCACCGGCCCCGCTTCTGCCAGGACGAAAACCAACAAGTAGGCGGTAGCTTCGGAACGTCGTAGTTAGCAGATAGATGAGACTTCGCAGCAGTTGCATACGAGTGCACCGCCTTGAACCGACTCGAACCGGCGACCCTTCGTGGAAACTTCCTCTCCACGCGAGATTCACAGGCTCGCCAACGCTTTAGCCTGAACGGCTGATCAGGAGAAAGGAGCCGCTTGCCAGCTTCAAACTGTCGAGGATTAGCAGTGTCCGCAAACGCTAGCGTAAAGCCGCAGCCCAATTGGTGATAACGGTTCCCAAGCAACTCAGCGGCCTGGCTGCACCTTCAGAGAACCTTTCGATCACACCGTAGACCTTCCCGCCAAAGCGCCCTCTACCGCATTTAGGAGGCGTGTCTCGTCGTAGGGCTTGTCCAGCACGGCATCGAACATGTCAGGATGTGCTCGTCCGATGCTTGCCTGTGCGCCACTCACCAGGATGATCGGTATGGCTGATAGCGTCTCATCTGCCCGCAAGGCCTGTGCCAATTCCAATCCTGTCATAAGGGGCATCATGAAGTCGGTGATCACTAGGTCGGGGCGCTTCTCCTTGACGAGCGAAAGCGCTGCGGCGCCATGCGGTGCGGCTGCCACCTGGTGGCCAGCGTCCTCAAGCATGATGCTCAAAACATCTGCTATCAGAAACTCATCTTCCGCGATTACGATCAAGGCCATGTCAGATGCTCTCGTTTCCTCGATATGACACGGTCATGTTGAAAGGGGCGTTGCCAGTCCCGTAGCGGCGTTTGCGACCGGTGGAAGCGGAACATCGATCCTTATCCCGGTGTTCCCGAAGCTCACCTCGTGGATGGCCGGATCAAAGGCGCTGTCTCTGACCTTCAACACTGACAGCGCCTTCGTGTATCGAGACTCCGCCTCGATGTGCCGTAGCATGACAAGATTGTCGATCAGGCTGGATAGTTCCGATCCCGGCGCCGTCAGCGTCGGCCCAAACAGGTCGCGGAGTTCCCAGGTGGCTATCGTCGTGACTCCGAGTGCTCGTAGCTCGTTGGTCAGAGCAGAGAAGAACTCGGTCATACGCGCCTGATGTACGGCCGCACGTTGAAAGCCACCCAAGCCGTCAAGGAAAAGCCTCTTCACCTTGCGCCGTCTGACCGCCTGAAGAAGCTGGTGCCCCAGCTTGTCCAGCAGGTTCTCCGTCATTGGCTCCCAAATGATTTCCAGATCACCCGCGTCAATAGGACCGTCAATGTCCACTCCCAGCGCCCTAGCCTTTGCCCGGAGGCGGGTGGGGGTCTCATAGAACCCGAAATGAAGTGCCGGTTCATCTCTGTTGGCCTTGGCCAGGAAGCTGACGCCGATGGCGGTCTTGCCTGCTCCAGAAGGTCCGAACACCAAGGTAACTGAACTTGCTGGCAGCCCGCCGCCCAGCAGTTCATCCAGTCCTTCGACACCTGAAGCTACTGCCGCCAACGAAGGCTCATCCTGGGTAGATGGACTTCGTAGAACCGCCTCAAGACGAGGGTAAGCGGTCACGCCGGATGATGTAATCTCAAATTGGTGGAGCCCTCCCAGCGCCGGGCTCCCTCTGGACTTCTTCACCTGAAGCCGCCTGACCGAACGTACCCCCGGGACTTCCTCGTGGAGTTCGATGACACCATCAACCATCGTGTGTTCTGGGCTGTCGTCCGCGAACCTGGTGCTGGTCAGGAAGAGCACGCTGCATCCTACGAAGGCTGCCTGGCTCTGAATTTCCGCGACAAAAGTCTTAACATCAAGCGGGGAGTCTGCCCGGTCTCTGGCATTCAGCAGTCCGTCGAACACCAGCAGCGTCGCACCTTGGCGGGCGATCTCCTTGCGCACCAGTTCGACCACAGCAGACAGTCCACTGTCACGAAGCGTCTGAAACACGCTCACATAGGATATGGTCACTCCGAGCTGATTGCGGTCGAAGAAATCCAGCGTCCCCAGCACCTGGAAGAGCCTATCGTGGGTCTCCGCCAAGAGCGTTATGTACAAGACTTTGCGTCCTGCCCCGACGTTCGCAAACGCCACTTGGTTGGCCAGGATGGTCTTGCCCGCCCCAGGTTGACCTTGAACAATGTAGGACGCGCCTTCGACAAAGCCGCCGCCCAATATCTGATCAAGGCCGTCTACGCCGCTGATGATCCTCGGAAGAGATTGTGTCACTTGAATTTCCCGCCTGTTCCCCGCACTACAGTAGGGTGACGGGCCTGTTTTGCAACGGTACTTGTCTATCTTTCCCCCTGCGTCTGTTCTATGTACTGCTTATTCAATCAATCAGCGAAGAGGGCACAGACCAATGACATCTTCGCCCGGCATCCGTGATGCGAACTCGGCTTCTCCTAACGAGGCCGGTGGGAGAAACGTCGTTGGCGCAACCGCACTTGCTATCGCGCCTTACGATCCCAAGGATTTGTTGGCTTCCATCGTTGAGTCCTCACAAGACGCGATCATCAGCAAGACCATCAACGGCATCATCACGAGCTGGAACCGGGGTGCCGAGCAGCTCTTCGGTTATCAGGCCGAAGAGGTCGTTGGAAAGCCGATCACGATCCTCATTCCTGAAGATCGCTTGGATGAAGAGCCTGCCATTCTTGCAAAGCTCCGCGCTGGGCAGAAGGTTGATCACTTCGATACAGTACGTCGACGGAAGGACGGCTCGCTCCTCGACATCTCGCTGACGATCTCGCCAATAAAAGACAGCGACGGCACCATAGTCGGCGCTTCCAAGATTGCACGCGACATATCCTCAAGGAAGCGCGATGAGGAGCGGCAACGCCTGCTTCTGGGAGAAATGCACCACCGGGTGAAGAACCTGTTCGCTCTCACGAGCGGCTTGATCACCATGGCATCAAAGTCCGCTGTATCGCCAGCAGAGCTGGCTCACTCGATGAGGCAGCGGCTTTCGGCACTTGCTGCTGCTCACGATCTGACTCTACCCAGCCTCGATGGGCCGCAAGAGCGCGATGAGGGTGCCACTCTGCAACAACTGCTGGAAAAGGTCGTGGCTCCGTACCAGGATGAATCGCGGCATCGCATTTCTTTGCTGGGTCCTGATTTCCCTGTAGCGCAGAGCAATACAACGAAGATTGCGCTCCTATTCCACGAACTGGCCACCAACGCTGCCAAGTACGGCGCGTTGTCGATCCCGGATGGTCGAGTAGCCATAACGATCAAGGCCGACGATGATCAGATCATTCTTGCCTGGAAGGAGATAGGCGGTCCCCTGGGTTCGGAGGGGAAGTCCTCGCCTGGGTTTGGCACAAGACTGATTGACTCGATTGCCAGAGGCTTCCCCGCCACCGTGGATAGGGAGTGGGGACCGGATGGTCTGTGCGTTACGTTTGAGATTGCCGTTTCTACTCTTCAACCGGAAAGGTCTATCGATCCAGGTTGAGGACGGAACGGAAGGGCAGGCGCGACACCACTTCACCGTCCTCCATCGTCATCTCGAACAGCATCCGGCACTTCCCTCCAAAGGATTTTTTCGGCGAGTGTTTCACGGGCCGCCTCTTCGGCATCTGGTCGCGCTCCCTCCAAGCTGTCGAACTCACCGCCCTCCGGATCATGGAACAGCTTGTAAAAAGATGGCGCGTTAGTTCCGCTGGCCAAAGCGGCAGCGCTCGACCCATCAATGGTACCAGAAGGCTGTTCAGAACTGAAACTACCAGCGCGTCGGGAAGAGCGGTTTGTCTCGGGTCAATGAAGACGTTCTACGACTCAGTTGGGAGGATGCTCATGTTACCGTCGGCTTCCGGGACGGCGAACTTGATCTGCGTAAGCTGCTCCAATCCGTGCTGCCGGGCGGCAACGAGGATATCGTCCAGGTTGACCCGGGCCTTGTGCATTGCGCGGTTATCCGGCGTGCCTTTGGAGATCAGCACAGCCGGAGCGCTGTCCAGGAAGAGCGCAAGCCGGGGAAACCAATCCTTCAGGTAGGATAGCAGGATGTCGAGTGAAAACAGCAGGATGATAAGCAGGAACCAGTTCGTCAGCGAAAAATCATGCCCGAGAAAGGCGTGCTGCGTCGTCTCGGCAACGACTAGAAGAAGCACGAAGATCAAAAGGTGTTACCTGCGCGAGCACGATCGTCAGTAAGATCAACCCGAACAAGGCGGTTTTGGAACCCATGACTGTTTACCTCACTTTCGGGGATTTTCCCTCTTGAACAATCCGCCGAGCCAGAAAGTTTCGCCGACAGGCAACTCTACCACGCCGACGTTGTTCGACCTCCAAACATCAGACGTGAGGCGAGTTGATGAGACCGAAAAAACAAGCCCTTGTTATCGTGGCGGCTCTCCTACTGGCAGTCTCGGCGGGTTCCTTCTTCTTCTATGTGCAAGATTTCGCGTCCACCTCTTCAACCAGGCTCGAAGAGCCGTACAAGCGGACAGAGGACGCACCTCCGGGCGCCATCACCGATGAAATGAGCCATCCCGACCTTGCCAACGGCAACAGCGAGGCCCAAGCCCAGTAGATCTCCGTCTTCCGTATAGATCTTCCTGGAGAGGCAAATGACGATTGAGGTGGCATGATGCAGGGTACGGACGATAGCACCGATCCCTTGCCGGACCGGCTAAACATTCTGAAGCCTCCCCTCTCCGGAAATATTACGAGCTATCAAAGGTTGGTCGATCTCCTGCGCGAATTGCAGGGGATGATGGGGAGCCCAATCGACCACGCCGCGTTACGAGAATGGGAAGCACGAGCTTGCGCTCATCTTGAACCGCATGAAGTTGACCTACTGTTCCTGCGCGCGGAGGACGATGATTTTCTCGCTCCGGAACTGCCGGGTGAGCGCCTTCGAAACCTGCGCAGGATCCTTCTTCGCCGAAAAGGGATACGTGCTTAACGTCCTAACCTTCAACTTACTCCGCGCCTAGGCTGACGAATCTAATCTGGGCGGAACATCGCCTACCCGCCCGTTGTTGTGGCGCAAGTCAGAGGAGATGGCGATGATAAGCGACAACCAACCTGCCGACGGGGCGCAAAAGTTGCTGCCGGGTGACGAGACAGCGCCCGGTACGAAGCAGGCTGCAGAGGGTATCTGCCCAGCTTGCGCTGGCACCGGCAGACTTGGCCGCCAGACCTGTCCCGACTGCGGTGGGACGGGAACGATCACAGTGATCGTCGGTGACGCTTAACGTCGTGTCGTCTGAGCCGCTGCAGTTCTCCATAAGGTAGCATCACCCTCCTTCAGGACTTGGAGGAGAGCGTCCTTTTCGCGGCGATAGACCTTCCAGAAGCTCGGGTCGTGTTTGGATATCGTCAACGTGTTGTCGATCAGGTCCGCAAGCTTGATGGTCTTGGCCGCCGGCAGCGCCTCTGCAAGGTGCATCAGATCCCTGTGCTTGCGCACCCGTCTATTACCATCAGCGGGCCTGGAGACATCCGTCAGCCAATCAACCAGCTCAGCGACATCCTCGCCAAACTCGGCTCTGATCTCATCAATCGACACTGGAGTGTCTTCAACCACATCATGGAGAAGGGCCGCGGCGATCATCTCCTCTGTATGCGGTACGGATTTAACAAGTTCAGCCACCGCTATGGGGTGCACGATGTAAGGTTCGCCTGTGTATTTTCGTCGCTGATTGATCGAGCCGTGGGCCTTGGTGGCAAACTTCTTTGCTCGTTCCTCTAAATCCGGCATTGCACTGTTGCCTTACTTTACAATCCGGTGTGGATCGTTGATCTGCCTGAAGGAGCTTTGTGCATCGCCTCTACAACGGCCGCCGCGATTAGTTCGCTCCCTTGTTCAGACGGCTCGATGGCGTTCGCGTAGTGTCGCTCCTGTGAGAACATCACCCGTAGATCAATCAAGGGCAGTCCCCGCCTCGCCGCTTCGCGTATGATGACGTCGTTCAGCACCCCAAGAGCAAGATTAGCTATACGGCGCTGTTGCAGATCTGGCAGCATCACGTCGTAGATAGTGCAGATTGCCGTGGGACGATCATAACGCCCCACTTCATTGAGTAGAGTTCGGTAGCGATCCCGAAAGCGGTCACGGATAACCCGCACCTTTTCAAGCGCCTCCGCGACCGTGCGTACCGACTCAAGCAGCACACCGATCGACTGCAAGGCGTCGTTGCCGCCAGCGCTGACCACGAGAAAGGTTGCGCCATCGGGAACACTGTTCAGTTGGCCGATAGCGTCCTCGATAACCGCGCCATCACGAGCCAGAAGAGTGACCTGACCATCCCCAAGCTGCTTCATCAGGATGAAAGCAACGTCTCCGCCTCGTGGCACATAAGCAGCATTATCCAGGATCGAGTCACCAATAAGAACAACATGAACCATGCGGGGACACCTCTTCATGGTGCTGAAACGACGAGAGCGGCTTTTGTTCCCGTTGCCGAACCAGGCCTGTCTCACCTATACGCGGAGCAGCCGCAACGGCGGGGCATCCTCCACCTTAAGCGCCTTCTCCACCGACTGGCAGGCGAGGCGACGGCAATCTGCGGCCAAGCGTCTACGCATGATGATTGCGGGCCAGCGGCTGCTGGTTTGCTCCGAACTGGCCTTGGGTCGGTTTCGCCCACAAAAGGAGCCTATGAGGCCGATTCTGAAAGCTGGTCGAACCGGCCATGCTGCTTGAAATGCTCCGTCGCCTCGATCAGGCGACTCAAGGTACCGCTTTCCATCGGAGAGTGGCCAGCATCCGGAACCATATGAATGACTGAATTCGGCCAAGCCTTGTGAAGCCTGTAAGCCGAATTGGGCGTGGCAATCATGTCATGCCCGCCCTGGATGATAGCGCAGGGAAGATGGCTGATCCGATCAATATTCTGCAGGATCTGGTTGTCCTCAAGAAACATCCCGTTCTTGAAATAGCAGGTATCGATCCGGCCCATAGCGAGCACCACCGTCTCGTTGGCAGCCATCTTTTCAACCGCTTCCCGATCATATTCGAGGGAAGAACATGATCCCGAATACGTGACCCAGCGCCGGCATGCCTCAAGCCGTAGGTCGTGCTCCTCAGCCGTCGCACGTTTGGCGTAAGCGGTCAGGAGATCGTCCCTCTCCTCCTTGGGGATCCAGGTCGAAAAGTCCTCGAACGCTTTTGGAAAAAAACGTCGCATTCCATAGACGAACCACTCGATCTCATCGCTGGTGCCAAGGAAGACGCCGCGAAGAAGAAAACCGAGACATCTTTCCGGATGGCTCTCTCCATAGGCAAGCGCAAGCGTCGTCCCCCACGAACCTCCGGCGATGAGCCAACGGTCCACGTCAAGATGCCTGCGAAGAGCCTCGATGTCACGGATCAGGTGGCTTGTCGTGTTGTCCTTCAACTCGGCGAGCGGCGTAGACCGCATCGAGCCCCGCTGGTCAAAGAGGATGATTCTATAGGCCTCAGGGTCCCAAAACTGGCGTTTTCTTGGGCCCGCTCCTTCTCCAGGCCCTCCATGAAGATAGACAACAGGGATGCCGTCTGGATTGCCGCACTCTTCCCAATACAGCGAATGTAGGTCATCGACTTGTAGCATTCCGCTACGGTTTGGCTCTTTGATTTCAGGAAAAAGCGAGTAGGTCTTTTTGCAGGGTGCTTCCATGGCGGATAAAATGGCTTCTCTCTTGCAAGATGCGCGAGAACTCCAACGGGCAAAGCCGTCGAGTCAGTGGCGAGGACTGTCGGGGAGGGCAGAGCTAGTGAAGCAGCCCCGTTTCAGCGGCGGCAACGAGAAAGGCACGACGCACTTGAGCGGGTGACGCCTGTCGCTTCAAGAAGGCCAGACAGGCGCGACGAGCCTGGTAGTAGCTGTCTCCGCGCTCACCGGGCCACTCGCTTGACATCAGTTTCAACGCCTCTTGAGGACTGTGCACTATGTGGGTGCTGCTCCTCCCAAGCCTGAGGCTGATAGGCTTGTCCCAGTTCCCCCAACTAGAGTCGACAAGGGGCCGGTATCTGCTTTGGAACGGCATAAGGTTCTCCTGACCATGCAGGAATGCTAAGGGTGTCTTGCATCCGCGGTGGTCTGAGAACTTCCGCCTCTCATGGCTGTTCCCCCTCTGTACGCTTGCGGACTGTGAGACATCACCGCCATTGGTGATGAACGCCACGGCCTGGGGAGCATAGTCGCCCGCCCCCATCAGACGTGATGAGGTAGACACTGTCATTGCAAGGTAACTCCATCTTAGCGGTGGGTACGCGACACCTGGCTAAACCAACCGCTCACGTGCACCTCGAGACAGCATCTTCTGGCAGCAGCGAGGTCTTGTTCGACTTCATGCGATGGATCATCCCAATGGTGGTCGTGAACCACCGGCGGATGAGAAAACCGCCGTCCTCACCATGCATGCCTCCTTTGCGTCTGAACGTCACGCGAGCGTCGGGATTAGCGGCGTGGAGCGGTTCGATCTTGCATGTCGCCATCGGCAAAACCCGTTGCTTGTGCAGCTTCCAGTTCAAAGGTCAGACGCGACAACACGCTTCAGCACACAATATGTGCGACTAACATTAGGAGATTTCGTCGCATCGGATGTCCCGTTGCTGCCCTAAGAAGCCCTAATGCCGGCAGCCATCCCAGATAGCTTGCAGCCCATACTGAGGCGCCATACGCACCTCCGCCGGTCCTGACAGGGAGAACAGCATAAGACGGCGCCGGCTACCGAACCAAAGGCCGCGTGCAACAACAGTGCCTGGTCGGGCAAATGGCCCTTTGGTGTCCCAAGTCCGGAGGCTATTTCGGCTGGCGGCAATGGATATCGTTGTCTTTCTGGCAAGAGTTCGAAGCCACGCTTCATCACGAAGGTCATCACCATCGTCGCACAGATCCCTGCCATAGCACCGACCACTAACCGCGGAGCCTGCTGCGCCGCGGCACTAACAGCATTCGCAGCAAAGGAGCCGACATCAGGATCTTGCGCTACGCTCAGCAAAGCCATCAACGTTCTCTAGAAGATCTGCTTCAGAGCTCTATCTGCCATGTTTAGTTTTCCTCGACTCACATTCCGGAACGATCGCAACAGGATGGTGTTCCATGCACTGAGAGTGCTGGATGCGATGCCGCCCTTGGCGGTTCCGCGGCCGCGTCAACGCTTGCTGGTAAGGAAGCGACATGAATATTCTGGTCATCGGCGCGGCAGGACTGATTGGTTCCGCTATCTGCGCCAGGCTCTCGTCAGACGCCCATCATGTTGTTGCAGCCGTTCGGGGCGGCGCCGCTTTTCTTCCCATGGGCGTATCAAGGCAAGTTGTGCTGGATCTGGCGAATGCTACCAGCCCCTCTGATTGGCTGCCGCACCTTGAGGGGATAGACGCGGTGGTCAATTGCGCAGGCGCACTCCAGGACACAGCTCGCGACCGGGTCCGCACGGTTCATGTGGAGGCTCCAGCAGCTCTCTTCGTCGCATGTGAGGAAGCTGGTATACGGCGAGTCGTCCATTTCTCAGCACTAGGCGTTGACCGGGAACAGCCTTCGGAGTTTTCTCAAACCAAGGCCCTTGGAGACGATCTGCTGATGGCGCGCGAGCTGGACTGGGTGATCCTAAGGCCATCGGTTGTCCTCGGCCCTGCCGCCTATGGCGCCAGCGCCCTGTTCCGGGGTGTTGCGGCGCTTCCGGTTTTGCCGCTGATGCCTCACACAGGTCAACTGCAGGTCGTCCAACTGAGCGACGTCGTGGAAACGGTCGTAGCCCTACTTCAGCCCACGGCGCCCTCGCGGCTAGCACTCGAATTGGTCGGTCCAGAGCGCTTATCCTTTGCCGATGTCGTTGCCACCTACCGTCGTTGGCTCGGCTCGCGTCCGGCACCTCAAGTAAACTTGCCGAGCCCATTGTCACGCCTGCTATACAAGCTGGGAGATCTGGCCGGACATCTGGGGTGGAGACCGCCCATGCGGTCCAATGCCCAGAAGGAGATTACACGAGGAGCCGTGGGCGATGCCGGACCATGGTTGGAGGCCACAGGCATCCGGCCCATGTCACTTGCGGCAGCCTTGGCATCTCGTCCGCCAAGCGTCCAGGAACGATGGTTCGCAAAGCTGTACTTCCTGAAGCCGCTGACGTTCATCGTCCTTCCTTTGTTCTGGATTGCTACGGGAATAATCTCCTTAACGAACGGATTCAGGGAGGGCGTGGATTTGATGCTTCGCACACCTGCAGCTGAGCTCGCCGTGCCAGCAGTGATTGCCGGAGCTTTGGCCGACATTGCGATCGGAGCAGGAATAGCCTTCAGGAGAAGCGCACGATGGGGCCTCTACGGGGGCATCGGGTTGTCCTTGTTCTACGCAGTCGCCGGAAGCCTGCTGCTCCCGGCCCTATGGGATGACCCTCTTGGGCCACTCCTGAAGATCTGGCCCATTCTCGTGCTGCATCTCCTGGCACTCGCAGTCCTGGAAGACCGATGATGCTCTACTTCCTGCTTAAGTTTGTCCACATCATCGGGGCCGCAGTCCTTCTGGGCACCGGCGCCGGGATCGCTTTCTTCATGCTGCTCGCGCACCGGACCCGCAATGCCACGATCGTTGCTGCGGTGGCAAGAATCGTCGTAATCGCGGATTTCCTGTTCACGACGACTGCCGTCATCCTGCAGCCGATCACCGGCGTCGCCCTCGCATGGCACGTGGGCTATCCGCTCGCGGAGGGTTGGATCGTGCTGTCCATCCTCCTCTACTTGTTTACCGGGGCATTCTGGCTCCCGGTTGTCTGGATGCAGCTCGAGATGCGAAATATCGCCGTCTCTACCGTCTCCACTGGCGAAGATCTGCCCCCTCGTTACCACTCCCTCTTTCGCCTGTGGTTCATCTTTGGGTTCCCGGCATTCACGGCGGTGCTGGTCATATTCTGGCTAATGATTACGCGACCCGACCTCCCCTGGTGGAGCAGTCTGTTCGGCTGAAGACTTCCTTGCTCTTAGCCTGCTTCGCCCAATCTCGTTTCAAGCATGGTTCGAGCTCGGTTCACGCGACTTTTGATCGTGCCGACAGGGCATCCGGCTCGGTCGGCGGCAGCCTCGTAGCTGATCTCCTCAATAAGGATGAGTTGAACAGCAGAGCGGTAGTGCAGCGGAAGGCGTTCGATCTGGCGGGCGACCTCCTTGGCGCGCAGCGACCATTCTTGTGGAGCGCTGATCGAGGGTTGTGCGGCCACACAATCATCCGATCCCAGCGGCTCACGCTTTGCGACGCCGTATTTTGTGCAAAACGTGTTGCGCATGATGGTGAAGAGCCAGGACTTAAGGTTTGTCCCTTCTCGAAACTTGTCGCGGTTAGCCAGCGCTTTAGCTAGCGTCTCCTGTACGAGATCCTCAATGTTGTAGGGATTCGGATCAAAACGCCGCGCGAAGGAGCGCAAGCCCGGCAAGAGTTCCACCATTTCAGTTGCCGTACGTTCACTGCCTCGCCCTTCGGTCATGTCATTCTCCCCTCTGACGGGAGACAAATCATCTTCGCGCGAGCAATGTTCCGAAACTCCAGCCGGCTTAGCGTTTGCGTCCGCTGTCGTACCGTGGGATCCACATCTCACCTTGATTGTAGCGTCAACGCTCGTCTTCGCTCGAAATCCAGATGCCGCTCGATGAGAGTGCCGGAGAGCCTCTCTGTCAATCTTCGGTGCACGAGGGGCCCGCATTTAAAGCAAATTATCCTGACCGTCTTTAATGGAGAAAGCTGGATGATGCCCCTGCATCACCGGTTGTCGAGCCGCTCCGCCGGCGACCCCGGCGAGGAGGCCATCGTTGCCGCTCGCCCGTCCACGTTCTCCCCATCCTCCATCTGCTCCGGCAGCAGTCCCTCGCGAATAACACGCTCCAGGAACAACTTCGCCTGGCTGACCGCATTGGTGCGATTGACTTCTGTTTGTTCGCCGCTGAAACGAACGGCCAAGACGGCGCCGCTGTCGAAGACGTATTCGACCGTATGCCCTGCCGTACCGCTTCCTTCGGCTATGGTCTGAATTCCCGTGATCTTCATGGTGTCTCCTGTATCCGCCGGGCCAGTGAGCCTAGCGCTTGTAAGGATTTGTTGTCGCCGTAGCCGAACTAACCATCACTGCCCAATGTTTCGCGCGCTGAGCATTTTTCGGGAGGAAGGGTCCGCTGCCGTACATTTGCAATTGCCATTACTCCGCGGCAGGAACCCGCGGCGCCTCCAGCGGTTGGCATGGACTTGGAGACCGAAACTCATGCCCAGCAGATCACACGACCCGACGCCCAACCCCGCACAGATCAGAGGCGACATCCAGCGGGGTTTGACTGGCGATAAGCGACCTGGCTTCGATCCGGCCATGGCACCGCTCGAGACTGATTCAGAGGCTGGCGGTGTGCCGCTGTCGCCCGAGCAGATAGAGACCGCCACCGCGACACAGCGAAAGCAGGGCTCCCACCTGAAGTCCCGGAACTTCGACGTGGCAATGACCTCGTCCTTTAAAGGGACGCTGGAACGCAAGCCAAGCCTCCCAGCCCTTCTTCCACTTATCGCCGTCATAGTGGTCGGCGCTGCAGTTCTGCTCGGGGCATTCCTACGATGATGCTCTATCCCCTGAGTCACGTTATGGACGCCTCTTGCCTTGAAGCTAGCTTCCTCGCCTCCGTGCCAGTCGGCGCGGGACCCGCCAATTGCAGGGGACAAAGATCATGAGCGGCGGGATCAGGTTACGGCGGTGCGGTCACAAAGACACCGTTGTATCGAGGCGCCATATCGTCATTATCGGAGGCGGGTTCGGGGGACTAGCTTGCGCCCGCGCACTAGGAAATTCGGAGGTCGATGTCACCTTGATCGACCGCCGCAACCACAACCTCTTCCAGCCACTCCTTTACCAGGTCGCTACAGCTGCGCTGTCGCCCGCTGATATCTCTGAGCCGATCCGGCGCAGCCTCGGACGTTACCGGAACATCCGCGTCCTGATGGCTGAAGTCGTTGGTGTCGATAGTGGAGCCAAGCACGTCCGGCTCGCAGACAGGGGCGAAGTCGCTTATGACCAGCTCGTGATCGCCACAGGCTCGCAGTACAACTACTTCGGCCATGACGACTGGCAGTTCCATGCTCCCGGACTGAAATCGATCCACGAGGCTCGACAGATCAGGCAGCGCCTGCTGCTGGCATTTGAGAAGGCGGAGCTTGCGCATACGGAGCGGGAAAAGCAGTCGCTGCTGACCAGCATTGTCATTGGCGGTGGCCCGACTGGTGTGGAGATGGCGGGCGCTATTTCCGAGCTTGGCCGCTACATGATCAGTCGGGACTATCGCACGTTGGCACCTAGCCAGATGCGCGTGATCCTTCTTGAGGCGGGCCCAAGAATCCTTGCCTCCTTCCCCGGACATCTCAGCAGCTACGCTGCCACTTATCTAAAAAGGATTGGCGTCGAGATCAGGCTGGGTCAACGGGTTTCTGCCGTCGGGGAAGGCCACGTAATAGTTGGGGAGGAACGCATCGATGCCGGCTGCATAATATGGGGCGCGGGTGTGAAGGCTTCGCCCGCCTTTGCTTGGCTGGGCATGAAGGAGCCGCCCGGAGGCCGTATCCCTGTCGATGCGAATCTGCAGGTGGTTGGCCTCAGCGACATCTATGCGATCGGCGACACTGCTATGGCGCTTGACCCAGAGGGGAAACCGCTTCCCGCACTTGCGCAAGTGGCAAAACAACAAGGAGAGTTTCTAGGGCGAAAACTGCGCCAAGGTGGACCTCCAGCACCCTTCCGGTTCAGGAACCGCGGGAATACCGCAGTCATCGGAAGACACGCGGCCGTATTCGACTTCGGCAGGTGGACCCTTAAGGGGCGGCTTGCCTGGCTTCTGTGGGCAATAGTCCACGTGTATCTCCTCGTGAATTTTGAAAAGCGCGTCCTGGTCACCGTCCAATGGATCTGGCGCTACCTTACCCGCCAACGCGGCGCGCGGATAATCGACGAAGATGCTGCGTTGATAGGTGATCAGAAGGATGTAACCCAAATCATTGCGCTTGGCAGGAGGCGGTGATGGATATGGAGAAGGCGTGGAAGGAGTGGTGGGAAAGTCTGGGACACGTCGCTCGGTGCAATCGAGACACGGCACGGACCCGTGAAGCTTTCGAGGCTGGCTATCTGGCAGCGTCGCGGACAGGCGGGGCAACCGCATCGCGATCCCTCGAAGCGGCTGAATCCTCGCGCAGGAGGTCACCGGATGAGACGCCGCCTCCCGCTTCAGCACCCGCCGAGGTCGATCAGATCTCGATGGAGGAACTTGGCGCGCAGCCGCCACCGCTCGCCGGGAAGCAACAGACTTAAGCAGGAGAAGGCTGCCCGATATGTATTGCCACAAGATGTTGAGTTGACATGGGAGATAATTGGGGGCGGCATGAAAGCCTCGCGGCGCTGGCGCAAGCCATCATCGACCGCCGGGCAATCCTGTTTGTGGGTGCTGGTGTATCCATGCAGGTTGGCCTGCCTTCCTGGCAGGCATTGACGGAGTACATGGTCGATGAACTGGAACTGGACCGCGATCTTCTTTCGAAACCAGACGTCCACTATCAAACAGTGGCGGAATATTACCGCCTCAGGGGCGGAAACATGGACCTGCTTGGCCACTGGTTACGAGACAACTGGAGCATCTGCCAGGAGCAGGTCGCCAAGTCCCTTGCCCATGAGTTGCTGGTCAGCCTCGACTTCCCCGTCATCTACACGACCAACTACGACCGGAATCTTGAAGCAGCTTTCGAACATCACGGCAAGCCATACGCCAAAATCACAAATGCGCGGGATCTGACGGAGGTGTCGGAGGGGGTGACGCAGATCATCAAGTTTCATGGGGACCTGGACGATCCTGCCTCTCTCGTTCTCGCCGAATCCGACCATTTCGAGCGCCTATCCTTCGATACGCCACTCGACGTCAGGTTCCGAGCGGATGCACTGGGAAAGACCGTTCTGTTCATCGGCTACAGCATGTCCGACATGAACATCCGGCTTCTGCTCTATCGGCTCTGGCAGACATGGCAACGGTCTGGCTTTGCCGAGGATCGGCCTCCATCCTTCATCTTCATGCCGCGTGGGAACGAGGTGCAGGAGGCGGTGTTGAGACATTGGGGAATTTCAGTCTTACGCGACGAAAGCGACGACCCCGGTCTTGCATTGATGGATTTCCTGCGAAGGCTCATCTCGGAAGTGGCCCGTCTGCGCGCGGCAAGGAAGGAGCCGTCGATCGACTGAACGCCTACGGGAAATCTGGCTGTGCCAGTCTGGGGGCAATGGACTTGGCGCTTACCATGCCGGCGCCCACGAGTCTTTGGCCGCTGCAGGAGTCAGCAAACTATGCTGCCTCCGCTTAGCTTCCTGGCACCACGTATAGGCGAGTGTGTTCTCGTTGTTGCAGACGATCGCCTATTGGCGGACGGGCCTGTTTCGCAGGATCCTGCCGAACCTGCTGCCGCTCTTGTCAGGCACCCGCTCGTCGGCACACGTGTTCGACACCTCGCCGCTCCGCAAGACCCTAAGTGAATTGGTGAGTTGGGGCGGCTGTCGGATGGCCCGTGCGACTGCTTGCAAACAGCCGTCGACGTGGAAACAGGCGAGGACGTCACCTTCGACAGCCATGCGGGCGGGATCGAACTCGATCATCTGAGGCAAGTGCTGCTTTCCGTTGCATTCCCGCCTGCTGGCCTCGATCGACGTGTCTATGCCGACGTCTCTGCCAATCTTCCTGTCGCGCCGGTGTTTGTGTCCAACTATGCAGACGAGGTGCTTTGCCTCGCGCTCAACCTCGTACCGGCTCCCAGTAAGCCACCGAAGTCTTTCGATGATGCCGTGAAGTGCAGAGCTGAGCCGCCGAGCCTTCGTGAGCAGCGCGCCCACCATGAGCAGCGGGCACATCTTAAGTCTGCGCCCGCTGTCTATTCCGGCTCACCAAGAGCTGTGGGCCGGTCTTACCCGATCATGCTCTTGATGCCCTTGAGCATGGCGAGGTGGCTCTGGATCCCTGTGACGCCGACGAGCGAAGCTCCACGCGCCATCGGGTCGTCGCCGTTGCGGGCATACTTCTTATGGATCGCAAGAAGCTCCTCGTGGCCGTCAATCTGGCCCTCGATATACATGGCATCGAACTCGGCACCTTCTGCAGCCTCAAGTTTTTCGAGCATGGCGGCATGCTTCTGGCTAATTCCGGCGGCGCCGGGTCTGGAGCCGAAGGCTTCGGCGACTGCGGCCTGTTCCGCAATCTCCAGTTCCGCAAATGTCTTCACGGCACGGTGGTTCGCTTTCTGCAACGCAAGCTGACTGGTCGCCGTTGCAAAGTCGCCGCCCATAAGAGCGGGCAGTTTCGCCTCATCTACCGCTGCACCCTGGGCGAAAGCAGAGCTTGTCAAAGGAAGCACCGCCGCCGTGGCTGCGGTGCCGATCAAGAGGTTACGTCTGTTCATTGGCTTTCTCTCCTTGCCCCGCGGGAGATCGAACAAGACGCAGGGGAGCGAGTTCCACGGATGCTCCATTCGGGACTGCATTGTCTGGGATGGTACAGACTTCCTTCCCGCTTACGCCGATAGGCCTTTCCGACGGAGCAAAATACGGCGTAGGTTCTCGTAGCGCTCGCCGGGCAGCGCAGACATATCGAAATCGTCGTGGTCCGGCCGAGCGAAGAGCAAGTCCACTTCATTGGAATCGAGGGAGAGGCGCGCGCGCCCCTCCCACTCTCGCAGCGTGGCGGGACTAATCTTCTGGCGCATCATAGCCTTCAATTCCAGAAGCAGACTGAGCAGTCGTTCATAACCCTCCTTATCGCCAGAGACCGGTGACTTCAGAATGTTCAGCCGGTCCGGCAGTTGGGGGGCAACATCGTGCGGATCTGAGCTCATCGGGTGCTCCCAAGTCGTCGTAGATGATCATACCGGCAGTACAAAGCTCGTATTCAGCGAGGCACGCGAGCTCCGGAGGACGGGCTGAGCCAGCCGACGCCGGTTCGCTGGAACGCGAACCGGAGCGAAGGGCGTCAGTTCCTCAAATGGCCTAGCTGAACGTGCGCCCTTCGCGCCTGTTCAAGGCCACCTTTGGAGCTCGCGTGCCGAAACCACGGCAACAGCGCGGCGGCAGCATTTGCGCCGCCACCGTCTGGGCTCAGGACTACATTGGCGGCATGGGCTTCTTCGGGGTGCTGTGTAGGCGCGGATCGAGCTGAGAAAGCTCCGTCACCTCTTCGCCAAGCGGCTGCGGATCGGCAAGATATTCGAACTGGCCTTTGCCATCCGGCGTCGGACCTTCGGCCCATTGTCCTTGGCGGCTTTCGGTCCCTTCCGAGCAGTTCCAGAACTGATACGCCACCTGGGACAGCTCATTCTCCTGGGGGAAGCTCATCGGCGCCGGCGTCTGGTCGAGGCCGTCTTCCTCAAGTTCCTTGATAGCTGCCAGCCACTGGTTCTGGTGCATGGTGTCACGCGCGATCAGGAAGGACAGCATGTCGCGCACACCTGGATCGTCCGTCATCTCGTACAGGCGGCATACCTGCAGCCGACCTTGAGATTCTGCCGTCACGTTGAAGCGGAAGTCGGCCAGCAGATTACCGGAAGAGATGGTGTAGCGTGCATTCCAGGGATAGCCGACGCTGTCGGTTGGGGTGGCCCCCATGCCTGCTACGATCGCATGCTGCGGGTTCATGCCGCCGACAATGACGTCCTCCACCCGAGCACCGCCCATGACAGCGCCGATGACGGAGTCCTTCGCGGCGTCCTCGCGAACTTCCACCGGAGAGGTCTCCAGAAGGCGGGCAATCATCGTCGCCAACATTTCCACATGCGCGATCTCTTCCGTGCCGATGTCGAGGATCATGTCGCGATGCTTGGCCGGGGCGCGACAATTCCAGCCCTGGAACAGGTAGGTCATCATCACGCTGATCTCACCCCATTGGCCTCCGAGTACCTCCTGCAGCTTCTTTGCGTAGACTGGGTCGGGGGCTGCGGGCTTGGCATGATACTGAAACTTGTTCGTTCGAAAGAACATGGAAATCTCCTCATGGTTTTGGTGAACTGCAGACCGCGAACTGGAGAATGTGATCAAGTTCCACAAACTGAGCACGTCTCCCGCAGCCTGACATCTGAAACCTTTTGATCCGGCTCAGGTTCTCGCGACGGAGGTGGTGATGTTCAACAGTGTTTCTACGGCCGGCAGATCTAGTCCAGGCTTGAAGGTGGTGCGGGAGAAGCTGCGGACGAGCCTCTGGCTGGTCCCGACGCTGATGGCGGTCACGGCCATAGCAATCTCGGCGGCTGCTACCTGGGCCGATGCTGTCCTGGCCGACCTCGATCCTGCTAAAGTGCAAATATTTGTCTTCGTCAGTACATCGAGCGACGCCCGCGACGTCCTATCCTCATTGCTGACCTCAATGATCACCATGACCAGCCTGGTTTTCTCCATCACCATGGTCGTGCTGTCACTGGCAGCAAATCAGTTCGGACCGCGGCTGATCCGCAGCTTCATGTCTGCTCGGCACACGCAGCTTGCGCTGGGCACGTTCATCATGACCTCCGTGTACTGTCTTCTTCAACTCGCCTCCGTCGGCTCCAGCATCAAGAACGACGCTGAGGCCTATCCTAGTGTCTCCTTCGGCATCGCACTCACCCTGATGAGCGTTCTGGTTCTCGTCGCCTATCTTCACTTCCTTGCCCGCTCGATCGTGTCGGAGACGGTGATCAAGCGCCTGGGCATCGAAATCACCAGTATGCTTTCTCAACTCGATGATCTCGCCGAGGATCGCAATCACGATCCAGAAAAGGCTCTACCAGAAGGCTTCGATCAGGATGCTCGCTTCTTTGGGCCAAGTGTCGACGGCTACGTGCAAAGCATCGACGTTGAAAGGCTGTGCGAACTCGCTCAGAAGAGCGATGTCGTGATTGGATTCTTGTTCAAGCCGGGGGACTATGTCATCACCGACGGTGGAGGGATCGGTATCTTTCCCGACTCTCACTGGACTCAAGAGCTTCAAGATCAGGTCTGTGGAGCCGTGGTGGTCGGGTCGAGGCGCACTTCCACCCAGGATCCGGAGTTTGCCATCCGGCATCTCGTGGAAATGGCGATAAGGGCACTGTCACCGGGCATAAACGACCCCTACACGGCGGTTGCCGTTCTTGCGCAACTATCGGCTGGGCTTGCTCACCTCATGCGGCGCGCGCTTCCCTCTTCCGTCATAACGAGCTCGGCGGGGGAACCGCGTATCGTTCTTCCCCGCGCCACATACGCCTCTTTGGTCGGTGCGGCCTTTAACCAGATTCGCCAGAACGCCATGGGAAAGCCTTTCGTCATCATGCATCTGATGGAAGCGATACAACGCATCGCAGACCATGCCCAGCTTCCACAACAATGCGACCTTCTGGATGAACACCTGTCAGCCGCCGTGGAGGCTGTCGGTGATGTTGACACCCTCGATCAAGAGGCCATTCGATCCCGAGCAGAGGCCGCACGCGCGGCGATCGCCAAAGCGAAGACCCGGATCACGCGAAAATCTCCAGCTTCAAGCTCCGGGATCGGCGCTGGTTCGCCCAACAGCGTCATCAGTGCATAATCGGAGTCACCCGCTCCCGGCTGCGGGAACTCTGGCGCCTCGCGCAGGTTTGTCTCACTGCAAACGCAGGAGGACCTGGCCTTGGCTAACAAAACACTCGACGATCTTTTTTACGAAACACTCAGGGACGTCTATTACGCTGAACGGAAGATCATCAGCGGCCTGCGGAAGATGGCCCGCGGTGCGCAGGACGAGCAGCTCAAGGCTGCATTCGAAAAGCACCGGGAGGAGACGGAAGAGCAGGTTGAACGTCTGCAGCAAGTCTTCGAGCTGATCGGCAAGCGAGCACGTGGCAAGACTTGCCCTGCGATCGAAGGCATTCTGGACGAAGCTGAAGAGATCATTGAAGAGTTCAAAGGCTCGCCTGCTCTTGATGCTGGCCTTCTTGCCGCAGCTCAGGCTGTCGAACATTACGAGATTAGCCGCTACGGCACGCTCAAGAGCTGGGCAAGCCAGCTTGGCATGGACGATGCCGCAAAGCTTCTGGAAACGACACTTAATGAAGAAAAGAAGACGGACGAGTTGCTGACCGGTTTGGCAGAGCAGACGCTCAATGCAGCCGCTGAACAAGCGACCGGGTGATCGACCTGCTTGGTGCTGCGGTGGCTCCCGAAGTTATCCGCCGAGGGCGCCCGCTGCAACTACGAACCAAGAGCCGGTCCGGTAAATGGGTCAGGGCTCGGAGCAGGAGACGTCATGTCCATGTCCGCGGGCCGACTTGCCAATCATGTAGCTATCGTCACAGGCGCGAGCTCCGGTATCGGGCTAGCCGTCGCGCAAGCCATGGCACGGGAGGGTGCCAGCGTCGTTGTCAATCATCGATCTCATGATGAGCCTGCGGAAGAACTGGTTGAGGGTATCATCAAAGCGGGTGGCAAGGCCGTAGCGGTCCAGGCTGACGTTTCTCGAGAAGAAGACGTCGTCCGGATGTTCGCTGAGACAGTGTCTGCCTTTGGGCGCGTCGATGTTCTGGTCTCCAATGCAGGGGTGCAGAGGGACGCCGCGATCGGCGACATGACCCTGGAGGACTGGAAGACAGTGATCGAAGTCAACCTTACGGGTCAGTTCCTGTGCGCCCGTGAGGCAGTTCGCACATTCCGTGCGCAGCGGCGGAAAGATGCTCCAAGCCGGAGCGCTGGCAATATCATCGCGATGAGCTCAGTCCACGAAATCATCCCCTGGGCGGGACACGTCAACTATGCCTCCTCCAAAGGCGGAGTACGTATGTTGACGCAGTCGCTTGCGCAAGAGGTTGCGGCCGACGGAATACGCGTTAATGCGATCGCTCCTGGGGCTATCAGGACGCCCATTAATCGGGAGGCATGGGAAACAGAGGAGGCCCTGACAAATCTTCTTCGGCTGATACCGTATGGCAGGATCGGTGAGCCCGAAGACGTGGCAAGGGCGGCCGTGTGGCTGGCCTCGGATGAGGCCGATTATGTGACCGGAATAACGCTGTTCGTCGACGGCGGCATGTCGCTTTACCCGGAGTTCCGTGACAATGGGTGAGCCTCTCGGATCGTGGCTCGTGATCGTCAAGTGGCGGTGTTGGTGAAATGGCCAGCCGCTCAATTGATCACTGATCGGCAGCCGGAAAATCGAATTGACCACTCAACTACCAGGGCGCATTGGCTCATGCTACCCCAACATACGCTGGGCCACTGGCTTCTACAGCCAGAACTTCCTCAGGGAGGCGCGGCGTTCTGAGAGAACTTCTTCCCACGACGTGAACGGAAAGAAGCTCCCTAAACTGGGATGTGTTCGGTTGCCCTCGCGGAAGGGGTGGTCGGCGTGAAGCGGCAGAGCTTCCACGGCGGTCAATTAGGTACTCGCAAGGCGACCACGCACCATACAGCCTATCTGCTGCAAAATAGAACCAGGAAGTCTCTCGCCGGGAACTTCGCTGCAATGAGCTGGTTCATCACCATCAGCTGCCGGTGCATGATGAAAGCAGCCGGTCGAGGAGGCAGAAATGCATGGCGAAAGCAGGCAAATTTCCGGTGGTGATGTCATCGCCTTTTCGAAGGCGGCACTGACCATTGAACACACGGACGATGACGCAGAGATACCTACCCGTGAAGCAGAAGGCGAAGGAACGGTGGACCGGAGATCAGATCGCGCACGGCGTTGGTTTGCTCCCAACGACTGGACCAGATTTGAAGTCTGAGCTGAGGCTGGCCATCTGAGGACTTGCCCTTTTCTTGGGCAGCGCGGGTTTCACTAGACACGCTCTGCGCATCCTTGACCACCTAGAACGCGTGGCAGGAAGAGCCAGTGTTATTCCTCGACTGCGGTTGCCAAACGCGGTTCTTAATGGTCGAGTTCGGCGGTGGCCTGGAGAGAGGACAATGGCTACCTCAGGCTTTGAATGTTTAGAAAATTGCGCCTCGAGCTGAGAGTCAGATCCTGCCTCGCGCACAGTCGGCGGCCCGGCTTCCAGAAAGTGGAAACAGAAGATCTAGGAACCGCTCGGCAGTCGGCTGTGGTTCATGATTGGCTAGTCCCGGACGCTCGTTTGCCTCGATGAACACATACTGAGGCTCCGTCGGACTGTTGACCATGAAGTCAATCCCGACCACCGGAATATTGATGGCGCGAGCCGCGGCGATAGCCGCCTCCACCAGGCGCGGATGCACAATCTCGGTGACATCGTGAATTGTGCCCCCGGTGTGGAGGTTGGCGGCCTTGCGGACCAGAACCTCCCGCCCCTTTGCAAGCACGTCGTCAAGCGCCAGATGGCTGAGCCTTAGGCAGCGCTCGGTTTCGGCGTCGATAGGAATGGTGCTCTCTCCTCCCGTTGCAGCGGAACGTCTCCTTGACTGCGCCTCAATTAACCTGCGGATGGTCGTGCGGCCGTCGCCGATAATGCAGGGCGGACGTCGAACGGCGGCAGCCACCAGCTTGAAATCAATAACGACGAGACGAAGATCCTCCCCCTCGAAATAGCTTTCGACTAGGGCACGCCCGCCGACTGCCTCGGCTTCCGTAATGGAGCGCTTAACAGCACCTAGCTCATCAAGCCCCACGGCCACTGCACGACCCTGTTCGCCACGCGCCGGTTTCACAACGACACGCCCGTGCTGGTTGAGAAAAGCGGAAAGCGACGCCTCGTCGCCGGTTGCGGCCATCTGCGCCGGAACATGGAGACCGGCTCGTTCGACCACCCGACGGGTGACAGCTTTGTCATCGCAGATAGAGACTGCAACCCCGGAGGTAAGCTCGGAGAGACTTTCGCGGCAGTGGACGGAACGTCCTCCATGGGACAGGCGGAAGAAGCCGCCTTCAGCGTCGGTTATCTCGACCTGGACGCCACGGCGAAGCGCTTCATCCACTATCAGACGGGCATAGGGATTGAGTGCAGCATAGCCTGCCAGCGGAGCCGAATAGAGGCGTTCGTTGAAGGAGTTCTTCCGTTTGACGGCAAAAGCGGGAATACGTCGAAACTGCAATTTCTCATAAAGGGCAACAGCCTGCTCGTTATCATGAAGGACTGACAGGTCCATGAATGCCGCGCCGCGACCTAGGAAACACTCCGCAAGCCGTCGAACCAAAGTCTCTCCGATACCTGCATGACGTGCTTGCGGATCTACAGCAAGGCACCACAGAGAGGAGCCGTGTTCGGGGTCATTGAATGCCTTGTGATGGTCGATGCCGGTCACAGTACCCACCACCTCGCCAGTCGCTTGATCCTCTGCGACGAGATAGGTGATGGCTCGGTTATCCCGATTGCACCAGATAAAGTCCGGCCGAACCGGCACCATGCCGCGGGTGTTGTAGATCCGGCTGACGGCACAAGCGTCCGCCCTAGAGGAAAGACGGCGGACCCGGAAGCCACTGGCCTGCCTGCGGCTGCCGCGGTAGGTGGAGAGGTGAAGCCGAAAGGTGTGCGAAGGGTCGAGAAACAATTCATGAGGCGCTGCTGCGATTACGACGTGTGGATCACCGACATAGATGGCGATGTCTCGCTGCTCCGGCGCCTCTTCGCGCAGAGCCGTCACAAGTCGCGCAGGCTGATCAAAGGTCTGGGCGAACAAAAGCCTTCCCCAACCACAATCAACTTGAGCCTCCTTCGGAGCCGCGGCCATAATCGAGGCGTGTGCATGCTGGGCGCAGCAGGAATGATCCACCCGCCACCGCCTCATGCGATGGGCAACGGCCTTGGCTGCGCGAAGACGACCAGCCTTTTCGTCCGTCGGGGGCTTCATCATTCGCGGTACCTCTTGGAGCTCCAGGTCAGACAAGTGACTGTCTTTTCAGCATGATCTTCATCACGGACGTCCAACCGCCTGAAGACATGGGGGTTCCAGCCTGGCAAGGTGCGCTAGCGTACTGAGGGGGCGGGACAAGCTTGAGCTCCCGAGGCCTGATCGGATAGAGCTACTGAAAGGTCGCTGCCTGCCCCTTCGAAGGCTGGTCCACCTTCGACTGGCCGTTCCCGTATCATATACCTGTTGCCTGGGGACATCGTCAGGTTCCGTACAGAACCTGCAATGGTTCTGCGTGCTTGCTATACTTCGCCCTTGGTCATAAGGCGGAGGTAACTGATGCCTATGCAAGGGGATATTAATCCTACTATACTCGATAAAGCTTGTCTGGCGACACTGCGAGAGGCCGTTCGACTGGCAGGTGAAGCCGCCGGGGCAATCAGCGAGCCGGAGCGATGGCATCTCGCCAGTATCGTCTTCAGCTTCTACAAACGAGGTCTGGTAGATCCGCGGCGCTTGGCTGAGATTGCAGTACTGGCCTCCAGTTCGCGCATCTTCAGGAGCGAGTATTCGGTTCGTGACGCGACCGTTCCATGACCACTTGCGGCGACTAGCTACCTCTACAGCTCGGCGCCTCCTGTTGGGAGAGTACTACAAGCTTTCCCCATCAGGCGGTGATATATTCCTCCGGCCCGCCGACAGTGCTGCGCCTTTGTGAAGCGGCGGTCAGCTTCACAGGCTGCAAGCGACGCGTTCGTCGCAGCGGCGAGGGAGGCCGGCTTTCTTCAGTGACGGATGGAGCATCCGCTCGCATTAGGAGGCTCGCGTAGCATGCCGGAAGAGGTACGGGAACTTTGGATGGAAGAGGTTGTTGAATCTGAACTCGTGGCAATAAAGGACGCTTTGAGATGATCGACACAAAGACTCACGGCATCATCGACTACCTGACCGGCGCCCTTCTGATTATGGCGCCTTACGTCTTCGGATTTGCGAACGGCGGCGTGCAGCAGTGGCTTCCGCAGGTTCT
>NZ_JAKJHS010000012.1 GCF_021648825.1 Rhizobium halophilum | reverse complement strand
AGAAGCTTCGCGCCCGGCGCGAACGCGGACGATCTCAACCTGGTCCTGTGGCAATGGGGTGCGGCCGCCCCCGCGCGTTTGACGCTGATCGATGACGAGAAGCGACTTTCGCGATAGCGACATGGTCTTCCGCCTCAACGCCACATGGTGAGAACCAACTGCACCGTCGAATGCTGTTTCCAAGCCAATCAGGCGGCTCCCTCCAATCTTTCTCCGTATCAACCTGAAGATCGACCCAGTACTCAATCTGTCTTCAGTGACTATGGTACGCGATGCCGTGCGAATGGGCGTCGGTGCAGGCCAACTTCCTCTGTCGCTGGCAAGCGATGATCTCGCTCACGGTAGGCTGGTCCGTTGGGGAGATGTCTATGGACCGGAAACAGTCCTATGGGCACTTTATCCGTCACGCCGCCTTCTCAGTGCGCGCGTAGGGGCATTTATGGACTATCTCAAGGAGGCGTTTCCTTCCGGGACTGCCGAAGAACTGGCAGCCTATGTGGGTAGCTAGCCGCATTGGGCGCATCGCCGTCATTCTGGGCCATAGAGCGTTATTTCGTCAATTGTAAGCTGTCTGAATTTGGATGCCTAGCACGACCGCATGTGCAACAAGCGCACAACTCCCTATAGATGATCGCAAATGGCAATGATACGTGCTATGACTATTGTGATGAATATAAGAATGAATGCCGGGGACGCAATGCCTGAACCAAAACGCGCGCGCAGTCGCAGACCCTTGTCAGCAGAGGTTGAAGATGCGCTTCGAGCGCAGATTGACGCTGGTTATTATGCGCCCGGAGACAAATTGCCTACCGAGCCTGCGTTGACCGATAAATTCGGCGTCAGCCGAACGGTCGTCCGGGAGGCGATCGCTGCGCTGAGGGCAGACGGGCTGGTGGAATCGCGGCAGGGCTCGGGGGTCTTCGTGATCGGTCCACAACAGGGCGACCCCGGACTTCGGCTGTTTACCGGCGAGACGGACAAGATTTCCGATATCATCGAGGAGCTAGAGCTGCGCATCGGCATAGAGGTTGAGGCAGCCGGGCTCGCAGCTGCACGAAGCTCGCCGGCGCAGGAGGCCGAGATCCAGGCGCAGGTGGAGCGGTTTTCCCGTCTGGTGGCGGAGGGAAAGCCCACCGACGAGGCGGACTTCCATTTCCATATGGCCATTGCGACGGCGACCAATAATGCACGGTTTCGCACTTTCCTCGAACATGTCGGGCGGCGCATGATTCCGCGCGTGAAGTTTCGAACGGTCATGGGCGGGATCGATCCTTTGCCAAACCGGGATGCCCCGATACTCAACGAGCACCGGGATATCGCGGAGGCCATCCTCGCCCGTGATCCTGATCGGGCACGTGAGGCGATGCGGCGACATCTGGTGACGGGCATCAAGCGGTACCGGTCGCTGACGTCATGGGGGCAGGGGCATAAAAGAGATGACGCTGGTTGACTCGTCTTTAAAGTCATCATATGAATTTCCTCGCAAGCTTATGGCGTGGGAGGAAATTCGTTGTCGCCTGAAGAAATCAAGACGCGTATCGGTTCTGGACTTCTATCCTTTCCAGTCACGCACTTCACCTCGGACTACAAGCTCAATCTCGAAAGCTATCGCCGCCACGTGGGATGGCTGTCGGGGTTTGAGGCCGCTGCCCTGTTTGCCGCAGGCGGAACCGGCGAGTTTTTTTCCCTCTCGCCATCCGAAGTGGGTGAGGTGACCCGGGCCGCCAAAGACGTATCCGGCAATGTCCCGATCATCGCAGGGTGCGGTTATGGTACCTCTCTTGCCGTCGAGACGGCGGCGATCGTGGAGAAAGCGGGTGCCGACGGCATTCTCCTTCTTCCGCATTATCTGACGGAAGCGCCGCAGGATGGCATCTACGCTCATGTGAAGGCGGTGTGTGACTCCACAAGCCTTGGCGTCATTCTCTATAATCGAGCCAATTCCGTTGCCAATGCCGATACGGTGGCGCGCTTGGCAGATGCCTGCCCCAACTTGATTGGCTTCAAGGATGGCACCGGCAGGGTAGACCTGGTGCGGCATGTGACAGCTAAGCTAGGCGACCGGCTCTGCTATATCGGTGGGATGCCGACGCACGAGCTCTTTGCCGAAGGTTTCAACGGTGTGGGCGTTACCACCTATTCCTCGGCCGTCTTCAACTTCGTGCCAGAACTAGCCCTGCGCTTTTATCGCGCAATGCGTGCCGGTGATCGTGCGACGATGGAAGCTATCCTTCATGCCTTCTTTTTCCCCTTTGCGGCGCTTCGCGATCGCAGGGCGGGCTACCCCGTCTCGATCATCAAAGCGGGCGTCGACCTTGTCGGCTATGGCCCGGGTCCGGTTCGTCCTCCGCTGGTCGATCTGACGGGAGAGGAAAGGGATATGCTGGAACGCCTGATCGACGCAGCGCGAGGCTGAGAAGGACGGTGCGCAGGCGCCCCGGGAGCATGGCTCCCGCCCATGACGTAATGCCAAATCAATGTTTCACTTTTGGGAGGAGTGCAAATGACGATCAAATCTGTCCATCTTATAGCAGGTGTTATACTCGCGGCGAGTTTTGCCGGTCACGCCACGGCGCAAAACGCGTCGGAAATCAACATCGTTCTGCCGGAGCAGCCGGCAAACCTTGAGCCTTGCGGCACCATCATCACCAACGTCGGCCAGATCCTAAGCCGCAACGTTGTTGAGCCGCTGACGATCATTGATCCCAAAAGCGGTCAGGCCGTGCCTGGCCTTGCCACGGAGTGGACGCAGACCGATCCGAACACGTGGCAGCTGAAGCTGCGCGAAGGCGTGACGTTTCACGATGGCGCCCCGTTCAATGCCGAAGCCGTCAAGTTCTCAATCGAGCGTATGACCAGCGGCAAGGTGACGTGCAGCAATATTGCCAAGTTTGGCGCTGCCAACCTCACGGTGACGGCGCTCGATGATTTGACTGTCGAGATTAAGTCGGATACGCCGCAGCCGATCCTGCCGACATTGCTCAGCGTCGTCATGGTCGTTTCTCCGAACACCCCGCTGGATGAAGCAGTCAACGATCCAGTCGGCACCGGCCCGTTCAAGCTTGCAAGCTTCACGCAGCAGACGGTTGTTTTGGAAAGCTTCAACGACTACTGGGGCGAAAAACCGGCGATATCCAAAGCTACATATGTCTGGCGCCCCGAATCCTCCATCCGTGCCGCAATGGTGCAGACCGGGGAAGCGGACCTGACGCCGTCGATCGCGATCCAGGATGCAACCAATCCGGACACGGATTTTGCCTATCTGAACTCGGAAACGACTGCGTTGCGCATTGATGCCGGGTTCGCCCCGCTTGACGATGTCCGTGTTCGTAAGGCGCTTAACCTTGCCATCGACTGGGAGGGGCTAGCGCAACTCTTCGGAGACGATGCCCAGCGTGCCTCGCAAATGGTCGTGGCCGGGATCAACGGCCACGACGACGAGCTGGCGGCCTGGACGTACGACCCTGAGCAAGCGCGTTCGCTCATTGCCGAGGCAAGGGCAGCGGGTGTTCCGGTCGACACCGAAATCGAACTGATCGGCCGCAACGGCATCTATCCAAACGGTACGGAAGCCATGGAAGCCATGATGGCCATGTGGCAGGATGTCGGTCTCAACGTCACGCTCACCATGCTGGATGTGAACGACTGGCTGCGTTACCTGCAAAAGCCGTTCCCTGATGGCCGTGGTCCCAACCTGCTGCAGATGATGCATGACAACAACAAGGGTGATGCCGCGTTCACCATTCCCATCTTCTATACCTCAGAGGGCAGCTATTCCACGGTCAGCGATCCTGCACTCGACAAGGAAATCGCCGATGCTTTGGCGGCCACCGGAGAGGATCGGACGACCAAGTTTCAGGCGATCTTCAATAAGGTGCATGATGAATTGGCTCTGGACATCCCGATGTTCCATATGATCGGCTACACCCGGGTTGGCACGCGTCTGGACTGGAAGCCGGACATCACGACCAACAGCGAGATACCGCTCGCCAACATCGGTCTCAAGAACTAGGCCGCAACAGATCTGCGAGCGTGGAAGAGGTACCCCGCGCTCGCTTGAGCTCCAGGTTCAACCAGAGGTTCCGCATCATGCTCGGCTATATAAGCCGGCGGGCGTATCATAGCATTATATCGCTGATCGGTCTGCTGACACTCGTCTTCTTCCTGACGCGCCTGACGGGCGATCCCTCGGCGCTGTATCTGCCACTCGATTCCAGCCTCGAGGCAAGAGCAGCCTTTGCGCGGCTGAATGGTCTGGACCAGCCCATTCACGTTCAGTTTCTCCAATACCTTCAGAATTTGCTATCGCTGGACTTCGGTCAATCCCTGCGTCAGAACCGGTCGGCAATCGAGGTTGCGCTCGAAGCCTTTCCGGCCACGCTGAAACTTGCCGTCGTCGCCATGACGTTGGCAACGGCGCTGGCGATTTTGGTGGGGGCCTTGGCCGCCGCCCGGCCCCGCAGCCTGTTTGACCGCATTGCCGGACTTGTGTCGCTAGCAGGGGCCAGCATGCCCGACTTCTGGATTGCCATCGTCGGCATTCTTGTGTTTGCTGTCGGCTTCGGGCTTCTGCCCACCTCCGGCACGGGGACAGGCCTGCACTGGATCATGCCAATCGCCGTTCTGATGCTGCGCCCCTTCGGTCTTCTTGTACAGGTGGTGCGCGGGACAATGATCTCGGCCCTTGCTTCGCCCTATATCAAGACGGCTCAAGCGAAGGGCATGAAGCGTCGCAAGATCATCTTTGGGCATGCATTGCGGAATTCGCTGCTTCCCGTGATCACGGTTGCCGGGGATCTGGCCACCGGACTGATCAACGGCGCCGTTGTCGTGGAAACGATCTTCGGTTGGCCAGGCATAGGCAAGCTGATGATCGATTCCATCATCCAGCGGGATTTTGCCGTCGTGCAATCGACCATACTTGTCACGGCAGTCGCCATCTTCATCGTCAACATCGCAATCGACGTGCTCTACGTCACCCTCGATCCACGCATTCGGTACTGAGGGAGGGCAACCATGGTTGATGTGACAGTGCCATCCTTGAAGTCGCCGGGAAACGCGCGGCAACTGGCGATTTACCTGGCTCGCGATAAACTGGCGCTTTGCGCAGCACTCTTCCTCATCGTGCTCTTCGCCTGCGTCCTCTTCGGGCCGCTGCTGGTGGGCGACCTTGCCGGCAAGCTTGGGCTGCGGCAGCGTAATCTGGCACCTTTTTCGGCAGAACAGGGTTTCGTGTACGTCCTTGGCGCCGATACGCTGGGGCGCCCCATTTTGGCCCGGCTGATCGTCGGCGCGCAGAACACGCTCGCCATTGCTGCCGCCGCCGTATTCTGCTCCATGGCTGCGGGCGGTATGTTAGGCCTGATCGCAGGCTATTCGGAACGCTGGTACAGTCACGTCATCCTGCGTCTCGCGGACGTGATCATGAGCTTTCCGTCGCTGCTTCTGGCGCTGATCGTGCTCTACACGCTCGGCCCCAGCATGACGAACCTCGTGATCGTCCTGGCGATTACCCGCATCCCGATCTTCATCCGGACCGCGCGCGCAGAGGTCCTGGAACTGCGCGAGCGAATGTTCGTCAGCGCCGCCCGCTCTATGGGCGCGAGTTCTGGGCGCATCCTGTTCCGGCACATCGCTCCGCTTGTGGCGCCAACGCTTGGAACGATCGCGGCGATTGATTTCGCGACGGTCATCCTGGCAGAATCCTCGCTCAGCTTTCTTGGCCTTGGCATCCAGCCGCCGGACTTTACTTGGGGTGCGATGGTGGCCAATGGCCGTGGTTATCTTTCGTCCGCCTGGTGGATCGCCTTCTGGCCGGGTCTGGCGATCCTACTGACAACCCTTTCCCTGAACATTCTCGCCAGTTGGGCACGCACGGTTGCCGATCCGCTACAACGCTGGCGTCTGCAATCGCTGCGAAAGGCCCCGCGATGACCGCGTCGGACAACCCTATCCTCACTATCGAGAATCTGACGGTCGACTTTCTGTCCGAAGGCGATCCGGTACGTGCCGTCGACAACGTGTCGTTCAACGTCTGCCCCGGCGAGACGCTGGTCATTCTGGGCGAAAGCGGGTCGGGGAAGAGCGTCAGCACCGGAACTGTGATGGGACTGATCGACTGCCCGCCGGGCGACATCGTTGCCGGCTCGCTAATCTTCGACGGAACGGATCTGTCGCGCCTCGACGAGAACGCCCGGCGCATGCTGAACGGGCGCCGTATCGCGATGATCTTCCAGGATCCGCTGGCCCATCTCAATCCGGTCTACACTGTCGGAAGGCAGATCGCAGAGGTCTTCGAAGCCCATGGAAATGGCGATGTGGGGTCTGTGCGCGACACGGTCGTCAAACTGCTTGAACGTGTCGGCATTCCGGATGCGGCAAAGCGTGTCGACTACTATCCGCATCAGTTCTCCGGCGGCCAACGTCAGCGGGTCATGATTGCCATGGCGATTGCGCTGAAACCCGAAATCCTTATTGCGGACGAACCGACGACGGCGCTCGATGTCAGCGTACAATCACAGATCCTCGAACTTCTCAGCGACCTGCAGCGCGAAACCGGCATGGCACTGATCATGATCACCCACGATCTCGAAGTCGCCGCTGCCATGGCAGACCGCATCATTGTCATGAATGGCGGCAAGGTGGTCGAGAGCGGCAAGGCGCAGGATGTCTTCACCAATCCCGTTCATGCCTATACCCGCCGGTTGATGTCGGCTGCACCTTTTGGTGGCGCGTGCCCGGAGCGGCCACGCACCAAGGTCAGGGGCGAAGCGCTGTTGCAGGTTCAACACTTGAGCAAGCACTATGTTCTGGGTGCTGGTCCGTTTTCGCCGAAGAAGGAATTCAGGGCGGTCGATGACGTCAGCTTCACCGTCCATCAAGGCGAAACGGTCGGCATTGTGGGGGAGTCCGGCTCGGGCAAGTCGAGCATCGCCCGTATGCTGCTCAGGCTCGACCAGCCGACAACTGGCCAGGCGTTCTTTGCCGGAGAAGATATCCTTACGCTTGAGGGTAGGGCGCTCAATAGCTTTCGGCGGCGCGTTCAGATGGTGTTTCAGGACCCGTTCGGTTCTATGAACCCGCGGATGAACGTTTACTCGATCATTTCGGAGCCGTGGGTTATTCACCGCGACATCTTGCCAAGACCACGTTGGGATGACCGCGTTGTGGAGCTTTTGGAACTTGTCGGGCTGAAGGCCGAACATGCTCACCGGCATCCCCATCAGTTTTCAGGTGGCCAACGGCAGCGCGTCGCAATTGCGCGGGCACTGGCCAGCGAACCGGATCTGATCGTATGCGACGAGGCTGTATCCGCGCTCGATGTGTCGATCCAGATGCAGATCATTGGGCTTCTGGCCGATCTACGTGACAGGCTGGGGCTCTCCTACATCTTCATCACGCATGACCTGCCGATTGTTCGGGAATTCGCCGACCGTATCCTGGTGATGCAGCAGGGCAAGGTGGTGGAGGAAAGCGATACGGAGATGCTCTTCAACTCCCCAAAGCACGCCTACACGAAGTCGCTCCTGGACTCCGTCCCGCGTCCGAAATGGCATGGCAACTCGCTCACCCGACATTTGTGACCTCAAGCGGATTCAGGTGCCGCCTGAGACAGAGGCCAGGCAGAGGGAGATCGTGAAGAGGGCAGCTAGATCTGGCGTAATTCCCAGATCAACCGCTAGCGCGACAGCCGACTCTCGATCGCACCAAAGGGTCCCCTTCACTGTTCCATCCCTTGATGAGAAGCATGCCCCATTCATCCCTCAGGAGCTTGGATACCCGTTCCTTGGCCACGATGGGCAGCGGATCAAGCGAGCGGAGGCCCCGCACGGCGTTGCCAGGAGCTACTTCACCCCAGATCTGAATTCGACAGCTTGCATGCCTCTGTCCGCGGCAGCCGCCATTCTTGCCGCCGTTGACCCGGAAGGGCGGCTGTTGGAGCGAGAATCTATCTTAAGGAGGTGCAGGTACTGCCAACTGGCGCGACAGTTGCCTCAGCCGTTGAGTGCGTCCTTGACCGCTTTGCCCGGCGTCAAGGTCAGCTTCTTGGCGGCGGCGATCTTGATCGTCGCACCCGTGGACGGGTTGCGGCCCTCGCGCTCGGGTGTCTCCTTGACCTTGAACTTGCCGAAGGACGGGATCGATGTTTCCGCACCGGCCTTCGCAGATTCGACAATCTGCGCAAAAATGCTTTCGATGATGGCCTTGGCTTGCGCCTTGGAAAGGTTTTGCTCGGTTGCGATCTTGTCGGCGATTTCGTTGGTGGTGGTCATGGATGATCCCCGTGTTTATCCGTGCGCGATCATCTCTCGTCGCAGACGTCGTGTCACGGCTGTTCGCGTCGGAGACTTTGAGAACGGCCGCTAGTCCACAACTTGTTCCCTGTTGTAACCCTTTCCGCTTTTGCCTCGAGCAACTTCGACAAGCGTAGGGCCGCTTCCTTCTCTCTGTTTCGGACATCTCGGGCTTGCTCTGCAGGGTCTGCCGATTCCCCACGATCTATCGGCCCAAGGTTACGGTATGGTCTCGTTAGGGGCGTTAGACCCAGACTTCACCTTGAGAATGCAGCCATCGGAATCTAAATGGAATGTTTTAGCTCGAAAGCAGAGCTCATGTTCTTCATCCGAACGGCAAACGCTTTTGGTACGCTTACCAGCGCTTTCAAATGGCAAGGATATAGAGCGGTTGATGATCAGAATATGCTCCTTCGGCAGAGCCTGTACCTCGTCGAACTTGCGCTGCGCAATCAGGTCACGCATCTGCGTGTGCTCGGCATAGGAGCGCTGCCAGAAATTACCCTCACAGGATTGCAGTCGTGCGCGCAGCGCATCGAGCGCTGTGGCTGTCAGATCATAGGCCTTTTCCAGATAACGGTTGCCCGCATGCTGCAGGATCACGCGGTGATAGGCGCTGTTGGCACGGCTGTAGAGAACAAGTTCCTGCTTTTCGATGGCTTGCTGCATCTGCAGGATTGCTGCCAAAAGCTCGTGTACCATCCGCATCGCGCGAGCGCTCTTTCGAGAGCTTCGCGTTCAAGCATTGTGCGGAAAGGGCTCATCACGTGAACTTCCTTTTCGCGTGGGCGTGAACACATAGGTCCCCGCCTGCGGCACGAACGACCAGCGTCTCTGCGATGAGGGCCTGGTGACGCTTGAGCAGATCGTTCAGGCAGGGTCATGACCGCAAATTTGATTCACGGCAGGCGCAAGCTCCAATGTCGGAGTGGTCGATGGCAGATCGCTTCACGCTGCCCTTGACCTAGTAAACCGGAGGGTCGTTGGGTGGTGACCACAGTGCTGCGTCCACCCAGTGTCGCCAGGCAAGCTACGTCCGTCAGGCGGTCGAGTGCGGGTTTAGGCGAGATAATTACACAACTGACTAGCACTACCGAGCGAACCCTCGGACGAAAGCTGCCAGAGATTCACCGATTGCTTGGATCGCATATCCTCCCTCCTGAACGATGAGGGTGGGGAGATCAAAGTCGCGGCATGCCTTCCCTAGGGCAGCAAAGTCGTCGGATTCCAGTGCAAGAACTCCAATAGGATCGTCTTTGTGGGCATCAAACCCCAAAGCCACCACGAGTACTTCTGCACCAAAATCATGCGCCTTGCGATGGGCGACCTCAATCGCAGCAAGCGCTTCGTCCTGCCGCGCCCCATGTCTCAACGGCAGATTCAAGTTACAACCTTCACCGTCTTCAAAACCGATCTCATCAGAGTAGCCGGTGAAGAACGGATAATAGTTATCCGGATCCGCGTGCACGGATATCGTAAGAATGTCATTCCTCTGGTAAAAAATCTGCTGCGTGCCGTCGCCATGATGCGCATCCAGATCGAGGATGGCGACTCTCGAATATTTCGATCTCAAGTGTTGTGCTGCCACCGCCGTGTTGTTCAAGTAACAGAAGCCACTGGCTCGATCCGTGCGGGCGTGGTGACCAGAAGGTCTGCACAAGGCGTACCCGTTCTCGCCAGCCAGAACAACGTCAGCGGCTGCTATTGCGGTCTCTGCGGAGCGTAGGGCGGAAAGCCAGGTGTGCTGGCCCATTGGAACCGATAAGTCCCCCAGATACCATCCCAGCTGCCCTAGCAGGCCGCTAGGTCGGCAGGCGGGCCTTGTAGTTTGCTCGCGCGTACCGCTCCAGTACGGGAACGTACTGGGCCACACTTCGGGACCGCGTTCCGATGGTAGTTCCAGCCACCGGTTCCAAGCAGTCTGAAGGAACTCGACGTAGGCAGTGTCATGGACGTTGGTGATGGCTTTGCCCGCATCATTGGTGGGGCTTTCGACCGAAATCCCCAGTCTGTCCAGTGCCCCCAGGAGTTCAGCGGTGCGTTGCGGCAGGTCTTTGGGGTCTACAATCTTGCCAAAACGCAAATATTGGCGAGGACAATGCAGTGACTGATCGGGATGATGGAACGCGCGCATGATTGTGAACTCCAGAGCGTCTAGCCTTTAACGAAACGAAGGGGGGCGACGAAGCACCAAGGAGCACACATCGAAGGGGATGAACATGTCATATCGTTGCGGCTCAAGCGAGCTTCCGGCTCCTTCGCCTCTGCCAATGCCACCTCGGGCATGGGATAGGCGAAGGAATACGCTTGAGAGCTGAGGCATATGATACTCCAGCCAAGCCCTGTCGGCCTCCAAGGAGAAGCCCGTTCGTCCGATAACCCCTGAGCGAGATGGCTAGGCACCCCCAGAAACCTCTTGTGATCGTGAGCATTGAGCCGTTCCTCATCGATCACGCGCGGGCGGACTGGACCCTGCTGAGCGCGCGTTCGACGGCGTCGAGCATGTCGCAAAGCTGTTCGGACGTGATGATCAGTGGCGGGCAGAAGCAGATCGCTTCAGCGACGTGGCGAACAATCAGCCCCTCTTCCTCACAGGCAGCGGCAACTGCAGCGGCTGCATCACCAGCCTTGGCATCCGGCCACGGCTTGAGTTCCAGCGCGCCAAGAAGACCAATGCCACGCGACGAGTGGGCAAGCGGATGTTTGGCAAGCGCCGCAAGACCACCCAGGAATTGGGCCTCAAGGCTGGCTGCATTGGCAACGAGATCCCGTTCCTGGATGATCTTCAGATTTTCTAGACCGACGGCTGTCGCAACTGGGTGACCAGAGGCCGTGTAGCCATGGCCAAACACGCCCAAGCGATCAGACTCATCTGCGATGGGCTGATAGAAATGATCGTTCATAATGATCGCGGAGAGGGGCATATAGGATGACGTTAGCTGCTTGGACACGACTAGCACGTCTGGCTTGATGTCCAGCGTTTCGCAGGCGAACATCTTGCCGGTCCGGCCAAAGCCGCAGATAACTTCGTCCGCGACCAGCAGAATGTCATACTTCTTGAGGATCTCCTGCACCCCAGCCCAATAGCCGTCGGGTGGGACGAGAACACCGCCGGCACCCATGATTGGCTCGCCCCAGAACGCTGCGATCGTCTCAGGGCCTTCCTTGACGATGAGATCTTCCAGATCCTTGAGCATACGCCTGGTAAAATCGCCCTCGCTCTCGTCCTCGTTTGCGAAGTGGACAAAGGAGGGGCAGGACGTGTGGATCATCCGGTCGAGCGGCAGGTCGAAGCTGTCGTGGTTGCGTGACAGGCCGGTGATAGATCCCGCGGCGATGGTGACGCCATGGTAGCCCTTGATGCGGCCGATGATCTTCTTCTTTTCCTTCTTGCCGAGCGCGTTTGAACGGTACCAAACCATCTTGCACGCAAGATCATTGGCTTCAGACCCAGAAGAGGTGAAATGGACTTTGGACATGGGGACCGGCGCCATCTTGATCAGCATCTCGGCGAGCTCGACCGACGGCCCATGCGTCTTGTAGGAGAAGGTGTGGTAGTAAGGCAGCTTTTCCATCTGCGCCTTCGCAACTTCCGCAAGTCGCTTCTCTCCAAAGCCGAGCGCCACGGACCAGAGACCAGCCAGACCCTCGATGTATCGCTTGCCGTTTATGTCTGTAACGTAGATGCCATCGCCGCTTTCGATCACCAAGCCGCCGGATTTCTCGTATTGGCGCAGGTTGACGTTTGGGTGCATCTGATACGCCATGTCGCGGCCTTCAATCGAGTTTGGCATGATAGTCATTTGCTTCTCCTTGGCCGGGCTCTGCTGCCCAAATTGAGAGTGGTGTCGGTCCGATCGCGCCGCATCAGCCGCTGATCAGTTTGACTTCGAGGAAGTCTTCCAGGCCCCATTTGCCGCCCTCGCGGCCATTTCCAGACTGTTTGTAGCCGCCGAACGGGGTTCCAGGAGCGCGAGGCGTGCCGTTGATCTGCACCATTCCTGCCCGCATCTTGCGCGCGACGCGCTGCGCCCTCGCCTCGTCACGCGTCTGGACGTAGGCGGACAGACCATAAGGTGTGTCATTGGCAATGCGGACTGCCTCTTCCTCCGTGTGGAACGGGATTATTGCCAGCACCGGCCCAAAGACCTCTTCGCGCGCCACCGTCATGTCGTTGGTGACATCCGCAAAGACTGTCGGACGGACGAAATATCCCTCCGACAGACCCTCCGGACGGCCGGGGCCGCCAGCAACTAGCCGTGCGCCTTCCGCAACGGCCTTATCAACGAGAGCCTGCACCTTGTCGAACTGAAGCTTCGACACCAGAGGCCCGATGTGATCTCCCTCTTTGGCGGGGTCACCCACCTTTGTCGCACGGGCCGCTTGCGCGGCATAGGCAACCGCCTGGTCGTAAACCGATCGCTCCACGAGCATGCGCGTTGGTGCGTTGCAGGACTGCCCGCTATTCTCGAAGCAATGAGCGACACCCATGGCGACGGTGGTTGCCAGATCGCAATCGGCAAACACGATGTTTGGTGATTTTCCACCCAGCTCAAGGGAAACGCGCTTCACTGTCGCCGCCGCCGCGCGTGAGACGGCCGTGCCACCGCGCGTGGAACCGGTGAACGAAATCATGTCCACCTCCGGATGTCTCGAGAGCGCCTCTCCAACAACAGCGCCCTCTCCATTGACGAGGTTGAACACACCTTTGGGAAGTCCGGCGCGATCAACGAAGTCAGCAAATAGCATAGCGGACATGGGCGCAATCTCAGAGGGCTTGAGCACCACGGTGCAGCCGACTGCGATAGCGGGAATGACCTTAAGAACGATCTGATTCATCGGCCAGTTCCAAGGCGTAATGAGACCGCATACACCGATCGGTTCGTGCACAACTTTCTGCTCGGGGCGCTCCGGGCTTGGCATGTACTCAAAGCTGTAGTCCTCGACAGCCTTGATGAATGCCCGCAGGTGCAACAGGCCCACCGCAGCCTGGGATTCGCGGGAAAGCTTCCTCGGTGCGCCCATCTCACAGGAGATGGCCTGAGCCATTTCGTCGCTGCACGCCTCGTATACGTCGGCGATCTTACGGATGAAGCCGAGGCGCTCCTCTTTGCTGCGGGCACTCCAGTCATCAAACGCCGCGCGCGCCGCGCTGACGGCTGCGTCAATGTCATTCGCCGTACCCGCAGAGATAACGGCGTAGGCGCGCTCATTTGCTGGATTGATAACTTCAATCACTTCTGAGGCGGCAGGCTCACGCCATGCTCCGTCAATGTAGAATGACGTGCGTTTGATGATTTCAGGCACCTGTAGCATGGCTGAGTCCTCGCTTGAGAAAAAACATGAGCCAGATTTCTAGGTCACGTAGTTGAATGAACACCGAACCGTTAAGCCGAAGTACGACAAGTTCATGGAGGCACCGCGCTGCAGATCCGGAAGGGAGATGTCGAATTTGGGCGCCCGTTCAGCCCGATGCCTCCACGCCGCACCATTCCGCGACAAAGAGCGCCATTGCGGTTGTAATGCGCTTCAGCGACGCTAGGCTGACGCGCTCGTCAAAACCGTGAATGTTCTCAGATATGGGCCCGTAACAGAGAGCGGGTATGCGGTCGTAGAGCGCGTAAACTCTTGTATCGAGATAACCGGGGGTCATGAATGTTTTCAGGGGCGACCCAGTTGCGCTCTCATGCGCGCGACCAAGGACCGCTTCTGCCTCCGATCCTGGCTCAAGCACGTAGCCTTCCGAATAGAATCCGTTGAAGGTGACTTGAGGCGGGTTATTGGCCAGGAATGCGTCGGCACGTGCTGCGGCCTGAAGATGATCGATGATCTCACGTGTGGCCTCCTCGGCCGAGACGCCGGGAAAGATGGAAATTCGGCAGTCGATGCGGCACCATGCCGGGACTGAAGAAGCCCAGTCGCCGCCTTCGATCTTGCCTATGTTGAGGTTGATTGGATGCACTTCATTCTCGAAGTGGGGGTAGTCCTTCTTACGCTGATTCCACTTCACTTCGAGTTCGCGCAAAGAGGCGATTACCCGGTAAGCAGCGTCAATCGCGTTTGCTCCAGCCCCCATCTGGCGGACGTGGACTGGGAGCCCCCGCAGCTCCACCTGAAACCACAAGACCCCGACATTGGCGCGCACTAACATCTCGTCTTCAGGTTCCGGGATCAGCACTGCATCCGCCTTGTAGCCACGCAGATGGGTCATCAGTGCCCCGTTCCCCGTTGATTCTTCCTCCACGACGGACTGGACATAAACGGTTGATGCTGGCTGGAAGCCGATGCGGCGCAATGCATCAAGCGCTGCAATGTTGGCAATGTGACCCGCTTTCATATCTGCCCCGCCTCGGCCATAGAGCCAATCGCCGTCGATTGCGGGCTCAAAGGGAGGGTGTGACCACATGTTTGCAGGGCCAGGCGGTACGACATCGACATGGGCTTGCAGTATGAGCGAGCGACCAGCCTCCGCGCGCGGACGGTGTATGCCCACGACAATCGGTGCGCGTGAATGCTCCGGCGTGAATGGCGCACCTCCGGGATGGCGTGAGATTGCGTCCTCGTCCATGTGGAAGCGGTCCATGGCATAGCCCCGCGCGCGCAGTAGGCGGAAAACGTGATCTTGGATGGCATGCTCGTCGCCGCGCAACGACGGGAAGCGGATCATCTCCTGAGTCAACATCACCTGTTCGTCAAATCCGGTCTCTACGGCGGCGATGATCCTGTGGCGCAGGTCCGGCTCAAGTGACATGATTGGTCTCCGTTTCGTGCGTGTGTGCGAAGGCTTCTCGACCGGGTACAGCGGCGAGCAGCATTTGCGTATAATCGTGAGCGGGATTAGCGAATAGCTCAGCCGTGGCCGCCATCTCGACGATCCGACCGCGCTGCATCACCGCGATGCGGTCGCAGATTTGGGCCGCAACGCGAAGATCATGTGTGATGAAGAGGACAGCCACTTGCAGCCGGTTCTGGATCTCGCGGATGAGGTCAAGGATCTGTGCCTGCACCGAGACGTCGAGGGCTGATACCGCCTCGTCAGCGACAAGCACCTTCGGGTTAAGCGCGAGCGCCCGGGCAATGCCAATGCGCTGTCGCTGTCCGCCAGAAAATTCATGCGGGTAACGATCGGCCGCCGCAGGCGCCAAACCTACGAGGTCAAGCAGCTCGCGGGCCTGCAGCATGGCTGTGCTTCTGTCTACTCCTTGGGCTACCGGACCTTCCGCAATGATACGCCCAACGGACCGACGGGGGTTGAGCGAGGCGTAGGGATCTTGAAAGATCATTTGGATGCGGGAGCGATGCGCCCGCAGCATACGTTGTGTCATCCCCTGGATTTCGACCGTTTCGAGCCGGATCATTCCACCGTCGGGCTCGATCAGTCGAAGACAACAGCGGCCGACTGTCGACTTGCCAGACCCTGATTCACCCACGAGGCCAAGCGTCTCTCCCGGCAGAATCTCGAAAGAGACATTGTCCACCGCTGCAACTTCGCGGCCCTTGGCAAAAAAGCCACCACTCCTGTAGGTCTTGGAAAGGCCATCGATCTTCAGAGCGGGTGTTGCGGTCGCAAGTCTCCGTGGCTCTGGCGGAGTAAGCGAAGGCACAGCGGCGATCAGTCTTTTCGTGTAGTCGTGCGAGGGCGTGCGCAGCACGTCGCCTGTCTTTCCCGTCTCGCATATCTCCCCGTTCTGGAGGACGACGATCCGGTCGGCGATTTCAGCGACCACGCCAAAATCATGGGTGATGAAAAGCACTGCGGTGCCGTGCTCGCTGCGCAGTCGGTCGATCAGCCGCAGAATTTGCGCCTGCGTGGTGACATCAAGCGCTGTGGTCGGCTCGTCGGCAATGAGGAGCTTGGGCTCGAGCGCCAGCGCCATTGCGATCATGACGCGCTGCCGCTGGCCACCAGAAAGCTGGTGCGGATATACGCGGACGATGTGCGCGGGGTCGGGCAGGCCGACCTCCTCGATCAGTTCCAGCGCACGTTTGTTGCGAGCAGCTGGGTGAAGCGCACCGTGAGCCTCGAACATCTCGCCGATCTGGTCGCCGATGCGCATCAGCGGGTTGAGTGACGTCATCGGCTCCTGAAAGATCATACCGATGTCGCAGCCTCGCAACCGCCGCATGTCCCGCTCGTCGAGCCCGAGGAGCTCGCGGCCGGCAAGCCTGATGCTGCCAGCCGCCACCTTCACTGCCGGCGGCAGCAATCCCATGACTGCGTGGGCCGTCATCGATTTGCCTGAACCCGACTCGCCGACGACGCAGACTGTTTCCCCAGCGCCTATCTGAAAGGAAGCGTCTTTAAGTGCAAATCTACGGTCGGCGGCGTTCGGTAAGGAAAGCGACAGCCCTTCGACGTGGAGAACCCGTTCCGTCATTTGCGATCCTCTTTGCGCAGGCGCGGATTGAGGGCATCGTTGATACCCTCGCCAACAAGGTTGAGTGCCAGAACGGTGAGGAAGATCGCGACGCCTGGAAAGAAGCTGATCCACCAGGCGTCGATGATGCGAGATCGGCCAGCACCGACCATATATCCCCATGTCATCAGATTGGGATCGCCAAGTCCGAGGAAGGAGAGGGAGGACTCTAGAAGGATAGCGGTCGCCACCATCAGCGAGGCCATCACGATGATCGGCGCCAAGGTGTTAGGCAAGATCTGGGTGAAGATGATACGCGGCGTCGACTGGCCGACTGTGATCGCAGCCTGAACATACTCGCGCGATCTCAACGACAGAAATTCGCCTCGGATCAGCCGCGTGACGGGAGGCCATGAGACAATCGCGATGGCCAGAACGATTGACAGAAGGGTAGGCTGCAAAATAGCCACCACAACGATCGCGAGGGCAAAGCTTGGTATCGTCTGGAAAAACTCCGTAAAGCGCATGACGAGGTCGTCAATGAGGCCGCCGAAGTAGCCAGCGACTGCGCCGAGCGGGACCCCGATCAAAAGAGCCACGACCGTTGAGACCACTCCAATCAGAAGCGATACGCGCGCGCCATGAACGATGCCAGCCGCTACGTCGCGACCGAGCGTGTCAGTGCCAAGCAAGAAGCTGCCCGCCAAGGGAGCGCCCATAGGCCGGCCGACCATACGCCAGGGAGACTGGGGGTAGAGGAGAGGAGCGAGGAGGACGACGGCGACGAGTAGCAGGAGGAGCCCCAATCCGACGATGGCGCCCCGGTTTGAGGCAAAGCGGGTGAACGCATTCATGCTGATGCCCCGATTCTCGGATCTACGATCCGGTAGATGATGTCGGTGACGAGATTGAAGATAACGACCATCGCGGACGAGATGAAGAAAACGCCCAGAAGCACCGAGTAGTCGCGTTGGGCAAGTGCCTCGAACATCAGTCGGCCAATTCCCGGCCAGGCAAAAACTGTCTCTGTTAAGATCGCTCCACCCACCAATTGTCCCGCTTGCAGCCCGGCCAAAGTCACGACCGGCAGGATTGCATTGCGCGCAATATGACGGCGCGTGATGACAGCTGGTGACAATCCCTTAGCGTATGCAGTTTTGACGAAGTCGGCTCCAGCAACCTCCAGCATGGAGGCCCGCATCATGCGGGCATATATTGCGGTGAAAAACAGCCCCAGTGTTAGTGCCGGCATGATGAGATGCTGGATGATGTCCAACGCACGATCGATCCCGGTGTAGCCGCCACCGACGGTCTCGAAGCCAACGTTGGGCAGCCAGCCCAGTTTAAGCGAGAAGACGATCTGACTCATCAGTGCGATCCAGAACAAGGGCGTGGCGTAAAATACAAGCGCAAGCGTGGTGATGGCGCTATCGGACCACCTCCCAACACGTCGGGCGGCAAGCGCACCGAGAACAACCCCCAGCACGAGGGAGATGAAGAAGGCGGCGCCCGTCAACAGGAGGGTGGCAGGAAGGCGTTCCAATATCAGGTCGAGTACCGGCTGCTGTTGACGGTAGCTGAAGCCAAGATCGAGGGTCGCATAGTTGGAAAGATAGGCCCACAGTTGCTCGTAGAGCGGACGGTCGAGCCCGAACTGCTGGCGCAACTGATCCAAAAAGACCTCATCACCGGCGCCAGCTTCTCCGGCCATGACCTGAGCGGGGTCGCCTGGCGCGGCTCTGACGAGGAAGAAGTTTAAGACTGCGATGGCGAAGAGCACGATCACACCCTTGCCAAGCCGCATCAAGACGAAGCGCAGCAAATCCATTTGTTGCCTTTCCGAACACCATCATGCAAATCCTCACGTCATTCTCCTGTCCCGGGCCGCCCGCGGCCCGGGGGTAAAGTGGCTGACAAAAGGCCTATTCCTTCCAGGCGTCACGGAACCCGTCATTGATGCCAATCGCAGTTGTGACGAGGTTCTTGACGTTGCAGCGGTGGATGGTGGGGTAATCCATCTCCAGCAGCCAGAGCACCGGCAAGTCTTCAGCAAGGAGCTTCTGTACCTGTGTGTAAAGAGCCTGACGCTCTTCCTCTTTCGGTACGATTGCGGCTTCCGCAAAAAGCTGATCGGCTTTCTCGTTTGAATAGCCGCCGACATTGGCAAAGGGGCTTCCCTTGATGATGTTGGATGAAATGTAGCTTCGCGCGACCCCGATGGCCGGATCGCCCAGCTGATAGAGGAAGTTGAAGGTCATGTCGAAGTTCCACTCGCTGGTGCGCTGCGTCCAGCCGGGTACGTCGGTGGTGACTATTTGTAGATTGACGCCTACGTCGGCAAAGTTCTGACGGATCGTTTCGGCCCAGCGCGTCCAGGTCTCGCCGTAGGGCAGGGCAAGGAATTCCAAAGGCTCTCCGGTATAGCCTGATGCCTTGATGAGTTCGCGTGCCTTTTCAGGGTCGTAGTCGTACGTCACAACCTCAGCGTCGTAGAAGCGGGTCTTGGAGGAAATCGGACCAGTTGGAAGTTGTCCAAATCCGTTCCACACCACGTCGCGACCGAACTCGCGGTCGATTGCGTGCATCAGCCCCTGACGGAACTGTTGGTTGCCCAGAATGCCGTTACGGTGGTTGATCGTGATCCAGGCGTGCGGAGCAAACATTTCCCACCCCTTGCTGGTCACGCACGAGTTCTCAAGTTGCGAAAGCCGCGGGACATCGAAGATGTCAACGGCACCGCCGCTGAGAACGTCGACTTCACCGGTTTCGTACGCGACTGCACGTGCGGCAGCATCGGGTATGAATCGCCAGTAGATCTCGTCGAGATAGGGTCTACCGTCCATCCAGTAGTCCTCGTTCTTTACGAGGTGAACATAAGAACCTCTGTTCCACTCCTTGAACTTGAACGGACCAGTTCCGATCGGTGTGTTGTTCATCGGGTTGGAAGCGTAGGCCGTTCCCTCGTAAATATGCTTGGGCACAATTGGGGCTGAAGCCGTCTCCATCGCCAGGAGAAGCGGGCCGAAGGGCTGCTTGAGCGTAAGGCGGACGGTGTTGTTGTCGACCTTCTCGATGGATTTGACCTGATTGTTGACGATCGGCCGCCAGCGCGGATGGACCTCGCGCAGAAAGACATCGAGCGAGAAGACGACGTCATCGGCGGAGAAGGGCTTACCGTCATGCCACGTCACATTTTCCTGAAGCTTGAAGGTGTAGACCGTGCCGTCTTCCGAAACTTCCCAGCTCTGGGCGAGGGATGGTTGTGGCTCAAGCCGTTCGTTGAAGCGCAGGAGCGATTCATAGATGTTCCCTGCGATCATGTTTGTGGGGCCGTTCTGGTTGAGCGCCTGCATGAGCATGGGTGGCTCGGGCGTCACAACAACGCTGACACTGCCCCCTTGGACTTGCGCCTGGGCTGCAGAAGATAAAGCAAACGCGAGCGCGGCCACGCCGGCCACGAAATAGGTGCGCATTATCATCGGATTCCATCTCCAGTTTATCGCGATCGTTCCCTGTGGCGTGCAGCCGTTTCCCGGTCTTGTCAGCCTGACCTTTCGAGTAGAGCAATGGTGGACACCCGTGTCAACCGATGATAGCTATATCATCTGATGACACAGATGAAGTATCTTGCATGAACAGTAGCGGATCTCGAGAAATTGAGAGGATGAGGCTTGAAGCTAAGCCGGGGGTACCTGTCGTTAGAGCACTGGAGCGCGGCGTCGACTTGTTACGCGCGTTCTCAGCTTCTCTTCCAAGACGAACCCTGACCGAGCTTGCCCAAGCCTCTGGGCTTGATAAAAGCACGGCGCGCCGGCTTCTCTACACACTCCAAGCCTCCGGCATCGTAGAGCACGACACCCGCAGCGGTCTTTATTCGCTGACCGTTGGAGTGCTCGAAATCGCGTCTGCGGTTGAGACCGGGCGGGATCTGCGGGAGGTCGCAGCTCCCTATCTTGGCGACCTGGCTGACCGGGTAGGCGGGACATCCTTTCTTTGGATACCTCACGACGGAATGGGACTGTGCGTCGAACGGGTCCGCGCTTCCGTCCCTAGTGTCGACGCGCCATGGTTCACTGTCGGTGCCCGCACCACCTTGAACTGCGGCGGCGGACCCCGCGTGCTTCTCGCCTATATGTCACCTGAGGACCAGGAGCGCGCGCTGTCTCAGCCGCTGCTGAAAAGAACATCTGCCAGCGTAACTGACCCGCCAACTCTTCGAAGGGAAGCGCAACGCATTCACGAGCAGGGCTACGAGTTCGCGGTCGACGATTTCGTGCTCGGTCTGGCCGGCCTCGGCGTTCCAATTTTTGACCGTGACGACAAGTTGGCCGGAGCTCTCAGCATATCGGGATTAACGGAACCCCTCAGGTCGGAACTCCAGCGCAACGTCGCTCTTCTGCGCGAGGCATCGCGTGCCATCGGCCGCAAGATAATCTGAAACGGAGGCCGAAGCCACCATGGACGCGCATTCAAACCAGCTCAACGGTGCGGAAAGCCTAGTGGAGACCTTGCTTGGCGCCGGGATCGATACATGCTTCGCCAACCCGGGCACGTCGGAGATGCACCTCGTCGGCGCGCTTGACCGCTACAGCCAGATGCGCTGCGTACTTGGTCTTTTCGAAGGGGTGGTGACGGGAGCGGCGGACGGCTACGCCCGCATGACCGGTCGGCCGGCAGCGTCTCTCCTCCACCTTGGACCGGGGTTGGCAAACGGCATTGCCAACCTCCACAACGCCCGAAAGGCGGGCACGCCGATGCTGTCGATTGTCGGCGATCACGCGACATATCACCGGCAGTACGATGCACCGCTAACAAGTGACATCGAGGGTCTTGCCAAGCCGGTGTCGCACTGGTTGCGCACGAGCACGAACGCGACACACTTGGGAGGTGATGTCGCCGCCGCAGTAGTGGCATCGAAGATCGGCGGAGGAGCCGTGGCTACCTTGATCGTGCCGGCAGACGTCGCATGGAGTTCGGGGGGGCAGCCCGCAGTTGCCGCTGCCCCGTCTGCGACAGTCACTGTCGACGAGGTCGCCCTCGCACAGGCTGCAGCGATGCTGCGACAGGATGGTGCGGCGCTTTTCATCGGCGGCCCTGGGCTGCTCGAACCGGGATTAACAGCTGCAGGGCGTATCGCGGAGGAAACCGGCTGTCGGCTTATTGGCCCCACCAGCGCAGCCCGCGCGCGAGGGGGTGCTGGAGCGGTGGGGGTCGAGCGTGTGCCTTATGTTATCGATCGCGCTTTGGAGGCACTTTGCGAGGTCCGCCATGCCGTCTTCTGCGGCATGGCGGAGCCAGTTGCGTTCTTCGCGTACCCCGGCAAGCCGAGCCTCGTCTTGCCGCCAGAGGCCGAGAAATTTACGCTCGTTGCTAGCGCTTGCGACGTTGCGACGTTCCTTGATGCGCTTGCAGACTACCTCGGCGCCTCTAAAGCCCCTTCGAAGGCCCTGCATCTCGGTCGAGGAGCCCGCCAGCTCGGAAGGGGCTCCATGACGCTAGAAGGGCTCGGGACATCGATCTCTGCCCTACTTCCTGACGACGCAATCCTCGTTGATGAGTCGATCAGTGCCAGCTTCAAGCTCCTTCCAGCTTTGCGGCATACGGCGCCCCATGATCATCTCCAACTCACTGGCGGTTCGATTGGTATGGGTCTCCCGCTTGCCGCTGGCGCAGCAATTGCCGCGCCGTACCGGAAAACCGTATGCCTGCAGGCCGACGGTAGCGCGATGTACACCCTACAAGCGCTGTGGACGCAGGCGCGGGAGCGGGCCAATGTGGTGACGGTGCTACTGGCCAACGGCTCCTATGCAACGCTTCACCACGAGTTTGCCAATGTTGGATTTGGCGTCCCCGGGCCGAACGCCATCGCCATGATCGACCTGGACAAGCCCGATCTGGACTGGGTGCGACTAGGAGAAGGGATGGGCGTCTCAACGACCAAGGTCGACAATTTGGAGACGTTCAATGCTGCTTTTGCTGCAGCACTTAGGGAAGACGGGCCGACGCTCATCGTCGTTACGCCCTCTGAACCCTGAAATGCGGCGATGCCCGACGGGCCAGGTGAAGGGTGGGGCAAGACCGCCTGCCTCGGCAATCGCGTTGCGATGATTATCCAAGGAGAGTGCTCATAACCCAAGAAACGCAATACATGTTGCTGACTGGAGCGAGCCGGGGTATCGGTCACGCGACGGTCAAGTTGTTCATGACGAAGGGCTGGCGGGTTCTCACCGTGTCACGACAACCTTTCTCGGAGGAATGCTCCTGGCAGTCCGGTCGAGATAGCCATATTCAAGCCGACCTAGGAGACCTGACACAGATCGACCGACTGGCACAGTCGGTCCGCGAGCGTCTGCCGGACGGCAGGTTACATGCGCTCGTCAACAATGCCGGCATCTCACCGAAAGCAGCGGGATCAGGCCGGCTAGGCATAACAAATACCAGTGCTGAGGTCTGGACACAGGTGCTTAACGTCAATCTTGTCGCAACGGCACTGATCGCTCGCGCGCTTCTGCCGGAGCTCGAAGCGGCCAAAGGATCGATCGTCAACGTCACGTCAATCGCAGGGTCGCGTGTCCATCCTTTCGCCGGTGTTGCTTATGCAGCATCCAAGGCCGCCCTTGGGTCGCTGACGCGGGAAATGGCCTTTGAATTTGGGCCCCGGGGCATTCGAGCGAACGCTATCGCACCCGGCGAGATCGGTACGTCGATCCTGTCACCCGGCACAAATGAGCTGGTTGCGGCAGAAGTGCCGATGGGGAGATTGGGCGAGCCACGTGAAGTTGCGGAGACAATCTATTTCCTTTGCGACGCGTCATCATCATACATCAATGGGGCGGAGGTTCACATCAACGGTGGTCAGCACGTTTGAGTGTTGGCGGCTGCTGCGCCAATCACCGGCTTGTTCACGTCGAGCCGGTCGACAATCGCCGCTATCTAGTTGTCCACGTAGCGGCCGCCTGGGGCCGGCGGCCGATCCGAGCTCAGGGTATTGCGCCAGGACATAGATTGCGAACGCAGGCAGAAGCGTAGATCGAGAAGGCTGGCTGTGGCAGAACTACTCCCGCAGTGGGCCGCTTTGGGCGGGATTACACAGTAGGCTTGGTCAGCGCACGTTTGATGGCTTTCACCTAGTACTAAGTTGGTTAAAGGAACGAAGACTATGATCACTCCAGTCGTAAGGGATGTCTGCCAGTCGGACCGCGATCAGTGGGACCTCTTGTACAAGGGCTATGCCACCTTCTACAGAGTCGAGCAGACGGATGAGATGAGAAGCACTGTTTGGTCTTGGCTACATGACGACAAAAAGGAATCGAGAGGTCTGGTCGCGGAGGATGCCACTGGTCTCGTCATAGGGCTCGCGCATTACCGGCCGTTTGCGAGGCCCCTATCGGCCACGGTCGGCTGCTATCTTGATGATCTCTACGTTTCTCCGGAGGCACGCGGATCTGGAGCGGCTGACGCCCTGATCGCAAGAGTCCGCGCCATAGCCGCGCGGGAAAACTGGTCAATCGTTCGTTGGATCACCGCAGAAACGAACTATCGAGGTCGGGCGGTCTACGACCGGCTGGCTACGAAAACGAACTGGATAACTTACGACATCAAAGTTTAGGCACAGAGATGTTCCCCTCGACAGTAGCCCCTTGAACCAGTCGGAGCTCTCGACAACCGAAGTTCCTTGCCCCAGCCAGGGATGATTGCGCAGGGAGTCCGTAACAACAAGGTCATGCTCAGATCTCTTATACCTTAGCTCAACATCAGCTTCCAGTTGATCACGCGGCCGGTCATCCAGAAGGACGATGCTGAATATGATGGCCATCAAGGCTGTCGCAAGGAGCACAAGTATCAGCCGCGAAAACCAGACGTTCATTTGGGAACTCCAGCAAAACATCCGAACTGCCGGCTGGAGATGATGTTCCTCGGGTACACGGGCGGGTGGTTGTCGCGGCCAAGGACATGGACATCGCATAGTGAAGACCTGCAACTGAACAACAGGATTGCCATCTTCTCGACTTCGGAGCGCATACGTTGCAAGTTGCGGTGAACTCGCAGCCGGGGGGCGCGAATGACTGAGAATTCGAACTTCATGATAACGGTGTTAGCGGGCGGCGGTCGTGTGGCCCTCATTGGGCCTGTCTGTTGAAGTGGCAACACGTCAGTGATCTGCGTCCTGTCTGGCCCGAGGGGACAAAGGAGAGTGTGGCGAGGCTGGGCCGCCTGGTCTCCAAGGGCCGCCGGGCAAGAAGGAAGAGCGCGGCGCGCCTCTGGTGGTGAGATTGATCTATCGAGGCGCATCAGCGCCGGGGTTATCAACTCCGGCAAAGGGGTTGCCGTCAAGCAGGGGGCGGAGTTTCGTATTGCGACGGGCAAGCTGCTGATGTCCGTTCCTGGCATAGCCCTTCCCACCAGGCGTGTGAGGCCTGAGTATCCGGCGATGGCAACATATCTGTGCGGCAGGAAAGAAAAGAGCCGCTGAAACTCGGCCCCAAGCGCAAGGTCTTCAGTGAACGTCTTCGCGAAGAGGATGGAGAGAGGTCGGCGGCTTCCGCTTCGAGTGATCTTTGGGGGAAGGCAGACGATATTCAGATGGCGAGCTGAGCTTGTTAAGACGGCCAGGAATCCCCATATCAACAGCATCGGCATTGCTGATGAGAGCTGAACATCTTCAGCGCTCGCAATGCTGCCGTCGCTTTAGGCTCTGATCGCATATTCATTGGCAGAGCCGTCGAGGGACGATGGGACGCAGCGAATGCCTGCGGTTCTCATCTCGGCAACCCGGAAAGACACCTCATGAAGAAGACAGATGCTGCCGTGCTTTTGAAGCGCGCCGAGCGACAGATCGTCAATACAAGTGGTGGCGGTCACCTCGGCGGCACAAACTACGGTCAAGGCTATGATGCCAAAACGACCGGAGCGCATAGCCAGAGCCGGAAGGCCGGGTCCTCTAAGCGTTGATCAGCGCCGTCGCGGCAACGGACACAGCCCTGTCCCGGACTAGTCTGGGGCGGGGCTTCCTGTATTCAGCAGCTACGCTGGCATCACCAACAAGAGCTTTGAAGCCTTCGTTGAGACCTTGGTAGCGGTAGAGGAGGCCGGAGCACTCCTCCTTGAGGCGATGCAGAAGACGGAGCTCTCCGATGTTGGTGTCGTTGGACATCGACCTGAGACGGATATTTGCATCTATCTCTATTATTCGCGCTTCGTAGGCGGCCACAGTCTCTAGAACGTGGCGCTGGTGCTTTTGCAGAATGAAGCTCATGCGTCACCTCCAAGCGAGAGCGATACGGTTAATGGAGTTATAGGGGCGCTGGGCTTGAAAGACATGAAGCAAACGAGGCTATGGTTAACAGCCGCCATGACGACCCCCGATGAGCGTGAAGCTGCCTGTGCAGCGTCAGTCATCGTCGCAGACGGCGCAAAGCGGAGAGGAGAGGGCGAGGCGGGAGGCTGAGCGGCAGCGCCGGGACTTAGAGCAGAACGCCGACCGGATCCGCGCACGGTGCAAGACGCTTGCCGGGTTCGTCGCTAACGATGGCCGATCCTGGAGCAGCGCCCCAAGCTGCCCGGAAGACCGAGTGAAGCACGACTTCATCAGCCCCGGCCGGCAGTTGATCAGGTGCGCGTTATCCCCCCCCGGCTGACAGCCTCAAGATGATCGGCCATCGCCTCCAGCGGCCAACCCCATACCAGCTTTGCCTTCGGCTCGTCGTCTCGGCGACAGCCGTCTTCACCATATGGTGCATGAGATCGGCGTGGGAGGGGGACGGGCTTTACGCCGTGATTGATGTAAAGAGCCGGGGCAGGGACTCCGGCAGCAAGGGCGGCTCTGAGGGGGGTTCGCGAGAGCGGTCCGGGCGGGAGGTAAGCTGAGGGGGAGCTAAACGCCCTCGCGACTGAGGTCAAACGTCAATGCCCTGAAAATGGTTCCTGAGCGTCAGCAGCCTTTCCCTGGTACCTGAGGGCCCTATCTCTTCCTTCAGAAGAAGGAGCTCGTATGTCTGACGCTGAACTTACCCCAAGGAAACGGTCTCTAGTGGAGAAGCGAGCGGCCACCGATGCAGCCGCACTAGCAATCATCGACAAGGAAGCGGCTGATCGCGAGAAGAAGACTGAGCGGCTTCGCGCTTTGCGGCTGGCGCAGCCAGTGGCCGTGCCAAAAAGAAACTGAAAGGCAGCCGCTAGGTCAGCAGAGCTCAAGGGGGTGGAACGCGCGGCTTGTGCAAGCCAACAGAGGTTTCATATGGTCGCCGCGCGTTCCAAGCGTCGAGAAGAGACGCGTTGCCGGAACAGCGGGATTAAGGGAATGTTCCGCTAGAGCCTCAAGAGGGGCAGCACGAAGCCACGTCGCGGTTGAAGATGATGCAGGCTCAATCTTCCAGAGGCGGGATCTCACCGAACGAGACTATTAGGGTGGGGGACGTCATGTCGCCGGTCTCGGTGTCAACCATAACGGAATATGCCGCGACACCCGGATGACGATCAGCCATCGCAGTAGCGATCCGTTCGGCCGTCACTGCGTTACTTGCCTGTCGGATCTCACCAGGAGTCATTCCGCCCCTGCTCTTCTTGTAGGGGATGACGATGAATTTCTGCGAGATCACATTATCCTCCTTTGGTGTCCATGTCGGACGCCGAAGAGGGGTCTGTATCAGGAAATAGTGGAGGGGTCTCAGGTAATAAAAACCCGAAGGGTTGCCTCGGGTTGGATGGGGACAAGTGGAGCTATTCGCTGGGGTGCGCCCGCTGCCTGTGGCGGTCATAAGCGATCCACCCTAGCGTGCAAGCACCGGCTGCCACAGGGAACACGATCTAAAAGAGTGTTTCAGCGTCATCGATAGGCCGTGAGTGAGAACGCTTGACCTAGTACGCTAACCGGGATCGTGGCCGTCGAAAGCCTATCCAGCGCGTTCGCTAGTGGTTTTGTCCCCTCGTTATGGATGAGTGTCATTCTTCATCGTCCGGATAACGGCCATACCGCACAACTAGACCAAGCCTGTGTTAATGCAGATCCTGCACCCCATCCGCAGCTACTAGCTTTGTGACTGAGGAAAGATCGGCGTCCGGAATGATAAATACGGGCATGGTGATTGCGAGGATCGCCCCGAGGACATAGAGGGCAATCTTTACCAGAGCAATTCGGCGGGTTCTGACGCCTGTCCAATCATACTGCATTGCATGATCCTCATGATCTGTCCGCACCAACAGCGCACGGTAAATTAGCTGCACAGCATTCGTCCGCAAGGACTGTGTGAGGCTGACCAACGGAAAATTCGGACTTGGAGTGATGAGAATGGTGCCCTCGCACAGGAATTGAACCTGGCTCTCCTGCCTACGAAGCAGGTGCTCTACCGCTGAGCTACAAGGGCATGGCGTGCAGGATGGATTGCACACGGTCCTCTCGACACGAGCCGTTATATCAGCCGGTTCTTAAGGGCAGGTGACTCATGCGCCTGCAAATTTACGAATCAGGAGAAGTTCATGGCCTCCTCGCATACCAGCGCCGCGGATGAGCGATCTGGCGTGAACGAAGGTCGATAGTGCCAGTGACAGCTTCCAGAGCCTCGAGGCCTGGACCGGTCATCCGATAAGGTTCCTCCGAAGTGCAGAGCCCGAAGTCTGCAAGTTCAAGAGCGCAGATGAAATGTTTCAAGCCAAGTCGTCTCGGCAGGTGACCAGCGAGCATGCGCAATGTCTCGATCTCATCTGGGATCAGGTCAGGCATAGGGCGCAACGTGTTTCCCAACCCTTGCTTGGGGCTGACCACCTGAATCAGGAGAGGTCGGGCTTCCTCTGATCAGCACAAGCCATCCGACCAGGAGGGCATGAACGTTGAGGTGATCAGCACTACGGTCTTCGACGTCATCGGGAGCGCTCTCTAAAGCGCTGGCAGCGATTGGCTCTTGAGCAGGAAGGGCACGCGCCCGCCGGGGCAAGGGTGAGGGGGGCGGACGCGTGCTCCATAGCGCCAAGGCGGGGCGCTGAAGAGAACATACCTGTCTGCCAGCTTCGAGCATCTGCCGAAGGTCGGGCGCCTCTTTCGACCAAACGAAGAAAGCCCGCCAGCGGCGGCTGACGGGCTTCTCCGAAAAGTGCTCCCAGATCGGTGGGACCGGGAACAAGACTAATCTGCCGGCAAAACCCTTCGATCTGGTTATCGTCCTTCAACCCTCTCGACAATCAGGAGAAGATCATGGATCGCGAAGCGTTCTTCGCGGTGCTGCGGCGTGGTGGGAGCGGCGTGTTCTGCTACGTGACCTGTCCCTATCGCTTATGGTTGATGATCATTCCAACTAGAGAACGAGAGGCACCATATGTTGCCGCTATCTCGCGCTGTGTCTTCCCCGTTATCATTAGGGCTCTGATAGCGGCGATGTCGCCAGCTTCACCCTATGTCGACCCGCGTTCTTCCCCTCATAAAGCCCATGTCCGCACGCCTGAATGCATCCTGCAGTTCAGGTGCCGAGGCGAGTGACGCAACACCGAAACTCGCAGTTGGTGTCACTGGTAGATCCTCAAAGGTTGTCGTTGCCTTTTGCAGCGTCTGCGCAAAAGACAGGGCGACGTCGGCAGGGGTGCTTGGCAAAAAGACCGCGAACTCCTCGCGGCCGATGGCTGAGGTGGCGAGTGCATGGTTGCGAAGCAACTTGCCGAAGGCCTGGATTGCCAGACTCCCATCAAAGTGATTGACCCCATGCCCCCACGTCTATCCCGCCTTAAGTTCCTTCAAGCTGCGGAGACGCCAGTGTCTTTTCGTGAGGGTCCTTGTTGTCTCAGGCAGTAAGACCACTGCTCTCATTCCGGCAACTATCACTTTCGAGAGTAGAAACTCTGGTTCTTTCCCGACAATGCTGAGGGCATCGTGATTGCTGGTCACGCGACCAAAATACGCCAGCGATAGAGCGGCTCCTTGCGAGGGATGTGCGCGATGGCGCACGGCAGCAGTTCTCAAACGTAGGAGTACCGCGGAATGAGCAGGAGCTGTGGCGGTGCGCCGCGGAAGGACGTTGATTAAGGGACGGATTGTGATCGGCTCGGCAGATACGGATTTCTTCCTTTTGTTTGCCCATATTCTGACGACCGATGGTTATCGCGTTACGCTGGCGACGACAGATGGTGACGTCAGCAGCTCCGCAACCGGATCAGACATCAGGGCGGTCCTCCTTGACGACCAGCAACGCCGCTTTTCGGCGGTGCAGGCGTGCCGGTCCATCACGCAGAATGTGGCATCGCGAAATGTTGCAACGGTCGCCATTGTTGCGGCTCACGCAAACGCAAGCCACATCGAGCTTATCTCCGCGGGTGTCGACGAGGTGTTCGTGCGCCCCTTCGCGCCCGCAAGGCTGCTCGATTATCTCGATCGACGGCGCTCGCTCCAGAAGGTTCTCCTGCGTCAGAGCGGCGTGTTGATGCATTCAGGTGTGATCCTTGATCTCGATGAGCGAACGGTCACGCGAAGTGGTGTAGCGGTTCATCTGGCTCCAACTGAATTCGCCCTGCTGGCTTGCCTGATGACGAGGCCCAACAGGGTCTGCAGTCGCATCGAGCTCCTTGCTGCCGCCTGGCCGGGGCGACGGTTCGTGGAGAGCGCCACGCTGAACGTCCATATCGGCCGGTTGCGCAAAGCCCTGAACCGGGAGGGGCAGGGTGTTATCTGGACGGTCCGTTCGATTGGCTATGTGTTCGGCTCCGTCTGTGGCGGCGCCAATGCCGCTGGTCCGGCGCCGGGATGGGAAGCAGGTCAGCCATGACAGCTGTTCTGGACTGCCTCATCCATGGCGGGGCGGTAATTACAGGCGATGGCAGTACCTGCCTGGACACTGCCTCCGTCGGTCTGTTGCACGGGTATGTTGAGATGGTCTTGCCGGGCAAGCTGGAGCAACCCGTGTCAGCCAGGCAGACGATCGACGCCACAGGGTGCCTGGTATTCCCAGGTATCATCAACGCGCATGCGCACAACTGTGTCATCGGGCCATCGATGCCGAGTGGGTCCGCCCCGCCCATTCCAGCGGCAGTCAGCTGGCAAAGGAACCGCCATCTGCTTTCAGGGACAACGACGCTCCTCAACGTCTGTGGGTTTGCGCTGCCCCAAGAGCTTGAGGATTGCGATCCCCATCCGCTTGACGTCCATCTGTCCACCGCCCACAGCCCGGCCAACTTTCGCGCCGCTCAGTCTGTCGACGGTGCGGGGCTGCGCGAACGCCATCTTTGCATGACCATAGAGCTGGCATTGGCAATGGGTGCGAAAGCACTGGGAGAGGTTGGTGGTGGACAGACATTGGGGGGCGGCGCGCAGGAATACAGGTTCATCCCGGAAGCGGTGAAGCGCTTCACGGGTTGCGACATCCATCCGCATGTTGCAAGACGGCTGCGCGACGCGATTGTCGGCCGCTATCTGCGGCCGCAAGACGGAGTGGATGACGATGAGCTCCAGGCCGTGCTCGTGTCGTGTCGGCTTGCGAATGTGCTGACCCCGACCTCAGCTCGCGATCTCATCGTCGCCTCCGTGATGCCCTCCGTCGACCTTGCTCTTGCCGGCTTCGAAGAACTTGCCCGGCACTCGGAGCAAACCGGTTACCCGGCCATCTTTCACAATTCCACTCCCTCCGTGGGCACGCTTCTTGAGATCTCCGGCAAGCATCCGGGCGCGAGATTGGTTGCTGGCCATTCCAACCATCCGATGTTCCTGCCGGAGGAGGCTGTCGCCTATGCGACGCAGCTTAAAGAACGCGGCGTTGCAATCGATGTATCGACCCTTGACTGTATCGTAACACGCTGGCGCAATCATGCGTCCAACCTTGATGCGCTGGTGTCGTCAGGCCTGGTCGACACACTCTCCACCGATTTTGCAGGCGGCCACTGGGACGCGATACTGGAGGCGATCCACCGCATTATTCGCAAGCAGCAGATGACGCCTGCGGCCGCAATCGCCCTGGCAACCGGAAATGTCGCGCGCATTTTCCCGCAGCTGGCCGCTGACCGCGGTTTAATCGAGAAGGGCAGGCGAGCCGATCTTGTGATCGCTGATCGTACCAATTGTGCGCGCGTCCGTGAGGTGATCATTAAGGGGAAGTTGGTGGTGGCCAATGGTGCGATCCTCGAAAGGTCAGGGCCCGCCTGCAGATAAAACGTGGACCGCATGTTTGAGCAGCTGGCGAGGCGCGAACTCATGAACCGCCGGCTCGCATCGGTTTCTTCAGGCAAGCGATCAGTGGCTGGGGATCTCCCGCCCTCAGACGCTCAAAACCCACGAGGAAATCCAGCTGGCACTCCTCTTCCAGTAGCCGCGCTGTCGAGATCCTGAATTTTTCGAAGAGGCCATTCCAGGTGAGGGGATCGCCGGCGTCGCCGCGCGGTGAGACGATATCGGAAGAGGCTGAGCCGCCCGGCGTCTGGATGATAACTTGAGCCAGCGTCTCTGCGGGAAATCTCCGGTCCAGGTTAGGAGCCGACACCACGTCGACTCTTGCCGCCAGACGACGAACGTCAGGATCATGAAGGAGGCGCTCGTCGATCGGGGACAGCGATTGAGCGCCCTTGCACAGGGCTGCAGCAACACAAAATGGCAGGCTGTACTGAATCTCCACCAGATTGGTCGGCTCGTGGCTGTTCTGCAGACGGTTTGCCCACTCGAAGGTTCGCACTTGAATGTTCTCTATGTCACCCAGACGTATCCGGTGGTCCTCCAGGAGGCGCAACGCAGCGTCAATAGCAGGATGGATATAGCGGCAGCAGGAGTAGGGCTTGAAGTAAACCCCCAAAATGTCCCAGCGCTCTCCGAGTCCTTCCAGAACTGTCGCAGGATCATAGTAAGCGGCATGATCCAGGAGGTCACCTGGCCCGGTAAACCCCCGGTGGGCCAGCTCAAGAGACGTCAAACCCGTGACGACGCTCCAGGGAATACCTTCCTTCGCATGGTTGCCTGTCCGTCGGGCATAGCCGGAGCTTCCATTGGCCTCCTGGTTGGGCGACCAGCAGCCGGCGATCGCCATGGCCGATGCGGTCACGTTCGCGCGCGCACGGCCGATCAATGCCGCGGCTGCTATCGCTCCAAAGGCCGTCCAGCGCCCGCTCTGGCGCGTCTTGATGCTTGCGGGATTTTGTGCCGCTGCGATCCGGATGGAGATTTCATATCCTGCCACAATGCCAGCAATAAGGTCGTCTGCTTCGCCGCCATCGGCGAACGCGGCAAGGGCAGCGGGTATGACGGCCGCGCCGGGATGTCCGCGGGCCCTCCTGTGACCATCGTCATAATCCAGTGCCGACATGGCGGCGGAATTGGCAAAGGCAGCTCCAACCGGACCAAGTGAACATCCTGCAAGCCAGAGGGGTGACACGCCGCCGGCAAAGAGGGTGGCGGCCGCTGCCCTGCAAGCGCTTGCCGCCTCGGAACTATATCCTGTCACTGTGGCGGTGACGGCATCTGCCATGCAGCGCAGGGCCTGTTGCCTTACGGCTTCAGGAGGCTTGTGTCGAAGTTGTACATGGCGCCCGCAATCATCCGCACCACGAACGGCAGCGTGAGGATGATATGTGCCATCACCAGGCCGGGCGTACCGAGAAGCGAGTAGAAGCCGGTCGACGAGAGAAGCAAGACAATGGCCACTCCCTTGACGATCTGCGGAACCGCCAAGGGCGAGACCAGAATGGCCATGATCGCCTCATGGCCGGGGCATTTCTGGTAGGCGACCGCATAGGCTGCCAGGAAGCCGAGCAGGCCGCTCAAGACAGTCACAGCCGCGGCGAGCTTGATGCTGAGAAGGAAAGGATCAAGCCAGCGGCGGTCGGCCAACTCGGCAAACCACGCCAAGGTCCATTGCGAAGGATCGAAGCTGATCGCCGCTGAGGGACTGACCGAGGCTGCAAATACCACGAGAATGGGCAGCGCAATAAAGGCCAGGATCAGGAACAGCGAGAGCCGAAAGCAAAGTGATAAAATCCGGTCCATGGATCGTCCCTCAGATGTGAAGTTTGCACTGGAGGCGTGCTTCGGCGCGGGTGCCAGCAAGCGCCATGCCCAGCATCATGACCAAAAGCAGCACTGCCATGACGGCAGCCATGGGCCAGTCGATGTAGAAGAGGACCTGCTCATAGACCATGGTGGCAAGAACCTTGAAGCCGGCTCCGCCCAGCAGGGCAGGGGTGGCATAGGCACTCGCAGACATGGTGAAGGCAATCAGCAGGGAACTGATGATCCCGGGCACAGACAGAGGCAGGATGATTCGCCGGATGATCGACAGTCTTGAGGCACCCAAGATTTGCGCGGCGCGCTCAAGATTAGGGTCGATGCCCTGTATGCTCGTCAGCAGTGACAGGATGCCAAACGGCAGGACGACATGCGTCAGCCCGATCACCACGCCAAGCAGGTTCTTGGATAGGGGCAGGGGCTCCAGGATCAGTCCCGACCAGAGCAGCACCGAATTGATCGCACCGTGATCTTCCAGGATGACGAGCCAGCCATAGGTTCGCAGCACCACGCCTGCAAGTTCAGGGGCGATGGCAAGTGCAAAGACGACGGTGCGCCACGGCGACCTCGAACGCGCAAGATAATAGGCGACTGGATAGGCGATGACGGTGACGCAGACGGCGACGAGGCCCGACATCAGGGCCGTGCGCCAGAGACCGGCCAGCATCAGGTCGTCGCTGAAAAATCGCTGGTAGTTGTCGAGTGTCGCGAGTTCGCCATTGGAACCGCGAAAGCTCAGGCCGATCATCAACCCCATCGGAATGGCGAAAACAAAGACCAGGATGAGCGATGGTGGCGCAAGTGGCAGGAAAGGGCCGAGCCGCACAGGCAGACGTCCCGGCTGAGGCCGTAGGGAGGTGGTTTCTAATGATGTCATTCGTCCGCTACCTCGCCTGGGTCACGACTTCACGCTCCCAGCGGCTGCCCCATTGGGGCAAGCGCTGGGACAGCGCCGCCAGGTCTGGCAGCAACAGAGCATCGAGATCCGCCGCGGTGGTGATCTGACGGTTTCGGACGTCATCGGGGACATCAATGTCGGGTCTAGCACTGCCAACCTTGTAGCCGGTCACCCAGGCTTCCTGGCTCGTCTTCTCCAGCCAGAAGTTCACGAACTTCAGCGCTGCATCCTTGTTTTCCGCGCCACTTGGAACGTTCAAAGTGGCCACCAGGGGTACTGTGCCTTCCTTCGGTGATACGTAGTCAATCGGCAGGCCGCTCTCCATCAGAAGCTGCGCTCTGCCGTTCCAGAACGGCATCGCCCAGGCGCGACCGTCCTTGATGTAGGTCTCCATGACCGAGGAAGCCTGCTCAAATCCGACAGAGCGATGAGCGAGTTCCGCGACAGCCTGAAAGCCTGGATCAACGGCCTCGAGAAGATCACCTCCGTGGGTGACGGACATGACCGCGATCAGATAGGCCGCCATCACGTTCTGGAATGTCGGCAGGATGACTTTTCCCTCAAGCTTGTCGTCAAGCAGGTCGGACCAGGACGTGAGGCCCTGCGGGAGCTTGTCTTTTCGCCAAACCAGCGAAAGATACTGGAGCTCGTGGACTGCGCCACATTCGCCGGCAATCTCGCGAACGCGGGGATTGAGGGCGGCAACATTGGGAACAGCGGCGGGAGTGAGTGGCTCCAGCAATCCGTCGCGGCAGCCGTCAAGCGATTGGGACGCCGTCATGACGACGACGTCGAAGCCCGGTCGGCCACCGGTTGCTTTGATCTTTGCGTAGTCCTGCGATGCAGATCCCACGGCGTCATAGACAACATCGACGCCAAATTGTTGCTCGAACGGTTCGATGATCCTTTCGCGAATTATAGCTTCGTAGGGGCCGCCATAACTGTTGACGATCAGATCCTGCGCAATCGCGCCCGGCGCCCACACCATGATCATGCCAATCATGGTCGCCAGTCCTTTGGACGTCTTCATGCTCGCCTCCTCCATCGCTGCAATGGGGCGACTCTGGACGCGTGGGGGGCGCTATTACCAATAGTGATTGAGCCCGATTGATCGCTTGTGGACATGAATCGTGGACAATCGCTGCTGCTCTTGCTTGCTCCCCATTCGGCGCCGGATCATATTTCAGTACGAGAAAGGGCTCGGGAGCCGGGAGCGCTCTCTATTGGCGGCCGTGGAGGAAAGCACATGGATGAGTGGTTCGACAGACTGGTCGAGCATGTGATGCTATCACGCGATCCGGTTACCGTGAGAGAGACACTTGCGAAGCTGGCATCCGAGGCAGGGTTCGACCACTATGCCTATCTGTTCCTGTACGCGGACCATCAGGAAGTGATTTCGAATTATCGCACAGAATGGCAGCAGCGGTATTTCCAAAGGTCCTATGCCACGATCGACCCGGTGATCCAGCGCGCCTGGCAGAGGATGCAGGGATTCGCCTGGTCGAGTGACGTGGGCAGCGGGTCCAAGCAACTGAGCTCTTTCTTCGGCGAGGCTGCGGAATTCGGGATTCGATCGGGGATCACCATTCCGATCAAGACAGGTTTTACCCGCATCGCCTTGTTGACGGTGGCATCATGCGATCCGCAGTTTGCCGGTAGCCGAATGTTCAATCCCATCTCGGCGGCGGCTGCCGTTGCCCAGGTACACTGCTATCTGCAAATGCTGAACGCACAGCCGACGTCCCAAACAAAGGTCGATCTGAAAGCCGTGGAACGGGTCTACCTGCGTTGGTGTGCAGAGGGTAAACGCATGCGCGACATCGCCGTCCTTGAAAATGACAGTCCCGGCAACGTCGCCTTCCATCTGCAAAACGCCAAGGCAGCAGTGGGGGCGACGACCTTGCCGCAGGCCACAGCCCTCGGCAAGGAATTGAACCTTATCTAGCGCTGCCAAAAAGGACAGGAGGCGTTGTGCTGGTGGCAACAGCAGTTGAAGAAAATGATGGAGCGCTTCTCATGGAAACTGGTTGCTCTTAGTGCGCATCATGAGGGACGGGAAGCGGTATGGGAACGTCCGCTGCATCCTGGTTGACCCAGGTGTTGATCGGATGGGTCAAGCCGCGGACCGGATCGTGCAAATAACTCTGATGCCCCGGCAGGCCCATAGGAAACGCGACATCGCGGCTGGCTTGGTAACTCTCCGCCTGACTGGTGCAGAGCCGCACACGCATATCTTCTGGCTTGCCGTTTATCTCATTGTCCAAGGTCTCCACGAGACCCGCATCTGACACCAATTGCCCGGAAAAGGCTTCCGTCAAAAATTTGGCGGATCGCTCGTTGCGTTCTCTTTCCGTCGTTGCCCCGAGAATGACCACGATGATGCGTTTTCCGTTCTGTGCCGCAAGTCCAACGAAAGTACGCCCTGAGGCGCACAGGAAGCCGGTCTTCATTCCGATTGTGCCGGGGAAGCGCGTCAGCAGCTCGTTGTTGGATTCCAACTCCTTGCCGTCTATCGTGACTGCAGACGCCTGGAAAAACCGGCGGTATTCGGGAAATGTCTTGTCTAAATGCATCCCAAGGATCGCGAGATCACGAGCAGTTGTATAGGTTTGCGGATCGGCCAAACCATTGGGGCTGGCAAAATGGGTGCCGGTAAGGCCAATATGCTTTGCTGTCTCGTTCATGCGGCCGACGAAAGACGACTCGTCAGATGCCACCGATTCTGCCACTGCGACAGCGACGTCATTTGTCGACGCAGTCAGCATGGCAAAGAGTGCATCTTCCAGTGTCATCGTACGACCAACCGTAAGGTCGGAATTCGAAAAGGGTTGGCGGACCGCATTGCGGCTCATGGTGACGGGCGTGGAAAGACTGACTTCGGTGGCGCGAAGAGCATCGAAGACCACCAGGGCCGTCATAAGCTTTGTTGTTGAAGCTGGGTACCAGGGTTTGCCCGCTTCTTCTTGATAAAGCACTTCACGGGTCTCAGTATCGACCACGAGTACCGGTGTGGCGTTCGCTGGGGGCACAGCGAAGCAAGAGCCGATGATCAGCAAATGCTTCAATGGCCGTCGAGCCACAATAGCCTTGAACATAGTTATGTCTCCGTGCAGGCTGGTGTGTTCGCACAAGGCGCCCAGGGCGCGCAATACCGCGTCGCATCTTTAGCACCAATAGCTACCAAAAGTGGCCAGATGGGATTTCCGCCACCAAAGATTGCATAACAAATATTATGGAACCCACGCCGATTCATAATCATCGAAGGTGGAACCGGCAGCATCCGCTATGCTGACCTCATCAAGCCAGTTATGCTCTTCGTCAGTCTGCTCCTTAAGTCCGTAGTCCACGACGGCGGTGTTCCGACATCATCCGTCCGATCCTCCGGGAGCGTGAACGCGCAAGTCTCGCCTGGCACAGCGCCCCTCGATCCAAGGCTTCTCCGCGCTCGCCAGCCGAAGAACAACATCGATAGCGACGTAGAAACTACCCGCGAAGCTGCCCATCGGTCTGTCCCAGGCGGCTAATCTGCCTTCGGTTCGCTGGAAGCTCCTGAACCTGAAACCCTCATCTCGGACAATCCGGGAAGTACGCGGAACAGAAGGCCGATCTTCCAGAAAACTATCCCCCTGAAGCACCAGCGCAAGGCAGACGGCCTGGCGTGATCAATGCCCTCCGTCGAATTGTTCTTGAGCAGCCCTGCGAAGTCTTTGGCCCTACCCCGACCGAGCGACCAGATGGACGACAGACGAAGAGACCATCCAACCTTGCTCCGGGTCAACTTCGAAAACCTCTTGATCCATCGTCCTCGCCGACAGGCCCCCTCCGCGGTTGCACCGGGCTCCGCCTCCAGCGCTTTCTCATTAACCGCGTTCTAGTCGGCGGCTTCAGCTTCCCAGCCACCATTCTTGCCGTGCAGTGAGCCTCCCCTAGATCGGATGGATGAACACGCACCACACATCCAGCTCTTTGAGTGCAACCATAACGCCTGGGCCCACCAATCTTCAGAAACTGTCGGCCACAGCAGAGCTGGAAGTTGAACGTCTTCTTGCAGGAAGAACAAGAGACATTCGGTTAAGCCGCGAGCTAACGCGGCGGTTCCGGGAGCGGTCCTGGCCTCAAATGTCGAAGATCGTACGGGCCTGGATGATCTGGGTGGTGGTCCTCGATGTGCTGACCTTGGCTGTCAATGCGGCTTTGCTTCCGGCAGAAACCGTGAGGCTGATGTTCGCTCCCGCGTCTATCCTCATTCCCGCAGCCTTGGGCGCAGAGTTTGTTTTCAGGCATCCGCGTGCCTTATGGGTTCAAGGTGCCGCCATTCTTCTTGGCGTCTTTCTGATCCTCTTGTCGGTCGCACTGGTCGGGGTCTTGGCTGGAGAAGAGTTCTATGAGCGTCACCTGACAATCATGTTGTTTGTCGCCGTCACCGCCATCATCATTTTCCCGGTTCCCATCTCCTGGTCTATAACCGTCGCAGCCTACGGGCTCGGCCTCTATCTGGGTTTCCAACTGCACAACTCCGCCATCGAGAGAGGAAGTGCTCTGGCTGGCGCACTCTTCTTCGCGACCGGTGTCATTGCCACAGTTGCAGCCCGTCATACGGCTAACATACTGGCGTACAAGACCTTCCTACTCGAGATCCGGGATCGGATGCGCCTTGCTGAACTGACGGACGCCAATGCTCGCTTGGAATTGCTCGCGCGGACAGACCCGCTCACAGGTGTCGCCAGCCGCCGGTGGATGACCGAGATGCTGAGTCGCCTATGGGATGACAACAGAGACCAGCCAACAGGAAACGCCATGCTCATGTGCGATGTTGATCATTTCAAGCAACTCAATGATAGTCTCGGCCATGCTGAAGGCGATCGTTGTCTCGTGAAAGTGGCAGGCATCATCCAGAGCAGCTTGCGTGACGAGCGCGATCAAGTCGCTCGCTATGGCGGGGAGGAGTTTCTCGTCCTCCTTCGAGACGCGAATGAAGATGAGGCTGCCGTCGTTGCCGAGCGGATCCGCAGCCGGGTAGAAGCGGCGTCCTTGCCAAACCTCCAATCCACCACGGGCCCATACGTCACCGTCAGTATCGGGGTCTCGGTTGCCCCACAAGACGACCCACTGATAGCCGCAGACGCGCTTCAGCGGCAAGCGGACGAGGCGCTCTATAAAGCGAAGCAGGACGGTCGCAATCGGGTGTCGATCTTCGGCAGTGCAACAGCTACGTCCTCCTCTGGATGAGCGTCTGCTGCTGGAGGTTCCCTCATGGAATCTTGATCAGCAGCTTGCACCAAGCCAGCCGCCGTTTGGCGGGCTTGAGCCACTCTGCGGCTCAAAGGGTGGCCAGGCTATACTTAAGAACAGAGCGGCACTCTTAACCTCAAATAAGGCAAAGCTAATTTAAGTCGTGGTGGATGAAACCAACGGTGATTGAGGCAGTTGGTTGAACGGGAAGCGATAGTATGATCCTCGCGTTGCAGAACACGATCCTTGAGATGATTGCCAAAGGCGAACCCTTGGCAATCACTGTCGAACAGCTCTGCGTCAACGTAGAGGCCGCAGTTCCTGGAATTACGGCCTCTGTACTGACTTTCGATGGATCCCATCTCCATCCTCTTGCTGCCCCGTCTCTTCCCTCAGACTATTCCGCAGCGCTCGACCATCTTGAAGCTGGACCTCTCGCCGGCTCCTGCGGTACCGCCGCCTATCGGGGTGAACCGGTGATCGTAACGGACATCGCGACGGATCCCCTGTGGGAGAACTTCAAGGCGCTGGCACTGCCGCTCGGTTTGAAGGCCTGTTGGTCAACGCCGATCAGGAACGCGATTGGAGTGGTGGGTACCTTTGCCTTCTATTATCGAGAGCTCCGGGGACCCACTGAGGTCGAACAAAAGATTGTAGAGGCTTGCGTCCATCTGTGCTCGATAGCCATCGACAGAAATGAGCGTGTCCTGGAGCGTGAACGCCTAACCTATACTGACGCCTTGACGGGGCTACCAAACCGGGCGTGTTTCAACCAGCTCATAGCAGACGGAGCAGGTCCGCTGTTAGGGCCTTGGGGAATATTGCTCGCAGACATCGATAATCTCAAGCAGACCAATGACATCTTCGGTCATGCCGCGGGAGACGCCTTGATCAAGGTGGTAGCGGAGCGCATCGCCACCGCAGCGGCAACAGCGCAGACTTTCCGCCTCAGCGGGGACGAGTTCGCCGTTATCGTGGACGGCAGTGCCCCCGCGGATCTCGCGGCCATAGCCGACGTCATCCTTCCTGCCCTCACCGCCCCTTCCTTGTGCGATGGGCATGTCATCTACCCTTCAGCGACACTCGGGGGAGCACTTGCCAAGGCTGGCTGCGACCCGGAGGAAGTCCGCCAACAGGCGGATGTGGCGCTCTATCATGCGAAGGAATGCAGTCGCGGCCGGTATATTCAGTATACTCCGGAACTTGGGACGGCCCAAACCCACCGCTTTCGCGCCATACGGGATGTTCGCTTGGCACTGGCCGAGGACCGACTTGATGCCTATTATCAGCCAATCGTTCGTCTCGACACCGGCGACATCGTCGGCTTTGAGGCCCTTTGCCGGATGAGATCTCCGTCTGGGGAGATCATTGCTGCCAAGAACTTTCATGAGGCGACGAAAGACGCCAAACTCGCTGTTGATCTGACGAACCAAATGTTGCTGCGCGTGGCTCGCGATATCCGCTCCTGGCTCGATGACGGCCAGCCGCTTCAGCACGTGGGTGTAAACTTGTCAGCGGTAGATCTTCAAGCGGGCGGCTTGCGCCAAAGGCTCACGGAGATATTCGAACGCGCCGATGTTCCGCTACATCACCTCATCCTTGAAGTAACGGAGTCTGTTTATCTTGATCAGCGGGATCATCGCATCGCCAGCGAGATCGATGCGCTCCGTAAGGTTGGAATACGGGTGGCGCTTGACGAGTTCGGGACAGGCTACGCGTCACTGACACACCTGCTGACATTCCCAGTCGACATCATCAAGATCGACAAGTCGTTCACGGATCGCCTGGTACCAGGCGATGCAGGCCTCATCATCATCGAAGGCTTACTTGGGATTGCCAACAATCTGGGGCTGAAGGTGGTGGCAGAGGGAATCGAAACGCAACTGCAAGCCGATCAACTGCTCCAGTTAGGCTGCAAGCTCGGCCAGGGATATCTCTACTCGCGAGCCGTCGATCGCTGTGCTGCCACGACTTTACTTCGGCGGCACGGTCAACGACTTTGCGTTCGAAGTCCAGACACGAAGGCGAGCGATAGCGGAACGCTACAAGCCTAAGTCTTGATTGGCGTCGAAGCGCGGAGCCTTTCCCGGTCAACCGCATCAATCATTGGTTCGAATGGATAGTTGTCAACAGACGCAACACCAGCCGAGCAGCAGCCAAATTCAGAGTTAGCGGCGGCAAGGATTCCCCACTTCACCGCGCAACGCTGTGCTAAGGCGAAGCAGATCGGACCTACGAAACACGTCAGAGAGTCCTAACAGATCAAGCGTTAGTTCATTGGTCTGCCGGCCGCCGATAACTGCGATTCGCTAAGCAGCCATCACTCGGACGGCCGCAGAAGCGACCTGCGGCAGGTAATTCGCGAAGTATCAGTTCATTTCGCCGCCATACGAGGAAGCTGCCCGGATCGAGCCTCTGCCGCCCTCGCCGCCTCCTCCGTCAGCCTCAGTTCAAGGCCTGCTCGTGCCTACTGTACCCGAGTGCGCAATCGGTCCGTCACGAACTCCATCACCAGCACAATGCCGAAGATCACGAGGATGATGGTGGAGGCATTCTTGTACTGGAACAGGTCGAAAGCAACCTTCAATTCTTGTCCAATCCCGCCCGCACCGACAAGCCCCAGCACCACGGAGGAGCGGACGGATTTTTCTAGCGCGAAGAGCGTGGTGTTGATGAGAGACGGCATCGCATCCGGCAGGACGGCACCGCAGAGCACTTGGAAGCGACTGGCGCCAATCGCGAAGAGCGCCTCCTGTGGCTTCCTGTCGGCATCCTCCATTGCTTCGGCAAAGAAGCGGCCGCAGAAGCCGATCGTGTCGACGACAATGGTCATTGTGCCGGCGACGGCGCCGAGCCCGACGGAGGCAACGAAGATCAAGGCCCAGACGAGATCCGGGACGGTGCGGAACAGCGATACCATCATCTTGAACACATGCCGTGAAAGCCCGGCAGGCGATATCCTCTTGGCCGAGAGCCATGCGACCGGCAGGCTAACGATGACCCCGATCGCGGTGCCCACCATCGCGATCTGAAAGGTCTCGATCATCCGCCAAAAGACACGCTGCAAAAAACTTGCCTCAAGGTTCGGCGGCAGCATGCGCGCGACCAGTTCCGCCATCCGGGGACCGCCCTGCGCAAGCTGTGCTGGCGATGGTGCCACCTGCTGAAAGGAAACGATCAGCAAGGCCCCTGCTCCCACAAGAAGCGCGAAGGTGACCGGCGACAGGCGCGTGATGCGCGTCGGAAGGAGCGTTGCGTCACGCATGAAAAACTTCCTGCAGGTGGCGGCGGGTCACGTTGCCAGTCGGCTGGTCGAAGAAGACAGAGCCGGATTTCAAGGCAATGATGCGGTCCGAGTATTCCAGAGCATGATCCATGTCATGGGTCGTGCAGATCAGCGTGATGCCGCTGTCCCTCGAAAGCTGCGAGAAGAGCGCCATGACGTCTCGGCCCGACGCCGGATCAAGGCTGGCGGCCGGTTCGTCGGCAATGAGCAACTGCGGCTTGCGGACGAGCGCCCTGGCGATCGCGACCCGCTGCGCCTGACCGCCAGAAAGTTCGTCGGCGCGCGCCTCAGCCTTATGATCCAGCCCCACCTGGGCCAGCGCCGCCTGCGCATCCCGGCGCCATTCCTGGCGCGCGATGCTCTGGTGCCAGGCATGCCAACCGCCCGCGAGACCGAGCTTTCCATGCACGACATTGGTCAAAACCGATTGCCGCGCCACCAGACCGTGATGCTGGAAGACGACGCCGATGCGGCGGCGCAGCCGCTGCAGCTGGCGTGGGGATGCCGACGCCCCGATGTTTTCGCCGAGCGTGGTCACCTCCCCGCCATCCAGCGGCAGGAGACCGATCAGGCATTTGAGGAGCGTCGACTTGCCCGCGCCGTTCGAGCCGATCAGAGCCACCCGCTGGCCCGGCAAAACGTCAAGGCCGATGCCGGAGAATACCGTCTTTCCGTCCGAATATCTCTTCGTCAGGCCGCATGCGCGGATGATCTCGCTCGTCATGTCTGTCCAGCTACCGTCTCTGCTATCGTGCGTGGCGAAGGCAGCCGGAGTGCATCCGGCTGCCTCGGGTCTTTGGTGGAGAAAGTGGCGTCAGTTGACGAAGTCGGTGAAGGTGTCGACGCCGATCGTGCGGTACATCGAACGCACATAGTCGTAGTCGCTGTCCTTCACGTCGGTGAGGAAGAAGCCGCCCTTGAACTTCTGATTGTCGTCGCCCTTCAGCACGGCCTGCATCAGATCGTTGCCCTTTTCAGCAAAAGCATCGCGGACGGCGGTGAAGACTTCGTCGGAAATGTCCTGGCGGGCGACGAGAATGTCGTTCGGCAGGTCGCGGCCGCGGGCAATCACGGAAAAGGCCTTGTCCGGGAAGGCTTCGCGCACCGAGGCAAGATGGCCGAAGTTGAGGCCGATCGCGGCGATGTCGCCACGGATCAGGGCTTCGGCGGCGACGTTGCGCGAGATGATCACCGGCTCATAGTCGCTGCCGTACTTGAGGCCGAAATCAGCTAGCGCCTGGGCAGGACCGAGATGCTGCGAGGTCGAGCCGACCGAACCGAAGGCGATCTTCTTGCCCTTCAAGTCTTCCAGAGTGCGCATTGGACCATCGGCCAGAACCGCGACCTGTGCAAAATAGTCCGGACGCTGCCAGGCCACGACGATCTTCGGCTGGCTGAGCTCCTTCATCACGACGTATTCGGCGGGACCGGTGAGCACCAGGTCAACCTGATTGGCATTCAGCGCCTCGACGGCGGTGGTGCGCGACGCAACCGGATAAAGCTCGATCTCAAGGCCGGTCGCCTCTTCAAGCGCCGTTTCGAAGGCTCCGAATTCCTGCTGCAGGGCCTCCAGGCCCTCGATGTCGGTGACGGCGAATTTCACCGGTTCGGCGGCAAGGCCAGGCATGGCCGTGGCAAGCGTGACGGCCAATGCGGCGGCGAGTTTGTGGATCATGATTTTTTCCCTCTGCTGTGTAGACAGGATGGCTGCGACGGGCTACCTGTATAGACAGCAGATGACGTCCACATGACACTTCACCTACCACCAACCACCCTTAAGGAATGCAGATGAACTGGACCATCAGGGGCGGCCGCGCGCTTATGGCGGGACGACTGTGCAAGACCGACATCCACATCTCGGAGGGCCGATTGGCGACGGCCCCTGCCGACGGGGCAAGGGCGATCGCGGCTGACGGTCTTCTCGTCCTTCCCGGCATCGTCGACATTCACGGTGATGGTTTCGAGCGGCAGCTGATGCCTCGCCCGGGGGTGCGCTTCGACACGGCGCTGGCGCTGCGCGACACTGACCGGCAGCTCGTCGCCAATGGGATTACCACCGCCTTTCATGGCGTGACCATCTCCTGGGAGCCGGGCCTGCGATCGGTGGAGGCGGCGATCGACCTCGTCGAAACGCTGATGAAGATCCGCGCGAGCCTGCGCTGCGACACGCGGCTGCATCTGCGGTGGGAGACCTTTGCACTAGACCAGTTGCCGACGGTGATGCAGTGGCTGTCGCTCGATCCGAAACCGATCGTCGCGCTCAACGACCATACGACGGGTACCATCCTCAAAGGCACGATAGCGCGCAAGATCGGCCAGATGGCTTCGCGATCCGGCCTAAGCCAGGAGCGATACCGCGAACTGCTTGACAGCGTCTGGGCGCGCCGCGACGAGGTTCCGACAGCGATCGCGGAACTGGCGGCGGCGGCAAAGCTTACCGGCAATGTACTGCTTGCCCACGACGAAGCCTCTCCGCAAGAGCGGGAGGCATTCCGCAACCTTGGTGCCGTCACCTCCGAATTCCCGCTGACGCGCGAAACGGCCGTGTCGGCGCGTGCCGCCGGAGAAGAGGTCGTGCTCGGCGCACCGAATGTTGTGCGCGGCGGAAGCCACAACGGCGCGCTCGATGCGACGCAGGCTGTGCGCGATGGGCTCTGCACGGTGTTGACCAGCGACTATCATTACCCTTCCCCGCTGCATGCGGCCTTCAAGCTGGGGGGCACTGATCTGGCCGGCCTTGCTACCAGCTGGCCTCTGGTCTCGGCTAATGCGGCAAAGGCGGCCGGACTAGCTGATCGGGGCGAATTGCTGCCGGGCCAGAGGGCGGACGTCATTCTCGTGGACGCAACCGATCCTTCCCATCCGCAGGTGATGGCCACCATGGTCGCCGGCAGGATGAGTTACTCAGCAATGAACCAGGAACTACCGATGCGGATCAAGGCCTCCGCATGAAGACGAACACGCACTCGACGCAGGCTCTGGAGAGAAGCGGCGACATTCTTGCCGGCTTTGGAGGCGTCGTCTTCCGACCGCGCAGCGACCTTGCGATCTGGCAGCAGATCTATGATCACATTCTCGGTCTGATCGAAACGGGCTTCCTGGCGCCGGGTAGCCAGTTGCCGGGCGAGACCCATATGGCCGAAAAGCTCGGCGTTACCCGCATCACGCTTCGGCGCGCCTTGCAGCAGCTGCAGCGCGAAGGGCAGCTGACGGCGCGCAAGGGCGTCGGCATCTTCGTCCGCAGCCTTCCCTCCGTCTTCACTGTGCGTGACGACCGGCCATTCCTGGAAAACTTCAACGCCCGCGGTCGGGTGATCGTCACCCAGACCCTGGTGCTCTGTCGCGAGATGGTAACGACTGCAATCGCGAAGAAGCTGAACCTCGCCGATGGCGACGAAATCATCCGGCTGTGCCGCACCCGCACGGCCGACGGTCAGCCGCTCTATGTGAACACAAAGATCTTTCCCGCGCGCCCGTTCCCCAACTTCGAGATGGCGTACCGGAAGCAGCAGTCCGTCACCGACGTCTTCAACGCGCATGGGATCGGCAAGTATCACCGCGCAGAGACGCGCGTCAGCGGTGGCTTCGCCTCCTCCGAGGAGGCGGATTTCCTAATGTTGACCCCCGGCACTCCGGTCTTTCGTATCAACGCGATCAATCACGACGCCGGCAGGCGGCCGATTGAGTGGACGCTCGGCTGCTGGCCGCTGACATCGGTCGAGTTTGTCTTTTAAGCATTTGCCCGGCACATCATTCCTGTCGGCCATGTTGATGGGTTGGAGCAGCTCAAAGAGGGGGCGGTTGTCCAAGTGATCTGCTCGGCCTGGAGAAACAGAATAAACAAGTTCGGCTCTGGCGGCTTCCAACTTGTGCCTGTTAGCCTTTGTACGCCACCCGCTGAGCGCCTGGGTGGGCGGCGACAACCACTGCCAGTCTCAAGGAACTGGAACAGCACGCCCTGAAACTGGAACTGATGGGTTACCCACCAGAGATGGGTCCTGGCTGCTCCAAAAACGTCAGATGCTCATTTCATGGCCATGGCAGTGTGCCTCAATTCTGCATTCCGCAGCGAGGGGACTTTGGACGCACGGAACAGCAGCAGTGGCAGAACGTTCATGGCTCCGTAGGAAACCTGAGGAGAAATGGCCTTGAGCATCGGCTTGCTTGGTCTGCTTGATGACGTCGCCGGTCTGGCGAAAGTAGCGGCGGCATCCGTGGACGACGTGACCGGAATGGCAATGAAGGCTGGTATCAAGGCCACAGGCGCAGTGATCGACGACGCCGCCGTCACCCCTCGCTATGTGCAAGGGTTTTCTGCCGATCGTGAACTGCCGATCGTGTTCAAGATCGCGAAGGGTTCGATCAAGAATAAGCTTCTGTTCCTGCTGCCCGCTGCCCTTGCACTAGGTTACTTCCTGCCATGGGCCATCACGCCGCTGCTGATGATTGGCGGTGCCTACCTTTGCTACGAAGGTGCCGAAAAGGTCTATCACGTCTTGTTCCCCCACCAGGCTCATGAGCACGAAACGCATCTCGCTTCGGTTGCGGTGGATCCCAAGACCCTGGAAGACGAGAAAGTAGCAGGTGCCATCAAGACCGATTTCATTTTGTCCGCCGAGATCATGGCGATCGCCCTTGCAGAGCTTCCAAACGAGAGCTTGTTGTCGCAGGCGGTCATCTTGGTGATTGTCGCCTTCGGCATAACCTTGGCAGTCTATGGCGTGGTTGGCCTGCTCGTGAAAGCTGACGATTTCGGGCTGGCGCTCGCCACCCACAATGTTGGATTGGCCCGCAGCTTTGGCCGAGGCTTGGTGAAATCCATGCCGGTCGTGATGGCCATCCTGAGTGTGGTGGGCACCGCCGCTATGATCTGGGTCGGCGGCGGCATCATTGTCCACGGGCTGGAGGGGTTCGGGCTACCCGGAATAGGGCACTTCATACATGATTGGGCCGAAGTAGCTGCGCACGCGGTTCCGAACGCCTCGGCTGTAGTCGCATGGGCGGTAGAGTCCGCCGGCTATGGACTTGTGGGGCTGGCGATCGGGACTGCTCTTATACCCATTGCCAGCTACGTCTTTTCACCTGCTTTGCGAGCCCTCAAAAGGAAGCGGCCAGTTGGCCCAACACCAGGTAGAAAGTAGCACTACACACCGCGTTACCGTTCATTGCTCCTCGTTCGACGTTTCGTCCCGTGACGTTCCCAAAGTTACATCTTCTGAACAATGCGATGATTTGCCTCGTTTGGTCTGATTACCATCTCTGACAGGACGAATGCGGGGGATCCCATCGGCCCAAGGGGGTCGCTCTTGGATGCGAGAACGCTAGCAGACTTCCTCAAACCGCGATCTCATCGCCTCTGCGGCCAAAATCTGCGTGCGGTCCGCAGGTACTTCCGCTTCACAAAAGGACGCAAGAAACTTAAACAACCGTTCCCTACGAAGAGTCGCTTGCGGCTGCAGTGTATCCCGAACTGCATTCTGGATCGTTGGCTGGAGTTGGTCGAGGGCGTCACGGCGGCTGCTTTCGATCACCACGACGACATTGAGCAGGTCTGGATCCAGTTGCGCAACTTGCGCAAAAACCTCATATTCTTGGTTGGGTTCGGCGAGACCAATCCTGTAGGCAAGAACTTTGCCAGCGCGAACCAAGCCGTGAAGGACCAGCCCTAGCTTCACTGACGCAGCGGCAGCATGGTCGCGATGGACAGCAAGAGCCTGCACCCAGACGTAGGCACCCATTCCTCTGCCACCGAAAGCCGTCGTCTCTGCAGGGATGCGTAAAACATTGGAGAAATGCTGGCGCATTTTCTGCGACCAGGGTGTTGGACGACGTACTAGATCAAGGTAGGCCGGATGTTGAACCGCCGCGAGGTCGTTCAGTTCATACAGTGTGAAGTAGCGATTGACCTTTTCATCTTCCGACAATCCGTATCTACGGGCTGAACGGATCCCTGGAGGGGTCAGCCTTTCGGGCACATGCTCGCAATTGTGCCAGGTCTCGTACTCCTCAGCAAAGGCCACAGGATAGTCGTTCCAGAGCGACAGAAAGGCCGGTCTCATAATCCCGCTCCAAGCCGCAGCATAACCTTTGATGCGACACGCTCCTGAGCCAGCTTGAACCCGTGGAGGGCCTCCTGGAGCGAAAGCTGATGGGAAATCAGGCCGTGCATCACCTGCTGGTTTTGCTGAAGAAAGAGCAGCATCTCATCCCAAGTCTGAGACGGAGCGCGGTAAGAACCTCGAATCTGCTGATGCATGCGTACCAGCTGCGTCAAATCAATTTCCGCCGGTTTGGGATGGATCCCGACAACAGTGAAATTACCTCTTTTGTTCAGAAATGGCAGACACGCGTTCACCAGCGTGGGCACACCCGCCGCCTCGATGATCGCATCAAAGGGTCCATAATGCCTCAGCGCGTCCTCCAGCGCCGTCTCTTTTGTGTCAATCAGATGCATGAATCCGGCCTTGGCCAAGGTTGAAAGTCGCGCCTGATCATCACGTCCGGCAACAACAACCGTGGCACCCCTGGCCCGAGCCAGTAGCGCAATCCCTTGACCGATGAAGCCTGGTCCCATGACCAGCACCGCTTGACCGGCGCGAACATCCGCAGTCGCGACGGCCTCGGCACAAACAGTCATCGGCTCCGTCAGCGCCGCGATCTCCAGGTCGACACCTTCGGGTACCGTATGGCAATTTCGATATGGCACCCTCACCAGGGCGGCAAAGGCACCGTTGCGTGCTATGCCAACGCCTTTTCTATTGTTGCAGTTGTCTTCGTCGGCAGCAAGGCAGGCAGCGCACCGGCGACAGGTGACAGAGGGCCGCGCTGTGACGCGCGTCCCCACCGCGTCGGATGCGACACCTGGTCCAACGCGCTCGATCGTGCCGGCGAACTCATGCCCCAGCGTTACAGGCATGGCGCTTTCCATGGCCCCATATCCAGGGGTCCAAGCGGCAATGTGGATATCGGTGCCGCAGATGCCGGCAAATGCCACACGAACCACCACCTCCCCCGCCTGCGGTGCGGGTTCCTCAAGAGTACGAAATTCCAGGCCCGCGGCAGGTCGGACCTTCTGCAGTGCGAGCATGGTTCACTCCTGGAGATGGGCCTGCGTCTTATCCGCGCCAGCTGAGAAAATGCACTTCAATGCGGCCGATCGCAAAGCTTACAATCAAGCCCAGAACCGACAAGATCGTCACGCCAGCAAACAGTTTCTCCAGATCATAAAGCGAACCTGCCTCCAGGATGTAGGACCCGACGCCGTATTGGGCACCCAGCATTTCTGCAGCCACCAGAAGGATGATTGCGATCGAAATCGAAACCCGAAGGCCTGAAAGGATCGCTGGAAATGCTCCGGGAAGAACGATCTTCCGCACGATTGACCACCAGCTGAGCCCAAAACTTTGACCCATCCGGATCAGCGTGCGATCGACGTTATCGACGGCGCCATAGGTTGCTACAACGGTTGGAGTGAAAGTACCAAAAGCGATCAGCATGTATTTCGACATCTCGTCGATGCCAAACCAGATGACGAAGAGCGGCAATAGGGCGATCTTCGGGATCGGAAACAGTGCAGCGACGAGAGGTACCAACCCGGCACGCATGTAACTGAACAGGCCAATCATGACGCCAAGCGTGATGCCGACCGAAATGCCAAGGAAAGCACCCACGAAAAGCCGCTGCATGGAAGGAATGAGATGCTTCCACAACAGGCCGGTTTCCAAAAGCTGCCAAAAAGTATCGAGCACTGCTGATGGCCGGGGCAAAGTCAAATTGGAAATGAAGCCGCTGCGCGTGCCCAGTTCCGCAAGCGCGATCAGGACAAGGAAAACCATCAAGCCGATTCCTCGAACCGGCATGGGGGCAAACCCGCCGCCGCGAAAGTTGACCACCTTTGTTTGAGGGGTGTCCTGTTTTGCGTCAGCAAGCGCAGCTACGCTGACAGGTCCTGTGGCAAGATCAGACATTGACGAGCTCCTTGTCCGCCGCCATCGCCTCATCACGCATCAGGTCCCAAAGCTGTTGCTGCTTGGCTTCCAGGAGGTGACTGCCAAGATGGCGGTCACAAAGGGGAATGTCGATGTTGACGATCTCACGGATACGGCCAGGCCGGCGCGACAGAACCACAACGCGATGGCCAAGGCGCACGGCCTCGTTGAGGTTATGGGTGACATACACCGATGTGAAAGGCTGCCTCGTCCACAGTGAGACCAGGTCATCCATCAGCAGTTCGCGCGTTTGGCTGTCGAGGGCCGACAAAGGCTCGTCCATCAGCATTACAGCCGGGCGCACGGCCAATGCGCGGCTGATGGCTACGCGCTGGCGCATGCCCCCCGACAGTTGCTTGGGGAAGGCCGTCCGGAACTCGGCAAGCCTGGTCCGTTCCAGGACGTCGGTGACGATATCGTCCATCGCACTTCGGCCAAGGCCGTGATCCTCGAGAACAAGCTTGATATTGCCTTCGACGGTGCGCCACGGCAGCAGTGCGAAGTGCTGGAAGACGTAGGTAAGTGGGTTGAGTGAGTCAGCGGGCGCATTGCCCACCTGAAGGACCTCGCCGCTGGTCGGACGCTCAAGTCCACCGAGGAATCGCAGAAGGGTGGATTTCCCGCAGCCCGAAGGGCCGATCAGGCAGACGATCTGCCCCTGCGGTATATCCAACGATATGCCCTTGAGGACTTCGACAGCGCCATAATAGTGACTTACGTTGTTGAGTCTAAGGTCCATACCACCTCCCGGCGGAGGCCGCTGGCCTCCGCACCCGATCGTGATGATCAGATCGTTTTCACATAGCTCGTGTCGAACAATTGCTCGTTCGTGATGGCATCCTTGACCATGCCCTCGGCCTTAAACCATTCAAGCTGTTCCACACAGCTGTCTAGTGACAGGGCCAGTCCTTCGTTGATACGCATCGCGCCATCGATCAGGTTCTGCTTGGCGACCTCTGCGGGACTGTCGCTTTCGACATATTTGTGAACGATCTTTGCCAGGGCGTCGACTTCATCAGCGTCTGCTGTTTTGTCCACGAAAGCAGCATTATAATCAGCAATGGCCTTGGAATAGGCCGTGACGAAGGATTCCGTCATCGCCCGCTCATCCTTGGCGTTCTTGGTTGATGTGAACGCCGTCGTCACCTGGTAGTTGGGCGCATAATCTGACACGAGACCGATCTGCTTTGCGGCACCTTCACGGATCATCTTCTTAGCGACGCTTGGCTGGATGGCCCAGGCATCGATCTGGCCGGTTGACAGGGCGCCAATGATGGCGCCAAGCTTCTGCAGTGGACGCAGCTCAATGTCGGAGAGCTTGACGTTATTGCCCTGGGCAATCTTGTGCGCCATGAAGTGGAAGGACGAACCGGCGGTGGTGATGCCGAATGTCTTGCCCGCAAGCTTCGATGGATCTGTAAGACCGGCATCGTAGGCTTTGTTGGAGGCCAGCACGATTGCGCCGGTCACGCCCTTCTCCTCCGTCAGCGCGCCGCCGATCACTTTCACCGCATCCTTCTGCGCCAGGCTGATCAGTCCTCCACTCATGGCCGTTACGCCGAAATCGGCGTCGCCCGAAGCAATCGCCACAGCCATGGGCTGCGCCGCCTCAAAGAACTTCAGTTCGATGTCGAGGCCGGCGTCCTTGTAGTATCCGCGCTCAAAGGCAATGAAGCTTGGCGCATGGCTGGCCAGATGCAACACAGCCAGATTGCGTGTTGCGGCGCGAGCGGGCAGACCGAAAGCTGCGGCGGCACCCACTGCGCCCATGCCCCAGAGCGCCTGACGGCGGTTCAATGTGAATTGCATTTGCGTGCTCCTCCAATGGATAACGCCTGCCGGCGTCAAGCCTCTTACCTGCCATTGCCGATTACCAATGACAACCGCCAATGATGATCCCTCCCATGCCCTCAAGACATGAGCAGGTCGAGCATGATCCGGGATCCACACTTCAGATCAAAGGTGGCAAGTCGTTAAGCTTCCTGTTCAAGATCGCAATGAACCTCGCCAGGCTGGCGGAGTGGGGACGGCGACGGTTCCAGAGCACCGAAATTTCAAATCTTGGGGCATGTTCGATCGGCCTCACCACCAGATTGCTGCCAAGGGGGCCAAGGGTTGTCATGTAGTCCACCAGCACAACACCCATTTCTTCGTTCGCAAGCGCTAGTGCCGTATCTGAGAAGCGGGCAACCGCTCGCGTATTCACCTGCACCTTGGCGCCAGCCAAAAAGCTATCGACCACCCTCTGATGGGCGCCACCGGCTGCGAAGGCGACAAAATCGGTTCCGGCCAGATCGGTTGCTTTGATCACACTGTGTTGGGAAAGTCCGAAGCTGCGCGGTATGACGGCGACGAGATCGGCATGTCCAACCGGCTCCACGGCAATCAGCGGATGTCTGGGTGACGCAATAGTCACGATTGCCTCGCCGCGTCCGGCAGTGAGATAGTCCTCGATTTGATCAACAGGAAGGACGTCGAAGAACAATTCGATTCCCGGCACCTCCTGCGACAGCACCCGCAGCGCCTGCGGTACCAGCGCGCGCGCCACGCTGGCGGTCGAACCAATCCGAAATACGGCTGTTTCACCTCTCGCAATACGCCGGATCTGGCCTCCCAGCCCGGTCAGTTGGCGTAGCACAGGGTCGATTTCTGCGTATATCTCAAGCGCCTCGGAGGTCGGCACAAGCCCGTTGCGGTCGCGCATGAACAGGGCAATTCCGAGGAGGTCTTCGATCCGCCTGATGGTCCGGCTCAAAGCCGGCTGTGACACGTTGAGCACCTTGGATGCGCCGGTGATTGATCGCGCCGCCATGACAGCGTGAAATACTTCGATCTGGCGCAGGCTCAGAGATGTTTCGGCGGATGCCATGCCCTCGTCATGGAAAGGTTCAACCGACATGGCCGGTCTTCACCATAAAGTCCACGATCCGATTGAAGACCTGTTGTGACGCAAGTTCGGGAAGCAGATGTCCCCCTTCCAGCCCTTCGCCCTCGATATGATCGGCCCAGTCACGCCAAATATCCAAAGGTTCACGTCCGTCGCCGTAGCGCCGGCCCGCTTCCCATAAGAGCAGCACCGGCACAGCAATTCGCCGCCCGACCGCCCGGTCCGCGAGGTCATCGACTTCATCGGTGGTTGCGCCTGCGCGATAATCTTCGCACATGGCATGGCGCACCTGAGGATTATCAAAACAGGCACGGTAGTCGGCAAGTGCCACAGGATGGAGATGTGCAAGGTTGCCGGCCATCTTCGTCAGCGTATTTTCGAGCAGGAACTGCGGATCGCCGCTCATGAGCCTTTCCGGCAGGGGCTCCGGCTGCGCCAGCATGAACCAATGCCAGGCACCCATTCCGAAACCCTTATTGGCTCCCTCCCACATATCGGGTGTCGGGACGACGGTGACGGACACCAATGCCGAAACCGCGGCGGGAAAGTCGAGGGCCATCCGATAAGCAGCCCGGCCACCACGGTCGTGACCTACGACCACAAACCTGTCGTGACCAAGCGCTTTCATCATGGTGACAAGGCTGGCGGCCATCCTACGCTTCGATCCTGCGCCTGTCGGCTCCCCGGTGATGCAGCTTCTGCCATATCCGGGAAGGTCAGGAACCACGACTCGGCAGCGCTCGGCCAGTTGCGGTGCAATGCGATGCCACGCCGCCCGTGTCTGTGGGTAGCCGTGAAGCAGCAGAACGGCGGGGCCTTGACCATTTTCCAAGACCGCCAGACGCGCACCTTCTGCGTCGATCAACCTTTCCGAAAAGCCCGGAAATAGCGCTGCCGTGTTGTCGTCCACCGTTTTTATCTCCTCAACTGCTGCTGGCCGAAGCAGCCAGGATACGCAGTTCCTCGATCAAGACGCCAGCAGCAGAAGGGCGAGGACGCAAACGGCAGGAATGGACATAGGCAGGAATTGCGACGCTGTTTTCGACGGGGATGGCGACCAGACCATTTGCTGTGCAGTCCATCGCGGAAAATGTGTCAAGGATAGTAATACCGATACCCTCGGCGACATAGGCCAAAGCCGCCTCGACAAAATGAACAAAAACCGAGGTTTCCCGCACTGCGCCCCAGCGATGGAAGGTCTCGTCGATATATAAGCCATGGGTTGTTGCAGCTGCAAAGGAAATCAATGTCTCACCGGCGAGATCCCTTGGCGTAACCGAGCTCCTTGATGCCAATGCATGGTGTGCGGGAACGACGCACACCAGTTTCGCCTCGCCGATCTTTACCGTCTCGAGCAGGGGATCCTCGACTTCAGCGATGGTCGCCACGCAGGCACCTTGCCCAAACAGGAGATAATCGCGAATATCGCGCTGCGACAGGGAATCGCAGTAGTAGGTACTGGCGGTGCCCTTCAACTGCAATTGACGCAGCGCCTTGGGCAGCAGGCGCATGCCGAGACTGGGCGTCGCCCCAAACCGGAACGTCGACCCTTTGCCCTGCGCAATTGCATACACAACATCCGACAGCATTTCCGACTGCTGGTGAACATGTTCCACCTCCTTGAGGATCAACAGAGCCTCTTCGGTCGGCACCATGCGTCCGGATATGCGCGCAAACAAGGCGACGCCCAGTTGATCCTCCAGCCGCTTTATAGCGATCGAAAGGTTAGGCTGAGACAAGCCCAGATGCCGCGCCGCCGCAGTGAGCGAGTTCGTCGCCATAACGACCCGGAAAATCTCCAGATGCCGCTCTTTCAGCTTTGGCTTTGGCTTGAGCATGGCTGACGTCGCTCCTCCATAAATCTTGTTTATACACTGCGGCACTTTATGTATTGGCGTCAATGACGCCGCATGACCTATTCGTTGCTCTTGGCAGGAGCAAACCATGATTGGCCCCGACGTTCTCTCCCTCGCAGTCCTTGCGCTTCAATCCTTCCACGCGTGGGAAGCTCACCATGCTTAAGTCACGCCAAGAACAGGCCGATATCGTTGTGGTGGGAGGCGGCGCGGGCGGTGTAAGCGCAGCGGTCGCGGCGTCCCGGCTTGGCGCACGTGTCACACTCGTAGAACGCTACGGCTTTCTTGGCGGAGCTGCTGCAAACTCCTTGGTGCTGGCGTATTGCGGCTTCTTTCAAAAAAGCCCCGAGCCGATCGCGGCAGTGCGCGGCGTCGGCGCCGATCTCCTTTCCGAACTAGCCGCAGTTGGTCAACCTGTCTCGCCTGTGGTATCTCGCAGCGGCAACTGGATCGTCATGCTGGACCCCGAGGCGGTCAAATTCGCTTTCGACCGGCTTTGCGAAAAGGCGGGCGTGCGGGTGCTGCTCCACAGTCGTTTGACGGCAGTGGGTAGGAATCATGATCGTCTGGCTGCCGTTACGGTCTGCGATCATGCGGGCACCGTTGACCTCGACGCCAAAGCCTTTATTGACGCAAGCGGCGAAGCGGGCCTGTCTTCGATGTCGGGAACGCGCTTAACGGTTGACAGCTTGCGAGGGGATTACGTGCAACCTGCCTCCATGCCCGTCAGGATCGGGGGCGTTGCCAAGGGCGCCGAGTTCGACCGTGCTCGCATGGCAGAGATCGTCAATCGCTACAATGTCACCGCCGACACGCCTATCCCGCGCGCCGATGGAGGCGTCCTGTCAAGGCTTCCGATTTCCGAAGATGTCTGGTGGATGACGATTGACCTAGAGACAGACGGACTGTCGGGAGAAAGCCTGACGTCGGTTGAGCGCGAGGCAAGACGCCAAGCTTGGCGAAATCTCGCTATGCTGAAACAAATGCCGGGCTTCGAACACGCCTATCTGGCGCAAACAGGCCCCCAGATCGGCATCCGAGAAAGTCGAAGACCCCTGTCTCGCCAGGACATCACGGGGTCGATGCTGGAAAAAGGCCTGCGGCGACCCGATGGCGTGGGACGTGCTGCCTGGCCCATGGAAGTGCACGAAGCTCCTGGCCGCGCGCGCTTTGTCGACATTGGGGGAGAAGGCTTTGCCGATATACCGCTGGGCGCGGTACAGTCAGCGGATATTTACAACCTCTACCTGGCCGGCCGTGTCACCGGTGCCGACAGTGCCGCCTACGGCTCGGTTCGCGTCATGGGCACCGCCTTTGCCACGGGTCACGCAGCCGGCGTTGCCGCGGCGACCCGCGCCCAGGGGACAGAACCTGTCGCTGAGGATGTGCGCCGCCATCTTCTGGTCCAAGGGGCGATTGTCTAGCGTCAAGCCCGTGAGCCGAGACGCCAAGCGGCCGGATGATGCTGAGATGCTGCGGCTTTGAGCATGACGTCGTTGCGCTTTCGGGAGTCGACCCGGAACAGCAACTTCCTCCGCTCCGCTGGGACCAGCCTGCGTGGGCCCGACTTACCCTCCCAGCGCCCGTAAATCCACCGCTACCTCCTGCCGTTTGGTGGCGGCTGTTCGGATGGCATCCAGAACGATCAGGTTTGCCGTCGCATCGCGCACATCGACCAGCGGCATCCCGCCCTCGCGGATGAGCTGAACAAAATGAAGCAGTTGCTCGATGTAAGGATCTGCTGCCTGCAGGGGCAAACGTGTCGTCTTGAGTTTGCGCGTCCAGTCCGGCTCATCGTCCGGCTCCCATAGGGTCAGGTCTGGCAGGGAGAGTCCCGCTTTGCTTCCCGCGTAATGGTGAGCACTGATATCGTGTGCAGGAAACCTTGCCGGATTTTCCCCCGCCGACAGATCCCAAGCCCAAGGACCGCTAGCGGCATCCGATATACCCAAGGTCGCAACGCCTCCCTTCACAAAGGTCACAATCACTGCGGCCGTATCTTCAACGGCGTGGCCGCGCCGCGCATTGCTGGAGATGGCCTGCACGTTTGCAATTTCGCCGAAGAAGTGACGCAGCAGGTCGATCTCATGCACAAGGTTAATCAGCAGCGGCCCTCCCGCTCCAGGCGTCCTGCGCCATGCAGCGTCGAAATAGGACGGAGTTTTGGCAAGCGAGCAGGTGACGGTTGCCAGCACAAGGTTGCCGATCCGGCCGGACCTTATGGCGTCTCGGGCAGCCTTGGTGATCGGATTGTGGCGCCGATGATGTCCAACCAGAAGCGGTACGCCGGTCTCGTCAACAATCCGAATGAGGGCAAGCGCAGATTCGAGACTTTCGGCGACCGGCTTTTCCAACAGGACCGGTAAATTCGATGTCAGCAGCATCGTGGAAATTGGTAGATGCGTCTCGTTTGGCGTGGCAACAATGGCAGCTTGCGCGGCCCTCGCATCGATAAGAGCTGCGACGTCGCAAAAGCACGGAACGCCGTGGGCGCTGGCCAAAGCCTGGCCTTGCGGACCGGGTTCCACCACAGCTGCCAAGGCGAGGTGCCCCTGACCTGTCTTCTGCATCTTTGCCAATGTATCGATATGGGTGCGGCCGATTGCGCCTGCGCCAATGACGGCGATGCCGATCGTGTCCAACTCTTTCTCCTCCCTAGCGCGACCACCATACAAAACCAAAATCAGAATTAAAGTTTAATCTTGAATGTAATTCCGTTTTTTGCATTACTGCGCGTGGACAGGCTTCGCTCGTTCGACACACCAGCGCCGGAGCTTCATGAGGGAGCCTCGGATATTGCTCTCGCAGGCAGTAACGGCAGTGATCAAAAAGGCAGAGCTGATGAGGCGGATACTCGTAACAGGCGGCACTGGCTTTGTGGGTGCACGCACCGTCAGTGCGCTTCAGGCGGCAGGACACCGCGTTCGCGTCTTCGATCTTTCGCCGCGCCCGGAGCGCCTGGCGAGCGCCGCGTCTGTGGAGATCACTTGCGGAGATATTTCAGATCCGGCAGCCGTCGCGGCTGCAGTCGAGGAATGTGACGGCATCATCCATCCTGCGGGCTTGATGACGCTGGACTGTGCCCGCGACCCTGCATTGGCCGCCAAGGTCAACCTCATTGGTAGCATCAATGTATTTGAGGCAGCAAAACAGCGCCGCCTGCCCGTAGCTTTTTTAAGCACGGCGGGCGTGTTTGGGCCACAGGATGGAGTTCACCCTCGACCCATGACGATCTATGGCGCAACCAAGCTTGCTGTGGAGGGGGTGGCGCGCGCTTTCTTTGCAGATCATGGCATTTCAAGCCTCGCCCTTCGCCCCTACATAATTTATGGCCCCGGCATCAGCTCAGGTATCGCAGCTGGCCCCTCTATTGCAATTTCCGCCTGTGTCCGGCGTGAGCCGGCCGAGATACGGTTTTCCGGCCGTGTCGGCTTTGTCTATGTCGACGACGTCGGCCTCATGCTGGCGGCAGCAATGACCGCGCCTTTGGAAGGCGCGACGGCCTTGACTATGGCCGGCGAGACGGCCGAAATGGACGCTTTTGTTGGCGAGCTTTGTCGGCAGTCCGACTGGTCGCAGATCAGCATCAATGGCAAGGCGTTGAGCATTCCAGCAGATCTCTCCTCCGATCCCGTTCCAGCTTTTCTTGGTCCGCAACCCGTGACTGGGATTGCCGCCGGTATTGCCCAAAGCCTCACGGAACTTCAGGGGCTGGGTCAGCGAAGGGCAATCGTCTAATGAATAGATCGCATTGTCCATTTTCGAGTTGGCAGCCGGCTGACTAACGTAACCGGACCAGGAGGAGGCGTAGTGCGCTCGACAGGCACACCTGCCGTAAGCGAGAACAGAAAACACGGTTCCCGGCCTTTCCACCGCGTCGCTGAGGAGCGAGAGTAATCGGGGGTAAAGCTTGTCACAGGCGCGCTAGGGAGGAGGACAATCAGGACAAACGATGGAGCCGCAGGTATTTCTGCGGTCGAGGTGCCGAACGGCGACGCGTGGTCGCACGTCGGTTCTTTTCAGATGATCACTTCGGGAGGATAACAAGATGATCAACAAGCTCGTGTATGCAACGGCACTCGTCACGACGCTCGCCGCGGCGCCGGCGATGGCCGAATTGAAGGTCGGTTCCATTGTGGAGCTGTCTGGCCCTGGTGCCGCGGCTGGCACCAATTTTCGCGATGGCGTGAAGATGGGTTTTGAAGAAATCAATGACGCCGGCGGCGTGCTGAACGAACAGATCGCGGTCACCGAGTATGACAGCCAGACCGATCCGCAGGTCTCACGCGCGATGGTACAAAAGGCAATCGACGACGGCGTCTATGCCATCATGGGAACAGTCTTCTCCTCGTCAACGGTCGTGAACATGCTGGTCGCCCGCCAGGCTGGCATCCCCCAGTTCACCGGTTCCGAAGCGCCTTCGATCACATCGATGAACAATCCCTACATCTTCCGCACCGCCTTTGGCTCGCAAAAAGGCGTGCCGAAGATGGCGAAATACATGGCCGACGAGATGAAGGTGAAGAAGGTTGCCATCGTTTGGGCAAACACAGAATTTGGCAAAGGTGGCCATACCTCTTTCCTGAAGGAAGCAGAAAACCACGGTTTTGAGATCGTTGCTGACATTCCAACCGAACAGGCCCAAAGCGACTTTTCGGCTGACATCGTCAAGCTGAAAGGTGCTCAGGCCGATGCAGCCTTTGTTTACGTCACCGAGGAGGAAAGCGCGCGCTTTCTTAGGGAGGCACGCAAGCAGGGCGTGACGATCCCGCTGGTGGGCGAAACCACGCTGATCGGACACAAGGTGATCGAGCTGGCAGGAGAGGCTGCCAATGGCGCAATGGGTCATGTCGGTCTGACACCAGACGCGAATATCCCGGCAATGACCGAGATGGTGGAGAAGTTCAAGGCCAAGTTCAATTACACACCAGACCATAACGCGATCAAAGGCTATACCGCAGCCTATGCTCTCAAATGCGTGACCGAGATGGTGGGTGAGCCCGACAGTCAGGCGATTGCCGAGAAAATGCACGGCCTGACCTTGAAAGCCGCCGACTGCCCGGGCGTGCTCATGGACGTCAGCTGGGATGAGACGGGAGAAATGTCGCGCGAGAGCTTCTTTGTACAGGTCGAGAACGGCAAACAGGTCGTCAAGGCCGTTCTGCCCCCCAATTGATCGCGGATCGGTCACCCCAGCGGCTGTGAGCCGCCGCTGGGGTGACCCTCAACGCCCTCGCAAAGCCGACAAGAGCCCTTAGGACGACATTATGGCCGAGCTATTACAGCTTCTCATCTCCGGACTTGCCGCCGGTTCCATCTATGCGCTCGCGGCTGTGGGCTTCACGCTGCTTTGGCAAGCGTCGCAAACGATCAACTTCGCCCAAGGCGAGTTCGTCATGCTCCCGGCATTCTTTGTCCTCATCGGCATGACCGTATTTGGCCTGCCATTGTGGCTCTCCATCGTCTTCGGACTTGCTTTGGCTTTGTTGATCCTCGGCGTCGCCTTCAAGCGGCTGATCGTCGAGCCGATGCTTCCCCATGGGACACTGCCGCTCGTGATCGCCACGATTGCACTTGGCTTGTTGATGAAGGAGAGCGTCAAGGAGTTCTACGGCGCAACTGCCCAGCCCTTTCCAGCCATTTTCCCGCAAACGGTTTATAACGTCGCAGGCGCCAGCGTATCGGTCCAGGATATCTGCAATCTGATCGTCTCGATGCTTGCCATCGGCAGCCTGCAGCTCTTCCTGAACCGCACGCGCACGGGCCGCTGCATGCAGGCAACTGCCCAAAATCCCGCCGTTGCCGAAGTCCTCGGCGTCAACGTCAAGCGGATGGTCCTGTACACGTTCTTGATCAACGCAGCGCTTGCAACCATCGCTTCGGTGCTGATCTCGCCGATTTATCTTGCCAAATTCTCCAATGGCGAAACGCTTGGTCTCGTCGCTTTCATCGCCGCCATTGTTGGCGGCTTCAACCAGATCCGTGGAGCTCTGGTTGGCGGGCTGCTGATCGGCGTCATCGACAATCTTTCCGCAGTCTATGTCTCCTCGGAATACCGCTCGGCCATGCCGCTCATCCTGCTCATCGCCATTATTCTGCTGCGCCCACAGGGCTTGCTCGGCACCCCGGAAGGGAGAACTGTATGACCCGCTCCAGGATCACCCTTCTTGCGCTTGCAATTGCAGCACTCGTCGTCGCTCCCCTGGGCCAGGGCAACTACATCATCTATACGCTCTGCTCCTGGTTGGTGTTCTCGATTGCCGCGATGGGATTGAACCTGACGCTTGGCTATGCGGGCCAGGTCAGTCTGGCGCAGGCCGGCTTCATGGGGATCGGGGCCTATATCACCGCGCTGATGACGCTGAACGGGGTCCACTGGAGCCTGGCGGCCTTCATTTCGATCGTGAGCAGCTTTGCGGTCGGACTTGCGCTTGGCTATCCGGCCTTGCGCGTCCAGCATCACTTCCTCGCCTTCGTCACCTTAGCCTTCAATACACTGCTCTTTCTCGTCTTGCGCAATGAAGAGGAGATTACCGGCGGTTCATTCGGGCTTGTCGGAATGCCGCGCCCCTCCTTCTTCGGCATCAGCACAGACGGCAACCTCCCGTTCTACTATTTCTCCCTGGTCTGTTTTCTTCTATCGACCGGCGTGTTGTGGTGGATCCTGCGATCGCCCTGGGGACGTGCCTTCAAGGCGTTGCGCGAAAATCCGATCCGCGCCGAAAGCCTTGGACTCAAGATCCGCCGCCAGACACTGCTGGCGTTTGCAATCGGTTCGGCTTTCGGCGGTTTGGCTGGCGCGATGCAAACGCCGCTTGTACAGTTCATCGAGCCAGGCAGCTTTGCCCTCATCCACTCGCTGAAGATCCTGCTCATGGTGGTGGTCGGGGGCTCGGGCTTCTTCTTTGGCCCGATGCTGGGAGCAGCGGTGGTGATCCTTCTTCCGGAACTGCTTCGTTTCACCGAAGGATACTACCTGATCATTTACGCCGCGCTCGTCATCGTGCTGATGGTGTACTCGCCCAATGGCCTGATCGGCCTCGGTCAAAAGCTTCTCGAGAAAGTCAGGCCCAAGCATGAAGCTCGGCACGACCTGAAGCAGGGGGTTTCGCTATGACCATGCAGCCCCAGGCGCACATCAAGCCCGTTCTGTCGGTCCACAACATTTCCAAGCAGTTCGGCGGCATCCGGGCCGTCAACAATGTGAGCTTCGATGTGTTGCCCGGCGAAATTCTTGGTCTGATCGGACCCAATGGCTCCGGCAAGTCGACGTTGTTTAACTGCATCCTCGGCCAGTTGAGGCCGACCGAAGGACATTGCGCGATCAAAGGGCGTGCAACGGATGGCGTGCGGCCTGCGGATCTTTCCCTGATGGGCGTCGGGCGCACATTTCAGCAGCTTTCGGTTTTCCCGAAGATGAGCGTGCTCGACAACGTTATCCTAGCGGGCCAGGAGCATGAAGGAACCATGTTTTCACGCCTGTTCAGCAAGGGCGACGCCGGCTTGACGTCAAAAGCTGAACAGTTGATCGATTTCTTTCGACTGACGCCTTACCGTAACACCGAAGCCGGATCCCTCTCCTACGGGCAGCAAAAGCTCGTTGATGCCGCCATGGCCTTCATGGCCGGTCCAGATATCGTACTGCTCGACGAGCCAGCTGGGGGCGTCAACTTGACCATGCTGGGGTACCTGAAAGACCGCTTGACCACCTATAACCGTGAGCACGGTACGACGTTCGTGGTTATCGAACACAATATGGAGTTTGTGATGTCTCTGTGCACCCGTATCATCGTGCTGGCACAGGGCGAGGTCATCGCCGAAGGAACGCCCGATCAAATCCGGTCGAATCAGATGGTCATCGACGCGTATCTCGGAGGCTGACATGCTTGAAGTCAAAAACGTCAGCGGCGGGTATGGCCGTATCACGATTCTCAACGGCACCTCGTTCAGCATCCCCAAAGCCTCCATCACGACGGTGATCGGGCCCAATGGGGCTGGCAAGTCGACGGTGTTCAAGGCGGTTTTTGGCCTTTTGAACATCCACTCGGGCGAGATCCTGCTCGACGGCGAAAATGTGACGCGGAAGTCTCCCGCCGAAATGATTGCCCGCGGGGTCACCTATGTGCCTCAGGGCCGAAACGTCGTGCCGCAACTGTCAGTGCTTCACAACCTCGAGCTCGGCGGCATCACGGCCAAGGACCAGTCGAGGGTCAAGCGTCGCATGGAAGAGGTGATGGACCAATTCCCCATGCTGCGCGAGCGTAAGGACCAGAAGGCGATCGAACTTTCGGGCGGGCAGCAAAAGCAGCTGGAGGTCGCCCGGGCCCTGTTGCTCGACCCGAAGCTGATCCTGATCGACGAGCCCTCCATCGGCCTGTCGCCGAATCTCGTCCAGGAAGTCTTCCAGACGCTGATACGGCTGCGCGACCAGGGTGTCACCATATTGATGGTCGAGCAGAACGCCAAGGCAGCCCTCGCTATGTCCGACTTTGGGCTGGTGCTCGAACTTGGTCAGACGCGCATGTTTGACCAGGCGACCAAGCTCCTGCAGGATCCGCGTGTCGGCCAGCTCTTTCTTGGCGGCCATATCGAAACCGCCGCCTGACGGCCTCCCAAGTCGGAGAAGGAGAGGCCCGGTCTTGAATGCCGGGGCTCCTACCATCTTGGCAGGGAAGTCGAGAAGAGTTGGAAAGAGCTTCTACACCGAAACGCATCGCCGAAATCGGCAAACGCGGTCCACCCACCATCGACAGGCAAGACAGCACCCTTGATGCCGGACGCTGCCGCAGACGCGAGGAAGTTCACGGCCGCAGCGACTTCTTCTGCTTGGATAAGGCGACCGGTCGCCGTGCGACGGCGAAGGGTCGGGAGGTCCAGGCGGCCCGCTTCGGACAGCTTTCTCACCAATGTCGTTTCCACAAAAGCCGGTGCCACGGCATTAACTCGGATTCCGTCGCTTGCCCATTCGCAGGCCATCGCTCTTGTCATTGCGACGATGCCGGACTTCGCCGCACCATAGGCGTTGCGTTTAAGAGGCCGGTCAGCCCGGCAATTGAGGAACGATTGAGGATAACGCCGCAGCGCCGCGCGACCATCCCCCTCGCCACCTCGCGTGACGTAACGAAGGTCCTAATAAATGGACGTCAAGCACACGCTTGAAGGCATTGAAGGGGTTTATATCCGGTGCCTTTGTGCTTGTCGAAGAGCAGAGCGACTGCTTTCTTGCCGCACAGCCATGTCGCCCTCCTCCCAAGAGGCCCTCGCCCGCCGAAGCGATATCCGTCTTGGTAGACGCGATGGGACGTCACTTTTTGCCAACGGCTGCGCTACTCTCGTCTATGTCCAAGCGGTTGAGAACGCCGTTGCGGTCTGGCAGGTCGTTTCGGGCGCGCAGCCGGGATGCCTGTCACTGCTGCCGCGCACCGATCAGCCGATGTTTCAAGGCGGGAATGCAGCAGCGCACCAGATTGTTTTGCGACCCTTGAGCTGTTCGCCGCTTTGGCGGAATCGACGCAATCCTGTCTGAGCACCGGATTTTTCCCGACAGCGCTTGACTATACGGGCGGCACCTCCAAAGTGGAATGACGATCCACAATGGAAAATGCATGAGCACGCTTGAGAAGTCTCTCACCATCATCCAGCTTCTTGCAGAGCGGCCCAATGGCTTGTCAGTGTCCCTGATTGCGCAAAAGGTCAATCAACCGGCCAGTGGTGTTCATCGGACGCTCAACGAGCTGATCCGGCTTGGTTATGTCCGGCAGGTCCAGGACCAGGGCGATTATGCTCTGACCATGAAGCTTGCCGCGCTGGGAGTTGGATTCCTGGGACGAACCGGCGTTGGTGATGTCGCACAACCCATTATTGACCGTCTGGCGCAAAAAAGCGGCGAATTGGTGCGGCTTTCGGTGATTGATGCAGAAGACCTGATATGGGTGGCCGTCGCTCAAGGTGCGACCGGCGGCCTGCGCTACGATCCCGGCGCAGAACAAGGCGTCATCGTCCATCTGGCCAGCAGCGCCGGTGGCCAGGCGTGGCTTGCCTCAATGTCGGATGACGAGGCGTTGCAGAAGGTCTCGCGCCAAGGTCTTACCAATCCCGACCGCCCTACAGGCCCCGGCGCCCCCCGCACGATCACGCAGCTGCTGCGGATTCTGGCAGAAACCCGCGAGCGCGGCTATGCCGTGTCCAGCAACAGCTACACATTGGGGATGACGGCGATGGCCGTGCCGGTGCGCAGCAATGGCCAGGTCATCAGTTGCCTGTCGATCGCCGGGCCGGCCGTGCGCATGTCGCCGGAGAGAATGGAAGAAATGGCAGCACCTCTCACAAGCGCAGCTGAAGAGATCGGAATGGCGGCCACTGGTTCGCGCTATTTTCCCGGGCTGCACAGCAAGGGTTGAGGAGCAGACGCTTCAAGCAACACAGACGATCTGGCTGCGCCGGGAGCCCGCATAAAACTGAATGGAAGGCTTTGGTCCTGCAACCGGCTTGGGACCAGAAGCCTTCCGGTCGCTACTATTGCAACGGCGAGTTTGCGGTGGGGAAGACAATGGTGGACTGCATGTCTGTTGTCAGCCACTCCGGTCCGCCCTTTGGCGGCCATACACCCTGCGCCACCGAATCGGCCCGGACCTGACCGCGCTCGTTGACGGATGAGAACGGCCAAATATGCGTCATCCGCGGCTTTCCATCGAGCCCGTATAGGCAAACCGTCAGCCTGGAGAGCTTTGTCCGTTCCGGAACTGCGGTCTCCCAGGCGCGAATGGTGGGCTCCAGCCCGCCGGTCTTCAGCACATAGGTCCGAAACTCATAAGCCGGCCCAAACCTGCCGATCTGAACCGGCGGCAGGAAGGGAAAAGGTGCATAGCTTTCCAGCTGCAGCCCGGTTAACCATTCCCCGGAACCAAATGGGCTTGAAGCCCGCAAGGTCCTTTCCCGCTCTTCGTCATGATCGGAGACGGTATCAAAACCTCGCAGCACGAGCACCCGGTTGAGGGTCCCGATATCGGCGTAGAAGATGCCGAGCAACCGCCCGGTCCCATCTCTGGCGAAGGCCTCGATTGCCGGCGCGGCCTTGGCAGCTGCCCCCATGGCGGTTGAGAGCGTGGCAATCTCATAACGTTGCATTTTCTGTCCTTTCGTTGGCCGTTGCGCCGAAATGGCTCGGCCGATCACTCAGTTTGCCTGCCGCATGCTTTGCCACCCGCCAGCCGAACACCACAGCCGGACCCAAGGTCGTGCCGGGTCCTGGATAGGTGCCACGAAAAATCGAAGCGAGATCGTTGCCGCAGGCATAAAGCCCGATCATCGGTTCGCCGGCCTCATTGAGAACCCGGCCGAATTCGTCTCCAGACAGGCCGGCACTGGAGGCAAGATCGGCAGGCCATACCGCCACCGCATAAAAAGGAGCGGTTTCGACGGGACCGATGCAGGGGTTTGGCTGTGCACGGGGATCACCATTGAATCGGTTGACCACTGAACCACCACGACCGAACGCCTCGTCGACACCTGTTTCGGCGGATTGGTTATACGCCTCTATGGTTTTGGCGAGCGTATCGGGATCGGCGCCAATCTTTGCGGCAAGTTCAAGCACCGTCTTTGCCTCGATTACATAGCCGGCCCTGACCATCGGTCGCAGGTTCTTGGCGCCAGGCAGGATCATCCCCATCCCATAGCGTTTCATGAAAGCGGCGTCGCAAACAAGATGCGCCGGCATTGAGCCGTCGCGGATCTGGCCCATGGAGAAATCATGGTAGGAATCAGACTCGTTGACGAAGCGCCTGCCCGCTCGATTGACGGCCAGTAATCCGGGCTTTGCGCGATCCAGAATGATATGCGGCCAGACAGCCCGTGAGCCGTCGGCTCTGTGATAAGAGGAGCAGGGCATCCACAGTGCCGGACTGTCTCCGCCATCTTCGAACCCGGCGCCGGCAGCCAAAGCGACATCTGCACCGTCGCCGGTATTGCTGACTGGCGCCAAAGCATAGCCGCGTGCGCCCGCAGGAAACAGTCGCTCGCGGATCTTGCGGTTCCAGCAGATGCCGCCGGTTGCCAAGACAACACCCTTGCGGGCACGGATCTGCCGGGGTCCAGAAGCGCTATCAAAAACGGCTCCGACGACCCGCCCTTCTTCGATGATCAATTCCTTGACGCTCGTTTGAAACAGCACCGGTACATGGGCCTTGCGCAGGCTGTAGAGCAAACGTGCCACCAGCGCGTTTCCCATCAACAACCGCGTGCCGCGCCGATAGCTGGCACGGTCTCTAAGGTAGCGTGAAACAATCGTGACGGCGCTCCTGAAATTGGCACTGGAGCGCAATGGATTGAGCAGACCATCAAGCTCGTTGCGGCCGACCATCATGCCGCCGAGGCCGAGAAACTCCCGGCGCGGGGGACGCACCCGGTCAAAGTCCTCCCGGCCAAGGAGCCGACCGTCAAAGGCCAAAGGTGCAAGCGCGCGTCCGCCATAGGCCGAGCCGGGACCGTCAAGATAATCCGGATGAGCAACGGCTGCCACGAACTTCACGTCGGTCAAGCGGTCCAGCTCTTCGATGGCCTCAGGACCGGATTGCAGAAACGCTTCCCGAAGCCGCACGCCAGAGCGATTGGCAACCACATGATTAAGAAATTCGCGTGCCGCCGCCACCGTGTCGGGCACGCCGGCCTGATCGGAAAGATGCGTACCGGGAACCCAAGTCGTGCCGCCGGAGGTCGAGGTTGTACCACCCACCTGATCGGTTTTCTCGCAGACGACGACTTGTAAGCCTTCCAGTGCCGCAACCAAAGCCGCTGTCATGCCGCCGGCGCCGGCACCACAGACCAGCAGATCGACTTCATCCGGCACACCCGGCACTGCGTCAGCCAACATCTTCTTTCCTCCCATAATATTGGACAGCGGCCGCCTTATCTCTTGCCATCGTCTCTGCAGCTATGAATCCATAAGTCATCGCTGGACCGAGCGTGATCCCGCCGCTGGGATAATGTCCGCCCATGATGCTGTTCATGTCGTTGCCGGCGGCAAAGAGACCGGCAATAGGCTGGCCCCGCTCATCCAGCACCCGGCTTTGCCGATCAGTCGAAATGCCGGCAAATGTACCGAGGCTGCCTGGAAACACCTCCACGGCATAAAAGGGTGCTCTGGTGATTGGAGCGAGACAAGGGTTTGGCCCGTGGTCGGGATCGCCCTGCACCCGTTGGTAGGGCGTGGTGCCGCGATGAAACTCGAGATCCTCCCCGCTTTCGGCCTGCGCGTTGAAGGATGTAACGGTGGCGTGCAACCCAGACGGGTCGATACCGCACCGTAGGGCCAGATCTTCGATTGTCGTAGCGCTTTTCAGATAGCCGTTGGACAGCCATCGTTGGAACGGCACCGGCGCCGGCTTGACTGCACCCAGCCCATAGCGGCGAAGGAAGCGATGATCGCAAATAAGCCAGGAGACGACGGGTTCGCCCTTCGGTATGGCCGCAATCATCTCTCTGACGTAGTCATGATAAGGACCGCCCTCGTCGACAAAACGTTTACCGGCTGCCGTCACGGCGATGATTCCCGGCTTGCCGCGTTCCACAAGGTGTGGAAAGCGGCCCCAGGTGCCGTCCTTTCGTGGCACCAGGGAAACGGGCGCATAAGCGGCAGCGTCCACCTGCACAGTCGAGATTTGGCCCCCCACGCTTTCGGCCAGGCGCAGGCCATCGCCGGTGTTGCTGTCGCAGGCTGCTGAGTGATGCTGCGTTCCCGCCCGTACATGCACCAGCATGTTGTGAAGTCGGCGATGATCATGGGGGAAACCGCCCGTCGCCAGCACGACGCCGCATCTCGCCCTCACCTCCTTCGGCCCGTCGACGGTTTCCACAACGGCCCCATCAATCCGGCCCCCGCTGCGCAGCAGTTGGCGTACCGGGGCTTGCGCCCAAAGGGTCACCCCCTTGTCGGCGGCTGATCGCAAAAGCCTTGCTACCAGCGCATTGCCGTTGACCAATTGCATGCCCCGACGATGGAGTGCCAGATCCCATAGATGCCTTGCGGTGCGCCTTGCGGCATGAAGGAAGGCGCGTACCGAGCGACTCGCTGTTAGAAACAGGCGCATGTCCGCACCAGACGCGATGCCCATGCCGAGAAGTGTGGTTTCGGCGATTGGTGGACGCAACTGTTTGATCAACGCACCAAGCTCGCGCCCGTCATAGGGCGCAGCCACGACAGAACGCCAGCCCGTGGCCGCGCCGGAGACATGCCCATGGAAATCTGGATTGCTGCTCCCGGGGTTGAATTTGACCGATGTGTCGCGTTCGAAGAACGCGATCATGCGCGGCGCGGCATCGAGATAGCTGTCGATCATCTGCTCGTTATAGCGGTTGCCGAGGATTTGCCTCAGGTAGCAGCGGGGCCTGTCCAAGTCCTCAGCCTTGCCAGCCACTACGGCATGCGGAGCATTCGGAACCCAGAGCCAGCCGCCGGACAAGGCTGTGGTCCCGCCAAAAACCTGAGCCTTTTCGGCAACGATTACGGACAATCCGAAATGAGCGGCGGCCACCGCAGCCGACAAGCCACCGGCGCCCGATCCAACCACAAGCACATCGCATTCGATGCGACTGGCGACCGCAGAATAGTCCCACATTGCAGGCTTAGGAACACGGATATCTGGCATGGCTCCCGCCATCTCCTGGCTCTCCTTTGAAAAGGTCCCGCGGCACGCCCGTCTTCTCCACCCTCACAGCGCATATGGACTGACCATGCGCAGACCCGGCTTCAGCAGGCTCCTCACATAAAAACGAATTTCATTCCAAAAATGAGCTTATTCAGTTTCTGATCTGGCAACGACCTCCTTAGCTTTGCGCAAGGCTGTTGCCGCTCGTTCGTCAGCAGTCATCCGGCGGTTCAGCTCGAGAGAAGCAATTTCGACGCTGATGGGAACATCCTTCGGTAATACACGCAGAAAGGTGGCGAGATCGATGCCGCCGTCGCCCGGCATCAGCCGGCCGCCGCGGGCGATTCGGATGAGACCGCTGTCGGAGGGATCATAGCCCAATGGCCCATCGCAGATCTGGATATAATGGATGAGACTGTGCGGTATCGCCAAAAGGTCCTCTTTCCTGCCACCTGTGCGATCCCAATGAAGTGCATCTGCCAACACTCCTCCAGCGGGCTGATCTGCAGCCTGCACAATGGCATTGGCTTCAACGGCGTCTCGCACGCCGGTCCAGGGCATGAATTCCAGATCCGCGGTCATCCCATAGCGACCAGCAAGCTCAGCAAACGCCGCAAACGTCTGTGTCAGGCGCGAATGGTCAGTGTCGTCGCCCGCAACAAGAACTTTCGACGCTCCCAGGGCCGCCGCACACTCAAGAAAAGGAAGAAACTCAGCGATCTCCGTTTCCGGCTTGAGCCGGACAATCTCGACGTCCGCAATACCGATGCCGGTTTCCTCGATCGCCTGCTGTGCTTGAGCAAGAACCCTTCGATCATTGAAAATCGGATAAGGGGCTTCGCCGCTTGCTGCCGCGGGCAAAAGCCGAAGACCGACCTCGTGGTAACCAGTCCTAGCTGCCACTCTAATAGCCTCGGGAGGCTGTAGATCGGCGACGGTGAGGAAGGAAAGCGAGTAGCGGCGTTTCATTGTCTTGCCCCTCACCTCGGTTGGCAGAGGAAGTCGACCATAAGGTCGCGGACCTCAACAAACATATCAATTCCGGTGATGGCGCGGCAGCCGATCTCGCTTGCTCGACAAACGAGCGGCGAAACTGCGGGCTGGGTAATCACCTCGCCAATGAACATGTCGGGGGTCAGCTTCTCATAATCATAGGGCAACGCATCCCCCTCTCTCATTCCCAATGGCGTCGCGTTTACCACGACATCGAAACCGCTCGGATCCGCGCTTCCGGCACTGATCTGTGCAAGGCCGAGCGAGGTAAGTCGCGTCACTAGACTTTCGCGCCGCGCCACATCCGTTTCATGGATTGCGAGGGTGGAGACCCCGGCAAGCACGAGTGCATGAGCAATCGCGCTACCTGCCCCGCCTGCGCCAGCAACCAGCGCCCGCTTTCCTTCAAGCACGCAACCGGCCTTTTGCAGCGCTGCGACGTGACCAAGCCCGTCAACCATGTCTCCTTCCCAACCCTCAGGCGTGCGGCGGATGGTGTTGACGGCGCCAAGGAATGCGGCGCGATCTGACAGTTTATCAACCATCTCGACGGCAGCGATTTTGTGCGGAACCGTAATGATGACGCCGGTCAGGTTTTGCAGGCGCAGCATGCCGTCCCAGAAGCGGTCAAGATCCTGTGGCGCGACATGACCTGGAACGCAAACAGCATTGATCCCGCGCGCCTGCAGCATCTCGGTCACGCCCGCGGGGGATTTCACCTGCGCGATCGGATCGCCAACGATGAAACAAAGCTGCGTGGCCCCATCCAGTACAATATTCACAACCGCCTCCTATGGAATTTCATTCCACTTTGGAATACATCTCCATTTCCAGAAGGTCCAGAGGCGACGAGCCTTTTGATGCAGATGAGGGTCGGCCTTCTCAAGATCTGAAGGGCCGTTTGACGAAGCTACGCGAAACGATGTGTTTCTGAGCGATGGAGAAAGAAGATGTGGAAGTCCTGCAACGAGGATCTCTTCAAAGCCTTGGCCGATCCGACACGTCGAGCAATTTTCGAGGAGCTTTGCCGAAATGGCGAGAAGACAGTGGTCGCCTTGACGGCCGCTGCCAGCATCGCTCAGCCGGGCGTATCAGTTCACTTGCGTAAGCTGAAACAGGCGGGCCTGGTGCGTGATCGACCAAGCGGACGCGTGACCTATTTCAGCGCCGATCACACAGCTCTTGTTCCCCTCGTCGACTGGACCAAGACGCTGGTCTCCCAAGGCCGAAAGAAGTGCTGAACCCGAACCGAGCCATGGCGTGCGATCTGCCCCAAACCTGATCTACAAGCCGTCATCCCAAAGGAAAGGCAGTGCTCAACCCAGTGGTTTCGGTGCGAAGGGAACGAACCAATCCAGGGGTAGCAGTGTCCTGCGTGAGTCAGACATGTTCGCTCTGGCCGAAATCAACAATGTCTGCGGCGTTTCCATCCTGTTCGCCAGCATTACCATCTGTCGCTTCCCACCAATCACCTAACGCATCAATCAGCGGCACCAATCGTTTGCCGGCAGGAGTGAGAGCGTACTCCACGCGCAACGGGTAACTTTCAAATTCCGTGCGGAGGACAATCCCCGCGTGCTCAAGCTTGCGCAGCTCAAACGCCAGCATCTTGTGCGAGATCGTCGGGTTGTCTCGACGAAGGTCGTTGAACCGCTTTGTGCCCTGTTGCAAATAGTAGATCAGCAATGTCGGCCAGCGGCCGCTGAGGATTTGCATCACCTCCTCGATCGGACAACAGGATACCAGATTTCTCATGTCAGCCTCGTGGTAACAAAAAGGTGCGTAATTTACTTGGTGCAGCCATCCGTTAGGGTCCGGTTTCGCTGCGCAGCGTGACCACCAAGATCACGGAGAACCTAACGTGGAACCTATCTTATTGTACGGCTTTCCCGCCGGGAGTTCTATGGGGCTTGTCGCTGCTTTCGAGTGGCTGGGCAACCCATACAAGCTCTGCCGGGTGGATATGTTTGGCAGCATGCGCGATCCCTCGTACAGACGGCTCAATCGTCGGGTTGAAACGCCTGTATTGATCACAGACGAAGGAAATGTGGTCACTGAAACCATGGCGATTGCTTCATGGATGGAAGCGCGAGATGCCGACAGGCGCATCAGCTTTGATCCCCTTTCAAGCGAAGCAGACCACATGCATCAGTTAATGGCTTTCATCAATACCGGCTTCACCAGCGCGTTCAGCCCGCTTTGGGCCGCGATGGAAATGCAAAGTCCTGACCCTGCGCTTCAGTCCCTTCTGAGGGCATGGGGTGGTGATGCGGTTGTCGAACGTCACGATCGACTTGAGGAGATGGTGGGCGACACCCGCTTTCTGATCGCCGACCACCCGACGCTCGCCGACGGCGTCCTGGTCGGCGTCGCCCGCTGGCTCGATTTCCATCAGGTGGCCGACAAGGCTCGCTGGCCAAAGCTGGCAGCGCTTAGGAACCGCCTCGAAAGTGACCCCGCCGTCGCCTATGCGACAGCCTTGGAAAACGGACAGCTGAAAGAAGGTGGTGGGGCGTGCACCGGCCACGTCGAACTGTCGGACGTGATCGAACGGTATGGTTTGAAATGAAGGCAGCGCGGGCCGTGATGTGCGTCTCCGGCCCGCGCTATCTTCACGGGCGTAGAGTGACGCTGCATCTCGCGGTGACCAAAGAAGCGGAAGAGCGATCGCAGGCTGAGCTCCGAGACAATGCGTTGCATCACTGAGACGCGAGCGCGGTCTGCGGGGATTTCGATCGCTTCTGACGGGGCCGGAATCGGCCAGCTGCCAATGTTCTAACGAGGTCCTGTCGCTCTTGCCTGGGTCAGTGACGAACGATCGACAACCCGCTAAAGTCATCCAAGCTGAGGATCCCCTGCCGTCATGATGAAGATCTTCATGGACCGTACTACCATGCAAGTGGGGGCTGGAGGCTCTCGGCGGTACTCATATTTCTGTGAGAATGAATGGAATTTATCGACGCCTATGAAAATTTAAAATTCGACTAATGTCGCTATCTCGCTTTCAATATCCGTATGAAACGCCAACCGTAGGCAGCGGACAAAAGCAAGCACAATGCGAGAAAGAGCCCACCAGATCTCTACAAGCTACGGTACCGCCGTTGAACTGCGCCGCGCCTGCCGAAGTGGGCAATTTGCAGAACCAACAAGTGGACTGGCGGAGGGCTATCAACAAGGCAATCTTGTTATCCTTCCGGCTGCCCTAGCGGGCGACTTCCTGCGGTACTGCGTTCGCAACCCAAAGCCCGCACCGATCCTGGGTATATCAGAAGCTGGCGATCCGCGCCTGCCGTCGCTGGGCGCCGATCTCGACATCCGCTTCGACGCGCCGCGTTACCGGGTCTTCCGAAACGGCGAAGCCGTCGACACCGTCACCGACATCGAGTCACTCTGGCGCGACGACTTCGTCACCTTCGTCCTCGGCTGCTCGTTCTCGTTCGAGACGGCATTGCTGCGCGCCGACATCCCGGTCAGGCACATCGAAGCCGGCCGCAATGTCGCGATGTATGAGACCAATATCGAGACGGCGCCATCGGGACCGTTTTCCGGTCCCATGGTCGTCTCGATGCGCTCCTTCACGCCGCAGGACGCGATCCGTGCTATCATCCTGTCGTCGCATCTGCCTCAGGCGCATGGTGCGCCCGTCCATATCGGCGATCCTTCGCAGATCGGCATTTCCGATCTGGCAAAGCCGGATTTCGGCGATGCGCCCGTCATTCACCCAGGCGATGTGACCGTCTTCTGGGCCTGCGGTGTCACACCGCAAACCGCCATCCGGCACGCCAGGCCGGAAATCGCGATCACGCATGCTCCAGGCCATATGCTGGTCACGGACCTCCGTACGGAAATTGCATGACCGCATGCCGGCGCAACGCGCCGGTCGATGATCACTATCAACAAGAACAAGGGGATCTAAAATGAAAACCATCCTACGCACACTTCTCGCAGGCGCCGCAATGGTTCCGCTCGCCTTTGCCGCCTCCGCTCAGGAATTGCCGGAGACAACCCTCAACGTGGTGGGCAGCTGGAGCAATCTGCCCCTCTACCAGAAGTTCGAACGCAACTTCTGGGAAGAAACAATTCCGGCTGCCTCCAACGGCAAGATCACCGTCAACATGACCACCTTCGACCAGATGGGCGTCACCGGCGGCGACGTCTTCCGGATGCTCGGTGACGGCGTGTTCGACATCGGCATGACCGTGGCCGATTACACCGTCGGCGATGCGCCGGAACTCGAAGGCCTCGACGTGCCGCTGATCGCCACCGACGCCGCATCAGCTCAGCGGATGACGGAAGCCGCCAAGCCGATGGTCCGCGACATCATGCGCGACCGCTTCAACGCCCATGCGCTCGCCATTGCCCCCTATCCGCCGCAGATCGTCTTCTGCAACGCCGACGTCAGCAGCCTTGCAGATCTGAAGGGCAAGAAGATCCGCGGCTCCGGTCGCATGACATCCCTCTTCCTGGAAGCTCTCGGCGCCGAAGGCGTGACGATGGCGTTTTCCGAAGTGCCCGGCGCACTCGAGCGCGGCGTCATCGATTGCGCCGTCACGGGCGCCGGCTCGGGCTACGCCTCGGGCTGGTTCGAATCCTCGACCCATCTGGTCAACCTGCCGCTGGGCGGCTGGGATCCGGTCATCACCGCCGTCAACCTCGACGTCTGGGAAGGCCTCGATCCTGCCGTCCAGACCTTCCTCACGGAACAGGTGGCGACGGAGTTTGAAGCCAAGGCATGGGCGGATGCGGGCGGCGCGTTGGAACGTGACATTGCCTGCCTGACGGGCGGCGAATGCGCAGCAGGTGCGGCCGCATCCATGACCCTGGTCGAACTGTCCGACGAGGACAAGGCGCGCGCTGTCACCGTTCTGGAAGAGACCATCCTTCCCGATTGGGCCAAGCGTGCCGGCGGCGACTGGGCCAAGCGCTGGAACGAGAGCATCGGATCGGCTTTCGACGTCACGATCGCGCAGTAACCCGGAATCGAGGGCGACGTGATGTCTGAACAAAGGTCCTTCGCGGGGTCGGCGATGCAAATCGCCCACCTCGTGAAAACACTCAACCGATGGGTCGCACTCATCTGCGGCGTGGTCCTGATGATCACCGTCGCCCTCATCCTCTCCGAGGTGCTCGGCCGCCGCATTCCCTTCTTTCGGGTGGGCGGCGCCGACGAGATTGCCGGCTATGTCATGGCCGGCATCGCCACCTGGGGATTTTCCTATGCCCTGGTCGAACGCGCGCATGTGCGCATCGACCTTGTGCAGGCCAAGCTGCCGGCTCCAGGTCGCGCCCTGTTCGACGTGATCGCGCTGGCGAGCGTGCTCTGCGTCGCCTTGCTTGTCAGCTACTACGCCTATGACGTTCTGGCGAAGTCGGTTGCTCGCGGCTCTCGTTCCAACACCCCAATGTCGATTCAACTCTGGATCCCGCAGGTGATCTGGTTTTGCGGGTGGGCGTGGATGGCCCTGACGTCAGCCGTGATGCTTGTCTGCTCGGTCATTCTCGCCCTGGCCAGGCAGTGGAACCTCGTCACCGACCTGACCGGCATTCCCTCCGAAACAGGAGAGACGGCATGATCACCTATGTCGCAATCGGCCTTGCTGTGCTCCTGGCGCTCTCCATCCCCGTCGGCGCCGCTCTCTTCATTCTCGGCTTTGGCCTCGATGTGTTCTTCTCGCCGCTGCCGCTGATGCGCGGCCTGGGGCAAATGGTTTATTCGTCTTCTGACAGCTTTCTGCTGATCGCAATTCCCCTCTTCGTTCTCCTGGGCGAGATCCTGGTGCGGGCAGGGATTGCGGAACGGACCTATGCTACGCTGGACACCTGGTTTTCCTGGCTGCCGGGCGGACTGGTCCACGCCAATATCGGCACGGCCACCATGTTTTCCGCCACCTCCGGCTCATCTGTTGCCACGGCAGCCACGGTGGCAACAGTCGCAATGCCGCAGGCGGAACGACAGGGCTATGATCCCAAACTGTTTGCCGGCGCTATCGCGGCAGGCGGAACGCTGGGGATCATGCTGCCACCGTCGATCAACCTGATCGTCTACGGCTTCCTGACGCAGACGTCGGTGCCGCAACTGTTTATGGCAGGCATCCTGCCCGGCCTCATGATGGCCGTTGGATTCATGCTAATCACCGCCATCATCTGCAAGATCAAGCCGGAACTGGGCGGACCGAGCCGCTCCTTCACCTGGCGGCGACGGCTCGCCGGCCTGCCGCATCTCTTGCCCGTCTTCCTCGTCTTTGCCGTGATCATCGGGTCGATCTACCGCGGCTGGGCCACGCCCACGGAAGCGGCCGCGATCGGTGTCGCCATGGCCCTTGTCATCGCGGCCTTTCATGGTGCGATCACGGCCGCCAACATGCGCGATGCCCTGCTTGGTACGATCCGCACCACATCCATGGTGATGTTCGTCATCGTCGGCGCCTATTTCCTGAACTATGCGCTCGGCGCCACCGGTCTCGGACGCCAGCTGACCGCATTTCTGAACAATCTTGGGCTCGGGCCTTACGGCATGCTGCTCGTGATCATTCTGATGTACATTGCCCTCGGCTTCTTCATCGAGACACTTGCGCTGATGATCGCGACCATCCCCATCGTCGTTCCGATCATCACCGACCTGGGCTTCGACAAGGTCTGGTTCGGCATCCTGATGATCGTCCTGATCGAGATGGCGCTGATCACCCCGCCGGTGGGCCTAAATCTCTACGTCGTGCAGGGTGCGCGCAAGAACGGCAGGCTGGGCGAGGTGATGATCGGCGTCATTCCTTTCGTGTTTGTGATGCTGCTGATGGTGGCGCTGCTCGTCGCCTTCCCGCGCATTGCCCTCTTCTTTGCCCCTGCCTGAGCGCACTCCTTTAATCTCACGGAATCACACATGACACATGAAATCGAATTCCACATCGAAGGCCACGGCAAGGCATTGATCGACATCCACCGCGGCATCATTGCCGGCTGGACGGGCCGCAATGCCGACGCTGTCAATCACCACATCGCAGAACTGTGGGAGATCGGCGTCCCGCCACCCAGCACCGTGCCCCTCTTCTACCGCGTCTCAGCAAGCCTGTTTACCACCGACCAGATGATCGAGACGGTGGACGCAACGTCCTCGGGCGAAGCCGAGCCGGTACTGGTCGATGATGGGACACGGCTTTATCTGGGGCTCGGCTCCGACCACACGGACCGCTCCCTGGAAACGCACTCCGTCGCCCTGTCAAAGCAGATCTGTGCCAAGCCAGTGGCACCTGTCCTGTGGCCTTTCGAAGAAGTAGAAGGCCATCTTGATGAGATTCAAATCCGCTCCTTCGTCCGGGACGACGCCGGCTCAAGATGGGTACCCTACCAGGACGGCACGCTCGCCTCGATCCGCCCGCTGGGCGAACTGGTTGCCTCCTCGCCGGCAGCCTCCGGCGCGCTGCGCCTGAACGCGGGGACAGCAATGATGTGCGGCACGTTCGCGGTGCTATCGGGCGGCGTGCGCCCGTCTCGCTATTTTCGGATGGAGATGGTCGACGACAGGCTGGGCCGGACGATCGATCACTGCTACGAGATGAGCGCCCTTCCCGTCATTTCCTGAGGCAAGCCATGACAGACATTTCGCCGCTTCGTCCCGCTTGCGGACGCATCAGCTTCCGCGCCGAGGATCGCACGCGCCATGCCGTGGATCGCGTGATGGCACTTCCGCCTGAGGTGCTGACCTCGATCTTCACACGCTTCGATGCTGCGCGGGTCATGGATGAGGCAAAGGCGCTCGATGCCGATCTGACGTGCTGGCAGCAGCCTCTCGCCGGGCTTCTCGTCTCCGTCAAGGACCTGTTCGACGAGGCCGGCCTCACGACGACCGCCGGCTCGGCGATCCTTGCTGACGCGCCAGTCGCGCGTCAGGACGCGGAGGCTGTTCGGCGGCTCAAGGCTGCCGGCGCCATTGCCTTCGGACGCACAACGATGTCCGAGTTTGCCTATTCAGGCGTTGGGCTTAACCCTCATTTTGGCCATCCGCAGAATGCTCTCGGTCCCCTCCGTATCACCGGCGGATCGACCTCGGGCGGAGCTGTGACGGTCGCTCTAGGCCTCGCTGATATCGCTCTCGGTTCCGATACGGGCGGCTCGGTTCGCATTCCCGCCGCGTTGAATGGCTTGTCGGGCTTCAAGCCTACCCAGACATCGGTGCCCTTGGACGGCGCCTTTCCGCTCTCCCAGAGCTTTGACAGCGTAGGCCCACTGGCGCGCAGGATTGCGCATTGCGCGGCGGTGTACGCCGTGCTGTCGCAAACCCAGCGTCCTTCCTCCGTTGCTGTACGCAATCCCCGGATAGGTGTTGTGCGCGGCTTCCTGGTCGAGGGTCTCGATGAGCAGGTCTCCCGGGACTTTGAAACCGCCCTAGAACGGCTTTCGGCCCGCGGATTCGAACTCGTTGATGTGGATCTGCCGATGCTGGAGGGCTTTGGCAACGTCAATCGCGTCCTTGTCGCCACCGAAGCGCATGCAATCCACAAAGCCCGGCTTGCCACCCTGGAAACCGTCGGCGATCCGCGCGTCCTGAAACGCATTCGTGCGGCTGAAGGATTTGGCGCGTCCGAAGTGTCCAACGCTGTTGTTCAACGCAAACATGCCATCGAAGAGTTCGCGGCCGTCGCCCGTGACTTTCAGGCTTTCGTCACGCCGACTGTTCCGACTGTCGCGCCGCTGATTGCCGAGGTCGAGTCCGACTTCGACAGGCTCAATGCGTTGATGCTGCGCAATCCTTCGGCGGTGAACTTCCTCGACGGCTGTGCGGCGACTGTTCCCATGCACGGGCAACAGACGCTGTCGACTGGCTTGATGCTGTTTGGACCGGGCGGCGCCGACTGGCGTGTGCTGGAACTCGCCGAGCGGACGCAAGCTCTTCTGGATGCATGAGTGATGTCGGCACATGGACGGATTTCCTGGTCAGGATCTCGTCCACAGCCATCGTCGTCGTCCTGATCACTGGGATTGCAGCTCGGCTCGGGCCAAGGATCGGCGGGGTCCTGATCGGTCTGCCAATCGTTCTGGCGCCTGGCTTCTTCTTCATGCTGCGCGATCAGCCTCTTGATTTTGTGGGCTCCAGCGCGTCAGGCGCTCTTTATTCGCTCGCTGCCACCCAGATCTTCCTGATCGCGTTTATCGTGGCGTCCACACGCCTTGGTGCCGTTCCTGCCCTGAGTTGCGCCATTCTGATCTGGTGCGCGCTGGCCGTCCCGTTCGCTTTCCTGCCCCACTATCCATTGGCGGGGTCGGGCCTTTTTGCGCTGGTCACCATCCTCGCGCGCGAGGTCGGGCGCCGGTTCGTAGATCCTGGCAGACTGCCGCCCTCGCCGACGCGCTGGAGCCTTCTGATCCTGCGCGGCCTGGCGGCGGGCGCGCTGGTTGGATGCGTGACCCTTGCAGCGTCGCGTCTCGGCGCCTCTCTTTCAGGCACCATTCTTGCATTCCCCATCGGCTTCTGTGTTATCCTCTTGTCGCTCCGACTTGACCAGGGGGTCAGGATGGCCAGCCAGACGGCCCATGCTGGTCTTCTCGGCGTCCTTGGACTTGCATGCTTCTGCCTTGTTCTGGCCGCCGCAACCCGGTTCATCGGCCCATGGCCCGCCTTTGTCGCAGCGCTTCTCAGCTCCGTCGCCGTGACCGCCGTCTTAACCGTGAGGGCACAAAGCCAAAGGTCAGGCAACCGCTTGCTTTGAACGTCTGCCGGTGATCATTGTGGGCTAGTGACATCGTGACGGGGCAAGGCAAGATGGTTGATTTTAAGGGGCTGGAAACCTTCCTCTGGGTTGTGGCCCTTGGCAGCTTCAAAGGTGCGGCACAGAAACTTAACACCACCCAGCCGGCCATATCGCACCGCATCGCCCAGCTCGAGAACGACATCGGCTTCAAGCTGCTGACACGGGAGGCTCGCAACATCACTCCCACGGCTCGCGGTCGTCAGGTGCTAGGCTACGCTGAAAAGATAATCGGCATGCGTGCGGAAATGATGGCCGCACTGCGAGATGTCTCGGCAATCCGCGGGATAGTCCGGTTGGGGGTGGCAGAGACAATTGTTCACACCTGGCTGCCGGATTTTATCAAGGAGGTGAACCGCCTATACCCATATCTTTCACTGGAGATCGAGGTCGATATCTCTCCCTCGTTGCGCACGCGCCTGCTTGCGCAGGAAATTGACATCGCATTTCTTCTGGGGCCGCTGACAGCGCCGCTCCTGCGCAACCGCTTGCTGTGCCACTATGAGGTTGGCTTCGTGGCTAGCCCGGCACTGAAGGTACCAAAATCCGCGAATGTGCACCAACTGGCCAGCTTTCCGATCATAACGTTCGCGCGCAAAACGCAGCCATACGAACTGGTAAAGTCTCTGTTCAACCGACCTGACTTGCCAGCGATCAAGCTGCACGCGAGCGCCTCAATGGCAACCGTGGTTCATCTTGCCGTGGAGGGCATCGGCGTAGCCGTCATCCCTTATCAGCTGGTGAAGGAAGAGCTTAAGAGCCGCAAGTTGGAGCTCATCCATTCGGATGTGAGGATGCCGCAGTTGTCCTTCTGCGCAAGCTGGCTGGAGTCTCCTGATACAATGGCTGTGGAGTTGGTCGTCGATATCGCAGCTCGTGTTGCGGGAGATAAGGCACCATCTGGATAACGGCTCCGGGAATTGTCGCAGGCGTCCTTCTTCGCTGCACGACGCCGCCTAGCCAATTGGCCGTTGGTTGAGGTCGCTCTCAAGAGAGATGCCACTTGTTCTGGACAGATGTGAGGCCGCGCCAGTTGAACGATGAAACAGCTAAAAAGCGATACGTACGCGCGATGCAACGGAGCCCCGAGAAAATGCTCCTGTTTCGCAAACGATGAAGATCACCCAAGGCCAAATCGATGCTTCGAACTCGCCAGGCCCGCTTTAACCGCGGTGTTCGATATGCGATTCCTCAACGGTCCTCATATCTGCTCGTTCACAGGTGATGTTGACGGAGCGCCCGCCGATCGGCCGCGTTCGATGCGGTGTGCCGACCTTCACAGTGTAGGAATCTCCTGACTCCATCAGCAGCGTTTGGCCCGGAAGATCCAGCGCCATTGTCCCCTCGATGACCTGGAAGAACTCGTCAGAATTGGGGTGGTGATGCCAGTGAAAGGGCTCGGTCATCACGCTGAGGCGGATGACGTGGTCATTCACGAAGGACAAAACCGAATTATGATACGGACCGACAGCAAGATTAGCGGCCTGTGGAATATTCGTTGGCTTCATGAACCCTCCGACAAGTCCTCCCGTTATCGTGGTGCATCCGCGTTGGACAAAGCTCAAAGTTCGTTTTGCAGCTAGCTGCGTACTGACAGCAGCAGCGCCATGGTATCAGCTTAAAGAGGAAGTGCGAAACCCTGTTTGACGACCTCACTCGGAAGGTCAGTCTTCACCGATTGGATGCCGTTCTTGCGGGTGAGGTGCGTGGACTGGAACCGACGGTAATCTTCCAGATCGGCGACCACAACCCGGAGCAAGGCGTCGCTGTCCCCTAGCATGATGTAGCAGTCGACCACCTCCGGAAGACGGCGCATCGCAGCAATGAAGGTTTCGATGGTCTCGGCATCTTGCGCTGTGAGCCAGACCCGCGAAAACAGCGACAACGCGAGCCCAACCTTAGCCTGATCTAAGACAGCAACATAGCGACGGATGATCCCAGCTTCTTCGAGCAGCTTGACCCGGCGGAGGCAGGGAGAAGGCGATAGGCCTACCTCTTTTGCGAGCTCGACATTTTGCATCCTCCCGTCCCGCTGCAGGGCCTTGAGAATCCGCCTGTCGATTCCGTCAAGCTTATGCGAGTTCGGCTTCTTCATTTGCGAACGATATTAACATCGAATGCCAAAACACAAACCTTTTGTGCAATCAAAGCAACCCAATTGCGCTGATCGCCAGCTACAACTTCGACATGAACACCGAACTGCTGTTGCTCTTCTCTGTCACGGTTCTTCCACTCATCTGCGCTCCGGGGCCGGGCATGCTCTTCATTGCGTCTCAAGCCGTGTCCGAAGGTACTTCCGCAGGTCTTCGTGCAACGCTTGGAGTGGTGCTGGGATACGTCGTGCATTCCCTGATGGTCGTTGTGGGCCTTGCCGCCACCGTAGCTTCGTTCCCGATGCTGTTTGCGTTGATCCGATGGATTGGCATCTTTTACCTGCTTTTCCTCGCCTTCAAGCTCATCAGATCGGCCCTCCAACCCCACGGTATTGCCGCTTGCGATCAAAGGCGGCGAAACCAGCTCATGAGTGGCTTCCTGACTTCCCTTCTCAATCCGAAGGGCATGCTAATCTACGTCGCGGTCCTCCCCCAGTTCATCGATCAAAAGGGTGATGTGACGCTGCAGGCGATTACACTGTCAGCTGCGTTCATTTTCTGGTGCGGCGTTGTCTATTTGATCCTGAGCATAACCTTTTCTCGCTTGGGCGGCAGAAGTCTCAGTGAAAGAGGCAAGAGGTTGGCAGATGGGGCCGCGGGCGGATTGATCCTCCTCGCAGCAGGTTTCATGGCGGCAGCTCACGGGTAAGCCTCGAGACCAAGTCAGACTGAACATTTCCGTCTCGGTAAGGTCCAGCAACCGTCAAATGCGGGTCTGAACGTCATAGCCAGTTGTCGGAAGTCTAAGTCTTCGATCGTCTTCATTGCAAGGAAATCAAAGGGCAAGATCATGACCATAACCATCACCGCCTTTGAACACTCACCGGATCGCGGCAGGGGCCTCGCCCGCGATATGCGGGTCCGCTGGGCTCTTGAAGAAGTCGGGCAGCCTTACGATGTCCGCCTTTTGTCGTTCAAGGCAATGAAGGAACCAGCGCATCTCGCGCTTCAGCCATTCGGCCAAATCCCCACCTACGAGGAAGCAGACCTCGTTCTCTTCGAGTCAGGCGCAATAGTCCTCCACATTGCTGAACGAAATGCCGGGCTGCTCCCACAGGCTGGGGCGACCAGGGCGCGAGCAATAGCATGGATGTTTGCAGCTTTGAACACAATGGAGCCTCCAATCTTCGATCGGGACATGGTGCGTATCCTTGAGCGCAGCGAGCCCTGGTATCAGACACGCTTGGCGGCCCTCGAGAAGACCATCCGGATGCGGCTGAGCAGCTTGTCAAACCGTCTAGGGGACGGTGAGTGGCTTGACGGGCCGTTCAGTGCCGGCGACCTCTTGATGGTGACGGTGCTGCGAAGGTTGCATGGGGTGGCCATTCTGCCGGAATTCCCCAACCTCGCCAACTACGTCCTCCGGGGGGAAGCTCGGCCCGCATTCCAACGCGCCTTTGCGGCTCAGGCCGCGCTGGTCGCCAGGACATCATGCTGATGAGCAGGCTGCTCGGAGCATTGGCATTGGCTCCTCGCGTCTTCTCCCTCTTTTTCTCCGTGCGTTCAAGGAGCAGAAAATGAGCAAGCGTGTTAGACACAACTTCATTTCGGTAAACGGGATCGACACGTTTTACCGAGAGGCTGGGCCGCAAGGAGCGCCGGTCATATTGTTGCCCCACGGTTACCCCTGTTCGTCCTTCGAATTCAGAAATCTCATGCCAAGACTGGCGGATCGATGGCGCTTGATCGCGCCTGATTATCCAGGTTTTGGGTATAGCGGAACGCCCGGCACCTTCGACTATAGCTTTGACGGCTATGCCAGTTGGCTCAATGACTTCGTGGATCAACTCACGCTCGATCGATTCGTCCTGTACCTGCACGATTTCGGCTCCCCTATCGGTGCGCGGCTGGCGATTATGAAGCCGAGCCGGATTGAGGCAATCATTATCCAGAACGGTGACATCCCTTACGAAGATGCCCTTGGACCAAAATACGCCGACATTGAAAAGACGTGGTCGCTTCCGGACGACCAGATGCTCGCCGAACTTCGCAAGGCAGTGACCTACGAGAACTTCCGTGATGAGTTCCTTAACAATGTGAGAGACGAGCTTGCTGCGCTGATCCCGCCCGACCTGTGGGAATTGCAGTGGTCGCAAATGACGGAGCAAAGGAAGGACGCGGCAGCACAATTGCTCTTTGATCTCAAAGCGAACCGGCAATGGTTTCCGCGTCATCGCCACTACCTGCGCCAACATCGACCCCCAACACTGATCGTCTGGGGACCGCATGACCACTACATGCCGGAGCAATCCGCGCGCGCTTACCTCCGCGACCTGCCAGACGCAGAACTCCATCTACTAGATGGAGGGCACTGGCTCCTGGAAACAAACCTTGATGAGGTGGTCGATTTGATCCGCGGCTTTCTAACCCGCCTTGGCACACGAGCCGTCGGAGGCGCTAACCCGGCTTGATTTGATTGTTCCCTGAAAGTTACATGCCGATTTACCGAAGAGGAGATAAAATGCGAGTACAGACCACAGCAGACATCATGCACCGCTTTAACCGAGCGTTCCTCGAGCACAACCCTGCGCTCCTGAATGATCTAATCGCCCCAGATTGTGTCATGGAATCGATCCAGCCGGCTCCAAAATGGGACCCGCTATGAGGGTACCAAGCCTGCATTGGCTTCTGGAATGCTGTCGCCACAGATGCCGCTGCATATTTTGAACTCGAAGAAACGGTTACGATGGAGGATCGCGCAAATATTCGGTGGCGCTTCAATTTTGGTGACGGCAATTCTGTTCGCGGCGTAAACCTGATGCGTGTGCGGGATGGAAAAATCGTCGAAGCCTTGGGATACGCGAAATCTCCCGGGCAGGCCGCCCCTCTGCCCGAAGCAGCCAAGACATAACTGCAGGGGCATCTGTCGGATGCGTACGACCCACTGCGTCGAAATCCCGGGGAAAGATCAATGATCATCATTGCCGGCTATTCCACTGCAAACAGCCTCAATGAGCGCGACGCGATCGTTGCCGCCTTCTCCGGCTTTGTCGAAAAAGCTCGGAAAGCCGAAGGCTGTCTCGACTTTGTGATCAGTGCAGACTCTGTCGATGAGGCGCGCATCAATGTTTTTGAATGCTGGCGGGATCAACAGTCTCTGGACGCTTGGCAAGGTCGCCAAGGGGCCGAAGTTCGTGCCTCGATACGTCGATGTGAAGCTCTACCGAACGCAGTCGGCGGAACCGCCTATCTAACCATTGCTGACTTTTCGGGACACCGGGTCGCAAGGCAGGTCGCGCAACGCCGACCTGCAGCAAGAGGCCAGGTGGTGGGAATGACTGAAACAATCATGTCTCTGCTGGACGTTTGCGTTTGCAGTTGTTCTCGCAACCGCTTCTCCCGGGCCTACAATTGCTGCAGTGGTGGCTCGTGTAGCTTGATAGATTTGATTGTCTTCGAGACGGTACTTGTCGCCGTCTACTCCCTTGCCCCGTCGGCCTACGTTGTTCTCGCCGCCCGAGCTCGAAACTTCATCGGAAGCAGCACTGTTTACAGCGTAAACCGAGCGACTGGAGCAGTTATGGCCGGAGCCGCGGGTCTTGTGGTGATCCGCTAGCTAGGGGACGGAAGCATAGACACGGGCAATGCATCAGATTCTGGGGGTACGGCACCCACCTATCTTAGAAATGGTTACTGCGCACACTCTGCCGGCCGTGCAGCCGGATTGGGTTGAGGCTCTGTGGTGCTGATTGGTGAAAAATCCTCACTCCCATGTCACACAAGACCATCCTTCATCGTCATGTCATCGTCACCCCAACAGAGGATAACGACGATGACGCCGAGACTTGATCCCTTTGACGCAGCGCCCATTCTCATGAAGAAGTGGATGGGCATGTCGATGGATGCCGCCGCAAGCCTTGAAACCAGCCTGATCGAACTGGTGAAAATCCGCTCCTCGCAGATCAATGGCTGCGCCAACTGCATCAACATGCACACCTCCGAGGCTCGCGCCAAGGGCGAGACCGAGCAGCGGATTTATCTGCTCTCGGCCTGGCGCGAGGCGCCGTGCTATACCGATCGCGAACGGGCCGCGCTCGGCTGGACCGACGCCCTGACGCGCCTTTCGGAAGGTCCTGCGCTGGAGGCTGCATCCCAGGCGTTGGAAGCCGAGTTCAGCGAGGAGGAACAGGTGAAACTCACCTTGATGATCAATGTCATCAACGGCTGGAATCGGCTGGCGGTTGGCTTTGGGCTGTGGGTGGAAACGCCTGCCATTCCCGACACAGCGAAGGCAGTGGCCTGATGGAGAGCGTCGGCCACGAGGATGCGGCGGCAAGCTTTGCGCCGCTTCGCCCCAAGCTGATGCGCGTCGCCTATCGCATGCTGGGTTCGGTGGCCGATGCCGAGGACATGGTGCAAGAGGCCTTCATCCGCTGGATGAGGGCCGACAGGACAGAGGTCCGCGAACCGGAGGCCTTCCTGCGCCGCACCATCACGCGGCTTTGCCTCGACCAGCTGAAGTCGGCGCGCAAGAAGCGGGAAACCTATATCGGCCCCTGGCTTCCCGATCCCGTCGTGGAGGAGCAGGAAGAGGAGGACGTCACGCTGCCACTGATGCTGGCGCTGGAACGCCTCTCGCCTCTGGAACGCGCTGCCTTCCTGCTGCACGATGTCTTCGGCCTGGAATTTGAGGAGGTGGCAGCCTCGGTCGGTCGTGAACCGGCAGCGTGTCGGCAGCTCGCGACGCGGGCACGCGCGCATGTGCGCGAGGCGCGCAGCCGGTTCCAGGTCGACAGGAAACGTGGACTGGAGATCGCCCAAGCCTTCTTGGCTGCATCGCGCGGCGGCGACATGACCGCGCTGTCTGCCATGCTGTCAGCCGACGTCAGCCTGCATTCCGACGGCGGCGGCAAGCGCCCAGCAGCACTGCGGCTGCTCTTCGGCATCGACGACGTCATGAAGGTCCAGCGTTCACTGGTGCGCTTCTTTGAGAAAGGCGGCTGGGAACTGGTGCGGGTGGCCATGGTGAACGGCCTGCCGGGCTTCATTACCCGCGAGGCGGACGGCGAGCTGCAGACCACGGCCCTCGATATCGAGGACGGCAAGGTGACGGCAATCTACGTGATGCGCAATCCCGACAAGCTGAAGCACCTGCACTGAGCGGAAGGGGGTTAAGTTTTCAGGCGCTCAAGCAGTGTGCGGAAGCCTTCCACCGCCCGCTTCGAAGTCGCTTGCGGATCGTCGGAATTGGCAATCCACAGCGCCGCGTGAGCGCTGGCACCGTTGATCAGCCGTGCGGTAACGTCGATGTCGATGTCTGCGCCTATCTCGCCGTCTGTCTGGAGCTGTCGCAGCGCGTCAGCGAGCGCCTGAATGCAGCCGTTGGTGCTTGGCCATTGGGAGATATCTCCGAGGACGGCAGTACCGTCGCGAAACAGGATGCGCTGGATCTCCGGTTCCACCGCCATCTCGATATAAGCGACGCATTCGTCGACGAAGGCCTGCCACCGGGTCGGCGCCTTGGCCGAAACCTTGTGCAGCCGCGCCGTCATTTCCGCATCGATCTGCTGAATGACGGCCTGCAGGAGTCCCTTCTTGTCGCCGAAGTGATGGTAGAGCGCGCCGCGAGTGAGGCCGGCTCCTGCGGTGAAGTCATCCATTGAGGCATTGGCGTATCCCACTGTCCCAAAGGCATGTCGCGCGGCGGCTACCAGCTTCGCACGGGTTTCGGCGATCATCTCGGAACGAGCTTTGGCCATCAGACTCCATCTCAGACTTTGAAGATATCGTAGTTGACATACGTCTCGTATGCAAATACATCTTACATACGTCGTGTATGTAAGACATAATTTTGTTGCCGAAGGAGCATCCCATGGCAAATCCTTATGCCGAAATCTTCAGAGCCCCCGGAGCCAAGGGTTTCTCGGCGGCTGGCTTCCTTGCACGCCTGCCGATTGCAATGGCGCCGATTGGTATCATTGCTATGTTGTCTCAGACGCATGGTGAATATTGGTTGGCGGGGGCTGTGTCGGCCACCTATGCGCTGACCAACGCGCTCGTCTCGCCGCAGATCTCCAGGCTCATCGACCGCCTCGGACAAACGGCCGTTGTCGTTCCGACGACCACTTTGTCTGTCGCCGCTTTCCTCACGCTGATTGTTGCCACCAATCAACAATGGCCCGTTTGGGTCCTTTTCGTTACCGCCTTCCTGGCCGCAGCGATGCCCAGCATGTCCGCAATGGTGCGAGCGCGATGGACGGAACTTTTCCGCGATCGTCCTGAGCTGAACACTGCGTATGCTCTTGAATCCGCGGCCGATGAGTTGGTCTACATTGCCGGTGCCTCTCTCTCCGTCGGTTTAGCCGTCGCGCTCTTTCCCGAGGCAGGAATGCTTCTAAGTACGGCCTGTCTCGGGATCGGCACCACTGCCTTCATCCTTCAGCGCGCCACAGAACCCCAGGTGAGGGCAGTTCCGCACAACCGCCCAAGCAGATCTGCGATCCGCCAGCGGCCGGTGCAAGTCATCACGCTTGCGCTCATCTTCGTGGGATCGATCTTCGCAACCGTTGAGGTCAGTACCGTCGCAATCACCAAAGAACTCGGCCAACCCAACGCCGCAAGTCTTGTAATCGGCGTTTATGCGCTTGGGTCATTTGTGGTCGGGCTAGTTCTGGGAGCCTTGAACCCCCGCATGGCGCTGCAACGACAGTTGCTGATCGCTATCAGCGTCGTTGCCGTTTCCACGCTCCCCTTGTTGCTCGCAGATACGGTGGCGCTGCTCGCAGTCGCTGTCTTTGTCAGCGGCCTTGCGATCTCACCTACCTTCATCACGTCGTTCGGCCTGATTGAACGGCGGGTGCCAGCTTCCATGCTGACCGAGGGCGTCACTTGGGTGATGACGGGTATTGGTATCGGCATGGCGCTGGGCGCTTTCGTCACTGGTTGGGTCGTTGACACTTTCGGTGCTCACAACGGTTTCTGGTGCTCAGTTGCCGCAGGCGCGGCAGCGGTGGCCACAATCGCTGTGGCGCAGAGCGTTCTGGCGGGCGACCGCTGCACTCCCGTAGAAGTCAAGATGACGCAGTTAGCCGAGTGACGCCCTGATCTTTTTTACTCGCTGAATGGAGATCTGCTAAGGGGCACCGAGCTTTCGACCCGGCGGCGGTAGTCAGGAAGAACAAGAGGGAGCGCTCCAGCGGAGACTACCAGAAATGGCAGCCAATCCGCTACCGGAGCGCTTCAAAAGTAACCTCGGCGTCGACTTTCTGATCAGGTGGCCACGACGAAGAGTGAGCTCGATCTAATCGCAAAGCGCCCAGCGAGAATGGACTGGAAATACCGAATTCCGAAGTGGTGGAAGGGGAAAGCGAGTGGGTGATCTCACGCCATGCAAGACGTTCAAGGCGCGACGATAACCTCAGCCCGTTGACGTCGAACTAGGCAGAACAGAGCATTCCGCGGGGCAGTGCTGTGGTGCCGCCATTTTAGATGGCACACAATCTGCTGTGTGGTTCAGCAGTTTCAGCCAAGAGGCTACCATCCAACCGAAGAGCCCCTGGATCTTACGTGACGTCGTGCCGCCTTTGCGTAGCTAAAATTATTGCCACGGAAAGAAAACCGCCTCCCGCAAATTATTAGTGTTGACTATTCTATTAGCAACGACTATTGATTTCCTATGGTTGTGACAACAGACATCAGCACGGTGATACGCGCACTTGCCGATCCGACCCGCAGGACGGTCTTTGAGCGTATCGCCAAATCCAAGGAAATAACGGTCGTTGAACTCACCCGTGGCAGCGGAGTGACCCAAGGCGCAATTTCGCAGCATCTAAAGTCATTGAAACACGCGGGCCTCGTGAACGAGCGACCGGAAGGGCGCAACGTTTATTACCGCGTCCAGCCGCAGGGCCTACAGCCGCTTTTTGACTGGATGAGCTACTACAGCGAGTTCTGGGACGAGCGGCTCGACAATCTGAGAGACCTTTTGAAGGAGATGGACCCATGATGGATGCCATGCACAAGGCCGTACCGCACGACATTGCGTTGGACGAAGTTTTTCCTCACGCACCCTCCGTCCTATGGAAGGCGTTGACGACGGGTTCGTTAATCGCTCGCTGGATGATGGAGCCCAAGGGATTTGCGCCGGTGGTCGGTACCAGGTTTACCTTTCAAACGACTCCCGCTGGCGCCTGGGACGGAACGATCCGGTGCGAAGTGATTGAAGTGAAGGAGAACGAGCGGTTCTCCTATTCTTGGAAAGGTGGCGACGAAGGTAATTCCGGCTATGGCTCGCTGCTCGACACGATGGTTTCGTGGACGCTGTCGGAGACGAAAGGCGGCACGCGTCTTCAGCTCGTCCATTCCGGTTTTCTCCTGTCGAGAAACGTCAGCGCGTACGAGGGCCTGGGAAAGGGCTGGAAGGTGTGCCTAGAACGGCTGGCGGGCATCGCGGCTGAAGAGGACATGCCGGCACGTTGAGCGGAGTCGATCGAGCCGGACGAGGGTACTGAGCAGAAGGTTGTCAGCAGCGAAGCGCAAAGGCACGCCAGCCGAACCGTCAGAGGAGAAACAGCATGCGTGAAGACACCTATCGTTGGGTCATCGTTGCCGCTGGTGGTTTGCTTGGCTGCATGGCGATTGGATCCATGTTCACGCTGCCGGTCTTCATCCACCCGATTGTGAAGGACACTGGCTGGTCGGTTACTGATATATCCACCGCCATGACCGTCGCCTTCCTCGCAATGGCGCTCGGCAGCATGGCGTTTGGTTCGCTATCTGACCGCATCGGCGCCCGGCCCGTTGTTCTGATGGGATCGGCAGTGTTGGCAATCAGCCTGGCCTGGACTAGTCGCACCACATCGGCGTTTGAATTCCAGCTGATCTTCGGGCTTGTGGTCGGCCTGTCGATCGCGGCGATCCTGCCGCCATTGATGGCGTCGGTGATGGGCTGGTTCGACACCCAACGCAGCCTTGCGGTGTCGCTTGCATCAGCCGGAATGGGCATGGCGCCGATGACAGTGTCGCCTTTCGCAGCTTGGCTGGTCTCCCACTACAACTGGCGGCTCTCCATGCTCGTCATTGCCGGCCTTGCTGCAATCACCATGATACCACTCGCCCTCTTTATCCGTCGGCCGCCCGCGCTCCAGGAAGAGCAACTGCTCGCGGGAGGAAGCGGGGCAAGTGCGCCGATGTCCGTTGGCACTGCTATGAAGTCGTGGCCGTTCATCGTACTGATGCTGACCAATTTCTTCTGCTGCGCCACCCATTCCGGGCCAATTTTCCATACGGTCGGCTATGCCGTAAGCTGTGGCATCCCGCTCGTCGCGGCTGTCACAATCTACAGCGTCGAAGGTCTTGCTGGTCTCGGCGGCCGGGTAGCATTTGGCGTTATGGGAGATCGGTTTGGCGCCAAGAACATCCTTGCCCTCGGGCTGTTGGCCCAGGCGGTCGTAGCGTTTTTCTTCTTCTTTGTGCGTCAGTTGGAAAGCTTCTACGCGGTCGCAGCGATGTTCGGCTTCGTCTATGCCGGGGTCATGCCGCTTTACGCAGTGCTGGCACGGGAGAACTTCCCGCAGAGGATGATGGGCACAATCATTGGCGGCACTGGAATGGCCGGCGGGCTCGGCATGGCACTCGGCCCTTGGGCAGGAGGCCTGATCTACGACACCTTCGCCACCTATACATGGCTTTATCTGGGCGCCTGCGGCCTGGGTCTTGGAGCTTTCCTGATCGCATTGACTTTCAAGCCCTTCCCGCAAGTGGAAGCGCGACCAGCCATCGCATAACGGGACCGCACAGGCGGCCTCCGTCCTAGCTGACTTTAACAACATAATCCATTGCGGGAGAAACGACATGAGTGACGCCTATACAGGCGGATGCGCCTGCGGAGCCATTCGCTATAAGATTCTCGGCGAGCCTATCGTCATGATAGACTGTCAGTGCCGGCAGTGCCAGCGGCAAAGCGGAACCGGCCATTCATCATACCTTACGTTTGAGGCTGCCGCGGTGACGGTGGACGGCAAGGCGAGCCATTGGCTAGTAAGTGGCGAAGGAGGCACGCGGAAATCCTGCTCCTTCTGTGCGACCTGCGGATCCCCGCTCTACATCTCTTTTCCCGATGCGCCCGAACTCTTTGCCCTTCGCACCGGCAGCCTCGACGATCCGAGCCGCTATAAGCCGCAGATGGTTTCGTGGGCATCAGCTGGCTATCTTTGGGACTATCTCGATCCCGACATTCCGAAGTTCGAGAAAATGCCCGGGTAAGAAACGTCGGAGCAACCTGGGAGGCACGAGCAAAGCTCGACCTGATGTGGGAAGCCAAGCTGGCGTCGTCCGCGAAGGGCGACGCTTGAGGGAGTGGCTGCAAGGAGCCGGTTTGCGGACTGTGCTGGGTTCGCAAATACAAAACGCCGACTAGCCCGAGACACAAGCGCCCTCGCCGCTCAACGGATCAGCATAGCATCCAGTGATCTCCTAGGGTCGCGAGACCGCCGCTGAGCGTCTGCATGCGGTCCGTGGATTGCCCAGCGAGCTTCTTCGCCTTGAGGGAATACGAAACAGACGACCCTGTTCCAACTCAGAATCATGCTTGGCGCCGCAAGGTGATTTCATAGCAATAATGTTCGGCGGGCAGGATGCTTAAGCTGATAATCTGGCTGGTCGCATCCTTGTCGAGGTAGTTCCTGCGCAGTTCCAGAGCGTGCCCCCCAGGTGCAACTTGTAGCGTGGAGGCAAGATCCTCCGGTACCGGCGATGGGGCCTCATCGCGTATGCCCTCTTCGAGGAAGTCGATCGTCCCCATCGGCATCTTCTGGCAGAATGACGCAGCTTCAGCAACACTGAGGCGATGGTCCTCGTCTGGTCGAATGAAATTATCGTCCCCACGGACAAGAAACGGATCTGTTTGTTACTGCCAGCCAGGTTCACTGCCAAGTTCAGGACGTAGCTCGGTCGACAAGCAGGGCTGGCTTGGCCGGTCGCGCGGTCTCAAGCGCCACCTACAGCATCTGCTACGCCGCACTTCCGCACACCTTTGCCAACAGCTCTGCGCCGCCGAAGCCGCCAGACTTCGTGATGAGCGTGACGCCGTCAAAGCGGCCTCCTGAGATGGTGGAGACTGGCAGGCCGGGGCCGATTTCGCCGCGGCAGGCGAGAGATTGAGCACCGACCGCGGCGAGGACGGCGGTGAGGGTATTGCCACCCACGACGACGAGTGCACTTTCTCCATGATAATTCGTCGCGGCGAGTTCCTGCCCAATACGTCGCAGGGTTTCTGAGGCATCTGCTGATGTCGGCGCGGGATCAATCACCGTTACGGCCTTCGCCGCGGTGCTTTCGCGCAGACGCTTTGCCTGTATTCGGGTCACCGGATGGCTGCTACCGACGATCACCATGCCGACGGGGGGGATCGCAAATTGTTGAGGATACTCTTTGGCAATGGGTGAAGATGCGCCAAGAGAATTGGCGCACGGGCTAGGGCGGAGCTTCGCCGCCACCGCTCGGCCGGACGGCTTTACTCCGCGCACGTGCCAAGGATCGGTGTCATCAGCCTTACATGCATATCGATACGCTCGAGAATTTTCGCCGGAGCAACACTACGTTCCGGCAGCGACCACCAAACTTCGTTGACGCGCTCGACCGTATCGACCACCGCTTTGAGCACGGCTGCTTCCGGCAGCCGCGCACGATTGGCGAAGGCTTTCCATCGCTGCGCATTCAACGCCTTGAAGGGGCGCTCGCCGGCAAGCGACAGCGCCATTGCATCTGCAGGGATGTAAGGGATTGTCGAGAGTACGTCATAAACAGGCGCAAACTCTGGTTTGTTGCCCGCTCCGCGATAGATCAGCGACCAGTTTTTTAGGTGCATGTCGCCATTGCCGGTTATGGCAGCCAGAGCCAGTCGGCGGACGAACTCGAGCGCAGCGTCGGACGAAACGGCAACGTTCAGGGCTGCGGCGATATCAGGATATGCAGCTCCTTCGTACTTCCGCGAAGGGTAGATGCCGAATACCTGCGCGAAATCCTCAATATGAATTCGCTGGCCGCTTGCGCCGCGATCGAAGCGTTTAACGAGTAGGACTTTTCCATCCGACAGCGTCTCGAACTCTTTCGGTATGCCTTCAAACTCCGACTGCTCGACCAGTTCACGTTCCGGCACTTCCATCCCGATCGCTTCAGCTAATGCGAGATTGGCATATTCATTTTCCGACACGCCGGGAAACGAGGTCGATGGAAACTTTGCAATGTAGGCTCCCTGCTCGTCGCCGATCGGCAGTGTCAGTCCACCGCCCTTCCCCGTGTTCTTGATGACCGAAAGCTTCATCTGAACGCCGGCGAGCGAGAACCGGGCTTTCGGTTTGGTAGCGGGCAGATTGTCGAGACGGGAAATCGTCCTGTCGCTCGGCACGACGCGGACGGCGCCTGGCAGATCCGAACCCAGTGCGACGAGCAGATCGAAATCGTTTCCCGCGCGAACACTCCCCGCGTGGTGTCTTTCCATTGCCTCGCGCAGCTTGTCTTCCGGGAGCAGATTGGCGAAGAACGCCGGTAAAGCTCTGGCGACGGGTTTCGGGTCCTTCCGCAAGCCGCCAGTGGTTGCGCGAAAAGACAGACTAAGCACTGGAAAGCCGCCGGTTGCGCGATAGCTGTCCTCGAAGCTGAAGGCGTTAAAGTCGCCAGGCGTCCGAACGATTTTACCGACCTTTACATCGTTAAGCAGCACGTCGAGCGACGAGATGGATCTCGGATCGGAAGCAACCTCAGACATTCTCACCCTCATCTGGGTGAGCAATGAATGCCGGGAGATCATCCAGATCGTCGTGCGGCCGCAGCAGGGCATCAACAGCCGGAACCATCGCCTGCGGGATGAGCATTAATTCGAGCCCGAGCGCGCGGGCGATGTTGATAAGGGTTGTGGTGCGCGCAGCACTTCTTCCAGTTTCTATCTCACGATACCGGGGACGCGATATGCCGGCTATCTCGGCAAGCTGTTCCTGTGTCAGTTGTCGGGCTTTACGCGCAGCTTTCAGCAAATGCCCGATTTCCAGCAGGGCGTCTGATTCAGACCGTGCCATATCGCCTACCCAGCCATTCTCCTTGGTACGGGAGGAAATATCTCATCCTCATCGTACAGGTCAATATAAAAAGATACTTTTTTGGATCATTTGACTGCATATGATCTGTTTATCTGTCTTCGCGTCTTTTGATGATGGCCAGAAAGACAGCGGCGACTTCCTCGACCAGAAAACCGCAACGCGCTGCGGCCGACGTTGTTTTTGCCCGGAACACATCTGCGCAAGGCGGTCCTGCGCCAAAGCGGCATCGTCAACTTAACGAAGCGTGGATGGCGTTGTGGGATGTAGGGCCATGACAGACCGTGATCCCCTCTACCGCCGCCATCGCTTTCCCGCTGAGATCATTGCCCATGCCGTGTGGCTCTATTTCCGTTTTCCTCTGAGCCTGCGGATGGTCGAGGACTTGCTGGCCGCCCGAGGGATCATTGTTTCGCATCAAACGGTCCGGCTTTGGGCCGAGAAATTCGGACGTACCTTCGCCAACGAGATCCGCCGGCGCTCTTCCGGTCGGCTCGGCGATAAATGGCACCTCGACGAGGCCGTTGTTTCGATCCGCGGCAAGAAGCACTGGCTCTGGCGTGCTGTCGATCAGGACGGCTTCGTGCTGGAGGTACTGGTGCAAAGCCGCCGCAATGCCAAGGCGGCCAAGCGTCTGATGCGTAAGCTCTTGAAGAGCCAAGGCCGAGCGCCGCGAGTGATGATCACTGACAAGCTTCGATCTTACGACGCTGCAAAGCGGAAGACCATGCACGGTGTCGAGCACCGTTCCCACAAAGGCCTGAACAATCGGGCGGAGAATTCCCATCAGCCAGTTCGGCGACGAGAGCGGATCATGAAGCGCTTCAAGTCACCGCGACATTTGCAACGCTTCGTCTCAATCCATGACCCGATTGCCAACCTGTTCCACATCCCCCGCCACGACATCTCCTCCAGCCACCACCGCGAATTGCGTTCGGAGGCGATGAACCTGTGGGCGAAGATCGCCCGAGCATGACCGACGAACTCAGCCGGTGTTACGGCTGCGCTCGTTGCCGTTAAGTTGACGATGCCCATAAGGGCATTGTTGATGCAGGTCGAGGTTCTAAATTTCGTGTGCCCCAAGCGGGTACTGAAGAGGTTTCCCAGCTACGATCGCTCGCAACCAAGCAAGTTCCTTCAGCCCGATAATCTGGAACCATTGTTCAATCGGCGCGTTTGCTTTAGTTGCACTTCTGATGGGCGGCAACCTTTGCAGAGTTTCGGGTGCGGGACGGGCGCGCAGCATTGGCACTGGGTCAGGCCACGAGGGGATAGAATAGCTATGTCCAATGTTGAGGAGTTTCCTGCCGCGGCGCGGCGGCTCACGGAATTCGAGGCGCTCACAGCAGCAGCTCCAAGTGTACTCGATGCCATACCAGGCGCTGTCTATATCTGCGACCACGACGGCTGGCTCGTTCGCTATAACCGAGAGGCCGCGGACCTTTGGGGGCGAAGCCCTGCTCTCGGCAATCAAACTGAGCGCTTCTGTGGCTCGCTTGCTCTTTTTCTCCCCAACGGCACTGCACTTGCTCATGACTTTTGTCCCATGGCCAAGGCCGTCCTGGCCGGTGCATCAACACGCAATGCTGAAGTAGTGAT
>NZ_JAKJHS010000011.1 GCF_021648825.1 Rhizobium halophilum | reverse complement strand
AGAACCTGCGGAAGCCACTGCTGCACGCCGCCGTTCGCAAATCCGAAGACGTAAGGCGCCATAATCAGAAGGGCGCCCGTCACGTAGTCGATGATGCCGTGAGTCTTTGTGTCGATCATATCAAAGCTTCCTTTATTGCCACGAGTTCAGATTCAACAACCTCTTCCACCCAAAGTTCCCGGACGTCTTCCGCAAGCTGTGCGAGCGCTGTAACGGGAGCGAGTGCTCCATCCGTCACTGAAGAAGGCCGGCCTCCCTCGCCGCTGCGACGAACGCGTCCCCTACAGTCTGCCGAGCTGACCGAACGCCTCAGAAAGGCGCAGCGCCTGAGCATGTTGGCGAAAGGCTGGCCGGAAGAGCGTGGAAGCAGCTATAACGCCGCCCGCCAACATTCGGCTGCGTCTAGACCTGCACCTGTTCTCGCCGCTCTCCTCTGTACGGTGGCCGACCCTTGCTCCATTCGAAGGCCGCAGCCTCTCTTCAGCTGGAACTCGCTTCGCTCGCCCCTGTTCGAGTGCCCTCAGGTTATTAAGGGTCAGATGACCAGATGAAGCTGCTGATCGAAGAGGCGATCATCCCTTGTCCAGGGTCTTCTCTCAATTTGGTCGGCTGAAACGTCTGGAAGCCATGTGACTTTGTCAGGATATCCATTTGTATCTGACAAACCCGCTATGGAGGGGATTTCAACCTTGGGCGAATTACAAACGTTGCTCGAGGATTTCGACTTGCCCCGCTCGCGTAGCGCGGAGGAGATCATCACGCAAACGCGCATAATGGAGCATGAGGGGCAAGGGGTGTACAGGCATAGGACAAGTAACCGGGAATGGAGCCTGCTGTGGGTAGCGCTCGAAGCAGCGATCCTGCAGAGGGCGTCTCCGGTGCCCGTTGAGTGGTGCAACGCCAATCTAGATGCGAGAGCTAGGAGCACACTTGCTTCGATCCCCAGAAGGGCGTCGTTCTAGACGTCGGATGACAGTGGCGGCTTCCCCTGTTACAACACCAGCCATTCCATTCGCGCCTCCTAACATGCCATCCGGTTTACTCACATAATCTCGTCCATGCTCTGAGTCCGCTTCGGTCGACGCGCCGGTTATTGTCTGGTCCGACCCTGCCGAACCCGATCTTACACCCCCCTGTCGGAATCCCCTCTCCCCATCCGTCCTTGCCTCATATAACCTCGCCGGCGCCACCGCCGGCTTTGTTCGGGAGAGGGTCATGGCACGTGCATATCGTTGGGTGATCGTTGCCGCCGGCGGGCTGATGGGCTGCGTCGCGGCGGGAACCATGTTTTCGCTGGCGATCTTCCTGGAGCCGGTGGCGAGCGAGACCGGCTGGTCGCGCGCCGGCATTTCCACCGCCATGACGCTGAACTTCCTGGTCATGGGCGTCGGCGGCTTCCTCTGGGGCTCGCTGACCGACCGTTTTGGCGCCCGGATCGTGGTCCTGATCGGTTCGGTCCTGCTCGGCCTGGCGCTGGTGCTGGCAAGCCGCGCCGAAAGCCTGCTTGCCTTCCAGCTCGCCTATGGCACGCTGGTGGGCCTTGCCGCCAGCGCCTTCTTCGCGCCGATGATCGCCGCCGTGATGACCTGGTTTACCGAGCAGCGCGGGCTTGCCGTCTCGCTCGTCTCCGCCGGCATGGGCATGGCGCCGATGACCGTGTCGCCGCTCGCCCGCACCCTGATCTCCGCCTATGACTGGCGCACCGCCATGCTGATGATCGGCGTCGGCGCCTGGGCGTTCCTCCTGCCGACCGCCCTGCTGATCCGCCAGCCGCCGGCGCTGTCGGAAGGGGAACAGGCGGAGGCCGTCGAAGCCCGCCGACAGCCGCTGTCGCGCCTCCTGCTCACGCCGCAATTCCTCGTGCTCGGCTTCACCTTCTTTGCCTGCTGCGCCGCCCATTCCGGGCCGATCTTCCACATGGTGAGCTATGCCATGCTCTGCGGCATCGCCCCCTGGCCGCCGTCAGCATCTACAGCGTCGAGGGGCTGGCGGGGCTCGGCGGCCGCGTGCTCTTCGGCGTGCTCGCCGACCGGATCGGCGTCGAGCCGGTGCTGGTGGCGGGCCTCCTCGTCCAGGCAGCCGTGATCTCCCTTTATCTCGCCGCCGACAGTCTGACGAGCTTCTATACGCTGGCGGTGATTTTTGGTGGCACCTATGGTGGCGTCATGCCGCTCTATGCGGTGCTGGCGCGGGAGTATTTCGGGCCGCATGTGGTCGGCACCGTCTTCGGCGCCGCCACCATGCTGTCCTCCGTCGGCATGGCCTTCGGGCCGCTCGCGGGCGGCTGGGCCTTCGACGCCTTCGCCAGCTACCAGTGGCTGTTCATCGGCTCCGCCCTCGTCGGCCTCGGGGCGGTCCTCATCGCGCTTGCCTTCCCGCCGCTGCCGGGCAAGGAGGCAGAACCGGCCGGCGCCGTGGCCTGAGAAACCTTGCCGCCGCCGGGCCTTCGCCCTAGCCTCCCGTCACGACAAGAAGGAGCGCATCATGGACGACGTCACCGGCGGCTGCCTTTGCGGCCAGCTCCGCCTCACCGCCCGCGGCAAGCCTTACCGGGTCGGCCTCTGCCACTGCCTCGACTGCCGCAAACATCACGGCGCCCCGTTCAACGCTTCCGCAATCTTCCCGGCCGAAGCCGTGACGATCGAGGGCGAGACGTCGGAGTTTCGCGGCCGGCATTTCTGCCCCCGCTGCGGCTCCTCCGTCTTCGCCGTCAGCGACGACGAGATCGAGGTGGCGCTCGGCGCGCTCGACGCCCCCGACCAGTTCACCCCCAGCTACGAGCTCTGGACGATCCGCCGCGAAAGCTGGCTGGCGCCCTTCGCCCTGAAGCACCATTACGAGCGAGACCGGGACGGCACCGGCCGCACGGAGGATTGACGTCACCGCACGGCGACAGCGTTTACGCGTTTCCCTTTTGTACTCATTTTCCGCCGCGCCCCCTTCACTTTCCCCCGCCGACTCGCCATATTCCGCCCATGGCCAGATCCCCCCGCAAGTCCCCCGCCTCGAAGGGTTTCGAAGAAGCCCCGCAATCCCCGTTTGAAGGCGCGCCGCTCTCCGGCAGCGTGTCGGACTGGGTGAAGCAGATGGAGGCGGAAGCGGAAGCGTCCGGCATCGAGACGCAGCGCGAGATCGCCTCGAAGGCCGGCAAGCACCGCAAGAAGATCGAGATCGCCGCCCGCGAAGCCGCGATCAAGGAAGCGGCCAAGGACAAGCCGAAAACGGCAAAACACACCACGGCCTCGAAAACCGCCCGCGGCGTCTCCATCGGTGCCTCCTCCGACCCGAAGACCCGCGCCGCCGCCGGCCTCAACCCCGTCGCCGGCATGGACATCAGCCTCGAGGACGCCCAGTCGCTTGCCCCCGGCGCCGTCACCGCCACGGTGGATGCGCTGGCGAAGCTGATCGAATCCGGCAATCCGCTGTTCAAGGACGGCAAGCTGTGGACGCCGCACCGCCCGGCCCGGCCGGAAAAGTCGGAAGGCGGCATCGCCATCCGCATGGTCTCCGACTACGAGCCCGCCGGCGACCAGCCGACCGCGATCAAGGACCTGGTCGAGGGCATCAACACCGGCGAGCGCTCCCAGGTGCTGCTCGGCGTCACCGGCTCGGGCAAGACCTTCACCATGGCCAAGGTGATCGAGGCGACCCAGCGCCCGGCCGTGATCCTCGCCCCCAACAAGACGCTTGCCGCCCAGCTCTATTCGGAGTTCAAGAGCTTCTTCCCGGACAACGCGGTGGAGTATTTCGTTTCCTATTACGACTACTACCAGCCGGAAGCCTATGTGCCGCGCTCCGATACCTTCATCGAAAAGGAATCGTCGATCAACGAGCAGATCGACCGGATGCGCCACGCCGCCACCCGTGCCATCCTCGAGCGTGACGACTGCATCATCGTCGCGTCGGTCTCCTGCATCTACGGTATCGGCTCGGTGGAAACCTATACCGCCATGACCTTCCAGATGTCGGTCGGCGACCGGCTGGATCAACGTCAGCTCTTGGCCGATCTCGTCGCCCAGCAATACAAGCGCCGCGACATGGATTTCCAGCGCGGCTCGTTTCGCGTGCGCGGCGATACCATCGAGATCTTCCCTGCCCACTTGGAGGATGCCGCCTGGCGCATCTCCATGTTCGGCGACGAGATCGACGCCATCACCGAGTTCGACCCGCTCACCGGCCAGAAGACCGGCGACCTGAAGAGCGTCAAGATCTACGCCAACTCCCACTACGTCACGCCGCGCCCGACGCTGAACGCCGCCATCAAGTCGATCAAGGAGGAGCTGAAGCACCGCCTCGCCGAGCTGGAGGCCGCCGGCCGGCTGCTCGAAGCCCAGCGGCTGGAACAGCGCACCCGCTACGACATCGAGATGATGGAAGCGACCGGCGCCTGCAACGGCATCGAGAACTATTCGCGCTATCTCACCGGCCGCCGCCCTGGCGAGCCGCCGCCGACGCTCTTCGAATACATCCCCGACAACGCGCTGATCTTCATCGACGAGAGCCACGTCACCATCCCGCAGATCGGCGGCATGTATCGCGGCGATTTTCGCCGCAAGGCGACGCTGGCCGAATACGGCTTCCGCCTGCCGTCCTGCATGGACAACCGGCCGCTGCGCTTCGAGGAATGGGACGCCATGCGGCCGCTCACCGTCGCCGTCTCCGCCACCCCCGGCAACTGGGAGATGGAACAGGCCGGCGGCGTCTTTGCCGAACAGGTCATCCGCCCGACCGGACTCATCGATCCGCCGGTGGAGGTGCGCCCCGCCAAGAGCCAGGTCGACGACGTGCTCGGCGAGATCCGCGAGACCGCCCAGAAGGGCTACCGCACGCTGTGCACCGTGCTCACCAAGCGCATGGCGGAAGACCTCACCGAATACCTGCACGAACAGGGCGTGCGCGTCCGCTACATGCATTCCGACATCGACACGCTGGAGCGCATCGAGATCATCCGCGACCTGCGGCTGGGCGCCTTCGACGTGCTGGTCGGCATCAACCTCCTGCGCGAAGGCCTCGACATTCCCGAATGCGGCTTCGTCGCCATTCTCGATGCCGACAAGGAAGGCTTTTTGCGCTCCGAAACCTCCTTGATCCAGACCATCGGCCGCGCCGCGCGAAACGTCGACGGCAAGGTCATCCTCTATGCCGACAAGGTCACCGGCTCCATGCAGCGGGCCATGGACGAAACCGCGCGCCGGCGCGAAAAGCAGATGGAATACAACACCGCCCACGGCATCACGCCGGAATCGGTCAAGCGCAACATCGCCGACATCCTCGATAGCGTCTACGAGCGAGACCACGTCCGCGCCGATATCTCCGGCGTCTCCGGCAAGGGTTTTGCCGATGGCGGCCACCTCGTCGGCAACAACCTCCAGGCGCATCTCAACGCGCTGGAAAAGGACATGCGCAACGCCGCCGCCGACCTCGACTTCGAAAAGGCCGCGCGCCTGCGCGACGAGATCAAGCGCCTCAAGGCCGTGGAACTGTCGGCCATGGACGATCCCATTGCGCGCCAAGAGGCGTCGAGCGCCGAAGGCGCGAGGGGGAACGGAAAGAGCGAAGCGAGAGCACGGGAACGGGCCGGCAAAGCGGACAGAAATGGTGGACCGAGCGGCCGCCGCGGGGCGATCTCCCCCCTTGAGGGGGAGATGTCCGGCAGGACAGAGGGGGGCACTGCACCCTCTGCGCCCGAAGGCTCACCCCCCTCTGCCCCTAACGGGGCATCTCCCCCTCAAGGGGGGAGATCGGGTACGGCCGCCTCCTACTTCGCCAAGCCCACCCTCGACAACATGGGCCCCGGCACCGACATGCCGACACCCCTGTTCCGCAAGAACACGCTGGACGAAATGACCGTCGGCCGCACCGAAAAACCCCTGCCCGGCAAGCTGCCGGCAAAGCCGGGCGCGCAGCGCCCCTCCTCTCCCTCGGTGGGAGAGGATAGTTCGCCCCAAGAGGCGCAGCCGATTGGCGAGGCGAACTTGGTGAGGGGGTCTGGCCAGCGCGTCTCGCCGCTCCTGGAGGGCCAGCCGGAGCGTGGCGACCCGTCCCCCGTCATCCGCGGCAAGGTCGGCGTCGGCTCCTACGAAGATCCCGGCGAGCAGAAGCGCAAGGGGCGGACCAAGGGCAAGACGGGGCGTCCGGGGCGGTAAACAAATCTTACCATGGTTTTCGTAGCCGCCCAAGCCATAGCCGATCAGCTCAAACGCTATTCGTTGGGATAGTACAGGTCATTCATTTTCCGGGCCATAGCTGCGTACTGACTGGATTTGTAGTCTCCGTACTGAAAGGTACTAATGCCAACTAAAATTTTATCGTACGAACTTTCGTTCATCTCAATGCCCTTCGACAGCGCTATTCTGAAATAATTGAGGAAGCCAATGATAGTTGTAGTGTTGAGCACCCCTGACCCGTCTTTGGTTTTTATCTGCCATTGATCTGGGGCCGAATTAGCTTTCACACGATCCAGCCACCGCCGGATCTCGTGGAAGCAGTACTCAACATATTGATCAAGAAGCTCTGCTGACTTCCCCGACTCCAACAGCTTTTGCTTCTCAGGATGATTCCATCGAGAGAAGAGAGGACCATCAGCTGTCAAATTGACGAGGTGCCGCACTCCGTAGCTTATCACAGTCGTCGTCTTCAACCGGGTCTTGTCATAGAAGTACTTGACAAAGATGTCAGCAGCAGCGCCAGAGCGATTAAGGCGCGTGAGCACCCTCTTCGCGATAGATGTGGGGTCGTACGGCGTGATTATGCTAGAAATGGCGTGTTTGAGGTCGGATTTAGCGCCAGTTTGATTGGAGTTGATCTCAAGGAAGATCTCCGCCTCAAACTTTACCCGGTCCTGCTCACTTATCTCGTCGGGATAGATGATGCCCGTCACCAATAGATTGAGTCGCTTTCTTAGCGGCCCGATCTTGTCATCGTACCTACCGCCCTCATGATATGAGAAAACACGATGCTGACCGTCAATGAGGCCGATGGTATTGAATTTCTTTGGGATCTGTATGGTGGCAGGAACCGTCTTATGAAGACCGGAACTATCGATAGTCTTGTCATACTCATCAACCAGCCTGCACGATGACGGCAAGGTCACAATGATGTTGTTCAGGAATACCCGCCCCTTACTGTTTAGATAGCTCCTAATACTATCTATCTTGCTTTGCGATATAAGCCTCTGGTAGAGCCACTCGGAGTCTCTCCAGCCCTCTTTGCGTAGAACGTAAGCTCGCTCTAGCAGAGCTTCTGGACTTATGTAGAACGATACGACTTTATATTCGGAACCAAGGTTTGAATGCGATTCAGGGAGAAGTGACCCTTTGAAAGGGTCTCGGGACACGCCAGAAGTAGTATGACAATTTTCTCCTGCATCCTCAAATTCGACGTCCAGAAAATCAAGCATCTCAGAGCGAGCTGACTTCTTAATCGATGAGGTCAACGCCTTGAAGTACATTGCGGTAGGGTAATCATAGAACTTGACGTAATTGATCTGCTTTTTGAGATCTTCGTCAGGATCGGTGGTAGTACAATATATGATCCGGAACTGCAGCTTCGACACGTGATATTTTGAGGCAGAAGACTTAGTAAAATCCTCGGACTTACTGCTCAGGAAGGTGGCAAACTTCGACGTATCGCTCACGATCTTGTCGTAGAGAAAATGCTTCTTCTTGAGGTGCTCCGAGTGTCCATTGCGCTTCGTTGTGTATTCGACGAGGACAATGACATTTTCCCAAACAAATATATCATCGAAATCGGAAGTAGTGCCTTCGTAGGTGAATTCTTTATCCGCAAAATCCAAGTTGCGTCGAAAGCCTATCTCGCTGATGCGTTCCGGACTAGCCGTTTATGTGCGGCCTTCCGTCTGCGATCCGCGAGTTCTTCCTTGCTCAGCTTCTTTGTACCCTTACTCCCCTTGCGTCTTGCCATGCCCCCACTCCACAGGCAGTGCGCCACCTTTTGATTTACGTTAGGCTTAGTTACAGGCTTTCCCAGCGGACGTAGCGTCAACTCCCCTTGCCTAAACTGCCGAAGGCGCTCTCGCGCAAGCATGGCGTAATTGAGATCGCGCTCGATACCCAGTGCTCTGCGCCCATGCTTTTCGGCAGCGATAACCGACGCCCCGACCCCCACAAATGGATCAACCACTAGATCGCCCGTATCCGTCAGTGCGAGCACACAACGCTCCACTAGTTCGACCGGGAACTGGCATGGATGCATTGTCTTCTCCGGATGCGCAGCTTTCACATTAGGGATTTCCCATACAGTATTTATCTCGAAGGCCTCAACCGGCCGAAACTCCCAAAAATCCGACGGGTTCTTCCCGAGAGGATTTCCGCTTGGAGTGCCCGCCTTGCTCGCTTTCCGAGCAGCATGTCGCTTACCCGGATACAACTGGGGAATCCTGACGGGATCTAAATTAAATTTGTAGTTGTCGCCGCGCGTGAACCACAAAACAGTCTCGTAACGACCCGAGAAGCGAGCCGTATTGTTTAACCCGAAATTGAAACGCCAAATTATCCGGTTTCTAAGCTTGAAGCCTTGCTTGAAGAATACCTGGTAAGCCAGATAATCCAGCGGGAAAATTTCATTGTCCCGCACTTGGTTGCCTACTTGCCAACAAACGCTCCCCGTCCGCTGGAGCTTCTGCTTCAAGACCTCAACTATCGCCTCCATGAACCTTCGATACTCGACCTCAGAGAAGCGGTCAGCCTTCTCATATCGTTTGCCAATGTTGTAAGGAGGTGACGTTACTGCGAGATCGATGTGCCGTCAGCGACAAGCGATAGATGCTCTAGCGCATCTCCCGTTACGATCGGATCTATTAGAAGAGGTGAGACATACTGGTTCATGAGTTCAACTTCCGATGGCATTGCGTAGCGCTTGGACTTCGATTCGTCTAGCCCACTCGCTAGCTGCACATAACGTCTAGGTCGACTATCGGTACCTCACGAACGCTCTCAAAAATACCTCAGCCGGACCAACAGCCGCCTACGCCCCCAAAAACCGCACCCCCACCCACCAAATATTAACCACTTAACCCCCTCCACATTCACCTCCCCCAAACCTGTGCCCATACTTCCCCTGTCCCGCCGCGGATACACCAGGAGGCGTCCTGGCGAGGCGGGGCCGGCGCTGGTGGTGAAGGGACGACGTGAACCTTCATCATCGGGGTTCGCGGAAAATGGTCTCCCTCCGGCGACACGGGGGAAGCAGATGGTTCCGGACCGGCCACCTGCTTCTGATGCCCGAAAGAGCGCGCCGGGCGTGCCTATGCGGCACACAGGGGGGTCGATGAGGATGGTGTCGCCGGACCGTCAAGTCCGACGAGATGCCGGGGCGATAAGCCTCGGAACCCGGGAAACCGGCGGTCAAACACCTCCCCATTCGACCTTTGCAGAGAGACCGGAGTCGCGGGCAGAAACCGCCGAGCGGGGCGCTGAGAGGTGCCACATAAACTAAATTACGAGGCAGCTTTCAGCGCCCCGTCCAACACCTGCTTCGTCCTCCTCGGGAGAGCGAAGCGAAAACCGAGGATCGCCAAGGGGTTACCATGTCCGATGCAAAGCCACCTGCCTACGATGCCCAACTCGCCGCCCGCACCGCCGAGGCGCTGGCCTTGCCGCACCTGGTCTGCCGGCGCCGCGCGTGCCGCCGCAAGAACCGCTGCCTCTGGTGCTTCCGCTCCACCGGCGAGCGCTGCTGCATGAGGAACCTGACGGCCGAGCAGCGCCGGATCTTCGACACCGTCTATCATGAGGCCAATGCCGCCTGGCATTTTCTCGGCACGGACCCGCATTGGTTCGAGACGCTCGAAGGCCCGCGACGGGCGGCGGACGACCTGGGAATCGCAATTGCCCGAACCCACTCCCATCGGTGGCGGAGCGAGAAATGGGATGCGGCGTGGCGGACGCGGGAGAAGCTGCTGGCGCAGTTCGACAAGGAGCGGACGTCGGGGAAAGACGGGTTGGCAGGGGGGAGAGGATGAGGCGCTGCGATTCCAGCAGGCGTCGCAGGGGGTCGTGTGTGACGCGCCGCCCCCCCCGGCCCTGCGCTTGCGCTCCGGGCGTTCGGTGCGGCAGGAGGCCGAGGATGACGCGGCGCCCCCGGCCCTTCGCTTTGGGCTCAGGGCGTTCGGTGCTCAAAACGCTCCACTGGAGCGTTTTGCCGGGCGCGTTGCGCCCGGACGCGCCTCACCCCACAAACGCCCGTTCGATGACGAATTCGGCGGGCTTATTGTTGGCGCCCTCGGTGAGGCCGGCCTTTTCGAGCAGCAGTTTGGTGTCCTTCAGCATCGCCGTGGAGCCGCAGATCATGCCGCGGTCGGTCGCCGGATCGAGCGGCGGCACGCCGAGATCGGTGAACAGCTTGCCGCTCTCGATCAGGTCGGTGATGCGGCCCTGCTGCGGGAAAGACGGGTCGCGGGTCACCGTCGGGTAGTGCTTGAGCTTGTCCCCCACGAGCTCGGCCAGGAACTCGTGGTTGCGGATCTCCTCCATCAGGTCGAAGCCGTATTTCAGCTCCGCCACCTCGCGGCAGGTATGGGTGAGGATCACCTCGTCGAACTTCTCGTAGGTCTCCGGATCGCGGATCAGGCTCGCGAACGGCGCGATGCCGGTACCGGTGGAGAACATGTAGAGGCGCTTGGCCGGCGTGAGCGCATCGAGCACCAGCGTGCCGGTCGGCTTCTTGCGCATCAGCACCGTGTCGCCGGGCTTGATCTTCTGCAGGTGCGAGGTGAGCGGCCCGTCCGGCACCTTGATGGAGAAGAATTCCAGTTCCTCGTCCCAGGCGGGACTGGCGATCGAATAGGCGCGGTAGATGGGCTTGTCGCCGACCATCAGGCCGATCATGGCGAATTCGCCGGAGCGGAAGCGGAAGCCGGCCGGGCGCGTCATGCGGAAGCGGAACAGGTGCTCGGTAAAGTGCTCCACCGCCAGCACCGTCTCGGCATAGACATTGTCCGGCACGGCCGGCTTGGTCTGCGCCCCGGGGGCAACGAAGTCTTCCGTCTTGGCTGGAGCGTTCATGCGGCGTCCGTTTCGCTTGGGTCTGAAATCCTGCCGGAGCGAGATATACCATCCGCCCCGGCATTTGAAGGTATGCGCGTGCATATGCCGCGTGGTGCCCGGAAAATATGTGCGGGAGAGTCCGCTTTCAACCGGTCAGGCACCGGCGGAGCGGCGGCGCCAGCTGTAGCCGGGGGCATCCGCTGCCGGTCGCGCGGCGGGCTGATAGTGGACGGGAATGGCCGGCAGCCGGCCTTCCGCCAGCCGTCGCAGCGCCGTCTCGTTGGTCACGGCAAAGCTGTCGATCCCGACCCGCAGCATCAGCGGGATCTGGTCGATCAGCACGTCGCCCACGGCCCGCAGCTCATTTTGATAACCCAGCCGTTCCCGCAGCAGCGAGGCATGCGAAAATGCCCGGCCGTCGTTGAAGGCGGGAAATTCGACCGCGACGATCGCCAGCCGGTCGAGATAAGGCTGGAGCCGCCGCACGTCGTCGGCGGGCCTGATCAGCGCGCCGAGGCCGACGTCGTTGCTCGCCTCCGCCTTCTCGATCAGCTGGTCGAGGGCCAGCAGCGGTTTCTGTTCGCCCGTCGCGGGGTTCTCTTCGGTCTCGACCACCCAGGGGTCGATTTCGACGAAGCCGGTTTCCTTCCAGATCCTTGTCATCATCCGCCCCCTCAAGCCGCTTCCGCCGTCGAACCGTAGAGCGCATCCTTGAACGGCTGCGGCCCGACGCGGCGATAGGCTTCGAGGAAGGTCTCGTCCTTGGAAAGACGAAGCCCGAGATAGGTGTCGACGATGGTCTCCACCGCATCGGTCACCTTGGCCGGCTCGAAGCCGCGGCCGATGATCTCGCCGATCGAGGTGTTCTCGTCGCCCGAACCGCCGAGCGTGATCTGGTAGAGCTCCGCGCCCTTCTTCTCGACGCCGAGCAGCCCGATGTGGCCCACGTGGTGATGGCCGCAGGCGTTGATGCAGCCGGAGATCTTGATCTTCAGCTCGCCGATCTCGGCCTGCCGCTCCGGTGATCCGAAGCGGGTCGAAATCTCCTGCGCCACCGGAATCGACCGCGCATTGGCCAGCGCGCAATAGTCGAGGCCGGGACAGGCGATGATGTCGGTGATCAGCCCGGCATTGGCCGTCGCCAGTCCCTGGGCAACAAGGGCGCGGTAGACCGGCTCGAGGTCCGCCAGCGCCACATGCGGCAGGATGACGTTCTGCTCATGGCTGATGCGGATCTCGTCGAAGGCGTATTCCTCGGCGATATCGGCAATCGCATCCATCTGCTCGTGGCTGGCATCCCCCGGAATGCCGCCGATGGGTTTGAGCGAAATCGTCACCATGCCGTAGTCCGGGTGCTTGTGCGGCTGGACGTTCTGGTCCACCCACCGGGCAAACTCGGCGTCCTGCTTCTTCCAGCCGGCGAGCTGCGCCCAGCCTTCCGGCCGCTCCGGCAGGGCCGGCAACGCGAAATACCGGGTGATCGCATCGATATCGGCCTGAGGCAGCGTCAGCTCGGTGCCCTTGAGGTGCGAGAACTCTTCCTCCACCTGGCGGGTCAGCTCCTCGATCCCCGTCTCGTGAACCAGAATCTTGATGCGAGCCTTGAACTTGTTGTCGCGGCGGCCGTGGAGGTTGTACACGCGCATGATCGCGGTGGTGTAGGTCAAAAGATCTTCTTCCGGCAGGAAGTCGCGGATCTTCTTGGCCACCAGCGGCGTGCGCCCCTGCCCGCCGCCGACATAGACGGCAAAGCCAAGCTTGCCCTCGGCGCTCTTCTTCAGGTGCAGCCCGATGTCGTGAACCTGGATCGCGGCCCGGTCGCGCTCGGCGCCGGTCACGGCAATCTTGAACTTGCGCGGCAGGAAGGAGAATTCCGGATGAACGGAGGACCACTGGCGCAGGATTTCCGCATAGGGCCGCGGGTCGGCCACCTCGTCGGCAGCCGCACCAGCGAAGTGGTCGGCGGTGACGTTGCGGATGCAGTTGCCCGAAGTCTGCAGCGCGTGCATCTCGACTGTTGCAAGCTCCGCCAGGATGTCCGGCGTGTCGGAGAGCTTCGGCCAGTTGTACTGGATGTTCTGGCGCGTGGTGAAATGCCCATAGCCGCGGTCGTATTTGCGCGCGATATGGGCCAGCATGCGCATCTGCCGTGCGTTCAGCGTCCCATAGGGGATGGCGACGCGCAGCATATAGGCATGCAGTTGCAGATAGACCCCGTTCATTAGCCTTAGTGGCTTGAAGGCATCTTCCGCAAGTTCGCCCGACAAGCGGCGGCCGACCTGATCGCGGAACTGCTCCACGCGGCTCGACACGAAGGCATGGTCGAATTCGTCATAGCGGTACATGAGACTTCCTCAGACTGCGATAAAGGCGGCGTCGGCGGGGTGGTAGCCGGCGGCATATTCCATGGTCGGGCCGGCAGCGCGAATGCGCTCGCGCAGGCGCGTTGGCCACAGCTTTCCGTCCACCTCAGCGACATCGATGACGTTGACGTCAACAACCCGGTTGGCGGCGAAGTCTCGTTTGCCGATCGCTTCCAAGGAGGCAACGGCCTCGGCGTGGCGGGCAGCGAGAGCGTCCTGCAGGCTCTCCACCCACTGGCCGTTGGCGTCCAGCCACACGGCAATGCCGTCGCTCAGCCGGTTGGCGGTCAACACCTTGTCACTCATCATTCGGTTCCCATTCCTTGCCGAACCACGGCCATCCTTGCGGAAAGCGGCTCGGATCGTTCGAAATTTGCGCCGGCGACAGCCTCGCCGATGATCACCATCACGGGACCTGCGAGGTCCTCGCGCCCCTCCAGATCAGGCAGTTCGCGGAGGATGCCATGAAAGAGTCGGCGGTCGGAGCGGCTCGCATTTTCCACCACGGCCACCGTAGTGTCCGGCGAAAGCCCGGCTTCCATCAGCCTGCCGGCCACGGAGGCCGCGACCGTACGACCCATGTAAACGGCGACCGTCGCGCCGGAGATGGCAAGCCTTGCCCAGTCTGGCAGTACGTCGCCGGTGAGGTCGTGGCCGGTCGTAAAGATGAGCGAGGAGGCGACACCACGCAGCGTCAGCGGCAGATCGAAATCGGCGGCGGCGGCAAAGGCCGAGGTGATGCCAGGCACGATCTCATAGGAGATGCCAGCTTCGCGCAGCGCCGCCATTTCCTCGCCTGCCCGGCCGTAGACCAGCGGGTCGCCCGATTTCAGGCGGACCACGCGCTTGCCTTCCTGCCCCAGCCGCACCAGCAAGCAGTTGATCTCACTCTGAGACTTGGAGTGACAGTTCTTGCGCTTGCCGACCGACAGGCGCTCAGCGTCACGACGCCCCATGTCCACGATCGCCTGCGGCACCAGCGCATCGTAGACGATGACGTCGGCTTCCATCAGCACGCGCTGCGCGCGCAGCGTCAGAAGGTCTTCCGCGCCGGGTCCGGCGCCGACCAGCCAGACATGGCCTTCGGCCCTGCCGGAGCTGGAAAACAATCTCTTGGCTGCGCGACGGGCGGCAGACAAGTCGCCCGCCTCGACGCTGTCAGCGACGGGGCCCATGAAGAAGCGGCGCCAGAAGACGCGGCGCGAGACACCCTTGGGCACGAGCCGATCCACGGCGTGGCGGTAGTCGTCGGCAAGCGACGCCAGACGGCCGAGCGAAGGCGCCAGCATCTGGTCTACCCGAGCGCGGATCATCTGCGCCAGGACCGGACCAGCGCCTTCCGTGCCGATCGCAACGGCAACGGGCGCGCGGTTGACCAGTGCAGGGGTCAGAAAGTCGCAGTAGTCCGGTTGATCGACGGCATTGGCCGGAATGCGTGCGGCGCGTGCGGCCGCGACGATCGCCTGGTCCTGCGCCGAATCGCCGGTGGCTGCGAAGACGAGCACCGCACCCTCAACCTGGTGGGCTGTGAAGGGAGTCGAGACAGTCTCGATGCTCTCCGTCGCGAGGAAGTCTCTATAGTCCGCCTCCGGCCTGTCGCTGAAGGCGACAATGCGTGCATCCGTATTCCGCAGCAGGCGCACCTTGGCGTAAGCTTCTGCGCCGTTTCCAAACACCGCGACCATACGATCGCTGACTTTGAAGAAAGCGGGAAATGCGGACAGTCGCCGAGTTTGGCTCACGGAAGACTCCATAATCATACCTTTCTTATCGCAGAATGGCCGCGTTCGTTGAAGAAACGGAAATCCCGCTCGGTCGGTGGATGGGCATTTCTGTTTCCAAGTTCATCGCCCTAGGAGCAAAAGGGACTGTAGCCATCCTGGGCCACGAATGCCATGCAAATGCTGGACCATTCCCGGGCAGGTCGCCGCAAAGGCCGACATACCTGGGGGGTGTGGAACGCTCTTCTCACGCCAGCCCGAGCGAGAGGCAGCATCTTGCAACTTGGCACTTCATTGCCAAAGCGCCTGCGAATAGGGTGCATAAAACAACAAAGGAATCGGCCCGTGACCTCACCAGCTCAACCGCTTCGCCTCCTCGAGGTCATCGAGACGACTATTCTTCCGCTGACGGAACGTGGTGTGGCTGCGGGCAATAAGGTCTTCGGAGCGGCAATCCTGAGGAAGGCGGACCTGTCGCTGGTGGTTGCGGAGACTAACAACGAGCTTGAAAACCCGCTATGGCACGGCGAGGTGCACACGCTGAAGCGCTTCTACGAGCTTGGGGAAAAGCCTGACGCGAGGGAGCTGATTTTCCTGTCCACACACGAACCGTGCACCATGTGCATGTCGGCGATCACCTGGGCGGGCTTCGACAACTTCTACTACTTCTTCAGCCACGAGGATTCGCGCGACGCATTCGCCATCCCGCACGATCTGAAAATCCTCAAGGAGGTCTTTGGCCTTGAGCCGGGCGGGTACCACCGGCAGAATGCCTTCTGGCACTCCCACGCCATAGCCGATCTGATCGAAGCCGAGGGGGAACCGCTGCGAACCGCTCTGCTGGAGCAATCTGCCCGCATCCGCGCGGCCTATGACAGGCTTTCCCTAAGCTATCAGGTGGGTAAAGCCGACAACTCAATTCCGCTTCGCTAAGGTGCACGACAGGAACAAGACATGGAAGCGTCCAGAGACATTTCGCGGCTGATCGAGATCATGGCGGCATTGCGCGACCCGAAAGCCGGCTGCCCCTGGGACATCGTGCAGACCTTTGAGACGATCAAGCCCTACACGATCGAGGAGGCCTATGAGGTCGCCGATGCGATCGAGCGCAACGACATGGATGATCTTTGCGAGGAGTTGGGAGACCTCCTGCTACAGGTTGTGTATCACGCACAGATGGCTGAGGAGGCGGGCGAATTCTCCTTCGGAGACGTCGTCCACGCCGTGACCCGCAAGATGATCCGCCGCCACCCCCATGTCTTCGCCATCTCCGATGCCGACAGCCCCAAAGCCGTCAAGACGCAGTGGGACGAGATCAAGGCGGAAGAAAAGCGAGAGCGTGCAGAGCGACGGGCGCGGCGCGGCAATACCGAAGACTTCAAGGCAGGCTTCCTCGGCAGCGTGCAGCGCAGCCAGCCGGCGCTGACGGAGGCGCTGAAGCTGCAGCAGAGGGCCGCCAAGGTCGGTTTCGACTGGTCGGAGGCCGCACCGATCCTCGACAAGATCGAGGAGGAGATCGGCGAATTGCGCGAGGCCTTGCGCGGCGGACAGAAGGACAAGGTAAAGGATGAACTCGGCGACCTCATCTTTGCCCTCGTCAACATCGGCCGCCATATCGACGCCGATCCGGAGGATGCGCTGCGCGGCACGAACACAAAGTTTCGGAGTCGGTTCAGGCACATCGAGACGGAACTTCAGAAATCAGGCGAGACGCTTGAGGCGGCGACACTGGAGCAGATGGAGGAGCTCTGGCAGGCGGCGAAGGCAATGGAGCGGTAGCCGCTCAAGCGGCGGCGGAGGGATTACGGCGGGAAGCCGCATGCTCGGCATACCGCGATGGCGGCATCCCGACCAGCCGCGTGAAGGCGGTACTGAAGGCGCTGGCGGAGCCGTAACCGATGCGTTCGGCAATCTCCTGTAACCCTGCCTGCCCTGACTGCAGCAGGTTCTTTGCAAGCGCCATGCGCCAAGAGGTCAGGTATTCCATCGGCGCCACGCCGACCTTCTGCCGGAACCGGTTGAAAAAGGCGGAGCGAGAGAGAGCGGCCTCCTCAGCCATCTGCTCGACGGTCCAGGGCTTGGCCGGGTCCTGGTGCAGACGATGGATCGCGAGCCCCAGCCGCGGATCCGCAAGTGCCCGCACAAGCCCGTGCGGTGCAGCTTCCGCGGCGGACGACCGCAGTGCTTCCATGAGCAGCACCTCGAGTAGCCGTTCGAGGATCATCTCGCGCGCCGGCCGGCCCGTCCGCGCTTCCTCGGTGATCAGCTGGACCAGCATCGACAGCCGCTTCTCTCCACGGATGTGCAATAGCTGTGGCAAGAGCGAGACGAACAGCTCGCTGTCGGGCGAGCCGAAGATAAAATGGCCGATCAGCATGCGGACATCCGCAGGACCTTGCGGATTGCCATGGCGCGTTTCTCCTTCGAGCATGGTGATGGTCCACTGCGCCTCGTCGTTCTCCTCGGGCTCGGCCACGCTTGCCATGCTGAAGGCGAAGGCAGCAGGGATCAAGACGAAGTCTCCCTTCTGCAAGATGATGGGCCTGCGACCTTGGACCGACAAGCGCGCGCTCCCCTCCAGCACCACACAGTAGAAGGGCTCGCCGCATTCGAGGCGATCGACGCGCCAGGAGCCCGAGCCGCTGACGACTTTCGACAACGGAGCGGCGGGAGCAAGGACTTGCACCACCTGGGCGAGAGGATCTGCCAAAACGATACTCCTGATAACGTTTACGAGACTTCTCATTATAGAGAATCTCCCGCTGAAGATCCATAATCCATGACGCAAGAACATGGAGACAGATATGAAAACGGCACTTATTACCGGCTGCTCGTCCGGCTTTGGCCTCGAGGTCGCGAAGTTCTTCCTCGAACAGGACTGGCGCGTGGTCGCAACGATGCGCGCACCCCGAGACGGCGTCCTCCCCTCCTCCGATCGCCTTCGGGTTCTGGCGCTCGACGTGTGCGATCCCGAAAGCATCCGCGTAGCGGTCGAAGGTGCCGGTCCAATCGACGTTCTGGTGAACAATGCGGGCATCGGCTGGATGAACGCCGTGGAAGGGACGTCGATGGAGACCGTCCGCGACATCTTTGAAACGAACACCTTCGGCACGTTGGCGATGATGCAGGCTGTGCTGCCTCAGTTTCGCGAGCGCCGAGACGGCGTCATCGTCAACGTCACCTCCGCCGTGACGCTGAAGCCGCTGCCGCTCCTATCGGCCTATACTGCCAGCAAGGCGGCCGTGAACGCTTTCACCGAGTCGGCCGCGCTCGAGCTTGAGCCACTCGGCGTGAGGGTGCGGCTGGTCCTTCCGGGACGTGCGCCGGAGACCAGCTTCGGCGACACCGCGCGCAGCCGGTTGCAGGGCCAGGGCGGATTTCCGACTCCGTACGCGGATTTCGTCAGAGGCATCTTCGACGCACGGGAACAGCAGGCGGACGCGAAGGTCACTCACCCGGCCGATGTGGTTGCGGCGGTGTGGCAGGCGGCGACCGATCCATCGTCGCCCTTGCGTATCCCAGCCGGCGCAGATGCAGTGGCACTTTCTGGATAAGGCATCCTTGGACGGGAACGGTTCTGCCTCCCCTATCGGTCGTGCATTCCCTTGCCGGCCAGGATCCGGTCGCGGCTCCTGGCGATGCGCGACCGGCGCGTCGCCGGCTGCTTCGGTTGGGAGAAGTGAAGGACGTAGCCCCGTCGGCGGCCGGGCGTCAGCGCCTCGAAAGCGCCTTGAAGGTCGGGATCTTCGTCAAGTGCCGTGATCAGTTCCTCCGGGTAAGCGAGATCGTCCTTGGGCAGGTCAACCTTGGCACCCGCCCTCTCCAGCTCGACCGCCTCACGGATGCAGTCGCGGATGGCCGTCTCGGCTCCGATGATCTGCTCGAGGGCGGTAAAGCGCATGACGCGGGAGGAGCGGGAATTTTCACCGGGAGCCACGAGAAGCCCCTCTGGATCCTTCAGGAGAACACCCTTGAAGAAGCCGAGCGTAGCGCTGTCCTTGAAGCCCCAGAGCAGCGCGACATTGCCGCCTTGGACGGTGTAGCAGGGAGAGCTCCACTTGAACTCTTCCGCCAAGCCGCAATCCAGCAGGATGCGGCGAAGTTCCCCGAGTTCCGCCTGCCATGGCCCTGGCTCGGAGAAGAATGCGTCGATCTTGTCACTGTCGTGCTGCATCCCCGCCTCCTCCGACCCCGCTACCGCTCCCAGTTTTCCTTTTCCGGCCTGGTGCCGTTGCCGAGCTTGCGCTCCAGCTCTGCCGCCTGGCTTTCGGAAAGCCTCACGTCGAGCTCGACGGATCCATCCTCGAGGTCTTCCCGCTGATCGACGATGGCGTTCTCATAGATCCATGACACCAGCGCCAGCTTATCCGCGGGTATGGTGATGGTGGCCTCGGTCAACACGCCCGAAAGGCGCTTGGCGATCTCGTCCATCAACTGCTCAACGCCCTCGCCCGTGACGGCTGAAAGCGCCATGACGTTGCGGCTGGATGCTGCCCGCTCGGCCAGCGCATCATGCTGCTCGGGCGCCAGGCGGTCGATCTTGTTCCATACCTCGATGATGCGCTCCTCGCGCTCCTTCTCGTCGATCCCGAGATCGGAGAGGATGCGCAAGACGTCGGCCGACTGGGCGCCGTTGTCGGGGTCCGACATGTCGCGCACGTGCAGGATCAGGTCGGCTTCGAGCACCTCTTCGAGCGTGGCGCGGAAGGCGGCGACGAGGTGCGTCGGCAGGTCAGAGATGAAGCCGACGGTATCAGAGAGGATCACCGTGCGGCCGTGCGGCAGCTTCATGCGGCGCAGCGTCGGGTCGAGCGTCGCAAACAGCATGTTTTCCGCCAGGACACCCGCGCCGGTGATGCGGTTGAAGAGCGTCGACTTGCCGGCGTTGGTATAGCCGACGAGCGCCACGATCGGATGCGGCACCTTGCGGCGCTTGGCGCGGTGCAATTGGCGGGTGCGGACCACCTGCTCGAGCTCGCGCTCCAGCTTGACGATGCGCTCCTGCAAGAGCCGGCGGTCGGCCTCGATCTGGGTTTCACCGGGCCCCCCCATAAAGCCTGCGCCACCGCGCTGACGTTCAAGGTGGGTCCAGGAGCGGACCAGGCGGCCCTTCTGGTAGTTCAGATGCGCCAGATCGACCTGCAGCGTACCTTCCTTTGTGGACGCACGTCGGCCGAAGATTTCCAGGATGAGGCCCGTCCGGTCAATGACCTTGGCGTTCCATTCCTTCTCAAGGTTGCGCTGCTGCACAGGCGTGAGCGGATGGTCTATGATGACCAAGCCGGCATCATGCTCATCGAGCAGAGCCTTGATCTCCTCGATCTTGCCACTGCCCATCAGGGTCGCCGGCTTCGGCTGCGCGACAGTGACGATCAGCCCCTGCGCGATGGTGAGGTCAATGGCGCGGGCAAGGCCCGTCGCCTCCTCGAGCCGAGCCTCGTCGGAGCGGTGAGCAACCGGTGCGGCGGCATCTGTGACGGCCGAACGCCCTGCCCGGTTCTGCTTGAGCACCGGTACGATCACCAGGGCGCGCATGTCGTCCCGCCGACGCTCGGTTTCCGGGATCATCGATTCATTCGAAGTGTCGCGATTTGTAATCTCGAATTGTCCTTAAGCGGCAGTTTCCTCGCTCTCGAACATCTGCATCGGCTGGCCCGGCATGATGGTCGAGATCGCGTGCTTATACACGAGTTGGGAATGGCCGTCACGGCGCAGAAGCACACAGAAATTGTCGAAGGAGGTTACGACCCCCGTCAGCTTCACGCCGTTGATCAGGAAAATAGTCAAAGAAATCTTTTGCTTGCGAACCGTGTTGAGAAATAAGTCTTGCAGGTTCTGAGAACGTTCCGCCATAGCGCCGCTTCTTTCTATATTGCCGGCGTGAGGCGCCGGATCATGATCACGCTGTCAGAGATGACCGGGAAGCGCCCTCGTTGCTTCCCTCCCCCAAAATCCTCGTTATCAAATCGGCGTGTATTCCGCAATGTGCAAAAAGGCGCCCTCCCGGCGGCGCCCGCCGGGCGACGAGATCCTCCTCCGAAGCCGGAGTGGATCTCCTTGCGCTAGAAGTACTGAATGGAAACGCGGAACATCTGCTCAACATTCTTGACCGCTTCGGCGGTCGAAAACAGCACGACGCGGTCCTTTGCCTTGATCTTGGTGTCACCGCTCGGCCGGATCACCTTACCGTCGCGGTAGATCGCGCCGATGCGGATGCCGTCGGGCAGATCGAGCTCGCGGAAAGGCTTGCCGACGAGCGGCGAGGTTTCCAGCGCCTCGGCCTCAATCACTTCCGCAGAACCCTGCTGGACGGCGTAGACGGAGCGAATGCGCCCCTTGCGCACGTGCTGGAGAACGCGAGAGATCGTCACGGCGCGCGGATTGATCTGCGCGTCGATGCCAACCGTCTTCGTGACGTTGTTGAGGGACGAGCTGTTGACCAGCACGAGGTTGGATTTGCAGCCGAGCGATTTCGCCATGACGGCGCCGAGGATGTTGATCTGGTCGCTGTTGGTCAGCGTCACCATCAGGTCTGCATCCTGAACATCTGCCTGCTGCAGAATGTTCTGGTCGAGCGCCGAACCGTGCAGGACGACCGTATGACGCAATTGCTCCGATACCGCCGCCGCCTTCTCGCGATCGGTCTCGATAATCTTCAGGCGGGTTTTCGGCTGCAGTTGTTCGATCGTGCGCGCGACGTAATGGCCAATGTTGCCGCCGCCGGCAATGATGATCCGCCGTGCTTCCTGCTCCTCATGGCCAAAGAGGCCGAGCGTGCGGCGAACGTGCTCGCGCTGGCAGATGACATAGGCAAGGTCGCCTGCATGCAGTTGATCGCTGGAATGGGCGATCGACAGGCGGCCACCGCGGAAAATTCCTACAACGGTCGCCATCAGGTCGGGGAAGAGATCGCTCAACTGCTGCAGCGGCGTGTTGAGAACAGGGCAATCTTCCATGCACTCGATCGCAACCATGGCAATGGAGTCCTCGGCGAAACGAACGATATCGGTCGCCCCGGGGAAGGAAATGCGTCGCAGCACCATCTTGCCCACCTCGATCTCCGGGGAAATCGTCACATCGATGGAGATGTTCTGGCGGCTGAACAGGTCGGAATACTCCGGCTGCAGATAGCTCTGCGCACGGATGCGGGCAATCTTTGTCGGCACGTTGAAGGCGGCATGGGCAACCTCGCAGGCGACGATGTTCACCTCGTCATAGAGGGTGACCGCGATGATCATATCCGCCTGCTCTGCCCCAGCCTTGGCCAGCACATCCGGATGTGCCCCGTGTCCGACATATCCGCGGACATCGAGAGTCTCGGTGATGGCGTTGACCAACGACGCAGACGTGTCGATCACCGAGACGTCGTTATCCTCTTGCGAAAGGCGCTCGGCGATACCGTAGCCGACCTGCCCTGCACCGCATATGATGACTTTCATGGCTGCTCTTTCATCGGCTTGACGGCCGGAAGGGGAAGGTGATCGACGTTATACGCCGAGCGACTTCAGTTTACGGTGAAGCGCCGAGCGTTCCATACCGACGAATTCCGCCGTGCGCGAGATATTCCCTCCAAAGCGGTTGATCTGCGCCATCAGATAGTCTCGCTCAAACATTTCCCGGGCTTCGCGCAAGGGCAGCGTCATGATGTGATGATTGCCGTTGGACGAAACCTTCGGAAGCATGTCCCCAAGGTCGGTGGGCAGCATGTCCGCGGAGATCGCCGTATCAGGCCCGTCCGTACGGGCTAGGATCATCAGCCGCTCGATGTTGTTGCGCAGCTGGCGAATGTTGCCAGGCCAGTCATGCGCCTGCAGCACCGCCATGGCATCCTCACCGATCCTGCGGGGTCGGATGCCCGCCTGTTCAGAGATCTGTCGCATGAACATGTCGACGAGGAATGGAATGTCCTCGCGCCGTTCTGCAAGTGCCGGCACCTTGATCGGCACGACCGCGAGACGATGGTAGAGATCCTCGCGGAAGATGCCTTCGGCAATCAGGCTCTCCAGGTTGTAGGCCGTCGAAGAGATGATGCGAACATCGACCTTAACACGCTTGGATCCGCCGACGCGCTCGAACTGCTGGTCGACCAGGACGCGCAGGATCTTGTTCTGAGTCTCCCGCGGCATCTCGCCGACCTCATCGAGATAGAGAATACCACGGTGAGCTTCTTCGAGAGCGCCAATCTTGCGCGGCTGGCCCGGCCCGCCTTCCGTGCCAAAAAGGGCAATCTCCATCCGCTCAGGCGTGATGGTCGCCGCGTTCAGTGCGACAAAGGGACCATTGGCACGGGCGGACTTCTTGTGGACCATGCGCGCCACCAACTCCTTGCCGGAGCCCGAGGGGCCGAGAATCATGATGCGGCTGTTGGTGGGCGCCACCTTGTCGATCGTTTGGCGCAGTTGAGAAACCGCCACGGAGGTGCCGACGAGTTCGACCGCATCCCCTGTGCGCTTCTTCAGTTCACTCACTTCGCGCTTGAGATTGGAATTTTCCAGCGCCCGCTCCGCGATCAGTATCAGACGGTCCGCCTTGAACGGTTTTTCGATGAAGTCGAAAGCTCCACGTTTGATCGCGGACACAGCCGTCTCGACGTTTCCGTGGCCCGAAATCATCACCACGGGCAGGTCGGGATGGCGGCTCTTGATCTCGTCCAGCAGCGCCAGGCCGTCCAGCTTCGAGCCCTGCATCCAGATATCCAGGAAGACGAGGCGCGGGACGCGGTCGGAGATCGCGGCCAGCGCACTGTCGCTGTCGTGGGCGGTTCGGGTCTCATGTCCTTCATCGGAGAGGATGCCGGAGACGATCTCCCGGATGTCAGCTTCGTCGTCAACGACCAGAATATCAGACGCCATATGCGAATTCCTTGTCGGTTCCAGTTTCGGCACCGCCGACCGACACCACGTGCGGTAGCAGCACCCTGATCATGGCGCCGCGGCCTTGATCGAATTCGGAAGGCGCATCATGCAGTTCAAGCTGCCCCCCATGCTCTTCAATGATCTTCTTGACGATCGCCAATCCCAGTCCGGTACCCTTTTCCCTCATGGTCATATAGGGCTCGAGTATCCGATGGCGGTTCTCGGCGGGTAGACCGCTGCCATTGTCAATGATGTCGACGACGAAGGTGTCACGGCTTGAATCAAGTTGGGCCCGGACCCAAACCTTTCGTCCGTCTCGCTCCTGGTCACCCGGCACCGACTCTATCGCCTCCACCGCGTTCTTGACGAGATTGCCAAAAGCCTGGCCGAGCATACGGGCATCGAACATGCCCGTAAGCGGCGTTTCGCCAAGCTCCCGGATGAACTCGACATGCGTGGTGCCCATTTCGCGCAGAAAGACCGCATCCCGCAGGATGTCGCGAAGATCTGCCTCCTCCTTGGCGGGCTTTGGCATGCGAGCGAAGGAAGAAAACTCGTCCACCATGCGGCCGATATCGCCAACCTGGCGGACGATGGTGTCCGTACACTGGTCGAAGACCGCGCGATCATCGTCGGCGATCTGCTTGCCGTAACGGCGCTTAAGGCGTTCAGCCGAGAGCTGGATCGGAGTCAGCGGGTTCTTTATCTCGTGAGCGATTCGCCGCGCCACATCCGCCCAGGCCGTGGACCGTTGCGCGATAACCAGATCCGTAATGTCGTCGAGCGTTATGACGTAGGAATCGCGAGAAGAACTCTGCTCCTCCCGGGTCACCTGAACGCTCAGCGCACGTTCCTTGCCGCCGCGCATGAGGTTTACCTGCTTGCGGAAGTCATTGCGCGCACGGGAAGCCGCCTCCGACAGGACCTGGTCGATCTCCGGGACCACGTCGGAAAGCTTACGTCCCATCAGCCGTTCAGCCTGCAGCCCCAGAAAGGCCTCGGCCGACGGGTTGACGATGGTGATGTGGCGATCGTCCTCGACCCCGATGACGGCGGCCGTGACACCCGAGAGGACCGCCTCGATGAAGCGTCTGCGGTCGTCCACCTCGTCCTTCGCCTCGAGGATCTCGTCCCGCTGGCTGCGGATTTCGGAGATCATCTTGTTGAAGGTGCGCGACAGGTTGCCGACGTCACCGTCCGCCGTCCGAACCGGAACGACGACGTTCAGGTCGCCCTGAGCAACGCTATCGGCGGCACTGATCAGCAACCGTATCGGCCGGACGATACGATCTGCGACCGCGATCGCAGTCCAGATGGCAGCAAGCAGCACGATCAGGGCGAAGCCGAGATAGAGGATGGCAAAAGCCACCTGAAGCGACATCCGACCGGCCTGCATTGCCTGGTATTCAGCCGTGTTGTCTTCCATGAGCCTCATGGCGCTCATGACCTTCGGATCGACGGCGCGTATCGTATAAAGAAAGGAGCCCGGAATCCCGTCCAGCTTGATGATTGCCCCCACGAGGTTCGTCACCCCTGGTGGGATCAGAGTGGGTTGACCAGCCGCCGCCTTCTGCAGGGCGTCCTGAGGGATCGCCGGCAGCGGGCGTTCCGTTGCAATGTCGGCCTGCGCGATAGCCGAACCATCTTCCTGCACCAAAAAGGCGCCAAGCATGCCGCGGCCCCTCGCCTGACGCGTCATCATCTCGACGAAACCGGTCCGATCCAGATAGAACATGGCCCGATTGCGTTCGAGATCATTGGCCATGGAGACGGTCTGGCCTTGGAGATAACTGGCGTTTTCCATCATGTAGGCTTGAGCAACGTCAGTGGAGGACCTGACGATGGACTGGGTGCGGATGGAAAACCATCGATCGAGCCCCGCGCTCAATGTGATGCTGGCAAAGATAGCCACCAGAACCGCGGGCGTGATCGCCACCATTGAGAAGAGGACAACGATGCGGATGTGAAGGCGCGCCGCCGCCCGACCGCGCCTGCGGGCGCGAGACAGACGCGCGACCTCGCGCCCGATCAGATACATCAGGCCAACAACGAAGACGCCGTTGAGGATTGCCGAGGCTATGACGACTTCCGTCGTCGGAGCGACGGGTGTCAGACCGACGAGCACGAACAAAGTCAGGATGGCGCAGAGGAGAGCGCCACCGGCGAGCAGCAATCCCGGCAGAGCGAATGAGGCGCGCCGATCCTGCACGAATCCCTCGGACTCGTCCTCGGCGGCGGGCGAAAGTACGCCCTCGATCATTGCATCACTCCTCACGCGCCTGGGATCCTGCGCCGGTCGGTCCAAAGCTGAATTCAGCAGGATTCGCCGCTGCAGCTGCGTTGCGGTTAAGCAACGCTTTGTGGCGAAAATGCAACGTTCCCGCGTCTGCTGTCAAGGCGCCGATCCCCACGAGGGCGACCATACCAGAGCCCTTGCGAGGTGTAGCTGAGGATCTCGAGGCCATCTGCCACTTACAGGTATAGCCACGACCCAATCGCCGCGGGCAGCATGAACTCCCGGACGTCCAGACGAGCCGCCGAGGACGTCAGGAAACCGTGACGTGTACTGCGCCGGCTTCTTCGAAGGCCCGCCGTGCGGCAGGAAGATCCTGCTCCCTCACATCCGCCGAAACCTCGAGCTCCCCCTCTGTGGGTGCATCGGCGCGTATGGTTTCGCTATCACGGGAGGGCGCATCGCCGCCGGAGGGCGTTGCGCCGGAGGTATTTCTCGAGCCAATCGCTTGAACGAAGACGTCCCCTCGGTTGATCCCGTGCTCCTGTGTGAGGTGCTCGATCGCGCGATCGGCGGCTTCGCGGGTGGCAAATCGACCGTTGATCGTTCTTGCGCTCTCATCGGACATTGGTTTCTCCTTTCATCCTCATCAAAGCCGATCACCACGGTTGGTTCCGTCGGCTCAATCGAGCGTCTCGGCGGTTGCACAGTAGGACGCCGGGCGAAGCCTGTTTGCCGCGACGGTGATCGCACGGGCCTGGTTCAGGGATTGTTGTTGGAAGGAGCAGGTTGGCGCACGATCCCTGTAGCCGGAGCACCGTTGGGAGCAGGATCCGTTCCGCCGGGCGGCCTCAGCGCCCCCCAGATGAAGATTGCAGCAAGGAAGACGCCGAGCCCAAGGAGCGCCCAGAGCGATAGAGAACGGCTGCTGCGCGATCCCGGTCTCTCCTGTTCCTCGTATTCCGTAGCGGTGTCTTTCGCGCCGTAACGGCGAGGCTTGCTTGGCACCTTCCTTACTCCTTTGGAGAAAGAACTGCAGGAAGCAGAAGATGTTCCTCGCGCACTGCACGGAATGCCGGTGCTACTGACGTGCTGCTGCCAAGAGAATTATGGAGCGAGGGTGTCTTCAGGCGGTTCTGGAACTGCGGTAGACGGAGACGCCAAGTTCGCGGATCTTCTTGCGCAAGGTGTTGCGGTTGAGGCCCAGAAGATCGGCTGCCTTGATCTGGTTGCCGCGAGTCGCCGTGAGAGCAGCGAGTATCAGCGGATACTCCATCTCGCGCAGCACGCGATCGTAGAGCCCGGACGGCGGAAGACCCTCCCCGAAACCGGAGAAATAGCTGCGCATGTTCTCCTCCACCGCCTGGGCGATCGTGAGCGACCCGTTGCGCGGCGTCATCTTGTCGATCGGGCTGTCGGGCGTGTCGGTGCGGAGCTCCGCCTCGACGATCTCTCGGGTGATGACTTCCTGCGGGTACAGCGCCATCAGGCGGCGCATGAGGTTTTCCAGCTCGCGGACGTTGCCCGGCCAGGCATAGGCCTTCATTGCGTCCAGCGCTTCCGTGTCGAAACGCTTGACGTCGAGACCTTCTTTCTCGCCCATCTGCGTGAAGTGGCGGACGAGATCCGGAATGTCTTCGGCACGGTCGCGCAGCGGCGGCAGGCGCAGCGGCACGACGTTGAGGCGGTAATAGAGATCCTCGCGGAAGAGGCCCTGATTGATGAGCTGCTTCAGGTCCTTGTTGGTCGCAGCGACGATGCGGACATCGGTGCGGATGGGGGTACGTCCGCCAACGGTGGTGTATTCACCCTGCTGCAAGACGCGCAGAAGCCGCGTCTGGGCGTCCATAGGCATGTCGCCGATCTCGTCGAGGAAAAGCGTGCCACCCTCCGCCTGTTCGAAACGACCGGTGGAGCGGGACTGCGCACCGGTGAAGGCACCCTTCTCGTGTCCGAAAAGCTCCGACTCGATCAGGTCCCGCGGGATGGCAGCCATATTGATGGCGACGAAGGGACCGTTGCGGCGCTTGCCGTAATCGTGCAGCGCCCGGGCGACGAGTTCCTTGCCGGTGCCGGACTCGCCGGTGATCATCAGCGTCAGGTCCGTCTGCATCAGGCGGGCAAGTACGCGGTAGATTTCCTGCATGGCGGCGGAGCGACCGACGAGCGGCATGCCGTCCTGCGTATCGTCGTCGAGGCGGGCGGACTTCTTCTTCGGTTCGGCGAGCGCGCGCCCGATGATTGCGATCAGCTCGGTCAGATCGAATGGCTTCGGGAGATAGTCGTAGGCGCCTTTCTCCGATGCCTTGATGGCGGTCATAAAGGTGTTTTGGGCGCTCATGACCAGGACCGGCAGGTCGGGACGCGCCTTCTTGATGCGGGGCAGAAGATCGAAGGCGTTCTCGTCCGGCATCACCACGTCAGTGACCACGAGATCCCCCTCGCCCGCCGACACCCAGCGCCACAGGGTAGCGGCATTGGAGGTGATGCGGACGTCGTAGCCGGCGCGGGTGAGCGCCTGGTTCAGCACAGTGCGGATGGCCGCGTCGTCGTCGGCGACAAGGATCGTGGCAGTCATTTGGCTTTTCCTGTGATGGTATGGACAGCACCGGGTTCGACCGCGGGCGCCTCCTTGTGCATCGGCATAAGGACACGGAAGATCGTGCGGCGGTTCTGGCTGTCACATTCGACAATGCCGCCATGGGCACCGATGATCTTGGCGACCAGTGCCAGTCCGAGCCCGGACCCGTTGGTCTTGGTGGTGATGAAGGGGTCGAAGAGATTGGGCAGCAGATCGGCCGGCACGCCGGGTCCGTTGTCGATGACGCAGAATTCCAGCGGCAGCGAGATCTTTTCGCGCGAGCCCGCGACCGACAAGCGTATGCCGGGGCGATAGGCGGTCGTCAGCATGATTTCGCCATCGGGCTGGTCGGCAATCGCTTCGGCGGCGTTCTTCACCAGGTTGAGGAAGACCTGCACCAACTGGTCGCGATTCGCATGGACGGGCGGCAGCGACGGGTCGTAGTTCTCCGAGATCCTGATGTTGCGGCCAAAGCCCGCCTTGGCGATCGCCTTCACATGATCGAGGACCGAATGGATGTTGATCGGCTGACGGTCGACGGGGCGCTCGTCGGAAAAGACCTCCATGCGATCGACGAGGGAGACGATCCGGTCCGTCTCGTCGCAGATCAGGCGCGTCAGGGCGCGATCCTCATCCGGGACCGAGGTTTCCAGAAGCTGTGCTGCACCGCGAATGCCCGAAAGCGGGTTCTTGATCTCGTGCGCCAGCATGGAGGCGAGCCCCGTCACCGAGCGGGCGGCGGCGCGGTGCGTCAGCTGCCGGTCGATCTTGTCGGCCATGGAGCGCTCCTGGAAGACGACGACCACGGAGCCTGGCTCGCTCGTGACAGGTGCGACATAGAGGTCGACGAGCTTGTCCTGCCCAAGACGCGGTGAGGACAGGTCGACGCGGTATTCGTTCACTGGTGCCTTGCGCTCCCGGACTTGATCGATCAGCGCGAGAAGCGGGCTGCCGAAGGGGATCAGCGTGGCGATCTCGTGGCGGGCAAGCTGCGCGGCACTAGCGCCGAAGAAGGATTCAGCCTCCCAATTGGCAAAGGCAACGTGACCGAGCGGATCGACAAGGATCACCGGGTTCTGAACAGAGTTCAGGACTGCAAGCGCGAGTGCATCCCCGGCTGCCGACTGAGTGTTGCTCATGCCGCCTTCCTTTCGGGAGCATCGCGCGCCGCGCCGAGTGCCTGCATCATCCGGCGTATGACGTCCTGCGGATCGACCGATCGAAAGATGGCCGCCTTGTCCTCGCCCGAAACATCCGGAGCGAGACGATCAAGATACCAGCCCAGGTGCTTGCGGGCGTGCCGCAGCCCGGCCTCCCGGCCATAGAAGCCAAGCATCGCTTCGTAATGCTCGATGGCGATATCAAGCTGCATGTCCCGCGACGGCGCGGGATGTCCCGCGATCGCGCCGACATGCCATGGCCTGCCCTGCGCGCCGCGGCCGAGCATCACCGCGTCGGCACCGGAGCGCTCCAGGATTTCGCATGCGTCCACTTCGGACTGCACGTCGCCGTTGGCGATCAGGGGAACCGAGATCGTCTCGCGGACCTGGCGGATCGCGCTCCAGTCCGCCCTGCCCTCATAGAACTGCATGCGGGTGCGGCCGTGGATCGTTACGAGCTGGATGCCAGCATCTTGCGCCCGCCGCGCGATCTCCGGCGCGTTGATCGAATTCTCGTCCCAGCCGAGGCGCATCTTCAGCGTTACCGGGACGTCCACCGCCGTTACCGTCGCCTCGATCAAGGAAAGCGCAAGGTCGGGGTCGCGCATCAGCGCGGAGCCAGAATAGCCGCCGGTGACCTTCTTGGCTGGGCAGCCCATGTTGATGTCGATGATATCCGCACCGTTGTCGGCGGCGATCCGCGCTGCCTCAGCCATCCAGTGTGGCTCACGACCGGCGAGCTGAACCATGTGCGGCCCCAGCCCCGCCCGCTTGAGCCGCGCCCAGGATTCGCCGCGGCTCATCGCGAGCTCGCGGCTTGCGATCATTTCGGTTACGACAAGACCTGCACCCCATTTCCAGGCGAGTTCGCGGAACGGCAGATCGGTCACTCCGGACATCGGCGCCAGGACCATTCTGTTTCTGATGGTGACCGGACCGATGCTGAATGGGTCGGCGAGATGCGGAACAGGCAAATGACGATCTTTCGGGCACGTAAAATTAATGCACTATTTTTAGCCAGCGTTTTCGCGGACCACAAGAGCAATCGCAAAAAAACAAGACGATAAGGGCGCGGCTGGCAAAACGCCTTGTGAGTCTATAGTGCTCCACTGTCAACTCTTCATGTCAGCAACAGCTTTGGGTCGTGGCTCATTCATGAACATCGGGATCGTCATCGTCGCTGCCGGCCGCGGCGAGCGCGCAGGAACGGAGGACGGGCCGAAGCAGTATCGCCTGATCGGGGAAAAGCCAGTCATTGTGCACACGCTTGCGGCCTTCCTGAACTGGCGAAAGAGTGGCCCGATGGTGGTCGTCATCCATCCGGACGATCGTGACTTATTTGCCGATGCCATCAAGGGCATGGCTGGGGCGGAACGCATCTCTGTCGCTATTGGCGGAGCGACCCGGCAGCAGTCAGTGCTTTCCGGCCTGAAAGCCCTCGCTCAGACGGATGCTACCCAAGTCATGATCCATGACGGCGCGCGGCCTTTCGTCGACGGGCCGCTTCTCGACCGAGTCGCATCCCGGCTGGCCGCTGGCGAACAAGCGGTCCTGCCTGCCCTGCCCGTTACTGATACGCTCAAGCGTGGCAGCCAGGATCAGGTGCAGGAGACGGTTTCCCGCCAAGATCTCTACGCGGCGCAAACGCCGCAGAGCTTTCTCCTGGCAGCTATTTTAGAGGCACACGAGAAAGCGGCTGCGTCTGGCCGCGACGACTTTACGGACGACTGTTCGATCGCGGAGTGGGCCGGCATGCCGGTGGCGCTGGTGGAAGGGTCACCGGACAATGTAAAACTGACAGTTAAGCGAGATATCATCATGGCGAACCAGAAGCTCTCGGCAGCGGCACTTCCGGATGTCAGGACCGGCAACGGATATGACGTGCACCAGCTGGAGCCGGGCGAGGGCGTCACGCTGTGCGGCGTCTTCATCCCGCACGACCAGAAGCTGAAGGGGCATTCGGACGCCGATGTCGCCTTGCACGCGCTGACCGACGCTTTGCTCGCGACCTGCGGTGCCGGAGACATCGGTGACCACTTCCCGCCCTCCGATCCGCAGTGGAAGGGCGCGCCCTCCAGAATCTTCCTCGCGCGCGCGGCAGAGACCGTGCGCTCGCACGGCGGAACCATCATGAATGCCGACGTGTCACTGATCGCCGAAGCGCCGAAGGTCGGCCCGCACCGGCAGGAGATGCGAGAGCGGATGGCCGAGATCCTCGGCATCAGCCTCGACCGCTGTTCGGTCAAGGCGACGACCAACGAGACGATCGGCTTCGTCGGCCGGCGGGAGGGCATTGCCGCCATCGCCACCGCCACAGTCGTCTATCAAGGCACCGCGGAATGACCCTGTTTCCGGCGGAGATCGAAGAGCAGGCGACAAAGATCATCGCCCTCTACAAGGGGCGACGGCTGATGCTCTCCACCGCCGAATCCTGTACGGGCGGGCTGATCGCAGGCGTGCTGACGGAGGTGTCCGGCTCATCGGCCGTCGTCGACCGCGGCTTGGTGACCTATACGAACGAGGCGAAGGTGGACCTTCTGGGCGTTTCTCCGGCGACATTGGCGGAGTTTGGCGCCGTTTCGAAGGAGACTGCGCTGCAGATGGTGCACGGCGCACTCTACCGGTCGAATGCGCAGGTGGCCGTGGCCGTTACCGGCATCGCCGGGCCGACGGGAGGCTCCCCTGAAAAGCCGGTAGGACTCGTGCACCTGGCGGTCAAATCCAGGGCGGGAGAGATCATCCACCGGGAGCTGCGCTACGGCGCCATCGGCCGAAGCGAGGTAAGGCTCGCGACGATTGCAACGGCGCTGGCGATGCTGGCGGAAGCGGTTCAGGCCGGCGCGTAGATCTTGTCGGCGCGCGCTTCGAAGGCTTCGGCAAAGGTGCGGAAGGCGCGGTCGAACATGGAACCCATCACCGCACCGAGGATCCGGCTCTTGAACTCGTATTCGATGAAGAAGTCGACGATGGATCCATCCGGCGTCTCACGGAAGCGCCAGCGATTATCGAGATACTTGAACGGGCCTTCGATGTACTTAACGTCAATGGCAAGCTCGGCGGGATTGAGCAGCACCTGCGTGGTGAACGTCTCGCGGATTGCCTTGTAACCGACTGTCATGTCGGCGATCAGCAGCGTCTTGCCGTCGCGCTCCTTGCTGGAGCGAATGGTCAGCGCCTCGCAGAGCGGCAGGAATTGCGGATACTTCTCCACATCGGCAACCAGGGCGTACATCTGCTCAGGAGAATGCTTGACGGGGCGGTGAGTCTCGAACTTTGGCATAGAGCGGAGTTAAGCCTGCCGCCCAAGAGAATCAAGAAGTTCGCGCACCTGTCGCCGCGATTTAAGCTCGAGGAGAGGCATAGCCGGCTCGTAGGCAGCAAGCGCTGCGATCACCGGCGCGTGATCCCGCTCGAAATTCCAGATGTAGCGCAGGAAATCCAGGTCCAGCCGCTCGGGGCAGCCAGGCGTCATTTCCGGCCTTGTCCTGCCAAGCCACATCAACCAGCGGGCCGCGACGCCCCAGATGCATTGTAGCCGCGGAATGCGAACCCAGAGCACGACATCCGTTCTGGGCAGGCGCAGATCGAAGCTAGAGGCGTTCGTGCCATCCATGATCCAGCTTTCCTGTTTCACCACGCTGGCGATCAGCTGACGCTGCTCAGTCCGCCCGCGGGTGACCCACCCGGGCAACCAGAAGAACTCCCGATCCATGGAGACATAAGGAAGCCTCAGCCGGTCAGCGAGCGCCAGCGAGAGCGTCGTCTTGCCGCCGCCCGAGCAGCCAATCACGAGCACGCGCCTTGCATCACGCAGGACGCCCGCTGCCGCCTCAACGTTTTCGATTTGCATGGCAAGGACACCCTATCGAGAAGCCGCGACAAGAATTGCCGCGGCCCAACAGGAATGCAAGGCGGAGCTGGTCCGACTATTCCGCGGCCTGAAGCACCTTCCGCTCCCGCGCTGCGCGCAGACGCTCGAAGTCGTCGCCGGCGTGGTGGGACGAACGGGTCAGCGGGCTTGAGGAAACCATCAGGAAGCCCTTGGTATAGGCAACCGTTTCGTAGGACTTGAACTCTTCCGGCGTGACGAACTTCATCACCGCGTGGTGCTTGCGGGTCGGCTGCAGGTACTGGCCGATCGTCAGGAAGTCGACGTCGGCGGTGCGCAGGTCGTCCATCAGTTGCAAGACCTCGTTGCGTTCCTCGCCAAGGCCGACCATGATGCCCGACTTGGTGAACATGGTCGGGTCCAGTTCCTTCACCCGCTGCAGGAGGCGGATGGAGTGGAAATAGCGGGCGCCGGGGCGCACCGTGAGATAGTTGCCGGGGACCGTTTCAAGGTTGTGGTTGAAGACGTCCGGCTTGGCAGCCACGACGCGCTCGAGAGCGCCCGGCTTCTTCAGGAAGTCCGGCGTCAGGATCTCGATCGTCGTGGTCGGCGAGGCTTGGCGGATCGCCCAGATCACCTTCTCGAAATGCTCGGCGCCGCCATCGTCGAGGTCGTCGCGGTCGACGGAGGTGATGACGACGTGCGACAGGCCCATCTGCCGGACCGCCTTGGCTACGTTTTCCGGCTCCAGCGGATCAAGTGCATTGGGTCGGCCGGTCGTAACGTTACAGAAGGCGCAGGCGCGGGTGCAGATCTCGCCCATGATCATGAAGGTTGCGTGCTTCTTGTCCCAGCACTCGCCGATGTTGGGGCAGCCGGCTTCCTCGCAGACGGTGACGAGCTTGTGCGAGCGGACAAGCTCGCGCGTTTCCATGTAGCCCTTGGAGACAGGCGCCTTGACGCGGATCCATTCCGGCTTGCGCAGCACCTCGGTGTCGGGCTTGTGGGCCTTTTCCGGATGGCGAACGCGCTTGACTTCTTCCGTTGCCGTTCTGTCGAGAATGGTGACCATCAACTACCTGCCTTCGCCGCAGACGCGGCTTTCCGTCAACGACGGACGATTTTCGCGAGGAATAACAGAACGCAGGAGCCGATGAAACCTGTCACCAGGAAACCCAGCCACCCGCCTGCGACATGGATGTCGGCGCTCTCGAAGGCAGCACTTGCGACGATCGCGCCGACGATGCCGATGAAGATGTTCATGAACAGGCCGTAGCGCATGTTCATGAACTTGCCGGCCAGCCAACCCGCCAGCCCGCCGATGATGATTGCGGCAAACCAACCCACGCCTTCCATGCCATCCTCCGATTTCGATCTACATGTGGGCGGTGCCGGAACTGGGAACAAGTCCGGCACCAGCGCCAAGATGTCAGGCGTTGAGGACCCGGCCGTAGGCGTCCAGCACGCTTTCCTTCATCGTCTCCGAAATGGTCGGATGCGGGAAGATCGTGTGGATCAGGTCCTCTTCCGTCGTTTCCAGGTTCATCGCGACGACGAAGCCCTGGATCAGTTCGGTCACTTCCGCACCGACCATGTGAGCGCCGAGCAACTCGCCGGTCTTCTTGTCGAAAATGGTCTTGACCATGCCCTGATCTTCACCGAGCGCCACGGCCTTGCCATTGGCGGCAAAGGAGAAGCGGCCGACGCGGATGTCCCTGCCCTGCTCCTTGGCCTTGGCTTCCGTCAATCCAACGGAGGCGACCTGCGGGTTGCAGTATGTGCAGCCGGGGATCTTTGCCTTGTCCATCGGGTGGACGTTCGGCAGGCCGGCAATCTTCTCGACGCAAATGACGGCCTCGTGCTCGGCCTTGTGGGCGAGCAGCGGCGGGCCAGCGACATCGCCGATGGCATAGATGCCAGGGACGTTTGTCTTGCCGTAGCCGTCGATGACGATGAAGCCGCGATCGGTCTTCACGCCGATAGCTTCAAGCCCGATGTTCTCGATGTTGGCCTGGACGCCGACGGCGGAGATCATCCGGTCCGCGGTGATCGCCTGCGTCTTGCCGTCCTTCGTCTCGACATGAGCGGTGACAGAGTTTGCACCCTTCTCCACCTTGGTGACCTTGGCTTCGAGCAGGATCTTCATGCCCTGCTTGTCGAACTGCTTTTTGGCGAAGGCGGAGATCTCCTCGTCCTCGACCGGCATGACCTGCTTCATGATCTCGACGACAGTCACGTCGACGCCCATGGTACGGTAGAAGGACGCGAACTCGATGCCGATGGCGCCCGAGCCCATGACGAGCAGCGACTTTGGCATTTCTTCCGGCTTCATGGCCTCGAAATATGTCCAGATCAGCTTACCGTCCGGCTCGATTCCCGGCAGCGCGCGCGGACGAGCGCCGGTCGCGACAATGATATGCTTGGCGGTGTAGGTCCCCTCGCCCAGCGTGTTCTTCGGCACGGGACCCTGGGGCTGGACGATCGGCTTGGAGATCTTGCCGACGACGATTTCGCCGGGCTTGGTGATCTTTGCCTCGCCCCAGATGATGTCGACCTTGTTCTTCTTGAACAGGAAGCCGACGCCATTGTTCATGCGGGCCGCAATGCCGCGCGAGCGCGCGACGATCGCCTTGATGTCCGGCTTGATCGTGCCTTCGAGAGTGAGACCGTAGTCTGCGGCATGACTAGCGCTGTGCATCACGTCGGCAGAACGCAAAAGCGCTTTCGTCGGAATGCAGCCCCAGTTGGAGCAGATGCCAGCGAGATGCTCGCGCTCCACAACGGCAACCTTCATGCCGAGCTGGGCGGCGCGGATCGCGGCAATATAGCCGCCGGGGCCGGAGCCGATGATGATGACGTCATAAGCGTTGGACACTGGCCTTCATCTCCTGTTCTACCTGGGCGAGCCAACCGCAGCTGGCCCTTGCCCAGCGGGATTGAAGCACCAGAGGCATCACGCCCGTGTCAGCATCCCGTAAATCTCGTCCTTCAGAACCATCCGGCGCTTGCGCATGTCTACCATGTGCGCATCGCCGACCGGCTCCACCTCCGTCTCTGCTCGATGGATGGCGCGGTTGACGTCGCGATAATCCTCGAGCAGATCGGCAAAATGCTCGTCGCTGACCTTCAGCGTGTGCAACTTGCCCGCATAGTCTGGAAATTCGTCGTGAATTTCGTGCGGCGTGTTCGACATGGTCTGTCTCCTCTTCGTCAAACGATGAGGACCAGCCATAAAGAACGTGCCCGTCTAGTCTTTGATCGTGGTCAACTCCATCAACAAGACTGCGTCAGATACCAAGCATCATGCGCACGATGGGCTCGAACCCCTTGCCGAGCGCGCGCGTGTTTTCAGCGTCCAGATGTACGCCGTCGATTGGGGTCGTTGTGGCAACCGACGCAGCATCGTAGAAGCCGCAGCCCATGTCGTCGGCCAGATCGCGGTAGAGTGAGGCCAGCATCTGCGACTGCTCGACGCCGCCGGCAAACATCGCTGCGAAGACCGGATCGGCCGTCTCGCGAAGCGGAGGTGGCGAAACGACGAGCACGTCGGGCGCATCATAATCGAACGACCACTCGTGATGCCGGATCAGCCCGACCAGACGCTGCATTCCCTGCCGCGCCGCGATTGCGGTGCCGGCGATCGCCGGCTTCATGTCGTTGGTGCCGAGCATGATGATGACGAGGTCGAGCGGCATGTGCGTGTGCAGGACCGTTGGGAAGGTCTTCACGCCGTTGCGGTCGCAATCTGCCAGCAGATCGTCGTAGCCGGTGGTGCGACCATTCAGGCCCTCGGGGATGACGTTCACTTCAGGGCCAAGGGACGAAGCCAGGACGCTCGGCCAGCGATCCTCGAACAGGTGACGACCCGGACCTTCCGGATCATACCCCCAGGTCAGCGAATCGCCGTAACACAGGACGGTTCTCATGCTCATACGCCAGTCACTTCCTGCCGCCTCTGCTTGCGCTTCTGCAAGCCCGGCTCCTACTTGCCCTTTGTGAGCGCGTCCACCTTGCGCTCCAGCTCGAAGATCCGCTCCTCGAAATCGCCGGTCACGAACTTCGACATCATGGTGTCGGCCGTCAGCGCCTGGCGGATGGTCTTCTGGCCGCTCTCCAGCTTGTCGAGCTGCTGCTTCATACCCTGCATTTCACCACGCATCTCACGCATCTCGCCACGCATTTCCCGCAGCATCGGCATGATCATATCAACAGGTTCATCAGCCATCTGAAGCTCCTTGAGGACCTCTGTCTTCACCTCACCCAAGATATGGAGATCACGGCATGAAAAGTCACGACCCGGCCTCCAGTGCCGGAGCGGACACCCTTCCCCGAAAAGGGGAAGGTCCGGTCACTTACACCAGCATTCCCATCGGGTTCTCGACGTGGCGCTTGAAGGCGGCGGCGAGTTCGGCGCCGAGGGCTCCGTCGATGACGCGGTGGTCGAAGGCGAACGTCGCCGTCATCACCGTGGCGATCGCAATCTCGCCGTTCTTCACCACCGGCTTCTCGACACCGGCACCGATCGAGACAATCGAGGCATGTGGCGGGTTGATGATGGAGGTGAAGTTGGCGACGCCGAACATGCCGAGATTGGAGACGGCCGTGGTGCCGCCCTGGTACTCGTCGGGCTTCAGCTTCTTGTCGCGGGCACGCCGGGCCAAATCCTTCATCTCGTTGGAGATGATCGACAGGGTCTTCTGCTCCGCCTTCTTGATGATCGGCGTGATCAGGCCATCCGGAATGGAGACGGCGACGCCGACATCCGAATGCTTATGCATGAGCCGTGCCGTCGAGGTCCAGGAGGCGTTTGCCGCCGGAACGTCGCGCAGCGCCAACGCCATGGCCTTGATGACGAAATCATTGACCGACAGCTTGAAGGCCGGGACGTCACCCTTGTCAGTCTTTCTCATCGGCGCCGACTTGTTGATCTCGGCGCGCAGCTTCAACAGCGCGTCGATCTCGCAATCCATCGAGACGAAGTAGGCCGGCACCGTCTGGTGCGATTCCAGCAGGCGCGAGGCAATCGTCTTGCGCATGCCGTCATGCGGCAGGAGTTCGTAGGAGCCCTCTTCGAAGAGGCGCAGGACGGCGTCGTCGCCCGCACCCTTTGCCATCGCAGGCGCGGCAGCCTGAGGTGCTGCGGCGGCTGCGGCCGGTGCTGCCTTGCCGGTACCGGAGGAGACGGCCTTTTCGATGTCGGCCTTAACGACGCGACCATGCGGGCCGGAGCCGGAGACGGCCGAAAGATCAAGCCCGGCGTCCTTGGCGAGACGGCGGGCCAGTGGCGAGGCAAAAATGCGCTCGCCGGAGGCGGCCTTCGGTGCAGGCGTCGAGGGTGCGGGCGGGGTATCGACAACCGGCTGCTCAGCCTGCGGCTTGGCAGGCTCGGCCTTCGGTGCTTCCGCCTTGGCTTCCGCCGGAGCGGCAGCAGGCTTGGGCGCATCTGCAGATGCGCCGCCAGAGGCTGCGGCCTCCTTCACATCCTCGCCTTCACCGGCGAGGATAGCGATCAGCGCATTGACCTTGACAGCTTCGGTGCCGGCCGGGACGACGATCTTCGCCACCGTGCCTTCATCGACGGCTTCCACTTCCATGGTTGCCTTGTCGGTCTCGATCTCGGCAATCACGTCACCGGGGGCGACCGTGTCGCCCTCCTTGACCAGCCACTTCGCCAGGTTGCCCTCTTCCATCGTCGGCGAGAGGGCAGGCATGGTGATGTTGATCGGCATCTGCGCCCTCCCTTACTTGTAGCAGACGGTCTTCACCGCCTGGACGACCTCGCCGACATTCGGCAGGGCCAGCTTTTCGAGGTTGGCCGCATAAGGCATCGGCACGTCCTTGCCAGCGATCGTCAGGATCGGCGCGTCGAGATAGTCGAAGGCCTGCTGCATCACGCGGGTGGCGATTTCGGTGCCGACCGAGTTCTGCGGATAGCCTTCCTCGACGGTGACGAGGCGGCCGGTCTTCTTGACCGATTCGATGACGGTCGGCAGGTCCATCGGGCGGATCGTACGCAGATCGATCAGCTCGACATCGATGCCTTCCTTCTCCAGCTCCGCGACGGCCTTCGTGGCATAGGTCATGCCAATGCCGAAGGAGACGATGGTGGCGTCCTTGCCCTGCTTGTGGATGCGGGCCTTACCGATCGGCAGGACGAAATCATCCAGCTTCGGCACGTCGAACGACTGCCCGTAAAGGATCTCGTTTTCCAGGAAGATGACCGGATTAGGATCGCGGATCGCGGCCTTCAATAGGCCCTTCGCGTCGGCTGCCGTGTAGGGCATGACGACCTTGAGGCCCGGGATGCTGGAATACCACGCGGCGTAGTCCTGACTGTGCTGGGCGGCCACGCGGGCAGCAGCACCGTTCGGGCCGCGGAACACCATCGGCGCACCCATCTGACCGCCGGACATATAGAGCGTCTTGGCGGCCGAGTTGATGATCTGGTCGATCGCCTGCATGGCGAAGTTGAAGGTCATGAACTCGACGATCGGGCGCAAGCCGGCCATGGCGGCACCGACGCCGACGCCGGCAAAGCCGTGTTCGGTGATCGGAGTATCCACCACGCGGCGAGCGCCGAACTCCTGAAGAAGGCCTTGGGTGACCTTGTAGGCACCCTGGTATTCGGCAACTTCCTCGCCCATGACGAAGACGGTCTCGTCGCGGCGCATTTCTTCGGCCATGGCATCGCGCAAGGCTTCGCGGACGGTGGTGGAGACCATTTCTGTCCCTTCCGGAATGTCCGGATCAGCAGCGACATCGATCTTCGGCTGGGCCGGGACCTTGTTGTCGGCGGAGGAAGCGGGCTCATCCTTGGCTTCACGAGCCTTTCCGCCTGCAGCGTCCGAGGTCGCCGCTGGCGTGTCGGCATCGGCCTTCGCCGCCTCAGGCTGAGCGGGCTTTTCCGCCGAGATGGAATCGGCGCTTTCGCCTTCCTGCAGAAGGACGGCAATCGGCGTGTTGACCTTGACGTTTTCGGTGCCGGCGTCGATCAGCAGCTTGCCGATCACGCCTTCGTCGACGGCTTCCACTTCCATCGTCGCCTTGTCGGTCTCGATTTCGGCAATGACGTCGCCGGAGGTGACCTGGTCACCTTCCTTCTTCAGCCACTTGCTGAGGGTGCCCTCCTCCATGGTCGGGGAAAGGGCGGGCATGAGGATATCAATTGGCATTCTAGTGTCCCTCCCCGGATCAGAGCAGAATATCGGTGTAGAGCTCGGAGGTATCCGGCTCGGGATCGGACTGGGCGAAGTCTGCCGAGTCGGAGACGACGTCGCGGACGTCCTTGTCGATCGCCTTCAGCTCTTCTTCCGTGGCCCAATGCTTCTCGAGAAGACGATTCTTCACCTGCTCGATCGGGTCGTGCTCCGAACGCATCTTCTGCACTTCATCCTTAGAGCGGTACTTCGCCGGGTCGGACATGGAGTGACCGCGATAGCGGTAGGTCAGCATTTCCAAAATGATCGGTCCCTTGCCGGAGCGGCAATGCTCTGCCGCCTCGTCGCCCGCGGCCTTGACGGCGCGAACATCCATGCCGTCGACCTGGAAGCCCGGGATACCAAAGGAGGCGCCGCGCTGGGAGAAATCGGTCTGGGCGGAGGCGCGCGAGACGGAGGTGCCCATGGCGTAGCGGTTGTTCTCGATCACGTAGACGATCGGCAGCTTCCAGAGCTGCGCCATGTTGAAGCTTTCATAGACCTGCCCCTGGTTGGCAGCGCCATCGCCGAAATAAGCGGTCGAGATGCTGTCATTGCCGCGGTACTTGTTGGCGAAGGCCAGGCCGGTTCCGAGCGACACCTGTGCGCCGACGATGCCGTGGCCGCCGTAGAACTGCTTTTCCTTGGAGAACATGTGCATGGAGCCGCCCTTCCCCTTGGAATAGCCGCCCCTGCGCCCCGTCAACTCCGCCATGACGCCACGGGCGCTCATGCCGGTTGCCAGCATGTGGCCGTGATCGCGATAGCCGGTGATGACCTGGTCACCTTCCTTCAGCGACATCTGCATGCCGACAACGACCGCTTCCTGGCCGATGTAGAGATGACAGAAGCCGCCGATGAAGCCCATGCCGTAAAGCTGGCCGGCCTTTTCCTCGAAACGGCGGATAAGCAGCATGTCGCGGTAAGCCTGGAGCTCCTGCTGCTTGTCGAATTCGGCGATGGTGCCGCCGTTGAAGTCCTTCTTTGCAGGCTTTGCCGCGGATTTGCGGCCGGATACAGACGCGGTCTTGCTCGGCGCCATTCATCCCTCCCTTTGTGCTGCATTGTGTCATTTCTGAGCGTCACCATAGGGAAGAAACAGCACCCCAGCAATGCCATAAATGCATGGCACGCATTCCGTCCAAACCTATGATATTGTTAGTGAAAGTCAGATTAACTACAATCGAGTTAATCTAGAAGTAGTTGTTGAATATGACAATTTCGTCTTCGCGGGAGACGTTGAGCTGGTAGCGGGCGATCTCGTCCAGCATGTCCTTCTCGAGCGATCCGTCGCTCAGCAGCTGAACCTGGCGCTCGAGCGCCACGCGCCTCTCAGTCAGCGCCTCGAGCTCCGCCTGCCGCTCGAGCCGCTGACGCTCGAACTTTTCCGTCGCCACGAGACCGAGCTCGCCATGAAGCGAATGGTAGCCGAAATAGGAGAGGAAGGCGACAGTGATGAGCGGAAGAACGAAGCGACCGAGTTTTCTTTCCTTGTGATGCTTGGTCCACATGCCCCGCGACACCTCTGTAACGCATTACGACGCTTCAAATTCGCAGAACTTGCTTAAGCAATGGTTGACCAAAGGCCGGACATGAAAAAGCCCGGCAGAACCGGGCTTTCGAAGTTCGCTTCTGGAAGGCTTGGCTTACGACTTGATCATCGAACGGCCGGCATAGGCAGCCTGCGGGCCCAGCATTTCTTCAATGCGGATCAGCTGATTGTACTTGGCAAGACGGTCGGAACGCGACAGTGAACCGGTCTTGATCTGACCGCAGTTGGTGGCAACCGCGAGATCGGCGATCGTGGAATCTTCTGTCTCGCCGGAGCGGTGCGACATGACAGCGGTGTAGCGGGCCTTGTGAGCCGTCTCGACCGCATCCAAAGTTTCGGTCAGCGAACCGATCTGGTTGACCTTCACGAGGATGGAGTTGGCAACGCCCATCTTGATGCCGTCGCGCAGGCGGGCCGAGTTGGTGACGAAGAGATCATCGCCCACGAGCTGGCACTTGTCGCCGACGAGTTCCGTCAGCGTCTTCCAGCCGTCCCAATCGTCCTCTGCCATGCCGTCTTCGATCGAGATGATGGGATACTTGCCCACGAGCTCGGCGAGATATTCAGCCATGGCGCCAGACTCAAGTGTTCGGCCCTCGCCTTCCATCTCGTATTTGCCGTTCTTGAAGAATTCGGTGGAGGCGCAATCAAGCGCCAGGCAGACGTCGTCGCCCGGGGTATAGCCGGCCTTCTCGACCGACCTCATGATGAAGTCCAGCGCTTCCGGCGCGCTCTTGAGGCCCGGCGCGAAGCCGCCCTCGTCGCCGACATTGGTGTTGTGACCCTGCGCCGCCAATTCCTTCTTCAGAACATGGAAGATTTCCGAGCCCATGCGGACGGCTTCGCGGAGGCTGTCGGCGCCGACCGGCATGATCATGAATTCCTGGAAGTCGATCGGATTGTCGGCATGGGCGCCGCCATTGATAATGTTCATCATCGGCACCGGCAGCACATGTGCTGCCGCACCGCCGACATAGCGATAGAGCGGCAGGCCGGCCGATTCGGCTGCGGCCTTGGCGACGGCGAGCGAAACCCCGAGGATCGCATTGGCGCCGAGGCGCGACTTGTTCGGCGTGCCGTCGAGCGCGATCATCGTCTTGTCGATGTGGATCTGGCTCTCGGCATCGAAGCCGCCGATGGCATCGAAGATCTCGGTGTTGACCGCCTCGACCGCCTTCTCGACGCCCTTGCCGCCGTAGCGCTTGCCGCCATCGCGAAGTTCGACCGCTTCATGCGCTCCCGTGGAGGCGCCGGAAGGAACTGCCGCGCGGCCCATGCTGCCGTCTTCCAGATACACATCGACCTCAACGGTCGGGTTTCCGCGGCTGTCGAGGATTTCGCGTGCGACGATGTCGGTGATGGCGGTCATGATCTCTCCCTGAGGTGAACCTATTGCCCTTCGGTCATCGACCATGTCTCTTAATCGATGACAGGCAAATTACAATCGCGGCTGCTCAAGCGCTCTTGGTCACGGAATCATAGGCCAGCAGCTTTTCCAGAAGCCGCGGCATGTCCTTCAGATGCACCATGTTGGGGCCATCCGACGGCGCGTTGTCCGGATCCTCATGCGTCTCGATGAAGAGGCCGGCGACGCCGACGGCGACGGCTGCGCGGGCGAGCGTCTCGACAAACTCGCGCTGTCCGCCCGACGAACCACCCTGCCCGCCCGGCTGCTGCACCGAGTGAGTCGCATCGAAGACGACGGGCGAGCCCATCGCGGCCATGATCGGCAGCGAGCGCATATCGGAGACGAGCGTGTTGTAGCCGAAGGAGGCGCCGCGCTCGCAAAGAAGTACGTTGGGGTTGCCGCTCTCGGTGAACTTCGCCAGCACGTTCTTCATGTCCCAGGGCGCGAGGAACTGGCCCTTCTTGACGTTGATGACGCGTCCGGTCTTTGCGGCTGCAACCAACAGGTCCGTCTGGCGGCTCAGGAAGGCCGGGATCTGCAGGATGTCGACCGTCGGCGCCACGAGCGCACACTGCTCTTCCGTATGGATATCGGTCAGGACCGGGAAGCCGAACTCTGTCTTGAGGTCCGCGAAAATCTCCATCGCCTTCTCAAGCCCGATGCCGCGTTTGCCGGAAATCGAAGTGCGGTTCGCCTTGTCGAAGGAAGACTTGTAGACGAGGCCGATGCCGAGCTTTCCGCAGAGCTCCTTCAGCGCGCCGGCGATCATGAAGGCGTGGTCGCGGCTCTCCATCTGGCAGGGCCCTGCGATCAGCGAGAAGCGCGCCTTCTGGGAGAAAAGCACGCGACCGTCACCCTCGCCGACCTGGACTTCGGAATTGGGGCTCATGCCCATCGCTTCACTCCTCGAAGACAAACAAAACATCTTGCCCAATGGCGTTCGCCACGACCCGGCGGTCGTGCTGGCGCAAGAACGGCACGTCATTAGCAGCAAGGCGGAAGCCTGTCACGCCAATTGCGCGGATACAGCCGGTCGTCGGGAACTTTCCCCTTGCGGAACACATGTGGAACAGATACAGTCTGTTCCGTATTTGTTTCACCTCAGAGGAACCCGATGCTCACGCGCAAACAGCAGGAACTGCTTCTCTTCATTCATGAGCGGATGAAGGAATCGGGTGTGCCGCCGTCCTTCGACGAGATGAAGGACGCCCTCGACCTCGCGTCCAAATCCGGAATTCACCGGCTGATCACGGCGCTGGAAGAGCGCGGTTTCATCCGTCGCCTGCCGAACCGGGCACGTGCACTTGAAGTTATCAAGCTGCCGGAGGCCTATAACAGCAGTCTGCAGCCGCGGCGGGGCTTCTCTCCGAGTGTCATCGAGGGCAGTCTTGGCAAGACAAAAGCTCCGCCAGCCGCCCCAGCCAGGGCTGCGGCCAATGACGAGAGTAGCAGCACCACGGTTCCCGTCATGGGCCGTATCGCAGCCGGCGTGCCAATCTCGGCCATCCAGAACAACACCCATGACATTGCGGTACCGGCGGAAATGCTCGGCAGCGGCGAGCATTATGCGCTGGAAGTAAAGGGCGACTCGATGATCGAGGCCGGTATCCTCGATGGCGACACGGTTATCATCCGCAACGGGCAGACCGCTGGCCCGGGTGATATCGTCGTGGCGCTGGTGGACGACGAGGAGGCGACGTTGAAGCGATTCCGCCGCCGTGGCGCCTCGATCGCGCTCGAAGCCGCGAACCCCGCTTATGAAACACGCATCCTGCCGGCCGAACGGGTGAAGGTTCAGGGCAAGCTGGTTGGGCTTATTCGGCGCTACCATTGATCAAATGCGTTACCGGTGCCGGAATCGCGGGATTGAACGCATCGCTGCGCCAGTCGTAGAGGCGGTGCTCTGTCCACGGGCGCCTCACGCCCCAGGTTGCTGCCTCTGCTTTCCATCCTGAAGCGCCGGCAGATTCGCGGAGCCGGATTTCAAGCGCGCCTGTCTTTCGCAGCCCATCGCCCGAAAGCAGCAGTGCGCCCGAGCGGCATTCGTGGAAACGAGCCCTGGGTGCAACGACAAGGTGGGCAAGGTCACAGCCGAGACCGGTCATACGCCAATCCTCGATTGTCACCACGTTGACCCTCTGCTCGGTCACCGCCGTGCACCATAGTTTTTTGCGGCAATGGAACCGTCCGGCGCGCGTTCCTGCTAGATGCAGGTCCCGCATCATCGCCTCCCGCATAACCGCCATCTGCGGCCCATCGATCTCCTGCCTCAGATCCGCCGGCGGCAAAGGCACCTCTCCGGCCGAGGAAATCTGCGGAGGGAGCGGAACATCAAGCAGATGAGCGCGCTGCCACTGATCGAAAATGAATGACGCCGGCTTGGCGCGATTGCTTGAAGGCGCCGACCCGAGAAGGACCACCAGCGTTGCGTCCTCCGACACAAGCACGTCAGGCGGCGGCTTGCGCTGCTCCTGAAAACTCAGAACGAAAGCGAACGCCAAAAGCGGCAGACCGATGAGCCGCAGACGTGTCCTCAGCAGGCAGAGCAGCAGAAAGCCTGCAGAGGAGATGATCAAAAACCAGGGATGCTGTCGGCCGACACCGACCTCGCCACCCCACGTGGCGACGTGCTTCGCGACGGCGATGACCGCGTCAAGGCCTCCTCCCATGAGCTTGAGGAACGGAGCCTCCAGCCCAAACGGCATCAGAAGCATCCCGATCAGCCCTACAGGCATCACCAGGAAGGAGATGATCGGCATCACCGCGAGATTGGCAGCAAGCCCATACCCTGCCAGGCGATGGAAGTGATCCATCGAGTATATCGCGGTTGAAACGCCTCCGATCAGCGACGTCACGAAGATGCCGGCGATGAAGTTCCAGCCCGCCTTCATTGGAGCCAGCCGTCCCCTGATCAGAACAGCAGGCTCCGGCTCCTCGCGGGAAACCCACTGGCTCCAGGCTGAGTAGCCGGCGACCAATGCGATGGTCGCGGCAAAGGACATCTGGAAGCTCGGTCCCATGACTTCGGAGGGCGAGACGGCGATGATGATGATGGCCGAGATTGCAACGTTGCGCAGACTGATCGCCGCCCGGTCGAAAAGGACCGCAACCAGCATAACGGACATCATGAGATATGCCCTTTCGGCCGAAACTGCGAAGCCCGAGATCAGGTAGTAGGCCGTCGCCATTAGAAGCGCGCCGAAGGCCGCGATCTTCTTGATCGGCCACGCCTGAGCAAAGCCGGTCAGCAGACCAAGACAGGTTCGCAATCCGACAAAGAATATCCCGGCGGCGAGCGCCATGTTGAGACCGGAGATTGCCACAATATGCGCGAGGCCCGATACACGGAGGGCCTCGGTTGTTTCCTTGGAAATAGCACGTCTCTCATCGGTGACAATCGCGGCCGCGAACGCCCCGGCATCTCCCGGGACGACTGCGCGAATTCGCTCCGCAATCTGCCCACGCAACGCAAATATGCGGGCCTCCAAATGGCTCGCCCAGCTTTCGCGGGGCGACAGCCGCTCCTCCAGGCTGGTCTGGATCCGCGCGGGCGCGCCATAGAAGAAGCCAACCGCTCCGATACGATCGAAGTAGGTGCTGAAGGCAAAGTCGTTCAGGCGGGGCAGCGCGGGTCCAGAAGGCGGCGAAAGCCTGGCGCGACCGGCAATCTTCTCTCCGGCCGCGAAGGGTTCGTGTTTCGACCGGACCAGTAGCACAACCCGCTCGGGCGGACGTTTCAACGCAGGATTTGCCGTCCCTGTGACCTCCAGAAAATACCGCCACCGGCCTTCCCCCGCTGCCTCGCGCCGTTGGACCTTCCCCGTCAGGTTGGTCGTCACCGGTCCATCGAGGATCACTGTCGCCGCCCGCCATGTCTCCACCTGCGCCAGGACGCCTCCCAAGAGAAACAGGATAGAGGCGAGCGCCATGGTAGGAACGCGTCCCACTCTCCGGTAGCTGATGATGCCAATCAAGCAGAGGACGAGCCACAGACCGAAGATCAGCGCTGCTGGCGGATCGGAAGGAACGGCAAACCAGGAGGCGGCACCCGCACCGATGAGAACGGGCACAAACAAGAAGGCATGTCCGTGGCTGACCTCCTCCTCCAGCAGCGCCCGAAAGCGGGCACCGGAGAACGTCTGTCTCGTTCCCCTACTCGCGTGAGGTCGCAACAACAGCCGTCGGCGAAGGGAGAGCGTGGGGGAACACCGTCGTGCTTCCTGATCCAAGATTGGCGCGAGCCGGTCCCTCCGGCAAGAAGAGGCCGCCTGCAACTCCGATCCGAGAAGAACGACATGCTCCTGCGGCATCTGCGGCAAGCTCCCGCCCCACGTCGAGAGCATGCAACCGGAAAGGCCAAAATGCAACCCGCGCCTGTGCCCAAAGCCGGGCCGCCGGAGGGGCTGCCTGGTGCTCGTGACTCTTCTTTAACCCCGTTTCAGGGCTTGGGAAAACTTGCTTTCTGCATTGCACAATTAGACATCAGCAGTGCTTGGCAGCAGCCACCGGATCATATAGCTACGTTGCTACGCTTAATTCTGTGGCGTTTTGATACGCTACGCCGCCAACAGGTTGGAGGATCACATGACCGACAGAAGCGCAAATCTGGTACTAGGTGATAAGAACGTCGATCTCAGTGTAAAATCTGGGACGATCGGACCGGACGTCATCGACATCGGCAGCCTCTACAAGCAGACCGGCGCCTTCACCTACGATCCGGGTTTCACTTCGACGGCCTCCTGCGAATCCAAGATTACCTTTATCGACGGTGACAACGGCATTCTCCTCCACCGCGGGTATCCCATCGAGCAGCTCGCCGAACACGGCGACTTCCTGGAAACCTGCTATCTGCTCCTTTACGGTGAACTGCCGACTGCGGCGCAGAAGAAGGACTTCGACTACCGCGTCACGCACCACACCATGGTGCACGAACAGATGACGCGCTTCTTCACCGGTTTTCGCCGTGACGCCCACCCGATGGCCGTCATGTGCGGCTGCGTCGGCGCCCTGTCCGCCTTCTATCACGACTCGACCGACATCACGGATCCGCACCAGCGCATGGTCGCTTCGCTGCGCATGATCGCGAAGATGCCGACGATCGCTGCAATGGCGTACAAGTACCATATTGGCCAGCCCTTCGTTTATCCAAAGAACGATCTCGATTACGCAGCGAACTTCCTTCACATGTGCTTCGCCGTCCCCTGTGAGGACTACAAGGTCAACCCGGTTCTCGCTCGGGCAATGGACCGCATCTTCATCCTGCATGCGGACCACGAGCAGAACGCGTCCACCTCGACCGTTCGCCTTGCCGGCTCTTCTGGCGCCAATCCGTTTGCATGCATCGCGGCTGGCATCGCCTGCCTCTGGGGTCCGGCCCACGGTGGCGCCAATGAGGCGGCGCTCAACATGCTCTCCGAGATCGGCACCGTTGACCGTATCCCCGAGTATATCGCCCGCGCCAAGGACAAGAATGACCCGTTCCGCCTGATGGGCTTTGGCCACCGCGTCTACAAGAACTACGACCCGCGCGCCAAGATCATGCAGAAGACAACGCACGAGGTCCTCGGAGAGCTCGGCCACAAGGACGACCCGCTGCTGCAGGTTGCCATGGAACTCGAACGGATCGCGCTCACGGACGAATACTTCATCGAGAAGAAGCTCTATCCGAACATCGACTTCTACTCGGGCATCACATTGAAGGCGATGGGCTTCCCGACCACGATGTTCACCGTTCTCTTTGCGCTCGCCCGGACAGTCGGCTGGATCGCACAGTGGGCAGAGATGATCGAAGACCCGCAGCAGCGCATCGGCCGCCCGCGCCAGCTCTACACCGGCGCGCCGCAGCGCGACTATACGCCCGTGTCGAAGCGATAATCACTAAGACCCACACGAAAAGCCCGGTATCAACCGGGCTTTTTTCGTTCCATGACTTCAAGAACAATTCCGGCGGCCGCTTCGCCGGGAGGGACTTGCGTCTGTAGACGCCCCCATGTGACGTCGTAGCCCTCCACCATTGCTCGCCGCTGCGCCGTATCCATCGACAGGCGCTCCGCCCAGCGGCACAGGCTACCGGGCCGCACCATCTCGTTGATGTATTCCGGAATGACCGGATAGTCGGCAATCAGGTTCGGCAGGGCAGCGCTCCAGATCTTGATGCGCTTGGACATCATCGTGATCAGCCAATCAGCCTTATAGGCCGATACGACCGGCACACCCGCCAATGCCAATTCGAGGATCACCGTGCCTGAGGCCGCAAGCGCCGCATCGGCTTCGGCAAACGCCGCCCATTTCTCTTCGGCAGAAACGCTGACATGCGGCTGCACCGGCAGGGACTTCACGATCTGGCGGACCAAGGTCTCCTGGCGCGGCACTGTCGGCAATACAAACCGTGTCGGGCCATTGCGTTCAACGAAGGCTGCCGCTGCCTGCCCGAAGATTGGCAGCAATTGCCGGATCTCTGCCGATCTGGATCCGGGAAGCAGCATGATCGTGCGGTGCTCTCCCGGCTGCTTGACCGACTGTTCCTTGCGCAATGCACGCACCTTCAGCACCGCAGGATCGCTTGTCAGGCGGTGGCCGATGAACGTCGTCGGCGGGCCGCCGAGGCGGTCCATCGTCGGCGGCTCGAAGGGCAAGATCCCCAGGACGTGGTCGATATAAGGCACCATCGCCCGCGCTCGGTACTCCTTCCACGCCCAAACGCTGGGGCAGACATAGTCGATGATCGGCAGATCGGGCAGCGCCGCCCTCACCCGCTTTGCAACCCGGTGGGTAAAATCGGGACTATCGACGATGACGAGGACATCCGGTCGCGCTGCGACGATCATCTCTGCCGTCTGCCGGATGCGACGCAGCAACTGCGGCAGGCGCTGGAGGACTTGGGTGACGCCCATGATGGAGAGTTCGGAGAAGTCGAAGAGCGACCGCAATCCTTGAGCCTGCAGTTCGTCCCCACCCACGCCGAGAAGCTCAACCGGGCCTGGATGAGCGGCCTTCAACGCGGCGGCGAGATCTCCCCCCAAGAGGTCGCCGGAAACCTCTCCGGCAACAATGGCAACCTTCAGTGCTTTTCCTGTCATCAAAGCCCTCGTCGAGGAAGCTTGAGATCAATCCCGCCAATAAAGAGCCCGGCGTTGTCGGCAGCCGCGACTACGGCTTGTTCGTCGAGCACCAGCGCCCGCCCGGCCTCAACGGCGATCCCTGCCAAACCGGCGCGTGCGGCGTTGGTAACAGTCGATATGCCGATGGCGGGCAAATCCGCCCGCATATCCTGCTGGGGCTTGCAGAGCTTGACCAGAACGCCGCGGCGGCGGCGCGAGATCCGTCCCTCACGACGCAAGGTCGCCACGCGTTCCAGCATGCGATCCGTTCCCTCGACCCCCTCCAAGGCAACGACCCGCCCGCCGACGCTGACGGCGCCCTGCCCGATGTCGAGTTCACCCAAAGCGAGCGCAGCCTTGATACCCTCCTCGATGTCGCGAAGATCGTCCGCCGATGGCGAGAGAGCCGTGAGGGCACCGGTGCGAGCCAGAAGGTCGGGAGCGATATCATGGGCCCCGACCACACGGCACCCCATGCCCTCGAACAAGCGGATCACCATCTGCAGAACCGTGTCATCACCGCCAGACAAAAGCGTCCGCACGACTGCCGGCACCCGCACGAACGTCTTCAGTGTCGGACGGATGTCGCGCCATTCCGGCCGGCGCCGAACGGCTCCTGACATGACAACCCGGCCAACCCGTTTTTCCCTCAGGAAGCGTTCGATCCCGGCGAGATCCCCAACACCCGTTCGCAGTGTCTCGAAGCTCTCAAAGCTCTGGTCCGCCTCGTTGGACAAAGCAACGATCACCGGCTCGTCGCCTGCGACACGGGCCGCCTGGGCGAGGTAGAGCGGCAATTGTCCCCATCCAGCGACAATCGCAAGTCGCCCCCTTGCTTCAGGTCCCGCAGGGCCGGGCACGGCGTCAGGCTTTGCCGCGGAAGGGAGAGGACAATGCACGATCGCTGTCGGCGGCGATGAAATCTAGGATCTCCACCACTTCCTTGCAGTCAGCATACTCCTCCCGAATTGCCGCAGCATTATTCCGGACATTGCCCTCGCCTTCGAAGATCTGCTTGAAGGCGCGGCGGACGCGGTGGATGGTAGCACGTTCAATGCCGGCGCGGGTCATGCCGACGACATTCAGGCCATTCAGAATGCCTGGGTTGCCATTCAGCATCCCATAAGGGATGACATCATAGTTTACGGCGGAGAGACCGCCGACGAAGGCGTTGCGCCCAATGCGGTTGAACTGATGGACGGCCGAACCACCCCCAAGAATGGCGTGATCGCCCACCTTCACATGGCCGGCAAGCATCACGTTGTTCGACATGATGATCCCGTTGCCCAGAATGCAGTCGTGCGCGACGTGAGAATTTGCCAGCAGGAGACAGTTGTCACCAACAACGGTCTTACCGCCGCCGCCAACCGTACCGCAGTTGATGGTCACTCCCTCTCGCATGGTGCAGTTCTCGCCAATGGTGAGGGTGGAATCTTCACCTGCTTCGTGCAGGCTCTGCGACACACCTCCGATGACTGCCATCGGAAAAATACGCGAGCCGCGACCGATTTCGGTCTTCCCGCTGACGACGGCATGGGAGATGAGGTGTACATCATCCTTCAAAACAACGTGCGAACCGACCGTGCAGAAGGGGCCGATCGAGACGTTTTCGCCGATCACGGCGCCATCATCGACGACGGCCATGGGATGAATGCGAGCACTCGCGGCAATCCGAGTCATGCGCCTTCCTTGCGGCGAATCATGGCGCCGATGTCGGCCTCGGCGACAAGTGCCCCATCGACCATCGCTTCGCAATGGAACTTCCAGATGTTCCCACGCTGTTTCTGCTTCCTGACGTGAAATTCGACACGATCACCGGGAACGACAGGCTTGCGGAAGCGGGCGTTGTCAATGGTCATGAAATAAACCAGATTGCCGCCCTCGCCTTCCTTGCGCGCGCATATGGCGCCTGCAGTCTGCGCCATGCCCTCCACAAGCAGAACGCCAGGCATGATGGGCTGGTCGGGGAAATGGCCGGTGAAATGCGGTTCATTGGCCGTGACGTTTTTTATTCCGATAGCCGAATCATCACCGTCGATCTCGATAATCCGGTCCACCAGAAGGAACGGATACCGGTGCGGCAGCAGTTTCATGATCTCGAGGATATCGGCGGCACCGAGCGTCTTGCCCGTTTCTTCATTCATTCTTGTCTCCTTTACGCCTGGACCGCTCATCCGAGCGCGAAAGTGCTTCCGCCACATCGCGCAGAAAGTCCTTCAAGGGCCTTGCGGGAATGCCGCCAAAGCGCGCACCTGCCGGCACGTCAGCGATAACACCGCTCATCGCAGCGATCTGAGCACCGTCTCCGATGGTGATGTGGCCATTGACGCCTGAAGCACCGCCGATCATCACACCGTCGCCGATGGTGGTGGAACCGGCAATGCCGACCCCGCTGACGATGCCACAGTGACGTCCGATGCGAACGTTGTGGCCGACCTGAACGAGGTTGTCGATCTTGGTTCCCTCGCCGATCACCGTATCGTCCATGGTGCCGCGATCAATCGTGGTATTGGCACCAATCTCCACGTTGTCCTGGATGATAACCCGACCGACCTGAACGACCTTGAGCATGCCGCGTGGTCCAGGTGCATAGCCGAAGCCGTCCTGGCCAACGCGGGCACCGTTGTGGATGATGACGCCATTGCCGAGGAACGCCGCCAGCACGGTCGCACCGGGTGCAATGGTGCACCCGCGACCGATCTTCACATCTGCCCCGATGACGGCACCAGCGCCGATCCGAGTGCCGGAACCGATCTCGGCCCTTGCTCCCACAACCGCCATCGGCTCCACCTCAACGTCCTGCTCTAGCCTCGCCGTGGGATCAACATGCGAGGCTGGATGAACACCTGCCAGATCAGAGACGACCGGCGCGGGGCGCATAGCGTTCGGATGCAGAAGGGCACCGGCAATGGCAAAAGCCGTTTCCGGCTTAGGAGATAGCAGCACCGGTATATGGTCTGGAACCAGGGGCCTTATGGCGCCTTCGCAGATAATCGCCGACGCCCGACAGGTTGAAAGGTCCCCGCGGGACTTGCGCGAGCGGAGATAGCAGATTTGCCCTTCCACCGCACGCGCGACGGGCGCGACCGATCGGATCCGACGGTCACCTGCCGAATCATCAAGGAGATCAGCCCCGAGATGAGATGCCAACTCGCGCAGGCTGATCCCATCATGGGGCGGAAAGAATTGGTTGAACTCCATCAGGTCAAACAACTCCAGAACAGATTTTGACCGCAGTTCTGGCCGGTAAGGATCAGAACTGGTTCGCCATGCTGAACCGGAACTGCTGCTCCTCGTCGAAGTCTTCCTTGACCACCGGAACCGCATAGTCCACTCGGAGCGAGCCGAACGGCGAGGCCCACTGGATACCTGCACCCACCGATGCGCGCAACGACATGTCGGTGCCCTGCACCCCTTCGCCGCGCAGGTTCACGTCGTTGCCGTAGAGCGTTCCGGCATCGGCAAAGAATGCTCCGCGAAGACCGAAATCCTCAGGGAAGGCGGGCATTGGGAACGTCACTTCGGCAGACGCGGTGAAGTAGGTCGTGCCACCGATCGAATCGCCATTGTCCATACGCGGACCAATGCCGTTGTTCTCAAAGCCGCGAATCTGTCGGCCGCCGATCGTGAATTGATCGAAGACGTTCAGATCGTCGCCGGTTCCGACGACGTGGCCGGCACCCACAGCCACGGAACCAATGATATCGGCTTCATCCGAAAGCAGATGGAAGTAGCGGGCGCGACCGTAGATCTTGTAGAACTCGGAGTCACCGCCAAGCCCGGCAAACTCGTGGGTGACGGAGGCATAGATGCCTTCGCGTGCCAGCGTGTTGCTGTCGAGCGTGTTGTAGGTGAGCGTCTGCGAAACGGAAGACTGGACGAACTCGCCCTCACGGATCAGCGCCTCATAAGGCTCAGAGAGATTATCCCCCTGATCCCAGTCGCCGTCTCCATCGTACTCCAGTTTCTTGTACGTGTAGCGGAACGTCGTCGCCAGATCCTCGGTGATCGGCGCCGTCACGCGCAGGGTGATACCTTGCTCGGAATAATCGTAATAATCTTCCGAAGATGTCTTGCTCTTGAACAGGTCAAACCCTGCCGCAAGACGATAGCCGAGGAAGTAGGGTTCGGTGAAGGACAGCGAATAGCTGCGCGCATCATCAAGCCCGCCACCGACTGCGACACGGATGAACTGACCGCGACCAAGGAAGTTCTTCTCTTCGATCGAGGCTTCCAAGATCAGTCCGTCGCCACCTGGAGAATAACCGGCGCCGATGCCGAAGGCGCCAGTCGGCTGGTCTTCCACATCCACGACAACAACCACGCGATCCGGCGCCGAACCTGGCGAGGTCGAGATGTTGACGGTCGTGAAATAGCCAAGAGCCTCGAGGCGACGCTTCGCCCGGGTAATCATCGTCTGATTGAAGGCGTCGCCTTCGCTGAAGTCGAACTCGCGGCGGATGACGTAATCGCGTGTGCGGGTGTTTCCGCGAACTTCGATCCGCTCCACATAGGCACGCTCGCCCTGATCGACAAGATAGGAGACACCGATGGTCTGGGTGCCGAAATTGCGATCGCCACGCGGGGTAACGCGTGCGAACGGATAACCCGCAGACGCCACGCGCTGCGAGATGGCCTCCATCGACTTCTGAACCTCAGCCGCGTCGTAGGTATCGCCGGTGCGGGTCCGCACCAACCCTTGAAGGTCTTGGGAGTCCACACCTTCCACGGTCGACTCAACCACAACATCGCCGAAACGGTAGCGCGGGCCTTCTTCCACTGTGAACGTGATGTTGTACTGGTTCGTCGACTCGTCGAGTACCGCCTCGGACGAGATGATGCGGAAATCGGGGTAGCCGTGATTGTAGTAGAACTGGCGCAGAGCGTCTTCGTCGGCCCGCAGCTTGTCGGGGTTGTAGACGTCCTTGCGGGTCAGGAAGGACAGCGGGCCGGATTCCTTCGTCAGGATCACAGACTGAAGGCGGCCATCGCCATAGGCCTGGTTGCCGACGAAATTGATGTTGGAGATCTTGGTGCGGTCACCTTCGTTGATGACAAAAGCGAGGTTCACGCGACCCTGTCCGACCGGAACGACCTGAGTCGTCACCTCGATGTCGCTGCGGCCGATGGCGGAATACGCCTCTCGCAAGCGCTCGATATCGGCATTGACCAGTTCCTGACTATACGGCCCAAGCGGGCGGGTCTGAACGACCTCTGCAAGCTTGTCATCCTTGATCTTGCGATTGCCGTTGAAGACGACCTGGTTGACGAGTTGGTTCTCGCTAACCGTGACAACAAGGGTACTGCCGGAAACCGCGATGCGGACGTCGGAGAAGTAACCTGTGGAATAGAGCCGCTTCACGGACTCGTCGATATCAACGTTGGTAAAGCTCACGCCGGGACGGATTGTGAGGTTTGCCCGCACAGCTTCTTCGCCGGCACGCTCTGCGCCGCGAACCTGAACATTACGGACAACAGCGGCTTCCGCGACGGATGCCGAAGCGAGAACCGAGACGCCGGCGCCTGAAGCAACAACACTAGCAGACAGCGCAAACGCTGACACTGCGTTCAGAAACCTTGAACCAGCCTTCATTTCAATTCTTACCTTTTCCCGTTGTCCCTCGGCGGGTGGTGCCCGAGTCCGGCCACACGTGTGTCGTTTTACCTGCTTTTACCCTACAAGCAAGGCATGGCGTTAAATTCTGTTTACTTCAGATGGAGGCGTGGCAGCAGGGCCACGCCAAGTTCAAATTACGGTAAACAAACAGTTTTAATCAAATTCAGCCCATCCACCGGCCAAAGGTGTCGTTCCAGGTGGCGAAGACCATCAGGGTGAGGATCATCGCCAGCCCGAACCGGAAGACGACTTCCTGCACACGCGGGCTGAGAGGTCGCCCTCTCACCGCCTCCAGGGCGTACATAAGCAGGTGTCCGCCATCAAGGACAGGGATCGGAAACAGGTTCATGAGGCCGAGCGAGACGGAAATCACTGCCGCGAAGTTCAGGAGCGCAGCAAAACCAAGCGTGGCCATCTGCCCCGTGGTTTCGGCGATGCGGATGGGTCCCCCGATCTGGTCTGCGCTCATTCGGCCGGTAAAGATGTTGCCAAGATAGTTGAACGTCCCAGTGATGATGTGGCCGGTCTCGCGAAAACCCTCGGCAATTGCCCCAAGAGGCGAGTAGCTTTCCAGACGGAAATTTCCCCTTTCGGCATTGGTCACGATGCCGATCTGCCCCAGTTCAATCTTGTTGCCGAACTGATCGGTGATTTCCGTCCGTTCCGGCACCATCGAGAGATCGATCTCCCGACCGTCACGCTCGACCGTAACGACAATCTGCGTCTGGGGTCGGACGGCGACGTAGCGGCGCACCTCGTCAAAGGTCCGGATCTTCTCGCCGTCCAACGCGACAAGGAGATCTCCCGGCTGCACGCCCGCTTCGGCAGCGGCGCTTTCGGGCCGAACCTCTGCCACGACCGGATCCGAGATCATCTTGCCGTAGGTAGAAAAGAGAACGGCAAATATCGCGATCGCAAGGATAAAATTGGCGATAGGTCCCGCGGCGACGGTAGCGGCGCGTTTCCAGAGGCGCGCTCCCGCGAGCGTTTGAGCACGTTCCGCCTCGCTCAAGCCTGCCAGGTCGGCGGATGCGGGCGTACTTGCCGCATCCTCGTCACCAAAGAATTTTACATAGCCTCCAAGCGGAATCGCCGACAACTTCCAACGTGTACCGTGGCTGTCGGTATGGCCCACTAGCTCAGGACCAAACCCCACCGAGAAGGCCGTTACCCTTATTCCGCACCAGCGCCCGACGAGGTAGTGGCCCATCTCGTGGATGAAGACCAGCACCGACAAGACGATAATGAAGGGTATGATGTAGCCCGTCAGTAGTCCGATGATCGCCATAAGGTTCCGTCCAGTCGTTCATTCCACCCGGCAAGGGCAGCCGTTAAAGGCCAAACAGGAACTCGGCCACGGTAAGATCAAGATGGCCCCTTAGGGAGCCTGAGGCAAGCGTTAGCAGGAACAGGACAAAACACGCAACGACCAGCCCGTCGACCCGGTCCATGACGCCACCATGTCCAGGAATCAATTGACTGGAGTCCTTTGCTCCAAAGCGCCTCTTGATGAAGGATTCGAATAGGTCACCCATCTGACTGGCCACAGAAAGGACCAGTGACAAGAGGACGATCCACAGCGTCAGTTGCCCGAAGAACGTCAGGGTGAGAGCCGAGCCAGCGAGAACAGCCGAGATGGCCCCTCCAATGGCTCCCGACCAGGTCTTACCGGGGGATATCCGAGGAGCGAGTTTCGGCCCCTTCAATGCCCGGCCTACGAAGTAAGCCAGGATATCGGTGGCCCATACCACAGCGAAAACGAAGAGGATGGCGGCAAACCCCGGCATGCCCCCTTCCCTGATCGCGGCGAACGAGACCCCGCTCAAGCCCGCGTAAGCGAAACCACCGGGAAGCCACCAACTGCCTCCGCCGATCATCACCACCAAGAGGATCGTGACGGCGAAGCCACCCACGATAGGCATGTTCATGTCGGGATCGCCGAAGGCGACATTTGCCGCCAACAGGATCACCGCAACCCAGGCGAAGAGGTTCCCGGTGAAGTTTCTTTCGTTCAGCCCGGTAATCGTCGACCATTCGAAGTAGATCAGCAGCGCAATTGCAGCCGCCAGCATCTGGAACGGCATGCCGCCAAGCCATGTCGCCATCAGAACGACGGCTGCCAACACGATCCCAGACAAGACTCTCTGCTTGAGCTCCGCACTCATCAGCCGACCACCGCAGTCGTCATCTGCGACAGCGCGCCGAATCGGCGTTCGCGCGAGGCAAAAACGCGGAGCGCCTCGTACAACTGCTGACGTCCAAAATCCGGCCAATAGCAAGGCAGGAAGACGAGCTCCGAATAGGCAGCCTGCCACAGCAGGAAATTTGACAGCCGTTCTTCACCACTCGTGCGAATGATGAGATCCGGATCGGGAAAGTCGGCGGTATCCAGGTGGCGGCTGATCAGGTCGGCATCAACTTCTGCAGGTTTGAGCCGCCCTGCCTCGACATCCTCTGCAATCCGGGCGACGGCGCGGGCGATCTCGTTACGGGAGCCATAATTGAAGGCGATGACCAGGGTCATCGCGGTATTGTTGCGCGTGGTTTCCTCAGCCTCGAGCAGCAACGGGAGAATGTCACCGCGCAGGTTCTGGCGCTCACCGATGATTCGGATGCGGATGTTCTCCCGGTGCAGATCCGCAAGGTCGCGGCGGATGAACCGACGCAGGAGGCCGAGCAAATCCTCCACCTCGCTTGCGGGGCGGCTCCAGTTTTCCGAAGAGAAGGCGAACAAGGTGAGATATTTTATCCCAGCCTCGCCAGCAGCCTTCACCGTCTCGCGAACCGCCTCCACACCCTTGTTATGGCCGAAGGTACGCGGAAGTCCCCGCTGGTTGGCCCAGCGTCCATTGCCGTCCATGATGATGGCGACATGTTCAGGGATGACGGGAAGATCGAGGCTGATCATCGTTTTTCCATTTCAGGCGGGGCGCACCAGCGGAAACTTGTACCCTAAACCTGCATGATTTCTTTTTCTTTGTCCGCCAGCAAGCGGTCGACGTCCGAGATGGTATCGTCGGTCATCTTCTGGACCTTGTCCGAAAGAGAACGTCCTTCGTCCTGACCGATGTCCCCATCCTTTTCGGCCTTTTTCAGGCTGTCCATGCCGTCGCGGCGGACGTGGCGGATAGCGACCTTCGCCTTCTCCGCATAATCGTGAGCCACCTTGACGAGGGACTTGCGGCGTTCCTCGTTCAACTCGGGCAGCGGGATACGCAGGTTCTGCCCATCAACGATCGGGTTGAGGCCGAGGTTTGACTCGCGAATCGCCCGCTCCACGGCGCTCACCATCGATTTGTCCCAGATGGAAACGCCGAGCATGCGCGGTTCTGGCACCGTGATGTTGGCCACCTGGTTCAGCGGCACGCGCGAACCGTAGGCTTCAACAGTCACCGGATCGAGAATATTGGCGGACGCGCGACCTGTGCGCAGCGAGGCGATGTCGCTCTTGAAGGCATTGACTGCGCCGTCCATGCGACGCTTGATGTCGTTGAGATCCGTTGATCCGCTCATCCGTCTACTCCGTCTTGCATAATCAGGCGTTGGAGCCTGTTCAGTTGTCAGAAACGATGGTCTTGCGACCGCCACCGGTCAAGATCGCGGCAAATCCGTTCTTCTCGTGGATCGAAAAGACGATGATAGGGATCGAATTTTCCCGTGCCAGTGCGACGGCCGCCACATCCATCACCGCGAGACCCTTCTCCAGCACTTCGCCATGAGTCAGTTGCTCGAAGCGGGTCGCGGTCGGGTCCTTTTTCGGATCGGCCGAATAGATACCATCCACCTGCGTTCCCTTGAAGATCGCTTCCGCACCGATCTCGGCAGCACGCAGCGCTGCGGCCGAGTCGGTGGTGAAGAACGGGTTGCCGGTGCCGCCGGCGAAAATTACCACCCTTCCCTGTTCGAGATGATGGAGTGTGCGAAGCTGGGTGAAGCTCTCGCAGATCTCAGGCATGGCGATCGCGGAAAGCACCACCGTGTCAATGTCGAGCTTGCGCAGCGAAGTTGCCAGCGCCAGCGCGTTGATCACCGTCGCCAGCATGCCCATGTGATCACCGGTCACGCGATCGCCGCCCTTGGAGGCCACTGCCACGCCGCGAAAGATGTTGCCGCCGCCGACAACGACACCGACCTCGACGCCCATGGCCCTCGCCTCGGCGATATCGGAAGCAATACGGTCTGCAACTGCCACATCGATCCCGAATCCCTGGCTCCCCATCAAAGCTTCACCGGAGGCTTTGAGAAGGACTCGCTTGTAGATGGGTTGGGGGGACATGGTTACTCCTGACTGTCAATCGGGTTGCGGATACACGAAGGGCACCGCGTTGTCACGCGGTGCCCTTGCGCTTTTGCCGGGAATAGTGCGGCGACAATCAGCCCTTGGCGGCAGCTGCAACTTCTGCAGCGAAGTCTGATTCTTCCTTCTCGATGCCCTCGCCGAGCAGGAGCCGGGCCATGCCGGTCACTTCGATGGGCGCGCCGACCTGTTTTTCGGCTTCCTTGATCGCCGCGCCGACCGTCAGGTCGGGATTGATCACGAATGCCTGCGACAGAAGCGCAACTTCCTCGAAGAACTTGCGCATGCGACCTTCGACCATCTTCTCGATGATGTTCTCCGGCTTGCGCGATTCGCGTGACTGCTCGATGAACACGTTGCGCTCGCGCTCGGCAACGGCTGCATCGACTTCTTCCGCTCGGATTGCAAGCGGCGCAGTCGCTGCAACATGCATCGCCACCTGACGGCCAAGGGTCGCAAGAGCTTCCTTGTTACCGGTGGACTTCAATGCAACGAGAACGCCGAGCTTGCCGAGGTTGTCAGCAGCCGCATTGTGGATGTAGGTAGCCACGACGCCGTCTTCGACCGACAGCAGCGCCGAGCGACGCAGGCTCATGTTCTCGCCGATCGTAGCGATAGCATCCTTGATCGTATCGCTGACAGGCTTGCCCGAAGCCGGGAAGATTGCCGCGCTGACGGCGTCGACCGTACCGTCGGTGGAAAGAGCAACCTGCGCTACACCACGAACCAGGTCCTGGAAGGCATCGTTGCGAGCAACGAAGTCGGTCTCGGAGTTGACTTCCACGACAACGGCCTTGGTGCCGGAGCTGGCAATGCCAATCAGACCTTCGGCTGCCGTACGGCCGGACTTCTTGTCAGCCTTGGCAATGCCCTTGGCGCGCAGCCAGTCAATCGCGGCTTCCATGTCGCCGTTGTTCTCAGCAAGCGCCTTCTTGCAATCCATCATGCCTGCGCCGGACTTTTCGCGCAGTTCCTTCACCATTGCGGCTGTGATTTCGGTCATTGTGTGCCTCTTGTTTTCAAGATCGCCTCAGCCGGGAAAACATCGACGAAGGCAGCGTTGGGGACGAATGTACCCGGGAATATGACAGGGTAATGAAGACCCTTCTCGGGGAGGCTGGCCTCGACCCGGAGGATGAAAGGCGGCGCTGGCGCCGCCTTTCGGATGGATCAGGCCTGGGCCTGGGCCTCTGGCTCGGAATCGCCTTCGAGAGCAGGCTCGACCGGCGTTTCAGCCGATGCGCCGAGATCGCGGCCGGATGCTCCCTGTTGGCGCGCAATGCCGTCGATGGCAGCGCGTGCGATCAGGTCGCAGTAGAGAGCGATGGCGCGCGAGGCGTCGTCGTTGCCCGGGATCGGGTAGTCGATCAGGTCCGGATCGCAATTGGAGTCGATGATGGCCACGACCGGGATGCCCAGGCGCTTGGCTTCATCGATGGCGATCTTTTCCTTGTTCGTGTCGATGATGAACATCAGGTCCGGCGTGCCGCCCATGTCGCGGATACCGCCGAGAGCCTTTTCGAGCTTCTCGCGCTCGCGCTCAAGGTTCAGACGCTCCTTCTTGGTGAAGCCCGAAGCCTCCGAAGCCAGGATCTCGTCGAGCTTGCGCAGGCGCTGGATCGAGTTGGAGATGGTCTTCCAGTTCGTCATCATGCCGCCGAGCCAGCGAGAATTGACGTAGTACTGGGCGGAGCGCTTCGCGCTGTCAGCGATCAGTTCAGACGCCTGACGCTTGGTGCCGACGAACAGAACGCGGCCGCCACGGGCAACGGTGTCCGAGATCACCTGCAGGGCGCGCGACAGCATCGGCACGGTCTGTGCAAGGTCGATGATGTGGATGTTGGAACGATCGCCGAAGATGTACGGCTTCATCTTCGGGTTCCAGCGGTGTGTCTGGTGGCCGAAGTGAACACCAGCTTCCAGAAGCTGGCGCATGCTGAAATCAGGCAATGCCATGCCTTTTTCTCCTTTTCCGGTTGAACCTCCGCAAGGCGAACAGCACCCTCGTCGAGAATGCCACCGGCGGAACAATCCGGATTTCTCCCGGACAATCCCATGCCTTACGTGTGGAATGGCCGTGCCCATACAGCCGATACTGCCAAAAGGCAAGGGCACGGCCATGAATTGTCAGATCGCGGTCGGCCGGAGGGAATTCAATCCGTTCCCGCCGCCAGATGCTTCATTTCCACCAGAACAGAATCCTGGTCGTTCGCGCCAACGCGATGGATGTCGTTGATCACGAACCTACCGTCTTCCGTCACCACATCGAAATGGACCTCGTTGACGCTTTCCTGCAGTTCCGGCTGATCGAGGCAGCGCCAGAGCTTGAACGTGACTCTCACCCTGGTGAAGCCACGCTCCGCCGGATCGGCCTTTATCTGGACGTCTTCGAGTGGGCAACCATCCTGGGATGCCGTCACGACATCATAGCCGAACGGGTCTCCGGGCCCGCCGTCGTCGGTCTCGTAAGCCGGACGCTTGGACGCTTCGGCATATGCTGCTTGAAACGTGCGGCTGAACAGTTGTTGCAGCGGCTGAGGATCGAAAATATAGCTCCACTGGCTCTCGACGCTGCTCCAATTGCGAAGGGTGACATCCATCACCTCCTTCACTGGATCGGTGGCGTCGGCCGCAAAGGCTGTACTGGCGGCAAGGCTGATGGTTGCAGCGAGGGTAATGATGCGCATGGCATGTCCGTAGACTCGAATGTCGTGCAGATTATCCGAGACGGCCGGGTTGGCAACATTCATAGCGCCGCGCATGGCAGCACACAAACGACGACCACAACCAGTGTATGGCTTTGCGTCGCAAGCGGTCGGTGCTATAGGCCAGCCCATTCATGTCTCCAAAATGTCGGAACGGCCGTTCCGGCCAGCGCTCGAAGAGGAATCCATGCAAAAGATCAAGGTAGCCAATCCGGTCGTCGATCTCGATGGCGACGAGATGACCCGCATCATCTGGCAGTTCATCAAGGAAAAGCTGATCCTGCCCTACCTCGATCTGGAGATCGAATACTACGACCTCTCGGTCCAGAATCGCGATGCAACGAGCGACCAGGTCACGGTTGATGCGGCTCACGCGATCAAGAAGCACGGCGTCGGCATCAAGTGCGCGACGATCACTCCGGATGAAGGTCGGGTCGAGGAATTCGGCCTGAAGAAGATGTGGAAGAGCCCGAATGGCACGATCCGCAACATCCTCGGCGGCGTCATCTTCCGTGAGCCGATCATCATGAAGAACGTCCCGCGCCTCGTTCCCGGCTGGACGCAGCCGATCATCGTCGGCCGCCACGCCTTCGGCGACCAATACCGCGCAACCGACTTCAAGTTTCCCGGGAAGGGCAAGCTGACGATCAAGTTCGTTGGCGACGACGGCCAGACGATCGAGCACGACGTCTTCGACGCACCCTCCTCCGGCGTCGCGATGGCGATGTACAACCTCGATGATTCGATCCGGGACTTCGCCCGCGCATCGCTCAACTACGCCCTGCAGCGCGGCGTACCTTGCTATCTCTCCACGAAGAATACGATCCTCAAGGTTTACGACGGGCGCTTCAAGGACATCTTCCAGGAGGTCTACGACGCCGAGTTCAAGGAACAGTACGAAGCGAAGAAGATCTGGTACGAGCATCGCCTGATCGACGACATGGTGGCTGCCGCTCTCAAATGGTCCGGCGGCTATGTCTGGGCCTGCAAGAACTACGACGGCGACGTCCAGTCCGACATCGTCGCCCAGGGCTTCGGCTCGCTCGGCCTGATGACCTCGGTTCTGATGACGCCGGACGGCAAGACCGTCGAGGCCGAAGCTGCGCATGGCACGGTGACGCGCCACTACCGGCAGCACCAGAAAGGCCAGGAAACCTCGACGAACTCCATCGCCTCGATCTTCGCCTGGACCCGCGGTCTCGCCCACCGCGCCAAGCTGGACGACAATGCCGATCTCGCAGAGTTCGCCTCCACCCTCGAGCGTGTCTGCATCGAGACGGTGGAGTCAGGTTTCATGACAAAGGACCTTGCCCTCCTTATCGGCCCCGATCAGCCGTGGCTCTCCACGACGGCCTTCCTCGACAAGATCGACGAGAACCTCAAGAAGACCATGGCTGCGTAATCATATCTGCAGATCCCAAGAGGTGTGACGGCGGGACAAGTTCCCGCCGTCTTCTTTTTTCTAGACGGCCGCGTTGTTTTCTGGCGACTTCCACCCTAGAACATAGAGTGAACGGAGGAAGACAGCATGTCGGACGAAGTCATTCTCTATACCAATCCCATGTCGCGCGGGCGGATTGCTCGCTGGATGCTTGAAGAGGTTGGGGTCCGGTATCGCCGGGAGGTGCTGAGCTTCGGCGGAACGATGAAGAGCGGCGATTACCTTCGCCTCAATCCAATGGGCAAGGTTCCAACCTTGGTACACGGCGATAGCATCGTCACGGAAGGCGCAGCCATCTGCGCCTATCTGGCGGATGCCTTCCCGCAGGCGGGGCTTGCGCCGCCGCAAAGGGAACGGGCCGCTTATTATCGCTGGCTCTTCTTCGCAGCCGGCCCGCTCGAGGCTGCCGTGAGCAACCGCGCGCTCGGCTTCCACGTCCCCGAAGATCGGCGCGCGATGATTGGGTACGGCAGCTACGACGAAGTACTGGCGACTCTTGAAGGTGCGCTTAGCGATCAGAGCTTCATCGCAGGCAGCAGCTTTACCGCGGCCGACGTTTATGTCGGTTCGCACCTGATGTGGGGCATGCAGTTCGGCTCAATCGAGAAGCGCCCGGCGTTCGAGGCCTATGTGGCGCATCTGCACGACCGGCCGGCTCATCTGCGGGCGACCGAACTGGACGACGCGGATATGCAGGAACTTCAAGCCGGCCAGGAGCCCTGAGGGTCAGGCTGCCAAACCTGGCGCTTCGTAGCCTGTCCGCTCGACATATTCGCGGTAGCCGCCGTCATAGCGATGGACGCCATCTGACGAAATCTCCAGAACACGGTTGGAGAGCTCGGACAGGAAGTGTCGGTCGTGGCTAACGAAGAGCATGGTGCCTTCGTACTCGGACAGCGCCTTGATCAGCATTTCCTTGGTGTCGAGGTCGAGGTGGTTTGTCGGTTCGTCGAGGACAAGGAAGTTCGGCGGGTCGAAGAGCATAGCAGCCATGACCAGACGCGCCTTTTCACCACCCGACAGGACACGGCACTTCTTTTCCACGTCGTCGCCGGAAAAGCCGAAGCAGCCGGCGAGCGTGCGCAGGGCCCCCTGCCCGGCCCTTGGAAACTCCGACTCCAGCCATTCGAAGACGGTCTGGTCGCCATCCAACAAATCCATGGCGTGCTGCGCGAAATAGCCCATCTTGACGCTGGCGCCGATCGCAACAGTGCCTTGATCCGGCTCCGCCGATCCCGCGATCAGCTTCAGAAGCGTCGACTTCCCCGCACCGTTCACGCCCATGATGCACCAGCGTTCCTTGCGTCGAATGGAGAAGTCGAGACCCTCATAGATCGTCCGGCTACCGTAGGCCTTGTGCACGCCCTTGAGGCTCGCTACGTCCTCGCCGGAACGCGGCGCCGGCTGAAACTCGAACGTGACCGACTGGCGCCGGCGCGGCGGCTCCACCCTCTCGATCTTGTCGAGCTTCTTGACGCGGCTCTGCACCTGCGCCGCGTGGCTGGCGCGCGCCTTGAAACGCTCGATGAACTTGATCTCCTTGGCGAGCATCGCCTGTTGGCGCTCGAATTGTGCCTGCTGCTGTTTTTCGTTCTGTGCCCGCTGCTGTTCGTAGAAGCCGTAGTCCCCGGCATAGGTGTTCAGCGAGCCGGCATCGATCTCGATGATCTTGTTGACGATGCGGTTCATGAACTCGCGGTCGTGCGAGGTCATCAGCAGCGCGCCGTCGTAGGTCTTCAGGAACTGCTCCAGCCAGATCAGGCTCTCCAGGTCGAGGTGGTTGGACGGCTCGTCGAGCAGCATCACGTCCGGGCGCATCAGAAGAATGCGAGCGAGTGCCACGCGCATCTTCCAGCCGCCGGACAGCTTGCCGACGTCGCCGTCCATCATCTCTTCGCTGAAGGAGAGACCGGCAAGAACTTCCCGGGCGCGGCTTTCCAGCCCGTAGCCGTCCAGCTCCTCGTAGCGGGCTTGGACCTCACCATATCTCTCAATGATCTGATCCATCTCGTCCATGCGGTCCGGATCGACCATGGCAGCCTCCAGCCCCCGCAGTTCGGCAGCCACCGTGCTGACCGGCCCGGCGCCATTCATGACTTCGGTCACCGCGCTGACACCGGACATTTCACCGACGTCCTGGTTGAAATAGCCAATGGTGACATGCTTCTCGACGCCCACCTGGCCCTCGTCAGGAGCATCCTGACCGGTGATCATGCGAAACAGCGTCGTCTTGCCCGCTCCATTTGGCCCCACAAGGCCGATCTTCTCACCGCGGTTGAGAGCGGCCGAAGCTTCGATATAGAGGATGCGGTGACTGTTGGACTTGCTGATGTTTTCGATGCGGATCATGACGGGCACTTCGTGGTGAGACAACAAAAAAGCCGGATCGTTGCCGACCCGGCTTCCTTATGCATGTGACTTGAAGATTATTCGGCGCTGTCTTCAGCAGCCTTCTTCTTTGGAGCAGCCTTCTTCTTCGGAGCCGGTGCGTCCTCAGAGCCGGCCTCAGCAGCCTCGTCCTTGGCGGCAGCCTTCTTCTTCGGAGCGGCCTTCTTCTTGGCCGGCTTGTCGGAGGCTTCAGCGCCTTCCTCATCCTCGGCCAGAAGCTCTTCCTTGGAGACCTTCTTGTCGGTCACGTCGATTTCGGACAACAGCTTGTCGACAACCTTCTCTTCGAAGATCGGGGCACGCAGCGACGCAGACGCGCCCGGCGTGTTGCGGAAGTAATCCAGGATTTCCTTCTGCTGGCCCGGGAACTGCTGCAGCTGGGCGAAGAGCGCACGCTGCATTTCTTCCTCGGTTACCTCGACGCCACCCTTCTCGCCGATCTCGGACAGAACGAGTCCAAGGCGAACGCGACGCTCAGCGAGCTTGCGATACTCCTCGCGCGCTTCTTCCTCGGTCGTGTCTTCGTCGGCAAAGGTCTTGCCCGACTGAGCGAGATCCGTGTTGATCTGGCGCCAGATGTTTTCGAACTCGGCGTCAACCAGGCCCTGCGGCGTGTCGAACTTGTACATCTCGTCGAGCTGATCGAGGATCTGGCGCTTCACCTTCTGACGGGTGACATTGCCGTACTGTCCCTCGATCTGACCGCGGACGATCTCCTTCAGCTTGTCGAGCGACTCGATGCCCATCTTAGTGGCGAGTTCGTCGTTCATCTCAAGCTCGGCCGGAGCGGCAACTTCCTTGACGGTTACGTCGAAGGTCGCTTCCTTGCCAGCGAGATTAGCGGCCGGATAGTCAGCGGGGAAGGTGACGGTGATGGTCTTCTCGTCGCCCGCCTTGACGCCGACCAACTGGTCTTCGAAGCCGGGGATGAAGCGGCCGGAGCCGAGCACCAGTTCTGCGTCTTCCGCGGTGCCGCCGTCGAAAGCTTCTCCGTCGACCTTGCCGAGGTAGTTCATCGTGACGCGGTCGCCGTCGGCAGCCTTGCCCTTCTTGGTCTCGTACGTGCGCGCGTTTTCGGCGATCTTGAGGATCTGCTCGTTGACCTCGTCTTCGGAGACCTCGACCACTTCGCGAACGACCTTCAGTCCCTCGGTGGACTTCAGCTCGATCGGCGGGATCACTTCATAGGCGAGCGTGAACTCGAAATCCGCCTGCGCCGCGAGGATCTTTTCCGCCTCGGCCTCGTCTTCCGTCATCGTGATAGACGGCTGCGTCGCAGACTTCTCGCCGCGTTCGGACAGGATCTTGGTCGGACGGTCGCGTACGATCTCGTTGACGACCTCAGCCATAATCGACTTGCCGTACATCTTCTTCAGATGTGACATCGGCACCTTGCCGGGGCGGAAACCGTTGATGCGGACCTTGTCCTTGGCGTCGGCCAGGCGCTCATTCATCTGAGCTTCCATGTCCTTGGCCGGGATGACAACCTTGATTTCGCGCTTCAGCCCTTCAGCGAGCGTTTCGGTAACCTGCATTTTCAAACCTTCATATCGTGGCGGCGGTGCTCAGACAGCCGTTGGTTTTCGATGAGCACGACGCCGGAACCTTAAGTGACCGGCCGCGACTTCTGGAACGCTGATCTCTAGCCGGTGAAGGCTCCCGATCCTGCTCCGGCGGCTCTGGTGCGGGTAGAGAGACTTGAACTCCCACGCCTTGCGGCACCAGAACCTAAATCTGGCGTGTCTACCAATTTCACCATACCCGCGCTCCAGCCGCGCAATCCCCGCAAGGGGCTTCGGAGCGCGCGTCTCTATATCACCCGTTTTTTCTGGCGCAAAGGGAAAATGAAGGCTCGGCGACGCCCGCGCGGGAGCAAGCGCGCAGGGACAGCAACGCGCCGCAGCCTCAATTAAGCGTTCATTTACCATTCTTGCATAAGAATAAACTTAAACATCGCGAGGAACAAACTGGTTGGCGTCTTGTTCGTGATGCGATTCGAGATCGGTCCTGGGCTCCTCCCACATCAGGACCGAGAAGAGCCGACGACCTCCTCCCCTTGCGTCGGTCTCACCAAATGACGCCTGCCGGTCCCCTCCCCGGCAGGCGTTGTTGTTTGCTCTCAGCCCGGCCAAGCGCGCAATCCTTAATCAATCGTTGACGCCCATGGCCGCGTCGCGATGCGCGGAATGCATAGGTGGCATACGACATTGGCTCTGTTACCATTTCGCAGCGCAGCATAAATTAAACCCATTGAATTCGATGCGGCGCTACGGGGCACCAAGGACGCGAACCGAAGGGGTATGACCATGAACATCGCACGCAAGCTCAACAACTGGCGCAAGTACCGCGAAACGGTAACCGAACTGCATCGCATGAGTGATCGTGAACTCCACGACCTCGGCATCGGCCGCAGCGACATCCGTCGCGTTGCACGGACCGCCGTCGGCTTCTGATCGCCGACAGATCACTCTTGAAGAAACGCTCGCTTCGCGGGCGTTTTTTTATATCCGCATCTCAGCGAACGAGTTGCCGGGTTTTGCGGCAACGCCTGCTTCTTCATCAACCATCTGCACAAACGCATGGCAGTCGCATGTTTTTTGCACTGCACATTGTTATTATCCACGCGTATAACTCCAGCGTTGCCGGTTTCGAGGACCGGCCCGAACGTTTGAGGACACTACGATGAACCCGCTTCGCCTTGCCAAGAACTGGCTCAGCTATCGCCGCACGGTCAACGAGCTTGGCAGCCTGTCGACACAGGCTCTCAATGACATCGGCCTGACGCGCTACGACATTCGTCACGTTGCGTCGCGCTCCTTCCGCTAATCCGCTTTAGGCGGCCGGCGTCGGAACAAGCGACATGCTCATAGGGCACCCTCTCGGGTGCCTTTTTCATTCCGGTTTGCGGGCCGGCGTGTTAAGAGCGCCGCATGACCGACAGACATAACCCCATTCACATCATCGGCGGCGGACTCGCAGGCTCGGAAGCTGCCTGGCAAGTCGCGAATGCAGGCGTGCCCGTGATCCTTCACGAGATGCGCGGCGTGCGCGGCACGGATGCTCACAAGACAGACGGGCTCGCAGAGCTTGTGTGCTCCAACTCCTTCCGCTCCGACGACGCAACCTCCAATGCGGTTGGCGTCATCCATGCCGAAATGCGGCTCGCAAACTCCCTGATCATGGCCTGCGCGGACCGCAATCAGGTGCCGGCAGGTGGTGCATTGGCTGTCGATCGAGATGGCTTTTCCGATGCAGTGACACAGGCGATCGAAGCTCATCCGCTGATCAGCGTGGTTCGTGAGGAACTGGAGGGCCTACCGCCAACGGAATGGGACCTGGCGATCATCGCCACCGGCCCCCTCACCTCGCCTGCGCTTGCCGCGGCGATACAGGCGGAAACCGGTGAAGACTCCCTTGCCTTCTTCGACGCGATCGCGCCCATCGTCTATCGCGAGTCCATCAACATGGATATTTGCTGGTATCAGTCGCGCTACGACAAGGTCGGGCCCGGCGGCACCGGCAAGGACTACATCAACTGCCCTATGGACGAGGCGCAGTACAACGCGTTCATCGACGCGCTCGCCGCTGCCGACACGACGGGCTTCAAGGAATGGGAAGGCACGCCCTATTTTGACGGTTGCCTCCCGATCGAGGTGATGGCGGAGCGGGGCCGGGAAACCCTACGACACGGACCGATGAAGCCCATGGGGCTTACCAATGCCCATAACCCCACCGTCAAGCCCTACGCAGTCGTACAGCTTCGCCAGGACAACGCGCTCGGCACGCTCTACAACATGGTGGGCTTCCAGACCAAGCTGAAGTACGGAGCTCAGGCGGAGGTATTCCGGATGATTCCGGGGCTTGAGAATGCGGAGTTCGCGCGCCTCGGCGGATTGCACCGCAATACCTACATCAATTCCCCAACACTGCTCGACAGGACCTTGACGCTGAAGAGCCGACCGGGTCTGCGCTTTGCAGGCCAGGTGACGGGCTGCGAAGGCTACGTCGAAAGTGCTGCCATCGGCCTGCTGGCAGGCCGATTTGCGGTGGCCGAGCGCAAGCGTCAGGCCTTGCTGCCACCACCCCCGACGACAGCCCTCGGCTCACTGCTCGGCCATATCACCGGCGGGCACCTGGTGTCCGATGACGAACCTGGCAAGCGCTCTTTCCAGCCGATGAACATCAATTTCGGCTTGTTTCCTGATCTGGAGCCGGGCTCCATCACCAAACCCGAAGGCGTCAAGCGCTTCCGCGGGAAAGACAAGGCGATCATGAAGAAGCAGCTCATGGCCGCCAGAGCTTTGCGGGACTGCGCAACCTGGCTGGGGTTGGGTGAAAGCGCCGATCAGGCGGATCGGCCGGCTACGTCCTTGTCGGCCGCCGCCAGGTAGTTTCCCAGAAGCCAGAGCGAGACCTCGGCGGCGTCGGCTTCGGTCTTGAAGATGAAGTCGCCGTTGCTGTCGGGGACGTCGAGGAACTCCGCGGAAAATCCCTTCGAATCCGGGAGGGCATTCACCCGTACACGGCCCGGCTCGATCAGATGGCAGCTGTAGTGCCTGCTATGGCTACGCATAATCCCCGTCTTGTCGTCATGGAGACGCAGGAATACAGCCTTGCCGTCAGCGGTCGGATGCAGCTCACGGATGGCTTCATTGGGGAAGGCTTTGCCGAAGTGCAGGATTGCAAAGCCAAGATCTTCCATTCCCCCATCGTCGTGGTCCCGCGATCTCGCCATGCGGGTTGCGTAGAGGGCCAGAAGGAAGATCAGGCCGAACAAGATGGACCAGGTGATGACGGGGCTCACGGCGTGTTCTCCGCGTTCGATATAGGACGGTCACAACCGTAAGTGCGCAGGCTTGCGCGGAGATGGGCGCGGCTCAGAAGCGCTGAAGAAGCTGCGCCCGTACCAACCGGATCTGCCGGCGCCACTGCGGTTGCTGGAGGTCTTTATGGAGAACCGCTGCTCCTTCCCGTAGCGCTCGCCGCAAAACCTGCTCCGCCAGGGAAACGGGAAGGAAAGCAGGAAACAACGCCTTGGAAACCGAGCCCGCGGATCGGGCCTTCGCCAGATGCTCGATCCCTAGCCCTGCAAACGCTTCGATCGCTGCTGAAATGCGGGAGGTGTCGTCGCCCGCAAGGAAAGCGCCACGATCAAGCCCTGTTGCGGAAAGGATATCCAATGGAAGGTAAAGCTGCCCTCGACGCCGATGCAGCGGCATGAGCAGGATGAGGCCTGCAATCGCCTGGGCCACGCCTGCGTGTCCTGCCGCCTCAGCCGAGGCAGCGGCATCCTGCGCCGACAGCACGAGGCTGGAAAGCTGAATCAAGGCAGATGCCGTTTCTCCGGCATATCCTTCGAGCGCATTGCGATTGGCGATCGGATCATCATAAAGGTCCCCGATACGCGCATCGATCATCGCCAGCAGCGTTTGGCGCGGGAGGCGATAGCGTTCCACGGTCGACAGAAGGGCGGCCGCGACGGGATTACCTCCGGTGTCGCCCCGCGCCTCACCCTCCAGAAGGTCGCGCCACCATTGCAGGCGGATCTCGCCCGGAAGTGGCTCGCGCACCATGTCGCGAACCCGGGCAAGCTCGGCGTTGAAGGCATAGAGTGCCGCCAGAGCCGGCCGCTCCTCCGCGGGAGAAAGCAGGCAAGCGAGGTAGCGGTCGCGGTCTGTCTCACGAAGGGTCGCCAGCACTCCATCGTGAACGTCGGCCACAGGCTTCAAACCGCAATCAGCGCGGCAGCCACCGCGCGTGATTCAGACAACATGACGTTGTAGGTTCTCACGGCAGCTCCGGTGCTCATCGGATCCGATGCAATTCCCCGCGCCTTCAGCGCTGCCTTGACGGCCTGCGGCAGGGGGCGGATCTCCGGTCCTGTCCCGACCAACAGAACCTCGATCGCCTCGGCCTCCTCCAGAACCATGGCCAGTGCTTCAACCGTCACAGCGTCGCCCTCGGCGAGGGCCCAGCCATGGATCCCCGAAGGAAGGCAAAGCAGGGAGCCACGGTGGGACATTTCGGCGAAGCGGAAGCCCCCATTGCCATAGGCATCAATTGGAGCCCGCCCAGGGAAATGGGCATCCCGTATCTCGATTCCCTTCGGCATATCCTCAGTGCCTCATTTGTCGGTTGCAGAACTGAGTACACCGGCGATCCCGCCGTGCCTTCTCAGGATTTGACGGCAGGAGCGTCGGTCTTGACTGGCTCGCCCTTGACCCGAACTTCCGCTACATAGGCGCGCAGGGCCCGAACCTTGACGCCTTCGGCGATCTCGACTTCCACTTCCGTGTCGTCGATCACTTTCGTCACCTTGCCGCTGATGCCACCACCGAGAACGACGTTGTCGCCACGGCGGATGTTGGACAGCATCTCCTGGCGCTTCTTCATCTGATTGCGCTGCGGTCGGATAAGAAAGAAGTACCAGACCACCATCAGCGGCGCGAACAGGAAAAGCATTTCGAGGCCGCTGCCGAATGCAGAGGGTGCGGCGCCTTCGGCCTGGGCAAATGCTTCAGTGATGAACATAGAAAAACTCCTCGAGTGTCAGGAGCTTCCGAGCCCCTTTTTGCAAGTGGCCGGACTATAGTTGCGACGCTTGCGATTGCAACAAAAAGGAGGCTTCGCATCGTACCGAAACGGCATCGCCGAGACTTTTGCATGACAGAGCCGCATGCTACGCGGTTTTTCGGTGCGCTTGCGCAGCGCGAGACTGCGGATCAAATGGAGACAACGGCATGGTGCAAGAGCTGGACGATCGGTTGCTGGTCGAGCTGAGGCGCCTGGCCGACGCCTTGGAGCGGATTGCAGGCCCGCCGCCTGTTGTCACGGACTGGAAGTCTTCCGACTGCTTCGTTTGGCTTCCTGCAAGTCTGCATCTCCAGCCAGTCCCAAAGCCGAACCGCGTTGCGCTCTCGCTGATCCGGGGCGTCGATCATGTCCGCGACATCCTGCACGAGAACACACTGCGTTTCGCCGAAGGCTTCCCGGCGAACAACGTGCTCCTCTGGGGCGCCCGCGGCATGGGCAAGTCCTCCCTGGTCAAGGCGGTGCACGAAGACGTCCGCTCCTCCACCGGCTCGAGCCTGAAACTCGTGGAGGTGCATCGCGAGGACATAGCCTCCCTCCCCGCGCTGCTCGACATTCTAAAAGCGTCCGCCTTCCGGGTCATCGTCTTCTGTGACGACCTTTCCTTCGATCATGACGACACGGCCTATAAGTCGCTGAAGGCCGCGCTCGACGGCGGCATCGAGGGGCGGCCTGAGAATGTGCTCTTCTACGCCACGTCCAACCGGAGGCATCTCCTGCCGCGGCACATGATGGAGAACGAACAGTCGACAGCGATCAATCCGTCGGAGGCCGTGGAGGAGAAGGTCTCGCTTTCCGACCGCTTCGGTCTCTGGCTCGGTTTCCACAAGTGCAGCCAGGAGGATTACCTCGCGATGATTGATGGCTATGTCAGCCATTTCGCCTTGCCGATCGGAGCCGATGCCCTGCATCATGAAGCGCTGGAATGGGCGACAACACGCGGCGGTCGCTCGGGCCGCGTCGCCTGGCAATATATTCAAGATCTCGCGGGCCGCCTACGCGTGCAACTGGAGCACAGATGACGAAAAGCCCGGACGAGCCGGGCTTTCCTAACTTCCTGGTACGCAGTACTTACTCCAGGAAAGTGATCGGGTTGACCGGGGTGGCGTCCTTGCGCACCTCAAAGTGGACCTGCGGGCGTTTTGCATCGCCGCTCATGCCGGACGTCGCGATGGTCTGACCGCGGGTGACCTTCTGGCCCCGCGAAACATTGAGACCATTGGCATGGCCGTAGACGGTAACCTTGCCGTCGTCGTGGCGAACAAGCACGGTGTTGCCGAGCTGCTTCAGGCCGTTGCCCGCATAGATGACAACGCCGTTCTCGGCGGCCTTGATCGGCGTCCCTTCCGGAACGGATATGTTGATACCGTCGTTGCGGCTACCTTCGACATTCTGGCCGAACCCAGCGATAACAGCACCGTTCACGGGCCAGCGATATTTACCAATGCCGGTCGACTGCGGCGCGGGCGCACCATCATCCGACTTGAGCGAGGCCTCGGAGATCGAGGCAGTTTCGATCGGCTTTACCGGAGCGGAAGCTTCGGGCGCTGCTTGTGCCTTTACGGCAGGCGCCGATGGCGTTTGCGCGGCAGTTACCTGGGACTGCGGCTGCTCATTCTTCGGCGGGACCGAAGCTGTTTGAACCGGATCGGCAGCCAGAGGCGCTGCGGATGGCGAAAGGTTCAGCACTTGACCGATTCGAATGTTTTCCGATGACAGGCCGTTTGCGGCCTTCAGTTGATCGACCGTGATCCCATTGGCGCGTGCGATCTTCGTCAGCGTGTCTCCGGGCTTGACCGTATACGTGCCGCCGCCGGCCGGCGGCGTGATCTTTGCAGGTTCGGCCAGGCCCTTGTCGCGTGCAGAACCCGGCAGCACCGCAACCTTCTGCTCCTGCGGCTGAACCGGTGCGGGCGCCTTGTCCTGCAGGTCGATCTGCCCCGCAGCGGCCTTGGCCGAATTGCTCGCCGTGCCGAACGTCGGGATCACAACCGACTGTCCAACAATCAGCGTGCCACCGTTCGCCTTGAGGATTTCCTTCTCCGGCACGCCGTAACGCTTCGAGAGCGTCGCGGCATTTTCACCGGGCTTCAACGTCACGCTCGGAGCATTAACCGTGGACCAGCCGCTGGACGTTCTGATGGTTCCGGTGGTGAGATTGTCCGATGAAGCTGCGGGCGCACGGTCTTGAGAGCTCGGAAACGGCTGCGCCATCGCCTGCTGACGGTTGCCGGCGTCTTCTCCGCTGGCCGGCGCAGATGCACCCGGAGGAGCGAGTTCAACCCGCTGAACCGCGGCCGGCGCTGCCGCAGAGCGCGCAGTCGAGGCGACGGAGCCGTAGCCGCCATCGTTGGCGGGATAGGCAGCAGGCATCGGCTGACCGCCGTAACCTCCCGCGGATTGCATACTGCCGCTTGCGACCTCACCGCGTGGCGTCGGAGCAGGGCCATAGGCTCCCCCGCCCTGACGCTGCGGGATCGAAGCAGTCGTCAGCGAATCAGTGTCCGAAAACAACCCGGAGAAGCGGGTAGCGTCCGAACTGCAGCCGGTAGCAGTACTTGCGAGAAAGGCCGCAGCAGCGATGCGCAGCATTGATTTGCGGGAAACAGATGTACTCAATTGACGCATGACTCGACCTACCGTGACGCAACCATCGTGTGAGATGATTAAACCGCGTTAGTCTTACTGGGCCGTTAAGGCGTCAGGGTCGAACTTGATTTTTTGCTAAATTGGTAACCATGCCGCGATGCTGCGTGACCTGCGTCAAAGAGCTGCCGCAATGTGAGGGACGAGCGGCAGGTATGGAACGGGGAAAAGATCCTCGCGCTCAAAGCGGCTTCCGGTCTTGCTGAGACGCACCATCAGACACGTCCCGTCTTCGAGCATCAAAGGTGCGATCATCGTGCCGCCGGAGACCAGTTGCTCCGCGTAAAAGCGCGGCATGGCGGTGAAGGCGCCGGTGACGAGGATACGGTCGAACGTCCCCTCGCCTGGCATGCCGTTGATGCCGTCCGCCTGGCGCACCACCACGTTGCGCATGCTGAGCTTGTCCAGCCGTGCTTGGGCCCCCGCCACCAACGTGCGGTAGCGGTCGATGGTGAGCACACGTTCGGCAAGGCGACCGAGGACAGCACTGGTGAAACCGCTTCCGGTCCCGATCTCCAGGACCCTATGACCCGGCTTGACCTGAAGCCGGCTGAGAAGCCGGACTGCAAGGTCGGCGCCCTCCATGAAGGCGCCGCAGTCGATGGGGATGGTGCGGCTGGAATAGGCGCTTTCGGCGGCGGAAGCGGGTGCGAAAAGCGAGCGCGGCGTCTGCTCGACGGCCGTCAGGAGGTCTAGATCGGAAATCCCCTCCGCTCGCAGGCGCAGCACAAGGGCAGCAAACCCTTCCTTCTCGACCATGCCGGCCTTCAATCCGCTACTCCGAATCCAAGTGCATTCGCCACCCGATCCTGCACCGAATAGTCCGTCAGATCCAGCTTCAGCGGCGTCACCGAGATCTTGTTGTGCTTGAGCGCATGGATGTCGGTCCCGTCGCGGAAATGGCCGAGGCGCTCGCCGAAGCGGAGCCAATAGTACGGGATACCGCGACCGTCGCGGCGCGCATCAATCGTGAGGCCAAAGTCGAGTTTGCCCTGCGACGTCACCTGAACGCCCTGAACATCCTTCGGCTCGCACTTCGGGAAATTCAGGTTGAGGAAGGTGCCGTCTGGAAATTCCACCTTGCTGAGCTTGCGGATGAGATCAGGTGCGTAGGTTTCCGCCACTTCCCACGGCACGAGCTTGCCGCCCTCGCCATCGTAGTTGTAGGCTTGGCTCAGCGCGAAGGAACGTATCCCCTGCAGCGTTCCCTCGATGGCGCCGGCGATCGTCCCCGAATAGGTGACGTCGTCTGCCATGTTGGCGCCGGCGTTGACGCCGGAGAGAATGAGATCCGGCCTCTCCGGCATGACTTCCCGAACGCCCATGATGACGCAGTCGGTCGGCGTGCCGCGAAGGGCGAAGTGTTTGTCGGCGACCTTGCGCAGCCGCAACGGCTCCGAGAGCGTCAGTGAGTGCGCCAGGCCGCTTTGATCCGTCTCGGGCGCGACAATCCAGACGTCGTCGGAAAGCTGGCGCGCGATCCGCTCGAGCGCTGCAAGCCCTTCGGCATGAATCCCATCGTCATTGGTAAGCAGGATCCGCATCAGGCGGACCGTTCGATCTTGGTGAGGCCACCCATGTACGGCAGGAGAACCTCCGGGACTGTGATCGAGCCGTCCTCGTTCAGATAGTTTTCCATCACCGCGATCAGGCAGCGGCCGACGGCCGTTCCCGACCCGTTCAGCGTGTGGACGAATCTCAGCCCCTTTTCGTCCTTGGTCCGATACCGCGCATTCATGCGCCGTCCCTGGAAGTCGCCGCAGACCGAGCAGGAGGAGATTTCCCGGTAAGTGTTCTGGCCGGGAAGCCAGACTTCAATGTCGTAGGTCTTGCGAGCGCCGAAGCCCATGTCGCCGGTGCAAAGCGTCACGGTGCGGAAATGAAGGCCGAGCCGCTTCAGAATCGTCTCAGCACATTCCGTCATCCGCTCATGCTCGGCAACCGAGCTTTCGGCATCGGTGATCGAAACCAGTTCGCATTTCCAGAACTGATGCTGGCGCAACATCCCGCGGGTATCGCGACCGGCCGAGCCGGCCTCCGACCGGAACGAGGGTGTCAAAGCGGTGAAGCGCAGCGGCAGCTTTTCCTGCTCCAGCGTTTCGGCAGAAACGAGGTTCGTCAGCGTTACTTCGGCTGTGGGGATAAGCCAGCGACCGTCTGTCGTTTTGAACAGGTCTTCAGCAAACTTGGGTAGTTGCCCCGTGCCGTACATCGCCTCGTCGCGCACCATCAGTGGCGAAGAGACCTCGGTGTAGCCATGCTCCATCGTGTGCGTGTCGAGCATGTACTGGCCAAGCGCACGCTCCAGCCGCGCCAGTGGGCCCGTAAGCACCGTGAAGCGTGCACCCGAGAGCTTGGCCGCACGCTCGAAATCCATGTGGCCAAGCGCTTCGCCGATCTCGAAATGCTCCTTGGCAGGGTGGTTCCAGCCCGGCTTCTGTCCGACCACGTGTTTGATCACGTTGTCGCTCTCGTCGCGCCCCACCGGAACGTCATCGAACGGGATATTGGGCACGCGCGAGAGCATATCATCAAGCGCCGCAACCGCCTCGCGCTCCTCCTGCTCCGCGACAGGCATCAAATCCTTGATCTCGGAGACTTCGGCCTTCAGTTTCTCCGCAAGCTCCGTATTCTTCTGCGCCATCGCAGCGCCGATCTCCTTGGAGGCGGCGTTTCGGCGCGACTGCATGTCCTGGAGCTTCTGGATAACCGTGCGACGAGTGTCGTCAAGCGCGATCAGAGTGGCGGCCATGGGCTGGCCGCCGCGCGTCTTCAGCGCTTCGTCGAGAATGTCCGGATTGTCGCGAATCCACTTGATATCGAGCATCGTTCCTAGCCTTTCGAGCGGAACGCCACCTTCGCAACCCAGGCAGGAAGGCCTAGGCCTCGTCTGTTCCGGAAAGGTCCGACGCGAGGGTTTCGGTAACTGCCTCCTCAGCGCGTTTACGCTCGACGAGTCGGGCGGCGTAGATGGAAATCTCGTAGAGAAGGATAGTCGGCAGCGCAAGGCCGATCTGGGACAGCGGGTCGGGTGGCGTCAGGACTGCCGCAACAACGAAGGCGATCACGATCGCGAACTTCCGCTTTTCTCGCAGCCATTCGCTTGTGAGCAAGCCTACGCGCGCGAGAAGCGTGGTCACCACCGGAAGCTGGAAGACGAGGCCGAAGGAAAGAACCAGCGTCATGATGAGGCTGAGATACTCCGACACGCGCGGCAGGAGCGAGATTGCCATCTCCCCCTCTTCGGGAGCCTGCTGCATGGCGAGGAAGAACCACATCACCATCGGCGTGAAGAAGAAATAGACAAGCGCTGCGCCCAGCAGGAACAGGATCGGCGAGGCGATCAGGAATGGAAGGAACGCAGCGCGCTCGTTCTTGTAAAGGCCGGGTGCAACGAATTTGTAGATCTGCGACGCGATCACCGGAAAAGCGATTACAAGCGCGCCGAACATGGCCACCTTCACCTGCGTAAAGAAGAACTCCTGCGGGGCAGTGTAGATGAGTTCCGACTTCGAGACATCCATGTCTGCCCACAGCACCGCCCATCGGTACGGAACCACGAGAAAGTTGAAAAGATCCTTGGCAAAGAAGAAGCAGACGATAAAGGCAAGGAAGAAAGCACCAAGCGCCCAGATCAGGCGCCGGCGAAGCTCGATCAAGTGCTCGATAAGCGGCTGCGGCTTGTCGTCCAGATCACCGCTCATGCTTCATCCTTTGGAGTGTCGACGGTCTTTTCGGCCTGCTTACGCGAAGCGGGCTTCCGAGCTTCGGCGACCGGCGCCTTGCTGGCGGAAGCGCGGGGCCGCTTTGGCTTTGCACCCTCGACGGCAGCCTGCGCCTCGCCGGCGACAGCAGCCTTCGGCGCCGGCTTCTTGCGGGCGGGTTTAGAAGCAGCAGCACCTGCGACAGGTGCCGGTTGGCTGACCACAGGCGGTGTTGCGGGGAGCGCCATCGTTGGCTCCGGGACCGCGACGGGCGCCGGCTGCTCGGCGGGGATAACACCCTCCACGGCCTTCTGTGCTTCAACATCCTGCTTTTCGATGCGGGTGGATTTCTCCAGATCGCTCCGGATCTCATTGCCCATTTGGCGCAGCGGGTTTACCGCATCGCGCAGCGCATTCGTCGGGTTGAGCTTCTGCACGTCGGAGATCGTCTTGCGGACCTCGTCCATCTCCGACTCACGCAACGCCTCATCGAACTGAGATCGAAATTCGCCTGCCATCTTGCGCAGGTTGCCGGTCATTCGCCCGAAGGCGCGCAACATTGGTGGCAGATCCTTCGGCCCGACCACTACGATAAGAACGATCCCAAGCACGAAGAGCTCGGTCCAGCCGATGTCAAGCATTCAAGAAGGCTCCTGCAACCCGGTCGGAACAGTTAGGTCCGGGTCGTTTCCTTGGTGTCTTCGGGCTTGTGGTCGACGGTCTTGGTCGTTTCAGGAGTATCGTCCTCGCTGATGCCCTTCTTGAAGCTCTTGATGCCCTTGGCGACGTCGCCCATCAATTCCGGAATCTTGCCGCGGCCAAAAAGCACGAGCACGATGACCAGAACAATCAGCCAATGCCAAACACTGAAGGAACCCATAACTCCAACTCCTATCTTCGGATGCGTCCGATGTATGATGTTTGAACACCTTTTTCAAACACCAAAATGTCCTGCGGCTGCACGGTCACGGTGACTTCCGTGAGGCCAGGGGGCAGCAGATCCGCCCTCACCCGAGCCCGAACCGGCTCCTCGCGTTCCGGTACTGCAAGATCCAGCATTTCCACCACGCCGAGGAAGCGCCGCGAGCGTATCCTCGCCTGCATTGCGCCGCCATGTGGCATAACGCGCACATCCGAAAGGCGCACGGCAATGGAGACGGTCGTGCCGTCGGCCAGCCCGGGCGCCGGTGTCATGCCGACGGGCGTTTCGACCGCGCCCTGCCGGACCACACCTTCAAACTCGTTGATCTCGGAAAAGAAGCCGGCGGCGAACAGATCGCGCGGCTGGCGATATAGCTCATCTGCCCTGCCGACCTGGACGAGCCGGCCGTCGCGAAGCAGCGCGATGCGGTCTGCCATGCGCATCGCCTCTTCTGCATCATGAGTAACGACGATGGCGGTGGCGCGGCTTTCGCGCAGGATGGACAGCGTGTCGGCCCGCACTGCGTCCTTCAGCCTGGAGTCGAGACCAGAGAAGGGCTCATCCATGAGCAGCACGCCCGGGCGCGGCGCCAGCGCCCGCGCCAGCGCCACTCGCTGCTGCTCCCCTCCCGAAAGCACATGTGGATATGTTTCGGCATAGTGAACCAGCCCCACCCGCTCGAGTGCAGCCAGTGCCGCGGCGACGGCATCCTTCTTCGGGAGTGCCGTCAAACCGAAGCGGACATTGTCGAGCACCGACATATGCGGAAAAAGCGCGAAATCCTGGAACATCAGGCCGATGCCGCGCCTTTCCGGTGGGAGAAAGGCGTTGGGCCCTGCAGCCTCGCGCCCATCGATCAACACTCGACCGCGACTTTGGACTTCGATACCCGCCGCGATCCGCAGGAGGGTCGTCTTGCCCGAGCCGGAAGGACCCAGCAGGCAGAGCACCTCGCCCGGCTGAGCGGTCAGGGATATGCCGTGGATCGTCTCCTTGCCGTGGTAGCTGTGGTGGATTTCTTCGAACGCCAACTGAGATGCGAAGGACACACCCGTGGTGCGCCGCGTTCTCTCGATCGGTGGTGTGGTTGATAACGTCATGACGTGCCCGAAGCCGGGCCCCTGCACGGCCCTCGAAAAGATGACGTCATTCCTCTTCTTCACCGCCCGGTGTCAAGAGGCCAAGCTCCTCCAGGTCCATTTGGGTAATCGGATCCTCGTCCTCCTGCAGATCGTCCGACGTTCCGGGAAGCGGTACATGGAAGTTCGGCGGGATGCGTCCGGAGAGAAGTCCTGCACCCTTCAGTTCCTCCAAGCCGGGGAGATCGCGTAGTTCCTCCAGCCCAAAATGATCGAGAAATTCCGGCGTCGTTCCCATGGTGACTGGGCGGCCGGGCGTCCTGCGCCGACCGCGAAAGCGCACCCAGCCCGCCTCCATCAGTACATCCAAGGTCCCCTTGGAGGTCTGGACGCCGCGGATCTCTTCGATCTCTGCTCGCGTGACCGGCTGGTGATACGCAATGATGGCGAGCACTTCGAGCGCTGCGCGCGACAGCTTCCGAGGCTCGTTATCATCCTTGCGGATGACGAAGGAAAGATCGGCTGCCGTCCGAAACGCCCAGCGGTCTCCGGTGCGGATGAGATTGACCCCGCGCCCAGCATACAACTGTGAGAGATTCTCCATCAGGGTCCCGATATCCACCCCGCGTGGCAGCCGCTCGGCGAGAAAGGCTTCTGAGACGGGCTCGGCAGAGGCGAACACCAAGGCTTCAGCAATCCGCTCCGCCTCAGCCAATTCGAAGCTTTCCGGCAGCGCCGAGGCCTCCGCGTCAGACGGCCGTTCCTCAGAAGGTGTCAACGACTGCCTCCCGAGCCGACCCTGGCTTGGCGCCGCCGCGCATGTAGATCGGTTGAAACGCACCGTCCTGGCGTATCTCCAACTTGCCTTCGCGAACAAGTTCGAGCGAAGCCGCAAAAGCGCTGGCCGTTGCCGTCACCCTATCCGCCGGCGGCAGGTATTCCAGCAGGTAGTGCTGCAGGGCGGTCCAATCGGTGATCTCGCCAAGCATTCGGGTCAACAACTCGCGGGCGTCGGAGAGCGACCAGACCTTCCGCTTCTCGATCGTGACCTGCGTCACGGCTTGGCGCTGGCGCAGGTTAGCGTAAGCGGAAAGAAGATCGTAGAGGCTCGCATCGAAGGCCGATTGCACACGATGGGGGATATGCTCCGGTGCCCCGCGAACAAAGACGTCGCGGCCGAGCCGGTTACGATGGATCAGACCGCTCGCCGCCTCCCGCATCGCCTCGAGCCGCTTCAGCCGAAAGGCGAGTGTCGCCGCCATCTCCTCGCCGGTCGGGCCGTCATCCCCCTTGACCTGCTGGGGGATCAGGAGCTTTGATTTGAGAAAGGCGAGCCAGGCCGCCATAACGAGGTAATCGGCAGCCAGTTCGATGCGCACCCGGCGCGCGCTCTCCACGAACTGCAGATATTGCTCGGCAAGCGCCAGCACCGATATCTTCGCAAGATCCACCTTCTGGGAACGCGCCAGATGGAGGAGAAGGTCAAGCGGTCCTTCGAAGCCGCCGACGTCGATTACAAGGGCCGGTTCATCCATTGCCCGCTCCGGCGTGTCCTGCCAGAGCTGGTCCATCGGAATGGCGCCTTTTGCAATGTGTCCTGCCATTCCCACCTCATGCGTCAGATCAGGAGCTGGCGAGAAGTGACCGGAACTCCTGGCGAAGATCGTCTTCTTTCACGCCGTCCACTACGCCGAACGCCGCCTCGACCCGGATCGCGCGACGGAGCGCTTCGCCCTGCAGCGGCAGCGCTCCCCGGGCCACTGCCTTCATTTCTTCCATCACGCCGTTGCAATGCAAGATCATATCGCAACCGCCCCCAGCTATTCGCCGCGCGCGCTCCCCAATAGTGCCTTTCAAGGCGTTCATGGACGCGTCGTCCGACATCAGCAGGCCATCAAAGCCGATGTGCCCACGGATGACCTCCTCGATCACCCGGCGCGACGTCGTCGCCGGCTGATCGGGATCTATCGCGGTGAAGACGATGTGGGCACTCATAGCCATGAGTTCGTCTCTCAGCGCCCGGAACGGCACGAAGTCATGCGCCTCCAGTTCCTCGCGGCTGGCGGTGACGACCGGCAGGTCATGATGGGAGTCTGCCATACCGCGCCCATGTCCCGGTATGTGCTTCATGACCGGCAGCACGCCGCCTGCCTTCAGCCCGTCGGAGGCAGCCTGGCCCATGGCCGCCACGGTTTCAGGATCGAAGCCATAGGCACGGTCGCCAATCACATTATTGGCGCCTTTCACAGGCACGTCGAGCACCGGCAGGCAGTCTACATTAATGCCGAGCTTCAGGAGATCGAAGGCGTGCAGCCTCGACATCAGCCAGGCAGCCCTCAGGCCCTGCTCCCGATCCGCGCGAAACAGAGCGCCAAGTTCGGCAGGGGAAGGATATTTCTCCGCGATCGGCGGCCGGATGCGCTGAACGCGCCCCCCTTCCTGGTCGATCAGCACCGGAGCCTCGGGGCGATCCACGGCCTCGCGCATGGAGGCGACGAGATCGGTGATCTGCGCCGGCTCTTGGATGTTTCGGGCGAACAGGATGAAGCCCCATGGGCGCTCATCTCGATAAAGGGCGATTTCGTCGGCCGTGAGAACCGCGCCGCTTGCCCCAAGGATCATGGCTTTTGATTCGGACATGCCGGCATGATAGGCGCGACACGCTGTAAAGGCGATGCGTTCTCGTCGGAAACGAAAACGGGGCCTTCCGGCCCCGCTTCAGTTTTCGTCCCTGGTTCGGTTATTTCGCCACCAGGCAGCTTCCGCCCGCGGCACGGTAGCTCTCGCAGAGCGCGACTGCGTCGGCCTTGCTGCCCGCCGGGATGCGCACCCGATAGAAGGTGCCCTTGCCCGCAATTACCGCCTCCCGAATGTCCACCCCGCGACCGCCGATGACGGACCCGAACTTCGCGGAGAGGTTCTTGTAAGACTTTTCGGCATCGGCCGCAGTCGGCAAGGATGCTATCTGGATGACATAGCCGCCGGGTGACACCGAGGCGACTTCGGTCGGGGCAACCGGCGCCACTGCGCCAGCTGCAGGCGCATCCACAGGAGCGGCAGGCGCCGCCTGGACCCTGCCCTGATCGCTTACGGCCGCCACCACGTTGGCCGCCTGCTGGGCCGGACGTGCGATGGGAACCGGTGCAGCGATCGCAGCCTGTGCGGTTGCCTCTGGCACTGTCGCATCGACACCGGCCACCGGCTCAGGTGTCGTAGCAGAGGCATCAGCCGAAACGGGCACGATCCCGCCCTGCCCTACCGGAGCAGCCGTCGAAGGAGCCGCAGGCGTGTCAGGGATCGAGGCGACCTCGACGCTCTTGACCGATGCAGCCGGCGCCTTCTGAGCATCGCCAGGCATGGCTTCGGGCAACATCGGGGCAGGCGCCGTAGCGACTTCCTGCTCGACGAGCGTCCCGTCGGGGCGAACAACCATCGTCTTCACGCGACGCGGCATGATGGCAACGGGCTGCTGCGCAGTCTCCGCCGGCATCGTCGCCTCGTCGCCGTTCGGCATGAGTCGGTCCTCTTGGGCGACGCCGCTCGACACGACGTCTCCAGCATCAGCCACCTCTTCACCTTCGAGAGGAAGCTGGTCGGTCATCAGGGTTTTCTGCACGACGTCGACGGGCTCTTCGTTCGTCGAGATCAATGCCTCCTGCTTGGGAGCCTCGGGAACCTGTCCTGCGACGCGGTCGTAGACGGCCTTGTCCTGATTGGGAACGGTCTTGCCGCCGGGATCCTTCGGCAGCACCTTCACGGGATCGGTGTCGGCTGCAATGATGATCGGCTCTCCGCTGGAGGCAATCGAACTGTTTTCGCCGCCGAACAGCGCGTAGGCAATGGAGCCCCCTGCAACGACGACGCCGGCAATTGCCAGAGGCAGAGCAAGGGCAGCAAAGGACCTGCGCGAGCCGTCACCGCTCGTCTGCGCGTTGTAAGCCATATTGGGATCGAGGCGAGACTGCTGCGGCAGCGGCGTCGTCAAACTCCGGCGGAAATCCTCCTCAAGCGCACGCTCGAAATCATCGAGATCAAGATAGCCTGGGGAGATGGGCTGCTGCTGAGGTTGGGCGGAGGCCACCTGTTCGGCGTCATCGGCCTGGTCCGCGAGCCCTAATGCAGCCGGCTGCAGCAGCGAAGCAAGCTCGGCGTCGATATCGTAGTCGTCGTCGCTCCGATACTCCGGCGCCGCCTCCTGCTCCTCGAGGGAGAGATCCGGGACATCGAGGCCCACGACAGGTTCCGGCTGATCCTCCGTGTCAGCGATCAGAGCGGGATCGAAGGCAAGGCTGCCGCTCTGTTCGGCGTCAACGACACGGGAACCAGGCTGCTCAGAGGTTGACCATGACGGCGCCGCCGCCGCTTCGGCTGGCAACTGCACCTGCGCGGGCACTGCGCCAGGCGCCGGCGTAACGGCCATGGTCGGAACGACACGCGCTATCGGCGACCAGGACGCGGTCACCCGCGTCGGCTCGGGCTGAGCGAGTGATGCAACAGCAGGCGGTGCCGCAACCGGAGGCTGCTCCGTGCCGGAAGCACGGTGTTCTTCGAGCAGAATGTCCGTCAGATCGAGCTCGAGATCGTCCAGCGCGAGCTCGAACTCGTCATCCGAGATAGGTTCAGCCGGCGTGGCAGCAGCGACGGTGGCGTCGGGCGACGGGCCTGAAGCATTCAGTTCGAACGGATCGCCCTCCAGAGCGACGGGAAGCTCGAAGCGCGGCTCCGATACGACTGGATCTTTCGACTCAACCGCGAAGAACGAGTCGGGCCGTACATTGCGCATCGAAGGCTCAGCAGCAACCGGCTCCGTCGAAGCCTCAGGAACCAAGGCGTCACCACCAAAATCGTCTGGATGTGAGCGGCTGGTAAAATCCAGCGAGACCGGGACCTCGAGGTCGGCTACAGCCTGTTCGTCCGGCAGCGGGTCTATTGCAGCCGGATCCACCTGATCGGCTTGATCTGACGACGACACAGCGGGAGGCGCATCAGCAACCAGGGATGCGAAGTCGGATCGGTCCAGCATCCGCGGCTCCTGAGGCGCTGCAACGGCGCCTTGGGGCTCAACGGTCGGATGAAAATTCGCAAGCGGCATCCGAAAGGTGGGCGTGTAGATCGGCTTCCGCTCCCGGCGCACGTCGGCTCCAAAGGCAGGCGCCTCGCCCGCCCCGAGCGCAAGTTCCAGTTCATCCGAAAGATCGAGTGGCGGCGGCGGTTCATCGCCCTGCACCCAGTCAACCACCGGTGCCCCGTCCTCTCCGTCAGGAGCATAGGCAGAGACAAGCTCCGCATCGACCGGGTTGCCTGCACCCGTGACGGCGGACACGGGCTCACGTTCCCATTGCGCCTGGCCTTCAGGCGCCTGTATTTCCTGCTCCGCCGCCGAGGAATGCTCGGCTTCCTCCTGCCCCTGCGCAAGCAGTGATTCGTGGTCCCGGTGGAGAGCAGCTTCGACGGCTATCGGGCTTGCACGCCCAGAGCCTGCAACGTCATCCGACAGCTCACTTCTCCGACTGACGTCGAAGGCGTCATCAGACAGCTCAATGTCCAGATCGGCAGTCGCGGCTCCCTGAAAGGCATCAATCTCGGGCGCGACGCCTTCGGCCACGAGCTCCGGCTGATGTGGACGCGGCGCCTCATAGCGCTCGAACTCGCGGAGAAGCTCGTCTTCCAGATTGAAGGCGGGTTCACGACGTTCGGCAACAGGCGCCTTCGGCACCAGACGCTCATCGTACCCGACAATACGGGCGAGCTCTGCCAAGGGATCGCCATCGGCGAAGAAGTCCGGAGCGTCATTCCGGTTACGCGCAAGGTTATCGTCTGCCATTCCCTCGTCCACCCACCTACACTTACTCGGGCATTGCCAGTGCTTTGTGGGCAAATGGTGGCGGCGCTACCGCATCTCGTCCGGTGCGGCAGTGCCAGTAATGGCCAATCCCGACTTCAGAACAGAGGCTACAGCACGCACCAGCCCAAGCCTGGCAATACTCAATTCTCGGTTCTTAACGTTAACAAACCGTAATTCAGGCTGATCCTTGCCCTTATTCCAGTGGGCATGGAAGAAGCTTGCCAGATCGTAGAGGTAAAATGCAAGTCTATGGGGCTCCTGCGACTGTGCCGCGGCCTCAATAACGCGGGGATATTCGGAGAGCTTTGCGATCAACTGGATCTCGTTGTCGTCAACGATGCTCGGAGCCATTCCCGAAAGATCAAGAGAATCAACATCAACATCAGGAAAGGCTTCCCGAGCCTGGCGGAAAACCGACATGCAGCGGGCGTGCGCGTACTGGACGTAGAAGACCGGATTGTCCTTCGACTGCTCCGTGACCTTGGCAAAGTCGAAGTCCAGCGGTTCTGAACTCTTGCGGTAGAGCATCATGAACCGCACCGAATCACGTCCCACCTCATCGACAACTTCGCGAAGGGTGACGAAGTCTCCGGAGCGCTTCGACATCTTTACCGGCTCGCCGTTGCGGTAGAGCTTGACCAGTTGGCAAAGCAGCACCGTCAGCTTCACACTGCCGCCGGAGATCGCGCGCGCCAGCGCCTCAAGGCGCTTGACGTAGCCGCCGTGGTCGGCGCCAAGCACATAGATCATCTCGTCATAGCCGCGGTCGAACTTGTCCTTGAAGTAAGCAACGTCGGCCGCAAAGTACGTGTAGCTGCCGTCGGACTTGATCAGCGGTCGGTCGATATCGTCCCCCACTTCCGTGGACCTGAACAGCGTCTGCTCACGATCTTCCCAGTCCTCGGGGACCTGCCCCTTCGGCGGCGGAAGGGCACCGCGGTAGACGTGTCCCTTGAAGGTCAGGTCGTTGATGGCAGCGCGGATTCGCTGAGCACCGTCGGCATGTAATTGACGTTCCGAGTAGAAGACGTCGTGGCGGACGTTAAGCGCCTCCAGATCCTCGCGGATCATCGTCATCATCGCGTCGATGGCACGATCCTTGACGAGCGGCATCCACTCCTCTTCAGGCATATTGTGCAGCCGCGTGCCGAACTCGTCCGCCAGCGCCTTGCCGACCGGTACGAGATAATCGCCCGGATAGAGGCCGGAGGGAATCTCGCCGACGTCCTCGCCCAAGGCTTCCCGGTAGCGCAGGAAGACGGAGCGCGCCAGTACATCAATCTGGCTGCCCGCATCGTTGATGTAATACTCCTTGGTCACCTCATAGCCGGCAAAGGCAAGGAGGTTTGCCAATGCATCGCCTACGACGGCGCCGCGGCAGTGGCCGACATGCATCGGACCGGTAGGATTGGCAGAGACGTATTCGACGTTGGTCTTGCGCCCAGCCCCGAAGGTCGAGCGACCGAAGTCCTCGCCCGCGTCGATGATCGAAGCGAGCAGACGCTGCCAATAAGCCTTGCCGATACGGATGTTGATGAAGCCGGGTCCCGCGACCGAGACGTCCACGACGTCAGGCTCCTCCTTTAGGCGCCCGACGATCAGTTCCGCCAGCGCGCGGGGATTGGTGCCCAACGGCTTGGCCAGAACCATGGCTGCATTCGTCGCGACGTCGCCATGACTTGGGTCACGCGGCGGCTCCACGGTAATGCGGCTGAAATCGACCTCTGCGCGCTTTTCGCGGATCAGGTCGATAGTTTCGAGCGCGTTCTCAATTCGTGTCCCGAAGTCGGCAAACAGGTTCATATGATCAATCCCGCGCAAAACAGGCTTTCGTAACGCCGTTGCAAATTGCGCGCTGCCTAACGCAAATCCGGAGTCCGGTCAAACAACTCGCCGTGGGCGCGCAGGGCATAGGAATCAGTCATCCCAGCAAGATAATCTCCGACATGCCGAGCGCGTGCCGGTTGCGAAAGACCAGCAATATGCTCCACCCAATAGTGGCTGCGCATCAGGGTTGGTTCCTCGAGGTAGGCCGTGAAGAGGTCTGTGACGATCTGCGCTGCACCTTCGCGGATGCGCATAATTTCCGGATGACGATAAATGTGCCTGAACAGCAGCGTCTTGATCTGCCGGTCGGTTTCCGCCATGTCCGCCGAGAAGGTGGCCATGACGCGACCACAGGCGCGCACGTCTGCGCAGGATTGGGGCCGGACCTCTTCCAGGTTGCGTTGCGCGCAGCCGATGACATCCTCGACCATCCGGGTGATCTGCCGCCGCATCATCTCGTGGGTAAAACGGCTTGGCTCCAGATGCGGATAACGCTCGCGCACTTCCCCCATCAGGTCGGCGAGAAACGGCACTTCCTCCAACATCTCGAAGGTAAGGTAGCCGGCCCGAAGGCCATCGTCGATGTCATGTGTGTTGTAGGCGATGTCATCGGCAACGGCCGCCACCTGCGCCTCAAGGCTCGCGTAGCTGTCCAATTCCAGGTCATTAAGCTGGCAATAGTCGCGGACAGGTTGCGGCACGGGGCCCCGCGTCCCCTCGCCCTCCGGCGTCAGCAGCGGGCCGTTGTGCTTGACCAGCCCTTCCAGGGTCTCCCAGGTAAGGTTCAGTCCGTCGAAATCAGCATAGCGGCGTTCCAGCTTGGTCACGATCCGCAGCGACTGCGCGTTGTGGTCAAATCCGCCATAGGGCTTCAGCACCTCGTCCAGCGCATCTTCGCCTGTGTGACCGAAAGGCGTGTGCCCAAAGTCATGCACCAGGGCCACACCTTCGGCGAGATCCTCGTCGAGCTTCAGGGCCCGCGCCAGCGCCCTCGCAATCTGGGCAACCTCGATCGTGTGGGTCAGCCGCGTACGGAAATGGTCCTTGTCGGGGCTGATGAAGACCTGGGTCTTATGCTTTAGCCTGCGGAAGGCCGTCGCGTGAACGATGCGGTCGCGGTCGCGCTGGAACTCGGAGCGCGTCAGGCTTCCGCCTTCGGGAAAGAGCCTACCTCGGGATGCCCAGGGATTGGCCGCGAACGGTGCCTTTTCGCCGCCGCCGAAGCCAAGCGCCTTTTCATTGATCGTCATACCTGCCCGGCCTCCTGCTTGCCCCGCCATTGACGAGCCATTTAAGGCTTCATACCTATAGTGCAATGCGGCACCACAGCCGAGACCAACAACCTTTCCCGAGCCTTGACCTCGGCAGGAGACGACATGACGATTCCCAATGTCACCCTTTCGGACGCTGCGGCAAAGCGCATTTCCGAAATCGTTGCGAGCGACGCAGGAAAGCAGGCGCTGCGGGTTTCAGTCGAGGGCGGCGGATGCTCCGGCTTCTCCTACAAATTTGATCTCGCGGAATCGCCAGCCGCGGACGACGTGGTCATCGCCAATGGCGACGCGAAGGTTCTGATCGACAGCCTTTCCCTCGTTTACATGGAGGGGTCGGAAATCGACTTCGTCGACAACCTCCTCGGGCAGTCGTTCCAGATCAAGAACCCGAATGCGGTGGCAAGCTGCGGCTGTGGCACCAGCTTCTCCATCTGACACTCCCCGTCAGATCACGCTTCCCAAAGGCGCGTCGTTCGCTAAAAGAGAATGACCGAACGAGGGAAGGTCATGCCGATGAAGATCGCCACCTGGAATATCAACGGTGTGAAGGCGCGGATCGACAATCTGCGCCAGTGGCTGAGTGATTCCTCTCCTGACATCGTCTGCCTGCAGGAGATAAAGTCGGTCGACGAAAATTTTCCGCGCCTGGAGATCGAAGCGCTCGGTTATCATGTGGAGACCCATGGCCAGAAGGGCTTCAATGGGGTGGCGCTCCTGTCGAAAATCCGCCCGGACGAAGTGATCCGTGGCCTGCCCGAGGGTGATGGGGACGATCAGGCCCGCTATATCGAAGGCATCTTTTCAGTCGAGGGTGGCGCCGTCCGTGTCGCCTCGATCTACCTGCCGAATGGAAATCCGGCGGACGATCCGGTGAAATACCCTTACAAGCTTCGATGGATGGAACGGCTGCGTCTCCATGCGGAAAATTGCCTTGCTCTGGAGGAGCCGCTGATTCTCGCTGGCGACTACAACGTCATCCCCGAGCCGCACGACTGCGTCGACCCGGCCGCCTGGGCGACCGATGCGCTCTTCCTGCCCGAAACGCGCGCTGCCTTCCGCCGGCTCGAAACCCTCGGTCTCACAGAGGCTGTCCGCGCAACGAACGATGCGATCAAGCTTTATACGTTCTGGGACTATCAGGCCGGCGCCTGGCAGAAGAACAACGGCATCCGCATCGATCACATGCTGTTGTCGCCGGAAGCGGCCGACAAGCTCCGCTCAACGTCGATCGAGAAGCATGTGCGCGGATGGGAAAAGCCCTCGGACCATGTGCCGATGACCGCGATCTTCGACTTCCAGGCTGCGGCCTGATCGCCTCACCCGACCGTCATTCTACGGCGTGCGTCAGGTCCTGCGAAAGGGCCACCGCCACACGGCGTTCTTCTTCATTGGCGACGGAGAAAGCCTGCTCCTGGAGCAGTTGCATCCACCCGCAGTCCTTTGGTCCACAATGATCGAGCGCCGCAGTGAGAAAGGCCAGACCGCGGACCGTCTGCCCTTCTTGGAACAGGACATCGCCGAACACGGCCATCGCGCCGGCATGGCCGCTCTTGCGGGCCTGGTTCAGCCACTTCTTGGCCTGATGAACATTGCGCGCTCCCCCCTCGCCCGCCAGGATCATCTTGCCGAGCTGGAATTGAGCCTCGGCCACGCCGAACGCTGAAGCCGCCTGAAAATAAAGCTGACGCGCCTGCGAAAGATCAGGTTTCACCGGGCTGCCGGAAATGCCGTCTCGATAATAGCCCGCGAGCGACAGAAGGGCATTGATGAAGAAGCCGGTGTCTTCCGAACCTGGCTCGATTCCTGCGGCCGCGATCTCGTTGTAGATCTTGAAGGCTTCAAAATCGTCTTTCGCGACGCCATCGCCATACGCATACATGTTGGCGAGCGCCCAGCGGGAGCCCGTGTGACCTTTTTCCGCGGCATAACGATAGGCTTCGACCGCATCTTCCTTCTGGCCGTTCCTGTAGGCCTTGAAGCCGAACTTGAAGAGATCGAACGGGCCGGACTCCCTCGTCACGCCTGCGTTCATGTCGAAGGCTGCAGCAGAACCGGCCATGACGGAGGCGACGCACGCCCCCAGAAGCAATACTCTCATGGATCCTTTACCAGACATCAACATCACTCAGGCTCTTCCTGTCGCTATGCCAACGCATGGCCGATGCAGATCACCCAGCTGCGGTCCAGCCGGATGAATAAAGCGATAACTTGAAGAGACCTTAATCAACCATTTCGGCAAGACTGGGACCCACCGCCTTGGAGCGGAGAAGAGCTCCATTTCCGATCGACGCATCCCCTTGGCAAGCGCAACCCCTAGCTTTCGCAACACATTCCCGCCCATGATACTCCAACTCAGGCGACCTGCCCCCGCAGCCCGCCTCTTTCGCCCCTATCGCTGCTCCCCGTTTGTGGCGGGAAATGGACATTCCGGGCCGCTTTCCCGGTGCCGGAGAGTCTAATGTTGAGATGTTGCTAAATCGTCACAAGGTTGTAGTGGCCGAGGAGAGAGGCCCCGCGCCGCCCACAAAAAAGCCCGGCAAAACCGGGCTTTTTTTTCATAGACCACGGCTGATCAAAAACGGACGCGCATCGACGCGGAGAGCGCCGTAACGAGGTCGCTGTCGTACTCGTAGTCAGCCTCGTCGCTGACAGGAACGCCGTCGATCGTCGAGCTCGTGGACTCGCCGCTTGTGAGAATGCCAATGACACCGGCTAAGCGGAACTCGACGTTTTCGCGGGGCGTGTAAGCCAAGCCAGTGGTCAACAACCAGGTATCGGATTGAACCCCGAAATCTTGTGAGGTGCCGCGATCCCAGGTGACGCTGACTGCTCCGCTCCACTGTTCGTTGAACTTGTGGCCTACACCGCCGGTCACTGTCCAGCCGTCGCGGTAACCGAGGTCGAGGGAGGTAACCTCTGTGCCGTTGTTGTAGAACACGATACGCTGCAACTGGCTCCAGTCTGTCCACTTCACTGAGCCGAAGGCAAGCCAATCTGGAGCGATGCCGGATTGCAGTTTGAGTTCTAGTGCGTCGGGCATTGCAGTGGAGCCCTCAACCGGGATCACCGTGCCGGCCCCAGGAATAGCACCGCCAAGGACCGCTGGAATACCCGTCAAATCAACGGTTCCAGTAATGTCGCCGAGCTTTACCTGGCTATAGTACATGAGGCTAGCACGCAAAGCATACTCAGGAATCTCGTAAGCGACGCCGGCTCGCCATCCCCAACCGTCACCTTCCAAATCGAGACGACCAACACCGCTGCCGCTGAAAAAGCCCCCTGTGAGTGCCGTTATCTGCTCCGGAGAAATAACCAGTCGTTCTTTGAACCCGTCCATCTCGAGATAGTTTACACCGCCGATCACCCGGAACTGTCCTGGGCCTGCGTCCATACTATAAGAGCAGGTGAGCGCATAGTTATCGCTGTTGACCTTGGTCTCGATGTTCTCGTTGGCGCCAGCCCAATCATCACCTGGCTTTGTATGTGCGCCATATGGCTGCGAATAATCGAACATGCAGTCCGCGTCGCCAAACCCTGCTTTCGCCCCAATGCGTGGGGACCAGTAGTTCTCGCTGTCGTCGGCAGAATCGTCATATCCTGGCGTGGTGTTGAGGTTTCCATTAAGAGGGTTAGTATCGACGACATTCTTCAGCTTCCGCTGCGGCATAACGTAGGTCGCAGTGGATTCAGCAGCGAACCGGCCCGGGTCGAACAGCAAGTCGATGTTGTAGCCGCCCCGCTCTAGTCCACCCGCCATCGCTGTCGACCCGAGACCTGCTGCTGCCGCAAGCGCCAAAATGCCTTTGGAAATAACCGTCTTCTTCATTCGTTCCCACCTCCCGGTATGCACTGATGGAAGTGTAGAAGGTTCAAGGTAAATGACAACTTTAGAGGTCACGCGTATAACCTCGATCAGATCGGCACAAGTTTACGTAGCGCCCTCTGCAGCACCAATCTTAAGGCCTAAGATTAGAATAAAATCCCGGCTCCCAAGTCACGCCGCTCATAAAGTGGAAAACTTTTCCAATCTCAACGACCCATGTGACATTGCGGCAACATTGCGGCGCACGATTGGAGAGGGCGGAACCGGCACCCCTTTAAGCCTAAAGAATCCACCAAAAAGCGGCCGCGCAGCTCGCGACGGGCATCTTGCGGGTGAACGGGGTTTCAGCCTGCTTCGGCGATTCTTTGTGCCGCCGTCCGCAGTGCCGTCAGTTGCACTTCCAGTTCGGCGTAACGCTCGCGCTCGGCCGCCACCACTTCAGGATCGGCGTTCTGCACGAATTTGTCATTGGCGAGCTTCTTCGCGACACGGTCCCTATCGGCTTCGGCCTTGCCGATTGCCTTTTCAATGCGCGCCTTTTCCGCCACGAGATCGATTAGGTTGCCAAGCGGCAGGCAGGCGATCGCTTCGCCAACCACCACCTGGGCGGCCCCTTTGGGCGCCGTGTCCGTTGTGGTGATGCTTTCGACGCGTGCCAGTCTGCGGATCGCGGCATCGTGGCGTTTCAGCCGGCTCGTCGTGATGTCGTTCGCCCCGACCACCACCAGCGGTGCGATCGCAGAAGGCGGTACATTCATTTCCGCACGAGCGGAACGAAGTCCTGAGACAAGATCGATCAGCCAGTTGATGTCGGCGGCTGCTGCGTCGTCCGAAAACTCGGGACGCGGCCAGTCGGCGTGGCAGAGCAGAGTCCCCCGGGACGCGGTGTGCGACCAAAGCTCTTCCGTCATGAACGGCATGAACGGGTGGAGAAGCTTGTAGGTCTCCTCCAGAACATAGGCGGCGCATGCCTGCGCTTCCGCCTTTGCCCTCTCGTCCTCGCCGGCAAAGACCGGCTTCAGCAGTTCCAGATACCAGTCGCAGAACTGGTTCCAGACAAAGCGATACAGCGCTCCGGCAGCGTCGTTGAAGCGCTGGCCTTCGATGGCTTCGGTAACCTCGCGGATGGTGCGCGCAAGCTCGGTGAGGATCCAGCGGTTGATGGCAAGGGTCGTCGTTTCGGGGATGAAATGCGCATCGCGTTCGACACCGTTCATCTCGGCAAAGCGCGTCGCGTTCCAGAGCTTGGTGCCGAAGTTGCGGTAGCCGGCAATGCGGGCGGGATCGAGCTTCACGTCCCTCCCCTGCGCCGCCATGATGGCCAGCGTAAAGCGGAGCGCATCGGCGCCGTATTCGTCGATCAGTTCCAGCGGGTCGATGACGTTGCCCTTCGACTTCGACATCTTCTGGCCGTTCTTGTCGCGGACCAACGCATGCACATAGACGGTGTGGAAGGGTGCGACCGGGTTGCCGACCTCGTCCTTCATGAAGTGCAGACCCATCATCATCATCCGGGCAACCCAGAAGAAGATGATGTCGAAGCCGGTCACCAGCACGCTGGTGGGGTAATACTTCTCTAGTTCCTTCGTCTGCTCGGGCCAACCCAGCGTCGAAAACGGCCACAGAGCCGAGGAGAACCAGGTGTCGAGAACGTCCTCGTCGCGGGTCAGGATTTCGCCTGGGCGGAAGTTTTCGAGCAGGTCCTCTACATAGGCCTTCATCGGGCCTTCATGGGCGATGTAGTGCTGGATGGCCGCATGCAGAGCGTCCTCTTCCGTCTTTTCGACGAAGACCTGGCCGTCCGGCCCATACCAGGCGGGGATCTGGTGGCCCCACCAGAGTTGGCGCGAGATGCACCACGGCTGGATGTTCTCCATCCACTCGAAATAGGTCTTTTCCCAGTTCTTCGGCACGAAGTTGGTGCGGCCTTCGCGAACGGCAGCCAAGGCGGGCTTGGCCAGCGTCTCGGCGTCGACAAACCACTGGTCGGTCAGCATGGGCTCGATGACCACGTTGGAGCGGTCGCCGAAGGGCTGCATGATCTTCTTATTTTCAACGTAAGGGATGTCGTTGCCCTCGGCGTCCTTGACCGTGACAGCCAGACCCTCCGCATTGATGGCATCCACGATCCGCTTGCGTGCGTCGTAACGGTCGAGCCCACGATATTCGTCCGGCACCAGGTTGATGTCGTCGACCTCAGACTCGGTCGGCAGTTCGCCGGACCGGGCGATCTGCAGCGCCTGCGCGGCGCAGAGCGCATAGCGTTCGCCGTCTTCGCGCAGGCGCGCCTGGGTGTCCATCAGCCGGTAGAGCGGGATGCTGTTGCGCTTTGCGACCTGATAGTCGTTGAAGTCATGCGCGCCGGTGATCTTGACCGCACCGGAGCCGAAGGTCGGATCGGGATATTCGTCGGTGATGATCGGGATCAGGCGGCGATGCTCCTTCGGGCCGACCGGGATCTCGCAGAGCTTGCCGACGATCGGCGCATACCGTTCGTCGGAGGGATGTACGGCAACCGCGCCATCACCCAGCATGGTTTCCGGACGCGTCGTCGCAATTGCGATGTAATTCCGCTCTTCCTGAAGGACGACGTTACCCTCGGCGTCCTTCTCGACATAGGTATAGGTCTCCCCGCCGGCCAAGGGATATTTAAAGTGCCACATGTGGCCGTCGGTCTCGCGGTTCTCCACCTCGATGTCAGAAATGGCCGTCTCGAACTTTGGGTCCCAGTTGACCAGGCGCTTACCACGATAGATGAGCCCCTGCTTGTAAAGCGTTACGAAGACTTCAAGAACCGCCTGCGACAGGCCGTCGTCCATGGTGAAGCGTTCGCGCGACCAGTCACAGGACGCACCGAGCCGCTTCAATTGGTTGAAGATCAGCCCGCCGGACTCTTCCTTCCATTCCCAGACCTTGTCGATGAAAGCTTCGCGGCCCAACTCACGGCGTCCCGGCAGCTGTCGCTCCGCAAGCTGGCGCTCGACCACCATCTGCGTCGCGATGCCGGCATGGTCCATGCCGGGCTGCCACAGCACGTCCTTGCCGCGCATGCGCTCGAAGCGCACCATGATGTCCTGCAGCGTGTTGTTGAGCGCATGGCCCATGTGCAGCGAGCCGGTCACGTTTGGTGGTGGGATAACAATCGTGAAAGTCTCGGCGCCGGGCTCTGCATTGGCACCAGCGCGAAAGGCGTCCGCTTCGTCCCACGCGGCTGCAATTTTCGGTTCAACGGCGGCGGAATCATAGGTTTTGTCGAGCATTTTCCGACCAGTTTTTGAGTTCTTGTATGGCTTGGGTGTAAATAGGAGCGGTAGGAGCGAGTCAATAAAAAAGCCGCCCCGTCGCCGGAGCGGCTTTAAGCGCAGAGATTGGTCGCCTCAGCGGCGCGGGCCGCGGGCCACGCGCTCGATCTCCTCGCGCACCAGGCGCTCGACCAGCGTCGGCAGGTTGTCGTCCAGCCAGTCCTGTAGCATCGGCCGCAGCATTTCCTGAGCCAGATCTTCCAGAGAACGATTCTGTACGCCGTCGAAAGCAGCGGCCAGTTCGCCGAAGGAACGTGCCACCTGGGCACCGGCCTCTTCCGACATCAGCATGGCGGTCGCCTCGATCTTGGCCGGCAGGGCCTTCGGCTCAGCGGGCTCAACCATCATCGGCGCCTCTACCTGCGCGGGTTCCGGGGCCTTCGGCACTTCGCTCACCCGTGCCTGCTGCGGGGCCGGCGCAGGAGCTGAATGCTGCGGCTCCCGGTAGCCGTGTTCGGGCTCCGGCTGACGGGCAACCGGACGCACGGCCGGCGCGGACGCCATGGATGCGGGCGCAGCAACGGGCTCCGACCGCGCCTCCATGCGGGGTTCCACCCGCGGTTCGAAGCGGAGCTCCGGCGGGCGATCAGCTGCGGCGCGAACGCGGGCCGCCACATCAGCGAGCGAGAGACTGCGTTCCGGCTGCGGTTCACCGAAGAACTGGTGTGTTTCAGACTGGCGGGAAGGCTCTGGGTACGGCTGTCCGGGATCGTTTGCCGCGAGTTCAGCGACGATTCCAATGTCATCGTCATCGATTTCATCCTCGGCGTAGACCGGCGGAAGCGGGTGCTGCAGCGGGTTTTCCGCATGCGGCTCATTGCTCTCGATGATCCGACGAATTGACGCCAGGATTTCCTCCATCGAGGGTTCACGCGCTACATTTGGCTGAGCCATTCTCTTCCCCGCAACTAGCTACACGAAGCGTTCGTGCATCGCATTCGAATCGGGGACAGTTTAGATCAGCGCCACGAGGGGAAACAATTGCAGTATCCTCAACGAGTTGGCGAACCCACAGATTTGTTTGGGAGTGAGTCTGCCGGGCAACACAGGACGTTGTCGCGCGACGCTTCAGATCCCTGGCAGCTCAGAACACGAAGCTCTCTTCGCGACGGAAGCCGGGCAGCGGCTTGACGCTGGCATTGAAGTGGTCGCTCTCGGAAATGAACCCGCGCTCCTTCACCAGCCGCTTTGCTTGCGCGGCATTGCCGTAGCCGACGATTGCAATCAACCGGCCGCCATCGCGAAGTTGCTCGAGCAGCTCCGGCGGCACATCGCTGATCGCGCCGTTGATAAAGATGAGATCAAACGGTGCCTCGGCAGGACACCCTTTCTCCATCTCGCCCTGCACCACGGCGACGTTGTCGTAGCCAAGTGCGGAAAGCCTGTTGATGGCCTGACCCGAAAGCGACTCATCCGATTCCACCGACACGACTGAGCCAGCGAGAAGCGACAGGAGCGCGGAAACATAGCCGCTGCCGCTACCGATTTCGAGCACGAGGTCGTCCTTGGTGATCTGCGCCAATTGTAGAAGCTTGGCGAGCGGCGAGGCTTCCATCAGATAACGGCCGGGACCGATCTCCAGATCATCATCGATATAAGCGAGAGACTTCAGCTTCGCCGGCACGAACTCTTCACGCGGCACGGACAGAAACGCCTGCAGCACGGAATGGGACGTCACATCCGTTGTACGGATCTGGTGTTCGACCATCTTGGTCCGTGCTGCTTCGAAATCCATCATCGTGGCTGTCCCGGTTCGACCTGTCTGAAGCGTCTTTAATGAGGTGCCGTGACGCTTTCAAGTCGCGCGGGCGCTTCCTCGTCAAAAAGGCCCCTGTACGGAAAACCACGCTCTGGCAAGGGGTCGACTTGCTGTGAGGGAAAACGTCGAAGAGGCGTCCGTTTCCCCTTGCGCGCCTTTTCAATTCGTTCTAAACGCCCCGTCACCACACGCATTATGCAATCGGATGGCCTCGTGGCGGAGTGGTGACGCAGAGGACTGCAAATCCTTGTACCCCGGTTCAATTCCGGGCGAGGCCTCCAACCCTTCCAAACCACCTAAGTAAGTAGCTGATATGCTCTACCTTTTCACAGGTGTGGCAGTATGGGCTTGAACCGTTCCGCCACACCAAAACGAGGTGTGGCAACGCGTTCCTGATTTGCACCCAATTGACGCCCGATCCGGCGTGCTCCATCTCTCCCCCACCCGAGTGGCGGCGGGCAAAATTTCGGCCGATGCGGCGGTCCCAATAAGAGAGAACCGTCATGCCCGAACGTCGCTTCCTCCCTACTCCGCTCCTCGCGGGTTACGCGCTCTACCAGATCCCTTACCACTGCCAATTTGCGATCGAGTGCCGGAGCTGCGGTGTGCTCAAGGACATGCCCAGGGAAGATCTCAATCAGGTCAGCAAGGACATGAGCCTGAAGGAGCTTTCGCCCCGCTTCCGGTGCACCTTGTGCGGGGAGAAGAACGCCACCATCATGGCGGGCGATTGGGCTAATGGGGCACCGGAGCGATGAGCCGCACCACAGACTTTATCAATGGATGAACTTGTGCGGGCGGCGAACGGATGAGGAGCTGGTGAGCCTCCAGCTCCCTGTCGGTCGTCAGTAGGGGACGGCTGCCAAGAGGGCCTTTTCCAGCTCTGACTGGCTGAAAGGCTTCGCGAGCCGCGGCAGCTCTGCACCAGGTGAGCCATCTGCTAACTCTGCGTAGCCGGTGGCGAGTACTATAGGCAGATCTGGCATCCGCTCCCGAATCTGCTCCGCAAGTTGAGCTCCTGTCATACGGGGCATAGAAAAATCCGTCAGGACAAGATCAAAAGTCAGATCTTCATTGAGCCTTTGAAGTGCTTCCTCGCCAGAGTGTGCCTGAACAACTTCATGGCCAAGGTCTTGCAACATCAATACCGTGTTGGTGATGACCAGCGGATCGTCATCGACTGCCAGGACCGTCAATGTACGGTCATAGCGTGGTTGTTCCACCTGGGGCGCCTCCGACACCGGTTCCTCTACGACGTCAGCGAGCGGAAGCCACAGTTCGGCGGTTGTTCCCTCGCCCTTGGTTGATCGAAGTCTTAGCTTCCCGCCTGACTGAGCCATCAAGCCCTGAACCATTGGGAGGCCAAGTCCCGTGCCCTTGCCGATGCCCTTTGTCGTGAAGAACGGTGTCATGGCTTTCTCAAGGGTCTCAGCATCCATTCCTTCTCCCTCGTCGGTAACGGAGAGACAGACATAGTCGCCTTCCTTTAGTTCCGATATCTCCCGTTTGCGCAGCGAACGTCGACGGGCTGCGATCGTTATCATGCCGCCGTCAGTCATGGCATCGCGAGCATTGACCGCGAGATTGAGCAGAGCGCTTGCAAGCTGATTAGGGTCAGACTGCACTAGTGGCAGCTTTAGTGGGAAGTTGAGAGATATCTCGACGGTCGGCCCCAGGGAGCGTTGCAGCAGTTCAGCCATGCCTCTTACTAGGTCAGGGACGTCAACAGCCTCCAGCTTCAGCTCTTGCTTGCGGGAGAAGGCCAGCAGCCTTTGCGTCAGCGAAGCCCCGCGTTGAGCTCCTTTGATCGCGTTGTCGATCAGATCAATGACGTTCTGGCCGGCAAGCGCTCTCTTGCGAGCAATTTCCAGGCTCCCAAGGATCGCCATCAAAAGATTATTGAAGTCATGCGCTACGCCGCCAGTGAGCTGACCAACGGCCTCCATCTTTTGAGCCTGAAACAGTTCCTGCTGTGCTAGTTGCAGCGCTTCCTGTGCCTCCCGCTTCTCAGTGATATCCCGCGTCACCTTTGCAAATCCGAGGACGGAGCCGTCCTCGGCGTAGATGGCGTCGATGATGACGTTGGCCCAAAACCGGGTTCCGTCTTTGCGAACGCGCCACCCTTCCTTCTCGAACCGCCCCTCCTTCGCCGCCGTTTCCAGCGCTGTCCGGGGAAGATCGATCGCCCGATCCTCTTCCGTATAGAAACGAGAGAAGTGCTGTCCGATGATCTCGTCAGGGGCATATCCTTTGATATGCTCAGCGCCAGCGTTCCAACTTGATACCTTGCCCGTCGGATCAAGCATGTAAATTGCGTAGTCGGTCACGCCTTGAACCAGGAGACGGAACTGCTCCTCGCTCTTTCTCAGGGTTTCCTCAGCATGCTTCCGCTCGGAAAGGTCGCGCGTGATCTTGGCGAAGCCGAGCAGCTGCCCGTGTGGATCCCGTATCGCATCAATGATGACATGCGCCCAGAAGCGCCTTCCGTCCTTGCGGACGCGCCAACCTTCGGCTTCAAACCGGCCAGTGGCTGCTGCTGTTGAAAGCGCCTTCTCGGGTATCCCCGCCTCACGATCCTCCGGGGTGTAAAATCGTGAGAAGTGCTCGCCTAAAATCTCTTCTTCAGTGTAGCCCTTGAAGCGGTTGGCTCCGGTGTTCCAGCTACTAACATAGCCGCCGGTATCCAGCATGTAGATCGCGTAATCCGTGATGGCATCTACCAGTAACCGGTACCGCCCGTTCAGCGGGTGATCGACTAGCTCCGTCACGTTCGCTGTCATTAGGTCCTCCTCCGCGGGCATCCATGGCTGCATCAACTTCAGCTGCGGGATGTAGTAAGAGGGCGACAATGAGCAATACCTGAAACGAACCGCATCTAAAAGACGCTCACTTGTTCTCTTGGCGTTCCCGTTCCCCTCGGTTAATATTTTTTCTCATGTCGTTGATTTCACCGAACCTTCTCGCACCCCGGGACGCGCCTTCGTTCCCTCCCCTTATCCTCCTGCCAAACCTGCTATGGTGGTGCTCCGATCCAACGGAGTGTCATGATGAACAACCTGTTCGCTTTCCAGATCGTCCCTGGCTCCGACGACCTACTTGGCTACTGCCGCAGCATGGAAGAAGCCGTGACCGAGGCGGCGGCTCATCGAATGGAGCTGATCAAGGGCCGAGAGCTGGGTGAGGACGACGATGAGGCGCTCCAGCCGATCTCACTGTATGAGCTTCGCCTCAAGCCGTTGACCCTCGACCTGCTGCTACCTGTGCTTAATCAACAGCAAGAACTACCGGAGGCGCTGGTAGAGGAGATGACGCGAGTGGGAGAGGTGGAGTAGTCGGAACCGCCGAAACGTCGCTGTTCCCCGACGTGTCCCCTGTGCCTCGGAGGGGGTTCATTCTTTGGCGTTATCCCCCGGGAACAAGTTCTCACTCTCGCCGTTCGGCACATGTCAATAAGGAGAACTTCGATGAAGACGTTTGCATTGACCGCCGCGGCCGCCTTGATGGCAACAACTGCATTTGCTCAGTCCGCAGCTGAGTCCACCGGTCTGAATTCAGTCACTGGCACGCCTCCCAAGACCGAGGATTTCGTAATGGAGGCAGCCTCCAGCGACATGTTCGAGATTGAGTCCAGCAAGCTGGCGGTCGAACGTGCCGACGAAGAAACCAAGGCGTTCGCGCAACAGATGATTGCGGATCATCAGAAGACATCTGACGAACTGAAACAGCTGGTGGAAGGCGGCCAGGTCCAAGCGACCATCCCGACTTCGATGATGGAAGCTCACCAGGAGCAGCTGGCAGATCTCCAGGCTTTGCAGGGCGAGGAGTTCACTGAAGCCTACCAGGATGCACAGGAAGAGGTTCATGAAGACGCCGTTGACCTATTCCAGCGCTACGGGTCTGAGGGAGATAATGCCGAGCTGAAGGCCTGGGCTGCCAAGACCGTTCCGGCACTGGAGCATCATCTGCAGATGGCAGAAGAATTGAACGCTGACTGATGGCAGCGATGGGGCGTTCCTCAGCGGGGCGTCCCATCTATCCTATTCGGCGAATCTCCGCCCAATCCTCTGCCTCACGCAGCCCTTTGAACGACGGATGGCGCAGCATTCCTGTGTGGGTCCATGCGCGGTAATCCACCTCCGCCAGCAGCGCCGGTGCTGTTAGGACGAGGCTCTTCCCCGGCAATCGAACCGGCGGAACGCTGGTCTCAGCTTATCAAGATGCTTCTTCAGGTTCCTCGCTTGCTCTTGGGTGAAACCAGTCCCGACATCTACAGTGCCGGAAGGATCGCAGATTTCGACTAGTGCCCACCACCACAGACTTCATCTCTGAGCTCGTGCGTGCTGCCAACGAGATTGAGAGGCTTCGAGCTTATGAGACGCGCCGGCTGCTAGAACGCGCCGGCGTGACCATCCGCGACATGCGCGAAGCAGCAGGCATCCCGAGCAGCAGGACGGCGGCAGACGCGGTTGTCGATCTGCAAGCGGTTCAAGGTCGGCTGTTTCGTGGGGTCGCTACACGGGACCAGGCAAAGGTAGCGCTGCTTGATGCTGCGGCCATGATCCGTGACCTGCATATAATGTTGGACAGCGGGACTGAGATAGATCTTTTGCCGGGGAACTGAAGGTGGAGCTTTAGCTCGCCGCCGTGGGTTCGCGGCGGCAATTTACCTATTCCCGGAACCTCTCCCGCTGTTGCGGGTTATTTGAGCAGGAACTCCAGTCCGTGCATCTGAAAGAAGCCCGTTCCCCTGACGGGCTTTTTTCATGCCCAGTTGTTTCAGCGAGCCTTCGCACCCCAGGAACGCGCCTTCGTTCCCTCCCCTTATCCTCCTGCCAAACTTTGCTATGGTGGCGCTCCAATCCAACGGAGTGCCATGATGAACAACCTGTTCGCCTTCCAGATCGTCCCTGGCTCCGACATTCTTCTTGGCTACTGCCGCAGCATGGAAGAAACCGTGACAGAGGCGGCGGCTCATCGAATGGAGTTGATCAAGGGCCGTGAGCTGGGTGAGGACGACGATGAGGTGCTCCAGCCGATCGCCCTGTATGAGCTTCGCCTCAAGCCCTTGACCCTCGACCTGCTGCTACCCGTGCTTAATCAACAGCAAGAGTTACCGGAGGCGCTGGTGGAGGAGATGACGCGAGTGGGAGAGGTGGAGTGGTTGGAACGGCAGAAAAACTCTGCTCTTATGGGCTCCCCCTTGCGGAGTGACGACCGTCCGTGGAGCCTGTTCCAACAGGTGAGATACCGGAGTTTGACTGATGCAGATTTTATTGAACGTGGTTCTGGCGGTCGGCATAATCACAGTGGGGGGTTTACTGGCATATCAAATGGCCACGGCTTCGGGCTGGCGATAAGGACGCGGCTGTGAGCAACACCACAGATTTCATCCCGGAATTGGTGCGGGCGGCGAGATCGGCATTCATGCGAATACGCCAGAAGAGGCTCAAGAGGCGCTGTGAACCGCCGCCAGCATGATCCGGGATCTGCACATCGTGCTTGGCACGGGCAAGGAGATAGAGCGCGGGTCTGCGACGATTACACAGCGCTCGTTGACATCGGTGTAGGCGTGCGCAGGCGCTTCTGGAACCGGTGTGAGTGATAAGACCCGTTCCCTGACGAACTTTCTCATGCCTCACGGAACAGGAAATTGCTGCTCCGAGAAGCCGACTACGCTCCGTAGAAGGCCTGATGATAAACGACGACGGCCCCTTGCCAAGTATGTGTCCCAAAATCCAGACACTGGAAATACTCTGGAGGAACACCGGGAAAGGTCAGAGCAGGATCGGCTTGGAACCCAAATCGGGAATAATAGCCAGGATCGCCGAGAACGACACATCCAGCGGCACCGATGGATTTTATCTGTGCTAGACCGGCTTCTATCAAACGAACTCCGACCCCTTGCCGCTGTCGGTCAGGTCGTACGGCAATGGGGCCTAGGCCGTACCATTCAACATCCCTCCCATCGATTTGGACGGGGGAGAAGGCGACATAGCCGACAATCTCACCCTCTCGTTCTGCCACAAGGGAAACCGACAGCGCGCCTCCCTCCCTCAGGGCATCAACAATGGCTCCCTCTGTCCCGTCGCTATGTGGGGCACCGTCGAACGCGGCGGTGACAAGCGCACGGATCTCTTCGACATCCCGAGGATTTTCTGGTCGTACGATCATGAGAGCTTGTGTAGCAAACGAGCGTTTGATCACCAAGACGCCACCATCCGGGCCCTGTGGCACTTACGTCAACCCGCACAACGCCGGCAGGCTCGCTGCGGAGCCCCGCCGCTGCAAAATTCTCTCGGTCCGCCACCCTACATCGCGACAAGTGCGTCTTTGTGGAAATACTTGAAATAGGCGTGCACCTTCGCAGCAGTGTTCGAGCTGCAGTCAAATTCGACCCCAATGCGGCAGTTTCGGTACCAGCGGACCTTCGCTTCTACCGTGCACAGCCCATCACAACGTAGCGTCACAGAGCTGCCGACCATCCCCTGGAAATATCCTCTTAGCTCGACTGCCGCGCCCGTCGTCGATAGGTCTCGGATCAGTCCCCTAGTCTCTGTCCCCATGTAAGTGACAAGCACCTCTGCGCAGGTTCGCCTGCGGGCTGCACGTCTAGGCTTCTTTCCGTCCGCAGGGATCGCCGTCTTGAAGTGGTGCATACTTCCAGTTCCTCACGCTGTTGGTGTCCTGAAAGTGGCAGGCTCTGGCTTCATCAAAGTTAACGAAACTGCTAGAAAGCGACTCACGACTACTTTTTAGGGGTTATTTCTCATCGGCGCCTGTTCGGGCCAGGGGTTCCCCTGTTGGCGATTGCCCGTAGGATACCGCGTACGATTCGCGGGGACGATCACATGCAGCATGCAACGGAGAATGCCCCCGAGGAGCCCTATGAGAAGGGCATGCACATCATCTATGATGTGTTGACCAGGTGCGCGATCATCAACTTCCGTGGGAAGATGGACATCGTTGGGCCCTTCCCCGGTCGAGGCGCGGCTGTCGCAGCGGCTGAAGCCCTCTGTCGCAAGAAGGGATGGGGCAAGCGTTAGTCGATCCGCAGCCACTTACGAAGGCCAGTGATTAGGATCTCAGAGAACCAGATGAAGGTTCCGCCTGACACGGCCAATTAATACCCCCTTAGCCTCAAGCCTCTGATCTTCCTCGCGTCCGTTACCGTCGGCTCTGACCTTGCCATCCCACAGCGGAGTCCCATGTCCTTGCGAGTCAAGGAGAAGGCAAACATGATCAATAAGCTAAGCAGCGCATCTGCTCTCACTCTTGCCTGCCTCATGATGGCAGGCTGCGTAAGCGAGGGTGGTTCCTACGTCGCCCGCGAGCCTGGACCGCGCTATGATCGCATTGACAGGAACGACCGAGGTGACCGCCGACCGGACCGCGATGCCCGCCGTGACAATGACCGGCGCGATGTACGCGGTGATGATGACCGGCGCGGGAGAGATTCAAGGTGGGATGGACGTCGGAATAGTGATGACGGCAGAAGCCGCCCCGACCGGGATCGCGACACCCGCTCCGCTAATGACGGCGACCGTGATGGGCGCTGGGTAATGCGCGACGGGCGCCGTATCTGGGTGCCAGAGCGTCGCTAGTAGGCAGCAGGAGTAGCCGCGAGGATGATGCTTGACTGCATCCCTCGCCTGCTCCAATAGCTCTCCACCCAAGTGCCGGCGGGCAACACCTTCGACCGATGCGGCGGTCTCAACACGAGAGACAACCGCCATGCGCCGAAAGCCACTACCCGATGATGAACCACGTGACCCTCACCTCAGCGACTTCGCCGGGAGGAAGATCATGCTCGTATGCCACCAGTGCGGCATGCGCCGCAGGTACGATGCCGATGCCATGCAGGCAAAGGTAGGCGACGTGTGCCTCCCCTCGCTTCGACTGAGGATCGCCGCGGCGGAAGGCTGCGAAAAGATCGGCAATCCCTACTACGATCGTTGCGGGCTTGCCTACGACGTCCAGGCAATGGGACTGGGATGAGGCCTACTTGTCGATCGCCACGCTCCACCTAGTTTGCAGCCATGCCCGCACGCTTCATTCACGTCAGCTTCACGTCGCCAGCAGGCTCGGTCGAGCGAACAATGACGGTCGAGGAGACGCTCAATCTGATGGCGAAACACGCACCTATTCCAGAGCTGCTGGAAGCCCTCATCTTTCTGGAGTTGGATCGAATGGTGCAGGGGCATTATCAGGGATCGGACTGGTCGATCACCTGCCGCGCCGTGGACGTACCCCCGAGCACACACTAGTCCGGCAGCCGGTAAACCTCCGACCAGTCCTCTTCTTCGCGCAACCCTTTAAACGATGCATGGCGCAGCGTTCCCGTGTGGGTCCATGCGCGATATTCGATCTCCGCCGATAGCGATGGACCCGTCATCACCAGGTTCTTCCCCGGTACGCTGACCACCGGAATCCGGGTCTTGAGCTTGTCGAGCTGCTTCTTCAGCCGCCGCGCCTCGTCATGCTTGAACCCGGTCCCAACACTGCCGACATACTGCCAGCCGTCCCGATAGCGGGCCGCGAGCAGGAGGCTCGCGATTGCACCGGGCAATGCAGTCGAAGGCTCGTAGCCTACGATGGCGAAGGTGTCGCTTTGCACGCACTTGATCTTCAGCCAGTCGCCGGTCCGTCCCGATCTGTACGGCCGCTCGCGGTGCTTCGCAATAATGCCTTCGAGGTCATGCGCGCAGGCATGCCGGAGCAGCTCGTCAGGATCCTCGTCGAACTCTTCCGAGAGCCTGACGCCGCCGTCACGACCGGCCAGAACATCCTCAAGCAGATGCCGGCGTGCCGAGTATTCCATCTTCGTCAGGTCATGGCCGTCCAGGTAGAGCAGATCAAAAGCGAAAAGGATCGCATTTCCCGCGGCCAACTTGCCAGGGCCGCGTCCGCTTGTGCCCAACGAGTTCTGCAGTCGACCGAAGTCTGGAATGCCCTGCTCGTTGAGAACAACGGCCTCTCCATCGAGGATCATCGTGTTCGGCATGAATTCGCGCGCTGCGGCCTCGATGCCGGGGAAGCGATGCGTCCAGTCGTGCCCGCCCCGGGTGATGATCCGCACCCTCCCCGGCTCGATATGAACGGCCAGCCGGTACCCGTCCCACTTCAGTTCGTAGGACCATTCCTCGCCGCGCGGAGGCTTTGCGACCAGCTTTGCCAGGCAGGGCTCAACCCGCTCCGGCATGGGGTCGAAGGGAAGCTCGGGCTGTTTCGGATCACGCCGGCGAACCTTGCCGCTCTTCAGCGGCAGATCCTCGTCGACGAGCAGCGGCTTCGATGTCTTGCGCGGGCGCTTCGTCATCAGCCCATTGCATCACCGACTGCTTAACATTCAGTGTCCGCGACTTGGCAGATACACCTTAGTCCTCCAGGCTGACGCCCACCTCATTCTGACTTCGCCATCTGACGGAGCATCGGCGCGTCGTTCCATCTGGATACTCAACCACGGCTTCATCGGGCAAATCGATGCCCGTTTCGGTGATCAACTTCAAACCATACTTCGTGGTGTTGGAAACCGCGCAGTCAACTGCGTCACCATTAACCAACAATCGTCCGCTCCATATCTGGATCTTTCGCGGGTATCGTCGACGGTCTGATGCAGGTTCCATAGGCCACTCCGGGATCAAGACCCCTTGTGCCTTCAAATTCTCAACAGCGGATTGCTGAATTTAGTAGGACTTTAACTTTCTCGGCTCTGACTGAGATCAGGTCGGCCGGTCGGATCAGTCGTCATCACCGTCGCTACCTTCGCCATCGCCGTCGTCGCCATCTCCGTCACCATCATCTCCATCGTCGCCGTCATCGCCATCATCGCCCCCAGTGTTGCCGCCGCCGCTGCCGGTGCCGTCGCCACTATCGGCTGGGCTACCGTCCAATGGCGGGAGATCGCCTGCCACTGAAACGATGGAAGCCGCTGTGTATGCAAGAGCTTCATCGCAAGAACTTGCTGTTGATACAAGTTGACACCTTCATTAAGGACTCCCTTATACACGTACACCACAGCGACCAACGGCCAGGGTAACCATCATGACGGGCAGCTTCACTTTGGCTAAAAGACTCTCTCCCACCGGGAGCGTGCTGATCGACGGCGTGCTGAGTGGCTATGCCTGGGCAAGCCCGGTCACCTACGCCTTTCCGACAAGCGCCGGAAGCTACAGTTACTCAGGAGAACCACTTAGTTTTGGAGCAATCTCCTCGGCGCAAACCGCTACCGCTCTTTTTGCCTTAGAGATCTCCTACGGCACCTCCGCTAATGACGGATTCTCGGTCGAAGGCTTCACCAACCTCTCGATCTCTGCGGGCACGGCCACGACTGCAACGGTACGCTTTGGTGAATCAAGCGAGCCTTCTACGGCCTGGGCGTATCTGCCAGGCCAATACGCCCAGGCGGGCGATGTCTGGTTCGGGCGCCAGCACGACTACCGCAGCCCAGTGGCTGGTAACTATGAGTGGCATACCATGCTGCACGAAATCGGCCATGCGCTCGGGTTGAAGCACGGTCATGAAGCGGAGGGTGGCTTCGCAGCACTTCCTTCTAGCTATGATAGCTTAGAATACTCGAGTCTAACCTATCGAGGGTACACCGGCGGGGGGCTTGGGTACTACTATGGCCCTACGAGTGCTCCTCAATCATACATGATGGCCGACATCGCTGGGCTACAGCACATGTACGGCGCGGACTATACCACCAACAGCGGAAACACAGTCTATCAGTGGAAGCCGGGCTCAGGCGCGACACTGGTGGATGGTAAGGTCGGCATTGCGGCCGCCGGAGATGAGGTGTTCGCAACCGTCTGGGACGGAGGCGGGGTAGACACGTTTGACCTCAGCGCTTATTCGACCAGCCTTCGAATCGATTTGCGGCCTGGTAAAGCGTCGTTATTCAGTGCCGATCAAACGGCGTATCTCGGAGGCGGCCCCAACGACGGTTATGCTCGGGGCAATATCTACAATGCCCTGCTGCATAACGGGAATGCTGCTTCGCTGATCGAGAACGTCAGGGGTGGCAGTGCTGCTGATTCGATCATCGGCAACCAAGCCAAGAATGTCCTTTGGGGTTATTCCGGAAACGATACGCTCAGCGGTGATGCGGGTAACGACACGTTGGTAGGAGGACTGGGTGCAGATCGGCTCTACGGTGGCACAGGCTCCGACACTGCTTCCTATGCAGGTGCTAAAGCGAGTGTTATCGCTAATCTCGCCTCCCCCACCTCCAATCGTGGGGAAGCATCAGGCGACAGCTACTCCTCAATCGAAAATTTGGCCGGCTCGAGTTATGGTGATCGATTGTACGGCGACGCAGCGGCCAACGTCCTCAGCGGTGGCAAGGGAGACGACATCCTCAGCGGAGATGCCGGAAGTGATCTTCTGTATGGAGGGATTGGAGCGGACAAGCTTTATGGTGGGAGTGGCTCCGACACGGCCAGCTATGCCACAGCCGCGGTTGCTGTCTACGCCAATCTGACCTCCCCCAGCATGAACACAAATGACGCAAAGGGCGACAGCTATTCCTCGATCGAGAACCTCACCGGCAGCAGGTATAATGATCGGCTCTACGGCAACAGCGGTGCAAATACCCTTTCTGGCGGGGATGGTCATGACCTCCTACTGGGAGGCGCCGGCTCGGACCGTCTTTATGGCGCAAATGGCACCGACACGGCGTCCTACGCGACAGCCGGAAAGGCCGTTATTAGCTCACTCGCCACACCCTCATCCAATACAGGAGACGCCGCAGGCGACAGCTACTCCTCTATCGAGAACCTGATAGGATCGTCGCATAGTGACCGCCTCTACGGCGATACCGGGAACAATCATCTTAATGGTGCAGGTGGAAATGACGTCGTAAGTGGCGACGCCGGTAATGACGTGTTGGTGGGAGGCGCCGGCGCTGACAGGCTCTACGGCGGAAGTGGGTCTGATACGGCGAGCTATGCCACGGCTGCCGTAGGGATCAGAGCAAGTTTGGCTTCGCCCGGGGTTAATACCTATGATGCCGCCGGCGACGCCTACTACTCGGTAGAGAATTTGGCCGGAAGTCGCTTCAATGACCGCCTCTACGGAGATGCTGGGGCCAACACTCTATCGGGTGCGGCAGGGCACGACGTTCTCGTTGCGGGAGGAGGCAATGACCGTCTGATCGGTGGAGACGGGAACGACAGGCTGTATGGTCAGATAGGAAATGACCTGCTTGTCGGCGGCCTGGGAAGCGATGTGTTCTACTTTGAACGTGGTTTCGGGCTGGATGTCATCCACGACTTTTCCGTGAGCACCGACGACGTCATACAATTCGCCAGTGACATCTTTGCGGATTACACTGCCATGCTTGAGGCAGCCTTACAGCAAGGTGCGGATGTCCTGATCAGTTACAACGCATCAAACGCCTTGACGGTGAAGGATCTCTCGCTGGCAAGCCTGCATGCGGACGACTTCCGGTTCGTATGAAAACTGGATCGACTACGTCGGGAGCGGTTATCAACCCGTTGCGGGAGCTTATCTACGCGCTTGGAGGGACTCTGGCGGCGCTGGGACTTGCAAGCGTGATCATCAATGTACTGGCCTTAACGGGTCCGTTCTTCATGCTGCAGGTCTACGACAGAGTACTTCCTTCCGGCAGCGTCCCCACTCTCGTTGGGCTGATGGTGATAGCCGTAAGCCTGTACTTTTTTCAGGGCGTCCTTGAAATCATCCGCACCATGATCCTGGCACGAATTGGTTTGGGGGTTGATGACAATGTGGGGCCACATGTCTTTCGGGCGCTCTCGCTGCTTTCCGCGCGCACCAGTATCCCCGGAGATGGACTTCAGCCGGTCCGCGACCTAGAGCAAATCAGGAGTTTCCTCGGAGGGTTGGGTCCAACAGCCCTATTTGATCTGCCTTGGATTCCTTTCTACATCGGCCTTTGTTTTGTTTTTCATCCCACGATCGGGTTCACAGCTCTCTGCGGCGCCGCTTTGCTCCTCGCAGTGACACTCGCGGCCGAAGTTTTTTCACGTAAGCACACTCAGACGGCCGCCCGCCATGGCGCCGCACGCCTCAACTTTGCAGAATCCGTGAGGCGGAACTGGGAGGCTGTTGAGGCGATGGGACTTGGGAAACACCTTTTGACAAAGTGGAAAAGCACGAGTCAGGCATATCTTCAGAGTCACACGGCTGCCTCGGATGTGACGGGAAGTCTTTCAGTCCTTTCGAAGGGTCTGCGAATGCTGCTTCAGTCGGGGGTTTTGGCGGTGGGAGCACTGCTGGTGATCCGCCAAGAAGCATCCGCCGGCATAATGATTGCAAGTTCCATCCTGGTGAGCAGAGGGTTGGCTCCGGTTGAGCTTGCCGTGGCACATTGGCGCGGTTTTGTAATGGCTCGCAGCAGCTACTCTCGGCTGGCCAAGCTCATGGAAGTCCTCCCCCAGGAAGGGGAGCTAGTGCGGCTGCCCAAGCCGAGTAAGAGGCTGACTGTAGAAAATCTCACCCTAGTACCTCCCGGCTCTTCGGGAGCCGTTCTCCGCAACGTAGCATTGGAAATCGAGGCCGGTAGCGCGATCGGCGTCATTGGCCCCAGTGCATCGGGCAAGTCGACGCTGGCGCGAGCACTGGTTGGTCTATGGCAACCGGCAACAGGATGCATCCGTTTAGACGGAGCAGCACTGGACCAATGGGATCGGTACGAACTGGCGCGCAATGTTGGTTACCTTCCTCAAGACGTAGAGTTGTTCGAAGGTACGATCGCTGAGAACATCTCTCGCTTCGAGGAAGGTGACGCCTCGGAGAAGGTCATCGCGGCAGCACGATCAGCGGGTATCTTCGAGATGGTCATCGGATTTCCTGGAGGCTTCGGGCGGCAGGTTGGTAACCGTGGTGCCGTTCTCTCGGCAGGCCAACGTCAGCGGATCGGCCTTGCCAGAGCGCTCTACGGGAATCCGTTCCTAGTAGTATTGGACGAGCCTAACTCGAACCTCGATGCAGACGGCGACGCCGCGCTTTCGCAAGCCATCTCGGCTGTTCGCGCTCGCAAAGGAATTGCCGTGGTCATCGCCCACCGACCAAGTGCGCTCGCCGCAGTCGATCAAGTGGCACTGCTCGCCGGGGGGCGGATACAGGCTATTGGCCAGAAGGACGAGATCCTCGGGCGCGTTCTCCGGCAAGACGTGGGGAGCGCGGGTCTGCGGCTGATGAAGTTGGAGGATCGGCTATAGCCAGAAAAACCGCTCCAGGATCCGGTGCGGCCGTTCGCCGCCTTACCCGTTGGCTTGTGACTTTATCTGCCTTGGGCATTGGTTCGGCAGCAGCTCTATCGGCATCCGTTCATATATCGGGAGCCGTGATTGCGTCGGGGCGACTGGTCGTTGAGAGCCACATCAAGCCTGTCCAGCATCTACGAGGCGGCATCGTAAGCAATGTCGCAGTATCAAACGGCGACCACGTGAGCGCCGGTGACATGTTGCTGCAACTGGACGGTACGCAGGTTCGGGCAACCTACTTGATCTTGTCCAATCGTGTGGCGGAGCTGCGTGCGCGGATATCGCGTCTTGAGGCCGAGCAGTCGGGACAGGCTGAGCTGATATTCTCAGATGAGCTGATCCAGCAATTAGATCAACAGGATCTCAGCCGTATCCTTGCTGAGGAGCGTCGGCTTTTTGAGGATCGACGTCGATCGCGTGAGGGGCGGAAGCGTCAACTGCAGGAGCAAATCTATCAGTTGAAGGAAGAAATGAACGGGCTGATCGCTCAACGAACAGCGAAGCAGCGAGAGATCGATATCGTCAATGAGGAACTCAGTGCGCAACGCCGACTACTAGATCGGGCAGTTGTCACCATGACCAGGATCTATGCCCTGGAGCGTGAGGGAGCTCGTCTTTCTGGCGAACTTGGACGGCTCACAGCCTCAACTGCACAAACGAAGGGGAGAGTGACGGAGACGGAACTGCAAATAATTCAGATAGATGACGCTCTTAGAAGTGATGTCTCCGAGGAGCTGGACCGGGTTCAAACCGAGCTGCAGGAAAACGCTGAACGGCTGCTTGCCGCGCAAGATGAGCTACAGCGTATCGACCTTAGGGCTCCACAGGATGGAACCGTCCATCAGTTAACGGTACACGCCTCAGGCTCGGTCGTTGCTCCAGGCGAAACCGTCATGCATATCGTCCCGTCCGCTGATCAGTTACTCGCCGAAGTACGAATCGCACCACATGACATCGATCAAGTCAGCCTTGGCCAGAAGGTGTTGCTGCGCCTATCCTCCTTCAGCGGAGGTGCGACCCCCGAGTTAAAAGGCGGCATTGCTGAAATTTCGGCAGAGCTCGCGACTGATACACGGACAGGCGCCAACTACTATCTTGCTCGAGTTAGAGTCGAGCCGGAGGAGTGGAGAAGACTTGAAGGGCGACCACTTATACCGGGTATGCCGGCGGAGGCGTTCGTTCAAACTGAAGCAATTCCCTTGCTTTCTTATTTCGCTAAGCCGCTCGCAGACCAATTCCGTAGAGCTTTTCGAGAGGGTTAAGGAACCCAATCAGGCACTGTAGACGAGAGGATGTTCCACTGCCACCAATGCAGGCACTCCCTTCGATCCATTCGCGCCAATCAGAGTTTGTGCGTCTGATGTCTGGGCCCGCCAGTTCCGCTCCAGCCTCGCAACTTAGATATCTCTTGTGGGAATCGGGGAGATGACTGCCCCGCCTGCGCTCATGAGGAGCCTTCGGAACATGGAAACTATTCTTGACTGGCAACAACGCGGAATCATCGCACGTGTTTTAGATCTCTCCGCCTGCGAGAACCCTTCGCTGAAGTACCGGCCGGCACGCGGAGAGCGGACTTTCGATGAATGGCAGCAGAAGGTTGAGGCTTGGCTTTTCGGCTGGTCAATCGAGGATGCTATGAGGAACTGAGCATCCTTGCGAGCTGGTGGCTCGCTTGGTTGCGGCGCTTGCGCCCGATGGATCGGGTGCAACAACCTCAGTCGATCCGCAGCCACTTGCGGAAGACCGGTACAAACGTATCGCTCATCCAGATAGCGAAGCCGCCGGCGGTGAGGCCAAGCCCGAAGAGGACGGTGGCCGTGAATTTGCCCAGCGTCTTGACGTGCTTCACCTCCTCGACGGTTGGCATTACGTCATCTTCGATCGTCTTCTTCAGATTTGACGTCACGTCGCGCTGCTGGGCAATGATCTGCCCGGTGATCGCAATGTCCTCGGCGTGGCGGTCCAGACGCTTGTGGATCTCCGAGCGGCTGTCTCTCGCTGATTGCTTCTCCTCTTGAAAGTCGGCTCGGAGGCGGTGGATCCCCTCCTCCACGCGCCCCAGCACCCGCAGGATATCGTCGTTTGAACCAGGCATATCTTCGCTTTCATGCACTGAGGTAGGAGGCTAAGGCTGTTGGAAAGCTTCATCATGGCGGGCGCAGTCATTGCGCGTGTAGACGGCGCCTTCGCAGAGGCGGACCACAGTGCGGTCAATCTTCCGCTGATCAGCATCTGTCGCGCCACGAGCGCCCAAAAGATCAGTCCCAACCACCGACCGCAGGCCTGAGACACTTGCCGGTCCTGAAACTCCACACCCGACCAGCATCGCGGCAGGCGTCATAATCAGGAGCGCCTTCATCAGCGCGTTGAGCGGCTTCATCGTTTTGCCTTTCGATCTTGTTGAGGGCATCGTCGCCGGCCTTGTCCCAGATCCAGCCGACGAAGAGTGCGAGAATGAGGAGGATGGCGAGAGCGCCGATAGTGCGAGGAGAGGAGAACATCAGCGCCGCTCCCCGCTCTGGTATGCCGCAATCCCCTTCTGCTCCCCGTTGCGGGCAACGAGGTAGGCACCGCCGGCAATCACAGCCACGCCGATCAGCCACACCTCAGAGGGAATGTCGGTGAACATCTCCTTGAACGGCTTGATGGTTTCCCGGGCAAAGCCAAGGTTGTCGAGCACGCCATCCAACAAGCCGCCGATCGCAGCAGGAATGCCGGCCGCCAGAGCACCGATCTTGATCAGCCAATTCGTGCGAACCTCTGGAGCGTTCTTGCGAACCACTTCAGGCGGCACCGTCTCCCGCGGCAGATCGCGTGGGGATGCCGTGTCCAGCGCCTCAAGGAACGCCTGGTCGATCACGTCATCGATCGGCTTCAGATCGTTCTCGTTCTTGAAGGCGAGGATAGCCGTCTTCGTCATCTTGCCGAACACGCCATCGGGCGTGCCCACTTCGGTATAGCCGAGCTCCTTCAGTCGCTCCTGCACGACGCGGACGGTGACGGTGTCCGTGCGGCCCTTCGGCGTCTCAGCAGCCACAGGAGGCGCAGGAGCGCGTTCGGTGACCTTCTCCTGGTATCCGGCCTGCCGGAGAGCGCCCTCGAACGCCAAAGCATATCCGGCGATCACATCGGCCTTGTCCGTCCCGTTGATGATCTTGCGCGCCGCCTTGTACTCGGCACGATCTAGAGCATCGCTTTCGTCCAGCTCGTCGATGAAGTCGTTGAAGCCTTTCGAGGTGAAGCTGCCGCGCTCCATCCCGTCGAACAGGATCTTCACCGCGATCGGCATCTCCATCGCACGATCAGGATCGGCAACGAGATCGACGCCCGTTACCTCTGACATCTTCCGATAGTTGTCCTCGTGGGTCAGTTGCACGAGCCCGCGGCCAAGCCAGCTCTTGCCGTTGCGGTCCTTGCGCCAGTACGGCGTCTTGACCCACTTCAACTTCCCGGCCGCCCACGCCTTCTCCAGGCGTGCAATGGCCGTGTCGACGTTCTTCGCCAGCGTCTCCATCACCGGCTGCATCGTGCGCGCGGTCTCGTGGTAGACGGTCGCCAGCGCATAGGCGAGATCGTTGGTTCTCGTCCCTCGCCTCTCCGCCTCGTCCAGAATGGCGGTTGTGCCATCCACCTGCCCCTGCTTCAGCGACGTGCCGAACACGCCGCTCCCACGACGCCGTAGCGCCGCGAAGAACGCTTCGCGATTCATGACTTTCTCCTGATGGGTTAAATTAGCGGTACGGGATTAACCCGGCCTCAAGGGGCGGCTGGTACAACGGAGCCGCTGGTCAGACACGTGTCTGCATTCGCCATGCATTATGCCCTTGTAGCTCAGCGGTAGAGCACCTGCTTCGTATGCAGGAGAGCCAGGTTCAATTCCTGTGCGAGGGCACCACTCTCACCGTTCTAAATTCTGCGTTCAGATGGTCAGCTTCACGCAAGGCTTGCGGAGGCATGACAGAGTGCTAATTTACCGGTCGCAGTTTTAGCGGCTGAGATCATGAGGATCAGGCGATGCAGTATAACTGGGCGGGGGGCAAGACCCGTGGAACTCACACTCTGTCCCAAGTGGTTGATACACCTCGATACCTCACAGCTACCTCAGGGAGCAGGGTGAGCCAGATTAAAGCAGCAGAACCTTCGCAGACGGTGTCATGGCCGAGAAAGATCGTCCTGGTTCTCGCTATTCTTGTGGGTGGTTCCACGCTCGTCACGACTGCTCTGGCGGCCGCAGTAGGCCATCATGCGGCACTCCACGCTCAGTTCTGTCAGGAGATCGATCACTCCGCGAACCTGGAGCTCTTCGTTCGTGCGGCCTTAGGCTTCGTCGCCCTAGACCCGTCATAGCGCCTGCCGAGACGGCCCGTGCCGACCGGACTGTGGTTCAGAAAAGCTAGCTTCAGACAAAAGTCTACCGCCTCGTTTGCGGGGAACCCTGGCTACAGATGAGCATTCTGCTTTTCATCGAACCGGGAGCGTACAATGAAGGTAGTCCTCGCGATCTTGGGCGGACTTAGCTTTTCCGTCATGACATTCGTTGGTGGGCTTGTAGCAGCCACCGTGTTCTTCACTGCAGGCGACGACAAGAAGCAACTGACCAATACAACCGACCTTTGGACAAATCATCCTGTGCGGGTTGAGGTAGCAAAGAATGATTTCGAGCGGCTTCCAAGCAGGGCGCCGGCACCTGAACAGATAGCTACTGCGAGAGCTATGCCTCGTCAGGGTTCAGCTCAGGACGATTCTGTGGCTACCTCGGAAGAGGAGGCGGTAGCTGGGCTAGAACCTCAGCGCTTAGATGAAACCGTCACCGGATCAATCGCTCCTGCCGAAGAAACCGCCGTCCAAGCTACTGATGAGCCGCTTCTAAGCGACGCGCACCTGGAATGGTGTTCCTCAAGATATCGCTCCTACCGCCCGCGCGACAACAGCTATACCCCCTATAGCGGTGGCCGGAAGCAGTGTCAGTCGCCCTTCTCGCAGCCTTCCGCATCCACCAACGTAGCTTCGGTTGATGACATATCGCCGCCGCCGGTCGAAGAAGACAGTTTTCCTGAAGACACTGCTGAAATCGCCGAGCCTGCGATTGAACAGGCCGCGGCAGAACCCGGTGGGACGAGCTACGGAAGCTGGGAGCATGCCCAATCTTGCTTCGCGCGCTACCGTTCCTACCGTCCGGAGGATAACACCTATCAGCCATATGGTGGCGGCCCACGCCGCCAATGTGAGTAACGACCGGCGAGCGAGTATCTTATCTGATGTTCGAATGGTCAGTCTTCGGCTATGCTGGGCCGATGGAGTGCGAGACCTGCGACAAAACACGCTGGGTATGCGAGGCCCACCCGAATAAGCCGTGGAACGGCCCCAAGGCCTCCGGCTGCGGTGCTGCCGGCATGCCTTGCATCATCTGCAATGGCGATGGTCATGTGTCGCGGGTATTGAAGTCGGCGCGGGCAGCTAGGCCTAGGAATGTGCAGTAGGGCGTAGACAGCCACGACAACGCAGCGATTAGTCTTTAGCGTGCCAGCTCAGCATCTCATCAAGCGTATAGATGGATTTGCGTTTCCTGCTCCACGTAACACCACGCCTCACGATTTTTGCGGGGCTACCAGCAAGTACGACTCCCGACTCGTGACATGATCTGTTTACGAAGGACATCGCGCCGATGACGCAGTCATCTGCAATAGAGACGCCCTTGCTGATCACACACGACAAACCCACCCACACATGGGACCCTATCGTCACGTGACCAGCCTCGTTGATCCGTTTGCCGGAGCTAATGTCAATCAGAGAGTGGGCATCGGTAGTTCTCACCTCAATCCCCCGCGAGAACATGCAGTCACTTCCGATGCGCACATCCTTCCCTTCCTGGGACAGGATGCTGACACGAGCGAATGTGGACCTCTTACCCAGTGAGACGGTCTGCCTGTCGCCTTTAATTGTGATGTTGCCGGCGAACTTGCATCTGAGGTGCTCCCGGATTTTGGACCGCCCGGCTGGAGGATTTTCCGGGCTTTGAGGTGCTCCCGGATTTTGGACCGCCCGGCTGGAGGATTTTCCGGGCTTGAGCTCATGGCGGATGGGATGCGCCGG
>NZ_JAKJHS010000010.1 GCF_021648825.1 Rhizobium halophilum | reverse complement strand
ATAGGAGCGAGCTTTGTAAGCCGCTTCGGTCAGAGCCCTGCGTGGACCCTTCAAGTTGTAGGGTGGGTCCGGGCTTCGGTCAGTCAACCCGAGAGACAACGGACCGTTTTCACGAGGGCGAATGCATGGTGTGGTCCAAGTGGGATAGAGGGACTGGAACAGCGACAGCAACCGCAAAGTTCCTGAATGTAGGGCCGTAGTCAGGCTGCGGGACACGGGCGATCACCTTGTCCCCACTGCGGAGGCGTGGCTGACAGGCACCTGGAAGACAGCTTCGCTGGTCGAAGGGCGAGCGGCCCACCTTGTGGCGAGTACGCTGGATGTCAGCAACCCTTCCGACGCGGACGGATCCAATCCAGGCACCACTTCCCGTCGCGAGACAGATTTTGGAACTTGATGACACTTCTCCAGTTCGCGCGGTGCAATCCACTAGAACCACAAGGAGATTTTCATGTTCTTTCGAACCAACAAGTTCCAATACAACGCCAAGCCGTCGGCACCGGACCCTTTGTATGCACAGAAGCTGCAGGAGGTTCTCGGCGGCCAGTGGGGCGAGATCAGCGTGATGATGACCTACCTCTTCCAGGGGTGGAATTGCCGTGCGCCGGCCAAGTACCGTGACATGATCCTCGACATTGGCACGGAAGAGATCGCGCATGTGGAAATGCTGGCAACCATGATCGCCCGCCTGCTGGAAACGTCTCCGGTGGAAGCCCGCGAGGACGCCGCGAAGGATTCGGTGATCGGTGCCGTCATGGGCGGTGCTCGGGTCGAGGATGTCATCGTCGGGGGCATGAACCCGCAACACGCAATCGTCGCCGGTATGGGTGCCACCCCGACCGACAGCGTCGGCTATCCCTGGACTTCGCGCTATACGGTCTCGTCGGGCAACCTGCTTGCCGATTTCCGCTTCAACGTGACGGCCGAATCGCAAGGTCGCCTGCAGGTGTGCCGCCTCTACGAGATGACAGACGATCCGGGCGTGCGCGACATGCTGTCTTTCCTGATCGCGCGTGACACCATGCACCAGAACCAGTGGCTGGCGGCCATCAAGGAGCTCGAGCAGGACGGTCTTGACCAGACGCCAGCGCCGATGAGCTTCCCGCAGGAGAAGGAACTGTCCAAGGTCGCCTACCAGTTCTGGAACTGCTCGGAAGGCACCGAGAGCCGCCAGGGACAGTGGGCCGAAGGCCCGACGCCGGATGGCAAGGGGCAGTTCGAATACCTCGCCGATCCGCAGCCGCTCGGCGAAGAGGTGACGGAGCTTTCGCAGCTCGATCCGCGGCTTCACGGCACACCGAAAAAGCCCATGCCGCCGATGTCGTCCTGATACGACGGGTGGCAGCGCAAATGCTGCCACCAATTCCGCCCGCCCGTGGAGTTGACGTCCGGCAGTGATTTCACAGACAGGACGATGGTCGGATGCTTCGCGCGCCTGTGGGCTGCAAAACGCATCCCTTCCGCTTCAAAAGCCGTGGCAACACAGCAGTGGTCGGCACACAGGCAGTCGCGGTGTTTCTCGATTCGCTCGTCTTAGACGTGCCGGATGAAGGATGATCTGGCAAGAACCGTCGAGCGCTCGGATCATCCTCGAAGTCAGCAACCAGCTTGTCCGGGTTGGAGGACCTCATCCTCTCTTCGTTGATCTGGATGCAGGGGAGAGAAGCCTTCAAAACTTTGGCGACCCGACGCATCACTCTGGAAAGATGAGTATCATGGCGTTCATGCCAGCTACCAAGACGACAGGAACGGGCTGATTGAAGAGGCGACGAAGGTTGCTTTGACGTCCAGCCTCCCGAGTTGGCGGGGGACGGAGTCGATGACTTCAAGGGCTGCCCCGCTGACGATGAAGGACCAACCCTCGCAGTCTTTCAAAAGGTTGGAGGCCCTCCGAGGCTCAAGTTGCTTTGACCCATCGGCAGCATGGACTGCAGGCGCCGCAGCCGCCGGTTACCTTGAGCCACGGAGTCGAAAGAATTCCTCGGGTGGAAGACCTAGAGAAATAGCCTTAGCTCCGTTGAATCCTCGCTCCATGCCCGCTATTCATCGGCCGTATGCGGGACGGGAGCCACCACGATCCCCAGCGCTTCGAGTTCCCGATCATCCAGATCGCCGCTCCGATCGACATCGCTTACTTTGTTGAGCCCCGCCCAGAACTCCTCAGGGGTCAGCGCAGCATCATCGACGCCCTGCCATTCGCCGCGAAGATCGGCATCCGTCAGCGGAACCTTGAGCTCTTCTACCGAGATCTCGCCGTCATAATTCTGATCAAGCGCCAGGAAATCGGGAGCCTGGGCGACGAACCAGTCATTCCAGCTTTCCTCGTATTCCGGTTTGTTCAGCGTCCCGTCCTGCCCGCTCCAGCGCTGGTGAAGACCGATCAGGAATTCGTCGCCTTCGAGTATCCTGTTCTCATTGGTGTCCCATCGGGAGAACATGTCGTCGCTCAGCCGACGCACCTCGTCAGCACCTTCTGAGAAGACGCCGGCCGGTGTTTGCGCAGCAGTTGTCTGCGCACCGATGGCTGCCGCTGATAACAAGCTGCCAAGCACGAAGGCTGGTTTGATCTTTTTCATCCCCATGTCGGTCCTCCTTGAACGGAGTGACCGGCGGATACCGCCGCCGGTCACTCTCCTGACAAGCTTGTGCCATGCTTAGATGTCGAACAGGCCGCCATCGCCCATGTCGTCGCCAACGTCGCCGAACTCCGGCTCTTCGATGACGTTGTTGTTGTTGGCGTCGTACCCGGCATATACGCCGTCATAGTACTCATCTTCGCTGATGGAATCGTTGGAATCGGCATCCCATTCGTTGAACCAGCCGTCGCCGAAGCGGTCATTGAAGGCGCTTTCATTGTCACCGATGCCGGTGCCAAACTCGTCCTCAGTGAGCGCGCTGTCATCGTTGGCGTCCCAAGTGTCGAATGCCGTGTTGTTCTCGAACCCGGTCCGGAACTCGCTTTCGTTGATGCCAGCTGCGCCATCCGTATCCCAGTCGCCATACTCCTGTGCCAATGCAGGTGCAGCGATCAGCGACAGAGCGAAGGTGGAAGCGGCGAGCGTGGTCTTGATCTTGTCGATCATGATTGGACCTCCTCTTTGGTGTCTCGATTGAAGCGTCAGATCGTCTGACGCACAGCAGGCCAACAGGACACGAACGGGAATGTTCCGTGAGCAGAGCCAGGTGAGGTGGCATCAGGTTCACGACTTTGGGAGCATCTTGTCGTTGAGCGCTGCGATCTCACCCACTGAGGCCACTCGGCTGCGGCGGTGCCGATGCATGTTGCTTGGAACAAATTCGAAGGTGGTTAGTTTAACGCGAATGCGGATAACCTACAATGCAGCACTGCTCCCCTCGCTCGTGGCCCTGGTGCTAGCCGTGATCGCTTATGCGGCGCCCTTCGAAAACACAGGGGTGAACGGATCCATCGGTGCGCTTCTTGCCCTGATCGGTGCCGTTGCAACGGTAGCGGGAACGGTCCTCGTGATGGTCCTGCGGGTGGGGCGCCGCCTTTGGGTGAGCTTGAATCTCATTCTCTTGATCGGCGCAGGACTGACAACCGTCGCTGCCTATTTCCTGATGCAGTACGCCTTCGCCGTCATGATGCTTTTGACGTGCGTAGCACTGGTCTTCGCCCTTGTCTGGAACTTGCGCAAGAAGGCCGCTTGATGTTTCGAAACTTTCTCCCGTTTCTTCTTGTCGCCGCATCCGCTACAGCCAGCGCCCAAGAGGCGGATTGGACGGCGTTTCATGGTGATGTTGCCTCCACGAAGTTCTCAAACGTCAAGAGCTTTACTCCAGAGACGGTAAGCGACCTGGAGCGCGCCTGGGAGTATCATACAGGCGACGTTTCGGATGGTTCAGGAGAGCTCCCGCAGACGGTCTGGTCTGCGACACCCATCTATGCCAACGATACTCTCTATCTCGGCACGCCCTTCTATCGCATCGTCGCTCTTGACCCCGCGACCGGTGAGGAGCGCTGGAGCTACAGCAGTGACTCAAGGCTTGAGGCGCTGACGCAGCCCGCCCTGAAGAACCGCGGGGTTTCCTATTGGGAGAGCGGCCGTGAGGGTGTCTGTGAAAAGAGGGTGTTCCTCGGCACCATGGATGCCGAACTGCACGCCGTCGATGCGGACACGGGCAAGCGTTGCACCGACTTTGCAGATGGGGGCGTCCTCAACGTCAATCAGTGGAACGACGTCAACGACGTCTTCCCTTTTTCGCTGCTACAGCCGCCACTCGTTGTCGGAAACACGCTTCTTCTCGGCTGGGCGGGCAATGACTGGGCCTACAGCGTTGCACCGCCAGGCAACCTGATGGCCATCGACGCTCGTTCAGGCGAGCTGCTTTGGGACACGGGCTTCGTGCCGCCGGAGATGATCCCCCGCACGGGCACCGCCAATATCTGGACCGCGATGACAGCGGATCCCGAACTTGGACTGGTCTATGCGCCGGTTTCCTCTCCCAGTCCGAACTACTGGGGCGGTCAGCGTCTGGAACCCATGCGGCATGCCACTACCGTCAGTGCGGTCGACATTGAAACGGGCGAGATCGTCTGGAGCTTTCAGCATGTTCACCACGACATCTGGGACTACGACACACCGTCTGCCCCGACGCTTGTCGATATAGAGCGAGATGGCGAGACCATCCCCGCCCTCGTTCAGGCAACGAAGCAAGGCTTCCTGTTTGTTCTCGACCGCCGCACCGGCAAGCCGATCTTCCCGGTTGAGGAGCGCCCGGTGCCTGCAAGCGCTGCAGAGGGTGAGGTTGCGGCGCCCACACAGCCTTTCGCGATGACGCCTCCGCCTTTGGGCAATGCGCTCGAATTCCCCGGTGTTTGGACGCTTGCTGACATCGTCAGCTTCGGCCAGTGCTCGCGGGATCGGGAGAAATATCTGTACGAAGGCATCTTCACGCCGCCATCCGAACAGGGGACACTTTTCTACCCTGGAACCGCTGGCGCCACCAACTGGGGCGGTGTGGCGGTCGATCCGCGAAATGACATCCTTTATGTCAACGCGTCACGCATCGTTCAAACCATTCGCCTGATCCCACGGCAGGAGTACGAAGAACTCCAGAGCAAAGAGAGCGGCAATGAGGCAGGCTATTATCCCCAGGAGGGTGCACCCTATGGCATCCACCTGACGGACTGGAGCAACTGGCTCGGCATGCCTTGCTGGAAGCCACCTTTCGGAACGTTTTCAGCTATCGATCTACGCACTGGCGAGCGGCTCTACGAGACGCCATTCGGCCTAGCGCAGCTCTCCGGCTTCTATGGCTTTGAATCCTGGGGCTCGCCTACCCTCGGCGGCCCTGTGGTGACTGCGGGCGGCGTCGTCTTCATTGGCGCGTCCATGGATTCCCGTGTGCGTGCATTGAACGCGGCGACAGGCGAGGAACTGTGGTCGGATCTCGTCGAAGCCCCGGCCGTTTCTATCCCTGCTGTCTTCACCCACGAAGGGGCGGATTACGTGGTGTTTGCCGTCGGCGGGAACTCGATCCTGAAGCCGGAGGTCTCGGACCAGGTTGTGGCATATCGGCTGCCAGAGTGATGATGGGGTATCTGCTCCACCAAATGCAACGGTTTGTTCTTGAGGGGCAGGGGGAGACACAATCGTTATGAGAAGGGGCCAGGCGAGCAGCATATTTTCTGTGATCGCCCTATTGTCCTCCTGCACTGGACCTCAGACCGCTTTCGACGCGGCGGGAGTCGAAGCGCAGCGCGTTCTGGCACTCTTTTGGGTTCTATTGACCGGAGCGGTGGCGATTTGGCTCCTCGTCATTGGCCTCAGCTACTACGCTACCAAAGGAGATCCGGCCAAGCATTCTGAGAAGACCGGCTTGCGCCTCATCATCTGGGGTGGATGTGTGTTCCCGACGGTCGTTCTTGCGGCGCTGCTGTTTTGGGGCCTCAAGATGATGCCGGAGCTCCGGCGCCCGGCAGATGGCCCGACGATTGCTGTAGCCGGGGAGCGCTTCTGGTGGCGGGTTGCCTATGACGTCGACGGGGACCCCGGTGCCGTCAGAAACCTCCCGCAAGGCGGTGTCCCAAGCGCCAACGAGATCTGGATCCCGGTCAACAAGCGCTCGGAGATTCTTCTGGGCAGCCCGGATGTGATCCACTCGTTCTGGGTTCCGTCTCTGGCTGGGAAGATGGATGCGATCCCTGGCCGGGTAAATCGACTTATTCTGGAACCCACCGAGCTTGGGATTTTCAACGGCGCCTGCGCGGAATTTTGCGGAACGGCACACGCCCAGATGGGGCTTCGAGTGGTCGTCGCGAGCGAGGAGGATTTCGCGCGATACGTCAGAGCGCAAGCCGAACCTGCAGCGGTCGACGAAAGCGTGGGTCTCAGCCTTTTCCTGCAGAACGGCTGCGGCGGGTGCCACAGTGTCAGGGGCACCCCCGCTGACGGAGACGTGGGGCCAGACCTGACGCATGTTGCAAGTCGCCGCACGATTGCGGCCGGTCTTCTGCCCATGACGGAGGAGAATCTTGCTGCCTTCATCGCGGCGCCGGACCACCTGAAGCCAGGCGTGGAGATGCCGGCCTTCGGTGTGCTTCCGGATGCAGAAATTGAGCAGATATCGGAATGGCTGGGGAGCCTCGAATGACACAAGCCACGCTCTATCCATCCGACGCGCCGAACCAGGATGACGAGGAAGTCCGCCGCGGCCAGGAAGAGAGGCTGCGAAAGGTGTGGGCTGCGCCTAAGGGGTGGCGCTACTGGTCGGCTGTCAACAACACCGAAGTCGGGATCTGGTACACAGCCGTGGCGTTCGGCTTCATGCTGTTTGCCGGCGTACTTGCGCTGATGATGCGGGTGCAGCTTGCCGTACCCGATAACGACTTCCTGTCGGCCACCTTCTACAACCAGGTTTACACGCTTCACGGCACGGCGATGATGTTCCTCTTCGCAGTCCCGATATTCGAAGCGGTCGCCATCATTCTCTTGCCGCAGATGCTGGGTGCCCGCGATCTGCCATTCCCACGCCTATCGGCGTTCGGGTTCTGGTGTTTCGTGATCGGTGGTGTCTTCGTGTGTGGCTCGATCTTCTTCGACGCAGCACCAAACGCCGGCTGGTTCATGTACCCGCCGCTGACCACGAGGGAGCAGTATACGCCAGGCTACGGGCCAGATATCTGGCTGCTGGGCCTGTCGTTCATCGAGGTTGCATCGATTGCGGCCGCCGTAGAATTGATCGTAGGGACGCTCAAATGCCGGCCGCCCGGGATGCGGCTGAACCTCATGCCGCTCTATGGCTGGTACGTTCTGGTAGTCGCAGGCATGATCCTGTTCGCATTCCCTCCGCTGATTGCCGGCGATATCCTGTTCGAGTTGGAGCGTTTGTTCGACTGGCCGTTCTTCGATCCCAGTCGCGGTGGCGACCCGGTTCTTTGGCAGCATCTGTTCTGGATCTTCGGCCACCCTGAAGTCTATATCGTGTTCCTTCCGGCAATCGCGCTCGTTGCGATGATCATACCCACGTTCGCGCAGCGGCCGATCCTTGGCTATTCCTGGATCGTGCTCGCAGCCGTCGGCACAGGCTTCATCTCATTCGGGCTTTGGGTGCACCATATGTACACCACGGGGCTGCCATCGATTTCTCTCGGCTTCTTTTCAGCGGCGTCCGAGGCCGTCGCCATTCCGACGGGCGTACAAATCTTCGTTTTCATCGCCACGCTGCTAACCGGCCGCGTCATCTTTTCCGTGCCGATGCTGTTTGTGTCTGGGGCGCTTGCCACGTTCGTCATCGGAGGTCTCACCGGCGTGATGGTGGCACTGGTGCCTTTCGATTGGCAGGCGCATGACACCTACTTCGTGGTCGCTCACCTGCACTATGTGTTGATCGGCGGAATGCTGTTCCCATTGTCGGCGGGGATCTACTACTATTGGCCGATCGTCAGCGGCAGACGGCTGTCAGACCGGCTCGGCAAGCTCGCATTCTGGCTCATGTTCGTCGGCTTCAATGTGGCGTTCATGCCGATGCATTATTCCGGACTTGCCGGCATGGCGCGACGCGTCTGGACCTATCCCGAGAGCATGGGCGTCGGGGCCGCGAACATGGTCTCAAGCATCAGCGCCTTTGTGTTCGCGGCCGGCTTCCTGGTCATCGTGTGGGACGTGCTGCGCCCCCGCAGCAAGGAGCCTTACGCCAAGCGCAACCCCTGGAACGCCGGGACCCTGGAGTGGCTTTCGGAGATGCCCGGAGAAAGTTGGGGCGTGCGCTCGGTGCCGATCGTGACCACTCGCTATCCAATCTGGGAGCAGCCGAACTTCATCGACGACGTCGACAAGGGGCGGTTCTATCTTCCCGATGCCACCGACATGAAACGCGAGACCCTCATCACGTCCGTCCTTGATGGCTCTCCGCTTCAATGCCTGCGCGTGCCAGGCCCAAGCTTCATGCCGATGTGGGCAGCGATTTTCACCGGTGCAGTGTTCATTTTTGCGACCTTTCACTGGTGGGCGGCAACGATCGGCGCCATGGTGCTTTCGCTCGTTTCGATCATCGTCTGGCTATGGCGCGGTACGGCTCAGATACCCGAGGTGCGAGAAAAAGAGGTCGGTCTCGGCCTCAAACTGCCGCTTTACGAGTCGGGTCCACAGTCAATCGGCTGGTGGGCGATGTTCATCACCATGCTGGGCGATGCCACCGCATTTATGGGCCTGATCTTCGGTTACTTCTACTTCTTCACCATCCATGTGGACTTTCCGCCGCCAACCACCGTCGGTCCGGGGGTGCTGTGGCCAACTGTGGCGCTGATGCTGTTTGCCGCAGCTTGGGCATCCGCGCTTCTGGCGCGATGGTCAAACCGTGCGGAGCATGTGGGCGTTGCGCGTTTCTTGATGGCTGCAGGCGTCGTTCTTTCCCTATGTGCAAGTGCCTCACTGCTGTGGGGGCCTTACACAACCGGTCTTGATCCCTCGGCACATGTCTATCCCGCGACGGTCTGGGTACTGGCGATATGGACGGCAGTTCACGGCGCCGTCGGGAGCGTGATGTTTGGCTACTGCCTGGCGCGTTCCATAACAAAGAGAATGACGCCGGCACATGATATCGACCTGTCGAACGTGGCCCTCTATTGGCACTTCATGGCGTTTACCGCTTTCTTCACCATTGCAACCCTCGCTTATTTCCCAATGTCGGTTTGAGGCCTGAATGCAGATCTTCGGCAAGACACAGGACAATCTCTGGACGCTGATCGCCGCACCGACGATTTGGGCCTTTCACTTCCTTTTTTGCTATTTCCTCGCGGCCTATCAATGTGCTCCAAACGCGGATCCCTTCACACGGATCGGTGGCACGCGGCTTGCCATCGGGGTGGTGACCGTGGTGTGTCTCGTCTTGATCGGGCTCATCGTGCGCCGCTCGTGGCGGGAGTGGCGGGTCGATGGCGGTGGCACTCGCAACAATCAGGATACGCCGGAAGCGCGAGAGCGCTTTCTCGAGTTTTCAACGCTCCTTCTAGCGGGCCTGTCGTTTACCGCCGTGATCTTCGAAACAATGCCGGTTCTCCTGATCGGGGATTGCCGATGAGTCCAGGAGTCAACAGCGGGGATGGAACACGATGCGGATAAGGATCGTGCTGACCTGGAAGAGGCTCGCGGCTCTGGCCGGGCTGGGTTTGGCGGGAGCCCTGTTCGTCGGCTGGACCGGGTTGGTCTCTATTGCCGCCTCGTCTGGACACTTCAGTGTGGTGCGTTGGTTTCTCGGCTGGACCATGGAGAATGCCGTCCAGACACAGTCCACGCTTGTATCAAAACCAGAGGATCTGGATCTCGATGATCCGTCGCTCATCCGCCGTTCCGCAGGCCACTACGCCACCGGCTGCGCCCCATGCCACGGGGCGCCCGGCGTCCCGCAGTCTCCCGTTGTGGAGGAGATGGTTCCCAGCCCGCCCCGCCTGGAGGAGAAGGTGGCGGAATGGAGTGACGAGGAGCTCTTCTGGATTGTCAAGAACGGAATCAAGTTCTCCGGAATGCCGGCATGGCCGGCACAAGAGCGCGACGATGAGGTCTGGGCTCAGGTGGCTTTCCTGCGCGCTTTGCCGGAGATGGCTCGAGCGGAATATGCCGATCTGGCGCTTGGCGGCGGGCTGGTCGACGATGACCTGGAAGCTGGTGGTGAAACCACCGCGGCGCTTGACGGCATCGTCAAGAACGCCCTGAACGATTGCGCCCGTTGCCACGGGTTGGATGGACTTGGCCGAGGGACCGGCCAGACGCAAGACGTGTTTCCGATCATCGCCGGTCAACCCGCTCCCTATCTTTATGCGACGCTTCAGGCTTTTTCACATGGCGAAAGGCAGAGCGGCTTCATGGAGCCGCCTGCACGTCGCTATGATGCACAAGTGCTGGAAGCCTTGGCGCGCCATTATTCCGAACAGCCGAAACTCGGCGAGGCCGAGACGAGGTCTTCGTTGCCGGAGGGCGCAGTTGCTACAGCTCGCGAGGCTCCAGTTGCAGACCCGGCCTCCGACAGAGCAACGGCAGGGGGCGTCACCTCGACTCCTTCTTGGCAAGACGAGGCGGGCATACTGGAAGGTGAGGGAGATCTCTCTTACGCAGCGGTGCCGATGGCTGCGAGTGCCGGACCGCCGTCCACTCGAGAGGAACTGCTGGAGTTGGGAAGACGTATCGCGTTTGAGGGCATCGGGCCACGTAAGATTCCGGCCTGCCAAAGCTGCCATGCCATTGAACCGGAAGGCGGCAATCCTTTTTATCCTTATCTGGCCGGGCAGCCAGAGTGGTATCTTTCCAAGCATCTTCAACTTTGGCAGGAAGGGCAGCGGGGCGGCACGGCCTATGCGCATGTCATGGATGAGATTGCGCGAAACATGACGGACGAACAGATTGCAGCAGTCGCTGCCTGGTACTCTCAGCTTCCGACATCGCTCTCCCTTCAGCAGGACGGGTTACGGCAATAGCGTGATCCGCAGAGCAGCAGCCACGCCGGGCTCGGGATCAGCATCACAAGAATGTCAGACGTGACGACGGCCTGGAACCCACGTCGCCTTGTTCAGTACGACTGCCTTAAGAGCAGAAGGCGAAGCGTCGCAGATCAAGGACACGTACTTGACCAGACAGGATAACAGCGCAGGCGAGGCGAGATCAGCGGCGAGGCGAAATGCCGGCTCTGGTTTCAGCCGGATCTACCGCCATTCCTTGCCAATCCGGCTGACGCACTGGATCAACGTGTCCTGCCTGATCGTCCTTTTGATGAGCGGCTTGCAGATCTTCAACGCCCATCCTGCGCTTTACTGGGGCAGCACCTCCGACTTCTCAAATCCTTTCCTCGTCATCGGCCCGGAGGTTTCAGACAGTGGCGAGCAGATCGGCGCGGTTCGCATACTGGACCAGTACATGTTCGAGACGACCGGCGTGCTGGGGCTGTCGGGTAACAGTGGTCGCGCCTTTCCTGCATGGGCGACCCTGCCGAGCCCACAGTGGCTGGCCATGGGGCGCCACTGGCACTTCACATTCGCCTGGCTATTCGTCCTCAACGGTTGTCTCTATCTCGGCTACGGACTTTGGAGCGGACACCTGCGGCGTGGAATCTTTCCGACGGGCGAGCAGATCCGCAACATCGGGCGCACGATACGCGAACATGCCCGGTTACGGTTTCCCGAAGGGGAGGAGGCTCGCCACTACAACGTGCTCCAGAAGCTGACTTATCTGCTGGCATTGTTCGTGCTGGGACCAGAATGATCCTGACGGGGGCTGACGATGTCGCCCAACGTCAACGCGGCAGTCCCCGGGCTGCTTGATGTATTCGGTGGGCGGCAGTCCGCCCGGACGATCCACTTTCTTTGCGCGTTCGGATTCGTGGCCTTCGTCATCATTCACGTCGCGGCTGTGCTTCTTTCGGGGGCCTTTAACAACCTGCGCTCGATGCTGACCGGGCGGTATGATCTCAAAGGAAGGAGGGAAGAATGAGTGATGATCCGAAGCCCCGCTGGGATCGGAGAGGACTGCTGACCGGTGGCTTGATTGGGGCGGGTGCACTGATGGTCGCGAACGCCGATCGGCTTTCGCGCGCACCCTAGTTCTCCAGCATCCTCGACCGGACCGGAGAGCTCAACCGACAGTTTTTTCGGCTCGTCACGCCGCGTTTGGCGCTTGCTCGCGAGTTTCCTGAATCGGCGATCTCCGAGACCTTCAAGAGCAATGGAACGCAGTTTCCGCGTACGGCGGAATACATGACGATGCTGAGCGAGGGTTTTGCCAACTGGCGGCTGCGCGTCGGCGGGCTGGTCGAGGAACCCTCGAGCTCTCGCTCGGGGAGCTTCAGGCAATGCCGGCACGCACGCAGATTACCCGGCACGACTGCGTGGAAGGCTGGAGCTGCATCGGGAAGTGGACCGGCGTGCCGCTCGCTTCGGTGCTTGAGCGGGCGCGTCCCGGGCCAAACGCGCGGTTCGTGGTCTTTCACTGCGCCGACGAGCTCGCAGGAGAACCTTACTACGAGAGCATCGATCTCATTGACGCCTATCACCCGCAAACCATCCTCGCCTATGCGATGAACGATGCGCCACTGCAGGTGCCGTACGGCGCACCGCTTCGGGTCCGTATCGAGCGGCAGCTCGGATACAAGATGGCGAAGTACATCATGCGCATCGAGATGGTGGAGTCGTTCGCCGACTTCCGTGGCGGCCAAGGCGGCTATTGGGAGGACCGAGGCTATTATTGGTATGCCGGCATCTGAGGTGCTGCACAATTGAGGGGCCGATGTGATCGGCTCGATCAGTGAGAGCACAGGCCTGCGTCAGCCGCCAATCAGACCGAGAGAGGATCAGAAAATAGAACAGATCGTCCTTCCTTCCCGCAATCCTGTGCTGCTTTCCGATCTCCTCGAAGATCGAGACAACCTCGGATATCAGGTCGAGGCGGAGCTCTATCTCCCCAAAAGGTGCAACGACCCGGCACCAGGCGTCGTTGTCTCGGAAGGCTTGGGCGGCTTGCAAGACAGCCGTGAGCGTGGATATGGGCGCCGGCTGGCAGCGGAAGGATACGTCGTCCTTGTCATTGACAGCTTTACGTCACGAGGCGTCGGACGCAACGGAGACCTCATCCGGTCTTATACCGTCACCGAAGCCATGATGCTGGCCGACGCGTTTGCGGGTCTGGCCTACCTTTCAGCCCATCCCGACGTCGATCAGGGGCGGATCGGAATTGTCGGGTTTTCCTATGGCGGCATGGTGTCGGTTTTGACGTCCTATAGCCAGATCGCGGAGCTCTTCCTGCCGGCTGGTCCTCGCTTTGCCACCCATGTCTCCTACTACGGCTGCACGATTCCACGGTTGGAAGACCCGACCACGACCGGCGCGCCTGTGACGATGTTTCTGGGCGAACAAGACCGGAATGTCTCCATACCCCGTGCGCAAAAGATTGCGGCGGACTCTTCTGATGGCCTTGGCGGTCGGCCTCATCGTGTATCGACTTCTCACGTATATCGTGGAGAGGCCCCGATCCAGTCAGCCGCGTCTATCTGCAATAGATCGTCACTTCCGGAACGTCTTCGCGCTCATGGATGAGCCTCGTCGGCAGTCGCTCGTCAGCTATTATATGCAGAAGTACGAGTGTGGCCGGGAGGACGCGATGCGACACGCCATAGACGATTGCGAACGTGATCAGCATCGCTACTCCTGATCGTCCTCGAATTCACGCAGCGTCTGCCACAGGGCTCGAAAATAGCTCCTAAGGAAACGCTTGTGTAGGCCGAGCTTCGAGAGCCTCACCGGGTTCAACCTGCCTTGCTGGCCGGTTGCTTCATCCGAATGCGTAGTGGCTTCCCTTCTGCATTGTCGATCTCGAAGGCATTCGTCTTCTTGACGAGATCGCTGAGCTTGCGGGAACCGTAAGTGCGGGGGTCGAAATCCGATGCCAGATTCGCGAGCTGGGTGCCGACAGCCCCAAGCGGTACCCACCCGTCTTCGCTTTCCATCTGAGCTATGACCTTCTTGATGATCGGCGTCGCGGCGCTCGGCTTCTGCAGTGACGGTGCCTGTTGTACCTCGCCGTTGCCGTTCGCCGGCTCTTGAGGCAGCAGGTTCTCCGTGTAGATAAACCTCCGGCATGCCTGACGGAAGCTCTCGGGTGTCTTCTGTTCCCCGAACCCGAAGACGTCGATGCCTTGCTCGCGGATACGCGATGCAAGTCTCGTGAAATCGCTGTCGGAGGAGACGAGACAAAATCCGTCGAAACGTCCGCTGTGAAGCAGGTCCATCGCATCGATCACCAGTGTGATGTCGGAGGCGTTCTTGCCAGTGGTGTAGGCAAACTGCTGCTGCGGGATGATTGCATGCCTTGCAAGGACGTCCGTCCATGCCTTCGAACGGGCGCTGGAGAAGTCGCCATATATCCGGCGCACACTCGCCTCTCCGATCTTGGCAATCTCTTCGAACAGACCGTCGACGATCTTGGCCGAGGCGTTATCGGCGTCGATCAGGACCGCGAGGCGAGGCGAGCGTGGTTCAGGCATGATTTGGGCTCCCATGGTTCCAGCGTCTTTTGAATACCGGCGGCTAACGGAAGGCGTCTCTCGCGTGAGCCTAGCGATCCGACATCAGATTCTTCAACAGTCATGTATGCTAATTCCGGACGGAAGAACCACCGGTAGAAACATGGTGTCATGCCGGAAAGTGCGCCCGCGCTATCGCCGTGGCCTGTGGGCAAGCTGCAACCTGAGCCGTTGCCTTCCGTGCGCTTCGATACCCGTGGGCGGAAATAATTTCCTCGTCTGGAGCGGCAACCAGGACGGGCCTGGGAGAGGGGACATTGGTGCTTCAGCGGCGGACCCTTGACCGAAGACATTCAGCAACCGTTAAACTCGGAAGAGTTACATCCGGGTGAGATCGACAACCTACGGCGGCTGGGGGGCTGCACTGGATGGAGACGAGCAATCTGATCGTTTACGTGCCGCCGGTGCTCTTCAGCCTGGTGGCAGGATGTTTCTTCCTGTTGTGGCATCTGAAGCTGAGCGACACCTGGTATTGGGGCGCCGGTTTCGCGCAGACAGCGCTAGGGTTCGTGATTTCGACCTTCTCGATCCAGCCGACCTTCGACGCCTTCGCGTCGGGGCTGATCTTCATGGGGGCGTCCTATTGCTACGGCAGCGGGCTCCTGTCTCACTTCAAGATGCCCATGCAGACGGTGCAGCGCCTGTCCTTCGTCGCGCTGTATACGCTGGCGCTAGCTTACCTCGTTTTCGTTGAGAAGAGCCTGATCTTACCAACTGTTCCTCACGGACATGGCGTTCGCCTTCCTGCTCGCGTGGGCAATCATCAAGGTGAGGCGACAAACGAATGGCGCGATCGACAAGGGCCTCGTCATGACGAGCTGCATCGTCGTGCTGGATTCCGTGTCGCGCGCGACCTACTTCACGTTCTTCACGGGGTTGAGTAACGACTTCGCCGATTTTGCGGACTCCGCTTACAACCTCGCAGTCCATCTCACGACCATTACCGTCTGTATGTTCTTCCCGGTCAGCGCTCTCGCCGCCATAGGTCATACCGCGCTCGAGCGTTACCGAAGGGCGGCGGAGACGGATGAACTCACGGGGTTGCTAAATCGCCGAGGCCTTCGACAGGCAATCGAACAGCAACGCGGTTCGACGCGGCATGGCGCGCTTATCGTGTGCGACATCGATCACTTCAAACGCATCAATGATGGCTACGGTCATTCCTTCGGCGACGAGGTCATCCGGGGGCTGGCCGAAGACATGCGTCAGGTGGTCGGGCCCCACGGATGTACGGCACGATATGGAGGTGAGGAGTTCGTCGCCTTTCTTCCCGGTCTCGACCTCGTCGAAGCCCGCGATCTGGCGCAGGCACTGAGGGGCGCATTCTTTGAGAGGGCATGGGTGGCCTTCGATGTGACGGAGCACTTCACCGTCTCCTGTGGCGTTGCCGCCGTCGGAGCGGATGATACCCGTCTGGAGGCTGCTTTCGAACGTGGGGACCGGGCACTCTACGCGGCCAAGGCTGCCGGACGGAACCGGGTGTTCGTTGAAGGCGGAGAGATCAACCGCGACGTTGGCGGCCACCTCCAGCCAGTCCTGGGCTCAGTCCGCTTCGCGGAATAGGGGCATGAGACGGGCTGCGTGCAGCACCAGGATGAGCGTCGAGCGCGCAGCCGAAAGTTGCGTCGACGTGGTCGACTTTTCAGAATGTATCGTGCAATGTATCGCTCGAAGTATCGCAGAACGGCTGGTCTGCCAGAACCTTACGCCAAAACCCTGATTTCCGTTAATTGGGGAAGAGTCCCATCCTCCCCGCCATGGAACCCCCCGAAAAGCACGACACGTCAGGCGGCCATTTTCTCGCAGCTCTCCGCGCACCTTCGACATGCATCTACGCATGCCTGCATTTCCCCGATACGCTCACAGTCTTCGGCGCACTGTCTGCAGATTTCTGCGCACTCGCGGCAGGTGTGCTTGTGGTGCTCCGTGCCGATCAGCATGAAGTGTGCTGACGTCCGGCAGATCTCGGCACAGGCCATCATCAGCTTGAAATGGGCGGGCCCGGTATGCTTTCCGCCGAGTTCCAGACAGTGGCCCATTGCGGACGACAGGCACTCGGCATAGCACGCCAGGCACTGGTCGATGCAGTTTTTCATGTCCGACGAAATCTGATGCATTTTTATTCTCCTATACACTGAAACGGGATGGTGGGGATGATGCTTTCCTACCCATCCGGCTTGCGGGTTGGACGAGGCGCCCAGGGCCTAATGCAATCCACCCTTGGAGAATCGGAAACGCAGCGCGGGGTTCCGTTAATCTCCAGCGGCATCTTGGAAACTTGCTGCTCCGCATGAAAAGATCCCGGCGCAGCTTTGTGAGCATTCTGATGCTCCCTGACTGGAACATTCGGTTTCCGCCCTTGTTGAGTTTTCACATCTGCAGCATTGGGGAGCCGCTCATGACGAACTCGACGGAGCATCACGACAAATCTCATCGCGTCAGCCGATGGTACTCCATGGCACTCGGCATCCTCCTGGTGCTGCTCGGACTCGTGATTGGCGGAGGCGGGATTTGGCTGATCGTCCTCGGCGGCTCGTGGTACTACGCTGTCGCCGGCACTGGCCTGCTGGTGTCGGGTGTGCTGATGGTGATGGGGCGCCACTCCAGCGTGCTCGTCTACGCGGCAACCTTTATTTTCACCGTATTCTGGGCGCTTTGGGAGGTCGGACTTCAGGGATGGCCACTCGTCCCCCGACTGGTCGCGCCCACCGTCATCCTGCTGCTGGTGCTCCTCGCCATTCCGGCGCTGCGCCGTCGCGACCCGCACCCAGGCACCCGCCGCCACGGAATGGCGACCGCCATGGCCGTGCTGGCAGCCCTGGGGATTGGCTTAACCGCTGCGCCCTGGATTCGGCCGACCACCGTCCTGGCGCAGGCCGAGACGGAGGAGGGGACGGCTCCCGCCCCGCAAAGTCCGGAGCGGCCACCTGCGGACAGCGGCATCATTGCTCCGGCACCCCCCGTCGATAGCGGTACTGTCGCTCCGGCAGAGCCTGCCGAGCCTCTGGCTGACCAGATTCCGGGACGTCAGCCAGCGCTCGATACGGAAAGTGGTATCGTCATCAATCCCGAGGTTCCCCGTGACCCCGCGCCCGAAGGGCAGTCCGCCGAAGAGGATCGGCCGGCGCTTGCCATGCGCGAAACTGGCGCCGATTGGCCGGCCTGGGGCGGCAACCTGCATGGCACGAAATACTCGCCATTGACCCAGATCACGCCCGAAAACGTCGGCCAGCTCGAGCGCATCTGGGAGTTCAATACCGGTGACCTTCCGTCACCCGAGGCGGAGGGAAAGTATTCGCCTGAGAACACGCCGCTGAAAATCGGTGAAAAGCTCTTCGCCTGCACCCCCATGGGCAAGATCATCTCGATCGATGCGCAGTCAGGCAAGGAGGAGTGGCGCTATGACCCCCAGGTGCCGGCGGACGCGATCCCTTACGGCGCAACCTGCCGCGGCGTATCCTATTTCGAGGTGCCGGACGTTGATCCTTATGACCTCTGCGCAACCCGCATCATCTGGGGTACGCTCGATGCGCGCCTGATCGCCGTCGACGCCGAGACCGGCCAGCTCTGCACCGGCTTTGGTGAAAACGGCATGGTCTTTCTGGAGCGCGGCCTGGGTGAAACGGTGCCCGGCTGGTACGCCATGACCTCACCGCCCACCATCGTGCGCGGCGTCGTCGTGGTCGGTGCACAGGTGACGGACGGAAATGCGGAAGATTCCCCCTCCGGCGTCATCCGCGGCTTCGACGCCGTCACCGGCGAGTTCGAATGGGCCTGGGACCTGGGCCGCCCCGGCGATACGAGCCAGGCGGGGCCGGAGGAAGTTTACACCCGTGGAACGCCCAACATGTGGACCATCGCCGCTGGCGACGAGGAACTCGGCTACGTCTTTCTGCCGATGGGCAATTCTGCCGTCGACTACTACGGCTCCAACCGCAGCGAACAGGAGAACGAATACTCGACCGCGCTCGTTGCTCTGGACGTGACGACCGGGCAGCCCGCGTGGCATTTCCAGACAGTGTACCGCGATGTCTGGGACTACGATCTCGGCAGCCAGCCAACGTTGATCGACTTCCCGATAGATGGCGGCACCGTGCCCGCCGTCATCCTCGCGTCGAAGCAGGGCGATATCTTCATTCTCAACCGCGAGACGGGTGAATCGCTCTTCCCGGTCGAGGAGCGTCCGGTGCCGCAGGGCGGCGTCGAGCCGGACTATCTTTCGCCGACGCAGCCTTTCTCCACCTATCACACGCTGGCCTTTCCGCGTCTGGAGGAGGCGGACATGTGGGGCATGTCACCGATCGACCAGCTCTGGTGCCGCATCCAGTTCCGCCGGTCCCATTACGACGGCATCTACACGCCGCCGACAAGCGACCAGCACTGGATCCAGTATCCGGGCTATAATGGCGGCAATGACTGGGGCTCCGTGGCGGTGGACCCGGAACGCGGGCTGCTGATTGCCAACTATAACAACATGCCGAACCACAACCGGCTGGTGCCGCGCGAGGAGGCGGACAAAGCGGACGTGAGGCCGATCTATGAGCCGGCATCCGACGACGAAGGCCCGCTCGGCGAAGCCGGGCCGCAGATCGGCGCCCCTTACGCGATCGACGTGAATGCTGGCTGGCGCGTTCCTTATACCGGGCTCCTATGCAAGGAGCCGCCCTATGGCGGAATTCGGGCGATCGATCTGGCCACCGGCGACACCGTCTGGGATCATCCCTTCGGCTCGGCGCGCCGCAACGGCCCCTTCGGCATTCCATCCATGCTGCCGCTCACCATCGGTACCCCGAACAATGGAGGTCCGGCGGTCACCGCAGGCGGGCTGATCTTCATCGCCGCCACGACGGACAACCTGATCCGGGCGATCGACATCGAGACCGGTGAGACACTGTGGAGTGACGCGCTTCCGGGCGGCGGCCAGGCAAATCCTCTGGTGGTGGAAGTCGCCGGACGGCAGTTCGTGATCATCTATCCCGGCGGCCACCATTTCATGGAGACGCCGATCAGCGACGCAATCATCGCCTATGGGTTGCCGGAGAGACGCTGACAGGTGGCAATACAATATATGGCGCGTCTCATCGCTCACCGCTTCCACGCCGGTCGCCCGCATTGGGGCGCAGGAAGGGTGCCTTTGATCGTCGGTTCGAACCTGTACTGCTACCTCGGAGGACGTTCGGGAGATCGGTGCGTGACCATCTCTGATGGAAAGAGGTCTTTCAGCGCACTGCCGACCAGCTTCCTGGCCTCTTCCTGTGGAGAGACTCGCTGACCTACAACCTCAGTCACGTCGATTTGAGCGTTGATCTGCTTAACACTGCGTTCCGTTTTGGCGCCTTTATTCCAGGCGTTCCGCAACCCATCTCCACGCTGTCGGCAGATGCTGACACCGGGCCACCGATAACGTTAGCTCGGTCGCGGAATATCATCCGCATTTTTTGATAAGCGAACCTCCCGCCATGGGCCGGACGTTCACGGAAAGGAGATACTATGTCCAAGTTCATCAAAGCATTTGTCATGGCTGCCGTCGTTTCCGCAGCAGGTGTAGCCGCCACTTCGCCGGCCGCTGCCGCTGATAATCAGTGGTTCCACCAGGAAAAGGGCGACAACCAAGGGAACGGCCGATAATCGACGGCTGACACGGGCGCCGGCACATTGCCGGTGCCTGTTCAGGCGCTTCCCAGGTGCTGGACGAATGCGTCTGGGAAGCTATCTACACGGATAGACTGCGGAACCTGTCACGACCGTGATGAAAAAGTCAGAAGATGTATAGGCCGATCATTCGGCAGACGGAGGCAAAATAATGGGTGCTATCACGAGGATTCTCAGCATGTCAGCGCTGTGTCTGACGGTTGCAGGTTGCGCCACGTCCTCCAGGCCGGTCGCCCCCGAACCCGTGGGAGGTCTCGTGCAGGAACACGGCGGGGCCAATCCTGTTCCGATCGTGTGGCCCTCGCAGCGGCAGTATAGCGCGCCTGGTTGGGTATCCCGCTGATCACGCATCGCCACCGTGCGCAAAGAACGTGTGGATACCATCGCCGGGTGACCCTTAGGCATCATCCTTCTCGGACCGCTCTTCGGCGGGACCTTCTACCCGTGCCAAGTTCAGCGCGGTGTTGATGAGCCCGATGTGGCTGAAGGCCTGCGGAAAGTTTCCGAGCATCCGGTTGTTAACAGGATCGTACTCCTCAGAAAGAAGCCCGACATCGTTGCATAGGGAGGCAAGCCTTCCGTAGAGGCGCTTTGCATCTGCATAGCGCCCGATCAGCACGAAGGCGTCGCAAAGCCAGAAGCTGCAGACGAGAAACGCGCCTTCGTCGCCGGGAAGTCCGTCGTCCGAGACCGCGGTTTCGTAGCGTAGAACAAGGCCGTCACGAACCAGGCCGCGTTCAATAGCTTCCACAGTCGAGACGACGCGAGGATCGTCGGGCGGAAGGAAGCCCACGAGGGGGATCTGCAGAAGGCTGGCATCGAGCGCCTCCGATCCGTAGGACTGGACGAAACTGCCGAGTCTTTCGTTATAGGCATTGCGGCAGACTTCGGCGTGGATCTCGTCTGCAACCGAACGCCATCGTACCACCGCCTCGGGGTCGGCGCCGAAATCCTTTGCCAGCCGTGCTGCACGATCGAAGGCCACCCATGCCATGACCTTTGAATGTGTGAAATGGGCAGCGCCGCTACGTACCTCCCATATGCCTTCATCCGGACGTCGCCAGGCCTGTTCGAGAAACGGGAGGAGCACGCGCGAGATGGCTGGGCTGCGGGGATGAGCGGCAAGCCCTTGACGACGCGCCTGAGCAAGTGCGTCAGCCACTTCACCGTAGACGTCGAGCTGAAACTGTCCTGCCGCCGCGTTTCCCACTCGTACCGGCAATGAGCCCTCGTAACCCGTCAGCCAGTCGACCTCCCATTCCGGCAGATGACGTTCTCCCCCCACGCCATACATGATCTGCATCTGTTCCGGTGTCCCCGCGATCGTCCGCATCAGCCATTCTCGCCACGCTGCGGCCTCCTCGAGATAACCGAGGTTCATGAACGCCATCAGCGTCATGGTGGCATCGCGTAGCCAGCAGTAGCGGTAATCCCAGTTGCGGGTGCCGCCGATCTTTTCAGGCAGGGAAGTTGTGACTGCGGCGACGATCCCGCCGGTCGGCAGGTAGGTCATCGCCTTCAGCGTGATCAATGAACGCTTCACGATCTCTGTATAGCTGTTGATGTCGGGAACGCGGCTGACGAAATCTCGCCAGAAGAACACCGTCTGCTGCAGGGCCGCTTCCGCATCCTGAGCCGTTGGCGGCTGTTCGTGGGAAGCGCTGTGGATGAGGGTGAAGGGAAAGCGCTCTCCTTCGCAAACGGTAACTGTAGCCTTGCTGTGAAAGTCTTCGCCCTTCAGGTGGACGGGGCTCTGCAGCGTCAGCCGGTACGGTCCCGCCACTGCCGTGAGCCGACCCTCCTGGTCATGCGACACCCACGGGACGCTGCGTCCATAATCGAATCGCATGACGAGATCGATCTCGAGCTCCACCTTGCCCAGCCGTCCCTCCACGATCCGGACAATATTGCTGGAGCCGTCCCTCGGGGGCATGAAATCCAGGAGAGCGACTGTGCCGGTGTCAGTGACAAATTCCGTTTCCAGTACCAGCGTATCCTGAACATAGCTGCGTCGGACGCTGTAGGGTGTCCGAGGGGTGATCGACCAATGTCCGTTATCTTGGGACCCGAGCAGGGCCGCAAAGCAGGCGCTTGAATCGAAGCGAGGCAGGCAGAGCCAGTCGATTGAGCCGCTTTTGGAAACCAGGGCGGCTGTCTCGCAGTCTCCAATCATTGCGTAGTCTTCGATCCGAACAGCCATTGTCACCTCTTAGCCATCGGCGGCGGAGCAAAGGTCCGCCTTCACCGGTATCTTCTGCATGCGATATGCCTCAGTGGAGGTAACGTGAAACCAAGTGTGCGCGTTTCAAGTGTTCCCCGGTCGGTATCGGTGCTGACCAGCATCCACGAGGCAACGGCAGCGTCTACTGAGAACCGAGGCAGAGACGCCCGCTCCGTAACTGGCCAGCGCCCAGCAAGTTCAGAGGCTAGGTGCCACCGACCCAACGACACGTGATGCCAAGCTGTCCGAAGAGCAGCTACTTCTGCCGGATATCCGGCAACGTCCGCCTCATGTCCTGCCAGCGGGGAGGGGGCGGCGGCGGCGTCCAGCGAAGATGAGGCGGCGGTGGTCCCGGCAGTTCGCTCGGCGCCCATCGCTGCTTGTCCCGATGTGGCGAAACACGTGGCGGCGCAGGATCGAGCGGGTCGAGAGACGGCCTCCATTGCGGCGGACGAGGGGGTGGCTGCATCGTTCGCCGACAGGTACCGGCAGAGGTGCGATACCATCCGGGGCCACAGGAACTACTTTCGACAGCGAGCCGTAGAGAACTGCCCGGAGCGACTTCCTTAGTTGCAGCAGACGCGTCGCCATTCGCAAACGCGGAGCTTGCGACCGTCAGCGCGATGGCGAGGCCGATGCAGGCGGTAAATGTCGATCCGATACCCAATCCTCCTCGCGTGCTGCAGCCTTTGCAGAAGCACGCCGGGTTATGGCTGACAACTTTGCAGTTTTCGCGGCGATGGGAGGCGGCGATGCGCGACAGAATCAGTCCCCTGATTTGAACCTCTTCAAGAGCAGTAACAGGATGAGCTAGGGCCGACCGCAGACCGGCGGCGCCGCGGGAAGCGGCGGCATTGCGGCGCGATTCGGGCGTCAGCCTCGGCGAACACGGCACTTTCGGCGCCCGTAACCTCGTCCTAAGTGCCTGTCGAGCCTCACTTTCTTAACCAACTCTAAACATTCCTGGGGGGTGGTCGCCACATTTGTGGCCTTTCAGCAACAGGATCGCCGTAAGCAACTGCGCGAACGACCATTGCTCCAAGTTCCCGATTGCATGACCGATCCCGTCTTGTATTTTCACTCTCGGAAGCGAGGCGGTGGATCGTCCGTCTTCTGGCAATCGACGGGGATGGGGCAGGGAACGCTGTCCTTCAGCAAAAGAACCCAGACCCATACGAAACTTTGACTGGAGGTCAAAAATGAACATCAAGAGCCTTCTTCTCGGCTCCGCTGCTGCCCTCGCAGCAGTCTCTGGCGCACAGGCTGCCGATGCTATCATCGCTGCCGAGCCTGAGCCCATGGAATACGTTCGCGTTTGCGACGCATTCGGCACTGGCTACTTCTACATCCCGGGCACCGAAACCTGCCTCAAGGTCGGCGGTTACGTTCGTTTCGAAGTTCACTATGACGAAGACTTCGGCGGTGACGAGTGGAATGCTCGTACTCGTGGCTACGTAAGCTTCGACGCTCGCTCCGACACCGAACTCGGCGCTCTGCAGTCCTTCATCGCCATCCGCACCTGGGCTGAAGGCGACAACGACTTCAACGACCTTGAGCTCGACGAAGCTTACATCAAGCTCGGCGGTTTCAAGGCTGGTTACGGCTACAACTACTGGGATATCGGTCTCTCGGGTGAGACGGACGCTCTCGGTTCGAACCGTCTGAACATGATTGGTTACGAGTGGGTTGGCGATGCCTTCACCGTTGGCGTCTTCGTTGACGAACTCGGCGACAACGCTCTCTATGCTGACAGCGAAGTTGGTGTCGAAGGTCAGGTTGGCTTTGCACTTGGTGCAGCCAAGGCTCAGATCCTCGGTGGTTACGACTTTGCAGCTGAAGACGGTGCTGTTCGTGGTATCGTAACGGCTGACGTTGGTCCGGGCACCCTCGGTATCGCTGGTGTATGGTCGAGCGGCTTCAACTCCTACTACGCTGCTTCCGAGTGGACCGTTGCTGCTGAATACGCTTTCGCAGTTTCGGATCGCTTCAAGCTGACCCCGGGCTTCCAGTACTTCTGGGATACCAACCTCGACGCAGCTGGCTCTGACGATGCATGGCGCGCTGGCGTCACCCTCGACTACAAGATCGTTGAAGGTCTGACGTCGAAGGTTAGCGTTCAGTACCAGGACGACGAAGCTACCGACGACGACGAGTGGTTCGGTTTCGTTCGCCTGCAGCGTTCGTTCTAATCTGAACAGAAAAATAGGAAGGGCCCGCACCGAGTGCGGGCCCTTTCTTCGTTACACGTAGTCAATTAATCTTCGCAGTCGGCGACAACGGTTTCGCCCGTCGTGTTCGCCTGACCTGCAACAGAAGCCGTGTCGTTCATCGCGGTCTTGTCTTCGCCGCGGGACTGGCAGTCATCGCCATCGGTCCGATTGTTAACGGTGTCACCGCTCGTGGATGAGCCAGATACCGATGTGCCCGAGCCGGTGCCGATCGAGCCGCCGCTTGTCTGGGCGATCGCACCAGTTGCGAGACCGAGCGAAAGAGCGGATACTGCGAGAAGTTTCTTGTACATTCGTTTACCTCCGTTGGGGAGCTTCGAGATATCCGAAGCCTTCGTCACGGGGCGATAACACGGGAGGGGCGCGGATGGTTCCGCGTTGATTTGTGGCAATTTTCTGACAGTTGGCGAGGGGCCGGGAGGCTCAGGTGAGATCGGAGCCGTTATCGTCGGCCAAACCGCAGATCCGCCACGATGTCAGATTTCTGACCCAGTCGCGTCTTGTAGACCTGATAGTTCTCGATGATCCGCTGAACGTAGCTGCGGGTTTCGGGGAAGGGGATCCGCTCGATCCAGTCCACCACATCATCGATACTCTTGCCGCGCGGGTCGCCGTAGCGATCAATCCATTCGCCTACTCGGCGTGGACCGGCATTATAGGCGATGAAGGTGAGGACATAGGAACCGTCGAACGACGCGATCTGCTCGCCGAGGTAATGGGCGCCGAGTGTGGCGTTGTAGCCCGGATCCTCCGTAAGCCGCGCTGGCGCATAGGTCAGGCCGTGTCTCTTTGCCACGGCTTTTGCCGTTCCCGGAAGAAGCTGCAACAGACCCCGCGCATTGGCCGGCGAGACCGCAGCCGGATTGAAGGCGCTTTCCTGGCGGGCAATGGAGTAGGCAAGTGCGGTGCCCGAGCCGGCTATGTTGGCGCTTGCAGGGATGACGCCCGTGGGGAAGGCCAGGGCGGCGACATCCCGGCCTTCGGCAAAGGCGGTCTTCCCAAGATGCAGGGCAAGATTGTGTTCGCCGCGCTTCTCCGCTTCGGACGCAAGCAGCGCCAGTTCGCCGGGGCTGCTGATCTCCTTGGCCAGCGACTTCATCAGGGCATCCGCACGCTTCTGGTGCCCTGCCGCCTGCAACACGGCCATTGCTTTGACGGGAGCCCTGCTCGAGAAGCGAAGTCGGTCAGCCTCGCTTGGAAGCGGCGCGGCAACGTTCAGTCTTTCGACCCCGATACGGGCCGCTGCCAACTGCCCGTAGAAGCTCCCGGTATAGGTGGCGGCCTTCTCGAAGTACGATCGCGCCTGACCTCTCGCGGTCTCTCCTTCGCCGGCCGCCTCTGCCGTTCGACCAAGCCAGTACCAGCCACGTGATGCCGAGATCGGCCCATTGGCGACATTGATTATGCGCAGAAAGTGACGTTCTGCGGCTTCGAAATCCTTCAGGTTCCGCAGCGCGTACCAGCCGGCATGGAACGCCGCGTCGACGATCTCGGTCGGTCGCTCCCCCTCATGCGCCGAGACGATCTCATAAGCGGCCGCGTATTTGCCTTCGTCTGCGAGACCGCGCGCGACGATGCGACGCTCGTCCCACCACTCGGATGTGTTTATCAGACGGTCCGCGTCCCGCGGCACCTTCTTCAGGAGAGCCGCTGCATCCTCGTGTTTGTCCTGCCGGCGCAGTCGGTCTATCCGGAGGAACAGATAGGCTGGATCATTGGCCCAAGTTTTGTCCACCACCTTGATCAAGGCATCGGCGTTCTTTGCCTCGCGAAGGACCGCAGTCCACGCTTTGTAGAGCGAGTGAGCTTCTCCCAATTCGGAAAAACGCTTCGCTTGTGCTACGCGGCTCCGGTACATGAGGTAGTCCATGCGCGACTTGTGATCTGAGGCGGCTAAGTCATCGCCGAATTGCGCAAGCACCCGGTTCTCCAACGCCGTGTCGAGCGCTTGGGATCTCCAGAGCTCGCGGATCATGTCGAGCGCCTTGGCACCTTCTCCTGCCTCTTTGAGCGCGCGTGCCAGGGCGAATCGACCCTCAGCCGTCGCGGGCGGTTCCCCGGCAAAGAAACTCTCCACCGTCCGCCGGTCCGCATTCTCCAGGAAAAGCGCCCGTTCGGCCTGCTCGCGAAGCCGGTCCAGGTCTGGCCATCCGACGAGATCCTGTTCGGCTGCCACGATTTCGCGGAAGGAGACGCCTGGCAATCCGGATGTGGCAAGGGCCCAGCTCAGAATTTGACGATCCAGAGAGCCTTCCGGCAATGCGTCACGTACCGATCTGGCGCGGCTGGCGTTCCGGTCGGACAAAGCGTCCAGCCCTGCCTTGACGACGGGCGCCGCCATCAGTCGACCGGTGCGCGGCAACGTGCTACCAGCAAGCGGCATGGGAAAGGCTGCAGCCGTCGGGTTATCCGGCTTTACATAGGGAAGGGGGGCAGCACTCTCCGGAAGAGGGCCGGCCATGGTAACGCCGCTAGAAAGGCTCAAAGCCAGCGCGGTAATCAACAGCACGGGCTTCTTCATCCGACGACTCGCGATATGAGACAATCCCACCTCGTATTAGCTGCTTCGGAAATTAACGAAGCGTTATCAACATCATTAAAATGCGCCACTTCGGCGTGGCGGCATCAGGATAATTCCCGACAGCATCCGCTTGTCGTGGCATGTCCGCCGCTCTATTGTGCGCCACCTTATTCACGGAATGCGGCCGAAGCATGGATGCCGCCCGCCAGGAGTTTTGCATGTTCAAGGGATCGATGCCGGCACTCGTCACGCCATTTACAGACAATGGTGAGGTCGACGAGCAAGCCTTTGCGTCCCACATCGAGTGGCAGATTGGAGAAGGGAGCAGCGGGCTTGTGCCGGTTGGAACGACGGGTGAGTCGCCGACGCTTTCTCATGCGGAACACAAGCGCGCCGTGGAGTTGTGCATCCAGGTGGCAGCCAAGAGGGTCCCGGTCATCGCCGGAGCGGGATCCAACAACACCCACGAGGCCATCGAACTTGCTACGCATGCGGAAAAGGCAGGGGCTGATGCGCTGCTGGTCGTGACGCCTTACTACAACAAGCCGACCCAGAAGGGGCTCTTCGCTCATTTCGCCGCAATTGCGCAAGCGGTGTCGCTGCCGATCTTCATCTACAACATCCCTGGGCGGTCCGTCATCGACATGTCGCCGGAAACAATGGGCGCGCTGGTCAAGGCTCACAAGAACATTGTGGGGGTAAAGGACGCGACAGGCAAGCTGGAGCGCGTTTCGGAGCAGCGCATCACTTGCGGCAAGGACTTCATTCAGCTCTCTGGTGAAGATGCGACTGCCCTTGGTTTCAATGCCCACGGGGGCGTTGGATGCATCTCCGTAACCGCCAATGTGGCGCCGCGCCTTTGCGCAGAGTTCCAGGCGGCGACCCTTGCGGGGGATTATGCCAAGGCGCTGGAGTACCAGGACAGGCTGATGCCGCTGCACAGGGCAATCTTCCTGGAACCGGGCGTCTGTGGCGCAAAATATGGTCTTTGGAGGACACGCGGGCTTAACCGCAGCGTCCGTTCGCCGCTGATCTCGGCGCTGGAACCTGCAACCGAAGCAGCACTGGATTCTGCGCTCAGGCACGCGGGATTGCTGAACTAAGGCCCCAAGAGCTTCACTTGCGGACTTCGCCGCCTTACATGACTGAGAACCCTGCCGGGAGCCGGGGAGCGAACAAGAAGCTTACGAAGGATAGACGAAGCCATGGCCCCCAGAGGCAGCCAGCGGACGGTAAACAAGGTTGTCGCGGAGAACCGTAAGGCCCGCTTCAACTATGAGATCCTGGACACCTACGAAGCCGGACTCGTGCTGACGGGTACGGAAGTGAAGTCGCTGCGCGAGGGCAAGGCGAACATCGCCGAATCCTACGCTTCGGACGAGGGCGAGGAGATCTGGCTGATCAACTCCCATCTGCCGGAATACCTGCAGGCCAACCGCTTCAACCACGAACCGCGCCGTCGCAGAAAACTCCTTCTCAACAAGCGCGAGATCAATCGGCTGCGTGCGGGGATCAATCGCGAAGGCATGACGCTGGTCCCATTGAAGATATATTTCAACGACCGAGGCAGGGCGAAGCTGGAACTGGCGCTTGCGAAGGGCAAGAAGCTGCACGACAAGCGGGAAGCCGCAAAGGAGCGGGATTGGAACCGCCAGAAGAGCCGACTCCTCAAGGAAAACTGAAGCCCGGCTCCCGCTTCTAAGCGAAGACCTGTTCCGGTCTGAAGAATAACCCTCTCTACGTGTTCGGAGAACCTTCTGCAGGCCGCCTCGTTGTCGAGCCATGGAAGAGGTCAGTGACAGCGAAGGTTTGGAAAGGATCATACGGGAGGCCATCGTAGAGCGCCGCGTCCTGTTTGCCCGCTATCATGATGTCGAGCGAACGATCGAGCCTCATATTCTCGGCTATGACCGCAACGACCATCTTGCCCTCAGCGCTTGGCAGGTTGCTGGGACCGGTGCCGGTTGGCGTCGCTTTCATCTGGACGAGGTGATGGAGCTGAAGCCCACCAACAGCCGGTTTTTAAGGGCCGCTCCCGGATACAATCGCAGAGATCCTTCCTTCAGACGCGTCATTCAGCAGGTCTGACACCGTCCGTTGATCTTGATGAAGAGGAACAAAAGCGACGTTCCTGCCGTTGATGCCAGCATTCTCACGCGAGCCGGCTATGAAGCGTAAAACCTTGTTGACCTATGGACTTCTCGTCCTGGGTTTGGGCCTTGCAGCCTATCTTCTCTGGAACATCTTCAGCGAATATAGCTGGTCGGATATCACCGCCTCGGTCTCGGAAATCCCGACCTATAACCTGGTGACGGCGCTGGCCTTCACCCTTGCGTCCTACGTTTGTCTAACCGGCTTTGACTGGTGCGGCGTACGATATGTCGGGAACGATCTTAGCTACCCGAAGATCGGGCTGGCATCCTTCATCAGCCTTTCGATCGGGCAAAGTGTAGGGCTTGCCGGATTGAGCAGCGGTGGGTTGCGATACCGCTACTATGCTCATTGGGGTATGGATACTGAAGATGTCGCCAAGATCGTTTTACTCTCCGGAGTCACGGTTGCGCTCGGGCTTGCAACGCTGACGGGGATCGTCATGCTGATCAATCCCTCGGACGCTGCCGAGGTGCTCCGCCTGGGTGAGGCCGCCGTCCTCGCAATCGGTGGCGCTTGCCTGCTTTCCGTTGCCGCTTACCTTGCGCTTGCCAAGTTCGCCAGGGCGCCTGTGCGGATACGGAAGTGGACATTCCAGATGCCTACGCTGCGCTTGGCTGCGGCCCAGGTTGTGATAGGGACAATCAATTTCGCGCTTGTTGCTGCCGCACTACGGGAGGTCATGGGTGCAGCAGCCGATGTGAGCTATCTCAAGGCTGCAACCGCATATGTCCTGGCCAATGTTGCCATCATCGTCACCCACGCCCCTGGGGGATTAGGGGTTCTGGAAGCAACGGTCCGTCACGTCATGGGTGACCAGGCCTCCATTGGCTCGCTGGTTGCATTTCGAGTGATCTACTTCTTCATTCCGATGGGGATAGGCATCCCACTTGCATTGATCGTGGAAGCAGTCTTCAGGGCGCGCAAGCATCAATCCTCGTCCTCCGTTGCGGTAGCAGAGAAGGTCGGCTGACACTGCCTCGCCTTCATCACCCTCATGTCGCTGCTGTCGGCAGGCTCTCCGCCGCGCGGTGGTCGCTCGGACGGCTCTCGCCCGATCTCACTCCTTAACGAGGCCAGGTCGATGAAATGGTCCGCCTGGCGGCGCAGGTCGTCAGCGATCATCGGCGGCTGGCTGACCATTGTCGAAACCACCGACACCTTTCGCCCGCGCCGCTGGAGAGCCTCCACAAGCGTCCTGAAATCGCCGTCGCCGGAGAACAAGACCAAGTGATCTACCGTCTCCGACTGCTCCATCGCATCGATGGCAAGCTCAATGTCCATGTTCCCCTTGATCTTGCGGCGTCCCAGCGAGTCAGTGAACTCTTTTGCTGGTTTCGTGACCACTTTGTAGCCGTTGTAGTCTAACCAGTCGATCAGTGGGCGGATCGAGGAATATTCCTGGTCCTCGATCAGCGCGGTGTAATAATAAGCGCGGAGGAGATAGCCGCGCTTCTGGAATGCCTTGAGCAGCTTTCGATAATCGATATCGAAGCCAAGGCTTTTCGAAGCAGCGTAGAGATTCGCACCATCTATGAAGAGCGCGATCTTCTCTCTTGGGTCAAACATTTTTCCTCCATCCCACTTTATTATTGCCTGCTAAGCAGGTTTGGCACCGGCAACCACGACGGATCGGGGTCGGATGCGAACTCACACTGCACCAGCCACCTTACATTATGAAACGTTCATGTAGCTGCATTTAACGCGGGCATCTGTTTTGTCCACGCACTTTGCTGTTGATGTCTGGTTGCCGAAACAGGCCGTCATTCTATGCGCACCGCATGCGTTCCGCAGGAAAAACTTGAATTCCTGCCGCAATGGCTGTATCGGGCCTGTAGATTCCCGAACATCACGACCGCAAAGGACAGGCAATGGCCCGTGTCACCGTAGAAGATTGCATTGACAAAGTCGACAACCGGTTCGAGCTCGTTCTCCTGGCAAGCCATCGCGCACGTCAGATTTCTCAGGGTTCGTCGATCACGATCGATCGCGACAATGATAAGAATCCTGTCGTCGCGCTTCGCGAGATTGCCGACGAGACGCTGTCTCCCGACGACCTGAAGGAGGATCTCATCCATTCACTGCAAAAGCATGTGGAAGTGGATGAGCCGGAGCCCGATCCGGCGTCCCTGCTGGCGTCCAATGCAGGTGCCGTTACAGCCGCGGACCGCAGCGAAGATGATAATGACCTGCCCGAAACGGTTACCTTTGACCAGATGTCGGAAGAGGAACTCCTGGCAGGCATCGAGGGCCTTGTTCCGCCCGAAAAGAGCGACGATTACTAATCTTTCATCGTCTGGCCCTAGATCGTTCCGTTGCACTATGATGGCTGCGCCAGTTTGAAACTGGCGCGCCTTTTTTCGTTCTTGAACCGAGGAACTTTTCCGGGATGATGCGGCAATACGAGCTTGTTGAGCGGGTTCAGAAGTACAAGCCCGATGCCAACGAGGCTCTGCTCAACAAGGCCTATGTCTACGCCATGCAGAAGCACGGGCAGCAGAAGCGGGCGAGCGGCGATCCCTATATTTCTCATCCGCTCGAAGTGGCGGCGATTCTCACAGACATGCACCTGGATGAGTCGACGATTGCCGTCGCTCTTCTCCACGACACGATCGAAGACACCACCGCAACACGCGCAGAGATCGATGAACTCTTCGGGGAAGATATCGGCAGGCTCGTGGAAGGGCTGACCAAGCTAAAGCGGCTCGATCTCGTTACCAAGAAAGCCAAGCAGGCGGAGAATCTACGAAAGCTCCTCCTGGCCATTTCCGATGATGTCCGCGTCCTGCTGGTCAAGCTTGCCGACCGGCTCCACAACATGCGCACGCTGGAGCACGTAAATCCGGAGAAGCGGGCGCGCATCTCGGAAGAAACGATGGATATCTATGCGCCTCTTGCGGGCCGCATGGGTATGCAGGACCTTCGCGACGAGTTGGAGGACCTGTCGTTCCGCTATCTCAATCCCGAAGCTTATGAGACGGTGACGAAACGCCTCTCGGAACTTTCCGCCCGCAATGACGGGCTGATTACGAAGATCGAGGATGAACTGCGAGACTTGCTCGTGGCGAATGGTCTTGTGGACGCGGCAGTCAAGGGACGTCAGAAGAAACCTTATTCCGTTTTCCGCAAGATGCAGTCGAAGTCTCTGTCTTTCGAACAGCTTTCGGACGTCTACGGATTCCGTATTGTCGTCGGCGACATTCCCGCCTGCTACCGGGCGCTTGGTATCGTTCATACCCGCTGGCGCGTCGTACCCGGGCGTTTCAAGGACTACATATCGACGCCTAAGCAAAACGACTACCGCTCCATTCATACGACGATAGTCGGTCCGTCGCGGCAGCGTATTGAGCTGCAGATCCGGACGACGCGGATGCATGAGATCGCTGAATACGGGATTGCCGCGCATGCGCTCTACAAGGATGGCGAAAGCGGCGAGGGCGGCGAGTTGCTCTCAAAGGGATCCAATGCCTATTCCTGGCTGCGGCATACGATCGAGGCCTTGTCGGAAGGCGATAATCCCGAGGAATTCCTCGAACATACCAAGCTGGAGCTTTTCCAGGATCAGGTCTTCTGCTTTACGCCCAAGGGCAAGTTGATCGCGCTGCCGCGCGGCGCCACCCCGATCGACTTCGCCTACGCCGTTCACACCAACATCGGCGATACGACAGTGGGCTGCAAGATCAACGGCCGCATCATGCCGCTCGTCACCCGCCTCAACAACGGAGACGAGGTGGAGATCATCCGGTCAGGGGTGCAGGTTCCTCCGGCTGCCTGGGAAGAGATCGTGGTCACGGGCAAGGCGCGTGCTGCGATCCGACGGGCCACGCGCATGGCGATCCGCAAACAATATGCCGGGCTTGGCTACCGGATTCTGGAGCGGACGTTCGAAAGGGCAGGCAAGGTCTTCTCGCGCGAGGGTCTGAAACCGGTCCTCCATCGACTGGGCCAGAAGGATGTGGAGGATGCGATCGCGTCCGTCGGCCGTGGCGAACTCTCGTCCCTGGACGTGATGCGCGCCGTTTTCCCGGATTACAAGGACGAGCGCGTTACTGTTAAACCGTCCACGGACGAAGGCTGGTTCAATGTCCGCAGCGTTTCGGGCATGATGTTCCGCATCCCCGGACAATCTGCGGAAGCACGCGACGTGGAGCCGGAGGGCCAAGGGGGTGCGCCGCTGCCTATCCGAGGTCTATCGGGAAGTACCCAGGTTCGCTTCGCTCGAAGCGGCGCAGTTCCCGGCGATCGTATCGTGGGGATCATGGAGGAAGGGGCAGGGATCACCATCTATCCGATTCAGGCGCCGGCACTGCAGCGCTTTGACGATCAGCCTGAGCGATGGATCGACGTTCGCTGGGATCTCGACGATGCCAATAAATCCCGATTCACAGCGCGCATAGTCATCAATGCGCTCAACGAACCGGGAACATTGGCGACGGTGGCCCAGACAATCGCGGGGCTCGACATCAACATCCACACCCTCGACATGGGACGCGTCGCGACCGACTTCTCGGAAATCGGGCTGGAGGTTGAGGTCTGGGATCTTCGGCAGTTGAACCAGTTGCTGACGCAGTTGAAAGAACTCGACAGCATCTCGACCGTCAAGCGCGTCTACGACTGATTGTGCCCGAATTCTAGGCAACGTTCGAATTCTGTCATGCTCAGCGAGCAAGGCAGGGTCGCTCATTGCGCCATGGTTTTTCCCCTTCGTCGAGCTTACTTTGTTGCGGTGCAACAGATCGGCAAAGGAAGAACAAGATGTTTGGATCGGTCAAGAAAATTGCCCGCGCGCTACGCGGCCAGAGCATTGAAGATCGGGAATTGGCCTACCTCAACGGTGCTTCTGACAGGGTAGACCTGGAGTATCGCCAGCGTCAGATCGACCGCGGCATGTTCCGCAAGACATTCTGAATAGGCGAATTAAGAATCGACGTCGGACTGGTGTATCGACGGCTCGTCATGTGAGTCGTGACGGATCAGGATGCTCCGTGCTTGACCTTTGGGCGTGCAGTACTCCATTCATGGGGCAGTTGTCACACGCGCCGCCGGGACCCCTCCCGGGAGGAGGGAACCATGATCATCGGCATGGGGAGCGATCTCATCGACATCCGCCGGATCGAGAAGTCGCTGCAGCGCTTTGGTGAGCGCTTCACGCAACGCTGCTTTACCGACGTCGAACGCGCCAAGTCCGATCGCCGCCGCAATCGCGCGGAATCCTACGCGAAACGGTTCGCGGCGAAGGAAGCCTGCTCCAAAGCACTCGGCACGGGTTTGGCTCAAGGTGTGTTCTGGAAGGACATGGGTGTAGTCAACCTGCCGGGGGGCAAGCCAACAATGCAGTTGACCGGTGGCGCAGCCACCATCCTGGCCTCCCTGGTTCCTGCAGCCCATGAGCCGGTCGTTCATGTAACCATCACAGACGAATATCCCTACGCCCAGGCCTTCGTCATCATCGAAGCCATCCCCGTGGCGGATTGAGGCATTGCCGCGGATGGACGAAGCGTCTAGAGAAAGCGGCACTTCCTCAAGTTCGAGCGAGCAGAAAGATCCGACGTGTCCGATAGAGCCGACAAGAAGCACGACAGCGCCCTTTGGGAGAACATCAAAGTTATCATCCAGGCGCTGCTTTTGGCCATGGTCATCCGCACGGTCTTCTTTCAACCGTTCACGATCCCATCCGGATCCATGATGCCGACGCTGCTGGTGGGCGACTACATCTTCGTCAACAAGTTTAGCTACGGTTATTCGAAGTACTCCCTGCCGTTCTCGCCGGATCTCTTCGACGGTCGTCTGTTTGGCAGCGAACCTGACCGGGGTGACGTCATCGTCTTTCGCCTGCCGACAGACACCAATGTAGATTACATCAAGCGTTTGATTGGCCTTCCAGGCGACCGTATCCAGGTCAGAAACGGTGTGCTCTATGTGAACGATGAGGCGGTCCCCAAGCAGCCGAATGGCACCTTCACCTCCGATTACCGCCTGGACCCAGGTGCGGATGTCCCGGTATTCCGTGAAACGCTTGAAAACGGTGTCGTCTACGACACGCTGGATCAGGTCGAGAATTCGCGCGGCGACAACACCAGAGAGTTCATTGTTCCGGAGGGACATTACTTCTTCATGGGCGACAATCGCGACAACTCGCTCGACAGCCGCTTCGACGTCGGCTTCGTGCCAGCAGAAAACCTGATCGGCCGCGCCAGCGTCATCTTCTTCTCCCTTGGTAACGACACGTCATTCCGCGAGTTTTGGAACTGGCCGGCCAACATGCGGTGGGAGCGTATGTTCAAGAGTGTCGATTGAATGAAGCCGAGGGCGCTGTCAGCGGAGGAGAGATCGAAGCTCGAGTCGATCATTCGCCATGAGTTTTCCGACAAGCAGTGGCTGGACCGTGCCTTTACCCACTCCAGCGCAGGCTCCGGCAAGGGACCGAACTACGAGCGCCTGGAGTTCCTTGGTGATCGCGTCCTGGGGCTTTGCATCGCCGAACTGCTGTTCAAGTCATTCAAGAACGCCGCCGAAGGGGAGCTATCGGTTCGCTTGAATCAGTTGGTCAGTGCTGAAAGTTGCGCCGAGGTCGCCGATCGGCTGGAGTTGCATCACTTTATCCGCACCGGCGCCGATGTGAAGAAGCTGACCGGAAAGCGGATGCTGAACGTCCGCGCGGATGTGGTGGAAAGCCTTATTGCTGCTCTCTACCTGGATGGCGGATTGGAGACTGCGAGGTCATTCATTCTTCAGCACTGGAAGGATCGTGCCACCCGCGCCGATGGAGGCCGGCGGGACGCGAAGACCGAATTGCAGGAATGGGCCCATGCGAATTTCGCTGTGACGCCGTCCTACAGGGTGGACGATCGGACGGGTCCGGATCATGATCCGCGCTTCACCGTTACCGTCGAGGTAACGGGCGTTGCACCTGAGACCGGCGTCGAACGCTCCAAGCGCGCGGCGGAACAGGTCGCAGCGGCGAAGATGCTTGAACGCGAAGGCGTATGGCAGAAGCCTACCGTCGAAAGTTGATTGGAACTATGACAGACAACGAAAGCAAGGTCGAAGAACTGGAAGCGGGGCCGACCAAGTCGGGCTTCGTGGCCCTCATCGGAGCGACCAATGCCGGCAAGTCGACGCTGTTGAACCGGCTCGTCGGAGCGAAAGTCTCGATTGTCAGCCATAAGGTCCAGACGACGCGGGCAATCGTCCGCGGCATCGCGATCCATGATAATGCGCAGATCGTCTTCATGGACACGCCCGGCATCTTCAAGCCGCGCCGCAGGCTCGACCGCGCGATGGTAATGTCGGCCTGGGGCGGCGCAAAGGATGCCGACCTGATCATGCTTCTGGTCGATAGCGAGCGGGGTATTCGCGGCGATGCTGAAGCCATCCTTGAGGGATTGAAGGACGTTCATCAGCCGAAGATCCTGATCCTGAACAAGGTGGACCGCGTGAAGCCAGAGGACTTGTTGACGCTGGCCGCTGCCGCAAACGAGGCGGTCTCGTTCGAGCAAACTTTCATGATATCGGCGACGACCGGTTCAGGCTGCGATGATTTGATGAACTTCCTGGCCCAGCGCTTGCCGGAAGGGCCTTGGTACTACCCGGAAGATCAGATCTCCGATTTGCCGATGCGCCAGTTGGCCGCCGAGATCACCCGCGAGAAGCTCTTCCTGCGCCTGCACCAGGAGCTCCCCTACGCCTCGCATGTCGAGACCGAGAAATGGGAAGAGCGCAAGGATGGCTCCGTTCGCATCGAGCAGGTCATCTATGTTGAGCGTGAAAGCCAGAAGAAGATTGCCTTGGGCAAGGGCGGCGAGGCAATCAAAGCCATCTCGACGGCGTCACGCAAAGAACTCCAGCAGATCCTGGAGCAGCCTGTCCACCTGTTCCTCTTCGTCAAGGTCCGGGAGAACTGGGGAGACGATCCGGAACGCTTTCGCGAGATGGGCCTCGAATTCCCGAAAGGATAATCGCGCCCTGGAAGCTGCCGCGTCTTTCCTCGAAGCAGCCTTTAACGGTTAATTCTGCCGATCCATCAACGCCTTCACCTCAAGGTATCGGCGGCGGTTCTCCGGTTCCTGCTCGTTTTCAGAGTAGCAGGCACTGGAAATGCAGAAGCGCGTGAGATTGAAGGGGGGCGTAGCGCTTCCGAATTGGCATTCGATCTCATTGGTGAAATCCGTGGGCTGCGGATCAGGGCGGGTGGAATAGGTCAGACGCGCTCCTGGCGGATCAAGCTCGGGAAAAGACTGGACAACGCCCGTCTTGATTGTTGGCGTCAGGAGGAAGTTCTGAGCGACGGCAAGGCAGGCCTGCTCCAGGTCCGGCGATTGGGCGGCTGCGGGAGAAGCCAGAACAAGCAGGGCGAACGGAAGATACTTCATGAGAGCTCCTCGATGGGATGTCGGCGGTGCAATTCCGAAGAAGGTCATTTTGTTCCAACGCCATCTGCATTTCGCCACGTTGTCGAAAGATGTTGCAGTTCGGCAAGAGTGATTCAGGATCAGTCGCTTATCGGCTAAGATGGAACCGTAACGAGAGGAACCTAAAGCACTCCATGCAGTGGCAGGACGAAGCGATCATCATCGGCGTGAAGCGGCATGGCGAAAATAGCGTCATCGCAGAATTGATGACGCGCAGCCGCGGAAGGCACCTCGGGCTGGTCCGATCGGGCCGGTCCCGGGCCATGCAACCTGTCTTGCAGCCGGGAAACCGGGTGGAGGTTGTGTGGCGGGCACGTCTCGACGAACACCTCGGCGAGTTCAAGCTTGAGCCCTTGCGATTACGCGCGGCCCGATTGATGGAAACGGCGACCTCCGTCTACGGTGTACAGGCGATGGGCGCGCTCCTGCGCCTTCTACCGGAACGGGACCCACATCCGCATCTCTATGAGGCCCTGGACGTAATCCTCGAAACAATGGACGATGTGGCGGATGCTGGCGAGCTCCTCATCCGCTTCGAGTTGGCGATTTTGGATGACCTCGGCTACGGACTCGACCTCACCGAATGCGCGGCAACGGGCTCCCGCGAGGATCTTGTTTACGTATCTCCGAAAAGCGGCCGCGCCGTTTCCAGTGCCGCGGGGGCGCCTTATGCTGACCGTCTCCTGACCTTGCCCTCGTTCTTGAACGAGGGTGCGAAGGCGGCTGCGGATACAGAGAGCATGGCAGCCGCGTTCCGTCTGACCGGTTACTTCCTGCACCGTCACATCTACGAGCCGCGCGGGATCACGGAAAATACCGCCCGCGACGGTTTCATCCAGGCGGCGTTGAAGGCGCTGGCGGCTGCTCAGCGGAATGGCGCCGAGGCGGAGCCTCAGGCTGGCACTGTCGCAAGCTGAGGCCGTTCAACGGGCTGCTCGCGGATCGGCCAGTGCACGATGGCGGCGAAGACTCCCAGTCCCACGCCGAGCCACCATACCGGATCGTAGGAGCCAAAGCGGTCGTAGAGATAGCCGCCCATCCAAACGCCCAAGAAGGAGCCGATCTGGTGGGACAGGAAGACGAGGCCGCCGAGAAGGCCGAGATGTCGGGTGCCGAACATGATCGCAACCAGCGCATTGGTTGGCGGAACCGTCGATAGCCAGAGCAGACCCATGACCATCGCGAAGATCACGACCGAGATAGGCGTCTGCGGCAGGAGCAGGAAGGCAGTCACTGCAATTGACCGGCCGATATAGATGTAAGCAAGGAAGTAGGGTTTCGAATAGCGCTGGCCGATGTAGCCGGCTGCGAGTGAGCCGATGATGTTGAAGAAGCCAATCAGCGCCATTGCAATCACGGCATAGCTCGCTTCAATTCCGATGTCGCCGAGATAGGCCGGAAAATGCGCCGTGATGAAGGCCACCTGGAACCCGCAGACGAAGAAGCCGGTGGTGAGCAGGACGTAGCTCTTATGGCCGAGCGCTTCTCTGAGGGCCTCTCCGACCGTCTGCTTGAATGCTGCCTGGGACTGGGTTCCTGAGGAGGCGTTGCCGCGCAACGGATAGGCGAGCAGCGGCACGATCAGCATCATGATCGACAGCGCCACGAGGCTGTCCGACCAGCCGAGCGCATTGATCAGTCCCTGGCTCAAGGGCGCAAACAGAAACATTCCAGCGGAACCGGCGGCCGTGCCGAACCCGAAGGCCATGGACCTCTGCTCCGGCGTTACGTGCCGTGCAAAGGCAGAAAGGATCACGCTGAACGAGCCGGCGCCGATTGCCATTCCGACGAGGACACCGCCGCCGATATGCAGCCAGACGGGCGCATCCGCGTACGCCATCAGCAGGAGGCCTGCCGCATACATCAGGCCAGAGCTCACCAACACGCGCCCGGTACCGTATTTATCGGCCAGGGCTCCAAAAAACGGTTGGCTCAACCCCCAGAACAGATTTTGAAGAGCCATTGCCAGCCCGAAGGTCGAGCGGTCCCAGCCAGTGTCCGAAAGCATGGGGAGCTGGAAGAACCCCATTGCCGAGCGTGGGCCGAAGGTCAGTAAGGCAATGAGGCAGCCGGCGATGATGATCAGCCATGGCATGGGGGACTTGGCAGCCTGCGTCATGGCGGTACCTCCTGGGATGACACGAGGTTTCGACCATAACGCTCCACCAGCCATTGCCAAAATCAGTTTTGTAGAGGGCATCTATCACTAAGATTGATAGCCGCTCAGAGGTCTCCGCTCGGATACATCTTCAGCAGCTTTTTTCCGGCACGCGCCTCCCGGTAGATCGTGAACAAGCCGGCGCACACGACGATGATGGAGCCGACGACCATGTTGAAGCCGAGCGTTTCACCATAGATGAACACGCCAATCATGGTGACGAGCACGAGCTGCAGATAGGACATGGACTGCACAATCACCGCGTCGACATAGTCGAAGGCGCGGATCAAAAAGTAGTGGCCGGCAATGCCGGAAGCACAAAGAGCGGCCATCCAGTACGCGTCGTTGCCTGAAAAGCTCGACCAGTAAAAGGGTCCGACAAGGGTGATCGCGACTGCGCCCGCCACGCCGGTGTAGAAGAAGCTCGTCGTGGCGGTGTCGGTCCGGCTCGCGAGCCGGGTCGTGATAGAGTAAAGGCTGTAGATCACCGCACCTGCCATCGGCAGCAGCGTATTGAGGTCGAAGCCGCCGGCATCCGGCTTGAGGATCAGGATGACCCCGACAAAACCGATCATGATCGCCGTCCAGCGGCGCCATCCCACGCGCTCGCCCAGGAGAGGCATCGACAACAACGCGACGAGCAAGGGCGCCGATTGGAAGACCGCCTGGCTCTGCGACAGGCCCACGGTCGCGAAGGCCATGATGGCGACCACGATCTGCACCGCAAGCAGGACGCCGCGCAGGATCTGCAGGACCGGACGGCTTGTCGTGGCGTTAGCAACGAGCCCGCCGCTGGAGCGGCTCGCCAGCACGATGGCGAAGGCGGCGAACGCCCAATACCGCATCATGGCAATGAAGATTGCCGGATAATTGTCGGCGAGATGCTTCGAGACGCCGTCCTGAATGGAAAAGATCGTTACTGCCAGAAGAGCAAATGCAAGGCCGGTTGCCCGAGATGTCATGCGGCATGTGTCCCTGAGAAGGCTACCGGACCCGGATTCGTCGGCAGGCTAGGAGAGCTGGCAGGTTGTCTGACAACCGGCGCTGAACATAGCGCTCCCCGAAGAAGAGGCAAGCCAGAAATCAGCGACGCTTGATCGCCCAAGGCGCCTCCCTCATCGCGCGCACTTTCACGTCGTCCCCGACGGAAATCCGGCCTGCGGTTCTGGGGACGGCGTTCCACCCGAAGAGCGGGCCGGGCACGCGACGATCAGCCGACATGCGAATGCGACCCATCGCCGGCATCGGACTTGCCACTTCCCTTGACCCCGTCCGCTGATCTTGCGTGGTCATGATGCAACGGGTGCATGGCTTCACCAGATCTAGGATCAGGGTGCCGATCTCGATCGTTCCCCACCCATCCTCAGCCCAGGCCTCATTCGTGGCGAGCACGATGTTCGGTCGGAAGCGATCCATGCCCACTTCGCCTTCGCCGTGGGCCACCATGTCCGCGTTAAGAGCGGCGAGCGAGGCGGTGGTGGTGACGAGGATTTGGTACCCGTCTGCGAAAGTCACAGGCGTGCCCTCGCCAGCCCACTCGCGGCTTGCCTCTCGCTGAGACTGTTCGTCGAAGAAGACGAGCCGGGCCTTGCGGCCAAGCCAGCCGGTGATCTTGCGGTTGATTGCGTCATCGGCAACGGCAGCGCTGACAGGCGATTTCCAGATAACGACATCCGTCCGGCGTTCAGCCGGAGGCTGCATGACCACGATCTCGTCTGCTCCATCGAAAGCCAAGCGGACCGATCCTTCCGCGAGCCGTACATCCAGCCTCGCAAGCACGGGAAAATCGCGCTGGGTGATGAAGTTGCCCTCAAGATCAACGAGCATCATCCGCCGATCGCCAGGAATGCCCTCTGGTCCAACCGCAGCTTCGTCCAGCGCAATGCCTCTGCCGCTCTTTAGGGGGTAAAGGTTCAAAGCGGCTATGTGCATGGGAAAAAACTCTCATATCTCGTCAAGAAACAGATCAAGAACGTGTTTCAAACGCGCATGCCGCGCTTCGGCAAGCGCGCGGCCGGTAGCCGTTTGAAAGCCCTCGCTCAGTTTGAACAGCTTGGTTTCGAAATGATCGATGGCGAATGCCTTGTCGTCGAGCGGTCGGGCCTTGGCCAGTGGATCGGAGGGATCATAAAGGCCCGAGCCCATCCGCCCCGCAATATAGAAGCAACGGGCGGCTCCGATCATGCCGATGGCGTCGAGACGATCGGCATCCTGGAGGATTTTCGCCTCGAGCGTCTCCGGCGCAATACTCGCGGAGTAGCTGTGCGTGATGATCGCATGAGAAACTGCCGATATTCTTTGCTCCTCCCACGAGAGCGCCGACAGGATCGCCTTTGCTTTTTCGGCGGCCAGCCGCGACGCCTGCGCCCTCAGTGGGGAATTCTTCTCAACGGCCACGCAGTCATGCAGCATCACTGCTGCCGCCACGAGCTCTGCGTCTCCGCCTTCGCTGGCGTGGATGCGCATGCTGTTGCGGAAGACACGAAGCAGGTGAGCCACATCATGGGAACCATCATCGCCCTCCGTTGCGTGTGGAAGAAGCGAACGTGCCAAGGCTCCATAGGGCGCAAAGGCTGTGGCGATCATCGATCTTGCCCCTGCGGAGGCTGCGGATCGAATGGTTCGAGGCGGGGCGCGCGAGCAAGGATCTTCTGGTAAAACAGGCCAATCCCGATCAGCACCGCCCCAAGGCCGATGAAGGAGAGGGCACGCAAGATGCCTTCGAGGTTTGACATGTCGATCAGGAAGACCTTCAGCACGGTGACCATCACGAGGCCGGCGGACGCCAGCCTCATGGCGCGCGCGTTTAACCTCGAGCCGAGAACCAGGAGCACGACGCCGATCAGAAGCCAGACCACCGAATAGCTATAGGTCTCGTCCGGAAGAAAGCCTTTCCAGTCCGCGATGTTTTCCCCCTGCCAGAACCGGCGAACGGATAGGGTGGCCCAGAGGAAGCCGAGCACGGCGCCGGATGCTGCCAGCATGGCAACGTAAGGCCGGGGGCGTTTGTCGCGCGCATAGGCGGCGAGACTGGCATAAGCGAGCGCCGGCAGGAGATAGCTGATCAGTAGTAGGTTCACGAGGGGCCATCTGCCCGTGCTTTCGCCGCTGAAGTAGGGGTTCAGTGCGAGAACGTGCATGGACAGGACGTTGAGGGTCGCAATGGCGCCAGCGATCATCGAGCCGTAGCGGAAGACCGGGCTAGGCGCGCGGCGGTCCAGGGTCATCAAGGCACCCGAGAATCCGATCGTCAGCAGGGTGTAGATCGACTGCTCGCCGAGAGACGGCAGGCGGTCGTCCAGCACGCCGCCGTTCATCGCGTGTCGCACCAGGATTGCCACGGTCATCAGCACCATCAGAGATGCAAGTGCTTGCAGAAAGTTGCGGATACGCAGATCCGGCCAATGGCGCAGCTCGTATGCCGCCAGCACGGCAAGGAGCGCCGGGATACCGTATCCGGGAAGAAGCGCGTTCCAGAACGGCGTGGTGCCGAGTTGCTCTGGCCCTACCATCGTGGGCTCCCAGGCAATGCGTGCGAAGATCAGCAGCAAGCCTCCGGCCATGGCCCAGGGAAGTGCCGGCCACCGGCGCCAGCGGGTTGCGGCGAGATAGGCGAAGCCAAGGAAGGCCAAGAGCACCGTCGTCACCAGGCCATTGGTCACGGCGTGCAGCGCAAATGCAAAGGCAGCAAAGGAGCCGACAACCAGCAGATTGGCGGGGCGGCTGCTCAGATCCTCTTCCTCGTCTTGCGCGAACTGCCATTTGGCGATGGCAACGAGGACAGCGCCGACCACGATCCCATGGAGCCCGTGCAGCCAGTCACGGGAAAGCATGCCGAAATTGAGGAAACTGATCGTCGCCAGGGTCACCGGGACAGCGGACATCAAAACGCTCCAGATGACGCTGAGCTTTTCGTCCTCCCGGCCGAGGCGCTTGAGGAAAACCAGGCCGAGAAGGGTGAAGATGGCGCCAAGAATGAGGCTGATGGCGATCTCGGCAATGAAGGCTGGTGCAGCGTCGGCAGTTCCCTCTCCTGCCGCGACCGGGAGGTAGTTGAGACGTGTCAGCGCAAGGAGCCCAACGACAGTCACCGCACCGGTGGCGGACAAAAGGATGGGCCAGACCGCATACCGCCGCCCGGCGCCCAGCGACGCCAATGCCGCGACCAGTCCCGCTGCAGCGAAGGCCGCGTCTATCGACTGCGTATCCCATACGGCGAGCAGGGCGATGGCAGGCAAGAGCGTCGCGATCGATACGGCAAGCCCGATCCCGAGTGGCCGCCGGCGGAGCAGGTTCCGCCATCCTCCCTCGGCGATGGGATATGTTAGCCCCGGCCAGACGAAGCCCGTGCCCGCAATCATGACGAGCAGCGCAAACACCGGCGGTAGCGGGTCGATGCCATCTGTGTTGAACAGATAGGCAATGGTCCAACAGGCGAGCCCCAGATCAGCCAGCGCCGGCAACAACAGCCAGCCGCGCAAGCGCGACGCGGCCGCCACGGCAAGCCAAACGATGGCGAGGAAGCCGAACAGCACGACAGCATTGGGGGCGGTACTGGCCACCAGGGCCGGTGTAACCAGTGACGCGGCAAGACCGAGCGCCGCCAGGCCCTGTCCGTGAAGGAGGGAAAGGGCAAGGGTCGAGAGGGATATCGCCCCGAGCAAGGCAAAGGCGAGGGCGGCTCCCATGAACTCGTAATAGCCATGAGCCGCATAGGTTGTGCCCAGAAGCGTGACAGCGCCGGCGGCGGTCAGCGCACCGGGGATCATCGCGTTGCTGTAGCGCGCTGCCACCTGCGGCAACGCCCGCCGTCGGACAACCTCCCCGAGCAGAAAGAGCGACAGCCCGAAGACGGCGGCAAGCGACAGCCGCGCCTCCGGCCCGAGAAGGCCGCTTTCGATCGAGTATCGGATAAGGAATATTCCGCCAAGAGCGAGAGCAATCCCACCGACCCATACGGTCCAGCGCGCGCCAAGGCTGCTTTCGAAGGTTTCCCGGACCTGCGGTGTTGCTGCCTCGGTCTCCGCTGACACATGGTCCTGAGCAACGGTCTCACGTGCCGCCGCCTCCACTGGCGCCGGTTCCAGCCGTACTGCTCGATGTTCCTTCACGTCCGTCCGGGAATCATCCGCCTTGAGATTGTACGGAGCCTGCTGTTCTGCGGGCGCGGTTAAATCAAGCCGTTTCCTCAGGGACGTCAGTTCATCCTCGACCCTCGCCAGTCTTTGCGACGTCTTGCGCTGCCAGGCGACGCCGAGCACGATTACGATGAGCAGCAAGAGATCCATGCAGTCGTCCCCGGTGAACGCGACGCTTATAAAGGATCGCCTGCCATTTCGGAAAGGGACACACGTGCAGGTTTATTCAGCGACCAGAGGGAACGAGCGTCGACGCCGCGCAGCAACAGCGTGGTGTAGACGAGGGTACTGTGACGCTCATATCACTGCAGTGCACACAATGTGGACTTTCGTTGGCGCTGGTGAATTTCTGTGCATTCGGGACTTGCGCGAATGATGAAATCACGTTTGATTGGAGTCCTTAAAAAATAACGGGGAACAGCAATAACATGTTCACACGCAGAAGCTTGACCAAGTTGATGATGGCGGCAAACCTGGCTGTTGCAGTGGGGGTCTCGACGCCCGCTTTGGCCGAGACTTCAGTAAAGTTCACGCTCGACTGGAAGTTCGAGGGTCCTGCTGCCGGATTCCTGCTGGCCGTCGACAAGGGCTACTTCAAGGACGAAGGTTTGGATGTCACGATCGACAGCGGGAATGGCTCAGTCGAGGCGATCCCGCGCGTGGCCACCGGCACCTATCAGATGGGCTTCGGCGATATCAACTCGCTGATCAAGTTCCTCGACGAAGATCCGTCGCAGAAGGTCAAGGCCGTGATGATGGTCTACGAGCGGCCGACCTTTGCCGTGGTGGGTCGCGAGTCGCTGGGCGTGACGCAGGATCCGAAGTCGCTGGAGGGTAAGACGCTCGGCGCGCCGCCACCGGATGGCGCGTTCGCACAATGGAAAGCGTTCAAGGAGGTTGCCGGCATCGACGACAGCAACATCACGATCGAATCCATCGGATTTCCAGTTCGCGAGCCGATGCTTGCGCAAGGGGATGTAGACGCCGTCTTCGGCTTTGCCTTCTCGGTGATCCTGAACCTCAAGGCGCAGGGCATCGAAGACGATGATATCGCCACGATCCTTATGGCCGAAAATGGCCTCAATCTCTATGGCAACGCTGTGCTGGTGAATTCCGACTTCGCCGCTGAGAACCCGGAGGCCGTCGAGGGCTTTCTCAGGGCACTCGCCAAGGGCTTCGCCGACGCCGTTGCCAATCCGGAGGAGGGCGTAGCTGCCGTACTCACGCGCAATGAGACGCTAAATTCCGACATCGAGCTTGAACGCCTCAATATGGCAAACTCGATGAACATCAAGACCCCCTATGTCACCGAGAACGGCTTCGGCGGCGTCGACATGGAGCGGCTTGGAGCGTCGATCGATACGCTGAAGGTATCCATGGGCCTGAAGGGCAATGTCACGGCCGACCAGGTGTTCGATTCGAGCTACCTGCCTCCAAAGGAAGAGCGGATGCTCCCCTGATCCGCAGGAGGGAGGGCCTGAGGCCCTCTCTCCTCCCGACAGTTCCGTTAAATTGGAGAGTGCCATGTCGCACCTCGTTTCGATCGATGATGTCGACATGCGCTATGGCGGAGCCGACGGAACGCTTGCCGTGTCCGGTCTTACTATGCGCGTTGCCAAGGGAGAATTCGCGGCGGTCGTGGGACCTTCCGGTTGCGGTAAGTCGACCCTCATGAAGCTCGTGACCGGTCTGTACATCCCGCAGCGGGGCACTGTCATCGTCGCCGGGCAGCAGGTCACGAAACCGGTCTCTATCGTCGGCATGGCCTTCCAGAACCCGACCATGCTGCCATGGCGCACGACGCTGGAGAATGTGCTCCTGCCGCTTGAGATCGTTGAAAAGCACCGCCACCGGCTACGTGCGAACAAGAAGGAATATGTGGAGCAGGCCGAACACCTGCTGGAACTTGTGGGGCTCAAGGGCTTCGGTTCGAAGTTCCCGTGGCAGCTTTCGGGCGGCATGCAACAACGCGCCAACCTCTGCCGTGCGCTGATCCACGAGCCGGACCTACTGATGCTCGACGAACCCTTCGGCGCGCTTGACGCCTTTACGCGGGAGGAACTGTGGTGCGTGATTCGCGACCTCCATGCAGCACAAGGTGTCACGATCGTTCTCGTCACTCATGATCTGCGCGAGGCCTCGTTCCTGGCGGACAAGATCTTCGTAATGAGTGCCCGCCCTGGCCGCATCCTGCGTGAGCGCGTCGTGACCTTCCCCCGTCCGCGCGACCTTGAACTGATGTACGAGAAGGACTTCAATGCCCTCGTGCATGAGCTTCACGGCGAGATTGCAACGGCGAGGCAGGCGGCATGACAATTGTTGCACAAGACCCGCCGACACCGGACAGACCCCGGCTCAGGATCAATTGGGTCAGAGCCGCCCCGTGGCTTTATACGATTGGTCTTTTCCTCGCATGGGAACTGCTGGTGGTAGCGCTTTCCATGCCGGTAACCATTCTGCCGGCGCCAAGCCGGATATTCCAGGCGATCCTGCAGTACTGGTCGCCGATCTGGAAGAATTCGCTGCAGACGCTGTTCACCACGACGCTCGGCTTCGCGCTCGCGGTGGTCGGGGGTCTTGCGATCGGCCTCTTTATCGGCTGGTCGAGGACCATCTACGCGGGGCTCTATCCCTTGATGATCGGCTTCAACGCGATCCCAAAGGTTGCCGTGGTGCCGATCTTGGTGATCTGGTTCGGCATCGGCACGATCCCGGCTGTTATCACCGCCTTCCTCATTTCCTTCTTCCCGATCGTTGTGAACGTGGCAACCGGCCTCGCGACGATCGAGCCCGAAACGGAGGATGTTTTACGGGCGCTTGGCGCGCGCAAGATCGACATCATGCTGAAGGTCGGCGTCCCGCGGTCGATGCCTTATTTCTTCGGGTCCCTGAAGATCGCCATCACGCTCGCCTTCGTGGGTTCGGTCCTCAGTGAAACCGCGGCCTCCAATTACGGACTCGGCAATATGATGAGTTCGGCGCAGAGCCAGTTCAACGTGCCGCTGGTCTTCGCGGGGCTGCTGATGCTCGCAGTCGAAGGCATCGCTATGTATGCGTTGATGGCCTGGATCGAACGACGAATGACCGGCTGGGCACACCGGTCCACCATGTCGCATTAGAAAAGGCGGCGGAGCGGAAACCTCGCGCAGCCGCTCCGCCGCGTCCTCGCCATCAGGTTCGCGCCGAATCCGGATCGTCCGACATCTGCAACAATGTCGGAGGTCCGCTCTCGCCGGATGGGGCGTGGTAGGTGACCTGAGGGTAGGGGATGGTGATGCCCTGCTTGTCGAAAGCTTCTTTGACAGCCTTGGTGATGTCGCGGCTCGTCATCCACCAGACGGAGCTGTTGGCCCAGTAGCGGAGTGCAAGCACCACCGAGCTGTCGCCGAGATCCATGACGAAGGCAGACGGCTCCGGCGTGTCCAAAACACGCTCATCCTTGCGCACGATATCAAGCATGATGGCGATCGCTTTGTCGATATCGTCCTCGTAGGCGACGCCGACCTTAAAGTCGTGCATGCGGGTGGACAGGCGGCTGTAGTTTGTGACCGGCACGTTCCAGAGAAGCGAGTTGGGCGCCAGCCGGTAAAGCCCGTCATAGGTTTTCAGTTCCGTGGCAAACAGGCCGATGTCCTGCACGATGCCGTTGATGCTACCGGTGTCGATATATTCCCCGACGCGGAACGGGCGCAGGACCAGAAGCATGATGCCGGCGGCAATGTTCTGCAGCGTGCCCTGAAGGGCCAGTCCAATGGCAAGACCGATAGCGCCAAGCGCCGCGAGGATCGAGGCCGTCTGCACCCCGAACTGGCCGAGCACCATGACGACGACGATGACGAGGATCGCATAGCGGATGGTGTTGGAGAAGAATTGCGCCAGTGTGGCATCAATACCGTGGATGCGGGAGAGGCCACGATAGGCCCAGCGACTGATCAATCCGGAGGCGACCCACCCCACCACAAGCAAGATGATGGCACCCAGGATAGAGAAGGAATACTGGACGGCGAGGGCGGTCAACTGGGCCAGTGCGGCGCGCGTTGCGACCACGAAATCCGATGCTTCTTCCATGTCCCTGGATGCTCCTTTGACGCCGCGACCGGTATTTGGGGCGTATGCTGCAGAGGTCAAGGAAGCAGAAGAGATCGTGTCAGATGTTAGTGCAACATCTTGAAATCAGAGGTCAAACAGCGTCGGACTTCATCCGGATCGGCAACACGAACGAAGCCCTCCCGTCGGTGTCTCTGCCTCGCCCGATTGCCTTGATGGCCTTGATCAGCCGGCCCTCCCGTCCGAGGAGTTGATCGCCGAACTCGATGAGGCGCGAATTCGGAGTGGCATGCGGGGCTGCAGCCCGAAGCCGCATTGCCAGCGCCATGTCGTCTTCTTCCGGATCGACCGCCAGCGAGGCAATTGCGGCTGCCGCCGGTGAACGCGAGACCCCCATCCAGCAATGGATGACGATCGGCGCCCTCCGGTCCCATTGGCGCACGAAATCGATCAAGCGCTCCACATGCTCCTCCGCTGGCGCAACGAGATCTCCGGTTCCGGCGAAGGAGATATCGTTCATCTTGAGCGTGAGATGTCGGTCGGCTGCAATGAGGCCCGGACGATGAAAATCCTGCTTCTCGGCGATCAGGCTGATCAGGTGGCTCGCCTTGTGACGCACCGCCAGTTCCGCAATGCTTGCCAGCGGACATACAATGATGGCGCTCATGGCAGCGCAGCCGGAAGGCGCTCGGCTTCAAGCTCGGCGAACCGCTTGAGAAACAGCGACTGTGCCTCAAGTGCAGGCATGGGCTCCAGCGGCAGCATCTCCTTGGTGATCCCGCGCGGCTGGCCGAAGAACCTGCGCGCTTCCTCGATCGAAAATCCGGCAAGCACTGTCGCCTCGAAAAAGGCCGCGATGGTGTCCGCCTTCTTGATCAGTGCCTTCAACTCCCGGCTGGGGTGGGCCGGTAGCGCGAACCGTAGGTGGATCGCCGCCTCGAGGCGATGCTCCACGCTCTTGTACCCGCCGCCGACGACCGACTTGAAGGGAGAGATCATGTCGCCGATGACGTATTCGGGGGCATCATGCAGGAGCGTCATCAGTTGGCTCTGGCAGTCGGTATTGTTGCAGCGGCGGAAAATCTCCTCGACCACCAGGCAATGCTGGGCAACCGAAAATGCGTGGTCTCCACGTGTTTGGCCGTTCCAGCGTGCGACTCGGGCAAGTCCGTGGGCGATGTCGGAGATTTCGACGTCGAGCGGCGAGGGGTCGAGCAGGTCGAGCCGTCGCCCGGAGAGCATGCGCTGCCAAGCGCGCGTCATCTTGGTGGTGCTCACGGATCGGTCTCTTCGCCGGAAGGAAAGGCGAGACCCGTCCACTGCGGGAGCGTTGCTGTCACGGAAATCTCTCCAGCCAGCAACGGGGTACCGGCGGCAAGAGCTGCGCCAACCCGATCGACCCGCACCATGCCCAGGCCCTTGCGCCCGCTGACGGTGCCAAGTGTTCCAACAGACTTGCCGCCTGCGGTGATCTCAGTGCCGGATGGCGGGAGATCCCTCTCCGATTCAATCTGGGCCAAGCGGCGGCGGGCCGTTCCTCGGTGCTGCATGCGCGACACAACCTCTTGGCCGACATAGCAGCCCTTTCGGAATGAAAGGCCGCCGTTGAGGTCCATCAGGATGTCGTGGGGAAACGCGTCCTGCAGGGCATAATCCGCACCGGAGGCGGCAACGCCAGCTTCAACGCGAAGTGCGTCGTAATCCCCCTGCGTGTCCGTCCCAACGTGGCCCGGCAGCCGGACCAGTCGGATCCCGGCCTTTGCAAACCGCGCGTCCGCAGCGCCGTCGCCGTTTTCGTCCTCGCCCCAAAGCACGGTCACCCCTGGGCTGTCAGCGACTATGATTTCCACTGGCGAGCGCAGCTTGTACATGGTCAATCGGCGCAACAAGGCATCAGCCTGAGCTTCATCCGTCTCGATGATGAACCTGTCGCCGTTCCGCCAGATGATGAAGTCGAACAAGACCTTGCCTTGGGGTGTCAGGAGGGCGCCGGGCCGTGCCTCCCCGGTGGCGAGCGTGGCGACGTCCGTAGTGATCAGGTTCTGCAGGAACTGTTCTGCCTCCTGGCCGGAAATGTAAAGGATGTGTCGCGCGTCGAGGTAAGCGGCTGGCATGGCATAGACTCGGAGGGTTTTGGTGCTGATCCCAGTTAGGTATTCGCCGGCGGCGCAGCAAGCCCACGCATGCGCCGTCAATCGCCGCCGGTAAAGGACGTCCACTCACCTTCGGGCGTGATGGCGAGCCGGTAGAAATTGTAGTTCCCGCCTTCTTCCATTCCCATCAGGTCGCCGAAGGTGATGATGCGCAAGAGCTCCACCCGTTCCGGGGGCGTCAGCGAGCCAAGTGGCTTGCCGACGAAGTAGGGCCAGACGTAAACTTCGTCAGGCGTGCCGACATCCAGACGTGCGGCGCCCGTGGAAAGGATGTCGAGGATAATAGCAAGGATCTCCAGACCGTCCGGATCTCCAGAAAAGCTTTTTATTGACTCTATCGCGTCAGCAATATCCCCAGGGACCTGCGTCGGTCTGGATCCCGAATCCGTGAGTGGCCGCAGCCGTTCGTAACTACCGGAAGCCGCCGCCTCGACGATCAATTCGCGCATTCGCTTTACCGGTTCGGGAAGCTGCGACAAATCCCTGATGATTTCGACACCCATGGCGTCGGCATCCTCATTTGCAGAATCGGTTTGAGTGGTGACAGATCGATTGATCAGAGGATCGGGGAGCGGAATTCCGGATGGTGCCTCACTGCCAACCTCCGGGGCGCTTCTCTGCTCATCGGGAGCGGCGCGCAATTCCGAGAGAGCTTTCGCCTGAGGTGGGGTGAGTGCGGCAACGCAGAGTGCGAGAGCCACAAGCGCTAAGGGAAGCTTTCGAGGTGAAGGAGGTTCCGGAGCTCTGCCCATCGGAAGACCTCGCACCTACTGGATACGACGTTCCGGGGAGAATTCACCTGAGAGCATGCGTTCGCGCAACTCTTCGAGCATGGCTTCGGCGCCCTGTTCTCCATGAATGCGAATCGTTTCTCGCATGGCAAGCGCAAAGGCAGCATCGGCAATGATCTCAGGCTCGATACCGTCGGCGACCCCATCGGCCCAGGCTTCGTTCTGGTATTCCAGGGCCACCTGCATCTTCTCGTGGACGATCATGTCGTCGATATCGTTGCGGCCAGTGTGCATCATATCTTCCTCGGTTACCCGCGGGTTACTCGGTTGTTAAGAACTCTAGCAGCCTTTTACCAAAACGACACGGCTTGCTGGCGAAAGAGGTAAATAATGCCCTAATTTCCGAAGCGGGCAGCAATTTCTGCAGCAAGTGTTGCGCCTTCGTTACGGTGGCGTTCCTCGGCGGTGCGCGCCGCATCCGTGCACGTCGTATGGATCGACGCGAATGAGCGATAGCCGCGATTGAAGGCGGCGGTAAGGCGCTCGCGCCGCTTCGGCTCCGTCGCTGTGTCTGCGTTCAGCAGCTCCTGCATCGACTGTCGCCAATTTCCGTCCTCTCCGCCGCAGAGCGTGCGCAGGTAGTGGATTGATCCCAGTATCTCCGCCAGCCGTGCCAGTTGCTCGTCATAGGGTGCAGGCTTTTCCTCTACAGCCGGGGCAGGAGTGGGAGAGGGAGGCGGTTCCTGCGCGGCAAGCGGAAGAGCTGTCGCAGCAAGAATCATGAAGCTGGCGCAAAGGCGCAGGACGGTCGGCATATGTCTCTCGCGATAGCTCGTCATTTCAGCGCCCCGCCGCGAGCCGTTCGGCGCAATCAAGCACGCTCGGCGGCACAGGCAGGCTGCGAATCTCGTCAAGCGTATACCACCCCTGATCCGCCGCATCATCCGCCGCGATTGCTTCGGAGGAGACATCCGCCTTCACCAGGAAGACGGACAGAAAGAAATGGCTCTCGATCTCTCCGTCTCGCGCCTCGGTTCTTAGATCATAGGTGGCGAAGAGTTCTGGATGGAAGGCGGTGATGCCGGTCTCCTCGCGAAACTCCCGCAGGGCTGTCTCTGCCGGCGTTTCCCCAGGCTCGGCGCGGCCCCCCGGAAACGCGAAGAGATCCGCAGCCGGAGGATTGCGCCGACGGATAAGCAGGAATCGCCCCTCCCGCTCAAGCACGGCTGATGATGCCATACGTGGAGACAGAGGTGGCGCAACATCGGGCTGGTCATTCATTGCCGCTAGACTAGAAACAATGCTCATAAAAACAACTCCGGGTGCGCGATGAACGCCTATCTTCTTTTTGCGGCTGCGGCACTGGCGGAGATCGCCGGTTGTTTTGCCTTCTGGGCTTGGGTGCGCCTCGACAAGCCTGTCTGGTGGCTCGCCCCAGGCATGGTGTCGCTGGCGCTCTTCGCTGTGCTACTCTCCCTTGTGCCAAGCGATGCCGCAGGACGAACCTATGCTGGGCTATGGAGGCATCTACATCCTCGCATCCCTCCTATGGCTTTGGCTGGCGGAGGGCCGGATCCCGGACCGCTGGGATATCAGCGGTGGAGCGATCTGCCTCGCCGGCGCCTCGATGATCCTCTTCGGCCCGCGTGGCTGAGCGACCGGCTTGACCGGCCGGAACCCTGGTGCAATGACATCTGCATGTGTGGACGCTATGCCCTGACCGCGACGCCGGAAGACATCCTGCAGTTTCTCAGCGTCATCGACATCGAAGACTTTCCGCCGCGCTACAACATCGCGCCGACGCAGCCGATCCTCGTGGTTGCGGCCTCGGAGCGGGAGAGGCCGGGGAGCAACCTTCCCGAGCGGCGCGCCCTGCTGGCCCGCTGGGGCTTCATTCCTGGTTGGGTGAAGGATGCCCGCGACTTCCCGCTGCTAATCAATGCCCGTGCGGAAACGGCGACGGAGAAGGCATCGTTTCGTGCGGCGATGCGCCATCGGCGCATTCTCATTCCCACCTCCGGCTTCTATGAATGGCGCAGACCCCCGAAGGAAACGGGACTTCCGTCACAGCCTTACTGGATTCGGCCGAGACGCGGTGGCTTGCTCGCATTTGGCGGTCTTCTGGAGACATATGCTTCCGCCGACGGTTCCGAAGTGGATACGGCCGCGATCCTGACCACGAAGGCTAACGCGACGATCCGTGGCATTCACGACCGCATGCCGGTGGTGGTCCCGCAGGAGGAATTTGCCCGCTGGCTCGACTGCAAGACGCAGGAGCCGCGCATGGTAGCCGATCTGTTGCAGCCGGCGGCGGATGATCTCTTCGAGGCTGTGCCGGTCTCGGATCTCGTCAACAAGGTCGCCAACATGGGGCCGGAACTGCAGAAGCCGATTTCACTTGCCGATCCCGTTGCGCCTCCAAAGACACTCGGACAAATGTCGTTCTTCTGACTCGTTCCCTCTCTGCTCACAGGCTTCTAGAATGGTTTCCGCTATCCTTTCCGGCTTCGCTCTCGGAGCGTCGCTGATCATCGCCATTGGTGCCCAGAACGCCTTCATCCTGCGTCAGGGCCTGATCCGCCGCCACGTCTTTGTTCTCTGTCTCATATGCGCTCTTGCCGATGCGCTTCTTATCGCCGCCGGGGTTGCCGGCCTTGGAACAATCGTCGCGCAGTCGCCCCTGCTGATCACGATCGTGACCTGGGGAGGAGTGATCTTTCTGGGTGCTTACGCAGTAAAGGCCTTCCTGCGGGCATGGCGGCCAACCGCCATGGTAGCGGGCGCTCCGGAAGGCACGACTCTGAAGGCGGCGGTGTTGACCTGCCTTGCCTTCACCTTCCTCAACCCGCATGTCTATCTCGACACGGTCGTGTTGCTGGGTAGCCTGTCGGCGGCGTTCGAAGGAAGGGAGCGGCTGGCCTACGGCGCCGGCGCCGTCATTGCGTCCTTCGTCTGGTTCTTCTCGCTTGGCTACGGCGCGCGCTTGCTCGCGCCGTTGTTTGCCAGACCCGCGGCATGGCGGGCTCTGGATGTCCTGATCGGGATCATCATGAGCCTGCTCGCGCTCGGACTGCTGGCGAGCCTCGGAAAGGCGGCCTAGAGTGTCAGCCGGCCGGCTTCAACGCCTGCTTCGGCTTCAGCATCAGCGCAGCAGCGACAACCGCCTTCAGCGCCAAGGGACGGTAGGGGTGCGGCTGCTCGGCCTTGGGCTGTTGTGCAGGCGCGCTCTTCTGGTTCGACATGTGGTTTTCCTCACGCAGGCGATACGGACGTCGACGCGTCCTTCTGCGCGATGTGAATCCCAATCCGGGCGGAATAGTGGCGTTGATGCCGGCTACAAAAAGCCGAATGCGGGAGAGACAGATTTGCGCGGACGAGTGTTGCTAAACCAGCGCAATCTTGCCGCCGACGCCTCAGACGTCGGCTTCGTCTTCCTCGATGGTCAGCGTGCCGTAACGCCGGTGCCAGAGCCGTGCGCTGAACGGCAGGAAGGCCATGTAGGCAATCACGCTGACCACAAGGACCTGCCAGGTGTAGCTCATCAATAGCGCCACGTAGAGCACCCCGACGAGCAGGATCGGCAGCATCTGGTCACGGCGCACCTTGGTCTGCGACTTTCCGGACCAGACCGGCACGCGGCTGACCAGCAGGTAGCCGATCAGAACCGTGTAGGCGACGCTGCCGTAGACAAAGAGCGGCGAGGGCTCGAGACCCAGGAAGCCCAGATAGACCGGCAGAAGCACCAGAACAGCACCAAGGGGCGCGGGGACGCCCACGAAGAATTCCGACTGCCATGGCGCCTTCTCCTGGCGCTCCTCCATCACGTTGAATCGGGCGAGCCGCAGGCCAGCGGCGATCGCATAGATGAGGGCAGCGATCCAGCCGAAGGAACGAGCATTGTCGAGCAGGAAGGCATAGGAAACGAGGGCAGGAGCGACACCGAAATTGATGATGTCGGCAAGGGAATCCATCTGAACGCCGAACCTTGAGTTCGCTTTCAGGAGTCGCGCAATTCGCCCGTCTATGCCGTCGAGGAAAGCGGCCAGGAGGACCATGGCGACGGCGAGTTCGAAGCGATCCTCGAAGGCGAGTCGGATGCCCGTAAGGCCCGCGCAGATGGCAAGAACCGTGATCAGGTTCGGCACCATGAGTCGGAGCGGAATTTCCCTCAGTCTTGGGCCTCGGCCGCTGTTGTCGGTCCGCGGCGTCTCAGATGAGGGAACGGGCGTCTCCATGGGATCTCCTTGCGGTTTAGCTTCGGCGGCTGATGGTCGGGCCCTTTGTCGAGCCGAACTCGGCGATCACCGTCTCGCCGCCATAAGTGCGCTGGCCAACCGAGACGCGCGGCTGCGCACCGGGTGGCAGAAGCACGTCGAGACGCGAGCCAAAGCGAATGAGGCCGAAGCGTTCCCCGGCATTGACGGGCTCAGTTGGCTTGACCCAGCAGATGATCCGGCGTGCGACGAGACCGGCGATTTGCACCACGCCGATCCGGCCATGCCGCGTCTCGATCACCATGCTGTTGCGTTCGTTGTCCTCGCTCGCCTTGTCCAGTTCCGCATTGACGAACTGGCCGGCTCGGTACTGGATGTCCGTCACCTGACCCCGAACCGGGGAGCGGTTGATGTGGCAGTCGAAGACGTTCATGAACACTGAGATACGCAGCATCGGCTCGGTGCCGAGGTTGAGTTCCGCCGGCGGAACGACCATCTGCACGGAGGACACACGGCCATCGGCCGGGCTCAGCACGAGATCGTCATCCTGAGGGACGACGCGTTCGGGATCGCGGAAGAAATAGGCGCACCACAGCGTCAGGACCAGACCGATCCAGAAGAGTGGTTCGGCAATCCAGCCCAGGATGAGCGAAACCACGAAGAAGATGGCGACGAACACGTAGCCTTCCTTGTGGATCGGCACGAGTGTGTTGCGGATGGTGTCGAACAGATTGATCAACCCGGATCTCCTGAATTTGCAGCTAACGCTGACTACTAGCAAACCGTTTTGGGGGCAATGCGGTTCCGCCGGACCTCATTTGGCCGGCGCAAGCCGCATGATGACGCCGAGGTCGTCGCTGTCGCGCACCTGGCGCAAGTGCTCCTCGGCCTGAGTGGCTTCACGCTGCCGGTTCCACATGGAGGCGTAAAGCCCGTCGGCGGACAAGAGGTCGGCGTGGGTGCCGCGTTCGGCGATCTTCCCGTCTCGCAGCACGATGATCTCATCCGCGCCGATGACGGTTGAAAGCCGGTGCGCGATCACCAGCGTCGTGCGGTTCTTGGACACGATGTCGAGCGCCGACTGGATCTCCTGTTCGGTGGTTGTGTCCAGCGCAGACGTTGCTTCATCCAGGATCAGGATCGGTGGTGCCTTGAGGATCGTGCGGGCGATCGCCACGCGTTGTTTCTCGCCGCCGGAAAGCTTCAGGCCGCGTTCGCCGACCATGGTATCAAACCCATGGGGTAGGGCGCGGAGGAAGGTTCCGATCTGAGCCACTTCCGCCGCAGCGGAAACTTCCTCGTCGGTCGCCGATGGGCGGCCATAGCGGATGTTGTAGGCGATCGTGTCATTGAACAGCACCGTATCCTGCGGGACCATGCCAATCGCGGCCCGCAGCGACTGCTGCGTCACCGCGCGCACATCCTGGCCATCGATGGTGATCGCGCCGCCCTGCACGTCGTAGAAGCGGTAGAGAAGCCTCGAGATCGTGGATTTGCCGGCGCCCGATGGCCCGACGATCGCGACCGTCTTGCCGGCAGGCACGTCGAACGAAAGTCCCTTGAGGATCGGCCGATCCGAGTCATAGGCGAAATATACGTCCTTGAACGAAATGCTGCCTTGGCGGATCTGCAGTGGCTGCGCATCCGGCCGATCCTTCACTTCGGCTTCGACCTCAAGGAGATCGAACATCTGCTCGATATCGGTCAGCCCTTGGCGGATCTCGCGGTAAACGAAGCCGATGAAGTTGAGTGGTACCGAAAGCTGTAGCAGCAGAGCGTTGACGAAGACGAAGTCGCCGATTGTCTGTTCGCCGCGCTGGACAGCCAGTGCAGACATGACCATCATCACGGCCATACCGAACCCGAAGATGACGCCTTGGCCAAAGTTCAACCAACCAAGCGACGTCCACACCTGCGTCGCCGACTTCTCGTAGCGGGCCATCGAGGAATCAAAGCGGCGCGCCTCCATGTCCTCATTGCCGAAGTATTTGACCGTTTCGAAGTTGAGGAGCGAGTCTATCGCCTTGGTATTGGCATCCGTGTCGCTGTCGTTCATCGAGCGGCGGATAGAGATGCGCCAGTCGCTCGCCTTGACGGTGAACCAGACATAGGCCCAGACGGTAATTGCCGTCACCGCCACATAAGTGAAGCCGTAGCTGATCCAGAAGATGATCGCGGTCAACACGAACTCGACCAGCGTCGGCACGGAGTTCAGGATGGTGAAGCGGACGATCGTCTCGATGCCCTTTGTGCCACGCTCGATGATGCGCGACAGGCCACCGGTCTTGCGTTCCAGGTGGAAGCGCAGCGACAGTTTGTGCATGTGAACGAAGGTCTTGTAGGCGAGCTGGCGCACCGCATGCTGCCCGACGCTGGCAAACAATGCGTCGCGCAACTGGTTCAACCCGACCTGAAGGATGCGGGTGAGGTTGTAGGCAATCACCAGCACCACGGCCCCAAGCAGGAACACCGGCAGGAGACCGGCCATGTCGAGCTCGCCGTTGAGCGCGTCCGTCGCCCATTTGAAGAAATAGGGAACGCCAAGCAGAACGACCTTGGCGAGGAAGAGGAAGAAGGTTGCCCACACCACGCGGAGCTTCAGGTCACCGCGTCCATGCGGCCACATGTAGGGCCACAGGTTGACAAGGGTCGACAGCGGATTGCTGGAATCCGCCGAGACGGTCTTCTTACGGTTGTTCATTATCGTCTCCGAGGGCGCGGCGCGAGCACGCCTCACGGGACATAGGACGTAGAGCCTGAGGATGCAACGATGGCTGCCGATCAGTCCAAATACAAACGGTTCGCGCTAGAGCTACAGCTTGGTTGTTCAGCCGGGTTCCGTCTACTGCATCAGCTTCTGCAGCCGCTTGCGGTGCACGTCCTCGGCGTCCGGCAGCGCTTCGTTGGGAACGCCGAAGATCTGGCCTGGCTCGATGAGATCTGGATCTGCAATCTGGTCCTGGTTGGCAAGATATATGGTGGTGTAGCGCACGCCCTGGCCGTAGACGCGGCGTGAAATCTGCCAAAGCGTGTCGCCCCTGCGAATGATCACCGAATCGCCCGCCTGCGTGAGCGGAGCTTGTTCAATCGTCTTGGGTCCGGCTGCGTCACCACCCTCGGCAATCTCTGTGACCATCGGTGTCGCTTGCGCAACGGCCGAGCCAACTGCGCGGGAGACCCTTTCGCCCACGCTATCCAGTTCCTGACGGACCGCGTCCGGCTCGGCGGGCAGCTTCTCCACGGCTGCAAGCGCCTCGGCGGCTTCTCTTGCTGTCTCGTCGACAATGGCCTGAGTCGGTGCGGTGGTCCCGGCTGGAAGCCGGTACTCCGCCATTGACTTCAAAGCTATGCCGGTTGCCGAACGCGCCGCCGCCAGTTCCTCTGCCGATGGTTCCTTGCCGCCCTCGTAGAGACCGCGAAGCAGAGCGAAAGCCCTGGCGGCTTCGTTGCGAAGCTTATCAAAGGCGCCTCCATCGATGGGGGAGACGGAGCCAGGGTCCCGGGAGCCGGCGACGGCTGCAACCTGCTCGCCTGCCGGACGGTTGAACGGAACATCCACACGCAGTGACGTTTTGCCGTTGCTGTCGAGCATCTCAACCGCAATGACGTGCTGGCCGACGGCGAGGTCGGTCTTGCCCTCGATGACGAAATGGCCATCCGGCCCCGCTTTGGCTCGGCCGACCGGTTGTTCCCCGGCAAAGCCGAGTAACGAGGCGCCCTTGGGGGCGGTGCCGGCAATGAAGATGCGTTCACCTTCGATCTCGACGGCAGCCACCTGCAGTTCCGCGGCAGCGGTCTGCGGGGAACGCGCCTCAGAAGGCGAGGGGCTGGTCGTGGTCGATATGGGAGGCGCAGAGGCGACCAGATCTGACGCTGCATCGGGCATCGACGGAAGCGCTGGATTTCCGCCGCTCACAGCAGGTTGACCCGTGTTCGCGCTTCCCGCGTCCGGCACGCTGATCAAGCGGCTGGCTTTTCCGGGTTTGGTCACCATGGCAAGCAGCTTGCCTTGCGAATTACTCGGTATCGAGACGGTGGCGGTCTCTTCCGAGAGGATCGTTCGACCGTCTTCTGTTGTCGCCTTCAGCACGAGTTGGTGGTCGCCCACTGGCAGAGGATCGTCTAGAGCGATGGCGAAATCACCAGAGGGACCGACCTTGATGCTGGCGATAGCTGCGTCCGCGGCGTTAACCTCCACGGTTGCGCCCGGCTCTGCGCGTCCGGCAATAACGGTCGAACCGTCCGGCTCAACCCTCAGGACGTCGAAGGCGGGCGTGATGGGAGCGGAGCCTTGAATCTGAGTGGCGTCTGTCGTTTCGGGCGACTCCGCTCCGTCCTCTGCCACAGGTCCTGGCGTCTCGGCCGGAGAGGTCGAATCCGTTACCGCTTCCTTCACCGTCTCGCCAGCCTTGTTGACGGCGTCGCTGATAGCCTCTCCCTCGGGCGATATCCGAGGCAGCACGAAGAAGACCATCAGCAAGGTCGCAGCAGCGAGGACAACGATTGCCAGCCAGCCGGCGCGGTTTCTCATCTTCAATTCTCTCCGGGCGGATGGTTCCGCCTGTCCCTTCGGATTACCTCTTTCCCTCTGGCTTCACAAGCATTTCGGTCTATCTGGTCTTGCTGTCTGCTATGTTTCCCGTCACTTTGATGTGGGGCAGCGATCATGTCCCGCCTTCGATTGAATTCTCTGGAGTTGATGAGTGCCAATTCAGTCCATCTGCGTTTATTGCGGATCCCAGCCGGGCCGCGATCCTGCCTATATCGCCGCGGGCCGTATGCTTGGGAAATCACTCGCCGCCCATGGCCTGCGCCTTGTCTATGGCGGTGGCACGAAGGGGATCATGGGCGCAGTTGCGGCAGGCGTGCTTGGCAATGGTGGCCAAGTCACGGGGATCATCCCCAACTTCCTCGTCGACATGGAGGCTACGCGCCACTCGCTCAGCCAACTCGATGAACTCATCGTAACCGAAGACATGCATGAACGAAAGCACGTCATGTTTGAAAGGTCCGACGCCTTCGTTACCCTGCCGGGCGGGATCGGCACGCTTGAAGAAATCGTCGAGATCATGACCTGGGGCCAGTTGGGACGCCACGAAAAACCAATGGTCTTCGCAAACGTCGCGGGTTTCTGGAACCCGATGCTCGATCTCATCGATCATATGCGCGACCAGGGTTTCATTCACCGCGCGCATCTTGTTCGACCGATGGTGATCGATGATATCGAACAAATCGTCCCGGCAATTCTCGATCGCAGTGAGAATGAGGCTGCTGCGCAAGGGGAAGAAGAAGTGATCTCCCGCCTTTGAGATCGGCTACTCAGCAGCTGACCGGCCGCGGCTCGCGCTAAGCAATGCCCAGGAGTAAATAGCGAGCGCCGTCCAGATCAGCGCAAAAGCAACGAGCTTCACCGCGCTGAGCGGCTCATTGAAGACGAAGACGGCGATCAGGAAGATCATCGTCGGCGCGATGTACTGCATGATCCCGATCGTCGAGAGCCTCAGTAGTTTTGCGCCGTTGGCATAAATCATCAGCGGGCCGGCCGTGATCAGGCCGCTGCCGATCAGAAGCAGTGTATCGGACATGCTGCCGTTGGAGAGATGGCCGCTCCCTGACGTTTCGGAGTAAAGAATGAAAATCAACGCGGGCGGGCTGAGAAGCAGCACTTCGAGAAAGAAGCCCTGGTTGGGCCCTACAGGCAGTGTCTTTCGAAAAAAGGCATAAAATCCCCAGCTCACCGTCAGCCCCAGGGAGACCCAAGGAAGCCCACCGGCATCGACGGTGAGAATCGCGACTGCCGCCACGACGAGGGCGATCGCTGCCAATTGCACCGGCTGCAGGCGCTCCTTCAGAAGCACCGCAGCCAGGAAAATGCTGAACAGCGGATTGATGAAGTAACCGAGTGCTGTGTCCAGGGCGCGATCGACCGAAATGGCCCAGACATAGATCCCCCAGTTCACGGTGATCAGAGCCGCAGTCAGCGCGGCCATCAACAGCGTGCGCGGCGAGCGAAAGGCAACCGTCAGGTCGCCTGTCCTTCGTAGGATCATCAGGACGATTCCAGCGACCGGAACGGACCAGATAACGCGATGCGCCAGGACCTCGATCGGCGACATGTGCGCCACCGCCTTCATATAGATCGGCAGGAAGCCCCACATGAAGTAGGCGGTGAGTGCAAAGGCAAAACCGCGTGCGGAATCCTCGTTTTTCGCCGGAAGAGGCGCATCGATATTCGCCATTTGAGGTGATTCCAACTGTTCTGGGAAGGTCCGCTCTACTCCAGCCCTCAGGAGCGCACCAATTCATTTGCGTGAAGCGTCAATCGCAGTCATGAATTTGAGCGCTGAGAATGGAAGCTGGAGCAACGCGATTGCCATGACCTTCGAAGAGCAGCCGATCCATCGTCAACTGTTTGCGAGCCAGGTGCTGGCGAAGGCGGGGGTAAGAGGCGATGGCGCCCTGCTTTCTGCCTTCGCCAAGGTCGAGCGGGAGCGTTTCTTCGGGCCTCCGCCGTGGTTCTACAGCGACTTTGCCAACTATCGCGAGCTGGCCTCTGGGGATCCCGTGGTGCTGTACCAAGACATGCTGGTCGCGCTGGACCGAACCCGGCATGTCAACAACGGTGTTCCGTCGCTTCATGCGTCTGCACTGAACGAGATCGGCGTCGGTGTCGGGGAGCAGGTGGTTCACGTCGGCGCGGGCACTGGCTACTTTACTGCAATTCTTGCCGAGCTCGTCGGTCCGGCCGGTCGTGTCACGGCGATAGAGTTCGATTCGACATTGGCAGAGCAGGCCCGGGCGAACCTCGCGAGCTATCCCCAGGTCGAGGTGATTCAGGGAGATGGAGCGCAGTTTCCGAAGACGGAAGTAAACGTCATCTATGTCAACTTCGCGCTTGATCACCCCGCGTCGGCATGGGTCGAGAACCTTGCTCCGCGAGGCAGGCTTCTGTTCCCGCTGGGGATACCGGCTATCGACGATCGGGGGACGCAGCTTCCGTTCACGCGGATCGGCGGCTTCCTGCTCATTGTCCGGGAAGACATCGGCTTCAGCGCCCAGTTCCTGCAGCCCGTCTCGTTTGTCTGGGCCGAAGGTCAGGAGCCGCCCCCGACGGGTCGTCATGAAGGTCTGGAAGCCGCCTTCCGTAGTCGTACTGCCAGCGCGGTCAGGCAACTCCGCTGGCACCAGCCGCCGGAACCAGGCGAGTGGTACTCGGAAGACGAATGGGGCCTCTCTAAGAAGGAGCTCTGATCACTCCGCCGCGACACGCCCCGCCATATGTCGGTTCTTCATCAGCTTGTAGATAATCGAATCGGTCAGCGCCTGGAACGAGGCGTCGATGATGTTCTCCGACACCCCGACCGTCCACCACCGCGTGCCGTCGCCATCGGTGGATTCGATCAGGACGCGGGTGATGGCAGCCGTGCCGCCGTTCAGGATGCGTACCTTGAAGTCTGCAAGGACCAGATCGGCGATCTCCGACTGATACTTGCCGAGATCCTTCCGCAGCGCCAGATCCAGCGCGTTCACCGGGCCGTCGCCTTCTGCGACCGACATCACGCGCTCGCCATCCACATCCAGCTTTACCACCGCTTCCGACACCGTCTTGATGCGACCATTGGAATCGAAGCGGCGCTCCACCATCACGCGGAAACTGTCGACGTTGAAGAAATCCGGAATGGTGCCAAGCGTGCGGTGTGCCAGCAGCTCGAAGCTTGCATCAGCACCCTCGTAGGCATAGCCCGTCGCCTCGCGCTCCTTGACGATGGAGATCAGCCGGTCGAGCTTCGGATCGTCCTTGGTGACCGGGATGCCGCGTCGTTTCAGGGCATTGATGAAGTTGGACTTTCCTCCCTGGTCCGACACCATGACCTTGCGAAAGTTCCCCACGCTTTCCGGTGGTACGTGCTCATAGGTCCTGGGATCCTTGAGCAGTGCGGATGCGTGTATACCGGCTTTCGTGGCGAACGCGGATGCCCCGACATACGGCGCCTGATGATTCGGTGATCGGTTCAGGAGTTCGTCGAAGGCGTGCGAAAGCGAGGTGAGGCCGCTCAGGCCCTCGCTGTCGATCCCGGTCTCAAAGCGGGTAGCGTAGACGTCCTTCAGCGACAGCGTCGCGATCAGTGTCACCAAATTCGCATTTCCGCAGCGCTCGCCGATCCCGTTCAGCGTGCCCTGGATTTGGCGGCAGCCAGCTTCGACGGCGGTGAGCGAGTTGGCGACCGCCTGTCCCGTATCGTCATGCGCGTGAATGCCAAGAGCGGCTCCAGGAATGCCGGCTGCGATCGCTGCGCCGACGATCTGCCGGATCTCCGCCGGCTGGGTGCCACCATTGGTGTCGCAAAGGACGATCCAACGCGCGCCGGCTTCATGAGCAGCCTTGGCACAGGCGAGGGCATATTCAGGATTAGCTTTGTAGCCATCGAAGAAGTGCTCGCAGTCGACCAGTGCTTCCTTGCCAGCGGCTCGTGCCGCCTGGACGCTTTCGCGGATGCTCTGCAGGTTCTCGTCATTCGTGCAGCCAAGTGCGACTTCGACATGATAATCCCAGCTTTTTGCGACAAAGCAAATGGAGTCGCTTTTCGCCTGCAACAGCGTCGCGAGTCCCGGATCGTTGGAGGCGGAGATACCGGCGCGCTTGGTCATGCCGAAGGCGACGAAGGATGCCTTTGCAGTTCGTTTTTCTGCAAAGAACGTAGTGTCCGTCGGGTTTGCGCCGGGATACCCGCCCTCCACATAGTCGATGCCGAAATTATCAAGCAGGGTCGAGATCGCGATCTTGTCTTCAACCGAGAAGTCGACGCCGGGCGTCTGCTGCCCGTCGCGAAGGGTCGTGTCGAAGAGGTAGATGCGTTCGCGCGTCATTGGTCCGCAGCCTTTCCCGCGAAGCGATCCGTTGAACGGATCAGCCGGTCGAGGATCCCAGGCTCCAGATAGGCGTGTCCCGCACCCTCGATGATGTGGAAGTCCGCCGTCGGCCAGGCCTTGTGCAGTTTCCAGGCATATTTGAGGGGGCAGGGCATGTCATAGCGGCCATGAATGATGACCCCCGGAATGTCCTTCAGCTTGTAGGCGTCTCGCAGCAACTGCCCTTCCTCAAGCCATCCCGAGTGGACGAAGTAGTGGTTTTCGATACGGGCGAAGGCAAGCGCATAGTCCGGGTCATGGAATTGGGTCGAATAGTCTGGATTCGGCAGAAGCGTGATCGTCTCGCCTTCCCAGGTGCTCCATGCAACCGCGCATTCACGCTTCTTCGCCTCGTCGTCACCGGTAAGGTACTTGCGATAGGCACCCATCAAGTCGCCGCGCTCTCCCTCTGGAATGGGAGCAATGAAACGCTCCCACTTGTCGGGGAACATCTCCGACACGCCGAACTGGTAGTACCAGAGAAGCTCCGCGCGCGTCAGCGTGTAGATCCCTCGCAGCACCAGTTCCGTGACCCGCTGCGGATGCGTCTGCGCATAGGCGAGCGCCAGGGTAGAGCCCCACGAGCCACCGAACACCTGCCACCGCTCGACCCCCATCATCTCGCGCAATTTTTCCATGTCAGACACGAGGTGCCACGTGGTGTTGGCCTCCAACGAGGCATAGGGCGTGGACTTGCCGCACCCACGCTGGTCAAACAGCAGGACGTCGTAGAGCGCGGGGTCGAACAACCGCCGATTGCCGGGGCCGAAGCCGCCCCCCGGGCCGCCATGAACGAAGACGGCGGGCTTGGCGCCCTTCGTGCCGACGCGCTCCCAATAGACCCGATGGCCGTCACCGACGTCGAGATGGCCGCTCTCATAGGGTTCGGTTTCTGCATAGAAGCCGCGAAGCTGGTCGGAAGAAGATGACATCAATGTCTCACTTTAGGGGATCTATCGGACGATTTCGCGTGAGCGAGGCGATGACGGCCACGAGGAACATCACCGGCACGCCGAATTCGAGCAGTTCTTCTGCAATCACCATCATTGCCTCGGTCTGACCGTCAACCGTGATGCCGAAGGGAGCCAGCTTGCGCCCGATTCCATCGATGGACTTGGAGACAACCGCGAAGCCGGCTCCGAAGGCTACGGCCCACGCCCACAGCTTCAACGCAAGCAGACCATTGATGAAGGGTCTTGCGTGCAGCTTGATGATACGGAACGCAACCGTCGCAACGGCAGCAAGCGCCACCAGCCCGAGGATGCGCTCCGTCACAGGTGCCACATCGGTAAGGTAAAGGTTGCTTTTCAGGATTCCGACACTCGTCAGCTTCTTGTCGAGGTCGAATTCACGGCCAGCCATCAGGAACATGATCGCTGGGAGTTCCCAGGAGCAACGCCAGGTTTCTCCAGGCCGCGTCCACAGCCATACAATCGCTGCATAGGTGTAGAGCAGGGGCGAGGCTATCTCGATCGACCCGACCTCGCTGGCGATCGTGCCGCGTACACCCTGCGTCGCGATACCGATCGCTACGAAGACTGCCGTGCCGGCGACAGCCCATGACAAAAAGCGCCAAGGACGATGCTCACCCCTCGTCGGGTCGTTGCCACGCTCAAGCATCGCGTCCTCCGGTCTCGGCGCGGCAACCACCGCAAGGGGAACTTGATCGGCGTATCTTCGCAAGGATCAAAGTGAGAAAATTCATCGAAAGTCCTGGGTGGTATGGCCGGGAAACAGGAAGTGGTTAGCTAACAAGGACATAAGTCAGGCTGCGGATGCAAGGAGTGCTCAGCCATTGCTTTGGCAATCCGCCCTTGAAGCGACCCGTTCGGGATGTGCGGACCGGGGTCTGCGCCATCGCGTCATGTCTCCCTCGGCCAGCGCTCGGTGTCATGGTCGGGATGCTGATAGGAGATGATGCCAGCGAGAAAGGGGGCCGCCTCGATGTCGTCTTGCGTGCTACGTTCGGGTAGGTCGCTCAGGTGGTCGACGAAGCCGATCTTGCCTTCCACGCCATACTGGATGGTCGGCGGCACGCTGCCAGGAACATCAAAGGCGCCGGCTGCAACCGCAATCCCGTCCGCCGCTTCGTAGGTGAGGGGAGTACCGCAGTCTCCACAAAATCCGCGCCGAACATGGTTGGAGGATTGGAAATGTTTTGGCGTTCCCCGCGTCCAGGTCAAGTCCGCGCCGCGGGTGGACACCAAAGGCGCATAGTAGGCGCCGAAGGCTTTCTGGCACATGCGACAGTGGCAGATGGAGCTGTCCAGAAGGTCGCCGAAGATGCGAAAGCGCACAGCGCCGCACTGGCAGCCGCCGGTATGGATCTGGCTCACCTCTTTACCTCCCATGTCGTGACCCGCTCGCCGGTGGCGGCGTCCTTGCCATCTTTGAGCTGGATGCCCTTGGCGGAAAGATCATCGCGGATTTTATCGGCTTCCGCAAAGTTCTTCGCCTTCAGCATCTCAAGTCGCATCTGCACGAGCGCGTCGACCGCCGACGCGACGGCCTCGTCGATCTCTGTCTTCTTCGGCACGACGCCAAGCAGAGCGGCGCTGGCGGCGAAGGCCCGGAGCCGCTCCGGATCCGCTTTGGCGGCCTGCGCCAATGCATGCAGTTCCTGCACCGCAGCGACCGTATTGAGGTCATCGCCGAGAGCGGCCAGCACGCCGGCATCCGGTTTCCCCTCGACCGTCTCCGGCACCGGCCATTTCGCAATCAGCCGCTCCGCCTCCTCAAGTCGTTTCACCGAGAAATCGATGGGCTCGCGGTAGTGCGTCATCAGCATCGCAAGCCGCAGGATTTCCCCCGGCCATTGCCGCCCTCCGAACTTGTCCGTGTGCAGCAGGTCGTGGATGGTCACGAAGTTACCTTCCGACTTCGACATCTTGCGGCCCTCGACCTGGACGAAACCGTTGTGCATCCAGACATTGGCCATAACGTCGGTGCCGTGGGCGCAGCGCGATTGGGCGATCTCGTTCTCGTGGTGCGGGAAGATGAGGTCGAGACCGCCGCCGTGGATATCGAAGACCTCGCCGAGATAGCGGCCGCTCATGGCGGAGCACTCGATGTGCCAGCCAGGTCGCCCCCGGCCCCAGGGGCTCTCCCAGCCGGGCTCGTTCTCCGAGGAGAGCTTCCAGAGCACGAAGTCGCCGGGGTTCTTCTTGTGCGCGTCGACGGCGATCCGGGCACCCGCCTGCTGCTCGTCGAGCGGGCGCTTCGAAAGCTGGCCGTAGTCGCTCATCGAGCGTGTATCGAACAGAACTTCGCCCCCGGCCACATAGGCATGCGCCTTGGTGACCAGCCGCTCGATGATATCGATCATCTGCGGAATGTTGTCAGTTGCACGCGGCTCGACATTCGGCTCGAGGCAGCCGAGTGCCTTCGCGTCTTCCTTGAACTGCCTCTCCGTCTTCTCCGTCACCAGCCGGATCGCTTCGTTCAGCGGCAAGCCCGGATGGTCCCGCAGCGCCCGTGCATTGATCTTGTCGTCGACGTCTGTGATGTTGCGGGCATAGGTGACATGCCCTTCGCCGTACGTGTGGCGCAGCAGGCGGTAGAGCACGTCGAACACGATCACGGGTCGCGCGTTGCCGATATGCGCATAGTCATAGACCGTCGGGCCGCAGACATACATGCGCACATTCTTCGGATCGATCGGCCGGAATTCGGCCTTCTCGCGGGTCAACGTATTGTACAGCTTGAGCATCACGCTCATCGAAATCTCCTGACAGCAAGCCACCGGCGGCACCGGGCCGTTTGTCTTCAGGCTTTTCGAGAGACGAAAACGGCCGGGCCAGCGCGGTGCGCTAGCGAATAATGATCCCGCAAATGGAAATCGCCGTGTTCATGCGGGTGTTATGGCGTGCGAAGCAGCCGCGGTCAAGGCCGCCAGAAGCGGTCGATGCCGGCTACAAGCCTCTCATTCCGGCATGCGGTAATCGACGAACTTGTTGTCGGGAACGACAAAGAGGCGCCCGGTGTCCGTCATTCCTGGTGACGCGAGGGGAAGGATGGCGGCAGCGACCTCGGCAGGGTGCGGCAGCGTCTGCGGATCCTCGCCGGGGACCGCCTGGGCCCGCATTGCCGTGCGGGTCGCGCCAGGGTCGATTGCGTTGATGCGCAAGGCAGTCCGCTGTTGTTCGGCCGCCCAGGTGCGGGCCAATGCCTCGACCGCAGCCTTGGAGGCGGAATAAGCGCTCCAGAACGGACGGCACTTGTGTGCGGCACCGGAAGAAAGGATCAGGGCCCGGCCCGCGTCCGATTTGAGGAGCAGCGGCTCCACCGAACGGATCAGCCGCCAAGTCGCGGTGACATTGGTTAGCATAACCTTCTCGAAAACCTTCGCCTCGATATGTCCGATCGGCGAGATGACGCCGAGGATACCGGCATTGGCAACGAGGATGTCGAGCTTTCCCCAGCGCTCGAAGATGGAGGCGCCGAGGCGGTCGATCGCGGCCATATCTGTCAGGTCAAAGGGTACTAGTGTCGCCGACCCACCTGTGGCTTTTATCGCGTCGTCGAGATCCTCAAGCCCTCCCACCGTGCGGGCGCAGGCGATCACATGTGCGCCCGCCTTGGCAAGCTCGAGTGCCGTGAAGTAGCCGATGCCGCGCGAAGCACCGGTCACCAGCGCAATCCTGTCCTTCAAGTCGATCGTCATTGTCTCTTTCCGTTGCGCCCGCCAGTGCGGCGGGCCACCCTGCTCCTGTTGTGCGGAGGATTGTCACAGGCAGGGAAGGGGCGCAAGTGGCGCATGGACGCAGCAGTCGCAAGCCGTGGGATGGTCGCTGCTCCCGCCATTAACGACGGCGGTTGCTGCGCTTGGTTCCGTCATAGAAGCCTGGCGGCTTTTTCGAAACCCAGGTCACAAACTTGCGCATCTCTTCGTGCTCAAGAAGTGCATCGACTGTGGCGTAGGATTTCTCCAGCTCCGCCTCGCTGAACAGCGCATGGATCTGTCTGTGGCAGATCCGATGTAGTGCCTGCGTCTCCCGGCCGCCACGGCTTTTCGGCACGAGATGGTGCTCGTCCCGCTGGTCTTCGGGAATGATCCGCCCGCACAGCGGGCAGATTTCGGGCTCCGGCTTCTGATACCAGGAGGTGATTTCTTCCCGACGCTTCCGTGCCATGCGCGCTGCTCGGCGCGGTGCCCGCTCAGCCGTTGCTGGCCAGCACCGAGATCTTGTTGCCCATGGATTCGCCGCTCTTGTCCAGGAGCCGCGTCGGGTAATCGCCTGTGAAGTAATGGTCCGTGAACTGCGGCCGCGCAGCGTTCCTCGCTTCGCCGCCGACAGCGCGATAAAGGCCGTCGATCGACAGGAACTGCAGCGAGTCGGCACCGATGTAGTCGCACATCGCCTGCAGGCTGTCATACTGGTTAGCGAGTAGCTTGTCGGCGTCTGGCGTATCGATGCCGTAGAAGTCGGGATAGTAGATCATCGGGCTGGCGACGCGGATGTGCACTTCCTTCGCGCCCGCATCACGGATCATCTGAACGATCTTCAGCGACGTCGTGCCGCGGACGATGGAGTCGTCGACCAGCACCACGCGCTTGCCCTCGATCATTGCCCGGTTGGCAGAGTGTTTCAGCTTCACACCGAAAGCACGGATCTGCTGCGTCGGCTCGATGAACGTGCGTCCAACATAGTGGTTGCGGATAATGCCGTATTCAAACGGAATGCCACTCTCCTGGGCAAACCCCAGGGCTGCCGGCGTCCCGCCGTCTGGAACCGGCACGACGACATCGGCCTCCACCGGTGCTTCTTTGGCGAGGTTCATCCCCATGTTCTTGCGCGCCACATAGACGCTACGCCCACCGACCACCGAATCGGGACGCGCAAAGTAGACATACTCGAACAGGCACAGCCGCTCCGGCTGCTGGTTGCCAGCCTTGCGGGCATCGATCTGGACCGAGCCGTCGGGCTGGATCTCGCAGATGATGACCTCGCCGTTCTCCACGTCGCGAATGTATTTCGCGCCGATGATCTCAAGCGCGCAGGTCTCCGAACAGAAAATCGGCTTGCCGTCGAGCTCGCCCATGACGAGCGGCCGGATGCCGGTAGGATCGCGGGCCGCAATCAGCTTGGTACGCGTCATCGCCAGCATTGAGTATCCGCCTTCCATCTGCCGGACGGCATCGATGAAACGGTCAGCCGTCGACGTGTAGCGTGAGCGGGCAATGAGGTGCAGGACGACTTCCGTGTCTGACGTGGACTGGCAGATCGCTCCCCCTGCGATCAACTGTCGGCGCAGCGTCAGGCCATTGGTGAAGTTGCCGTTATGGGCAACGGCAATGCCGCCTACTTCAAGCTCCGCAAACAAGGGCTGGACGTTGCGAAGCGCCACTTCGCCCGTCGTAGAGTAGCGCACGTGGCCGATGGAAATCGTTCCCGGCAGTTTCGCAAGCGTTGCCGGATCTGTGTAGTGGTCGCCGACGAGGCCCATCCGCCGTTCGGAATGAAACCGGGTGCCGTCGAAGGAGACGATGCCGGCTGCTTCCTGTCCGCGATGCTGGAGAGCGTGTAGACCAAGTGCCGTCAGCGCTGCGGCGTCAGGATGGCCTAGAATGCCGAAGACGCCGCATTCCTCGTGAAGCGTGTCACCATCGAGTTCGTCCGCAATCGTCTGGGAAACCGGCTGGTTCATCTACTGGCCCTTGCTTTCGGAAAAGGGACGAGCCGGCGGGAACAAAAGATCCCACGGCCAGCCCGTTCCCGTGAATTCTCGAATGATAGCACAAATGGTGATGTCTGGCCGCGCATCAACCGCAACAAAACGTCAATTATTTGTCGCGGGTGCATCTTCCGCCGGAGGCGTCTCTGCCGGTGGCTGGCTCTGTGCGGGCGCACCATTGGTGGTCGGCTCTTCCTGGCCGGTGATACGTGCACGGATCTGCGGCTCGATGTCTTCCGGAAGCACGGCTTCGAGGCGTCCGACCAGCGTGTCAAGGAAGGGCTTCGACTTCGACTGGCTGACCCATTCCGGTTGCGAGCGAACGTCGACCAGCCAGTTCCAGAAGGCCACAGCGACGACCAGAAGCAGGATGCCGCGCGCTGCGCCAAAGAGGAAGCCAAGCGTCCGGTCCAAAGCGCCGATGCGGCTGTCGATGATGAAGTCGGCGATCCGCGAGGTGATGAAGGAAATCACAATCAGCGCAATAATGAAGATGATGCCGGCCGAGGCGGCAATCGCGATCCGGTCGTCGGTGGTGTAGTTCTGCGCGTAGGGAACCAGCAGGGGATAGAGGTAGTAGGCGGCAGCGATCGAACCGATCCAGCTTGCAATCGACAGCACCTCCCGCGAAAATCCACGAACCATGGCAAGCACGGCGGAAAACAGCGTGACGCCGATGACGATGCCGTCAAAGATCGTGATGGGCATGTATGATCTACTCCAAGACTCGGCCGTAGCGACGACCCCCGCGTTCCGGCTGTCTCTTACAACAGCGCTGCGGGTAACGGAAGATCAATCATCTTCTTGTGGATTTGTAAGCCGCGACGCCGATCGGGCGATCCGGCTGACAAGGTCGGGCAGGTCCTCGATCTCCGTCCAGCGGCTCGTGGATGACTTCGGAAGTTCCGACGAACTGGCCGGGAGAACGGCACCCGCGAAGCCCAGTTTCTCCGCTTCCTTCAGGCGTTGCGCGGTCTGCGATACGGGACGCACCGCGCCGGACAGGCTGATCTCTCCGAAATAGACGCAGTCGGACGGCAGCGCCGTTCCCGCAAGCGATGAAACCAGCGCCGATGCAATGGCGATATCGGCTGCCGGCTCCGTGATCCGGTAGCCGCCTGCGATGTTGAGATAGACGTCATGCTGGCCAAGCCGTACGCCACAATGGGCCTCCAGGACGGCGAGAATCATCGCGAGGCGCGACGAATCCCATCCAACCACGGCGCGCCGAGGCGTTCCGAGCGAGGTCGGTGCCACAAGGGCTTGGACTTCGACAAGAACCGGTCGCGTTCCCTCCATCCCGGCGAAAACGGCGGCACCGGGGGACTTGGCATTTCGCTCTCCGAGAAAAAGCTCGGAAGGATTGGTGACTTCGCGAAGCCCGATGTCGGACATCTCGAACACGCCGATTTCGTCCGTGGGGCCAAAGCGATTCTTCACTGTCCGAAGGATGCGGTAGTGGTGCCCGCGATCCCCTTCAAAATAAAGCACCGCATCAACCATGTGCTCGACAACGCGGGGGCCGGCAATCTGCCCTTCCTTGGTGACATGGCCGACAAGCACCATGGCTGCGCCCGTCTGCTTGGCAAATCGGATCATCGCCTGCACGCCAGTCCTCACCTGCGTGACGGTACCCGGCGCCGAATCGGCCGTGTCGCTCCACAGCGTCTGGATGGAGTCGATGATGACGAGATCTGGTCGCTTGCCCTCGGCAAGCGTTGCCAAAATGTCTTCCACGTTCGTCTCGGCTGCGAGCAGCACGTCGGAGTCTGCAGCACCAAGCCGTTGCGCGCGCAGGCGAACCTGCGCCACCGCTTCTTCCCCCGACACATAGATGATGCGGTGGCCGCGGCGCGACAGTGCTGCTGCCGCCTGCATCAAAAGCGTTGATTTCCCGATGCCGGGATCCCCGCCAATGAGGACGGCAGAGCCGCGCACAAAGCCGCCGCCCGTGGCGCGATCAAGCTCGGAGATACCGGTATGAACCCGTGGCGCCTCTTCCGTTTCGCCCGACAGCGTAGTGAGTGCCACTGCCCGTCCCTTCTTCGGCACCTTTCCGGGACCACCGCCAATGCCACCCATCGGATCTTCTTCGACGATCGTGTTCCACTCGCCGCAACCGTCGCATTTCCCGGCCCAGCGGGAATGAACGGTGCCGCAGTTCTGGCAGATGAATTGGGTCTTGGGTTTTGCCATGGATGGGTGCCGCCTTCTACCGTCCGCACAGGAACGAAAGCGGAACGTTCTCCTGATTAGCGGCCACAACAACGCATGGCAAGGGCAGGAGCCTGCTAATCGGCGTAGAGGTAGCGCCGCTCGTAGCGAAGTCCCAGGCTGGTCAGCATTTCGTAGCCGATCGTGCCGGCCGCGCGAGCAATCTCGTCCAGCGCGACATTACTGCCGAAGAGCTCCACATAGTCACCCACGCGCACCGCGCCTTCGGGAAGATCGGTCACGTCGAAGATGGTGAGATCCATGGTGACGCGTCCCACCACCGGTACCCGATTCCCGGCAACGAAGCCGTGGGCGCCGGACGCAATCTGTTGACGGAGTGGTATCCCTGAGCCGGAAAGCGAGCGCAAATACCCGTCTGCGTACCCTACAGATGCCACGGCCAGCCGGCTCGGCCGCAAGAGCCGGTGGGTGCCACCATAACTTACGGTTTCGCCCTCACGACCCTCTCGGATCTGCAGGATGCGCGCTTCCGCCGTCGCCACGGGCCGCAGCGGCTTGGAGCCGTCGACGGCTTCGCCTCCATAGAGAGCAATGCCAGGCCGGGTCAGATCGAAGTGGTAGTCGTCCCCCAGGAAAATCCCGGCAGACGCCGACAGGCTGGCATCGATGCCTTCGAAGGCGGCACTAACCTGTCGAAATGCTTCCAGTTGTGTCCTGTTGCTGGCAGCCTCAGGGCTGTCGCCACTGTGAAGGTGCGAAAGCACGAGCACTGGCGAAAAGCTCGCGGGTCGAGAAACATCCCCCGCAAGGGCCAGCGCGTCCTCAAGCCGCAGCCCGAGCCGGTTGAAGCCCGTGTCCACTTGCAAGGCGCAAGGATAGTCGCCGTACTCGGCAACGACGCTCATCCAGAAGGCGAGTTGCTCTTCTGATGCGAGCACTGGAACCAGGTCGTTCTCGAAGAACAGCCGCTCCTGGCCGGGCCATATTCCCGAGAGCACGAAGATGCGTGCTGACGGCGCATAGGCGCGCAGCGTCACACCTTCCTGCGCGACCGCCACAAAGAAGTCCCGCGCCCCGGCTTCGTAGAGAGCCGTCCCGCAGTCCTCGATGCCGAGGCCGTAGGCATCCGCCTTGACCACCGCCGCCGTGCGCGCCTGGCCCGATCGCTGCGCCATATCTCGCCAGTTGTCGGCAAGCGCCTGCAGGTCGATCGTCAGCCGCACAGGCGCGATGTCGAAATCATCGGGAAGTTCACGCATATTTTCTGGATCGATCATGAATTCACAAATCTGGAGGCGAGGGAGCTTCTCGTGGCCGTGGCGGGAGCGCTAACGGCTACAGCCCGCATTGTCTACGACATAAGCTCCATCAATCCTGCCTCAGTGCTCTTCGTACTGCGTGAAGCTCGGGTCCGCTAGGTCGGCGAAGCGGGTGAACTCTGACTGGAAGGCGAGCTTGACGGTGCCGGTCGGTCCGTGACGCTGCTTGGCGATGATGACGTCAGCCGTACCCTTGACCTTCTCGAAGTGCTGTTCCCATTCCGGATACTTCGGATCGGAAATGTCGCGCGGCTCCATGTTCTTCACGTAGTATTCCTCACGGAACACGAAGAGCACGACGTCGGCATCCTGCTCGATCGAACCGGATTCGCGAAGGTCGGAAAGCTGCGGGCGCTTGTCTTCGCGGCTTTCCACCTGACGGGAGAGCTGCGACAGCGCAATGATCGGTACGTTGAGTTCCTTGCCGAGCGCCTTAAGGCCCGTCGTGATCTGGGTGATTTCCTGCACGCGGTTCTCGCCGGACTTTCCGGAGCCTGTCATCAGCTGAATATAGTCGACCACCAGGCAGTCGAGGCCGCGCTGGCGCTTTAGGCGGCGGGCGCGGGCGGAAAGCTGGGCGATCGAGATACCACCTGTCTGGTCGATGAAGAGCGGCACCTTCTGCATCATCTGGCTGCAGGCGACCAGCTTTTCGAAATCCGCTTCAGTGATGTCGCCGCGGCGGATTTTCGAGGAGGACACTTCCGTCTGCTCAGAGATGATACGGGTGGCGAGCTGTTCGGACGACATTTCGAGCGAATAGAAGCCGACGACGCCGCCGTTCCTGGCCTTGAACGATCCGTCGGACTGTACCTCGGGCTCGTAGGCTGCAGCAATATTATAGGCGATGTTGGTGGCAAGCGAGGTCTTACCCATGCCCGGACGTCCCGCCAGGACGATCAAGTCGGAGCGCTGCAGGCCACCCATCTTGGAATCGAGCGACATGATGCCCGTCGAGATGCCCGAAAGCTGGCCGTCGCGCTCGAAGGCAGCGCCCGCCATGTCGATTGCCAGCGCCACGGCGTCATTGAACGACTGGAAGCCGCCGTCGTAGCGGCCGGTTTCGGCGAGCTCGAAGAGACGGCGTTCCGTGTCCTCGATCTGCGTCTGCGGCGGCATGTCGAGCGGCGCATCATAGGCAATGTTGACCATGTCCTCGCCGATGGTGATCAGCGCGCGACGCAGTGCGAGATCATAGATTGCGCGGCCATAGTCCTCCGCGTTGATGATGGAGACGGCTTCCGCGGCAAGGCGGGCCAGATACTGCGCTACCGTCAGGTCGCCCACCTTTTCGTCCGCCGGCAGGAAGGTCTTCATGGTGACAGGGTTTGCCGTCTTGCCCATGCGGATGATGTCGCCAGCAACCTCGAAGATCCTGCGGTGCAGCGGTTCAAAAAGGTGCGGCGGCTTCAGGAAGTCCGAAACCCGGTAATAGGCGTCATTGTTGACGAGGATGGCGCCAAGCAGCGCCTGCTCCGCCTCGATATTGTTGGGAGCCTCACGGTAATGAGGCTCGGCGTCCTTATTGCTGAGCGCCGTCAGCTTGCGTGCTACGTCCTGCATGTCGTCCAGTCGATGTCTTTGGGGTTCGGCGCGATCTTAACCAAGATTGCGGCGGAGAAAGTGGCGAACATGGGGGAGGAGCCCCGCAATAGCCGATCTCCACAGCCGCAACCGCCCTGTGGATAAATAATGCGCCAAACCGAACAAGATGAATTGACCGTGGCAGATTGGTTCCGACCGCCACGGAAGGAGACGACATTACGCCGCCGTCTGATTCGCTACAAGGCGACTGCGCCGCTGCGATAGCCAGAGAACTGCCGCAGGAGAACCGGTGCAGCCAGCGCAAGTCCGATGAGCGAGGACGTTGACTCCGGAACCACCAGAAGAATTGCCGCCACGATCAGCAGGACATTCTCCCAAGCCTTTGTCCGCACCAGCATGAAACCCGAAAGTGCCGCCCCCAGAAACGTGATGCCGAGCGTACAGCCGACGAAAGCGATCGCGAAATTGGTCCAGGTGAAGTTGGACGTCACCAGCAATAGCGACGGCGAGAAGACAAAGACGAAGGGCACCAGCACCTTGCCGAGACCAAGCCGGAACGCGGTGTTGCCCGTCTTGAACGGATCGGCCCCCGCCATGCCTGCTGCCGCATAGGCGGCAAGCGCCACTGGCGGCGTGATGTCGGCAAGCACTCCGTAGTAGAACACGAAGAAGTGCGCGACGATAGGCTCAACGCCGAGCATCCCTAGCGTCGGCGCCGCAATTGTCGCCATGATGATGTAGTTCGCCGTGGTCGGAATGCCACAGCCCATCAGGATGCACACGATACCGGTCATAATCAGGGTAAAGAGCAACGTCAGCGTCGTCGGCCCGAACCAGGCGGCCGGCACGATCGTGCCGATGAAGGCGGCCATGTCCGCGGCCGTCGATGTGACGATGTAGGAGATCTTGAAGCCGACTCCTGTAAGCGTCACGACGCCGACGATGATGCCGACCGTAGCAGCCGCCGCGCCGACCGCGAGCGCATATTTGGCGCCGTCGCGAAGGCTCTCAAAGAGCTCCGTAAACGACATCCGGCGGCGGGGGTTCAGGAGGCCGACAAGCACGCAGAGCGTGATCCCCCAGAAGGCAGCGAGATAGGGCGTATAGCCTGAGAGCAGGATGCCCACGAGCACGACGAGCGGGATCACCGTGGGCCAGTCGCGCTTGAAGGCCTCACCGAGATCCGGCATCTCTTCCCGCGTCATGCCGCGCAGGCCCGTTCTTTTTGCCTCGAAATGAACTTGGATAAGCACGCCGAAGAAATGCATGAAGGCCGGCACGATGGCGGCCAGGATGATCGTGGTGTAGGGCAGGTTGAGAAACTCGATCATCAGGAACGCGGCAGCGCCCATGATCGGCGGCGTGATCTGGCCGCCGGTTGAGGAGGAAGCCTCGACAGCTGCGGCGAACTGGCGCTTGTAGCCCATGCGGATCATCGCAGGGATGGTGAGAGAACCGACAGTCACCGTATTGGCCACGGACGAACCCGAGATCATGCCAAAGAGCGCAGAGCCGAAGATGGAAACCTTTGCCGGTCCCCCGGCGAAGCGGCCTGCAACCCACGCTGCGCAGTCGAGAAAGAGTTGCCCCAGACCGATGCGGGTGGCGAAAACGCCAAACAGCACGAAATGGAAGACATAGGTCGCAACCACGCCGAGTGCGATGCCGTAGATGCCTTGGGATGTCAGGTAGAGGTGGTTCACAAGCTGCGAGAAGGTGGCTCCCGGATGAACCAGAATGCCCGGCATGGCCGGTCCGTAGAGGGAATAGGCCATGAACAGCAGGGCGATAATCGGCAGCGGCCAGCCGACGGAGCGTCGCGTCGCCTCCAGCAGCACCACGATCAGGATTCCCCCAAGCACCACGTCAGTCGTGGTCGGATTGCCGACCCGGAAGGCGAGGTCGTCGAGGGGGATGAAGGGTACATGCAGGACGGCGATCACGGCACCAATGGCAAGCGCCCAGTCGAACAACGAAATGCCGAGTGGCCGAACGACGCTTGAGCGTGCCGGCTCGTCATAGCCCCGCTTGGAGAAGGGAAACACGAGAAAGATCAGGCCAAGCACGAAAGACAGGTGAATGCCCCGATGGAAGACCTCGGAAAACAACCCGAAACCGGCGGTGTAATAGTGGAAGATCGACAGCGCGATCAGCGCGCCACCGACAAGGCGGGCGGCAAGCGGCGCCAGCGGGCGGAAACGAATTTCGGAATCGAACTGTTCTTCCAGTTCTCTCGCTTTCGCCTCGTCCAGTTCCATGCGCGCCGGCTTCTGCTCGCTCTCGGCCATGTTCGTCCTCTTGGGTGCTGTTTATACGGAAAGCGGCGGCCTGCTCATGGCGGACCGCCGCTGTTAGGCCAGTCGTGCGGCTCTGTTACTTCAGAACGCCTGCTTCCTTGTAGAAGCGTTCTGCGCCGGGATGCAACGGAATGCCAAGGCTCGTCGTCGCGTTTTCAAGCGTGATCATCTTACCTTTAGCATGGCCCGCGTCGAGAGCTTTCCGGCTGGCGTCGTTCCACATTACCTTGGTGATGTTGTAGACGAGGTCGTCGGGCTGCTTGGCGCTCGTCACCCACTGGGCGGCAACCGAGATCGTCTCGGTTTCGCCGACGCCGGCGTAGGTGTCGGCAGGAACGGTGTCCTTGGAGAAGAAGCTGTATTCCTCCAGCAACTTGTCCACCTCAGGACCGCTGATCGGTACCAGCGAGATGCCAGCGGATGTCGCCAGCTCGGATACCGCACCTGTCGGATATCCGCCAACGAAGAAGTAGGCGTCGAGGCCGCCGTCGCGCAGCAGGTCGCCAGCGGGGCCTGGCTTGAGGTGCTCGGCCTGGATGTCGTCTTCGGTGAGACCGTAGGCGCCGAGAACGATGCGGGCGTCGACGATCGTGCCGGAGCCGGGTTCGTCGATCGACACGCGCTTGCCCTTCAGGTCGGCGATCGAGTTGATGCCGGCATCCTTGCGTGCAACGACGTGGATCGTTTCCGGATAAAGCGTCGCGATCAGGCGCAGGTCCTCGACCTTGCCCTTTCCTTCGTAGAGGCCAGTGCCGGTATGCGCCCAATAGGCAACGTCCGACTGCGTGAAGCCCGACTCCATCGAGCCGCCCTGAATGGCGTTGATGTTGGCGACCGAGCCGTTCGAGGAGACGGCGGTGGCAACCAGACCTTCGACGCCTTGGCCTTCGGCGCCGGAGATGGCGTTGGCGATAAGGCCTCCGATCGGATAGTAAGTGCCCGCGGTTCCGCCTGTGCCGATGCGGAAGAAGGACGGGGACTGCGCAAAGGCGACGCTGGCCCCCACGGCCAACACGCCCACCAGGGCCACAAAGCTCTTCTTGATCTTCATTTCGGGGTCTCCCTTTCTCCTGTTTTTCCCAGCATGGAGAGGCGCCCTTATGCTGTCAACCTTTCGGTTTTGGACAGTCTGCGCTCCCGGGGGCATACCAGCTGGTATGGTAAAGACCGGAAGCGTGAAGGCATTTTCGAAACAAAACGAAAGGGATTCGAAAGCGATCGTCAGAAAGTCCATTGTCAAGCAGCGGAGTTCTGAGTTAGCTAATTGAGGCTTGGAAGATCAAGCGCACCCATTCCTGTGGGTAGCGAACGAGCCTGAGGCGCGGAGCAAGCCGCGTCAGTGGTACAGGGAGGAATACATGTCCACGAAGATGATTGCTGCTTCCGCAGCAGCTGCTAGCCTGTCGCTTTTCTGGGCCTCCAGCGCCCTGGCCGTCACTGAGCTTCAGTGGTGGCACGCCATGACGGGCGCAAACAACGAAGTTGTTGATACGCTCGCAAAGGAATTCAACGAGAAGCAGGGCGACTACAAGATCGTCCCGGTCTTCAAAGGTACCTATCCCGAAACGCTGAATGCTGGCATCGCTGCGTTCCGCGCCAAGCAGACGCCGGCCATCATCCAAGTCTTCGATGTTGGTACGGGCGTCATGATGGCTGCCGAGGGCGCTGTCATGCCGGTTGCAGAAGTCCTGGAGAAGGGCGGATATGAGTTCGACAAGTCGAAGTACCTGTCGGGCATCACGGCCTATTACTCGAAGCCGGATGGCACCATGCTGTCCTTCCCCTACAACTCCTCTTCGCCGATCCTCTATTACAACAAGGACATCTTCGAGAAGGCAGGCCTCGACGTCGACAATCCGCCCAAGACCTGGCCGGAAGTCTGGGAAGCCGCACGCAAGATCAAGACTAGTGGTGCTGCCGAATGCGGCTACACGTCAACCTGGCTGACCTGGATTCAGACCGAGAACTTCGCTGCCTGGAACAACGTGTCCTACGCGACCAACGAGAACGGTCTTGCCGACACGAATGTCGAGCTGAAGTTCAACGAGCCGCTGTTCGTGGAGCATTTCCAGTCGATCGCTGATCTCGCCAAGGAAGGCGTGTTCCGCTATGGCGGGCGTACGTCGGAAGCCAAGCAGCTCTTCCTTTCGGGCGAATGCGGGATCCTCACAGAATCCTCCGGCGGCCTCGGCGATATCGTCAAGAGCGGCATGAACTACGGTATTGGTCAGCTGCCTTACTATGAAGGCGAAGGCCGTCCGCAAAACACCATCCCCGGCGGTGCAAGCTTGTGGGTCTTCGGCGGCAAGTCGGACGAGGAATACAAGGGGATCGCGGAGTTCTTCAACTTCCTGTCCCAGCCGGAAATTCAGGCGCGCCTGCACCAGGTTTCGGGCTATCTGCCGGTGACGATGGAGGCCTACAACACGACCAAGGAGTCCGGCTTCTACGAAGAGAATCCGGGCCGCGAGACGCCGATCCAGCAGATGATGGGCAAAGAACCGACTGAAAACTCCAAGGGCGTGCGTCTCGTGAACCTGCCGCAGGTTCGCGACATCATGAACGAGGAGTTTGAAGCTATGCTTGCAGGCGAGCAGGATGCACAGGCTGCCCTCGACAAGGCCGTCGAGCGTGGGAACGCTGCCATTCAGCAGGCGCTCGGCAACTAAAACGGCCGTTTCAGCCGCCCGGACATTCCGTCCGGGCGGCTTTTCATTCTCTGAAGGGTTCCCGCTTTGCAGAACGTGGTCTTCCCCAACAAGATACTCCCGTATCTACTGGTTGCCCCGCAGATCATCCTGACGGTGATCTTCTTTTTCTGGCCCGCCAGCCAGGCGCTCTATCAGTCGGCCATGCGGGAAGACCCTTTCGGCCTCAGAAGCACCTTTGTTGGTTTCGCGAACTTCACGGCCATCTTCAACGACCCGAACTACCTGCACTCGCTGCAGGTCACGGTGGTCTTCAGCGTGGCCACGGCGGTGCTCGCCATGGGCACGGCGCTACTCTTGGCGACCGCTGCCGATCTTGTGGTGCGTGGACGCGGATTCTACCGCACCTTCATGATCATTCCTTATGCGGTTGCACCGGCCGTCGCCGGTATGCTCTGGCTCTTCATGTTCAATCCGGCCATGGGCACCTTCGCCTATCTCCTGCGCCGCAATGGGGTGATGTGGGATCCGTTGCTTGACGGCAACCAGGCCATGCTGCTGGTCGTCGTTGCGGCCGCCTGGAAGCAGATCAGCTATAACTTCCTCTTCTTTGTCGCCGGCCTCCAGGCCATTCCCAAGTCGCTGCTGGAAGCCGCCTCCATCGATGGCGCGCGCGGCAGTCGGCGGTTCTGGACGATCATCTTTCCACTTCTGGCGCCGACCACCTTCTTTCTCCTGGTCGTCAACACGGTCTATGCATTCTTCGATACCTTCGGCATCATCCATGCCGTCACCGGTGGCGGCCCGGCAAAAGCAACCGAGACGCTGGTCTACAAGGTTTACAACGACGGGTTCGTGAACCTGAACCTCGGCTCATCCGCGGCACAATCTGTCGTGCTGATGGTGATCGTGATCGGCTTGACCGCCTTCCAGTTCCGCTTCGTCGAAAAGAAAGTGCATTATGGTTGAGGCTCGCGCATGATCGAGAACCGTCCCGTCGCGAGGCTGATGGCCCATCTGATGCTGATCATCGGCATCATCATCGTCGCCTTCCCGATTTATTACACCTTTGTCGCCTCGACCATGACCTCGGTAGAGATCATCCGAGCACCGATGTCGCTGCTGCCGGGGGATCATTTCGTCGAGAATTACTCGGGAGCCATGTCCGGCGGTCTCGAGCGGGTCGTCGGCGTGAGCCTCGAGAGGCTCCTGTTCAACACCTTCGTGGTGGCTATGGCGATCGCGGTCGGTAAGATCATCATCTCCTTCCTGTCCGCCTTCGCGATTGTTTTCTTCCGCTTTCCGTTCCGGATGGGTTTCTTCTGGATGATCTTCATCACCTTGATGTTGCCCGTGGAGGTCCGCATCCTGCCGACCTATAAGGTGATCGTCGATCTCGGCCTGCTGGACACCTATGCCGGTTTGACCCTGCCCCTGATGGCGTCTGCGACAGCGACCTTCCTGTTCAGGCAGTTCTTCCTGACGATCCCGGGCGAGATGGTGGAAGCTGCCCGCATCGATAATGCCGGGCCCTTCCGCTTCATGAGGGATATTCTCCTTCCGCTCTCGAAGACGAATATCGCAGCCCTCTTCGTGATCCTCTTCATTTACGGCTGGACGCAGTATCTGTGGCCGCTGCTCGTGACCAACGATGCGAAGATGAACACGATCATCATCGGCCTGCGGCGTCTTGTCGATTTCACCGACGCGTCCACCCCGTGGAACTACGTCATGGTAACCGCGGTGCTCGCCATCATCCCGCCTGTTCTGGTGGTGGTGCTGATGCAGCGTTGGTTCGTCAAAGGTCTTGTGGAGACTGAAAAGTAATGGCCGAAATTGAACTCAACGACGTCCGCAAGGTCTATGCCGGCAATATCGAGGCGATCAAAGGGGTGTCGCTCCATATCGCCGATGGCGAAATGATCGTCCTCGTCGGCCCATCGGGCTGCGGCAAATCCACCCTCTTGAGGATGATCGCAGGGCTGGAAAGCATCTCTTCTGGCGAGATCTCCATCGGCGGGCGGGTGGTCAATCAGCTCGAACCATCGCAGCGCGACATCGCGATGGTGTTTCAGAACTACGCGCTTTATCCGCACATGACGGTGCGGCAGAACCTCGCCTACGGCTTGAAGAACCGCAACACGCCGAAGGACGAGATCGATCGCCGAATTACCGAAGCGGCCAAGGCGCTGGAAATAGAGCAGTACCTCGAGCGCAAGCCTCGGCAGCTGTCCGGCGGTCAGCGTCAGCGTGTCGCCATGGGCCGCGCGATTGTCCGCAAGCCCGCCGCTTTCCTTTTTGACGAGCCGCTGTCAAACCTCGATGCCAAGCTGCGTGTCCAGATGCGGGTTGAGATCCGTCGCCTGCAGCGGTCGCTTGCCACCACGAGCGTTTACGTCACCCACGACCAGATGGAGGCGATGACGCTGGCGGATCGGCTGGTGGTTCTTAACGGGGGGAAGATCGAGCAGGTCGGAACCCCGATCGAGCTCTACGAGCGACCGGCCTCCACCTTCGTTGCGACCTTCATCGGCTCACCGTCAATGAACCTGCTGAAGCGCAAGGCTGTCGAGGGGAGCGGCTGGGCGCTTGCCACTAGCTCCGGGATTGCAGCAAGTGTTGATACGGTTGGCATACGTCCGGAAGACATCGTCATAGCCAATGAAAACGCCCCGGCGGATTTCACAGGCGAGGTCAAGGTCGATGCGGTGGAACTGGTGGGTGCCGAAAGCTACGTCCACGCGTCGCTCGCCGATGGCAGTCCGATCGTGTTCCGCGTTCCCGGCCGCTCGCAGATCGGTTTCGGCGAGACGATCCGTATCGCCGCCGCGCAGCCCAACATCCACATGTTTGATGTGACAGGCAAGCGGCTCGACTAACAGAGGTGCAGCCTCCAAACGCTGGAACGCAGGAAGCCCCCGACGGTGTTCGTCGGGGGCTTCTTCATTTCGACGGATATGGGCGAAGTCTTATTCTTCGTCGCCGTCGCGGTCGGCTTCCGGATCGAAGAAGTCTTCCGGACGAAGGGCATCTTCGTCGACGCCGTAGATGGCATCAGCGGAGGTAAGGGTCTCGCCCTTCGCCTGACGCTCGGCTTCTTCAACCGTACGGGCAACGTTGATCTCGATCTCGATCTCGACTTCCGCGTGCAGCAGCAGGGTTACCTTATGGAGGCCGATGGCCTTGATCGGCAGGCTGAGATCCACCTGGTTGCGGCCGATGTTGAAGCCTTCGGCAGCGAGCGCTTCGATGATGTCGCGAGCGGCGACAGAACCGTAGAGCTGGCCGGTTTCGCCGGCCGAACGAACCATGATGAAGGTCTTGCCCTCAAGCACGTCGGCGACCTTCTGGGCTTCCGACTTGCGCTCGAGATTACGGGCTTCAAGTGTCGAACGCTCGGCTTCGAACCGCTTCTTGTTGGCTTCATTGGCGCGTAGCGCTTTGCCCTGCGGCAGGAGGAAGTTGCGGGCGTAGCCGTCGCGAACCTTGACGGTTTCGCCCATCTGGCCGAGCCGAGCGATACGCTCGAGGAGAATAACGTCCATGAATTTGTCCTTTCGGGTTGGTGTTTAGATGTCGGTATCGGTTTGATCTGATTTCTTCGCCGGCGTCAGCGCGATCGTCCGCCTGGTGTCGGCAAGACCGAGCACAAGGATGAAGAACGCCGGCAGAAGCATGAGCGAGGAAAGATAGGCAAGAACCAGGACCGGCAGGCGCCAGTCCTTTCCCTTGCTGCGGAAGTGCAGGCCGGCAAAGCCTGCCATGAGGAAACCGGCGCCGAAGGTGCCGCAGATGGTCGCGCCAATCATCGCTGGAACGCCATGGAAGAACGTGAGGATAATGCCTGCCAGGAAGATGAAGATCGCGTTGCGGCTCATCCTGAGCGCGGAAGGCATATCTTCCCGGGGGCGCAGCGCGCGGGCGGAACGCGATACCACGCGAGAGGCGATGTAGTAGGCTGCAAACAGCAGCAGGACCCAAAGTCCCCCCTGGATCATCGGCAGCATCAGCACGAACATGGACTTCGTCTGTGCAAGCGCCGCGGGATCGGGCGTCAGCGTGGGATCTTGCCCCTGAAGGGCTTCCGTCATCATGTCGACCATCTGGTTGGTCAGTTCCGGGCCGTAGCCGATGACAACGCCGAGTGCGATGACGGCGAGCGTCACCAGGCCGCAAAGATGCAGCAGGATATCCGAAAGGGGATACCAGGCCAGAAGATCGTCCGGCCCACCGAGTTCGGAGGCGGGGCGAGCCAGATTGGCAAGATGCGACAGCCATCCTGCGGGGAAGAGGGTAAAGGCAAGCATCGTCAGCGCGAAGGGGAGCGACAGGAGGGCGGCCCCGAGCGTCGCGGCCGCGACGATGGCAGTTGCAGCCGCAACGTTGCCCCAGCCAAGGCCGGCGATCAGGATTGGCAAGGCTGAAGCCGCGTAAAGCACCGACGCGAAAGACGGCTGCGACATCGCACCCAGCGCGAGCAGGGTGGCAACAACGCCGGCAAGGATGCCGATCGGCAGCACTGTCTGTTTCGGTGTCTTCACGATCTCGCTGTCCTGCATGGAGCAGTTAGGGGAGGCTGGCCGACCGATGCGTCAGGCGCTTGTCCCCAACATGGGATTTTCTGGTTCCGATCCGCGCCCATCGCGGAAGGGACGACCCGCCGACGGTTCGGCGGGTCCTATTTGTGACTTACGATACGACGTAGGGCAGCAGGCCGAGGAAACGGGCGCGCTTGATGGCCTTGGCCAGTTCGCGCTGCTTCTTCTGGGAGACGGCCGTGATGCGGGACGGAACGATCTTGCCGCGCTCGGAAATGTAGCGCTGCAGGAGACGGACGTCCTTGTAGTCGATCCGCGGTGCGTTCGCGCCCGAGAAGGGGCAGGTCTTGCGACGGCGGTGGAACGGGCGGCGTGCGGGAGCAGAGGATGCTTCAGCCATTGTGTTTTCTCCTTAAGCTCGATTACGCGCGGTCTTCGCGCGGACGGCGCTCGAAGCCACCCTCACGCGGGCCACGGTCGGGACGAGGACCACGATCGCGATCGCCGAAGCTCGGACGGTCGCCATCGCGACGCGGACGGTCGTCACGGTCGCGCTTCTGCATCATCGCGGAAGGGCCTTCTTCGTGCTTCTCGACGGAAACCGTCATGTAGCGAAGGATGTCTTCGTTGATGCGCATCTGGCGTTCCATCTCGTGCACGGCAGCAGCCGGCGCGTCGATGTCCATCAGGGCGTAGTGAGCCTTGCGGTTCTTGTTGATGCGGTAGGTCAGGGACTTGAGGCCCCAGTTTTCTACGCGCCCGACTTTGCCGCCGTTCGCTTCGATGACGCCCTTGTACTGTTCGACGAGGGCATCAACCTGCTGAGCGGAAACATCCTGCCGGGCAAGGAATACGTGTTCGTAAAGAGCCATGTAAGCTTTGCCTTTTTCTTGCGGTTGTGTTCACCCGGTTTCGGCGGCTAAGCCTCAACGACTGCTCCTGATAGGCGAGAAGCCAAGCAAGAAAAGTTGTTTGATCGAGACGGTCGAGAGCGGAGACACGGGAGGCCTGGACCTTGTGGTCCATGCAGCTCGGTTGCCCAAGCCTGCCCTCCGTTCAGCCACCAGCCAGAAGACCGGGTGTTCGAACAGGCGGGCTTATACGCCCATTTTCGATAAAAGCAAGGCTCGTGCGGATCGCTATCTAACGGGTAGAGGCAGAGCGTCTGCCTCACACCTGTACAAGAAGAACCGTGTACCCGGCATATCCCGCCAGCATCGCACCGGCCGCAATCCGGGTGATGCCCATTTTGCTGAACAGAAAACCAGCCAACCCCAAGGTCACCAGGAGCATGATCGGCACGTCGAACCAGCCAAAGCGCTGGTCGACCCCGATGGGATGAAGCAGAGACGTCACACCGAGGATGAACAGGATGTTGAAGATATTCGACCCGACGACATTGCCGATCATGATGTCGGAGTGCCGCTTCATCGCAGACATGATGCCCGTTGCAAGCTCGGGAAGGGATGTGCCAACCGCAACCACGGTAAGTCCGATCACTGCCTCGGATATCCCGAAATAGCGGGCCAGGTTCGTTGCGCCGCGAATAAGCAGTTCTGCGCCGACGAAGAGGGTCGCGAGACCGCCAAGGATGAGCAGCGCTATCATGGCTGGCTTCAGTTTCTTTTGCTGGACGATGTCCTGGCTCAGCGCTTCTGCCCGTGTCTTGCTCATCCTGTAGGTGTAGAGGAGGTAGGTGATCAGAAGTACGACCATCAGCAGACCGGCTAGACGGCCGATTGCTTCGAACTGGACGAGTGCCAGAAGCAGGACGGAAGCACCTACCATCACGAGTGCGTCGTGCCGGACATTGCTGTCCCAGTGCGTGATCGGAAAGATCAACGCGCAAACGCCGATGATCAGGAGAATGTTGGCCGTGTTGGAGCCAATGACGTTGCCAAGCGCAATGTCTGGGGAGCCGGCAAGGGCCGCGCGTATGGAGACCAGGAGCTCAGGCATGGATGTGCCGAAGCCGACGATGACCAGCGAAACGATCAACGTCGGAATGGCGAGCCGCATCGACAGGGCAACCGCTCCCCGCAGGAGCCACTCCGCGCCGAAATAAAGTCCGACCAGTCCGCCTGCGACGAACATTGCATCCAGCACACGAGTCTCCTGTCGTTGTCTTTGTTCCAAATCGCCGTTTCGCAGGTGGGAGCGGAGCCGCGGATTGGTACCCTCCAAGGCATCACATTTCTGTGGGGTGCAGGTCCTCGAGTACATTCTCGTACCTCCGCGCATGAAGCTGCGCGGAGATACGAGCCCCCGAAGTCACATCGGCATGGGATAGCGTCGATGTACCTGGGCGATGTCTTGCAGGATCGGGTCGTCCAGCGTGAGATCTTTGGCGTCGATCGCCGTCTTTAACTGCTCAATGCTGGTCGCCCCGATGATCACTGAAGCCATGAAGGGTCGGGTGAGGCAGAAGGCAATTGCCATTTGGGCAAGATCCAGTCCGTGGCGTGCCGCGACTTCTTTGTAAGCCTTGACTGCCGGTTCCTGCAGCGGCTGCAGGCGACCTCCGAGGTCGGTGTTGATGGTCGCGCGTGATCCCTGCGGTCGAGCACCATCGAGATACTTGCCGGTAAGTATGCCGGCTGCAAGCGGGGAATAGGCAAGCAGGCCGATGTCCTCATGATGGGAAACCTCTGCAAGATCGAGGTCGAACTGTCGGTAAAGCAGGTTGTATTCATTCTGGATCGAGGCGACCCGCGGCAGACCTTTCTCCTCCGCGAGGCGAAGGTACCTCAGTGTACCCCAGGCACTGTCGTTGGACAGCCCCACCGCGCGTACCTTGCCTTCCTTCACGAGGTCGCCGAGGGTAGAGAGGATGTCCTCGATCTCCTGTACTGCCTTGGCACGATCCTGCTGCGATGCATCGAACGTCCAGCATTGGCGGAAGTGGTAGCTGCCGCGGTTGGGCCAGTGGATCTGGTAAAGATCGACATAATCCGTCTGCAGTCGGCTGAGGCTTGCTTCCAGGGCTGCTCGGACACTGGTGGCATCGAGATCACGACCACCGCGGATGTGAGGACGGCCGCTCCCTGCGACCTTTGTTGCCAGCACGATCCGGTCTCGCATGCCGCTCTTCTTCATCCATGCGCCGATGAACTCCTCCGTGCGTCCGTAGGTCTCGGCGCTGACGGGGGTAGTGGGGTAAAGCTCCGCGGTGTCGAAGAAGTTTATGCCCGCGTCAACGGCATGGTCCATCTGCTCGTGCGCTTCGGCTTCGGTGTTCTGCGAGCCCCATGTCATGGTGCCGAGGCAGATTTCCGACACGGAGATGTCTGTGCGGCCTAGTGTCTTGAATTTCATGAAGTCAGTCCTGTTTTGGGAGGTGGGGGAGTTTAGGCAGGATTTTGGGAGGCGCAACTGTTAGCAGCCGGATTGCTGCCGGACTTTGCAGCCCTTCTGTTTCATCGTGCGTCGATCAGCGAAATCATCGGCTCGCTTAGTGGTGGCACCGGAGGTGAGGCGACCCTCTGCCTTGACACCCGCGCCGGGAACGTGAATTGGAAGGCAAAAAACATAGGGAAGGATCTCATCCCATGAGCATTGCATTCACTTTTCCGGGGCAAGGTAGCCAGGCCGTCGGCATGGGCAAGGAATTTGCGGATGCGTTTCCCGAGGCCCGCGCAGTCTTTGAGGAGGTCGACGAGGCGCTCGGGCAAAAGCTGTCCGACATCATGTGGAACGGCCCGGAGGAGACTCTGACGCTGACGGCCAATGCGCAGCCGGCACTCATGGCAGTTTCCATGGCAGCGTTGCGCGTTATGGAGGCCCGCGGCCTAAAGCTCGCCGACAAGGTGTCCTATGTCGCCGGCCATTCCCTGGGAGAATATTCTGCTCTTTGTGCAGCCGGTACGTTTTCGCTCGCCGATACGGCCCGTCTCCTGCGCATCCGCGGGGACGCCATGCAGTCGGCGGTGCCGGTCGGGGAGGGCGCCATGGCCGCTATTATTGGGCTCGAGCACGGCGACGTCACCGCAATCTGTGAAGAGGCAACCAGCGCAGGCGTTTGTCAGATTGCCAACGACAACGGCGGCGGCCAGTTGGTGATCTCCGGTTCCAAGGAGGCCGTGGAGAAAGCCGCGACGCTTGCTACCGAAAAGGGCGCCAAGCGCGCCATCATGCTGCCTGTTTCCGCACCTTTCCACAGCGCCCTGATGGCCCCGGCCGCCGACGCAATGCGACACGCTCTTGCGCAAGTCGAAAAAGACAATCCGGTGGTTCCGGTTGTTGCCAACGTTCGCGCGGCTCCCGTTGCCGACGCTGGCGAGATTGTGGACCTGCTGGTGAGCCAGGTGACTGGCCAGGTCCGTTGGCGCGAGACGGTGGAATGGCTAGGGGCGAACGGCGTCAGGGATCTCTACGAAGTCGGCGCTGGCAAGGTGCTGACCGGTCTTGCGCGCCGCATCGACAAGTCGATATCCGGTACGGCGATCAATACGCCGACCGACATTGAAACAGCACTCACTGCGATTCTCGGCTGACCAACTCCGAAGGGATATGACCATGTTTGATCTGACCGGCCGCAAGGCCTTGGTGACGGGCGCAACTGGCGGGCTCGGCGAAGAGATCGCCCGCCTTCTCCACAAGCAGGGCGCGACGGTCGGCCTGCACGGCACGCGAGTCGAGAAACTGGAGGCGCTTGCTTCTGAACTTGGTGATCGCGCTACGATCTTCCCCGCCAATCTTTCCGACCGCGCAGACGTCAAGGCACTCGGTGAGAAGGCTGAGGCCGATCTGGGAGGCGTCGACATCCTCGTGAACAATGCCGGCATCACAAAAGATGGCTTGTTCGTCCGGATGAGTGACGAGGACTGGGACAATGTCCTGGAAGTTAACCTGACATCCATGTTCCGCCTGACGCGCGAACTCACGCATCCGATGATGCGCCGCCGCTTCGGCCGCATCATCAACATCACGTCGGTCGTTGCTGTCACCGGCAATCCTGGCCAGGCGAACTATTGTGCCTCCAAGGCCGGCATGATCGGCTTTTCCAAATCATTGGCGCAGGAGATCGCGACCCGCAACGTCACCGTAAACTGCATCGCGCCCGGTTTCATCGAAAGTGCAATGACGGGCAAGCTCAACGAAAAGCAGAAGGAAGCGATCCTCGGTGCCATCCCGATGAAGCGGATGGGAGCCGGTGCCGACATTGCTGCTGCCGCCCTTTATCTTGCTTCCAACGAGGCGGGATACGTCACGGGGCAAACGCTGCACGTCAACGGCGGCATGGCGATGATCTGACCAGCACTGTTCCCCCTGGATGCACTCCTCTGTGGGTGCCGGAAGCGGGAACAAATTCTGGCTTTGCGGAACATGGAAAGCATGTTAAGCGGGCCTTGACTGTGACAGTCGCCCCGAAATGCAGGGATCATTGCGCTTTTGCGGCCATGATCGGAACCTGCGGAGGGTGGAACGGGTTTGCCCGCGTAGCCAAAGGTTTAGGCCAGCGCTGGTTTTCAACAGGGTGCGGATGCCATCGCGGCATCCGAAAGATAAAGGTCGAGGAAACCGACATGAGCGATATCGCAGAACGCGTTAAGAAAATTGTTATTGATCACCTCGGCGTAGACGCCGACAAGGTTGTCGAAGGCGCAAGCTTCATCGACGATCTCGGTGCGGACTCGCTCGACACGGTCGAACTGGTCATGGCCTTCGAAGAAGAGTTTGGAGTGGAGATTCCGGACGACGCTGCCGACTCTATCCTCACTGTTGGCGACGCCATCAAGTTCATCGAAAAGGCTCAGGCCTGATTGATCTCAGTCAAGGAATGCCGATCTCGGTAGTTCTTGTAGCGGCCCGCTCGTCCGGGCCGTTTTAGCAACTAAAGCACGACATACAGGGTGGGACGCTGGCGATGAGACGTGTCGTTATCACGGGTACCGGCATGGTATCTCCTCTCGGATGCGGTACGGAAGTGACATGGGAGCGGCTCCTGGCGGGGCAGAATGGCGCTCGCAAAGTCACCGAGTTTGAGGTTGAGGATCTTCCTGCCAAGATCGCATGCCGTATCCCGGTTGGCGATGGCTCCAACGGCACGTTCAACGCTGACGACTGGATGGAGCCGAAGGAGCAGCGGAAGGTCGATCCCTTCATCGTATACGGCATGGCTGCCGCGGACATGGCGCTTAACGATGCTGACTGGCATCCGCAGACCGATGAAGATCAGATCGCAACTGGCGTCTTGATCGGGTCGGGCATCGGCGGTCTGGAGGGCATCGTCGAGGCGGGCTATACCTTGAAGGAAAAGGGGCCGCGACGGATCTCTCCCTTCTTCATCCCCGGTCGCCTTATCAATCTCGTCTCCGGCCAGGTCTCCATTCGCCACAAGCTGCGCGGACCTAATCACTCGGTCGTCACGGCCTGCTCCACCGGTGCCCATGCAATTGGCGATGCCGCTCGCCTGATTGCACTGGGCGACGCGGACGTCATGGTGGCAGGTGGGGCCGAATCGCCGATATCCCGGATCGCACTTGCCGGCTTCGCCGCCTGCAAGGCGCTGTCGACGCAGCACAACGAGGAGCCACAAAAGGCTTCCCGTCCCTATGACCGCGACCGTGATGGCTTCGTGATGGGCGAAGGCGCCGGCATTGTCGTTCTCGAAGAGTTGGAGCATGCGAAGGCCCGCGGTGCCAAGATTTACGCCGAAGTCGTCGGCTATGGCCTTTCCGGCGATGCCTTCCACATCACCGCTCCGTCGGAAGATGGCGATGGTGCATTCCGCTGCATGACAATGGCGTTGAAGCGAGCTGGTCTGTCTGCGGCCGATGTGGATTACATCAACTCCCACGGAACCTCGACGATGGCCGACACGATCGAACTCGGTGCGGTGGAGCGCCTCGTCGGAAACTCCGCATCGAAGATCTCCATGTCTTCCACCAAATCTGCGATCGGTCATCTTCTGGGCGCGGCCGGCGCCGTTGAGGCAATATTCTCGGCTTTGGCAATCCGCGACAATGTCGCGCCCCCGACACTGAACCTCGACAATCCGGACGTGGAGACGGCGATCGATCTCGTGCCGCACAAGGCGCGGTCGCGTGAGATCAACGTGGCGCTGTCGAACTCCTTCGGCTTTGGTGGTACCAACGCCTCCTTGGTCCTGCGCCGCTACGACGCTTGACCATTGCGGGCCTGATGGAGCCGCCCGATTGCAGGGCTCTATCTTCCGAACCTGTTTTTGCCGTATTGCTTGGCCAAGTAGCGGACAGACAACCGTGCTTTTCAGGGGGGCGCAGTGAACAACAACAACCACATGGGTGAAACGGCGCCGGCCGGCGGAAGTGGCCACGGACCGATCATCCCGAAATCTCCGAACGAGGCCCTGAAACCAGAGCGGGTTCCAGAGCCTCCGCGCCGGTCGCGCAACGCCCGTAGCCAGCTCGTGATCTTCCTGAACTTCGTCATGACGATGGTCGTCATTGTCTGCGTCGTGGGGGTTGCAGGCTTCTACTACATGATCTCGACATTTCAGGCAGAGGGACCGCTGGAGGCAAATGCCCACTTCATGGTCCGTCCCGGCAACGGCTTGGCGGAAATCGCCAACAACCTCGAGCGCAACGGCATCATTTCGGACGCTCGTGTGTTCCGCTATGTCAGCGCCACCTATCTGCGCGACGGCCGGACCTTGAAGGCCGGCGAATATGAAGTGAAGGCCGGCGCTTCCATGAAGGAGGTGATGGACCTCCTCGAATCGGGCAAGTCGATCCTCTACTCGGTCGTCTTTCCCGAAGGTCTGACCGTCCGCCAGATGATGCTCCGGCTGGCAGAGGATCCCGTTCTCGAAGGCGATCTACCGGCGGAACTGCCGCCCGAAGGCAGCCTGCGTCCAGATACCTACAAGTTCTCCCGCGGCACGATGCGTGGCGAGATCATCGAACAGATGCGCACGGCGCAGCAGCGGCTGATCGATCAGATCTGGGAAAAGCGAGATCCGGACCTGCCGATCGAGACCAAGGAAGAATTCGTCACCCTTGCCTCCATCGTAGAGAAGGAAACCGGGGTGGACGATGAACGCGCTCATGTCGCTTCCGTTTTCCTCAACCGCCTCGAGAAAGGCATGCGCCTGCAGTCCGATCCGACGATCATCTACGGTCTCTTCGGCGGTGACGGCAAGCCGTCCGATCGGCCGATCTATAAGTCGGATCTGGAGAAGGAAACGCCCTACAACACCTATGTCATCAAGGGCCTGCCGCCGACACCCATCGCCAACCCCGGCCGCGCGGCGCTGGAAGCGGTGGCCAATCCCTGGCGTACGGACGATCTCTATTTCGTTGCTGACGGCACCGGCGGCCACGCCTTCGCCTCCACCCTTGAAGAGCACAATGCGAACGTCCGCCGCTGGCGCAAGCTGGAAGCTGAACGCGCTGATACGGCCGACGCCGAATTGAGCGACGGTCAGCCGGGTGGTGCCGAGGCCGAGAAGCCGGTGAACTGAGGCATTGGGGCGAAGCGGAGCAAGCATGAGTCTGCAGTCGATGACCGGCTTCGCGCGCAGCGAAGCGACCCAAGGGCGTTACCGAATCGTCTGGGAACTGCGATCCGTCAATGGCAAGGGACTTGATGTCCGGATGCGCCTCCCTCAGGGGCTGGAGCATCTTGAAACGGATGTACGTCGGCGGATCTCGAACGCCTTCTCCAGAGGCAATATCCAGGCAAGCCTGAGCGTGAGCCTGACTGAGACAAAACTTGAAGCTGTTGTAAATCATGAGGCGCTGAACGCCGTCCTGGCGCTGCGCTCGCAGCTTGGCGACCTGATCGACCCGGCACCCCTGCGCATGGATACGCTGCTCGGCATTCGCGGCATCGTTGACATTCGGGAAGCGGAAGAGGGCGAGGGCGAAGCGACGGCACGCGATGCAGCAGCCCTTGCGGGCCTGGATGATGCGCTGGGTTCGCTCAAGCTGATGCGTGAGGCCGAGGGCGCCGCACTCGCCCAGCTCTTGGCGCGGCATGTGGAGCGCATTGCGGCGCTGACGTCTGTTGTGGAAAATGACCCTTCTCGCTCTCCAGAGGAGATCGCAAAAAGGCTTGCGCAACAGGTCACCGCTCTCCTGCAGGATGCATCTACACTTGATCCAGCGCGTCTTCATGCGGAGGCAGCGCTGTTAGCCACCAAGGCGGATCTGCGCGAAGAGGTTGATCGCCTTCAGGCCCACGTGTCGGCCGCAATGGACCTGCTGCGCACGGGTGGCCCCATCGGACGACGGCTGGATTTTCTGGCGCAGGAATTTAATCGAGAATCGAATACGATCTGTTCCAAATCGAACTCGGCCGCAGTGACCGCCGCCGGTATCGAGCTTAAAGTCGTCATCGACCAGTTCCGCGAACAGGTCCAGAATCTGGAGTAGACCATGAGCCGCACGGGATCCGTTCCTGCCAAGATCGCCCGCCGTGGGCTCATGCTCGTGCTCTCCTCGCCATCGGGGGCCGGCAAGTCGACGATTGCTCGCAATCTGCTGGAGGACGACCACAGCCTGGAAATCTCCGTGAGCGTGACGACGCGCCAGAAGCGCCCCAGCGAGATTGCCGGCAAGCACTACCATTTCATCTCGGTCCCTCAGTTCGAGCGGATGCGTGACGCTGGAGACCTTCTGGAGTGGGCAGAGGTGCACGGTAATTACTACGGAACCCCACGCGAACCGGTAGAGCAGGCCATGGCCGCGGGTCGCGACATGCTGTTCGATATAGACTGGCAGGGCGCTCTCCAGCTCCAGGAGAAGATGACGGCCGATGTCGTATCGATCTTCGTCCTGCCGCCATCGATGACCGAGCTCCAGTCGCGTCTGCATCGGCGGGCGGAGGACACCGAGGACGTCATCCGAACGCGGCTGCTCAATTCTCGCGCCGAGATCGAGCACTGGCGAGAGTACGACTATGTCATCGTCAATGACGACCTGGACGAAGCCTTCGGTTACGTGAGTTGTATCGTCAAGGCCGAACGTATCCGCCGCGACCGCAGGCACGGTCTCTTTGACTTCGTTCAGGATCTTCTGACGGAAGAGCCGAAGCTTTAGAGCCGTTCCAGGTCTTGAAAATACCTTGTTGCGCCGAAGCGCCTGCCTAGGTGGCGGACCGCCGTAGCGCGCGCCCCAGGGGGTGCCATCCGTAAACGGCCACGAGGAGTACCCCCAGAGCCGCAATCCAGAATGGCGCGACCAGAGCCGTGTCATGGGGCAGCGGACCGTCCAGGAAACCTACGATCAATCCCGACAGCAGCAGCCCGATCGGCATCATGCCCCACGCGACGAGCCGGTAGATGCTGTTCACCCGGCCCAAAAGATCGTTGGGTATCGTTCTCTGGCGGGTGGAGACGGAAACCGCGTTCCAGACCAGCCCGGTGAACTCGAAGAAGGCCAAAGTCGCGGCCAGAGACAATGCGCCCGGTGAAAGCGCGATCCCAGCAAACGCGGGTGCGGAGGCAAGCAGCATCCATTGTGCGGTTGCGGCTGGCCCAAGCTTTCGCACGATGCGGTCGGCCGTCAGCCCTCCCGCGATCCCTCCCACAGCGCCCGCCGCCAGCACCAGGCCATAGGTTGAGGGAGAAAGCCCCAGGTTATCTTGCACATGAAGGATAAGGGCGATCATGACCATCTGGAAAAACAGGTTCCAGGCGCCCGTCAGCCAGGCCAATAGACGCAAGAGCGGCGCCTCCCGCAGGAAGGCGAGTCCCTCTCCCAATTCCCGCCGCCAGTCCCGGGTATGTCGCATGGCTGCCCGATAGCTTCCTGCGATGGCGGCGACGACGGCAGCGGCAAGCCCGTACAGAGCCGCATTTATGGCGAAGGGCAGCGGCAGCGCTACAGCGATCAAGGCCGCGCCAAGAGGCGGACCCACCAACGCGTTGCCAACCAGCTCAGCGCTCCAGAGCTTCCCGTTTGCAGACTCCAACTGCTCATGGGGCACGAGCGCTGGCAACATCGTCTGTGCAGCGTTGTCCCGGAACACCTCCGCGGTTCCTACCGTCAGAGCAGACAGGGTCAGGAGGCTGAAAACGAGGAGCGACGATACGCCCGTGCCAGGTGGTTCGAGTGGGATATGCAGGTAAAGGACCAAGGCTGCCGCGCCGAAGGCAAATGCCCTCAACAAGTCCATCCGTAGGATCAGGCTGCGCCTGTCCATTCGGTCTGCGATGATACCCGCTGGGACGGCGAAGAGCGCCCATGGCAGACGGAGAGCGACGGCTATCGTGGCGATCAACAGGGGCTCACGGGTGAGGAGGGATGCGGTCCAGGCCCAGGCGATTGTCGCCACGCCATCGCCCAGGTTGGTCAGCCCACTGGCGGCAATGAAGTGAGACAGGGTCTGGGGACGGCGGCCTGTTTGAGAATCCATGTGCCTCGATCTGCTCCCGGTCCCGACCAGTCTATCCAGAGCACCCTGAACGGGTTTTCGTCAAGTGCGACTGTTCTGGGACGACCGGCGGCGGCAAATCTCATTCAAAGGCTGTTTGCCAGCCTGACGAATTCGCCGACAGACAAGGTTTCGGCCCGTCTGGAGGAATCGATGCCCGCTCTGGCCAGCAAGGCCTCGCCGCCAAGTGGCTTCAGGCTCTGGCGAAGCATCTTGCGGCGCTGGCCAAAGGCGGCCTGCGTCACTTTCTCAAGCTTGCTGACATCACAAGCGAGAGGCTCTGGCCTTGGCGTCAGGTGTACGATCGTCGAGGTGACTTTGGGCGGCGGCGTGAACGCTTGCGGGGGGACGTCGAAAACCATGTGTGCGCGCGTCCGCCAGCCGGCAAGAACGCCAAGGCGGCCATAGTGGTCGTCATCTTCGTTCGCAACGATCCGTTGCCCGACCTCCTTCTGGAACATCAGTGTCAGCGAATCCCAGAATGGAGGCCACTGGCCAGGAAGCAGCCAGTTGACCAGCAACTGCGTCCCGACGTTATAGGGCAGGTTGGCGATGATCTTGACTGGCCCCTCTGGAACGAGTGCAGCGAAGTCCACCTTCAGCGCATCCCCCTCGATAACCTCCAATCTGCCGGGGTAGTGATCGCCGATGTCGGCAAGCGCGGGGAGGCAACGGGGATCCCGCTCGATCGCAACAAGCTTCCTCGCGCCAAGAGAGAGGATCGCCCTGGTCAGACCGCCGGGACCTGGGCCGACCTCGATGACCGTTGCATCTTCAAGTGCTCCGGCGGTGCGGGCGATCTTCTGCGTCAGGTTGAGGTCAAGCAGAAAATTCTGCCCCAGCGCCTTCCTTGCATCGAGCCCGTAGCGCTGGATGACCTCGCGCAGCGGGGGCAGACCGTCCAGTGTGCCCATTACCCGGCTGCCTGCGCAGACGTCCCTGCCAGTTGCGCCGCAAGCTTCAGCGCTTCGACAAGACTTGTTTCACGCGCCAGCCCTTGCCCCGCGATGCCGAACGCCGTGCCATGGTCCGGGGAGGTCCGGATGAAGGGCAAGCCGAGCGTGACGTTGACCGAGGTGTCAAAGCCGAGCGCCTTGGCCGGAATCAGCGCCTGGTCGTGATACATGCAGATGGCAACGTCGTAGCGGGCGCGCGCTTCGTCATGGAACATGGTGTCGGCGGGAAGGGGTCCAAAGGCGTTGATGCCCTCCTTGCGGAGTCTGCCGATCGCCGGATGAATGATGTCGCGATCCTCCAGCCCGATTGCGCCCTCTTCGCCGGCGTGCGGGTTGAGCCCGGCGACCGCCAGCCGCGGCTGAAGGATGCCGAAGCGCTCTTTAAGATCAAGGTGCGCGATCCGGCACGTCGTAACGATCAGGTCCTCGGTCAGTGCTGCCGCAACCGCTCCGATCGGGATGTGGATCGTGACCGGGATAGCACGGAGCTTCGGACCCGCCAGCATCATGACGGGTGTTGCCGCCTGGCCCATGGCCCGTCTGGCGAGATCCGCCAGAAACTCCGTATGACCTGGAAAAGCGAAGCCTGCTTCATAGAGGATCGACTTGGCGATGGGGTTGGTCACCACCCCCTCTGTTTCCCCCTGCAGCGTCAGGGCCACGGCCTTCTCGATAGCGGAGATAGTGCCTTGAGCCGTTGCCACATGCGGTTCGCCCGCTGCAATTTCGGCACCCGCAGGCACAGGGTGGACGGGCAGGGCGTCCCCGAAGTTTTCGCAGGCTCTTGCCGGCTCCACCTCCCGAATAGGAACGTTCAGCCCGAGCAAGTGCGCGCGCGCAGCCAAGATCGAGGGGTCACCCAGGTAGATGAACGGAGGAATGCCGTTTACCTCACGCTTGAACCAGGCCGCCAAGGCAATATCTGGTCCGACACCGGCGGGATCGCCCTGGGTGAGGGCAAGCGGGCGATCAAGCGGCATTCCAACTCCTTTTAGCGGTATTCGATCTGCGCCTTCGAGCGCAACTCGTCCATATACTTCTTTTCGTTCGGGTTTGCCTCACCGGACTTCTGCTTGCCCAGATCCTCCGCGCGAAAGACCACTTCGGCGGCGAAATCGTCCGATACCTGGCGCTGGTTGCAGATCGCCAGGTACTCGATCCCGCGCTCCGTTGCACGAACCCCCGTCGTCGTGCCGGATGCCTTTTCAACCAACGGCTTCCAGTCTTCTGGCAGTTCCGGTGCAAGCACACGCCCTAGATCGCGCACCGAAACGTCGAGCATCGTTGCAGCAAACTGTTTCGCCTGCTCGCAGCCCGGGAACTTGGAGCGCGAGGCTTCCGCCTCCGCCTTGCGCTTGCCGAGAATGGCGTTGCGTTTGGAATCCGGAACCACGAAAATGATCTGCTTGAGGAAATACTCGGTGGTCACCGGCTTTTCCTTGTTTTCCATCATCCGCTTCACGAGGTCTTCGGAGGACATGCGTCCACGGCTGCCGTAGCGCGCGTTGACGAGGCGCGGCCAACTCATCTGGACGGCGATATATTCCTTGAAGTGATCGGCACCGACCCCCGCCTGCGACAGGATCTGAGTCAACTGCTGCGGCGACAGCTTGTTGCTTGAAGCAAAGCGGGCAAAGGCCTGATCCACATCGTCGGTGCTGACCGACATCTTGACCCGAGCGATCTCTTGGCGCTTCAGCGCTTCCTCGACCAGCTGCTCGCGGGCGGTTTTCGTATCCGCCTTCTGGCGCTGCAGGCGCAGGAAGGCGGCGCGGCGGGCCACGTCGCTGCTGGTTATGGGGGCGCTGTTGACGACGGCGGCGATTTCACTCGCCGCTTGCGCAGGCGCAAATGAAGGTTCGATCGCCACGGAAGCGGCAAGGGCCGCCACTGCGACGAGTATCCGGCGTGTCGCTATCATTGCCGACATGATATCCGTCCTTTCACGCGGCTGCCACCTTCGGCAGCCGGCTCTCCCAAATCTACAACAGAGCCGCCCGGTTGCACAATTCATGCGGCGAAACGATGGCTGGCGGCTTAAGATCAGTTGCCAATGGCAATGTCACCGAGAGTCCGGAATTCCAGCCGGGCACTAACAGTCCAGTCGTTGGCATCCGTGCTTGCCGGCTTGTCCGCATAGGCGAGCGTAAAGATGGTGCACTCGTCCGCGTAGGTGACCCCGATACCGCGACGGATGACCTCCTGGTCGTCCAGATCCCACGTGGCGGAGGTTGCCAGCGACCAGTTCTCGTTGATGCGGAAGCGGCTAGCCGATTGCAGCAGGTCCGTATCCGTATCAGAGCCATATTCTGGCTGCGCTTCGATCTGGGTATAGGCAAGCGAGCCGCTGATGCGCGCGGTGGTATAGCTCAGTTGAGCGTCTGTCCGCTCGACCTCAAAGGTGTCATTGTCGAAACGCGCGCCGGCGCTGATGCCGAAGCCTGCGAGGTCCACACCCGCCATGCCGACAAAATCGGAGACGTCTGTCTCCAGCCCGGAGTTGGCTCCTGCATTGACCAGATCATCCGTCGCAAAGGAGTTCGTCCCACCAAGATGATAGCTTTGGCCGAAGAGGCCGCGCAGGCCGACCCCATTGTCGAACGAGCCCGTGTAACGCACACCGACATTGGCACGCGTTCCGCCCTCGATACGATCGAAGCCTGAGAACTTGTCGCGCTCGAACAGAGTGGTCGCGTCAAACACGAAGCTCTGCGCGTCCTCGTTCGGCAGCCCGCCCGCGTGCTGTTCGTTGGGACGCACGAAGACCTGAGCGATGGGCTCGATGATGTGGCTGCTGCTTTCCGTCGAGATCAGGAACGGGTAGCGCGCTTCAAGCCCTGCCGTCAGCATGTAGCGGCCATAGCCGCCAGAATCCCTCAGGTCGTAGCTGTAGGAATCACCGTCCGAGGTGAAGGATGGATCCGACATGGTGTGCCGAACAGCGTCGCCTCGCGCCGCGAGGATCGGAGTCAGCAACAGACCGCCGGACGTGGTGAACGTGCGTTTCCACTCAGCCTCTGTTGTGAAACGGCTGTAGCTGCCGTCTAGGCCGGGGTAGCGGTCGCTCGTGCCCACGAGTTCAAAGTCGTCCTCTCGGCGCGACAGGTTGGTAAGATTGCTGGTGATCGACAACTGGCCGCCGGCAACGGGCTCAGGCGCGATATACTGATAATCGAGCGACGGATAAACGATCGCCTGCTCTTGCTCGCGCCGGTCGACGCCTTCCTTGTCCTGAATGTCGAAATAGATGGCACGCAGATCGAAATAGTTGCGATCGCCCAGTCCGGTCAGGTACACCTCGTTGCGGAACACATTGTCGCTGACGCCCGTAAGCGAATAGGTTCGCGAGAAGTTGTTATCGTTCTGGACCATGACGTCCCAGCCGAACGTCCACCGGGGATTGATCTCGAACCGTGCTTCTGAAGCGGCCATCAAGCGGGTGTTGGCCGCCCGGTCGCTTGTTCCGGCATCGAATGCTCCCGGGTCCCGCTGATTGATCCCGGCAAAACGGAACGTGTGTTGCCCGTTCTCGAATCGGTTGCGGATCTCACCCTGCAACAGCAGGCCTTGTCCCGTATAAAGGGTCGGGCTCAGCGTCGCATCCATGTGCGGCGCAAAGACGTGGTAGTAGGGGACCGTCAGGCCAAAGCCCAGGTTGTCGTCCAGGCTCATCCGCGGAAACAGGAAGCCCGACTTGCGTTCGACCGTGTGATCCGGAACCTCCAGGAACGGCAGGAAGCCAATCGGCATTCCAAAGAGTTCGAAGCGGGCGTTCTCGAGGCGAATCGTTTTTGTCTGTCCGTTCTGGATGACGCGTTGTGCCTTCACCTGCCAGAGCGGCGCCTTGCCAGGCTTTTCAGCGCAGGGGAGGCAGGCCGTGTACACGCCGTTGTTGAGGACCATGAGGTCCCCCGGAAGCCGCTCGGCGCTCTCCGCGGCCAGCCTCGTATTGTCGGTCGTCTCCACCCGCAGGGCGTTCAGGAAGCCTTGCCCGAAATCGTCTGTGACATCGAGTTCATCAGCATAGATGCGGTTGCCGTCCGGCTCGACGAGTTCGATGTTGCCAACGGCTGATACTCGACCCGTCTGCTGGTCATACTCGACCCGTTGAGCAACCATCCGGTAGCGGTTGTAGTAAATCTGCACGCCACCCGTGGCGGTGACGCGTTGGGCGTCTTGGTTGTAGACGAGCTCGTTCGCGCGCAGCAGCATCTTGGCATCGTCGGCCACTGCGGGCGCGAATGCCGGATCCTGTGCATGTGCTACCAGCGGATGCATGGCATTCAAGCACACAGCCGCGCTTGCCAGCAGGACCGTGAGGCGCCGTCTGATATGTCCGCGGTTGTTGGCCGCCACTAGCCATCCTCCTGATGAAGCAGAATCGTCGCGCCAAGAGCTGTCGCAACAATCACCGGTACCCACACCGCCACGAAGGGCGGCACGGCGCCGCTGCTCCCGAATGCTTTTACGAGAACCGTGACGACATAAAGCACGAACCCGGAAACGATTCCACCCAGAATCACCGTGCGCGATTGTGCGAAGCGACTGAATTTCAACGAGACTGTTGCAGCAATGAGAGTCATTGCTACCAGAAGCAGCGGAAGAGAAAGCAGCGAATGGAACTGTGTCTCCAGCGCCTTTGTGGGGAGGCCGAAGGAGCGACCAACCTCGATCTTTCGAGAAAGATCATAAAATGCAACAGTTTCTGGCTGAGAAAGGCTCTCCTGCAGGTATTCCTGTCTCAGATTGGTACTCACGCGGACGCTCTCGACGCGACTGGGAATGTCGCCCGGCCGATTCTCCAGCACATCGTTAAGAAGCCAGTAACCATCTTCCAACTTGGCGGTGGAAGCATCCTGTCGGAGGATCACGCGCCCGTCGCTGTCGAAATGGAAAACGACAACATCGATCAGCTCCGTACCCTCGGCCCGGTAGCTTTTCGCGCCTATGATCGCATCGTTGCCGTCAGAAGTCTGCCGGATCCAGGGGAGAAAGTCCGAGCCGGTCGAGCGGCCACTTGCCTCACGCCAGCCCGCTTCCATCGAGAGCGATTCGCGTTGCCCCCAGGCCGCCAGCGGACTGATCACCAGCATGCCGAACACGCCGATCAGGAAGGCGCCGGTGGCAAAGGGCATGATGAATTGCCAGACAGAGACGCCTGCCGCGCGTGTCACAACCAGCTCGTAGCGCCGGTTGAGGGCGATCAGTGCGGTCATGCCGATGAAGAGTGTCAGCGTCGGGATCGTTTGCTGGAAGATGAAGGGGATCCGCATGGCGGTGAACAGGAGCGCTGCGGGGACGGTATAACCCTCGAGACTCGCCATGCGACGGCTCGTCTCGCTGAAGTCGGCGAGGAAGATGATTCCGCTGACGCCGAGAAAGAACCAGATGGCGGTGGCCATGTAGCGGCGGAAGAAGTAGCGGCCAAGCGTGCTGAAGATCATTGGCCTCCTCCAGCGGCGGTGCGACCGGTCCAGCGCTGACGGATGCCCCGCAACAAGGCATCGAGCAGATTGGAGGCAGCGCGCGGCATCCTGAATCGCTTGTGAGTGGCGAGCATATAGCTGCACAATCCGATGGTCGCCGCCGGCAGAAGATATATCAGGATGGTGTAGGCCTCATCCTGCTTCACCAGGTTCTTCAGCGAAAAACCGAGCCAACGAAGGGCAAAGGCCAAGGCAAGCGCGATGATCATCGGATGAACGCGGGCCTGCCTGTGCGAACGGCTATCGCCTGCGATGACCAGAGAAACCAAAGCGAACATCAGTGGGAAGAGCCAGTCGGTCAGTCTGGCATGAAGCTCGGACCGATAGCTCCCGGGAGAACTCTTTACATGGCGATCGTTCGGATCCGGGTTGAGCAAGAAGGCAAGGTCGCGATCGCCGGCATTGAGCGAGGGACCATCTTCCGAAGCAGTCATCGCCGACAGATCGAACGCGTAAGAGGCAAACTTGATGATTGAAATTCGTCCATCCGCCGTCTTCCGATGCACCTCCCCGTCCCGCATGGTCAGCGAGGTCCCGCTCTCGTCGATCGAGCCCTCTCGGGAATAATAGATAAGGTCGAAGGCCGGGTCCCGATAATCGACAACAAACAAGCCTCTCAGGACACGGCCCGAATGCCGCTCCGATATTTGCACGTAGAGGTCGTCTTCGATGCTGCGAAACGTTTTCTCCTCGATCACCGAGGAGAGGAGGTCAGCATAGGCGGAGGCCACCATCTGTCTTGCGGCGACGCGTGCCGGAGGTTCGACGAAATTCGCTACGGTAAAGGAGAAGATGCTGAGAAAGGCCGCCAGCAGCAGAACGGGGCGGTAAATGATAGAGCGAGACGATCCCGCTGCATCGATGACAGGCAGCTCCGAATCATTGTTCATCGCCGTCAAGGTCTGGGTGATGCCGATAGCCAGGGCGAACGGCAAAACCACCGGGATGATCGTCGGGAGGATGAAGGTCGCGAGCAGCATAAAGGAGCCCATCGACTGTCCCGTATCCGTCACCAGGTTGATGCGCCCGAGCACTTGGATGGTCCAGATGATGGTGAGCACCGGCAGGAGCGACACCAGGAACATCTGAAGGATCCTGCGCAATATGTAGATTTCGAGGAGCTTCATACGGTCCCGTCGCTGCGATCCGGTTCACCCCGCAAATCGGGCAACCGCGGTTCATCTAAGTCATCGTTGAGCCTATTGCGAAGCCTTTGCGTCACAATTTGCAATGCATCCTGTTTTTTACCCCGGACTGTGCCATTTGGAAAAGTGCCGCGACAGACCGCCACCTCGACCGTGTCCGCAGCGGACGTCCTAAGGTTTCAAGCTTTCGCCGGGATGATCATTATGAGGCCGCAACCGAGGAAGCGCACGCATTCGGCTTGCGTTGCGGGACGAAACGGGGATGATCGTCGGCAACCGATTTGAGACCGGAGTGAACATGCAAACCAAATACGAGATCCGCTTTGCGGCGTCTGCCAGCCTTGAAAACACGCTGACGGTAATGCTGCAGGCCAGCGGTGAGACGACATCTGCCGGCAGCAACGAGGCCGACCCACAGAACATTGCTGCCCGTGCCGCGCGGATCGCCGACTTCAAGGCCAAGGCAATGGGGACGTTGGAAGTCATCGCACCCGCAGGTTCTGCGGCGGATCGTCTGGTTGTCCTGGGGCTCGGCAAGCCAGAGGCCCTTTGCGCCAACGACTGGGTGCGGGCAGGCGGTGCAGCGGCGGGCCAGTTCCGGGCTGCTACGAAGGTGGTGATCTTTCTCGACGCGCCTGGTCTGGAGGTCGGCGCAGCTCAGGCCGCCGATTTCGCACTTGGCCTGCTGCTTCGCGCCTACAAGTTCGACATGTACAAGACAAAGAAGAAGGACGACGACGAGAAGCAGCCAAAGTCGGTCTCCGTCACCATCGTAACGGCTTGCCACCAGGACGCCCAGAAGCGTCTGGCTGAGGTTGAGGCGACTGCAGGAGGCGTGGTTCTTGCCCGCGATCTGGTCAATCTTCCGCCGAATGTACTGGGCCCGGTAGAGTTTGCCGAGAAGGCGAGGGAGCTGGAGAACCTGGGCGCCGAGGTGGAAATTCTGACCGAGAAGGAGATGCAGGATCTCAAGATGGGGGCTCTTCTAGGAGTCGCTCAGGGATCTGTACGTCCGCCGCGGCTTGCGGTCATCCAATGGAAGGGCGGCAAGGCGGGAGATGCGCCTGTGGCCTTCATCGGCAAGGGCGTCGTCTTCGACTCAGGCGGCATTTCAATTAAGCCGGGTGCCGGCATGGAGGACATGAAGGGCGACATGGGCGGCGCTGCCGCCGTGATCGGATTGATGCACGTGTTGGCGGCTCGCAAGGCGAAGGTCAACGCCATCGGGGTTCTGGGGCTCGTGGAAAACATGCCTGACGGCAATGCCCAACGTCCCGGCGATATTGTCACCTCCATGTCTGGTCAGACCATCGAGATCATCAATACGGACGCCGAAGGCCGTCTCGTTCTGGGCGATGCCCTTTGGTACTGCAACAAACGGTTCAAGCCACGCTACATGATCAACCTCGCGACACTGACGGGCGCCGTCCTCGTTGCGCTCGGCAACCAGCACGCCGGGCTCTTCTCCAATGACGACGAACTGTCGGAGCGGCTGACGGCGGCGGGCGAAGCGACGGGCGAAAAACTTTGGCGCATGCCGCTCGGCAAGGAATACGACAAGATGATCGATTCCAAGTTCGCCGATATGAAGAACACCGGCGGCCGCCATGCGGGCGCGATCACGGCCGCGCAGTTCCTCAAGCGCTTCGTCGGCGAGACGCCATGGGCGCATATCGACGTCGCCGGTACCGCCATGAACTCGCCCTCCACCGAGATCAGCCAGTCCTGGGCATCCGGCTATGGCGTGCGCCTGCTCGACCGTCTGGTACGCGACCACTACGAAGCCTGATGATGACGGAAGTCCTGTTCTACCACCTGACGGAGTCCAAGCTTGAGGACTCTCTTCCCGCACTTCTGGAAAAGAGTGTGGAGCGCGGTTGGCGGGTGGTGGTGCAGACGGCGGAAGAGGGGCGGCGGGATATTCTCGACGCCCATCTCTGGACCTACCGGGAAGACAGTTTCCTGCCGCACGGGACAGATTCGTCCGACCTTGCAACGGCACAGCCCGTATTGATCACCGCAACATCCCAGAACCCCAACGAGGCGAGCGTTCGCTTCCTTGTCGACGGGGCCGAGCCGCCACCGCTCGACGCTTACGAACGGGTCGTCTTCATGTTCGACGGCTATGATGCCTCCCAGCTGGAGAATGCCCGCAGCCAATGGAAACGGCTGAAGGGCGAGGGGCACACGCTGACCTATTGGCAGCAGTCGCCGGAAGGGCGCTGGGTGAAGAAGGCCTGACGCCTCAGCCTGCCATCGCCTCTTCATACTCCGAAGACAGCATAAGCCATTCTTCCTCGGCCGCGGAAAGCTTTGCTGCTGCCTCTCCGCGTTCCTTCGCCTTGGCTGCGGCCTTGGCCGGTGCCTTTTCGTAGAGCATCGGATCCGCAAGCTCTGCATCAAGAGCCTGAATCAGCTTCTCAAGCTTGGCGGTTAAGGATTCGATCTCGTTGATCTTTTTCTTCAGCGGCGCAAGCGAGGCCCGCTTTTCCGCATTCGCTTTCCGCTGCTCCGCCTTGTTGGCAGGCTCTTCCGCATAACCCTGCGTCTTGTCGTCTTTCTTTCGACCAGTCGCAATGATCACGTCGCGGTATTCGTCCAGATCGCCCTCGAAGGGTTTCACGGTTCCTTCGTTGACGAGCCACAGCCGGTCGACGGTGGCCTCGATGAGATGCCGGTCGTGGGAGATCAGGATCACGGCGCCGTCGTAGTCGTTGAGCGCCTCGATCAGTGCCCGGCGACTATCGATGTCGAGGTGGTTGGTCGGCTCGTCGAGGATGAGGAGGTTGGGCGCATGAAAGGTGGCGAGCCCCATGAGCAGGCGCGCCTTTTCACCGCCGGAAAGATCCTTCGCAGCCGTCGCCATCTTCTCCGTCGCAAGTCCCATCTGCGCCACCCGCGCCCGTACCTGCGCCTCGCCCGCCTGGGGCATGAGCCGGCGCACGTGGTCCACCGGCGTTTCGTTCGCGATCAGGTCGTCCAGCTGGTGCTGGGCGAAGAAGCCGATAGAGAGCGAGGGCGCGAGCTTCATCTCGCCGGCTTCCGGTTGCAACCGACCGGAGATCAGCTTGGCGAAGGTCGACTTGCCGTTGCCGTTGGAGCCGAGCAGCGCAATGCGGTCGTCATTGTCGATCCGCAGGCTGATGTTCTTCAGGATCGGCTTGCCAGGCTCATAGCCGACAGCACCCTTGCTGAGCGCAATGATTGGCGATGCCGGCTGCTTTTCCGGCCTGGGGAACTGGATCGGCTGGACATGGTCCTCGATGACGGCTGCCACCGTGCCCATGCGCTCCAGCGCCTTCACGCGGCTCTGCGCCTGCTTCGCCTTCGAGGCCTTCGCCTTGAACCGGTCGATGAAGCTCTGCAGGTGCTTGCGGGCGGCCTCGTTCTTGGCCTTCGCCTTCATCTGCAATTCGTCGGCTTCCGCCTTCTGCCGCTCGAAGCTGTCGTAACCGCCGCGGTAGAAGGTCAGCTTCTTTTGGTCCAGATGGACGATAGAGTTGACCGCGTTGTTCAGAAGGTCCCGGTCGTGGCTGATGATGATCACCGTGTACGGGTAGCGCCGGACATAGTCCTCCAGCCACAGCGTTCCTTCAAGGTCGAGATAGTTCGTCGGCTCGTCGAGAAGCAGCAGATCCGGCTCCGCGAATAGCACGGAAGCGAGTGCCACGCGCATGCGCCAGCCGCCGGAGAAGGAGGAGGCCGGCCGCAGCTGCGCCTCTGCATCGAAGCCGAGACCGGCAAGAATGCTGGCCGCGCGCGCCTCCGCCGAATGGGCGTCGATATCCACCAGCCGCATCTGGATCTCGGCAATCCGGTTGGGATCCGTCGCGACCTCGGCTTCCGTCAGGAGTGCCGTTCGCTCCTTGTCGGCAGCCAGTACGATGGAAATCAGCGAGTCTTCTGTACCCGGCGCTTCCTGAGCCACTTGGCCAATGCGAGCGTTCTTGGGAATGGAGACGGACCCGCTCTCGGCTGCGAGGTCACCGGTGATGACGCGGAAGAGGGTGGACTTGCCGGCCCCGTTGCGTCCCACAAGCCCGGCTTTCGTGCCGGCCGGCAGCGTGACGCTGGCATGGTCGAGGAGGAGTCGGCCGGCGACGCGGGCGGAAAGGTCAGTGATCGTGATCATGGCGCGGGTTTTGGCCGATCTTCGGCATCAAGGCAATATGCGCCGAAAGCCAGCAGTCGCCTGCAGATCGGCTAGCCGAGCCATACGTCGAGGAAGAGCATGATCACCAACCCGATCGCCAGACCGAAGGTTACCTGCTTCTGATGGCCGCTGCGATGGGTTTCGGGAATGATCTCGTGGCTGATGACATAGAGCATGGCGCCTGCGGCAAAGGCGAGACCCAGGGGAGCAGTGGCTGCGATATGCCGACAAGACCCGCACCCAGCAATCCTCCCAGCGGCTCGACGAGGCCGGTCAACCCGGCGATGACGAAGGCGCGCCACTTGCTGTACCCTTCTCCCAGCAGGGAGACTGCCACGGCCAGTCCCTCGGGCGCATTCTGCAAGCCGATCCCGATCGCGAGTGGAAGCCCGCCCTCGAAGCCATGCGCGCCGAAGCCGACGCCGACCGCCAATCCTTCGGGAATGTTGTGGATCGTGATCGCGATAATGAAGAGTCAGATCCGCCGCAGCGACGCGCCCTTTGGGCCTTCGTGACCGCTGTCGAAATGCTCGTGCGGCAGAAACTGGTTCATCAAGGCAACCCCGGCCATGCCGAGCAGGATCGCGATACAGGTGATCGCTGCCGGTACGGCGCCCGCGCCGAACTGTTCTTCGGCAGCATCGAGCGCAGGCATGATCAGGGAAAAGAATGAGGCCGACAGCATCACGCCGGCGGCAAAGCCCAGCGACAGGTCGCGGAAGGCGCCGCCCGGACGTCTGCCGAACAGGACGGGGACCGCACCCAGCGCCGTACACGATCCTGCGGCGAGACTGCCGAGCGTGCCCAGCAGGAGCGGAGACATCTCTTCGAACATCGTGGTGTATCAGCTCTCCCGTCAGATCCTCGACGGCGTTCGCATGGCTGCACCCAGGCGAGCGCCAGCGCCTTATCGTCCGCGCAGGCTGGAAAGCCAGTCGCAAGGCATATTGTTCCCGCTCAGGCAACCTCCACGGGCATCGCGCATTCCCTACGTCCACTGCCGCCCCTCGGCGCGCAGGAAGTAGATGAGATCGAGGATGAGCGAGGGCTTGCCAAGCGAGGTCAGGATCATGTGCACCTGCCCGCGATGATGGGTCTGATGGTTGAACACATGAGAAAGCACCGGGCCGAGCGGCTGCGTGATCACCACCGGGTTGCTGATCGGGCTGTAGGTGAAGGGCTGTTCCAATTGTTCTTCCCTCAGCGTGCTGACCCAGTCGATGATCCTCTGGTCTTCGGCCTCACGCGCCGCGCGCAGTTCGGCAAAGTCGTCGCAAAGGATCGCGTCCAGAGCCTCGGGAGCAGTTCCCGATCCTGTCATCCGCTTGAGCCAAATACGGTCGGCAGTCAGAAGATGGTTGAGCGTCCGGTGGGCTGAGCCGAAGAAGGCCCCCTTGTCTGCCCGGTACTCCTCGTCGGACAGAGAGGCGCAGGCTTCGTAGACAAGCTCGTTGGCCCAGCGGTTGTAGTCGGCGAACATCTGGAAATGGCGGTGCATCGAAAATCTCCTGTGGATCAGCGCCATCATATTGGCGAAGATCACCGGCGTGTGTGATGCGATCCATGAATTTTGCTGATTGGATCTGAGCCGTGCGCGCCGCCACAATGGCGCGATCATGATCGGGAGCTTTGAATGACAAGAGTACTCTATTCCCTCTGCGGCAAGGACGAGACGCGGCCATTTTCCCCGCATTGCTGGAAGGTGTCGCTGGCGCTTGCCCACAAGGGGCTGGATTATGTTGAGCGCCCGTATCCCTTCACCGCGATCCCCACCATCGAGGACGGGTTCTCCAAGACGGTGCCGATCCTCCGTGACGGCGATCGCCTCGTCCGCGACAGCTTCGACATCGCGCTCTACCTCGAAGAGACTTATCCCGATCACCCGACGCTCTTCGGTGGGGAGGGCGGCAAGGCGCTATCGCGGTTCGTGGAAAGCTTCTCGCAGATGATCCTCCACATGCCGGTCACCAAGATGGCGATCATGCACATCCATGACATGCTGGACGAAGGCGATCAGGCCTATTTCCGCCAGAGTAGATTGGAGCGTCTCGGGAAATCGATCGAGGAGGTCGCGGCCGAAGGTGAGGCGGAGCGCGCCGCCTTCGCAGCCCGGCTGGAGCCGGTGCGCCGCACGCTCCACTTCCAGCCCTATCTCGGTGGCGAGCGGCCGCTCTTTGCCGATTACATCCTGTTCGGTGCGCTCCAATGGATGCGGGTCACGGCAGGGACGCCGCCCTTGGCCGAAGACGATTCGGTGATGCAGTGGTTCGAGCGCTGCCTCGACCTCTATGACGGGCTCGGGCGACGTGTGACAGCCGCGTGAAATTGCCGGATCCCCCTTGTTTCCAGAGCGGCGGGCGGGTAAAGACCGCCCACTTTCTCAGGAACAAGGAACTGAACGATGGCGATTGAACGCACGTTTTCGATGATCAAGCCGGACGCCACCAAGCGCAACCTGACGGGCGCCATCACCAAGGTGTTCGAAGACAACGGCCTGCGCGTCGTTGCCTCCAAGCGCGTCTGGATGAGCAAGCGCGAAGCGGAAGGCTTCTATGCCGTTCACAAGGAGCGTCCCTTCTTCGGTGAACTCGTCGAAGGCATGACCTCCGGCCCGACCGTCGTTCAGGTCCTGGAAGGCGAGAACGCCATCCTCAAGAACCGCGAGATCATGGGCGCCACCAACCCGGAACAGGCTGCCGAAGGCACCATCCGCAAGACCTTCGCCCTTTCGATCGGCGAAAACTCGGTTCACGGCTCGGATGCTCCGGAAACCGCAGCCCAGGAAATCAAGTACTGGTTCTCCGATACCGAAATCGTCGGCTGATCGCCCTCGGATATGATCCAGAAGAGCCGGCCCTTGCGCCGGCTTTTTTCATGGCAGGGCATAGCTCCGGCAAGAAGCCCTCGTCCGTCAGCCGTGAGACGTCCGCATTGGGCCCGTAGACGCACGCCACCGACAGCGGTTTGCCGGCAGCACCGTTTAGAGCAGCACTGTTTAGGTCGGTGGATAGCGCCCGGCGGGTATTCCATAGGCTGGGCAATTGGGTATTGTCCAACGCTTGGATCTCAACCTGTATCGCCGGGAGAACATCATGCCGCGTAAACTGCCTTTCGGCCTTGTTGCCTGCTTGTCCTTGCTGTTTCCCATGAGTGCGCTGGCCCAATCGGTTGAACTGACTACAATGTTCAGAGGCCCCGACATGAGCTTGGAAGCCGTGAGTGATGGCCCCTTTGTCGGCATGGCGCAGTTGAGGCCGCGGGACGGTGGGCGGGACCAAAGATGGTTGATCTTCTCCGAAGGAGACTGGCTGCGGATTGGCAATAGAGGGGCGGGGAAGGATATGTGCCTCGACGTTGTGAATGGCGGAGACCGCAACAACTTCGTGGAAATGCGCCCATGCGGCAATTATTCTGGCCAGCTTTGGCAGATGCGTGGCGAAGGCGACGATATCCGGCTGACGACGCAGTTTCGTGGCGATTGGATGTGCCTGGACATCGTCAACGGCGGCTTCGCTGACAATATTGCCCATCTGGCTCCCTGTGGAAATTACTCCGGCCAGTTGTGGCAGGTTAAGCAATAGGAACATCTGGGCTCCCCTGTCGCCGGCTTCCAGCGACAGGATTGCTCGTCACCGCCACCGGTCACGCGCCCGGTCGTCCGCGTCCTTGGCGGCAACCCAGTCCCCGGTTGAACCGTCCGCCTTATGCTCCTTCTTCCAGAAGGGTGCGGAAGTTTTGAGGAAGTCCATCATAAAGCTTGCGCCGTCGAAAGCGGCCTGGCGGTGCGGTGCCGTTGCGATCACCAGCACGATGTTCTCGCCAGGGGCAATCTTGCCGAAGCGATGAATGGCGGTGAGGCCGAGCAAGGAAAATCGCTCCACCGCAAGCTCCGCGGTCCGCTGCATTTCTGCTTCTGCCATGCCCGGATAGTGTTCAAGTTCCAGCGCAGACAGTGAACCCTGCTCGTCGCGGCAGAGGCCCGTAAATGTCACGACTGCGCCGATGTCTCGCCGGTCGTGCGTCAGCGCTTCGATCTCGACTTGCAGCTCGAAATCCTGCGTTTGTACGCGGACCGAAGGCGCCGTCATGGCTCAGCCACCCGTCATCGGTGGAAAGATGCCAATTTCACATGCATTGCCGATCGGCTCATGGTGCTCGACATGCTCCTGGTCAAGCGCGACGCGGATCACCTCCGGATACTGAAGCGCCGCCTCATACTCCTCTCCAAGGGTCTTCAGGTGACTGAGCAACTGGCGCACCGTCCTGACGTCCTCCGGAAGTTCGATTTGCTCTTCCGGCTTACCGATGCGCTCGCGCACCCAGGCGAAGTAGACGAGCTTTGGCATCTCAATCCACCATGTGCTTCAGGCCGGCCTTGAAGTAGTCGTAGCCGGTGTACATCGTCAGAACAGCTGCGATCCAGAGCAGGCCAATTCCGAGTTCGGTCGTATAAGGGAGGATCTTGTCGCCTGCGGGACCGGCCAGCAGGAAGGCGATCGCGACCATCTGGATCGTCGTCTTCCATTTGGCGATCCGCGTCACCGGTACGGCGACTTTCAGCGCCGCAAGATACTCGCGCAGGCCTGAGACCAGGATCTCCCGGCAGAGGATCGTGATCGCTGCCCAGATCGACCATCCGGCAATCGTACCGTCCGCGGCCATAAGCAACAAAACCGAAGCAACCAGCAACTTGTCGGCGATGGGATCGAGCATACGCCCGATATTCGAGGTCTGGTTCCAGATACGCGCGAGGTAGCCGTCCAGGTAGTCCGTTATGGAGGCGACGGCAAAAAGCACAAGCGCAGTCCACCGAGCGAAATCCGAACTGGCGAGTTTGCCTTCGACGAAAAAGCAAAGGACGATCATCGGCACGGCAACGATGCGCGCATAGGTCAGAAGATTAGGAATATTGTACGCGCGCGATCTCATTTCAAAACCTGTTGATTAACTTCCCTTAGTTGGCCCTTCCTGCAGCAGGCGTCAACAGCCGGGACGGCCATTCGAGTTCTATTCGCGACATCAGCCGGACGGCTTCTCATGGAAATGATGGTAGACGATCTTGGCAACGCTCTCGGAGATGCCTTCCACCGCCATCAGGTCGTTGAGACCCGCGCGGGAGACGGCTTTGGCTGTGCCGAAATGCTGGAGCAGCTTCCGTTTGCGACCAGGCCCGATCCCGGCAATCTCGTCGAGCGGGTTCTTGACCATCTCCTTCTTGCGGCGGGCGCGGTGGGAGCCGATAGCAAACCTATGCGCCTCGTCGCGCATGCGCTGGACGAAGTAGAGGACGGGGTCTCGTGGCGGCAGTGAGAAATCGCTGCGGCCGTCAGTGAAGAATCGCTCTCGTCCCGCGTCACGATCGACGCCCTTGGCGACGCCAATGGCAGTGACCACATCGCGGATGCCGAGTTCTTCCAGAATGCCTCGCACTGCCGACATCTGTCCCTGGCCGCCATCGATCAGAATGACGTCCGGCCAGGCAGGGAAGGGGGCATCCGCATCCTCCGGTGCGGCGCTGTTGGAACGATCCGGTCTGCCTTCCTCCTTCAGCAGCCGGCTGAAGCGGCGCGTCATCACTTCGCGCATCATGCCGAAGTCGTCGCCGGGCGTGATCTCCGTCGATTTGATGTTGAACTTGCGGTACTGGTTCTTCACGTAGCCTTCCGGGCCGGCGACCACCATGCCGCCCACGGCATTGGTACCCATGATATGCGAGTTGTCGTAGATCTCGATGCGCCGCGGCACATAGGAGAGGTCGAAGGTGTCGGCAAAGCCTTTCAACAGTCGTGCCTGGGAGGAAGTCTCGGCGAGCTTGCGACCGTGTGCCTCGCGAGCGTTCCCCAGGACGTGTTCGACCAGGTCCCGCTTTTCGCCCCGTTGTGGAACGGAAATCGTCACCCTCTGGCCGGCCTTTTCGCAAAACGCCATCGCCAGCAGCTCCTGCTCCTCCACTGTCTGGGACAGGAGGATCTGCTTCGGCACCGGCTTGTCGTCATAGAACTGCGCCAGGAAGGCGTTGAGCACTTCGGCACCTGTCATCTGCGGATCGGCCTTCGGGAAATAGGCGCGATTGCCCCAGTTCTGGCCGGTGCGGAAGAAGAACACCTGGATGCAGGTGAGGCCTCCCTCGTGATGGATCGCGAACACGTCCGCCTCGTCGACGCCGGCCGGATTAATACCCTGATGGCTCTGCACGTGGCTGAGGGCTGCGAGCCGGTCGCGGTAGATAGCGGCGCGCTCGAAATCGAGCTCCTCGGAGGCCTCTGCCATCTGCCGCGAGATTGTGGCCTTCACGTTCTGGCTTTTGCCCGACAGGAAATCTTTCGCCTCGCGAACGAGTTCGGCATACCCCTCGTCACTGATTTCGTGGGTGCAGGGGCCGGAGCAGCGCTTGATCTGATAAAGCAGGCAGGGCCGCGTGCGCGTCTCGAAGACGCTGTCCGTGCAGGTCCGCAGCAAAAAGGCTCGCTGCAGCGAGTTGATTGTCCGGCCAACCGCGCTCGCCGAGGCGAAGGGCCCGAAGTAGTCCCCCTTGCGGGCGCGTGCTCCGCGATGCTTGAAGATGGCCGGCGCCCGGTGGTCGCCGGTGATCATGATATAGGGGAAGGACTTGTCGTCGCGCAGCAGCACGTTGAAGCGCGGGCGCAGGCGCTTGATGAGGTTCGCCTCGAGCAGCAGCGCCTCTGTTTCCGTGCGCGTCGTGACGAATTCCATGTGCGTCGTTTCGCGCACCATGCGCGACAGCCGGTTGGAGTGGACGCGTCCCTGGGCGTAGTTGCTCACCCGTTTCTTCAGGCTGCGAGCCTTGCCGACATACATGACATCGCCCGCTGCGTTCAGCATGCGGTAGACACCCGGAGCGTTCGGCAGATGCTTGACGAACTCGGCGATGAGATCGGCGCCCTTGAGCCCGCTCTCGTTCTTCAGCGCCTCGTTCCAGTCAATACCGAGCGCCCGCTCGAGCACGGGTTCTGAGGCTACCTGTTCCTCGTCGTCGTCCTCGTTCTCATCGTAAAGAACGCCGCCTTCGGGCAGCTTGGCTGAGTTCATTGCGTCCTCTTGGCCGGTGGCGCCGCTTCTACAGGTGCTGCACTGCCTGTTGCCGGCTCGAATCGCTTCCTTCGTGAATGCCTTACAGGTAGTGCGTCGCGGTCTCCATTGAAAGGCGGCAGCCCCATTCGTGGGGTGAGCGGTGTGCGGCCATGTCATCAGGGCGGCAGAGACAGTGTAAACATCCGGTAAAGGTGCAGAGGGGATTGCCGGGCTAATCTGGCGCCCGAGGGTGGATACGGTCCCTGATCAAAATAATGGTTAAGAAACATCATGTTGCCGCGTTGCAACATCACCTTTTTGCCGCTCTGGAAACACAATCAATTCACATTTCGGCTCTTTCTTGCCCGCATTTGCCGAACATGTTCGTCTCAGCGGGCCGGGCAAGCATTGGTGGCAGTCTCGTCGCCGAACATTCCGGCCCGGCAAACCAGGAGAATTTGTATGCGTACTCTCATCGCAACCTTGGTGGCTTCGGCTGCTACTTTCGCCGCCTGCTCGGGCGCCAATGCCGCTGATGCCGTCGACCAGATCCCGGAGGCACCCGTTGCCTACGAGCAGCCGGCACCGGCAAAGGATTGGAGCGGGGCTTACCTCGGCGGCTACGGCGCCTATGACTGGGGCCGCTTCGGCAGCAGCGATCGTGATGGCGCCTTCGGTGGCGGCGTCTTCGGCGGCTATAACATGCAGAGCGGCCAGATCGTCTACGGTCTCGAAGGCGACGTCGGCTACAATGGCGAAGAACAGGACGTCGCAACGGGCGTCGATGGCAAGGCCGGCTGGAATGGGTCCGTTCGCGCTCGCGTCGGTTACGACCTCAACCCGTTCCTGATCTACGGTACGGCCGGTGTGGCCCTGCAGGACAACGAACTGTCCGACGCGACGTCTTCCGACAGCAACACGGCCGTAGGTTATACGGTTGGTGCCGGCGCGGAAGCGCTCGTGACCGACAACATCACGGCCCGCGTCGAGTACCGCTACACCGACTTCGGTAGCGACACCTATAACCTCGACAGTGGCTCATTCTCGCGCGGCTACGACGACCACAGCGTCAAGGTCGGTATCGGCGTCAAGTTCTGATATCTGCTTAATCGAAAGAAGAAATGCCGGTGGCTAAGCTGCCGGCATTTCTGTTCAAGCGCTCGCCTTCAACTCCGTATAATCCGGGAACTGCGTCAGGAATGCATCCGGCCACGCCGCAAGCTCCTCGCGGCCGGCGCGCCAGTTCCGGTCGTCGAATCGAAGGTCCAGATAGCTCAAGAGTGCCGCCAACGCGAAATGGCCGCCGTGGAGCTTCTTGCCCGTTTTCGGCGGATGGGCGTTGAGGTAGTCAAGCCCGCGGCTGACCTTGTCCCATTGCTTGTCGATCCACGGCTGGTGAACCCGGTCCTCGGGGCGGCTGCGACGCTCGTTCATGATCGCCAGAAGGCTGTCCATCATGCCGTCGCACAGTGCTTCCAGCACTTCGGCGTCGGTGCGTTTAAGATCCTTCTTGGGATAGATCATGCCGCCCGATAGCCGGTCCAGATAATGCATGATCGCAACACTGTCATAGATAGGTGCCTCACCTTTTCGCAACAGGGTGGGGATCTTGCCGAGCGGGTTGTTGTCCAGCAGTTCCGGAGGATTGCTTGCGGTGTCCACCTTCACGGTCTCAAGATCAATATCGGCATGGCGCGCCGCCATCCTGACCTTGGCGGCATAGGGGGAGGCGGGCGAGTATAAGAGCTTCATTTGGGACGTGTCCTTGAATGGCTGTTCGTCTAGTTCACGGGCGGAAGGTCAATGCGATCAAGGCGGCAGCCGCGGCGATCGACTTCCAGGCAGTCGCGGAACTGCAGGTTCCTCGTCAGGCAGATACGCACCTCCTCCAATTGCCGTCCCTCACAGATGGCGGCGATGCCGCGTTCGGTCAGACCGGGATTGGCCGCGACAAACGCTGCCTCGATCTCCTCGGACGATAGGGTTAGACGTCGCTTGCCTTCGGCAAGTTCAGCAGGGATCGCGACGCGACCGAAAGCTTCCCGGGTCTGCGCCAGATAATCCCGCTGGCTAAGCCCGGTGCAACTGCCATGCTTGCGCCACTGGTGGCCGATCAGTCCCATCGAGGGCATGATGTCGAACATAGTCTCTCCGAGCGCCTGCGGTACACGCTGAGGCTCGCGGCTGGCGCAGAACTCCGGATAACCCCGCTCGTGCTGTGGCCAAAGGCCGTGCACGACGAATGCATGACGATCGCTGCCGTTGCATTGCTGGGAACTGCGCCCGCCCTCTTGGGAGGCACAGTAGGTGGGCGACCACGAGAGCGAAAGGACATAGAAGTCAAAATCAGGAGACTGCCCCTGCGCGGCGTTGAACGTCACAAGGAGCATGATTGCAGCAAAAGCTGTTCTAAAAGGTTGATACCTCAATCCGTTGCCTCCAAAGTAACCGAGTCAGCTAATGCACCGCAGTCGCTGATATGCCTTGGAGGAGCGAAGATCGGCAAGACGGAATGACATTGAAGAAATATTTCTGGCCCGTGGTTGGTGCGGCAACGATAGCTGTTTGCGGCTGGCTTCTCTACAAGGAACTTCGTGGACTCTCACTCGACGACGTCTGGGAGAGCTTGGTAGCTATCTCCGGGCTCCACTGGTTTCTTGCCGCCTTGTCGACGTTGGTCGCCTATGCAGCGCTTGCGGGCTATGACCGGATTGCGCTCATGCATCTCGGCAAAAAGGTGAACCTGTGGTTCATCACTGTCTCATCCTTCACCACCTATGCGCTTTCGCACAATATCGGCGCCTCCGTTATCTCCGGCGGTGTGGTCCGCTACAGGGCCTATTCCTCCAAAGGATTGAGCGGCCGTGAGATCGGCGCCTTGATCGCGCTTTGCTCATTCACCTTTGTTCTCGGCACATTGGTGTTGGCCGGGCTGGTACTGGTGTTAAAGCCACACATCACAGAGCGGTTCGGCGACGGCTTCGCGATCAGCGCATCTTCAGGCACCGGCATCGGCATTCTCGCGCTCATAGCGATCTACGTCGCCATTAGCTTTCTACGCCCTCGATCGATCAAGATCGGCAAGACGCAGCTAACCTACCCATCTCCGCGCGTGGTCCTATCCCAGCTCATCATTGGTCCGCTCGAGCTGATCGGTGCGGCTGGCATCATCTATTTTGCGTTGCCGGAAGTTGGAAACCCCGGGTTCATCGTGGTCCTCGGCATCTTCCTAGTCTCGTTTTCCGCGGCGCTGATTTCCCACGCGCCAGGAGGGTTAGGCGTTCTAGAACTCGTCTTCGTAATGGGCCTGCCTGACATGGATCAGGCAGACGTCATCGCGGCACTGCTTGTCTTCCGGCTGTTCTATCTGCTGATTCCATTCGCCATCGCGCTGGCGGTGATCTTCATCTTCGAGCGGACGCAGTACAGAGCCAATCAGGCATCTGCCGAATCTTGATCGACGTCTTCCCCTCGCAGCCAGAACGCCCGCTGTGAGGCGAAACGATCTCGCGCCATGGCCTCCTTGAGGACAGGCAGCACGACATGCATCTCGTCCTTCAGCGTGAATGGCGGGTTGACGATAACCAATCCTGAGCCGTTGAGCCCTGTCGTTTCTCGGTCGCTGCAGACCGTCAGCTCGACGCAGAGCATCTTCGGGATATTCAGATCCTGCAGCGCCTGATGAAAGTCCTTGATGGGAGCTCCTTTCTTCAGCGGGTACCACAGGCAATAGGTGCCGCCAGGAAAGCGGCGGTGCGCGCCTGCCAATCCGCTCGCCAGATGCGCGTATTCGCCCTCCTCCTCGAACGGTGGATCCACGAGCACGATCCCGCGCTTCTCCTTGGGCGGCAGGTGAGCCCCGAGCGCCAGCCATCCATCGAGTTCCGTCACCCGCACCTGATAATCGCCCTCGAACAGGCGGGAGAGGCGATTGTAGTCGTCCGAATGCAGTTCCATCGCCGACAGGCGGTCCTGCGGGCGAAACAGCATTCGCGCCAGTTTCGGCGATCCAGGATAGAGCGTCAGGTCGGCGCCGGGATTGAGCGCGCGGATCGCCGAGACATAGGGGTCCAGCAGTTCAGCCGCCCTGGGCGGCAGATCGGCTTCCATCAGCCGCCCGATGCCGTCGCGCCATTCGCCGGTCTTCTGCGCCTCCTCGGACGACAGGTCATAGAGGCCAATGCCGGCATGGGTGTCGAGCATCCGGAAAGCCTTGTCCTTCTTCTGCATGTAGGCGATGAGTCGCGAAAGCACCGCATGCTTGAGCACGTCCGCAAAATTGCCCGCATGGTAGATGTGCCGATAGTTCATGGCTGCTTCCGCCCCGTATGAATTAATTTGATGGGCTGCAAATCTCGCTTCTTGCGCCTCCCTGCTTCGAATATAGAAAACCGATGAACCTTGCGACCCCGATCACGGCGAAAGCCGCTCCCACCGTCACGCGCGTCGGACACACCGTGTGCCCACATGACTGCCCGTCCGCCTGCGCCCTCGATGTCGATCTCACGCCAGAAGGCCGCATTGGCAGGGTGCGCGGCTCGAATGAGAATACCTATACCGCCGGCGTCATCTGCGCCAAGGTGGCGCGCTACAGCGAGCGCATCTATCACCCGAAGCGCCTGCTGACGCCAAAGCGCCGGCTGGGAGCCAAGGGCGAGGGCGCCTGGCAGGAAATCTCTTGGGAAGCGGCCCTTGATGAAGTCGCCGAGGCATTTGTCCAGGCAGAGGCCCGCCACGGCTCCGAGGCTGTCTGGCCCTATTTCTACGCCGGCACAATGGGCCAGGTGCAGCGTGATTCCATTGAGCGCCTGCGTCACGCCAAGAAATATTCCGGTTTCTTTGGCTCGATTTGCACGAACATGGCCTGGACCGGCTATGTGATGGGCACCGGCGCCCTGCGCGGACCGGACCCTCGAGAAATGGCGAAAGCCGACTGCGTCGTCATCTGGGGGACCAATGCCGTCTCCACCCAGGTCAACGTGATGACGCATGCGGTGCGGGCGCGCAAGGACCGCGGCGCGCCGATCGTCGTCATCGACATCTACGACAACCCGACGATGAAGCAGGCCGACATGGGCCTGATCCTGAAGCCCGGCACCGACGCCGCACTTGCCTGTGCCGTCATGCATGTCTCGTTCCGAGACGGATACGCCGATCGCGACTACATGGCGAAGTTTGCCGATGACCCGGCCGGGCTGGAGGAGCATCTGCGGACCAGGACGCCGGAGTGGGCATCTGCGATCACGGGCCTGACGGTGGAGGAAATCGAAGCCTTCGCCCGCCTTGTCGGCACGACGAAGAAGACCTTCTTCCGCCTCGGCTACGGCTTCGGGCGCCAACGCAACGGCACGGTCTCCATGCATGCGGCCCTGTCGGTCGCCACCGTCCTCGGCTCCTGGCAACATGAAGGCGGTGGCGCCTTCCACAACAACGGCGACATCTTCCGCCTGAACAAGGCAGAACTGATGGGAACGGCCTATGCCGATCCCGACCTCCGCATGCTCGACCAGTCGCAGATCGGTCGCGTGCTGACCGGCGACGCCGACGCGCTGCGCCATCGCGGCCCTGTCACCGCGCTCCTGATCCAAAACACCAATCCGGTGAATGTCGCGCCGGAGCAGCGGCTGGTGAAGCAGGGCTTCGCCCGCGAAGATCTCTTCGTCGCCGTTCACGAACAGTTCCTGACGGAAACGGCTGAGATGGCCGATGTCATCCTGCCCGCGACGATGTTTCTCGAGCATGACGACCTTTATCGCGCCGGCGGACAGAACCACATCCTGCTCGGGCCCAAGCTGGTCGAGCCGCCGGAAACGGTGCGTACCAACCTCTTGGTCATCGAGGAACTTGCCAAACGCCTCGGCGTCTCTCATTACCCCGGCTTCGGCCTTTCGGAGCGAGAGCATATCGACCGCATGTTGGAGGCCAGCGGCTGGCCCGGGTTCGAGACGCTTGCCCTGCAGCGCTGGATCGACGCCCAGCCCGACTTCGACACGGCGCATTACCTCAAGGGCTTCGGCTATCCAGACGGCAAGTTCCGCTTCAGCCCCGACTGGGCAAACGGCCCGTCCCCGAATCGTCCGCCGAAGAGCCTGGGGCCTATGGGGCCGGTCGCGGCCCTGCCGAAGTTTCCCGACTACGTCCCGGTGATCGAGGAGGCCGATGCCGAGCATCCCTTCCGACTCGCAACATCGCCCGCCCGCAACTTCCTCAACTCCACCTTCGCCGAGACACCGACCTCGGCGCAGAAGGAGGGCCGGCCCGAGGTGATGATCGAGCCTTCCGACGCACTTCGCCTCGGCATCCTTGACGGCGACATCGTCCGCCTCGGCAACACGCGCGGCGAGATCCGTCTCCATGCGCGGATCGTTGCGGGCGCCAAGCCGGGCGTACTGATCGCAGAAGGCCTCTGGCCCAACAAGGCGCATCTCGACGGGGAGGGGATCAACGTATTGACCGGTGCCGATGCCGTCGCGCCATATGGCGGCGCCGCCTTCCACGATAACCGCGTCTGGCTGCGCAAGGACCCTGCATGAGCAAGCTTGAGAATGCGAAGATCGAGATCGTCGAGGACAAGACGCTCTCGGACAACTGGTACCACCTGCGCAAGGTCACCTTCGACTACACAAGCTCCAAGGGAGAAACCAACCGGCTCTCGCGGGAAGTCTATGACCGCGGCAACGGTGCAACCATCCTGCTGTTTGACCCGAACCGTCAGGTCGTCGTCCTCGTCAAACAGCTCCGCATGCCAGCGCATGTCAACGGCCATTCCGGCTGGATGATCGAGACGCCGGCTGGCCTCTTGGATGGTGATCACCCGGAGGAGGCAATCCGCCGCGAGGCGGTGGAGGAAACGGGTTACGAAGTGAGCGACGTCCGCTTCCTCTTCGAATGCTTCATGTCCCCCGGCGCCGTCACCGAGCGCATCCATTTCTTCTACGCGCCGATCGACCTCAGTCACAAAGTGGAGGACGGAGGCGGGCTGGACGATGAGCACGAGGACATCGAGGTGCTGGAAATACCGCTCGACGAGGCGCTCGCAATGATCAGCACCGGCGAGATCTGCGATGGCAAGACGATCATGCTCCTGCACTGGGCGGCGCTGAACCGGGACAAGCTTTAGAGCGTCTGCGTAGAGGCGACGACGCTATGTCAGCGAAGGGAGGCCTTCGCTCTGCGCGGCCTTCGTCAGCTTCCGGTCGAGAGTTGCAAGTGGCAACTGGCGTTCCAACGCTAGCGCGAGATAAGCGGCATCGTAAGCCGTCAGCGAGTGGCGCTCCGCAAGCGTGAGGATCACTTGGTCATCGGACAGAGCGATCGTGGACAAGCCAACTTCCGGATGATGCGCATCGGTGGTCATGGACGTCTCGCTCCAGTACTGTTCCGAAGATAATCGCAGGAGACGGCCGGGTCAAACAGCTCACTAGAGCCCGCCGGAGATCAGCCTCTGCTCCGCAAGCTCGACATTTGTGCCGGGCTTCGTCACGGCGCGCCCATCCTCCATTTGCACTTTGCCCTCCGCCACGAGCTTTAGCGCAAGCGGATAAAGTTGGTGCTCCACCGTCAGCAGACGTGCCGCCAGCGTTTCCGCCGTATCCCCGACCAGCACCGGCACCGCCGCCTGGGCGATGATTGGTCCTTCGTCCATGCCCTCGGTGACGAAATGCACGGTGCAGCCGGCAATTCGCATCCCAGCGTCGATGGCGCGCTGGTGTGTGTGAAGGCCGGGAAACAGCGGCAGCAGGGAGGGGTGGATATTGAGGATGCGCCCCTCGTGCCGGCGGATGAAGTCGCCGGAGAGGAGTCTCATATAGCCCGCAAGGCAGATAACATCGGGAGCGATATCATCGAGAGCGGCGAGTATCGCAGCTTCGTGCTCCTCCTTGCTCGCATAGTCTTTGCGTTCGAAGACCTGCGTCGGGATGGCAAGCGCCTCAGCCTTCGCCAGCCCGCCGGCAGATGCCTTGTCGGAGATCACGCAGGCGATCTCCGCGGGCCAGTCCTGCACCTGGCAGGCCCTGGCAAGCGAAAGCATGTTGGAGCCGCCGCCCGAAATGAAGACGGCGACGCGCTTGCGCTTTCCGTCGGCGCCGCGCAGGCTCATAGGGCAAGCGTGCCCCGGTAGATGGTGCCAGCAGCCCCGTCCGCACGGGCGACGATCCGTCCAAGCGGCACCACCACCTCGCCTTCGCCCGACAGGATTGCGGTCACGGCGTCGACATCTTCGGCCGCGACCACGGCAGTCATGCCGATACCGCAGTTGAAGGTGCGCAGCATTTCCTTGGCCTCGACGCCCCCCGTCTGCGCCAGCCACGAAAACACCGGTGTCACCGGAATGGAATCGAGATCGATTTCGGCTGCGAGATTTGCAGGCAGGACCCGCGGGATGTTTTCGGGAAAGCCGCCGCCGGTGATGTGGGCAAGGGCCTTGATGGCTCCCGTCTCACGGATCGCCTTGAGCAGCGGCCTCACATAAATCCGCGTCGGGGTCAGCAGCGCTTCCCCAAGCGTCTTGCCTTCGGCGAAAGGCGCGTCGTCGTCCCAATCCAGCTTCGAAACCGAAACGATCTTTCGTACCAGTGAGAAGCCATTCGAATGAACGCCGGAGGAGGTGAGGCCGAGGATGGCATCCCCTTCGGCAAGATCGCCCACCGGCAGCAACTGGCCGCGTTCGGCCGCACCGACGGCAAAGCCGGCCAGGTCGTAGTCGCCGCCGGCATACATGCCGGGCATTTCGGCCGTTTCGCCGCCTATGAGGGCGCATCCAGCTTGGCGGCACCCTTCAGCAATGCCCTGCACGATGGCGGCGCCCTGGTCGGGATCAAGCTTGCCGGTAGCGAAATAGTCGAGGAAGAAAAGCGGTTCGGCGCCCTGGACGACGAGGTCGTTGACGCACATGGCCACGAGGTCGATTCCGACGGTGTCGTGGCGGTCCGCATCGATGGCGATCTTGAGTTTCGTCCCGACGCCGTCATTGGCGGCAACGAGCACCGGGTCGGTGAAGCCGGCAGCGCGAAGATCGAAAAGCCCACCAAAGCCGCCAATCTCGCCGTCGGCGCCCGGTCGGCGGGTGGAACGGACTGCCGGCTTGATCTTCTCGACCATGAGATTTCCCGCGTCGATATCGACGCCGGCATCGCTGTAGGTGAGGCCGTTCTTGCCCGTCTCGGTCATCGCCTGTCTCCGCTCGCTAAGCTTTGAGCGCCATTGCACGGGACGCCGGCTTATGCAAGCGCTAGACCCTCCTTAGCAGGGGAAAGCGGCGAGCTGAGACCACGATACTTGACCGGCGTATCGACGCCATCCTATCCGTGTTGCCAGCCCGTCCGTCAGTGAGGAATGCAGCGATGCCCTATTACATCAACGGAGCAAACCTGCGTCGCCATATCCTGTTCTGGGTGGCGGCACTGGCCGTTTTCGTCGTCTTTCTGTGGGCCTTCCGCTCGATCCTGCTGCCATTCGTCGCCGGCATGGCGCTTGCCTACTTTCTTGATCCGGTCGCTGACTGGTTGGAGCGGCGGGGCTTGAGCCGGATGATGGCGACGGTGGTGATCCTTGTCTGTTTCGTGCTTGTGTTCGCTTTGTCGCTGATGATCCTCATTCCCGTCATCGTCAGCCAGCTCAACGATTTTGCAAGAGCCTTGCCTGGCTACGTCTCGCAGTTGCAGGAACTTATCGCCACGCCCGACGCCTTCCTGCCTGACTGGCTGAGCGGCCAGATCGAGACCGCCAAACAAAACTTCTCAGACGTGATGTCCGAAGGGGCGGGATTCATGGCGGGTCTGCTGCGTCAGATCTGGGCCTCGGGCAAAACGCTGCTCGATGTGGTTTCACTGCTGGTCGTTACACCCGTCGTCGCCTTCTACATTCTGCTCGACTGGGACAAGATGGTGGCAAAGGTAGATGGCTGGGTGCCCCGCGACCATTCTGGAACGGTCCGCCAGCTTGCGCGCGATATGGATCTGGCGATTGCCGGCTTTGTCCGGGGGCAGGGCTCTATCTGCTTGATCCTCGGGATCTTCTATGCGGTGGGGCTGTCGCTAATCGGGTTGAATTTCGGTCTCCTGATCGGCTTCGTTGCGGGTATGATCAGTTTTATTCCCTATGTCGGATCCTTCATCGGGCTTGCGCTCTCACTTGGTGTTGCGGTGGTCCAATTTTGGCCCGACTACACCTGGATTGTCGCCACCGCGGTGGTTTTCTTTGCAGGCCAATTCATTGAAGGCAACATCCTCCAGCCGAAACTGATGGGCTCGCGTATAGGTCTGCACCCGGTTTGGCTGATGTTCGCGCTCTTCGCCTTCGGCGCGATGTTCGGCTTCGTCGGACTTCTCATCGCAGTGCCTGCCGCGGCAATGGTCGGTGTGCTTGTCCGTTTTGTCCTGTCACGGTACCTTGAGAGCGACCTCTACTATGGCCGGTCGGCGACGCTTCCCTGGGAAGACAAGCGGCCGCCGCAGGTGCTGGAGCATTCCCAGGACAAGCCATGAACGACAATGCAGAGCGCAATCGGCGGCGGCACGAGCAGCTCCCGCTGGCTTTTACCCATGATGCGGCCAGTGGCCGTGATGACCTTATGGTGTCGGAGCGCCTGAGCGCTGCCGTGTCGATCATCGACCAATGGCCGAACTGGCCGGCGCCGGTGGTCATCCTTGCTGGCCCGGTGGGCTCAGGCAAGTCGCACCTGGCTTCGATCTGGCAGGAGAGGAGTGGCGCGACGTCTATCCACCCTCTGGCCGGCTCCGGAGCAGCGGGTGTCGCCGCTGCAGGGCCTGTTCTCTTCGAGGATGCAGAACGTCGGGGATTCGACGACACGGAATTGTTTCACGTCATCAACAGCGTGAGGGAGAATGGCCACAGCCTGCTCATCACCTCCCGGCTCTGGCCAATGTCCTGGCCGGTTAGGCTGCCCGACTTGCGCTCGCGGCTGAAAGCGGCAACAGTCGCGGAAATTGGCGAGCCGGACGAGGATCTGCTGGCTCAGGTTATTGTGAAGCTATTTGCCGACCGCCAGCTTTACATAGATGACAAATTGGTTGGCTACATCGTCACTAGAATGGAGCGTTCGCTTGCGGCCGCACAGACCATTGTCGAGCGGCTTGACCGGTTGGCGCTGGCTCGCGGGACGCGGGTCACCCGCCATCTCGCCGCAGAGGTCCTGAACCAGATCGGCAAAGAGGGTGATTGACTGTCACAGTTCCGTCGCCAATCTTTAATATCTGCTGGAGAACGATTGGGGGCATATTCATGGACGTTACGACCGGGACTGACCAGGCCACGAGCGATACGGCGGCGTTCGATGATCTGATGAACAGCCCTGAGCGGTTTATCAACCGCGAGTTCTCCTGGCTTCAGTTTAACCGTCGGGTCCTTGAAGAAACACTCAACACGGCGCATCCGCTGCTGGAGCGCGTGCGCTTCCTGTCGATTTCGGCTGCAAACCTTGACGAGTTCTTCATGGTGCGCGTCGCCGGTTTGGAGGGTCAGGTGCGTCAGGGGATCGCGATCCGTAGTCCTGACGGCAAGACCCCCGCCGAACAGCTCGACGGCATCCTGCAGGAGATCGACAACCTGCAGATGGAGCAGCAGGCATCGCTCGCCGTGCTCCAGCAGTATCTGGCACAGGAGGACATCTTGATTGTCCGGCCTGCGGCTCTCTCCCCGGACGATCGCAACTGGCTTGCCACGGCCTTCGATGAAGATCTCTTCCCGATCCTGACGCCGCTGTCGATCGATCCGGCCCATCCATTCCCGTTCATCCCGAACCTCGGGTTCTCGATCGCCCTGCAGCTTCACAGCATGCATGGGCGTGAGCCCATGACCGGGCTGCTGCGCTTGCCGCCGACGCTGGACCGCTTCATCCGCCTTCCCGATGATGGGGCAACGATCCGCTACATCACCTTGGAGGATGTGGTCGGCATGTTCACGAACCGGCTCTTCCCCGGCTATGAGGTCAAGGGTGCCGGTACCTTCCGTATCATCCGCGATAGCGATATCGAGGTCGAGGAAGAAGCCGAAGATCTGGTACGCTTCTTTGAGACGGCACTGAAACGCCGGCGCCGTGGCAAGGTCATCCGCATCGAAACCGATTCCGAGATGCCTTCGGAATTGCGCCACTTCGTTGTCCAGGAATTGGGGGTGCCGGATAACCGCGTTGCAGTTCTACCCGGTCTCTTGGCGCTCAATACGCTCTCGGAGATCGCCAAAGCGCCGCGCGACGACCTGCGGTTCGATCCTTACAACGCCCGATTTCCCGAACGGGTCCGCGAACACGCCGGTGATTGTTTCGCAGCCATCCGCGAAAAGGACATGGTGGTTCACCATCCATACGAAAGTTTCGATGTGGTGGTGCAGTTCCTCCTGCAGGCAGCGCGTGATCCGGATGTTCTGGCGATAAAGCAGACGCTCTACCGCACCTCCAACGACAGTCCGATCGTCCGGGCGCTGATCGACGCCGCCGAGATGGGCAAATCCGTTACAGCCTTGGTGGAGCTCAAGGCACGCTTCGACGAGGAAGCCAATATCCGCTGGGCACGCGATCTGGAGCGAGCCGGCGTGCAGGTGGTCTTCGGTTTCATCGAACTGAAGACGCATGCCAAGATGTCGATGGTGGTCCGCCGCGAAGAGGGCAGGTTGCGCACCTACTGCCACCTCGGCACCGGCAACTACCATCCGGTCACGGCCAAGATCTACACCGATCTGTCCTTCTTCACCTGCAATCCGAAGATTGCCCACGACATGGCAAACGTCTTCAATTTCATCACCGGATACGGTGAACCCGAAGACAGCATGAAGCTCGCCGTGTCGCCCTATACGTTGCGAACCCGGATTCTCCGCCATATCGAGGAGGAGATCGTGCATGCGCAGCGTGGTGGGCCGGCAGCGATCTGGATGAAGATGAACTCGCTGGTCGATCCGGAGATCATCGACGCGCTTTACAGAGCGAGCCGGGCGGGCGTCGATGTCGATCTCGTTGTTCGTGGCATCTGCTGTCTGCGCCCACAGGTGAAGGGTCTGTCGGACAATATCCGGGTCAAGTCCATCGTCGGCAGGTTCCTGGAGCACAGCCGAATCTTCTGCTTCGGCAACGGCTATGGCCTGCCGTCGGAAAACGCGCTGGTTTATATCGGTTCAGCCGACATGATGCCGCGCAACCTCGATCGCCGGGTCGAGACGCTGGTGCCGCTTTTGAACCCGACTGTGCATGAGCAGGTCCTGTCGCAGATCATGCTCGGCAACTTGATTGACAATCAGCAGAGCTACGAGATATTGCCCGACGGCACGTCAAGGCGCATCGAAGTGCGTCCGGGCGAGGAACCTTTCAACGCGCAACAGTATTTCATGACCAATCCGAGCCTTTCCGGTCGTGGTGAAGCTTTGAAATCGAGTGCTCCGAAGTTGATCGCGGGCGTGATGTCCGGGCGCAAGAGTTAGCCAAGAAAAGGCACGCATGGTTCGATCTGAAGCCCAAGGGCGGTTGCCGGGAATCGCCCCAGTCTCCGTCGTCGACATTGGCTCCAACTCCGTTCGCCTCGTGATTTACGAAGGGCTGTCGCGCGCGCCGGCCATGCTCTTCAACGAAAAGGTGCTGTGCGGCCTCGGAAAGGGATTGGCGTCGACAGGCTCCATGGATCCGGCAGCGGTTGATCGCGCTTTGGCGGCGCTCCGACGTTTTCGCGCCCTGTCGGAACAGGCCCGTGCCACCCGGATTTATCCTCTGGCCACAGCGGCTGCGCGGGAAGCCTCCAATGGCGCGCAGTTCATCAAAGATGCTGAAGAGATACTCGGTTGCAGTGTCCAGGTTCTGACGGGTGAAGAGGAAGCACTTTACTCCGCCTATGGCGTTATCAGTGGCTTCCACGGCCCCGATGGGATCGCGGGCGACCTCGGTGGTGGATCCCTCGAACTGATCGACATCCGTGGGGAGCAACTGGGTCGCGGCATCACGTTGCCACTGGGTGGTCTGCGGCTGTCGGAGACATCAGGTCAATCGCTGGAGAAGGCCCGCACGATCGCAGCGGAACACGTGGCGAGGGCTGAATTCCTGACCCGGGGCGAGGGCCGCACCTTTTACGCCGTGGGCGGCACCTGGCGAAATATCGCCAAGCTCCATATGGAGATGAACGGCTACCCCCTCCACATGATGCAGGGCTACAAGCTCAAGCTCGAGGAGATCGACAGCTTCCTGGATACCGTGATTGCCGGCGACAACAAGCATCCTGCCTGGCAGGCCATCTCCAAAAACCGGCGGACCCTGCTGCCCTTTGGTGCGGTGGCGATGCGGGAGGTCCTGAAGGTTATGAAACCGGCCCGCATCCTCTTCTCTGCCCAGGGCGTTCGCGAGGGCTATCTTTATTCACTTCTGCCCGAAGCGGAGAAGGCGTCCGATCCACTGTTGGTGGCGGCAGACCAGTTGGCAATCCTTAGGGCCCGCTCACCGGAGCATGCGCGCGAACTTGCAGCCTGGACAGGCCGCATGGTCCCCATGTTCGGTATCGAAGAGAGCGAGGAGGAGAGCCGTTATCGGCAGGCCGCCTGTCTACTGGCGGATATCAGCTGGCGCGCGCATCCCGACTACCGAGGAGCACAGGCCCTGAACCTGATCGCACACTCATCGCTCGTTGGCATCACTCATCCAGGACGGGCCTACCTCGCGCTCGCCAACTACTACCGGTTCGAGGGACTTCAGGACGACGGGGCCTCTGGACCACTCGCTGCAATTGCGCACCCCCGGCTTCAAGACCTGGCCAAGCTCCTGGGGGGCATGCTGCGGGTCGTCTACCTCTTCTCCGCCTCGATGCCCGGGATCGTGAATAGCCTTGCCTTTCGTGAGGCGACGTCTCCTAATCTTGATCTCGAATTCGTTGTGCCACGTGAGCACGGCGCCCTTGCCGGCGAGCGCTTGGAGGGACGTCTGCAGCAGTTGGCCAAGCTTACCGGCAAACGCCTTGCCTTCAGGTTCGAGTAGGCTTCCATACAGTTCGCCTGCTTCAACAACACGTGAGGGATCTTGAACGTCGGTCGCGCGCGACGTCAGTGAAGCTGCCTGGTGGTTAAACTATTGATCCCACTTACGTGGCACGTGGTGCTCTGAGGCGCAAAGATTGTTTAGCAAATCTAGACAGAGCGGTAATTTTTTCCGTCCTTGCGATTATCCCCTCGGATAGCGATCTGGAGGTCAGCCGAGTGAATTGCGCGGCTTCCAAGAACGTTTTCAGAAGGAATGAAGTTATGAGAAAGACCTTTGCTCTCGCACTTATTGCCGCCGTTGCCGGTTCGTCATCTGCGTTTGCGCTTGATGCCGCCAACGGAAGCGTCACCTACGAAGGTGTAACGGCGCGTTTGGAAAACGCCCCCGTCGGTAGCCCCGTCACCTACGAAGTTTTCGAAGACGGGAACCGATATCGCGAGACCTACGTGGTGCAGTCGGACCGGAGCTTGAAGCTGGTTGATCGTTCCGTTCGAAGCGATAGCTAACGCAGTTGACGCTCAAGTCTTTAGAAAGGCATCCGGTACGCCGGGTGCCTTTCCGCTGTGAGAGGGTCGCGATAGCGGAACTTCATGAATGCTGTCGAGCGTTCGGGATCGCTTCATGGAGTTCCACCGACTCAACCTTCTTGTCGACAAACCGCAGCGCCACTTCGCCGGAGATCAGGCGGAGCGCGGTTTGCCCGAATAGCTCGCGACGCCAACCGGAGAGGGCGGCCACCTCGGCCGTTTCGCCTTCCGCCGCGATCTTCTCCAGGTCGTCCGTGTTGGCGATCACCTTGGCGGCGACGCCTTCCTTGTCGGAGATCAGCCGCAGCAGCACCTTGAGGAGCTCGACAGCGGCACCTGTGCCTTCCGGCGAGCGCACGTGCTTCGGCGCATGCGGCATCTCCGACTTCGGCAGTGCAAGCGCTGCATTGACAGCCTCGATCACCGCGGTGCCGGAGGCCGAGCGCTCCCAGCCCTTGGGGATGGTCCGCAGCCGTGACAGCGCTTCGGTGTCCTTTGGCTGCTGCTGGGCGATTTCATAGATCCCGTCGTCCTTCAGGACCCGCGAGCGCGGCACGTTGCGGCTGCGGGCTTCCCGTTCGCGCCAGGCGGCGACGTACTTCAGGATCGCGAGTTCGGTCGGTTTGCGCAGCCGCGCCTTCAGCCGAAGCCAGGCGTCGTCCGGATGAATATCGTAGGTGTTGGCCGATTCTAGGATCGCCATCTCTTCCGTCAGCCAGCTGGCACGCCCCTCCCGTTCCAGCTGCGCCTTGAGAAACTGGTAGACGTCGCGCAGATGCGTCACGTCGGCGAGCGCATAATCGAGCTGCTTGTCTGAAAGCGGTCGCCGGCTCCAGTCGGTAAACCGCGAGGACTTGTCGATTTGGGCACCCGTCACCCGCTGCACCAGCTGGTCGTAGGATACGCTGTCGCCGAAGCCGCAGACCATGGCGGCCACCTGTGTGTCGAAAATCGGGTGCGGCATGAGGTTGCCAAGGTGATGAATGATCTCGATGTCCTGGCGCGCCGCGTGGAAGACCTTGACCACGTTCGCATCCGCCATCAGCTCGAAGAAGGGCGCAAGGTCCAGCCCCTTGGCAAGCGGGTCGACCAGCACTTCCATCGTCGGACTCGCCATCTGGATCAGGCAGAGCTGCGGCCAGAAGGTTGTTTCCCGCAGGAATTCCGTATCGATGGTGATGAACTCGGATTGGGCAAGCGCCCGGCAGGCGTCATCGAGGGCAGCAGTGGTTTCGATCATCAGTCCGTCGCGTCAATTCGTCAAAAGATCGGCCTTCCTTCTCCTTCCGCTCGCATATGTCAATACAACCGGGCGGATCAGCGCCGATCTTCCTTCGTCGGCGGTGCGGCAAGCTTGTTGAAATAGGCGGAGGTCCGAAGCAGGGCCCGGAAGCGGCGCGGCCGCTCGTCCGGCGGCACCGGCGGACGCGTCGCCATCCGCTGCAATGTATAGATGGCGAACCCGGCAAAGACGAAGGAGGTGTAGACGAAAAAGACGTTCGCTCCGATGAACTGCAGCATCAAGGCCGCGAGCAGCGGCCCCACGGTTGCACCCATCGACCAATAGAACAGCAGGCCGGCAGACATCAGCGCATGCTCGCCGTCCCGCGCATGGTCGTTGCCGTGCGCCGAACAGAGCGAGTAAAGCGGCATCGAGAAGGCGCCGAACAGGAAGACGCCGGCGATATTGGCCGTCTCGCTCGTTCCGGCGCCGAAGGAAAGATAGGCGCCGGTGATGATGGAGCCGATCGTCGTCCAGAGGATCACCTTTCGACGGTCCAGCCGGTCGGAGTAGATGCCGAGGGGATATTGCAGCACCACGCCGCCGATGATGCCGGCGCTCATGAAGGTCGCGATCGAAGTGATGCTCATGCCGATGGCTTCGCCGTAGATCGGGCCGATGTTGCGGAAGGCTGCCATCGCAAGCCCCACGCAGGTGACGCCGACGACGGCCAGCGGCGAAATCCGCCACACCGCCAGAAGGTCGAAGCGGATCGCATCGGGCGGGGAGGGGCTGGAGCGGTCGGCAAGCGAGATCGGTACCAGCGACAGCGTCATGGCGATCGCAATGATGCTGAAGATCACGCTCCCCTCGATCCCGGCGACCGGAATGAGGTACTGTGCCGCCGTCACTGATCCGAGATCGACCAGCCGGTAGATCGACAGCGTCCGGGCGCGGTTGGCGTTCGTCACCTTGGCGTTGATCCAGCTCTCGACAGTTGCAAACAGGCTGGCGACTGCGATCCCGATCAAGAAGCGCATCAGAAGCCAGAAGATCGGGTCGATGATCAGCGACATCGACAGCGAACAGGATGCGGCGATCGCCGCCATGGCGGAGAAGGTCCGGATATGGCCGATCTCGCGCAGCAGCCTCGTGACGTAGATGCAGCCGATCGCAAAGCCAACGCTGTAGCCGGCGCCGATCATGCCGATCAGGGCCGGGGAAAAGCCTTCATGCGACCCGCGAAGCGCAATGAAGGTGCCTTGCAGTCCGTTGCCGCCGATCAGGATGCCGGCGGTAGCAAGCAGGGGAACGAGCGGGCGGATGTGGCTCATATGGAACTTCCGGCGGGCTGCGACTCGCAGACGCTCGCGCAGGACGACGCAGTCATAAGCGAGCAGCGCCGCCGCTGTCTTGCCAAATCGGCGAAGGGTAGGGGGTCACGTTACTGGCCGCTGACGAACCGCCGATTGACCCATCCTTCCCAGCCCTCGACCCGGACCTTCTGCCAGTCGTCGGTGGTATAGGGCAGGAAGGCAATGTCGCACTGGTCAGGGGCAAGGGTGGTGATCACCTGCGACTGCGCCGAAGGCCAGCGTCGCAGGTTCAGCCGGTCGGCGGAGGAAACGCCCGACACGCAGTAAAGCGAAGGCGAAACCATGGAGATGTAACGCCGGTGGACCCATCCCGTGTCGTGTTTGGCTTCTACCGGGCACCAGTCGCCCCGGCACGTGCCGGTCACGATCACCCCACACTCGTTGTACCGTAGTCTGTTGGCGATGCTCGCTTCGGCATTCGGCTGTCGCCGCACGTTCAGAACGTCGTCTGTCTTGACGTTCACCACGCAATGTTCCTCGCCCGGAACCACTTGGGCAAAGGCCGTACCCGAGGCCGAAGCAGCGGCAAAGACGAGGGCGCCCCACGCAAGCCAAAAGAAAAGAGAGGAGGCCTCAGAAGCTCGCTGCAGCAACATAGGCGTGGTTGCTCCGATCCGCATCGGCGTGCTTGGCCAGCAAGGGGGCGCCGGCAATGAAGATTGCGAGAGCGAGTATGAATGCTGGGCCCTGAAGCGGCATCGACAGATCCTCCATCGGTTAACGGGATCTAAAATAAGCTGCTCAACTTAACCGCACCTGAACAGGAATGGTTAATCGGTCACGATCGACTCTTTTCGAACACAATTGTTCGCTAATACACCGTCCATCGGCATTGCTGACGAGCGCTGAAATGATTTCGCCGCTCGCAATTGCCACAGTCGATTTTCGGCTTTGACCACGGATGTACTGGCAGAGGTGAGGATACGACGATGAGGAAGGTCGGAGCGATGTCGCCCCGGCCTTTTTTGTTGCCTGTGCCCATGCGGGCGCCTCATCTCACTGCGATTGCTGCTGCTGCACGGGCGATGGTGACGGATCTGCCGGCTGGGCCGGTAGCGTTTCTTCCGTGTTGGTGCGGTCTGGCGGGATGGTGGGAGCCGTGTCCGTCCCGCGCGTGATCCAGTAGGCGAGAGCCAGGCCGATGATGATCACGACGATCGCGCCTATAATGGGCATCGATTTGCTTTTCTGGGACATTGTCTACCTCGCTGCGGATGATTGAGCCAAACGACTCGTCGCCGGACAGGTTCCCCCGCGCCGTCCCGGCCTGGCGCCGCGGCGATGGAGGAAGGACGGAGCAACCGAATGCGCCGGAGCCTTCGACGCAGCTTGCCTTGCGGCGTCACCTGGGCACGAAAGCCGGTTGCGCCTTGACAAATCTGGCCCGCCATGCGCTTGTCCCGCCGATTTTCTTGTTAGCTGACCGGCAGTGCTTCGCATGCCGCTTGTCTCAGCTTCGCACCAGTCCGGGATACCGATAATGCACCGTTACCGCAGCCACACCTGTGCCGCCCTCAGGAAGTCCGATGTCGGCTCCACCGTTCGTCTCTCCGGTTGGGTGCATCGTGTACGCGACCATGGCGGCGTCCTGTTCATCGACCTGCGCGACCACTACGGCATCACGCAAGTTGTGGCCGATCCCGACAGCCCGGCCTTCAAGACGGCTGAAATGGTCCGCGGCGAATGGGTGATCCGCGTCGATGGCCTCGTCAAGGCCCGCACGGACGACACGGTCAACAAGAACATGCCGACGGGCGAAATCGAGCTTTATGCGCAGGAGATCGAAGTGCTCTCTGCTGCCAAGGAACTGCCGCTGCCCGTCTTCGGCGAGCCGGACTATCCGGAAGACGTGCGGCTGAAGTATCGCTTCCTCGATCTTCGCCGCGAAACGCTGCACCGGAATATCGTCAAGCGTACCCAGATCATCTCCGCCATGCGCACTGGCATGGGCGAGGCGGGATTTGCCGAATACTCGACCCCGATCCTGACGGCATCTTCGCCGGAAGGCGCGCGCGACTTCCTCGTCCCCTCCCGTATCCATCAGGGCAAGTTCTTCGCCCTGCCGCAGGCGCCGCAGCAGTACAAGCAGCTCCTGATGGTGGCAGGCTTCGACCGCTACTTCCAGATCGCCCCCTGCTTCCGCGATGAAGACCCGCGCGCCGACCGCCTGCCGGGCGAGTTCTACCAGCTCGACGTCGAAATGAGCTTCGTCACCCAGGAAGACGTCTGGGAGACGATGGAGCCGATGATGACCCGCGTCTTCGAGCAGTTCGCCGAAGGCAAGCCGGTCACCAGGGAATGGCCGCGCATCCCTTACGATGTTGCGATCCGCAAGTACGGTTCTGACAAGCCGGACCTGCGCAACCCCATCGTCATGGAAGCCGTCACCGACCATTTCGCCGGCTCCGGCTTCAAGGTCTTTGCAAACATGATCGCCTCCAACCCCAAGGTTGAAGTCTGGGCGATTCCGGCCAAGACGGGTGGCTCGCGCGCCTTCTGCGACCGCATGAACGCCTGGGCGCAATCCACCGGCCAGCCGGGACTCGGCTACATCTTCTGGCGCAAGGAAGGCGAGAAGCTGGAAGGTGCCGGACCGCTTGCCAAGAACATCGGCGAGGAGCGCACGGAAGCAATCCGAACCCAGCTCGGTCTCGATGAGGGTGACGCCTGCTTCTTTGTCGCCGGCGAACCGGCGAAGTTCTACAAGTTCGCAGGCGAAGCCCGCACCAAGGCTGGCGAAGAACTGAACCTCGTCGACCGTGACCGCTTCGAGCTCTGCTGGATCGTCGACTTCCCGTTCTACGAATGGAACGAGGAAGAGAAGAAGGTCGACTTCTCGCACAACCCCTTCTCGATGCCGCAGGGTGGAATGGATGCGCTGAACGGCGAAGATCCGCTGACCATCAAGGCCTTCCAGTACGACGCCGTCTGCAACGGCTTCGAGATCGCCTCCGGCTCCATCCGTAACCAGTCGCCGGAAACCATGGTCAAAGCCTTCGAAATCGCCGGTCTGTCGCGCGTCGATGTTGAGGAGCGCTTCGGCGGCATGTACCGCGCCTTCCAGTATGGTGCGCCTCCGCATGGCGGCTGCGCCTTCGGTATCGACCGCATCATCATGCTGCTCGTCGGCGCCAAGAACCTGCGCGAAGTGACGCTCTTCCCGATGAATCAGCAGGCCCAAGACCTGCTGATGGGCGCGCCGTCCGAACCGACGCCCGCCCAGATGCGCGAACTGGCGCTGCGGGTTATCCCGCCGCAAAAGAAGGATTGATCGGGCGTCTTGCTCATGAGCGACAAGAAGCAAAAACGGCGGCCAATGTGCCGCCGTTTTGTATTGTCACACGTTTCGATGGAGCAGCCCGCAAGCCTGACCAGTGGATTCAGCCTCCACCTCCCATTGTGGCGGCTGTCGAGGGGGTGCCGTGGAAGGCGCGAACTGCCCCCGTTGTGCCTGCCGTCAATCGCGCGGTTGCAACACCGCGAGGAGAAGGGTCGACGCGGCAAGCAGGACGGTCAGGCTGAGCGGCCCCGTCGGTCCCAGCGTATCCACGACATAGCCGCCGATCACGGCGCCGATGGTGATTGCCACCTGGAAGGACACGACCATGAGGCTGCCGGCCGTTTCCAGCGCGTCGGGAGCGCCGCGCGATAGGTTGGTGGGCAGCACCACGGGCGCCATGCCGAAGGCAAAGCCCCATAGTGTTGCAAATCCGAAGGCGATGCTGACCTGGGAGCCCCAGAGAACCAGCGCGAGTGATGCGAGTGCCATCAATCCGGCAGTAGTCGCAAGGGCCAAGCGGATGTTGGCATCGGCCATCCGCCCGCCGGCGACATTGCCGATCACCGCGGCAATGCCGAAGCCGAGCAGCGTCAATGCAATAGGGCCTGTTGAAAGGTTCGTCACCTGCTCGAGGAACGGACGCACATAGACAGACCCGGCGAAATGCCCCGTCATCAGCAGGAGGATCGCCAGCATCCCCAGTTGCACCCTGCGCCGGCGCACCAGTTGCCACACACCGCCAATGCTGTTGCTTCCACTGGCGGGCAGGGTCGGCAGGAAAAGCGCCTGTAGCAGCATGGCAAGGGCCGCAAGGCCCGCGGTCGCCGCCATGGCGGTGCGCCAGCCCAGCCAGTCGCTGATCAAGGCTCCCATGGAAGGCGCGGCGATGGTGGCCAGTGAAACGCCGAGTGTCACGATCGCCATGCCTCGGCCGGTCGCACCGGCGCCCACCAGCCGTGCCACCACGGCCACCGACAGCGCCCAGAAGGCGCTCAGCGCAATCCCGAGCCCCGCCCGGCCGATCAGCAGCAGCCAGAAGTCCGTGGCGAAGGCCGCGAGCAGGTTCGAACCGATCGCCAGCGCGCTCAGGAAAACCAGCACCGTCTTTCGGTTCAACTGGCCGATCAGCACGTTGCTCAGCAGGGCCGTAACGGCGCCGACCGATGCGGTGGCGGTGACAACCTGCCCAGCGGTCCCTTCGCTGACGCCCATGTCGCGCGCCAGCGGCGTCAGCAGGCCGGCTGGCAGGAACTCCGCGGAGACCAGCGCGAAACTGGTCGCCGCCATTGAAAGAACCGCAAGCCAGGTGGTGGCGCTCCAGGTGGCAGGCGGCGCGGGATCGAAGTCTACCGCTGCTTCTTCGAAGTCTGAGGTGGTGGTATCGGTCATGGGAATGCCTCCAGGGGTTTGGAAGCATTTATAGATCACCAGGTTGGGACTATCAGCATCCTAAAGTCCGATATTCTTGTCCATTCGTCCGGACTTTGTGCGACGCAGTATGCCGGGCGAGACCTGTGTGACGCGCTTGAAGGCACGCGAGAAAGAGGCCTCGGACTCGTACCCGAGGCGTGACGCCACCTCCGCCACCGAAAGCCCGTTCTGCGCCAGCAGGTCGCGCGCAAGCTGCATGCGAAGCCGAGCAAGATAGCGCGCCGCACCTTCGCCCAGGATGGTGCTGAAGCGCTCGGCAAAGATCGACCGCGACTGCCCGGCAACGCCTGCAAGACTTTCCAGCGTCCAGTTGCGGCCGGGGTCGCGATGCATGGCAACCAGTGCGCGGCCGATATGGGGGTCGCGAATGGCGGCAAGCCAGCCGGTGGTGGACGCGCCACCGCAATTGGCCCAGCAGCGGATGAGCCGGGCGATCAGAAGATCGGCCATGCGCGAGAGAACCGTCGCGCCGCCCATCTGGGGCTGTGCGGCTTCTGCCGTCATCGCCGCGAGAAGGGGGGCGATCAGTGGGTCGTTGCTGGCAACATCGCAGCCCTTGATGATGGGCGGCATCAGGTCGATCAGCGGGTTCAGGGCAGATGCGCCAAGCACCATGGTGCCGCAGAGCAGCGTGCTGGTCTTGCCCTCTCCGGCCTGCACCACATCGCAGACATTGCTCCCCAGATCGGTGAACCGGCAGCTTTCGAGCTTGCTGTCCACCACATCCGGTGCGCTCGCCATCCGATGAGCTATCCCCTGAGGCAACAGCACGAGATCCCCCTCATGCAGCTCCTGCCAGCCCTGCGCGTCGGTGTGGAGCCAGCAGGATCCCTGACTGACGAAGTGGAAACGAAGCAGCTTTTCATCGGGATAAGTAACGCCCCATGGGTGCCGAAGCTCGCACCGATCGTAGTTGACTCCGCTCAGGCGAAAATCCTGCAGGACCTCGCTCAGCGAATCCAGTGGCATAGGCGACGGCGAGGCGGATGAACGATCAAGCATATGGGGATAATAGTGACGGAAAGTCCGACCTGCAAGGCAGGGCGGACAGCGCCAACCTTGACTTGAACAGGAGCTACTTTGCCCGGTTCAGGGCCTCCAACCAATTCCCGAAGCCGCCGGAGTGGATCTTCGCATCGAAATGTTTTCGGCGTTGAGCGGACGTGGCCGGTACTGCAAAGGAAAGGGAATGGGAGCTGCTAAAAAGAAGGCGGCATTACCAAGTTAATAAATGAACTTGCTGCCATTCTGGCCTATGGCTGCAAATTTTCCCGTCTCCTTCTCATAGAGGACGCCATCTCTCAATTCAGTATGCTGTTCCCTGAACTGAAGCATGCCGGACACCTCAAACTCTGTTCTGCAACTGCGGGCGCTTCCATCTTCGAAGAAGTCTTTCGTTCTAACCACTCCCGATTTGACACCCAGATCCGCAAGGTCGACTTCCCGCATGGTTCCATTCTTGAAAGCGGCAAGCGCGGCCCTGTTTCGCGGCGTCGACTGATCATGCTTCAAACCGTCGATCATGAGTTGCCTGTACGCTTCATCGGTCATCCCCTGAAACGTGCCGACAAATCTTTCAAGGCGCTTGCCGTTGGCATCGTAGGTCGTCGTTATTGTGCCCTTCACAGCATAGTTTGGCTGGTCCCCGTCGAATTCGTCGAAAATGTACCCTTTGTCTCTGGGCACATCGAGTTCCTCGACTTCCACCCTCTCTCCCGCGGAAGCGGCCTCCTGCTTCATGCGTGCGGCGATCTCGATGATGTCGCCAATCGCATTGCCGGTCTTCATCGCGTCGTCAGTATTGCCCGTAAGGTCGCCGAGGATCAGCTGAGCCGCAGATGCCGGCGCTGAGGCGGACGCGAACGATGTCGGGAAGAGCAGGGACGCGGAGCTGCTGGAAAGGGGGGTGACGCTTGCGATCATCGACGGTCTCCTCAGGTTGGGAGAAGCTTGCGCGAACAGGTCATGCGGCAGGAAGGCGTCATGCTTGGCGACAGAATATCGAGCGGCGCCTTAGACTTAGTTAACATCTGAGCGTGAGATGTGGCGCTAACGAACCGCAGTCACCGCCACCCAGCTTGTTTCCTTGCCGTCATAGGCGCCGCCGAGCCACGCCTCGGTCTCGACGCTCTTCCACCTCGCAGCCCTCCTCCAGAGGTCGAGCAGTTCGTCTTCGGAGAGGTAGTTATAGTACCGCCCAAGCGCATCGGTGCCTTCTTGGGCCCCGGCCTTGAAGCTCGCCCACGCAACGCCACCGTCGATCAGCGCGCGATGGACCTTCCGGATGACGTGGGGCAGGTCGGCTCTTGCGACATGGGTCAGCGCGGCGCAGGCATAGACTCCGTCATAGGCTTCTCGTGCATCGAGCTGATCGAACAGCATTTTTCTCACCGGTTGGCCCAGCCTTTCAGATGCTATTGCCGCGAGCACGGGCGAACCATCAGTCGCGTGGAGCTGGAAGCCCGCCTGAAGGATCGCGGCGGCATCGACACCGGCGCCTGTCCCCAACTCCAGCACCTTTCCGCCCGGCTTGCAGCGGTCAAGGAAGGAGAACAGCCGAGGATTGCCGGCTCCCTCGCTGGCGGCATAGGCAGCGGCGTTCCGATCGTAGAAGCTAAGCGTCTCGTTGCTCATAGGGTGCTGGCGCCCGCCAAGTGGTTGTCCGAAGTTCAAAGCCGCAAGTGGTCAGCTACAAGGCGAGGTGCACTGGCCCGGACGATGAGCGCCCTCTGTGTCACTTCGTCGGCTGAGACCGTGCCGTCAGCTTGTTGCCATCCGGATCGCGAAGATACGCCACGAAGGCGCCATTCGGGCGTTCCGAGGGCGGAGTCTCGATGGAGGTACCGCCATGGGCGGTGCCGGCGTCATGCCAGGCGCGTACGTGGTCGGGGCTGGCGGCGGCAATCCCGATGGTCCCGCCATTGGCCGCAGTTGCCGGATGGCCGTCGATCGGCGTGGTGATCATCAGGCGCCCGCCCTCGTGCACATAGATCAGCCTGCCTCTCGCATCCATCTCGCCGGCCTTGCCGCCGAGCGCCGTGAACGTCGCATCATAGAAGGCTCTCGCCTTCTCCAGATCGTTGCTGCCGATCATGATGTGGGTGAACATGGGATCTCCTGCCGGCCTCAGCTGGCCGTTCTCGTTACACCTAACCTCGCCGCATTTCCCTAATGCACCGACTCCCCATCCTCCTCGCCGAGAAACGAGCGTATCCCGTCCCGCTCGGTGGTCGCGAGAAACTCTTCCCAGGCATCCTTGTCTGTTTCGAAGGTGTCTTCCCAGGTGGTCACGTCTTCCTCCTGGGAGATCACCTCGAGCGTCCAGCCCGCCTCGCTGCCGGCGGGTCTGTGGATGTCGACGAGGACGGTGATGCCGTCGTCCTCGAACTCGCCGGAAAAGTCGGAGTGCTCCAGTTTCGGCTCTTTTGCCATCGCGGTATGCTCCTTGGTGCGGACGCTGCCGCCAATGTCTCTGGATAGATCTCCGGCGGCTGACGCCGGAGACAGGGTCTGCGCTGGCCGCCGGTTACTCGGCCTGGTTCGCCTCGACCGTCACGCCCAGCACATCGGGCAGCGTGTTCGGCGCCCCCATGGCCGCACCCATGATCATCGGGAAGGGCACGGGGTTTGCGGGCTCCGCACTAATCTTGAAGCTGCCAGGATTGTCGAGGAAGGTGTTGACCGCTTCGCTCACCATCGTCTGCAGCTTCGGCACGTTGTATTGCGCCAGCATCAGCGGCGTCATGCCCTTCAGCATCTGCGCCATGGTCTCGCCGGAGACGCCCTGTTCCTTGCCGGCATAGTCCAGCGCTCGATTGATGATGCCGGCGTCCTCGAAGCGGATCTCGGCACTGTTGAACGTGAGCCGCTGCATCAGCCCGAGCATGGCGAGCCCGGCCGCGTCCTTGTTTTGCTGATTGTTCTGCTGCGCCTGCGCCTCGCCGAGCTCGTTGACGGCGCGCACGAAATCCATCGTGTAGCCGGAAAAGCTGAAAGCCATGGAGAGCGTGCCGACATTGGCGAAGTCGAGCGTATAATCCTTAATGTCCACGACGCCCTGTTGCGCCTGCCAGCTGCCGGACATGGTCATGCTGCCGTCAAGCGAGGTGAGGCCGAGCGCCTGCGCTGCGTCCCGCGACTTGGCATTCTCGATCGCGGAAAGATCCGCCTTGATTCCCTCGACCTCGACTTCGAAGCCAACGGACGAATTGTCTTCGGCCACGTCTGTCGTTGCGCGCGACGAGGCGACGGAAAACACTGTCTTTCCGTCGACCGTGACGGTTGTCGGGCCGGCGGAAGCTTCTTCGTAAACAAGCACTGAATCCAGTGTGTTCCCGGTCACCTCCGCCGGAACAGTAACGTTGTTCATCATAATGTCGGAGACCGAGACCGTGGTTTTGTCCTCGGTCACGTTGATATCGGGAAAGCTCACCTTCTCGATGAAGTAGCCGCCGTCGCTTTCTTCCTGCACGCCTTCCAGGGTCACGTCGCCCAGTGTCATGGCTTCCTGTTCCGGATCCGGCTTGTAGGTCGCGCCTCTCAGCGTGACGCTTGTGCCGTTTATGTCTACAGACTGCGCGTTCACCGGACTGCCAGGCATGCCCATGGCAGCATTTATTTTCGCCAGGAGGTCGGCGCCGTCCAGAGCTAAGGCGGGATGAGCCATCAACAGCATTCCGGTTCCGGCCATCAGGGCGCGCATCATGCTGGCGTGAGACATTGTGAACTCCTCGATCTCGGCCTTCCGGCCTCATGTTGGTTTGTCAGTTATAGGGGGAGGCATGCAAACGTCTATGGCTTTTGTATTGCCAGTTGCTTCGCTCGAGGGGCGGCCAATCCACCTTTGTCCTATGACGAATGTCATCCACAGGCACTTGAACCGCGAATCTTGCCGGAATTCCGGCTTTCCGCTAGTCAAGGGCCATGGGAAAAAATCTGACACCGCCGTCCGACGGCGAGGGCGGCGATCACATCCTTCCGATCGACCTCAAGGCGGCGCTTGAAGAGCGCTATCTCGCCTATGCTTTGTCGACGATCATGCACCGCGCGCTGCCGGACGTGCGCGACGGGCTGAAACCGGTTCACCGTCGCATCATCCATGCGATGAGCGAGATGGGCATCCGCCCCAACTCCGCGTTCAAGAAGTGCGCCCGTATCGTCGGTGATGTCATCGGTAAGTTCCATCCGCATGGCGATCAGTCGGTGTATGACGCGCTTGTGCGTCTGGCGCAGGATTTCTCCCAGCGTTACCCAATCGTCGATGGCCAGGGCAATTTCGGCAATATCGATGGCGATAGCGCCGCCGCCTATCGATATACCGAAGCGAGGATGACGGACGTCGCGGCGCTCCTGCTGGAAGGCATCGGCGAGGATGCCGTGGACTTCCGTCCAACCTATAACGAGGAAGACGAGGAGCCGGTGGTCCTGCCGGCAGCCTTCCCGAACCTGCTCGCCAATGGCGCCTCCGGCATCGCGGTCGGCATGGCGACGTCTATCCCGCCGCACAACGCGCATGAACTGTGCGATGCGGCGCTCCACCTCATCAAGCATCGGGATGCGACGGTCGAGAAGCTTGTCGAATTTGTGCCCGGTCCGGACATGCCGACCGGCGGCATCATCATCGACAGCCGCGAATCCATCATCGAGTGCTACAAGACCGGCCGCGGCGGTTTTCGTGTCCGCGCCAAGTGGGAGGTCGAGGATCTCGGCCGCGGCGGCTACCAGATCGTTGTCACCGAGATCCCTTACCAGGTTCAGAAGTCGCGGCTGATCGAGAAGATCGCCGAGCTCCTGATTGCGCGCAAGCTGCCGCTCCTCGAAGACGTACGCGACGAATCTGCCGAAGATGTCCGCGTCGTGCTCGTGCCGAAGAGCCGCACGGTGGATGCCACGCTCCTGATGGAATCACTCTTCCGCCTGACTGATCTGGAGAACCGCTTCCCGCTCAACATGAACGTCCTGTCCATGGGCAAGGTCCCCAAGGTCATGGCGCTCAACGATGTCCTGCTGGAATGGCTCGACCACCGCAAGGAGGTGTTGATCCGGCGCTCGAAGTTCCGGCTTGCCGCTATCGACCGGCGTCTGGAGATCCTCGGCGGCCTGCTGATCGCCTACCTCAACCTCGACGAGGTGATCCGCATCATCCGTGAGGAGGATGAGCCGAAGCCTGTGATGATCGCCAAATGGGATCTCACGGATATCCAGGCCGAAGCCATCCTCAACATGCGGCTGCGCAACCTGCGCAAACTCGAGGAATTCGAGATCCGCAAGGAGTTCGACGACCTCACCAAGGAAAAGGCCGACATCGAGGCGCTCCTCGCCTCGGATGAAAAGCTGTGGCGTGTGGTGGAAGTGGAAATCCAGGACGTCAAGAAGAAGTTCGCCAAGGCAACAGAGCTCGGCCGCCGCCGCACCCAGTTCGCCGAGGCGCCGGAAGCCGACTTGGACGCCATCCAACAGGCGATGATCGAGAAGGAGCCGGTCACGATCGTCATCTCGCAGAAGGGCTGGATCCGCGCGCTGAAGGGGCACATCGCCGATACTTCGACGCTCACCTTCAAGGAAGGCGATGCGCTGAAGGTGGCCTTCCCGGCGCAGACCACCGACAAGCTGCTGCTCCTCACCACCGGCGGCAAGGCCTATACGCTCGGCGCCGACAAGCTGCCGGGCGGCCGCGGCCACGGCGAACCAATCCGCATCATGGTCGACATGGAGAACGATCAGGACATCCTGACGGCTTTCGTCCATGACCCGTCGCGCAAGCTGATCCTTGCCTCCACAGCCGGCAACGGCTTCGTTGTGGCTGAGAGCGAGATGGTCGCCAATACCCGCAAGGGCAAGCAGATCATGAATGTCGGCATGCCTGACGAGGCCAAGCTCGTCGTGCCGGTTTCGGGAGACCACGTTGCCGTGGTCGGCGAGAACCGCAAGCTGCTCGTCTTCCCGCTCGTCCAACTGCCGGAAATGACCCGCGGCAAGGGCGTGCGTCTCCAGCGCTACAAGGACGGCGGCATTTCTGACGTCAAATGCTTTGCCATCGACCAGGGCCTCACCTGGGAAGATTCTGCCGGCCGCCTGTTCACCAAGACCAGGGAAGAACTTGTAGAATGGCTGGGCGACCGCGCCTCCGCCGGCCGTCTCGTGCCAAAAGGCTTCCCCCGCAGCGGCAAATTTGCCGGGTGATCAGGGATAGGGAATGGTGTGGTCGCGCAGGAAGCGCGTCGCACCTTCCTCGTCGATCTCGCCCGCAGCTACGGCGAGGACGAAAGCAACGACCTCCGCCTGCGTTGCCTCGATCAGGTAGCCGTTGATGAGCAGAAACGTGAAGGCGGCAAGGTAGGCGGTCCGCTTGTTGCCGTCTGCGAAGGCATGACTGCGCGCAAAGCCATAGAGGTAGGCTGCGGCCAAGCGAAAGATATCCTCTTCGCCATAGCTGTGGCGCGCTAATGCGGCCTCTAGGGCGTTCTCGTCGCGGGTGCCCGGCAGGCCACCGTGTTCTGCCAACTGCTCTCGGTGGATAATCTCGATTGCTGGCCGTGAAATCCATCTGAGCGTTGTCACTTGGCCAGTTCGCGCAGGGCAACCTTGTATTTCTGCATGCCCATGCGGGCAGCCTTCAGTTGTTCGGCGAGGTCGGCTTGCTCGGGCACAAGCGAGATGCTGCCGCCCTCCTCTCGGATTTCGACGGTGTCTCCCGCCTTCAGGCCAAGGCGGTCAAGCACATCCTTTGGAATGATGATGCCTTCGGAGTTGCCGATCTTGCGAATGGTCACATTCATGATTTTACCCCGTGTTGGAACGAAGTTATAACATGGGGGTGTTCCGACGGCAATCAAGCCGCGGCGAGCGCCATCGACCTCCGCCGCATCTGCCATACCGAATGCGCCACCAGCGCCAGAACGAGGATCGCCCCGCCGATCAGCGTCTGCGTCGTCGGCACCTCAGAGAAGATCATCCAGACCCAAATCGGCGCGAGGATCGTCTCCAGGAGGTAGAACATGCCGACTTCCGGGCCGCTGAGATAGCGCGGGCCGGTGGCGAGGCACCAGAAGGCGAGCGGGATCATCACCGCCCCGTCGAAGATGATCCAGGCGGGGGAGGCGACGTGGAAGCCGCCGTTGGCGACGAAGGCGAGGCCGATCACGGCCGGCAGGATCGTCGCCACCAGCGGCACGAAGCCCATATCGCGCCGCGTCTTGCGGGCAATGGTGATGGCGCCGGCGAGAAGCGCCGAGGTCAGCGCCGCCAGAAGGTCTCCAAGAAGTCCGCCCGCCTCCAGTCCGCCGGAAACGATCAATGCGACGCCTGCCACCATGGCGCCCATCGTCGCGACCGTGGAAACGGACGGCACTTCCCTCAGCACCAGCCAGCCCATCAGCGCCGCAAACATCGGTGTGAAGGCGACAATGAAGACGACGTTGGCGGTTGCTGTGTTGAACACCGCGCCAAGGAAGGTCATCGTCGAGAGGCCGTAGAAGAGACCGGCAAGAAGCCCGGCGCGACCGGGAATGAGCACCGGTGGGCATCTGGAGAGTGCCCGCAGAAGCAGCCACAGCAGCAGCGCCGCCATCAGCGTAAAGATGCTGCGCAATGCGATGATTGACCAGAGATCGCCTTGGCCAAGCTTGACCAGTGGTACGTCGAACGAGAGCGCCAGCCCCCCGATCGAGGTCAGCAGGAGGCCTTTCTTGTGATCGTTCATGTCAGGTACTGGCTCAGGGCTCGCCCGCCGGATCGTAGCGTTCCCAGCCGCGGGCAGTGAGGTGTTCTTGCGGCTGAAAGCGTGTCTTGTAGCCCATCTTGCTCGAACCCTTGACCCAATAGCCGAGATACACATGCGGCAGGCCAAGAGAATGTGCCCGCTTGATATGGTCGAGGATCATGAAGGTCCCAAACGAGCGCTTGGACAAGTTGGTGTCGAAGAAGGAATAAACCATGGAGAGCCCGTCGCTCATCAGGTCCGTCAATGCAACAGCCAGCAGTTCCCCTTTCGGCTTTTCGCCAATGCCGTCGCCGGGCTCCCGGCGGCGATACTCTATGATGCGGGTGTTGACGTGACTGTCCTCGACCATGATGGCGTAGTCGAGCGCCGACATGTCGGACATGCCGCCCTGCTGGTGGCGGTCGTCGAGGTAGCGCCGGAACAGCGAGAACTGCTCGGTCGAGGGTTGTGCCGGGTGAATGGTGGAGACCACGTCGCGGTTGGCGGCAAGAACGCGGCGCATCGAGCGCACCGGCTCGAACTCGTCGGCGAGGATGCGCACCGAGATGCAGGCGCGGCAGGTCTCACAGGCTGGTCGGTAGGCAATGTTCTGGGATCGGCGAAACCCGCCCTGGGTCAGCAGATCGTTCATGTCCGCCGCGCGGGGTCCCACAAGATGCGTGAACACCTTCCGCTCCAACTGACCGGGCAGATAGGGGCATGTTGCCGGAGCCGTCAGGTAGAACTGCGGGGAGGGCGTGGTCTGTGTGTTCATCGCGGCGCGAAGGGTCCCGTCTTGGCTTCATGCTGATGCCTTAACAGCCATACCATGGCGCAGATTGGCAAAAGGTCAACACTCTAGGCGCAACACCGGCGGGTGTGCGCCAGCAACCCTACGGGCGCTCACTCCGTCCGAACGATCACCGTACCGAGCAGCATGTCGTGCACGAGGCGCGATCGTTCGGTGAACAGGCCGATCAGCAGGATCAACGGCGTCAGGAACGAGTTGATGATCCAGAAGAGCACGGTGTGAACCATCGCAGTGAGGAAATCCATCCGCCGCCCGTCGAGTCGCACCATAGCGATGCCCATTGCGCGCATGCCAGGCGTTGCTTGGCTCGGGCCACCCAGTGTCATGCCGAAATAAAGAAGGGCAACGATAACGAACAGCGCCGGATACAGGAAGAAACCCAGCCCAAGCGTCAGTATGCCCAGAAAGAAGACAACCACTGCCGCGGGAATGCACAGCAGCAGCACGATCGCGTAATCGATCACGAAGGCAAACGCCCGCCGCGACAGGACGCCGCTATAGGCGCGCCAGTCGTCGGGCGCTGCAAGTGTCGGGTTAGGATCGATCGCCATGTCAGCCGTCTCCAGTTGCTCGATATGGATATGGGAGGGCGTGAGGCTCTGCGCAAGCGGCGCCTTCCTACCCCCTTGCCAGCTTCCGCGCCACGTCCACCGCAAAATACGAGAGGATCCCGTCGCAGCCCGCCCGCTTGAAGCACAGCAGCGTCTCCATCATGATCCTGTCGCCGTCGATCCAGCCGTTCATCGCAGCTGCCTTGATCTGGGTGTATTCGCCGGACACCTGGTAGGCGAAGGTCGGCAGGCCAAACGCGTCCTTCGTGCGCCAACAGATATCCAGATAGGCGAGGCCGGGCTTCACCATCAGCATGTCGGCGCCTTCCTCGACGTCGAGCGCGGCATCGCGCAGAGCCTCGGTGCTGTTGGCCGGACTGATGTAATAGCTGTTCTTGTCGCCTTTCAGCAGACCACCCGTGTTGATCGCCTCTCGGTAGGGACCATAGAAACCGGATGCGAACTTGGTGGCGTAGGACATGATGCCGACGTCCTGGTGGCCAGCCGCGTCGAGCGCCCGTCGGATCGCCCCGATCCGTCCGTCCATCATTTCGGAGGGCGCGATGATATCGGCGCCGGCATCCGCCTGCATTACGGCAGCCTTAACCACCTGATCCACCGTCTCGTCATTGACGATCACCCCGTCCTGCAGGATCCCGTCATGGCCGTGGCTGGTAAAGGGATCGAGGGCCACATCCGTGATGAGCCCGATATTGGGGACGGCCTTCTTGGCAGCACGTGTGAACTGGTTGATCAGATTGTCGCGCTGGAGAATTTCTGAACCCGTCGCGTCGCGCTTCTCCATCTCCACGTCAGGGAAGGGAGCGATCGCAGGAATGCCGAGATCCGCCGCCTCGCGGACAGCTTCCACCGCCTTGTCGACGCTGATGCGGTTGACGCCGGGCATGGCCGCAATAGGATCAACGATGCCGGTGCCCGGCACGAGGAAGATCGGCCAGATCAGGTCGTCGACCGTCAGCCGGTTTTCCTGCACCATGCGCCGGGTCCAGTCGGCCTTGCGGTTGCGCCGCATGCGGCGGTGGCCGGTGATTTTGTCGACGAGATGCGTCTTGTCGCTCATGAATGCCTCGCTCCTATGGCGTGTTGGCCCTCCTTAACATTCTGCGGAAGGATTGCGAATGGTCACTTCGCCACCCCCGATGACTAGCCCCCGCGGATCGCCATGACTATCATGTGGGGATGGAGCCTGATTCACCGACCGTACCGAAGCAAACCCTCGCCCAGCTTCTGTTCGTACTCTTCTTGCGGCTCGTGGCGATCGCTTGCCTGTGGCTCGGGCTGCAATATTGGGGAATGTTGGTCGGCTACTCGCTTGAAGGCAGGGGTCGGTTTGATCTCCTTTCCCTCCCATGGCAGGTAGCAGCGCCGTCCCTTGCCGTGCTTTTCCCTGTCGCCTCGCTCGGGCTGTGGCTCGCCGTGTCATGGGGCCCGGTTCTTTGGGTGCTGGCGGTCGCGGTCCAGTTTCTGATGTACGCGCTGTGGTCCGATATCTTTGGCGCCAACAGTGCGGTTCTTGCTTTTCACGTCCTCGTCGCGTGCCTCTACTCTCTTTTCCGCCTGGCTCTTTGGCTGGAAGAGCGTCGGAAGGCCGAACGGGTAACCACTGATTTACCTTAGATCGCAAGCTTTGGCGCCGGTTATTTGAATGATTTTTCGTGCTAAGCTATTGATACCACTAAGGTGAAATTAGGCCGGTCCCCAGCTGCCCCGCCGTCGCCGCAATTGCAGATCCTGGGGTAAGCTGCTGTTAAACATACCTTTTAAGTCGAATTTTATGGGCCTTCGATAATCTCACTCACAAGGCGGGAAGAAAACAAGAACCGCCAACCAAACAGTGAGGCAGAGATCATGAACACGAAAATGAAGCCGCAGGCAGCGGTCGCAGCAGACCCGCGTGAAGAAACCATCCGCTCGCTCTACATGGAATCCCTCCACTTGGTCGAGCGTCTCCACCGCCGCCTTCTCGACGTCATCAAGGACGAGTTCGAGCGGCAGGGCAGAGACGACATCAATGCCGTCCAGGCGCTCCTGCTCTTCAATATCGGGAACTCGGAACTGTCGGCCGGTGAACTCCGCTCACGCGGTTACTATCTCGGCTCCAACGTCTCCTACAACGTCAAGAAGCTGGTCGACCTCGGCTTCATCAACCACCAGCGCTCGCGCATCGACCGTCGCTCGGTCCGCATTAGCCTCACCGAAGACGGCCAGGAGATCGCCGAAACCGTTGCCAAACTCTATGAGCGCCACATCGGCTCGATCGAGAAGGTCGGCGGCATCGGCGAGGGTGAGTTTGCTCAGATGAACAAGCTTCTGCAGCGCCTGGACCGCTTCTGGAACGATAGCATCGCCTATCGCCTCTAGGCCGAATAGTCTCCAGTCTTCGTCAAACCGGATGCGTCCCCTGCGCGTCCGGTTGATGCATTATGCGAGAGCGGGCTGTGCAATCGGAAGACCTGGATTGGCGCGTGCGATGGCCGCCAGCAACGTCCGCTGGGCCTTCTTCAGCTTGTAACGATTATAACGCCAGCTGAGGGTCCGGAGAGGAATCAGGTTCTTTTCGCCAACACCGTCAACAAGAACAAACTCTGGCCGTCCCGAGCGCTCTTCCGTGTAGACCATGTTGCCGGGGTTCGGATCCCCTATGATGAGATGCAGGTCGATGCATTCATCGAACAAGGTGTTCAACGCCGCGACATGCATTGCTCGAACCTTCCCGCTTCTGATCAGGCTTTTGAGGGAGGGACCCATGGCGCCCGATTCGTTCTTGATCTTCTCGGTTACGAGGCCGAGGCCTTCCGAGGTTGGAAGGAAACCGAATGGCGTCGCCATCGGGAAGACGCTGCGCCTGTCTCCGTACCCGCGCCGGCATAGCTCCAGATACTGGTGGAGTTCGCGGCGAAACAGCCGGTACATTCCAAGCGGGCGCCTGAAGCGCAAGCGCTTGTCGTCCTTGAAGTGGCCAAACCCGTCTACCCTTTCTGGCCGAACGACTTTTATAACCGCGTCCGGCAGGTCAGGGTGGACGTAAACCAAACGAACGGTGCCGGCGTCCTGGTGGATGAGCGTCGATAGATCGAGAGGCTTTTCATCTCTCACCTTACCAGAATGCAGGGAGAGTGCGTCATGCCGCCAGTCTGTCGGTGGTGTCACGACCTTGCGTGGTTCCTCCATTCGGCGTGTACCCTTCAAATACGACCGTCACCAAAATGTCATAAATCCAAACCTCTCGACCAGCAAGCTTCCCCAGACACGAATTGGCCATATTGCCATGACATCCGCGATGATCTTGCCGGGATTGAAATCGCCTTTGGTGTCGGGGCCGGCTGCGCATTTGCGCCTTTTGTTAACCATGTTCCGCTAGGCCTGTATGGTGCATTGCGGGAACAGATGGGTAGGATGATGTCGAAGAAAATCGGATCGGAACATGTGTCTCGCCGGATGCTCCTGCGCTCGGCTGCTTCTTTCGGCGCCGCGGCGCTCGCCACTCCGGCGTTTGCGCAAACGGCAATCGAAAGTCTGATTGCGGCACCGCGTCGAGGCACCTGGGACGACCAGTTCGATGCGAGGGGCAGTTCCCGCACGGTTGCTGCGGTTGCCACCAACAATCCTGTTCTAGGTCCCCATGCTCCCGCCAACATCCAGCAGGCGATCATGGATTACCAGATGATCGTTGCCAATGGCGGGTGGCCACAGGTCAACCCGGCACAGACCCTGCGGATCGGTGTCGTGGATGGCACGGTGCAACAGGTGCGCCAGCGCCTGATGATCTCCGGAGACCTGCCGCAGTCTGCCGGCATGTCGTCGGCCTTCGACTCCTATGTTGACGGCGCGGTGAAGCGTTTCCAGGCCCGTCACGGTCTCCCGGCCGATGGGGTCATGGGCGAATTCACGGTCAAAGCCATGAATGTTTCAGCCGCGACGCGCCTGCAGCAGCTGGAGACCAACCTCGTGCGCCTGCAGGCGATGTCAGGCGACCTCGGTCGCCGATATGTGATGGTCAATATCCCTGCCGCTTATATCGAAGCTGTCGAGAATGGCCGCGTTGCGCTGCGAAATACTGCCGTCGTTGGCAAGATCGATCGTCCTACGCACGTCATCAACTCCAAGATCTATGAAGTCATCCTGAACCCTTACTGGACGGCGCCGCGCTCCATTATCGAGAAGGACATCGTGCCGTTGATGCGCAAGGACCCGACCTACCTGACACGCAACAACATCCGCCTGTTCGACGGCAACGGCAACGAGGTGGCGCCGGAGACGGTGGACTGGAACGCGCCAAAGGCGCCCAACCTGATGTTCCGCCAGGACCCGGGCAAGATCAACGCGATGGCGTCGACCAAGATCAACTTCCACAATCCGCACAACGAGTACATGCACGACACGCCCCAGCAGGGCCTGTTCAACAAGCTGATGCGATTTGAGTCCTCCGGCTGCATTCGCGCCCAGAACGTTCGCGATCTGACGAACTGGCTGCTCAAGGAGACGCCTGGTTGGGAACGCCAGAACATGGAGCGGGTCATCGCCAGCCGCGTCAATACGCCGATCAAGCTCGCCGAAGAAGTGCCGATCTACATCGTCTACATCAGCGCCTGGTCCGCCGCCGATGGCGTGGTCCAGTTCCGCGACGACATCTACCAGATGGACGGCGCAACCGAGTTGGCGCTGCAGACGACAACTGGCATAGAACAGTCAGCCGGCCCGATCAGCGAAGAAGACTTCCTGCCGCAGTAAGTGGCAATTGCCTAGCAGGCTTTCTTGAGCCGCGGCGTCCTGCCGCGGCTTTTTCGTCTCCGATGGTCGGCGAAGGACCTGCAAATCTTGCTCGCCGTATTGCCGAAAACGGGGCCACCCGTTAAGACGCGGGCACACGTATCGTGAGCCCTTGAGGAGCCTTGCCATGTCGAACACCGACGCCTTCTTCTCCCGTCCGCTGGCCGAGTCTGATCCCGACATCTTTGGCGCGATCGAGAAAGAGCTGGGTCGCCAGCGCCACGAGATCGAGCTGATCGCGTCGGAAAACATCGTCTCACGCGCCGTGCTCGAAGCCCAGGGCTCGATCATGACGAACAAGTATGCCGAAGGCTATCCGGGCAAGCGCTACTATGGCGGCTGCCAGTTCGTCGACATCGCGGAGGAGCTCGCGATCGAACGCGCCAAGAAGCTGTTTGGCGTCCACTTCGCCAACGTCCAGCCGAACTCGGGTTCGCAAATGAACCAGGCGGTGTTTCTCGCGCTCCTGCAGCCGGGCGACACCTTCATGGGTCTTGACCTGAATTCGGGCGGTCACCTGACGCACGGCTCGCCAGTCAACATGTCCGGCAAGTGGTTCAACGTCGTTTCCTACGGTGTGCGCGAGGAGGACCACCAGCTCGACATGGACGAGGTTGCCCGCAAGGCCGAGGAGCACAAGCCGAAGCTGATCATCGCCGGCGGTACCGCCTACTCGCGCATCTGGGACTGGAAGCGTTTCCGGGAGATCGCCGATTCTGTCGGCGCATACCTGATGGTCGACATGGCCCACATCGCCGGCCTCGTTGCCGGTGGGGTCCATGCGTCGCCGTTCCCGCATTGCCATGTCGCCACCACCACGACGCACAAGTCGCTTCGCGGCCCGCGCGGCGGGATGATCCTGACAAACGACGAGGATCTGGCGAAGAAATTCAACTCCGCCGTCTTCCCCGGCCTCCAGGGCGGCCCGCTGATGCACGTGATTGCCGCCAAGGCGGTCGCCTTCGGCGAGGCGCTGAAGCCGGAATTCAAGGATTATGCAGCCCAGATCGTCAAGAACGCCAAGACGCTGTCGGACACCCTGGTTAAGGGCGGCGTCGACATCGTCTCCGGCGGCACGGACAACCACCTGATGCTGGTCGACCTGCGCAAGAAGAACGCGACCGGCAAACGCGCCGAGGCAGCCTTGGGCCGCGCCTACATCACCTGCAACAAGAACGGCATTCCCTTCGATCCGGAAAAGCCCTTCGTCACCTCCGGTATCCGTCTCGGCACCCCGGCTGGCACCACCCGCGGCTTCAAGGAAGCGGAGTTCACCGAGATCGGCAATCTCATCGTTGAGGTTCTCGACGGCCTGAAGGTCGCCAATTCCGACGAAGGCAATGCCGCCGTGGAAGCCGCGGTGCGGGACAAGGTCGTGACGTTGACCGACCGCTTCCCGATGTACCCGTATCTGTAAGGACGAGGCATGCGCTGCCCCTATTGCAGTTCGGAAGACACGCAGGTCAAGGATTCGCGCCCGGCGGAGGACAACAGCTCCATCCGCCGGCGGCGCATCTGCCCGGAATGCGGCGGCCGCTTCACGACCTTCGAGCGGGTGCAGCTGCGCGAGCTGATGGTGACGAAGAAAACCGGCCGCAAGGTGCCTTTCGACCGCAACAAGCTGGTGCGCTCCTTCCAGATCGCGCTGCGCAAGCGCCCTGTCGACAATGACCGCATCGAGCGCGCCGTGTCCGGTATCGTGCGGCGGCTGGAAAGCTCCGGCGAGGCCGAGATTTCGTCCGAAGCCATCGGCCTGCAGGTGCTGGAATCCCTGAAGACGCTCGATGACGTCGCCTTCGTCCGCTATGCCTCGGTCTACCGGGATTTCTCCCATGCGGAGGACTTCGAGAAGGTCATCGAGGAAATCAACGCCAAGATCGCCCGCGACACCGGGCTCGAGCCTTAGCCGTGGCGACCAGCCACGAAGACCGGCGCTACATGGCGGCTGCCATGCGGCTGTCGCGCTGGCATACCGGGCTTACCGCCACCAATCCGTCGGTCGCAGCCCTTGTGGTCAAGGATGGCGCGGTCGTCGGCCGGGCCGTCACGGCTCCCGGGGGGCGCCCGCATGCCGAAACCCAGGCGCTCGCGGAAGCTGGCGAGCAGGCGAGGGGGGCGACCCTCTATGTCACGCTCGAACCCTGTTCCCACCACGGCAAGACGCCGCCCTGCGCCGATGCGATCGTGAGAGCCGGCGTGGCCCGGGTGGTCGTTTCCCTGACCGATCCTGACCCCCGCGTCTCCGGCCGCGGCCTTGCGATCCTGCGCGAGGCAGGCATCGCCGTGGACAGCGGCGTGATGGAGGAGGAGGGCCGCCGGGCACTTTCCGCCTACCTCATGCGCCAGACGAGGGGCCGACCGCAAGTGACCTTGAAGCTTGCGGTTTCCGCCGATGGCATGATCGGCCGGCGCGATGCGGGCCAGGTCGCCATCACCGGCCCCGCCGCCCGCGCGCAGTCCCACGTCCTGCGCGCCGAAACCGACGCCATCCTCGTCGGCATCGGCACGGCGCTCGCCGACGATCCCGAACTCACCTGCCGAACGCCCGGCCTCGAAGGCCGCTCGCCGCTGCGCATCGTCCTCGACCGCCGCCTCGACCTGCCGCCGACGTCGAAGCTCGCCCGCACCGCGCGCGAGGTTCCGGTGCTGGTGGCGTCGCTTGCTCCTGTGGCTGACGACAGCGACCGCCCGGCACGTCGCGCCACCCTGACGGCCGCCGGCGTCGAGGTCATGGAAACAGAATCGCTCGCCACGCTCCTCAATACGCTCGCTGCCCGCGGCGTCTCTTCGCTCCTCGTCGAAGGCGGCGCGGCGGTGGCGAAGAGCTTCCTTGAGGCCGGCCTCGTCGACCGCATCGTCCTCTTCGAGGGCGCCGTCACGGTCGGCGCCGACGGCCTTGCGTCGCCGCTCACCCGTGCCGATATACCCGCTGGCTTCCGCCTCCTGCGCGAGGCGGCTTTCGGCCCCGACCGGCTCACCGAATACGAAAGGTCCTCCTGATGTTCACCGGCATCGTCACCGATATTGGCACCGTATCCGCCGTCACGCCGATGGACGAGGGCGTGCGTCTGAGGATCGCCACCAGCTACGATCCGGCGACTATCGACATCGGCGCCTCGATCGCCCATTCCGGCGTCTGCCTGACGGTGACCGCCCTTTCCGACGACACCTCCAACAGCCGCTGGTTCGAGGTCGAGGCCTGGGAAGAGGCGCTGCGGCTGACCACCATTGCCGGCTGGCGCGAGGGCACCCGCATCAACCTCGAGCGCGCCCTCAAGATCGGCGACGAGCTCGGCGGCCACATCGTGTCCGGCCATGTCGACGGCAAGGCGGAGATCCTCTCCGTCGAGCCGGAAGGCGAGGCGGTGCGCATCCGCCTGCGTGCGCCCGAAGGCCTCGCCCGCTTCGTCGCACCAAAAGGCTCGGTGGCGCTCGACGGCACCTCGCTCACCGTCAACGCCGTCGACGGCGCCGATTTCGACATCCTCCTGATCCGCCACACGCTCGCCGTCACCACCTGGGGCGACCGCAAGCCCGGCGATTTCGTCAACTTCGAGGTCGACACCATGGCCCGTTACGCCGCGCGTCTCGCCGAATTTCAGGGTTAGGCCAGCCAACCCGCGGGTAAAAAATATCTTCCGCCCCGCTGTCGGAGTGCAGGGAGTCCATTCGTCTTCCACAGTGTCGACGCGCAAGGCGCGACACGCGAAGATCATGACCGGAGGAGAATGCACATGGCCAGGAATACCATCTGCCTGTGGTACGACAAGAACGCCGAGGAGGCGGCCCGCTTCTATGGGAAGACCTTTCCCGACAGCAGCGTCGGCGCCGTCATCCGCGCACCGGGCGATTATCCGGATGGCCGCGAGGGCGATGTCCTCGTGGTCGAGTTCACGGTGCTCGGCGTCGCCTGCGTCGGGCTGAACGGCGGCCCGCATTTCAAGCAGAGCGAAGCCTTTTCCTTCCAGGTCGAGACCGAGGACCAGGAAGAAACCGACCGCTACTGGGACGCGATCGTCGGCAACGGCGGGCAAGAGAGCGAATGCGGCTGGTGCAAGGACAGATGGGGCCTGTCCTGGCAGATCACCCCGCGCATCCTGATGGATGCTATGCGTCAGGGCGGGCCCGTGGCAAAACGCGCCTTCGACGAGATGATGACCATGCGCAAGCTCGACGTCGCCAGGATCGAAGCCGCCATCCGCGGCTGATCCCGCCCTCGAGCAGGGGACAATGAGCGGCGCCACGGGGGGCAGAGGGCAGGGCGGCACGAGAGCCGGGCCGGGCGCAATTCGCCCCACGGGACGGCACGTCGCCGCACCTCTCCTCCCCGCCCTTCGCAAGGCACCCGCGAGGTCTATGGAGAGGCGACCAACCGAGGACCGCCCGCCATGCATCCCGATCTCACCGCCCGCGCCGCCCATTCCGCCGAAATCCGCGCAAGGGCGGCAGCCGAGATGCAGGCGATCGGCATCGATGAGGTCTTCATCGCAACGCTGGTGGAAACCTTCTACGGCCGCGTGCGCGCACACCCAGAGCTCGGCCCCGTATTCGACGCCCGCCTTGCCGGCCGCTGGGATTCGCACATGGAAAAGATGGTCGCCTTTTGGTCCTCCGTCGCCTTGCGCACCGGCGCCTATGGCGGCAAGCCCGTGCAGGCGCATCTCGGCATTGCCAACATGACGCCCGACCTCTTCCCGCAATGGCTCGCCCTCTTTTCCGAAACCCTCGATGCCATCGCCCCGAGCCCGGCGGCGAAGAGCTGGTTCATGAGCACCGCCGACCGCATCGCCAGAAGCTTGACGTTGTCGCTGTTCTACAACCCGGCGCTGGACGATCCGGCGCGGGCTGGGTGAGGGGGTATTCCTCCGACCGCTTCCCCTCACCAACACAATCCGCGGCTTGGCTTTGCTGAGATCGTGATCTTGTAACCTCTCCCGCGAGGCGAGCACGGGCCGCTACTCGAACCGCTCGTCGATATGCTCGACCTGTTCCGAGATCACGTTGTCGATCACCACATGCGACAGCAGCACCGGCCCCACCGCCCAGAGGGCGCGTATATGGTCGGTATCCTCGTGACGCCGATGCGCTTCTTCGCTGGTGAATGCCTCCGCCAGCAGGATCTTGTCCGGATCCTCCGGCATGGGCACCAGCTCGATGTAGAGACAGTCCGGATCGAGCCTGCTCTTCTCCAGATGATCCCGCGCCGCCTCGAGATACTCCGCCCGCTTTCCGGGCTTGGTAATGAAGAACCCCACGATGACTTTCATGGCACCCTCCGAGCATGGACGAGGGTGGCATGGTGGCGAGGGCGCGGGGGTTGGCAAGGAGGGGCTGTCGGTGAGGAGTGGTCAGCGCAGCCAGCGGACGTCGGTGCCGAGCGCCGCTCGCCCACCTCGGATCAGGGGGCGATTGAGCCACATCACTCCTAAGATTCTGAGTGAATGCACCACCAATGGCCGCAGTCGGCCCAAAGCGGACAGCAGAAGCGAAGACAAATTGCCCGCCACTCTGTTGTGCGTCATGTCTATCTTCGCCTGAGCCTGAGTGAATTGCCTTGGCCTCGTTGTGTTCCGGCGTGGAATACTGACCCCTCTGGGGGGGGAATCGGCGTCCAGTTTTGGACGCCGATAAGGGGGAGTATTGCGCGCCGATTGACAGACGGAGCCATTTTTCGTTTGCAAGCCGTTTCACTCGACTCGCCAGGTCAAGCGACGTGCTCGAAAGGTGTACGTCGGCTTCACCCGCGGAAATCGATTCTCAAGGCCTCGGCAGGTGAAAGGACCTGCCGAGGCCTGGTTTGGCTCAAGGGCGAGACGCCGTTGAGCGCTATAAGGATGAGCAGACAGAAGCTCAGGTTCCAGAGAGGTGCTCCGGTCGAAGCCAGGATCTGTCGCACCCAATCGGTTGTCCGCAGTCAGGCGCTGGTGACCTTGAGCTGGCCTGTCTTCCACAGAGAGTAGCCGACGCCAGCGGCGAGGATCAGGAAGGTTATGCCCAGCGACCACTCTGGCGGGAACTTCTCCCAACCCAAGGCATCGGCCACGAAGATCTTCGAACCGATGAACACCAGCAACACCGAAAGCGCGTATTTCAGGTAGGCGAAGCGGTGCAGGATGGCGTCGAGCGCAAAGTAGAGGGCACGTAAACCAAGAATGGCGAAGATGTTCGAGGTGTAGACGAGATAAGGGTCGGTGGTGATGGTGAAGACCGCGGGCACCGAATCCACCGCAAACACAAGGTCTGCGACTTCGATCATGATCAGGGCAAGGAAGAGTGGCGTCACGAAACGCTTCAGCTTGCCCGTGACCGGATCCTGCTTCTTTACGAAAAAGTCGTGACCATGCAGATCATCCGTTACGTTCATTCGGCGCTTGAGGAAACGGAGCAGACCGTTATCCTCGATCTTGTGCTCCTTGTCCGCCATGAACAGCATCTTGATGCCGGTCACGATCAGGAAGCCGGCGAAGATGTACAGGACCCAGTGATACTGTTCGACGATCGTCGCACCGAGAGCGATCATGATACCGCGCAGCAGGATGACGCCGAGGATGCCCCAGAACAGCACGCGGTGCTGGTACTGACGCGGCACCGCGAAGAAGGCAAAGATGAGGGCGATGACAAAGATGTTGTCCATCGCCAGCGTCTTCTCCACGACGAAGGCCGTCAGATACTGGGCGGTTGCTGTTGTTCCCATTTGCCAATAGATGAAGCCGGCAAAAGAGAGGCCCAGCGTAATGTACATCGCCGATAGCTTCAGGCTCTCGGCGACGCCGATTTCGTGATCGTCCTTGTGGAGCACGCCTAGATCGAAGGCGAGGAGTGCCGCGACCACAAGCATGAAGATAAGCCACATCCATAACGGTTGGCCTAGGAACAGAAAGAGAAGGATTTCCAAGATGTTGACCTCTGTTGCATCGCCGACTCGATGCAAAGCGCGCGCACGTGGTCTCGCAAGAGGTCCGGTCCGGGCTTGACATCGAGCTTGCTCGATGCGGTCCGACATCACGAGGACAATCCACGTCAGAGGGGCCCGGTCCGCAGAGCGCAATATGCAGATTTCCGGGCAGCTTTCAAGTGAGGTCCGGTGACATTTTTGTTCCGCAAGGCAACCCCAGCAACGGAAGGCAGCAACTCATGGCATTTCCACGGGCGTTGCCACGGACGCCGAAGGAGCGCATGCCACCGCGGCTGCGAGGCCTTGCGGTCGCCAGGAGACTTCACGGTCACGTCGAATGCTTCTTCTGGCGCTCAGCCCGACGTCCGGAAGCTCCTCGTCGGATCGATCCGGAGTGTTGAGCATCCAAGCCTCTAGCGACGGCAAAATTTCGCCACTGGTGCGTCCTTGCTCGTTGCGAAATCAAGAAAATATCTTGTTGGCCCGATGTGCTGCACGCCAGAACTTCTGGCTTGAACAATGCAAGTTCCCGGGTCGCTCTGCGTATCTCCAGTCTGACCCTGATCGATTAGTTGGCGCAGCTGAGCCATCACGGCGGTCGGTCGAAGAGCAACTTGACCTTTGATGGTCATGTCAGAATGTCGAGCCTCGTGGCTGAGGCTTGAGTGTTGACGTCATCAGGAATGTCGTCGGGTCCCTCAGGTCGCGCACAACATTTACCACATCGCGGTGCAGCGGGTTATAAGGAGGCTTCCCACGTGAAGGAGAAGCTTCGTGATCCGTGCCACAAATTTCATTCATGCATTCAGTGATGTGACCGAGTTCTGGTCTCCTAAGGTAGTTGGTCGCGTCAACGATCAGTTCGTGAAAGTGGCCTAGATCAAGGGTGAGATTGCCTGGCATAAACACGATGACGAAGATGAGTTGTTCCTGGTCGTAAAAGGCAAATTGAGACTTCAATTCGAGGGCGCAGCGGAAACGAGCCTCAGCGAGGGCGACTTTTGTGTGGTGCCAAGAGGCACGCTGCACAATCCCGTGGCAGATGAAGAATGCTGGATTGTGTTGATCGAGACAGTCACGACCAAACACACGGGCGATGTCATGACGCCGCTAACGAAGTCTATTGAAAGCCAGATGGATTAGACGAGCTGTTGCGCAGGTTTCCTCGGCGCAATCGCGGGAGGCGGCAATCGGGGGCTGGTTCCCTCGTTCGGTGACCGCTTATGGCGGATACTGTTGAAAAAGGCGCGCTGTAATCTTGCTCCGACGTTTCCGTCGTTTGGACGTGCGGAGACGTATTCCCCTT
>NZ_JAKJHS010000001.1 GCF_021648825.1 Rhizobium halophilum | reverse complement strand
GCCCGGTAGCTCGTCAGGCTCATAACCTGAAGGCCGCAGGTTCAAATCCTGCCCCCGCAACCACTGAGACTTGCAAATTCTTCCAATCCTTCCTCTTTGCTTCAAGCTCCTCGGCGTAAGCCTCGAGGAGCTTTTGCTTTTTAAGCTCCGTGTCCAACTCGCCAGCGGCCATGGCTGCCTGCATGGCCGAGCTTCGCCACCGCTTCGGCCGCCGGGTCCAGCAGCTTGTCATCATCTTCAACTTAAGCTCTTCGAGCCGGTTCGTGTCCCCGTACGACGCCAGAGACCGCTTGAGGTCGAGGATGAAGGCCGAATGCCTCCTCCTGTTCACCACGATAAGGTCGGGTGTATAGCTTCCTTTGGCCGGATGGAGGCAGGTGTGCCGTTTCGAGACCTCTTCTGTAAAATCCGATAGTTGGGGTCTTCCTCGAGACTGAGGCACGCCGGGCGCTCGGCATCGGCCAGCCCGCCTCTCCTCCGCAGGTTGCTGCTTCATCTCCGTTGTCGTCACGCGTCGGTGCGCTGCGGGGTGAAGGCCGCCTGATCGCTCGCTGCGAGCCTGACGATGAAGCATTCGATAGCGATGGGTTCGATGCCGCAGACGATAGCGCGGATGAACCGGACGAGGACGAGCGGATCTCTTGGCCGCCGGAGCGTATCCGCTTCGGTTTTGCGCGACGGCTGCTCGACGCCTGATCGCCGACCGCGGGGCTCCTGCCCACGCTGAGGCTGCGGCACTGACGCTGCAGCCTGCCCTTTCCAATTCTCCCCATCATGAGCGCTGACCGCCCCGCGGTCCGGCGAGGAGACACTGCATGTCCCAACACAAACACGATCACTCCGGTGACGACCTTCGATGCGACGCCATTACGCAGACGAGCGATGTCGCACGCCGAACCTGCACGCACGACATCGACCCTGCGATCATCATCGGTCTTGCTCTCGGCCATGCCCGGCAAGGCGGCAACGACAGCCGGTCCATTCCGGCGCCCGTGATGGCACGGCTTGATGCGCTTGCCGATCATGGGGATACCACCTGCCACCTGGTCCGCAACTGGATCAGCGGCAGGATGAATCCGCCCATAGAGGCTTTCGGACTGATGCGACGTCGATCCCCCGACGGCGGCGTCACAGCGGAAAACACTTCCGCTGCCTTCCCCAGCGAGGTGCTGTGATGGATCGGCTGTCTTCTTTTCTTGTCCGGCGCCTGCGGCACATGAGCCGCCGCGAAGTCCGACGTCTCGCCGTCCGCAATGGGCTGCTGACGATGACGGTCGCCCAGGTCGACCGGCAAATCGTTGGTCGCTACCTGCCAGCCTTCGATCCCGCGCATCTCTCCGGAAATGCGGAACGGGACCGGATCTGGGTGCGTGAGAAACTGGCGGCGTTCCTAATTGAGCCGGAACAGCCGAAGGCAGGAGGCACAGATCTGCCGGCGCCGGCCCCCGTCTTGCCTCGCCACTTCCGGCGCCTCGGCCCTGGCCCGACGGTAGGCAGCGCCGCTGCAGCCCATGCCGCTCGCGTCGTTGGCGAAGCAGGGGAGGCGTCCAACGTGAAGGCGGTCGCGACCGTGCTTCTTCTCGCTGCCGCAATGCATGAGTCAGGCGTCGCACTTCGTGACCTCGTGAGGCTTCTGCGTCGGCGAGCGCCGGTGGCCTCGATCCATCTCCAGGTAGATGGCTTCGAAAGGGCACTGCTGAGGCTTGTTGAGAAGACGCCACTCGCGCCCTTCGGCCCTTACGTCGGGATGTCTGCAGACTTTGCTTTCGATGAAGCGCTGTGGGCGTGGGTGAAGGCGAGGCCAAGCGCGTCTTCGTCCACGTCCTGGTAGGCGACGATCTACGTCTCAACCGGCAGACCATGCGGCGGCAATTGTTGCGAGCCCTGACACATGGATCTCCCGTTCTTGCCGTCTCCGAATCACATCAGGAGATCCCCGACCAGATCGACCTCACCTGCGACGTCAGGCTCACGGGCGGCGGCATCGACACAGCATTGCTCCTCGATCTGTTCGAAGCCGTCTACGGCCGTGAACCTGCGTCCGGTCACGACATCCTCATCCGCAAGATCGACGCGGCGGCGCTGACGCTGGACGACCTCGCCATCGCCATTCGGCCGGAGCGGCCCTTGCACCTCAGCATCGAGGCGCTGGTTGGGCTTGCAGGCCGCAATCGTCAGGAAGAGGCAGAAGGCGATGGCAAGGATGACGGGACCTTCCAGCGACGACGGATTACGCAGAGCACGAGCGAGAGACATCGCAAGAGAGCTGAGGCTGAGGAGGGGAAGGCAGAAAACGCCTCCAAGGCTCGCAAGAGGACCAAAGCGAAAGGCAAACCTACCGGCGCGGAGGTCATCCAACCACAGACCATCTACGACGAGGGAGCCGGAAAGCCATCGCTGATTGTCGAGTCATTGTCCGGCTACGGCGCCGCAAAGGAATGGGCCCTAGGGCTGAAGGCGGATCTCGCTGATCACCGGAATGGAGAGTTGCCTTGGTCAGACATGAGCACCAAGCTTTTGCTCTCGGGTCCCCCAGGAACGGGCAAGACCACGTTCGCACGGGCGATGTGCAACAGCCTGCAAATCCCGCTGGTCGTCACTTCGGTTTCGACGTGGCTTCAGGGTGAATACCTGCACGCGGTACTGGATCGGATGACGGACACCTTCGCCGAGGCGCGAGCGCAGGCGCCGTGCATTCTCTTCATCGACGAGATCGATGGCATCGGCACGCGGGTATCGGCGTCGCGGCAGTACGCGGACTATTGGAATGCCTGCGTCAACAAGCTGCTAGAACTGCTTGATGGTACGGTGAAGAGCGAGGGCGTCATCATTGTCGGTGCCACAAACAGGCCGCACGAGATCGACGAAGCCATCCGAAGGTCCGGCCGGCTGGAGACGCATATCGATATCCCACGGCCCGACATCCCGGCGCTTGCTGGCATTCTCGCGCATCACCTGGACGCCGATCTCGAGATGATTACAGCCGGTGGACGGGAAGGAGCCGTATCTTGATCAGTTCGACAAACGAGCAAGAATCGCAGACTTTCCGCAGTGACAGGGCGCAGGAGAATGGGCGAGGACAGGACCTTCTATCCACGCAAGACGATGCGGCGGCGCATGCTTTGCTGCGGCTGGCAACGCGAGCAATGGGTCTCACCGGCGCCGATATCGAACGTGTGGTGCGTGAGGCGAGACTGAAGGCACGACGGGAGAAGCGGCCTCTGACTTATGCGGATCTCGAAGCTGGCATCCGCGGTCACCGGCCGCCTCTACCCCACGACGTCCGCTGGCGCTTGGCGGTCCACGAATCCGGCCATGCCGTTGTCCACCACGCGCTGCGTCTCGGCTCCGTCAAGGGACTGACCATTGACGCCAAGGACGGTGGACACAACGCGATCACTTTCGGCGACGGAGGCCCTGACACCGCCGAGTGGTATGAGCGGCTCCTCGCGCTGCTGATGGCAGGGAGAGCAGCGGAGCTGATCGTGCTCAAGACGGCCTCCGCCGGCTCCGGCGGCGCCGAGCACAGCGACCTCGCCCGCGCCACCCGCATTGCCACCAGCATGGAGCAGACGCTGGGGTTTGGAACCAGACATCCACTGCTCTATCTCGAACATCCAGATCCGACCGCGATCCTCGCCGTGACGCCGACCTTGCAAAGCGCGTTCATCAGCGGCTTGAGTTCGCCCAGGCACGAGCGACGGACGCCATTCTGGAAAACCGGAAGGTTTTTGACCGGCCGGTCAGCGCGCTCTTTGATGGCAAGGCGCTCGACGGTGATGCAGTCACGGCGATCCTCACCCCGTCGACCTGACGCTCCAAGCTCGACGCCGTCGTCACGCGAAGGACGGCGTCTCGATCACACCCTCTTCAACTGGCTTTAATGCAGCTTCAGTTGTCGGCAAATTGTCCGGATGCGTCTCGCATCACCGGCAACTGGAAACAAATTGCGGTCATTTGATTCAGAAACATCGACGGGCGATTCGAGACTGCCGGTAGATGATTCCAATGCCGAGATATTTGTTTCCAATTTTTCGGTCACCGATTCCAAAGTCGAGAAATCTGATTCAGCCGATGAGGAAGGTGGATCTCCGGCGTCGGCTGCCAATGCGTGCTTGCCCTCTCCACGGTCAGTAGGTTGCCGGCGATGGGACGCAAGGTGCCCACAACGCAAAACAAATTGCGGTCATCGGATTCACAGTTCCAGATTTCCGATTCAGAAAACTATGGTTCCGATTCACCGGAAAACGGCTTGCGCCGGTTCGCCGGTCCTCTGACCATGGAAGTGCCATCCATGACAAGAAGAGGGGGGAAGGCGTGGCACGACAGACCCAGGACGAGCGCAACGCGAGGCAGCGGGAGCGGCAGCAGCGGCTCAGGGACCGGCATCGGGCTGAGCGGCGCCCCGACCGCGACGACGTGGCACGGACCCTGCTCGTCTGGACGATTAAAAGCTATCTCGCCGAGGGGCGGCATGACTGGATCGAAGAGCTCGCCGACGCCGTGACTGGGCTCCTTGTCGACCAGGGTTTTGACGAGCGGACCGCGTACGAGGTCTTCGACGATCTGGTCGATCGCTACGGCCGCTCCGGGCAGCCCTTTCGGCTGAAGGCTTACTTCCGGGGCTGACAGTCGCGCGCCTGCTTGCTCAGGTTGATCACTGTTCTGCAAACGGCGTTTTCGCTGTGGGACTTCGTCCCCCCGTTACTTCGTGAAACGCCGTTTGTCTCTGAATCGCTTTTCTCAGACGTTCCTCATTAAGTCTGCGTGCACGTACTGCAGCATATTCGTGACTTCGGCTGGTCGTAAGCGGCAACCCGATGTTGTCGGCAGTACGTCGCGACAGTATGCTGGCGCGACATTTGCCTCACGACCGCAAAGGGGCCGAGAGCGGACGGACAGGTTTCGGGCGCGTGATCTACTGAAGCAAGCGACGACAGCGACCGCGGCACAACAAGATTTGGAACAGAGCGATGATGGCTTGCAAAGCTTGACAACATTCGCCCGTGGATTTCGCACAGAAGACGTTCGCGGCTCTTGCGATGGCGCAGTACCATCATGCGGAAAGCTTGACATGACAACGTACATCGTACTCACGAAGGGTTCGCTTGACCGGCCCTGACGGAAGGATCTCATGACCTCTCGCCCGAAAGTTATTACCTTGTGTGGCTCCAGCCGCTTCCCTGAAGCCTTTCATCTCGCCAACCTTCACCTCACCCTGCAAGGACACATCGTGATCAGCTTGGGTGCCTTCGGCCATGCCGATCAGCCCGGAGGGTCTCGGTTTTTATTGTCCGACGGGGACGAGAGTACCGCCGAGAAGCAAGCGATTGATCAGTTGCATTTCCGTAAGATCGACCTCGCCGACGAGATCTTCGTGGTTAATGTCGGTGGCTATGTCGGGTCCAGCACGCAGCGTGAAATCAGTTACGCTCGCTCGCTGGAAAAGCCGGTCAAGTGGATGTTTCCGACGGAGGATAACGGCTAGCTGCTGGCGTTAAAGATGATGTTCTGATCAGGATCGGCATGTCAGACACTGTCGTTGGCGACACGTCTTCAGCAGGTCGGATCCGACGGATCGGTGGCTTCATGCGCTTTTCCGTTATCATCAGATAAGCCTTTTCTCTGTGCCTCACCAGCTTGGATGGGAGGCAAGCCTTCAGGTCACCATCCTCGTGACGATAGACGAGGTCACAAGGGTCCCACATCGCGTGGGGGGGCACCCAAACGTAAGACTGTCTCGATAGCCCCTCACTAAGCCGATCCTCGCGCGAGCCTTGCCGATGGTCGCACAGGTAAACTTCAAGACACGCGCAGCGTCATCAATTGACAGACGTGAGTTTTCATGCCACATATAGTGCCGCGAATGGGAGCAGCAGCCGTTGATGACCCGAACATACACAAGTCCGCTACGAGTGCAGAAATCACGCGAGACCAGGCAAGCCATACTCATGGCGCTTTACTCGCTGATGGGTTCCTCTCAAATACCTGACGATATCAGCATGGAGGCGATCGCAGCAGAGGCAGGTATCCAGCGGCGGACGGTCTTCCGTCATTTTGCGACAAAGGAAGATCTGCTTTCAGCGTTCTGGCACTGGCTGAACGATCGGATTGCAGTTGCCGTGGCACCTAAGCACCCGCAGGATGTGATAGAGGGGCCGCAAAAAGCCTTTCCGCAGTTTGACATTCACGAGACAGCCATTCGCGCAGCGCTGCACTCTCGTGCTGGTCGAGAAATGCGCCGAGCAATGGTGTCTGAGCGTCAAAAGAACTTCAAGGCGGCGCTTTCACCTGCCCTCTCCGGTCTTCCCGCGTCCGACGCTCAAAAGGTCGAGGCGCTGGCGCACCTGCTTTATTCGGCCTCCGCATGGGAGGTCTTGAAAGATTACGGCGGTCTCGACGGCACCCAGGCCGGCGAGGCCGCTTCCTGGGCGCTCGAACTGATCTTGTCCGCGTTCAGATCGAGCGACACTGCGGCGGACACCACCATCGCAGCCAAAGGAGTATCGCGATGACTATTGAAGTGACGACGGCTGACAACGCTGATTACCTTTGGGTAGTGGCTGACCGCATTCGCTTCCTCGGAGGTGTGCCTGGGTCGGACCTGGAACTGCTCGATATCGAAGTTCCACCCGGCTCGGGAACGCCTCCACATGTCCACGAGTCGCCGGAACTGATCTACATATTGGAAGGGGAGTTGACGCTCCGTCAGTTCGATACCGACCAGTTCCCGCGAGAAATAAAAGCCGGTGCTGGTACATCCGTGAAGGTGCCGTCGCGGGTGCCTCACAACTATAGCAATGAGAGCAGCGCTCCGGTACGCATGCTGGTGATGATAGCGCCATCAATGATCGCCTTCTTCCGCGACATCGGATCCGAACACCGTATGGAGGGTGTTCCCGACTTCGCACGCATCGGCGCAGCCATGAGCCGCCATGGCATCGAGACTTTACCAATGGCCGCATAGAATTGGATTGGATTGGCCGCTCGGGCGGCAGACAAGCCGCACCGAGCCCTCGCTACTTCCTACCCGCGCCTGAAGACTCTCCTCTGTGCCAGGGCTACCCGTCAGCCGACAGTGCCGTGATGGCATTGACTTCGGAGCGTCACACGATCCTGCAGGAAAAGGTAATCAATGTTCTACGCTGGGCAGAGCTGGCCTAGAACGCGTTGCCGACGCGCCGATTGTTTTCGAGCCGCATGATGCAGCCATTCACCTTGGCCATCAGGAGATCGAGATCGACCGGCTTAGTCAGGTAATCTTCTGCGCCGGCCTGCAGGCCAACCAGCGTATTCTCCCTATCCGTCAAAGCAGTCAGCATGATGAACGGGATTCGGGAGAACTCCGGATGATTGATATGGAGCTCGGCCAAGAGTTCGTGTCCGTTCATCACAGGCATTGAGATGTCGCACACGACGATGTCCGGCCACGAGCTTACGATGACCTCCAAAGCCTCCTTGCCGTTGCCGGCCTCCAGTGTCTTCAGGCCTGCGTCCTGAAACTCCTCGACAAGCAGCTTGCGGATTTCGACCTCGTCATCGACGCAAAGAATGGTGATCATGCTTTTTCTTTCTGGTTAGGCGGCTTCTATGAGCGCTTGGGTCTCGTCCATCGGCAGATGAATGGTGAAAATGGTGCCTGCTCCGATCACGCTGTCGACGATGATGCAGCCTCCATGCAGCTCAACGATCTCTTTTACGATGTTGAGCCCGATGCCGGTCCCGGCGATACCGGTTGCACTGCGAGCCCGGAAATAGGGCTGAAACAGCCGAGGCAGATCTTCAGCGTCCATGCCGATGCCCCCGTCACGAACTGACATCTTGGCCAATCCATCCTCCTGCCAGCCGCGCACATAAACATCCGGTGCGTGAGGCGCATATTTGACGGCATTGGAGAAGAGATTCGCAAAGACCCGCTCAAAGGCTACCGGATCAAGATCCAATTTGCCGGGAAGACTGTCCAAGTCCAGGTGGAAGTGGTGTGTGCCACTGATCTGTTGCCGTTTGTCTGCACACTCGAGCACCAATGCCGAAAGCGAAGTTTCGGTTTTTGTGATCTCGATCGTACCACTTTGCAGACGTCCTGCTGCCAAGATGCTCTCCATCAACTCCACCATACGAGCGACGGCACCCTTTATTTGATTTGACTTCTCAGCCAGGTACTCGCTGGTGACAGCAGACTTGGTACGTGTCAGTCGCTGTGCCGCACTATCGATGATCGCAAGCGGTGTTCTAAACTCGTGAGATATCATCGCCACGAAGCGACGCTGGAGCGCGTTCGCCTCCCGCTCCTGCTGTAACAATCGATCCAGTTCTGCATTCTTCTGCTGGACTTCCGCAGTCCGCACCTCGACGAGCTTCTCCAGTTGGTCGCGATGTTCTCGCAACTTCTGTTCGCTCTGCCGAAGAGCTTGAAGCGCAAGCTGTCGCTCGTGAACTTCTTCAAGAAGGCCGTACCAGCGCACGATGGCGCCAGTTGCGGAACGTTTGGGAGCAGCCCGGCTACGAAACCACCTATAGCCGCCGGCCGCCGTCAGGACACGAAACTCCACGTCAAGGAGCTGACCTGTTCGAACTGATGCTTGCCATAGTGACATGACCAACTCGAGGTCATCGGGATGAACGGAATGCTCCCATCCTCTCCCTGCGGCATCATCTACCGAGCGTCCGGAGAGGTTGGTCCATTGCCGTCCAACCTCTATGATCTCACCTTCGGCATCAGCCACCCAAGGGGTCTGCGGATGAAGTTCTATGAACGAGCGATGATGCTCTTCGCTCTCGCGCAGCACCCGCTCGGCTGTTCTCAGTTCAGTGACGTCATTTATCTCAACGACGAGAAAATTTGCTGTTGTGCCCCCTGCCGGCAAAGACACCACTCGTTTGTGAGTGATCTGGGTCCGTCTTGTACCGGTCGGGCCGGTAACCTGCTCCTCGAACAGCTCTTCCGCCTTGGTCGCGAAGATCTGAACGTCCTTAGCCCGAATAGCGTCCGCTTCTGCCTTCGGCAAGAAATCATGGACGCTGCGCCCTATTGCTTCACAAGGGCTTATCCCCCCCATCAGCCTGCATGCTGCATCATTGAGGAAGACAAAGCGGGAGCACTCGTCCTTGACGAACACTGGTCGCTGGGCTCCCTCCAGAATGGAGGCTAAGGTTTCTCGGATGATGGAGTCGCTAAGGGCTGTCTCTGGCATGTCTTCACCTGACCGGACGTATGGACAAAGAATAGGCCAGACATATGCGTATCGTCTAAATCTCCCCTCTAAAACTTTAGCGTTCCCTTATAGAATCTGACGGGTGAGAACTTATGGATGAAGCCGAAGCTATAGGCCGTCCGGTCCGCATGCTGGTGATGCTGCCGTCAATGATTGCTTTCCGCGATATCGGCTTCGAACAGCGCACAGAGGGTGTTCCCGACTACGCGCGCATCGGCGCAGCCATGGCTCGGCATGGCATCGAAACGCTGTCGTTGGCGGCGTAGACCTACGGTTATGCTGGAGCTAGCTCGCTGAGCGGGCTCCAGCAGACTTCGATTGTTGTGCCGCATCCAATTAGTCCCAAAAGTCGTCGCTCTTGGTCTGGGCTCAGCCCAAAGGGGCTGATTGACCGAATGACATGGCATCCTGATGACCGCCAATGGCGATTCATGCGCCATAACGGCCATCGGCCCGAAGCGGAGTCCTGGCAAGGCGCAAGGCTTGGCGTCAGAGCTTCTCCCTGGAACTGAAGCTCGTGGCTAGGATGGCGCATAGGATAAGGCCAGATGCCGCCATGAATGTAATCGAGAATCCGTCCGCCACCGCGTTCTCGGCAGAAGCCGACAGGTTACCGTCGCCCACTGCGAACATAAACAAGGTCATCATCGCCGACGCGCCGGTTACAAAGCCCAGATTCCGGGACAAACCTAGCAGTCCAGAGAGAACGCCTCGCTGGCTGTCCGGTGCGGCCGTCATGAGCGCCGCGCCGTTGGCCGCGAGAAACATCTGGAAGCCAGGCGTCAGTATGATCAAGGAGATCACGTATCCTGCAGCCCCCGTATATCGCGGAAGCAGCGCCAGTGACAGGAAGCCGATACACGTCTCGATCAACCCTGCGGTCATAACCGCGCGGGTACCGAACCTATCCACGGCTCGTCCGGCTGCGATCCCGGTCAGCGCGGCAGTAACGGGACCGACTGACATGACGAGACCGATCACGCGGTTATCTAGTTTGAGGCTTAGCGACAGGTAGAATGGCCCCACCACAAGAGTTGTCATCATGACCATCGACAAGATCAAGTTGGTTGCCAGCGCTGTGGCGACAGGTTGGCTTCGAAGGACCGCAATTGGGACCAACGGAAACTCCGCCTTTGTCTCCACCAGTACAAACGCGGCCACAGCCATCAGAGCTGCGAGCAGAAGGAAACCGGACGAGCCCGCGCCTCCCGCCTTCGACATCAGGAGCGAGTAGAAGATCAATGCTGTCCCAAGCAAGAAGGCACCAAACCAGTCCACGCGGTCAGACTCACTTTCCGTGGTGGGAGAGTCCGCTGGGATGGTGGTCATGGAGGCAATGGTTGTTGCCACTCCAAGTGCTGCGAGTGGGACAAAAACCGCACGCCACCCGAAGCCGGACAACAGGATGCCGCCAAGGGACGGACCAAGCGCAGTACCGACGGCCGACATGGTGCCCAGGAGGCCCATCGCCGATCCGATGCGATCTTTGCCCACCGCTTCCTTGAGAATGGACATGGGAAGCGCCATCAGAACCGCCGCTCCGATACCCTGTACCGCGCGCGCCGCAGCCAATGCGCTGAGACTTTGAGCAAGGGCGCAAAGAGCGGAGGCGACGGTAAAGATGGTCAGGCCTCCGAGTAGGATGCGTCGGGAACCCAGTGCGTCGCCAAGTTTGCCAGCAACAACAACAGTAACAGTTGCGGCCAGGAGATATGCGATCACGACCCATTGCATGGTCGAGGTTGGTGCTGAGAATTCGTCTGCGAGGGAAGGTAGGGCGACGGTAACAACGCTCACGCCGAGAGAGCCCAACAACACTGATCCTGCCAAGGCGTAGGTGACAGGGGGACTGCGCATACCGATAGAGGGGATTTTCATGTTCATTCCTCTTGCTATTGAGAGCATCGGCGCTACCGTGCCACTTCAAGTCAACTTGAGGTCAAGAGGGAAAATGCTGGATATCGGCTTGCTGTCTGAGAAGACCGGGGTGCCACCCTCGACACTGCGGTACTATGACGAGATCGGCTTGATCGAGTCCCTCGGTCGCCGTGGCCTCCGGCGGCAGTTCGGGTCGGAGGCGCTCACGCAGATCGCCCTGATACAGCTCGGAAAGTCCGCGGGCTTCTCGTTGGAAGAGATGAAAGGCATGATCGGCAAGGACGGAAGACCCGCCATCCCACGCAACGCCTTCCACGCAAGGGCCGACGCTCTTGAGGTCCAGATCAAGAAGCTCGCGACGCTCGCAAAAGCGTTGCGGCATGTGGCGGAATGCAAGGCGGAGAGCCATATGCAATGCGCAAAATTTCGAAGGCTTCTGAAGGTTGCATCCCACTCGACCAAGAAGGGGCAGAGCCACGCAACCTCCCCTCCTTATCTTCAGGCCGTCACACATGTTCAAGCCAAGAAGCACCGCTTATCATGTGATGGTTGCACTGAGACAAAGGCTGGAAAGCGAGAACGATACTGAGTAGCGGAGTGACGTCATGCTCCTGGTCTGCTTTGTCCGGGGGACAGACGGCTTTTCCCTCGGACGCACCCATGGCGGTCTCGTTCCTATCTTTTCAGCGATAAGGTTGCCGGACACCCCGCTTTATGTGGTGCAGACTGTGGAATGAGCAGTAGGCGCGGCAAAGGCACCCGGTAGGCCTCAACGAGCCAGTCGGGTTCTCGCGGCGTGAAGGGGCAGGCGGTTGAAGATGATTACCCGCAGAAGCCTGCTCACCGCCACCGTCGGCGCCGATGCTTTCGCTGCCATGCTTCCGCGTTTGGCCTTTGGTCAGGAAATCACTGAGAAGGCGGTCTTCTACGACCCGGATGCGCCGGTTCTCGGCAATCCAAAGGGGAACGTCACGGCGGTGGAGTTCTTCAATTACCAGTGCCCCTATCCCAAGAAGATCCATCCCACGCTCGAGAGGGTGGTTCGCGAGGACGGCACCGTCCGGTTCATCATGAAGGACTGGCCAGTCTTCGGTGCCGCGTCCATCTTCGCCGCCCAAGCCGTACAGGGTGCCGCCAGACAGGCAAATATGAACCTGCCATGGAAACACTGATGAACGGCCTGAGCCTAGCTGAGGATAGACGACAAGAACTCGCGGGTCCGTTCATTCTTCGGCGCACCAAGAATCGCCTCCGGTGCCCCTTGCTCGCAGATGCGTCCCTTGTCGAAAAAACACACGCGGTCCGACACTTCGCGCGCAAACCGCATCTCGTGGGTCACGAGCAGCATGGTCAGGTCATGCTCGTGCGCCAGGTCGCGTATGACCGAAAGCACCTCGCCGACCAGCTGTGGATCGAGTGCGGAAGTCGGCTCGTCGAACAGCAGGACACGTGGCCGCATGGCCATGGCTCGGGCGATCGCTACCCGCTGCTGCTGTCCGCCCGATAGCTGCACTGGATAATGGTCCTTCTTGTCCGCCAGTCCTACCATCTGCAGCAGTTCGATCGCCCGCGCCTCGGCTTCCGCCCGTGCCATGCCGAGAACGCGAATCGGCGCCTCGACAATATTGCGAAGGACGGTCATGTGCGGAAACAGATTGAAACTCTGAAAGACCATGCCGACGTGGTTGCGGATCTGGCGCAGATGCTTTTCGGAGGCCTGGAATCGCCCACCAACGCCCGGCTCATGGTAGGACATTCCATCAAGCGTCAGTCTTCCCTCCTGAAATGGCTCAAGTGTCATCAAGATGCGCAGGACGGTTGATTTTCCCGACCCGGACGGTCCGATCAATGTGACCTTCTCTCCCTTGGCCACGCTGAAACTGAACTGATCCAGCACGGTCAGGATGCCAAAGCGTTTGGTCACGTCCGAAAACTCAATGAGAGGCGTATCTGTCTTTTCGTTCATCGCAACGGGATCCCTGCTTTGGGAAGAGCCTTCTGCAGCCGGTGAAGTCCAGCTGAGCAGATCAGCGTCAGGAGAAGGAAGATCAGGCCGACAAGTGTCAGAGGCACGAGGTATTCAAAGGTCCGCTCCCCGATCATGTTGGCGAGCCCCATCATCTCCAAGACGGTGATGACGGAAAGAACCGGCGTTTCCTTGATCATGGCCACGAGATAATTGCCCATGGCCGGTACGATGCGCGGAACGGCTTGGGGGATGACGATGTCGCGATAGGTTTGCAACCGAGTGAGGTTCAGCGCAGTGGCTGCTTCCCACTGGCCATGATGCACGGCTTCGATGCCCCCGCGATACACTTCCGACGTATAAGCTGCATACTGCAGGCCGAGTGCCAGTGCCCCGGTCAAGAAGGCTGGCATGACAATGCCAAAGTTCGGCAGCACGTAATAAAGAAAGAACAGTTGAACCAGAAGCGGCGTGTCCCGAAGGAACTCGACGATGAAAGCGGTCGTCCAGGAGATGAGCTTCACTTGGCTGCGGCGTAGCAGTGCGAACACGAGGCCAAGGACCAATGCAATGGCAAAGCCCGCTGCCGCCGCCTTCAAGGTCACCGTCAGACCGATAAGGATGATCGGAAGGATCGAGATCGTGTAGGTGAGCCAGGTGGTCGTGTCCCATTCGTAGCCGTACATCATGATGACACTTCCTCAGGAATGGGCCGAGCGGGGGAAGACATCACCGCGCCTGACGACATGTTCGATCATACGGATGGCGACCATCAGCACGAGGGACATCGCGAAATAGCACAGCAGCGTGACCGAATAGATGCTGGCGCTGTCCAGGGTCAGGTTGCGGATCGACTGCGCCGTGAAGGTGAGATCGGCGATCGAGATCAGCGAGACGAGCGAGGAGAGCTTCAGCGTTTCAATGGCCAGATTGCCGAAGGCGGGCATCATCTCAACGATCGCCTGTGGCAGCGAGATCCGGAACAGGGTCTGGAAACGATTGAAGTTCAATGCTCGGGCGGCCTCAAGCTGCTGCGTGGAGACGGAGGAGAGCGCACCGCGGACGATTTCCGCACCGTAGCCGCCGGCATGGGCAGCAAGAACTAGGATCCCCGTCGTGATCGGTTCGAAGCTCAGGCCGACCAGCGGCAGCGCGTAGTAGAACCAGAACAGCTGGACGAGCAGCGAGGTGCCGCGAAACACCTCCGTGTAGCACAGCGCTATCTTGGACAGCACCGGCCCTCCTTCGACGCGCAGGATGCCGAAGAAGAACGCAAGTGCCGCGCCGATCACGATCGAGGCAAGCGTGATCGTCATGGTGACGCCAGCACCTTGCAGTATCATCGGCAGGTATGCACTCCAGTCCATGGTCTCCCCTCGCAAGCTGCAGCGCCCGGGAGCCCCGGGCGCCGACCGTTGCTATTTCCCGGCGCAGAGATCTGCGACGTTCTTCGCGGCGGCGGCCGCGATGCTCTGCTCCGACAGGCCGTATCTGCCGAGGATCGCCTTATACTCGTCGGTCTTGCGGAACTCGACGAGGCCTGCGTTGAAGGCATCGCGCAGATCTTTGTCTTCCGGACGGAAGGCAAAGCCGCCATAGTTGCGCACCGGTGCACCGTCGACAATCGGATCCTCGAACGGAGAAACTTGCTCGACCTGTTCCTGGCCCTTTGCGAGCTCGGAGACGGTGAGTTCGGTGGCCGCATAGGCATCGACCCGGCTCTGGACGGTCGGGATGGCGTCCGCATTCGCCTGAATGAAGACGATCTGCTCGTCCTTGACGCCCACGGCGCGCAGGAAGTCGACATTGTTGGCACCGGACACCACGGCAACCGTCAGCGAAGGATCCTTGGCAATGTCGGCATAGGTCGTCAGTCCCTTGGGATTGCCCTTCTTGACCAAAAGCCCTTCACCGTAGGAGGAGTTCGGCTCCGTGAAGGCAACCTGCTTGCAGCGCTCCGGAGAGATGTTCTGCTCGGCCGCGACGAAGTCGAAACGCTTCGCCTTGAGGCCCGGAATGAGTGTCCCGAATGGCGTGACGGTCCAGTTGACCTCCTCGATGCCCATGGATTTCAGGACGGCGTTCGCAACGTCCGGTCCGATGCCGGCCGAGGTGCCGTCGGGCTGCATATAGGAGTAGGGGACTTCGTTCGCCGTCGCGGCGCGGATATAGCCCTGCTCCTTCACCTCTTCCACGGTAAGGGCGTTGGCGGACGTGAAGCCCATGATAAGCGCAAGGGCGGATAGCCCGGAGAGTCTTGATATCTGCATGTCTATTCTCCTCTGGTTAGCGTTTTTTGTGGCCCGTTTTCGGGTCTCACGTCGTACTTCCGGTCAGTCTACTCCGTGATCGTTGCGATGACGGAGAGGCAGTCGCCAGCCTTGATAAGGCCGGGGACGTGTCGGGCCGCGAGCACGCCATCCATGGCGGCGCGGTAATCAATGGGCGGGATGCCTGTCCTGCTGACGGGGTAGACGCGGGCGATGACGTCCCCCGCCGCGACCGGATCGCCGAGATCGCGACCGAATGCGACCAGCCCGTCGTCCTCCGCGAAGGCGAAGCAGTCGCTCGACGGCATATCCAGCCAACGGGTCGGCCGGATCTCCGGGGCCCCCGCCAGGATACCGGCGTGACGCAGGAGGTTGAGGGTGCCCTTGCGAGCGATGTCGATGGAATGAGCGCTCGCGGTGCCGGCACCACCGAGCTCCGTGGTGACGAAGACCTTGCCCATTTCCTCGGCTGTCGTATCCAGCATTCCGACCGCATCGATCTCCAGCATCTTCATCGAGTATGGCGCAGAGAAGGCCGCGACCGCCTCAAAGCAGCGTGCCTCCTGCGTCTTGTCCGGCAGTTCGTGCGCTGCGGCATAGGGCAGGAAGTCGAGGGTTTTTCCGCCCGAATGGAAGTCGAGCACGATGTCCGACAACGGGATCAGGTGGCGCGTCACGTAGTCGGCGATCTTCTCCGTCACCGTGCCGTCCGGCCGGCCCGGGAAACTGCGGTTGAGGTTGCCGCGGTCGATCGGCGAAGTCCGTGTGCCGGCCCTGAAGGCCGGATAGTTCAGCGCCGGCACGATGATGATGCGCCCGCTCACCTGCGACGGATCAAGTGTCTGCGCCAGTTCGAAGAGAGCGGCCGGACCTTCGTACTCGTCGCCATGATTGGCTCCGGTGAGAAGCGCCGTCGGGCCGCTGCCATTGGCGATGACGCAGATCGGGATCATCACCGAGCCCCAGGCGCTGTCATCGCGGCTGTAGGGCAGCCGCAGATGGCCGTGCTGCACACCCTTCATGTCGAAATCGACTGAAGGAGCGATAGGAGAGGGACGGGGCGCGGTGGTCAGCATCACGTCATGCCTTTACGAACAACTGGCGCGGCACATTGGAGAGACATTCGACGCCGGTTTCGGTGATCGCAATGCTCTCGGTGATTTCCAGCCCCATATCTTCGAGCCACAGTCCTGTCATGAAATGGAACGTCATGCCGGGCTTCAACTCCGTCCGGTCGCCGGGGCGCAGACTCATCGTGCGCTCGCCCCAGTCCGGCGGGTAGGAAAGTCCGATCGGGTAGCCGGTCCGGTTGTCCTTGATGATCCCGTATTTCTTCAACACCGCGAAGAAGGCATTGGCGATGTCCTCGCAGGCATTGCCGGGCTTTGCAGCGGCAAGGCCTGCCTCCATCCCTTCCAGCGTCGCCTGTTCCGCATCGAGGAAAGCCTGCGTCGGCTTGCCTAGAAAGACGGTGCGCGAGAGCGGGCAGTGGTAGCGCTTGTAGGCGCCGGCAATCTCGAAGAACGTGCCTTCGCCCAGGCGCATCGGCTTGTCGTCCCAGGTCAGGTGGGGCGCCGACGCATCCGCCCCCGACGGCAGAAGGGGGACGATCGCCGGGTAATCCCCCCCGAACTCGGCGGTGCCGCGTATGCCCGCATCGTAGATCTCGGCGACAAGGTCGCACTTGCGCATGCCCGGCTCGACGACGTCGACGATCCGCTTGTGCATCAGTTCGACGATCTTGCCGGCCTTGCGCATATAGTCGAGTTCGGTCGGGCTCTTCACGGCGCGCTGCCAGTTGACGAGGCCAGCCGCATCCTTGAAGCGGGCATTCGGCAGATGCGTCTGGAGGGAAGCGAAGGCGGCCGCTGAGAAGTAGTAGTTGTCCATCTCGACGCCGACCGTCAGACCGGACCAGTTGCGCTCGTCGATGATCTGCGAAAGCAGATCCATCGGGTGACGCTCGGTCGACTGCACGTAATGGTCGGGATATCCGATGATGTTGTCGCGCTCGATATAGGCGGTGCGCTTCGCGCCATTGGCATCCTGCTTACGGCCATACCAGATCGGCTCGCCGTTCGGCGGCACCAGCACGCATTGATGCACATAGAAGGACCAGCCGTCATATCCGGTCAACCAGTGCATGTTGGAGGGATCGGTGACGATCAGCAGATCGATCCCGGCCTTTTCCATGGCGCGACGGGTCTTGGACAAGCGCTCGGCATATTCGTCGCGCGTAAAGTTCAGCGTCACGCTCACGCCGCATCTCCCTTGTTCACATTATTCTCGATTGTCTGGCCGCATCTTGCATCTGCTGCGCGGGCGAGCGCGAGATTGGCAATTGCGGTATCCTGCACGCCGGTCCCGGTAAGATCGGCGAAGGTGATATCCTTGGGTCCGGTCCGCCCCATGGCCTTGCCGGCGATGACGGCTCCAAGTTCCGCAAACGGGTGGTCCAGGGGTGCGGTCCCAGCCTCGATGGCATGATGTAGTTCGCCGAGGATGCGCGTCTGCGTGATCCGGTCTGCGACATAGGTTGCCCGAGCAAAAACAGCCGGATCGATCTCGTTCTTGTGCTCGGCGTCCGAGCCCATCGCCGTCAGGTGCTGGCCCGGCTCCAGCCACTCCGCCATCAGGATCGGCTTCTCCGCCGGGGTGGTGGTGACGATGATGTCGGCACCGCTTGTCGCCTCGCGTGGATCGGCCACGGCAGTGACCTCGATCCCGTGCTCGCGCACGAATGCATCGGCAAGCCTTTGCGCTTTTCCAGGATCACGGGCCCAGATTCGGGCCGACCGGATCGGCCGCACCAGCGCCAGAGCTTGAAGCTGCAACCGCGCCTGCATCCCCGCGCCGAAGATTGCGGCGACGGAGGCCTCTTCGCGCGACAGATGGCGGGCCGCGACAGCACCCGCGGCCGCCGTGCGCACGTCGGTGAGATAGCCATTGTCGAGCAGCAGGGCCTCGACCAGCCCGGTTCTGGCGCTCAGCAGGATCATCAGCCCATTGAGGCTGGGCAGGCCGAGCTTGGGATTGTCGAAGAACCCGGGGCTGACCTTGATGGCGAAGCTGTCAAAGCCTGGAACATAGGCGGTTTTGACGTCCACCTCGCCGCGAAATTCGGGGATGTCGAGGCGCAGGATCGGGGGCATCGAGACAGGTTTGGTGGCAAGTGCCGCAAAAGCCTGCTCGACGCAATCGACGGCAGAAGCGTCGAGCTTCATGATGGCGCGGAGATCCCCTTCCGTCAGGATGCGGATACGGCTCATCGGGTGCTCCTCCCAATGAGGTTTCGGTGTATCTCAGGATCGATGTTGCCGCCGGAAACGATGACGGCAGTAGGGCCAACGAGTTGGACCTTGTCCGGGAGGATTGCAGCAATGCCGACTGCTCCCGCCCCCTCCACGACCTCGTCTTCTTCGCGGGCCGCATGCCGGATACCAGCAGCGATCTCGTCCTCGGTCAGCAGGACGACGTCATCGAGAAGGTCGCGGCAGAGCGCGAAGGTGACTCGGTTTGCCAGTCCGATGCCGCCGCCGAGCGAGTCCGCCAGCGTCTCCTCCTCGCGGACCGCGACGGGCTTGCCGGCCGCGATGGCCGTATGCATGGCCGCACCGCGTTCCATGGAAATGCCAATAATGCGTGCCTGCGGCTTCAAGGCCTTCACCGCCACCGCAATGCCACCCGCCAGCCCCCCGCCGGAAAGCGGAACGAGCACGGTCGCGAGGTCCGGCAGGTCCTCAATGAGTTCCAGGCCCATCGTACCCTGGCCGGCCACCACATCGACGTCGTCAAAGGGCGGGATCGGAGTGAGGCTAAACGTCTGCACCAGACGCTCGACCTCATCCTGTGCATCGTCCTGGGAGACGCCGACGATGCGGATGTCGGCACCGAGCGAACGGATAGCCTCGACCTTGTTCGCCGGAACCAGCGACGACATGCAGATGGTGGCCGGTACGCCGAGCTCGCGTGCGGCGTAGGCGACGGCGCGACCGTGATTGCCGGTTGAGGCAGTGACGAGACCGCGCCTCTTTGCCGCGTCCTCGAGCGACAGAATGGCGTTCATGGCGCCGCGCAGCTTGAACGCGCCAGTCGGCTGCCGTGTCTCGAGCTTGAGATAGACCGGTTGACCCGCACGTTCGGACAGGCTGGGAGAGGGAACGAGAGGCGTGCGCACGACCCCGCCCGCAATGCGTCTGGCAGCCCGTTCAACGTCCGCCAGCGAAACCGGCAGAACAGTATTCTCGATCACTCTGGACGGGCTCGCGCTCTTCATGATTGTCATGTTGCGAGCGAAGAAAAATCATGTCAATTATTATATTGTCATGATTCAATGATTCATCGCGAGCGTCAGCCGATGGAGCCTATGTCGTAGACGGGCGGCAGTTGCTCGAAGGCGTTGCGCACGGTCGTCAGTGCATTGCTGAGGGTCGCATGGCTCATCCGTCCGCCAAGGCAGATGCGGATGCCGCCGCCGTGGCCGGGGCCGGCGATGAAGGGTTCCGACGGCGAGACGGCGACATTCTGGTTGGCGAGTGCGCGCACCAGCCCGTCTTCGGTCCAGTGAGCCGGAACCTTAAGCCAGGCGCAAAGCGAGAGCGGGTGACTGGAGGCGACATGGTGGCCCAGGACTGTAGCCGCGACGGACTGGCGCGCGCGAGCTTCCCGGCGCTGGACGTCGAGCAGCCTCTGGGCCGTACCGTTCTCGATCCATCGGGTCGCGATCTCACCGCTCAGATAGGTGCCGCTCCAGCTCGACACGCGCAGGATCGACGCAGCGCGGATTGAATAGGACGGGGGGACCACCAGATAGCCGACGCGCAGTCCCGTCAGCACCGTCTTCGTAAAGCTGGTGACGAAGAAGCCGAGCTCCGGCAGCATCTCCGCGACCGACGGGAGATCCTCGTCGATCATCGGGCGGCAGACTTCATCCTCGACAACGAAGATTCCGTAGCGAGCGGCAATGGCGGCGATCTCCTTCCGCCGTACCGCCCCCATGACGTGTCCCGTTGGGTTGTTAAGAGTCGGGATCAGGACCATCGCGCGCACGCCGCCGGCAGCACAAGCCGCCTCCAGCGCGTCAGGCAGGATTCCGTCGTTGTCCGTGGGTAGGCCCCTCAAGCTAAAGCCAAGGACGTTGGAGAGACCGATGATGCCGTGATCTGTCAGGTTTTCGCACAGCACGACGTCGCCTGAGCGCACGACGCAGCTGAGCGCGAGAAAGACACCGTGGGCTGCGCCGTTGGTGACGATGATGCGATCGGCGCCGGCCGTGACGCCCAGTCTGCGCAGCCAGAGGCGCGCCGTCTCGCGATGCCGGTCAAGGCCTGCAATCGGCCGACAGGGGCGCATGAAGCTTGCAGTGTCGCTTTCGGCAAGCTCGTGGAAGATCTCGCGGCAGGCCGCCTCATGTTCCTCGAGATAGACTCCGCGAATGATGGAAAGGTCGAGCACCTCGTTGGGGCTGTGATCGAGCATCATGCGCCCGGCGCGGTCGGTCACGCGCGCCTTGACGAAGGTGCCGCGGCCAATCTCGCCGCTAAGAAAACCCAGCCGTTCCGCTTCCTTGTAGGAGAGGCTGACGGTCTGGACGGAAAGACCGAGATCGCGCGCCAGGTCGCGATGCGTCGGCATGCGATCCATCGGCTTCAGCACGCCGGCATCGATATCGGCGATGATGCGCTCGGTCAGCGCCGCGTGCTTCGTCACACCCTTCTGCTTGGTGAGGTGCGGCCGCCACGCCACGGGTCTCGTCGCGAGAACGGGACCGGTGGCGAGCGGATTGGCTTGGCGACGCATGAAATTGACTCGTTATTCGAGAACATGATTTCATGACAATATGCATGCTTCAGTGCAAAAGATGAAGCACTATGCAGTCCCGCAGCGCCTTTGCCTTTTGAAGAGGCGATGTGCTGGTGTTTGCACGCCGGGGCAAACGGCAGCCGAGGTGAAAGGCCCGCGGCCCGGAGAAGTCAAACCGCTTCGCCCGCGCGCACGAGATCGTCCATGACGGCACGAACCGCGGCCTCGGCAATGGAGACGATCTCGTCGACCTCGGCCGTCGTCGTCACCAGCGGCGGTGCAAAGCCAAGGATATCGCCATGCGGCATGGCGCGGGCGATGAGGCCGCGCTCGCGCGCCGCCTTCGACACGCGTGCTCCGACCGTCAGGTTCGGCTTGAATCGTGTCTTCTTCTCCCGGTCCGCGACGAACTCGATCGCGCCCATCAGTCCCACGCCGCGTACTTCGCCGACGATCGGAAGCTGTGCGAACTTCGTCTTCAGCTGTTCCTGGAAATAGCTGCCCACCGTGCGGGCATTGCCCGGAAGGTCCTCCTTCTCGACAATGTCGAGGACGGCGTTTGCTGCGGCGGCGCCGATCGGGTGGCCCGAATAGGTATAGCCATGGGAGAATGCGCCGACGCGGTCAGCGCCGTCTTCCAAGACCTTGAACACCTTCTCGCCGACGATTGCGCCCGAGAGCGGGAAATATGCGGACGTCAGTCCCTTCGCGACGGTGATCAGGTCGGGTTCGATGCCGTAATGCTGCGATCCGAACATCGAGCCGGTGCGCCCGAAGCCGGTAATGACCTCGTCGGCGATGAGCAGGATGTCGTACTTTCTGAGGACCTTTTGCACTTCCTCCCAATAGCCCTGCGGCGGCGGCGTGATGCCCCCGGTCCCGAGAACGGGTTCGGCGATGAAGGCACCGATCGTGTCCGGATCCTCGCGCAGGATCAGAGCCTCGAGCTCATCTGCGCGGCGCTTGGAGAATTCCTGCTCCGTTTCGTCTGCTTCCGCGCCCCAGTAGTGATGCGGGGCTCCGGTATGGAGAATGCCTGCACGCGGCAGGTCCATGTGGTCGTGATAGAAGCTCATGCCGGTCATCGAACCGGAAACGACGCTGCAGCCGTGATAGCCGCGCTCGCGGGAGATGATCTTCTTCTTGTTCGGCTTGCCGCGCAGGTTACTGTAGTACCAGACGAGCTTGGCCTGGGTCTCGTTGGCGTCCGAGCCGGACATCCCATAGAACACCTTGCTCATCTTGCCCGGTGCCATCTTCACCAGGCGATTGGAGAGGATCGCCAGTTCATCCGTCGTGTGGGCGGCATAGGAGTGGTAGTAGGCGAGGCGGTAGGCCTGGCGGGAAATGGCCTCGGCGACTTCCGTCCGGCCATATCCGACATTGACGCAGTAGAGCCCGGCAAAACCGTCGATCAGTTCCTTGCCATGTGCATCCTGGATGCGGATGCCCTTGCCGGTCTCGACGATGGTCGGGTCGCCCATCTTGCCGGAGGCGAAGTCCTTGAGCTGCGTGAAGGGATGCAGGACCGAGTTGCGGTCCATCTCGGCGACTTGGTTAAGGTTCATGGTCATGGGAGGCTCCTTTCATGCAGCGAGGTTGCCGAAGCAGACGTATTTTGCCTCGAGATATTCCAGCAGGCCGTGGCGTGATCCCTCACGGCCAAGGCCGGATTGTTTCCAGCCCCCGAAAGGAATCGGCGCTCCGGTGAATTTCGGGGTGTTGACGGCAACCATCCCGTATTCGAGCCGGTCGGTAAGACGCATGGCGCGGCCCAGATCGTTTGTGTAGACATAGGCTGCGAGTGCCATTTCGCTCGCATTGGCACGGGCCAGCACCTCTTTCTCGTCGTCGAAGGGAAGGATCGCGGCCACCGGCCCGAACGTCTCCTCCCGTGCGATCAGCATGTCGTCGGTGACATCGGCAAGCACGGTGGGCGTGACGAAATTGCCGCCGAGTGGGCTGTCCTGCCCGCCGCAGACGAGACGCGCGCCGGCTGAAAGAGCCTGTGCGATCTGCTGGCGGCACTTTTCCCCGACCGACGGGCGCGTCATCGGGCCGATATCGACGTCGGGTTCAAGGCCGTGCCCGACGTTCAGTTCATAGGTAGCCTTGGTGAACTGCTCGACAAAGCGATCGTAGATGCTGCGCTGGACGTAGATGCGATTGGCGGCCAGGCAGTCCTGGCCGGACGTAGCGAATTTCGCCTTGATGCAGTCGCTGACGGATCTGGAAAGTTCGGAATCGTCGAACAGGATGAAGGGGGCATGGCCACCCAGTTCGAGCGAGGCCTTCTTTACCGTCGCGGCGGACTGGGTGAGGAGGATGCGCCCGACCTCCGTCGAGCCGGTGAACGAAAATGCCCGCACCTCGGTGTTTTCCAGGAGGCGGCGGGCAAGCGGCGCGGCCTCGCCCGTGAGGACCTGGAAGACGCCCGCCGGCACTCCGGCCTCCTTGGCGAGCCTGGCCAGGGCAAGCGCCGAAAGCGGCGTTTCGGGCGCGGGTTTGACGATCATCGTGCAGCCGGCCGCGAGAGCAGCGCCGGCCTTGCGTGTGATCATGGCGGAGGGAAAATTCCATGGCGTGATGGCGACGGTGACGCCGAGAGGCTGCATCTGCACCGAAAGGCGGCTGCCGGGCAGATGGCTGGGCATCGTCTCCCCGTAGGCGCGCTCGCCCTCGGCGGCGAACCAGTCCAGGAAGTTCGCCGCATAAGAAATCTCGCCCAGGGATTCCGCCAGCGGCTTGCCCTGTTCGCAGGTCATGATGACGGCAAGGTCCCGCGCGTTTTCCTGCATCAGCCTGGCCCATGTCCGCAGGATCTCCCCACGTGCAGCCGGCAGCCTGTTGCGCCAGTCGAGGAAGGCACGTTTCGCTGTCTCCACAGCGTCGTCAGCATCCTGCAGCGAGCAGGCAGCGACGTCGGCGAGACGTTCTTGTGTCGCCGGATCGATGACGCGCAGGGTTTCCCGGCGCTCCGCCCACTCGCCGTTCAAGAAGGCGCGGCTTTCGAGCAGATCCGGCCGGCGCAGGTTTTTCAGAGCAGCAATAGCGATGCCTTCCATGGGGCCTCCAGGGGGTTTACACGCAGTCTAGTCTCGGACGAAGGTCGAGAGGCTGCGTCGCCTAGGGAGGTGGTGCAGTAATTCGGCTTGTTTCAACTCAGATCGCAGGAATTCTGCATGACCTCACTCGATAGGGCTGACCGAGCTCTGCTTGAAGCCGTTCAGAAGAACAACCGACTGACATCGGAAGAGCTGGCGCAGATCGTCAATCTTTCACCGACCGCCTGCCAGCGGCGATTGAAGCGGCTGCGTGAGGAAGGCGTGATCGAGGCAGACGTATCGATTGTTTCGCCTAAGGCGGCCGGGCGTGGCATCACGATGATCGTTCTCGTCTCCCTTGAACGCGAACGGGCGGATATCGTCGACCGGTTCAAAGCCGCGATCCGGGCCACGAAGGAAGTGATGATCGGCTACTATGTGACCGGAGATGCAGACTTCATCCTGGTCATCACCGCTAAGGACATGGAGGACTATGAGGCCTTCACCCGCCGGTTCTTCTACGAGAACCATGACATCAAAGGGTTCAAAACCATGGTGGTGATGGATCGCGTTAAGGCCGGCTTCGCTTTTCCCATCGAAGACTGAAGCCTTCAGAATTCAGACCCATGACGATTCAGGTTCCGCTCAAATGCGAAGCCGTAATGGATCTGCAGGCAGGGCGCTCGAGACAACGGGCCTGCTCTATGGTCGGAGCGGGTCGGGCGATGGTGCGCTTCGGGTAGCAATCGCCGATATACGGATCTCCGGCCATTCTCCGTATGGTTCTTGATGCCATTTCCGTCATACTAACGCCGTCGCAAATTGTTTTCATGCACGGCGATAGCTTCGTCCAACTTGTCGTAATACGTGAGCATTCCGTCTTCCAGCACGACGCCCGTCTCGCAATAGTCGCGCAGGGTCGACGGGCTATGAGATACCATCACCACATCGGCATCCCTAAGTCGCTCCTTGAACGCCTTCTGAGACTTTCGCTTAAAGTTGGTATCGCCGACGGCGGTGATCTCGTCGACCAGATAGTAGTCGAATTTGACGCCCATGCTGACTCCGAATGCAAGCCTTGCCTTCATGCCTGATGAATAAGTCCGAACGGGTGCTCTGAAGAATTCGCCGAGTTCTGCAAATTCCGCCACGTACTCAACAAGTTCATCGGTATCCACGCCGTAAATCCTGGCAACGAAACGGACGTTCTGCTCCCCCGAAAGACTCCCTTGGAAGCTGCCGGCAAAGCCGAGCGGCCACGATACCTTGCCCTTGCGAATGACGCGCCCGCTGTCGAGGTCGAGCGTGCCAGCGATGATCTGCAGCAGGGTCGACTTCCCCGCCCCGTTGCGCCCCAGCAAGCCGATGCTCTTGCCGCGGGGGATCGTCATCGTCACGTCGTCGATGATCGTTTTTTTCACGCCCTTCATGCGGACGAGCTTAGTTGCATTTTCCAGCCGGATCATCGCGCTCTCAACGCTCCTTGGAACATCGTACGGATAATACCAAAAAACGGGAAAAAGGGCGTGCCACCGCATCCGTCGTTACTGGCATATCGTACCACTTTGCATTGGCAATAAGGGCCATGCGGAGCTCCATCATGATATGGGCGAGCGGATTCATCATGATGGCTTCCTGGTCCCGGTGAGGAGAACACGGCAGATAGACCACGTCCGAGACAAGGACAAGCTTCTGAAGCCGACCGTTCGGCGTTGTCGGCAACGCGCGTACGCGGGACATCGTAGTTGTAGCGACGCCTGACTATAGGTCCCTAACTCAGGACTTGCGAGGACGGTAGCTTAGCACAGTTCTCTTTCAATTCGCTCGTGTAACCTCCGAATTTCGCGGCTACGTCTTCAGGCTTGAGATCAGATCGCCAAAACGATCGCCTTGGACGGCAATATGGTTGCGAAGCAGGAATCTTGCCTGTTCGGCGTCACCGGCGGCGATCGCTTCCACGATGTCGCCGTGCTCGGAAAGTGACATCTTCATGCGGTTGCGCACCCTCAGTTGAAGTCGGCGGTAGGGGCGCAGGCGGCGGTGCAGGGCCAGGCACTGTTCCTCAAGAAAGCTGCTGTGGCTCGCCGAGTATATCGCGCGGTGGAAGATCTCGTTCTCATAGTAGTATTGGTCGGTATCATCGCTTGCGGCGGCATTCTGGCATTGCTCCAGCGCCGCGAGAATGGAGGCCATGTCGGCTTCATTATGGCGACGAGCAGCCAATGCGCCGGCCATGGCTTCGAGCTCCGCCATGACTTCAAACATCTCAAATACCCGCTCCGGGCCATGCTCTGCCACAACAGCACCACGTCGGGGCCGGATCTCAATCAAGCCGATAGCTCCGAGCTGCATCAAGGCTTCCCTGACGGGAGTTCGCGAAACCCCATAGCGGGTCGCAAGCTGAACCTCGTCCAGGCGCTCCCCAGGCTGAAAGTCGCCGGTCACGATACCATTCTCGATCTCGTCCCGCAGCGTTTTTGATGTCGCTGTCATGCGCCCCCTTCCTCGGTATGCAATGGCTGATCTCTTGTATACAAAATGGTTGACTTCGTGTGCAAGGTCATTTCAACTCTTGTCGATCCAACGGGAGGGTTGGAGCAACGGGAGGATAATCATGTTCAATCTAAAAAGTGCAGTGAAGCTGTCGACGGCCCTCGCACTCCTTGGTGCGCTTGCTACCGGCGCCATGGCGCAGACGGTACTTAAGGCCTCGCACCAGTTCCCTGGCGGCAAAGGGGATATCCGCGACGAGATGGTTCAGATGATTGCGCGCGACGTCGCTGCCGCCGACGTCGGCCTTGAAATCCAAGTATTTCCCGGATCGTCGCTCTACAAGCCGAACGACCAGTGGAACGCTGTGACCCGCGGTCTCCTCGACATGACGTCGTTTCCGCTGGACTACGCCTCGGGCCGCCACCCGGAGTTCTCCGCCACCTTGATGCCAGGGCTGGTCGGCAACTTCGATCGCGCCAAGCGTCTGAACGATTCCGAGTTCATGGCCGACATCAAGAAATCCATCGAGGATGCAGGTGCGATCGTGATCGCGGATGCATGGCTGTCGGGCGCTTTCGCGTCGAAACAGGGCTGCATCACATCCCCCGACAGCCTGAAGGGGCAGGTGATCCGCGCTGCGGGTCCGGCGTTCGAGGAGATGCTTGTTGCTGCTGGCGCGTCAATTTCGTCGATGCCCTCTTCCGAGATCTACACGGGAATGCAGACCGGGGTGCTCGATGCAGCCAACACATCGTCGGCAAGCTTCGTTTCTTACCGGCTCTTCGAGCACGCCAAGTGCCTGACGGCTCCTGGAGAGAATGCACTGTGGTTCATGTATGAGCCGGTGCTTTTCTCCAAGAAGGTCTTCGATCGTCTAACGCCAGAACAGCAGGAGGCGATCACGGCGGCCGGAGAGAAGGCTGAAGCTTTCTTCGATGAAGAAGTCCGCAAGGGCGATCAACTTATGGTCGATACCTACAAGAAGGCGGGCGTCGAAGTCGTGGAAATGTCGAAGGAAGACTATGATGCGTGGCTCGAGTTGGCCAAGCAGTCCTCCTACAAGAATTTCGCAGAGAAGGTTCCGGGCGGTGACAAGCTGATCGAGAAGGCTCTGGCCGTGGAATAGCGAGTGTGAGGCGCGCGCAAGCTGCGCGCCTCGTCGCACCACTCCTCAAGGAAGCAACCATGATCAAGGCTTACATCCGTTGGACAGGCAACCTGTCTCGCCTGTTCGCGATCCTGTCGACCATCCTCATCATCCTCGCGATGCTGGTCGTCTGCCAGATGATCCTGATGCGCTATGTTTTTCGCGTCGCCACCATATGGCAGACAGATTTCGTCGTCTTTTCCGCAACTGCGGCGATGTTCGTGGGAGCGCCTTACGTGCTTCTCAAGGGCGGCCACGTCGGGGTTGACGTCGTTGAACTGCTTTTAGCGGACAAGAGCCGGGCGCGGCTTCGCCTCGTTGGCGCCGTCCTTGGCTTGATCTTCTGCGTGATCATGCTGGCAGCGACCTGGGTCCAGTTTCATGAAGCCTGGGTCGGCGATTGGAAGCATTCCAGCGTCTGGGCGCCGCCTTTGTGGATCCCGCTGCTCGCGCTGCCGGTGGGGTTTGCCATGCTTTGTCTGCAGTACGTCGCCCAGATCCTCGTGCTCGCGATGCCAGGAATGCATGCGGTTGTTCATGATCCGCTCGCAGTCGTTCCGGCCATTTCGCGGGACGAACATTCCAGCAAGGTGAAGGAGTATCCGCGGTGAGCGTTACGGTTTCGGGACTTCTGATCATCTCCGCGCTGTTCCTACTGCTGGCGACCGGGATGCCGATCGCCTTCGCGCTCGGGCTTGCTGCTTTCGTCGCCCTTTTCCTGCAGGACGGAATGCAGATCTTCTACATTCTTGGCGACACCATGTTCTCGGGTATCGCCAATCTTGCCTATGTCTCGATTCCCATGTTTGTCCTGATGGGTGCAGCCGTTGCCTCATCTCCCGCAGGCTCAGACCTCTATACCTCGCTTGATCGGTGGCTGAACCGGGTCCCTGGGGGGCTGGTGCTGTCGAACATCGGCGCCTGTGCCGTCTTCTCCGGAATGACGGGATCGTCGCCGGCCACCTGTGCGGCGATCGGCAAGATGGGGATCCCGGAGATGCTGCGCCGAGGCTATCCAAATTCCGTCGCGACGGGTTCGATCGCCGCCGGTGGCACGCTCGGCATTCTCATTCCGCCGTCGGTCACGCTCATCGTTTACGGGATCGCCACGGAAACATCGATCGGCCGGCTGTTCATGGCCGGCGTCTTTCCGGGGATCTTGCTCACAGGCATGTTCATGACCTGGGCCATCATCGACTGCAAGCGAAAGGGCTACGAGTTCAGCGCGCGCTCCGTGCGCTACACGTTGAAGGAGCGCCTGTCCGGCCTGCCGCGGATCCTGCCCTTCCTGCTGATTATCGCAGGCACTCTTTATGTCCTCTACGGCGGGATCGCCACGCCGTCGGAAGCGGCGGGAGCCGGCGCGTTCCTGACCCTGATCGTGGTGATCATCGCCTACCGGCTGTTTCGCTTCAGCGCTGTCAGCGGCATTTTCGGCTCTGCCATGCGCGAGAGCGTCATGATCATGATGATCATGGCTGCGGCGGAATTGTTCGCCTTTGCGCTTTCCTCGCTGTTCGTCACCCAGACCGTTGCCGCCGCCATCGCGGACATGGACGTCAATCGCTGGGTTCTTATGGCGGTCATCAATGTGTTCCTGCTCGTCTGCGGGATGTTCCTGCCTCCTGTCGCGGTGATCGTGATGACGGCGCCGATGCTTTTTCCGATCATCACGCAGGCAGGCTTCGACCCCTATTGGTTCGCCATCATCTTGACCATCAACATGGAGGTCGGGCTGATCACGCCGCCCATCGGGCTCAATCTCTTTGTCATCAATGCGATTGCACCGACCGTGCCGACGAGAGACATTCTTTGGGGTTCGCTCCCGTACGTCCTCGTCATGTTCCTGGCGATCTTGATCCTGTGCATCTTTCCGGAAGTCGCCACCTGGCTGCCCGACCAGATGCTGGGAGTAGTCGAATGAACACGTCGTCCTTTCTAGCAGACATGCTGCAGACGATCAGCGAGCGCGGGCGGCGCTTTCTCGCCTTCAACCAGCGGGAGAGCCTGGATGACCCGATGGGGTCTGCGAGCGCGCTTTGCGAAACGCTGCTGTCGAGCCGCGGAGAAGCTTCAGGCATGGCGCTGGCAAAAAACATTCTCGACCGTTGGCGAAGTTTCGACGAGGCTGAGAAGCGTGAGTTCATGATCATGCTGCTCGACCGTTTCGGTCCGGATACGCAGCGGCTGGAGACAGCAATCGACGCCTATCGCGGACATCGGGATGCTTCGGCTCTCCTGGAACTGCACTTGGCAGCCGAACCAAGGCGGCAGGAGTTGATCCGCCGCTTCAACCTAGCCCCAAACGGGATCGAGACGCTGGTGCGGATGCGGGAGGTCCTGCTGAGGCTGACGAAAGAGCGGCCGGACCTCTCCGCGGTGGATTCCGATTTCTCCCATCTGTTCGGATCCTGGTTCAACAGAGGCTTCCTTGTGCTGCGCCCGATCAGTTGGTCGACGCCAGCCAATATCCTCGAGAAGATCATTCGATACGAAGCCGTGCACGACATCGGCGGCTGGGACGAACTGCGCCGCCGGCTCGAGCCTGAAGATCGTCGTTGCTTTGCCTTCTTCCATCCACAACTGGCGGACGACCCGCTGATTTTCGTCGAGGTGGCGCTCACGCGGGATATTCCTTCGCGCATCGATGACCTGTTGCGGGAAGATCGTACAGTCGTTCCCAAGGGCGAGGCGACAACCGCGGTCTTCTACTCCATCTCCAATTGCCAGGAAGGCTTGAGAGGTATTTCCTTCGGCAACTTTCTGATCAAGCAGGTAGTCGAGGATCTTCGCCGGGATTTGCCGAAGCTGGATCGGTTCGTCACGCTCTCGCCCGTTCCGGGCTTTGCCGCATGGCTGGCGCGCGAGCGCCGGGACGAGGCGTCGGAGGCCCTTTCTCCTGCGGCAAAGGCGATCTTGTCCGTGCTCGACGATGAGGACTGGGCAGAAGACGCCGAGAAGGCTTCGGCGGTGGAACCGGTGATGACGGCTGCTGCGGCCTGGTACTTCCTGAGGGCGCGCGATGCCGCCGGTCGCACCATCGATCCGGTGGCGCGGTTCCATCTTGGCAACGGGGCCCGGCTGGAGCGACTGAACATCTTGGGAGATCGTTCTCAGAGAGCGCTCAGGCAGGCACACGGGCTGATGGTCAACTACCTCTACAAGCTGGATGACATCGAGGCCAACCACGAGGCCTTCGCGGGCCGGCGGGAAGTGGTGACAACACAGCAGATCCGGCGCCTCGTGCCGGCCAACAAACCCAGCCTGAGCATCGGGTCGGGCCAAGGTTCCTCGTCGACCAGACAGGTCGCGATCAACGAGCATGCGAGTACGGAGCGCACCTCATGAACAACCACCTCTTCGACGCTATCCGCGCGGCCGCGAACAGGGGAGGCGTTTTCATCGAGACTATTGATGGCAAACGATGGACCTATGACCAGATGCTCACGCAGTCGGCAGCGCTCGCTGGCAGGCTCGTGGACCTGGGCGTTCAGCCGGGCGACAGGGTGGCCGTGCAGGTCGAGAAGAGCCCCGAAGCGCTGCTGCTGTATCTGGCTTGCGTGCGGGCCGGCGCAGTCTATCTGCCTCTCAATACAGCCTATACACTCGCCGAACTGGAGTATTTCATCGGCGACGCGGGGCCGAGGCTTGTCGTTTGCACTCCTGTGGCGCGGGGAGGATTGGCCCCTGTCGCTGCTGGACACGGAGCCCGTGTGGAGACGCTTGACGAGCAGGGCGGCGGAACGCTTCTGCAGGGGCTCAAACAGGGAAGCTCCTTCGAGGACGTCGGGCGCGGACCGGACGATCTTGCCGCAATCCTCTACACCTCGGGTACGACGGGCCGATCCAAAGGCGCCATGCTGACCCATGACAACCTGCTGTCCAACGCGCAAACGCTGCGGGAATACTGGCGCTTTTCCGAAAGCGACCAGTTGATCCACGCATTGCCGATCTTCCACACGCACGGGCTGTTCGTGGCTTCGAATGTCGTCCTGCTGTCCGGCGCTTCGATGTATTTCCTGCCCAAGTTCGACGCCGACCAGGCTCTGAACCTGATGCAGACGTCGACGGTGATGATGGGAGTACCGACGTTCTATGTCCGGCTTGTCCAGCATGACGGTCTGACGCGGGAGGCGGCCTCCAGGATGCGCCTTTTCATCTCGGGCTCAGCGCCTCTGCTGGCCGAGACACACAAGGCGTTTGCTGAGAAGTCCGGCCACCAGATCCTTGAGCGCTACGGGATGACTGAAACGAATATGAACACATCCAATCCCTACGAGGGAGAACGGATTGCGGGTACGGTGGGCTTTCCGCTGCCAGGGGTCTCATTGCGCGTCACCGATCCGGAAAGCGGTCAGCTCTTGCCTGACGGCGCGACTGGAATGATCGAGGTGAAAGGCCCCAACGTCTTCATTGGCTACTGGCGAATGCCGGAGAAGACCGAGGCCGAGTTCAGGCCAGACGGCTTTTTCATCACCGGAGACCTCGGGAAGATCGACGAGAAGGGCTATGTCCACATTGTCGGCCGCGGCAAAGACCTGATCATTTCAGGCGGCTACAACATTTATCCGAAGGAGGTCGAGGGAGAGATCGACCAGATCCCTGGCGTCATGGAGAGTGCTGTCATCGGCGTCCCGCATCCCGATTTCGGTGAAGGCGTCACAGCACTCGTAGTGAAGAAAAGTGGTGCAACTGTCGACGAAAGCGCGGTTATGGAGGGGCTGAGGGAGCGCTTGGCCCGCTACAAGCAGCCGAAGCACGTGATTTTCATCAAGGAGCTGCCGCGAAACACGATGGGCAAGGTGCAAAAGAACGTCCTGCGCGACCAGTACAGGCAGTTGTACCAGCCAGCCGCAGCCTCCGTTGGCCGGTCAAGTTGATGCCTCCCTTATTTCAAACTCCCCCACCTTGCCCCGACGGTAGGCTGTTGCCCGCTCATCGCAATTGAGCTTGGTCGGCGGAGGTGGCCTGTTGCAGGAGTCCGCCCTCTGTGACGGCCCTCCACCGCCCCCTTGGTCAGCGCCTGTCGCGCAGATGGCTTTCGACGCTGCGAAGATGGCGCCTCATGGCGTCGGCCGCAGCTGCGCCGTCGCGATCCGCGATCGCTTCGACGATCTGCTCGTGTTCGGCGAAGCTGTGATGGTCCATGGGAGGGCGCAGGGGCGTCTGGCGCAGCCGTCCCCACGTAACGGCGCGACGCACCGCGTTGAGAGTATCAAGGAGCCCCAGCAGCAGTGAGTTCTGGGAGGCCTCTCCGATGGTGCGGTGCAGGCGGTTGTCCCATTGCTCGTATTGCCGCCATGTCGGTGCCTGCTGTGCCTTGATCATGCAATTGCGGATTTCGGCAATCTGAGCGCCCGTCGCATTGAGGGCAGCGCAGCGTGCTACCTCCGGCTCGAATGCAATGCGTGCCCCCATGACCTCAAGCGGATTGGTGCGCTGGACCATGGCGTTGATGTCAGCGACCGTGTCGATAGGTCGGTCCCCGATGAAGGTACCCTTGCCAACATGTCGCCACACTGTGCCTTCCGCCTGCAAGGTTGCAAGCGCCTTGCGCAGTACGGCGCGGCCGACATCCAGCGATTGAGCCAGCTCCCGCTCCGGCGGGAGGCGCCCATCGTCCGGTAGCTCTGCGGTGGCAAGGAAGCCCTTGAGCTTTGCCAGCACATCCATTTCCAAGTTTTGATCCATCTTCGAAACCAATATATGAATTGGTTTATAAATAGCTGGCGTGTGTTGCAGTGTCAATACGCAGGTAAGTTCTTATTAGGGGGTTGTTAATGTCTGGTAACGCTCTGAAAAGTTGAGAAATTTGCATGAGAGCCGGTGGATTCCGCTTGCTTCTCGCCTTGATCAGTAACGGCATCGGCAAAGAAATTAGTTGACAGAAATCTATGTTAATAGATGATTGGTTCGCAATTGGGTTCTGGGGAGGGCCCAGTAAAGGGAGGAAAAAATGAAAATGCTTGCCAGAAAGATCCGGGCGTCGGCGTCTGCCGCTGCCGTCTGCTTTGCTGTCGCTGTGCCGGGCATCGCCTGGGCAGATCCCATGCGCGTTGCCTTCGGCGACATTGCGACGGTGGAATCGCTTCATCTTCTCGCAGCCTTCGAGCGAGCTAAGGAAAAAGGCGTCGATGTCCAGATCACCTATCTGAAGAGCGAGGATATCGCAGCCCAGGCGGTCGTCAGCGGTCAGGCCGATATTGGCGTGGGAGCGCCATACGCCCTGCTTCAGAAGGTGAAGGCGCCTATCCGCATCTTCATGCAGTTGAGCAAGCTGCAGTTCTATCCGGTGGTCAACACCGAATTCTATAAGGAGTGGAAGGATCTCGACGGTCAGGAGATTGCCGTCCATTCGCGCGGGTCCGGCACTGAAGCCATCATGCAACTGATGGCTGAAAAGAATGGCATCAATTATTCCAGCATCGCTTACGTTCCAGGGGCGGAAGTGCGCACCGGCGCATTGCTGCAGGGCAATGTAAAGGCGACGATCGTGGACTCGTCCGGAAAGCGCGTGCTGGAGGACAAGGCGCCCGGCAAGTTCGCGTTCCTGCCGCTCGGCGAGGTCGCCGCAACGGATGAGGCGCTCTTCGCGAACACGGACTATCTTGCCGCCAATATCGAGGACGTGCAGATCCTGATCGAGGCGATCCTGACAACATGGCGGGAAGTCGCCGCGGATCCGAAGTCGGTCGCGGCCCTCAAGGAAAAGTACAATCTTCTTCCCGACGCTACACCCGAAATGGTCGCCGATATCGAGCCGTACTTCACGGAGGCCGCGCCGAACATGCCCCTCAATGGAGGGGGCGAAGATGCTGCGCGCGATGACTTCGATTTCTACACGATCTCGGGGGCACTTGAAGGAGAGGCGAAGGACCTGAAGGTTGAAGACTTCTGGGACCTCACGGCGCTCAACAATGTGCTCTCGAAGGTCGGTACGAAGTAAGATGCAGATGTCAATTTCGCCAGCAAAAATCGACAACGGAATCGGAGCCTCACAAGAGGCTCCATCCACCACCGCCGAGATGATCCGGACATTCGCCGACGAGCGGCGTTCGTTCTGGATTGTCGTATCGCTCGCTGTTCTCTTCATTACCTGGGAGATTGCGGGGCGTGTCCCCATCAGCTTTGCGTTCCCAACCTTTCTCGAAACCGTTTCCGCCTTCGGCGAGATGGTAGCGGACGGAAGCATGCATAGGGCCTACTTCCTAACACTGCAGCCGCTGGTCCTGGGGATTGTGGTCTCCGCGATCGTCGGAATCGGCCTTGGTGTCGCCATGGGGCTTTCGGACAAGGCGGAGTGGCTGCTGGCTCCTGTGTTCATCGTCCTCCAGGCAGCCCCGATGGCCGCGCTCGTTCCGCTCGTGACCTTCGTCTACGGCATCGGCCTGACGGCAAAGACGCTAGCGGTCATCATGCTGGCCCTGCCGGTCATCGTGCTGAACTCCTACAAGGCCGTGCGGCACGTCAATCCTTCTCTGGTGGACATGTGCCGCTCCTTCCAGGGCTCGCGGATGCAGCAGATCTTCAAGATCATCATTCCGGATGCGTCTCCGGTCCTGTTTGCCGGCCTCCGCCTTGGTATCGCCGCCGGTTTCATAGGCGTCATGCTGGCAGAGCTGCTGATCACGCCCACCGGTATCGGCGACCTCATCACCTATCACCGTTCGGTTGCGAACTACGCGCACATGTATGCGGCAGTTGCCTCGATCATTGCTGTCTCGACATTGACGCTTGCGGGCTTGCAATACGTCGAAACGCACCTGCTACGTCCCGAAAAGAGGAGAAAGTAACATGGCCAATCCTGCTTTGGCACGCAGCGGCAGCGTGACGTCCGCAGCCAGCAATGATGCGGTCGTTCAAGTCCGCGAAATCTGCAAGAACTACGGAGACGTTGAAGCGCTCCGTGGCATCAACCTCGAATTCGAGCGCGGCAAGCTCACTACTCTTCTTGGCCCTTCTGGCTGCGGGAAGACAACACTGCTCAAGATCATCGCAGGCCTTGTTCCTGCTACCTCGGGGGAAATTTGCGTGAACGGTCACGCCGTGACGGGGCCGGGGCCGGAGCGAGCCTTCGTCTTTCAGGATTTTGCTTTGATGCCCTGGGCGACGGTGCTGCGCAATGTTGGTTTTGGGTTGGAACTGAAGCGGGTGCCGGCCGCGGAGCGAGACCGCACCGCCCGACGTTACATCGAGCAGGTGGGGCTGGCAGGCTTCGAGCAAAAGTATCCACACGAACTCTCCGGCGGCATGCGCCAGCGCGTCGGGATTGCACGAGCCTTCGCAGTGAATGCCGACGTGCTTCTGCTGGACGAGCCGTTCTCCGCTGTCGACGAGCAGAACCGCCGCAAGTTCCAGGAGGATCTGCTGCGATTGGTCGAGCTCGAGAAGAAGACGTTCATCTTCGTGACCCACTCCATCGAAGAGGCCGTTTATGTCTCGGACAGGATCGTTCTCCTGTCTCCTCGGCCGGGCCGCGTCTCCCAGGTCATCGATCCAATGATCGACCGCAGCGCTTCCCCGGACGATATTCGCCGTGATGCCGGTTACCTCGACGTGGTTGAGGAGATCTGGCAGGGGCTGCGGCAATATGCGGAGTGATACGCCATGACCCTATTCGGCACTCGCGTTCCCATGATGGCGTCTCTGCTGTTCTGGTTGCTCGTATGGGAGATCGTCGGGCGGCTTGACGTCATGTTCCTCATCCCACCGTTCACTTCCATTGTCAGCGCGGGCTTCGAACTCGTCCAAACCGGCTCCTGGCAAAGCGCATCGATGATTACGCTGCGCTCTTTCCTGTACGGCATGACCCTTGCCATCACCGTTGGCGTGCCGCTTGGGGTGCTCATGGGACGCTTCAAGGTCATCGACAACATCTTTGGCCTGTGGGTGAACATGTTCGTCAGCGCTCCGCTGTCGGCGCTGGTGCCCATCCTCATGATCCTGTTCGGCATGGGCGAGACGACCGTCGTCGTCACCGTCTTCCTGTTCGCAGTCTGGATCATCGTTCTGGATGCCCGAGCCGGTGTTATGCAGGTTCCGACATCACTCATCGAGATGGGGCGCAGCTATGGCGCCTCCCGATGGACCATCTTCACCAAGATCATCCTTCTCTCGGCGCTGCCGGAAATACTGGCCGGCATCCGGATCGGGCTCATCCGCGGGGTCAAGGGAGTGGTTATCGGCCAGATCCTGGTCTCCATCATCGGTTATGGAGAGCTTTTCGAACTCTACTCAAGAAGCTTCGACATGGAGCGGTTCTGGGCTCTCACCATGCTTCTCTTCGCGGCGGCCATGCTGCTCTCCGCCGGAGTCGAACACTTCGAAAAACGCATCGAATATTACGCAGGAGCGCGATAATGAACGAAATGCCTCAACTCAAGAACTATGTCATCAAGCCGGCGCCGGTGCCGACGCTGGCGGTCGCCGGAAGCGACGCGCTCTTTCCCATCCACCGCATTTACTGCGTCGGCCGCAACTTCGCCGACCATGCCATCGAGATGGGCCATGATCCCAACAAGGAGCCGCCCTTCTTTTTCCAGAAGAACCCGGACACCATCGTTCCGCTCGGTGAAGATTTTCCCTATCCAACGGAAACCAAGGACGTTCATCACGAAGTTGAACTGGTCGTGGCGCTCAGCAAGGGCGGCATCAACATCCCGCTCGAGAGCGCCCTCGACCACGTCTATGGCTATGCTGTTGGCCTCGATATGACACGCCGCGACCTGCAGGGGGAGGCCAAGAAACTCGGACGTCCTTGGGAAACCGGCAAGGCATTTGAAGCGTCGGCACCCTGCGGGCCGCTGCATCCCGTCAGCGAAGTCGGGCATCCGACGGAAGGGGAAGTCTGGCTGAAGGTGAATGGCGAGACGCGCCAGAGCGGCGACCTCAATCAGATGATCTGGAAGGTGCCGGAGATGATCTCCTACCTGTCGCGCCTGTTCGAGCTGAAGGCAGGCGATCTGATCTTTGCAGGAACTCCGGCGGGCGTCGGCGCCGTCGTCAAGGGCGACGAAATGGTCGGATACGTGGCCGGCGTGGGCGAGATTCGTTTCCGGGTCAGCTGACCGGCGCACGGGCGCTATTACATCCAAGGGACAGGGTGCGCTCTGCGCGCCCTGTCCCTTGAAAGAGCCTTTCGGGCACCTCCATCACCCCATTTTCTGGACTCGCTATGCCTGCATCGATCATGCTGCTGACTTCGTTTGCCCTCGTTCTTGGTCTGGTGGGATGCGTTTCCGGCTTTTTGGCCGGGCTCCTGGGGGTCGGCGGCGGGATCGTTGTGGTGCCGGTTCTCTACCACGTGCTTGCGGCGTTCGACGTCGATGTCGGTTTGCGGGCACACATAGCCGTGGCAACATCCCTTGCAACGATCATTCCAACATCGATACAGTCGATCCGCACCCACAAGGCAAAGGGGGCGGTCGATACGGAACTTCTGAAGCTGTGGGGGCCATTTGTGGCCCTCGGCGTTATCCTGGGCGTTGTTGTTGCCGCCTATGCGTCAGGGTCCTTGCTGACTAGCGTATTCGGTATCGTTGCCGCGCTAGTGGCGCTCTACATGCTGTTCACCCGTGAAGGCTGGCACCCGGTCACGGGGCTACCCCGACGGCCGGGACAAGCGGGTATGGCGACAGCCATAGGAACCATCTCCACGCTCATGGGGATAGGCGGCGGAACGTTGACGGTTCCTACACTGAGTGTCTTCAGCTACCCCGTCAGACGGGCGATCGGCACTGCATCGGTGATCGGATTGATCATCGCGGTTCCCGGGACCGTCGGCTACGTCGTTAATGGCTGGGGTAAGACTGGGCTGCCGGTTTTCTCACTCGGTTACGTGAACCTGGGAGGTTTGGTTGCCATTGTCGCCACTAGCATGTGGTTTGCACCCTTGGGTGCCCGCACCGCCCACTCCATCGAGCCACACACTCTTCGCATCCTCTTCGGCATTTTCCTGACCATCACATCGGCCAAAATGCTGTTCGACAGCTACCGGATGCTGTTCTAGCGGTGCCAGCCTGCGTAACCAGATGTCGGTCGCGATGAGACGCCAGGACGGCGCAGCATGAAGCACCCGCTTACCCGATTGTTTGCTGGCCTCGATAGGAAGCCATTAGTGGGTCGACGCTGAAGCATGGGCAGATGGGGCGCCTTTAATCGCACCTAATGCTGGAGCTGATGTTTACCTAACGTTACTTGAGGTATGTGCGCAAGCTCGCCCTATCATTCATTCCGCTCAAACATCAGCGCATCAGGATTTTTCATAAGTCCCTTCACGCACGGCGATTGACATGTTTCGTCCGATGTCTTCAAATCCTGTTGTCAGACATCTTACACGGAGAGGGCGGTCTGGCACTCATAGGAGGAGAGAATGAAGGCTTTCATGATCAAGTTTGCAATCGGTGCAGCAGCGCTAGCTGCGGCAACGGTCGCACATGCCGGGGCCACGCTGGACCGCGTGATGGAGAGAGGCGCGATGGTCGTTGCGACCAACAGTGGATGGCCTCCACAAAGTTTCCTCGACGATAGTAACCAACTGACCGGTTTTGACGTCGATGTGGCCAAGGAAATCGCTAAACGGCTAGGAGTTGAGGTGTCGTTCGAGACGCCGGACTGGGCGACGCTCACCGGAGGGCGCTGGCAGGGACGGTATGATCTTGGCGTTGGTTCGGTTACGCCGACGAAGGCTCGTGCCCAGGTCATCGATTTTGCCGGCGTCTACTATTACAGCCCCTATGTCTATGTCGTTCACAAGGACAGTGACGCCAAGTCGGTCGAGGACCTCAACGGGAAGGTGATCGGAGTCGAAACAGCTACGACCTCGGAAGATTTTATCCGGCGCCAGCTGGAGATCGACGCTCCTGGACTTCCCCCCATCGAGTACAAGCTGGAGCCGGGCGACATCCGCACCTTCGCGGACTCCATGCTCCCCTTTGACGATCTGCGGCTGGGCGCCGGCGTTCGTCTGGACGCCGTTATCGCGCCGGAACAGACGGCAGAGAATGCCATTAAGAATGGCTATCCTCTCCGAATTTTGGAAGGTGACTACGCCTTCCGCGAGCCGCTCGTGGTGATCGCAGAAAAAGGCGACGACGAGTGGACCGCCAAGATCGGCGAGATCATCGACCAGATGAAGGGCGACGGCACTTTGTCGGCTTTGACGACAAAATGGTACGGGAAGGATTTCAGCGCCGACTGACCATCTTTTCGGGTGCGGGAGCATCATCCCGCACCTCCTTCGGGGAGGCGTTTTCATGGACTATCCGGACACCTACTATTCACGAACCATTACAGGCACGGCGACACGAGCCGCTGTCACCGGGACTATCGAATGCGACACCGTCATCGTCGGCGGCGGGCTCGCAGGATTGACCACGGCGCTACAACTCGCGCGAGGGGGCCAGTCGGTCGTGGTTTTCGAAGCCCATAGCATCGGTTTTGGCGCCTCGGGGCGCAACGGCGGATTTGTCAGTCCTGGTTATGCAACGGGCGGTGACGAGATTGCCCGCATGGCCGGTTTGGAGACTGCGCGGCACCTGCATTTGATGTCCATCGAAGGCGTCGATTTCGTGCGCGATACGATCGCGGAGCTCAACCTCGCGGATGCTGATCCAAAACCCGGGATCATCAGTGTTCTGCGATACGACGACGGCGAAAGCTTGAAGCGTCACGCGCAGAGCATGGCTCAGACCTACGACTACCCGCTCGAGTATCTTGACACGGCGACAGTGCGGGGCGTGTTACGCTCCAAGCGCTATTTCCAGGCACTGCGCGACGAACGCAGTTTTCACATCCACCCCCTGAACTATCTGCGCGGGCTGGCGCTGGAGATCGAGCGGCTTGGCGGACGGATATTCGAGCAGTCCCCGGTCACCAGACTCGACCTTGATCAAACCCGTAAGACCGTGCGCACATCCTCAGGCGAAGTGCGTGCGAAGGATGTGGTGCTTGCCAGTGGCGGCTACACTGGGAAACTGGACCGCCGGCTCAGCCGCGCCTTCTTGCCCATCGCAACCTACGTGATGATCAGCGAGGAGGCGCCGGATCTGATTGGAACGGCGATCGCGACCGGCGCTGGCGTCGGAGACAATCGCCGTGCGGGAGACTACTACCGCCTGGTTGACGGCGGGCGCCGTCTCCTCTGGGGCGGCAGGATCACCACGCGTGCTGCGTCTGCGTCCGGCGTGGCCGCAGAGCTGCGCCGCGAGATGCTGACAACCTATCCGCAATTGGCGGGGCTGAAGACAGAGCTCGCCTGGTCAGGACTGATGTCCTACGCCCGCCATCTCATGCCACAGATTGGGCAGCTTCAGCCTCACGTCTGGCATTGCACGGCGTTCGGAGGGCACGGCCTCAACACAACAGCAATCGGCGGCAAGGTGGTGGCGGAAGGCATCCTCGGACATACCGAGCGCTACAAGCTCTTTCAGCCTTTCCGCCTGGCTTGGGCGGGAGGCGTCGCGGGTCTTGCGGTGGCGCAACTGACTTACTGGAAACTGCAGGCACAGGACTGGTGGCGCGAGCGCGCTGCCTAGGCTGGAAAGTTCGATGATCGCTAAACTGATACTTGCGCATCCAGACGCATCGCGGCGTCTCGGTGCATTCTTGGCACTCCTTCTTGTCACTGCTGCACTCTATCTCCTTGGGGTAAGCCCCGACTGGATCGGGTATGTTTTGCCCGGAAGCGTCGATTGGCTGACACAGCACCCCTCATACGGGCGGATCCTGTCAGCCTTCCTGATTGCGATGATCCTGGCGGCCAACTGGAAAGCCCTGCAGACGCTGAGCCGCTTCCAGCAGATCGTTGCCGTGTGGGTGGAGCTTTTCGCCCTGTTGATGCTTTTCTTCTACTCGTTCGATCTGTCGTTCGCGTTTATCGCCAAGAAGATCGGCTTTCTCATCACTCAAGGCGTGACGACCACCCTTTACATCTCCGCGATCTCCATCGTCATCGCTACGGTGATTGCACTGATCGGAGCGATTGCAAAGCTTTCCCGCAACGGCGTCGTCTATGGATTGGCCACCTTCTACACGTCGCTTTTCCGCGGCCTGCCACTGCTGATGCAGATCTACATCATCTACCTAGGCCTGCCCCAGGTGGGCTATGTGATAGGCGCCGTCCCCGCCGGTATTCTGGCGCTTTCGCTCTGCTACGGTGCCTATATGACCGAGATTTTCCGTGCAGGCATCGAGAGTATCTCCCGGGGCCAACGAGAGGGGGCAACCGCGCTCGGTCTGAGCCCGAGCCAGACCATGGTGCTCGTGATCCTTCCACAGGCTATGCGCGTTATCATTCCTCCGACCGGGAACCAGTTCATTGCAATGCTGAAGGACTCGTCGCTCGTGTCTGTCGTCGGCGTGTGGGAGATCATGTACCTGGCTCGTACGCAAGGGCAGACGGAGTTCCGGCACATCGAAATGCTGATCACGGCGTCAATGATCTACTGGGCACTGTCGATCTGCCTGGAGTACATCCAGGCCAGGGTCGAAGAACGCTTTGGTCGCTTCAATGTCCGTTGACGGCGTGCCTATCGTTGACTCTCGCGATGCGGCCGCGTCGAACGTTCGGGCCAGTATGCTCGTGCTGGCTGCGTTCGCGGTCTTCTCGGGAACCGACGCCATCGTCAAGCTGCTGGCGATAGAACTGCCCGTGGCCGAGGTTACCTTCCTTGTCACCGCGGTCGCCTTCCTTCTCTTGGTTCTGGGCATGGTGGTCCGAGGCACGGTCAAGCGGTTGGTGCCGCGACAGCCGCGACTAGCGCTTCTTCGTGCGCTGCTTTTGGCGGGCGATACTTTGCTCATCCACTACGCATTCGCAATGTTGCCAATGTCGGAAGCCTATCTCCTCGCCTTCTTGACGCCTGTCATCGTTGCAGTGCTGTCGGCCGTTCTTCTGCAGGAGCGGCTATCGGCCGTGGGATGGCTTGGCGTGCTCCTGGGTTTTGCCGGCGTAGCCGTTGCCCTCCGCCCCGATGTCGGCTCCCTCAACCTCGGGCATGCGGCGGCTGTGGGTTCTGCCTTGCTGTTTGCCTTGTCGCTGATCCTCCTGCGCTGCACCAAGGCGCAGGAGAGTGACGAGGCTCTTGTAGCCACCCTGCTGCTGGTGCTCATGCCGTTGTCACTTTCTGCAGCTTACTTGAGCGGTGGACTGATCGAGCCGACGCCTTTTCATCTTCTCCTCGTTTGCGTTGGCGGACTGGCGCTGCTGGCGGGCCATGCCCTGCTTGTGCGGGCCTTCAGGATTGGCGAGGCCTCCGTCGTCGCCCCCTTCCAGTACAGCCAGATCATCTGGGGATGCATCTACGGGCTGCTGCTGTTTGCAGCGCCGATTGAAATCTACACGCTGGTTGGAGCAGGCATCATCATCCTGTCGGGCTGGCTGGTCTTGCGAAAATCAGCGGAGGAAACCTTTGCCCACTGACATCGACGCCCCGGAAATCCTCATGCGCAATGTCCACAAGTGGTACGGCATCTATCATGCTTTGAATGATATCAGTCTTGCCGTCGCGCCGCGGGAGCGTGTTGTCATCTGTGGCCCGTCGGGATCCGGAAAGTCCACACTTATCCGCTGCGTTAATCGGCTGGAGGCACACCAGGGCGGAGAGATCATCGTCGGTGGCATTGAGCTGGACGGCGACGAGCGAAAGGCCGAGGCAGTCCGTCGTGACGTCGGTATGGTCTTCCAGCAATTCAACCTCTTCCCGCATCTGACGATCCTGGAGAACTGCACCCTTGCGCCCATGTGGGTGAAGAAGATGCCCCGCAAAGAGGCGAACGAGATCGCGATGCACTTTCTGGAGCGAGTGCGCATCCCCGAGCAGGCCAACAAATACCCAGGCCAACTGTCAGGAGGGCAACAGCAGCGCGTCGCAATTGCCCGGGCGCTGTGCATGAGCCCCCGGGTCATGCTGTTCGATGAACCGACCTCTGCGCTGGACCCGGAAATGGTAAAGGAAGTGCTGGACACAATGGTCGAGCTTGCTCGCGAAGGCATGACGATGATTTGCGTGACGCACGAAATGGGCTTTGCACGGCAGGTGGCCGACCGAGTGATCTTCATGGATCAGGGTCGCATCGTGGAAGAAGCGCACCCGCAGGAGTTCTTCGCACATCCGAAGTCCGAGCGGGCGAGCCTGTTCCTCAGCCAACTACTACACTAGGCGCTGCCGTGGTGACACTCAGCCACGTTGCGAGATTTGGCGCAGTTCATGGGGTCCCAGATGAGACCGCCGCCCTTCTGCACTCAACCGATCGTGCGCGGCAGCGGGCTACTTCCTGGCGAGGCTGAATGTGAAATGAGTTCCGCGATGATAGTCCAACGCGTAATTCACGGCAACGCCGGCTGCGTTGAAGCAAGTTTCCGCGATCAGCAGAGCAGGCCCGAAACCTTCAAGATCATGGCGTCCTATAACGTCGCTCGGTAACATTACCGCCGAGACATTCGCCGCCGACATTCTCGGCCGGTTCTTGTACTTCTCCAGGAGATTGAGAAGCGAGCCGCTCCAGTCGACGTCGTAGAGCTTGGTCGGGATGATCGTTCGCGGCACATAGTCAATACTGTAAATGATGGGCTCCGAGCCCTGCATGCGAAGCCGCTCGACACGGATCACCCGTGCCTGTTCATCGAGCTTCAGCTTTTCCCGGAGTAGATCACTCGCGACCTCCTCCGAGATGGAAAGAACCTTGGTCGCTGGCTTATAACCGAAGTGCCGCGTCATTTCGGTGACGCTCTCGAACACGGTGATCGGCCGATCCACCTGAACGGCCGACATCGCCGAGACGAAACGCCCCCGGCCATGTTCGACGTAGATGATGTCGTCCTGTTCCAGGAGCTTGAAGGCTTCCCGCAGGACCGGACGAGAAATCTTAAATCGCTGTGTCAACTGCGCTTCCGTCGGAAGCTTGTCGCCGGGGCGCAATCCTTCTTCTCGGACAAGGTCCGCAAGTCGGTCCCTCAACTGGACAACCAGAGAGCGGGAATCTCTTAAGGGCTCTTCCAAGGCGTTCCTCGTCTGTGCAACCAGCCAATGTTCTTGTCCGACAACGTGGGGCAGGTCAAGCTTCAAGTCCTGAGGGGGAGGAGGCAGATAAGCATGCATATCGCTAACGAGGACCGTCCTTCCACTCTTGACGCCATGGCGTCTGAATGTAAGATGTCTTACAATCATTCGCCTGAGGCAGATTCCAAACGGAGACACTAGAGAATGCTGAATTTCGATGAGCAGCGATTTCTTCGCATCCAAAGCGGAGCGACGTCGCTCCAGAAGCGGATCAATACGGTAATCTCATCCTGTTTGGCGGGTGGAGCAGAAAACATCTTCTTTCTGGGCACCGGAGGCGCTGCCATCTTGATGCAGCCGGCCGCCGAGCTCTTGCGGCATCGGTCGCGTTTCCCAGTCTTCCTCGACATGCCGGCCGAGATCGTGATCACCGGCTCTATTCACCTGACCAGCAAGTCAATCGTGGTCATGCCGTCTCTGTCGGGTACCACGAAGGAGAGCGTGGCGCTGCTGGAAAAGCTGAAGGAAATCGGTGCCACGGTTATTACCTTGGTTGGTCATGAGGAAACGCCTCTCGGCAAGGGCGGCGACCATGTCTTCGTGAACTTCGCCGAAGACGATACATCCTGCGAGTCCTTTTATCTGCAGTCGCTCTTCATCGCGCTGTCGATCCTGCATTATCACGGCGAGATTTCGAACTACGAGCAACTGGCCGGCGAACTTAGCCGAATGCCCGAACTCCTGCTGGACGTTAAAAGGGCTTTCGAGCCACGGGCAGAAGCCTTCGCGCGGGTCTTCGCGGGCTCCGATTATCACATCATCACTGGCGCCGGTAACGTCTGGCCTGAGGCCTTCTACTATGGGATGTGCATCTTGGAAGAGATGCAATGGATCCGAACGCGCCCCGTGCACGCCTCCGACTTCTTCCATGGCACGCTGGAACTTGTGGACAAGGATGTCAGCCTCATTCTGTTCAAGGGCGAGGATGCGCTGCGCCCGCTTGCAGAGCGAGTGGAGAGCTTCGCGCCAAACTACACCAACAAGCTGACGGTGCTGGACACAGCGGAATTCGATTTGCCCGGCATCTCGTCCGAAGTGCGTGCGCTTGTTTCTCCCATCCTGCTGGCGACCGTCCTCGAACGGATCAGCGCCCATCTTGAGGTCATGCGCAATCACCCCCTGACAACCCGCCGTTACTATAAGCGGGTGGCTTACTAGCGCAAACAGGTGCAAGCAGAGCCGTGCGGCATCGCCGGCTCTGCTTGAATGGGAGGTGGCCATGAAGAAGCTTCGCTTCGCCAGTGTGGGCGACAACTGTATCGATCGCTTTAGGGCACCCGTTGCCCAATCGCTGGTTGGCGGAAATGCGGTCAACGTAGCCGTGCAACTCGCCCGGCTGGGCCACATCTCCTACTATTTTGGCGCCATCGGCCCGGATCCAGACGGGGTCCGTACCCGCGCGCTTCTGGCGGAAAATGGCGTGAAGGTCGATCACGTTCAGGTGCGCAACGGCAAGACAGCCTTCACGGATATCGAGGTTCTCCCATCTGGCGACCGCGTGCTCGCCTTCGAGGACTTCGGTGTCTGTGCCGGCTACCGCCCAACGCCGCCGGAAGTCGAGGTGTTGAAGACGATGGATCACGTTCATCTTGGCTGGTTGGACGACGATGGCGCATTGCGGCAGATCCTTTCCGAAGCAGGAGTTAGCGTATCGCAGGATGTCTCCGTCAACACCGACATTGCCAATATTGGCGTTGCCGGTCTCAGTATTGCGTTTGGATCGGCCGGTTCCGATGACGCGGCAATGGAGCGCATGCTCCTAGACTTTGTGTCAGAGGGCGCCGCGTTGGCGGTCGTGACGCGTGGGGAGAAGGGATCCGTCGCCGCGTCTGTGTCCGTTCGTGCCTCGACCGGCATCGTGGCCGTCGACGTGGTGGATACCACGGGTGCGGGCGACAGCTTCATCGCCGGGTTTCTTTCCGCTAGGCTGCAGGGAGGCGCATTGGAGTCATGCCTTGTTGCGGGTCGGGACATTGCCGCCGAGACCTGCCAGCACGTTGGTGGGTTTCCACAGCAGCCGATGGCCTTCGTAGACGCCCCCCGCTAGGTCGGCTGTAGGACAAGTCTTCCATGAGGCTCGTCGGCTGTATTGGGATCTCGTAGCGTCTAGTCCCATTGTATTGCGACAGCTGTTTTCCTCGCTCAGGGGCGGTCAGGAGTTCCGGGGGGCGAGGCCGCTACGGTGCATCTTGAGGATCACGAGTCTGCCAGGTGACGGATCAAAGCGATGCTGCGGCTCTTGCGGCATGGTCGTAGTGACCGGAGAGGGCTCTGAGGCGGGAGGCAATGCCAGATAGGGTCTCAGGCGAGACTTCGGTTGCAAGTACGGAAGGCACGAGCAAACTTTCCCGCATCGCCTTATAGCGCTTGCAGGATTCGGCGCCTGCTTCCGTCATCATCACGAGCTTTTCCTTGCCGCGTCGTCCCGATTTGATGAGCTTCATGCGCTCCAGCTTTTTGAGCGCATAAGTGACGACGTGGGTGTCCTCAATGTTGAGCACGAGGCAGATGTCGGCGAGCGTCTTTGGCTTGTTGCGGCTGTTGATGTTGTGCAGGACCAGGATGTCCACGGGAGAGAGATCCGGAATGCCGGCGGCAGCCATGCAGCGCACCATCCACCGGTTGAAGGCGTGGTTCAGCATGATCAAGCCGAACTCAATCTCGGAAAGCGCTGGAAGGGCACCACTTGCGAGATGACCGGAGGAGACGATGGGCCCGAGTTCTTCCTTCTGCGCCGACATGTTCTTCCCTACCTAGAAAAGAAGCGCCGCCAGCTTTCCCGGCGGCGCTTGTTGATTACATCTTCTTGTAGGCGTCGATGATGGCCTTGCCTTCGTCGCCGGCCTTGGACAGCCAATCTTCGGTGAGTTGAGTTCCGACCTCAGTCAGTCCGCTCTTCAGTTCCTCGCTTGGCGGAAGGACCTGCATGCCGTTCTGCTTGAGCGTATCCATGTAGGCTGCGGTCTTCTCGGCAGCGAGCGTCCATCCGCGCTCCTCGGCCTCGCCAGCTGCCTTGGTGACAGCCTCCTGCACGGCTGGATCGAGTGCTTCGAAGGCCTCATTGTTAACGAAGATGACATTCTTCGGGATCCAGGCCTGAGTGTCATAGTAATGCGTCAGGGATTCCCAGATTTTGGAGTCGACACCGGTGGCACTGGAGGTCATCAACCCGTCTACGACACCTGTCGCCAGCGCCTGCGGCAGTTCCGCCGCCTGCACCGTGACAGGTTGCGCCCCGACCAGTTCTGCGATGCGTGACGTGCCGACGTTGTATGCCCGCCACTTCAGCCCCTGTAGGTCGGCAACGCTGTTCACATCCTTCTTGGTGTAGATACCCTGCGGCGGCCATGGCGTCGTGTAGAGCAGCTTCAATCCCTGATCGTCGAGTGCTTTCTCTACCGTCGGCTTTGATGCGTTCCACAGCTTCTTCGACTCCTCGAAGCTTGTGGCGAGGAAGGGCACGACGTCGATCCCGAAGACCGGGTTCTCGTTTTCGTGCAGCGAGATCAGGACCTCGCCGGCCTGCGCCTGGCCCGTCTGAACGGCGCGCTTGATTTCCGGCGCCTTGAAGAGGGCGGCACCGGGATGCACGGTGATCTTCAGTTCGCCGTTCGTCGCTGCGTCCACGTCAGAGGCGAACTGCATGAGGTTTTCCGTGTGATAGTTCGCCGGTGGATAGGCCGAAGGCAGGACCCATTCCGTCTGGGCAAGTGCGGCGCCCGCGCCCAGGGCGAGTGCCGCTGCCGTCATGCCCCACCGGGCGATCGATCGCATGTGCAAGTTCATTGTCATTCCCCTTTGTGTTACCCCGGAAATGCCATTCGCGGCAGGACCATCACGATGTCCGGGAAGACCGTGATGATGGCGACAGTCGCCACGAGCAGGAAGAAGAAAGGCAGCGCTGCGCGGGCAACCGTCAGGCTGTCGCGGCCGCTCATCGTCTGCAGCACGAAGAGGTTGAACCCCACAGGCGGCGTGATCTGCGCCATCTCGACCATCAGGACCAGAAAGACACCGAACCAGATGAGGTCGAAGCCGGCCTGCTGGATCATCGGAAGCACCACGACCGTGGTGAGTACGATCATTGACAGCCCGTCGATGGCGCAACCGAGCAGGATGTACATGATGGTCAGAACCGCAATCAGCGCGTAGGGGCTGAGACCGAAGCCTTCGACCCAACCTGCTAGAGCAGCGGGAATGCCTGTATAACCCATAGCGATCGACATATAGCCGGCGCCGGTGAGGATCAGCATGATCATTGCCGTCATGCGGGTCGCCCCCATGACGCTTTCCTTGAAGCTCTTCCATGTCAGCGCCCGTTGCCATGCTGCGATCACCAGTGAGCCCAGCACGCCCCAGGCCGCACATTCGGTTGCCGTCGCCCAGCCCAGGAGCAACGCCGAGAAGACGGTCATGATCAGGAGCGCCAGCGGGATAAGGTTCAGACTTTCCCTGAGCTTGCTGGCCAGGCTCGTCTTCGGCGCCGGCGGCGGGCTCTTGTCCGGGTTCATCAGCGACCACACGACGATGGCAGCCATGTAAAGCACCATGACGATTGCAGCAGGAATGAGCCCCGCAATGAACATCTGAATGATGGAGACATTGGCCGCGACCGCATAGACGATCATGGTGATCGACGGCGGCACCAGGAAGCCGAGCGTTCCGGCACCGGCGAGCGAACCAAGGCTGATCATATCGTCATAGCCACGCTTCTTGAGTTCCGGCAGGGTGATCTTGGCGACCATGGCGGTGGTTGCCGCAGACGAACCCGACACGGCCCCGAATAGCCCGCACCCAAGAACATTCACGTGGACCAAGCGTCCGGGGAGCCAGTTCAGCCAGGGCGACAGGCCGCGGAACATCTCGTCCGACAGCCGCGTGCGATAGAGAATCTCGCCCATCCACACGAACAGGGGCAAGGCCGCGAGGCTCCAGGAAGCAGAGCCGCTCCAGGCGTTCGTAGCAAGGGCAGCACCAATCTGGATGCCGGGAGGGGCGAACTGCATGGCGACGAAGCCGCAGACCAGCAGCGCTATGCCGATCCAGACGCCACCGATAAGGAGGAAAAGGAGGGCCGCGAGGATGAGACCGGAAATCTCGACAAGAGAGGAGGCTTCCATGGTCAGACCCCGCTTTCCATAACGCGTTCGATGATCTGTTCTTTACTCTCGGCCTTCGGCTTCTCGTACCGAGGCACGCCCCCAAACATCACGTGCAGGAGCTCGTCGAGGAACGCGATGGCCAGAATCGTGAGGCCCACGGACATGCCGAGTTGCGGGATCCATAGGGGAACGGCGATGACTCCCATGGAGACGTCATTGAAGCGCCAGGAGAACAAGGTCATCTCAATCGCGAACCACGCGAAGTACGAGACGGCTACAGTTCCTATCGCCGTGCAAGCGATTTCGATCAGCTTTCTCATTGGGCCCGAAAATCGGTCGATGAGCAGGCCCATGCGGATAAGCTCTCCCGAACGAAAAGTGTGGGCAAGTCCGAGAAAAGCCGTTGCCGCCATGCACCAGGAGGCAAAGTCATCCCCCGCTGGGACATCAATTCCAAGGGGTCGCCCCGCCGAGAGGGAGAGCATGATCAGGAAGATTGCAACGAGAAAGATTCCGGCGAGCCAACCAGCGGACAGGTAGAGACCATCGAGTGACCTCCTCAGCCACTCCGGCAAAATGCTGTGATGGGGATCAATGGAGGACACAGGTCGTCCTTCCGCGTGAACTACGGTAGTCAAACATCGTCGGCTCCCCTCGGTTGCCGTGGTCGGGCGACGCTCTGACGGCTTTTTTGCCCTTCTGGAAGCCATGATGCAGCAGTGTGCAATTTGCTGTCAATCAATCATTGACGTTTTGTCGACGAAATGTTCACGTGTAAGAAAAGCAGTCAGTGAGGGGCATGTGATGACCAGCGGCAAATGGGACTTCTGGATCGACCGAGGTGGCACATTCACTGATATTGTCGGCCGCAAACCGGATGGCTCTCTCATCGCTCACAAGCTCCTGTCGGAAAACGCGGAAGCTTATCACGATGCCGCCGTGCAAGGCATTCGCGAGCTTCTCGGTCTGAAGGCCGGAGAGCCGGTACCTGCCGAACTGATTGGCGCGGTCAAGATGGGCACCACGGTTGCGACCAATGCCCTCCTCGAACGCAAGGGCGAGAAAACGCTGCTCGTGACGACGCGCGGCTTCCGGGATGCGCTGGCGATCGGCTACCAGGCGCGGGCCGACATCTTCGCCAAGAAGATCATCAAGCCGGAACTGCTCTACAGCGCCGTGGTTGAAGTCCACGAGCGCGTGCGGGCGGATGGCGAGGTCGAGGCAGCTCCGGACGAAGCCGTCATCCGCCGGGACCTGCAGGCGCAGTTTGATGCCGGATTCCGCGCCGTCGCGATCGTTTTCATGCACGCCTACCGGTACCCGGAGCACGAGCAGTTGGCCGCCAAGGTCGCTCGCGAGATCGGCTTTACCCAGGTCTCCGTCAGCCACGAGGTCTCGCCGCTGATCAAGCTGGTGGGCCGTGGCGACACGACGGTCGTTGACGCCTATCTCTCGCCGATCCTGCGCCGCTATGTCGAGCAGGTAGCATCCGAGCTTGGTGCCGACGCCGAAGGCGGGGCGCGTTTGATGTTCATGCAGTCCTCCGGCGGCCTTACGGCGGCCGACCTGTTCCAGGGCAAGGACGCCATCCTCTCCGGTCCCGCCGGCGGTGTCGTTGGCGCAGTGGAGACGTCGAGGCTCGCTGGCTTTGACCGCATGATCGGCTTCGACATGGGCGGCACATCGACGGACGTATCTCATTATGACGGCGAACTGGAGCGATCCTTCGAGACGGAAGTGGCGGGCGTGCGGATGCGTGCGCCGATGATGTCCATCCACACCGTTGCGGCCGGCGGCGGCTCCATCCTCCACTTCGAGAACGGGCGCTTCCGCGTCGGACCGGATTCCGCCGGCGCCAATCCCGGTCCGAAAGCCTATCGCCGCGGCGGCCCGCTCACCGTGACGGACGCCAACGTCATGCTCGGGAAGCTATCGCCCGACCTCTTCCCGAAGATCTTCGGCCCGAACCGCGACCAGCCCCTGGACGCCGAGGCCGTTCGCGCTGCCTTCGAAGACATGGCCGTGACCATTGGTGACGGCCGTACGCCGGAAGAAGTCGCAGACGGCTTCCTGGCGATCGCCGTCGAGAACATGGCGAATGCGGTGAAGAAGATCAGCGTCCAGCGCGGCTATGACGTCACCAATTACGTGCTGACCTGCTTCGGCGGTGCGGGCGGCCAACATGCTTGCCTGACGGCCGATGCGCTTGGCATTTTGACCGTCATGATCCACCCCTTCTCCGGCATCCTGTCCGCCTATGGCATGGGACTTGCGGACATCCGCGCCACCCGCCAGAAGACGGTGTCCATAGCCCTCAGCGAGGCCCTGGATGCGCTGCCGCCCGTCCGCGACGAACTGACAGCGAGCGTTCTGCAGGAGATGGCTGCGCAAGGCGTGACCGAAGCCGATACCGACGTCATCCATCGCGCTCACCTGCGCTACCAGGGCACCGACACGACCCTTGCCGTCCCGGTTTCGTCCGTTTCGGAGATGACGGAGGTGTTCGAAGCGCTTCATCGCAAGCAGTTCGGCTTCATCTTCGAGAACCGCGAGATCATCTTCGAATCCTATGAAGTCGAAGCCATCGGCGGCGGTGCAGAATCCACCGAACCGACCCATGCCGTCGACGCCGCCGCTCCCACTGCCACCGAGGAAACGCGTTTCTTCTCCGGCGGAGAATGGCGTCAGGCGCCTGTCTATCGTCGCGCCGATATCCGCCCCGGCGCCCGCGCCGCCGGCCCATGCCTCATCGTCGAGCCGCACCAGACGATCGTCGTCGAGGATGGCTGGTCGTTCGAGATCACCGCGCTCGACCATGTCGTGCTGAAGCGGGTGAAGACCCTTGCGCGCAGCAAGGCGCTCGGCACGGAAGCCGATCCGGTGCTGCTCGAGGTCTTCAACAATCTCTTCATGTCGATCGCAGAACAGATGGGCGTGACGCTGCAGAACACGGCGTCGTCGGTGAACATCAAGGAGCGGCTGGACTTCTCCTGCGCCATCTTCGACGAAAACGGTGCGCTCGTCGCCAACGCGCCGCACATGCCGGTCCATCTGGGGTCGATGGATCGTTCGGTGGAATCGATCATCGCCCAGAACAAGGGCCGGATTCGTCCGGGGGACGTCTTTGCCTTGAACGCCCCCTACAATGGCGGAACGCATCTTCCGGACATTACCGTGGTAACGCCGGTCTTCGACGCAGAGGGCAAGAACATCCTCTTCTACGTCGCGTCGCGCGGCCATCACGCGGATGTCGGCGGCACTGCGCCCGGCTCCATGACGCCACTCGCCACCACCGTCGACGAGGAAGGGGTACTTTTCGACAACGTGCTCCTGGTCGATCGTGGCCGTTTCGACGAGGAAGGCATCACCCGCCTCTTGTCCGACCACCCCTATCCGGCCCGCAATGTCGCCCAGAACGTCGGTGACCTGCGCGCCCAGATCGCCGCCAACGAGAAGGGCGTCCACGAGATGCGCAAGATGATCGCGCAGTTCGGGCTCGACGTGGTGCAGGCCTATATGGGCCATGTGCAGGACAATGCGGAGGAGAGCGTGCGCCGCGTCGTCGAGAAGCTCGGAGATTCCGAATTCTCCTACGACACCGACCAGGGCAGCACGATCAGGGTGAAGATCACCGTCGACAAGGAAAAACGCGAGGCGACGGTCGACTTCACCGGCACAAGTCCGCAGAAGCCAAACAACTTCAATGCCCCCGAGCCCGTCACGCGCGCGGCGGTTCTCTATGTCTTCCGGGTCATGGTCGAAAGCTCGATCCCGATGAATGCCGGCTGCCTGCGACCGATCCGAATCATCGTGCCGGAGGGTTCGATGCTGAAGCCTCAATACCCGGCGGCCGTTGTTGCCGGGAATGTGGAAACAAGCCAGCACGTTACGAACGCCCTTTTCGGCGCCCTCGGTGCGATCGCTGCGAGCCAGGGCACGATGAACAACCTGACCTTCGGAAATGAAACCTACCAGTACTACGAGACGCTTTGCTCCGGCTCGCCCGCCGGCGTCTTCAACGATGGCACGGGCTTCGACGGCACGGATGCGGTCCATGTTCATATGACGAATTCCCGTCTCACGGACCCTGAAATTCTCGAGACGCGCTACCCGGTCCTTCTCGAGGATTTCCACATCCGAGAGAATTCAGGCGGCAAGGGCAAGTGGTCAGCGGGCAACGGCACGAAGCGCACGATCCGTTTCCTCCAGACCATGGCCTGCGCCATCCTCTCCTCCCACCGCACCATCCAACCGCATGGGCTAGAAGGCGGTGAGGCCGGTGAGCTCGGCCAGACCATGGTCCGCCGGCTCGATGGGCGGCTCGAAGACCTCGGCGGCTGCGGCCAGACCATTCTCGAGGCCGGCGAAGCGGTAACTGTCGTCACGCCCACGGGTGGCGGATACAGACGCTGAGACATCCTTTTGCAGACGGGGAGGGGAAGGGTTACCTCCGGCGGCGATCCCGGAGTATTGACCCTTCGCCGCACCTCTTGGACATGATGGCGCTCAGCGGCGGGCGTGTCGCTTGGTGCGACTTTTCGCACTTTACGAGCATGCAAAGAACATGATCTTCTTGCATTAGACGAAAGGATAATATCGTCGACGTCGTTCTACACTGGGCGGAGGGGAGTGCCGTGATGCGAGAACAACCCGTGGACATCTTCGAGAGGGACGGAAAGTTCGTTGTTCAGTTCGTTGAAAAGGGGGCATTGATCGAGCGGCAATTTAGCCATGAGGTCCATGCGCACTCTTGGGCTGATGGACAGCTAATTCGCCTCAATGGGAACGTAGCGGGCTCGCCAAGCAGTCCCGCTGGCGGGAAATAACCCGCTTTTGAAAATCTGACTGCTGCGCGGCTCCGCACGGTTTGCCGGGGGAGGCCAGGCTGCCGCAGATCGCCCTAACAATTTGGACGCGCGTTGGCGAAGCGACGGGTGACGTGGGACAGCAGGACATTTCCGCCGCTTCATCCTGTGGCTTATGCTCAATGTAACGGCGTAGGTCGCACAGCATGCTGGATGGGTGCCAAATCGTTCATTGTTCGGGACCCCAGCCCTTCTCCGGCGTAACTTGCCGAACGTCGTGAGCTTCCTGCCATTTGGTGATGCCACCGGGAAACCAATGGACGCGGCTATACCCCCTCGCCACGAGCCGTTTCCCCGCGTTCCAGCTTCCCCAGCACTCGGGGCGGCAGAAAACCACCAAGGGCTTTGAACGGTCACCACCGGTCAACTCCTCCAGACGCCGGAAGAAAATTATCTCTTTTGCCGGCTCCAGGACTGCTGCTCCGGCGCCAGGAAACCACGCCGCACCTGGTATGGAGCGGTGCGTTGGCAGCCAGAGCCGATCTTGTGGTAGATCTTCCGGCTTTTTCTGAGCGGGGCCGACGTCGACAAGGACTGGCTGTTGAGGCAGGAGAGCGACCAGTTCCGCCAAGTCTATCACGCGCGCCCCGTTAAGCGTGGAGGGTGTCTCCCCCTGCATGGGGCCCGTCCACAAGCCGTCCGGCTCTCGTATCTCCGCGACGGAAAAGGGCGCGCCGGTCGTGGCGCTCATGAAAACCACAAGCACCAGCACGATTGCTGACCGAGGCTTACCGAGGAGGCGCAGCATCGCGTTGTACCTAGTTGTTGGCTGAGACGTCAAAGGCGCTCTCCCAACGTCCTCCCTTGTTATCCGACGCGACCACCTTCATCGACTGCCTGCCGTCCGACACGAAGTTGAAGCCAATTGCGGGATTGGTAGACAACGAAATATCGCCGGCAACGTCGAGAACCGTCTGATCTCCATAGGTGACGGTCATCTTCTCGATGTATCTCGGCGGCGTGTATAGCCGCGTAAGCTGGTTCATCTGCATGCCCGTGAAGTTGGGATGGCGGATCATCAGGGTAGCTGCAGTAGACTTCCCCTTCTGCGAAGGCTCCGAGAGCCTTAGGCGCATCTCTCCCATCCCCTTCATTGCTTCCAAGTCGCTGGGGCCGGATGGGGCCGAACAGCCACCAGACGCCTTGACGAACGCCACTGCTGAAAACAACCGCCCTTCCTTGGTTTCGGCGACGGCGTGCACATTTGTATAGGTGTCGATGCGAACGCGCATTTGCAGGCTTCCGGCATCTGCCGCCGGCCCGAAGGTGACATGAGCTGCGAGCGGGACGGGGTTATCGTCGATCACCAGATAGACCGATTTGATCTTGTCCTTCTCCGGCATCGTTAGAGTGATGGGGACAAGTGCAGCATCCTGAGCGCGGGCAGGGGCCTCGATCTTGATCAGCGTTTCCGTGGGAACGACCTCACGATCATCAAAGAGATAGGAGACAAGCTGCTGCCAGCGCTCTTCCCGTTCTCGATCAGCCTGAGCGATAGCGATGGTCGGTGTGAAGCTAAGGCAGCACGTTCCGATGATGCCAAGAGCGAAGGTGCGCCGGGATATCCGCATCATGTTCTCCTCCTTGCCTCCCGTCAGGAAGCTATTCCCATTCAAGTTCCTTGTAAGCCTGGATGACATTGCGTTCGTGGTAGGCCTCATAGAGCGCCCAACCGCCTCCTTTCCCCGCGGTAACAGCGGGAAGCGCGTCGTTTAGGGTAAGGCCTCTTGCGATCGCTTGGCGGGTCTGGTCGGCAAGTGCCGTCAGATATTCAACTTGTTTGGCCATTGCCGGTTCGAACGCCACTATCGCCGGTCCATGCCCAGGCACTGCGCGCGCGGGTCGGATTTGCCTTAGGCGTTCGACCTCCGCCAGCCACCCGAGGAGGCTTCCGTCGAGCGAGGGGACGCGGTCAACGAACAGGAGATCCGAGGGAAAGAGCGTTCCAGTGGTGACATCCAGCATGGTGAGGTCACAGTCAGTGTGCGCACGCCCGTGCGCCATCATCCGTATGATACGATCGCCCAGATCCACTTCCGCAGCGTGTTCTACTTCCTGATTTGGATAGATGATCTCACCAACATCGTCCCGTTCGAGAACCTCCGCCAGGCGCTCCCGATAGAAATCACCCCGCGCATGGAGTGCATTCTTCAATCTGTGGTGCCCTAAGAAAACCGGTACTTCGTCTCCGAAGGCGGCGGCGCCGAGACAGTGATCAGGGTGAACATGCGACATCACCACGTAACGAACGCGCTTCGTCGTCCTTATCTTGATCTCGGAGCGCAACCATCGCCCATCCGCGAGACTTCCACCGGGATCCGTTACCAGAACGCCATCGCGGCCAATGATGAAACCGATGTTGGCGATGCCACCGCGATTCCTCCGCGTGGCTTCCTCGTGTGGAGCTTCTCGGATGAAGATGCCATTGCCAACATCCTTTATGCCAGACGGCCGGGCGGCCTGGCCACGGTCGGGGAGGCAGCAAAGGCAAAATCCGAGAGCCATGGCTTCACGGCGCGTGAAGCACATCCCGTTACCGGACTGTCGAACATGACCGGTCGCTCTGACCTCGTTCCCAGACATGGGAGACAGTAGCATGTCCCGGGGCTACCCGATAGTGTGCATCAGGCGATGATGCTTCGTGGATTGGCGCTGACGGCTGTGTCTTGATCGGGCGGAAGGCGGGGCAGCGGAAATAAGAAAGGGGCAGCGAGCTGCCCCTTTCTTGCGCCGACTAGTTCGACTGCCAGCTCTTCACCAACTCGTCGTAATTTACCGTAATGGGCTTTTCCTTCTCGTCCTCGATCTTCAACTGAGGGGCGAGATTGCCTGCCTTTACAGCTTCCGCGTTCCAGTATTCGAGGTCATGCTCCTCGGCGAGCTTTGGACCGATGTCACCCTGAACGCCTGCACGCTCGAGACGCTCCATCACCTTTTCCTGCTCGGCGCAGAGCGAGTCCATCGCTTCCTGCGGCGTCTTTGCGCCGGAAGAGGCATCACCAATCGCCTGCCACCAGAGCTGGGCGAGCTTCGGATAGTCCGGAACGTTGGTGCCCGTCGGAGACCACTGCACGCGGGCTGGCGAGCGGTAGAACTCGATCAGGCCGCCGAGCTTGGGCGCACGCTCGGTGAAGCTCTCATGCTGGATGGTGCTTTCGCGAATAAGCGTCAGTCCGACATGACTTTTCTTCACATCGACAGTCTTGGATGTAACGAACTGGGCATAAAGCCAGGCCGCCTTCGCCCGATCGTCCGGCGTTGACTTAAGCAGCGTCCAGGAACCAACGTCCTGGTAGCCGAGCTTCATGCCTTCCTTCCAGTAAACGCCATGCGGCGAGGGTGCAAACCGCCACTTGGGGGTACCGTCCTCGTTGACGACCGGCAGCCCGTCCTTGACCATGTCGGCGGTGAACGCCGTGTACATGAACATCTGCTGGGCGATCTCACCCTGAGCAGGTACCGGGCCTGATTCCGAGAACGTCATCCCCTGGGCGGCGGCCGGTGCATAGGCATTCATCCAGTCCAGGTATTTCTGAATGGAATAGACCGCCGCTGGGCCATTGGTATCACCGCCGCGGGCAACGCAAGAGCCCACCGGACGCGAATTCTCGTCCACCTTGATGCCCCACTCATCAACCGGCAGACCGTTCGGAAGGCCCTTGTCGCCGTTGCCGGCCATGGAGAGCCAAGCGTCGGTGAAGCGCCAGCCAAGCGACGGATCCTTCTTACCGTAGTCCATGTGGCCATAGACCTTCTTGCCGTCAATCTCACGGCCGGTGAAGAATTCAGCGATGTCCTCATAGGCTGACCAGTTGACCGGAACGCCGAGATCGTAGCCGTACTTCTCCTTGAAGTCCGCCTTGTTCTTCTCGTCGTTGAACCAGTCGTAGCGGAACCAGTAGAGGTTGGCGAATTGCTGGTCGGGCAGCTGGTAGAGATCGCCATCCGGTGCCGTAGTGAACTTCAGACCGATAAAGTCCTCCAGATCCAGGCCGGGATTGGTGACGTCCTTGCCTTCGTTCGCCATCCAGTCGGTCAGCGAGCGGGCCTGCTGGTAACGCCAATGGGTACCGATCAGGTCGGAGTCGTTGACATAGGCGTCGTAGATGTTCTCGCCGGACTGCATCTGTGTCTGCAGCTTTTCGACGACGTCTCCCTCGCCGATCAGGTCATGAGTGATCTTGATGCCGGTGATCGCGGTGAAGGCCGGCGCCAGAACCTTCGACTCATACTCGTGCGTGGTGATCGTTTCCGAGACGACCTTGATGTCCATGCCGGCGAAGGGCTGAGCCGCGTCGATGAACCACTGCATTTCCTGTTCCTGCTCGGCGCGGGAAAGCACCGACATATCGCCGATCTCCGCGTCGAGAAACTGCTTTGCCTCCTCCATCCCGGCAAAGGCATTGCCGGTCATGGCCAGCAGCACCGCTGCCGTTGTTGTCAAAAGATGCCGTCGCATATCATCCTCCCAAGTTGCGATTGCACATATTCACGGGATGTCGCCTGACATCCCGTCCACTTGCGTCAGACGGTCCTGAACACCGTAAAAGCGTAGACAAGGCTGAGCGCAAGAGACCACCACAGGCTGGCGCCGGTAAGCCCCAGCCATGCGAGATTGATGAAGGCCGCTCCCAGCAGCGAGATGAAAAGCCGGTCGCCGCGGGTCGTCTCGAACCGCAGGATGCCGACCCTCGGATGTCCTCCGGGCCGCGCATATTCCCAGACAGCCATCAACGCGAGAAGCGTCAGGATCGTTAGAAAGAATACCGCCGTCGGGAAGGACCAGGCCATCCAACCGCCGGGGGACAGAGGCGCAAACCAGTCGCGCTCCCCGTCCTCTACCGGCAGTGCCAGGATCAACGCCACGACGACGATGGCATAAACGGCGACGACGCCCGCGAGAGCAATCGGCCAGCGGCGGCTGCGTTTGGAAGCTGCGGCCATCAAACCCTCCCCAGGGCAAAGCCCTTGGCAATGTAATTGCGAACGAAATAGATCACGAGGGCGCCAGGAATGATCGTCAGCACACCGGCTGCCGCCAGCACGCCCCAGTCCATGCCCGACGCGGAAACGGTACGCGTCATGGTCGCTGCAATCGGCTTCGCATCCGTCGTGGTGAGCGTGCGGGCAATCAGCAGTTCCACCCAGGAGAACATGAAACAGAAGAAGGCGGCCACGCCGATGCCGGACGCGATCAGTGGCATGAAGATCTTAACGAAGAACCGCGGAAACGAGTAGCCGTCAATATAGGCTGTCTCGTCGATTTCCTTTGGCACGCCGGACATGAAACCCTCCAGAATCCACACCGCCAGCGGCACGTTGAAAAGGCAGTGCGCGATCGCCACCGCAATATGCGTGTCAATGAGACCGAAGGCGGAGTAGAGCTGGAAGAACGGCAGGGCAAAGACGGCCGGGGGCGCCATGCGATTGGTCAGCAGCCAGAAGAAAAGATGCTTGTCGCCGAGGAACCGGTAGCGGGAGAATGCGTAGGCGGCCGGCAGTGCCACCGTCACGGAGATGACGGTGTTCATGACCACGTAGATGATCGAATTGATGTAGCCGTTGTACCACGACGGGTCCGTGAAGATCACCATGTAGTTGCGCAGCGTCGGGCTTTGCGGCCACAGCGAGAAATTCCCAAGGATCTCGGAGTTGCTCTTGAAGCTCATGTTGATCAGCCAGTAGATCGGCAGGATCAAAAACAGGATGTAGAGGGTCGCGACGATCCAGGACCAGCTTCTTTTGACGTTCGACGTGCTCATGGTGCCCCTCCTAGCTCTTCGCATCCTGGCTGGTCATCACGGTGTAGAAGACCCATGACAGCAGCAGGATGATGAGGAAGTAGATGATCGACATGGCCGCTGCCGGACCCAGATCGAACTGGCCAACGGCCATCTTCACGAGGTCGATCGACAGGAAGGTGGTCGAGTTGCCGGGGCCGCCGCCTGTAACCACGAAAGGCTCCGTATAGATCATGAAGCTGTCCATGAAGCGCAGCAGGACGGCAATCAGCAGCACGCGCTTCATCTTCGGCAGTTGGATATAGCGGAACACGGACCAGCGCGACGCGCCGTCGATCTTGGCGGCCTGATAATAGGCGTCGGGGATCGAGACGAGGCCGGCGTAACACAGAAGCACCACCAGGCTGGTCCAGTGCCAGACATCCATCACGATGACCGTGACCCAGGCGTCTACCGGATCCTGCGTATAGTTGTAGTCGATCCCGAGGATGCGCAGGTAATGGCCAAGGAGACCAATATCGACGCGGCCGAAGACCTGCCAAATGGTGCCCACGACGTTCCAGGGGATCAGGAGCGGCAGCGCCATCAGCACGAGGCAGACGGGCACGCCGATCCCGGTCTTCGGCATATTCAAGGCGATGAAGATGCCGAGCGGGATTTCGATCGCCAGGATGACGAAGGAGAAGATCAGGTTGCGGACTAGGGCATCCCAGAACCGGTCGGAGTGCAGGACGTCACTGAACCAGTCCGTGCCTGCCCAGAAGAACTGGTTGTTGCCGAAGGTGTCCTGCACCGAATAATTCACCACCGTCATCAATGGGATGATCGCGGAGAATGCGACGAGCAGGAGCACCGGCAACACTAGGAACCAAGCCTTGTTGTTCCACGTCTTGTTCATTGTTGGCCTCCCGCCTCGACACGCCAGGAGTCTGCATAGAGGTTGAGACCAGCAGGCTCGAAGGTGACACGCGGGTCTGCAGGGATTTCGGTATCCTCGGACATGACGGCTGCTAGCGGATAGCCTTGAAAGCTTGCTCGGACGATCTTCTGTCGCCCGACGTCTTCGATCTGAGAAATCGAGATCGGCATTCCCTCCCGGGCCACGCGGACGAACTCCGGCCTGATGCCGAGTTCGAGCTTGGCGTTGGGTGCAGTTAACGGCTGGCCCTCCAAAGGAATTTGTTGATCCCCCACAACGAGGGCGGAGCCACTCACGGCGGCAGGCATGAAATTCATGCCCGGCGACCCGATGAAATAGCCGACGAAGGTGTGGCGTGGCCGTTCAAAGAGCTCCACTGGCGTGCCGATCTGGACAATCTCGCCTTCGTACATGACCACCACCTTGTCGGCGAATGTCAGGGCTTCGGTCTGGTCGTGGGTCACATAGACCATGGTGAAGCCGGATTGGCGATGCAGCCGCTTCAGCTGCGAGCGCAGCACCCACTTCATGTGCGGGTCAATTACCGTCAGCGGTTCGTCGAAGAGGATGGCGTTGACGTCGCTTCGCACAAGCCCCCGGCCGAGCGAGATTTTCTGCTTCTGGTCGGCGGTCAGCCCCTGCGCCTTGCGGCCCGCCCATTCAGAAAGATCGATCATCGACAGGATGTCGTGAACGCGCTTGTCCACCTCGCCCTCCGGCATCCTGCGGTTGCGCAGCGGGAAGGCAAGGTTGTCGTAGACCGTCATCGTGTCGTAGATCACCGGAAACTGGAAGACCTGTGCAATGTTGCGTTTCTCGGTGGACAGATGGGTCACGTCGGTGCCGTCGAAGAGGATCTTTCCTTCCGAGGGCGTGAGCAGACCGGAGATGATGTTGAGCAGGGTCGTCTTGCCACAGCCGGATGGCCCCAGAAGGGCATAGGCGCCGCCGTCGTCCCACTCGTGATGCACTTCCTTCAGCGCATAGTCCTTGTCCGTGGACGGCTTTGGCCCGTAGGCGTGACGGATATGGTCGAGCGTGATCCGAGCCATCATGCGCCTCCCGTCGTGGCATTGAGGGACCGACCGTCTTGTCCGAACGCCATCAGGTGGCGCGTGTCGAGATGGACGTCGATCATGGTATCCGGTTCGACGTGGTGTACCCCGTGCTGCAGCATTACCCAGCGGTTTCCGCGATACTCGATGTGGACGAAGCTCTCGGAGCCTGCGATCTCGGAGATCAGCGCCTGAACGGAGAGCCTGGCGGCTGCGTCAGACACCGGTTGCACCGACAGGTGATGCGGATGGAAGGCGATTGTAACCGGGCCATCCGGAACCGAAACGAGATGGGGCGGCACGGGAATGGCCTGCTGCTCGTCGACATGTAGCCCCTGTCCCGTCTTCGTCATTCCGATGGTGTTGAGCGGCGGATCGGCAAATGTTTTCGCCGTCAGCAGGTCGGCCGGCCGCCGATAGACCTCGATCGTTTCGCCGTACTGCGTCACCCGCCCTTGGCTTAACGTCGCGGTCCTGCCGCCGAGGAGCAGCGCTTCTGTCGGTTCGGTGGTGGCATAGACGAAGACGGCGCCGGACTGGGAGAAAATCCGCGGAAGCTCCTCGCGCAGTTCTTCGCGCAGCTTGTAGTCGAGGTTGGCCAGCGGCTCGTCCAGGAGGACGAGGCTGGCGTTCTTGACGAGCGCGCGTGCCAGCGCCGTGCGTTGCTGCTGTCCGCCGGACAAGTTGAGAGGCGTCCGGTCGAGATAGGGCGTCAGCTTCAAAAGGTCGGCCGCCTTGCGCACCTCCCGGTCGATCGTGTCCTTGTCCTTGCCAGCGACCCGCATCGGCGAGGCGATATTTTCGTAGACTGTCATGGCCGGGTAGTTGATGAACTGCTGGTAAACCATCGCAACATGGCGATCCTGCACCCGGACGCCGGTGACGTCCCGGCCATCGAAATGGATGGAGCCGGCGGTCGGTACGTCGAGCCCCGCCATCAGCCGCATGAGCGACGTCTTGCCGGAAAGCGTCGGTCCCAGAAGGACGTTCAACGTTCCCCGTTCGAGCACGAGGCTGGTGGGGTGGATGTGATACTCCTCCCCGACAACCTTTTCGATGTTTCGCAATTCAAGCATTCGGGATCCCGGGCCTCCTCCTCCGCGGGGACCACATGCGCTATCCCACCGACCTCGCTGGGATTGCCGCCATGTACTCCTCCAGTGCATGTGCTTGATCTGTCGTAAGGCGCAGGCCCTGTTTCGTCCTGCGCCAGAGAATGTCGTCTGCTCCATGCGCCCATTCGCGGGCAATCAGCCATTCAACCTCACGGGCGTAGAGATCGCCGCCGAACAGCGCTCCAAGATCGGCCGCCGATGTGGCGCCCGCCAGCATCTCGAACGTGTCGGTGCCATAGGCGCGGACCAGACGCCGGGCGTGGGCATCCGCCAGGAACGGGAAACGCCCCAGAAGCCGGTCGACAAGCCCTTCGTAGCCGGTTGCTGGAAAATCGCCGCCGGGCAGGTGGCTGCCGGCCGTCCAGGGGCTTCCCTTGACGCCGATCGCGTCGCCGATCTTTTCCAGCGCGTGTTCGGCAAGGCGGCGATAGGTGGTCAGCTTGCCGCCGAAGACGTTCAGGAGCGGCGCTCCCGCGGTCTCGTCCGTCTTCAGCACGTAGTCGCGGGTAGCCTCCTGCGCCTTTGATGCCCCGTCGTCGTAAAGGGGGCGCACGGCGGAATAGGTCCAGACGATGTCTTCGGGCCGAACCGGTTCTCGGAAATATTCGCTGGCGGCAGAGCAGAGGTAATCGGTTTCCTCTTGGCTGATCCGGACATCCGTCGGATCGCTGCCGAAATCCCGATCCGTGGTGCCGATCAGCGTGTAGTCCTGCTGGTAGGGGATGGCGAAAATGATCCGGTTGTCCGGGTTCTGAAAGAAATAGGCCCGCGGATCATCAAACTTCTTCTTCACGACGATGTGGCTGCCCTGCACCAGGCGGACCGTCGCCCGGCCATTGTGCCCCATCGCCCGCGACAGAACCTGATCGACCCAGGGGCCGGCTGCGTTCACCAGCATGCGTGCCGTCATGCTGCGACGGGCGCCGCTGCGGGTATCCTCGAGCTCGATCGCCCAGCAGCCTTCGCGGTGTTCAGCCCGGACCACCTTGGTGCGTGCCAGGATCCGCGCGCCGCGGCCGGCGGCGTCGCGCGCATTCAGCACCACCAGGCGCGCATCGTCCACCCAGCCGTCCGAATATTCGAAGGCCTTGGTGAAGATCGGCTTCAACGGCTTGCCTGCCGGGTCGCGTCGCATGTCGAGGCTCTTTGTCGGCGGCAGCAGCTTGCGGCCGCCGAGGTGGTCGTAGAGAAACAGGCCCAGGCGGATCAGCCATGCCGGGCGCACGCCGCCCTTCTGGAAGGGCAGCACGAAGCGCATTGGCCAGATGATATGCGGCGCCATCGCCCAAAGCACTTCGCGCTCCATCAGCGCTTCGCGCACCAGGCGAAATTCGTAATGTTCGAGATAGCGAAGTCCGCCGTGGATGAGCTTGGTCGAGCCGGACGAAGTGCCTGAGCCGAAGTCGTTCATCTCGGCCAGCGCGACACGGTATCCCCGGCCCGCAGCGTCACGCGCGATGCCGCATCCGTTGATGCCGCCGCCGATGACGAAGATGTCGAATTCCGGCTCGATCATACCCGGCCCGCCCGCTCGACTTAAGATGAAGTATTCGCATAAAGAAAGTGGATTCAATTGAACCGAAGTGAATCCGAATGTCAAACGAAAGTGCGTCTGTCTTAATCCGTTTCAACCAGGCGGACATTGCTCTCTGCACAAAGGCGCCTCAAGCCCGGAACGGGACAGCGGTCGGTGATAAAGCTGTGGACCTGGGCAATCTGCGCGATCCGGACCGGCGCGGTCCGTTCGAACTTGGTGGAATCGGCGACGAGAATGACGTGCCGGGCGTTCGCTATGATGGCCTGTGCGACTTTGACTTCACGGAAGTCAAAGTCGAGAAGCGCTCCGTCCGCATCAATGGCGGATGCGCCGATAATCGCAAAATCGACCTTGAACTGGCGAATGAAGTCGACCGCTGCCTCACCCACGATCCCTCCATCCGAAGCGCGAACGACACCGCCCGCAATGATTACCTCGATTGCGGGTCGAGGACGCAGGTGATTGGCAACATTAATGTTATTTGTGATGACCATCATGTCCTGATGGTCCGTCAGAGCCTCCCCGACCGCCTCCGTGGTCGTCCCGATGTTGATGAAAAGAGAGGTATTGTTCGGGATCATCTTGGCGGCAGCCAGCCCTATGGCCTGTTTCTCCCTAGCAGCGATCTGTCGGCGGGACTCATACTCCATGTTCTCCGTGCCGCTGGGAACGGTCGCTCCGCCATGTATCCGCGTAAGCAGCCGTTGAGAGCAGAGATCGTTAAGGTCCTTGCGGATGGTCTGCGGCGAGACCTCGAAAGTATCCGCGAGTTCCTCAACGATTACGCGCCCATGAGACTTGGCGAGTTCGATGATCTCCAATTGCCGGGGACTGAGGAACATCGGCACCTTCGCTTTGGTTTCACACTGCGAGCATCATGAACGAGAAGAGCTGCAGAAGCCAAGCGGAATATTGCGCCCGCTCCCCAACATACTCATTGGGCAGGGACAAAGCGCCCTCCACGGCAATCCGACTTTCGCTCAGGTCAAGCTGATGATCATCTCGGCGCGACCTCGTGCAGTGAGAGCTACCGGTGCAACAAGCATCGTGTGGCCCTCCGAGGCGAGGCAATCTGCATGAAAGTGGGAGATGTCACTCATTTACGAACCTAAATGAAGGGATTCTTAATTAGCCGGTGCTCTGCTGGAGTGAATCCGGAGGGGTTTCATGTTCAGCTTGCTGCGTCAGATCACGCTCGTTACTCTGCTTGTTTGTGTCTTCACGACTTCCGCTGTTGCGCAAGAATGGCTCGTCGCGCGGGCCACGTCCCAAGTGCTGTATACGGTGGACAAAAGGAATTGGCAGCCCGTTCGTCCGGGCGCTGCAATCCCCGACAGCTCATGGATCTCTGCGGGCCCCCACGGTCGCGCTGTTATCGCGCGTGGCAGGGAAAGCATCGCCGTCCACCCGGGAACATTGGCCCTCATCGCTGCAAGAGGCCCGTTCGGTCGAAAGACCGAGGTCGTACAACATAAGGGGAGGCTCACACTCGACATCGAGAAGAGGTCCAGACCTCATACATCCGTTCAGACGCCGTTCCTGGCTGCGGTGGTGAAAGGGACTTTCTTCGAGGTCTCGGTCACGGCCACGGATGCCACGGTCTCGGTGCAAGAGGGCCTTGTTCAGGTCAGCTCATTCACAGGAGGACAGCAGACGAATGTTGGGCCGGGGCAACGTGCGACGGTGAATGACGGTCAGCGCATGTCGGTGGCTGGTGCTGTTGATGCGCCGTCCATAGCGTCGGTGGCGCCCACCGCGGCGTTTGTTCCGGCCGTGGGCAAGGCTTCGCCAATCGGGGCCGAGGAGGCAGCAGACCGCGCGGTGTCTCGGACCTCGCCGTCCAGCGATCACGCAAGCTCCGCAGCGAACGGCTCCAAGGATAACGCCGGTGCAAACGGCAGGGGTAACGCTGGCAGGAGCGGCAATGGCAAAGGTAGCAACGGCGGAGGGAATGGCAACGGGAACGGCAATGGTGGTGGAAGCGGAAATGGCAACGGCGGGGGCAACGGCAACAGCGGCGGCAGCAACGGCAACGGTGGCGGAAATGGCAACGGCGGAGGGAACGGCAACGGGAATGGCGGCGGAGGGAACGGCAATGGCAATGGCGGCGGGAATGGAAACGGCGGCAATGGCAAGCAATAGTGCAATCACTAAAAGAGCTGCCGCGCGTTGAGCTCGTTCATGAAAGAAAAGGTCCTGAAGTTAAATCCGACGCGCCTAGTCCTCGCTGGGTTGCTGCTGTTGATGCCGTTTGCTCTCCCGAGCATCGACATGGTCCGGCAGATTGATCACGAAATTGTCGATCTGCGAGCGGAACTCGCTCCGCGCGGCGCCTCGGACCGTCTTGCCTTTGTGGCGATCGACAAGGAAAGTCTCGATCACGTGGGTCAGTGGCCTTGGCCGCGCTCCGTACATGCTGACATCATTGACGCTTTGATGAGCGCGGGTGCCGCTGACGTGTTCCTCGACGTCGATTTCAGCACCCCCTCTACCCCCGAAGGAGATCAAGCACTGGCAGCCGCGCTTGAACGAGCAGGCGGTGGCGTGCTTTTGCCTGTTTTCGAGCAGCATCAGCATATTCAGGATGCGGCTTCGGTTGCCGTTACGCATCCGATAGAGCTTCTGGCCCAGCATTCCTGGCCAGCTGCGGCGAATGTGATCGTAGATGATGCAGGACGCTTCCGCGGGTTCGGAGCTGGCTTGTCGGTGGGTGATGTCATCCTTGATTCGGCTCCCGTCCTGCTTGCAGGCGTGCAAAGGCCCGACCTCCCAGTGCTTCCCATCGATTTCTCGATCCACCCCGGTTCCGTATCTGTGATCTCCGCTGCCGATCTCTTGCGTGGTGAAGCGAACCCGGACCTTTTGCGGGGCCGCTCAGTTGTGGTGGGCGCTTATGCGACCGAGCTGAAGGATCTTTTTCCGGTGCCGGTCTACGGCATACTTAGCGGGCCGATGCTGCATGTCCTTGCTGCCGAGACGCTCCTGCAGGACCGGGTGCCGCAGGTAATTCCAGTTTGGCCACTAGGCCTTCTATTGGCGCTTACGCTGCTGGGCGGATCAAAGCTGCTTCGGACCCAGCGCGTCGAAACAGTTGCGGCCATCGCGATTATGGTGAGTTGCCTCTTGGAGATTGGGGGCTATCTCCTCCAGCGGGAATGGTCGCTTCAGCTGCTTTCAGTGACCTACCACCTCATGATCGTTACGGGTCTGGCGGCCGTGCTTCTGGAAAAGATTGGTCTCGCCGCCTGGCTTCTAGAGATCGCAAGCGCCGAAAGGCGCAACAGCAGACGCATTCTTAAGCGCGTGATCAGCGACAGCACGGACGCCGTCCTGATCATCGACAGCGGTGGACGGATCATTGACTTGAGTCGATCTGCTACCAACTTTTTCGATGTCCCCTATGGGCTCAGGCGAGGCGCCGATTTCCGAGCGGGCGTGCCGGCGCAAATCGTTGCGCTGGTCGAAAGGCTCAGCCTGACCGTCACCGTGACCGATAAGCTGCTTCCGAGTGTGAAGGAAGAAATCATGGTGATGCAGAACGGTCAGCCTCTGGATCTCGAGGTTGCGGTGACACTGTCTCGTCTTGAGGACAACATGCATGAAGACGCCGGTTTCAGCTCCTTCGTGAGCTGCTTGACCATTCGTGACGTCAGCGCCCGCAAGGCATATGAAACCAAGCTTCGCCGTCTGTCGCAAATCGACGATCTTACCGGCGCCCTGAATAGGAGGGAACTGGTCAATCGGCTCGCTCAGTGTGGGGATCAGGGTGTCGCGATGGCCGTGGCAGCCATCGACCTGCATCGTTTCGCCAGCGTAAACACCACCTTCGGACGAGCAACTGGTGACCATCTGCTTTCGGCGGTGGCGCGGCGATTGATGGCTGGGGCGCATGAGATTGCCTCCGATTCCACACGCGCCTTTGTCGCCAGGTTGGGCGGTGACGTCTTCTGTGTTGCTGTTGCTGTTGGAGAAGCCGAGAATCTTGCAACAATCCCGGAGAGAATTCTCGCTCTCTTCGTCAAGTCATTCGACGCACATGGGATCAAGGTGCACATGGACGTGCGGATCGGTGCATGCCTCTTGGCGGACGCGCTCGGTGCAGCCGCTTCCCTGGATGCAGCAGAGCTTGCGCTCGACGAGGCCAAGAAGATCGGGGGATCGGGGTGGCACGTTTATGATCCGTTGGCGGCCGTGCAGCAGGCGAAGCGCATGCGACTGGAGCAGGAGATGCGGCATGCGTTGCGAGACAATCAGTTCTTTCTGACTTACCAGCCACAAGTTGCCATGGCCTCGGGAGCAGTATCGGGTGCAGAGGCGTTGATGCGCTGGAGGCATCGGGATCTGGGGCTCGTTTCGCCGCTGGATTTCATTGAGGTCGCGGAATCAAATGGCTTCATCTGCGAACTAGGTCGATGGGCGCTGGTGGAGGCCTGTTCCGCAGCTTCGTCGTGGCCATCCCATCTCACGGTCGCGGTGAACGTCTCGGCGGTCCAATTCGCCAAGGCCGATCTCTGCGCCGACGTCGGCCACGCGTTGGCGCTTTCTGGACTGGAGCCTGGACGGCTTCATCTGGAGGTCACCGAAACTGCCTTTCTCCTCGATCCTGAACGGCTTCTGCGACAGGTGACGGAGCTACGAGCGCTTGGCATAGGGATCGCGCTGGATGACTTCGGAACGGGATATTCCTCCCTAGGCTATATCGCACGCTTTCCGTTCGACAAGATCAAGATTGATCAATGCTTCATCCGCGGGATCGTCGACAATCCCGCCAATCAGGCCATTGTCCAGTCGATCCAATCGTTGGCCAGGGGGCTTGGGATGGCAACTGTGTGCGAGGGTGTTGAAGAGGAGGCCGAGTGGCGCATGCTGGCCGGGTTTGGCTGCCAACAAGGCCAAGGCTATTACTTTGGAAAACCCCAGACGGCGGAGGAGCTGTTGGAGGGTATCAACCAAAAGAGGCCTGAGTACAGAGCGATCGCTTGAGGCGACAAATCGCACAGTTCCGGCGGTATCGGTGAGTGCTGTTGACGTGCTGCCTAGGATCAAGCTCGCAGCTCCGCCTTCCATCTACAAGGAATCGACCGGACTGACTTTCAGTGCTGTGCATGAGGATGCCCCGTCAAAATGGTGTGGGGTTGACCGCATCTTCCGTTGAATGCCTAGATCTAGCCGATGATGGCGTTGTAGCAGGACTACTTCTTTCGTCGGCAAGAGGCATTTAGCATGAGCAAGTCCGTTCCCAACGCAAGACCAGGCCGCAAGCGGGGCTCTGGCGTCAGAATGGTTTACGACCTCCTGCGCGACGAGATTCTCGACCTGAAGCTTGCTCCGGGTAGCTTGCTTGATGAGGTGCAACTCGCTGAACGTTTCGAGATGTCTCGAACACCTATCCGGGAGGCGTTGGTTCGCTTGTCTGGAGAGGGACTGATTGAGACGCTGCCGAACCGTTCGACTATGGTTTCAAATATCGATTTTCTGAACCTGCACACGTTCTTCGACGCGCTGGTGCTGATGTATCGCGTGACCACGCGGCTTGCGGCGGAGAAGCATCGGTCTGACGATCTGCAAGCGATCAAGGTTCTTCATGAGGATTATGCAGATGCGGTTGCGGCGCGGGACGCGTTGACGATGATCGCAACGAATGTCGCCTTCCATGCCGCCATCGCCGAAGCGGGACGCAACCCATATTTCACAGCCTTGTTTCGGCGTTTGCTGGATGAAGGGAGGCGCATCCTGCGGCTCTACTATCAGTCATATGAAGAGCAGTTCCCGCAGCGTTTCGTCGACGAGCATGCCAAGATCATCGCCGCGATCGAGGCGCGAGATTTGGAAAAGGCAGATCAACTGGGAAAGACGCACGCTGAGCAAATTGTGGCGCAGGTGCAAACCTTGTTCAGCCGCAACGGTAACCTGGACATCAAGTTGTAGGCCTGCATTTTTCAAGTCGACAAGGAAAATACAACGAGTTATTGCTCCTGATCGACGGGTGACAGTTGTTGCGGCTCGCCGTTCGCCACGCGGCAAAAGGAGATGGATGATGAAGGCCAAGATATTCTCGGGCGTGATCCCGGCCCTGATGACGCCGTGCAAGGCAGATAGATCCCCAGACTTTGATGCGCTGGTTCGCAAAGGGCGGGAATTGGTCAGGAAAGGCATGTCAGCGGTCGTCTATTGCGGCTCCATGGGCGACTGGCCGCTCCTGACAGACGAGCAACGAATGCAGGGTGTAGAGCGCCTGGTCGCGGCAGGCGTGCCCGTGATCGTCGGCACCGGCGCAGTCAACACGGCCTCAGCCGTGGCGCTTGCCGCGCACGCTCAGAGGATCGGCGCTCAAGGCTTGATGGTTATCCCCCGCGTGCTTTCCCGCGGTTCGGTCGTCGCTGCGCAAAAGAACCACTTCAAGGCTATTCTTGCCGCAGCACCAGACTTGCCAGCCGTCATCTACAACAGCCCCTATTACGGCTTTGCCACCCGCGCCGATCTGTTCTTTGCCCTGCGCGCCGAGCACTCGAACCTGGTGGGCTTCAAAGAGTTCGGGGGCGCGGCGGATATGCGTTATGCCGCCGAGAACATCACCAGTCGCGACGACGGCGTGTCGCTGATGATCGGCGTGGATACATGCGTCTTCCACGGCTTCGTAAACTGCGGTGCAACCGGGGCAATCACAGGCATTGGCTGCGTGCTGCCGAGGGAGGTTCTGCATCTATGCAACCTCGCTCAGGGTGCTGCCGCAGGGGATCCGGACGCCCGACAGCGGGCGCTGGAACTGGAATCTGCTCTAGGCGTCCTCTCGTCTTTTGACGAGGGGCCGGACTTGGTCCTCTTCTTCAAGCACATGATGGTCCTGAAGGGTGACTCGGAATACGCATTACACTTCAACGAGACGGACGTGCTTTCGGACAGCCAGCGGGGCTACGTGGAGGCACAGCTCAAGCTCTTCGACACCTGGTATGCACAGTGGAGCACGCTGCCGGGCGCGGTGCAGACGTATAAGGTCTGAACCTGCAATCGTCAGGAAACGGCCTCCAGCCCCAGTTCCCGTAGACGGTCTAGCTGCTCCACCTCGGCTTCTGTAAGGATGATGCCTTGCGTCTCCGAGGTCTGTCGTGCGGCGAAACGGCGCTGGGACGGGAGGCGCGCGCCCTGTCCCACTATTGCGTCGAACAGTTTTTCGGCGCGCGCGAAGGGGTCACCCGGTCGTCCGGCCGCGAATGCTTCGGGAGACATTCCGATGATCAATTCGCCATGGAACGGGGCAAGGGTGGTCGTACCGAGATAGTCAAGCACTTCCGGGCTCGTCAGGTCTCCGATCATGATCCCCGCCAAAAGCTCGATCATCGTTCCAATGGCCGAGCCCTTGTGTCCGCCGAAAGGTAACATGGCCCCTGCCAGCGCAGCTTCCGGTTCGGTTGTGGGATTGCCCTCGGCGTCGATCGCCCAGCCTTGCGGAAGCGATCTGCCTGAACGGCGGTGCAGTTCGATCTCCCCCCTAGCGGCGACAGAGGTGGCAAAGTCGAAGACATAGGGGGCGGCATCCTTGCGAGGCCAGCCAAAGGCGAAGGGATTGGTACCCAGCAGCGGCTTATTGCCTCCGGTCGGGGCGACCGTTGCGTAGCTTGGGCACATCACCAAGGCCGCGAGCCCTTCCTTGGTGACGGCCTCAACCTCGGGCCAGAGGGCGGAAAAATGCGTGCAGTCATTGATGACGAGAGCAGCGAGGCCAAACTCGCTGGTTCGCTTGGCGAAGGCGGGTAGTCCGAGTTCGAATGCAGCATTGGCGAAGCCGCGCTTTGCGTTCACCTTCACGATTGCCGATCCCTCGTTCAGTTGCAGTTCTGGTATGGCGCGGGGATCAACTTTGCCCGCCTTGACTGTGCGGAGCGCTCCTTCGATCCGGTAGATGCCGTGCGACTTGCACGCGTCCCGCTCACCGGCAACGATAACTGTTGTAAGAGCCGTTGCCTGCACTGGGTTGAGTCCCGCGTTCAGGAAGATCGCCTCTACGCGTTCTCGAAGCGCGGTTATCGTGAGAGTGAGACTCTGAGCCATAGGTTCTCCGTTGCGTCCAGCCGTAGCTTCCGTTGCTCGGCCCTATTCGCAGTTGGCCTCGCCCTGGGCAAGGCCCGAACAGCCGCACAATTTCGTTCACGGCGCCATATATTTCTTGTATATCGATTGTATTTTCGAGCAATCGATTTCCGCTGCATGAACCGCGATGAGTGAGCCTAGATTTTGTCGGTTATGTGCAGGAAACAAAGCACTGATCGGGGCATTGGTCGGCGTCGTTCGTTGCTGTCAAACTCCGGCGTTCGAAGAGGGACAAAGCGCGCGCGGAGACATTTCGCCTGGAAGATCTCAATCTGAAGAAGTGCCGGAACCACGAACTTTGCCGCTAACTTGACGAGAAGCGACTTCCCGACGACATCTCAACATTCCTTGCCGCGAGGCTTCAGACAGGGACACGAAAATGGCTTCTTTCACATTCTCCTGCATTGACGGGCACACTTGCGGGAATCCGGTTCGCCTTGTTTCCGGGGGCGGGCCACGGCTTGAGGGGTCCAACATGCTCGAGAAGCGGGCCCATTTCCTCCGCGAGTACGACTGGATCCGTACGGGCCTCATGTTTGAACCACGCGGGCACGATATGATGTCCGGCTCTATCCTTTACCCATCAACACGGGCGGACTGCGACGTCGCAGTGCTCTTCATCGAAACGTCCGGCTGCCTGCCCATGTGTGGTCATGGAACGATCGGCACGATTACCATGGGGATCGAGAACGGCCTGATCACACCACGCGAGCCGGGCAAACTCTCCATCGATGCACCTGCCGGCAAGGTTGACATCACGTATCGGCAGGAGGGGCGCTTTGTCGAGGAGGTCCGCCTTACCAACGTTCCTGGGTTCCTCTACGCGGCGGGTTTGACTGCAGAGGTTGAGGGCCTGGGCGAGATCGTTGTGGACGTCGCATATGGCGGCAATTTCTACGCCATCGTCGAGCCGCAGAAGAACTTTCGCGACATGTCCGATCACACAGCAGGTGAACTTGTGGGCTGGAGCCCTAAGCTGCGGGCTGCTTTGAACGAGAAATACGAATTCGTGCATCCGGAACATCCGGAAATCCGTGGGCTCAGCCATATCCAGTGGACAGGTGCTCCTACCCGACCGGAGGCGGATGCGCGAAATGCGGTATTCTACGGCGAGAAGGCGATTGACCGCTCTCCCTGCGGCACAGGAACCTCCGCGCGCATGGCGCAACTGGCCGCCAAGGGGAAGCTCCAGGTCGGGGACGAGTTCGTTCACGAGTCCATCATCGGATCGCTCTTCAAGGGGCGGCTCGAGGGCGCAACGACCGTTGCTGGTCGCGAGGCAGTCATCCCCTCGATTGCGGGATGGGCCCGGATGACTGGCATCAACACGATCTTCATCGACGATCGCGATCCTTTCGCCCATGGCTTCGTCGTCAGGTAATGTTTCCAGAGCGCTGCCTAAGCATACTTCCCGGAGAAGCCGAAGGTGCGGTGCTCGTAACCGACGAGCCGCTCAGCTTCTGGGGAGGGGTCTCGCCTGATGATGCCAGGGTGATCGACGTACACCACTCGCTGCACGGACTCTGCCTTTCCGGCTCCGTACTCCTGATGCCGTCCAGTCGCGGCTCTTGTTCCGGTTCGGGCGTATTCCTCGACCTGATCTTGAATGGTCGCGCGCCTGCCGCCCTGATCTTCAGCGGTTCGGAGGATGTCCTCACTCTTGGCGCCCTGGTGGCGGCGATGATGTTCGCTCACTCTGTCCCGGTAGTTCGCGTAACGCCCTCCGTATTCCAAAGCTTGTCCACCTGCCGCAATCTGCGCGTTACGCAGGAAGCGGTGGAGGGCAATGGAATTACCGTTCCGCTCGATCCGCCGCCCACATCTGGCATTGCGCTGACAGAGGCCGATCGCGCCATGCTTTCGGGAGAGGCGGGACCAAGCGTCCAGCAGGCAATGCAGATCATCTGCGCGATGGCAGCTCAGCAGGGTGCTCCCCGACTCGTGGATGTGACGCAGGCACATGTCGATGGCTGTATCTATGCCAGCCCAGCGAACTTGACTTTTGCGGAACGGATGGCGGACCTAGGCGCTCGAGTGCGCATCCCCACGACCCTGAACGCGATTTCTGTCGACCATGAAAACTGGCGGGCGCAGGAGGTGCCGGCGGCTTTCGGTGTGCCGGCAGCGAGGCTGGCCGATGCCTACGTTCGCATGGGTTGTCGGCCGACCTATACCTGCTCGCCCTACCTGCTTCCCACTGCGCCGAAGTTCGGTGAGATGATAGCATGGGCAGAATCGAACGCAGTCATTTTCGCAAACTCGATCCTAGGCGCGCGCTCCCCTAAGCATCCCGATTTTCTCGACCTCTGCATCGCGCTCACCGGGCGCGCGCCGTTCTCCGGGGTTTATCTTCACCAAAACCGCAGGGCGCATTTTGTCGTGGACGTAGAGCTCCCCGCAGGGGCCGATGATGCGTTGTGGCCGCTGATCGGCTACGCGGCCGGACAGATCGCTCCAGATCGCATTCCCTTGCTGCGCGGACTGGCTCCCGGGACCCCCTCTGTGGATGATCTGAAGGCATTGTGTGCTGCTTTCGGAACCACATCAGCCGTGCCTATGCTTCATATAGAAGGCATCACGCCTGAGGCCGCGTCGCAAGTCGTGCGGGACCTGCCCCAAAAGACCCTGACCCGGGCGCAGCTCGCGGCAGCATGGGATCAACTCTCCAGCGGTCCAGAAAGAATCGACTTGGTAGCGATCGGCAGCCCGCATGCTTCATTGGACGAGTGCCGCGCCTTTGCCTCTGCTCTTGCGCGTAGGAAGCGGCACGCGGATGTCTCCGTTATCATCACGGCAGGTCGACATGTGATCGCCGAGGTCGAACGGGACGGGACGTTGGCGCAGTTAGCAAGCGCAGGGGTTAATGTCTTTCCTGATCTTTGCTGGTGTTCCATAAGTGAGCCGCTGTTCCCGCCCAAGGTGCGCACCGTCATGACAAACTCCGGCAAATATGCCCATTACGGACCGGGGCTCAGCGGACGGCATGTCCGCCTTGGTAGCATCGCGCAATGCGCCGACGCCGTCGTTACCGGTCGGGCTCCAGCGCATCGTCCAGCTTGGCTTGCCTGATCCCTAGTCGATAACGAGCCGGCTTAGAGAATGCTCCGGCGAGGTCGATCAAGGCGAAGGAACAATCGCGATCCCCTCAGGTTTCATCCCTATGGAGGGCGTAATGCCGGAATTCCATCTCTTGATTGCGGATCATCGGGAAGGCGAAGTCACCATCGATGTCGGTGACTCCGCCGAAGCGATGAATGCAGGGTTCAACGCTCTTGCGCAATTTGTCTGCCGGAATTTTCCGCCGCCCGAAAATGTCGAGATCACTGTGACGGATTCCGACAAGCGTCTTGTGGGCAGGCTCAAGATGACCTTCGAGGTCAACTGGGCCGGAACCGCCTCTGGATAGCGTTGCGACGGATCAGGACTTCCGTCCGCTTTAGGGATTGGCCATCAGCCGGCTATAGGCACCGAGAATGAAACGTTCTGCCTGCAGGAGATAGGCTTCAAGCGTATCCGCCCCGAGCACAGAATTGCCCTCTTCCAGCTGTGAGACGATGGCCCGGTTCTGGTCGATGAATGGTCCGTGGAGGAACTCCGGATCGCGAAGCAGCCCGAAGACCAGCCGGAGTTCCAGCGAGATCTGCCTGTAGAAATCGCTCAGCCGCTGGCTATCCGCGAGCTCGACGATCGACGCGTGAAATGCAATGTCGGCACTTCCCACTCCGAGCCAATCGCCGGCTTCCCGACATTGGTGAGCGATGTCGACTGCCTCTCGCATCTTTCTCGCTGCCGGATGCCTCGGATGCGCTTGCCGAAGGGCCGGACACTCAATGAGCCGCCGGACCCGGTAGATGTCGACGATGGTGGACATGCTGGGCGTCGAGACGAAGACGCCGCGGTTGGCCTCGTAGCGGAGCAGACCCTCCTTGGTCAGGAGCCGGAAAACCTCGCGCAGCGTATTGCGGGAAACCTGCAATTCTTCGGTTAGGTGAATCTCTGAGAGATGGCTTCCAGGCACCAGGATGCCGGAGACGACACGTTCGCGGATGTGGTCGGCGACACTCTCGGCGAGCGTCGGGCTCGTGTCCGAACCGTTTCCGCCGCCCCGTCGCGTCCGCGGCGCGGCTAGCGCCTCCTGCTCCAGCAATTTCGGCAGTTCCGTTTTGTCTTGCTTCTTGTTCATTTGAACGCCCCCACTGCTTTTGTGCCATTGCAGGAAACCTCAGCGACTTCAACCGCAAAGGCCCCGAGCGAACGCAGACAAGAGTTCCACGCCCTGGTGCCGAAACAAGCACATGTAGAGCAATGTCCAAAAATTGTTCAACAGTCTGGACAGCATTGTCACGAGTTGGTAGCGTCCCTGTCAAGATAAGGCGGGGCAAGCAGCAATGCGGGTGATCGATCTCAACAGCGACCTGGGCGAAAGCTTTGGCCCCTGGATCATGGGCGAAGACGCTGCCATGCTTGACGTTGTCAGCAGCGCCAACGTTGCGTGTGGTTTCCATGCTGGTGATCCTGCGGGAATCCTGCGCACCCTGCGGGCAGCCAAAGAGCGGGGCATCGCCGTGGGCGCCCATGTCGGATACCGCGATCTCGTAGGCTTCGGTCGACGCGACATGGATCCGACCAGCGACGAGCTGGTCGGCGACGTGATCTACCAGATCGGCGCTTTGAAGGGATTGGCCGCAGCCGCAGGCACGAAGGTGACCTACGTGAAGCCGCACGGTGCCTTGTACAATACCATCGCAACCGATCGCCGCCAGGCCGCAGATGTCATTGACGCGATCCTTTCCGTCGACCCGGATCTCATTCTCCTCGCGCTGGCCGGTTCACCGATCGTAGAGCAGGCCAGGCATGCAGGGCTCACAGTGGCTGCCGAAGCCTTTGCCGATCGCGCCTATACCCCAAGTGGCATGCTTGTTTCGCGCCGCGAAAGTGGTGCGGTGCTCCACGATCCGGAGCTTGTTGCTGAGCGGATGCTGCGGATGGTGACAGAAGGTATGGTGGAAGCGATAGATGGGACCATGACCAAGGTCGAGGCGCAGTCAATCTGCGTCCACGGTGACAGCCCAGGCGCAGTCGCCATGGCACGACGCTTGCGCGAGCGTCTTGTCGAGGCGAGCGTTACAGTGGCGCCCTTCGCCGGCGCTGGGTTGTAGGTCGCCGATGCAGGCTGCTTCTGTCCCTCCGTTGCCCAACCAAAGTCCGATGCGCTTCCTGTCCGTGAGGGAGAACTATGTGCTGGTGGAGTTGGCGGATCTTGAAGAGACGCTTGCGCTTTATGGTGCTCTTGAAGAGGCGCCTATCGCTGGGATACGGGAAGTCATACCCGCAGCCCGAACGCTCCTCATTGAATTTGATCCTCGTGAGGTCTCGGTGGCGTCGCTGCGGCCGGCGTTGGCTTCGCTTGGGAGCGGTGCAAGAAAGGCGCCGTCAGCGGTCGTTGTCGAGATTCCGGTGCGATATGACGGGGAAGACCTGCCGGAGGTGGCGTCCCTGCTTGGGCTGAGCAAGGATGAGGTCATAGAGCTTCATACGGAAAGCGAATACACCGTCGCCTTCACCGGGTTCGCGCCAGGCTTCGCCTATCTGTCAGGCGGCAATCCGCGTCTTGCGGTGCCGCGGCGGACATCGCCTCGCACCAGCGTCCCGGCCGGGTCTGTTGGGCTGGCCGGCGAGTTCTCCGGCGTTTACCCCAAGAATAGCCCCGGCGGCTGGCAGTTGATCGGCTCGACCTCCTTGGAGATGTTCGACATAAACCGGGAGCCTGCCGCCCTTCTTCAGCCGGGCTACCGCGTGCGGTTCAAGCGGGTGACGGTCGCGGGAAGGACAAGCGTTGCCGCAGCAAAGGTTTCCTCCTCTCCCTTGCGTGAGGAGCAGCTGATACCGGCGGGCGAGGCCTCGATAGAAGTCGTCTCCTGCGCGCTCCCCGCGGTCTTTCAGGACCTTGGTCGTGCAGGCCAAGCAAGCCAGGGAATAAGCCGCTCGGGTGCGGCGGACCGGGCAAGCCTGAAAGCGGCCAATCGCTTGGTCGGCAACGCGGCCGGGGCGGCGGCGCTGGAAGTTACCCTGGGTGGGCTCGTTTTTCGGATGCGGGGAAGAGGCGAGGTCGCGCTAACCGGGGCCGCAGTGCCCATCTCCATCGCTTCGGCGTCGGGGAAGCGCTTCTCGGCGCCTTTCGGAAAGCCAATTGCGCTCGATGATGGTGATGTCGTGACACTTGGCGCTCCGGGGAGCGGTATGCGGTCCTATCTGGCTGTCCGCGGCGGTTTTGACGTAGAGCCGGTGCTGGGAAGCGTCGCCATGGACACGCTGGCACAGATCGGGCCCCTGCCGCTCGCCGCAGGCGATGTCATCGGAATATGCCGGGCTCGGCCAGGTGCTTCGGTCTCGACCGAAGAACTGCAATCACCCGCACTTCCCGCAGCCGGCGAGGAAGTTACTCTCGATGTCATCCTTGGCCCGCGGACGGACTGGTTTACGGAAGAAGCTGTCACGAGCTTCCTGTCACAGCGCTGGGTCGTCACCGGTCAAACCAGCCGCGTCGGCATTCGCCTGCAGGGCAAGGCACTCGAGCGAGCGGTGAAGGATGAACTACCTAGTGAAGCTACCGTCCGGGGGGCGATCCAGGTGCCGGCGAGTGGCCAACCGGTTCTGTTCCTTGCGGATCATCCGTTGACCGGCGGGTACCCTGTTATCGCCAACGTTGCCTGCCATCACCTCGACCTCGCGGGGCAGATCCCGGTTGGGGCGAGGATACGCTTCAACGCCGTCGACGGACCCTTCGGCAGCATTCATTCAGGAAACCACGCATGAAGAAGGTTCTGATCGCGAACCGGGGCGAAATCGCTTTACGGATTATCCGCGCCTGCAAGGACTATGGCCTTGCATCCGTGGCGGTCTATGCCGACGCGGATGCAGCAGCATTGTTCGTCGAGCAGGCTGATGAGGCGTACGCACTTGAAGGGTCGAGTGCGAAGGAAACTTACCTCGACATCGGCAAGCTCATCGCCATTGCCAAGCGTGCCGGGGCAGATGCCGTTCATCCCGGCTACGGGTTTCTTTCGGAGCGTTCCGAATTTGCTCAGGCGGTGATGGATGCGGGCCTGACTTGGATCGGACCGGATCCCCATGTGATCGAGGCTCTGGGCGACAAGCTCGAGGCACGGCGAATCGCCCAGAAGGTCGGCGCGCCGCTCGTGGCCGGCAGTGATGGCGCGATCTCCAACTCCGCCGAGGCTCTCGCCTTTGGCCGCAGCTTCGGTTTGCCGATTGCGATCAAGGCGGCGCATGGCGGTGGCGGTCGCGGCCTGAAGGTCGCTCGCCACCTCGACGAGGTGGAGGAAATGTTTGAATCTGCCACGCGTGAGGCAGTCGCCGCCTTCGGGCGTGGGGAATGCTACGTCGAGCAGTATCTCGATCGCCCGCGCCACATCGAGGCGCAGGTGCTGGCGGATCGTCAGGGCAATGTCGTCGTGGTGGGAACGCGGGATTGCTCGCTGCAGCGGCGCAACCAAAAGCTTGTCGAGGAGGCGCCGGCCCCTTTCCTTTCGCCAGAGCAGCGGGAAAAGATCCATCAGGCCGCCCGCGATATCTGTGCAGAAGCCGGTTACACCGGTGCAGGTACCGTCGAGTTTCTGCTGAGTACCGACGGGGTCATCTCCTTCCTTGAGGTCAACACGCGCCTCCAGGTGGAACATCCGGTGACGGAAGAGACGACGGGACTCGACCTCGTGATCGAACAGTTCCGGATCGCGGAAGGCCTGCCACTCAGCTTCACCGAGACGCCGGAGCCACGTGGGCATGCGATCGAGTTCCGCATCAACATGGAGGACCCAGGCAGGGGCTTCCTGCCTTCTGCGGGGGATATCAAGCAGTTCAAGGCTCCTGCGGGTCCCGGCGTTCGTCTGGATTCAGGTATCGGCAGCGGATCGGCGATCCCAGCGATGTTCGACTCGCTTGCCGCAAAGCTGATCGTCTGGGGGCCTACACGGGCGGCCGCCCTCGCGCGATCGCGCCGGGCGCTTGCCGAATTCGAAATCGAGGGCGTCCCTTCGGTCCTGCCTTTCCATCGGGCGGTGGTCGATCATCCCGATTTTGCCGGCGAGGAGTTTCGCATCCACACCCGCTGGATTGAGAACGACTTCGCTGGTGACTTGGCGGCCGCCGCGCGACCAGCGCAGCCGGCAGCGCAAAGCCTCCTTCGAAGCACGGTCGAGATCGATGGCAAGAAGGTCACAATCGGTCTTCCCGCCAAATTTCTTGCCCTGTTTGGACAGGCACCTTTGTCGCCGACTCCTGTCGACCAAGCGGACGAGAGGGAAGCAGATGAGAATTCAATTCTCGCACCCGTACCCGGCACGCTCGTCCAGTGGAACGTTGCCGATGGCGACAAGGTCCGGGAGGGCGACATCCTTGCGATGATGGATGCGATGAAGATGGAAACCTGCGTGGCCGCTCCGGCCACAGGCATCATCTCAATCCTGGCAGAGGCGGGCTCCTTCCAGAATGCCGGCGCCCTCATTGCTCGACTGGCGCCTGCCGACAAAGCAGAGGCCGCTCGCGAAGAGCAGAAGGGCGGGAGACGCTGAGATGACGATTGAACAGGCAAAGCCGCTGCTGGCCGTCGAGGGGTTGAGCGTCGAGTTCGGCAATAGCCGTGTCGTCGACGACCTCTCCTTTACCGTCCATCCCGGCAAGACGGTTGCGATCGTCGGAGAGTCCGGTTCCGGCAAGTCCGTGACCTCGCTGTCGATCATGCGCCTAGCGGACACGATGGGTGCAAAATTTGCCGCAGGCCGCATCGTCTTCGGCGATCGGGATCTGTTGAAGGCGTCACAGAAGGAAATGCGCACCATCCGCGGCAAGGAGATCGCCATGATCTTCCAGGAGCCGATGACCTCGCTCAACCCGGTATTCACCATCGGCGACCAGATCTGTGAAGTCCTGATGCTGCACGAGAAGATGGGCAAGTCTGCGGCCATGGCCGAGGCGAGGCGGCTTCTCGACATGGTGCGTCTGCCGGACTCCGAGCAGCTTCTGAAGCGCTATCCGCATCAGCTCTCCGGCGGAATGCGGCAGCGCGTGATGATCGCGATGGCGCTCGCCTGCCGGCCGAAGCTCTTGATCGCCGACGAGCCGACGACAGCGCTCGACGTCACGATCCAGGCCCAGATCCTGACGATCATGCGGGAGCTGCAAAAAGACCTCGGCATGGGGATGGTCTTCATCACCCACGATATGGGCGTCGTCGCCGAAATGGCGGACGAGGTCGTGGTGATGTGGAAAGGCAAGAAGGTCGAGCAGGGGCCGGTGTCGCAGATCTTCGCCGACCCGCAGCATCCCTACACCCGCACCCTTCTTGCGGCCGTGCCCCGGCTCGGCAGCATGACGGGAGAGGAATTCCCGAAGCGGCTGCCGCTGACCGTTCTTGAGAACGACGTTCCGACAGTAGTCGGCGAGGAAAGGGTGCAGGATACGGCGCGCTACAACGAGGTGCCGCTTCTTTCCGTCAAAGATCTCTTCGTTCGCTTCGATATGCGCAAGACGATGTTGGGCAAGGTCACCCATCGGCTGAGCGCAGTGTCGAAAGTCGGCTTCGATATCTATCCGGGCGAGACCTTGGCTCTGGTTGGCGAATCCGGTTCGGGCAAGTCGACCATCGGCCGGACAATCCAACAGTTGCAGACGGCTCACTCGGGAGAAATCTCCTTCAACGGCAGGAGCTACTCGGCAATGTCGGCGGCTGAGCGCTTCCGCATGCGCCAGGAGGTCCAGTACATCTTCCAGGACCCATTCGCTTCACTTGATCCGCGCAAGACGGTCGGGTTCTCGATCGCCGAGCCGATCAACACGCATGGGCTTATTTCCGGTGGCAAGGCAGTGCGTCGGCGGGTCGACGAACTGCTGGAGCGGGTTGGCCTCAGTTCCGCTCATGCCGACAGATACCCGCACGAGTTCTCCGGCGGCCAGCGCCAGCGCATCTGCATCGCCCGCGCTCTTGCCTCGGACCCCAAGCTGATCATTGCAGACGAGGCGCTGTCGGCGCTCGACGTCTCGATCCAGGCGCAGATCATCAATCTGTTCATGGATCTGCAGGCGGAACGCGGCCTGGCTTACCTCTTCATCAGCCATGACATGGCAGTGGTGGAGAAAATGAGCCACCGCGTGGCAGTCCTCTATCTCGGACAGATCATGGAGATGGGAAGCCGGCGCCAGATCTTTGAGACGCCCCGGCACGCCTATACCCGTCGGCTGCTGTCTGCGGTCCCGGTGGCCGATCCGTCCGCCGAACGCAATGTCACATTGATGGAAGGGGAAATCCCAAATCCCGTTCGCCGTGTCGGCGACGAGCCCGCAATCCTCGCGCATGAGGAGATCGATCCAGGCCACTTTGTTGCGAAGAGTGCCTGAACAACCGCGAAAAATCGCACGCATCTGAAGAGGAACAGGTACATGAGAATAATGAAACGGGGACTTCTGACCGCTTTCGTCGCGCTCGCGATGACGGGAACGGCGTTCACGACTGCGGCGCATGCCGAAGGCAAGCTGACGCTGTCCAGCTCCCAGGATCCGGGCAGCTGGGATCCGATCGACACCTTCCTGGTCGCCTGGGCGGCCGTGTCGACCAACATCTTCGAAGGGCTGACCTATCGTGGCCCCGACATGGAGCTGGTCCCGGCCCTGGCTGAAAGCTGGGAAGAACTCGACGAAGGCAAGCGGATCCGGTTCAAGCTTCGCCAGAATGTTTCTTTCCACAACGGCGAGCCCTTCAACGCCGAAGCGGTGAAGTACACCTTCGACCGCCTGCTCGGCGAAGAGGGTGCCAAGGGTCCGCAGCGGTCGAACTATGTTGCCATCGAAAGCGTCGAGGTCATCGACGACTATACGGTCGACATGAAGCTCTCGACGCCCGACCCGGTTCTGCTGACGAAGCTTGCCGGCTATGGCGCCATGATCGTGCCGCCGAAGTATATCGAGGAGAAGGGTGAAGACTTCTTCAACCTCAACCCTGTCGGCACCGGTCCTTTCAAGTTCGTTTCCTACGAGCCGAAGGTCGGCATCAAGCTTGAGGCCTTCCAGGACTACTGGGGTGGGGCGCCGAAGCTTTCGGAACTCGACTACCGCTTCATCACCGAGCCTGCGACTGCCGTTGCCGAACTGCAGGCCGGCCGGGTCGACATCGTGATCCCGCCGATCATTCCGATCGGCATGATCCCGGTCATTGAATCTGACCCGAACCTGGAAGTGGTCAGCGTTCCCGGTCCGACCGTCGATTCACTGCGCTTCAACACGCGCGAGGGCATCACGGCAGATCCGAAGGTCCGCAAGGCCATTATCATGGCAGTCGATCGCAAGACCATCGTCGATTCCATCCTGGCCGGACAGGGCGCCGAAATCGCGACATTCCAGAGCGCGCTTTCCTTCGGCCATGACGAAGAGCTCGCTCCGCTTCCCTACGACCCGGAAGCGGCAAAGAAGCTTCTTGAAGAAGCTGGCGTCGAGCCGGGTGCGAGCCTGCAGATCGACATCCGCGGCAATGACGCCACGATGAACGAGGTCGCCCAGGTCGTGGCAAGCTACCTGCAGATGGTCGGCCTCAACGCCACCATCAAGCCCTACGAGACCAACGTGCTGCTGAACGACATCATCCCGCAGGGCAAGACCGGCGCGATGTTCCAGCAGAAGTGGGGCGGCTGGACGTTCGACTACGACAACACGGCTTACTCGATGTACCACTCAGGCGAGAAGTGGAACCCCTACGAGAAGGACGACACGCTGGACAAGCTCCTGGAGTCCCAGCGCCCACTGACCGATCGTGCAGAGCGGGAGCGGATCCTCAAGGAGATCGGAGCCTATGTTGCCGACCGTGCACTCGAGCTTCCGCTCTACAACACGAACGCGATCTACGGCGTGTCCAAGCGGGTGAAGAACTTCATCGCTCCGCCGGACAACCGCCTGAAGCTGACCGACGTCACCGTCGAATAAGCGTCCTATCCGGTGCCGCCCGAGGAACGGGCGGCACCTCCTCGACTTCAAGGAAAGAAACGTGGCCGGCTTCCTCGTCAAACGCTTTTTGCAGGCGATCTTCGTCGTCATCGCCATCACACTGCTGGTGTCCTTCGCCATCCGCCTGACCGGTGATCCCGCCGTCACGATGTTCCAGGGCGGCGGCAGCATGACGGAGGATGACCTGGCGCGCATCCGTGCGGCGCTTGGTACGGACAAGCCGTTCTTCGTTCAATATTTCGACTTCCTGAAGGGGATCATCACCCTAGACTTCGGCCGCAGTTTCGTCGGCGGCACACAGGTCTCGACGCTGATCGGCAATGCCGTTCCGGCAACATTGATGCTCGCCTTCGTCTCCATGGCGATTTCGATCGTGCTGTCGATCCCGCTCGGCATCATGGCCGCAACGTCACGGGGCAAAGGGTTGGATCAGGCGATCCGGATCTTTTCACTGATCGGGCTATCCTTTCCCAATTTCTGGCTCGCCACCATGCTGGTGCTGTTGTTCTCAATCACGCTCGGACTGCTGCCACCAAGCGGGATGGGCGGCATCCAGAGCTACATCATGCCCGGCGCCACCATGGCCATCATCCTGACAGCAACCAACGTCCGCCTCGTTCGCACCACCATGCTCGACACGCTGCAGTCACAGTACGTCATGGTCGCGCGTGCCAAGGGGCTGAGCGAAACAACGGTGCTCTACAAGCACGCGCTGCGCAACTGCGCGATACCGCTCGTCACCTATTTCGGCCTGCAGTTCGGCAGCCTGCTGGGCGGCATCGTCGTCATCGAGCGCGTCTTCAACTGGCCAGGTCTGGGAACGCTGGCCTTTGATGCAGTTGGAGCGCGAGACTATCCGGTTCTCCAGGCTGTCATCACCGTACTCTCGCTGTTGATCGTCGGCATCAATCTCCTGGTCGATATTGCCTACGGGCTGATCGATCCCCGCATCCGCACGGAGTAGTCACCATGGCCGCAAATACTTCACGCCTGCAGCGGTTCCACAGTCTCGAGTTCATCCTGGGTGCCTCTCTAACCATCATTATCTGCGGCGCAGTGCTTCTCTCGGATGTGCTTTTTCCGGGTGCTGAAAAGGTCAACCTGCTGTCACGGCTGGTCCCGCCGTTTACGGACATTCAGCACGTGTTCGGCACGGATCCCCTAGGCCGGGACGTGCTGGCGCGCGTGGTGGCGGGAGGCAAAATCTCGCTCCTCGTCGGGTTCACATCCGTCGTTGGCGCCGTGATCTTCGGCGTCTTCATGGGCCTCGTCGCCGGCTACTACCGCGGCTTCTGGGATATGCTGGTGATGCGCTTCGCTGATCTTCAGCTTGCCATGCCCTTCATCCTACTGGCGATTACCTTCATTGCCATCGTCGGCGGCAGCCTGACCAACACGATCATCCTGCTGATCGTATCGCAGTGGGTGCAATATGCTCGGGTGGTACGCGGTTCCGTGCTGACCTTGCGGGAGCGGGAATTCGTCCTCTCCGCGCGTGCCATCGGTGTGCGCGACTGGCGCATCATTGTCCAGCACCTGTTGCCGAACCTCATCGGCCCGGTGATCGTGCTGATGACGCTCAACGTCGCCAACAACATCCTGCTGGAAAGCAGCCTGACCTTCCTCGGGCTCGGCGTCGATCCGACCATACCGAGCTGGGGCGGCATGCTCGCCGACGGGCGAACCTATCTGCAGACCGCCTGGTGGGTCAGCGTCTTCCCGGGACTTGCGATCCTGCTCACCGTGCTCGGCCTCAACCTGCTGGGTGACTGGCTGCGCGACAGCCTCGATCCCACCGGCAGAACGACAGGATAACTCAGATGACCAAGATCTTCAGCAATTCCTTCGAGCGCACTCTGAACACATTGGTTGCGAAAGCCGTGCCCGGTCAGTCTTTTGAAGCCTGGACGTTCGACGATCGCAGAAGCCGGCAGGCGGCGGAGCGTGCGCTGGCGGAGAAGGGGGTGAGTGCCCGCATCCGAAGCGCCTATAAGCCGCTTCTCCACGCTTTCCGCGAAGAGATCGATCTGGAAGGCGTGGAGACAATCGAAATCCGCTATCCCGTCCATCCGGGTGCGCCGGCAAATCGGTTCCGCCTGGAGGCCTATCCTCTCGCGGCGTTGGTTGGCGACATCGATATCGCGTTCAACGAACGCGCCGATGGTGACTTCTTCTATGACGTTGTCCTGACCTGTGGCACCGAAAAGCAAGAATTGAAGGTTCTGGCGCCAAACCGCGTTCATGTCGACGTTGCGGGCGAGACAAATGTCTCGCCGACCGGCTGGTATCGCGCTGCCGGCGACGAGACGGGCGGACGGCTGACAACGGACTACGAGGCCCTGTTTGAAGCGACGGTTGATGCGATTGTCGCCTATCCGTGGGCAGACAAGGAGCCTTACTTCGAAGAACTGAACATCCGGGTTGCGCATCCCGCCGAGGACGAACCGCTGCCTGTGGGCGACGAGGTAGTCAGTCTCCGCGAGGCCCTGCACGAAGACTTCTATTTCTCTCTGCTCGAGGTCTTCCAGAAGAAGTCGGGTCGGCCTCTGGGTGACCGTGGGTTGAAGCCTGGCCAGATCGTGCCCGAAATCGTGAGATCGGATGCGGACGTTTCGGTTGCGGTCGAGCTGAAACAGTTTTCCGCCGAGGTGGCGCAAGGTGCAGAGCAGGAGCTCGACACAGCCCGAGAGCCGCTGGCAGCGTCTCAGATATATCGACTCCTGGAAGGTCTGGGTGGTGAGGCCTTCGCCGCGAATGCCCGATCAGGCCGCGAACTCCAAGCCCGTTATCATGCCGGCCGGGATGCAGCCGTGATGATCAGCGGCGGCCAGCACCCCAATGAAACGACCGGCATCGTGGGGGCACTTCGGGCGGCAGAACGGCTACGGCAGCGGACGGATACCCACTTTACGATTTCGCCACTCGAAAACCCGGACGGCTATGCGGTGCACCAGCGTCTTCGGATCGACAACCCTCGCCACATGCATCACGCCGCGCGTTACACTGCGCTGGGTGACGACCTGGAATATCGGACAGCGGAGAACGCCGGCCCACACCTCCACGAGAAGGCCATCCGCCTTAAGGCCGAAGAGGTCAGCGGTGCTCTCCTGCACGTAAACCTGCACGGCTATCCTTCGCACGAATGGACCAGGCCTTTGTCAGGTTATGTGCCTCGTAACTTTGCGATGTGGACGCTGCCGAAGGGCTTTTTCCTGGTCCTGCGCCATCACGCAGATTGGGCTCGCGAGGCAGAGCAACTGCTCGACAAGGTCACCCGTCATCTCGGCGCCATCCCGGGGCTGCTGGAGTCCAACAATCGGCAGATCGAGCTCTACGAGATCCATGCGGGTGAAACGGGCTTCAGGGTCATCAACGGCTTCCCGTGCCTGTCTTCGGTGGATGATCGCCACACGGTGCCGATGACTTTGATCACGGAATACCCTGACGAGACGATCTACGGGGAGGAGTTCATCAAGGGCCACGCAGCCCAGATGGAGACGGTCCTTGCAGCGTATGACGCGTGGCAGGAGATCACGGCGGCGCGAGGTATCATCGCGGCGTAGGCTTGGCCGAAGGCGGCTCGGTGGTGCGAGATTTGGAGGCGCTGTTCTCGGGCAGCGACATGGCGCACGGTTAGAACACGGCGTCTGCGAAATCCACGTCGGTGTTGGCTGGCGATGGGAGCAGGTGCTCGCCAGCAGCTAGGTGCCGCAGAGGCTTAACCACATCACGCCGGCGAAGCAGAAGGGGGTCGCAACCGCGGCCGCGATCCAGACATAGCCTGCTACCTCACGCGTAAAGTCCACGGTTTCGTTGTCGCTCCGTGAAGCCGTGTAGCGACGTCTCAGGAGCAAGAACGGGATGAGGACGGCCAGCAGCGAAAGCAGGAAAGCGATGATCAGGATCACGCGCAGGATCGGGTATCGTTCAAGGGCCACCAGCGGTCTCCCCGCAAAATGGCAGCCGGTGGCTTGAACCGCGTAGAGCAGCAAGAAGAAAAGGCTCCAGAGAACGAACCCGGAAATGATGGTGATTATCGGGTTTCGCATCATCGGGATATCTCGCTGGCAAGTGCCGACAACAGGAACGGAAAACCGGCTGCGGTAATGGCAATCAATGCGCTGTACCCGTGCCACATTGCTCCGATGCGGAGGTCGAGGCTTCTTGCATGGGAAACAAAGCCACTTCGGATGCGCCAGATGCCGTAGCCGGCGAAAACCGCGCCCATCAAACTGTGAAGCGCGGCGTAGCAGAGCACCACAAATACCGTTGCTGCAGCTGCATGCGCGTGGGGATTGGGTACGGAGGTCAGGGCCAACCAGAGCATGATTCCAGCTGTAGCGAGGTGGGTGAGGCTGGCAAGGGACAGCAATCCGGTGGAGGAAGGCAGACTGGCGGCTGCCCGCCAACCGGCGACGGCGGCAACTGTGCTCGTCACGGCCGCAAGCGCCGGCAAAGAAAGCCCGATTTCGTGGGCGTCCTGTGGTGGCCAGTTTGGCGCCGAGATCCACAGGAAGAGACCACCGAACAGCAAGGAGATGTATGCCGTGGCGTCTGCGGTGATGGCAAACACCATTGCCCACCATGAAGGAGGTCGATCTGCCTCAATGTGGGTGGGTAGCTCTTGGCCGTTGCCGATCGGCAACCGGCCGACATCCTTAGACTCGGCCGTGTCCCCGCACCAGAGCAAGAAAAGGGCGATGACGGCGACAAATGCAACCGGCGTTGCCCAGTAAACCTTAAAGAGGAGGGACAAGAAGAAGCAGCCGGTGGCGATCGCGGTCCAGAGAGGCAGGAAGGTCTGGCGTGGCAGGCGTACGACGTGCTCCGGAGCGCCGGACACCATGTCGATCGCAAGGAGCTCCATCCGGCCGCCTCGCGGCCAGGCCAGAAGCCCGTTTCCGGCCGCAAGATGTGGTCCGATGGCGTTGGGATCCAGCATGTCGGCGCGGCGATCTATGGTGGGCAGAGACGCAAAATTATAAGAAGGAGGTGGGGTCGCCATGGCCCATTCGAGCGTTCCGGCGCTCCAAGGATTGCGGTGAAAGGGGCGGCCAAACCGGAATATCAGGATGAAGTCGAGAGCAACCAGAGCGAAGCCCATGGTCATCACGAAGCCGCCGGCGGACGAGATGAAATTGAGGGTCTCCCATCCCGACTCCGGGGGGTATTCGAAAACCCGCCGCGGCATTCCACGCAGTCCTGTCAGATGCATCATAAAGAAGGTGACATTGAAGCCGACAAAGATCATCCAGAAGGCAGCCGAAGATAGGTGCTGTACCGGCTGACGACCGCTGATGTGAGGAAGCCAGTAGTAAGCGGCTGCGAGCATGGGGAAGACGAAGCCACCGACTAGCACATAGTGCAGGTGGGCGACCACGAAGTGGGTGTCGTGAGCCTGCCAGTCGAAGGGCACCATTGCCAGCATCACGCCTGTGAGCCCACCAATGACGAACACGAAGAAAAAGCCGAAAATGTGCAGCATCGGGATCGAAAAGCGGGGTTTCCCGTGGCTGATGGTGGCCAGCCAGGCGAAGATCTGGATTGCTGTTGGAATGGCAACGAGGGCACTTGCCGCGGAGAAGAATGAGAGAGCCACGTGCGGGATGCCGACGGTATACATGTGGTGGACCCAAAGCCCGAAGGAGAGAAACGCCATCGAAACGAGTGCTGCGATGATGATCCGGTAACCGGCCAGAGGCGCGCCTGCAAAGACCGGCAAGATCGTGGATATCGCTCCTGCCGCGGGCAAGAAGATGATATAAACCTCTGGATGCCCGAAGAGCCAGAACAGGTGCTGCCACAACAGAGGATCGCCGCCGCGCGTCGGGTCGAAGAACGGCAGGTCGAAGGCCCGTTCCACCTCAAGCAGGACCGATCCCAGGATGAGCGGTGGAAAGCCGATCAACATCATGGTTGCCACCACGAGCATGTACCATGCGAAGATCGGCATCTTGTCGAGGGACATGCCCGACGCCCGCAGCTTCAGGATCGTTACCATGATTTCGATGGCCGCCGACAGGGCAGAGATCTCGACGAATGTCACACCCAGCAGCCAGACATCCGAATTGATGCCTGGTGAGTAGGTATTCGAGGAGAGGGGCGTGTACATAAACCAGCCGCTGTTCGGTGCCACCCCGGCGACCAAGGCAGCAAGCAGTAAGCTCCCTCCAAAGAGATAGCACCAGAAGCCGTAGGCGGAGAGCCGCGGGAAGGCGAGATCCCGAGTGCCCAGCAGCTTTGGAAGCAGGTAGATCGCCAAGCCTTCGAAAAATGGGATCGCGAACAGGAACATCATGATCGAGCCGTGCATGGTAAATACCTGCGCGTACTCTTCCGCGTCCATGAAGACGCTTTCGGACGAAGCGAGTTGCGTGCGGATCAACATGGCGAGCAGTCCGCCGACTGCGAAGAAGATGAGCGACGTCAACATGAAGCGACGGCCGACCACGTTATGATTGACCGCGGCGAGACGAGTCAGGCCAGGCTTCGTTCCCCATATTTCCTCAAGTGCACGATGCAGCTCAATTGCGGATGTTTCGGGCTTCATGGCGTTTGTTCTCCGGGCCCGAGTGCATTCAAATAGTCTTCGGCTGCATGGGCACGGACCTCGAAGTCCATACCTGCGTGCCCGACGCCGCAGTACTCGGAACACTGGCCGCCGTAACGTCCTGGCCGGTCCGCGCGAAGCCTCAGAAAGTTCGTATGTCCGGGCACTGCGTCTATCTTCCCGGCTAGTCTAGGGACCCAGAAGCTATGGATGACGTCATCGCTTTCCACCGCCACTTCAATTGTGCGACCGGCAGGAATGTGGAGTACGCCAACGGTGGAAGGGTTTCCTTCCACTTCAGGATAGCGGAAGACCCACTGCCAACGCGTTCCCGTTGCCTCGATCCTCACCAGATCAGCGGGAAGCTCAGACCCGCCTCTCAGCAGATACTCCCCTTGCCAGAAGGCGTAGAAGGTCAAGGCAGCGAGAATCGGGATCGGCAGGCCCAGGCCGCCGGCGAGTATCCAGGTGCGGGGCGAGAGCCGTCTGCCAAGTTGCGGCTTATAAACGAGGAGGAGAAACAGTCCGACGACCAGGAGAAACAGCGGGACGGAGGCTGCCAACATGACCCACCAGAGCTTTGCTATAGACTCGGCTGAGGGCCCAGCCGGATCCAGAGCGGAAACATGGCCTGTGCATCCGCCGAGGGCGAATGCACAGGATACTGTGAACGCCCACTGGAACCAGCGCCAACCTTGCTGGATTGATGTCGCAAAGGGAGCCTTGCTATGGAAACGAGCGAAATCCAAGAAAATCCAGTCATTTCGAAAATCGAGGAAAAGGACGTGACGTCGGCCGTCGCCGTTGCTGGTCACCCTTTGCATGCGATGACCGTCCATTTCCCTATTGCGCTCGTTTTCATCACTCTGGCGATCGATGTTCTGTATTGGTGGACCGGCGATCAATTCTGGCTCCGATCCGGGGTTTGGTCCTCGGGCGGTGCGTTCTTGATGGGTGTAGCCGCGGGCCTTGTCGGTACCGTCGAACTCCTGTCGGTGGCTGGTATCCGTGAACGCGTGGCGAGTTGGGCGCATGCGATTGCGGCGATGATGCTCATCGCCATCGCCGGGTTGAACTGGGGCCTGCGCGTTACCGACTCTATCGATATCGTTCCTCATGGATTGTTGGTTTCGACATTGGCGGCTGTCGTAACCGGAATGGCCGGTTGGCATGGGGGCAAACTCATCTTTGATCATGGGATCGGACTAATGGTATCTCCCAAGGACTGATGGACTGGACAAAGCGGCCCAATCCCCCTGGTGCCAAAAGATCTTCCGCAGCGGGTTCACTGAGAACAGGCTTGGCCAGCACCACGGTGAGGATCGCGATGATCACCCCGCTCGTGAGAACCGTAGCCAGTATAAACCGCCAGATCGGGTAAATCTCCCCTTCGCGAAACAGGCGGATAATGACGAGACCTGTTAGGACGTGAAGAACGACTAGCACTGCGACGAAGAGAAGCTTGAGCGAAAACCACCCTGCGAACGTTTGTTGGCCGAAGATCAGAAGAATGCCTGTCGCAACGGCAATGAATGCAGCCGGCGAGATGATGACGACATAGGAAAAGCGGACCATCATCTGGAGGCGGTAGAGTGCATCATCGTCCTGAACATAAGCGCGCTGGACGTACAGGCCAGGCAGGCTGATCAGGCCCCCTGCCCAGATCGCGATCGCTGCGATATGAAAAAACTTCAACGCCAGGATCATTCGGTTACTCGTTTGGTTTTCTCTGGTCAGCCTTGATCATTGGCTGAACGGCTTCGCTAGCTCGGGTGTGATGGCACTTAGGGCGGGAGGCTATCGCTTCTAGTCACGAGGAGGAGATTCAACTCGAGGTCGGTACTTACGATCACAGGCGCCGCTGAAACATTGGGTAATCATCCGTTATCAGATGAGTTGGATCATTCTTCCACCATAGTCGTTCTCTCACATTACAAAGGCGGCTGGCTTCAGCGGTCACCGCATGCTGTTCAGAAGGAGATTGAAGATGAGAACTTTACTCGCGTTGAGCCTGACGGCCTCTGCCCTTACATTCGCCACAGCGCCGGCGGCTTTCTCCGCCGATGCGGTTCGTTATCAGGAAGCGGCGCCCTACCAGGAAGCGGACGCTCGAAACGGCGTAAAGATCGGCTATCTGACCTGCGACATCGGTGGGGGCGTTGGCTACGTTCTCGGATCCGCCAAAGAGGTGAGCTGCGTGTTTACGTCAACGGACGGGGATCGACACGACGCCTATGTTGGCAGCATCCGAAAGATGGGCATCGACGTTGGGTTCACCACCCGCGGTAAGATGGTCTGGGCAGTCTTCGCACCAACAGCCGGTTATCACACAGGCTCGCTCGGTGGCCTTTACCAGGGTGCGACGGCAGAAGCTACCGTGGGTGCCGGCGTCGGCGCCAACGTCCTGATTGGCGGAACTTCCGGATCTATCCATCTGCAGACGGTTAGCGTCCAGGGCCAGTTGGGCCTGAACCTGGCTGCAGCCGGCACTTCCATGACGCTGACCCCCGTCAGCTAATTTAGACTTGCCATCTGTTCTAGAGCGGCCTCTCCGCCCAACGGAGGGGCCGCTTTTGCTTCTTGTGCCCATCAGGCCCTCCTTTGCGTGGCTTGAGTATCCGACCGATCCGGGGTATTCGCCCCCTTCCGACCGGAAACCTCAGAGGTTAGGCGTGACCAGCCACATTCAGACCCCCTACTACCTGATCGATAAATCCAAGTTGCTCCGCAACATGGAAAGGATTGCGCATGTGAGGGAAAACTCGGGCGCCAAGGCTTTGCTGGCACTCAAATGCTTTGCTACGTGGTCGGTGTTTGACTTCATGCGGGAGTACATGGACGGCACCACGTCTTCTTCGCTGAACGAAGTCCGCCTCGGTCACGAACGCTTCGGAAAGGAAACGCATGCCTATTCTGTCGCCTATGCGGACTATGAAATCGACGAGGTGGTGAGCCACGCCGACAAGATCATCTTCAATTCCATTGGGCAGTTGGAGCGCTATTCGGATAATGCATCAGAGATCGTGCGGGGCCTGCGCCTGAACCCACAGGTGTCTTCCTCCAGCTTCGATCTTGCCGATCCTGCGCGGCCATTCTCTCGCCTGGGGGAATGGGATGTCTCGAAGGTTGAGAAGGTAATGGATCGCATCAGCGGTTTCATGATCCACAACAACTGTGAGAACAGCGACTTTTCCCTGTTCGACCGCATGCTCGGCCAGATTGAGGAGAGCTTTTCACCACTGCTGAAGCGTGCCGAGTGGGTAAGTCTTGGAGGAGGCATCCATTTTACAGGCGAGGACTATCCGGTTGACGCGCTCTGCGAACGGTTGAAGCGTTTTGCCGGAGACTATGGGGTGCAGGTCTATCTGGAGCCAGGCGAAGCCTCTATCACCAGATCAACAACACTAGAAACAACGGTTCTCGACACGCTCTACAACGGCAAGCAGCTCGCGGTCGTGGATTCGTCGATCGAAGCGCACATGCTGGATCTGCTGATCTACCGTGAGAGCGCGAAGGTTTCTCCCAATCAGGGGCCACATCGTTACATGGTTTGCGGCAAGTCCTGTCTCGCCGGCGATATCTTCGGCGAGTTTGACTTCGCAGAGGAGCTCAAGATCGGCGACCGCGTCTCGTTCCAGGACGCCGCCGGTTATACGATGGTCAAGAAGAACTGGTTTAACGGCGTGAAAATGCCCGCAATCGCCATCCGCGAGCTGGACGGCAGCATCAGGACGGTCCGTGAGTTCGACTATGCGGACTACGAAGAAAGCCTCTCCTGAGGCTTCTGACGATTGGACACGAAGGAGTTGGTCCCCATTATGAAAAAGAACGTCCTCATCATCGGCGCCGGCGGCGTCGCTCAGGTGGTGGCGCATAAGTGCGCTCAGAATAACGATGTGCTGGGCGATATCCATATCGCGTCGCGCACCAAGGCCAAGTGTGACGCGATCATCGCCTCAGTTCACGAGAAGAAGGCGATGAAACAGCCGGGCGTGATCGAGGCTCACCCTCTCGACGCCCTCGACATCGAAGCCACCAAGGCGCTCATCAACAAGCTCGGCACCGAGATTGTCATCAATGTCGGCACTGCCTTCCTCAACATGTCGGTCCTGCGCGCCTGCATGGACACCGGCGTCGCCTACATCGACACCGCCATCCACGAGGAGCCGAACAAGATCTGCGAAACGCCGCCATGGTATGGAAACTACGAGTGGAAGCGTGCGGCTGAATGCGAAGAGAAGGGCATCACCGCCATTCTCGGCGCAGGTTTCGACCCGGGCGTCGTCAATGCCTATGCCCGTCTTGCTAAGGACGAGTATCTCGACAAGGTCACCGATGTCGATATCGTCGACATCAATGCCGGCAGCCACGGCAAATATTTTGCCACAAACTTCGACCCGGAAATCAACTTCCGGGAATTCACCGGCGTCGTCTATTCGTGGCAGAACGGCCAGTGGCAGACCAACAAGATGTTCGAGGTCGGCAAGGACTACGACCTGCCGGTCGTCGGCACGCGCCGCGCCTATCTCTGCGGCCATGACGAGGTGCATTCGCTGGCCAAGAACATGGATGGCGCCGACGTCCGCTTCTGGATGGGGTTTGGCGACCATTACATCAACGTCTTCACCGTCCTGAAGAACATCGGCCTGCTCTCGGAGCAGCCGGTGAAGCTCGCCGACGGATCGGAGGTCGTGCCGCTCAAGGTCGTCAAGGCTTGCCTGCCGGATCCTGCGTCGCTCGCGCCCGAATATGAAGGCAAGACCTGCATCGGCGACTTTGTGAAGGGTATCAAGGACGGCAAGGAACGGACGGTATTCATCTACAACGTCGCCGATCACAAGGAAGCCTTCAACGAGGTCGGCAGCCAGGGCATCTCCTATACGGCGGGTGTTCCCCCGGTCGCTGCCGCCATGCTGGTCGCTTCCGGCGAGTGGGACGTGAAGAAGATGGCAAACGTTGAGGAACTGCCGCCCAAGCCGTTCCTGAACATTCTCAACCGCATCGGCCTGCCAACCTGGATCCGGGACGAACAGGGCGAGCGGCCGCTGACTTTCTCCTGAGGATCGGGCTAAGAGGTAGCGAGGCGCCGCGGCATTTTCTGCGGCGCCTTAACTGTGTTTGCCCCCCAGCCACTCGTTGAGGTCCGCTTCCGCACGTTCCAATGCGCTATAGTTGATCAGCTTGCGCATCAACGCGACCGCGACCGCACGGCTGCGAAGGTTGTATCGGCCTTCGCCGTCGTCTTCGCCAATCCTCTGATAGACATCCAGCTTTTCATATAGCTGCTGCAGCCGATTTTGCACGCTTCTCAGAGAGAGGTTGTGGCGGCGCGCGATCATTCGGTCGGTCAATCCCAGCGCGATATCGATCAGGATCTCATACTCGACTTCGGTGAAGCCGTTGACGTGCCCCAGGCTCTTCTGCTGCACACCGCGCACCTCGCGGTCGATAACGCATTGCGATTCCATGAAGATGCTGCGAAGGGCAAGCTTCAGCCGATCGTCGGATGCAGACTTCAGGACATAACCATAGGCAGCACCTTCGGGTACGATTCGGGAAACGCCCCGGACATAAGCCTCGTCCGCATAGTTGGACCAGAAGAGAATGCGGGTGTCAGGCCTTTCCTTCCAGATCGTGCGGGCGGCCTCGATGCCATTTCGCTCCGACATCTGGAGGTCCATGACAATGTGCGCCGAGTGGTGCTGACGCGCCAAGCCTTCGCCGACCTTGCCGTTTTCAGCCTCCAGCACCAGGTCGCATTCCGGCAGAGCCGCCCGCACTGCGTCGTGCAAATAGGAGCGATGGAGGGGATCGTCTTCAACAATTAGGACTTCCATTCTGCCTTTCCCGTTTATACGGTCTTCAAGGTGTGCCGCGGGAGCGAGAGCTTGACGCATGTGCCGCTTTTTGACCCGATGCTGCCAATCTCGAACCGGCCGCCGATCAGGCGGGCTCGTGTGCGCATGTTGTCGATGCCATGGCCGACCTGCTCGCAGGGCTCCCCGAGACCCAACCCATCATCGGTCACCGCCACCGAGAGACCCGTGCTGCAGTTTTGCAGAACAACCAGGATCTCGGACGGCTGGCCGTGCCGAACGGCATTGTTGATCGCTTCTTGGACGATGCGGAAAAGCGCGGTGGCAACGGTCTCATCGATCCCATCGAGTTGATCCTGGCTTTCATCGATCACCCGGAAAGTGATCGCCGATCCGCTTTCCCGAACTGAGCGATCAAGGTGGTTCTCGATGGCCTGCGCTACGCCAAAAAGTTGTAATACGGAAGGCTTTGCCTCTTCGATAATCTGGCGAAGGTCATGCATCGAATGCTGCAGGCTGCGGAAGAGCGGCTCCAGGCTTTCTCCGGGTACATCCGGGAGATGAGTCAGGCGCTCCATTCGTCGCGCCAGCCGCGTCAGGTCAGCGAGCGTCTGGTCGTGGAGATCCATTCCGATCCGCTGGCGCTCAGCTTCCAGCGCCTCCGTAAGCTTGAGTGCACCCAGGCGAAGGCCCTCCTCGCGTGCGCGTGCTTCCGTCTCGACGACAGCGGAACGCTTGGCTTGCTCCGCTGCGCGAAGGGCAAAGAAATAGGGTGCCAGGAGATCTGCGATTGAGCGCGCGTTCTCGACATCTTCCACTGTGTAGTGGTCGGGCTGATGGCTCGAGCAGCTGAGGGCGCCGATGATGTCACCCTGAACGCGCAATGGGACGTGCAGTCGGCTACGGAGCGCAAGAGCAATAATCGGGCTCGAGAACGCTCCTTCGAAGTGAAAACGCGGGTCGCTGCAGGCGTTCCCAGAGAGGAGGTAGTCGACTTCTCCGGACAAAAGGCTGCGGATCGGGCTTCCGGTCAGCAGGGCGGGCGGCTGCTGGCTCCAGGCCGTCTCCAGGCCGCTCTCGTATGCAATATGGTACTTGCCATCGAGCATCTTGATGCAGACATCGAGATGATCGTGTGGGATTATGTGTCCGATCTCCACTGCGACGGCCTGAATAATGGCATTAAAATCCAGCTGGCCTGCCAGCAGCCGGGAAATGCCGAGATAGTGGTCGAAAAGCGCGCTTCGCGTGCCGTTTAGCATTTAGCGACACCCTCCCAGCTGTCGGCTTCGGCGCCTTGGCACCCAAGACAATAAGCGCCTCGTTGTTGCATCTGTCTTGCGGGATCCCGCAGATTTTGCGCGATCCTTCGCATGCGAGGTGCTTTGATTTGCCTTTGCAAGATAAAGCTTCTCCGTCATTCTTCCCATACTGACGCCGTGGCGCCAGTTCAAATGCGAATCCGATGGCGCGTTGAGGAGCGGGTCACGGTGCTAAGCCTGATGAGCTATGAGGGAGGAAAACATGACCATCAAGAAGATGCTTCTGGCATCCATTGCCATTGCGTCCGTCGCAACGCCGTTCGCAGTGTCGGCTGAGACGGCCGACAAAAGGATCGCGCTGTCCAACAACTATGCTGGCAACTCCTGGCGCCAGGCCATGCTGACAAGCTGGGACAAAATCACTAAGGAGGCCGTTTCCCAAGGCACCGTCGCTGCAGCCGATGCCTTCACCACTGCCGAAAATCAAGCAACCGAACAGGCGGCCCAGATCCAGAACCTGATCCTGCAGGGCTATGATGCAATCGTCATCAATGCTGCCTCTCCGACAGCACTCAACGGTGCGGTCAAGGAAGCCTGCGATGCCGGCATCGTTGTTGTGTCGTTTGATGGCATTGTTACAGAACCGTGCGCCTGGCGGATAGCTGTGGACTTCAAGGCGATGGGGGAAAGCCAGATCGAGTATCTCGCCGAGAAAATGCCTGACGGCGGCAGTCTGCTTGAGATACGCGGTCTTGCCGGCGTTTCGGTGGACGATGAGATCCACGCGGGTATTCAGGCCGGCGTCGAAAAGAACCCGCAGTTCAAGATCGTCGGCGCGGTAAATGGCGACTGGGCGCAGGACGTGGCGCAACGTGCTGTCGCTGGCATCCTGCCAAGCCTTCCCGAGATCGCAGCCGTCGTGACCCAGGGTGGTGACGGCTATGGTGCAGCGCAAGCGTTCGCCGCTGCCGATCGGCCGATGCCAACCATCGTCATGGGCAACCGCGAGGACGAGCTCCGCTGGTGGAAGGAGCAAAAGGATGCCAACGGCTATGAGACGATGTCCGTGTCGATTGCGCCCGGCGTTTCCACTCTGGCTTTCTGGGTCGCGCAGCAAATCCTCGATGGCAAGGACGTCGAGAAGGAGCTCGTCGTGCCGTTCCTTCGCATCGATCAGGACAATCTAGAAGCCAATCTGGAGAATACCGAAAAGGGTGGCGTCGCCAACGTGGAATATTCCCTTGAGGACGCCCAGAAGGTGATCGGCGGAGCCAACTGAGCAAGCGATGTCGCTTGACCTCCCATTCGGATGCGGATCAGTGGCCGCATCCGGACGGGCATGATCTTAATGCCAATTGAACAGCGTCATCATGAATGAGTCAGTTCCCAAACCGGAAGTCGCGGCTGCGCGTGGCGTCAAGGTCGCATTCGGTGCGGTCAAGGCTCTGGATGGCGCAGACCTCATCATTCGACAGAGTGAATGCGTCGGTCTGGTCGGCCACAACGGCGCCGGAAAGTCGACCATCGTTAATGTCATCAACGGCGGCTTGAGCCCGCACGAAGGCACGATCAGCTATGGTGGAGTGGAGGCGCAGGGCATTTCGACCGCCCGTGCCCACGGCATTCGTTGCGTCTTCCAAGAGCTGTCACTCTGCCCGAACCTGACGGTGGCGGAAAATGCTCGTGTCATGCACAGCGACCTCAAAGGGAGTGGCTGGCGTCGCCGGGGGCTTGAGCTGGTGACGCAGAAGCTGGACGATATCTTCCCTGGTCACGCGATTGACTGCGAGAGCGTGGTGGAGGATCTGTCCATCGCCGAAAGGCAGATGGTCGAAATCGCAATCAGCTTCGCTGCTGTAGCGGAAGCGCCCAAGCTCGTTATCCTCGATGAACCCACTTCCTCGCTCGATGCCGGCCTTGCCGCACAACTCATGGCCTATGTGCGCCGTTTCGTCGGCTCGGGAGGATCAGTGCTGCTGATTTCCCACATCCTGGGTGAAATCTTATCAACGTCAGACCGTATCGTGGTGATGAAGGACGGCAAGGTGGTCGCGGACAGACCTGCCTCGGAGTTTGACACGCGCCGGCTGGTGGAAGCCATGGGAAGCGTCGTGCGGCACCAAGGTTGGGAGCGGGCCGCAAAAGCCCACAGCGGACAGCCGGTGCTTTCGGTGCAACTCCATCCGCGCAGCAGCCATCGTCTTCAGGCGTTTGGTGGGGAGATCGTTGGTCTGGCGGGGCTGGGGGGGCATGGACAGACGGAAGCTCTCCTGGAAATTTACCTCTCCGCCAATGGCAACTGGTGGCCGACCAAGGAGCCGAAGATGGCCTTCGTTGCGGGCGACCGTGCGCTAAACGGTGCGTTTCCGCTATGGAGTATCCTGAAGAATCTCAGCATTTCCTCTCTTAAGGGTCTCTCAAAGAGAAAGCTGATTGATCCCGTGCGGGAGCAGGAGGTCAGCGAGCGCTGGAAAAAGCGGATCGAGATCCGAACCCCCGACATGCATAACCCGATCCTTTCGCTCTCCGGCGGCAACCAGCAGAAGGTGTTGTTCGCAAGGGCTCTCGCAACCACCTCGAAGATCGTCTTGATGGACGACCCGATGCGTGGGGTTGATATCGGTACAAAGCAGGAAGTCTACGAAATCCTTCGTTCCGAAGCGTCTGCCGGGCGAACCTTTATCTGGTATTCCACCGAAATGGACGAGATCCGTCTTTGCGACCGTGTCTACGTCTTCCGCGACGGTGCGATCGCAGACGAACTGGTCGGCGCGGACATTACGGAGGCAAATGTCCTGGCTGCATCTTTCGCCGGAGGAGCGGCCGCATGAAGCTTTCTTCCGGTGCCATCAGGCTCGTCATTCCGGCCGTGTCGCTTGCCGTCCTGCTCGCAGCAGTCTTCTACATGCAGCCGCGGGCAATGAGCTATACGGGCTTGAACCTGTTGTTCAATCTTGCGGTGCCCATTGCGCTCGCGACGATCGCCCAGATGCTGATCATGTCGGTCAACGACCTCGACCTCTCCATGGGGACCTTCGTCAGCTTCACGGCCTGTGTCACGGCAACATTCCTACAGACCTCACCTGCAATCGGTATCCTCATCCTGGCAGGGGCAATCGCGGCATACGCAGCACTCGGCGTCATCATTCATATCCGGCAGCTGCCCTCGATCGTCGTTACGCTCGGCATGAGCTTTGTCTGGGGCGGTCTGGCAGTGCTCCTGCTGCCTTCCCCAGGCGGTGCCGCTCCGGGATGGGTCCGGTGGATCATGACCGCAAAGCCGCCGGTTGTCCCGATGGCAATCGTTGCGAGCGTGATCATCGCCGCGATCACACACTTCCTGGTCATGCGCTCGTCCCTCGGTGTCCTGATCCGCGGCGTGGGCGGCAATCAGCGTTCGGTTGAACGAGCCGGCTGGTCGGTCGTCGGGCTGCGTGCGGCGGCCTATGCCATGGCCGGCTTTTTCGCAGTGCTTGCCGGGATCGCGCTTGTCGGGCTGACGACGTCGGCGGATGCCAATATCGCGTTGCGTTACACGCTGCTGTCGATTGCCGGAGTTATCCTCGGCGGAGGCGAGTTCGTCGGCGGACGCGTCTCGCCGATCGGTGCCGTGATCGGCGCGCTGACGCTGACTTTGGCCGGCTCCTTTCTATCGTTCATGCGCATCTCACCAGACTGGCAGATCGGCGCCCAGGGCGCGATCCTCATCGTCGTGCTCGCGCTGCGCCTCTTCCTCAATCGTCTCGAGAAGCGGGAGAAGAACCCATGAACGGCATGCGCACGCTTGGCGCGAAGCCCTGGATCTGGTCGTTTGCTGCTGCGGTGATCGTCTGGGTGACGACTGTTTGGTTCACCGGAGGCTCAAGTGCGGTCGGCCTTTCACAGGCAACCCTAACGTTTGCAGCCTTTTCCATCATTGTCGGCGTCGGCCAGATGTTCGTTATCACCCTTGGTCCGGGAAACATCGATCTCTCGGTCCCTGCTACCATGACGCTGTCCGGCACGGTTGCACTGAAGGTGATGGACGTGCAGGACAGCATGATCCTCGTCGGCCTCCTGCTTGCAATCTTCGTCGGGATAGCGATCGGCATGGGCAACTATGCGCTGATCAAGCTTCTGCGTATCCCGCCGATCATTGCGACGCTGTCAATGAGCTTCATCGTGCAGTCCTTTGCGATCTGGACCAATCGCGGTCTGCGCATCAAGCCGCCGGAGATGCTGTCCAGCTTCGCCACCTCCTATACCTTCGGTATCCCCAACGTCGCGCTGATCGCGTTGCTCATTTCGGTCCTGGCCTGGGTTCTTCTGGAAAAGTCGGTCTACGGACGCCGGATTTCAGCGATCGGCCAAAGCAGCTTCGCTGCCCGGATGGCGGGCATCCCGATCGACGGTACCCGCTTCGTTACCTACGTCCTCTGCTCCGTCCTAGCGGCTCTTTGCGGCTACCTTCTCGCCAGCTTTTCCGGCGGGGCGGCGCTCAACATGGGCGCCGAATACCTGCTCATGTCGATCGCTGTCGTGGTGATCGGCGGTACGGCGGTTGCCGGCGGGAACTCGAACGTGCCGGGGATATGGGGCGCTTCGCTTTTCATGTTTCTCGTCGTGTCGATGCTCAACACCTACGGGTTCGGCGCAGGTGTCAGACTAATCCTGACGGGGCTCATCATCATCGCCGTCATCCTGGCGGCCGGAGGCAGGAAAGCGCTCCGATGATGCACGAAACCGCCCACCACTACTCAAACGACCAGGCCTCGCACATGTCGCAGTCAGATTCGATCTACGAAATCCACGATGAGCGCTTCCGTCACCTCATCGTCGCCAGCGCCGGCCTCGACGAACTCTACTCGGGGTGCCGATGGGCGGAGGGGCCGGTCTGGTTTGCGGATACACAGTGCCTGATCTTCAGCGACATCCCAAACCAGTTGATGCTGCGCTGGGTGGAGGGCGGCGGCGTTTCAGTGTTTCGCTCACCGTCCAACTTCACCAACGGCAACAGCCGCGACCGCCAAGGCCGACTGGTATCCTGCGAGCATGGCGGGCGGCGCGTTGTGCGCACGGAACTAGATGGCTCCATTATCGTGCTGGCGGACAGCTACCAGGGCAAACGTCTCAATTCACCGAACGATGTGGTCGTCCGCTCTGACGAGAGCGTGTGGTTTACCGATCCGACGTACGGGATTCTATCAGATTACGAGGGGTACAGATCCGAGCCGGAGCAGCCGACCCGCAACGTCTATCGCCTTGATCCGCAGTCGGGCCGCTTGGAAGCCGTTGTTACCGACTTCCGACAACCTAACGGGCTTGCCTTCTCTCCCGACGAGAGGCGGCTCTATGTGGCCGATTCTGCGTCCAGTCATGATGTGGATGCCCCGCGGCATATTCGCGTCTTTGACGTGGTAGACGGTCGCAGACTCATCAACGGCCGCGTCTTTTGCGAGATCGATAATGGCTTGCCCGACGGGTTTCGAGTGGACCGAACAGGAAATGTCTGGACAAGCGCTGGCGACGGAGTGCACTGCTTTTCGCCAGAAGGGCAACTGCTCGGAAAGATAAGGGTGCCGCAGGTGGTGGCGAATGTGGCCTTTGGCGGGACACGTCGCAATCGGCTTTTCATCACCGCGACAAAGAGCCTCTACGCAGTTTACCTGGCGGTGGAAGGCATCTAAGCCGCAGCTTCATCCAGCATCCTTGCCTCAACGCACGCCTTGATGAAAGCTTCGCGCGCTGCGTCCGGCGACACGAGGTCCAGCAGTGCATCCGCGCAAGCCAGTTGGGCGGCGTGGCAGTCGTTTCCGTCTACGGCAGGCCAGCGAAACTTGAGATAGCCGAGGGCTTCTCGCGGCCCTCTGACGAGCTCGGGAAAGCCATAGCCAAGTCTCACCCGCACGGGAGAAATCCAGCGGACGTCGCTGGTACGCATCATCATGTTCATTGCAGTACCCTACATTCGGGCTGCTAAACGTAGTTGGGGCATAAGAGTTGCGGCGAGGGCCAAAAATTGTTGGGCGCGTCGGCATCCGCACCAGCGGGAGGTCTCTGCCGACGCGCCCGAACCTCAGAGGCTCACCTTTTCATTATCCCCCATGTCGGGTTTCGAATTGGAGACGGCGGCAGCAGCCATCTTGATGTAGCTCACGACCGTTCCCGGGCTGTCCCAGTATTCCGCGAAGCCGGGGTCCACCTTGAGGATGCGGATCGAGGGGTCGTCAGGGCTGTCCCACCAGGCTTTCGCTGGCGTGGACCAAATCTCCCGGACAAGCTCACGATCGTTTGAGACCTGCGCGGTCCCAGAAACCGACACGTATTTCTGAGCCTTGGGGTCCGCAAACGCAAGGCAGACATTCGGCCGACGTGAGATCTCCTCGTCCTTGTGGCTAGCCACATCGGTCAGGAAGTAAATGGCGTGGTCGTCTTTCTTCGTGTATGCCGACATTGGCCGCGAACGGATGTCGCTCCCGCTCTGCGTGGCAAGCATGCAGAAGCCAATTCGGTCAATAAGCTCCCAAACTTTTGCGGTATCATCGTGATGGGACATTCTGATCTCCTCTGTTGAGACCAAGAAAACCCGATGCTCGGCAGTGAGTTCCGCTTTTGCCCGGCACGGCCTCTTTGGAAGATTGAAATGGTTGCGCCGGACCCGTTGGTACGAGGAGCGCGGGCCCGCTCCAAATTCCCGCGAGGTGTGGTTTCCACGGAATCCCGTTGCGAGACCACGTGTACCCGCCTACACGATAAACGAAGGCAGACGGCAATTTTTGCGGCTCCTCCCGTTGCGGTATATGAACAGGTCCACGATGACAGATCCCTCCTATTTCTCCCGCCTCGGCGGACTACCGGCGCAGACCGAGCTGCTTTCGAGCAAGGCGATTTTTACGACCGCCTATGCCATTATACCGCGTACGGTAATGACGGACATTGTGACCAGCATGCTTCCCCATTGGGAGAAGACGCGTGCCTGGATCATCTCAAGACCAATGACAGGATTTTCCGAGACCTTCGCGCAGTACATCATGGAGGTGGAGGCGGGAGGCGGGAGTACGAAACCGGAGCCGGATCTGCGGGCGCAAGCGGCCCTCTTCGTTACAGAGGGTCGAATGACGGTGGAGATCGATGGCACCGCCCACGACCTGCGAACCGGATCCTTCGCCTATCTACCTGCAGGCTCGAACTGGAGCTTGCAGAACCGCGGCTCTGAACCGGTCCGGTTCCATTGGATTCGAAAGACCTTCCAGTCGGTGGAAGGGCTTCAGGCGCCGCCGCCCATCGTCACGCACGAGAGCGAGCAGGAGATGGTGTCCATGCCGGACACCGAAGGCAGATGGGCAACGACCCGTTTCATCGATCCCGCGGATATCCGCTATGACATGCACGTCAACATCGTAACGTTTGAACCCGGCGGCACCATTCCCTTCATGGAGACGCATGTCATGGAGCATGGGCTCTACGTGCTGGAAGGGAAAGCGGTCTATCGGCTCAACAAGGATTGGGTTGAGGTAGAGGCGGGCGATTTCATGTGGCTTCGGGCTTTCTGCCCGCAAGCCTGCTACGCAGGCGGACCAGGGAAGTTCCGGTATCTTCTCTACAAGGACGTTAACCGGCACGTCGCCTTGTGGTGATCCGAGCGGGCCCAGCCACTTACTCTAGTGTTATGTCGGCTTTCCGGCTTCGTGCACGAACCAGCCGACCGTTGGGAAGATCGTTTGCTTCGACCTTTCTGCGTGCCATTTCCCGTTCCAGCCCAAGATCAAGCCATCTGCGTGTCAGGCGGTCGGCCAGTATAGCTTCGGATGGCAGGATCATGATCGACAGATCAAAGATGTCCGTCATGTCTATCCAGCCAGGCTCGTCCAGCAGCAGGTAATTTCCCTCCATCACAACGAAGCGAGTGTGGCGGGGAACAGCTTTGGCAGCGGCGATCGACAGCTCCCGGCTCCTGTCAAATAAAGGTACCAATATCTCGTCGTCGGCGCGCCGCAGAGCCTTCGCCATCTCCAGCAGGCCTCTCAGGTCGAAGGTGCATGGTGCCCCCTTTCGATCGAGAAGGCCCTTCTCCTGCAGAACAGAGTTGTCCATATGGAATCCGTCCATCGGGACGACGGCAGCATCCTGGCCTCTGCTAATCAGCTCATGGGCGATCTTCTCCGCCAAGGTGGACTTGCCCGAGCCGGGCGGTCCGGCGATCCCTGCGATGAAGCGAGACGCGCTTGCGCCACGACGAATGATTTCATCTGCGATCGTGCCTGCTGTTGGTATCATGCGGCAACAGGTTCTTCTGGTGCCTTTGCTCCGGTCATCAAGGCGACTGCATCCGACATGCTGTAGTCCTTGGGATTGATGACCGTGAGCCTTTTGCCCAGGCGGTGAATGTGGATGCGATCAGCAACCTCGAAGACATGGGGCATGTTGTGCGAGATCAGCAAGATCGGAATGCCGCGGCGGCGGACATCGAGAATGAGTTCGAGAACTCGTCGGCTCTCCTTCACGCCAAGGGCGGCGGTCGGCTCGTCGAGGATGATCACCTTTGAGCCAAAGGCCGCGGCGCGAGCGACGGCAACTCCTTGGCGCTGTCCACCGGATAGCGTCTCCACCGCCTGGTTGATGTTCTGGATTGTCATCAGCCCCAACTCCGTCAACCTGTCTCGAGCAAAGCTCTCCATCGCTGCTCGGTCGAGCTTGCGAAGCCACTTGCCCATGAATCCTGGTCTGCGAAGCTCGCGGCCGAGAAACATGTTGTCTGCGATCGACAGAGCAGGAGATAGTGCCAGGTTCTGGTAGACCGTCTCGATGCCGGCCTCTCGCGCCTCGAGCGGCGAGCGAAAGTGCACCTGCTGGCCTTCAAGACGAATCTCGCCTTCGTCTGGCGTCACCGCGCCGGAGATCGCCTTGATCATCGATGACTTCCCTGCACCGTTGTCGCCAATGACGGCAAGGATTTCTCCCGGATAGAGGTCGAAGTCAGCATGGTCGAGTGCAGTTACTCGGCCGTATCGCTTCACCAGCCCGCGAGCGCTGAGAATAGGTTCTGCGGTCATCAGCTCGCTACCTTTCTGATCCACTGGTCGATGGCTACGGCGGCAATGATCAGGACGCCGATGAGCAGGTAGGTCCATTGGGGATCAGTTCCCACCAAGCGCAGGCCAAGAGAGAACACACCCACGATCAAGGCCCCGAACAGCATTCCGAGAATGGAGCCGCGTCCGCCAAAGAGAGATAAGCCTCCTATGACCACCGCTGTGATGGACTCTATGTTGGTGAACTGTCCCGCGGTTGGCGAGACGGAGCCGATGCGCCCGATCAGCGCCCATCCCGCGAAAGCGCAGATGATCCCGGACAAGGTGTAAACGGAAATGAGCATGCGCCGGACGTTCACGCCAGCCAGCTCTGCGGCATCCGGATCGTCTCCGACCGCGTAAACATGGCGACCCCACGCGGTGTTGTTCAGTACGTACCAGAGCAGGGCGACGAGCAGCACCATGGCGATGACGCCGTAGGTGAGCACGGCGCCGCCAATGCGCAGGTTTTCTCCGAAGAACTGTAGGATTGGCGCGTTCTGCGCGATGTCTTGCGAACGGATGGTTTCATTGGCGGAGTAAAGGAAGTTGGATGCCAGCACGATCTGCCACATACCCAGAGTCACGATGAAGGGCGGCAGCTTCATTCTGGCGACCAGAATGCCGTTGATCCAACCGCATAGAGCGCCGACCGCAAAGCCGGCCATGATCGCCACCGTCGGCGGCAAGCCGTAGCGGAAGGTGAACTGACCCATGATGACGGAGGAGAGAACCATGATCGCGCCAACGGACAGGTCGATCCCGGCAGTGAGGATTACCAGCGTCTGGGCGGCGCCGACGATACCGACAATAGCAACCTGTTGAAGAATGAGGGTGAGCGTGAAGGCGGAAAAGAACTTTCCCCCGAGGGCCATGCCAAAGAAGGCGATCGAGAGAACTAAAACGATCAACGGTACGGCGGCGGGGTTGGAATGCAGAAAATGCTGCACCTTCCGAAGCGCGCCTTTTTCGTGTGTATCGAAGGCTGCGATCGTCGTCGGGCTGCTGGTCAGCGCCGTCTCGTAGTCGTTTCCAGAATGAGATGCGGCTTGCGGTTCGCTCATGGCGTCCTCTCAAGATATCCTTCGACCAGCGTGGTGGTGGTAGGACTGCAGCGCAACGGGAGGGTGGAGGAGCGGTGTGCCGCCCCTCCAGCGCCCGTGGCTAGGTTAGCCCCAGCACTTCTCCTCGCCTTCCTTCGTGTCGATGGACTCCACACCCTCAACTGGCTTGTCCGTGACGAGTGCAACGCCGGTGTCGAAGAAGTTCTTGCCCTCGGTGGCCTCGGGCTTTTCGCCGGTGTCGGCGAACTTCTTGATGGCCTCGATGCCCATTGACGCCATCAACAGCGGATATTGCTGAGAGGTCGCGCCGATAATGCCTTCTGCGACGTTCTTGACGCCGGGGCAGCCGCCATCGACCGAGACGATCAGAACATCGTTCTCGCGTCCAACAGACTTCAGCGCCTCATAAGCGCCGGCCGCTGCCGGTTCGTTGATCGTGTGGACGACGTTGATCGTAGGATCCTGCTGCAGAAGGTTTTCCATGGCAGTTCTGCCCCCTTCTTCGTTCCCGTTCGTCACGTCGTGGCCGACGATGCGCGGATCATTCTCATCGCCGATTCTATTGATGTCCGCGACATCGATGCCGAAGCCCTTCATGAAGCCTTGGTTGCGCAGAACATCTACAGAAGGCTGTGAGGGGGTGAGGTTAAGGAAGCCGATCCGGGCTTCTTGGGCAGCGTCACCGAGCGTGGCGGCGGCCCATTGCCCGATCAGTTCACCGGCGCGCAGGTTGTCGGTCGCGAATGTCATATCCGCGGCATCGATCGGCTCAAGCGGTGTGTCGAGCGCAATCACAAGGATGCCAGCATCCCGTGCCTTCTGCACGGCTGGAACGATCCCCTTCGTGTCGGAGGCCGTGAGCATGATGCCTTTCGCGCCGTCAGCGATGCAGGTTTCGATGGCGGCGACCTGGCTCTCGCTGTCACCGTCGATCCGGCCGGCGTAGGACTTCAGGTTAACCCCCAGTTCTTCGGCCTTTGCTGTCGCCCCTTCCTTCATCTTGACGAAAAAGGGGTTCGTATCCGTCTTCGTGATCAAGCAGGCTGATACTTCCTGGGCCTGAACCGGCGAGGTTAGCAGCGCGCCCAGGACAAGCGTGCCGAACACGGTGGTGTAGAGTGATGTCTTCATGGTCTCCTCCCAGAGCCTCAAGTGTTCGCGGCGCAATGCCGCAATATCTCCCAGGGGGCTCCTCCAGCCGCCCTTAACGTCTGACATTAAGAAAGAAGCCGGTAGGGTTGTCAATTAATAAATCCAGTTGATTTATTAATCTGTCAGGGACATTCTCTGATGTGCCCAGGTGGTGGAGGATCAATGTCGGCGTCAGAGAGGGGTACAGATGGTGTTCTCCTGGTGCCACGCGGTGCTTGGGCAGGCGGCGCCAATCAGGTCCGCGTGCGCGCTTACAACGAGCGCCTTGTCCTCTCCCTTGTTCGCCTCCACGGCGCGCTCTCCAAAGCAGAGATCACGAGGCTCAGTGGATTATCGGCACAGACTGTTTCGGTCATCATGCGCGCTCTTGAACATGACGGACTGCTTTTGCGGGACGAGCCGGTGAGGGGGAAAGTCGGTCAGCCTTCCGTTCCCATGCGGCTCAACCCGGATGCCGTGTATTCATTTGGGGTCAAGATGGGCCGTCGGAGCGCCGATGTGGTCTTGATGGACTTCATCGGCAATATCCGGCTGCACGATCACCGAACCTACGCATTCCCGCAACCAGACGAAATCCTGCAGATCATTACTTCGGGTATTGCGCGGTTGGGCGAAAAGCTTGATCCCCAAGAGCGAGAGCGGATTGCCGGCGTTGGTATCGCCGCGCCCTTCGAGCTTTGGAGCTGGTCGGAAGAGCTAGGGGCGCCGGTCGGAGCCATGGATGTGTGGCGCAATTTCGACCTGGAGGCAGAGGTCGCGAGCCGGGTGCCGTATCCGGTATTCTTGCAGAACGATGCCACAAGCGCCTGCGGGGCGGAGCTTGTTTTTGGGGTGGGACCCTCCTACCCGGATTTCATCTATTTTTTCGTTGGTTCCTTCATTGGAGGCGGCATCGTTCTGAACTCGGCGCTGTATTCTGGCCGTACAGGCACTGCAGGTGCGGTGGGGCCGCTGCCCGTCAGGGGACGAGATGGGACCACGCAACAGCTTCTGGATATTGCATCCATCTTTGTTCTCGAAAACCTTCTGCGTGAACATGGCGTCGATCCACAGCCGCTGTGGTACTCCCCCGATGACTGGATCGACTTTGGGGAGCCGATGGAGACGTGGATACGATGTAGCGCGGCGGCTTTGGCGCAAGCCATCGTCGCAGCAGCTTCCATCATAGACTTCGGCGCCGCCATTATCGACGGAGGCTTTCCCGGCTGGGTGCGAAAACGACTAGTCGCAGCGACTCTGGACGCGGTGAACGATCTGGATCTGCAGGGTGTAATAATACCCGATATCATCGAGGGGCGCGTCGGTGCACAAGCACGGGCCATCGGTGGCGCCAGTCTGCCTATCTTCGCGCGCTATCTGATTGACCAAAACGTGTTGTTCAAGAATTCCGCCGCATCCTGATCGACCGGAACAGGATGCGATCGCAAATGCCTATTTGAACCAACACTAGATTCTCTGCTTGGAGCCCGGGCTTTTACCGTCGGAGCTGCGCGAGCGTTCTTCGACACGATCTGCACTTTTGGCCAGATCCGACCCCTTCTGCTTTTCGACGCGCTGCTCCTCGCCGCTGCTGCTTTCCTCCAGTCCTTGCGAAGACTCTTTACCCTTCGATGTCGGTGCCTGTTCGCTACCCATTGTGGCCTCCCTTGGTGACAGAAAGATCAACTCGGCATGCTAAAGGTTGTTCCGTGTCAGCTGGAACCACAGATGGGGTTATCCATTCCTTCAAGATGAACCATGAGGCGGGTATAACAGTGGGTAGCGAACAGGCTCTTGGCCGAATAGAATTACTTCGTCGATTGCGCAGGTTGAGCAACGCAGCGCGATTGATGGACACCGCCGTTCGCATCCCGGGTACGGGCATTCGCCTGGGCGCGGACTCCTTGATGGGCCTGATCCCTGTCGTAGGTGACGCCGGCGGCGCCATGGTCGGGCTTGCGATCGTCTATGAAGCCAGACGACTGGGCGTTCCCCCGCACAAGCTTGGCCGCATGCTGGGCAACCTTGCAGTGGACGCAGCCGTCGGAAGTGTCCCTCTGCTTGGGGACGTCTTCGACGTCTATTTCAAAGCGCATCGCCGCAACATCGGAATGATCCTTGATCATTTCGAGGTCGATCCTGCGGACCTGCACACCCAGCGGACACGCTAAGGTCCAAAGGGTGTGTGCAGTGCAATCCTATTCCAGGAAGTCGGCGCGGTGAGGCGTGAAGCTGTCGATAAGACGCCCTGCCTCCAAAGCCCTCACTCCATGCACCAGATTCGATGGCACTATGAAGGAATCACCGGCCGACAAGATGTCGCTGTGCCCCCCTACCGTGACTTCAAACCGGCCCTCGGCCACGTAGCTTGACTGCACATGCGGGTGATTGTGCGCGGCACCAACGGCGCCTTTTTCAAACGCGAACTCAACCACCATCAACTCCGCCGTATGAAGAAGCACGCGTCGACGATTTCCGGCGCCGAGGTCTCTCCAACCGTCATCGCTATTGTGAAAGAAGAAGTTTTGATCGCTCATCTGATGCTCCCGCCTACCCGCTGCTAGCGCAAATTCTCGATCGGAACGGCGTCAACATCGGTGTAGTCTACGTTGTCTCCAGCCATCGCCCAGATGAAGGTGTAGTTGGACGTGCCGCAGCCCGAGTGAATTGACCATGGAGGGGAGATGACAGCCTCTTCGTTGGCCATAACGATGTGCCGGGTCTCGTTCGGTTCTCCCATAAAATGGAACACACGTGCCGTTTCCGGCAGGTCGAAGTAGAGATAGGCCTCCATGCGCCGATCATGCACGTGGCAAGGCATCGTATTCCAAACTGATCCTCGAGCCAGCTGCGTTATGCCGACAACCAGTTGGCAGGTCTTGACGCCATCGGCGTGGATGAACTGAAAGATCGACCGCTCGTTCGACGTCTCTTGGCCCCCTAGATCCAGACGCTTGGCGTCTCCGATGCGAATGAGCTTTGTCGGGTAGCGCTGGTGAGCCGGTGCACTGAGGAGGTAGAACTTTGCAGGTTCGGATGCATTCTCGGATGAGAACGTGACCTTGCTGCCCATACCGACGTAGAGCATGTCCCGCGTTTCCATTCGGTAAGGTTCACCGTCGGCCTCGATCGTGCCTTTGCCGCCAATGTTGACGACGATCATCTCTCGACGATCAAGAAATGCGGGCGTTCCGGTCGGCTTGATTGTTTCCAGCTCCAGGGCGGCAGTCGTTGGCACGGCTCCACCCACGATCATGCGGTCGTAATGGGTATAGGTAAGCTTGACCCGAGCAGGCGTGAAAAGGTTGCTGATGTGGAAATTGTCGCGGAGCTCGCTGCTGCCCATCCGTGCGCCTGTTGCAGGATCAAATGCCTGACGAATGGAATAGTCGGTGTGATTTGCAGTCATCGCGTCCTCGCTTTTTTGGATCCGGTGGTCTGTCAGGGCTTGAGAGGAGACCCGAAGCGGTATTCCGCCTGTTGGTCCGTCAATCGTCCGTGATAGCGTTTCTGGCTTTCAGCCAGATGGAAGCGCATTGCAGCGCGCGCCGATTCGGCGTCTCCGGCGGATATGGCCTTGAGTATCGCCAGGTGCTCGCGTTGAAGCATCTCCTGGTACTCACGGCTCAGAAGGCTATCGGTGCCCCAAGGCGATGTGACGTCGCAGGGAATTGCCCGCAGTCCCAACGCATCCAGAACCTCAACGTAGAAGGGATTGTTGGTGGCAGCCGCGATGGCACGATGAAACATGAAGTCGCTGTGTCCGGTCGCCTCACCGATGGAAAGTAGTCGATCGAACTCGAAAAACGCTTCCTGGATCGCAGCTTCCTGAGAAGCATTTCTGCGAGAGGCAGCGAGACCAGCGCTTTCGATTTCCAGGCCCATCCTGACCTCGATGACATTCAAGGCATGGGAGATTTTCATCCCCACGTCTTGAGTGAGGGAGGCAAAGGCCATGGCAGGACGTTCACACACGAAGATGCCGGCGCCTTGACGCGATTCTACCAATCCATCGGCAGCAAGGCTTGTGACGGCTTCCCGGACGACCGTTCGGCTTACACCGAAGGCTTCGGTCAGCTGGCTTTCCGTCGGGAGCTTCTCGCCGGTACGGATGTCCCCTGAAACGATCTGCGCGCGCAGAGACTCGGCGACATGCTCAGAGAGCTTGGGCCTTCTTTCGACCCGATTGGAGACGATAACGTCCGCAGTCATGATCCTCTCCTATCTGAAGACACTCGGAAGCCAAAGAGAGATCGCCGGCACGTAGGTCACGAGGCCGAGCACGCCGATGCCCGCGAGATAGAATGGCCAGATCGACCGCATTGCCTGCCAGACGCTTATCTTGCCGACGGCGCAGGCCACGAATTGGACTGCGCCAACGGGTGGCGTGTTCAGCCCAATGCCGAAGTTCAGGATCATGATGACCCCAAAGTGTACCGGATCGACCCCATATGCCTGCGCCACGGGCAGGAAGATCGGAGTCGCAATGATGATCGTTGGCCCCATATCCATGAAGGTGCCAAGGAAGAGCATCAGGACATTGAGCAGCAAAAGGATGATCAGCGGATTATCCGAGATGGTATTCAACCAGGCGATCAAGGCAGCGGGCACCCGGAGGAAGGCCATCAACCAGGAGAACGCGGCTGCCATTCCGATGATGAGCAAGACCATGGCGGTCGTGCGAACGGCGCCCATTGTGGCGTGGACAAATCCCTCCCAAGTCATCTGTCGGTACACGAACACTGTGATCAACAGCGCGTAGATCACGGCGATGCAGGAGCTCTCGGTTGCTGTAAAGATACCGGAACGGACGCCGCCGAAGATGATGGCGATCAGCAGGAGGCCCGGAATGGCCACAGCCGCCAAGTGTAGTACCATCTGGAACCCCGGGAAGGTTTCGACAGGGTAGCCTCGGCTTCGTGCGACGAAATATGCTGTGACCATCAAGGCAAGTGCCAGCAGGATGCCTGGAACAACCCCAGCGGTGAATAGATCAGCAATGGATATCTTACCGCCTGCGGAGATCGAGTAGATGATCATGTTGTGCGAGGGCGGCAGGAGCAGCGCGATCAAGGCAGCCATGGACGTAACATTGACTGCGTAGTCCGTGCCGTAGCCGCGGGCTTTCATCTGGGGGATCATCAGTCCGCCGACGGCTGCGGCCTCGGCAACGGCCGAGCCGGAAATGCCGCCGAACAGCGTCGCGGTGACAATGTTAACCTGACCAAGCCCACCGCGGATGTGCCCAACCAGAGAGGCGGCGAAGGCAACAATTTTTTGGGCGATCCCGCCACGCACCATCAGGTCGCCGGCATAGATGAAGAAGGGGATCGCCAACATGGAGAAGACGCTCATGCCGGAATTCAAACGCTGGAAAACGACCAGCGGGGGCAAGCCGATATAGGCTGCGGTCGCAAAGCTTGCGACGCCAAGGCAGAAGGCGATCGGGGTGCCGATCAGCATCAGAAGCGTGAAGACGCCGAAGAGGATCCAGTATTCCATTGGTTCAGGCCTTCAGGTTTGCAGTGTCGACCTCGGCGGCCACGTCGCTGGGGAGTGCTTCGTCAACAACCTGATCGATCGGCGCTCCCGATAGCCTGAGGACGATCCGTTCGAGGGTGAAGAGGACGATCAGGAAACCTCCAGCGACCAAGGGCAGGTAGTCCCATGCGCCGGAGATACCGAGGGACGGCAGGATAGTGTTCCACGTCAACGCCATAAGCTGCCAGCCGTACCAGATCATCCCGATGCCAAAGCTGAGCGCGACAATGTCCGTGATCATACGCAGCCATTTCCTCCCACCATCAGGGAGAACATAGAGGAGCACGTCGAAGCCAAGATGGTAGTTTTCGCGGACACCGACGGCGGCGCCCAGGAAGATGAACCAGCTCATCAACATCACCGCGCCCGGTTCAGTCCAACTCGGCGAGTCATTGAGGACGTAGCGGCAGAAGACCTGCCAGGCCACGAAAGCCGTCATCAGGACGAGCCCGATTCCTGCGCTCCAAAGAGCGAGCGTATTGAGCCTGCCAAGGAGGCTGGCTGCCACTTTAAAGGGATCTGACATGGTGCGCTCTTGTTGCTGCTTCACCGAAATGCGCTTCGTCGGACGACGGACCCGCCACGGTCTGCAGGGGCGGCTGGGTCGCAGCCGCCCTTGCACGATTTACTGAACGGCTTTGACGTCTTCGACCATCTTGATGAGGACGGGGTCGGTCACATGCTTTGCGTAGACCGGCTCCATGGCGTCGATGAAACCCTGCTTATCGGGAGTAGAGATCTGCGCACCCGCTTCCTCGACCTTCTTGCGCGATTCGGCCGTCTTGGCTGCCCAGAGTTCGCGCTGCTTGGCGACGCTTTCCTTCGCAGCCTCCTGGAAGATTCTCTGATCTTCCGGCGTCAGTTGGTCATAGGCCGCCTTGTTCATGACGAATACTTCCGGAAGGATGGTGTGCTCGTCGAGCGAGAAGTGTTTCGCCACTTCGAAGTGCTTTGCGGTATCGTAGCTGGGAAAATTGTTTTCCGCTCCGTCGATGACGCCGGTTTCGATGGAGGAATAAACTTCCCCGTAAGGCATCGGCGTCGCATTGGCTCCGAGGGCTGCAACCATGTCGACGAAGATGTCGGACTGGATGACGCGAAACTTCATGCCTTTCAGGTCTTCGACGGTGTTGATCGGCTTGCTGCTGTTGTAGAACGAGCGCGCACCGGCATCGTAGTAGGCGAGGACGACAAGTCCCGTGTTCTCGAAGGCGGCCTTGATCTGGTCGCCCACCGCGCCGTCCATGACCTTGTGCATATGTTCTTCCGAACGGAAGATGTAAGGCAGTGCCGGAACGATAGATTCCTTAACCGTTCCATTGAACGGCGCCATCGAGACCCGGTTCAGCTCCAGAACTCCCGAGCGGACCTGCTCGATAGTGTCCTTTTCCTCGCCGAGTTGCGCGGAGTGATAAACCTCCACCGCGTAGCGACCTTCGGTTCGATCCTTAACCAATTCGCCGAAGTATTCGACAGCCTCAACTGTCGGATAGCCATCCGGATGGGTATCCGACGAACGTAGTACCGTCTGTGCCATTGCCGTGCTGGCCAGCAGCGCTGCCACCGTGAAGGCGGCAGCGACCTTTCCAAGATGCAACATGATGTTCTCCTCCCATTTGCATCGGCGCCCTACGCGCCACTCAAAGCCGATACGCGTTCTTTGCAAGCGTATAGGCAAGCTCCTTGGCCAGATCGAAGGCTTCCTCCTCCCTCAATCTGTGTTCGGTAACTAGGCGCGCCAGGAAGGCGCAGTCCACACGCCGGGCGATGTCGTGACGCGCTGGAATCGACGGAAAGGCACGGGTATCGTCGTTGAAGCCGACCGTGTTGTAGAAGCCCGCCGTTTCCGTCGTCATCTCGCGGAACCGCCGCATCCCTTCGGGGCTGTCGTGGAACCACCAGGCCGGTCCGAGCTTGAGTGCCGGATAAACTCCCGCCAGCGGCGCCAGTTCGCGCGAGTAGGAGGTTTCGTCGAGGGTGAAGAGGACGATGCTAAGGTTCTTCTCTACACCGACGGCATCCAGCAGCGGCTTGAGCGCGCGTACATAGTCGGTCCGGGTCGGGATATCGAAGCCCATGTCACGGCCATGCCGTTCCATCATCGCAGGCGAATGGTTGCGCCAGGAGCCGGGATGAATCTGGAGGACCAATCCGTCGTCCAGGCTCATCTTCGCCATCTCGGTCAGCATCTGGCCGCGGAACAGGCGATGATCATCGAGGCTCGACTTACCGCTCCTCACTTTGTCGAAGAGCATCCTTGCTTCGGACATCGCGAGATTGGCGGTATCTGCCGTGGCGTGGCCGTGGTCGGACGAGGTTGCACCGAACGACTTGAAGAAGTCTCGACGCTTCCGATGGGCCGCGAGATAGCCGGCCCATGTACCGGTGTCCTCGCCGGTGATCTCGCCAAGTTGATCGAGATTGGCTGAGAAACCGTCGAAGTCTGGATCGACAACAGCATCCGGACGATAGGCGGTGATAACCCGGCCATCCCAGCCGCTGTCGCGGATTAGCTTGTGCCAGCGAAGATCGTCCAGAGCGCCTTCCGTCGTGGCGATTACTTCGATGTTGAAGCGCTTGAAGAGCGCGCGGGGTCTGTATTCCGGCTCGCGGAGCTTCTCGGCGATTGCATCGTAGCTGCTGTCTGCAGTCGACGCGGTCAGCGGCTCCTGAACGCCAAACAGCGAGGATAGTACGTAGTCCATCCACAGTCTCGTCGGCGTAGCCCGGAACAGATGGTAGTTTTCTGCAAATGTACGCCAGATCCGGCGTCCGTCCGTTTCTACCGAAGAGCCGTCCAGTCGGCGTACGCCTAAGTCCTCCAGAGCAATTCCTTGACTGAAGAGCATGCGAAAGATGTAGTGGTCGGGAACGATCAGCAGCTGGGCAGGGTCGGAAAACGGCTCGTCGAGCGCATACCAGCGAGGATCGGTGTGGCCGTGGGGACTTATGATCGGAAGGTCCGACACCGTTTGATAAAGCGCCCGTGCCACAGAGCGCGCTGCGGTGTCGGCTGGGAACAGCACGTCGGCATGTACAAGTGCATTCATACCTGTTGCCGCTCCTCCTCCGGCCCCTCATCGCTACCACGCCAATGACGTATGTCAACATACAAAACTCAGTATGTTGTATGACAAATCTTGTGCCTTAGGTCGTTTTGGGGTAGCCGGAGGCAGCGGCGTTTCGGGAAGGGAGGTCCTTGATGCGAGTTGCCATTATCGGATTGGGAATGGCATCGGGGCCGCATGCCCAGAGCTTTCTCGACCTGAACCCTCGAGCGCAGGTTGCCGCAGCCTATTCCCCAACTCAGGCGCGGCGAGAGGCATTCGCCGAGAGGTGGGGGCTCCCGGTAACCGCCAAAATCAACGGGATCTTCGACGACCCCACGATCGATGCAGTTCTGATCCTTACCCCGCCAAACAGCCATCTGGAGTTGGTTCAGCGGGCGGCTGCGGCCGGAAAGCATGTCCTTCTCGAAAAGCCTCTTGACGTTTCATTGGACCGGTCGGTGGCGCTGGTTGATGCCGCCGAGCAAGCGGGCGTGAAGCTGGGGATCGTTCTGCAGCATCGGTTCCGCCCGATCAGCGTGGCGCTGGCCCGTGTGATTGCAGAGGGTCGGCTCGGCGAGCTCGTGGGAGCATCTGCGAAGCTATTCAATTGGCGACCGCAGAGCTACTACGATCAGCCGGGGCGTGGCACCAAGGAAAGGGATGGGGGTGGAGTACTTCTCACACAAGGAATCCACACGCTCGATCTATTGATCTCGGTCGCTGGCTTACCGGTTGAAGCATTTGCGTATGCCACTACAACCCCGGTGCATTGCATGGAGACGGAAGACCTAGTCGCGGGGACGGTGCGCTTTGCCAACGGCGCTTTGGGGACTGTCGGTGCCACAACATGCGCCTATCCCGGGTTGCCCGACATGATTGAACTTATCGGCACGAAGGGGACGGCTCGCATCGAGGGAACCAGATTGATTGCTGAGTTCCACGATGGTACGAATATCGTGATGGACGACGGCGAGGTCGGAGGCGGTGCCGGCGCTGATCCTATGGCGTTTTCTTACCTCCATCACCGGGCAGTCCTCCAGGACTTTGTGAGTGCCGTGGAGGATGATCGGGAGCCGCAGGTCAGCGGCAGAGAGGCCCTCAAGGTCCACCGGTTGATCGAGGCATTGCTCAAATCGGCGAATTCCGGCTGCCGCGAGGCCGTCTGAAGGTCCTTACTGCGCGTCAATGATGCTGAAGGCGCGCACGAAGGCGTCGCGGAAGCGGTCCATCCGCATTGATGGCGAAGCGGAAGACGGAAGCATCCCCTCGGTCCAACCCCAGGCCTCCGTCCGCTTAACCAGATCGCTACTGCCGATGATGTGGATGGGGACGTCCCGGCTGGCATCTTCACCGGTGATGATCGCAGCCGGCTGGTGGTCTCCCAGGATGACGAACAGCGTGCTGTCGCCATGGATTTCGATATACGAACCGAGTGTCTGGAGCACGTAGTCAATCGACGCCAGATACTGTTGTCGAACTCGTGATGGGTCTGACCACACAACTGACGGTGGATCACCCCTCTCCGCCTGGACATTGAAGACGCGCCCGTCGCCGATCCGGCTCCACTCGATGAGCGTGGGAACGGGTGTCCAAGGGGCGTGGCTGGAGATTAACGCAATCTCTGCCATGACTGGCGCATTCGCATCTCTCCGCTCGAGGCGTTCGAAAGCAGACAGCGTATACTGATCGGGCATTGTCACCCAGTTGAAAGGCTTTCCAAGGTAGCCAAGGCCTGCCGCATCACGGATGCTGTCGTATCCGAAGTAGCCGCCCTCAGGCCAGTCCATCGTGATGGCCGGCATGATGGCTGTGGTTCGCCACCCGGCCTCCCGGAAAAGCGAGTTCAAGGACTGCCGCTTGCTTGCGATCATGCGGTCGTAGCGAGCCTGAGTGTCGGTCCAAAGTCCCGATAGCAGCGCACCATGAGCAAGCCAGCTGAGGCCGCCTACGGTCGGTGAAGTCAACCACCCGCTCCGAATCGCGAGGCCAGCATCGTGGACCTGCCGCTCCACTTGCTGCAGCCGGACTTCTATCGTCGGCGAGTACCGGTCATCTTCTATGGCCGTACGTCCATAAGATTCGACAAAAATGATGACAATATCCGTTCCAGCGAGCGAGGCCAGAAGCTCATCTTGCGCGACGTTGGCGATCGGATCGACCTTCAGCTCTTGTTCAAAGGCGGACAGGTCGGCGATCGACTGACGAATCATGGAGACCCTGTTCGAGATATAGGGCCCTGCGTTAGCAGACACCGGCACAATTCCTGGAGCGAGCGTTAACATGAGCGATCCAAAGGCCAGGGCACCGACGGCAGTCACAGCGAGTCGCCGGATGATCTTTGGCGAGAGGTCTCGGAAGCCGCCAAGCGACCAGAAGAACACGAGACAAACAATGATCAGCAGCGCTATCGCTGCGCCAGCATAAGCAACTGCTCCTGTCCCGCCGATTGAACCACTTAGAAGATTCCAGCCATCGACGATGATCTTGAAATCCAGATAAGGATTGAATGGCCTCTGGAAGGCGAGGCCAGTTCCGATATCGGCGAGCTTCAGAAAAAGGAGAACGCCCAGCAACAAGGTGGCCGTGACCCGCACGAGGAAGAACGCAGGAACCGGAAGAAAAATGCACAGGAGGATCAGCGGAAGAACCTCTAAAGGGAACCTGATCTCTGGAACGGTGTTGAAGACTGCCGGATTGGATGGAAGTGCAAGTACGATGGAGCACGTCAAAACCGCAATGGAGATCCGAAAAATCTTACGAAGATCAGTCCCCGGCATTCGGCTGTGGGAGGTCTCGTGAGAGCCCCATCCTGTTGTACGTTCGGTAACTTGGCTATCGGGCACGATCAGCTCTACTCGCTCTCGAAGTTGATCTGATGATCCGACTGTCCGCAGCATTGATAGGACTGGTCGTTGTCACGCTCGTGATTGTCTGGGCCGACCCAGCGGAGATTGGGCGCCGCATCGCTTCCATTCCTCCCGCTTACGTCATCGTAGGCCTGGTCATTGTTCAGGCTCAGATCGTGTTGTCCGCGCTTCGCTGGCGCTTCACCGCCACGTGATTGGGACAGGTGCTGCAGCCCGGAGATGCGGTTCGCGACTACTATCTTTCTTCTTTTCTCAACCAGACGTTGCCAGGTGGTGTAGCCGGTGACGCGCTCCGAGCCGTCCGCCGCCGAGGGCCTGAGGCTGGCGGGTGGAAGGTTCCGGCTCTTGCTGTGGCTATGGAGCGAGCGTCTGGCCAAGGTGTCTTCGCGGGTCTCGCCGGCGCAGGATTGATCATCTGACCCCTGTATGGGTTCGGCGAACTTCCCTCCGACGTCTCCCGGATTTTGACCGGAATTGCCGTTGTGGCGGGATGTCTCGGCGCGTCCATCCTGTTGTTGCTGACGTTCCCGCCCAAGCCTCTCTACAGGCGAATAAGTTCGCTGAAACAGGCGACCCGTACCGCTTTCGTGGACAATGGGGCTTGGAGGGTCCAGTCCGTGCTGAGCCTCATGGTCGTCGGAAGCTACCTCGGACTCTATATGCTCGCTTCTGCTGCAGTTGGCGCTCCGCTGCCGTACGTGGCTGCCATCACTGTGATACCGCTTTGTCTTCTGATGATGCTCGTTCCCGCTACCGTTGCCGGGTGGGGTGCAAGGGAGGCCGCGGCAGCGCTGCTTTGGCCCTTGTTCGGTTATTCAGCTCGGACGGCGTTGCGGCGAGTATCTTCTATGGTGCGCTTCTGCTGGTGGGCGCCGTGCCCGGACTTGCCGTTGCCATTCACATGCTCCTTCCGGCCCGTAGGGCGAGGTAGGGCCTTCATCACCTTTCCAGCCGGGCGTAGATGTCTCCCGATTGCGAAGACTGCTGAAGTTCGAACAGTTGCCTGATCATGTCCTCAGGCTTCAGCCATCGATCATGGACAAAATGGTGTTTCTCGCCGACGGTGCGGTTGAACCGGTAGCTGCCGATCCGTTGAAGCTCTTTTATTGCCTCATGGGCGACCGCAATAGCTGCAGGGATGTACTCGAAGGCAACGGCTGGAAGCGCCTGGCTCAACCCGCGGAGAATGTCCGCCTCCGCCCCCTCGACGTCGATCTTGCAGAACGCCGGGACGCCATGATCGGAGATCATCTGATCGAGCGTCGTCATTTCCACCCGCTCAAGCCGATCCCAAGCTACTTGTTCAAAGCCGGAGGTGTGTTGAACGGACGAGAGCCATGAGGCGGAGGTCGTGGTGACCGTGGGATGACGGCTCGAGATGTGAAGGTCCACAGATCCCGGCTCCCTACCGACCGCGCAACGCAGCAAGGCCAGTCTTTTGTCGCTGATTGTGCGAGCAATGAAGTTGGCGAAGTCTGGTTGAGGCTCGACCGCCACAACCGACGCGCCAAGAGAGAGAAACGCACGGGAGCGGCTACCGACATGGGCGCCGATATCAAAAACAAGATCACCGGGTCGAGCGAACTCCCGATAGAGATTAACCACCTTGCGACGTTGCCAGGGCTGGCCGTAGTAGATGAGCAATGAACGGCTAAAGCCGAGGGCACGCAGGAGTTCACCGGGCATGGCTGGTATCTCTGCTCATGTTCCAAAGATAGGCCGTGTCTACGAAGAAGGAATGGAGCAGCGCGAGAAGGGCAAGCAAAAGAATACTGCTTGCAGCAATCGGCGGAACGACGGGCGCGAGAGCTACGCAGAGAGCAACACCCTGTGTCACACAGATCGCCTTGCGCCGCATCGATTCAGGAAGATCCCCGGTCAAGCGCGTGGACGTCAACTGAGCGGCAAGAAAGAAATAGCGCAGAAGGCCGATGAGCAGGACCCAGGCTCCTGCCTTGCCTAACAGGGCGGCTCCGGCTGCGAGGAAGAGAATCATCAGCGCATCGATTTCCATGTCGAAGCGTGCACCGAAACGAGAGGACGTACCGCTTCGGCGGGCGAGGTATCCGTCCACCCCGTCCAGCAAAAAGGAAATTGCGGCGATGCCGATAATGGTCCAGTCCAGATGGGGGTCTGGCCAGTACTGATGACCCTCGAACGCAAACATCATGCCGCCGACCATTGCCGTCAGCGCGCCCCGCACACTGGTCACCAGGTTGGCGGCTCCGAAGCGGCGATGAGGGTATGTGGACAATCTCATCAATGCCAGCAGCGATATGATTAAGTAGATCCCCAGGCCGAGCCACATGGCACTGGAGGTGTGGTTGAGCTGTGAAGCCAGGACGCGGAAGGCGACAACAATCAGCCCAATCCCGAGCAGGAACGACCCAGCAGCCTGCGCGTATACAGCCAAAGGCGTTCGATGAGGCGCACCTTTTGGCAAGATCAGCTTCGTGCCCGAGAACTGGGCATGGTCAGTCATCAGCAAGCTCCGAAGCGGCACGCGAGATCAGCTCGATGTCGAGCAAGTGTCCCGCTCGTAAGGTCTTCGTGCGCAGGTACTGCACGTTGTCCGCAGTCACGCGGCCCGTTACGGCTATGTGGCCGTTCACGGCGATTCCGCCCGCTTTAAGCGCCGCAATTTTCAAAGGATTGTTGGTCAGAAGATCAACGCTCGACACGTTGAGGCCCTTGAGCATTGCGACCGCAGCTTCATATTTTCGCTCATCTGGTCCAAAGCCCAGTTCCGCGTCCGCATCGATGGTGTCGAGACCATCATGCTGATAGCCATACGCGCGCATCTTGGCGCCGATGCCCGTTCCTCGGCCTTCCTGGTCGAGATAGAGCAGTACGCCGCCGCCCAGTTCCTTCAGCCTGACAAGTCCATTCCTCAGTTGGTCACCGCAGTCGCATTTCAGGGATCCACAAAGGTCGCCAGTGATGCATGACGAGTGAATCCGAACGGGCACGGGCTTCGAAACGTCCGGGCTGCCGACGACGATTGCGATCTGGTCCCTTTGGGCAAGACCGCCCCGGAAGACAACGAACTCGCACTCACCGAGATCACGAAGAGGAACGGCTGTCCGAACGACGATCTGGAAGTCGAGAGCGTGGGCGCGGCTTGTCGTCAGGTCAAGATGGGTTAACTCGACGCAGGCGCTGAAGGCTTTCGATCTGAGGGGCATCTCGACGCAGACCATGGCAGGAAGCAGAAGCGCTAGTTGCGCTACTTCCCCCGTCAGACGCATCTGGGGTGTGGCGGGCTTCCAAGATAGCGGCGCTTTCGCGTCTCTGTCATAGGCCACGGCCGAGGCTGACGCAAAGTCCATGTCGCGTGCTGGTATCGCCATCCCCTCCGGAGCCTCGACACAAAGGCGGGCCCCGCGATGACTTGACAGGAAAAGCACGTGGTTTCCCTCGGCAGCACGTGCAAAGCGCTCATACCCGGAGGGAGAAATGGCGTCCAGTGCAGCGGCAACGAGCGGCTCTTCCTGTGAGCCATGCAGAACGACAGGCCGACCGTATCGCAATTCCGATACGGCCCTTTCCAGCCGCATGACCGAGCTTTCGACCTCGTAGCCGTCGCTTCCGCTCGGCCACAGATGTTGTGAAACATTCATGACGTTCTCCTTGACGGCGTTACATGGGAAGAAATCGGCGCGGGTGCAGAGGGCGCGACTATGCTGGCGTCGTCAAATAAACGTGATGTTTTACAGTAGGCTGGCTCGGCACTTCGTCTACTTGTCCTTCCCACCATTGCTCCTAACTCCGCAACGCGAGGCAATGGAGAACCGCTACTGTGACAGTGACGCATGAGGCCGTAGGCGTGCCGCGACAGTCTGATCAGGCAACGGCACTCTGGATCGAGAGCGCGGGCCATTGCGCTTTGCGCCAGGAGGAACTGCCGCAGCGACTATCCGGCGAGGTTCGGGTGCGGGCACTCTTCAGTGGGGTCAGTCGCGGAACGGAGGCCTTGGTTTTCTATGGCCAGGTTCCAGAGACGGAATTCGACCGCATGCGTGGACCACATCAGATGGGCGAAATGTCGTTCCCCGTGAAGTACGGCTATGCGGTCATCGGGCTGGTGGAGGAGGGGCCGGAGGCATTGGTGGGCAAGAAGATCTTCTGTCTGCATCCGCACCAGGATCAGTTTTGCGTGCCTGTTGAGGAGGTCCAGGTGCTTCCCGACAATCTTCCTTCCGATCGTGCAGTTCTGGCCGCGAACATGGAAACGGCACTGAATATCGTATGGGATGCCGGCGTGCTGCCGGGCGATCGTGTCGCCGTCTTTGGAGCTGGGGTCGTAGGGCTGCTGGTCGCCTATGTCACTTCACGCGTTCCGGCCACGGAGACGGTCATCTGCGATACCGCACCCACCCGCGCTGACGTGGCTAAGGCGCTCGGCATTACCTTTTGCAGCCCGTCTGATGTTCCCGAAGACTGCGACATCCTGATCAACGCTTCCGCGTCGCCGGCGGCGCTTCAAAACGCTCTCTCCCACGCAGGCTTCGAAGCCCGGATCGTTGAGGCGAGTTGGTACGGTGACAAGATTGTTGAGCTCCCGCTCGGACGCGCCTTCCACGCGAAACGTCTATCGATCATCAGTTCACAGGTTGGTGCCGTCGCCGCCGTGCGTCGCGCCCGCTGGAGCTTTGGCAGGCGGATGGGCAAGGCTCTGCAGCTTCTTGGCGACGAACGGCTCGATAACCTGATTTCTGGAGAAACCTCCTTCGCTTCCATACCTGATGTCTATGGATCCATTCTCGGTTCGCCCAAAACCCTTTGCCACCGTATCCGCTACTAGAAGGAACTTGCCATGTTCGCCGTTGAAGTTCGCGACCATATCATGATTGCCCATAGTCTACCGAGGCCAGTCTTCGGTCCGGCCCAAGGCTTGCACGGCGCGACGTTTGTCGTCGACGCCGCGTTTCTTACAGAAGAACTCGATGAAAACGGTCTTGCAGTTGATATCGGTCTCGCTACGGACGTCTTGAAAGAGGTGCTTAAGCCTCTGAACTATCAGAACCTCGATGCGGTCGAGGCGTTTGTCGGCAAGATAACCACCACTGAATTCCTGGCCAAACATATCTTCGACAGCCTGGCGCAGGCCGTTCGGCAGGGGAGGCTGGGGGACGGCAGCCGCCGGATCTGCCGGATGAAGATTACGCTGCACGAGTCGCACGCAGCTCGGGGCTGGTACGAGGCCGATCTGTGACCCGCAGGCTGCATTTTGCCTACCCAGGGAGCTTGGAGACACGCACCGGCGGCTATGGATACGATCGCCGGGTGATAGCTTGCCTTCGCGAGATCGATTGGGATGTATGCCTGGTACCATTGGGTGACGGTTTTCCGGGCGCGCCGGATCTCGCCGCGGCGGAGGCTGCTCTTGTGTCCATTCCGGCGGGCGGCGTCCTATTGGTCGACGGATTGGCATTCGGCGTTATGCACGATTGGGCCGCCAGGTATGGTCAAACCTTCAATCTCTTTGCACTCGTGCATCATCCATTGGCGCTAGAGACCGGACTTTCGAGCGCGGAAAGAGCCAAATTGAGCGCAGGCGAGCGACGCGCGTTGGTCCACACCAATGGCATCATTGTGACGTCTGCGGCGACCGCCCGAATCCTCACCGAGTGCTATGACGTTGACGCTGGTAAGATCCAAATTGCTTTTCCCGGAACGGATCCCGTTCCCCTTGCTCTTGGTGGTGGCGACGATCCACTTATCCTGAGCGTCGGTTCGCTCACGCGTCGTAAAGGGCACGACGTCTTGATCAACGCTCTGGCGTCACTGCGGGACTTGAACTGGACATGCCGGATCGTCGGTAGCCGCGACCTTGACCCTGACGTTGCGGCGGAGCTGGACGAGGAGATTCGAAGATGCGGTCTGGGGGAGCGCATTGTCCTGGTGGGCGAGGTGGATGATGCTCGTTCCGAGTTTTCCCGGGCGGACATATTTGCTCTTGCCAGCCGGTATGAGGGGTATGGAATGGTCTTCGCGGAGGCTCTGGCGCATGGGCTGCCCGTTGTTGGATGTGCGGTCGGTGCCGTTCCTGAGGTCGTCCCGCAGGCCGCCGGTATTCTTGTCGTGCCGGATGACCCCGAAGCGCTTGCCGCGGCCTTGCGTCGCGTGCTGACGGAGCCGGAGACGCGTAGCGCGATGGCTGATGCCTCTGCCGTCGCCGGCGCTCACTTGCCCTCATGGAGAGATACCGCTGCAACCATTGCTTCTTTTTTGGAGCAAAGGATATGAGCGGTTTCGACGTGGACTGGCTTGCTCTGCGGGAGCCGGTCGACCGGTCTTCTCGTAGCCGAAGCCTGTTGGTGGAGGCGGCAGCTTGGCTAAATGGGAAGTCTATGCCGACCATCCTCGACGTCGGTTGCGGTACCGGGTCGACCTATCGCACCCTATGCCCGCTTCTGAACCGCCAGAGCTCCTGGATCTTGTTTGACTATGATGAGGTCCTTTTGGCGGAGGCAGAGCGGCGGCATACTGCCGAGGGCATCGCATTCGTCGCCGGTGACCTGAACGATCTGGCGAAGGTCCCATTGGATCGAGCAGATTTCGTCACGGCTTCTGCTTTCTTCGATCTTTGCTCATCGGCCTTTATTTCTCGTTTTGTGGATCGCGTCGTAGACGAGGGGGCGGCTCTCTACGCTGCCCTGAACTATGATGGCGAGATGTATTGGTCGGTCGAACATCCGCTTGACGCGGCTGTGACGGAAGCCTTCAACACGCACCAGCAGAAAGACAAGGGATTCGGGCTTTCAGCCGGGCCGGAGGCATGGAAGCTTCTGAGCCAGCGGCTCATAGAGCGCGGTTCGACGGTAACCACCGCCGAAAGTCCCTGGGTGATGGGCGGAGACGATGCTGACCTTCAACGATCATTCTTGAAGGGAGTGGTTCGCGCGGTCGCGGAAACCGAGGTTCTGGATCCGGAAGGGCTGGATGAATGGTATCGGTTCCGCAAGAACGCAATTCCAGCTACAGGGAGCCTATGCCGGGTGGGGCATCAGGATGTCCTTGCTCTCCCGTGACGGTTCGGAACGCTGCGTCGCGACGCGCAACTCGCAGTCGAAGACAATGTCGGTTCCGATGTTGAAGACGCTTATCCGAGGCCGGCGTGCCTCCGCCAGTCGCTCTACCGGGGTTAGATTGATGCCCATCGGACCAGAGCCGATAATAAGCGGTGCCACGGCGACATGAAGGCGGTCGACGAGATCCGCCTCTATGAACCTGGCTATGGTCTTCGCACCTCCTTCAACGAGTATGCTCGTCAGTCCGCGTTCAGCGAGGCAATCAAGTATGTCTTGGGGATGAAGGCCCTGTCCGCGCCGCGCAAGCCTCACGACTTCTGCGCCGAGATTGCGCGGTGGCACATCGTCTGCCTGTAGAACCAGCAAAGGGCTTCCGCCGTCGGTGAGCATCTTCGCGTCGAGGGGCAGCCGGCCGTTACAATCGATGACGACCCGCACCGGGCTGCGACCGGAGACGGCGCGCACGGAAAGGCTTGGATCGTCCGCAACAACCGTTCCGACGCCGACGATAACAGCATCCACAAGCGCACGGCAGCGGTGCAAGTGGGCTATTCCGTCGCGTCCGGAAACATTTTGAGCATCACCTGAGGGAGTGGCGACCCTCCCATCGAGGGACTGTCCGACCTGGGCCAGAACAAGCGGCTTACCGCGCCGTGCCAGAGGTTCGTAAAGCAAGAGCGACGCCTCATCCGCATCGGTCGGCCTAGAAATGAATTCAGGGTTCTCGCGGATTGAACGAAGATGAGCCCACGTTTTTTCTGTCATCTTCGCCAGATACATGTCCGCCTCGCACGCTGTGTTGGTAAGATCCGCAATGCCTGACATGAGATGAAGTTCCAGCGTTGCCCCAGGTCACAGGCTGTCGTTGTGGCCATGACTAAGCACAGGGAAGAAAGATTAGAAGCTCTGCTATCCGGGCGATTCCCTTGGGACTAACAAAGATCGCTCAGGTAAGTGTTTTCCGAGCGTGATTTCTCGAATGCTGGCGGATCGATCTTCGCGAAGATCAAAGCTTCGTCATTGGCAGGTGCCTCAGCCAACAGGCTGCCATCCGGAGCTGCAATGCGGGAGAGGCCGGCATAGGAAAAATTCTCGTCTTGTCCGCAGTGATTGATGTACGCGACGAAAACCTGGTTCTCGAAGGCGCGCACCCGGATCATATGCTCGGCAATGAATTGGCCGGACCAGCCAGTGGGCAGGGCTGTCGGAACAACCACGAGATCCACGCCTGCCTTCGCCAGGCGGCGAACATTTTCGGGGAACTCGACATCATAGCAGATGAGCAAGCCGAGTTTCACGCCCTCGACCACAGCGAGGACCGCTTTCGGATCTTCCGGACAGAACCACTGCCGCTCATAGGGGCCGTACAGGTGCGACTTACGGTAGATGGAAGTTTGGCCGCGACCATCAGTCAGCAGGGCGCTATTGTAGACTGTGCTGCCATCAGCCTCGGCGAAGCCTGCAACGATCGCCAAGCCGTTACGGCGGGCGATCTCCGAGACCCCTTGTGGTCCGGCACCGTCTCTAGGTGATGCGAGCGACGGAAAGCGGTCGCCGGCGCCATATCCGGTTAGCGCCAGTTCTGGCGCCACGAGCAGTTTTGCACCCTGCGCCGCGGCCCTCTCGGCCGCAGCTTCTATCTTCCTGAGGTTGGCCTCGATGTCGCCGAGCACCGATTGCATCTGGAATGCCGCGATCTTCATCGGCCTTCTCCCATGGCCCCGAGGAGTTTCGGGAGATCTCCGAAGCGAGCGATGAGACCGAAGACAAGAGCCGCGATAACAAGGAAGAAGACCGTCACCGAAGCCATCGTTGGGGTATAACCGTAGCGGAGCGCGTTGAAGATCTTGATCGGCAGCGTCTCCATCGTGAAGCCCACCGTCATGTAGGCGACGATGTACTCGTTGAGCGAGAGCACGAAGGCGAAGGCATAGCCGGAAACCATGTAAGGCAGGATCAGCGGCAACACGACGGTGCGGAAGATGGTGCGGTCGTCGGCGCCCATGGTGGCCGCGGCTTCGACCAGCGAGCGGTCGATTGCGGAGAACCCGAGCGAGAGGGTCACCAGCGGAAGGGTTACGAAGAAGATCGCGTGGCTGATGACGGCCGTCCAGGGCTGTCCGTAAAAGCCACTCGTTGCCCAGAAGGTCAGGAGCCCGAGTGCGGTGATGACCGGCGGGAGCGTGAAGGGCGCGATCCCCAGAAGCTGGAAGATGTTTGCCCAAGGAGCGACACGCCGCCATAGGAACCAAGCAAGCGGTAGCGCCACCAGCAGGGCGAGTGCGGCGGAGAGGGCGGCTAGCGTCAGAGAGGCGAACAAAGCGTTACGCCAGTCGTCATTCAAGAAGATTTCGCCGTACCACGACAGGGAGAAGCCTTGCGGGGGGAAGGCAAGTGTCTGCTTTTCATTGATCGACACGCCTGCGACCACGATCAGCGGCAGCGCCAGGAACAGGCCGACAGCGACGAAGAACAGGCGGCGCAGCACAATCATGCCGCCTCCTTCTGGCGTCCCGCATAAACGGCGAGGCCCACCAGCGATAGCGAAACCAGAACGAGGAAGACTGCCATCGCTGCCGCGAACGGCATGTTGGACTGGTAGATCGCCTGGTCAGTGATCAGGACCGACAGCGTCCAGTGCTGCGGCCGGCCCAGAAGCTGAGGCAAGAGATAGGAACCAAGGGCAAAGATGAAGACCATGATCAAGGTGGCGAGGATGGTGTTTCTTAAGGCGGGCACGACCACGTTGAAAAAAGCCTTGAAGGGTGAAGCCCCCAGCGTGCGTGCCGCTTCCGTCAAAGTTGGATCAAGCCGGACCAAAGCGGGGTAGAGAATCAGCACCGTGTAAGGCAACGCCTGGTAGGTCATGGCCGTCATCACTGCACCGAAACTTGGCGTCAGCGCCTGCGGGGCCTCCATCAAGCCCAGCAATGCGAACAGGTTGGTGATACCGGCGGTCCGTGAGAGCAGGGTGGACCAGGCAAAGCCGATCATCACTTCCGACAAGGACAGGATCGACAACAGGGCGACCAGCCAGCGGATCTGCGCTGCCCGCGAAGAGCGGGACAGGAGGTAGGTGAAAGGAACACCGATCGTCACGCAGGCGGCAGCAACTGCCATCGCCAAAAAAAGAGAGAAGCCTAGGACCTTGCCGAAGAACAGGCTGAGGAAGCGGCCGTAATTGTCGAACACGAACGCCGGCTCGTAGAAGCCGCCCTGCTGCCGCTCAAAGAACGATACCGCAATCATGGTGGCGAAGGGGATCACGAAGAAGATAACGAGCATGGCCGCTGGGAACACCAGCGGGCCGTAATCGGCGAAGCGCTGCGGCGGCTCCCGTCTCATTGGGCCAGTACCACGCTCGTCTCCGGATCGAACCGAAGTCCGACGGTCTGTCCTATAGAAACGTTTGGTCTGGTGCGGGGAGAGGAGACGGCCACAATCTGCTGCCCACCTGCCTCGATGAAGGTCTCGACCGTGCCTCCGAGGTCGCGAATGAAAGTGACGGTGCCGGTGACACTACTGCCTTCGGCGGTCACAATCTGGACGTCCTCGGGCCGGACGGAGATCGTACCCGCTTTCGCACCCACCAGCGAAAAGCCGTCAACGGCCGATCCGAAGATCGAGGCCTGGCCGCGACCGTCCGCCCGGAAGGGGATAAGGTTTGTCGACCCGATGAAGTCGGCGACGAAGCTATCCGCCGGTCGCCTATAGATATCGACGGGCGCGGCCGCCTGGCGAATCTCGCCGCCGTTCATCACGACAACGGTATCGGCCATGGTCATCGCCTCGCGCTGATCGTGCGTCACGACGATGGTGGTAATGCCGAGCCGCTGCTGCAACTGCCGCAGCTCCACCTGCATAGCTTCGCGCAGCTTTGCATCCAGCGCCGAGAGCGGCTCGTCGAGGAGAAAGAGCTTCGGCGAGATGGCAAGCGCGCGGGCAATCGCCACGCGCTGCCGCTGGCCGCCGGAAAGCTTGTTCACCGACCTATCGGCAAAGCCGGACAGGTGGATCATCCCTAGCAGTTCATCGACGCGCTTCTTCTGATCCGCCTTGTCGACCCCGCGGATCCGCAAGGCATAGGCAATGTTCTCGCCGACGGTCAGATGCGGAAAGAGGGCGAGCGACTGAAACACCATTCCCAGGTTGCGCTTGTGCGTCGGGATTTGGGTGATGTCCTCTCCACCCAACGCGACCGATCCTGTTGTCGGTAGATCAAGGCCGGCGATCATGCGCATCAAGGTCGTCTTGCCGCAGCCGGAGGGGCCGAGAAGACAGACGAAGGTGCCGTCCGGCACCGAAAGGCTGACATCGTTGACGGCTTTGAACGTGCCGAACTGCTTCGTCACATTGCTGAGGATAAGTCCGGACATTGCTTTTCGCTCGGCTCTTTGAGGCCATGGCTACGGATGTAGAAAGAAGTCACTCCCTCGCACGAAAGGGAGTGACTTGCGCAGGTCATCCCGCGATCATTTCCGTCCACTTCTGGTTCAGGAAGTCTGACCGCTCCTGATACATCTCGTAGCGGGGGATGATCGGCTCGATATCAGAGGAGACAGCGTCAAACTCCTCGGCAGTCAGGTCCAGCAGGTCCCGCTTGACAGTCGGCGAGGTGCCGACTTTGCGCGACAGCACTGCCTGGATCTCCGGCTGGCACATGTAGTTGATGAAGGTGTGCGCTTCTTCGACCTTTTCCGAGGCGCGCGAAAGGGCCCAACTACCGGAGTCACGAATGCCGCCTTCCTTGGGGAAGGTGGAGCGAACGGGATGGCCATCTGCCGCGGCAAGGCCGGTGACGTCGTGGTAGTACTGGCCCATCGGGATTTCGCCCGACTTCAGGGCCTGCTCGAACTGCGCTTCGTCACGGTACCAGAGGCGAACGTTCGGCTTCACTTCCGCAAGCTTGTCGAAGACCTTCAGGATGCCTTCTTCTGTGGCGAGGACGTCCGTGCTGCCGAAATGGGTCTTGGCCGTCACTTCCAGTAGGAAGGAGTTCGACACTAGGGCGAGAAGCCCCAGCTTGTCAGCGTTTGCCGGATCCCAAAGGGCCGCCCAGGAGGTCGGTGCTTCCGGATAAACGTCTGTGTTGGTGACGAGCGTGATATACCAGGACACGGCGCCGATGCCTGCGACGCGACCATCCGGGTACTTGTTGATGAAGGTATCGATAAGCCCGGATGCGTTCTCGATCTTCGCCATGTCGAGCGGCGCCCAAAGGTCGGTGCTCATGCCCTTGAGCAGGGAAACCTGCGACATCATTGAGACGTCGGCGGGCGCCTGACCGGCACGGGCCGCCTGCTCCAATTGCACGAGCCATGCTTCACCTGTCGGTTCGGCTACCGACTCCACGGCGATACCCGTCGCCTTGGTGAACTCCGGGAAGATGTTCTTGTCGAAGGAGTCCTTGAAGTATCCGCCATAGACGCCGACGTTCAGCGAACGATCCTGCGCCCGCAGGATCGTTGGCATCGCCAGCATTGAGGCGCCCGCCAGGCCGGCACCCAGCACCGCACGGCGGCTGGCCTTCTTGTTCAGGATCTCACGCATTCACTTTCTCCTATGTTTGGCGGCAGGTTCTGCGCCTGCGCGACCGGTTCCCACTCTTATCGTTACCTTACGTCAGGCCTTGCCCGTGACGGAAGGGCTGAACACCATCAGGCTGAGGATTTCAAACAGCATCTGTGCGCCGACCTGGGCTGTGTTGGTCGTCGAGTCGTATTGGGGCGCAACCTCAACAACATCGCCACCGACGAGATTGATACCCTTCAAACCGCGGATGAGCTCGAGCACTTCGCGCGTCGTCAGTCCGCCGATTTCGGGCGTGCCCGTGCCGGGGGCGAAGCTCGGGTCGAGGCTGTCGATGTCGAAGGAGAGATAGGTCGGCCCGTCCCCGACGATCGCCTTCGCCTTCTCGATGATGGCCGGCATGCCCATGCCGGACACATCTTCGGCGTGAATGACGGTCATGCCCGAGGCGTAGGAGAACTCCCAGATATATTCCGCCGCCCCGCGAATGCCGATCTGGATTGTCCGCGTCGGATCGAGAACGCCATCCAGGACTGCATTGCGGAACGGTCCCGCATGATGGAACTTGCTGTGGTCGAAGGAGCCGCTCGTGTCGCAATGGGCATCGATGTGGATCATCCCCACCGGCGCCTTCTTTCCGACCGCCTTGAGGATTGACTGGCTGATCGAGTGGTCACCACCAACCGCCAGAGGGGTCACGCCCGCGTCGACGATCTGATTGAAACGCTTCTCGATGTCCTCGTGGCACATTTGCAGGTTGTAGCGGCTGCGCAGCGGAACATCGCCGATATCGGCGACGCGAAGATCGAAAACAGGCGCTGTCTTCAGCACGTGGTTATAGGGGCCGATCCGCTCGATGGCGCGAAGTGCGCGCGGACCGAAGCGCGAGCCTGGCCGGTTGGTGACGCCGAGGTCCATGGGCACGCCGGTGATGGCAACCTGCAGGTTGCCGAAGTCCGGGTTTTCGGCTTCCACCGGCATGTGTGGTGCTGATACGAACGTCGGTACGCCCGCATAAGGCGCCAGGCGAGTGCCGCTCTTGGAGAAGATCTTGTCCGCGACTTTCCTGAACTCAGGATCGTAGAGGTCGCCACCGTGACCTGATCCGTATTTTTCACGCAGTTCGGTAAGTTTCTCGTCGTCCAGGGCCATGATCCCGGCGCTCCCATATGCTCTGTACCAGTTCCCGCGGCTTTGCCGGTTGAATTTAGAGTATTATCGGCAAAGAGGGGGTGGAAATGCAATTGACAATGTTCTAGCGGAAGGTGTGAGAAATGCTCACATGACGGATCCCGGATGACGAACCGCCTGCCGCCCCTCAACCCTCTTCGCGCTTTCGAGGCGACCGCGCGTCTGGCCTCCGTATCAGCCGCTGCGCGGGAACTGCGGGTAACCCATGGGGCTGTGAGCCATCAGCTCCGGGCACTTGAGGAGTCGCTCGATACCACCCTCTTCGAGCGCGGAGGAAGACGCCTGAAGTTGACGGCTGCCGGTGCCTTGCTTCTGCCGGCAGTGACACAAGCCTTCAACGGAATTGCAGCCGCAACCGCGCAGATGAAGCGACCGGCCACCGCAGGCAGTCTTTCAATCACCTGCGTTCCAGCGCTTTTGTCTTTCTGGATCTTGCCGCGGCTATCGTCCTTCACAGACCAGTACCCGGACGTGACGCTGACGCTGGCAGCGTCCAACGACGCTGGACATCTTCATTCCTCCGACGTTGACGTCTGCATCCTCTACGGGGCCGGAAACTGGCCGGACGCCTGGACGCGCCTGTGGAGCAACTTGCAGCTCTTTCCCGTCGCTAGCCCCACTCTCCTCAACAGCCGGCCACTTCGTTCGATGCGGGATCTTGAGGACCACGTCCTTCTTCACGGCGATGCCGATGGCAGGGAGTGGAGCACCTGGCTGGCTGCTGCGGAGGGTGAAGCCTTTCCCCGGCGCAGGCAACATTACATGGGCGATGCCCGTTTTTCGACAGAGGCCGCCCTGCAGGGGCAGGGCGTCGCGCTTGGCGATACGATCACGGCAGCAAAGCTCATCGCCGAGGGAGAATTGCTCGTTCCCTTCGACCTCAGCGTGCCCGCCAACGACGCATTCTACGTGGCTTGCCGCCACGAGATGCGGGCGGCACCGATAGTCCGGGTGTTCATCGACTGGTTGTTTGCGTCCCTTGAGGCAGATCGACTGCCGGAACCATGGAGCCTCGCCCGAACCCTTCTGAGACCGCGAAGCACGAAGTAGACAGATGGAGGAGCCAACATTTGCCGCCTCCTCCATCAGATCGTCTGCTCAGACCTTGCCGGACTCGCCCGCTTCGCGCAGGTTAATATAGCGCGTGGTGACGGTGCTCAGATTGTCGTCGATCCATCGGGCCATATCCTGCTCTTCCTGCAGGTTGGTTCGGAGGCCGGTGGTCGCGAACGTGAAGCCGCCCGCCTCAGCCACCGTGATCAGTGACTTGTAGGCAGCGATCTCGAAGTGCTCGAAGGCGTAGTTTGCGAAGGAATTTTTGAGGATTTCATCGCCGGCAACAGTGTGTCCCATTGCAGCCATGCTGCCGGTGAAGGAAAGCGCCATGTCCTTCATTGATGAGTGGCTCTCATCAAGCTGGCGAAGGATTTCTTCGATCCGCGTCATCTGTGCCTCGGTCTCGCGGATATGTTCTTCCAGACGGCGGGCAACTTCCGGATAGTGCTCGATACGGGAAACCTGCGGCTTCATGATCGACAAGGCCTGGTTTTCCATAGCGTGAGCGTTCTTGAGGCCCGACACGAAGACTTCGCGGGTGGCGCTGGTATCAGCCATTTAGGATCTCCATTAACTATTTGATTTGGTCGCTCTCTAACGGGACTGGGTGGCAATTGTTCCGAGGCAAGAACCGGGTGATCGGTAGCAATCGGTGCAGCGGCGCGTTATCCATTGAGCTAGCCGGCGGGTGCGGACAAACCGGCAGGCATGGCAATTTTGGGGGATGCGGTTGGACTGGCTGGTACTTAGCGACGAAGAGTGGGTGGCCGTGCGCCTGAGCGTGAAGGTTGCTGCCGTCGCGATGCTCTGCAGTCTGCCCCTCGGGATTCTTGTCGCCTATATCCTGGCGCGTGGCCGGTTCTGGGGGAAATCCATCCTGAACGGAATCGTACACCTCCCCCTCATCCTGCCGCCGGTGGTGACCGGCTTTCTGCTCCTGGTCACGTTTGGCCGGCGTGGCGCTGTTGGAGCCTTTCTCTATGACTGGTTCGGGATCAGCTTTTCCTTCCGCTGGACCGGCGCGGCATTGGCCTGCGCGATCATGGGGTTCCCGCTCATGGTGCGGTCCATCCGGCTTTCCATCGAGGCGATCGACCAGAAGCTGGAAGAGGCGGCTGGGACGCTCGGAGCAGGACCGCTCTGGATCTTCCTTTCTGTCACCTTGCCGCTCGCCTTGCCGGGCATTGTCGCTGGGATGATCCTCTCCTTCGCCAAAGCGATGGGGGAATTTGGTGCCACCATCACCTTCGTCTCCAACATTCCGGGCGAGACGCAGACGCTTGCTTCGGCGATCTACACATTCACTCAGATACCGGGCGGCGACGCCGGGGCTATGCGGCTTACTCTTGTTGCCGTGGCCATCTCGTTTGCGGCACTTCTTGGTTCGGAAGCCGTTGGGCGGATCCTGTCTCGCGATGGTCGCGCGTCATGACATTGATCGTTGAGGCCAGACACCGATTTGGCTCGTTTCGATTGAGCGCAGCGTTTTCCGCCGAAGGCGGCGTGACCGCGCTCTTCGGCCGCTCTGGCTCCGGCAAAACGTCACTTCTGCGGATCATCGCAGGCTTAGCGCGACCCGATGAAGGCGAGGTACTTTTCAACGACCAGGTGCTTCTCGACACCTCCGCCGCAATCTTCGTTAAGCCGCACCGCCGGCGCTTCGGATATGTCTTCCAGGAGGCGCGGCTTTTTCCCCATCTCAGTGTCCGCAGCAATCTCCTCTATGGGCGCCGATTTGCCGGAAATACACTCACTGGGGCCAATTTTGCCCGGGTGGTCGAGATGCTGGGGATCTCGCAGCTTCTCGGTCGAGCACCCGGCGCTCTTTCCGGTGGAGAGCAGCAGCGGGTGGCGATCGGGCGGGCGCTTCTCAGCGGGCCTCGTCTCCTGCTGATGGATGAGCCCTTGGCGGCGCTCGACGAAGAGCGGAAGGCCGAGATTCTTCCCTACCTTGAACGGTTGCGGGATGAGGCGGGCGTCCCGATCATCTATGTCAGCCATTCGGTAACGGAGGTGGCGCGCCTGGCCGACCAGGTGGTGCTGCTGGAAGCTGGGAAAGTGGTCGCCACCGGCGATCCCAGCCATATCCTGTCCGGCCGCGTCGCTTCTGCCCTGGATCGCAAGGAGGCGGGGAGCGTGCTGAGTGGCGTCGTCGAGGGCTTGGACCCAGACTCCGGCCTGGCGCGGGTAAAGATCAAGCAGAGGTCTCTTCTCGTACCAAGCCATGGCTTGAGCGCGGGCAAGGCCGTGCGTGTTCACGTCCCCGAGCGGGACGTCATCATCGCTGTTTCCGAGCCGCAGGGGCTGAGCGCACTCAACATCCTTCCCGGTCGCATCACAACGCTGAAGCGGGACGACGACACCGTCGTCATCACCGCGAACTGCGGGGGCGACGAAATCTTTGCCCGCGTTACAAGCTTCTCTTCCGAACGGCTGGGGCTTTCGCTCGGACAGGAGGTCTATGCGGTGATCAAGTCGGTGGCCCTAGAGCGGTAAGCGGTACCGTGACGGCAGTGGATGCACTGGCGCAAGCCAGGCGACTATGCCAAACCAGACGCATCTGATTGGAGGATCAGCAGCTCGCACCGTGTCCCGATGGGATCGATGCGAGGAATGTTAAGAGCAGGGCTGTTTTCAGCCCGCTTGAGGGAGGAAGAACATGACAAGCTGCATCGCGTTCATCGGTCTTGGCAACATGGGCGGGCCCATGGCCGCCAATCTCGTTCAGGCAGGGCATCAGGTGAAGGGCTACGACCTGTTGTCCCAATCGTGCGATGCCGCAGCCCAAAAGGGTGTCGCGATTGCTGACACGATCTCGGCTGCGGTGAAGGAGGCGGATGTTGTCGTGACCATGCTCCCGGCGGGCAAACACGTCCTTGCCGTTTGGCGCGAGATCTCGCAGGCGCTGAAGCCCGGCACCCTGTTGATCGACTGCTCGACCATCGATGTGGAAAGCGCCCGTGAAGCGCATGTTCTGGCCAAGGAAGTGAGCTGCCTTTCGCTGGATGCCCCCGTCTCCGGCGGCACGGTTGGAGCCGCGGCCGGGACGCTCACCTTCATGGTCGGCGGTGAAGAGGCAGCGTTCCAACGAGGCGAGGCAATCCTGCAGGCGATGGGCAAGCGCATCGTCCATTGCGGCGGCGCCGGCGCAGGTCAAGCCGCAAAGATCTGCAACAACATGATCCTCGGCATCACCATGGCGGGGGTCTGCGAGGCCTTCGTGCTCGGCGAGAAGCTTGGTCTCTCGCATCAGGCGCTCTTCGATGTGGCCTCCACCTCCTCCGGCCAATGCTGGTCGCTCACGACCTACTGCCCCGTTCCGGGCCCGGTGCCGACCTCCCCCGCCAACAACGCCTACAAGCCGGGCTTCGCCGCGGGGTTGATGCTGAAGGACCTGAGGCTATCCCAAGAGGCGGCCGCGGCGGCGGGGGCGACAACGCAGATGGGCGCCCGTGCAGCCGCGCTTTATGAAGACTTCAGCAAGCACGGCCAGGGCGACACCGATTTCTCAGGTCTCATCAACTTCCTTCGCGAAGCGTCTGGCCGTCAGTCGTCCGAATAGCGTTCCTCCGCCCAAGGATCGCCGCGCATGTGGTAGCCGTTCTTCTCCCAGAAGCCGGCTCGGTCCGCATCGAGGAACTCGATGCGGTGCAGCCATTTGGCGCTCTTCCAGAAGTAGAGGTGCGGGACGACCAGCCGCACCGGTCCACCATGCTCCTCGGCCAGCGGTTCGCCCTGCCAGCTATGGACGATGATGGCATCCTCGGCTGCAAAATCGGAAAGCAGGAGATTGGTCGTGTAGCCGTCATAGCTCGTCAGCATGACGGCGGCGGCTTCGGGCTGCGGATCGACAGCATCCAGAAAGTCGCGGGTGGTGACGCCGGACCAGTCATTATCGTAGCGCGACCAGGTCGTCACGCAGTGAATGTCGGAACGCATCTGGGTCTGCGGGAGCGAGAGGAAGGCGTCCCAGTCGAAGGTCGCGGGCTTGTTCACCAGTCCGCGCACGTCAAGCCGCCATTGAGCCTTGGAGATCTGCGGTTGCTGGCCAAGGTCCAGCACTGGCCAGTTCCTGACCAGGTGCTGGCCGGGCGGCAGGCGGTCCGCCTCGGGTCGCGATATGCGGCCGGTGAGGAAGCGGCCTTCATCGGCCCATTTCCGCTTGGTCCGGGTGAGCTTCGTGTCTTCGGTCTGAATGGGCTCGTCGGCCATCCTTCAAGTCCTTCTTGTGCGATCACGTGCCTTGCCACCGGCGATATTCTGGTAAATGAGTGGGCAAATCAATCGATCCCTCCGGCCCTCGCAGCCGTCACGCTTCGGAATACCCATGCCTTCCTTCAATCCGCTCATCCAGAAACTGGCTCCCCCGCCCGTGCCCTCCGTCTTCGCCTGGGGACGCTCCTATGACGGATCGCGTGGATCACTGATCGATCTCTCGCAGGCCGTGCCTGGTTACCCGCCGCATCCGACGATGCTGGCGTTGCTGAGGGAGATGGCAGGATCGACCGCCTATTGCGGATATGGACCCATTGAAGGCGAAAATGACCTTCGGCGCGTCTACGCAGACCATGTCAGCGAGGTGTATGGCGCCGACATCGGTAGCCAGAACATTCACGTAACGTCCGGCTGCAACGAAGCCTTCATCAGTGCCGCGATGGCGGTCGCCGGCGCCGGCCAGACCGTGCTGATGACAAATCCCTTCTACTTCAATCACGAGACGACGCTCGCGATGATGGGGGTGACGAGCAAAACGGTTGATTGCGCGGCCGATGACGGGTTCCTGCCGCGCGTTGATGCGGTTGCGGCGGCCATCACGCCCGATGTCCGGGCACTGGCGCTTGTTTCGCCGAACAACCCGACGGGTGCCGTTTACCCGCCGGATCTGTTGCAGGAGATCTTCGAGGTCTGCCGCGAGAAGGACATCTGGCTGATCCTCGATGAAACCTATCGGGATTTCCTGCCGGAGGCGGGACGTTCGCCGCATGGTCTCTTTGCAGAGGCTGATTGGGAAGACCGCCTGATCTGCCTCTACAGCTTCTCAAAATCCTTCTGCATTCCAGGCCACCGGCTCGGCGCCATCACCGCGGGTGCCAAGGCTGTGGAGCAGATCGCCAAGATCATGGACAATGTCCAGATCTGCGCGCCTCGTGCGGCACAGGCAGCCGTTGCGCAGGCTCTGCCGATGCTGGCGGAGTGGCGGGAGGAAAACCGGCAGGAAATCGTGCGCCGGGCGAAGGCGCTCAAGTTGGTGATGGCTCAGCTGCCGGGCTGGCGGATCGATGCGGCAGGCGCCTACTTCGCCTTCGTCCGTCATCCGTTTCCGTCGCTGAATTCGGCTGTGGTTGCAGAGCGGATGGCCAAGCAGGCGGGGGTGGTCTGCATTCCGGGCATGTATTTCGGTCCGGGTCAGGAACGGTATCTGCGCTTCGCCTTCGCCAATGCAGACGTTCCGACCATAGAGCGTCTGGCCGAAAGGCTCGGGAATTTCGCGGCCGAGTAAGATTTAGGTCATGTTTTGTTCTGCCGGTGCTGCTATATGCAGAGGATCTGAAGAACCGGTGGAACATGGCACAGAGAGCAGGCAGCGCAGATCTTCCGCTTCATGGCGGACGTGTACCGGCATGGCTCGGCCAGCGGATGACGCGACTCGGTGCGCTGATCAGCGAAGCGATCGTGCAGCACTATGGTCGGGACGAGTTCCTGCGCCGACTCGCCCATCCGTTCTGGTTCCAGTCCTTCGGCGCCGTTATGGGAATGGACTGGCACTCCTCGGGCATCACGACCAGCGTCATCGGTGCGCTCAAGCGAGGGCTGACACCGCTTTCAAGTGAGCTTGGCATCCATGTCTGCGGCGGCCGCGGGCAGCATTCGCGCAGGACGCCGGAAGAGCTTCTGGCCATCGGCAACCGTGTCGGGCTCGATGGTGGCCGGCTCGGCGACACCAGCCGTCTTGTTGCCAAGGTCGACAGCGCCGCCGTGCAGGATGGCTTCGATCTCTACCTCCACGGCTTCATCGTGACGGATGACGGCAAGTGGGTGGTCGTGCAGCAGGGGATGAATGGCGACCGTCGGCAGGCACGGCGGTATCACTGGCTATCTGAGGGGCTGGAGAGCTTTGTCGATTCTCCCCATTCGGCCATCGAGGGCAGGGGCCAAGGGGAAATCGTCAACCTCGCCGACCGTCGCGCAGCGGCCTCCCGTCACGGCCAGCTGGACCTTCTCGGTTCGCTGGGGCCGGACAAGCTGGTGGCAGAAGTGATCGCTCTGGAGGGACGAGAGGCGCCGCAACCGGCACAGCCTCTCCTGCCGGATCTCGTCATGCCCGCCCATCACGACGTGCGCGAGAAGGACGTGAACATGAGGCGCCTTCACGCCGCATTCGCGGCTGCTGCGGATCGTGGTCCGGAAGATTTTCCGCAATTGCTTCTGACACCCGGCGTCGGCGCGCGCACGGTGAAGGCTTTGGCCATGGTGGCGGAGGTCGTTCACGGCGCACCCTGTCGCTTCTCCGATCCCGCCCGATTTTCGCTTGCCCACGGCGGCAAGGATCGTCACCCGTTTCCGGTTCCGCTCAAGGTCTATGACGAGACGATCAAGGTAATGAAGTCTGCGGTCGCCAAGGGGCGGCTCGGTCGAGAGGAAGAACTGCAGGCGCTGAAGCGCCTCGATGATCAGGCCCGTCAGTTGGAACGCTACGTCACCGGTCCCGATCTGAAGGAGATCGTCGCGGGCGAGTTCCGCCAGTCCTCAGCCTTCGGTGGCCGGAGCGTATTCGGCTGGGAGGAGGCGCTTCAGGGTGCCGAGCGACAAAAAGCCCCCCAGTCCAAGCCCTAAAGACCGGCAGCTGTCTCCTCTTTATATGCTGTCTGCGCCTCAGGCAGAGGCTCGTCGCTCGGATGTGGAGACAAGCCGCGAAGCCAGCGCACCGATGCGTTTCATCGCCGTGACAAGAACGTCATCGGGAACGGTAAGTGAAATCCGCAGGAAACCGGCTGCCTGTTCACCGAAGGATGCTCCAGGCATCACTGCCACGCCTTCCTGTCGCAGGAGTTCCCAGGCGAACTGCTCGCCCGTCAGGCCCGTCGCGGAAACGTCGATGAGGATGAACATGCCGCCTTCCGGCAGCATGGGCTTCACCAGATTGTTGCCGGCCAGCGCCTGTTCTGCGATCTGTGCGCGTCGGCTGTAGTTCGTCCGCATCGTCGGCGCCATGGGGAAATCTTCCGCCAGGGCCATCGCCGTCATATCGGCGATAAACGGCTGGACGCCAAACAGCATGGTTTCCGACACCGGCAGTACCTTGCTGCAGAATTCTGCCGGACCTGCGGCCCAGCCGCTGCGGAAACCGGGTGCCGCGTGTGACTTGGAGATCGACGAAACGACGATCGTGCGTTCGGCCAGTTCCGGCAGGTCGAAAGGTGATGCGAATTCGATGGTCTCGAATACCAACTGCTCGTAGACCTCGTCGCAGACGATCCAAAGGTCGTGCTTGCGGCAAACCTCCCCGATCGCCTTGATTTCGTCGGTGGTCAGCACGGCACCGGTTGGGTTATGCGGGGTGTTGAGAAGGACGACGCGGCATTCGGGCGTCACGGCACGTTCGAGATCTTCCGCCTGCATGTGAAAGCGATTTTCCGGCTTCAGCGGCACGCAAACAGGATGCGCGCCGGTAGAGGAGATCACGCCCTCGTACGTGGCATAAAGCGGATTGCCCACCAGCACGCCGTCACCTGCCTCAACAAGTCCCGCCATAACCGTGTAAAGCGCGGTCTGCGTGCCGGGGAAACAGAGGAAGTTGGCTTCCGTCACATCCGCCCGCCGCTTGGAATACTTCTCGACCAGAGACTTGAGGACGGAAGGCTCGCCACGGCCGTTGGAATAGCGGATGCGACCCGCATACATGGAGCGGACCGCTTCATCGAGAAGCGATTTTTCAGGTGCCACGTCCGGCTCGCCAATCGTCAGTTCGATGATATCTGCACCGGCCGCCTTCATGCGGCGCGCTTCGCTGTGAACGGCCCAGCGACCCGATCCGAGATCTGCGAGACGGTCGGTGATGGAGGCGTAGCGCATTGGGGTTCCTTCTTTGTGATCTGGTTTCAGGACAGCTCGCCCGGAGGAAGCCTCAGCATGGCTTCAACCGAGGCGATGGCTGTCTCGGAGAGTTCTTCGTTCTTGAACAAGTCCGGGGCAAGGGTCCCTTCAAGCCACAGACCGTCAATCAATCCGTTCACTGCAATCGCGTAGGCGCGGCATTCCTGCTCACTTGCAACCCGCCCCCGTTCCGCGAAGAAGGCGACCAGCAGTGTTTCGAGTTCAGCCAGAAAGGAAAGGTAGCTCTCCCGATGAATTGCGGCGAAGGCAGGGTCGAGGGGGATGTGGCTGATGAAGGCGGCCCACAGGGAGAGCGTTCGGCTGTCGGTCACCGGCGGGGTGACGTTCGCCACGATGAAACGCCTTAACCGCGTCTTGGTGTCGGCCCCTTCGGCAGCGGCTTTGGTGATCTCCGTGATGCCGTCCATCAGCTGCCGGTAAGCGGCCTGCAACATCTGGTCCTTGGTGGCGAAATAATGGCGGATGAGGCCGCCTGTTACGCCGGCCCTGGCAGCAATTTGACGTACTGTTGCGCCCTGAATGCCGGCTTCGGCGATGCAGTCCAGCGTGGCGGCGATGAGGTCTTCGCGCCTCTCTGTCTCGGTTGCCCGGCTATAGGATCTACGTGTTACAGCCAAGGCGAAGTTGTCCCGCAGGGAAGGTAGGTTACGATGCAGTCGGCAGCGCGACACAAGCCGGCGCTGCCAAGAATGAGAGCTTGTTATACGCTTGAATAATAGGATGGCAAGGGGCTAACGGCGTCCGTTGGCGAGCTTAACGGCAGCAGGTCGGCGGCGCAAAGCCAGCATGGCGGCTGCGCCAATGAAGGGTCCGATCGCCAGGATGGAGAAGGTCCACTGCCACCCGCCAAGCCAGTTCGCAAGCTGCGGCATCAGCCAGATCATCCCGATGGTGAGCGCAAAGCCCATACCCATCTGCAGCGAGAGAGCTGTGCCCACATAGGCTCGGTCGGCCAGTTCGGTCACGGCGGCGGAAAACTGGGCGGAGTCGCCAATGATGGTGATCCCCCAGACCACGACCACGAGAACGAGCAGCCATTCGGGCCCGTTGAAGACGAAGCCGATCAGCAAGGCACAGCTTCCGGAGGCGAGCATCATTCCGGCAGTCGTGGCCGTGCGGCCGAAGCGGTCGGATAGCAGCCCGCCGGCAAAGCAACCCGCGACGCCGGCCGCGACAGCGGTGAAGGTCAGGAGCGATGGGTTGGGCAAGCTTGCACCCTTCATCGCCTGCAGCGCTGCCGACAGATACGCCAGCAGCCACGCCCACATCGCGTAGAGCTCCCACATGTGACCGAGATATCCAAGGTTTACCAGGGCAACGTCGCGATCGCGCAGGACCCTGCCGATCTGGCGAGGGTCGAAGACGGCCTTCCCGAGCGGATACGGGCCTTCGCGCGCGAAGACCAGGAACAGGATCATGCTGGCGAGGGAGGCGAGGCTTGCGAGCGCCACCACCGATTGCCAATGGACAGCTGTCATTGCCCCGCGAAAGAGGTGCGGCAGGGAGGAGCCGGCTGTGATTGCGCCGATGACCCCTGCGAACGCCAGGCCGCGGCCGGTAACGAACCACGTGGAGACGAGCTTCAGCGCAGGCGGGTAGACGCCGGCAAGGGCAAAGCCCGTGGCGAGGCGCGAGACAATGGCAAGCGTCGGGCCTGGCTCGACAAGCAGGGCAGCATTGGCGACCGCGGCAAGCGCGGCCGAGGCGGCCATCAGGCGGTTCATTCGGATGATGTCCGGCAGGTTGAACAGGCTGGCTAGCAGCGCCCCGATCACGAAACCAAGTTGCACCCCGTTGGTCAGCCAACCAGCGGCGGCTGGAGAGAGGGTCCATTCCCGACTGATTTCGGGCGCGATCGCTGCAGCGGAGAACCAGGTGGAGAAGGAGAGGACGACAGCAGCGCACAAAATGGCGAGAACCCGCCAGCGTTCGCTATCGACCTTCTCTTGACCCATCATAGCGGAGCGACCGAGGCCGGCTTGCCAACCCGATGGAAGGCACGGTCGAGGTATATCAGACCTTCGCCTGCCTCTCCCGCAGACGCTGCCGTGACGCGACAGAAGAACACGGAGTGCGTCCCTACTTCGGAGATATCGGCGATCTCGCATTCGAGTGACGCGGCGGCGCCTGCCAGGAGAGGGCTGCCGTTTTCTCCCGACCTCCAGCGGCCTTGGGCAAAGCGTTCCTCGGCAGACAGGCTGCCGTTGGAAAATCTCCGCGCCAGATCCTCGTGAGCGGCTGACAAGATATTGATGCAGAGCCGACCATTGCGACGGAAGGCCGTGTTGTTGCGGCTGGAGCGATTGAGACAGACCAGAAGGGTCGGCGGCTGATCGGTGACGCTGCAGACGGCGGACACTGTGGTTCCGGCAATCCCGGCTTCACCATCGGAGGTGACGATGGTCACTGCAGAGCCCAACCGCGCCATGGCATCTCGAAATTGCTGCCTCTCCATCGACCACCCTATTCCGCTGCCGGTGAAAATCGCCGGTGTCCGGCGCCGATATGCCTTGTCGGCAGTCGAGGCTGTCCGAACAGCTTCTGCCGCAGCGGTCCCTCGCTGTAAACCGTCTTGTACAGGCCTCGATCCTGCAGGATCGGGATTACCAACTCAATGATGTCGTCGAAGCATTCCGGCACCACGGTCCGCGACAGGTTGAATCCGTCAACTCCGGCCTCATTGGCCCATTTGCCCAGCTCATCGGCAATTTTCTCCGCCGAAGCGATCATCGGAGGCTGGCGGCTGCCGAGCACCATCTGCTCCAGGAGCTTCCGCTTCGTCCATTGCGGGCCCGCGGTTCGGGTCATCGCCTCGACGTTGGACACGATCGCGGCACTCTTGCCGGTTTCGATCGGCTCGTCCAGGTCATACTTGGCAAAGTCGATCCCCATCGATGCTGCGGCGTGAACCAGGGCTGCCTCGGAGCTCACATAGGCGCGGTAGTCTTCGTACTTCTCCTGCGCCTCCTTCTCCGTCCGCCCGGTGACGATGGTTGCGCCCATGAAGACCTTGATGTCATCGGGCTTCCTCCCCCGATCGGTGGCACGGGCACGGATGTCTTCGATGATCGCCTTGACCCCCTCAATCTTCTGACCGTTGACGAACACGCATTCCGCATGGGTTGCGGCGAACTGACGGCCACGCGTGGACGAGCCTGCCTGATAGAGCACCGGCGTCCGCTGCGGCGATGGTTCGCAGAGGTGGATCGCATCGATGCTGTACTGCGGCCCCTTGTGCCTGATCTTGTGGACCTTCTGAGGGTCGGCATAAAGATGCCGGCTGGGGTCGTTGACGACGGCGTCATCCTGCCAGCTTTCCTCCCAGAGCCTGTAGACGACCTCCATGTATTCGTCAGCCAGGTCATAGCGATCGTCGTGCGCTGCTTGGCCATCTAGTCCGATCGCCTTTGCCGCGCTGTCCAGGTAGCCCGTGACGATGTTCCAGCCGATACGGCCATTGGTAAGATGGTCCAGCGTCGACATCCGGCGGGCGAAGAGGAAGGGAGCTTCGTAGGTCAGGTTGGCGGTGATGCCGAAAGCAAGATGCTTTGTGACGGCGGCCATCGCCGGCACGAGCAGCATGGGATCGTTGACCGGCACCTGCACTGCGCCACGCAGTGCGGCTGCGTTGCTGCCGCCAAAGACGTCGTTGACGCCGACGACATCTGCCATGAAGATCCCGTCGAACAACCCAGCTTCCAGCCTACGGGCGTAGTCCGTCCAATAGGAGAGATCGGCACAACGCCGCGACTGATCGCGCGGATGTGCCCAGAGGCCCTGCTGAATATGGCCTACGCAGTTCATGTCGAATGCGTTGAACAGGATCTTCTTCGCCACTGCCGATCTCCCACCTCATTGCTTCCGGAGGTCGTCTCCTATAGGTTCCATTCGTCCACTATAGAAGACGATTGACGAAAGACAAGCTGGTGCAGGAAGCGAGAGATCCGGTTCATGCCATCGCTGCGCGCCTGAGGCACGAGCGGGAGACGAGGGGTTGGTCGCTTTCCGACCTCGCCGATCGTTCCGGTGTCTCGAAGGCCATGATCAGCAAGGTCGAGCGGGCGGAGGCAAGCCCGACCGCGACAGTGCTCGGTCGTCTCTCAGGTGCGTTCGGACTACCACTCTCGGTCCTGCTGGCATTGGCGGAGCAAGCGCCAGAGCGTTTGACCCAACATGGGGAACAGCCGGTCTGGCACGATCCCGAAACCGGCTATATGCGGCGCGCGATATCGCCCGCGGGTTCGACAGTGGAACTGGTGGAGGTGTCCTTGCCGCCTGCGGTGCGTGTCCCCTATCCCGCCTCGGCGTTTGCGTTTCAACAGCAGCAGATCTGGATCCTGACTGGCGAGCTGGAGTTCTTGGAGGGCGAGGTCGTGCATCACCTTGCGAAGGGGGATTGCCTGCTTCTCGGTCCTCCTGCGGACTGCGTGTTCTTCAACCCCACAAATGAGCCTGCGCATTATCTGATAACTCTCACAAGACGTTGAGACAGGAAATCCTGGAACCGGGCAGCCGGGCGATTGTTGCGATGTCAGCCCCGATCGATCCAGGAGTAAAATATGTCTCTGACCGCGCTTGCCCTCAATGCCACGCTGAAGTCCAGCGGTGGCGAACCCTCGTCAACCGACCGGATGCTTGGCCTCATCGAAGCAGCGATGAAGCCGATGGGTGTCGCGACCACCATCCTCCGCTTGGCAGACTACAACATCAAGCCTGGCGTGCTTTCGGATGAAGGCGAGGGTGACGAATGGCCGAAGATCCGGCAGATGGTGCTGGACGCGGACATCCTGATCCTAGGAACGCCGATCTGGATGGGCCAGCCTTCCAGCATTGCCAAGCGTGCGCTGGAGCGAATGGACGCCTTTCTCAGCGAGACAGACGATCAGGGGCGGATGGTGTCCTATGGACGTGTGGCTGCGGTTGCGGTTGTCGGCAACGAGGACGGTGCGCACCATGTTTCGGCCGAGCTTTACCAGGCGCTGAGTGACGTGGGCTTCACCATTCCTGCCAATGCGGTCGCCTATTGGGTTGGAGAGGCGATGCAGAGCACGAACTTTTCCGATCTGGAGAAGATCCCGGAGAAGGTGACTAGCACCGTTAGCATGCTTGCACGCAACACGGTGCATCTCGCGAAGCTGTTGAAGGAAAACCAGTATCCCGGCGAGAAGTAATCAGGCGCCAAGCCAGAGCTTGATCAGCAACCCCACGAACGCGACGCAGACCACACCGGCAAGCCAAAGTCCGATGAACCAGAGGATCCGCTTGCCGGTACCAGGGGCCGGCATTAGTGGTAGCCCTCTTCCGGATCGACCTTGCCGCGGAACACCCAGTAGGCATAGGTGGTGTAGGCGAGGATCAGCGGAACCAGAACCGCAGCGCCGACCAAGAGGAAGGCCAGGCTCTCGTCGGGCGCGGCAGCATCCCAGATCGTCACCGAGGTGGGGACAATGTAGGGATAGAAGCTGATGCCGATGCCTGCATAGCCGAGAACGAAGAGCCCGAGTGCTGCGATGAACGGGCGCGTGTCGTGGTGTGTACGAAGCCCATGAACCATCGTCAGGAAGCAGCCGGTGACGAGCAGGGGTACGATGATGCTGAAGGCTGCTGTCGGCCAGCTGAACCAGCGCTCAAGGTAAAGCGGCTCGAGGAACGGCGTCCAGAGGCTGACGGAACCCATGGCGAGGAGCGTGGCGACGGCCGAGAGGTAGGCATAGTGGCGGGCGCGATGCGCAAGGTCGCCGGTCGTTTTCATCACGAGCCAAGTCGCGCCGAGCAAAGAATAGCCGACCAGAACTGCAAACCCGGTCGCCACGGAAAACGGCGTCAGCCAGTCCCACCAGCCGCCAGCATAGGCGCGGTTTTCCACGGGAATGCCTTGCACTAGGGCGCCGAGCGCCACGCCCTGCGCAAAGGCTGCGACCGCCGACCCGCCGGTGAAAGCCCAGTTCCAGAGTCCTTCCGCACGGCGCGAGCGCCAGCGATACTCGAAGGCGACGCCGCGAAAGATGAGGCCGAGCAGCATCGCGATGATTGGCGCGTAGAGCGCTGGTAGGATCGTAGCGTACGCCAGCGGGAAGACTGCAAGAAGGCCTCCGCCGCCCAAGACGAGCCAGGTCTCGTTACCATCCCAGACGGGGGCAACGCTGTTCATCATCACGTCCTTGTCGCGCTTCTCGGGGAAGAAGGGGAAAAGAATCCCGACTCCGAGGTCAAACCCGTCGAGGATCACGTAGGCAAGGACGGCGAAGGCAATGATCGCCGCCCAGATGAACGCGAGATCAATTTCCATGATGATCGTAATCCTGCTTGCGGGCGAGGTGAGGTGCCGGGGTAATGCCGGCCGTACGGATCGGGCCTTCATCGAGATCGCCGAGCGGATCACGCGGCAGTCTCGACATCAAGCGGAGGATGTAGAACGTGCCCGCGCCGAAGACCAGGAAGTAGACGATGATGAAGGCCACCAGCGACGAGCCCACTGCGGGAGCGGAAATGGGAGAGACCGAATCCGCTGTCAGCAGGTGCCCGTAGACCGTGAACGGCTGCCGCCCCACTTCCGTCGTGACCCACCCGGCCAGGACGGCAATAAAGCCGGCCGGGCCCATCACGAGGGCGGCGCGATGCAGCCCGTCGCTTTGGTAGAACGTGCCACGCCAGCGGCACCACAGGCTCCAGAGGCCGAGGCCCAGCATCGAGAAGCCGAGCAGGATCATGATACGGAAAGACCAGAAGACGATCTGCACCGGCGGATGCAGTTCCTCGGGAACGGTGTCTAGCCCCGGAAGTGGCGCGTTGAGGTCGTGCTTCAGGATGAGGCTCGAGAGCTTGGGGATCTCGATTGCATAGTCCACACGCTTTTCGTCCGGATTGGGTATGCCGAACAGGATGAGGGGGGCGCCATCTGGATGGCTCTCGTAGTGGCCTTCCATCGCCATGACCTTGGTCGGCTGATGCTCCAGAGTGTTGAGGCCATGCATGTCTCCAGCCAGGATCTGCAGCGGCGCGACGATCGTCAGCATCCACATTGCCATCGAGAACATCGTCCCGGAGCGCAGGGGAGAGGTGTGCCGAAGAAGATGGAGTGCGCCAACTGCTCCAACAACCAGAGCGGTCGTCAAATAGGCCGCGAGCACCATGTGCACGAGGCGGTAGGGGAAGGACGGATTGAAGATGATCGCCCACCAGTCCTCGGGAACGAACTGGCCGACATCGTTCATGCCGAAGCCCTGAGGCGTCTGCATCCACGAGTTTACAGCAAGGATCCAGGTGGCCGACATCAAGGTGCCGAACGCCACCATCAGCGTTGCGAAGAAATGAAGCCGCGGGCCTACCCGATGTCGTCCAAACAGCATGACGCCGAGAAAGCCCGCCTCCAAGAAGAAGGCAGACAGCACCTCGTAGCCCATGAGCGGCCCAATGACGGGTCCTGCCTTGTCTGAAAACACGCTCCAGTTCGTGCCGAACTGGTAGGACATCACAATGCCGGAGACGACGCCCATGCCAAAGGCAAGGGCGAAGATCGTCTTCCAGAAGTCAAAGAGCTCGATGTAGACTTCCTGCTTCGTCCAAAGCCACAGCCCCTGCAGCACCGCCAGATAACTCGCAAGTCCAATGGAGAATGCAGGGAAGATAATGTGAAAGGACACCGTAAAGGCGAACTGAAAGCGAGCCAGAAGAATGGCGTCCATATTTTCGAACATGAGCCCTACACCTTAGCGACCAATCCCGATGTCCGGGTTCGACCTCCCTAAGATGATTTAGTGTGACCGAAGGTCAATACGGGCGGATCGCCGCAGCGGGGCAGTATGCCGCATCCTCCGCAATGAGGTCTTTCGCCAGCAGATCTCAGCTGACTATACGTTCAACTGACGCTCCAGGAAATCTGCCTATCGCGAAAGTGACGCGACAGCTTGGCAATATCATTCGCGAGATCGAAGATATTCCTCAGGAACATAAGCCTTGGCGCCCCGGTTTTGACTGTACCAACGCAAGAAGGAGGCACAGATGAGCAAATCCGTGGAGACGACCGATCACAAGGAAATCCGTGGTTGGGTTGAAGAGCGTGGAGGCCATCCGGCACGCGTCAAGACGTCCGGCGAAGGCGGGATCCTGCGGGTAGACTTCGGCGAGCCGGAGGACTCTCTTGAGCAGATCAGCTGGGACGACTTCTTCTCGATCTTCGATGAAAACGAGCTTTGCTTCCTCTACCAGGAAGAAACGTCAGGTGGAAAAACCAGCCGCTTCAACAAGTTCGTCTCCCGCAGCAAGCACTGACACGAGAAACAGGAGGCCCAAATGGCAACCTCGAAGCACTTCCGGCAGGACCGCCCGAGCGACACGGATCTGCAAGGCAATCCCGGTATCGGCACATCGAAAGGCCGACACGGCCATCTGGTCGAAGGCGACATCCAGGGCGAGAACACCGAGGAAGGGGACGTGCTGAATGACACGCTTCCGTCCGGTGGCATCGATCCGGAGCAGCGCGGCCGCGACAACAAGTAGCGAAAGCGAGACGTGACATGCAAGGCAACAAGACACATCAGCAACAACGCAACATCATCGAGAAGCGTGTCGACACCTCCAATGCTGGCGAGGATTTCGACGCCCAGGCAGATCTTGAGCGCAGCGAGGCTGCGAGAGACGCATACCGCAAGGGCGACGACCTCAGCATGAGGGCCGCCGAAATCTCTCTCAACGAGGATGATCCTGCCATCGTGCGAGGCGTGAACCAAGAAAGCGAACATCACAAAGGTACCGGCTCCCGGTGATGCCTTGCTGAAGGCGTGGCTACCGCGCCTTCAGTGGTCACAATCGCACAGTTGCTAGGAGAGGCACGTGATCCGAAGCTTGCCGAACAAGCGTGGTTGACGGTACTTGCGTTTCCACTACCTCCACGTGGTCCGACACGAAGATATGATCCAAGCGCATGAGCGGGAAGCGGGAGGGGAACGTCGGCTTCGGAGTAGCACCCGCTGCTTTTTGCGCGTCATGGAAGCGCCGCGCGAAGTGCTTATAGGCAGTGGAACTCCCTACTGAGTTGAGGTCGCCGATCAAGACCTTTGCAGTACCATCGTAAGCCGGGTGGCCTAGCCAGGCAGGGCTAAGTAAGCTGGCTGCCTGCTGAATCCTATCGCTTCTTCTGAGGCCCAGGTGGGTGTTGAATACCTGTAGAGAAGTGTCTCCGACGGTGATCTCTACCCAGAGCGCCCCCCGCTGTTCGCCGCTTGATGGCAACATCCCGCTCTTGATGAGCTTCATCGGCAATGCAGTCAGGATGGCATCGCCATACCTTTCTTCCGTCACGTGCAAGGCAGCGTGGAAATGATACTTCATCCTCAGCAAAGAGGCGATGATGTGCGCTTGGTCAACACCTCCGGTTCGGGATCGACCGACGTCCAACTCCTGCAGACCGATGATGTCAGGAGACAGATCGGCGATCACCTGTGCAATTCGAGCCGGGTCCAGCTTGCGATCGGTGCCGATGCAACTGTGGACGTTGTAGCTGAGTATCTTGAGGATCGTGCCGGGCGGGTCTGGGTTTTCGGGTCGTTGAGATGCCATGACGCTGGGAACCCGTTAGGCTCGGTTTCGTTCCCTGTCAGCAGATTCCGGAGGAGGGTATGATCTCCAGGCAGCGCCTGTTCAAAGTTCTGGTTCTCGTTGCCGTCTTATTTGCCGTGGTGATCGTATACCGAAGCCTCGGGCGCTATACGTGGGCGGAAATCCAGGCCTCTGTCCGTTCCATCCCCGTTAACCACCTCATTTCGTCCCTCGGGTTCGTGATTGCCTCCTACATCTGTCTTACAGGGTTCGATTGGCTGGCAGTCCGGTACGCCGGGCGGCCGCTCAGCTATCCGAGGGCGGCACTGGCTTCGTTCACGGGGTTGTCCATCGGCCACAATGTAGGGTTGGCGGCCCTGAGTAGCGGCGCCGTTCGCTACCGCTTCTATTCCCGTTGGGGATTGTCACCTGCGCAAGTTGCAAAGGTGATCGTCTTCTGCGGTGTGACGGTCGGCATCGGTCTCACTACATTAGCGTCGCTTGCACTTTTGTCCTCACCGGGAGGAAGGGGCGATATGCTCGGTCTTTCTGCGACGGCGTCAGTTGTGCTGGGGGTGACCATCCTAGCCGTTCCCGGCGGCTATCTCGTTCTCTGCTGGCGCGTGAGGCGATCCCTGACCGTTGGTAAATGGAGCTTCGAACCACCTCCACTTCATCTTGCGCTCGGGCAGGTGGTGGTCGGTACCTTGAATTTTGCCTGCGTCGCGGGCGCGATACACCAATTGATGTCAAGCGTGTCTGACGTCGGCTATCTGTCGGTCGCCACAGCCTATGTGACATCCAACATCGCTTCACTGGTCAGCCACGTCCCGGGCGGGCTTGGCGTGTTGGAGGCAACGATGTTGGGACTTCTGCCGCACGCCAGCGCGATTGGTGCGCTCGTCGCGTTTCGGGTGCTCTACTTCTTTGTGCCATTGATGATCGGGGTGCCGGTATTGATCGCAAGCGAAGCGTACTTCAAGCGGCGTTCTCCAACACTAGCGGAGCAGACGGCGAGCTAATCTTCCGGCCGTACGACGGATGAGAGCCACTATTGGACGGATGGGCCAGAAAGGCTGCTTTGGGTCGAAGAGGCCAGTGCCCACCAGCGAGTCTGTATCCCCCTCCGATCGAACCATCTCAAAAGGCCGAAGGCCACGGCGCTGGACATTCAGCCGGTCGATGGCGGCGATCAAGGATCCCGTCTCTTCAACGATCGCCTTCACCTCTTCGGCGGTGCAGCCCATATGTTCAGCCAAAAGATCATTGCGAATGGACGTTACGGCTCTGTGGCCTTCGGCGGAGCGCGTCTCCACCGCAAGGTCGCATTCGGTGTCGAGGCCCTCCGATCGGTTGTTGAGGTTGGACGAACCGACACGGATGAAGCGATCGTCCACGATGATGACCTTGGAATGGACGATGATTTCTTTTTCACCTTCCTCGCCATCCGGCGTCACTGCGTAAAAGACGCGCAACCTGTTGTACCGGTCGACGCGCTTCAGGCGACGAATGAGCCGGTTGCGGTTCTGTCCCATCATTGCCTGCTCAAAGAAGCCGTGGGATTCTCTTGTCACCACAACAACCACTTCGGGGCCGTTCCGGGCCTTCAGGCGCTTGGCTAGTGTGCGAGCAATACCGAAGGAGGCCAGATACTGCGTCTCTATATACAGATGCCGCTGGGCCGCCCTCAACGCCTCATGAGTGAGGCGAATTGCTTCTCGATGGCCGCGACGCCCTTTCCAGTTCCAGGCCTCGGTCAACGCCAGGGCCGTATTGCAATCGGTCAAGGCAGCGGGAAGGTCTTCGGGCCACGGGTTTGCTCCGTGGGTCTGTCTTGTTGGCTGCAGCACCTCGCCCGTCTGCCTTCGCCACCTGTCGCGCGCCATATCTGCAACGAAGAGTGCCGGCGGACCGGCGACAATCGTCTGAACATCGTGGACGGGCCCGTATGCGGTGCCATCCGGCGATACACGCAACGGGTTGTCTATTTGGTGGCTCCGGTCATCCCACCGTCGAGACGTCAAATCGATACCGCCTAGGAATGCAGTTCGATCATCGATGGAAACCACCTTCTGATGATGGCTGCCGCGCAGGGGATGATCAAAGTCGAGCTTGATGTGGATGCGGGGGTGATCGCTCCACTCCATCTTGCCGAACATCTTAAGGCTCCTGCTGGAGTAGACAGGCCCCATACCCCAGATCAACAAGCGAACTTCAAGTTCTGGCTTGGCGTCCACAAGGTCACGTAGAAGCTGACCTAATGTCTCCTCCGACGCTCCGGGACGGAGTCTGATCTCAGGATTGAAGTCCCAGCCAATAATGAAAATGGAGCGTTGCGCCTGCCGTAAGACCTGATCGAGTCTTGCGAAGTACTCCGCTCCGTCTACCAGAAATGCAACCTTTTCCGCTCGCGCGCTTCGCCATGCATTCAGTCCGGGCTTGATGATGGGATCAGGTCTGGCGTTTTGATGCTTTGATTTAGCGGTTACGGTCACGTCCACCTTTGGCCCCCGGAGCTGCGATCGCAGGGGAACGTGGAATCCTCCCGATTGTTCCAATCAGGAGGATTGCAGCCGGTGGCGGCGGCGCTAGATACTACGCATACGCCGGCGGGTTGTCATTCTCATCGGGATTGGGAGTCGGTGCCTCATCAGGCAGACGATCCGGTTCCGGCTCGTCGATCGGTGGCTCCGGTTTCCAATCCGGGATCGGAATGGGTGGATTCTCCTGTGGCTCGCGCGGATGAACCATGAACGCTCCCTATGTGCATAGTGCAAAACAAGGCTTTGCCCGTTTTGTTCCTTCGACACCGCGATGCTTTTTCGCGACCCCTTCTCCACTCGCAACCGCTTGCTATCTACCTGATGGCATCAAGGCGTCGACTCAACTCGGGAGATCATAGTGGCTCACATGCAAGATCACTACGCAAACTGGCTTCGTGACGCTCATGCGATGGAAGAGCAGGCTGTCACGATGCTTGCCGCTCAGGCGAGACGGTTGGAAAACTACCCGATGCTGAAGGACCGCATCAACCTCCATCTCGCCGAGACCCAGGGGCATGAGAAGTCGCTTAGACACCTACTGGAGAAGCTTCCCGATGCTCGATCTTCCGTATTGAACGACGTAACAGGGCGAGTGACCGCGACCCTCCAGGGGCTTTCGGGCGCGTTCACTCAGGACGAAGTGATCAAGGGCGCCATGGCCAGCTACGCATTTGAGCATGCGGAGATCGCAGCCTACCGAGTGCTGATCGCAGCAGCCGACGAATTGGGAGAAGCCGAAGCGAAATCGGTCTTTGAGAATATCCTGCAGGAGGAGGTGGCGATGGCATCGTGGCTACAAGACAACCTGGATGACACAACGCGACTTTTCTTGATGCGAGACGAACGGGAGCTTCAAGCCAAGCGCTGACCTCTCCAGGTCATCCCAGCAAATGCGTCCTTCGAATAAGATACGCTGCGCCGCTGGGATGGCCGTCGGAGAAGGATTGCGCCGCCCGTTGCAGGAGCGGCACAATCTGGTGCCTGCGTCAGTTCAAACACTCAATTATTTGTCGTCGAGGTGATTTGCATCGTGGTCGTGGAACTGCTCGGTCTGGACGGCCTTGCTGTCGAGGCCACGGTCGCGGGAGTGTTGTGCCTTGTCTCGGTTTGACAGAACCATGTTTTCCGGGAGAACTGACTTATCTACATCCGTCAAGGCTCCGGTTCCACTCTGCTTGCCTTTGGACCCGCCGGGACCAAAGTGCTTCGAGTCTGCGTTGGCCATCTTCTGTCTCCTTCATCTGCTGCGTCCGCCTGCTGCGACGCGACTTACGTGAGCTAAACCACGGCGCAGACGAATTGATCCGGTACGAGAGCTTATTTGTCTGCGCTACGCGCGGTGGCCGCGTGATTCACGCGAGCTTAGGCAGACTAGCTTCTTGCCGAAGGATGGAGGTGGTGGAGCGGCTTGATTGGAAGCTGGCTAGCCAGAGCTGCGTCGAGAGAATGCCCACGAAGGCAACATTGTCCCGGAAACCACTGACCGGCTTAGCCTGACACTTTTGATAGAGCTTGGCGACTGCCGCTGGATTGAACAGTCCGCCCTCCCGGATCTTCTCAGGGCCCAGGAGTTCGTTCAGGTAGTCTGGCTCCGGCTCAAAGAACGAACTGGTATCGGGTGCGCGGTAAGGCTGCTTCGGTCGCCGCACTACCTCCGTTGGCAGGAGATCACCAGCGATCCGGCGCAGGATGTGCTTTTCCTCCAATCCTTTCAGTTTCGCTCCAGGCGGGAGTCGGTTTGCGAACTCAATCAGCCGGGGGTCGAGGAAAGGAAAGCGGCCTTCGACGCCGTTGGCCATTGCCATCCGGTCCCCTTGGCTGGAGAGAATATAGCCTGGAAGCAGGAAGCGAGTTTCCAGATATTGGGCCTGATGCAGCGCGTGCCAGCGGCCGAAATCTGCGGGAAGGCAAGAGGTGAGCTCTTCTGCTGCGTCGTAGCCTGTCAGGCTCTCCCTGAGATCACTGGCATAGAAGATCTTGGCGGCAGCAGTGCTGCGAAAGCGGGGGCGATGCGAGAATAGCGGATCGTCTGTTCCGTCTCCACCCGCGCCAAAAAAAGCCGCCAGATATTCGGGTGTCTGTTGTTTTAGACCAGGCAAATACGGGTAGAGCTTGCGGAACAGGTGCGGGCGGACGCGAGAGCCCGGGTGCCTTGCGCAGAAGCGACGGACCTTGGCCTCTCGGAATATGTCATAGCCGGCGAACACCTCGTCGGCACCTTCGCCCGTCAGCACCACCTTCATACCGGACTGCCTGACGAGCCCGGACAGAGAGAGCAGCGGCGCGGGTGCTGTACGTAGAACTGGGCGTTCGGCGAAGCGGACCACCTGCGGGAAGACTTCGCTGATTTGCGAAGGTCCGCAGGCGATGGCGCGATGATGGGTACCCAGTGCCTCCGCTACCTGACGCTGAAACGACCGTTCGTCGTGCTCCGCACTCTCGAAATTTACGGAGAACGTGTTCAGGCCACCTGCTGCCATGGGGCTCGCTAGCGCCACGATCAATGAAGAGTCGAGGCCTCCGGAGAGGTAGGAGCCCACCGGGACGTCAGCACGCATCCTCAGTTGCACAGCGTCGCGCAACAGTGCCAGCAGTTCTTCTTCCTGTGCGCCGGGATGTTCTGGTGGGCGTAGATCTGCGAGATCGGGGTAGGTGAGGTGATAATATTGTTTGAACTCAACCCTTCCGTCTTCCACGACCAGGGCGGCTCCGGGCTCCAGTTCAGAGATTCCCTTGAAGACCGTCCGTGGCGCAATGGGCGCCCACAGGGTGAAAATCTGATCCAGCGCGATTGGGTCGAGTTCGGCTTCGACCCCGGGCACGGCAAGGAGCGCCTTTGCCTCGGAGGCAAAGATGAGCGCGCCTCGGTGTTGGGTGTAAAAGAGTGGTCGGACACCGACACGGTCACGGGCGATGAGCATGCGCCGGCGCCGGCCATCCCAGATCGCGAAGGCAAAGTCGCCGTTCAAGCGGCCCAGGCATTCGTCTCCATATTGTGCATAGAGCTGAAGAAGGACCTCGGTGTCGCTACCGGTGCGGAACCGGTACCCGCGGGCTTTAAGGTCCTCGCGCAATTCGACGTAGTTGAAGATTTCACCGTTGAAGGCGATAACGAGATCGCCGTCTGGCGTTGACATCGGTTGCTGTCCGTCGCCAAGGCCAACGATTGAGAGACGCACGTGAGCTAGGCCGACGCCGGGGTTCGAGTGAATGCCTCGGCCATCAGGACCACGATGAGCGATCGCGTCGGCCATGGCTGAAAGCAAGGGCTCGGGGCCGCCTGGAACGTCGACCTCACCGACAAAACCTGCAAATCCGCACATGCTCGGTACCCCAGCCCGTCAACAGCCTCCTCTCCAGTACACGATAGCGGTGCAGGAGCCGTTAAGCGCTGTTCTTGCGAGGGAGGGAAGGGAAAGCTGGTAAACCGCCGGTTAAATCGGACGCGCGCTCTGAATCACGGTCGGCCAAAGCTCAGACACGGTCGGGTGGATCGGCACGGCCCAACGTAGTTTATCAGAACTGGCGCCCGCATTCATTATGTCCAACACGCCGTGGATTGCCTCATCTCCGCCCGAGCCTAGAATCGCTGCGCCCAGGATCGTTCCGGTATCAGCCTCCATGACGATTTTCATCAGCCCCTGCGTCTCACCTTTTTCGATCGCCCGTCCGACGCGCGACATTGGCCGGCTCCCAACCAGAACCTTCCTTCCGTCCTTGCAAGCCTGCGCCTCGGTCATGCCTACCCGACCGAGCGGTGGGTCGATGTAAAGTGCGTAAGCGAGCACCCGTTGCGAAACCTTGCGATCCTCACCGTCGAGCAGATTGGCGGCAACGATCTCGAAATCGTTATAGGCGGTGTGGGTGAAGGCGCCTTTGCCGTTGCAATCCCCAAGCGCCCAGATCCCTTCGACATTGGTCGAGAGGTTGTCGTTCACCTTAATGTAGCCGCGGTCGTCGAATTCTACGCCGGCAGCCTCCAGTCCCAGATCGTCTGTATTGGGGCGTCGACCGGTGGCGAGGAGGACGTCTGAACCGATCACCTCCGGTTCGCCGTCGCTACAGGACAGGCCGACAGCCACGCCCTGCGGATGACGGCTGAAGCGGATGCACTCGGCGCTAGCGCGCACCTGTATCCCTTCCGCTTCTAGTATTTCACGTATGGCGTCGGAGATCTCGGGGTCTTCGCGTCCGATCAAGCGGTCGCTCTTCTCGACGATCGTCACGTCTGCGCCGAAGCGGCGATACATCTGCGCAAACTCGAGCCCAATATAGCTTCCACCAATGATCACGAGATGCTCGGGAACACGATCAAGCATCACGATGCTGCTGTTGGTCAGGTAGTCGATGTCGTTCACACCCGGAAGATCGGGAACGGCGGCACGTCCACCGACATTGATGAAGACCTGCGGCGCTTCCAGAACCTCCTCACCCACACGTATCCGCTTCGGCCCCTCGAAGCGGGCGTGGCCTCGGATCAGTGTGCAGCGCTCCATGCCGCTGAGCCAGTTTTCGTTGTTGCCGCGCGCGTTGAGTGTCACCTGGTGGGAGCGCTGCATCACCTTTTTCATGTCGATCCGCACGGGCGTATCGACCAGAACCCCATAGTCCTCCGCACGCCGCGCAAGATTTGCGGCGTATGCGCTGGCAACCAGTGCCTTCGTGGGCATGCAACCGGTGTTGACGCAGGTGCCGCCGACATGCTTTCGCTCAATGATGGCGACGGACTTGCCGGCGGCGGCGAGGCGACCGGCAAGCGGCGGCCCGGCCTGGCCGGTTCCGATGATGATGGCGTCGAAGCTTCTCATGATACTGCCACCAAGGTGACCGCGTTTATGAGCAGCCATGCGCTGATAATGGCCACGGCATCTTCGGCAAGCGCGGCTGGGGTGTCTTTTCGAAATGCCGTAGCGAGGCGGGCGCGGACCGCCGCCCCGCCCAGCGTTCCAACGACCGCTCCGATGGCGCCTGCAATAAGCGCTCCCAGCCAGAGGCCGAAGCCTGCTCCCAAGGCAACCCCTGCAAGCGCGCCGATCACGACGCGACCGGCAAATTGAACGGGTACCTTGCGACTGGGCGTTGTCGGAAGCTTGTCAGTCACGAGTTCGCCGGCGGCAAGGATTGTCAATATGACAACCGCCCAGATGGAGGTGAGGAAGGAGAGCCATGTGCCGGTCAGGGCAAGAAAGCCAAGATGGGCGCCCCAGGCGACCGCAGCGGCGGCAACCATCGTGCGAAGACCTGCAACGACGCCGATCACTAATGCGAGGAGGTAGATCATGGGATGCCTTTCCGAATGGAGCGACAGGACGGGGTGATCCAAGCATGCCGCCGCCAGGAGTCAAGCAGGTCTTCAGGATGCTCTCTTTCGCGTTCGCGCAACGAGCTATGGCAATGGCAGTAGGCTAGGCTTATGATCACGCGCAGTTTGGTGGAGGAGCCAGATTTCATTGCGTCATAGAGTCGTAATTGCGTCGATTGCCTGCCTGGTCGTCGTGGCGGCCGTCATCTTTGGCGGCGGAAACTTCGTATCCCGCAGCTATATGGAAGAAACCGCCGCTCAGGCGCAGACAACCCTGCGTCTCGCTGTTGCGGCGCTAGAGGGGCATCTGAAGCGGTACGAGGCGTTGCCTGCTTTGATCGCGGACCAGGAGAACGTGAAAAACCTGGTGCAGCGTCCAGACGACAAACGACTGCAGGCCGTCACCAACACCTATCTCAAGGAGATCAACGCGCTTCTAACGTCATCGGACATCTACGTGATGACGATGGACGGCAACACCGTTGCGGCAAGCAACTACGACGAACCGCTGAGTTTTGTCGGCGAGAACTTCAGCTACCGTCCCTATTTCCAGGACGCGGCAAGCGGCATGCAATCCCGCTTCTATGCGCTCGGCACCACGTCCCAGAAACGCGGCTACTACTTCGGCTCTCCCATTCGGGTCGCTGGCGAAATCCGCGGTGTGATCGTCTTCAAGGTGGACATCGACGCGATCGAGCGATCGTGGAACGGCGGCGACAGCCGCATCTTCGTCTCGGATCCCGAGGGCATCATCTTCATGACCGGCTCGCCGGAATGGCTTTATGCGGCAATCGAGCCGCTGACGGCGGAGCGGCTGGCGCGGACGGAGGCTTCCCGCCGCTATGCCGATGCCAAGCTGCGCGAATTGCCGGTTAGGCGCGGCACCTATGCCGGGCAGGCGACCATGACCATCTCCGGTGGATCGTCGGAGCGCGAATATCTCGTTGCTTCGGCGCAGATGGAAGATGCAGGATGGGCCGTCAACGTGCTGGTCGACACCGGGACCGTGCGTGCCCAGACAAAGACCACCATCGTTGCGGTTCTGCTCTTCCTCGGTCTGGCTGGGCTCTTTCTTGCCGTCATCCTGCAACGTCGTGCCCGACTGAACGAGCGGATGCAGATGCAGGCGCATGCGAAGGAGGAGTTGGAGCGGAGGGTGGCTGAGCGGACGGCCGACCTCGCGCGGGTCAACAGCATGATCGAAAAGGAGATTGCCGAGCGTCGCCTGACGGAGCAGCGCCTTCGCCAGACACAGGCCGACCTCATCCAGGCGGGCAAACTGGCCGGCCTCGGCCAGATGTCGGCAGCGCTGTCTCACGAGTTCAACCAGCCGCTCGCGGCCGCCAAGACCTACGCAGAAAGCGCTTCCATGCTGATCGGTCTTGGGCGGATCGATGAAGCCACCGACAATGTCCGGCGGATCTCGGCCTTGATCGACCGAATGGCGTCGATCAGCCGGCACCTCCGCAATTTTGCGCGCAAGCCGAAGGAGAAGCTCGGCGCCGTTTCGCTGGAAGAGGTGATCGGCGATACGCTCGAAATCGTCGCTGCCCGTTTGGGAACGGCAAAAGCGGAGTTGAAGGTGACGATCGAGAAGGATCTGCCGCCGGTGCAGGCGGGTGCGGTTCGGCTGCAGCAGGTGCTGGTGAACGTCATCACCAATGCTGCCGATGCTGTCGAAGGTCTTGCCGATCGCACCATCGAAGTGTCGGCCTTCTTGGAGGACGAGGGTAAGGTTTCTATCGCTGTGCGAGACCATGGTGCCGGCGTCCCCGCCGCAATACAGGAGCGCATTTTCGATCCTTTCTTCACGACGAAGGGCGTCGGCAAGGGGCTCGGGCTTGGCCTTTCAATCTCCTACAACATCGTGAAGGATTTTGGTGGCCGTCTCGTCGTGCGTAATCATCCGGAAGGTGGGGCAGTCTTCAAGGTCGAACTGGACGTCGCGTCGGAGACGGCGCTTGAGGCTGCGGAATGAGCGAGCAACGGGTCCTTCTCGTCGATGACGAAGAAGAGCTGCGGCGGTCGACTGCGCAGGCTCTCGAGCTTTTCGGCCTGTCCGTCCAGGCATTCGCCACAGCGGACGACGTCATGGAACTGGCAGGCTTTAGCTTCGATGGGGTCATCGTGACGGACATCCGGATGCCGGGCACCGACGGTATGACGCTGCTGCACCGTATCCGGGAGCTTGATCCGGAGATCCCTGTCATCCTCGTCACCGGTCATGGTGATGTCCAGCTTGCCGTAAAGGCCATGCGCGAGGGCGCTTACGACTTCCTCGAGAAACCCTTCACGCCACAGCACCTCGCAGGCGTGATCCGGCGGGCGCTGGACCGGCGGGCGCTGGTGCTCGAAAATCGAAGGCTGAAAGCGGTCGCCGGCAAGCGGGACGACCTTGAGGCGCGTCTTCCCGGCCGTACGCAGGTCATGGTCGATCTCCGCTACCGCATTCGCGCCATCGGTGCGACGGAAGCCGATACTCTGATCATAGGAGACACAGGTGCGGGCAAGGAGGTCGTCGCCCGCGCACTTCACGACATCAGTCCGCGCGCGAACCGGCCGTTCATCGCCATCAACTGCGCCGCGCTTCCCGACAACCTTATCGAGAGCGAGCTCTTCGGCCATGAGGCCGGCGCGTTTCCCGGGGCGCTTCGGGCCCGATACGGTAAGTTCGAGCATGGGCGGGGCGGCACCATCTTGCTCGACGAAATCGGGTCCTTACCATTTGATCTGCAGGCGAAGTTCCTGCGGGTTCTGCAGGAGCGGGTCATCAGCCGCCTGGGATCCAATGAACTCGTGCCGCTCGACGTCCGCTTCATCGCAACCAGCAAGGTCGACCTTGAGGCGGAGGTTACGGCCGGGCGGTTTCGCGCCGATCTGCTCTACCGCTTGAATGTTGCCACCATCCGGGTGCCATCGCTGCAGCAGCGGCGCGCTGATATCCCGCTCCTGTTCCTGCACCTCGTCAGAGAAGCTGCTGCGCGCTATGGACGCGACGATCTGGAAGTTCCTGCGGATATTCTCTCGGCCGTTGGACAGAAGGACTGGCCGGGTAATGTCCGCGAGCTGCGCAATGCCGCCGATCGGCTGGTGCTCGGCTTGGAGATTGATCCCGGCGAACATAGCTCGAACGGCGCTGAAGGCGGCAGCCGGCTGGCGGAGAAGGTGGCGACCTTTGAGAAGACGGTCATTGCCGGTGCCATTGCGGCCCATGGTGGAGCGCTTCGACCCGTCTATGAAGCGCTCGGTATCTCTCGCAAGACCCTTTACGACAAGATGCAGAAGTACGGCCTGGACAAGAAAATGCACGGTTCCGACCACGACATTTACGATGAGCGTGAGGGATGAAGCGGGCGATGGGTGGATTTCCACCCATGGATTCTGCGGCCCTGTTTCGATTTCCACCCATTACACCGTTAAGCGGCAGACAATGCCATTGATCCTTGAAGTTGAAGATTGCCAGCCTCGCGTGGTGAACCTCTAGATCAGTGCAGGCTGGCGCGGGAGGGACTTGCGCCGGTTCAAGCATATTCATCTGGAGGAGTATGATGAAAACGTTGAACGCCATCATTGGCGCAACCGCTCTTGCGGCCGCCACCCTGTTCTCCGCCGTTGCCGGCGCGCAGACGTATCCCGATCGTACGATCACCATGGTCGTGCCCTTCTCTGCCGGTGGCCCGACCGACACCGTCGCGCGTCTCGTCGCCGAAGCGATGTCCAAGGATCTCGGCCAGCAGGTCATCATCGAGAACGTTGGCGGTGCAGGCGGCACGCTTGGTGCTGCGCGCGTCGCGAATGCCGAAGCGGACGGCTACACGGTGCTCCTGCACCATATCGGCATGGCGACGAGTGACACACTCTATCGCAAGCTGCCCTACGAGACGCTGGACGCTTTTGAATATGTCGGCCTCGTCACTGAAGTACCGATGACGATCGTTGCGCGCAAGGACCTCGAGCCGACCGACCTGAAGGGCCTGATCGAGTACGCGAAGGCCAACAAGGACACCGTTACCGTTGCCAATGCCGGCATCGGCGCTGCCTCTCATCTTTGCGGCATGCTGTTCATGAGCGCGATCGAGACCCCGCTGGTCACGGTGCCTTACAAGGGCACGGGCCCGGCGATGACGGATCTTCTCGGCGGCCAGGTCGATATCATGTGCGACCAGACGACCAACACGACGAAGCAGATCCAGGGCGGCACCATCAAGGCCTATGCCGTGACCTCGCCCGAGCGTCTGGATGTTCTGAAGGACGTACCTACTGCTGCCGAAGGTGGTCTGTCCGACTTCCAGGTCGGCATCTGGCACGGCATCTACGCGCCAAAGGGCACGCCGGAAGAGGCCGTGAACCGCCTTTCGGAAGCCCTGAAGGTGGCGCTTGCTGATCCGAATGTTGCGGCACGGTTCGCCGAGCTTGGAACGGAGCCGTCGCCGCAGTCTGACGCAACGCCGGACGCCCTGAAGGCGAAGCTCGAAGGCGAAATCGCTCGCTGGAAGCCGGTGATCGAAGCGGCCGGCGAATACGCCGACTGATCCCTCAACGCCAGTCTTCGGTCCTCTCTCTGCGCGTCAGGGGGAGGACCATCTTTATGGCGCTCGTGCTGCGCCCCTCCATTCTTCCGGAGCGACCATGAAATCCACGACATTTGACAGAGCCAATCTATTGTGCGGCCTGCTGTTCATTGCGCTTGGCGCGTTCTTCGCGCTTCAATCGCTGACGCTCGAACTCGGCACCGCCTTTCGCATGGGGCCGGGGTATTTCCCGCTGATCCTCGCTTGCGCGCTGATCCTGCTGGGGGGCGTGATCCTGCTTCAATCCATCCGCGTTGAAGGGGAGCCGATCGGCCACATCGCGTGGCGCGGCATGTTCTTCATCCTACCGGCACCGATCTTCTTTGGCCTAACGGTCCGTGGCCTCGGTTTCGTGCCGGCCCTGTTCCTGACGGCGCTGATAGCGTCCTTCGCATCCGGTAAGATGAAGCCTCTGACGGCGCTGGTCCTGGCGTTCTGCCTGACGATCTTTTCGGTCCTTGTTTTCAGTTACGGTCTCGGTTTGCCGTTCCGGCGCTTCGGCCCGTGGCTCGGGTTCTAGGAGAGGCAGATGGATTTCTTGAGCAATCTTGCCCTGGGCTTTTCCACGGCGTCGTCGATCGAAAACCTGTTCTTCTGCCTGATCGGCGTCCTGCTCGGCACGCTGATCGGGGTTCTTCCCGGGATCGGCGCTACCGCGACGATCGCGATGCTGCTGCCGATCACCTTCCAGCTCGAACCGGTCTCGTCGCTCATCATGCTGGCAGGCATCTACTACGGCGCCCAGTACGGCGGCTCCACCACTGCGATCCTGATCAACATGCCAGGTGAATCCTCTTCGGCCGTCACGGCAATCGACGGCTACCAGATGGCGCGAAAGGGCAGGGCAGGGGCGGCGCTTTCGATTGCCGCACTCGGCTCCTTCTTCGCCGGGAGCGTTTCGACATTCCTTGTCGCAATCTTTGCGCCACCATTGACGGCGATCGCTCTTCAGTTTGGGTCGGCGGAGTACTTCTCGCTGATGATCGTCGGCCTGGTGTCGTCGATTGCGTTGGCGCATGGCTCCGTCATCAAGGCGCTGGCAATGGTGGCGCTCGGCCTGCTTCTGGGGCTCGTGGGCACGGACATCTATACCGGCACCCCGCGGTTCACCCTGGGAATCCGCGAATATTCGGACGGCCTCAACTTCGTTGCCGTCGCAGTGGGGGTCTTCGGTATCGCCGAGATCCTGCGCAACCTGGAGAACGAGAAGACGCGCTCGCTGCTGATGGCGAAGGTAAGCGGTCTGCTGCCGACACGGGACGATTTCAGGAAGATGGTGGCGCCGGTTCTGCGCGGCACGGTCATCGGATCGGCGCTCGGTATCCTTCCCGGCGGCGGTGCCATTCTTGCGTCCTTTGCCTCCTACACGGTGGAAAAGCGCGTGTCGGACAAGCCGGAGGAGTTCGGCCACGGGGCAATCGCTGGCGTAGCAGGTCCGGAATCCGCCAACAACGCCGGTGCGCAGACGTCCTTTATTCCGCTTCTGACGCTTGGCATCCCGGCCAATCCGGTGATGGCGCTGATGATCGGCGCGATGATCATCCAAGGCATCGTTCCGGGACCGAACGTCGCAACTGAGCAGCCGGCTCTCTTCTGGGGCATCATCGCCTCCATGTGGATCGGCAACCTGATGCTGGTGGTTCTGAACCTGCCGCTGATCGGGCTGTGGGTGAAGCTCCTGACGATCCCCTATTACGTACTCTTCCCCATCATCATGGCCTTCTGCTCGATCGGGGTCTACAGTGTCAACTCGAACGTCTACGACCTCTTCGCGGTCGCCTTCTTCGGGCTCATCGGCTATGTGCTGGTCAAGCTGCGCTGTGAGCCCGCACCGCTGCTGCTCGGCTTCGTGCTTGGGCCTCTGCTGGAGGAAAACCTGCGGCGCGCAATGATCCTATCGCGGGGCGATCCGACCACGTTCTTCAAACGTCCGATCAGCGCCACCTTGCTGGTCATTGCCCTGGCGGTTTTGGTGATTGTCTTCCTGCCAAGCGTGCGGAAAAAGCGCGATGAGGTGTTTCAGGAAGAAGACTGACGAAGTACGCAGGTGCTTCAGATCGTCTGAAGCACCTGCAGTTCCGAGACCGGCGGACGCTCCGCAATCCGCTTCAGCAGAAGGCGTCCCATTAGGGCACCGGCTTCCGCGAGGTCCTCGTAGATGGTCTCTGTCCGTGGCCTGATCTGGTCAAAGAGGCCTGACGTTTGTTTCGCAACCAGCCGGACGTCACGACAGAGGTCGAGACCGCGGTCATGAGCCGCCGCCATCACAGCGAGCGCAGAAACCTCACCGCCACAGATGAAGCCATCCGGGCGGTCCGGCTGCGAAAGCCGCTGGTCAATTACACACCGGATGTCGTCCGACTTGCTGTCCAAGGTCACTTCGTCAGGGATATCGAATGCGAGGCCTTCCTCCCGGACGGCCTTCATGAAGCCGTGGCGCATATGGTGAGCGAAGGTGAAACGCTCCGGCGGCAGGATGATGCAGAGCTTCTTTGAGCCGCCATCGATGAGTTTGCGTGCGGCTTTGTAGGCGAAGGCGTAATTGTCGAAGTCGACGAACGGATGCGGCGTCGCAAGCTCTGTCCGCCCATGGCAGATAAAGGGGAAGTCCCGCTCGAGGAGCAGCTTCACCCGCTCGTCGGAGGGCTCGGTCCGTGTGAAGACTATGCCGTCCGCCATCCTGTTGCGCATGATGTGCCTGACCGGATCCTGGGCCGGCGTGTCGGAAAAGTGTGGCGTGATCACCAGATGGTAGGTCGTCCCCCGCAGAGCCTCGGTCAGGCCGTTGATCATCGAGGTCGCGTAGCCGAGGATCTCCTCGTGGGGGTCCAGAACGAGACTGATGACGTTCGTTCGGCCGGTGCGCAGCCTCTGGGCTGCTCGATCCGGAAAGTAGCCGATCTCCTCCGCGACCCGCCGCACCCGTAGCCGGGTTTCCAACGCGATCTGCGGTGCATCCGCCAGTGCGCGCGAGACGGTGGTCACCGCCAGGCCCGTCAGTTCCGCCACCGTCCGGAGCGTCGGCTTGGCATCGTCCCGGAGGTACGTACCTCTTTCTGCGGGCGGGCTGCCGCGCGCCCCGCTCTCGTTCCGATTCCTCATCGGATAGTCACCTCACTCCCGACCCTGCAAAGGGTCTCCTTATGGGGAACTATATCGTTATAAATTTCGCGGGCAATTCCCGTTGTGCAGGTTTGCAAAGAAAACTTGCTTCGACAAATCAATGCCCCATCTGGCGCTTCCGCCGCTCCGCCACGGATCGCACGGGGTTGACAGCCCTGGGTTTTGTATCGTTATAAATTGACCATCCGGAGAGGAGCCCGGATCTAGAGGAGATTCTCATGAACATTAGAACATTTACTAAGCTGGCTGCCGGCGCTGCTCTGATCGCGGTGACGGCCGGTGCCGCAAAGGCTCAAGAAGGCGTTGAAGTCCTCCACTGGTGGACGTCCGGCGGTGAGGCTGCGGCGCTTAACGTCCTGAAGGAAAACCTGCAGAAGGAAGGCATTTCCTGGCAGGACATGCCGGTGGCCGGTGGTTCCGGTGTCCAGGCGATGACGGCGCTTCGTGCCCGCGTCACCTCCGGCGATCCGCCGACCGCGGTCCAGATGCTCGGTTTCGACATCAAGGACTGGGCCGAGATGGGCGTTCTGGGCAACCTGAACGATCTTGCGGAAGAGCAGGGCTGGGACGAGGTCATTCCGGCTGCTTTGCAGGAATTCTCGAAGTTTGACGGCGACTGGATTGCAGCGCCAGTGAACGTACACTCCACGAACTGGCTGTGGCTGAACAAGGCCGCTCTCGACAAGGCCGGTGGTGAAGCGCCGAAGAACATGGATGAGCTGTTTGCGCTGCTCGACAAGTTCAAGGAACAGGGGATCACGCCGCTCGCCCATGGCGGTCAGCCCTGGCAGGACGGCACCCTCTGGGAATCGGTCGTTCTTTCGGTCGGTGGCATGGACTTCTACAAGAAGGCTGTGATCGAGGCCGATCCGGAAGCTCTCTCCAGCGATACCATGCGTCAGGTCTTCGACGACATGAGCAAGCTGCGCACCTATTTCGACCCGAACTTCTCCGGCCGCGACTGGAACCTTTCCACCGCGCTCGTCATCGAAGGCAAGGCCGGCGCCCAGCAGATGGGCGACTGGTCGAAGGGCGAGTGGCTGCGCGCGGACAAGAAGCCTGGTGAAGACTTCGTCTGCATCCGCTTCCCCGGCACCCAGGGTTCCGTGCTGTTCAACTCCGACCAGTTCGTCATGTTTGACGTCGGTGAAGACAAGCGTGATGCACAGCTGAAGATGGCAGGCGCCGTTGAAGATCCGGCCTTCCAGATCGCCTTCAACACCGTAAAGGGTTCCGTGCCGGCTCGCACCGACGTTCCTGATACGGAGTTCGACGATTGCGGGAAGAAGGGCATGAAGGACCTGGCTGAAGCTGCTGCCAGCGGCAACCTCGCCGGTTCGCTCGCCCACGGCCACGCACAGCCTTCGGCCGTCAAGGAAGCTGTCTTCGACGTGGTCACCCAGCACCTGAATGGTCAGATCACGACCGACCAGGCTCTGGAGCGCCTGCCGCAGGCCGTTGCATCCGCTCAGTAAGTGCGAAGCATCTTCAATATCTGAAAATGGCCGGGGATGACCCGGCCATTTTCTCACTCACAAATCTCGCTTTTCAATTCGCGGTCTCGGCCGGAGGTGGTGTATGACGACGATCGAACCCGTTCCCATTGTGACGCCGGAGCGACCGCGTCGGTCCTTCACGGCGCGGCTGGGAACGCTGCTGCCGAAGATCGTCCTCGCGCCGTCCTTCGCCATTACCCTGATCTTCGTCTATGGCTTCATCCTGTGGACGGTCTACCTGTCTTTCACGCGCTCGCGCATCCTGCCAGTCTACGACCTGGTCGGGCTCGACGCCTATTACCGGCTCTGGTCGCAACCGAACTGGTACATGGCGATCAAGAACCTCGCGATCTTCGGCGTGCTTTACATCAGCCTTTGCACCGCTATCGGCCTGTTCATCGCAATCCTGATGGACCAGCGCATCCGCGCAGAAGGCCTGCTGAGGCCGATCTTCCTTTATCCCATGGCGCTGTCCTTCGTCGTTACCGGTACCGCCTGGAAGTGGTTCCTCAACCCGGGCCTCGGCCTCGAAAAGACGATGCACAATCTCGGCTGGGAGAGCTTCAAGTTCGACTGGCTGGTCAACACCGACATGGCGATCTACACCATCGTGATTGCTGGTGTCTGGCAGGCATCCGGCTTCGTCATGGCCATGTTCCTTGCCGGGCTGCGCGGCATCGACGGCGAGATCATCAAGGCTGCCCAGATCGACGGCGCACCGGTGTTTGCGATCTACCGGCGCATCATCATCCCGATGCTCCGGCCCGTATTTCTCTCGGCCTTCATCGTTCTGGCGCATATGGCGATCAAGTCATACGACCTCGTCATTGCATTGACGGGCGGCGGTCCCGGCAATGCGACGGAGCTGCCGTCGACCTTCATGTACTCCTATACCTTCACGCGCAGCCAGATGGCGGTCGGTTCCGCAAGTGCGGTCATGATGCTGATGGGCATCACCGCCATCATCGTGCCTTATCTCTATTCCGAGCTTCGGGAGAAGCGTTCATGAGTGCTGCAGCCGAAACCGTCAGCGCCGGTTCTGCGCGCACGGCCCGCATCGTCATCTACTCGCTGCTGGTCCTCCTCGCCCTCGTCTACCTGCTGCCGCTCTACGTGATGCTGACGACCTCCTTCAAATCGCTGGCGGAAATTCGCGGCGGCGACATGCTCGCCCTGCCGCGAGATCCATCCTGGGAGGCCTGGACGAAGGCCTGGGGTCAAGCCTGCATCGGCGTGACCTGCGAAGGCATCAAAGGGTATTTCTGGAACTCCATCCGCATGGTCGTCCCTGCGGTGCTGATCTCGACGGTGCTGGGCGCGCTAAACGGTTATGTGCTGACGAAGTGGCGCTTCCCCGGCCACAAGCTGGTCTTCGGCCTGATGCTGTTTGCCTGCTTCATCCCGTTCCAGGCGGTGCTCATCCCGATGGCGCGCGTGCTCGGGATCTTCGGCCTCGCCAATTCCACCACCGGGCTCGTCTTCGTCCACGTGGTCTATGGTCTCGGCTTCACGACGCTGTTCTTCCGCAACTATTACGAGGCGTTTCCGGACGAGCTGATCAAGGCGGCGATGATCGACGGCGCAGGGTTCTTCAAGATCTTCTGGCGCATCCTCTTGCCGAGTTCGGGTCCGATCATCGTGGTGACGATCATCTACCAGTTCACCAATATCTGGAACGACTTCCTGTTCGGCGTCTCCTTCTCTTCCGGGGCGGAGTCGCCGATGACGGTTGCGCTCAACAACCTCGTTTCTTCTTCCACCGGCGTCAAGGAATACAATGTCGACATGGCGGCCGCCGTGTTCGCGGCCTTGCCGACACTCTTCGTTTACATCGTCGCCGGACGCTATTTCGTGCGTGGCCTCATGGCTGGCGCAGTCAAGGGATAACCGCAATGAGCTTTCTCGAGATCAAGAACCTCAGCAAGAAGATTGGCAACAACGAGGTTCTCAAGAACATCAGCATTGAGCTCGAAAAGGGCGGCTTCCTCGTTCTTGTCGGCCCCTCCGGCTGCGGCAAGTCCACTCTCCTGAACGCAATCGCGGGCTTGATGCCGCTGACGTCGGGCGAGATCGTGCTGGATGGCCAGGTCATCAATGACCTGCACCCCTCCAAGCGCGACATCGCGATGGTCTTCCAGAGCTACGCGCTCTATCCGAACATGACCGTGGAAGAGAATATCGGCTTCGCGCTCGAAATGAGGGGTGTCGACAAGTCTGAGCGCGGAGAGCTGATCCGCAATGTTGCCAAGACCCTGCAGATCGAGCACCTGCTCAGCCGGCGTCCGAGCCAGCTTTCCGGCGGGCAGCGTCAGCGCGTTGCCATGGGGCGGGCGCTGGTGCGCCAGCCGCGTGTCTTCCTGTTCGATGAGCCGCTGTCGAACCTCGACGCTAAGCTCCGCGTGGAGATGCGGGCCGAGATCAAGTCGCTGCACCACAACACGGATGCGACAATCATCTATGTCACGCACGACCAGATCGAGGCGATGACGCTGGCGACGAAGATCGTGGTGCTGAAGGATGGAGCAATTCAGCAGGTCGGAACGCCGGCGGAAATCTACAATCATCCTGCCAATCTGTTCGTGGCGGACTTCATGGGTTCACCCGCGATGAACATGCTGAAGGGCAAGGCGGTCTCCAGCAATGGCACCCGGCAAATCTCGATCTTTGATGGGACGGTCAGGGTTCCCATGCCATCATCCGTTACGACCCAGCTCGCGGATGGAAGGGAGGTCATTCTCGGTCTGCGGCCAGAGGGTATCACGGACGAGGGATTGGTCGATCCGACCGCCGATGCAATCGCAAAGGTGGATGCAGACGTGCGCCTGGTGGAGCCGACGGGATCGGATACCTTTGTAACGGCCACGCTGCAAGGAAGCTCATTCACCGGACGTGTGCGGGCGGATGTGCCGATTGCTCCGCGCGAACGGTTCACCTTCGTGTTCAACCTCGACAAGGCAGTTGTCTTCGATCCCGCTACGAACCAACGCCTGACCTGATCTTTCCAACAGGAACAAACACCTGCGGCCCCTGTTAGAAGATCACTATCGATCAGCAACAGGGAACCAGGTGTGATGAGCAGGGACGAACATCCCTCTGGCGGCTACAGAAACGACGGCCTTCGCAGCGAGCGGGATCCAGAGATCAACGACGGCCGGAGCCAAAAGGATCAACAGACGGATCCCGCGTCACCCCCGGGTGAACTTCCGGAGGTCGAGTACGCCCAAAACGAGATGTCGAAGGCTTGGGCACGGGACTCCTATCGCGCCGATTACGGTCGAGCCTCCGAGCCGGCTCGCAACGATTTTGGCAGGAAGCGCGTTCCAGATGCTGGCGACACGCCCGAGCGCAAGTAATCGAACGCGCGCCAAGATCAGCAGCAGGAGCCACACACATGAGTTCGACACAAAAGCCAGCTGACAAGCAAACGGTTGAGAATGACGCGGCAGGACAGTTCGCCAATGTGAAGGCCGGCGGAAAAAGCTCCGGCGTCGCGAGCGCCAAGCCTACGGTGATCACCGGATCAGAAGACGCTACGGCTCACAAGGAGCCGCCGGGCGACGATGCGCCGAAGGACTGAAATCTGGCCTTTCGGCATCAGTCCAACTCGGCTCTCCTGTGCCATGGGAGCCGAATTGTGCAGCATTGAGACGTCCGCTATCGGGCACGGGGACCATTTCTTCAGTGGAATATTCATCCTGAGCTCTCAAAGGGTTGGTGGTTTCTCCAAAAGAAGCTAGAACGGACCTGTGCTACATTAGCAAGGGGCGGGATACATGAGGGCTTCTACCGCTGCGGTCACTGACGTGATCGCTGGGGAGACTTTGTAGTGTCGAAAGAGGGGGTTGTGCCCCGCTTTCTTCCGACTGCTTCGATCGGGGTCTACCTGATTGCCCTTTCGGCAGTGGTAGCTATCCCTCTCATTGCCTTCGTTCTCTTTCTGATGATCGAGCTGGAAAGCAGAGATCGCGAGCTCCTTGCCGCAAGTACCGCGGAAGACGCACAGATGGTTGCCCGCTCTGTCGATCGGGCGCTTCAGGACATGACCACGACCCTGCGGGTCCTTGCGGGTTCGCCGGAGCTCGAACAGGGGGATCTTCGGGCTTTCCATAACCGGAGTCAGGATAGTCTCCGATCAAACTCGCTCTATGTGATCGCCGTTGATGCCAATGGTCAGCAGTTGCTGAACACCCGTGTTCCCTTCGGCACTCCCTTACCGCCTACGTCGAGTCCTTCCACACTTCGGGCTGCGCTCGAAAGCGAAGTGACACAAATCTCCAACGTCTTCTTCGGCCCGACCAGCGGTCGTTTCGTGTTCAACGTCGTGATGCCATTGTCGGAGGAGAAAGCGGCCAGTTCGGGCGCGCACGCTCTCATCATGACGCAAGATGCGGAAGATCTGCAGAGGCTCCTTTCGACAGAAGGCATGCCGCCCGGATGGTCTGTCGCTATCTTGGATGGCGATGGCGCGATCGTCACAGCTCTTGGGGAAAGCAACGCCTCCTCGATCACCGACTTTTCAGAAGAGACGGTCAGGCTGATGTCCGGCGTCAATGGTACGATAGAGGATGTGGGTGGCGAGCCGGAAGAAATCTATGGCTATGCCCAGATCGTCGGCTCTCAGTGGAAGGCCGTCGTCTGGGGGCCGATCAGCACGGCCCAGGCGGCTATCCTTCACACATCGCGTCAGTTGATCGTCGGAAGCATCCTGTTTCTCGCGATCGGCATGCTCTGCGGTTATCTGATCGCACGCCAACTTCGCCTTCCCATCAGGCAGATTGCCGAAATGGCGGAGCGCATTGGGAGAGGCGAGATCGTTCCCCCCGTGGAGACCCGCATTCGGGAAGTGAGCCAAATCTCAGTCGCGCTCTCCAACGCTTCCTTCGACAGGAGCCAGGCCGAAGATAAAATGCACCTAATTCTGCATGAACTCGTGCACAGGACGAAGAACATCCTGACGCTGGTTCAAGCGATGATGCGCCAGTTGGGGCGCCAGGAGGCCACCATGGAGGAGTTCCAGAAGGCGATTTCGACGCGCCTGCAGGGACTGGGCCGCTCGATTGAGGTTCTCGCAAGCGAGCAATGGGTCGGAGTGCCGTTGAAGCGACTGGTCAGAATACAGCTCGAGACATTTGCCGAGGCTTCCGATCGCGTCGAGCTCGATGGTGAAGACATCGCACTAAAGGCGGAAGCGGTGCAGAACCTCGGTCTGGTTCTCCATGAGCTTGCCACCAATTCGCTCAAGTATGGCGCCCTCTCCGTTCCCGAGGGGAAGGTTGTGTTTTCGTGGCGACAGGATGTCCCATCAGAGCCGAAATCGCTCCTCAGAATGACGTGGGAGGAGCTTGGTGGCCCTCCGGCGCAAGAGCCTGCGCAGACGGGCTTCGGGACAACGATTATCAGACGGCATGCTGAGGCGTCGTTCGGTGGACGGGTCGACGTCCATTATCGGGAGAGTGGTTTTTCATGGGCGCTGGCCGCGCCCCGCGAAGCTTTCGAGCGAAGTTCCAGTGAAACCATTCCGGAGCTGATGACATGAGTACGGTGGCCGCAGGAACGAAGAGAGCCGGTTCTCGTTCTAAGGCCCATGGATGTTACAGCTTTCTCCGCTCCAGACGAGCAATCCCTTAAGGAAATCGGTCTCACGTATGTGAGTGATACCCAGCCTGGTATCCGGCGATTGCGCGCCGGAAGGGGATTTTGCTATCGGCTGCCGGACGGCAAGCTCCTGACCAACCCGGAAGAGAAGCGCCGGATCGCGGCTCTTGGCCTGCCGCCGGCATACGAGAATGTGTGGATCTGCATGGATCCTCAGGGCCATCTCCAGGCCACCGGTTATGATGCTCGGGGCCGCAAGCAGTACCGCTATCACACTGCCTGGCAGAGCCACCGGAGCGAGCTGAAATACGATCAGCTGATCCGCTTCGGTGAAGCCTTGCCGCGCATCCGCAGGCGGATCGAGCGGGATCTAGCTCTTGGACTGGACCACCAGGAAGCCGTGCTCGCGGCCATAGTGGCTCTGATGGATGCCGCTCATCTGCGGATCGGAAATCGTGCCTATGCTAAGGAAAACAGGACCTATGGTGCAACGACGCTGCTCAAGCGTCACATGAAGCTCTCAGACGATGCGGTGGTGCTGAAGTTTACGGCCAAGGGCGGGAAAAAGGTAAGCCATACGATCCAACACCCACGTCTGCAGCGCATCTTCGAGGAGATTGCAGATCTCCCGGGTCGTCAGCTGTTTTCTTGGCCCGACGACGATGGCTTGCCTCATCCCGTCGATTCAGGCCGTTTGAACGCATATCTGGCTGCAATTGCCGGTTTTCCCATTTCCGCAAAGACGTTTCGAACTTGGGGCGGCAGCCTGGCTGGCTTCTCTTCAGTCTGGCAGGCCGTGAAGGACGGGCAGAAGCCGAAGGTAAAACTCGTTTGCCACGCCGCGTCCGAGCGGCTCCACAACACGCCCGCGGTTTGCAGGTCTAGCTACATCCACCCGGCGATCCTCGCTCTGGTGGAAGACCAGTCGCCGCTCCAGACAATATTTTCAGACCCCGTGAAGACGGGCAGCCTGAGAGGCCTGCGGGCGGACGAAAAGCGCCTTCTTGTTTTTCTGCGGGAAGCAGCGGGAGAACTGGTTGCGGCCGCCGCGACTGAGGACGTGGCGACCGCACCAAGATAGCTTCAGCTATGCGGCCCGGCGATCGTGGCGGCCTTCCTTGACCTCTTCGACGATCTTGGCGACGAAAGCATCAAGATCTTTGGGAGACCTCGACGTGATAATGCCATTGTCGACCACGACCTCCTCGTCGACCCACTGAGCGCCCGCATTGCGAACATCTGTCCTGATCGAAGGATAAGATGTTGCGCGGCGGCCGCGCAGTGCATCTGCCTCGACCAATAGCCACGGTGCGTGGCAGATCGCAGCGACGGGCTTTCCGCTTCTGACGAAATCGCGGACGACGCGCATTGCATCTTCGTCCGTGCGAAGCACATCTGGGTTGATTTGTCCGCCAGGTAAAACGATTGCGTCGAAATTCTCGACCTTCACCTCGGAAGCAAGAAGATCGACATCGGCACTGTCGCCCCAATCGGTTTCATCCCAACTCCTGATCTGACCATTCTTGATCGATGCGATCTTCACCTCGGCGCCTTGTTTGCGCAACTGGTCCAGCGGGACGCGCAACTCTGATCGTTCATAGCCATCAGTTGCAAGAATGAGAATGGTAGCAGACTTGATGTCAGCCATTACGTTACTCCTAATCTAGAAGGTCTCTAAAGTTGTCCGTTCTCCCATCAGCGGAAGCTATAGAAAGGCGCCGAAGAAGGGGCTGCCTCGGGTCGTCCTCTGAGCGGAGGCTTTTCCGTCCGTGCAAAAGGAACACACTTCACCTCCATTCGTTCCCGCTGTGCGTCGACTGTGACAACCGCTGACAATCAGCCTGGAACAAACGCCCTACGATCGCGTTTACTTCCGATCGCCCGCGGCGAAGCCGCGGAGGGAGCTGGATGTGCCAGGGGGTCTTTTGCAGGATGGAGCTGATCTGCCCGGCCGGAGCGTCGGTAGCGGGAGAAGATGTTTAAGCGAGTGCCGGAGGCAGGCGCTTCGGGCAGCGCTCCTTGTTGGTCTTCCTTCTCTCTCCTCTTGTTCCGGGCCTCAGTCAGCCTTGGATCCCGCAGGCCCTGAAGCCGCAGATGTTGCAAACCTCTTCTATATGATGCTGGCCGGCGGGGCGCTGGTTTGGATTGGCGTGGTTGGTGCATTGATCTATGCGTCAAGGCGGGGGCGAGAGCCGCATTCGGAGCTATGGGCGTTCCATTTCGTTGTCTGCTATGTCGTCGTGGCGATCTATTGTGAAAAAATGCTCGTCTGGAGCATCGACTTCGACCTGACCCGGATCGGTCTTGGCATTTTTACGCTGCTAGCGCTCGCTATGATCGTTTTGTCGGCCTACCTTGCCTCGCGGCAGTGGGGTTTCGGATCGCGTGAGCCTCCGCACTCACAGACAACAGACCGCGACCGTTGGCGCTTTCCGGGGTTTGCAACCCTTCTCCTTTCAGGACTGAATTTCTTGACCGTAGTCTATGTCGCAATCCCGCTGGCTTTTATCGCGGGGTGCCAGATATGAGGCGGGTTTCCGCGACGGGCGGACTGCTCGTGCTTTTGGTTCTATGGGTTGGCGTCCTTCCCTTCTCCAACCGCGCTTCCTTTTCCGTCCACATGATCGTCCATATGGGAGTGGTTGCCGTGGTGGCGCCACTGCTTGCCGTCGGCCTCACCGGCTCGCGCTATGATATGACCATTCGTTGGCCATGGTTCACACCCGTGGTGGCGTCTGTCGTTGAGCTGGCGGCAATCTGGGGGTGGCATCTTCCGGCGGCACGTGAAGCGGCGGAAGGCTCGTGGGTCCTTACTGCGCTCGAGCAGATGACGTTTCTTCTTGCGGGGCTCCTGCTTTGGCTGTCTTGCCTCGGCGGGGCACTGGATGGGCGCGAGGGGAGGCGGCTTGCCGGAACCTTCGGCCTCCTGTTTACCTCCATGCATATGACCTTGCTGGGAGCCTTGTTGGCGCTCTCGCCGCGGCCGCTTTATGGTGACGCTGAGGTGACATGCTTTGGCGTCCCAATGAGCGCGGCTGTCGATCAACAGGCCGGTGGCGTCGTGATGCTTCTGATCGGTGCGATCGTTTATCTCGCGGGCGGCGTTGCCCTTCTCGCGACCACGCTTGAAGCCCGAACCAGCTCTGGAGGCACACCTTGAAGATCGGCTGGAGACAGGTCCTTATCGGAGTGTTCGGCGTCCCAGCTCTGGCGCTGCTCGTTGGTTGGTCCGGCCTGATCGGGGTAGGCGCCAGCTCTGGACACTGGGCCGTTACAGACTGGTTCCTGCATTGGGTGATGCGCAACTCCGTTCGCACTGCTGCCCTTTCCGTGACGGCTCCGCCTCTCGATGATCCTGCTCTCCTTCCCCCCGCTGCCGGACACTACGAGATCGGGTGTGCGATGTGTCACGGATCGCCGGTTCGCGATCCCGTTGCAGTGGTGCCGCATATGCTGCCCGCGCCGCCTGATCTTGCTCCTGTCATCTCGACCTGGACGGACGAGCAGTTGTTCCAGATCGTTCGGCACGGTGTGCGCTTCACGGGCATGCCCGCGTGGCCGACGCAGGTGCGGCCGGACGAGGTCTGGGCGATGGTGGCGTTCCTTCGGGCGCTACCTAATTTGGATGCTGCCCGATACTACGAGTTATCGGGCCTCTACCAGCCACCCATGGAAGGGGAGGTGGATGACCTGCCGCTTACCTGCGAAAGTTGCCATAGCCAGCGCAGGCTCACCTCCCACAGCATTGTCCCCAGTCTTGCGGGGCGGTCGGAAGCATACCTGCTGGAAAGCCTGAAGGCTTATGCGAATGGACAGCGCGCTAGCGGAATCATGCAGGTCGCGATCGGATCGTTGACGGAGGATACGTTCGCCGAGCTTGCGCGCTACTACGCCAGCCAGCAACGCTCGCAGCGAACTGAGGTGTCGGCGGAGACAGAGCTCGTCGATCGAGGCCGGTCCATAGCGGAAAACGGGCGAGCCAAGGACAAGATCCCAGCATGTCTGTCCTGTCACGAAAAGCCCGGGGCAAATCCGGTGTATCCGAAGCTTGCCGGCTTAAGCCAGCCATACATCGAGCGACAGCTCAAGCTCTTCGTCGAAGGTGTCCGTGGTGGAACGTCGTACAGCCACCTCATGCTGGAGGTGGCGAAGAACTTGGAAGAGGACGACATTGCAGCGGTGGCTGCCTATTTTGCGCAGCGGGACAATTGATGCTCGTCGACTTAGACAGGAATGACCATCATGTAACAGACGGCAACGACCATGACCAATCCGGCTGCTTCTACCCAATCTTTCGCCATGGCTGTCTCCATCGTTAGAATGAGAACTGAACGCCTGCAAACCGATGGTGTTCCACATTTACGACACGAAGATGGCGGATTTGCCTTAATCGCACGATATTTACCTGATCTCTGCTGAGGCTCTCGCTTTTGCGGCCTCCAAGATGCTTCGCAGTTCGACTGCGGCCGCATTTTCGATCGCGAAGCCTTGTTCGGGAAGTACACCTGGATCTTCCTCATTGTCCTTGAAAGTCGCGTCGCTTCGGAGCTTCCGGAGAAAGTCGGCGGTCGCGGCCTCACCACCAATCATCGCCGCCAGCATGTCGATCATCAATTCGCGATGAGCATTCAGGCGGCCTTCCAGTTCCTCGGGCGTCAGCATGTTCATTGCTTTCTCCAACTGCGTTTGATCCATAGATAGGCGCGCCAGTCGGAAGGGAACAATGCCTTCTTGATAAAGTTACCCATAGACTTGGTGGAGACGCTTCTGCACGGACCGAGGCAGGGGCGCGTGTGTTGAGGGGTGAACCTCCTGGTAGCGCAGGCGCTGCGTCCGAAGAATATTTGGAGAAGGATGACGATGTTTCGTGCGATCACTACGGCCTCAATGATCTTGTTCCTGGTGGCTTGCAGCGATCAGGGAACGGATACCAGCGACCCGATCAACAACACTCCTCAGAGCGGGCCAACTGCTGCACCGACGGACGCGGATCCTACGCCTCAGACCGGTGCAGGTGGACAGTCGCCCGTGGAAAGTCCGACTGGTACTGTGAAAAGATAATCAGCGGGTTGTCGGAACCAATACTGCGCCGTCCCATTATTGGAAGGTTCTTCATAGGGGCGGCGCATGGACAGTCATAACGGATACGCGATTCTTCCGGGTAGTTGGGAGCAGCTTGGTGCCAACTACGACGGAGAGGGAACTAACTTCGCCTTGTTTTCCGCACACGCGGAACGCGTCGAGCTCTGCATCTTTGATAGCAGTGGTAAGAACGAGATCGCCCGCCTTGAGCTGCCCGAGTACACCCATGAGATTTGGCATGGCTATGTCCCCGGCCTTCGGCCCGGAAGCTTGTACGGCTATCGTGTGCATGGTCCCTTCGACCCCGAGAATGGTCATCGCTTCAACCCCAACAAGTTGCTGATCGACCCCTACGCCAAAGAGCTGGTAGGCGACGTGGAGTGGAACGAAGCGCATTTCGGTTACGATCTTCTGCATGAGGACAAGGATCTCACCTTTGATGCACGCGACAGTGCGCCCTTCACGCCAAAGTGCCGGGTCTTGGAGCCGAACGGCTTCGATTGGCATCTGAACGACAAGCCCAGCGTGCCCTGGTCACGAACCATCGTGTACGAAACGCACGTGAAGGGTTTCACTCAGCTCAATCCGGCGATACCGCAGGAACTCCGCGGCACCTTCGAAGGTATGGGGCACAAGGCGTCAGTAGACTACATCAAGAGCCTCGGCATCACTTCGGTGGAACTGATGCCGGTGCACTACTTCCCCGACGATCAGCATCTGCTGGAGAAGGGGCTTCACAACTTCTGGGGCTACAATACGCTTGGATTCTTTGCTCCCACGCCTCGGTACTACGGGCCGCGGGGCTATGAGGGCTTCCGCGAGATGGTGCGCAACTTCCACGATGCCGGGATCGAGGTGATCCTGGACGTGGTCTACAACCACACGGCGGAAGGGAACGAATTGGGGCCAACCCTCTCGTTCAAAGGTATCGACAACTTTTCCTACTACCGAACGCTGCCGGACCAGCACCGTTACTACATCAACGATACGGGCACCGGGAACACCGTCAACACGTCGCATCCGCGCGTTTTGCAGATGGTGATGGATTCGCTGCGATACTGGGTGCAGCATATGCAGGTCGACGGCTTCCGCTTCGACCTCGGCACTATTCTGGGGCGGGAGCCGGAAGGGTTCGATCAGCGGGGTGGCTTCTTCGACGCGATTACGCAGTGCCCAATCCTCTCGCGCACAAAGCTGATCGGCGAGCCATGGGACATCGGTCCAGGAGGCTATCAGGTCGGCGGGTTTCCCCCTGGCTGGGCCGAATGGAACGACAAGTACCGCGACACGATCCGCGATTACTGGCGTGGAGAGAATGTCGCTCCTGACTTTGCCGCCCGCCTGCTCGGCTCGGGCGACATCTACGACCTGCGCGGCCGTCGTCCCTGGGCAAGCGTCAATTTCGTTGCCGCCCATGACGGCTTTACGCTCAACGACCTCGTTTCGTACGACGAAAAGCACAATGATGCGAACGGCGAGGACAACAACGACGGCCACAACGACAATCGCAGCTACAACTATGGTGCAGAGGGCCCGACGGAAGACGAAGACATCAATGACGTGCGCGAACGGCAGAAACGCAACTTCCTGGCGACGCTCTTCCTGTCGCACGGCACGCCGATGCTCCTTGCTGGCGACGAGTTCGGCCGCAGCCAGATGGGCAATAACAACGGCTACTGCCAGGACAGCGAAATCTCCTGGGTTCAGTGGGAAAACCTACCCGAAAGCAACGAGGCCCTGCGCGCCTTCACCAAGCAGCTGATCGATCTTCGCGAGAAGCAGCCAATCTTCCGTCGAGAAAGCTGGCGCGATGGTATGGTGGTCAGGTGGTTCAATGCCGGCGGCGGGGAGCAGCTCCCAGAACACTGGCAGGAGGGTACCACGCTCGGGCTCAACCTGAAGCGCGCTGACCTGAAGGGGCAAGACGGTGTGTGGGCCAATGTTCTGGTTCTTTTCAATCCGTTCGAAGGCACCGTACCCTTCCATATTCCAGTGATGAAGGAAGGCAAATGGGTGCTTGAACTCTCAACTGTCGACCCTTCCACACGAGGCATGGAGGTGGAAGAAGGCGAGGACTTGGAGCTTGCCGGCCGCAGTTTTGTCATCCTCAGGCGGGTTACGGACTAATGGGATCCCCATAAGCAACAAAAAACCGGCCGCCTGGCCGGTTTTTTGTTTGTGAACCTCTGCGACGGGCCGTCAGATGGCGATATGAGGCGCGATGCTAATTTCAAGGCTACGCGATTTTTTTGTCAGGCTTGCGTAAACGGCGGCATATTGCTGGGCGCTCCGATCCCAAGAGAATCGGGCCTTCATGCCCTGGTTCTGCAGGCGGGGCCACTGCCGGGGATCAGCATAGGCCTGAAGCGCCCGCCGCAAAGCTCCGCGCAATCCGTCTGTCGTCACCGGATGAAACTGGAATCCGGTTGCCACCCGCGCCGACATGGCAGCGTCATTGGCATCGATGATGGTTTCGGAGAGCCCACCGGTGCGAGACACAACCGGGACGCAGCCGTAGCGCAGCGCGTAGAGTTGAGTCAGTCCGCAGGGTTCAAATCGCGACGGCTGCACGATCGCATCGGAACCCCCGTGGATCAGATGCGCGGTGGGTTCATCGTAGCCGATATGCACCGCCATTCGGCTAGGATAGCGGGACGCGGCTTCCAAAAGCTGCTGCTCTATCGCGTGGTCACCGCGGCCAAAGACGATGAGCTTGCCGCCGTTGCAGATGATCTCGTCCGCCGCTTCGGCCAGCATGTCCATTCCTTTTTGCCAGGTCAGGCGGCTAACTGCGGAAAAGACCGGGCCTTCATCAGTGTCGTCGAGCTCGAACTTTCGGAGCAGAGCGGCACGATTCCCCGACCGGAGACGGAGGTTGGAATGATCGTAGTTCGCAATGAGGTTCGGGTCCGTCATCGGATCCCAGACGTCCAGATCTATCCCATTGACGATGCCCCTGAGAATGGATGCCCGTTCGTTGAGAACCCCGTCCAACCCCATCCCGAAACGCGGCGTGAGGATCTCGCGGGCATAGGTCGGGCTGACGGTCGTAATGGCATCGGCTGTTTGAAGTCCGCCTTTCAGAAAGCTGATGTCACCAAAATATTCAAGGCAGTCGGTCGAGTAGAGCTCCGCCCGCAGACCGAGAAATGGCAAGAGTTGAACGGAGAACTGTCCTTGGAATGCGAGGTTGTGCACGGTGATCACAACGGGAATTCCAAGTCCCATCTCTCGCATGTACACAGATGTCAGAGCTGTCTGCCAGTCGTGGGTGTGAACGAGATCGGGTTGCCATCCGGGAAGCGCTCCGGCAGCCAATTCTGCGGCCGCCAGGCTGAGGGCGGCGAAACGTTTCCAGTTGTCGGGGTGATCTTTGCCTGTGTCGTCCGTGTAGGGCCCGCCGGCACGGTCATAGAGGGCGGGAGCGTCGAGGACAAAAAGGTTTAAGCCCTCTACCCGCACGTGCAGGAGCGATGCAGGCTCACCAAGAAGGTCGTCGAATGCGAGGAGTGGAAGGGCATTGGACAACTGCTCCATGACGATCGGATAGCCTGGCAGGAGTGTTGCGGTTTCTACTCCGCAACGAGCTAGTGCCTTCGGGAGCGAGCCCGTTACATCTGCCAGACCGCCGGTTTTGACGAGCGGGAATATCTCCGAAGCAACCGATAGGACCTTCAGGGGCAAGCTGGTCGACCTCCTCTTGATGCCGCCGGGTGTCGGCACTGACTGCTCCGGGCGAGGAGCGGAAGGGGGGAACTGAACGTTCAGCATGTCATCTTCCACCAGTTCTTCAGTATCAAGGTCCAACTGATGGAGGAGGAGCGGCGTTCCAGCGTCGGACAGTTGCGCTGTCTTCTTGAACGCCTCATTTCCAAAATCAGGGAAATGGGAGCGCCGCGGCGGAGCCGCAGCAGGTGACGCTTGGTGGACGACTTAGCCGTCGTCGCTGGCTTTTTTGCTTCGGCGTACAGCGGAAGCCTTGCCGGGAGATTTTTCAGCTGAACCGCTGGTGGGCAGCTTCTTTGGCCGCGTCTTCTTCCCAGCATCGGGAATCGAAGGCGCTGGCGCCAATGCTGAATTCTCTGCGCGTTTGGCGGAGCCACGCCGGGCAGGTGTCAACGCGAAGGCGGCATACTCTCGCCTTGCTTGCTCCCAGTGCTCTGCGTCCTTCCCATGGGGGCTACCCTCCTCTTGCCAGAGGGCGTACGCCCGCTTTCTGATCCAGTCTTCTTCGGTGTCCGCCATACCTGTCTCCATTCGCCAAAAGCGAACGCTTGACGGCGCATGGAGTTCCCTGGGTCACAAAAAAGCGACGCGCGGCGTTGAGCGGAACCAAAAAGAATTTCGGGAGTTTGTGCGCCTTATAGGAGGAGCCTCGACATGAACAAATTTTGCGACATTATTCCCCATTCCGCTGGCTGGACCTACATCCTGAATGGGGTCGAGGCGGATTGCTCGTTCCCGACCTATGAACTGGCCGTGGAAGCCGCCAAGGTGGAGGTGACGCGACAGATGCGTCAACGAGTTTTTCGGTACCAAGGCGTGAACGGCAAGATGGTGCCGGTGCAGGAAAATGGGCTTGCGCCGTTCCCTTATACGGTCTCCGGCTCAGCATAACAGGCTCGCCGGTAGGTTATTAATGGGAGGTGTTCCTGCGAACCCCTCCCATTTTTTCGACTAGGCAGCTTTCTGGGCCGCCGTGTTAACCGCAGTCTCGGCGAGCTTCGTCAGCTTCTCGTCGGTCTTGCTTTCTTCGGAAAGCGTTTCATCCAGCAGCTTTACAGCCTCCTTCAGACCCAACTGCTGAGCCCACGCGCGAAGCGTACCGTAGCGGCTGATTTCGTAGTGCTCCACTGCCTGAGCCGCGGCGAGAAGTCCGGCATCCAGAGCAGGCGTGCCCTTGAATTCTTCCATGATTTCTTCGCCCTCGGAAATAATGCCTTCAATGGCGTCGCAGGTCTTGCCCCTCGCGCGCTTTCCGATGATCTCGAAAACCTGCTTCAGGCGCTCGATCTGGCCTTCCGTCTCGTCCTTATGTTCGGTAAAGGCGCTTTTAAGCTTGTCGTCCTGGGCCGCTCTTGCCATCTTCGGTAAAGCCTTCAAGATCTGACGCTCTGCATAGTAGATATCCTTCAGCGTTTCGTAGAAAAGATCATCGAGGGTCTTGGTAGCCATCTTGTTCTCCTTGGTCATCGGGTTGCCGAGTGTTTCCGCTGCCAGTAACGGCAGCTCGCTGGAAAGGTTCCGTGTAAGTTAGCGGCCTAGCGACGGGTGAAGGTAGGCTCTCGTCCACCCTCTGGCTTGTCGTACAGCCGCTCCACCGCTTCTTTCTGTTCTATCTGTTCCGTGGCACGAAGCCGCCGCCGGCGGATGAGGCTATAAGCAATCACGCCGCCAAGCAGCAGCGGCCCCAACGCCACCACGATGAACCACAGTTTGTCGGCCATCAGGTCTCTCCTCTCGTGGGTTCGATTTAATTCTGGGACGCCGTGATCTTCAGGTTGTTTTCGCAGCCGGTCACACCATGCACCGCTCTTGCGCACTCTTCCGCCCGCCGTCGATCAGCGTCGGTTGCCACCATGCCGTCCAGGATGACGCGACCGCTGTGAACCGTGACGACGATATTGGTGGGATCAAGCAGAGGATCCTGGGTAAGTGCCTCGTTGACCCCTGTCTCCACGTGCTCGTCAGGTCGCTGATAAGCGGCGGGTGCAGAGCCTCGATGTTTCTGCTGATCGGGATTTTCGGCGAAGATATTCGTGTCACCTTGCATGTAACCGCTCGGGCGGTTCTCGGCGGGACCCTCCCAACGCGGCCACTGCGACGTTTCACCGGGGCGTCCGGTTTTAGGGGCTTCATCTTTCATGGCGTTTTCCTTCACTTCGGACATGCCTTCCAAAAGAAAACCGCTTTCCGTGCGGGAAGGTTCCGCCTATCGCCACCAGTCAAGTACATTCCTTACGGTGTCGATCTTGATCTGGGTGGAGAACCGGGAGCCGAAGACCTGCAGCGAAGCGTCGTGTGTCTGATCGGACGTGCTGCAGATGGCGTCCCTTAGGAGAATGATGGAGTAACCTAGGTCGACGGCGCCCAGAACGGCTGCCATAACGCAGACATCCGTTTCGCCGCCAGATATCACCAAGGTCGTGACCTCCTGCTTTTGCAGGAAGTTGTGCAGGCGTCCGTCGAGCCAAGGGGAATAGATCGGTTTATCGAACACGATGGCGGGTGGAACCAGCGCACGCAGTTCCGGCAGGATATCCACCATGCCATCGCCAAGGATTTCGCGAGTCATCATCGGCCATTTGCGGTAATACTCGCTCCATGTCCCTTGTGTATCATCTGCCCGTTTCGGTGGAATGAACCGGGTGAAGATCGTTTCCGCTGCCCGGGCGGCAGCCAGTGTGGCCACCGGCTCACGCACCCGCTCCATCCAGGGCACATTCCAAGGGGTGTCCTCTGCGAACATGCGCTGCATGTCGACGCATAAGTGGCGGCACTTCCGCGGATCCTCCATTCCCTTCTCCGATCGTTGGTTTGAGTCGAGAATGAACAAGGGCGGGACGGGATGGTTCCTCCAGCGGAACGGCCGATGCGTTATGACTTAACTACTGTCGAGGCTGGCGTGAATCGCAATGAATAAGGAATACGCCTGCGCACTTTGATCGGCAGGACTTGGAGGGCAGATGCGCAGAAGCCAACTGCGGCTATGCTTTCAAGCGGTCCGACGAAGCGTCAGGTCCCGTCTTTCTCCGACTTGTCGTTCAAAGCTTTCTGAAGGTCGGTCGCAAGTTGCAGGAGGCGGTCCGGGACAGCCTCTTTCTCGATTTCGTTCAGCAGCATCGAAATTTTACGGCTGACGCGACGTCCGAGCCGGACATCGCCTTCTGCAAGTTCATCATTGCGTTTCGCCATTCCGACCTCTGACGACGTAGTATAGGCCATCGTCTGCCTCGTGCTGCTGACGTTAGATTAGCCTCCATAGCGCAAATAAACAAACTTCGGAAATCCCGAAAAAGTCACGGGCAAAAAAAACAGGAGCGGACATGATGATGGCCGCTCCTTGCGCAGTAGCTACCGCTTGGGCGGAGGGGGTGTACCCGTTGGAATAGAGGTCGTGGTGGTAGACACGGGATCGCTCGCAGGGAACGTATCTTCGAGCCCTTCTTCCAGCTGATCCTCTAGTTCATGTTTATCCTGTTCTTTACGAGCTGTGGGCTCGGTGTCCCGCTTGTCCGTGGTGCTATGGGGGGAAGAGGGTTGATTGTCGGCCATGATGTCCTCCGTTTTTTCTCCATGAGAACGTGGTGGTGGGCTCCTTGTTCCGGCGCTCCCGGGGAACAAAGAGCAGGCTGAGGCCGTTGCCGCCATCACTGATGGAGGCTGATCAAGTGGCGCCCCGAGCATTCTGGAAAGGCTATCTGAAGCTCTCGCTTGTCACCTGCCGGGTCAGCATGACGCCGGCGGTGTCCGAGAGCAGTAAAGTTCGATTTCACAATCTTAATCGCGAAACCCAAGCCCGCGTTCTTAGCCAGTATGTTGATGCTGAGACGGGGGAGGCCGTCGAGGACGAAGACCAGGTAAAAGGATACGAGAAAGGAGAGGGCGATTATGTCCTGCTTGAGGACGAGGAGATCGAGGAGGTCGGCTTGGAGAGCACTCGGACGATTGACATCGACACCTTCGTGCCGCTCGATTCAATAAGTTGGGTCTGGTACGATCGGCCGCACTACCTTGCCCCCGACGACGACGTGAGCGGCGAGGCTTTTGCGGTGATTCGTGAAGCCATGGCACAGACCGGTACTGCAGGCGTTGCAAGGCTTGTGATGTATCGTCGCGAGCGGGCGGTGCTTCTCACGCCAAAGGATAAGGGCATTGTTGTTTGGACGCTTCGCTATGGAGACGAGGTCCGAGAAGCGAAGGACTACTTTGGCAATGCAAGCGAGGCAAAACCCACGGGGCAGCATCTGACCATGATGAAGAAGCTGATCGAGGAGCGCACGGAAGAGTGGAAGCCGTCTATGGCAGACGACCCTGTGCAGGACCGTTTGCTGGAGATCATCGCCGAGCGCAAAAAGGGGAAGAAGACGAAGAAGCGTTCGGAGCCGAAGGCGGAGGAGCCCAGCAATGTCATAGACATCATGGCCGCTCTGAAGAAGAGTCTGGCTGCAGAAAAGAAGTCGTCCCGCAAATGAGCCTTGCTCAAATCCGCTAGCGTGCGCCCTTTCTCCTGATAAGGGGCTTGATCTCCGCTTCGGCGCTGCGGAAGTTCTCCCAAGGGTCTCGCGTCAATTGCTCCAGCCTTGTCGGTGCATTGCCGACGGTGAAATAGGCTGGCCCTATGGCCTCATTCAGTTCCTCCCATGACACAGGCATGGAGACGGGTGCGCCTGCCCGGGCGCGGGTGGAATAGGGTGCGACCGCAGTCGCGCCTCGCCCGTTGCGGAGGTAGTCTATCAGGATTTTTCCCTTTCGCTTCGACTTGGTGATGGTTGAGACGTATCTATCTGGGCTATCGCCGGCCATGCTGTCGGCGAGCGCTTTCATTGCAGCCTTCACCTCCGGCCATTCCGCCTTCGGCTGGACGGGTGCCACCACATGCAGTCCCTTGCCGCCGGATGTTTTGACAAACCCTGTCAGCCCAATCGCTTCAAAACGTGTCCGAACCTCGTAAGCCGCCTTGATGACATCATTCCACGTCGTGCCCTCACCGGGATCGAGGTCGATGTTGACCATATCAGGTTTCTCCCAATCAACGATCGTCGAGCCCCAAGGATGGATTTCGAGTGTTCCACCCTGAACAAGCCCCAGAAGCCCGTCGAGGTCACGGATGATGATGTCTTCCTCACCCGGGCTGGCGGGATCCTTGGCAGTCAAGATCTTCTTGTTCATGCCTTTCCAGCCATGCTTCTGGAAGAAGAGCTGCTTTCCAACCCCATCCGGTCCGCGCACGAGCGACAGCGGGCGATTGACGATGAAAGGAGCGATCAGCCGCCAAACCTGAACATAATAATCTGCAAGCCCCGCCTTCGTCACGCCGGCATCTGGCCAGTAGACCCGGTCGGGATGCGTCAAGGTGACGGTACGCTGTGCTTCTTCGGCTTGCTCTGCCGACGTTTTCATCGGGCCGCCTTCTCGCACGACGTCGCTGGCCTGCTTGTCGTCCCGCAGCCCCCGGAAAGCAGCATGCCGTATGTGGGCGTCGGCAGTCCAGCCGCGGAACTCCACCTCTGCCACTCGTTGCGGCCGGAGGAACACCACATCCTTTTTTTCGACCCCCGTGAGCTTTTCGTCAAAAGGGCTCCGCTCGCTGCGAAGACCCTCCAGGTCGTTGAAGAGAGAGTGGGCCACCTTGTTGCTATAGCCGGTGCCGACCCTTCCTGCGTGCCTCAGCTTCCCGTCGTCGTGATAGCCCATGACGAGCGAACCGATGGCATTACTTGAGACGGAAGAAGGGACGTAGCCGGCGATAACGAATTCCTGCCGCGCGGAACACTTGGATTTCACCCAGTCGCGTCCCCTGCCGCTCCGGTACGGAGCATCAGAGATTTTCGAGATGATCCCTTCCAGGCTTAGGCGACAAGCATGCTTGAGCACAAGCCCGCCCTCGTCGTCGAAGTGCTCGCTGTAGCGGAGCTTCTCACCGCTGTTGGTGAGCAGCGTCTCTAAGGCCTGTTTGCGAGCGATCAGGGGAGTGCCGGTGATGTCGCTTCCGTCGAGGTAAAGCAGATCGAATGCGAAGAAGACAAACCGGTCCGTGCGGCCTTCACTCAAATCTTGTTGCAGCAGCGAAAAGTCTGTCGCGCCTGCCCCGCCATTCGTCACAAGTTCCCCATCAATGATGGCCTGCTGCACGGGGAGAGCCTTCAACGCGTCGGTGATGGATTTTCCAAACTTATGGGTCCAATCGAGGCCGGTGCGCGTGAGGAGAGTGACCTTGCCGTGATCAATGCGCGCCTGGAGCCGATAGCCGTCGAGCTTGATTTCATGCAGCCATCGTTTGCCGGTTGGCGCGGAGTTCACGAGCGTCGCCAGTTGCGGCGGTATGAAGTCCGGGAATGCAGCCTCCCGTGCCCCTTTGATTTTTGGTTTCTCGGGGGCGGGCCCATTGAGCTCCCGATCCGTTGGAACGCTTCGGGATGCTTTGGCCGGTGCCTTTTTCCTCGCCTTCGGCGGCTTCTTTCCCTGCATTTCCTCGATCATCTTTCCGGATTTCACCGATTGGGGCATCTCCTCCAGGATGTCGGCGTCACCCTCGGCACGCGCAAACTCGTCTTCCCCCTTGATGAGAAGCCAGTTCTCGCGCTTCTCGCCGCGATCGGCCATACGTATCAGATGCCAGCGGCCCTCCAGTTTCTCGCCCTTCAGCTCGAACTCCATGTGGCCCTTTTTGTAGCCCTTGTTCGGGTCGCTGATGGGTGTCCAGATACCGTGATCCCACAGGAGAACGGCGCCGGCGCCGTAGTTACCTTGCGGGATCGTTCCTTCGAACCCTCCGTAGTCAAGTGGATGGTCTTCCACATGGACGGCGAGGCGCTTTTCACCGGGGATCAAGCTCGGGCCGCGTGTGACGGCCCAGCTCTTCAACACGCCGTCCATTTCCAGCCTGAAATCGTAGTGCAGGCGACGCGCGGCGTGCTTCTGGATGACAAAGCTGTTGCCGTTCGCCTTTGCCTTCTTTCCTTTTGGTTCTGGGGAAACGTCGAAGTTGCGCTTCTGATTGTATGTCTCTAGCGCCATCGTCAGCTAGCCTTTCGTTGCGGAGCAGCTGTCTTGGGCTTGCGCGCTGGCTTCTTGCCGCTCGCTGCTTTCTTGCCTCCAGACCCTGTCGCACTGGCGCTTTGGCGGAGCGCATCCAGCAGGTTCGATACCTTCTTCGGTTCGGTTTTCGGCCGTTGCGGAAGTTTGCGCCCTTCGATCTTGGCACGGATCAACTCGGAAAGCGCCGTCTCATATCGGTCGTCGAACCGCGTCGGATCGAATTCTCCCCGCTTGGTCGCGATGATGTGCTCGGCGAGGTCAAGCATCTCTCCCTCGATCTTGAAGTCCGCGATGTCGGAAAACACCTCCTCGGCTGGCCGAACCTCATGATCATAGTTGAGGGTGCTTGCAATCAGGCCATGTTCGTTGGGCCTGATCAGCAGCGTACGCAGCCGACGAAAAAGCACCGTCCGTGCAAGCGCCGCAACGCTTTTCTGCTCGAGTCCCTTCTTGATCAGGTTGTAAACCTCCGCGGACGCCTTGTCGGCCGGGGCGAGGTAATAAGGACGATCAAAGAAGATCGTGTCGACTTCTCCGCAGGGAATGAAGGTCTCCAACTCCAGTGTCTTGTCACTTTGCGGCACGGCGGCCTTGATCTCCTCCGGATCAAGGATGACGTATTCACCGCTCGCGACCTCATAACCTTTGACGATATCGTCCTTTTCGACCTCACGGCCCGTATCTGCGTCGACCATCTGTCGGTGGACCCGATGGCCGGTTTCCCGATTAATGATGTGAAAGCTCACTCGATCCGACGTAGACGCGGCAGTGTAGAGAGCGACCTGGCAACTCAGCTCCCCGACCTTGAGATAGCCCTTCCAGTTTGCACGCGGTGCCACAACTCAAAACTCCCTGAAAGCCTTATCAATGAAGGCTGGGGAACTTTGTTCCGTAGCTCCCGTTGGAGCCTGACTGGCAGTGAACAAGACCATTACCTTAGCGGAACCAAAGACGTGAAGAGCGCGTTTGCCACCGTCATTCCCGCCACGACATGGAGAGGTAGGCAACGGTGTCTGATTCACAGATGAATCGTGATCCTGCACGTGCAGACATAGTGAGGCTGATACCTGCTCTCCGTGCGTTTGCTCGAACATTCTGCAGGAACCCGACCGACGCCGATGACCTGGTGCAGGAAACCTTGATGAAGGCGCTCGCGAACTTGGATAAGTTCGAGCCCGGCACCAAGCTCAAGTCCTGGCTGTTCACGATCATGCGCAACACCTTCTACACCCGCTCAAAAGTGCTGGGGCGGGAGGCGCCGGGATTGGCTGAGCCTGTCTCGGGTGACACGCCCATGCCTGCGACTCAGGAGGTCAGTGCACGGGCCAAGGAGGTACAGCGGGCACTACAGAAACTGCCGCCGCATTACCGCGAGGTATTGACGCTCGTAGCGATACTCGGGGAGAGCTACGAAGCTGCGGCCGAGATCTGTGACTGCGCGGTTGGAACGGTCAAAAGTCGCCTAAACCGGGCACGTCATCAGATTCTCCAGGAGCTTGGAGAAGACGTGGCCTGACGGCAACCCGAGGGCAAGGACGTCGCGACCGTGGATAATCGGGCGGCTCCGCCGATATCTTGGTCCGCAAGGACAAGCTGCATGCCGCCATATGGGAACTTTCGCGTCTGCCTGACGTTCACGGATGGGGGCGGCTGGGCATACCGGTCCCTGTGAATGCTTTCGGGATAGGGATCACAGACATGGCTATTCTACTCACCGCGATCCTCTTCGCACTGATAGGGGTCGTGCTTTCACTTGGTGGCACACAGCTGTTGATGCTCGGCGGCAGCGTCTATTACCTCCTCACAGGGATCGCGTTCCTGATCACCGCGATCCTTCTATATATGCGTCGTTCGGCGGCCCTTGTCGTTTATGCTGTTCTCGTCCTCGCTTCGCTCGCGTGGGCGGTCTGGGAGGTGGGCCTCGACTGGTGGCAGCTTGCCCCGCGCGGCGGTGTCGTCATCGTTCTGGGGATCTGGCTGCTCACACCTTGGATACGAAAGCCGCTCGGGTTCCAGAGCCCAACCGGGGCCCGTTACGCAGCGAGCGCCACTCCGCTCGCCGTAGCGGTAGCAATTTCGGTTGTCGTTGCCGTCTTGTCTATGTTCACCAACAGCACGGATCTTGAAGGTCGTCTGCCTGAGGAGAGTGTGGCAGCCGCGCCCAATCTTGGCGGGGACGTTCCTGCCGGCGAATGGCACCAATATGGTCGCACTCCCTATGGGCAGAGGTACTCGCCGCTTGATCAGATCAATGTTGAGAACGTCAGCGAGTTGGAGGAAGTGTGGCGCTATCAGACGGGAGATGTGAAGCTTCCGGAGGATGTGACGGAGACGACATACCAGGTCACGCCTCTCAAGGTGGGCAACTCCCTGTTTATCTGTACACCGCACAACTGGGCCATCGCGATCAACGCCACAACCGGTGAGGAGCAGTGGAAATATGATCCAAATGCGGGTCTTAATCCCGACCGCCAACACCAAACCTGCCGTGGAGTAGCCTACTTCTCCGATCCGGCGGCACAGCCGGGAGATGCCTGCGCACAACGGGTGTACTTGCCGACCTCGGATGCCCGCCTGATCGCACTCGACGCCAGGACCGGAGAGGTTTGCACCTCTTTCGCCGACAACGGCGTCCTGCAACTTGAGCAGGGCATGCCCTACAACCCGGCCGGCTATTACTACTCCACCTCTCCCCCCGTCATTGCAGCCGGCAAGATCATCATCGGCGGAGCGGTGAACGATAACTATTCAACTCAAAGCCAGTCGGGCGTCATCCGTGCCTTTGACGTCAACACTGGCGAATTGATCTGGAACTGGGATTCCGGCAATCCGGATCAGACCGAACCTCTTCCGCCCGGGCAGACCTACACCGCGAACTCGCCCAACAGCTGGTCGGTGTTCAGCGTGGATGAGGCGCTGGGCCTCGTGTATATCCCGCTTGGAAACCGGGTCCCCGACCAGCTCGGAATGGGGCGCTCAGAGAGCGTGGAGCGATACTCCTCCTCCATTGTCGCGCTCGACGTCAATTCCGGCGCCGATCGGTGGGTACGGCAGACTGTCCATCATGATCTTTGGGATATGGATGTTCCTGCTCAACCTGTCCTTCTGGACCTAGCCCAGCCGGATGGTGAGATTGTTCCGGCGCTGATTGGACCGACGAAGCAGGGCGATATCTATGTCCTCGACCGGCGGACCGGCGAACCGCTGCAGCCGATCGAGGAGATCCCGGCGCCAGGCGGCGCAATCCCTGAAGACTTCACCGCGCCCACACAGCCGATCACCGCCCTTACGTATCGTCCGCGGATGCTCGAAGGACGTGACATGTGGGGCATTACGATGTTCGACCAGATGGCATGCCGCATCCAGCTGAAGCAGTTGAAGTACGAAGGACAATACACGCCACCCTCTTTGGAAGGGACAATCGTTTACCCCGGTAACTTTGGCACTTTCAACTGGGGCTCGGTCGCCGTCGATCCGGAGCGGATGGTGATGTTCGGCATGCCCACCTACCTCGCCTTCATTTCGCAGCTGATCCCGCAGGACGAGGTGCCGCCGCGCGGTGCCGACGAGAAGGCTTCCGAACAGGGCATCAACCGGAACGAGGGCGCACCCTATGCCGTCAAGATGGGCCCGTTTCTCGGGCCGCTGCAGATCCCCTGCCAGGCTCCGCCATGGGGATATGTTTCCGGCGCAGATCTCCGCACCGGCGAAATTGCCTACAAGCTGAAGAATGGCACAGTCTATGACATGACGCTTCTTCCGCTTCCCTTCGAGCTTGGTGTTCCAGGTATCGGCGGGCCAATGATCACCAAAGGCAGTGTGGTCTTCCTTGGAGCAACGGTCGACAATTACCTGCGCGCATACAACCTCACGAACGGGGAGCAGCTTTGGCAGGCACGCCTCCCAGCGGGAGGCCAGGCAACTCCCATGACCTATGCTGTCGACGATGGTCGCCAGTTTGTTGTCATGGTTGCGGGAGGGCACGGATCGATCGGCACCACGCCTGGAGACTACGTCATTGCCTACGCGCTACCGCGTGAATAGAACCAAGAAGGCCCGGATCAAAGTCCGGGCCTTCTTCGTCCCGTGCTCCTCGCGACCCTGTCGTCAGGCAATCTTGCCGGTCGTGATGTGATTGCGAACGGCGGTAACGCCTGGAATGCTTCTTGCGACTTCCTCGGCGCGCGCCACTTCACTCTCGTACATAACCGATCCGGTCAATATGATCGTCGCGCCTTCGGCGACCACCTTGACCCCCGTCGCGTCAATACCGCCAACAGCGCCCAGCGCGTCTGACACGGCTCCTTCGAGCGTAGCTTCGGGGGGAAATTCTGTTTCCACGACAGGCGGTCCTTCGTGAAAACTCTGATGTTTAAAAACCATGGTCAAATCTCCGAGCAGAACTTTTGGTTCAACGTCTGGCGGAACGCTTTTGTTCAAGACGCACTTGAAGTGCTGCTTGTATGGCATCCTGCAATTCGCTCTGGCTGAATGGCTTTGAGAGCTTCGGCCAGTGTCCTTCGTTGCCAGGAGGCAGCTCCGCATAGCCGGTTGCAAGAATGATAGGTAGGTGAGGCCATTCGGCACTGACACGTTCAGCGAGTTCGGCGCCCGTCATGCGCGGCATCGAGTGATCGGTGATGACGAGGTCGACCTCCGCGCCACGGCGAAGCGTCTCCAACGCATCCTGCCCATTGAAGGCCTCGATGACTGTGTGGCCGAGATCTTCCAGCATCAGCGTCGTGTTCATGAGGACCAGCGAATCGTCATCCACTGCCAGAACAGTGATAGGGGCAGGAACTCGACTTTCGCTGACTGGAGTAGCGGTTTCGGCATGGGAGACCTCCACGAAGATTGTATCTGCAACCGGCAGCACGAGGGAGACCGTGGTGCCTTGGCCCTTGATGCTCTCTATCAGCAAACGCCCGCCGGATTGCTCGGCCAGCCCCTGGACCATCGAAAGGCCTAGTCCCGTTCCCTTGCCCACACCCTTGGTGGTGAAGAAGGGGGTGGTGGCCTGCTGAAGCGTCTCCGGCTCCATACCTTCACCCGAGTCGCTGACGGAAATGCGGATGAACCGCGCATCAGGATCTTTGCCGGTCGGGTCACTGGCCGTGTCCGCAGATATCCTGATCATGCCGCCTTGAGACATAGCATCGCGGGCATTGACGATCAGGTTGAGGATCGCTGTTTCCAGTTGAACGGAGTCGGTAAGGACGGGGGGAAGAGTTTCTGGCAAGGAGGTCTCTATCGAGAGGTTCGCCCCAACTGACCGCGGAATGAATTCCATCAGGTTCGCGATCACCTGGGGCACATCCACCGGTGTCATGTTGAGATTCTGCTTGCGCGAATAGGTGAGCATGCGCTGGACCAGTGCAACACCCCGCTCAGCGCCTTGAAGAGCATTGTCCAGCAGCGGAATCAGGTTCCGATCATCAGGGAGTCTCTTCTTGAGGATCTCGAGGCTGCCAAGTATTGCCATCAACAGGTTGTTGAAATCATGGGCGATCCCGCCTGTCAGCTGACCAATGGCTTCCATCTTTTGGGCCTGAAAGAGATCCTCCCGCGTCTGATTCAGCGCCTTCTGAGCCAACCTTCTCTGTGATGTCGCGCGTGATCTTGGCAAAGCCGATCAGGCTGCCTGTCTCATCGCGGATGGCGTCGAGCACGACATGAGCCCAGAATGGGGAGCCGTCCTTGCGCTGGCGGATGCCTTCCTTCTCGAAGCGTCCTTCCCGTCGTGCCGTTTCAAGTCCCAGTTCAGGGAGACCGGCCAGGCGGTCCTCCTCCGTATAGAAGCGGGAGAAGTGCGAACCAACGATCTCGTCTGCGCGGTACCCCTTGATGCGTTGTGCGCCAAGGTTCCAGTTGGTGACGTAACCGTCCGGATCCAGCATGAAGACGGCGTAGTCGGAGACCCCCTGAACGAGCAACTGGAACTGCTGCTCGCTCTTCCTGAGTTCAATTTCCGCCTGTTTCCGTTCCGTGAGGTCACGCGTGACCTTTGCGAAGCCTAATAGATCACCGGAAGGGCTCCAGATCGGGTCGATGATCACATGCGCCCAGAACCTGCTGCCGTCTTTGCGAACCCTCCACCCCTCGTTCTCAAAGCGCCCCTCCGATCGTGCGATCCTAAGAGCGCGCGCGGGGAGGTCGACGGCACGATCCTCATCTGTATAGAAGCGCGAGAAATGCTCGCCCAGGATTTCGTGAGAGCGGTAGCCCTTGAAACGTTCGGCTCCAGGGTTCCAACTGCTCACCTTCCCCGCCGGGTCGAGCATGTAGATCGCGTAATCAGTGATGGCGTCGATTAGAAGCCGGTAGCGTTCCTCCTCGGTCAACGTCACCTGTGCAAGACTGTCCCTCAATGCATTTCCCCCCTGCCATCGGATGGCAGTTAACCTCCCTCAATTGACGAGACGCAGTTTTGTTCCCTTAGGATGCGATTTTTTTTGGAGCTTGCAGTGGCGTTTGCGATAAGCGATTGCGGGCTGCGACGATTTTCACGCTTCGAAATGCCCAAGCGTCGGCGCCGTTCGAAGGAAGGCATCTTGGTTGGCATGTACGGCAGCGATTATGAAGTCGGCTACCGCCCTTACCCGTGGCACATGGCTGAGGTCGCGATGGCAGACCAGCCAATAGTTCCTGGTCAGCGTCACTTCGTCCTGTAGAACGATTTTCAGATCGGGCTGCGCCCGTGCAATGAAATGTGGCAAGACGCAGAGGCCGAGGTGGCCTTTGGTGGCCGTCAATTGGGCGAAGATGCTGGAGCTCTGGAAGTGCGGCTTGATCCCGGGGTGGACGTCGCGCATGTAGTCGAGCCCATGTGCAAAGATCATATCTTCAATATAGCCAATGAAGGGATGTGCCAGTAGGTCTTCCCTGCATGTGATGGAGCTTGCCCCTTGCAGGTATCGCTGCGAAGCGTAAACGTTGAGGACGTAGTCGCTGATCTTCTCGGTCTTGTAAGGGCCGCCCTTAGGTGGATCCAGCGTGACCGCAAGGTCTGCTTCCTTTCGCGAAAGCGACATGATCTGCTGGATCGTAACCAGTTCAAGTGAGATGTTTGGGTGTTGCGCCTGGAAGTTGCCCAGCCGATGGCTCAGAAAGAAGTTGGCGAATCCCTCTGGCGCACTCAGACGAACAACCCCTTTTTGGGCTGTTGTTCCGGCCGCCACATCGGCTTGAAGACGATCGGTCTCCGCTTCGATCCTCTCTGCCGCCTCGATGAACCGCTGTCCGATCGCCGTCAGCATGTATCCCCGCGGATTGCGTTCAAACAGCTTCACCTTCAAGGAGAACTCCAACCGGTCGATGCGCCGGGAGACCGTCGCATGGCTGGTCCTCAGGTGACGCGCCGCTGTTGAGAGCTGGCCTGTTCGTGCGACCGCTAGAAAGTACTGCAGGTCGTCCCAGGTAAAGTTAGGGCTGGCGGTCATCACAACTCTGTTCAAAAATGCACAGGCACTGTTTGCAATTAGTGCCCCAAATTCCCTTGCGTCAACCGTAGAATTCCGAAACGATAGGCAGTGGAGCAGCCGTCTTGAGGAGGGTGGCCTCCCAAATTTGAACAGACCCGCACTCTGCATTCTCTGGGAGGAGAAATCATGCGAAAGAACCTGATTGCGTCGCTTGCAATTTTGCTGGCGGGGAGCACGGCTGCGCTGGCTCAGGACGCCGTATCAGACGGCAAGGTCAAGATCGGTATCCTGAATGACCAGTCCGGCGTTTATGCCGACTTCGGCGGCAAGTCGTCGGTGGAAGCGGCCAAGATGGCTGTGGAAGATTTCGGCGGCACCGTGCTCGACATGCCGATCGAGATCGTTGACGCCGACCACCAGAACAAGCCTGACATTGCCTCCAACATCGCACGCCAGTGGTACGACACCGAGCAGGTGGATGCCATCATGGAACTCACGACCTCTTCCGTGGCGCTGGCTGTGCAGGCCCTCAGCAGGGAAAAGCAGAAGATCAACATCGTAACGGGCGCCGCGACGACCGACCTCACCGGCAAGCAGTGCAGCCCCTACGGCTTCCACTGGGCTTATGACACGCACGCTCTTGCCGTCGGCACTGGTGGCGCGCTCGTCAAGCAGGGCGGCGACAGCTGGTTCTTCCTGACCGCAGACTACGCCTTTGGCTATTCCCTGGAGGAGCAGACCAGCGCATTCGTAAAATCCGCTGGTGGTAACGTGGTTGGCTCAGTACGCCATCCGCTGGCGACCAACGACTTCTCGTCCTTCCTGCTGCAGGCCCAGTCCTCCGGCGCGAAGGTAATCGGCCTCGCCAATGCGGGGCTCGATACTGCAAACGCCATCAAGCAGGCTGCCGAGTTCGGCATCACTGCGGGAGGGCAGAATCTTGCCGCCTTGCTCTTCACCCTTGCAGAAGTGCACGGCCTGGGTGTCGAGGCAGCGCAGGGTCTGACGCTGACCGAAGGCTACTACTGGAACCTTGACGATCAGAGCCGTGAGTTCGGCAAGCGCTTCTTCGAGCGTACCGGTTCAATGCCGAACATGGTCCATGCCGGCACCTATTCAGCCGTCATGCAGTACCTGAAGGCTGTCAAGCAGGCCGGCACCGACGAGACCGAGGCTGTCGCCAAGGCGCTGCACGTAATGCCGGTGGACGACTTCTTTGCCCGTAACGGCAAGGTCGGCGCCAACGGCCGTATGATCCACGACATGTATCTGCTGCAGGTGAAGAAGCCGGGCGAAAGCGACGAGCCGTGGGACTACTTTAACGTGCTGTCGACAATCCCGGGCGACGAAGCCTATATCGACCCCGCCAAGAGCGGTTGCGAGCTGGTGCAGTAAGCCATCATGGCGCAAGCTGCAGTCCAGACCCAAAACGAGCCGCGGGTGGTCCTTTCCGCCCGCGGTCTCACTAAGATTTTCGGCGCCTTCGCCGCAGTGAAGGACGTCGATCTCGATGTGCGCCATGCACAGGTCCATGCGCTGATCGGGCCAAATGGCGCGGGCAAGACCACGGTCTTCAACCTGCTGACCAAGTTCCTGCAGCCTTCTGCCGGAAGCATCAACCTTCTCGGAACGGACATCACCCGCACCGCACCCGACAAGGTGGCGCGCAGGGGCCTCGTTCGCTCCTTCCAGATTTCAGCCGTCTTCCCGCACCTCACGGTACTCGATAATGTGCGCGTGGCGCTCCAGCGTCCTAACAACCTTGCCACGCAGTTCTGGCTGCCAATGGCATCCCTGAACCGGCTCAACGAGCGCGCCGAGGAACTACTCACTGCTGTCGGTCTGCACAACGAGCGGAATGCGCTCGCGGCCGATCTCTCCTATGGCCGCAAGCGCGTACTCGAGATTGCCACCACACTTGCGCTCGACCCGAAGGTGCTGCTGCTCGACGAGCCTATGGCCGGCATGGGTCAGGAGGATATCGGCAATATTTCCGGCATCATTCGGGAAGTGGCCCGTGAGAGGGCAGTGCTGATGGTGGAGCACAATCTTTCCGTGGTGGCCGATATCTGCCATCACGTCACGGTGCTGCAGCGCGGCGAGATCCTTGCGGAAGGCGATTACGCCACCGTCAGCCAGGATCCACGTGTGCGCACGGCCTACATGGGCACGGAGGAGGCGTGAGATGAAGACGCTGCTCCAAGTCGCCGGGCTCAATGCCTGGTATGGCGAAAGTCATGTGCTGCACGGGGTCGACATGACTGTCGGCGAAGGTGAGATGATCACCATTCTCGGCCGTAACGGCGTCGGCAAGACGACGACGCTTCGGACGATCATGGGCATCCTGCGCGAACGCAAGGGCCAGATCATCTTCGACGGGAAGGACATGATGGACGTGCCGCTGCACCGCACCGCACATGCGGGCATCGGCTTCGTGCCGGAGGAGCGGGGGATTTTCGCGACCCTCACGGTCGAGGAAAACCTGATGCTGCCGCCGGTGGTTGCCGGCAACGGCATGTCGCTCGAGGAGATCTACGATCTCTTCCCCAACCTCCAGGAGCGCCGTCATAGCCCAGGCACCAAGCTGTCGGGCGGCGAACAGCAGATGCTGGCGATCGCCCGCATCCTGCGCACCGGAGTGCGGCTGCTGATCCTCGACGAGCCGACGGAAGGCTTGGCACCCGTCATCGTCCAGCGGATCGGCGAAGTCTTGAGGAAACTGAAGGATCGCGGGATGACGGTTCTTCTGGTGGAACAGAACTTCCGTTTTGCAAGCCGGGTCGCCGACCGCTTCTACCTGATGGATCACGGTCAGATGGTCGCCGATTTTCCGGTCAGGGAACTGCCGGAGCGGATGGACATGCTGCACAGCGTGCTGGGGGTCTGAACATGACAATGATCTTCGGTATTCCCATCCAGGCATTTCTCGGCCAGCTGTTGATCGGCCTCATCAACGGCTCGTTCTATGCTCTGCTGAGCCTCGGCCTCGCGGTGATCTTCGGCCTGTTGCGCGTCATAAACTTTGCTCACGGGGCGCAATACATGCTCGGCGCTTTCGTCGCCTTGCTGCTGCTACAGTATTTCGGCATCAACTATTGGCTCGCACTGTTCCTCGCACCGTTGATCATCGGCTTGTTGGGAGCCCTGATAGAGCGGTCCATGCTGAGCCGACTCTACAAGCTCGACCACCTTTACGGCCTGCTCTTCACTTTCGGTCTGGCGCTCACCATAGAGGGCACCTTCCGCTATCTCTATGGCGCGGCGGGACAGCCTTACTCGGTGCCAACCGCGCTCGCCGGCGGCACCAATCTCGGCTTCATGTTCCTACCGATCTATCGCGGCTGGGTCGTGGTGATCTCGCTGATTGCCTGCATCGGAACCTGGCTTCTGATCGAGAAGACGAAGCTCGGCTCCTATCTGCGCGCAGCCACGGAAAATGCGGTGCTGGTGCAGGCCTTCGGGGTGAATGTGCCGCTGCTGCTTACCTTCACCTACGGCTTTGGCGCGGCGCTTGCTGCATTCGCAGGCGTGCTGGCTGCGCCGATCTACCAGGTCTCGCCGTTGATGGGCAGCAATCTCATCATCGTCGTCTTCGCCGTGGTGGTGGTCGGCGGTATGGGCTCCATCATGGGCGCGATCATCACCGGCTACATGCTCGGCATTGCGGAGGGGCTGACGAAGGTCTTCTACCCCGAGGCGTCCAACATCGTCATCTTCGTCATCATGGCGATCGTACTTTTGATCCGGCCGGCCGGCCTCTTTGGACGGGATGCTTGAGATGAGCCACGTCGCACATTCCACGAACTCCAAACCGGCGGCAGAGCCCGGTGTGAAAGTTACCACCAGCGCGACCATCTTCCTCCTTGCGGGGCTCGCCCTGCTGGTGGTTGCGCCGCTGTTCTTCTATCCGATCTTCCTGATGAAGCTTCTGTGCTTCGCGCTGTTTGCCTGCGCCTTCAACCTGCTGTTGGGGTATACAGGCCTCCTGTCCTTCGGACATGCGACCTTCTTCGGCGGCGCGGCCTATTTTACCGCTCATGCCGTAAAGGTCTGGGGCTGGACGCCGGAACTCGGGATCCTCCTGGGCGTAGCTGGGGCGGCTGGACTGGGTGTCGTGATGGGCTTTGTCGCCATCCGCCGCCAGGGCATCTACTTCGCCATGATCACGCTCGCGCTGTCGCAGATGTTCTTCTTCTTCTGTCTGCAGGCGGGTTTCACTCAAGGTGAGGACGGGATCCAACAGGTGCCACGCGGGCATCTGTTCGGGGTGATCGATCTGAGTGTCTCCACCAATATGTATTACTTCGTGCTTTCAGTGTTCGTGATCGGGCTGTTGCTCATCTGGCGCTTCATCAATTCGCCGTTCGGCATGATCCTCAAGTCGATCCGTGAGAACGAGGCACGGGCGACGTCGCTCGGCTATTCGGTGGCACGTTACAAGCTCGGCGCCTTTGTCATGTCGGCGGCCCTTGCCGGCCTGGCAGGCGGTGTAAAGGCTCTGGTGTTCCAGTTCGCGACGCTGACGGACGTGGCATGGCAGATGTCGGGGGAGGTGATCCTGATGACCCTGCTCGGTGGCATCGGCACGCTGATCGGGCCGATCTTCGGCGCAGGGCTGGTGGTCACGCTGCAGAACTACCTGGCGACCTCCGACTTCCCGGTTACCATCATTACCGGCGTCGTCTTCATGGTCTGCGTGCTGCTGTTCCGTCGTGGAATCGTAGGGGAGTTCTATGCCTCCCGCCTCGGTCGCAGCCTCAGCTTCGAGCATCGCCACTAGCCGAGTTGGATTACCAAAAGCGAGGGAGGCGGGTCGCGGCGCTTGGTGTCGAGGTCGGTCACCCTTTGGAGGAAGCATGACCGACCGGTACGATTACATCGTCATAGGAGCAGGGAGCGCGGGATGTGTCGTGGCCAACCGCTTGTCCGCCGACAGCCGCAACCGCGTTCTGCTCCTCGAAGCGGGCGGCACCGACAACTATCACTGGGTTCATATCCCTGTGGGCTACCTTTATTGCATCAATAATCCTCGTACCGACTGGTGCTTTACGACGGAGAGGGAAGAGGGGCTGAACGGCCGTTCGCTGTCCTATCCGCGCGGCAAGCTTCTCGGCGGCTGTTCGTCCATCAACGGCATGATCTACATGCGGGGCCAAGCGCGCGACTACGACCTGTGGCGGCAGATGGGCTGCGAAGGCTGGGGTTGGGACGACGTGCTGCCCAGCTTCAAGAAGTCAGAGGACCACTACAAAGGAAGCGACGACCTACATGGTAGCGGCGGTGAATGGCGGGTGGAAAAATCGCGTGTCCGCTGGGCGGTGCTCGACGCCTTCCAGAAAGCAGCTGAGGAGGCAGGGATCCCCGCTACCGACGACTTTAACCGCGGCACCAACGAAGGCTCCGGCTATTTCGACGTCAACCAGCGCTCCGGCATCCGCTGGAATACGTCGAAGGCCTTCCTGCGCCCGGCAAAGAACCGGCGGAACCTGACGGTCTTGACGAAGGCGCATGCCCGGCGGCTGATCGTGGAGGAGGGAGAAGTCCGCAGCGTCGAGTTCCAGCACAACGGTATGGCCAAGCAGGCCTACGCATCCCGCGAAACAATTCTCTGTGCCGGCTCCATTGGCTCGCCGCAGCTCCTCGAACTCTCGGGCATTGGTCGCGGCGACGTGCTGCGCCAGGCGGGCATCGAAGTCGTCAAGGAAGTGGCGGGCGTGGGCGAGAACCTGCAGGATCACCTGCAGCTCCGCATGGTTTACAAAGTCACCGGCGTGCCGACGCTGAACGAAAAGGCCTCGCGCATGATCGGCAAGGCAGCGATCGGCCTGGAATATGTCTTTCGGCGCTCCGGCCCCATGTCGATGGCGCCGAGCCAGCTTGGAATTTTCACGCGATCCGGTCCGGAAAAGGAAACACCGGACCTGCAGTATCACGTGCAGCCGGTTTCGCTCGACAAGTTCGGCGATCCGCTTCACGGCTTCCCGGCCATGACGGCAAGCGTCTGCAACCTGCGTCCCGAAAGCCGCGGGTCGGTGCATGTGAAGAGTAGCGACTTTGCCGCCGCCCCAGCCATCAAGCCCAATTATCTATCGACGCAGGCGGACCGGGACGTTGCGGTGAAGGCAATCCGGCTCACCCGGAAGATCATCGCCGAGCCGTCCTTTGCGCGGTATCACCCGGAAGAGTACAAGCCGGGGCCGGAGTACCAGACAGAGGAGGATCTGGTAAAGGCCGCCGGCGATATCGGTACCACGATCTTTCATCCCGCCGGCACCGTGCGTATGGGCGCCGATCCAGAGAGTGTTGTCGATCCGCGGCTGAGACTGCGAGCACTTGGCCGCCTCAGGGTGGCGGATGCTTCGATCATGCCCAATATCGTGTCAGGTAACACTAACTCGCCCACGATCATGATCGCCGAGAAGGCGGCGGAGATGATTCTGGCCGACAACCGGTGACAGGGAGACGAGCCATGCTGGAACCAGCGGCGAGCAACGACGAAGTCATCCTTGAACGGAGAGGCTCTGCCGCCGTCATCCGGCTGAACAGGCCGAAGGCGCTCAATAGCCTTAATCTCAAGATGGTCCGAACCATGCGGATGGCCCTCGACGCTTTCGCCGAAGATCCTGCGGTGTCCGTTGTTGTGCTTACGGGAGCGGGGGAACGGGGGCTGTGTGCCGGGGGCGACATCCGGGTGCTTTACGAGATGGGGCGCGCCGGGGACGCGGAGACCACGCAGTTCTGGCGGGAAGAGTTTCCGCTGAACTACCTGATCGCACATTATACCAAGCCCTTTGTCGCTCTGATGGACGGGATCACCATGGGTGGCGGCGTCGGGCTGTCGTCCCACGGCCGACATCGGGTGGTCACCGAACGGACGCGGCTCGCGATGCCGGAAACGGGGATTGGTTACTTCCCGGATGTCGGCACAAGCTGGTTGCTGCCAAAGGCGCCCGGCGAGATCGGCACCTGTATGGGGTTGACCGGACTTGAGGTAAGTCCGGCCGACGCGATTTTCGCCGGACTTGCTGATGTCTTCGTACCCGCCGAGCAGTTGCCGGAGCTGGTAAAGGCGCTGAGCGGGCTAGCGCCGGAGTCGGATGATGAGGCGGTTGAAGCCGTGCTGAGCTGGTTCGCGACCTCGCCCGGCGAGAGCGAACTGCAGAAACATCGCGTTCTGATCGACCGCTGCTTCACCCATGATAGCGTCGAGCAAATCATCGCCGCTCTGAAGGCCGAAGACGACGACTTCGCACGCCGCGCTCTTGAGACTATCCTCAAGCGCTCGCCCACCAGCGTCAAGCTGACCTTGCGTCTCTTGCGAGACGGCCGGAACAGTTCTGGTCTCGTGGAGTGCCTCGAGCGGGAATTTGGTGCCGGAACGGAAATCCTTCGCCACCATGACTTCTACGAAGGCGTGCGGGCTGCAATCATCGACAAGGACCGCAACCCGAAGTGGTCGCCACCGACCCTCGACAAGGTCACGGCGGAAGACATCGCTCCTTATGTCGAGGGGCGGCATGGGACACTCTTTCCCGAACACCGGCTTTAGCATTCCTTTCTGAGGCCAGCGTCTTCGGTTGCCTTCACTGGGTGATCCATCGCGGAAGCTGCTGCGAAAGGAACAGAATTTCTAAGGCAGCCTTTGCTGAGGGTTGCCGGTTGCTCGCTCCGATCTCGCATCGCCGGTAGTTTCTCGGCATAGACGAACACCGGAGACACCCTCATGAACCGCCTCCTGATCCTCGGCACTGCCGTTGCCGCCCTTTTCGCCGCGCCTGCTTTCGCGCAGTCACCGAACACGCTGCTCAACGCCTCTTACGACATTGCTCGTGAGATTTTCGCTGCCGAGAACGAGGCGTTCGTCAAGGCGCACCCAGGCGTCACCATCGACCAGTCGCACGCCGGCACCTCCAAGCAGGCCCGCGCGATCGTCGAGGGTCTGGAAGCGGACGTCGTGACCTTCAACCAAGTGACGGATATCGACTTCCTGGTGAAGCAGGGCTTCGTGTCGGACGACTGGCAGCAGGATTTTCCAAACAATGCCTCGCCGTTCTACTCCTTCCCGTCCTTCCTCGTACGCGAAGGCAATCCGAAGAACATCAAGGACTGGAGCGACCTCGCACGTGACGATGTGCAGGTAATCTTCCCGAATCCAAAGACCTCCGGTAACGCCCGCTACACCTATCTGGCGGCAACCGCCTATGCCATGGAAGCGTTCAATGGTGATGAAGAGAAGGTCGAGGAATTTGTCGGCAAGATCTTCGACAACGTTCCTGTCTTCGATACAGGCGGTCGTGCGGCCACGACCACCTTCGTTGAGCGGGAGCTTGGTGATGTGATCATCACGTTCGAGGCCGAGACCCGCGCAATTGCCAAGCAGTATGGCGATGACAAGTTCGATACCGTCGTGCCCTCGGTCAGCCTGCTCGCAGAATTTCCCGTCGCAATCGTCGACAAGGTGGTGGATAAGCGCGGCTCGCGCGATCTCGCCAAGACCTATCTCGATTTCCTCTACACGGAAGAAGGTCAGCGGATTGCCGCCGAGTTCGGTCACCGCGTGCACAATGAAACCGTTGCGGCTGAGTTCAAGGATCAGTTTCCGGAGATCCGCCTGGTGAACGTCGACGAGGTCTTCGGCGGCTGGGACAAGATCCAGGAAGAGCATTTCGCTTCCGGCGCGACGCTCGACAAGCTTTACGGCAGCCGTTAAGCCCTCATCATCAGCACTGCGATCCCGACGGCACCTTGCCGTCGGGTTTTGTGTGAAAGGACAGGGGAAAGCGCTTGAGACGCAATGTTCTGCCCGGGCTGTCGCTATCGCTCGGTGTCACGCTCTTCTATGTCGGCCTTATCGTCGTGCTGCCGCTGGCGGCATTGATCTTCAAGGCGGCAAGCCTTGGGCCGGTCGACTACTGGTCGATCATCTCCTCGTCGCGCGCTGTCGCAAGCTACCGGGTGACGGTGCTGTCGGCGCTTGGGGCGACTGCGTTCAATCTCGTTTTCGGTCTGGCGCTCGCATGGGTGCTGACGCGCTATCGCTTCCCCGGCTGGCGTTTGATCGACGCCATGGTAGATCTCCCCTTTGCGCTGCCGACGGCTGTCGCCGGCATTTCGCTCACGGCGCTCTTTGCCAACAACGGCTGGTTCGGCTCTGTCTTGTCCGAACTCGGCATCAAGGTCGCCTACACGCCGCTCGGGATCATGGTGGCCATGTGCTTCACCAGCCTGCCGTTCATCGTGCGCACCGTGCAGCCGGTGCTGGAGGATCTCGATCCGGCACTTGAAGAAGCGGCACAATCGCTTGGCGGCTCCGACTGGACGATCTTCCGAAAGGTGATCTTCCCGTTGCTGACGCCGGCACTGCTCGCTGGCCTGTCCCTCTCCTTCGCCCGTTCGCTCGGCGAATTCGGGGCGATCATCTTCATTGCCGGCAATCAGCCGATGTCGACGGAGATTACGGCGCTTCTCGTCTTCATTCGCCTTGAGGAATACGATTACCAGGCGGCGGCGGCCATTGCCTCCGTCCTGCTCATCACTGCTTTTGTCATGCTGGCGGTCACCAATCTGCTGCAGGCACGGGCCCTGCGCTATACGGCGAGGAGCTGACGATGTCCAACGCGTCTTCCGGCCGCAAGCCGCCCCGAGTCGGCGATCAGCCGCTCTTCCGGCGCCTTCTGATCGGCATCGTGCTGGTCGTGGGGGCGCTGCTGATCCTGGCGCCTCTTATCGTCATCGGTGTGGAAGCCTTCTCCGAAGGATGGCGGGTGTATGCCTCCACGCTGGCGGACCCCGACACGCGCCATGCGATCTTCCTGACGGTGGTCACGGCCCTCATTGCCGTGCCGATCAACACCGTCTTCGGCATCGCGGCTGCGTGGGCGATCACCAAGTTCGACTTCCCGGGCCGGCGGTTCCTGCTGGTGGTCATCGAGATCCCCTTCTCGATCTCCCCGATCGTTGCGGGCGTCGCCTACCTTTTCGTCTATGGCCTGCAAGGCTTCTTCGGACCTTTGCTGGAAGCCTACGACATCAAGATCCTCTTTGCGCTGCCGGGGATCATTCTTGCCTCGATGTTCGTCACCGCGCCTTTCGTCGCGCGCGAACTCATCCCCTTGATGCAGGCGCAGGGGCGTGACCTTGAGGAGGCGGCAACCTCGCTCGGCGCGTCCGGCTGGCGTACCTTCTTCTCGGTGACGCTGCCAAACATCAAATGGGCACTGCTTTACGGCGTTGTGCTCTGCAACGCCCGTGTCATGGGCGAGTTCGGTGCTGTTTCCGTCGTGTCGGGCAACATTCGCGGGCAGACGAACACGCTGCCGCTGCACATCGAGCTGCTTTATCACGACTACCAGGCGGCCGGAGCCTTTGCCTCCGCCTCCATCCTGGCCGTCATCGCCGTCTTCACCATCATCGCCAAGGTGGCGCTGGAGCGGCAGGGCGCAGGCCGCGTCCGCCGCCCCGCATTGTCTACGCCGGCCGTTCCTGCCGTGGAGCCCAAGCCATGAAGATCCGTCTCGACCACGTGGTCAAAACCTTCAACACCTTCCGTGCCGTGCGCGACGTTTCGCTCGAGATTGAGAGCGGCGAGCTCGTGGCACTGCTGGGGCCGTCCGGCTCCGGCAAGACGACCATCCTGCGGATGGTTGCCGGGCTCGAATTTGCCGATGGCGGCCACATCTATTTCGGCGACCAGGACGCCACCGACATTCCGGTGCGCGACCGCGGCGTCGGCTTTGTCTTTCAGCACTATGCTCTCTTCCCGCACATGACAGTGCAGGAGAACATCGCCTTCGGTATGAAGGTGTCGAAGGTGAAGCGCGAGAAAGCCGCGATCGCGGCCCGTGTGGAGGAACTCCTGCGGCTGGTCCGGCTGGAACGTTTGGGCGATCGCTTCCCGGCCCAGATTTCCGGTGGCCAGCGCCAACGCGTGGCTTTGGCGCGCGCGCTTGCTGTCGACCCCAAGGTGCTTCTGCTCGACGAGCCCTTCGGCGCACTGGATGCTGCCGTTCGCCGTGACCTGCGGCGCTGGCTGCGCGAGATCCATGACGAACTCGGCATCACCACCCTCTTCGTCACCCACGATCAGGAGGAGGCGCTGGATCTCGCCGATCGCGTCGTGATCCTCAACGAGGGTCAGATTGTGCAAGAGGGGACGCCGGAGCAGGTTTGCCGCGACCCGAAATCCGCCTTCGTGACCCGCTTTCTGGGCGACGCCAACCGGCTCTCGGCGGAAGTGCGCGGCGGTGTCGCCTATGCCGACGGCGCTGCCATCGCAGCCGATGGCGTGGCCAATGGTGCAGCGGAAATCTATGCTCGGCCCGGCGACCTCGACTGGTCTGCCGCAGGACCGGGGATCGCCGCTTCGGTCACGCGCGTGCTGGATCGTCCGGGCGGGCGCCGTGTCATTGCGGTCACCGCCGCCGGAGAGAACCTGGAGTTCGACGTCGAGCCGGAGCTTGCGGTCAGAGCAGGGGAACAGGGCTTCGTGACGCTGCGACGTGCGCAGGTGTTTGCCGCCAGCTAAAGGCGCTTCCGATCCAAGCCATTGCAACAAAAAAGCCGGCGGGATGTCCTGCCGGCTTTCGCGTTCTTGTCGGTGGGGCTCAGTTCATCTGGGTGACGAAGCGCGTTTCCAGATAGGCTTCAACGGCTTCAGATCCGCCTTCCGTGCCGTAGCCGGAGTCCTTGATGCCGCCGAACGGCACTTCCGGAATTGAGAGGCCGTTGTGGTTGATGGTCAGCATTCCCGCTTCCATGTGGCGGCTAAGTGTATGCGCCGTCTTCACAGAACCCGTGAAGGCGTAGGAGGCGAGGCCAAAGGGCAGCCGGTTTGCCTCTTCCAGCGCATCGTCCAGATGCGAGAAGCGGTTGACGATCGCCAGCGGGCCGAACGGCTCGTCGTTCATCATCTTGGCGGAGGTCGGAACGTCGGCCATAACCGTCGGCTCGAAGAAGTAGCCCTTGTTGCCGATGCGCTTGCCGCCGGTCTTCAACTCCGCGCCCTTGGCAACGGCATCGTGGATCATGTCTTCCATGGCCGGGATGCGGCGATCGTTCGCCAGCGGTCCCATGCCAACGCCATCCTCAAGGCCGTTGCCGACCTTGATCGCTTCAGCCGCCTTGACGAAGCCTTCCATGAACCGGTCGGCGATCCCGTCTTGAACAAGGAAGCGGGTCGGCGCGACGCAGACCTGGCCGGCATTGCGGAACTTGGCTGCTGCCGTCACTTCAATCGCCCTTTCCAAGTCAGCATCGTCAAAGATGATCGCTGGCGCATGCCCGCCGAGTTCCATCGTGGCGCGCTTCATGTGCTTGCCCGCGAGTGCCGCCAGATGTTTGCCAACCGGTGTGGAGCCGGTGAATGAAATCTTGCGGATCACCGGATGCGGAATGAGGTATTCGGAGATTTCCGCCGGAATCCCGTAGACAAGGTTGACGACGCCCGCCGGTACGCCGGCATCGGCGAAGGCGCGGATCAGCTCGGCGGGCGAGGCGGGTGTTTCTTCCGGCGCCTTGACTATGATCGAACAGCCGGTGCAGAGCGCAGCCGATAGCTTGCGGACGATCTGGTTGATCGGGAAGTTCCACGGCGTAAAGGCGGCGACCGGGCCGACCGGCAGCTTGACCGTCATCTGCGAAACGCCGCTGAAGCGTGAGGGAATGATCTGCCCGTAGGTGCGGCGGCCTTCCTCGGCAAACCAGTCGATGGTGTCGGCAGCACCGAGGATCTCCACCTTGGACTGCGCCAGCGGCTTGCCCTGTTCGCGGGTCATCATGTAGGCGACCGCATCCACCCGCTGACGCAGCAGCTCGGCCGCCTTGCGCATGATCTTCGATCGCTCAAGCGGCGAAGTTTCGCGCCAGATCTTGAAGCCTTTGTCGGCTGCTTCCAGCGCCAGATCCAGGTCCGCCTTGCGCGCATGTGCGATCTTGCCGATCACCTCTTCCGTTGCGGGATCGGAGACCGGGAGCGTCTCGCCGCCGATGGCGTCGCGCCAGGTGCCGTTGATGAAAAGCTGCACGGCGGGATAACTCTGCATAGGATGACCTTTATTGCGGGCGGCGTCGAATGAGGGCGCCTGAACGTAGGCTGCAGCACCGAAAGCCGCGTAAATGCGGAGCCAGCGCCGCTGCCGGGTGGCGGGAGCGAAGAACGGCCCTAGGCTAAAAAAAGCGAGAGGCGCGATTCCCGTCTCGCCTCTATGTAGGAGGTTCGTCCGAAGCAGCCAAGAGGCGTTGTCGGACAACTTCAAAGGCAGGGACGGATCTGCCACGGGGGCAGGCGCCCCGATCAATTAGAAGAACGCCTGGATGCCCGTCTGTGCGCGGCCCAGGATCAGGGCGTGGACGTCGTGCGTGCCTTCATAGGTGTTGACCGTCTCCAGGTTCTGCGCGTGGCGCATCACGTGGTACTCGATCTGGATGCCGTTGCCGCCGTGCATGTCACGCGCCTGCCTGGCGATATCGAGCGCCTTGCCGCAGTTGTTGCGCTTGACGATGGAGATCATTTCCGGCGCCATCTTCTTCTCGTCCATCAGGCGGCCGACGCGGAGCGAGGCCTGCAGCCCGAGCGCGATCTCCGTCTGCATGTCGGCGAGCTTCTTCTGGTAAAGCTGCGTGCCTGCGAGAGGCTTGCCAAACTGCTTGCGGTCGAGGCCGTACTGACGGGCACGATGCCAGCAGTCTTCCGCCGCCCCCATGACGCCCCAGGAAATGCCGTAGCGGGCACGGTTGAGGCAGCCGAATGGCCCCTTGAGGCCGGAGACGTTCGGCAGCAGCGCATCCTCGCCGACTTCCACCCCGTCCATGACGATTTCGCCGGTCACGGAGGCGCGCAAGGACAGCTTGCCGCCGATCTTCGGAGCAGACAGCCCCTTCATGCCCTTTTCGAGCACGAAGCCACGGATTTCGTTGTTATGGGCTTCAGACTTGGCCCAGACGACGAAGACATCCGCGATCGGTGCGTTGGAGATCCACATCTTGGCGCCGCGCAGGCGGTAGCCGCCCTCGATCTTCTCCGCCCGCGTCTTCATGCCGCCCGGGTCGGAGCCGGCATCCGGTTCGGTCAGCCCGAAGCAGCCGATCAGCTCTCCGGAAACGAGGCCCGGCAGGTACTTGTCCTTCTGTTCTTCCGAACCGTAGGCGTATATGGGGTAGATCACCAGCGAGGACTGGACGCTCATCATCGAGCGGTAGCCGGAATCGATCCGCTCCACTTCCCGGGCGACGAGACCATAGGCCGCGTAGCCCGCATCGGCGGCACCGTACTTCTCCGGCAGCGTCACGCCGAGCAGCCCCGCCTGACCCATAAGCCGGAACAGCTCCGGCTCGGTCTTCTCGTTGAGATAGGCCTCCTGGACGCGCGGTAGCAGTTCAGACTGCCCGAACGCCGCTGCGGCATCGCGGATCATCCGCTCCTCTTCGTTCAGTTGGTCTTCAAGAAGGAAGGGATCTTCCCAGGAAAATGCCACGCGTTCGCTCACTGTCAAATCTCCAGTTGATGGTGCGGATTATCGGTGACGACGGTAATCGCGGCAACCCGCGTTTACTCATTTTACCATGAGTGATAGTCATAGCGTATGACCAGCCTCAGCCGCCGCCTCCTGCCGTCCACAGCAGCACTTGCCGCCTTCGAATCCGTTGCTCGGCTACGCAGCTTCTCACTTGCGGCAGAGGAGCTGGCGCTGACGCAAGGAGCGATAAGTCGCCAAGTTTCCGGGCTAGAGGAGCTCCTCGGCGTCGTGCTATTCGAGCGTACCAGCCGCGGCGTCGTGCTCACGCCCGCTGGCACAGACTACGCGAAATCGGTGGGTGCGGCGCTGTCGCAAATTCGCTCTGCCTCGCTTCAGGCCATGACCAAACGGCATAATGATACGCTGAACCTGGCGATACTGCCCACGTTCGGTACGCGGTGGCTGATGCCGCGCATCCCGAACTTCGTGGCGCGGCATCCGGAGATCACGCTGAACTTCGCCACCCGCATCGGCGTCTTCGATTTCGACCGCGACGGCATCGACATGGCGATACATATTGGCCAGCCGGATTGGCCGGGCGCCGACTGCACATTTCTGATGGAAGAAATGGTCGCCCCGGTTTGCAGCCCCGGATTTCTCGCAAGCCATCCGATCGCACGGCCGGATGACATCCTGGGCATGCCGCTGCTGCACATGGCCTCGCGGCCAGGGGCATGGAGCCACTGGTTCCAAAGCCAGGGGCTCCCCGGGGCAAGTTCCCAAGGGATGCGTTTTGAGCAGTTTTCCAGCGTCGCTCAGGCTTGCGCGGCAGGCCTGGGAGTTGCGCTGATGCCGCTGTTCCTGATCGATTCCGAACTGGCCAGTGGCCAGATCGTCCAGGCCGATCCGCATCAGGTGCGATCGCCCAGTGCCTACTACGCTGTCGCGCCGCTGACCAAGACCGACTTTCGCCCCGTGGTCGCCTTCCGCTCCTGGCTGCTGGAAGAGGTGGAGCGCTATCGTGGAGAGATCGTGGCCTGGTGAATCGGCTGCTCCTCTTTCGGCGGCGTTGCAAATGCTGCGGGAACAAGGAGGAATCGCTCTTGCGGTCGTCGAAGGTGCCGTTAGGATCAGCGGCATCCAACCCTCAGGTGCTTTTCAAGACAACTAGGACATACCCATGGAACTGGTGTTCGACGGCCATAACGACGTGCTTTTGCGGCTTTGGCGGACCATGAAGGCTGGCGGCGATCCGATCGCCGAGTTCGTGAACGGCGCTTCGAACGGGCATATCGATGCGCCGCGGGCCAGGGCAGGGGGGCTGGCCGGCGGGTTCTGTGCGATCTACATCCCGTCGGGCGATCTGATCCTCAAGGAGCCCGATGAGCGCGGCCACTACGAGACGCCGCTTGCGGCTCCGCTGACGTTGGAGCCTGCATTGCAAATTGCGCTGGAAGAGGCGGCGCTCGCGCTCCGGCTCGAGCGTGCAGGCGCGTGGCGGCTCTGTAGGTCTACGGCCGATGTGCGTGCGGCAATGGAGGACGGCCAGTTCGCTGCTGTTATGCATATGGAAGGCTGCGAAGCGATTGATCAAGATCTGAACAATCTGGAGGTTTTCTATGCTGCTGGCTTGCGGTCGCTCGGGCCGGTCTGGAGCCGCCACAATGCCTTTGGCCACGGTGTCCCCTTCTCCTTCCCCATGTCGCCAGACACAGGGCCTGGTCTGACAGAGCACGGATTTGAGCTGGTGCGCGCGTGCAACCGCCTCGGCATCCTTGTCGATCTTGCGCATATCACGGAACAAGGGTTCTGGGACGTCGCAAAGACCACTGACCAGCCGCTCGTTGCCAGCCATTCGAACGTTCATGCGCTGACGCCGGTCGCGCGAAATCTCACCGACAAGCAGCTGGATGCTATTCGAGAAAGCCGTGGTCTGGTGGGTCTAAACTACGCCGTCACAATGCTGCGGCCGGACGGACGCGACGATGCTCACACGCCGCTCTCCGACATGGTGCGGCACGTGGACTACCTCGTTGAGCGTCTCGGCATAGACCATGTGGCGCTCGGTTCCGACTTCGATGGAGCCACAATTCCGGAGGAGATCAGTGACGCGGCCGGCAACCAGAATCTGGTTGCGGCCCTCAAGGACGCGGGCTACGCTGGCGCCGACCTGAACAAGATTTGCCGGGAGAACTGGCTGAGAATCATAGCCTCCGCCTGGCACGAATAGTGCCTTCATCAAAAAACAGCTCATCAAATGGGGAACAAGACAATGATCGACTTGCTGAATAAACGCGTCCGCCTGCTGGCCACCAGCGCTGCACTTGCGCTGCTGGTGACGGCGACCCCGCAGGCCTTGGCGGCGACCCCGCCGGACACGCTGGTTCTGGCCTGGGCGATCGACGACATCATCTCGCTTGATCCGGCCGAAGCGTTCGAAATTTCCGCTGGCGAGATCATGGGCAACACCTATGACCGGCTCGTGAGGCTCGACATCAACGACACGTCCAAGGTCACGCCGGGCGTTGCCGATAGCTGGACGGTCTCGGACGACGGCCTCACCTATACCTTCAAGCTGAAGCCGGACCTGACCTTCGCTTCCGGCAATCCCATCACGGCCGAAGACGTTGCCTACAGCTTCGAGCGCGCCGTCAAGCTGGACCTGACGCCGGCCTTCATCCTGACCCAGTTCGGGCTGACGAAGGAGAACGTCACGGAGAAGGCCAAGGCAGCCAATCCGTCGACCTTCGTCTTCACCGTCGACAAGCCCTATGCCCCGAGCTTCGTTCTCAACTGTCTGACCGCCAACGTGGCGTCGATCGTGGACAAGACGCTGCTGCAGGAGCATGTCGCTAACGATGACTTTGGCCACGAGTGGCTGAAGACCAACTACGCCGGCTCCGGCCCGTTCAAGATGATGCAGTGGCGCGCGAACGAAGTTCTCGTTCTCGAGCGCAACGACAACTACTACGGCGATAAGGCTAAGCTGAAGCGCGCCATCTACCGGCACATGAAGGAAAGCTCCGGTCAGCGGCTGGCGCTGGAAGCCGGCGACATCGACGTTGCCCGCAACCTGGAGCCGGGCGATCTGGAGGCCGTGGCCGACAATGCGGACATCGATACGGAATCGGCGCCGAAAGGCACCGTCTACTACTTCAGCCTCAACCAAAAGAACGAGAACCTGGCGAAGCCCGAAGTGCGCGAGGCGCTGAAGTACCTCGTCGACTACGAAGGTATCGGCTCAACCTTCATCAAGGGCATCGGCGAAATCCACCAGACCTTCCTGCCGAAGGGCATGCTTGGTTCGCTCGACAGCAACCCTTATTCGCTGGACGTCGACAAGGCGAAGGAACTGCTGGCGAAGGCCGGTCTGCCCGATGGCTTCTCCGTCACCATGGACGTGCGCAACACTCAGCCCGTCACCGGCATCGCAGAGTCTCTGCAGCAGACCTTCGGGCAGGCGGGGGTGGAGCTCGAGCTCATCCCCGGCGACGGCAAGCAGACGCTCACCAAGTACCGCGCTCGCAACCACGACATCTATATCGGTCAGTGGGGCACGGACTACTGGGACCCCCATTCCAATGCCGACACCTTCGCAGCCAACCCGGACAACGCCGACGATGCTGCGGCAAAGCCGCTGGCATGGCGCAACGCCTGGGACATTCCGGAGCTGACGCAGAAGACGGCGGCAGCCTTGCTGGAGCGCGACGAAGCGAAGCGCGCCGGCATGTATGAGGAGATCCAGAAGGAAGTTCTCGATCGCGGTCCGTTCGCCATCATCTTTCAGCAGACGGAAGTTGCGGCACATCGGGCGAATGTCGAGAACTACAAGCTCGGGCCGAGCTTCGACACCAACCTGCTGGCCCCGGTCTCGAAGGAATAGGCTGAAGGAATACATCCTTGGCTCCTATGGATACATCCGCAGTCACCCGCCGTCCTCAGCGGCGGGTCCCTGCCTTCGCGTCCGCGCTCATGCGCTTCATCGTCATGGCGGCGACAACCCTCCTCGGCCTTCTTGCCGTCACCTTCTTCATCGGCCGGGTCATTCCAATTGATCCGGCGCTTGCCATTGTCGGCGATCGTGCGCCCCAGCACGTGGTCGAGCGGATCCGGCTGGAGCTCGGCCTCGACCTGCCGCTCTACCAGCAGTTCTGGATCTACCTGAAGCAGGTCGCTTCCGGAGACTTCGGCACGTCCGTGCTGACCACCAATCCGGTGCTGACAGACATTCTGCGCGTCTTCCCGGCAACCATCGAACTTGCGACCGTCGGCACCATCATCGGCGCGGTCCTCGGCATTCCGCTCGGAGTCCTTGCTGCGGTCAAGCGCGGCAGCATTGCGGATCAGGTGGTGCGGGTGATCGGGCTCGTCGGCTATTCCGTGCCGATCTTTTGGCTGGGGCTGCTGGCGCTTGTTCTCTTCTATGCAAAGCTCGGCTGGGTCGCTTATCCGGGCCGCATGGACATTGTCTATGAATACACCTTTACGCCGACGACGGGGTTCTATCTGGTCGATGCCATCTGGCAGGGTGAATGGGACGTCGTGCGCGACCTCTTCCGCCACATCATCCTGCCGGGCGCGCTGCTTGGCTATTTCTCGCTTGCCTATATCAGCCGCATGACGCGCTCCTTCATGCTGAACGAGCTGAGCCAGGAGTATATCGTCGCCGCGCGCGCAAAGGGCTTGTCGGAAGCGCGCATCATCTGGTTTCATGCACTGCGCAATGCCGCCGTTCCGTTGGTCACGGTGATTGCGCTTTCCTATGCAGGGCTGCTGGAAGGCTCCGTCCTGACGGAAACGATCTTTGCCTGGCCGGGGCTTGGCCTCTACATCACCAATTCGCTGCAGAACGCAGACATGAACGCCGTGCTCGGTGGAACCGTGGTGATCGGTGCCGTCTTCGTCGGCATCAATCTCCTGTCCGATCTTCTTTATCGGACGCTCGATCCGAGGACCCGCAGCCGATGAGCGTCGTGGAGCAGACTGTGAAACCTTACTCGCGGGAGTGGCTGCTGTCGGACCGCCCGCAGTCGCGCCGGCAGGCTAAGCTGGGGCGGGCTTACGTCGTCTGGAGGCGGTTTGGCGAAAACCGTCTCGCCCTTCTTGGCCTTGTGATCATCCTTGCGCTGTTGTTCGTCGCAGCCTTTGCCGGCGTGCTTGCGCCCCATGATCCGCTGCAGGGTGACCTTCGCAATGCGCGCCTTTTGCCGCCGGGTGCTGAAGGCTATCTGCTGGGGACGGATGACCAGGGTCGCGACATCCTCTCGCGGCTGCTCTACGGCTCGCGTCTGACGCTGCTCGTCGTGGTTCTGGTCGCGGTCATTGCCGCACCAGTCGGGCTGATCGTCGGCACGGTGTCCGGTTATGCCGGAGGGTGGATCGATGCCGTTCTGATGCGCATCACCGACATCTTCCTCGCCTTCCCGAAGCTCGTGCTGGCGCTTGCGCTGGTCGCGGCTCTCGGACCAGGCATCGAGAACGCGATCCTTGCGATCGCCGTCACGTCCTGGCCACCCTATGCCCGCATCGCGCGGGCCGAAACCATGACCTTCCGGCAGTCGGAGTTCATCTCAGCCGTGCAGCTGATGGGCGCGTCGCCGTTCCGCATCGTGATGCGCCACGTCATGCCGCTCTGCCTGTCCTCGCTGATTGTGCGCGTCACGCTCGACATGGCAGGCATCATCCTGACCGCCGCCGGTCTCGGCTTCCTTGGGCTCGGCGCGCAGCCGCCGCTGCCGGAATGGGGTGCAATGATCGCTTCGGGGCGACGCTTCATCCTCGACCAGTGGTGGGTTGCCGCCATGCCGGGCATCGCAATCCTGATCGTCAGCCTCGGCTTCAACCTGCTGGGTGACGGCCTTCGCGACGCGCTCGATCCGAAGGAGGCGGGACAATGACGCCACTTCTGACGGTCGAAGATCTGAGGGTCAGCTTTCCCACCCGAACCGGAACGGTCGACGCGGTACGCGGCGTTTCCTTCAGTCTTGGGCGCGAGCGGCTTGGGATCGTCGGCGAGTCCGGATCGGGCAAGTCGCAGACCGGCCGGGCCATCATGGGCCTGACGCCCAACCAGGCGGATGTCCGGGCCAAGAAGCTGCTTTTCGGCGACATGGACCTTCTGGCGATGCCACCAAAGGAAAGGCGCCTGCTGCGCGGCAAACGTCTCGCGATGATCCTTCAGGACCCGAAATACTCGCTGAACCCGGTGATGACAATCGGACTGCAGATCGTCGAGACGCTGAAGACCCACGAGCGGATCAGCAGCAAGGATGCTCGCGCGCGCGTCCTGCAGATGCTCGAGGCGGTTCAGATCAACGACCCGGAGCGCGTCTTCGATCTCTACCCGCACGAGGTTTCCGGCGGCATGGGTCAGCGGGCGATGATCGCGATGATGCTGGTCTGCGGCCCGGACTTGCTGATCGCCGACGAGCCGACCTCGGCGCTGGATGTCACCGTCCAGCTTGAGGTGCTGGCGATCCTCGACAAGCTGGTGGCGGAACGGGGCATGGGGCTGATTTTCGTGTCTCACGATCTCCGCCTCGTCTCGACCTTCTGCGACCGCGTGCTGGTCATGTATGCGGGACGCGTGGTGGAGGAGCTGTCCTCCGCCAATCTCGATCAGGCACAACATCCCTACACCCAGGGGCTTCTGAACTGCCTGCCGCACATCGGCAGCCACCGGCATCCGCTGCCGGTTCTTGAGCGCCAGAAGGAGTGGGCAGAATGACGGCTGCTCTCTCGATCCGCGACATGCTGGTGATGTACGAGGATTTCGCTGCACTGAACCGCGTCAGCCTCGACGTCAACTTCGGTGAGTCCTTCGGCATTGTCGGTGAATCCGGCTCCGGCAAGTCGACCCTGCTACGCGCAATCACTGGGCTCGCCAGCTTCCAGTCGGGCAGTCTCACGGTCAACGGGCGCAGCTATAGCGGCCGCAAGCGCGACAAAGAGTTCTACCGCACGGTCCAGATGGTCTTCCAGGATCCTTACGGGTCACTGCATCCGCGCCAGACGGTCGACCGGTTGCTGCTGGAGCCGCTGACTATCCACGGGTTTGATAACGTGGATGCCCGGATTGCCCGTGCGCTGGACGAGGTGGGGCTCGGGAGCGGCTTCCGCTTTCGTTACTCGCATCAGCTGTCGGGCGGGCAGCGGCAGAGAATTGCGATCGCCCGCGCCCTCATCGTCGAACCGAAGATCCTGCTCCTCGACGAGCCGACCTCAGCACTCGACGCATCGATCCAGGCGGAGATCCTCAATCTTCTGGAGCAGGCGCGCCGCGACCGGAACCTCACCTTCGTCATGGTTAGCCATGATCTGGGCGTCATCAGCCATATGTGCGAACGCCTCACCGTGATGAAGAGCGGCGAGGTGGTCGAGACGGTGCCGGTCGAGGCACTAGAAAAGCGGCAGCTCGCGGCGGATTATACCCGCCAGCTGATGGTGGCGAGCGAGGGCTTCCGTCGTGACTGACGCGGCCGGTGCACGGGCATGAACCTTCGGGCGCTGCTCTATTTTGACGAGCTGGTGCGCACCAATTCCATGCGTGCGGCGGCGGAGAACCTGAATGTCGCGCCAACGGCGGTTAGTCGACAAATCGAGAATCTCGAGGAATACTTCGGTGCGCAGCTTGTCGAGCGCAGCAACCGCGGCATTCGGCTGACGGCGGCCGGTAGGCTGCTGGCGGAGCGGGCGGGCAAAACCCTGCGCGAGCTGGATCATGTTCACCAGCTAATCGACGATCTGAAGGGTCTGCAGGGCGGCAAGGTGGTGCTCTATGCCAATGGTGCGACCGTCGCGAACGTGATTGCGCCGGTGCTTGCCGAATTCAGCCTGCGCCACCCCAGACTGCGCTTCGAGGTCACGATCAGCAGCGCCCGCGAGGTAATAGAGGCGCTCGCTGCGGGCGAGGCGGATATCGCGGTCACGCTTTTTGCTCCGCCGATGGCTGGCGTGAAGGTCCGCCTGAGCTCCGAGGTTGCGTATGATGTAATCCTCAGCAGGCAGCATCCTTTGTCCAAGGCGAAGGAGATTACGCTTACGAAGCTGATGGAGCTGCCGTTGGCGCTCCCCGATCGCGGATTTGCGGCGCGCCAAGCGATCGACGACCTGTTTGCGCGCGAGAAGCTGGAGCCCGATCCGCTGTTCGTCACCAGTTCGCTTGATATGCTGAAGGAACTGGTCCTGCGGGGGGCGGCGGTGACCCTGCTTCCTGAGCTGGCTGTGCGTCGTGAGGTAGAGGCAGGGTTGTTATCCGCAGTGCCGATCGCCGATGGCAAAGCCGTGCGCACTGCCATCGACCTTTGCGTCTCTACGGATCGGCAACTGACAGCAGCGGCAAAAGCCTTGGTAGAGTTCATTGAAGACTACGTAGGGATCGCCCATCCTGCCAGATAATCCGCCGACGACTTTTGTGTTGCAGTTTCGGCTACGCACCTTGTGTTGAATCCCTATTGTGTGTTCGCTGCAGCGATGCCATATGGGCTGACGCGTTATGCAACACCTGCTCAGGGAACGAGGCCGTCATGCGTATCAGGAAGTTATTCGGTGCCGCCGCAGTTTTCGGCGGCGTCTTGTTCGCCGCATTATCTGCGGCCCCCTTCGCTGAAGCAGCACCCAAGACCTCAGTCACCTTGGGGATGTCTATCGAACCCGCTGGTCTCGATCCCACCATCGCGGCGCCGGTCGCGATCGGCCAGGTGACGTGGCAGAACATCTTCGAAGGCCTGACGACCATTGATCGCAATGGTGCTGTCCAGCCCCAGCTCGCGGAAAGCTGGGAGATCTCCGAAGATGGCAAAACCTACACCTTCAAGCTTCGCCCCGGTGTCACCTTCCATGATGGGGAGGTTTTCGATTCCTCCGTCGCCAAGTTTGCGATCGACCGCGCGCGGGGCGCGGACTCAGTCAACCCGCAGAAACGCTACTTCCAGACGATCGAAGGCGTGGAAACGCCGGACGCGCAGACGCTGGTGCTGAAGCTCAGCGAGCCGACGGGCAGCCTTCTCTACTGGCTCGCCTGGCCATCCTCCAGCATGGTGGGTACCAAATCGGCTGACAACAACAAGACGACGCCGGTCGGGACAGGCCCCTTTACCTTCGTCGACTGGTCGAAGGGCGAGAAGGTCGAACTGGCTCGCAATCCCAACTACTGGAACAAGGATGAGGCGGCGAAGCTGGAAACGGCAGTCTTTCGCTTCATCTCCGAACCGCAGGCCCAGGCTGCGGCGCTCAAGGCCGGGGATGTCGATGCCTTCCCCGAGTTCGCGGCGCCCGAACTCATGGAAAGCTTCGAAGGCGACGACCGTCTCGTAACGGTCATCGGCGACACCGAGATGAAGGTGGTTGCCGGAATGAACAATGCTCGCAAGCCCTTCGATGACGCACGGGTTCGCCAGGCGTTGATGATGGCGCTTGACCGCAACATGATCGTCGAGGGCGCATGGTCGGGCTACGGGACGCCTATCGGCAGCCATTACACGCCGAACGATCCCGGGTATGTCGACCTCACCGGCGTCTATCCCTACGACCCCGAAAAGGCGAAGGTACTGCTGGAGGAGGCCGGTTACGGCAACGGCTTCACCTTGACCATCAAGGCGCCTCAGATGGCCTATGCTCAGCGCACCGCACAGATCATGCAGGCCATGTTTGCCCAGATCGGCGTGACGATGAACATCGAGACCACCGAGTTTCCGGCCAAGTGGGTCTCGGATGTCTTGAAGGCGTCAGATTATGGCATGACCATCGTCGCCCATGCCGAACCGATGGACGTCGACATCTACGCGCGTGATCCCTACTACTTCAACTACAAGAACCCGTCCCTCAACGAGGTCCTCGACAAGATTCAGCAGACGACGGATTCGGATGAGCAGGCGGCACTTTATGCCGAAGCGCAGAAGATCCTCGCCAAGGATGTTCCGGCACTCTACCTCTTCGTCATGCCGAAGCTCGGGGTGTGGGACAAGAAACTGAAGGGCCTCTGGGAAAACGAACCGATCCCTTCCAACGTGCTGCGGGAGGTTTACTGGGAGGAATAGGAGCCGCCATGCTATCGGTGAACGCGTCGCGATTGCAGAGTTCAGCGTCCCGTCAGCGGAGGCGGTAGAATGGCGTCGCTCATCGCGCGTCGGCTGGTCAGTCTCGTGGTCACGCTTCTCGTGACATCTCTCCTGATCTTCCTCGTCATGGATCTGCTGCCGGGCGACCCGGCAGCGGTCATGCTCGGAACGTCGGCAAGCCCCGACACGCTTGCGGCCCTTCAGAGGGAACTCGGGCTCGATCAGCCCCTGCCTCTGCGCTATCTCGGCTGGATCAGCGGCGTGTTGCAGGGCGACCTCGGAACCTCTTACACCTACGGCGTTCCCGTTGCGGGGCTGATCGTGGAGCGGCTTGCGGTGACGCTGCCACTGGCGGCGATGGCAATCCTCATCTCGCTCATGATCGCGGTACCGATGGGGGTTGAGGCTGCGCGACGACAGAAGGGCTTGGTCGATCTTACCGTGGGGCTGTTTTCATACATCGGCATCGCGGTGCCCGCCTTCTGGCTCGGCCTGCTGCTCATCCTGTTGTTTGCGACCAATCTCGGCTGGATGCCGGCCGGCGGCTTTCCTGGATGGGAGGCCGGCGCCCTTTTAGCGCTTCAGGCCCTGCTTCTTCCGGCGGTTGCCCTTGCACTGCCGCAGGCGGCGGTCCTGACACGGGTCACGCGGGCAGCGGTGCTCGAAACGCTCAGCGAGGATTTCGTTCGGACCGCCCGCGCAAAGGGATTGGGGGAGGGGGGAGCCGTCTGGCGCCATGCCCTGCCGGCATCACTTGTGCCGATCATCGCTGTCTTCGGGCTGCAGGCGACGTTTCTCGTTGCGGGAGCGGTCCTGGTCGAGAATGTTTTCAATCTTCCCGGCCTCGGCCGGCTTGCTTATCAGGCGCTGTCACAGCGTGACGTCATCGTCATGCAGGATGTGGTGCTGTTTTTCGCGGCGCTGGTGATCGTGATGAATTTCCTCGTCGAGCTCGCCTATATTCTCGTTGATCCTCGGCTTCGGGCGGAACGTTCCTGATGCGTGTCCTCGCCCGCTATCCGATCCTGCTCGCGGGGGCATTGATCACTGGCGCGTTGATCCTGACGGCCGTCCTGTCGCTGGTCTGGACGCCCTTGCCGCCGGCGCAGATCAACATCCTTCAGCGACTGAAGCCGCCGCTTGAACAGGGTCTGCTCGGAACGGACCAGTTCGGCCGGGACATGGCGTCGATGCTGATGGCGGGCGCTTGGAACTCGTTATCCACCGCCTTCCTCGCCGTCGCAGCCGGCGCTTGCATCGGCTCGGTGCTTGGACTGCTGGCGGCTGCCGGGCGCGACCTGCTGCAGACGGTGCTGATGCGCATCTGCGATGTCATCTTCGCCGTCCCGCCGATCCTGTCGGCCATGGCCCTCGGTGCCTTCCTCGGCGCCGGACGGATCACCGCCATCATCGCGATCGGCACCTTCATGATCCCGGTCTTCGCGCGGCTGACCTTGGCAGGAGCGCTGCAGATCTGGACGCGCCCTTATGTGCTGGCTGCGATCGGCATGGGGCGTTCCGCGGTCAGGATCACCCTCGTTCACGTGCTGCCGAACATCGGCAACCAGATCATTGTGCAGGTGACCATCCAGCTTGGCCTCGCCATCCTGACCGAAGCTGGCCTCAGCTTTCTTGGGTTGGGGCTGGCGCCCCCTGCGCCCACCTGGGGCCGGATGCTGGCGGATGCGCAAACCTTCATCGGTCAAGCGCCGTGGCTTGCTGTCCTTCCTGGCGCTGCCATCCTGATGGCCGTCATGGGGTTCAGCCTTCTAGGCGACGGCCTGCGCGAGCTGCTGGATCCGCGCGCGCGCTGACGTTTGCGCATCATGGAACAAAATCGGCAGTACGTCGTTCACTGCTTGCAGCGTGGTGGGCGGCTGCGCGCCTTCTTCCTGTCCGGCCCGGGAGACTTACCTGGTGCGCGGCATCCTGCTTTACCTTTTCAACGTCCTTTGACCTAACTCAAGATTTGCCGAACCGCGATCAATACCATCCGATCGAGATCTAAGTAGGAGACAAACATGGCACAGGTTAACCCATCCAATGATCCGGCCCGCGCAGCGGCAGCTTCTTCGACAAAGGATATTGAGGTGCAGCTCCAGCAGCTGCGCGAAGATTTGGCCGCACTGGCGCGCAGCGTCGCCGCTGTGGGATCCGAGAAGGCGGACGACTATCGCCGCCGCGCTCGCCGGGCCACGAGTGATGCCACAGATGCTTCTCTTCAAATGGTGGAAGCAGCTCGCGAGCAGGCAATGTCGCTTGAGCGGGATCTGGAGCGAAAGATCCGCACCAGCCCTATCCAGTCCGTGGCGATGGCTGCCGGCGTCGGCTTCCTGATCGCTATGCTGGCACGCCGTTGATGCTGTTGCTGACCAGACTGGCGCCGCTCCTGGCCTCTTTTGCGGCGATGGATGTTGGCCAGTTCGTTAGCCGCCTGCGTCGCAATGCGGTGATGTATGCGCTGGTTCTCCTGTTGTCTCTGACAGCATACGGCGCATTGGTTGCAGCCGCGGCAGTTGTCATGGCTGAGGAGATCGGAGCGGCAGGTGCTCTGCTCGTCGTGGCCGGCGCCGCCTTGTTCTTGGCTTTCGTTCTTCTGCTGGCCGCGCGATTGCGTGCGCGGGCAGAAGAGAAGAGGCGGAAGCAGGCTGCGGTCGACGGAGGCAGCCGCGCTTTGATGGCAACTGCTGCGCTCTCGGTTCTTCCCGTTGTCGTTAAATCCCGCTCTCTTGCCATCCTGGCTGTTGCCGGCGGCCTCGGCTATCTGGCCATGCGGAACCTGGACAGTGTTTCCCGGATGTTGCATCGACCGCCGCCCGGGCCGAGGCCCGAGGATGATCCTCGCTACTGATCAGATGAACGGTCGCTTTCCTTCATCAGGCGGTTGCCATCCTGCCACCCGGTACAGTCTTTCCGGTTCAATGACCTGACAGCCCCTGTCGAGCCAGCGCACCAGTCCTTGGTCCAGAAGCTTCCGCAAGGTCTTGTTCGTGTGGACAAGGGATAGCCCCAGCGTGTCAGCCACGTGCTGCTGGGTAAGCGGCAGTTGGTAGCCGGTTCCGTTATCGGCCATTGTCGCCCTGGCGCGCCAGTCAAGAAAGGCGAGAAGGTAGGCTGCTCTCTCCAATGCGCTCCGTCTGCCAATGCTGAGCAGGTGTTCATCGAGCATTGATTCTTCCCGCGATGCGATCCACGTGATGTCGAAAGCGAGAGAAGGATGGTTGCGGAAGAGCGAGGAGAAGCGCTCCCGCTCGAACGTGCAAAGCGTCATTCGGGTCAAGGCTTCAACCGAATGCTGCATTTCAGCCATCACGTTGCCCTGAAGGCCGATCATGTCGCCGGGCAAGACGTAGTTGAGGATTTGGCGTCTTCCGTCTTCCAGAATTTTATATCGGAAACCCCATCCGGTGAGGACGGTATAGAGGGATGGGTTTTGCTCGCCTTCTACGAGGATTAGCAGGCCCGGTTCCGCAGGCATCTCTGCGATCTTGAAACTCGACACGAAAGCCAGTTCCTGAGGGTCGAAGTCGCGGAACACCCGGCGGCGCCGAAGCGGGCAGCGCTCACACTGAACGCGCGGAGGTACGACAGGCTTGAGATTGGCCATGAGACTCACAAGAAGAGAGGGAGGCACCCTCTACTGCAATCGACTTAGCCTTACTGTGTCTTTTTTAAATGACCAGCATCTTCGAACCGCTACTACGAGATTTTATGGAAAGAGTGCGTATCATTTCCTCAGAACCCAACATCCTGGTCGTAGACCGCGAATATCTGGTTGCAATGGAAGCAGAGCGGGTTCTTCTCGATGCGTTCGCGTGTCGGGTGCGCATCGCTATGCCCCATGACTTTTCGCACGCTGTGGAGCACGACCGCTTCGATCTGCTTATTATCGACACGAGCGTCGCCGATGATGATGGCTCCCGCATTCTCGCAAATGCCCGGGCAGGGGGTGCCAAGCTGATCTTTACCACATTGACCAAGGACGCAATGCGGTCGCTTCCACAGTTTCAAGGCTTCGCCACGGTGGCGAAGCCTTTCAGTGATGAAGATCTTGTTGATGTCGTCAATGCGGCTCTTTCCGTGCCGGAACCGGAGCCGGAGGCTTAGCCTCCGAACGCCCGGGCCGTAATGGCGGCGTGCCCGGCATCGGGGCCGAAATCGCCTTCACCAGAGACGCCCAGTAGCTCCTGCAATCTGCTGCGAGCTCGGCTGACACGGCTTTTGATGGTACCTACAGCGCAGCCGCATATGGTTGCCGCTTCCTCGTAAGCGAAGCCGGCAGCCCCCACCAAGATGATCGCCTCACGCTGATCATCCGGCAGTTTGTCCAGCGCCTTGCGAAAGTCCTGCAGGTCCAGGCGGCCGTATTGCTCCGGATGGACCGAAAAGCGCTCGCTAAACAGGCCGTCGGTATCTTGCACCTCGCGCCCACGCTTGCGCATCTGGCTATAGAATTCGTTGCGCAGGATGGTGAAGAGCCAGGCCCGCATGTTCGTGCCGGCGGTGAAGCTTGTTTGGTTCGCCCATGCCTTCATGATCGTGTCTTGAACCAGATCGTCGGCTTTGTCGTGACGTCCGGTGAGGGAGACGGCAAAGGCGCGCAAGTTGGGTAAAGACGCGAGAAGGTCGCGCTTGAAGCCGCGATCGTCGCTCTCGGTCATCGTCATTTTACTTTCACCGACTTCGTATTACGTTCGGCTTCATCCAGCTTTTCGAGAAGGTCCAGAAAACGATCAGGAATACCCTCCTCCTGCACCGCATCATAGAATTCGCGGAGCTTTCGGGAAATCGACGCGTTTGGCGGCATCGATCCAGGTTTTATCTCATTGTGGGAAATGGTCATATCCTGCTTGTTTCTGGTTTTGTCACTCATCACGCGGGAAGCCTATTACGATATCGTCACGGCAAAATGCGCGACCAGAAAAATAGTTCCACCTCTTGCGGAACTTTTTTTCGTGCCCCACGTTCCTCCCCAGTAATTGCCCAGACGGGCGTCAGGGGAGAATTCTGAATGTCACTGACCACGCGTGTTGCGTCTCACCTTCCATACTTGCGTCGTTACGCTCGAGCCGTCACCGGTTCCCAGACTTCCGGGGATGCCTATGTGGCGGCTGTCCTGGAAGCGCTGATCGCAGATGTTTCAATCTTTCCAGAAACATCCAAGGACCGGGTCTCGCTTTACAAACTCTTCGTCGCAATCTTTGGTTCCACCTCCATCGAGATACGTCCAATCGAGTCACCATTCGCCTGGGAACAACGCGCGGCCGCCAACCTGTCGGCGCTGCCTTCGATGGCTCGCCATGCCTTTTTGCTCGTCTCCGTGGAGGGTTTCACGTTAGAGGAGGCGGCGGAAGTCCTGGATGTGAGCCTTGAGAAGGCAACGCAACTGCTAGACGAAGCTTCCAGGGAGATTTCGCGTCAGGTGGCGACGGACATCATGATCATCGAGGACGAGCCTCTGATCGCGCTCGACATCGAGCAGATGGTTCAGGAGCTTGGACATCGTGTCACCGGAATCGCGCGGACACATAAGGAGGCAGTTTCGCTCTTTCAGAGCACGAACCCGAAAATGGTGCTGGCCGATATCCAACTGGCAGATGGAAGCTCAGGAATCGACGCCGTCAACGAAATCCTGAATTCGTCCACGGTCCCCGTCATCTTCATCACAGCCTTCCCTGAGCGTCTTCTCACGGGTGAGCGTCCGGAGCCTGCGTTCCTTGTGACGAAGCCCTTCAATCCCGACATGGTCAAGGCTCTGATAAGCCAAGCCTTGTTCTTCAACGAAAGCGTCAAGGTTGCCGCCTGACGGTGTAGATCGCAGAGCATGCGGGAGAGGCCACGGTTCTATGGTGGTCCCCGCGCCAGAGACAACCTTGGCTATTTCCCTGCTGCTCCGATCGCTTAACTTCAACAGGCACGAGATCGTGAGGGCGAAAGGGTTCTCCCTCGCATTCTCCGGCCGATGTCAGACATTAGCCGGTTGTTGGAGCGCCTGCGACTCTCTATAAGAGGTGCGGCCACGTCAGGGATCTCTCGGCGCTACTCGGTTGTTTCCCTTGCAAACGGAACGGAGTGAACACATTGGTGCATCCGCTGACATGGCAGCACGCTGGTCAGAGCGATGACAAGTTGCGTGAGTTCTTTATGCCGGCGCTGGTGGACCTTGGCGCCAGCATCATCATCCAGAATGTGCAACACCAGTATCTGTTCGTCACCAATCTTCCAGAAGTCTGGGCCAAGAACCTCCTGGACACGCCGTCCGATGATCTGATCTTCGGATCCGATGTCGCTTCCAGTCTTGCGGCCTTGAAGGCTGAGATTCTGTTGCCGGGGCAAAAGGCTCAACTGGAGGTCATGGTCGGGGCCGAGCAGTTCTATGAGTTTCGCATCCAAGCGATAGAATTTGCAGAAGGCGGGCTCCACCTGGTGACGACGATCCTCGACCGGTCTGAGGAGCGTCACAGGGAGCGGCTGTTGCGTGCCCTTTTGAGGGAGGTCAGCCACCGCTCGAAGAACCTGCTGGCGATTATTCAGAGCATTGCTCTCCAGACGGCCCGCTACTCGGGCTCTTTAGATCTTTTCCTTCACAAGTTCCGTGGTCGGCTGTACTCGCTGTCGCAATCGCAGGATCTCATTACCGACTCAAGTTGGCGCGGTGCCTATTTTTTCGAGCTGGTGCAGCAGCAGACGGAGAAGTACCTGCCGGAGAATCGTGAGCTTGTGAAGGTGAGTGGCGACAACCTGCTCTTGAGCCCCAATGCCTCATTACATCTGGGCCTTGCCCTTCACGAACTCATCGTGAATGCGGTCAGCCATGGGTCCTTATTGCGGAGTGGCCTGCCGGTGGAGGTTTCCTGTGTCCGCAAGCACGCCAACGGGCATGACATGGTGGAGATGGTCTGGCATGAGCCGCTTCAGGAGGCGGCGAAGCCTGTCAATGACACGGAGCAGTTACAATCCCACTTTGGCAGCACCGTGCTCGAGAGGGTCGTGCCGGCGTCCGTCAATGGGAAGGCGCAGTACGTGATCTCCCAAGACAGGATCGCCTACCATCTCGCGTTCCCACTTGAGACTGCGTCCGACTGAAGCTCGGAGCCTGCCAGTCATTCGCTACCGCCAAACGCAGAATTGGCCCGGTTCCTTGTGAAACCGAGCCAACTCATCTCTTCGAGGGGGACTGAAGAGTGATGCCTGGAAGCTTTGTAGGGCGGGGGACGGGGGGTGCTTCCAGACGCTGACATAACGGCGGTCCCCGGCCTTCGTTCCCAAGAAAAAGCATAGATCCAAAAAAAAGATCATACGGGCATCAAAGCGGGCGCTCAAGCGCAGAACTACCGCTTCAGCGTCCGCGGATCCAGCGCATCTCGGATGGCATCGCCCATGTAGTTGACGCTGAGAACGGTCAGGGAAATCGCCAGTCCCGGCCAGAGAACCCGCGACGGTGTCAGTTGCAGGAAGTTTGCGCCATCGTAGAGCAAGCGACCCCAGGTGGGGAAGTCAGAGGGAAAGCCGAGGCCCAGGAAGCTCAGTGCGGACTCGGTGATGATCGCTGCGGCAATGCCCAACGTCGCCGAAACCATGATCGAACTTAGAACATTCGGCAGGATGTGGCGGATGATGATCCGGTGTTCGCGCATGCCGCTGCTTTTGGCCGCAACAATGAATTCCTGACTCTTTACCGCCAGGACATCGCCCCGCACGATGCGCGCCGTATGCATCCAACTGGTAATGCCGATAACGAACACGATCAGGATGAAGATGCCAGTTTCGGGTCCGAACGCCGAGCGGAGGGTGTCGCGAAACAGCATGAGGATCACGAGCAGTAGTGGCAACAGCGGCAAGGCGAGGAAGAGGTCCGTCAGCCGCATCAGCGGGCCGTCGGCCCGACGGAAATAGCCCGACAAGACTCCGACCAGGGTCCCGAGGAAGAGTGCCAGCAGCATCGCTGCGAAGCCGACCGCAAGCGAGATGCGGCCGCCGGCGAGCACCTGGGCCAGCATGTCTTTACCCAGATTGTCGGTTCCGAACGGATGAGCGAAAGACGGCCCCTGGTTCTTGTCGCGGATGTTGATCGCATTCGGCGCGACGGTATGGATATAGGGGCCGACATAGACGGCGAGCACGATGAAGATGAAGACCGCGAGCCCGGCAACGCCCCCCTTGTGAGCGCGGAACTGGCGCCACATCTCCCTCATCGGCGTGCGGACCGGCGTCTCGTCCCTGACCGTCGGTGCGGCTTGCAAAGTGGTGTCAGTCATACCGGATCCTCGGGTCAAGGATGCCGTAAAGAACATCGGCAATCAGGTTGAAGAGGACGATCAGCACGGCGAAGATGAAGGTCAGCGTCTGAACGAGCGGAATATCTGCGCCCTGGATGGCGGTTATCAGAAGTTGGCCGAGGCCGTTTACCCGGAAGATCTGCTCGGTGATGATCGCACCTGAGAAGATGGTCGGCACGCCGAGCGCGATCACCGTGACCACCGGGATCAGGCTGTTGCGCAGCACGTGGACGAGCAGGACCGCCTTTTCCTTGACACCCTTCGCGCGGGCGGTGCGGACATAGTCCTGGTGCAGATTGTCCAGCATGGAGGCGCGTACGAAGCGGGCGATTTGGGACGCGTTATAAAGCGCCAGAACCGCGACGGGCAGGGCCATTTGCCTTACCTGCGCGATGAAACTCTGGAAATCTGTGACCCTCAGATTGGTGTCGTAGACCGATGGAAACCACTGCAGGTAGGAGGAGAAGATCACGATCAGCAGAACGCCGGTGAAGAAGGTCGGGACGGAGTAGCCGACCATGGAGACGAAGGTGCCGATCTGGTCAAAGATCGAGTACTGCTTATAGGCGGAGATGACGCCAATCGGTATGGCGATCAGGATGCCGAAGATGTAGGCGAGACCGACGACCCAGAGGGTCTGGGGCAGGCGCTGGACGATCAGATCAACCACCGGGCTGCGGGTTGCCCAAGACAGGACGCGCATGCGTTCACCATCGCCGAACTGCCAGCCGGTCAGGCTCTCCAAGATGTTGAGCGGCTCGTTGATGAAGAACTGCTGCAGCCACTTCAGATAGCGGATGAGGAATGGCTGGTCGAGGCCGAGCGACGCGCGGATCTGCTCGCGAACTTCCGGCGGAATGGTCAGAGGAAGGTCCCCGGTCGGATCGCTTGGCGCAAGATCCAGCAGCGCGAAGATGACGAAGCTGATCACCAGCAGCGTCGGGATTGCAAACAGCAATCGCCGCAAAGTGTATGTGAACATCGGAATTCCCCGGACTGCAGCGCCGCAGAGGCTTTCCGGTCTTGGGTGCTGCAGGTGTCTGAAACTACGACCATCGCCAAAGTGTCGGGCGATGTGCCAGGGCGGCGAAGAGATGCCGAACCCGGATCACCCGGGCTCGGCAGTCACCTCACTTCTTGCGGTGCCAGTCCGCGATGTTCCAGACCTGCGAATCCCACGAGTTCATCTTGATGCCGTCGAGAGAGAGGGCAAAGGACGACTGGTCGCCGCGATGGACGAGCGGGATGTGAGCACCTTCTTCCGTCAGCATGTCGTTGAGCTGTTTTGAAAGCTCCGCGCGCTTTTCAAGATCGGCGGTCTTGGAGAGTTCGCCAACCAGCTTGTCGTAATCCGGGTTGCAGTAGCGCGGGATGTTCTGGCCCTGCCAGCCGTTGGCCGGGCTCGGCATCTTGTCGCACAGCCACTCCGCCAGATATTTCTCCGGGTCCGTGCCGTCGAAGTTGTTGGTGTACATTTCGACGTCGGCATAGAACTTCTGAAAGGTGTCGGGGCTCGCCGGATCGCCACCGAAGAAGACGGATGCGCTGGCATTGCGCAACTCCGCGTCGACGCCGATCTCGGCCCACATCGCCTTCACCAGTTCCTGGGTCGCCTGTCGAACTGAATTGGTTGATGTCTGGAACAGGTAGGAAAGCCGAACGCCATCCTTCTGGCGAATGCCGTCAGGACCGGGCATCCAGCCAGCTTCGTCGAGCAGCTTGTTGGCAGCTTCGATGTCCTGCTTCAGGCACCATTCGTCGTTCTTGGTAGAGGCGACGTTCTCAGGGGCGGGAACAATGTTGCAGGTCGGCTTGCCGGACTGACCGTAACCGGCCTCGATAATGATGTCGCGATCGATGGCAAGCGAAAGTGCGCGACGGACGGCCGGATCGCTGAGCGACGGGTGAGGGCCGGCTTCTACCGTGGAGCGTTTGTCGCCGAGTGACGGGTCTGGGTTCGTGAAGTTCAGGTTGATACGCTCGACCTGGGTGCCGAAGGAGATTTCAAGCCGTCCCTTCCCAGCAGCGAGCATGGTTTCCAGCACTTCGGGCTCCACCTGGGCATTCCAGGCATAATCGTACTCGCCGGTCTCGAGCACGGCGCGCGCGGCCGATGCGGCGTCGCCGCCACCCTTGAGGGTAACGGAGGCGAAGGCGGGTTTGTCAGCTTCGCGATAATTGGGATTAGCTTCGAACGTGATGACGTCGTTCGGCTTGAAGTCCTTGACGACAAAGGGGCCGGTGCCGACGGGCTTGAAGTTCGCATCCGTGCAGCCTGGGGCTTTGGTTCCAAGGCAATCCTTGAACTGCGCTGCCTGAATGATGGGTGACTGGGCGCCGACAAAGGCGCTGTAGGGATAAGGCTTCGGATCTTCGAAGGTCACCTTGACCGTGTGGGGATCGACCGCTTCGACATTCTTCACTCCTTCATACTGGGCCCGCTGGGCGCAACCGCCATCTGGCGCCGTGCAGTATTTCCAGGTGAAGACGACATCATCGGCGGTGAAGTCGGTGCCGTCCGACCACTTCAGGTCCGGCTTGAGCTTCCAGGTCATGCTGAGCATGTCTTCTGCAAAGCCGCCGTTCTCGATCGTGGGGATCTCGGTTGCCAGCCAGGGAACCAGTTCTCCCTTTTCGTCGTAACGCGCCAGCGGCTCGATTACCATGGACGAGGCATAGACTTCCTTCGTGCCTGCCGACAGGAAGGGGTTCATGGTGGACACTGCCTGCCAGAACAGGATCTTGAGCTCCCCGTCAGCGCCGCGTTCGGCATGTGCGAGAGAGCTTGAAACCGCCACGATAGCGGCCGCTCCTGCAAGCAGGATCTTCAACTTCTTCATGCTGCTGTCCCCTTATAGTTCTTGTTAGGGTTGTAATGGACCTTTGCCATCTGTTTATCCGGCATGTTCCTTTCGCTGCGAAACGCATTTTTTAACTTGCTGTTTTCGCAGAAGATTCTCTGTCGATCCTCCTTTATGCGAAGCTGATGAGCACACCACTGACAAGGCACTCCCAGTTGTGCCTGATCAAATTTTGGGCCATCTAAGCATAGGCCTATTTTTCGTTCAAGCGCGAAAATTGAAGCTTGCCAAGTCGCGCTCGGGCTGCACAGTATCCCACCACAAAAGAGTGGGAACGACTACAAGAAAATGAGGTGATCGCATGCCAGTGCTAAACCGTGCCGCCGAAATGCAGGAACAGGTCGCGGGATGGAGGCGCCACCTCCATGAACGTCCCGAGATCCTCTACGACGTGCACGAAACGGCCTCCTTTGTCGCAGACAAGCTTCGTTCGTTCGGGTGCGACACGGTCGAGACGGGCATCGGCCGCACCGGTGTCGTGGCCATCATCAAGGGGCGGCAGGGCGATGGACCCGTCGTCGGCTTTCGCGCCGACATGGATGCGCTGCCGATCCTGGAAACGAGCGGCAAGCCATGGGCCTCCAAGACGCCGGGCAAGGCGCATTCCTGCGGCCATGACGGCCACACGGCCATGCTTCTTGGCGCCGCTCAGTATCTCGCCGAAACCCGCAACTTTAAAGGTTCGGTCGCCGTCATCTTTCAGCCGGCGGAAGAGGGTGGCGCAGGGGCGCTTGCCATGGTGGAGGATGGCTTCCTCGACAAATATTCGATCAGCCAGGTCTACGGCATGCACAACTCGCCGGGGCTTCCGCTCGGCCAGTTCGCGATCCGCAAGGGCTCGGTGATGGCAGCGGCCGACACGTTCGAAATCACCATCAACGGTCGCGGCAGCCATGCAGCACAGCCCCATAATTCCATCGATCCGGTGCTGACGGCGTCGCATGTTGTCGTCGCCTTGCAATCGATCGTCTCGCGGCAGACGGACCCGCTTCATTCCCTCGTCGTCACGGTCGCCTCCATCCACGGCGGGGAGGCAAACAACGTCATCCCCGACACGGTAAAGCTCGGCGGTACGGTGCGGACGCTTTTGCCGGAAACACGCGATTTTGCTGAGAAGCGTCTTAAGGAAGTGGTGCAGGCCACCGCGCTCGCACACGGCGCGTCTGCCGAGATCGTCTACCGCCGCGGCTATCCGGTGACGTTCAACCACGATGCCGAAACCGACTTTGCCGCCGGAGTGGCCGGAAAGGTTGGTGGCGCCAACGCCGTGGATCTCGGCATGGCGCCACACATGGGGGCGGAGGATTTCTCCTATATGCTGGAGCGCCGCCCCGGCGCCTTCATCTTCATCGGCAACGGCGACACCGCAAACCTCCACAACCCGGCCTACGATTTCAACGATGAGGCGCTGCCCTATGGCATCAGCTATTGGGTGACGCTCGCCGAAACGGCTCTTGCCGCCTGACATCCTCGTCCTGGAAAAGGAGAAGCCCATGTCGCTTGCGCAGTCTGCGGTCGAGGGTGTGTTTGGCCTGACGGAGCCGGTTCTGTCCGTCCGCAACCTGACGACGTCGTTCAAGGTCGAAGACCAATGGCGGTCGGTGGTAAAAGGGATCTCTTTCGACATCGCGCCAAAGGAGACAGTCGCCATCGTCGGCGAATCGGGATCGGGTAAGAGCGTCACGTCGCTTTCGATCATGCGCCTCCTGCCCAAGAACGCGAGCCGCATCGAAGGCAGCGTCAAGCTGGGGGGGCGCGAGCTTTTGACCTTGCCGGACGAGCAGATGCGGCAGGTGCGTGGTAACGAGATCTCGATGATCTTCCAGGAGCCGATGACATCGCTTAACCCGATCTTCCCGATCGGCAAGCAGATTGCCGAGGCGTTGACGGTGCATCGGGACATTTCCCGGGCGGAGGCGCGGGCAGAGGTCATCCGGCTTCTGGAGAAGGTCCGCATCCCGAACGCGCCCAACCGCTACGACGAATTTCCGCACCAGTTCTCCGGCGGCATGCGCCAGCGGGTGATGATCGCGATGGCGCTGGCCTCGAAGCCGAAGCTTCTGATCGCCGACGAGCCAACGACCGCACTTGACGTAACGATCCAGGGCGAGATCCTCGATCTTATCAAGACGCTGCAGGACGAGGAGGGGATGTCGGTCCTCTTCATCACCCACGACATGGGCGTCGTTGCCGAAGTCGCCGACCGGACGATCGTGATGTATCGCGGCGAGGCGGTGGAAACGGGGCCGACGGAGCAGATCTTCCACCGCGGCCAGCATCCTTATACGCGCGCGCTGCTGTCTGCGGTACCGCGGCTGGGTTCGATGGGAAGCCGTGAGCTGCCGCTACGGTTTCCCAGCATCGACATCGGCACCGGCGAGCAATTCGAGCTTGAGGACGTCGCGGATACGGTGGCGAAGACGAAGACGCCGATCCTGGACGTCCGGGACCTGACGACGCGCTTCGACATCCATTCCGGCCTGTTTGGCCGCAAGACGGGTGCCGTTCATGCAGTGGAGAAGGTGTCCTTCCAGGTGCACGAGGGCGAGACCCTGGCTCTGGTCGGCGAGTCGGGGTGCGGCAAGTCGACGACAGGTCGATCAGTGACCCGCTTGATAACGCCCACCAGCGGCGAAGTGACGATCGACGGCTATAACGTTATGCAGCTCGACAAGACGACACTGCGCTCCATGCGCCGGTCGATCCAGATGGTGTTCCAGGATCCGTTCGCCAGCCTCAACCCGCGGATGAGCATCGGTTCGGCGGTGATGGAGCCCTATATCGAGCACCGGCTGGGGACGAAGGCGCAGGCGCGCGCGAAGGCGGCGGACCTCCTGCAGAAGGTGGGGCTTTCACCCGACATGATGCGGCGCTTCCCGCACGAGTTCTCCGGCGGCCAGAGACAGCGTATCGCCATTGCGCGCGCCCTGATGCTTGATCCGAAGGTGATCGTGGCGGATGAGGCGGTCTCGGCGCTGGACGTCTCGATCAAGGCGCAGGTCTGCAACCTGCTGCTCGACCTGCAGCAGAGCCTCAAGCTCGCCTACCTCTTCATCAGCCACGACATGGCGGTGGTGGAGCGGGTCAGTCACCGGGTGGCGGTGATGTATCTCGGGGAGATCGTGGAGATCGGTCCGCGTGCGGCCGTCTTCGACAATCCGCAGCATCCTTATACCCGCAAGCTGATGGCCGCGGTGCCGATCCCGGATCCTTCGCGCCGCGGCATCAAGCGCAACATGGCCATTGACGAGATCAAGAGCCCCATTCGCCCGGTGGGCTATGTGCCGCCCCTAAGGGAGTACCGCGAGATTTCGCCGGGCCATCTGGTGCAGGTCGCCTGATCTCCGTTGCGGGATCCGCTGCTGCAGCGTCCGTTTGACAGGCGGTCGCGAAGCATGGCAGCAACGGCGCCGGGAGGAGTGCTTTGATGGCAAAACGGTCGGATGCTCAAGGGCGGCTGGACGATGCGGCGCGCGCAGGCTGGATGTATTACGTGGCCGGGCGGACGCAGGACGAGATCGCGACCGCGATGGGTATTTCACGCCAGTCGGCCCAGCGGCTGGTATCGCTGGCGGTCGCCGAGCGACTGATCAAGGTCCGGCTCGACCATCCCATCGCTGCCTGTCTCGAACTGGGGGAGGCGCTGCGCAGCAAGTACGGTTTGCGCCAGGTCGAGGTCGTTCCGAGCGATCCCGGCGCCGCGTCCACGACCGTCGGTATTGCCGAGGCCGGCGCTGCCGAGATTGAGCGCTGGCTGAGGCGACAGGAGCCGATCATCCTTGCCGTCGGGACCGGGCGCACGCTGAAAGCGGCGGTAGACCAGCTCCCGCCGATGGAATGCCCGCAGCATCGCATCGTATCTCTGACTGGAAACATCGGCCCGGACGGGTCGGCGGCCTATTACAACGTCATTTTCTCCATGGCGGACGCCATCAAGTCCCGGCACTTTCCCATGCCGCTGCCGGTGCTCTGCTCTTCGGCCGAGGAGCGGGATACGTTGCACGAACAGGCGCTCGTCCGCTCCACGCTTGCGATTGGCGCCCAGGCCGACGTGACATTCGTCGGCATTGGTGAACTTGGCCCCGACGGCCCGCTCTGCGTCGATGGCTTCTTGGCGCGGGATGAGATGGCAAAGCTCGTTGACGCCGGTGCAGCAGGCGAAATCTGCGGCTGGATGTTCGACCACGACGGCAAGCTTCTGACCGACTGGATCAACGACCGCGTCGCCAGCGTGCCAATCCCTTCCTGCGACACGTCCTGTGTGATTGGGATTGCTCAGGGAAAGAAGAAACTTCCCGCCATTGCAGCTGCGTTGAGCGGCCACCTCATCAACGGCTTGATTACCGACGAAGCCACCGCTGAGCAATTGCTGCGCAACTGAGCAAAAATTTACTTCATGTGTTCAATGGGATAGCGCTTTTCGCTGCGCCGCAGCGATGATTATGCGTTGACTTGCGCTAGGTGAAGGTGGGTAATTGCTCATGGGCAAAGCGAATGCTCGTTTCCATCTTCGGGAGGAAGATTATGACTTTCAAGACAATCCTGCTGGGCGCGTGCTCGGCGCTCGCCTTTTCCGGTGTGGCTTCGGCCGAAACCCTCACCATCGCAACCGTCAACAACGGCGATATGATCCGCATGCAGGGTCTGACGGAGGACTTCACCTCTAAGAACCCTGACATCCAGCTCGAATGGGTGACGCTCGAAGAAAACGTTCTGCGTGAGCGCGTCACGACGGACATCGCGACGTCCGGCGGTCAGTACGACATCATGACGATCGGCAACTACGAAGTTCCGATCTGGGCCAAGCAAGGCTGGCTGACGGAACTCGCCGATCTCGGTGAAGACTACAATGTTGACGATCTGCTGCCGTCCATCCGCGGCGGTCTGACCGTCGACGGCAAGCTCTATGCCGCGCCGTTCTACGGCGAGTCGGCGATGATCATGTACCGCAAGGACCTGTTCGAGAAGGCCGGCCTCGAAATGCCGGAAAACCCCACCTGGGAATTCATTGGCGAAGCTGCCCGCAAGATCACCGACCGCTCGCAGGACATCAACGGCATCTGCCTGCGCGGCAAGGCCGGCTGGGGCGAGAACATGGCCTTCATCACGGCGCTGACCAACTCCTTCGGGGGGCGCTGGTTTGATGAAAACTGGCAGCCGCAGTTCGATCAGCCGGAGTGGAAGGAAGCGCTGCAGTTCTACGTCGACCTGATGAAGGATGCCGGTCCGGCCGGTGCTTCCTCCAACGGTTTCAACGAAAACCTGACGCTCTTCCAGCAGGGCAAGTGCGGCATGTGGATCGATGCCACCGTCGCTGCTTCCTTCGTGTCCAACCCGGAAGATTCCACCGTTGCGGATAAGGTCGGCTACGCAATCTTCCCTTCCAAGGAAGGCGTCGACAATCACGGCAACTGGCTGTGGTCGTGGAACCTAGCCATCCCTGCAAGCTCGCAGAAGGTCGATGCGGCGAAGAAGTTCATCGCCTGGGCGACCAGCGAAGACTATGCAGAGCTCGTTGCTTCCAAGGAAGGCTGGGCCAACGTTCCTCCGGGCACGCGCACCTCGCTCTATGAGAACGAGCAGTACAAGGAAGCGGCTCCGTTCGCCGAGCAGACGCTCGCTGCCATGCAGGCTGCCGACATCACCAAGCCGACGGTGGAGCCGGTGCCTTACACGGGCGGCCAGTTCGTCGCGATCCCAGAGTTCCAGGCGATCGGCACCAATGTTGGTCAGCTGTTCTCTGCAGTCGTAGCAGGCCAGTCCTCGGTTGACGACGCACTCTCGCAGGCGCAGTCGGCTACGGTTCGCGAAATGACGCGCGCCGGTTACATCAAGTAGCTCCTCCCGAGCAATTGCCGCCCGGCCTTCGGGCTGGGCGGCCTTTTCCACCTCTGCCTCAACTTTTTTAGATAAGCTCGCTGTGTGCGTGTCTCATGCTTGACGAGATGCGCGGCAAACGGAGGAGGGCGTCGACATGGCAACACAGAACACGAGGGGCCTGGCCCGCCTGATGATGGCGCCGTCGGTCATTCTGTTGCTGGTCTGGATGATCGTGCCGCTTTCGATGACGCTGTGGTTCTCATTCCAGAACTACAACCTCCTCAATCCCGCAAACGTCAGCTTTGCCGGCCTGTTCAATTATCGCTTCTTCTACACCGATCCGGCCTTCTTCCAGTCGATCTGGAACACATTGTTGATTGTCGGCGGGGTCTTGCTGATCACAGTGGTCGGCGGGACGTTGATCGCGCTTCTGATCGACCAGCCGATCTTTGGACAAGGGATCGTGCGGATCCTGGTTATCTCGCCATTCTTCGTCATGCCGCCGGTCGCCGCGCTGGTGTGGAAGAACATGATCATGCACCCGAGCTATGGTGTGCTTGCCGATATCAGTCGGCTGTTCGGCTTGCAGCCGATCGACTGGTTCGCTCAGTACCCGCTGCTCGCGATCATTATCATTGTCGCCTGGCAGTGGCTGCCGTTCGCGACGCTCATCCTGCTGACCGCCCTTCAGTCGCTCGACAGCGAGCAGAAGGAAGCAGCCGAGATGGACGGTGCCAACGTCCTCAACCGCTTCATTTATCTGACGCTGCCGCACCTGGCGCGGGCGATGACCGTCGTCGTCCTGATCCAGACGATCTTCCTGCTCGGCGTCTATGCGGAAATCCTCGTCACCACCAATGGCGGCCCGGGCTACGCGTCCACCAACCTGGTGTTCCTCATCTACCGGACGGCACTACTCGGCTACGACGTCGGCGGGGCCTCCGCAGGCGGGATCATCGCCATCATCCTTGCGAATATCGTCGCGATCTTCCTGATGCGCGCCGTCGGCAAGAACTTGGATCGATAGGGGGACGACCATGGCACGCTCCGTCACCACCCGTCACAAGGTCATCGCCACCGTCGCCGCCTGGGCCGTTGCGCTGCTGATCTTCTTCCCCATCCTCTACACCGTTGTCACCAGCCTCAAGACGGAGCCGGAGGCGATCGCAGGCTTTAACCTGATCCCCTCGTTCACGCTTGACAATTACGTCACGGTGCAGACCCAGCGGGACTACATCAAGCCCTTCACCAACTCCGTCATTCTGTCGGTCGGCTCCACGATCCTGGCGCTGATCATCGGCATCCCCTCGGCCTGGGCCATGGCATTCTCGCCGACGAAGCGGACTAAGGACGTGCTGATGTGGATGCTGTCGACCAAGATGATGCCGGCTGTCGCCGTGCTCGTTCCCATCTACCTGATGTTCCGGGACTTCGGCCTTCTCGACACGCGCATCGGCCTCACGATCATGCTGACGCTGATCAACCTGCCGATTGTGATCTGGATGCTCTACACCTATTTCCGCGAAATTCCGGGCGAGATCCTGGAAGCGGCACGCATGGATGGTGCAGGGCTCTGGCAGGAGATCGTCTACGTCCTGACGCCGATGGCGGTGCCGGGCATTGCGTCGACCCTCCTCCTGAACATCATCCTAGCCTGGAACGAGAGCTTCTGGACGATCCGGCTGACGACCGCGACCGCAGCGCCGCTGACGGCCTTCATCGCCTCTTTCTCCAGCCCCCAAGGGCTGTTCTGGGCGAAGCTCTCGGCAGCGTCGACCATGGCGATCGCGCCGATCCTCATCATGGGCTGGTTCAGCCAGAAACAACTCGTTCGCGGCCTGACCTTCGGCGCGGTTAAGTAAGGAAGACGACGATGGGCAGCATTACGCTCGACAAGGTTTCGAAGTCCTTCGGGGAAGCAAAGGTCATCCCCTCGATCGACCTGGAGATCCAGGACGGGGAGTTCGTGGTTTTCGTCGGTCCCTCGGGTTGCGGCAAGTCAACCCTGCTGCGCCTCATTGCCGGCCTTGAGGATGTCAGCGGCGGCAGGATCCTGATAGACGGTAAAGACGTCACCGGCAACGCGCCGGCGCAGCGCGGGCTTGCCATGGTGTTTCAGTCCTATGCGCTCTATCCGCACATGAGCGTGCGCAACAACATCGCCTTTCCGCTGAAGATGGCGAAGGTCGACAAGTCCGTGATCGATCAGAAGGTCAAGGATGCCGCCGCCATCCTGAACCTGACGGATTATCTCGAGCGTCGGCCCTCCCAGCTTTCGGGTGGCCAGCGCCAGCGTGTTGCGATCGGGCGCGCCATTGTGCGTGAGCCTTCCGCGTTTCTCTTCGATGAGCCGCTTTCCAACCTCGACGCGGCGCTGCGCGGAACGATGCGGCTGGAGATCAGCGAGCTGCACAATCAGCTGAAGACCACCATGATCTACGTCACGCACGACCAGATCGAGGCCATGACCATGGCCGACAAGATCGTCGTGCTGAACCGCGGTAATATCGAGCAGGTCGGCTCGCCACTCGACCTCTACGCCAAGCCGCGCAACCTCTTCGTCGCCGGCTTCATTGGCTCGCCGCGCATGAACCTGATCGAAGGTGATTTTGCCCGGTCCAAGGGCGCCAAGACGGTCGGCATCCGTCCGGAGCACTTCGACCTGTCGCATGAGGCGGGTCTGTGGGAAGGCGTCGTCACGGTTGCCGAGCATCTCGGCTCCGACACCTTCCTGCATGTCGAGGTCCAGGGGATCGGGCAGATTAACGCCCGCACCGATGGCGAGTTTCAGGCCCGTCATGGCACCCGAATCTATCTGACGCCGAACGAAACGAAGCTGCATCGCTTCGACGAACAAGGGCTGGCGATCTGACGCCGGCGTGGAGTGTCCTATGACCGTCAAACTTTCCGCCGCCGTGCTTGGCGAAATTGCGCATACTGCGGCCGTGCCTGCCTATGATCCGATCATGCTGACGCCCGGCATCCTGCATTTCGGCGTCGGCAACTTCCACCGCGCGCACCAGGCCGTCTACCTGGACGACCTGTTTAGCAAGGGGCACGGCCTGGACTGGGCGATCATCGGTGCCGGCGTCATGCCGTCTGATGCGACCATGCGGGAAAAGCTTGCGGAGCAGGATTTCCTGACGACGGTTGTCGAGCAGGACAACAACCGGACCGCGGCACGCGTCACCGCGCCGATGATCGACATCATCGCGCCCGGCGAGACGGAAACGATCATCGCCACGCTTGCCGATCCGCGGATCCGGATCGTGTCGATGACGATCACCGAGGGCGGCTATTTCATCGATGCCTCCGGCGACTTCAATCCCGGCCATCCCGCAATCTTCCACGACGGCCAGAACCCGAACCAGCCCAAGACCGTCTTCGGCCTTATCGTGGCCGGGCTCAAGCGGCGCAAGGCAGCTGGAATCGCTCCCTTCACCATCATGTCCTGCGACAACATCCCCGGCAACGGAGAGGTGACCGAGAATGCGGTGGTGGGTCTCGCCGCTCTGTCCGACCCCGCCTTCGCAGAGTGGATCGCGGAGAACGTTGCTTTCCCCAACTCCATGGTCGATCGCATTACGCCGGCGACCGGTGAGCGGGAGATCGATTTCCTCCGCGACACCTTTGCGATCGAGGACAACTGGCCCGTCTTCTGCGAGGAATTCAAGCAGTGGGTGATGGAGGACAATTTTCCGGCCGGCCGGCCGCCGCTCGAAGAAGTCGGCGTCCAGTTCGTGCCGGATGTCGCGCCCTACGAGCACATGAAGATCCGTATTCTCAACGGCGGACATGCAGCGATCGCCTATCCGGCAGCGCTCCTCGACATCCACTTCGTTCATGAGGCGATGGAGCATCCGCTGATCCGCGCCTTCCTGGAGAAGCTTGAGAAGGAAGAGATCATCCCGATCGTCCCGCCGGTGCCGGATACGGATCTCAACGAATACTACGATTTGATCGAGCGCCGCTTCTCCAACCCGAAGATCGGCGACACCATCCCGCGCCTGGCGCAGGACGGCTCCAACCGGCAGCCGAAGTTTATCCTACCGTCCACGGCGGACCGGCTGCGCGAAGGCAAGGACATCATCGGGCTTTCACTCGTCTCGGCGCTCTGGTGCCGCTATTTCGAAGGCACCAGCGACAGCGGCAAGCAGATCGTCTTCAACGATACGAGCGCCGACAAGCTTCATGCAGCGGCGAAGGAAGCACGGGACAACCCGGATGCCTTCCTTGTCTTCGATGAGATCTTCGGCGAGGTTGCCGGATCGGAACTCTTCCGCCAGCGGTTCTCGCATGCGCTGAAGACGCTCTGGGCCGAGGGGACGGCAAGGACGGTAGAGCTCTATCTCGAGGATGCTCTGGTCAAATGACTGGGTGAGGGTGGTGGAAGCGATGCGGCCGCTGGTGATTTTTGATTGCGACGGGGTGCTGGTCGACAGCGAGCCTCTATCGGTTCAGGTCCTGGTGGAGGCACTCAGCCGCCGCGGCGTCGTCATCAGCGAGGATGAGGCTTATGAACGGTTCCTCGGCCGAAGCCTTTCGACGGTGGCGCAGATCCTGCACGACGATTTCGACCACAGCATCGATGCGGCCTTCCTCGAGGATCTTCGCCATCATCTTTACGCACGCTTTCGCCGTGAGCTGCAGCCCGTGGCGGGTATCGCCGATGTGCTGGACGCCCTTGACTGCGAAAAATGCGTGGCATCCTCCAGCCAGCCCGAGCGCATCCGGCTTTCGCTTTCGCTGACGGGGCTCCTGCAGCGGTTCGAGCCGCACATCTTCAGCGCCTCCATGGTGGCACAGGGCAAGCCGGCACCGGACCTTTTCCTGCATGCGGCCAGTTCGATGAGCGCCGATCCTTCCGCCTGTATCGTGATCGAGGACAGCCCTGCCGGCATCGAGGCGGCGCAGCGGGCCGGCATGGCGGTGTTCGCCTTTGTCGGCGGATCCCATGCCGCAGCCCCTGGGTACAGCGAGCGCGTGACGGCGCTTGCGCCGGACGTCGTATTTGACGCCATGCCGGAATTGCTCCACCTTGTCCGCAAACACAGAGAGGGGCCCAAGGGGCGCCGCGCCCATCACGCCATTTAATGGCCGGCAGGAGCGGTCACAAGGGCACCCGGTCGGGCAGGGGAAACACGTCCTGATGCGAGATCACGTCGTTGCGGTCGATATCGGCACGGCCAGCGCCCGCGCCGGCGTGTTTGACCGCAGCGGTCGACTTCTTGCGCGCGCCAAGCACCCGATCATGATGCAGAGGCCCGCTGCAAATCATGCGGAGCATGACTCGGAAGACATCTGGCGATCCGCCTGCGAGGCCGTTCGTCAGGCGCTCTCGGATGCAAGGATTGCGGCGGAGCAGGTGGCTGCCATCGGCTTCGACGCCACCTGTTCGTTGGTTGCACGCGACCGGGAAGGGCGGCAGCTGACCGTGTCGACCACCGGTGAAGATCGGTTCGATACGGTGGTGTGGCTGGACCATCGTGCGATTGCCGAGGCCGGGGAGCTTTCGGCGCACGGACATCCTGTACTGGACTTCTCCGGTGGCTCGCTCTCTCCGGAAATGGAGATGCCGAAGCTGATGTGGCTGAAGCGCCACCTGCCGCAGACATGGGCGCGCGCCGGCTACTTCTTTGATCTTGCGGATTTCATGACGTGGAAGGCCACCGGCTCGTCCGCCCGCTCCCGCTGCACTGTAACCGCCAAATGGAATTATCTGGCGCATGAGACGCCGGGCTGGCAGCCGGATTATCTGGCACAGGCAGGGCTCGAAGACCTGCTGGAGCGGGCAAGCTTGCCTGCCGGCACAATCAACGCCGGCGACAGCATCGGGATGCTTTCGACCGAGGCGGCGCGTGACCTCGGCCTGGATACCGAGTGCCGGGTGTCCGCCGGGCTCATCGATGCCTATGCCGGTGCCTTCGGCGTTCTGGCCGGCGCCGGCGAGGGCACGTCTCTGGAGCGCTCCGTCGCGCTAATCGGCGGCACCTCCAGCTGCATTGTCTCCTTTTCGTCGGAGGCAAAGCCTGGCCGCAGCCTCTGGGGACCTTATTATGAGGCCGTTCTTCCGGGACACTGGCTCGTCGAAGGAGGTCAGTCCGCGACGGGTGCGCTTCTCGATTACATCGTCCGCATGCATGCGGCGGGCGGTGAACCCTCCGCCGACCTCCTCGCACGTGTCATCAAGCGTGTTCAGGAGTTGCGGGCGCAGCATGGCCCGAACCCGGCGTCCGACCTGCTCATCCTGCCGGATTTTCACGGCAACCGCTCGCCACTTGCCGATCCGCATGCCACGGGCGTTGTCAGCGGCCTGACGCTCGATACCTCCTTCGATGGTCTCTGCCACCTTTACTGGCGCACCTGCGTCGCCATTGCGCTCGGCATCCGGCATATTCTGGAAACCATGAGCGGCTACGGCTACAGATTCGAGACGCTGCACCTGACCGGTGGGCATGTGCACAATCCACTGCTCGTCGAACTCTATGCCGACGTGACCGGCTGCACCGTGGTGATTCCTGAAACGGAAGACGCCGTGCTGCTCGGCACGGCGATGACGGCCGCGGCCGCCGGCGGGCTCTACGACAGCGTTGCTGCTGCCGGCGAGGGAATGGCGGCGCATGGCCGGGAGCGGCAGGCCGATGCCGAGGCCGCGAAGCTCTATGAGCGGGACTATCGCCGCTTCCTGGCGATGATCCGCCATCGTGCAGAGCTGCAGGCGATCTGCTAGCGCTTGTTCCAGTGGGTTCCCGCCCCTACATCCTGCCCGCCCACAGGAGACGCCTATGATCATCGAAGCCGCACGACTTTCGCTTCTCAACCTTTTCGCCGCTGAAACGCGGGCCGTGTTCTGGAAGGTTTTGGGCCTGACGATCCTCGTACTCGTCGGTCTGTGGCTGGCGCTGCGCCAGACCTTCGTCGCGGTCGTCTGGCCCTGGTTTGCCATCTATCTGCCGGATGTGCCGGACTGGGCGGGATGGTTGACCTTTCTTACGGCGATCCTGGCGGGCGTGGGGCTGGCACTGGCGCTTGCGCTGCTGATCGCGCCCATCACCGCGCTGATCGCTGGATTGTTCCTCGACGATGTCGCCGAAGTGGTTGAAAAGCGCGATTATCCGACCGAGACGCCGGGCAAGGCGATGCCGCTCGGCCAGGCCATCATCGGCTCCCTCCAGTTTCTCGGCGTCGTTATCGTCGGTAACATCGTTGCGCTGCTGCTCCTCTTCATTCCCGGCATCAACCTCGTCGCCTTCTTCCTGGTGAATGGCTATCTCCTCGGGCGAGAATTCTTCGAATTCGCCGCCATGCGCTTCCGCCCGCCGCCGGAGGCGCGCGCTTTCCGCTTCAAGCATCGCTCTACGGTCTTTCTCGCAGGCCTGCTGATCGCGGGCTTCCTGGCGATCCCGATCGTCAACCTGCTGACGCCGCTCTTCGCCGCAGGGCTGATGGTGCATCTGCACAAGCTGATTTCTCGGCGCGATCCCGGCTTTCGCCTCGATGCGGTGAAGGCGCGGTAGCCGTGGGTCGATGATCTGTTGACGCCGGGCGCTGCGGCTCCCGCAACGGCCCAGGATGGGGTATGGATGAGAAAACCTCCCTCCCATGAAAGCGAAGCATGCCCTTATCCACGAACACCACCGCAGCCCTGTTCAATGGTGAGCAGCCGAAGGATCCGCGAGCGGTCCTGAAGCAGGTGTATGGCTATGACGGCTTCCGCGGCAAACAGGCGGCGGTGGTTGAGCGCGTCGTTGCCGGTGGCGACGCTGTTGTCCTCTTCCCGACGGGGGCTGGCAAGTCACTCTGCTATCAGATCCCGGCACTTTGCCGCGACGGCGTCGGTATCGTCGTTTCGCCCCTGATTGCGCTGATGCGCGACCAGGTGGAGGCCTTGAAGCAGCTCGGCGTGCAGGCGGCGGCGCTCAACTCGTCGCTGTCGACGGAAGAGTTTGCCGAGGTTCGTCAGTCGCTTCGGCAGGGCACGCTTGACCTTCTCTATGTAACGCCGGAGCGCATCGTTACACCGGGCTTCCGGGAGCTGATCGGCGGGGCAAAGATCGCGTTGTTCGCGATCGATGAGGCCCACTGCGTCAGCCAATGGGGCCACGACTTCCGCCCTGAATACCGGGAGCTCGGCCGGCTGGCGGAGCTTTATCCCGACGTGCCGCGCATGGCGCTGACGGCGACGGCCGATCCGCACACCCGCGACGACATCATCGATCGGCTGGCGCTCCATTCGGCGGAGGTGTTCACCACCTCCTTCGATCGTCCCAACATCGCCTACGAGATCGTCGAGCGTGACCAGCCGCGCCAGCAGCTGCTGCGGTTTCTCTCCCGTCACAAGGGATCGAGCGGCATCGTCTATTGCCTGTCGCGCGCTAAGGTGGAGGAAACTGCGGACTGGCTGGATGCTCAAGGCATCCGAGCGCTTGCCTATCATGCCGGCATGGATCGCGCGGCCCGCGATGCAAACCAGGATGCTTTCCTGAAGGAAGAGGATCTCTGCCTCGTCGCCACCGTGGCGTTCGGCATGGGCATCGACAAACCCAACGTCCGCTATGTCGCTCACCTCGACCTCCCGGGTTCCGTCGAGGCCTACTACCAGGAGACGGGGCGGGCGGGGCGCGACGGCCTGCCGTCGGAAGTCTGGATGGCCTATGGGATGACCGACGTCATCCAGCGCGGGCGAATGATCGATGGTGGCCAGTCGAGCGAGGAGGTGAAGCGCGTCGAGCGTGCCAAGCTGAATGTGCTGCTCGGTATCTGCGAAACCGCCGGCTGTCGGCGCCAGGCGATTCTCTCGCATTTTGGCGAGGCGCATCCCGGTAACTGCGGCAATTGCGACACTTGTCTGAAGCCGGTGGAGACGTGGGATGGAACGGAAGCGGCGATCAAGGCGCTCGCCGCGATCTATCGCACCGGCGAGCGGTTCGGCACCGGCCACCTGATCGACGTGCTGACCGGCAACGAAAACGAAAAGACCATTCGTTTTGGCCATGTCGACATGCCGGTCTTCGGCGCGGGCAAGGAGCATCCGCCGAAAACGTGGCAGTCCGTTTATCGCCAGCTGCTGGCAGCGGGCCTCGTCAGCATCGACAATGAAGCTTTTGGTGCCCTGAAGCTCGGGCCGGATGCGCGCTCGGTGTTCCGGCGCGAGCGGGAGGTTCGCTTCCGCAAGGATCGGCCCAAGGCGAGCAAGTCATCAAGAGGGGCGTCTTCCTCTGCCGGCGCAAGTCGCTCTGCATTGGAGGGGGCGGACGCGGAGCTTTTCGAGGCACTGCGACGGACGCGGCTGGAGATTGCGAATTCCCTGGAGGTTCCGCCTTACGTGGTCTTTCCCGACACCACGCTCGTGGCCTTCGCCACCAGCCGCCCGACGAGCCGCGACGCACTGCTCGGCATCTCCGGCGTCGGGCAGTCGAAGCTTGAGCGCTACGGCGACGATTTCCTTGAGGTCATCCGCTCATTCGAGCGCTGAAACGCCGGAAAGCTGTTCGACCACCTCGCCGATCCGCTGGGGTGGCAGTTCCACCAGCGGGGCCGGGATGTCGCAGGTCTTCTCCGGCGACTTGCACAGGTCGGCGATGACGCAGTGCTCGCATTCAGGCTTGCGCGCCTTACAGGTGTAGCGGCCGTGCAGGATCAGCCAGTGATGCGCATGGAAGAGGTAGGGCTTGGGAATAACCTTCAGAAACCGCTCCTCCACCTCGTCCGGTGTCTTGCCTGGCGCCATCAGAAGGCGGTTGCCGATGCGGAAGACGTGGGTGTCGACGGCAAGCGTTGGTATGCCGAAGGCCATGGACATCACCACGTTGGCGGTCTTGCGCCCCACACCCGGCAGCGTCACCAGTTCCTCTCGCGTCTTCGGAACCTCGCCGCCGAAATCGGAGATCAGCTTCTGCGACAGGGCGATGACGTTCTTTGCCTTGTTGCGGTAGAGCCCGATCGTCTTGATGTATTGGGTAACCCCTTCCTCCCCGAGCGCCAGCATCTTCTCCGGCGTGTCGGCGATCTTGAACAGCGCACGCGTCGCCTTGTTCACACCGGCATCGGTCGCCTGTGCGGAAAGCGCCACGGCAACAACGAGGGTGAAGGGATTGGTGTGCTCCAGCTCCCCCCTCGGCTCCGGCCGCTGGACGGAAAAGCGGCGGAAGATCTCCTCCATTTCCGCTTTTGTGTACCGGCTGCGGATGTGCCTGCGGGCAGAGCTGCGGACTGGATCGGACTTTTGTGAAGACGTCGTGCTGGACTTGGTTTTCGGAATGGCCATATCTTTCTATTGCCAGCGCACGCGAGGGAAGGCAACGTGCAGACAACCGATGATCAACCCGTTTTCGCCGCGGAATTGATGCCCTATCGATCGCTTGGCAGGAAGGGGTTCCACGTCCTGCTCGTCCTGACGGGCGGCATCAGCCTCATCTACGGCGTCTTCTTTCTTGTTACCGGCGCTTGGCCGATCGGGCTGTTCCTCGGCCTCGACTTCCTGGCCCTGTATGTCGCATTCAAGGTGAGCTACCGGTCGGGTCGCGCGCGCGAGGAAGTGACAGTGACACGCACCAAGCTCTCGATCCGCAAGTTCTCTCCTGCGGGGAAGATAGTGGAGCATCGCTTCAACCCATTCTGGGCCCGTTTCGGCGTCAACCGGCACGACGAGTTCGGTATCACTTCCATGTATGTTACGGGGGAGGGGCGCTGGACGGAGATCGGCTCCTTCCTCAACCCGGAGGATCGGGAAAGCTTCGCCAAGGCTTTCCGCGGCGCGCTGGCAACCGTCACGCAACGGCTTTGATCATCGCAAGAAACGGGTGGCGCGGCCGGCGCTTGCGTATCATCTTGTCGGGCAAAGGAGAGAAGCGATGAACGCACTTGCCCAGATCGCAGAACCTGCACTCGATGTGACGCCGGAAGGCGACGACTACGAGATCGTGCGCAAGGTGATCGAGCTGATCACGCTCGACTACCGGGCGCAGCCCTCACTAGACAGTATCGCAGCAGAACTCGGCCAGTCGCCGACACAGCTGCAGAAGGTCTTCACCCGCTGGGCGGGCCTGTCGCCCAAGGCGTTCCTGCAGGCGGTCACCATCGATCATGCAAAGCGACTTCTCGGCAAGGAAGGCCTGCCATTGCTCGAGACCTCCTATGAGGTCGGCCTGTCGGGTCCGGGGCGGTTGCACGATCTGTTCGTGACGCATGAGGCGATGTCTCCCGGCGAATGGAAGGCGCGCGGCGGCGGGCTCACCATCCGCTACGGCTTCCATCCGTCACCCTTCGGGATCGCGCTTGTCATGGCGACCGATCGAGGGCTCGCCGGTCTGGCCTTTGCCGATCTCGGCGGCGAGCGTGCCTCTCTCGACGACATGACCTGCCGCTGGCCGAATGCCGCCTATGTCGAGGATCTTGAGGCGACCGCACCTTATGTCCGCCGTATCTTCGATCGGGCTCAATGGTCATCTGATCAGCCGCTGAAGGTCGTGCTAATCGGCTCGGACTTCCAGGTGCGGGTCTGGCAGAGCCTGTTGAAGATCCCGTTCGGCAAGGCAGTGACTTACTCCGACGTCGCCCGCGAGATCGGTCAGCCAAGCGCCAGCCGCGCCGTCGGCGCCGCCATCGGTCGCAACCCTATCTCCTTCGTTGTCCCCTGTCACCGGGCGCTCGGAAAGAGCGGCGCACTGACGGGTTACCATTGGGGACTGACGCGCAAGCGGGCGATGCTGGGGTGGGAGTCGGGGGCTTAGCGAAAGAATTGGCATATATTGCCAACAGTGATAGGTTGTACGGGCTGATTCTCTGACAGGTGCTGCCATGCCAACTCGCAACGTCGTACTGACAGATCATCACCAGCAGATGATTGATCGCCTGATCAACGAAGGGCGTTATCAGAATGCTAGTGAGGTCTTGCGAGAAGGACTTCGCTTGGTCGAGCGGCGCGAAGAACTCGAGGCCGCAAAGCTGCACGCACTAAAGCAAGCCGCGACGGCAGGCTTTTCCGACATCGATTCCGGTCGCTATGTCGAGCTTCGCGCAGATGAGCTCGAAGAGCTTTTCGCGAACTTGGGGACGGCGGCAGAAGGCTCGTCCGATAGGCGTACCTCCGGCTGATGTGGGTCATCCGGCTTTCTGCTGCCGCGCAGAATGACATCGTCCAGATCCTCATCAAGTCCAGCGAGGACTTCGGGGCAGAGGCTCGATCGCGTTACGAGCGTCTGATCGTTGCCGCCCTTCGGGATATTGCCGAAGATCCCTTACGGAATGGATCAGTAGCCCGAGAAGAGCTTGGACGAGGCGTCCGAAGCTTTCATCTGCGCAACAGCAGAGAGCGAAGCCGGGACGAGACAGGAAGGGTCCGGGTGCCGCGCCATTTCATACTCTATCGGTGCAGCGAGCTGTCCATTATCGGCATTGGGCGCGTTCTTCACGATGCGATGGAGGTGCAGAGACACCTGCCTCGGCACTACGGCGACGAAGCCGGTTGAGCCGCCGGGCCCCCAGCCATCCGCAGCAATTCCCGCGCCGCCGTCTCGTCCGTGATCAGCGTGTTGCAGCCGACCCGGCGGATGGTGGCGCGGATCGCCACGGCGCGGTGGGCGCCGCCGGAGGAAAGCACGATGTGCTTTGCCTTCTTCAGCGTGTCCAGGTCGACGGACATGACACGCTCGTTGATCGGATGACGCACCGAGCGGCCCTCGGCGTCGAGGAAATTGAACATCGTGTCGCAGACGCAGCCGGCGGCGATTAATTCCTCCAGTTCCGCCTTCGAGATGAATCCTTCCGAAAGCGATGTGGAATGCGGGCCGATGTCGCCGCAGCTGACCACGGCAAGATCCATGGTTTCGGCCAGTTCATAGATGGTCTTCAGCCCGCATTCCTCGATCAGCGCCCGCTTCGTCTTGACGGAATCCACCAGCAGCGGTGCCAGGAACATGTAGCACTCTGCACCGAACTGGCTCGCCAGCCGCCAGGTGTAGTCGATGGGGTTGGTTTGGTGCACGGCGACGATGCCGCCCAGCAGCGAGACCACCTTGCAGCCCTGACGGCGTGGCGGGCGGAAGCTCGAAAGCGAAGCGGTCATCGTCCGCCCCCAGCCGACGCCGATCGTCATATTGTCCTGGATGACCTCCGACAGGAATTCGCCAAGCGCCAGCCCAACAGCGCCGGCAAGGGCCTCCGCGCTCGTGTCGCGCGTTTCGGGGACCACGATTGCCTCGTCCAGCCCGTAAGCCTCTTCCAGTTGCGTCGCGAGCGCCAGACAGTCGTCCACGCCGGCATTGATCCAGATCTGTACCTCCGAGCGCTTCATCGCCTCGTCGAGCATGCGGATCACCGTCGAGCGGCTGATCCCCAGCCGTTCCGCCACATCCTTCTGCGTCAGGCCCTGGTTGTAATAAAGCCAGGCCGCCCGCAGGCGGAGCGAGGATGCTTCGGAAATGCTCGGATGTGTTTCGCGTCTCAGTTTTGCCAATTGGATCTCGTTGCGTGCGCCATGCAATCGTCCGCCATGATACTTATGTCGATTGAAATGCGCAAATGTCTTGACTTCGCCATGATCGGCTGGTGATAGTCGGTCATCATTGAACGCCCGTTGCGGATGGACGTTGAACACTCGCCTCACCACTCTCTCAAGGGAAATGCCGGGATGACCTCCAAACTCGAACAGCTCCGTTCCATGACCACGGTTGTCGCCGACACCGGCGATATCGAAGCGGTCACTCGCTTGAAGCCGGTGGATTGCACCACCAACCCGACGATTGTGTTGAAAGCGCTCGGCACACCGATGTTTGCTGATGCGGTCAAGGAAGCGATCATCTGGGGCAAGACGCAGAATGGTGGGTCGGATGCAGTCATCGCGGCTGTTGCGGATCGTCTGGCGATCTCGGTCGGTGCAGCGCTCGCCAACATCGTTCCGGGCCGCGTTTCGACCGAAGTCGACGCCGATCTCTCCTTCGACACGGAAGCCTCGATCGCCAAGGCACGCGGGATCATCGCAGCCTACAAGGAGCGCGGCATCGATCGCGAGCGCATCCTGATCAAGCTGGCCTCCACCTGGGAAGGTATCAAGGCCGCGGAAGTTCTGCAGACAGAAGGCATCGATTGCAATCTGACGCTGCTCTTCTCAAAGGCACAGGCAATTGCCTGCGCGGATGCAAAGGTCTTCCTGATCTCGCCCTTCGTCGGCCGCATCCTCGACTGGTACAAGAAGTCGACCGGGCAGGAGTACACGGCAGAGACGGATCCGGGCGTCGTCTCGGTGCGCCAGATCTACAACTACTACAAGGCAAACGGAATCGATACGATCGTCATGGGTGCCTCCTTCCGCAACGCGGGCGAGATCGAAGCGCTGGCCGGCTGCGACCGCCTGACGATCAGCCCGGCGCTGCTCGACGAGCTTGACAAGGATCAGGGCACGCTGGAGCGCAAGCTCTCGCCAGACAACATCACCGAAGACGCCTTCCAGCCGATCGACGAGAAGAAGTTCCGCTGGATGCTGAACGAAGATGCCATGGCGACGGAGAAGCTTGCCGAAGGCATCCGCTCCTTCGCCAAGGACCTCGTGGCGCTGCGCGAGATGGTGAAGAAGGAACTGGCTGCCGCCTAGACCTTCAGCTTCGGCAACATGCAGGACGGCTCGCCCGCAGGCGGGCCGTTTTCGTGTTCGGGATCACGTTGCGGCCGGCTTCCCGCGGTTTTCCAGCATCGTCTTGACGAATGCGAAGATGAAGAGCGCCGTCATCAGAAGCACGATGGTGGGCGCCGGCGCACTGTCGAGAAAGAAGCTGATGTAGATGCCGAGGAGCGAGCTCCCCGCCGCGATGGCGACGGCGACCAGCAGCATTGGACCGAAGCGGCGGGTGAGAAGGAAGGCGATGGCGCCGGGCGCCACCACCATCGCCACCGACAGGATGATGCCGACGGCCTTCAGCGCGCCCACCACCGTCAGCGACAGCACCGTCAGCAGGCCGTAATGCAGCAACCGCGTCGGCAAGCCGATCGCCTTGGCGTGTTGTTCGTCGAAGGACTGTACCAGCAGATCCTTGCGCCGGACGACCAGGAAGAGGGTCGCGAAGAGAGCGATCAACCCCGTCTCGATCAGGTCGCGCGGCATGATGCCAAGCATGTCTCCGAACAGGATGTGGTCGAGATGGACGTCGCTCTGCACCTGGACGTAGAGCACCAGCCCCAAGCCGAACATGCCGGAAAAGACGATGCCGAGCACCGTATCCTCCTTAATCCGGCTGTTTTCCTGTAGAAACCCGGTCGCCACGGCGCAGAACATGCCAGCGGCGAAGGCACCGATCGCCAGCGGGATCGAAAAGATATAGGCCAGCACGATGCCAGGAAACACCGCGTGGGATACCGCGTCCCCCATCAGCGACCAGCCCTTCAGCACGAGGAAGCAGGAGAGGATCGCCATCGGGATCGCGATCAACTGCGTCACGATGAAGGCGCGCTGCATGAAGTCGATCTGGAAGGGGAACGTCGCGAGATCGACGAAATCGAGAAAACCGCTCATGCCGTTTCCTCAAGGTTCTGCCGCAGGCGCCGCCGGGAAGCCAACATCCCGTGCTTCGGCGCGAAGACGAAGGCAAGCAGGAAGATCAGTGTCTGCAGCACAACGATGATGCCGCCGGTTGCGCCATCAAGGTAATAGCTGAGATAGGCGCCGACGAAGCTCGTTCCGGCACCGATAACGAGACCAAGCAGAATCACCCGCTGGAAACGGTCCGTCAGCAGATAGCCGGTGGCACCTGGCGTCACGACCATGGCGATCACCAGAAAGGCGCCGACCGTCTGCAGTGCGGCAACCGTGGACGCGGCAAGCAGCGTGAAGAACAGCACCTTCAGGCGATCCGGCTTCAGCCCAATCGACCGGGCGTGGTTCTCGTCGAAGAAGGCGACCATCAGATCCTTCCACTTGGCGGCAAGGATGGCGAGGCTGACGCCGCCGATGATAACCAGCTGCAGTGTGTCTTCCGGCGTGATGGCGAGGATGTTGCCGAGCACGATGGTCTGGATGTTCACCGAGGTCGGCGACAGAGACACCATGAAGAGCCCCAGACCGAAGAAGGAGGTGAAGATCAGCCCGATGATGGCGTCCTCCTTCAGCCGGGTGCGCTGATTGAGGAACAGCATTGCACCGGCCGCAAGCCCGCCGGAGATGAAGGCGCCGAGGGCGAAGGGCAGACCGAGCATATAGGCGCCGGCAACGCCCGGCACGATCGAATGGGAGAGCGCGTCGCCGATCAGCGACCAGCCCTTCAGCATCAGATAAGCTGACAGGAAGCCGCAGACGCCGCCGACCAGCGCGCTCACCCAGATCGCGTTCAGCATATAGTCGTAGGTGAAGGGCTCAAGAAGCGTCTGGAGCACCGACCGTTTCCTTCTTCTGTGCGCCGTTGCCATAGGTCACGTAAGGCCGCTCGTCGTCGGTGATAACGCGGACATGGCGTGCGTCTTCATCGTCGTGCAGCTCGGGCCCGCCCAGAATGAAATGGCGCAGCACGCCGCCGAAGGCCATCTCCAGGTTCTGTTCGTTGAAGGTGTCTTCGGTCCTGCCATGGGCGAGCACGGTCCCCTTGACGAAGACGGTGCGGTCGCAGAAGTCCGGTACGCTGCCGAGATTATGGGTCGAGACCAGCATCACCCGCCCTTCGTCCCGCAGGCTGCGCAGAAGCGCGATGATCTGTTCCTCGGTGGTCACGTCAACCCCGGTGAAGGGCTCGTCGAGCAGGATGACCTGGCCTTCCTGCGCCAGCGCGCGCGCCAGGAACACCCGCTTGCGCTGGCCGCCGGAAAGCTCGCCGATCTGCCGCTTGCGGACCTCCTCCATGTTCACCCGCTTCAGCGCCTCGGTCACCATGTCGTGGTCGCGGCGGGAGGGAATGCGTAGGAAGTTCATGTGGCCGTAGCGGCCCATCATCACCACGTCCTCGACAAGGACCGGGAAGTTCCAGTCCACTTCCTCGGACTGCGGAACATAGGCGACAAGATTCTTCTTCAGTGCCTCGCGCGCCGGCATTCCCAGGATCTGCACGGTTCCTTCGGCAAGCGGGACGAAACCCATGATCGCCTTGAAGAGTGTCGACTTGCCGGCGCCGTTGACGCCGACGAGTGCGGTGATCGTCCCCCGCGGGACTGAGAAGCTCGCGTGGCGCAGAGCCGTCAATCCGCTTCGGTAGGCCACCGTGATATCGTCGACGACGAGACCGCCTTCCTGTGGCCGCTTCTTGCCCATGATCATCCGGCAAGACCTTCGGCAATCCTGCTGGCGGTGACGCGCAAGAGGTCAAGATATGTCGGCACCGGGCCGTCGGCATCGCTCAGCGAGTCGACGAAAAGAATGCCGCCGTAACGCGCACCGGTTTCGCGTGCCACCTGTTCGGCCGGGTCGGGAGAGACCGTGCTTTCGCTGAAGATCACCTCGATGTCGTGCTCGTTCATCGCGTCGATGACGGAGCGGACCTGCTGCGGGGTTCCCTGGCTGTCGGCGTTGACGGGCCAGAGATAGAGCTCCTTGAGGCTGAAATCACGAGCGAGATAGGAGAAGGCACCCTCGCTCGTCACGAGCCAGCGCTTCTCTTCCGGCAGCGCACCAAGTTCTGCGCGGATGGGGTCGACTGCGGCACGGATCTTGTCGGTATAGGCCTTGGCATTGGCTTCGTAGACGGCCGCATTCTCTGGATCGATCTCCGTCAGTCCCTTGCGAATGTTGTCAACGTAGATGATCGCGTTGTCCGGTGACATCCAGGCATGAGGATTGGGCTTGCCCTCATAGGCGCCCCCCGCAATTGCCACTGGCTCGACGCCGTCCGAAACCGTCACGCTCGGCACGTCGCCGAGATTGGCAAGGAACTTCTCGAACCACAGCTCGAGGTTCAGACCGTTGCGCAGCACCAGGTCAGCGTCGCGGGCGCGCAATAGGTCGCGGGGGGTGGGCTGGTAGTTGTGGATCTCGGCGCCCGGCTTGGTGATGCTCTCCACCTCGGCGGCGTCGCCTGCAACATTGCGGGCCATGTCGGCGATCACCGTGAAGGTGGTGACGACCTTTGGCTTCTCTTGTGCCCAGCTGGCAGCGGGCAGAGCGTAGAGAAGTGCACCGGCGATGATGATCAGCTTAGAGAGGCGTGGCACGGAGTGACGATCCTTCTTGCAATTCATTTGCAATCCAACTTAGCGACGGTTTCACGCCTGTCAACGCTATTGCAAATCATTCGCAGAAATGGGTGCAGTAAGCTCTCTTAAATGTTTCTAAAGACGATTGAGGGAAGCTCCGTTCCGAATTCCATCGGTATTGCGTGAAGTGGGGTTGGCATGTCGGAGTTCGGCGCGTGAAGGGTTTCAAGATCCGGCTGTCGCGGACATTTCTCCTCATCATCGGCGGTGTGACGGTGCTCGGCGGCGGCAGCGGCGCGGCTGCAGTCTACATCGGCGCCGACAAGCTGCTCGGCCCGTCCTACGCGGACATCAACGGCCTGGAATGCACCACCCTCGAAACGATCAAGATCAAGAAGGCGGACCGCTACTGGATCCGCAAATACGTCACCACCAATGAGCCGGGCGATGGCGTCGCACGCCTGAAGACTGCGTTGCGCGTTGCCCGCAAGGTGCAGGAGGCGGAGCATTCGGACCTTGTCCAGGTGACCGTGCTCGACAAGGCGGGGCCAACGGATCGGGCGAAGATGCGCGGTCGCGCGATCGGTGCCCAGGTGGTCTATATGCCGGATGTCAGCAAGGCACCGGAGGGCCTTTCGGTCCAGCCGCTGACTGCCTATTACGTCGACGGCATGCCGGACGATACCGGCGCGTTCTGGGGCCTGCGGATCGATCTGCCGCAGGAAGATGCCGAGCACCTGTCGGCCGCATTGACTGATACTGCCGATTGCCTCGAGCCGGTGGTTGAAGGCGCAGACGGTCACGGTTCTTCGGGCGGCCACGGTGCAGACAAGGGTCATGGTTCCGAGAAGGGCCATCATGCACCATCAGGTCACGGAGAAACTGTCAGCGACGGGGAAGAGAAGGCACACGGTGATGCCCATGGCGGGGGCGCTCATGGAAGCGAACCCGCGGCTGACGGCCACGGCACGCCCGCCGAAGGTCATGGCGAAGAGGTCCCGGTCGCCAAGCACGGCGGTGAAGAAAAGCCTGGGATGTTGGCTTCATTGATGGGTATGGTGGGGCTTGGTGCCGAGCCGGCTGCCGACGGTCACGGCGACACCGCATCCGCCGGTCACGAACCGCCGGGGGACGAACCCTTGGAGCCTGCACACGGAGCAGCGGCAGAGCCGGCACAACATGCCTCGGCTGAGCCGCATGCGGCGCAGGAAAAGGCCGCCGATGCCGCAGAAGCAGCTCCGGCGGACAAAGGCTGGCTTGATACCGTCAAGGGCTATGTCGGTCTCGGATCCAGCGAGCACCAGGCTAAGGAATCCAAAGCGCCCGAACATGCTGCTGACGCGGCTGAGCAGCCCGATATCGTCGGGCCGCCCCATGCAACTGAGGACGCCACTCCTGCTCCGGCCGCCGAGACGAAGGCCGATGATCATGGCGCCGCCTGGCTCGCCAAGATGCGCGCCCAGCCGCTGAAGCTGAAAGATGACACTGAAACGAGCGCGGACTCCAGCCGTAGCGGCGAGGAAGCGAAGGCAGAAGAGGCCCATGGCGTCGCAGCCGCCCATGCGAAGCCCGCTCATGCGGAGCCAGCCCAGGCAGAACCAGCCCACGCGCCCGCCGTTGCCGAAGAGGACGATCCCGAGCAGCACCGCCGTAGGCCCGAGGCCCATGCGGAAACGCATTGATCGCTGGCAGCGGCAAGTGGAAACGGCTCATAATTTGGTTCGTGGTTTCTTTTGCTAGATACGGCGGGGAAGGACACACCGGTAGGGGGCACCTAAGGTCCACAATCGGCGGAAGACGTGTTCTTAACTCGCCAAGGCCTGCGAATCCTGTAGTCTTCTTGCGCGAAAGCTTCGACGCGCACCGGGGAACATATGGAACGCACAAGTCTGCTTCAGCACGCATCGGATTATGCTTCAGGCGGCGGACTTGCTGCCGACCTTGCGCGGCTCGTCGCGCGCCCGTCGGTCAGTCAGTCAGAGGGACGGCTGGAGGACCTGATCGCTTATCTCGATCAGGACATGCGGCCGATGCTCGAAGACATCGGCTTTGACTGCCGCATCTTCGACAATCCGTTGCCCGGCGGTGCGCCCTTTCTTGTCGGCTCGCGCACCGAGGACTCAGTTTTGCCGACCGTCCTGATCTACGGGCACGGCGATGTGTGCAACGGCGAGGTGGCTCGCTGGCGTGAGGGGCTGCATCCGTTCCAACTGACCCAAGAGGGTGACCGGCTTTATGGTCGCGGAACAGCCGACAACAAGATCCAGCATCTCATCAACATCAAAGCCCTCCAGACGGTGATCGCTGCCAATGGCAGTCTCGGCTTCAACGTCAAGATCGTGCTCGAAATGGCCGAGGAGACGGGCTCGTACGGACTGCGAGAGTTCTTCCAGGCTCAGCGGGACCTGCTTTCGGCGGATGTCCTGATTGCCTCCGACGGGCCACGCCTCACGCCCGAGGTGCCAACCATGTTCATGGGCTCGCGCGGCGGGCTCAGCTTCGATCTCATCGTGAACTTGCGGCCGGACGATCATCATTCGGGTAATTTCGGCGGCTTGCTCGCCGATCCCGTCATCCTGCTCAGTCACGCGATCGCCTCGATCGTTGACCGGCGCGGCCAACTTCAGGTGCCGGAATGGCGACCAACGAGCCTCACACCAGACATTCGGGACGCCCTTCGCGACCTGCCACCCCGTCGGCATGACCCGGATTGGGGTGAAGCAACGCTTACCCCCTCAGAGAGGGCCTTTGGCTGGAATGCACTGACGGTGCTCGCGATTTCGGCAGGCAACATCGACGCGCCGCAGAACGCCATCTCGGGATCGGCGCGAGCGACCTGCCAACTACGTTTCGTGGTTGGCACTGCAATGGACGAGATCCTGCCGGCGCTGAGGCGCCATCTCGATGCCTCCGGCTTCTCGATGGTCGATGTCCTGCAGAAGGGCGAGCCCTTCAGGGCAACACGCTTTCCACCTGATCATCCATGGGTGCGTTTCGTGGAGCAATCGATCGAAGCAACAACAGGCAAGTCGCCGCATCTCCTGCCCAATCTCGCAGGATCACTGCCCAATGACGTCTTCACCGACATACTCGGCCTGCCGACGATCTGGATCCCGCATGCCCATGCAGAATGTGGTCAGCATGGGCCGAACGAACATGCGCTGCTCTCGATTGCCGAAGAGGGCATGCGGATCATGACGGGTCTCTTCCTCGATATCGGAGAAAGGGGTGCTCCCGGCGTTGGCAAGTGATGAAGCCGGCTACAGAGAAATAGATCCCGGACCTCGTCCAAGATCCGGGATCTGATTTTCTGGCTTTCGCCGTCGCTCTTCTCAGTCCGCCTTGTTGCGGCGGGCGGGGAAGAGGATCACGTCGCGGATGGAGGGCGCGTCGGTTAGCAGCATGATTAGGCGGTCGACACCGATGCCGAGGCCGCCGGCGGGCGGCATACCCTGGTCGATCGCATCGAGGAATTCCTCGTCGAGCTGCTTGTCCTTCTCGCCACGCGCATGCGCCTGTTCAAGCTGCTCGACCATGCGGGCGCGCTGCTCTTCCGGATCGTTCAATTCGGAGAAGGCGTTGCCGATTTCCCAGGTGTTGCAATAGGTCTCGAAGCGCTCAACGAGGCGCGGCTCTCCTGGCACTTCCTTGGCAAAGGGCGAAATATCCTTCGGGAAATGGGTGACGTGGGACGGCTGGATCAGCGTCGCCTCGACCTTTTCCTCGAAGATGAAGGCAAGACACTCCCCCCAGGTCCAATCCTTCTCGACCTCGAAACCGGCGGCCTTGGCGGCGGCGCGCGCCTCTTCGTCGGTCTTGATCGCGAGGAAGTCGATGCCGGTGACTTCCTTGACGGCGTCGGGCATGGGAACGCGGCGGAACGGGCCCTTGAAGGAGATCTCCGTGTCGCCGTACTTGAACTCCGTGGAGCCATGGATGGTCATCGCCAGGCGCGCGAACAGGCGCTCGACGAGGTCCATGATGTCCTCGTAATCGGCATAGGCCCAGTAGCACTCCATCATCGTGAATTCAGGATTGTGCCGGGTAGAAACGCCTTCGTTGCGGAAGTTGCGATTGATCTCGAAGACCTTGTCCGAAAGGCCGGAGACCAGCGTGCGCTTGAGGAACAGTTCTGGCGCAATGCGCAGGTACATGTCCATCTTCAGCGTGTTGTGATGGGTCTTGAACGGATCAGCCGAAGCGCCGCCGTAAACGGTCTGCAGCATCGGCGTCTCGACTTCCATGAAGCCGTCATCTTCCATGAAGCGGCGGATGCCCGACACGATGCGCGAGCGTTGCTGGAAGCGGAGCTTGGATTCCTCGTTGGTCAGGATGTCGAGGTGACGCTTGCGGTAGCGCAGCTCGATGTCGGAAAGACCGTGATACTTCTCCGGCATCGGCAGGAGCGTCTTGGTTAGCATCGTGATTTCTTGCGCATTGATCGTCAGTTCGCCGCGCTTGGTGCGGCGCACGACACCTGTGACGCCGATAATGTCACCAAGATCGATCATCGGCAGCATGTCCCGGGCTTCTTCGGGCGTCGTGTCCTTGTGGCTGAAGATCTGGATCTTGCCTGAGGCGTCGCGCAGGTCGATAAACATGCCGGAGTTGCGCGAGGAGTAGACGCGGCCGGCAACCGTCACCACGTCCTGCGTCTCGACGTCCGCTTCGAGGTTCTTGTACTTCTCGGCGAGCTCGGCATTCGTCATCGTCCGATGGAAATGCGCCGGATAGACGTCGCCGATCTTTTCGCGCAGGAGCTTCAGCTTCTGGGCCCGGACTTCCGTGGCGTCGGAGGAGAGGGCGGTTTCGTTCTGTTTGTCGGCCATTCTGCGGGACCCTTCTTCTTTATTCGCTGCCGACCATGGACGCCACGACCGTAGCTGCGATCTTCAGGCGCTGGCGTACGACCGAACGGCCGAGCAAGGCCATTGAATCAAATAGCGGCAGCGAGCGCGACGATCCGGACATGGCAACGAAGAGCGGCGGCGTAACGACGCGCAGCTTCTTGCCGAGCTTGTCGGCAACCGCACGCAGTTCCTGGTCGATTGCCTCGACATTCCACTCGACGAGCTTCTCTAGGTCAGCCTGAACGGTGTTGATGATCTCCAGCGTTTCCGCCGGGGTCGTCTTCAGGCCGGAGAAGGAAGCAGGCGCCAGCCCGACGTCGTTGGCCAGCAGGAAGCCTGCCAGCTGCGGCAGTTCGCCAAGCTTGGAGATGCGGCTCTGCGACAGCTTCAGGCCTTCCGTCAGCCGCTCGTTTTCCGACGCCCATTCGAGCGTCCGGGCGATGAAGTCCTCCGGCGTCAGCTTCTCGCGGATCCAGCGGCCGTTCAGCCAGTCGAGCTTCTGGATGTCGAAAATCGCACCGGCCTTGGACAGGTTGTCCGGATCGAACTTTTCCGCCAGCTCGTCCATGCTGAGCAGCTCTTCGCCCTCGGCGATCTGGATGAAGAACAGGCCGAGGAAGTTCATCAGCGCTTCCGGCAGGTAGCCGAGCGCCGAGTAGTAGGAGATCGAGGTCGGGTTCTTGCGCTTCGACAGCTTCGACTTGTCAGCGTTGCGCATTAGCGACAGGTGCATCCACACCGGCTCCTGCCAGCCGAAATACCGGTAGAGCAGGATGTGCTTCGGCACCGAGGCGAGCCATTCCTCGCCGCGCGCCACGTGGGTGATCTTCATCAGGTGGTCGTCGATGACGTTTGCCATGTGATAGGTCGGCATGCCGTCGCCCTTGATCAGCACCTGCATGTCGACTGAATCCCACGGGATCGAAACGTCGCCATAGACGCCGTCGTGGAAGTCGCAGGAGCCTTCGGTCGGGATCTTCATGCGGATCACGGAGGCTTCGCCGGCTTCCATCCGCGCCGTCACTTCCTCGGCCTTCAGGTTGAGGCAGTGCCCGTCATACTTCGGCGGCTTGCCGGCGGCACGCTGCGCCTCGCGCATCTGCTCCAGGCGCTCAGGCGTGCAGAAGCAGCGGAAGGCGTGGCCCTTGTCTAGAAGTTCCTGGCCGTAGGGCTGGTACATCGCCTTGCGGTCGGACTGGCGATACGGGCCGTAAGGTCCGCCGACGTCCGGGCCTTCCGCCCAGGCGAGGCCGGTCCACTTCAGCGCATCCAGCACCTTCTGCTCGAATTCCGGTGTCGAGCGCGTCGCATCGGTGTCCTCGATGCGCAGGATGAACTCGCCGCCCATCTTCTTGGCGAAGAGGTAGTTGAACAGCGCGATGTAGACGGTGCCGACATGCGGCTCGCCGGTCGGCGAGGGGGCGATGCGGACGCGGGGGCCGGAAGTGCTCATGGATAATGCTCGATTTGGCGCCTGCAGCGGCGCGGGACCTACGTGTCTTGGGATCGCAGGCCTTAGCGCATATTCAGCGTCGAGCGTCAAGACTTTGGGGTAGAGCGCCGGCTACGACACCGGCCATATCCAGAGCAGTGTTGGCACACTGACTAGGACGATGATGAAGGAGAGCGGCAGGCCAAGTCGCGGGTAGTCTGAGAACTTGTAGCCGCCCGGACCCAGCACCAGCGTGTTGCACTGGTGGCCTACAGGGGTGAGGAAGTCGCAGCCGGCGCCGATCGCGACGGCCATCAGAAAAGCTTCCGGCCGATAGCTCAATGCCGTCGCGAAGCTGGCCGCAATCGGCCCCATCACCAGAACCGTGGCTGCGTTGTTCAAGAACGGCGTCACGGCCATGGCGGTCAGCAGAATCATTCCCAAGGCCGCATAGGCGGGAAGCCCGCTCGCAATTCCGCCTAGCCAGTCGGCAATCAGCTCGCTTGCCCCGGAGGTCCGCAAGGTATCGGAGACAGGGATGAGAGCAGCCAGCATGATGAGGATCGGGCCATCGACTGCCTTATAGACGTCGGTGAGGGGGATCGCCCGGAAGACGGCCATGCCGAGGGCGGCGGCAAAGAAGGCGACGGCGACCGGAACCCAACCGACGGCAGTCGCAATCATCGCGGCCGCGAGGATGACGAGCGGGATGAAGGCCCGGCGCTGCGTGCCCAGCATCACTTCCCGCTGGGCCAGCGGCAGGAGGGCAAAATCCTGCATCACCCCGGGCAAGGCATTGCGGTTGCCCTGCAGCACGATCACATCACCCGCCATCAGCGTCAGGTCCCGCAGGCGCTCGCTCAGGCGCTGCCCGCGCCGACTGACCGCCAGGAGATTGACGCCGCGCGTATAGGAGAGCGCGAGTTCTCGTGCTGAAAGGCCCGAGAGCGGCGATTCCCGCGAGATGATCGCTTCGATGGAGACGAGATCGTCGCGCTGCTGCCCCTTGCCCTTCAGCGGCTTGCCCGACAACTGGAGCTTGGCGCTGGAAACCACACGGTCGATCGCCGCCGAGCGGCCTTCGAGGATCAGCGTGTCGAACTCGCGCAGCGAAAGATCCGGAAACGGCGACATGCGGGTCGTGCCGCGCAGGACCGCAGTCGCAAGAACCTCGCCATCGCCCAGCTTCAACAGTTCACTCAGTGGGCTTCCTGCAATGGGGGACTGGGCTGGAACCGTCGCCTCGGACGTGTAGTTGGCGATCTCGACGGCGTCCTCAATGGAGGTGTTCTGTTTTGTGCGGGACGGCACGAGCCAATGGAAGAACATGAGGAACGTCACGCCGACCAGGGTCAGGATCAAGCCGACCGGGGTGAAATCGAACATGGTGAAAGGCGTGCCGGTAAGGTCGGCACGAAGCTGCGAGACGACGATGTTGGGCGAGGTGCCGATCTGCGTCATCAGGCCGCCGAGCAGCGCAGAGAAGGCCATCGGCATGAGGTATTTGGACGGAGAGACGCCCGATCGCCGAGAGAACTGGAACGCAACCGGCATCATTATGGCCAAGGCGCCTATGTTCTTGATGAAGGCAGACATGACGGCGACGACGATCATCAGGAGCGCCAGTTGAGCGCGCACCGAGTTCAGGTTCGGGAAGAACTTCTTGATGGCGATATCGACGATGCCAGAACGTGCCACGGCTGCGCTGACGACGAGAGCGCTGCCGACTATGATCACGATGTCGTCGGAAAAGCCGGAGAAGGCTTCCTCTACCGGGACAATACCGACCGCCACGGCGGCCACAAGCGCGCAGCAGGCAACGATGTCATAGCGGAACCGATCCCAGATGAAGACGGCCATCATCACGCCGATGACGGTAAAGGCGAGGATCTGTTCTGTCGACATTTGGCCCCAAGAGAAGGTGGAGTGCATCGCCAATCCGTGCGCCGCACTGCAGGATATGCATAACACGGTGGTGCCGGGAAGCTATCCCGAACCAGGAAAATAAAAGTGGCCCGTTTCCGGGCCACCTCAAGGTCCTCAATGAAGGGCCGTTTCCGGCTTCTTCTTTCGTCGCGCATTGCGAGCAAACATGTTGAGAACTTCCACGAGCGCCGAGAAGGCCATGGCGGCGTAGATGTATCCCTTCGGGACATGGAAACCCATGCCTTCTGCGATCAGGGTGGTGCCGATCATCAGCAGGAAGCCCAGCGCCAGCATGACGATCGTCGGGTTCTTCTCGATGAAGTTGGCAAGCGGCGTTGCTGCCAGCAGCATGACTGTGACCGCAGCAACAACCGCGATGATCATGATCGGGAGATGTGGCGTCATGCCGACGGCGGTGATGATGCTGTCGATCGAAAACACCAGGTCGAGAAGAAGGATCTGCGTGATGGCGGAGCCAAAGGTAATGGCCGCTGCGCCGCCGACCATGTCCTCCTTGTGATCCACCGGATCTACCGAATGGTGGATCTCCCGCGTCGCTTTCCAGACCAGGAAGAGGCCACCTGCGATGAGGATGAGGTCCTTCCAGGAGAACGGGTGGCCAAAGGCCTCGAAGAGCGGATTGGTCAACTGCACGATCCAGGCCACCGTGCCGAGAAGACCTAGCCGCATCACCAGCGCAAGCCCGATACCGATCTTGCGTGCCTTTTCACGGTTCTCCGGGGGCAGCTTGTTGGTGAGGATCGAGATGAAGATCAGGTTGTCGATACCAAGCACGACCTCCATGACAACCAGCGTCGCCAGCGCCACCCAGGCCGTCGGATCCTGTATAAGCACCATTAAATCTTGCACGATAAGCCCCTCGAAATCGGCGTGAAATTTCCATCCGATTTAAGCTGTCAGGGTACAAAGGCAAGAGCAGCAGCAGCAGCAGTGTGCGCAATGACCATCAAATTGTGCTCGCGGAGCCGTTCGAGCCCCCATACGCTGCCATGAAGACGCGGATAGCGCTCTTTACCACGTGATTTAGTTCGTCTTGCGAAGGCACGTCGTCCAGTTCTCCGAACAGTCGGAACTTGAAGAAGGTGCCGCTGGCGAGCTCTATGAACTGGCGTGCGGCAAGATCGGTATCCTCTACGCTCAAGTTGCCCAGGGCGACGTGGCGCTTGATGAAGTCATCAAGAACGGTCCGGACATTGGCAGGCGAATGAAAGAAGCGGCTGCACAGCTTCGGCATCCGCGTGGTCACGCCGATGAGGGTACGCATGGCGTTGATCGTTTGCGGCGAGGTGATATGCGTCGCAAAGCCGATGCCGAAGCGATAGAGGCCTTCCTCCACTTCTTCGCTGCCCGCGAGGATATCCTTCAGCATCAGCGTGATGCGCTGGCGCTCCTGTTCGATGATCGCGCTGAACAGATCTTCCTTGTTCTCGAAGTAGACGTAGATCGTGCCCTTCGAGACGCCAGCCTCGCGGGTGATGTCGTTCATGCTCGCGGCGTCAAAGCCCAGCCTCATGAAGACACGTTTTGCGCCTTCGATGATTTGCCCGCGTTTCGCCGGGTCTTCTCCCGCGGCGAAACGACCTTGCTGGGGGGTGGGCAGGGAGAGATCCTCCGTTTTTTCCTCGGTCATCATTTCTTCTTAACTTTGCGAACCAGACGGTTCGATTAGATCTTGATATGCGCAGCGACACGCTCTATGTCAAGCGAACTGAACCGATCGGTTCGATTTATCATGCGACGGTGGTATCTCCCATGACTGGATCATCTCCTGCAGGCGCGCTGCGCGCCCTGACCAACGATGGCGACGCCGATCAAGGCAAGACGAACGATGCTCAATTGGGATCGCCGCAAGCCGAACACGTAGAGGCTCCGGAAAAGAAGAAGCGGCGCAGTCCAGTTCTTACTGTGATCATTGCGGCAATGCTCGCCGGAGCCGGGTGGTACGGCTATGACTGGTGGACGGATGGCCGTTTTCTGATCTCGACGGACGACGCGTATATTGAAGCGGACATAGCGATCATCTCGCCTAAAGTCGCGGGCTACGTCGAAAAGGTGAATATTGTTGGAAACCAGCACGTCAAGGCGGGTGATCCGCTCGTTACGCTTGATGGACGAGACTACCAGATCGCCTTGGAACGAGCCACGAACGCGATCGAAAGCGCGCAACTGGCGGTCAAGCGCATCGACGCGCAGATCGTTGGCGCTGAAGCGGCGTTGAAACAGGCAGAGGCGCAGCGCGGTGCCCTGGACGCTGCGTTGCGCGGTGCGGAGATCAACGAGCGGCGGGCTGGTGAGCTGGCGTCGAAGTCGATCGGTACGGCAGCGGACCTAGACAATGCGCGGGTGTCCCTCGACCAGGCACGCGCCAATCTCGTGGCAGGAGAGGCCAGTGTCGCTTCGGCGAAAGCCAATGTCGGGCTCTTGCGGGCGCAACGGGACGAAGCCCTGAACGGCATTCGGTCCCAGGAACTGGCGCGCGATCAGGCCCAACGCGATCTCGACTTCACGATCCTGAGGGCACCCTATGATGGCGTGATCGGCAATCTTGCGGTCCAGACCGGCGATCTCGTATCGGCCGGCAAGCGGCTCGCTGCTCTTGTCCCGCTCACCGAACTCTATATCGAGGCAAACTTCAAGGAAACGCAGATCGCTGGACTGGAGCTCGGTTCCAAGGTGCGCGTCCATGTCGATGCCTTCGAGGAGCACGATATCGAGGGGGCGGTGACTTCGATCGCGCCTGCTTCCGGGTCGGTCTTTTCCATGCTGCCGGCTGAAAACGCCACCGGCAACTTCACCAAGGTCGTGCAGCGGGTTCCGGTCCGCATCGCCCTTCCACAGGAGGTGTTGGCGCAAGGCCACCTGCGGGCGGGGCTCAGTGTTGTGGTCGATGTGGATACGCGGACAGCACCCTCCGATCATTCCGTAGCCCAGGTCAACTGACGACGACCTTTCAAGGAGAGCGGCCATGGCGACAGCGGCCGTCGCGGGAACGCTTCCCGCCGATCAACCCATGGATAAGCGCAAACTCGTCGCATTCTTTGCGATGGTCTTCGGCATGTTCATGTCGATCCTCGACATCCAGATCGTATCCGCTTCGCTGGCCGAAATCCAGGCGGGCCTCGGGGCCGGGTCGGATGAGGTCGCGTGGGTTCAGACATCGTATCTGATTGCCGAGGTGATCATGATCCCGCTTTCTGGCACGCTCGCGCGGATCCTGTCGACGCGCGTCCTGTTCAGCATCTGCGCGGCGGGCTTCACCATCGCGAGCGCGCTCTGCGCCACCGCCACCAATATCGAGCAGATGATCGTCTACAGGGCGATCCAGGGCTTCATCGGCGGCGGCATGATCCCTTCCGTCTTCGCCGCGGCCTTCACCATCTTCCCGCCCTCCAAGCGTGCTGTGGTTTCGCCAATCATAGGACTTGTTGCGACGCTGGCGCCGACGATTGGTCCGACCGTCGGCGGCTACCTCAGTCACGCCTTCTCCTGGCACTGGCTCTTCCTTGTCAACATCGTTCCAGGGATCCTCGTCACGGCTGTTGCCTGGAGCATGATTGATTTCGACGAGCCGGAGATGAGCCTGTGGAAGAAGTTCGACTGGTGGGGACTTCTTTCCATGGGGCTGTTTCTGGGATCACTCGAATACGTTCTTGAAGAAGGCAACAACAAGGACTGGTTCAACGACGAGCATATCCTCATGGGTTCGCTTGTTATGATTGGCGGGGCCGTCGTCTTCTTCTGGCGTGCCTTCCGGGTCGACTTCCCTGTTGTCGATTTGCGGGCATTCGCCAACCGCAACTTCGCCTTCGGCTCGCTGTTCTCCTTTGTCATGGGCATAGGGCTCTACGGCCTGACCTATTTGTATCCGCTCTACCTGGGGCGCATCCGTGGCTATGATTCGCTGATGATCGGCGAGACGATGTTCGTCTCCGGCCTTGCCATGTTCTTGACCGCGCCCGTCGCTGGCATGCTTTCCAACCGCCTCGACCCGCGGCTGATGATGGCGGTCGGGTTCTTTGGCTTTGCCTTGGGCACCTACCTGATGACGGGGCTGACGGGCGATTGGGACTTCTACGAGTTGCTGATCCCGCAGGTCCTCCGCGGCTGCTCGATGATGCTGTGCATGGTGCCGATCAACAACATCGCGCTCGGCACTCTGCCGCCCGCGCGGATACGCAATGCCTCGGGGCTCTTCAATCTCACCCGAAATCTTGGCGGTGCCGTGGGATTGGCCATCATCAACACCATGCTGACCCAACGATCCGACGAGCATTACGCACGGCTTTCGGAACAGTTGAGCTACGCAAATCCCGCTGCGTTGAACTGGCTGGACAGCGTCGGAGCGAACTTTGAAAGATTCGGGTTGGATGGCAGCGCGGTTGCGCTGCAGAAACTGTCGGGGATCGTCACCCAGCAGTCTTGGCTCCTGTCCTTCATCGATGTGTTCATGGCGCTGACTGCGCTTTTCGCAAGCCTGATCCTGCTGGTCCTGCTGATCGCAAAACCTGCGGCGCAAGCAGGTGCAGGTGGCGGGCACTAAGTCCAGAACCACGCTCCGAAGTGGCTGCCGCCGCCGCGGCAGACCTCCCCTATCCACCAATCACTATTTTTGATTTACGTACCTCAAAAATTCCGCTACCACGAACCGGGGAGGATTCATGAAGCCGACGGTTCACGACATCGCGCGTCACGCGGGCGTCAGTCTCGCGACGGTGGACCGCGTGCTGAACGGTCGGGCGGGTGTGCGTGGGATTACGCGCCAGAAGGTCGAGGAGGCCATCGCTTCCCTCGGCTACGTCCGCGATCTTGCCGCGGCCAATCTGGCCAAGGGGCGTACCTACAGGTTTTCTTTCGTTCTTCCGGTAAACGACAATTCCTTCATGATCGGCTTGAAGCGCGAGGTGGAGGCGGCGATCGGTCGTTCGGCGGCTGAGCGAACCCACATGGACATCATTGAAGTTCCTGCCTTTGACGCCGGCGCGCTGGTAGCGGCGCTTGAGGCCGTAATGGCGGATAAGCCGGATGGCGTTGCGCTCGTGGCCATAGACGAGCCGCGTGTGCGCGCGTGCGTGGAACGGCTTGCCGATGCTGGCATCGCCATCGTGACACTTGTTTCCGACCTGGGCGCTTCTAGCCGCCATCACTATGCTGGTATCGACAATATCGCCGCCGGTCGTACGGCAGGAAACCTCATGGGCCGCTTCCTCAGCAAGGTGGACGATCGGGTGGGGGTGCTGGCAGGGTCGATGATGGTGCGCGACCACCGAGAGCGCCTCGAGGGGTTTTTGTCGGTGCTGTCGGAGGATTTTCCGCAGGTGGCGATCCTGCCGGTGATGGAAGCGCGTGACGACGCGGGCGTCGCGGAAGCGATGGTACGGGAGGCGTTACGCCGTCATGTCGGATTGAACGGCATCTATAGTCTCGGCGCCGGCAACCGCGGTCTCATCCGTGCACTACGCGATTTGGCAGCGGAGACAAGGCCGGTCGTGATCGCCCATGAATTGACTACTTCTACGCGTGAGGCGCTCGTCGATGGTACGATCGACGCGGTGCTCAACCAGGATGCCGGTCACGAGGTCCGTAGCGCCATCCGCGTCTTGAAGGCCAAGGCGGATGGGCTGCCAGTGCTGGCCGCCCAAGAGCGTATCCGTATCGATATCTTCTTGAAGGACAACCTGCCCTGAGGGCGGAAGGAAGGATTACCATGTATCTCGGTCTCGACCTCGGAACCTCAGGCGTGAAGGCCATGCTAATCGACGGCGATCAGCAGATCATCGGTTCGGCCAGCGGTGCCCTCGATGTCTCGCGTTCCCGTCCGGGCTGGTCGGAGCAGGATCCGGCGCACTGGATCAGGGCGACGGAAGAGGCCGTGGGGACGCTCGGCCAGAGGTTTCCAACGGAGATGGCGGCGGTAAAGGGCATCGGGCTGTCGGGCCACATGCACGGAGCAACCCTCATCGACGGTGAGGACAAGGCGCTGCGGCCCTGCATCCTGTGGAACGACACCCGCTCGTTCAAAGAGGCGGCAGAGCTCGATGCCGATCCGCGCTTTCGCGCCATCACCGGCAACATCGTCTTCCCCGGTTTCACCGCCCCCAAGCTCGTCTGGGTCAAGAACAACGAACCGGAGATCTTCGCCAAGGTGGCCAAGGTGCTGCTGCCAAAAGATTATCTGCGTCTGTGGCTGACCGGCGAACATATCTCCGAAATGTCGGACTCGGCCGGTACTTCCTGGCTTGATACCGGAGCCCGGAAATGGTCGTCGGAGCTTCTGGCCGCAACGGATCTCTCCGAGAGCCAGATGCCGTCGCTCGTGGAGGGCACGGAACAAGGCGGGGCGCTTCGCAAAGAGTTGTCGTCCAAATGGGGCATGGGAGGCGGCGTCGTCGTTGCCGGCGGTGCTGGCGACAATGCAGCCTCCGCCTGTGGCATGGGCACCGTCGCCGAAGGCCATGCCTTCGTCTCGCTCGGCACCTCTGGGGTTCTCTTTGCCGCCAATGGTTCCTATCTGCCGAAGCCGGAAAGCGCCGTGCATGCCTTCTGCCATGCGCTGCCGAACACCTGGCACCAGATGGGCGTCATCCTGTCGGCGACCGATGCGCTGAACTGGCATGCACATGTCACCGGCAAATCCGCTGCCGAACTGACCGGCGAACTCGGCGAGGAGTTGAAGGCGCCAACCGGCGTCACCTTCCTTCCCTACCTTTCCGGCGAGCGGACACCGCACAATGACGCGCAGATCCGCGGCGCCTTTATCGGCCTCGGCCACGAGTCGAGCCGGGCTGTACTGACGCAGGCGGTGATGGAGGGCGTCACCTTCGCCATCCGCGACAATCTGGAGGCTCTCAGATCCGCCGGCACCTCGATCTCCCGCGTCACCGCCATCGGCGGCGGCTCGCGCTCGCGTTATTGGCTTGCCTCCATAGCCACGGCGCTTGGGGTTCCTGTGGATATTCCGGCTGATGGCGATTTTGGGGCGGCCTTCGGTGCGGCGCGGTTGGGGCTGATTGCCGCCACCGGCGCGGATCCCGTTTCCGTATGTACGGCACCTGAAACGGAGGCGACGATAGAACCGGTATCATCCCTCTCACAGGCTTACGAAACTGCCTATGGCCGCTACCGAGCAGCCTACCCGGCAATTCAATCCATCAACTACTAAGATCAGATCCGTCATTCCAGGAGGAACCACAATGAGCACAGGCTTTTTCGGAGACATCCAGAAGATCAAGTACGAAGGGCCGGAGAGCACCAATCCGCTCGCCTTCCGCTACTACAACCCGGATGAAATCGTGGCCGGGAAGCGTATGGAGGACCATCTGCGGTTTGCAATCGCCTATTGGCACACATTTGCCTGGGAGGGCGGCGATCCCTTCGGTGGACGCACCTTCGACCGGCCCTGGTACGGGGACGACATGGGTAAGGCCAAGCTCAAGGCGGATGTGGCCTTCGAGATGTTCAGCTTGATCGGCGCGCCCTACTATTGCTTTCATGACGCGGACGTGCGGCCTGAGGGAAATTCCTTCGCCGAGAACACGAAGAACCTGAACGAGATCGTCGATTATTTTGCGCAGAAGCAGCAGGAGACGGGCGTCAAGCTGCTGTGGGGCACGGCGAACCTGTTCTCGCACCGCCGCTTCATGTCCGGTGCATCGACCAATCCCGATCCGGACGTGTTTGCGTTTTCGGCCGCCACCATCAAGACCTGCATGGACGCAACCATGAAGCTCGGCGGGGAAAACTACGTTCTTTGGGGCGGTCGCGAGGGCTACGAGACCCTGCTGAATACCGACCTCTCGCGCGAACTCGACCAGATGGCGCGCATGCTCACCATGGTCGTCGAGTACAAGCACAAGATCGGCTTCAAGGGCACGATTCTGGTGGAGCCGAAGCCGCAGGAGCCGACGAAGCACCAGTACGACTATGATGTCGGCACGGTCTACGGCTTCCTGAAGAAGTACGGCCTCGAGAACGAGGTGAAGATGAACATCGAGCAGGGCCACGCGATCCTGGCCGGACACACGTTCGAGCACGAATTGGCGCTTGCCGGTGCGCTCGGCATCCTTGGCTCCATCGACATGAACCGCAACGATTACCAGTCCGGCTGGGATACCGACCAGTTCCCCAACAATGTGCCGGAAATGGCGCTGGCCTACTACCAGGTGCTGCAGAACGGTGGCTTCACGACGGGCGGCACCAACTTTGACGCCAAGCTGCGCCGCCAGTCGCTCGATCCGGAAGACCTGCTGCACGGCCACATCGGCGGCATGGATTGCTGCGCCCGTGGCCTGAAGGCTGCGGCGAAGATGATAGAGGACGGGGCTCTTTCGAAGCCGCTTGCGGAACGTTATGCCGGCTGGGACAGCGCCGAGGCGCAGAAGATGCTGCGTGGCGAATACACGCTGGAGGACATCACCGCCCGCGTCGAGCGCGACAACATCAATCCGGAGCCCCGCTCGGGACGCCAGGAATACCTGGAAAACGTGGTCAACCGCTACGTCTGAGGTTGCTTTGCAGACCGGAACCGGGGTGCAGAGGCGCCCTGGTTTTGATTTCCATCGTCGAGCTATGCCGAGCCGTCGGCTTGCCTCCGGTGCTACCAGCCGTCCGCAAAGGATCAAGGAGTTTAGCTCCTAGAACCTGAGCAGCAATGATGCCTGGCCACTGCAAAGAGGTCTTTTTCGCTACGCAAGCTGCTTTACGTACCTCAGAAACTTGTTTAGCCTGAAATCGGGAGGAAGTTCAGGTGCATCGATCACAGGTAAAGGAGACCTGCGTCCTTGGCGCAGGCATGGCTTCAACGGCTTCATTGGATTCGGCGACAGGTGGTTGTCGATGATTGGCACTGCTTCCGACACAGCATCTGGCGACGCGGCGGCTGCAGTTCTTGAGGCCCGCGGCCTCTCGAAGAGTTTTGGTCCCGTCGAGGTCCTGCACAATGTCGGCCTGGCGGTACTGCCGGGCGAGGTGCATGCCATCATTGGCGAGAACGGCGCTGGCAAGTCGACGCTGATGAAGATCCTCGCCGGCAACCACGCTCCCACGCGCGGCGAAATCCGTATCGATGGGCAGCCGGTGCAGTTTTCCGGTCCCGTTGACGCGGAGCATCGCGGCATCGTCCTCGTTCATCAGGAGATCTTGCTCGCTCCTGACCTCACCGTCGCGCAGAACATCTACCTCGGTCGCGAACTGCCGAAGGGCATCTCCGTCGACGACAAGGCCATGAACGAAGGTGCTGCCAATGCGCTTCACGATCTTGGCGCCGATATCGATCCCAAGACGGTGGTTCGCAGCCTCTCGATCGCGCAGCGCCAGCTGGTGCAGATCGCCCGCGTGCTGCTCGTGCCCCACCGGATCGTCATCTTCGACGAGCCGACCGCCTCGCTCACGCCGTTCGAGACGGACGCCCTGCTCAAGGTCATCACCGATATCCGCGCCAAGGGCGTCGGCGTGCTCTACATTTCCCACCGCCTGCCGGAGGTGAAGGAGATCGCCGACCGCGTCACCGTGCTGCGTGACGGGCATGTTGTCGCCAGCCATAACGTCGCGGAACTGGAGCCCGCGGACATGGCGCGCCTGATGGTGGGCCGCGACGTGACCAAGCTTTACCCGGACCGCCATGCCACCGGCCAGGCCCGGGAGACGGTGCTGGAGGTCAAGGACTTCACCGTTCCCGGCTATGCACGCAACGCGAGCTTCGAACTGCGCAAAGGCGAGATCCTTGGCTTTGCCGGTCTTGTCGGCGCCGGTCGCACTGAATTGATGGAAGGCGTAGTGGGGCTGAGGCGCGGCCATGGCTCCGTCCGCCACAACGGCAGTGACGTCACCTTTGCCGATGCACAGGCGAGCCTGAAGGCCGGGATCGCTTATCTGTCCGAAGACCGCAAGGGCAAGGGCCTGCTGCTGCTCAAGGATCTTGCGACGAACCTGACGCTTGCATCGATTGGCAAGTTCCTGCGCGGCGGGCAGATCGATCGCAAAAAGGAGGATGCCGCGCTCAACGAGGCCATCACCGAATTCGACATCCGCACCGGGCGCAAGGATCTTCTGGCGGGCCAGCTGTCGGGTGGCAACCAGCAGAAGCTGCTGATCGCCAAGATGATGTTGCTCGATCCTTCGATCGTCATCATCGACGAACCGACGCGCGGCATCGATATCGGCACTAAGGAACAGATCTATAAGTTTATCGCCCGGCTGGCGGAAGAGGGGCGCTCGATCATCGTCGTTTCATCCGAGATGCCGGAGTTGATCGGCATCTGCGACCGCATCCTTGTCATGCGGTCGGGCGAGATTGTCGGCGGAGTCACGGGGGAACACATGAACGAGAACGAAATCGTGGTGCTTGCCACCGGCGTGAAGACCGGGGAGGCAGCCTGAAGCCATGAGCACTGCTGCAACCGAAACGAAAGCAAAAACGTCGCGCGACTGGGACCTGAGAGCGGTGGCGCCCTTCGTGGCGCTCGCCCTGCTGCTTGTGCTGGGTGCGCTCGCCAACGATAATTTCATCTCCGTCGCCAATCTCTCCAACGTCATCACCCGCAGCGCCTTCATCGCCATCATTGCGCTTGGGGCAACCTATGTCATTTCGTCGGGCGGGCTGGATCTGTCCGTCGGCGCCATGGTCGCTTTCGTGGCCAGCCTGATGATCCTGTTCCTGAATTCCGGGGTAATCGCTGATCCGCTGCTGCTGCTGATCACCGGCATGGTGGTGGCGGTGTTGATCGGCGCCGCCTGCGGCCTGTTCAATGGCCTCATCACTACGGTTGGCCAGATCGAACCTTTCATCGCCACGCTCGGCACCATGGGCATCTATCGCGGTCTTACCACCTGGCTATCGCAGGGCGGTGCGATCACGCTGCGGGACCGCGAGCTTCAATCGCTCTACCGCCCCGTTTACTTCGGCGAGGTCCTGGGCGTCCCGGTGCCGATCATCGTGATCTTCGTCACCGCCGCCATCGCCGCCTTCGTGCTCTACCGCACGCGCTACGGCCGTCACCTGATTGCGGTCGGCTCGAACGAGGATGTCGCCCGCTATTCTGGCATCTCGGTCAAGCGTGTGCGCACCATCGCCTATGTGGTTCAAGGGCTTTGCGTTGCCATTGCCGTTCTGCTCTACGTGCCGCGCCTTGGGTCGACGTCGGCCACCACTGGCATCCTGTGGGAGCTGCAGGCGATCACGGCCGTGGTCGTCGGCGGAACGGCCCTGCGCGGTGGCGTCGGGCGCATCTGGGGTACGCTCTGCGGCGCCTTCATCCTGGAGATCGTCGGCAACATCATGATCCTGTCGAACTTCGTCAGCGAATACCTTATCGGCGCCATCCAGGGTGCCATCATCATCATCGCCATGCTCGTGCAGCGTTCGCTGTCACGACGGTCATGAGAACCGCCCGGGCGTCAAGGGTCGCGCCCGGGCGGACGACAAGACCCGAACTTGGGAGAGAAAAACATGCGTAGAAGAACATTCGGCCTTGCCGTTGCAGCACTTGCGGCGTCGGTTGCCATCGGTCCCAGCCTTGGCTGGGCACAGGAAGAGAAGAAGGTCACCATCGGCGTGTCGATTCCGGCAGCCGACCACGGCTGGACCGCTGGCGTCGTCTACCACGCCGAGCGCGTGGCCAAGCTCCTGATGGAAGAGCACCCGGGCCTCAACGTCATCGTCAAGACGTCGCCGGATCCGGCAACGCAGGCGAATGCCGTGCAGGACCTTGCCGTTCAGGGTATCGATGCGCTGGTGATCCTGCCGACCGACCCAGATCCGCTCGTCAACGCCATCCAGCAGGTCAAGGACGCCGGCACCTTCGTTGCCCTCGTCGACCGGGCCCCGTCCAACAACGATAACGGCGTGCGCGACCTGTATGTTGCCGGCAACAACCCAGCCCTCGGCCGTGTCGCTGGCGAGTACATCGCCAAGACAACGCCTGACGCGAAGGTCGCCGTCATTCGCGGTCTTCCGATCCCGATCGACCAGCAGCGCCAGGACGGCTTTGACCAGGGCATCGAAGGCTCCAATGTCGAGATCCTGGAGCGTCAGTACGGCAACTGGAACCGCGACGACGCGTTCCGCGTGACGCAGGACTACCTGACAAAGTACCCGGAGATCGACGTGATCTGGGCTCAGGACGATGACATGGTCGTCGGCGTTCTGGAAGCGATCGAACAGGCCGGCCGCACGGACATCCAGTATGTCGTCGGCGGGGCCGGTTCCAAGGACATGGTCAAGCGCGTCATGGACGGCGACAAGATGGTGCCGGTCGACGTGCTCTATCCGCCGGCGATGATCGCTACCGCTATGCAGCTGACGGCAGATGGCCTTTATGACCAGGTTCCGGTGAGCGGCGAGTACATCCTTGATGCGACGCTCGTCACCAAGGACAACGCCGAGCAGTTCTACTTCCCCGACTCCCCGTTCTGATCATCGACGAGCGCGCGCGATCCCTCGCGCGCGCTTTTTCATGTCCGCCACACACAGAGACCATCGAAGGAGCAAGCTCATGAAGACGATCAAGGGACCGGCCATCTTTCTCGGCCAGTTCGCGGGCGACGAAGCGCCGTTCAACTCCTGGGACGGGATCACCAAATGGGCGGCGGAGAAGGGCTATATCGGCGTACAGGTGCCGACCTGGGCCGCACAGCTGATCGATCTGAAAAAGGCTGCTGAATCCAAGGACTACTGCGACGAGTTCGCAGGCGTCGCGCGCCAGAACGGCATCGAGGTCACTGAGCTTTCCACCCACCTGCAGGGTCAGCTTGTCGCTGTCCATCCGGCCTATGACGAAGCCTTTGACGGTTTTGCGGCGCCGGAAGTGCGCGGCAATCCGAAGGCGCGCCAGGAATGGGCCGTCGAGCAGGTGAAGATGGCGCTGTCGGCGTCCAAGAACCTCGGCATCAAGGCGCATGCGACCTTCTCCGGCGCGCTTGCCTGGCCCTACATTTACCCCTGGCCGCAGCGTCCAGCTGGCCTCGTTGAGACCGCTTTCGACGAACTGGCGCGCCGCTGGACGCCTATCCTCGACCATGCAGATAGCTGCGGCGTCGATGTCTGCTACGAGATCCATCCCGGCGAGGACCTGCATGACGGCGTCACCTTCGAGATGTTCCTGGAGCGGGTGAAGAACCACAGCCGAGCCAACATGCTCTACGATCCGTCGCACTACGTGCTGCAGTGCCTCGACTACCTGGACAACATCGACATCTACAAGGACCGGATCAAGATGTTCCACGTCAAGGACGCGGAGTTCAATCCGACCGGTCGCCAAGGCGTCTATGGCGGTTATCAAGGCTGGGTGCAGCGTGCCGGCCGCTTCCGTTCGCTGGGCGATGGTCAGGTCGATTTCGGCGCTGTTTTCTCCAAGCTCACCGCCAACGACTTCGACGGCTGGGCGGTCGTGGAGTGGGAATGCGCGCTGAAGAATTCCGAAGACGGCGCGCGTGAAGGCGCCGAGTTCGTCAGGCACCATATTATCCATGTGACGGAAAAGGCCTTCGACGATTTCGCCGCCGGCGGAACGGACGAAGCCGCCAATCGCCGGATGTTGGGACTGTAAGGAGAAATCTCTATGGCTATCGAAGGCAAGGACGAACAGGCGCGCGAGCCGCGCATTCGCCTCGGCATGGTGGGCGGCGGAGCAGGGGCCTTCATCGGCGCCGTCCACCGCATGGCGGCGCGCCTCGACGACCAGTTCGAGCTGGTGGCCGGCGCGCTCTCCTCGACTCCCGAAAAGGCGATGCAGTCGGGCCGCGATCTCGGGCTCGATCCGGCTCGCACCTACGGCTCCTACAAGGAGATGGCGATCCGCGAGGCACGGCTGAAGAACGGCATCGAGGCGGTCTCGATCGTGACACCGAACCACGTCCACTACGAGGCCGCCAAGGAGTTCCTGCGCCGCGGCATCCATGTCATTTGCGACAAGCCCCTGACGTCGAACCTTTCGGATGCCAAGAAGCTGAAGAAGGTGGCGGACGAAAGCGATGCTCTGTTCATCCTGACCCACAACTACACCGGCTATCCGATGGTGCGGCAGGCACGCGAGATGGTCCAGAACGGCGATCTCGGCACGTTGCGCATCGTGCAGGTGGAGTATCCGCAGGACTGGCTGACGGAGGCGGTCGAGCAGACCGGCGCCAAGCAGGCGGTCTGGCGTACGGATCCGGCGCAATCGGGTGCCGGCGGTTCGACCGGCGATATCGGGACCCATGCCTACAACCTTGCCTGCTTCATCACCGGTCTGACGCTGGAAAGCCTTGCGGCCGACCTCGACAGCTTCGTCGAAGGTCGGCGGCTCGATGACAACGCCCATGTCATGATGCGCTTCGAGGGCGGTGCCAAGGGCATGTTGTGGTGCAGCCAGGTGGCGCCGGGCCATGAGAACGGATTGAAGATCCGCGTTTATGGCACAAAGGGTGGCATCGAATGGGTGCAGGCGGACCCGAACTACCTGTGGTTCACGCCCTTCGGTGAGCCGAAGCGTTTGATCACCCGCAATGGCGCTGGCGCCGGTGCTGCGGCTGGCCGCGTCAGCCGTATCCCGTCGGGTCACCCGGAAGGCTATCTCGAGGCCTTCGCGACCATCTACACGGAGGCGGCGCGTGCGATCAACGCCGCCAAGAACGGTGCAAAGGTCGACAAGGACGTTATCTACCCGACCGTCGACGACGGCGTGAAAGGCGTCGCCTTCGTGGAAGCCTGCGTGGCCTCCTCGAAGAAGAACGGCGCCTGGGTGAAGCTGTAGAAATCACAACGGGGGACGTTACCGTCCCCCGTTACCGTGTCTGCAGCGCTTTCGTGAAGTTTCTACAACGTTGCAGTTTGTGCCTATACATCAGCGCCTGCCTTCACTAAACCGCCGCCAATAGCCCAGTGTCTGTTGAGCGACGAGGCTCCCATGACTGATCCCAAGACCCTTGCAGCCCGCTTTCCCGCCGACTTCATCTTCGGCGTTGCCACCGCCTCCTTCCAGATCGAAGGAGCGACGAAGGAGGACGGCCGCAAGCCTTCCATCTGGGACGCCTTCTCCAACATGCCCGGCCGCGTCTATGGCCGTCACAACGGCGATGTCGCCTGCGACCATTATCATCGGCTGGACGAGGATCTCGACCTGATCAAGACGATGGGCGTCTCCGCCTATCGCTTCTCCATCGCCTGGCCGCGGATCATTCCCGAAGGGGTCGGGCGGGTGAACGAGAAGGGCCTCGATTTCTACGACCGGCTGGTCGACGGCTGCAAGGCGCGGGGCATCAAGACCTTCGCGACGCTCTACCACTGGGACCTGCCGCTTGCCTTGATGGGCGATGGAGGCTGGACGGCCCGCTCCACGGCCTATGCCTTCCAGCGCTATGCCAAGGTCGTGATATCTCGGCTCGGCGACCGGCTGGATGCCGTCGCTACGTTCAATGAGCCCTGGTGCTCCGTCTGGCTCAGCCATCTGTACGGCGAACACGCGCCGGGCGAGCGCAACATGGAAGCAGCCCTTCACGCCATGCACTACACCAACCTCGCCCATGGCCTCGGCGTCGAAGCCATCCGCGAGGTCAGCCCGAATGTGCCCGTCGGGCTGGTGCTCAACGCGCATTCCGTCATTGCCGGCTCGGAAAGCGCTGAGGATAGATCCGCCGCCGAGCGAGCCTTCGATTTCCACAACGGTGCCTTCTTCGGTCCCGTGTTCAAGGGAGAATACCCGCCGGCGCTTCTCGAAGCGTTGGGGGACCGCATGCCAAAGATCGAGGAGGGCGATCTCGCGACGATCAGCGGCAAGCTCGATTGGTGGGGCCTCAACTACTACACCCCAATGCGGGTGGCCGATGATGCGGCGCGAAGCGGTGACTTCCCCTGGACGAAGGACGCGCCTCCGAAAAGCGACGAAAAGACCGACATCGGTTGGGAGATCTATGCGCCGGCGCTGAAGCTGCTCGTCGGAGACCTCTACCGCCGCTACGACCTCCCCGAGATGTACATCACCGAGAACGGCGCTGCCTACAACATGGGCGTCGGCGCTGATGGCGAGGTGGATGACCAGCCCCGGCTTGACTACTACGCCAACCACCTTTCGGTATGCGCAGATCTGATCGCTGACGGCTTTCCCCTCCGCGGCTACTTCGCCTGGAGCCTGATGGACAACTTTGAATGGGCAAAGGGCTACCAGATGCGCTTCGGCCTCGTGCACGTCGATTACGAGACGCAGGTGCGCACCATCAAGAAAAGCGGCAAGTGGTATCGGGAACTGGCCTCGGAGTTTCCGCGCGGCAACCACCGACCTCCGCTCAAATAGACGACCTTTTAACCGGTCTCCTGTAGCCTGCACGCCTTGTTCAACGGGGGTTGACGGAATGACCTGTGCAGGTTGCAGAGACGGCGAGGGATTTGAACTTCCTTTTTCCATGGCTTTCCAGCCGATCGTCGACGTGGGAAGCGGAGAGGTATTCGCCTATGAAGCCCTCGTTCGAGGAATCAACGGTGAAGGCGCGGGCACCGTTCTTTCCGCGGTCACTGATGCCAACCGCTATGCCTTCGACCAGCGCTGCCGCCAAAAGGCAATCGAGCTGGCGGCCAGCCTGAGACAGGATTCGCAGGCCGGCCTCTCCATCAACTTCATGCCCAATGCGGTCTACGAGCCGCGGGCCTGCATTCGGGTGACGCTGGCAACCGCATCGCGCGTGGCCTTTCCGCTGAACCGCATCATCTTCGAGTTCACCGAAAGCGAGAAGGTGGACACCAATCATCTGCTCAACATCCTGCGGACCTACAAGGGGATGGGCTTCAGAACCGCGATCGACGACTTTGGCGCGGGTCATTCCGGCCTCAACTTGCTCGCAAAGTTCCAGCCCGACATCGTCAAGCTGGACATGGACCTGATCCGCGGTATCGATACGGAGCACGCCAAGCGGGTCGCAGTGAAGCATACCTTGGCGATGCTGGCGGATCTCGGGGTAACGGCTGTCTGCGAGGGAATCGAAACCGCTCCGGAAATGTCGGTGCTGCGGGACATGGGGGTCACATTGATGCAAGGCTATCTTCTAGGTCGTCCGGCGTTCGAGGCTTTCTCGCCGCCGGTGCTGGACGCCGCAGCATAGATCCATCCAAGATGGGGATATTTTTCCCTGACCGAGCGAATGATGGAAAATTCAGCCTCGGCACCCGCGGTGCTGTAGTGCCATAAGCTTTGCGTGGGGGCCGAAAGCGCATCCCCGCGACGGATTTGATAAGGTGAAAGCAAAGATGCTAGAGGGACGCTCAACCGTCCGAATGTGTATACGGAGCTGATGCATCGGTTCACCCTCGTCTTTGCCGCTGCGGCGGCATTCACCAATAGAGAAGTCCATGAACCACCCTCACAGTCCCTGTGACGCCTCCTCCGGAGGCTCCCGATGAGCCATGCCGCCTCCCAAGGTGCTTCCACGGCCGACAGCATGGTGGCTTTCGAAAATGTCACCAAGCGCTTCGGCGGCAGCAAGGGCCAGCCAGCCTTCACCGCGCTCGACGGCGTCGACCTGACGGTCGTCCGCGGCGGAATCACCGGGATCATCGGCCGCTCGGGCGCTGGCAAGTCGACGCTCATTCGGCTCGTCAACGGTCTGGAGAAGGCAAGTTCCGGTCAGGTCGTTGTCGATGGTATCCACGTTGGCACGCTTGGTGAGTCCGGTCTGCGGGACCTCCGCCGCCAGGTCGGCATGATCTTCCAGCACTTCAACCTCCTGTCGTCGCGCACCGCGTTTGACAACATCGCACTGCCGCTCGAGATCGCCGGGATGGATCGCAAGGCAATCCGCGACCGCATCGGTCCATTGATCGATCTGGTCGGCCTCGGCGACAAGGCTGGTCGCTATCCGGCTGAACTCTCCGGGGGGCAGAAACAACGCATCGGCATCGCCCGTGCGCTTGCCACGGAGCCCAAGCTGCTGCTCTCCGACGAGGCGACATCGGCCCTTGATCCGGAAACGACGCAGTCGATTCTCGAACTTCTGAAGGACATCAACCGCGATCTTGGCCTGACCGTCCTCCTTATTACCCACGAGATGGAGGTAGTGAAGACCATTGCCTCGCAGGTGGCGGTGATCGACAAGGGCAGGATCGTCGAGAACGGCCGGACCTTTGACGTCTTCACGGCCCCGCAGCACGAAACGACGCAATCGCTGCTGTCTGCGGCCATCGGTGCCAAGCTGCCGGAATGGATCCGCTCGGACCTGAAGCCGGTGCCCGCACCGGGGGATCGGGCGCTGGTGCGCCTGGTCTTCTTCGGCGAGACGGCCTTTCAGCCCCTGACAGCCCGCCTCGTTGCCGAGATCGGCTCGGACGTGAACATCCTTGCGGGCGCGATCGACGAGATCGCCGGCGAACCCTTCGGCTCGCTCGTGGTTTCCTATGCAGCCGACCCGCAGACCCTGGAGCGGGCTGCCCGCTTCTATCGCGATACCGGATTAACGACGGAGGTGCTTGGCTATGGCGCCTGACATGCTTTTTTTGCTGCTCTGGAAAGCACTGCTGCAGACGGTGCATATGGTTGCCGTCGCTGGTGTCATTGGCTCGCTGATCGGCCTGCCGATCGGGATCTTCCTTGCCACCAGCGGTCGCGGCGAACTCTTTCCGGCGCCGACCGTCAACAAGATCGTCGGAGCCATCGTCAACGCAACACGCTCTACGCCTTTCATCATCCTCGTCGTGGCCATCATCCCGTTCACGCGGTTGGTGACGGGCACCTCCATCGGAACCGCTGCAGCGATCGTGCCGTTGACGATCGCGACCATTCCCTTCGTCGCGCGGCTGGCGGAATCGGCCATCCGCGAGGTCGACAGGGGCCTGATCGAGGCTGCTCGGGCCATGGGTGCGACGCCGCTGCAGATCGTCTTCAAGGTGCTGCTCGCCGAGGCCAAGCCTGGCCTGACGCTGGCGCTCACCCTGACGCTCGTCAGCCTCGTCGGCTATTCCGCCATGGTCGGTGCCGTCGGCGGCGGCGGGCTGGGCGATCTCGGCATCCGCTACGGCTACCAGCGCTTCATGCCGGAGGTGATGCTGGCCGTCGTCGTCGTGCTGATCGTGCTGGTGCAGGCCGTCCAGAGCAGCGGCGATGCGCTGGCGCGCCGCTTCGACAAGAAAACCCGCAAGAACTAAAACACCAACATCTGAAAGGGAGATATCCATGAAGAAGTTCATCCTGGCGGCTGCCATAGCCGCCTTCGCCGCAGGTTCCGCGGCTGCCGAAACCATCAAGGTCGGCGTCACCCCCGGTCCGCACGCGCAGATCATGGAGAAGGTCAAGGAAGTTGCCGCGACCAAGGGCCTCGACATCGAGATCCTCGAGTTTTCCGACTATGTCGTGCCGAATCAGGCGCTTAACGATGGTGAGCTGAACGCCAACTCGTTCCAGCACCAGCCCTATCTCGACAACCAGGTTGCTGATCGTGGCTTCGACCTCGTCAGCGTTGCCAAGAACGTCAACTTCCCGATGGGCGTCTATTCCAAGAAGGTGAAGAGCCTCGACGAACTGGAAGACGGCGCGACGGTCTCGATCCCCAACGATCCCACCAATGGTGGCCGGGCATTGCTGGTGCTCGCCGACCAGGGACTGATCAAGGTCGATTCGGAAAAGGGCCTGAAGATCGGTCCGGCTGACGTCACCGAGAACCCGAAGAACATCCAGTTCGTCGAACTCGATGCCGCACAGCTGCCGCGCTCGCTCGATGACGTTGCCGCCGCCGTCATCAACACGAACTATGCACTCGAAGCCGGTCTCAACCCGAAGACGGATTCGATCGCCATCGAAGGCGAGAAGGCTCCCTACGTCAACGTCATCGCCGTGCGTTCCGCCGACAAGGACGCGCCGTGGGTGAAGACGCTGGTTGAATCCTACCAGAACGACGAGGTAAAGGCCTTCGTCAACGAAGAGTTCAAGGGCGCCGTCGTCACCGGCTGGTAAGGTCACGATCAGTCTCTCCCTGTCCGCAGGGAGAGGCGTTACCCGCAGTGCAACGCAAAGATCCGGCGCGAAGTCTGCTAGCGAACCGTCTGCCGAACAAGCTCCTGCCTGACGAGGTCGGCAATACGCTTACGGATCTCTTCAAAGAACACCCTTGGTACCATGCCGTAGTGAACGCGGCCGGGATCGCCTGGCAGCGGTCGTAGATGATCTCCCGGCCATCGGAACCTGTTCACTTCGCTCAGCCTCACGTAGTTGACATCGAGGTCAAGGCCGATTTGTCTGGCGACTTCGGGTGGAACCTCTAGTGATAGGTGATGCTCGCCAGGCTCCGGGTAGGAGTGTGTGATTGGGACGACGGTAACACGGCCGGTTCCTTTCGACACGATGACGATCGCGCAGGGCCTGTCCTTCTCTCCTTCGGACAGACCCTTCAGCCTGTCCTCATACCAGAGGTAGTTGTAGCGTACCACGAGACCCGGAACAGGCTCCGGAAGGTTCACTTGCCAATCACGCCATATTCGGAAGATCCAAGCTCCGCCAGCATCTCCTCGTCGAAGTCAGCGATGCGGATGACCTCGCGCTCCTTCTCCTTAAGACGTTGATAGTGCGCAAGCTCCTTCGCACCTAGATACCCGCCGATCACGCGGCCATGAGAGGTGACTTCGATGACTTCTGCCGACAGCGCTTCGTCTCGATATTTCCCGAAGCTTCGGGTAAACTCGGTTGCGGTGACGCGACGTGCCTGTGCCATATGGCCTCCTGCTCTTTGCGTAAATTACGCAAAATGCGGAAGTTGGTAAAGGGCGAAATGCTTCCGAGAATAGGCGGGCCTTCCAAAATCCTTCTGATTAGCTGCCGATGTGCTTTAGGCCACGCTTCTTCGCCAGTGCGATCTGCTGCTGGCGCTGGCGGTAGCGATCGCGATCCGCTTCAGTCCGCGTGTCGTAACAGTGGCTGCAGGAAACGCCTTCCTCATAGTAGGGCGAGGTGACCTCTTCGGCGGTGATCGGGTTGCGGCAGGCGTGGCAAAGCTTGTGATTGCCTTCCTTCAGGCCGTGCTCGACCGACACGCGCTCGTCGAAGACGAAGCAGGCGCCCTCCCAGAGGCTCTCCTCCGCCGGCACTTCCTCCAGGTATTTTAGGATGCCGCCCTTGAGGTGGTAGACCTCGTCAAAGCCCTGCTCCTTCATGAAGGCGGTCGCCTTCTCGCAGCGGATTCCGCCGGTGCAATACATGGCGATCTTCGGCTTATTGTGCAGGCCGGTGTTGTTCTTCACCCAGTCAGGAAATTCACGGAAGGTCTTCGTCTTCGGGTCGACCGCGCCCTTGAAGATGCCGATCGCCGTCTCGTAGTCGTTGCGGGTGTCGATGACGATAGTCTCCGGATCGGAGATCAGGGCGTTCCAGTCCTTCGGGTCCACATAGGTGCCGACGATCTTGTTGGGGTCGATGTCCTCGACACCCATCGTCACGATTTCCTTCTTCAGCCGCACCTTCATGCGCAGGAACGGCATCTTGGATGCGCGGCTTTCCTTGTGCTCCAGCGCCGCAAATTCCGGCTGTGCCCGCAGATGCGCCAGCACCGCAGCGATCCCCGCGTCAGAACCGGCGATCGTGCCGTTGATGCCTTCATGCGCAAGCAGCAGCGTGCCCTTTACGCCGTTTGCCTCGCAGAGCGCCTGCAGCGGCTCGCGGAACTCGGCAAAGCGCGGGAAGCTGGCGAAGTGGTAGAGCGCCGCCACGCAAGTGGAGCCGGACTGGTTCGGCGTCTGAAGTACAGGGTTTTCGGTCATGGCGGGGAAATACTACCAGACGCGATACCGCGCAACGCGCTTTCTGTCGCTGGTGTGTGCAATACTCACTTGCGCGAAGCCGCTTCCTTCCAGAGCAGTGCGATCCGTGCCGCTTCGGTGTCTGCATCATCGGCAAAGACGAGCTTCGCCTGCTCAAGCGCTTCCCGTCGCAGCTCCTGCTGGTGGGTGATGATCGCGCCGATGACGCGAGCGAGCGTCTCGCTGTCGCCAAAGAGGTCGGGATTTTCGTTCACGACCTGCGTCAGCACTGAAAGATCGTGCTCGTGGCCAAGCAGGTCCACAAGTGCCTTCGCCTCGCGCTGCTTGGCCCGCATCGCCGAGGACCAGAGATCGGAGAGCAGCGCCAGGTGCATCCAGTAGGTCTGGCCGACCTTGCGCAGGTCGTGGAAATGCTCGGCATCGCCACCTTCCCCGCAGACGACCAGGTCCGCCGCCGCCCGCGACAGCTGCTTGCGCCACGCTTTGGCGAGACGGCTGGCGGTGCGGCGCGGGCTGTCGTCCAGGTGGAGCTCCTGCAAGGCGCCGATCGCCTCATGGCAGGATTGCACCGCAGCCGCCATCTTGGCAGGAAGATCGCTTTCCTCATGGGCGATGCGATCGCGCCGCTCGATCAGCGCCTTGGACGCGAATTCCAGCGCCGCCGATTCTTCCGGGGAACCAGCCTGGGCAGCGAGATAATCCACCGTCTCCACCAACGCCGTCGCGTCACGCACCACAGACAGCGTCTTCGCCGTATCACGAACGCGCGCGTTCTCCCGCGCCCTGAACTCCTTGGCGTCCGACTGGATCAGACGGTACAGGGCACGCACCCGCTTGAACTTCTTGCGCGCGTCGTGAACCGCCTCGTGCGGTCCCTCCGGCTGGTCTTCCAAAAAGTGTATGGCCTGCCGGAGCTGATGCTCGGCGACGGACCGAAACTCTTGCGTGAACGGCCGGTCAGGCCGGATGCGAAACGCCATCACAAAGCTCCGCGCTCAAATCTTCGGTCGCCATCACCTGGTTGGAATAGCGCCGGTCTCCCGTCACTTCCGTTCCAAGCCAGGGCGGCAAAGGGGGATCCTGATCCTCGTCCTCCATCTCCACCTCGGCCACAACCAGACCCTCATAGGTGCCGGCATAGACATCCACTTCCCAGGTAAAGCCCTCGTGCTCGACCTCGTGACGGGTCTTTTCCAGCACGATGCCGAGGGCGCTGGTCACCAGCTCCTTGGCATCGGCGACGGGGATGGAGTACTCAAACTCGTCGCGGCTGATCAACTGGCGGCCGATCTTCAGCGTCAGGGTCGCGCGCTCGTCATCCATGATACGGATACGCAGCGAGCGATCGTCCATTGTGACGATATAGGCCTGGACGAAATCGGAAGAGGACGTGGCTTCGGGTCGCCAGCCGTCATCCTTCACCAGAAACTTCCGTTCGATTTCCTTGGCCATGATTATTCCACCCGTCCCTGTCGAGAGCCTACGGCAACGGCAGTCTCCCGCAAAGGTTCCGGAATGCCACAGGCTTCATTTTTCCTCGACAATCCAAGGCGAGGGGGCTATTTCCACATCACTTCAATCGTTTGAAAAACGGGAGCGTCCCATGGCTGGCAAGACTGAAAACCTTCTCGCGATCCTTCGGGCGCAGCCGGTGGTGCCGGTGCTGATTGTGGAAGACGCGAAGTCTGCCGTACCGCTGGCGCGGGCGCTCGTGGAAGGCGGCCTGAAGGCGATCGAGATCACCATGCGCACACCCGCTGCCCTCGATGCGGTGAAGGCAGTGGCAGCCGAGGTCGAAGGCGCCAATGTCGGTGCCGGCACCATCCTCAGCGCAAAGGACTTCGATGCGGCGGTGGCAGCAGGATCCACCTTCATCGTCAGCCCCGGCGCGACACGCGGCATTCTGGAAGCTGCGAAGAACTCGAGCGTGCCGCTCCTTCCCGGTGCTGCAACGGCAAGCGAAGTGATGGCGCTGCGCGAGGAAGGGCTTGAAGTGCTCAAGTTCTTCCCGGCGGAACAGGCTGGCGGTGCTGCCCACCTCAAATCGCTCTCGTCGCCGCTTGCCGGCACGCTGTTCTGCCCGACCGGCGGCATTTCGCTGAAGAACGCCAAGGACTACCTGTCGCTGCCGAACGTCGTGTGCGTCGGCGGCTCCTGGGTGGCGCCGAAGGAGATGGTGGCAGCAGGCGATTGGGCCGGCATCACCAAGCTTGCCCGCGAGGCGGCAGCGCTGAAGGGATGACATCCTGGTGAACGGCCTGCGCCGTCCGATAACCTTTGTATTCCGCCGCAGGCTTCCTATCTCCTGGTTTGATTTCATCAACGGGAGAGCACGATGTTCGACGCCAAGAAGCTTCTAGACCAGTTCCTCGGGCCGCAGATGGGCGGCAAGGCCGGAGGCATGCTTGGCTCCAGCGGAATGCTGGGCAAGGCTGGCCAGCTCGGCGATATGGCGAAGAACAACCCGCTGAAGTCTGCAGGCATCGCGGCGGCCCTGCTCGGCACGAAGACAGGGCGCAAGCTCGTCGGCAACGTCGCGACGGTCGGTGGCATCGCCGCCATCGCAGGTCTTGGCTACATGGCCTACAAGAACTACCAGTCCGGCCAGTCGCCGCAGACGGTGGCGCAGAAGGAGCCGGAGATCCTGCCGCCACCCAGCAATTCGGGCTTCGACCTCGCATCGCCGACGCTCAGCAACGATTTTGCTTTGACGCTCGTGCGCGCGATGATTGCCGCCGCCAAGGCGGATGGGCATATCGACGCCAACGAGCGCGCCAACATCATGGACAAGGTGCATGCGGTTGATCTCGGATCGGAAGCGGAGGCGTTCATTGCCAACGAGCTCGCCAATCCGGTCGATATCGACGATCTCGTTGCCGCGGCGCGGACGGAAGAGCAGAAGGTCGAGCTTTATACCGCCACCCGCATCACCATCGATCCGGACACGCGCGCGGAGCGGGGCTATCTCGACCTGCTCGCCGGCCGCCTCGGTCTCCCCGATGCCCTGATCGACCACATCGACGCAACGGTCTCCGCGGCAAAAGTGCAGGCGTGAAGAGAACACGGCCAGTTGCCTTTGCCGGGCGGCTGGCCTAAGCCTCGGCTCGACTGCTAGAGGCTGACCGATGCGCGATCTCAAGAACTACAAGGTACCGGCACCTGCTCCTGTCACGCTGACGGGGCGCTATGTGACGCTGGAGCCTTACGACCGCGCCAAGCATCTGGAGCCGCTGTGGCAGGCGCTCGGCGGTGCGGCTGCGGTCAATGAGCTGCTTCGCTATTTCCCTCAGGACGCATTTTCCGAAGCCGGGCCGTTCGGAGACTGGCTCGAGGCCGCCGGACGCGATTTCGGCTGGGTGACTCTCGTCTTCCGCGAGAATGAGAGCGGCAAGATCGTCGGGATGGCGAGCTACATGCGGCCGGACCCGAAGAATGGCGTGGTCGAGGTGGGGTCGGTGGCCCACGGTCCCGACATCCAGCGCTCGCCGCTGACGACCGAGGTGCACTACCTCATGGCCCGGCACGTCTTCGAAGACCTGGGCTACCGTCGCTACGAGTGGAAGTGCCACAACGAGAACGAGCCGAGCAAACGGTCTGCCGTCCGCTACGGCTTCACCTTCGAAGGCGTCTTTCGCCAGCACATGATCTCCAAAGGTGCCAACCGCGATACGGCATGGTTCTCGATGATCGATGGTGAATGGCCGGTGCTGGAACAGGCGTTCGAGGCCTGGCTCGCGCCGGAGAATTTTGACGAACAGGGCCGGCAGCGCCGGCGGCTGGAGGATATCCGTGCAGAGATCAATCAGGGAGCAGCAGCATGAGCGGTGACAGCAGGCGAGGCCCGATCATGGCGGCAGGGCTCATCCTTCTCGGTTTCCTCGCGCTGTTCTTCGTGATGCCACCGATCATGCTGTGGCTGGCGGAGCGCTTTTCGCCCTATGCCGCAGCTGTGTTCGCAGTCCTGGCCGTCCTGTCCTTCTTCCTGATCTTCTGGCTGCGGGCGCGACACCAGCGCAAGCGCGACGGCCAGCGCTGATCCGTCAGGCTTGAAGTGAGGCGCCCAGCAGGGACAGGCCAATCAGCAGGATGAACAATGCTCCGCCGATTTCGAAAGCCGAGGTGACACGGCGGCCGGTCGTCGTGCCGGGGCCGGCGAAACGCAAGGCGACGTCCTTGGCGGTGACGGCGAGGATCGCCAGGAGCGAGACCGTGATGGCGGTGCCGAGCGACATCGCCAGCACCGATAGCATGCCGCCGAGATAGAGGCCGTTCAGCAGCGAGAAGCTCATCACCAGAATGGCGCCGGAGCAGGGGCGCAGGCCCACCGCGACGATTGCCGACCAGCCTTCCTTCGCACGGAAGCGGCTGCCGCCGAGAAGGCGGGGATCCGGTGCATGGCTCACACCGCAGGTCTCGCAATAGTCGCCGCTGCCAGAATGCTCGTGGTCCGTCACCTCGACGGCCTGAAATCGCGAAGTAGTGGGTGCGGCTGAAGCAGCGCTCAGCGTTCGAGGTGAGGGTAGGGGTGCTGCGGCTGCGGACAGGATGCTGGGGTGCGCGCGAAGTGAGATCACCTTGCGCACCAGGAGCCACGCACCGAACAGGGCAATCAGCGCGAAGCTTGCCACCTCCATTGCCCAGGTTGCAGCCGTCATCGTGATGCCGCTGCCGCGCAGGAGGTAGAAGGCCATGCCGACGAGCAGGATCGCCGTCACACCCTGCAGCAGGGCGGACACGAAGGAGATGACGACGCCGCGCCGCAACTCCACCTCATTAGCGATCATGTAAGACGATATCACAGCCTTGCCGTGGCCGGGTCCGGCAGCGTGGAAGATGCCGTATGCAAAGGAGAGCGCCACCAGGCCGGACAAGGCGTAGGGATCCTCGCGCATCGCCTTCAAGGCGGTCGTCAAGGACCGATAGAAAGCCTGCTGGTGGCTGTTGATCCAGGCAAAGAAGCTGCCGAGCGGGCCGCCGACGTCGAAGGCGGGTTCCGCTGCGCCCACGCCGAACGGCGATTGTGCATGGGCAGCCGCGGCGAATGCGACGGCGAACACGAGGACCAGGAAGGCGACGACTTTCGCCTGCATCAGCAGGTTAGCTCCAGGCGGGTGGCAAACAGTTTCGTCATGTCCGTGCCGGACGGGTCATTGAAAAAGGCCTCCGTCAGGGTTGCGTTGTTTTCGGCAATGATCTGGTCTGGGTCCGGGCGCACCACCTCTCGCTTGCAGGCTGCGACTGTCTTGCCCTGCGCCACCAGGTCTTCGTCCGTCGGGAAGTCTATCGCCGTGTACATCGACGGGTCATAGATCCCGAAGGTCAGCTTGCCCTTCAGGGGCAGCGTCTTCTCCGGCTTCACCGCAAAGAAGATCATAACCTGGTTCTGATCGAAGGAAACGTGAATGGCATCCGGCTTCTGAACATTCTCGGGCTTCCCATCCACGCTGAGCGTCGTGAAATAGTCGAAATCGGCAAGCGACGCCCGCATGACCTCTCCCAGTTCGGCCAGTTCCTTCTCGTCCAGCTTCAGGTCGGTATTCGTATCGAAATCAAGGAGGACGCTGGAGGAAAACATCTCGTCGAACCGCCAGACATTTCGCAACTCCTGAACATTGCCCTCATCGTCGGCGATGACCTCCAGCCGCGCCTCGGCGAAGATGTGCGGGTGAGCAAGCGCAAGGCTCGGCGTCAGGGCCACGAGGGCGGTCAACAGGGGTAGGGCATGCTTCATTTAGTGGCCGCGGCTCTCATTGCACTCATCCTGCGCGTTCTGCTGGCAAAATGGGTCGGAATTTCGGCTTCACGTCAATGCCGTCGACGGAACCATACCACGAGATAATCCACAAAGCTGCGGACCTTGGCGGGGAGGTAGCGTCGGTGCGGGTAGACGGCATAGATGCCTCGGTCTTTGGCAATGAAGTCGTCCAGCAGTGTCACGAGGTCGCCCGAGTGGATTGACGGACCGGCGATGAAGTCGGGGATGATGGCGACGCCCAAACCGGCCTTGGCGGCGCGCAACGTGGCTTGTGGACTGTTCACCTCGAGGGGCCCGCTCACGGAAACGGAAATAGTCGTACCCTCGGGGCTCGAAAACCGGACGTTGTTGTGCCAGCGGGAGTTGGTGTCGATGATGAACGGGATGCGTGAAAGATCCTGCGGCGTCTCGATCGGTCCATGACGGGCGACGAAATCCGGGGATGCGCAGGCATAGACGCGAAAATCAGAAACCTTGCGGGCAATCAGGCCGGAATCCTCAAGCTTCGTGATGCGGATGGCCAGATCGAAGTTTTCCTCGATCAGGTCGACAAAGCGGTCTTCGGCGACGATTTCCAGCGAAACGTCGGGATGATCCTTGGCGAAGTCGATAAGTGACTGACCGACCTCGGCGTCCATGAAAGTGCGTGGTACCGAGACCTTCAATCGACCCTTGGGGTCGGAATTGTTCTCCCGGACCAGGTCGGAAAGATTGTCGATCTCCTTCAGGATATCGGCGGCGGTGCGATAGTAGGTATGGCCGGCCTCCGTCATTGAGAACTGGCGGGTCGTGCGGTTGAGCAGCAAGGCGCCCAGATCGTCTTCCAGTTCCTTGACATACTTGGAAAGCAGGGCCTTGGAGCGGCCGGTGCGACGTGCGGCAGCCGAGAAACCTTCGGCCTCCACCACGTCGATAAAGGCGCGCATGCGCGTCAATGTATCCAAAGTTATCGTCCCTTCCTAAGCCCCGTCGCCTAGTTGGGAGTTCCCCTGTTCCGGCGCAATGTGAAATTTATGAGATGGGCTAAAAAATCTCTTGATTGTGAAGGCGAATATTCTTATCTCCCGTGCTGCCCAAAGTCGCACGTGCCTGTGGGTGTCCGCCGACCCTCGAATTGAGATCCGTCTCTAAGGTGAGGTCATCGGTAAGGTACCTGGAACTAACCCCTCCAGTCGCTATTCCGGCCAACCGGGAAATGCGAGGACATCTTGAAGCAACGACGGTGCGGGCCTTTCTGGTCTCTGTAGGCTTTCCATCAGCCTGCAATACTGAAGAGGCACACCATCATTGCCGGAAGTGCGGTTGGGTTATCCCCCTCCAATCCATGGCAGACAAAGCCGGATCTTTGCTCTTGGCAGGGCGCTGATCTAAACCACGCGCGTATGAGCGTATTGCGGTACCGGGTCTCCACCGGCTGGTGCCTATGCGTACTCTCACCCGCCCTTTGTCCTCCGGTTCGCCGGAGCCACGATCATGAGGGACTGCAAGATGACCACCGCTCGTATTCTCGACTTCATCAAGACCCGACGTCCCGATGGCCCTTGCCTCGTCGTCGACCTCGATGTCGTGCGCGACAATTTTCATGCTTTCCGTCACGCCCTGCCGGACAGCGCGATCTACTATGCCGTCAAGGCAAACCCGGCTCCGGAGATCCTGAAGCTGCTGGCGTCCCTCGGCTCGAACTTCGACTGCGCATCGGTTGCCGAAATCCAGATGGCGCTCGATGCCGGCGCGTCGCCGGAGCGGATCTCCTACGGCAACACGATCAAGAAGGAGCGTGACATTGCCCGTGCGCACGCGCTCGGCATCGCACTCTTCGCCGTCGACAGCCATGAGGAAGTCGAGAAGATTTCCCGTGCCGCTCCCGGCGCCCGCGTGTTCTGCCGCGTCCTGACGGATGGCGAAGGTGCCGAATGGCCGCTCAGCCGCAAGTTTGGCTGCGTGCCGCAGATGGCCGTCGACGTGCTCGTCTATGCACACCAGCTCGGCCTTCAATCCTACGGCGTGTCGTTCCACGTCGGCTCGCAGATGACCAAAGTCGATGCTTGGGACTCGGCGCTCGCCGATGCCAAGCGCGTCTTCGCACAGCTGGCCAAGCAGGGCATCCACCTGCAGATGGTCAACATGGGCGGCGGCTTCCCGACCAAGTACCTGCGCGACATCCCGTCGGCGGAAGCCTACGGTCAGGCTATCTTCGCGGCACTTCGTGCGCACTTCGGCAACAACCTGCCGAAGACGATCATTGAGCCGGGCCGCGGCATGGTCGGCAATGCGGGTGTGATCAAGGCGGAAGTCGTCCTCGTGTCGAAGAAGTCCGACAACGACAACCACCGCTGGGTCTATCTCGACATCGGCAAGTTCGGCGGTCTCGCCGAGACCATGGACGAGGCCATCCGCTATCCGATCCGCACCGAGCGCGATGCGGACGAGATGGAGCCCTGCGTGCTCGCCGGCCCTACCTGCGATTCGGCCGACGTCATGTATGAGAAGAACATGTACCCGCTGCCCGTGTCGCTCACGATCGGCGATGAGGTTCTGATCGAAGGTACCGGCGCCTACACGACGACCTATTCGGCGGTTGCCTTCAACGGCTTCGACCCGCTGAAGAGCTACGTCATCTGATCCGATCCGCGGTTCCCGTTCCTCCAGGCGGGAACCGCACCTTCACAATTCTCTTTCACCGCCGCTGATAACGGTATTGGGTACGGGAGGCCGCCATGGCCGCTGTTCTTGACACTGTGCGCGCATTCTTTGCGCCCTCCACCTACGCCATCGACTCCGAAACGCCGGCAGATGTCGTCGCGCGCGAAAACCTGCTCGACCGCGTCATGGGGCCTGAGCGCCGCAACAAGTCGTCGGAGAAGATCCGCCGCGGTCGGCTTCCTGCCGAAGGCCTTGCGCTGGTCGCACGCGACGAAGACGGCCATGTGATCGGCACCGTCCGGCTGTGGAACATCGAGGCGGGTGTTAGCCAGCAGGGCACGCCGGTCGAGGCGCTGCTGCTCGGGCCGCTTGCCGTCGACTGCACCCAGGAAGGCCGCGGTATCGGTGGTGCCCTCATGCGCGCCGCGATCGCCGAAGCCGCACAGCGTGGCCATGGTGCCGTGCTGCTGGTCGGCGATACGGCTTACTACGAGCGGTTCGGCTTCTTTGCCGACAAGACCCAGCACCTCGTCATGCCTGGCCCGTTTGAGCGTTCACGCTTCCTGGCGCTGGAGCTCAAGGACGGCTGGCTGAACGGTGCAGCGGGCATGATCGTTGCGAGCGGACGCAAGCTCGGCTGATCGGCAAATCCGGTAGGGCATCGGTGAGATACGATCTGGCCCGCCCCACTGGAGCGGAGCGGGCCAGATCGCGAGAGTGTTCAGACCCGCTGCTCTGGTCGCGACGGTGACGGAGGGGAAAGGGCCTTGACGGGCTCCTCGTCCTCGTGTCGCCCCTCACGACGTGCAGCATCGACACCTTGGGGAAAGCCGCTGCGGTCGCTGTAGTCCCTCAGGTCATCTTCGTCGCGCGCACTCTGTTGCCGCGTGCCAAGAGCGGCAGCCACGTCGAGTAATGTCACCCCTGCCACCATGGCAAGTGCCATGGCAGCATTTCCTCGCTTGGGGTTGTCATCACGAACCGCCGTGCTGAGGACGGCAAGGTCCAATGCATCGCCGGCGACACGACTGTAAAGACCGGCCTTCTTGTCCAGCGAAAGCGTCAGCATTCCGCTGGCGATCTCGCGCGCGCCGAAAGCTCGGATCAGGTTCTCGGATCCGTCCATGCCGATGGCGCGGCTGATGCTGCGTGCCGCAAAAAGCTCGGCCACGCCAAGCCCGATGCTGAACCAACCAAGATTGCGGGCGAGGCGGTCGGTGGCGGTGAGGGAACTCGAGCCGGTTGAAAGAACCCTCGGGTTGTCCTTCCGTTCGACGGTATTCGCTATCAAGCTCATGATCGATCTCCGTTCCTGTTATGGCTTCAATACGACTTTGATGCAGCCGTCCTGTTTGTTGCGGAAGACCTTGTACATTTCCGGCCCGTCTTCGAGCTTCGCCGTATGCGTGATGACAAACGATGGATCGATCTGGCCTTCCTCGATTCGGCGCAGAAGGTCGTCGGTCCACCTATTGACGTGGGTCTGGCCCATGCGGAAGGTGAGGCTCTTGTTCATCGCCGGACCCATCGGGATCTTGTCGACCAGCCCGCCATAGACGCCGGCAATCGAGATGATGCCGCCGGGGCGGCAGACATAGATCATCTCGCGCAGAACATGCGGACGATCGCTTTCCATCATCACCATCTGCTTGGCACGGTCGAGGATCGTGTCCGGCTGGCCCATGGAGACATGCGACTCCAGACCGACGGCATCAATGCATTTTTCCGGGCCCTTGCCCGACGTCAGGTCGTTGAGGCGTTCGACCACGCTCTCCGTCTCGAAGTTGATGGTGATCGCGCCACCTGCTTCCGCCATGGATAGCCGCTCCGGAATGCAGTCGATCGCAACCACCTGCTTGGCGCCGAGAAGTACGGCACTGCGGATCGCCATCTGGCCGACCGGACCGCAGCCCCAGATCGCCACCGTGTCGGTCGGTTCGATGTCGCAGTGCACAGCCGCCTGCCAACCGGTGGGGAAGATGTCGCCGAGAAAGAGGACCTGCTCGTCCGTCAGGCTGTCCGGAACCTTGATGTGCGTCTTGTCGGCAAAGGGAACGCGCATGTACTCCGCCTGTCCGCCCGGATAGCCACCCGTCAGGTGCGTGTAGCCGAACAGACCAGCTGTGGTGTGGCCAAACACCTTATCCGCCATGGCCTTGTTGCGGTTGGACCGTTCGCAGACCGACATGTTGCCGCGCTTGCACTGGTCGCATTCGCCGCAGAAAATCGTAAAGGGCACGACGATCCGGTCGCCCTTCTTCAGCGTGCTCTTGGCGGAAGAGCCCACCTCGACGACCTCGCCCATCATTTCGTGACCAACAATGTCGCCCGGCTCCATGGCCGGGATGAAATTGTGGAAGAGGTGGAGGTCGGAGCCGCAAATCGCGCAGCTGGAAACCTTGATGATCGCATCGCGTGCATCTTCGATTTCGGGATCGGTGACCGTATCGCAGCGAATGTCTTCCTTTCCGTGCCAAACCAGCGCTTTCACAGGCTTCTCCTTCTTTACCGGGCAGTGTCTGCCGCGTGTCTTGTGACCAAAGTTCGGAGCTACAACCTGCGAGAGGGCGGGAGGTTTCAGATTTACTTGCTCCAATAGGATCGGCCGGCTGTGAGCCGGCCGATCTCTGTCCGAAGACACGCAACTTTTGCTGGAAAGCCGTCCGCCAGAACCGGGTGGAACGGTGTTAGGTGTCAGGCTTGGCGCGGTACTCATCCGGAACAGCGCAAATTTCGTCAGCCCGGCCGTAGCCGCCATCCTTCACCTCCTCGATCAGCACCATGGTATGCGGGCGTGACGTTTCGCTGAAGTAACCGACCAGCAGGTCTGTCGTGCGGTGCACGATCTCCTCCTTCTGGGCCCGCGTCAGCGCGCCCTCCGGGGTCTTGATGTTGACGAATGGCATGGGTTCTTTCCTTTTCGCTGTCTCGTCCCGTCAGAGCATGCCGCCATTGGCGCGGAGCACCTGGCCGTTCACCCATCCGCCCTCGGGGCTTGCGAGGAAGGACACGACGGGGGAGATGTCGTCCGGCTGGCCGAGCCGCCCGAGCGGAATGCCTCGGACGATGCTCTGCACCAGTTCTTCCGATTTGCCGTGCATGAACATCTCGGTTTCCACCGGCCCCGGCGCGACGGCGTTGACCGTAATCCCCCGGCTTCCGAGCTCCTTCGAAGCCACATGAGTCATGGCTTCGACACCGCCCTTGCTGGCCGCGTATCCTCCGTAGCGCGGGCCGTATGCCCCGATGACGCTGGAGGAGAAGTTGATGATGCGGCCACCGTCGCGCAGCCGGCGGCCTGCCTCGCGGATACCGTAGAAGGTACCGGTGAGGTTGACGGCGATGTGTCGTTCGAAGGTGGCATCATCCATCTCCGTCAACGGGATGAGCGTCATCACCCCGGCATTGTTGACGAGGACGTCGGTGCCGCCGAAATGCTGTTCCGCAGCGTCGAACAGCGCGGCGATGCCGGGCGATGTGCTGACGTCCGCCCGCACGGCGAGCGCCTTGCCGCCGGCCGCTTCAATCTGCGCGACCACCTCGTCGGCGGCGGCCGGGCTTGAGGAATAGTTGACGATCACTGCGAAACCGTCGGCTGCAAGGCGGATGGCAGCAGCGCGGCCAATGCCGTTCGAGGCTCCGGTGACGATGGCGACGCGTTGTTCTGTGTGTGTCATGCATATCTCCTTTCGTTCCTCCTCAAGATACGAAGCCGGTTCAGAAGAACAATGAACGCGAATTGACATGAAAATTCATCCATGCTGAACAATGGCAGATGGATCGCCTGACGCGCATGGAGCTCTTCGTCCGGGTGGTGGAGCGCGGTAGTTTCGCCGCTGCCGCTGCCGATCTCCGTCTTGCGCGTTCCACCGCGACGGCGGCGATCAAGGCGCTGGAGGCGGATCTCGGCGCGCGCCTCTTGGAACGGACGACCCGGCACGTCGCGGTCACCCTTGACGGCCGCGCGTTCTACCAGCGCTGCCTGTCGATCCTCGCGGAGATGGCCGAGGCGGAGACGATCTTCCGGGAGGCAAAGCCGCAAGGCGTCTTGCGGGTGGACGCGCATCCCATGCTGACGCAGACATTCTTGCTCCCGCACCTTCGCGAGTTCCTCGACCGCTACCCGGCCCTGGAACTGCAGATCGGCCAGACGGATCGCTATGTCGACCTAATCCGAGAGGGCGTCGACTGCGTCATCCGCGCCGGCGAAATCTCCGACAGTTCAATGATCATGCGGAGGCTCGGCGCGATCACCGAAGTGACCTGCGCCAGCCCCGCCTATATCGAGGCCCACGGCATGCCCGAGACGCCGGAGGCGCTGGAGGGGCATCAGGCGATCGGCTTCATCTCCTCGCGTACCGGGCAGGTCTTGCCGCTGGAGTTCACCGTCAACGGGCAGATCCGCGAGATTGCGCTGCCGACGCGCATCCGGGTCAACAATTCCGACACGATCGTGGACCTCGCCTGCCGTGGCTTCGGTCTGATCCAGGCGCCGCGTCACCGCCTTCAGCCCTTCATCGAGAGGGGTGAACTCGTAGAGGTGCTCGCGGATTTTCTACCGGCGCGAACGCCGCTTTCGGCCCTCTATCCACAGAACCGGCAGCTCTCGCCGCGGGTGCGCGTGTTCCTCGACTGGATCAGCGAGATCTTTGCAAAGGCCGAGCTCTAGAAGCCGCAGTTGCCTGCCTTCACGCGCCATCACCTTGGCGTGAATCGGCGCTGCGGCCATAGTTCAGGACCCGCGGCGCACTAAATTGGCGCCCATGATCAAAAGACGCACCCTCATTTCTGCCATCCCCCTCGCTCTCACTGCCCCTCATGCTCTCGCGCAGGCTGTTCCGCAGGCGCCGGAGCCCGGCGCATCCCTCGGCGCCGTCTTGGACGGGGCGAGAGGCCTGGAGCCTCTCAAGGTGGTGCTGGTTTCCCGGGAAGGAGAAATGCTCGCCGAACGCGCCTTCAACGGACATTCCATCGGCGCATCGACCAACATCAAGTCGGCCTCCAAGTCCATCATCTCCGCCATGGTCGGCATCGCCATCGACAAGGGTATGCTGCAGGGAACCGACCAGAAGATCGCGCCGATCCTCGAACGCGAGCTGCCGCGCGAGCCGGATCCGCGCATGTCGGAAATCACAATCGGAAACCTTCTCTCCATGCAGGCGGGTCTCGCCCGCATGTCGGGTCCCAACTACGGCCGCTGGGTGTCGAGCCGCAACTGGGTGCGGTTTGCCTTGTCGGAACCGTTCGACGGCGAGCCCGGCGGCTCTATGCTCTACTCCACCGCCTCCACCCATCTCCTCTCGGCCGTCCTCACCCGCGTCGGGGAGAAGTCGACGCTGGCGCTGGCGCGCGAGTGGTTCGAGCCGGTGGAAGGCTTCCGTATCGGCTCCTGGGAGCAGGATCCGCAGGGGATCTATCTCGGCGGCAACCAGATGGCGATGACGGCACGCTCATTGCTGGCCTTCGGGGAGGTTTACCGAAACGGCGGCAAGGCGGAGGATGGCACGCGCATCATCTCCGAGGACTGGATAGAGCAATCGTGGACCCAACGGACGAACTCCCGCTTTTCCGGCGATGGTTACGGCTACGGCTGGTTCCTGCGCAGGATCGGCGGCGAGGAGGTCAAGTTCGGCTGGGGTTATGGCGGCCAGATGCTCTATGTCGTCCCATCGCTCGGGCTCACGGTGGTGATGACATCGGACGAGAATTCACCCTCGGCACGGACCGGCTATCGCGACGACCTGCACGCCCTCCTGGCCGAGATCATCGGTGCCGTGCGCTCCGCCTGACGTGAGCAATGATGTTGCGCGGGCGAGAAATTGCGCTGGCGTTTCAAAGGAGCGGTTCCGCCATTCTTCCCCGTCCATCCCCGCAGCCTTGCCTCGTCCTATCCTGAAACAGTCATCGGGCAGGGGCCGGGTTCGCGAACCGGTTGCCTCCCCCCCGGGAAGCACCCGGCGCCCGGTGATGGTTGCAGACGGTGGCGGGCCGGCGTCAGGCCGGTCCCCACCCGAAGCTCCGGAAAGAGAACTGACACCTCTCCTCCGGATCTTCGGGAAAGCCGGAAGCGATCGGGCAGGCAGTCATGCCTGACACACCAATACCCTCGATGCCGATTGCCTGCCCATCCCCTGATCCCGTCGCGGAGCTTTCCGACGCGGTTCTTCCTGCTGCCGGTCGGCAGGTGCAAGGGTTCTAGCGAGCCTGCTTCACGCCAAGCCAAATCATGTGCTTCGCCCCGCGGCCCCTGGTGCTGGCACGCGTCGGATTTTCCTCAACCGCGAACCCTGCCGACTCCATCCGGCGCGTGAAGCGGGAATCCGGGGCAGAAGACCAGACGGAAAGCACGCCACCCGGCCTCAGCGCAGATTTGGCCGCTCCCAGACCGCCGGCATCGTAGATGCGGTCGTTCTCGTCTCGCGTCAGCGCCTCCGGCCCGTTGTCGACATCGAGAAGGATAGCGTCGTAGACGGTCTTCTCGCGACGGATCAGCTCGCCAACATCCGCTTCCACGACCATGACGCGCGGATCGCCCAGGCAGCCCTTGAACACCTCGGCCATCTCGTTCTTCGCCCAGCGGATCACCGCCGGTACGAGTTCCGCAACGACGACCCGGGCGTCCTGCGGAAGTTCCGCCAAGGCCGCACGGAGCGTAAAGCCCATGCCGAGGCCGCCGATCAGGATCACGGGCCGCCCGCGATCACGGATCTTGTCGATGGAGAGACGCGCCAGCGCTTCTTCCGATCCGGAGAGCCGGCTGTTCATCAACTCGTTGGTGCCGAGCATGATGGAAAACTCGGAGCCGCGCCGCTTGAGGCGCAGTTCCTCGCCTCCGCCGGGAACGGTTACGGTATCGATCAGGGTCCAGGGGATCACGGGCTCAGGCCGAGATGTCGATGACGCCGCAGTCACCGGCTTCGGAGGAAAAGGCGAGCAGCTTGCCCGTCGCGCTCCAGCTCAGGCCGGTGATGGCCCCCTTGCCGGGACGACGCAACAGCGCCTCCTTGCCGTCGGCGATCCGCACGCCAAGGATCATGCCGTCGACGAAGCCGATTGCAAGGACCTCCTCCGCCGGATGGAAGGCAACCTGGGTGACCATGATGTTAGCGCGGGTGCCAACCTCCAACGGCGCCTTGCCCATCGGGCCGTCCTTGGCCGAGAACGGCCAGACGATCGCGGCGGGCGCGCCGGAGGAGGCGAGCCACTTGCCCTTCACCGACCAGGAGAGCGACTTCACCTTGGCCGGGTAGCCGGTCATGCGCATGTGGCGTGCTTCGCCGGGCTTGCCGTCGAGCTTCCAGCCGTGCAGCGCGTTTTCCTGCATGGTGGTGACGAGGAAGCGGCCATCGGGGGAGAAGGTCACGCCGGTGTGGGCACCCTTCCAGTCGAGATCGACAGGCGCGCCATTGGTGCCGACCCAATGCAGTGTGACGCCATTGTACCGCGCCACAGCAATCCGCAGGCCTTTTGGCGCGAAGGCAATGCCTTCCACCGTGCGCTGTTCCGAAAATTCCCGCGTCGTGCCGTCCGCAAGGCGCACGAAGCTCGTGCGCCCATGCGCATAGGCAACCGCCCCCTGCGGCCCGCCGGCGACCACGTTGATCCACTTCCGCGGCGCTTCGGCGAGCTGCGTCACGCTGCCGTCATGGGCAATGCGCAGCACCTTGCCATCCTCACCGCCGGTAATGAGGGTGGCGCTGTAGGGGTCGCGGATGCAGGTGAGCAAGCCCTCATGCGCTTCCGTCACCTTCTCGCCGCCATCGAGGCGGTGGATGGTGCCGGCAGCAGAGGCGAAGAGGGGAATCTCGCCGAGGAAATGCGTGGCGACGATGTGGCCTTCAAGATCAAGCGGTGCGACGGTCGGCATCAGGCTTGCGTCGCCTCGCAGGCCTTGAAGCTCTTCTCGATCTTCTCGACGTCGAGATTGCGTCCGATGAAGACGAGGCGGCTTTCGCGCTTCTCGCCATCCTTCCAGGGACGCTGGTGGTCGCCCTCGACGATCATGTGGACGCCCTGCACGACGTAACGCTCCTCGTCGCCCTTGAAGGCGATGATGCCTTTCAGGCGCAGGATGTTCGGTCCGTCCGTCTGGGTGATCTTCTGGATCCACGGGAAAAAGCGCTCGGGGTTCATCTCGCCGCCGCGCAGAGAGATGGACTTTACGGTGACGTCGTGGATCGGGGAGGGGGCTTGATGATGGTGGCCATGGTCATGGTCGTGATGATGGTGGTGATCATGATCGTGGTGGTGATGGTCGTGGCCGTGATGATGATGCCCGTGATCATGGTCGCAATCCGGGCCGCAGACATGGTCCTCGTGGCCATGCTCCAGGAACTGCGGATCGTTTTCCAGTGCGCGCTCCAGGTTGAAGGCGCCCTGGTTCAGGACCTTGGCAAGGTCGACGCCGGAACGGCTCGTCTTGTAGATGCGGGCGCCCGGGTTGATGGCCCGAACGACGTCCTCGATCTGCGCCAGTTCTTCCGGCGTCACCAGATCGGTCTTGTTGATGACAACGACATCGGCGAAGGCAATCTGGTCCTCAGCCTCGCGGCTGTCCTTCAGGCGGAGCGGCAGGTGCTTGGCGTCGACCAGAGCGACCACGGCATCGAGTTCGGTCTTGGCGCGCACGTCGTCGTCCATGAAGAAGGTCTGCGCAACCGGAACCGGGTCGGCAAGGCCAGTCGTCTCGACGATGATGCCGTCGAAGCGGCCGGGGCGGCGCATCAGGCCTTCCACGACGCGGATCAGGTCGCCGCGCACCGTGCAGCAGACGCAGCCGTTGTTCATCTCGTAGATTTCCTCGTCGGATTCCACGATCAAGTCGTTGTCGATGCCGATCTCGCCGAACTCGTTGACGATGACCGCATACTTCTTGCCGTGGCTCTCGGAAAGGATGCGGTTCAGAAGCGTCGTCTTCCCGGCGCCGAGATAGCCGGTAAGAACGGTGACGGGAACGGGCTTGGCGGTGGTCGTGTCGGTCATGGGAAACCTCGAAGGATGAGCCGGCGCCGGGCCGGCGCGCAAAAGGTGTCGGCCTGATATAAGGGCAAGCCGGAAGCAGTTCAAAGGGTTTTGAATGTTATAAGGTGACAGCGGTTGTCACGGCTTGGTGTCGACGTCTGTCTCCCGCAGGAGACGGTCTGTGGTCAGGATGGGCTGCCCCATTACCTTGGCATGCGCATACTGGAAGCAATCGAAGTTGCTCAGATACCGACGGCCGATGCCGTGATCCTGCGCCACTGCGACGGCGTAGTGCAAGATCTTGCGGGGCTGGCCTGTCTCCCTCAACTCGATATTGCGGTCGTCCAGCCATTCAAGTACGGCCCCTTCCGCGTCGCGATAACTACAGTCGAGCTGATCCGGACGCGAAAGGATAATGATGGCCTCCCAGGCAGCGAGTGCTGAGGTGAAGGACGAAGCTGCGCCGAGTAAGGCCTCTTCATAGGCGTCGGCCGTGTCTTCGCCCGCTATCAGCGATATGATTGCGCAAGCATCTACGAACATCAGTCAGATGCCTGTTCGTGGTCGAGTTCGTGGAACGCTTCGGCAGGAACAGGCTGTCTGCTCGGCTTGAAAGCGAGGCCGCGTCGAGCAAGTATGCGCCTTGCAGTCTCACGTGGACTTTCGTTCTTCAGGCGGTTCGCGATCGTTTCGCGCAGTGCATTGACGACTGCGTCTGTGATAGTCGTGCCGTCAAGCTCCGCCAATTCGCGCGCCAGAGCATCCGCTTGCTTGTTCCGGATATTCAGGGTCACTCATGGCCTCCTGTGTAGTAGCAACATAGCCACTTGTGTAGCTTGCTGCAATGTGAGTCATGCCAACTCCCCCGCATCAAACAACGCCACGTCCTCCAACAGTTCCACGATGCCCTTCACCGCATGCGCAAGTATCGCCTCGCCTTTCTCCGCGGTGGCCGCGACCGCGTTGCCGGCGACGCCTTGGCTGTTGAGATCTGACATCTTCCAGCCGAAGGCATGGCGGCCGTAGGCGCGCAGGTGCTTGAAACGCTTCTCGAACTCCGACTGCCGGGAGGCAAAGGCAGCAGCCTTCTCCATGTGGACCTTTTCCGGGTGCAAAGCCAGCATCACGGAGGTTTCGATGTCACCACCGTGGATGTCGATCGCTTTGTCTTCTGGCGCGATCAGACCTTCCGGCACGCCGAAGCGGGTCCAGCTTGTCGCGACGGCAAGCACGTTGAAGCGCATTCTGGCCTCCGTCGCGACGACCGTCATCAAGGGCGAGTTGCCGCCATGGGCGTTCAGCATCACGAACTTGCGCAAGCCCTGTCGGTGCAGACCGTGGGCGACGTCAAGCCAACGGTTTACCGCTTGGTCGAAGGTCAGCGTCCTCGTTCCCGGCACGTCCATGTGTTCGATGGAGTATCCGACCGGCTCAACGGGCAGGAAGGTGGCCGGCAGGCGAGGGGGCAGGGCCTCGATCAGCCGATCCACAATCCCTTTTGCGATCAGCGTATCCGTCTCGAACGGAAGGTGGGGCCCGTGCTGCTCGTGGGCGCCGAGCGGCAGGATGGCAATCCACTCCGCCCGCAAAGCAGGATCCAGTGTCGGTTCATTGTCCTCGAAACGTGGCAGCGGGTGGGGCATCTGGCGGTCTTTTCGCGGTTTCGGTATGGGTAAGGCGTCGAGCATAAAGCCATGCTCGATCCGGCATAGAGACGGGGAGACTGCATGGTCAAGAAGAAGGACGGCAAGAAGAAAGACGGCAAGAAGTGCAAATCCGACAAGAAGAAGGATTTTGCCGGACCTGCCGGAGGTGAGCTTGCAAGTGCCGTCACCCAAGCTGCCCGTTCCCTGCGTACCGCCCTCAGCCGCAGTCTCGCGCATAGCGGGCTCTACGCCGGCCAAGACGGCGTCATCCTCTCCCTGGCAGCGCAGGATGGTTTGACCGCCGGGCAACTGGCGGAGCGACTGGGGGTCAAGGCTCCCACCATGACCCGCACCATTGGCAGACTGGAGGTGCAAGGCTTCGTCAATCGCCGCGAAGACGGAACTGACGGACGCCTCACCAAGGTCTTTCTCACCGCACAGGGAAGGGCGACGGTGGAGCAGATCAATCGCAGCGTAGCGGATTGCAGCGCGCTGGCGTTACGCAATTTTTCCGAAAAGGAGACGAAGGCCCTGCTTCGCCTGCTGAAGGCGATGGACGAGAACCTGCAGGCTCCGGCCACCGTTGCCGTTCCTGTTGCTTCAGCAGAGCAGGCAGTTGCGGAACAGGATTAAAGAATTTAAACGAGTTTAAACGCCGGCTGACGCCGGTGTAGCCTGGCCGGAGGGGACGTGGCTCAGAAAATCAAGCTGTCGACCATAGCGGAAAGCCTTGGACTTTCCACGGCCACGATATCGCTTGCGTTGCGCGACAGCCCGCTTGTCGCGGCAGAAACACGCGAGAAGATCAAGGGTCAGGCCCGGACACTGGGTTATATCTACAATCGACGCGCCGCCAGTCTTCGCACGTCGCGCTCCGGAATCGTGGGTGTGGTCGTCCACGACATCATGAACCCGTTCTATGGGGAAATCCTCAAAGCCATCGAAAGTGAACTCGACCGCAGCGGCCAGACCTTCATCCTGTCCAACCACTACGATTCGGTCGAGAAGCAGCGGACATTCATCGAGACCCTGCTGCAACTCGGCGGTGACGGGGTCATCATGTCTCCGGCCATCGGTACGCCGATGGAGGACGTGAAGCTTGCCGAGGCCAACGGGCTGCCGGCGATTCTCGTGGCGCGCTCCATGGATGGGGTCAACCTGCCGACGTACCGCGGTGACGACAGCTACGGGATCTCGCTTGCCACCAACCATCTGATCGGCCTCGGACATCGCGTGATCGCCATGATAGGTGGAACAGACCAGACGTCCACAGGCCGCGACCGCTACCAGGGCTATGTTAACGCGCTTCGTCGAGCCGGGATCGAGGTGGATCCGGAGTTGCGCATTCCCGGACCCCGATCCAAGCAGGGGGGCTTCGAGGCGGCCGTGCATTTCCTCTCCCTGCCGCAGAAGCCTACTGCGGCCGTCTGCTGGAACGACCTCGTCGCCATCGGTCTAATGAACGGCATTGCCCGCGCCGGCCTCGTTCCCGGACAGGATATCTCGGTGACCGGTTACGACGACCTGGAGGAGGCGTCGATCGCGACGCCGGCGCTCACCACCGTGTGGAACGGCCAGAGCGAGGTGGGAAGGCTTGCGGCGCGCGCGCTTCTGGACCGCCTGGCCGGCAGCCATGATCCCGATGGCATCCACCTGATCAAGCCGGAAATGCGCATCCGCCAGTCGACCGGCATCTACAAGTCAAGAAGCTGAAGAAACGAGGAGACACCATGCCCGACCATTCCGTTGCCGTGCTCGTTCCAGGACGAATCCACCCGCGCGTTCTTGAAAGGCTGAAGGAGCACGTCGAAATCGTCGCCGTGCCTATGGGAGCGCCGACGGAGGTTGCTCCGGAACTGCGCGATCGTATTCGGGGTGTCGCCATCTCGGGCGTCCTTGACAATGGCTGGATCGAGAGCCTGCCCAATCTGGAGATCGTCTCAAACTTCGGCGTCGGCTATGATGGAGTGGACACCAAGAAGGCTGCTGAGCACGGCATTGTCGTGACCCATACGCCAGACGTCTTGAACGATGAGGTTGCGGATACGACGATTGCACTGCTGCTCAACACGGTCCGCCAATATCCAAAGGCAGAAAACCATCTGCGGGAGGGGCGCTGGAAGAACGAAGGCCCGTATCCCCTGACCCCGCTTTCGCTCAAAGGCCGCAAGGTGGGTATTCTTGGGCTCGGTCGCATCGGCATGGAGATCGCCAAGCGGCTGGAGCCGTTCAAGGTGGAACTGGGCTATCATACCCGCAGCCGTCGCGAAGGCGTCGACTATACCTATTATTCCTCATTGAAGGACATGGCCGAGGCGGTCGATACCCTCATCTCCGTTGTTCCGGGTACCGCTGCCACGCACAAGATTTTCGATATGGAGATCTTCAAGGCGCTTGGTGAAAACGGGGTGTTCATCAACGTGGGGCGCGGGACCAGCGTCAACGAGGACCATCTGATCGCCGCGCTGAAGAATGGCACCATTGCCGCGGCCGGGCTGGATGTCTTCTATGACGAGCCGAACGTGCGGCCGGAATTCCTGGAGCTGGCCAATGCTTGCCTCCTGCCGCATGTGGCCTCGGCATCCGTGCCGACCCGCAATGCGATGGCCGATCTCGTGGTCGACAACCTGATCGGCTGGTTCAAGGAGAAGAAGGTGATTTCGCCGGTGCCGGAGACGCCCGTAAAGCGTTGAAGCCTTCCTGCCCCTGCTGATCAGCGGACGGCGGAGAGCGACTTTGGCCGCTCGACCGCGGGTCCGGTCCTGTTGGTGGCATAAGCTCGAACAGCATCGCCGAAAGCCTGGAAGAGGGCGCGTGAGGGGCAATCGGTTTCCGCCCAATACTCCGGGTGCCATTGGACGCCGATTGCGAAGTTCTTGGCGTCGATGACCGAAACAGCCTCGATCGTCCCGTCCTCTGCGGTGGCTTCAACCTTAAGGCGCGGCGCCGTCTCGCCGATGGCTTGGCGGTGGAGCGAGTTCACCTGTATTTCCCCCGACAGACCGAGGTGACGGGCGATGCAGGATCCTTCCTGCACGAAAACGGGCTGGCGGATGGCGAACATGTGGTCACGTTCCGGCGCATTGGGCTTACGATGGTCCCACATTCCGGGCTGCTCGTGGATCTCCGTCGCCAGCGTTCCGCCGAGCGCGACGTTCAGTTCCTGGATGCCTCGGCAGATGGCGAGCAGCGGAATGTCGCGTTCCAGCGCTCCTCGAATCAGCGCCAAGGAGGTCGCGTCACGCGCGGGATCGAACGGACCATCGGCATCCGTCGCAGGCTTGCCGTAGAGTGACGGATGAACGTTGGTGGCGGATCCGGAAACGAGCACGCCGTCGACCCGATCAAGAATGGCATCGATCTCATTGCCCTCCTCGAAAGCCGGCACGACGAAGCACATCACCTCCGCTACTTTAAGGGCCGCCTTCAGGTACTGATTCGGGCTTGCATGCCATACGGCGCCTTCGATTTCCCGAATATCTGCAGGCACGGCTACGATCGGCTTTGGCATCTGGTGTCTCCGGAACATGAATTCGACTTGTCGCGCTGGATCAGCGGGTCGTCAAGCTTGCTGGGAAAAGCTCCTTCCGCCCAATCTTTAAGCATATGGTCAACAATCTCCCACGACTGGCCCGTTCTTGCGCAGGTTCCCGGATTCGTTGCAAAATTCCTGCTTCCAACACTAAGGAATGAGAGCCGAATACTTGCACACTGCAGGGCGACATGGTTACTTCGCCGCACCGTCGGGACAGGGAAAAGCACCTCCCGACCAGTTTCAACCGGGAGGTATTAATGGATCGTCGTTCGTTCATCAGGAAGGCTGCCGTGACAGGCGCGGGCGCAGCTGCTGCGACCACACTTGCGGCTCCGGCCATCGCGCAGCAAAATCCCAAGGTAACCTGGCGTCTCACCTCCTCTTTCCCCAAGTCTCTCGACACCATCTACGGCGGCGCTGAGGACATTGCGCGCCATGTTTCCGAAGCGACCGACGGGAATTTCACCATTCAGCCGTTCGCTGCCGGTGAGATCGTGCCTGGCCTGCAAGCGCTTGACGCCGTCAGTGCCGGCACCGTGGAAATGGCCCATACCTGCTCGTACTATTTCGTCGGAAAGGATCCGACGTTCGCAATCGGCAGTGCCATTCCGTTTGGCCTCAACGCGCGCCTGAGCAACGCCTGGTTCTACCAGGGCAACGGCAACAAGCTGCTCAACGAGTTCTACGCGACCCACAACGTCTACAGCATTCCTTCGGGCAACACCGGTGCTCAGATGGGTGGATGGTTCCGCAAGGAGATCAATACCGTTGAAGACTTCCAGGGCGTCAAGATGCGCATCGCAGGCATTGCCGGGCGGGTGATGGAGAAGCTCGGGGCCGTTCCGCAGCAGATCGCGGGCGGCGATATTTATCCTGCGCTCGAAAAAGGCACGATCGATGCGGCCGAGTGGATTGGCCCCTATGACGACCAGAAACTTGGTTTCCACAAGGTTGCCAAGTATTACTACTATCCGGCCTTCTGGGAGGGCGGTCTGATCATTCACTCCTTCATGAACCTCGACAAGTGGAACGAGCTGCCGAAGAACTATCAGGCTGCGCTGACCGACGCTTGCGCCTTCGCCAACACCAACATGATGGCGAAGTACGACATGAAGAATCCGACCGCTATCAAGCAGCTGGTGGCGGAAGGGGCGATCCTGCGGCCTTTCAGCCAGGAGATCCTCGAAGCCTGCTTCAACGCCGCCCAGGAGGTTTACGCAGAGATTTCAGGATCGAACGAAGCATTCAAGAAGATCTACGACGATCAGGTGGCCTTCAAGCGGGAAGGCTATCTTTGGATGCAGCTGTCGGAATACACCTACGACACCTTCATGATGATCCAGCAGCGCAACGGCAAGCTCTGATCAGACGAACCTGTCGCAAAAGAAATGGCCCGGGCAGCTATGTCCGGGCCATTTTCTTGGAAGGGTTGCGCGGGCGACCTCAGTCGCCCCCGTCATCACTGATTGATCGGCGGTGGCTGGCTGAGGTCCGGTTGTGCCGGTTGTTGGGCGGCTGCAGGTTGCTCTGTTTGCGCTGGCGGCTGGCCCGGGAGACCCTGTAGCGGTGGCAAGCCGATCTGTGGCGCGGCCGGCTGTGCCGGCTGCGGTTCGGGCTGCTGTCCGCCCAGATCGAGCGGAGGCAAGCCGAGCGCTGGCGGCGTTGCTGGCGCGGTCGAGTTGGGTGCCTGCTGTCCTCCGCCGAGGCCGAGCGGAGGCAGGCCGAGATTGGGTGCGTTGCCGCCACCAGCCCCACCGCTTCCCCCCTGTCCGCCAATCGGCGGGAGGCCGAAGTTGGGGCCGCTGTTGTTCTGGCCTCCAAACCCAGGGATCTCGATCTGGAAATCCGCCGGATTGGCTGCAGGCGTCTCGGCCTTGTAGTGCATCACCAAGCCCGGGAAGAAGATGACCACCAGGATCATCAGGAACTGGATGACAATGTACGGGAAGACGCCCTTGTAGATTTCCGTCGTCTTCATCGCCGGCATGGTCTTCTTGGTCACCTTGTCCAGCCATGGCGAGGCGGGAGCGATGGAACGCAGGAAGAATAGCGAGAAGCCGAACGGCGGAGTCAGGAACGACGTCTGCAGGTTGATGCTGAGCATAATGCCGAACCAGACCAGGTCTATCCCATGCGCTTCTGCCACCGGTGCCAGCAAGGGCACCATGATGAAGGCGATCTCGAAGAAATCGAGGAAGCAGCCGAGAATGAAGACGATGATCGTTACGACGATCAGGAAGCCGTAGTCTCCGCCGGGGAGCGCCAGCAGCAGTTCCTCGATCCAGACATTGCCGTTGATGCCGTAGAAGGTCAGGCCGAAGACGCGCGCGCCGATCAGGATCATCATGACAAAGGCGGAAAGCTTGGTGGTGGCTTCCAGCGCGTTCTTCACAATGCCGAAGTTCAGTCGACCCTTTCCAAGCGCCAACAGAAGTGCGCCGGTTGCACCCATCGCGCCGCCTTCTGTTGGCGTCGCGATGCCGAGGAAAATGGTGCCGAGGACGAGGAAGATCAGCGCCAGCGGCGGCACAAGAACGATGATAACCTGCTCGGCGAGCCGTGAGATGATCTTCTTTTCAAGCCGGCTGTTGATCAGTGCCACCGCATAGGCCGTTCCCACGGCGAAGGCCATGGCGGTGACCAGCTGCCATTCCGGACTGCCGATGGCCGTGAAAAGCACGTGCATGCCGAGATAATAGAGGGCGATGGAGACCAGGAGCATCACGCCGAGCGAGGTCACGCCATTGCCGAGCGTGCGGGCTTCCATCGGAAGTGCCGGCGCCCATTGCGGCTTCAACATGGAGATGGCGAAGATGTAGAGGCAGTAGACTCCCACGATCATCAGTGCTGGATAGAGGGCACCAACATACATGTCCCCTACCGAACGGCCGAGCTGGTCAGCCATGACGATCAGCACGAGCGATGGCGGGACGATCTGGGCGAGCGTCCCGGAAGCTGCGATCGTGCCGGCCACCAGCGGCCGCTGGTAACCGTAGCGCATCATGATCGGCAGGGAGATCAGGCCCATGGCCATGACCGAGGCCGCAACCACGCCGGTGGTGGCGCCAAGCAGCGCGCCAACGAGGATGACGGCATAGGCGAGGCCGCCGCGTACCGGCCCGAAGAGCTGGCCGATCGTGTCCAGCAGGTCTTCCGCCATTCGGGAGCGCTCGAGAATGATCCCCATGAAGGTAAAGAAGGGGATCGCCAGCAGCGTATCGTTATACATGATGCCGTAGATGCGCTCGGGGTGCGATTGCAGCAGCGGCCAGAACAGCCGGATTTCCGGCGAGATGGCGGAGAGTTCCACGCCGATCACGAAGTAGAGCAGGCCCCCGGCGGCAAGCGTGAAGGCGACAGGATAGCCGAGCAGCAGCATCAGCATGACGCTGGAGAACATCACCAGCGGCAGATTATGGGCAATGAAGTCAATCACGCGTCAGACCTCCGTCGCTGCAGGCGGCATTTCGCCGGCAGTGTCATGGCGCGGATCCTCCAGCCGTCCGGTGATGACGGCATAGCGCTTGATGATCTCGGAGAAGGCCTGCAGCAGGAGCAGCAGGAACCCCAGCAGCACAACCAGTTTTGCCGGCCAGATGGTGAGGCCCCCCGCATTGGAGGAAATTTCGCCGGAGTTGAACGACAGCCAGAACCATGGCCAGGCCAGGTAGGCCATGAGCCCAGCGAAGGGAACAAGGAAGATGATGTGCAGGACGAGGTCGATGATATCGCGCGTGCGCTTCGTCCACATGGAAGACAGGATGTCGATGCGCACATGCTCGTTCTTCAGGAGGGCATAGGCTGCCGCCATCATGAAGGCTGTACCGAACAGGTACCACTGCACCTCCAGCCAGGCATTAGACGACATGTCGAGTGCCTTGCGCAGGATGGCATTGCCGGCGCTGATCAAGACAGCAGCCAAAAGCAGCCATGACACGGATTTTCCGACTGCCGTCGTCACGGCATCGATCGCGCGAGAAAGCGCGAGCAGCGCAGCCATATTCCCCTCCTGTTGAAGCCTGCGGCGATCCTGCCGCTCACGTGGTGAGGAGAAAGCAGTCGCCAAAGCTCATAATCGAGGGCGACCTGTATTGGCTGGGCGGCGAAAAATCAATTGCGGCGCTGGCCGGTTCACTTGATTTTCAGACGCTGTGACCCAGCGGCTCCAAGTCACTGGCCCAAAATCCGAGCACGTTTCATTTTTCTTCTGGCTCCCGCGAAGTCAGCTGCGATAATGCAAGTTTCTTGAAAGCGGCTTTGAGATGTTGTTAAGCAAAGGCTGAAATACAGTCGGCTCGATCAGGAAGCAGGCTATACCTGAAAATTAAGGGGTTTGGGCGAGGATGCTGCTGAAGTCGAGGGGCAGAGTCGAATGATGGGGCGACAGGCGACGCTGCCGACAGATGTTTATCTGTCCTTCGTCAGCTCGCTGTTTGGAAATCGAGGCACATTGGTGACCGGCGTGGTCGTCCACGTCGTCTGGTGTGTGATCGTTTTCAGTTACACGGGATCATGGTTCTACCTCTATGCTGGCGCCGGCTTCCCGTTGGTGTTTGCTCTTCGCTATGCCGACTTTCTGCGATTCGACAGGGTTGACAAGGCCTCGCTGACCGACCGGGACATCAGTCGATGGGAGCGACGCTACGTCATCGGCGCGACGCTTCTGGCCCTCCTGCTCGGCACGACCAGCGGCCATGCCATGCTCGTCCTCAAGGACAGCTTCGTCGCCTTTACCTGCATTGCCATGACGATGGGTTCGATGATGTCGATCGTCGGCCGCAACTATGGATCGCGCCACGCGGTAAACTTCCAGACGCTCGGATGCTGCGTGCCCATCATCCTCGCCTGTGTCGCCAGTGGCGATCTGCACCTGGCGATGATGTCTCTGTTGCTCATTCCTTTCGGTTTGACGACGCGGTCGATGGCGAATGGCGTGCGGGAGTTTCTCTACGAGAACGTTCTGGCCACCAGAAAAAACCGACTCATCGCGAACCAGTTGGATCTCGCGCTTACGACCATCGCGCACGGTCTCATCATGCTCGACCACGAAGGGCGGATCGAGGTGGTCAACCGCCGAGCCTGCGATCTGCTTGGTCTGCCGGAGGCCTCCGAGATCCAGGGCCTTTCGCTGGTCGGCGTCCTCGATGCACATGGCAGCTACCGACCCACGAAGGTGGTCTGCGAGGTGAAGAAGCTTGTGAGCGGCAGCCTCGATCGGACCGTCTTCCAGTTGCGGGCTGAGTTGCACGTGGAGTTCTCCGCCAGTCGGCGTGAGGATGGTGGTGTTGTCTTGATCTTCGAGGATGTCACTGCCCGCGTGGCCGCTGACGAGAAGATCCTGCACATGGTGCAGTACGATACGCTGACCGGGCTTGCCAATCGCGCCCATTTCGCTGCCTTGGCTGCGGCCGAACTCCACCAACGGCCTGCCCAAACGCTTGCTGCTCTGGTCGTCCTGGACCTTGAAGGCTTCAAGCATGTCAACGATCTGCGCGGGCACGTGGTGGGCGACCGGCTTCTGATGGCAGTGGCAAGCCGGCTTTCGGCGCAATTCGGCCGGGATATTCTGGCCGGTCGGCTGGTGGGCGATGAATTCACCCTCTTTTTGCTTGCGCAGGATCGGTCGGAGTTGGAAGCGCGAGTCCAGCAGGTCCATCGCGAAATCCAGCAGGCCTATGAATTGCCAGATCTGCGCATTTCCATCTCCGCCAATGCGGGCTGTGTCGTGGCGCCGGCGGATACCTTCGACATGGAGAGCTGGCTGGTGAGGGCAGACCTCGCGCTGCGGGATGCGCAGGCCAAAGGAAATGGCTCGCTATCCCTCTTTCGTCCCGAGATGGACGCTCGCTACGTCGAGGAACAAAAGTTGCGGGCAGATCTGCGGGTGGCGGTGGCAGAGCGTCGGCTCGCCGTCGTCTACCAGCCGATGTACGTCGCTGACGGTAGCAAGATCGAGTGTATGGAGGCCCTTGTCCGCTGGAGACATCCCGAGAAGGGCATGATCCCCCCGAACGTCTTCATCCCGATGGCAGAGGAGATGGGGATCATCTCCCAGATCACGGCATTCGTTCTGGAGCGTGCCTGCGAGGAGTGCAGCGGCTGGGCGCGTCCGGTTGCAGTTTCCGTCAATCTCTCCGTCTACGATCTGCTCGATCCCGAACTTGTCGTGACCGTATCCGCCACGTTATCGCGCTTGGCCTTGCCACCGGCGCGCCTTCACCTGGAGGTCACCGAAAGCTCCTTCATCGATGATCCTGTTTCCGTAGGCAGGGTGCTGCATCAGCTGCGGGAAAAGGGCATTACGATTGCTGTGGACGATTTTGGCACCGGTTTTTCCAGCCTCAGCTATCTCACCTCACTGCCCCTGGACCTCGTCAAGCTCGATCGGGCGTTCGTGCGCGATCTGACATTGGAGCCGAAGCGGATCAAGCTTCTTCGCGGGATCGCACAGATGTCCCGCGACCTTGGGCTGCGGGTCGTGATCGAGGGCGTGGAAACAGCCGAACAGCTTCAACTCATCAACGACAACCACTTCGCTGATCTGGTTCAAGGTTATCTTTTCTCTCCGCCGGTCGATCCGCATGTTGCTGCAGCCATGGTGCAAACAGCACGCCGGGTCCCGGCATCGAGAGGGTCGCGCAAGCGCGTCAAGCCCAACTCTTAAGCCCCGCTGCATGTCTAGGAGAGGGCGGCGCGGATTAACCATCTGTGTCGAAATAGCACGCCCCGCCTGCCCTTAAACATCCACATTGCGTGAACTCCGGTTAACCTCTCGTTAACCTAGGAGAGTGTCCGCATGTCCCCCACCAGTTCCATAGCAACCAAAGACTTTTCCAAGAAGCTCCTTTCCGTTCTGGATGCAATCGAATACCGCCGTATCGAGAGCCAGGAAGATTTCGAAGACATCGCCCGACTTCGGTACAAGGCGTACCAGGAAAGAGGCGTGCTTCCGCGCTCTGCGAGCAGCATGCTGGATGAGGTCGACTTCGACGACCACGCCTATGTTTTCGGTATCTACCTGCACGAAGAGCTGGTCAGCACCATCCGGGTACACCATGTGACGCCGTCACACCGGATCAGCCAGTCCTCCGGCGTATTTCCGGATGCGGTGAACGCCTTCCTCGATGCGGGAATGACGTTGATCGATCCTGCGCGCCTTGCGATCGATCCCGACCTGGACGGGGAGCGGATGGCGCTTCCTTATCTAACGGTGCGACCGACAATCCTCGCCGCCATCTATTTCAATGCCGATCGGATGCTGCAGCATATCCGGCCCGCGCATTCCGCGTTTTATCGACGCTACTTCTATGCAGACACGGTTGTGCCTGCCACCTTCGCGGACATGTATGGTTTCGACCTGACGCTTCTTGCGTCACGCACGCGCGAGATCGGCCCAAAGCTGCTCAGCCGCTTCCCAATATACGAGTCGCAACCCTACGAGCGCCGGCTGATGTTCGATCGTTCTGCGATCAGCGGAATGGCGCCGCTCACGATCCTGCCTACCGCCCGGCTGGCGCGATCCAGCATCAAGAGTGGTGGCCGCCTGATGTGATCGCGGGCGTGGAACGCCTGCGCCATAAGCTGCCATTGCGCTTTATGGCTGCTTTGTGTAAGGCCTGAAACAATGCCCGCTCCGCCGTATTCAACGATCTGGGGCGGTAAGATCAGGTATCTGACGGCCGTTGCTGCGCTTGGTCGGCGCATGCGCGCCGCGCAAGGGAGACGATAAATGGACAACCACAGCACCGGACCCGTGGAAACAGGCGCACAGATGGATTACGCCGAGCACGAGAAAACCTACGGCGGCTTCCTGACGCTCACCAAGTGGGGCACCATGCATCTCGTGGTGCTGATGATCGCGATGGCCGCCGGCTTCTTCGGCGGTGCAGGCTTCTTCGGCGCGCTGATCATCTTCATCGTCCTGAACGCAGCCGGGTTCTACCTGCTTCGGTAACGAGCACGCCGGATAAGTCGATGAGGACAGGTACAACATGGTTGTGCCTGTGAGGGCAGAGACGGGGAGGGGCGTGTCTTGGCGAAGTTAGTTTTCGTACCTCGCGAGAGGGCGGGTGAGGACCGGGTTGCGGCCTCGGCGGAGACGGTAAAGCGTCTTGCCGGGCTCGGATTGGATGTTGTGGTCGAATCGGGAGCCGGTATCGCATCCGGGATTCCGGATGCGGATTACCAGGCGGCGGGAGCACGTATCGGCGGATCCGGTGATGCCGCCTCTGCCGATATCGTCCTCAAGGTAAACCGCCCCGAAGGCGAGGAAATCTCATCCTACAAATCCGGCGCGGCGGTCTTCGCCAGCATGAACCCTTACGGCCAGGACGCCGCCATCGCCCGGATGGCGCAGGCCGGTCTAACCACCTTTGCCATGGAACTCATGCCGCGCATCACGCGCGCTCAATCCATGGACGTACTGTCGTCCCAAGCCAATCTTGCGGGATACCGCGCGGTCATCGACGCGGCCCATGAATTCGGCCGGGCGCTGCCGATGATGATGACGGCGGCGGGAACGGTTCCAGCGGCCAAGGTGTTCGTTATGGGGGCAGGCGTGGCCGGACTGCAGGCGATCGCCACCGCCCGCCGGCTCGGAGCGGTCGTAACCGCCACGGATGTGCGCCCCGCTGCCAAGGAGCAGGTCGCGTCGCTCGGCGCAAAGTTCATCGCGGTCGAAGACGACGAGTTCAAGGCGGCCGAGACTGCCGGCGGCTATGCCAAGCAGATGTCGAGCGACTATCAGGCGAAGCAGGCGGCCCTGGTCGCAGACCACATCGCCAAGCAGGACATCGTCATCACCACGGCCCTCATTCCTGGCCGCCCGGCGCCGCGTCTCGTCACCCGCGCCATGCTCGCCTCGATGAAGCCGGGATCCGTTGCTGTCGACCTTGCGGTGGAGCGGGGCGGCAATATCGAGGGATCGGTGAAGGGTGAGGTTGCGACCGTCGAGGGCGTCAAGGTCATCGGCTACGCGAACGTGCCAGGACGTGTTGCTGCCTCCGCTTCGGCGCTATACGCCAAAAATCTCTTCGCCTTCTTGGAGACGATGGTCGACAAGGAGACCAAGGAATTCTCGGTCAATCCTGACGACGAACTGATCCAGGCAACCATGCTGACGCATGGCGGGCAGGTGGTTCATCCCAACTTCGCCGAGGCCGCGAACGCCGCTCGCGAAACGGCTGCGGCAGCAGTGCCCGCAGGTCCGGTCGCAACGAACGCTGCGGCGAAGCGGGCGGTCGCAAAGCCTGTCCGCAAGGCTGGCACGGCCGCTGCTGCGACCGAAGGGCTAGAAAAGCCGAAGCGGGTGCGCAAGAAGCCTGAGACGGCGACGCCGGGCGAGAAGGAGGAGCTTTGATGGCGAGCGATATGATGAACTCTGCGCTGGAGAGGCTCGACCAGGCCGTCGATGCGGTCCGGGTTGCCGCCGAGCAGGCGCCTGATGCGGTGGCGCAGGCCGCCCACGGTGTTTCCGGCGGTGCCATCGATCCCTTCGTCTTCCGGCTGGCGATCTTCGTGCTGGCGATCTTCGTCGGCTATTATGTTGTCTGGTCCGTCACGCCGGCTCTCCACACGCCGCTGATGGCGGTGACGAACGCGATCTCCTCCGTCATCGTGGTTGGCGCGTTGCTGGCTGTCGGCATCTCGGCCAGCGGCTATGCCACGGGCTTCGGCTTCGTGGCGCTGGTGCTGGTCTCAGTCAACATCTTCGGCGGCTTCCTGGTGACGAGCCGGATGCTGGCCATGTACAAGAAAAAAGAACGCTGAGGGTCCTGGGAACATGTCGCAGAACCTCGCAGCCTTCCTCTATCTTGTCTCCGGTGTGCTGTTCATTATGGCGCTTCGCGGTCTTTCCCACCCGACCACCAGCCGCCAGGGCAATCTCTACGGTATGGTCGGCATGGGAATCCCCATCGGCACGACGCTGCTGCTCGCGACACCGAGCTTCGGCGGGCTTGTCCTGATCGTCGTGGCGCTTGCCATCGGCGGCGGCGCCGGCGCCTATATCGCCCGCACCATCCCAATGACGGCGATGCCGCAGTTGGTCGCCGGCTTTCACTCGCTGGTCGGTCTGGCTGCGGTTATGGTCGCCGCAGCAGCTCTTTATGATCCCGTCTCCTTCGGAATCGGCGCCGTCGGTGAAATCCATGCCCAGGCGCTGGTCGAAATGGCGCTCGGCGCGGCGATTGGGGCGATCACCTTTACCGGCTCCGTCATCGCCTTCCTCAAGCTGGATGGGCGCATGTCCGGCAAGCCGATCCTGCTGCCGTTCCGGCACGTGATCAACATCGGGCTCTTGCTTGCTATCCTCGTCTTCATCGTCAGCCTCACCCAGACGGAAAGCCACGCGCATTTCTGGCTGATCATCGTCCTGTCGCTGGCGCTCGGCGTGCTGCTGATCGTTCCGATCGGCGGCGCCGACATGCCGGTCGTCGTTTCGATGCTGAACTCATATTCCGGCTGGGCCGCCGCCGGCATTGGCTTTACGCTGGGCAACCTGGCGCTGATCATCACCGGTGCGCTGGTCGGCTCGTCGGGTGCGATCCTCTCCTACATCATGTGCAAGGGGATGAACCGCTCCTTCATCTCCGTCATCCTTGGCGGTTTTGGTGGTGAGACCGCCGCGGCCGGCGCAGACGACGGCGTGCAGCGGACGGTGAAGCAGGGCTCCGCCGACGACGCGGCCTTCCTCATGCAGAACGCTCAGAAGGTCATCATCGTGCCGGGCTATGGTATGGCGGTCGCCCAGGCGCAGCATGCGCTGCGGGAACTGGCCGACACGCTGAAGGAACACGGCGTCGAGGTGAAATACGCGATCCACCCGGTGGCCGGCCGCATGCCTGGCCACATGAACGTGCTGCTGGCCGAGGCCAATGTTCCCTATGACGAGGTCTTTGAGCTGGAAGACATCAATGGCGAGTTCGCGCAGGCGGATGTCGCCTATGTGATCGGCGCCAATGACGTTACCAACCCTGCGGCGCGCGACGACAAGTCCTCGCCCATCTACGGCATGCCGATCCTGGACGTCGACAAGGCGCGGACCTGTCTCTTCGTCAAGCGCTCGCTCGGCTCCGGCTATGCCGGCATCGACAATACGCTGTTCTACAAGGACGGCACGATGATGCTGCTCGGCGACGCCAAGAAGATGACCGACGACATCGTCAAGGCGATGAAGCACTAAGCTTTTGCTTGCGAGTAGCGAGTAGCGAATAGCCATTAGTTAGAGAGCCCGGTTTGCTGCCAGGCTTTTCTCGTTCTTGGGAATCATGTCAGAATGCTGAAGCTCAGAACCGGCGAGTTGGATGGTTACCGTCACCGTATCGCTTCCAGAATCGGCAAAGGACTGGCTGGATGAGCAGGTTCGCCGCGGTCCTTACGCAACTGCAGGCGATTATCTGACGCAGCTCATCTTGCGCGAGCGTGCGCAACGCGGGGAGGAGCTTACGATTGAGGAGTTGCGTGATCTCCTGTCAGCATCCCGGCATAGTGGTGTGAGCCCACGGAAGGTGTCCGAATTTTTCTCTGAGGCGGAGAAGGTTGCGGAGCAGTGGAAAGCGGGACGTGGCTGAACAAAGGCTGACACGTCAGGCAGAGGTGGATCTGCTAGATATCTTCCTCTATGGCATGGAAACCTTCGGGCATTTGCAGTCGCAGACTTATGCAACGTCCATGGAGCGCTGCCTCGAGCTGTTGGCGGAAAATCCGCGAATAGGGCGGCTCGCGCCCTACTTGGGCTCGAGGTTCGAAGGCATGAACATGTCGGTCACGTCATTCTATTCGAAGAGGCAGAGTTCGGCATTCTTGTGCTGGCGATCCTGCACAAGAGGGTGTTGCTTCGACTGAAGCCGTAGACGGCTTCCCGTTCAGCATCATCGAACAATCCGTCACGGTCCCTTTCCTCCCTCAGCCCTGACGAAGCGCGTGGTGCCACGCCATATAGGGTGAAACTGAGTTTGCGCTTCCTAAGGAGCACCCCATGAAAAAAATCGGCTTTCTTTCCTTCGGCCACTGGGCGCCCTCGCCGCAATCGGGCACGCGCTCGGCCGGTGACGCGCTGCTGCAGTCGATCGATCTTGCCGTCGCGGCTGAAGAGCTCGGCGCCGACGGCGCCTACTTCCGTGTCCACCATTTTGCCCGCCAGCTTGCCTCGCCGTTCCCGCTGCTTGCCGCCGTCGGCGCCAAGACCAGCAAGATCGAGATCGGCACCGGCGTGATCGACATGCGCTACGAGAACCCGCTTTACATGGCCGAGGACGCCGGTGCCGCAGACCTGATCTCGGGCGGACGCCTGCAGCTCGGCATCAGCCGCGGATCGCCGGAGCAGGTGATCGATGGCTGGCGCTATTTCGGCTACGAGCCGCAGGACGGTCAGAGCGACGCCGACATGGGCCGCCGCCATGCGGAGGTGTTTCTTGACGTGCTGAAGGGGGAAGGCTTCGCCAAGCCGAACCCGCGGCCGATGTTCCCCAACCCGCCGGGCATGCTGCGCCTGGAGCCTTACTCCGAAGGGCTGAGGGAGCGCATCTGGTGGGGCGCCGGTTCGAACGCGACGGCTGTCTGGGCCGCCAAGCTCGGCATGAACCTGCAGTCCTCGACGCTGAAGGACGACGAGACGGGCGAAGCCTTCCACATTCAGCAGGCCAAGCAGATCCGCGCCTATCGTGATGCCTGGAAGGAAGCCGGCCATACGCGCACGCCACGCGTTTCGGTGTCGCGTTCGATCTTCGCCATCGTCAACGACATGGACCGCGCCTATTTCGGCCGCAGCAAGGATCAGGATTCGATCGGCTATATCGACGCGAACACGCGCGCGATCTTCGGACGGTCCTATGCGGCGGAGCCGGATGCGCTCGTCGAGGAACTACGGCAGGACGAGGCTGTGGCTGAGGCCGATACGCTGCTCCTCACCGTGCCGAACCAACTGGGCGTCGAGTACAACGCCCACGTTATCGAAGCGATCCTGAAGCACGTCGCGCCGGCGCTCGGCTGGCGGTAGGGTCGCCGGCGTCCAGTTGCCGAAGGCCTCAGCTGGTGCGGGTGCGGGCGAGGCCATCCTTGGCCGGCTGGTAGTTCGGATCGAGCCGGGCCGCGTGGGCGAAGGATTTGGCAGCGCGGGCCCTGTCGCCGCGTGTCTCGTAGACAAGGCCTTGGTTGGTCCAGGACTCTGCAAGCTTGTCGTTGTAGCTGATGGCCGTGTTGATGTCGGCAAATGCGTTCTCGTCATCGCCGGTGGCGAGGTAGGAGACGGCGCGGCCGTTGTAGGGTTCAGGCGAGCTTGGCGAAAGCGAGATGGCCTTCGAGAAGTCCTCGATCGCCTGCGCATGCTGGCCACGAAGCTGGTAGATCAGTCCGCGGTTGTGGTAGGCGCGGCCGTCGGTTGTGTCGAGCTGGATGGCGCGGTTGAAGTCGTTGAAGGCCTCGTCGGTGCGGCCCGCCTGCCGATAGATATTGCCGCGGCCAATATAGGCGACGTCGTAGTTCGGGTTCAGCTGCAGCGCGCGGTTGTAGTCATTGGCGGCTTCCACGGGCTTGCCCATGTTGCGGTAGACGAGCGCGCGGTTGGCATAGGCCTGATAGAACTGCGGGTTGAGCTGGATGGCGCGGTCGAAATCCTCCAGCGCCCGATTGAACTCTCCGGCGCGACCGTAAGCGGAGCCGCGAACGTTGTAGCCCTCCGGATTGTTCGGGTTGCTGTTGATGACGGCTGTCAGCGAGCCGATATTCTCTTCCGAACCCTGTGCGCGGTCGAGGGTGATCAGGTCGGTGGTTTGGGACGTGGTCGAGCAGCCGGCGAGGAGCGCCGCCGCCGCGAGAGCTAGAGCGGGAAGCGTGGCGCTGCTGCGAACTGATGCGATGATAGCCGGGGTTTCGAATGTTGCGAGAGAAGGAGCAGCAGTCTTGAAGGCCATCAGGCGCAGTTCCTCGTATTTTTGCAGGAGCGGACGGTTCGTCCGGACAAAGTAAAAGCGGAGGCGCCATCGTCGCCCCCGCCTTATTAACACGTCAAAAACGTCTAAAAAACGACCGATTAACGGGCGGTGCGAGCCGGAGCTGCGATCAGACCTTCGCGCTGCAGGCGCTTGCGGGCCAGCTTGCGGACGCGGCGAACCGCTTCGGCCTTTTCGCGAGCACGCTTTTCAGAAGGCTTTTCGTAATAGTCGCGCATCTTCATTTCCCGGAAGATGCCTTCACGCTGCATCTTCTTCTTGAGAGCGCGGAGAGCCTGATCAACGTTGTTGTCGCGGACAAGTACCTGCACGTGTAAACCCGTTCCTTTGGTTGGTTATTCGCCAAGAATCGACCAGATCCACGGCGAAAGAATGACTTTGCCCGGCGGGAAGCCGTGCGATTGGACGAGGCAGTTAGCAGAAAGCGTGCCGCAAGTCCATATGCCATAGGGGTTGTGGCTTCAAATTCCTGCAAGCCGAGCCTCCTGCCTTTCAACCTTTCAGGCCCACACTATATCGGTGTCCTCAGATACGAGGTCCCATCCTCATCTGGCATAAAAAGGAGAGCTCCATGCGCAGCGTAGCCCATTCGCGATTCGGAGATCCAGCGGAAGTGCTGGAGATTCGTGAGGTGGAGATGCCGGTGCCGGCAGCCGGCCAGATCCGTGTGAAGATGGTGATGGCATCCATCCACAATCACGACCTGCTGACGGTGAGCGGCGACTACGGCTACAGGCCCGCACTTCCCGCGCCGGCGGGGACAGAGGCGATGGGCATTGTCGACGCGCTGGGGAATGGCGTAACCCATCTGAAGGTTGGCCAGCGTGTCGCAGCGTCGGGCCAGGGGACTTGGGGCGACTACTATCTCGCTGCGGCCGCTTCGGCCGTGCCCGTACCGGACGACATCTCCGACGAGGCCGCAGCGCAGCTGGTTTCCATGCCGCTCAGTGCTTTGACCCTCCTCGATTTCATCGGTGTGGGTCGCGGGGGCTGGATCGTTCAGAACGCTGCCAACGGCGCCGTCGGCAAGGCGCTGGCAAAGTTCGCGGAGCGGCGCGGCGTCAATGTGGTTGGCCTCGTCCGCCGACAGACGGCTGTCGAAGAATTGGCGGCGCTCGGCATCGGCAATGTCGTTTCTACTTCAGACCACGGCTGGAAAGACCACGTGGCGGCCATCACACAGGGCGCTCCGATCGTGGGTGCCGTCGACGGCATTGGCGGGCCGGATGCGGGCGACCTGCTGTCGCTCCTCGGGGAGAAGGGGGTATTGGTTTCCTTCGGCCTGATGTCTGGACGCCCGCTCGAGCTCTCGGCCAGCGACCTCATCTTCAAGGAAGCATTGGTGAAGGGCTTCTGGTTGTCCAAGATTGCTCCGACGCTGGGTGCCGACAAGCTGAGAAGCCTGATATCCGAGATCGTTCAAGCAGTGGCGGCCAGAGACGTCAGGCTGACGGTGTCGGAGGTGTTTCCCCTTTCCGACGTTGGGCGCGCAGCGGCGGCTGCAGCGGAGCCGGGCCGCAAGGGCAAGGTCCTGCTGAAGCCATGATGCCGTCTGCAGCATCGTCCATTCGCAACGAGAGACGGTGTTGATGGCGCACAGCGGAGGCAGTGCGCGTCGAAGAGACGGCTGGCGTAGACGTTGTCGCGCGCTGCTCGCGTGTTTCTATGGCCTGGCCGGCATCCTGCACGTTGCCTTTCCGCGTCCATTTCTAAGCATCACGCCCTCCTGGGTCCCACAGCCCGAGACGGTGATCTTTCTGACCGGGCTTGCGGAAGTTTCGGGTGCGGTCGCCCTTCTTCGGCCTTCCTTGAGAGGCTATGCCGGGGTCGGCCTCGCGCTCTACGCCATCTGCGTTTTTCCAGCGAACGTGAAGCACGCGATGGATGCCTTGGGATCGGCCGAGGCTTCCTTATGGCAGTGGCTGTACCACAGCCTGCGCCTGCCGTTTCAACCCGTGCTCGTGTGGTTGCCTCTGTTTGCGACGGGTCTCCTCATGAAGGAAAGCGCCGACCGCTCATCGCAGGGACGGTGAAGTAAGCGCCCCATGCGTCCCTCCATCGTGCGCCGACGAGGCAGAATGTCACGCCCTCGTGTCGAAACAAATCCGCATGGAGTCGCAAAAGCGCTATTGCGGCTGGTGTCGATTTGCGATGGGTATGTCTACAAAGCACCCCTGGCACTGAGGAATTGAAAGGGCGTCATGCGCAAATATTCGGTCTTCGCTCTGGCTCGCGAAGCGCTGCGGGCGCACAAGGGTTGGGACGCCCAGTGGTCGTCGCCGGAACCGCGATCGAGCTATGACGTGATCATTGTCGGCGGTGGCGGACACGGCCTGGGAGCGGCGTACTACCTGGCCAAGGAGCACGGCATCACCAATGTTGCGGTGCTGGAAAAGGGCTGGCTCGGCGGCGGCAATACCGGTCGTAATACGACGATCATAAGGTCCAACTATCTCTATGAAGAGAGCATGGACATGTACGAGCATTCCCTGAAGCTGTGGGAAGGCTTGAGTCAGGATCTGAACTACAACGTCATGTATTCGCCACGCGGCGTGATGATGCTCTCGCACAACACGCATGACATGCAGAGCTTCAAGCGGCACATCAATGCCAACCGGCTCTATGGCATCGACAACGAATGGCTGACGCCGGAGCAGGCGAAGGCCTATTGTCCGCCGCTCGATATCTCCAAGACCGCACGCTACCCGATCAACGGGGCGGCCCTGCAGAAGCGGGGCGGCACGGCGCGCCACGATGCAGTCGCCTGGGGTTACGCCCGCGCCGCTTCCGACCGCGGCGTTCATATCATTCAGAACACCGAAGTCACCGGCATCCGCCGCGGACCGGACGGCGAGGTGACGGGGGTGGAGACCAATCGCGGCTTCATCGGCGCCAAGAAGATCGGCGTTTCGGCCGCAGGACATTCGTCCGTGGTGATGGAGATGGCGGGCGTTCGAGTGCCTCTCGCCTCCAACCCGTTGCAGGCGCTGGTATCGGAGCCACTTAAACCCATCTTCCCCTGCGTCGTGATGTCGAACACCGTGCATGCCTACATCTCGCAGTCGGACAAGGGCGAGTTGGTGATCGGCGCCGGTACCGATCAATACAACTCCTACAGCCAGACGGGCGGCCTGCAGATCATCACGCATACGCTGGACGCGATCTGCGAGCTCTTCCCGATGTTCCGCCGCGTCAAGATGATGCGCCAGTGGGGCGGCATCACCGACAACACACCGGATCGCTCCGCCATCCAGAGCGTCACACCGGTGCCGGGCCTCTTCGTCAACTGCGGCTGGGGAACGGGCGGCTTCAAGGCAACACCGGGCTCGGCAAACCTCTTTGCCCATCTGATCGCGAAGGGCGAGCCGCACAAGCTGGCCGCGGGCCTAACACTCGACCGCTTCCGCACCGGCCGCCTGATCGACGAAGCGGCAGCCGCCGCCGTGGCGCACTGATTTCCCGAGGATCCCCAGATGCTTCTGATCCACTGCCCCTATTGCGAGGAAGATCGCTCGGAACTGGAATTCCGCTGGGCCGGCGAAGCGCATATCGCGCGGCCCGACGCGATCGCCGACATTACCGACGAAGAGTTCGCCGAATACTTCTTCCTGCGCAACAACGAGAAGGGTCTGACCTACGAGCGCTGGCGCCATATCCATGGCTGCGGCCGCTTCTTCAATGCAGCGCGTGATACGGTAAGCGACCGGTTCCTGATGACCTACAAGGCCGGTTTGCCGAAACGGCCGGTGCCCGGCGTATCCGCAACGGAGAAGACCGTCGAAACCTATGAGCAGACGGAAGGAGATGCGCGATGAGCGGTTCTTCCCACGGCTCCGCCAAGAACCTCGGCGCTTTTCGCCTCAAGGGCGCAGGGCGCCTGACCCCGGCACGCACGTCGCGCTTCACCTTCGACGGCAAGAGCTATACGGCGATGGAGGGCGATACGGTCGCCTCCGCACTGCTGGCGCATGGCGTGCATCTTGTCGGCCGCTCATTCAAGTATCACCGCCCGCGCGGCATCCTGTCTGCCGGACCGGAGGAGCCCAATGCGCTCCTCGACGTGGCGCGCGACAGCGCACGCCGCCAGCCGAATGTCCGGGCGACCGTGCAGGAGGTGTTCGATGGTGCAAAGATATCCTCGCAGAACCGCTGGCCGTCGCTCGCCTTCGATGTGGGTTCGGTCAACAACCTGCTGTCGCCCTTCTTCCCGGCGGGCTTCTACTACAAGACGTTCAAATGGCCGCGGGAGGCATGGGAGAAGGTCTACGAGCCGATCATCCGTCGTGCGGCCGGCCTTGGCGTGGCGCCGAAGGAAGAGGATCCGGACCGCTATGCCAACCGCTTCGCCCATTGCGATGTGCTGATTGCGGGCGCTGGGCTGGCCGGGCTGACGGCAGCCCTTTCCGCGGCGGCGACGGGGGCGGAGGTGATCCTTGTCGACGAGCAGCCGCAGGTTGGCGGGGCGCTGCATTTCGAGACCTCCACGACGGTCGACGGGAAGAACGGCTTTGACTGGGCGCAGGAGACGGCGGCGAAGCTTGCCGCCATGCCGAACGTGCGCATCCTGACCCGCACCACCGTCTTCGGCTACTATAACCACGGCTTCCTTGGGCTCGCCGAGCGGGTGAGCGACCATCTCGATCGGCCGGGACGGGAAACGCCGCGCGAGCGGTTGTGGCAGGTGCGCGCGAAACGCGTGATCCTGGCGACAGGCGCGATAGAGCGTCACATGGTGTTTGCCAACAATGACCGTCCGGGCATCATGCTGGCGTCCGCAGCACGGACGTTCCTCAACCACTACGGCGTTGCCGTTGGCCGCAATGTTGGCGTCTACACCGCCCATGACAGCGCATATGAAGCCGCCTTCGACCTGAAGCGTGCCGGGGTCTCGATTGCTGCAATCGTCGACTGCCGCGAGCAACCGGGCGAGGCGGTTTTGGCGGAGGCGCGTGCGCTCGGCATCACCGTGCTGACAGGTCATTCCGTCATTGATACCACCGGGCGCCTGCGCATCAAGTCGATGACGGTTGCCCGCAACGGCAACATGGACATCCGCAAGATGGCGGTTGACGCGCTGATCGTATCCGCCGGCTGGACGCCGTCCGTGCATCTGTTTTCCCAGTCGCGCGGCAAGCTGCGCTGGGACGAGGCGAGCCAGCGCTTCCTGCCGGACATCTACGCGCAGGATTGCGTCTCGGTCGGCGCCTGCAACGGTACCGACGAGACGGATCTGCTGGTGGACGAAGCCATTTCCGCCGGCGGCGGCGCTGCGTCGGTCAACGCCGAGAGGCGCTTCGGCTGGAGCGGCGGCATGATCGGCGCGGCGGAAGGAGCAGGACCGGACACAAGGGTGAAGGCCTTCGTCGATTTCCAGCATGACGTAACGGCAAAGGACATCCGCCTTGCGGTGCGCGAAGGCATGCACTCGATCGAGCACATCAAGCGCTTCACCACCAACGGCATGGCATCCGACCAGGGCAAGCTTTCCAACATGCACGGGCTGGCGATTGCCGCCGAAATGCTGGACCGGCCGATCCCGCAGGTGGGGCTCACCACCTTCCGTGCCCCCTATACGCCGGTGACCTATGGAACGCTGGTGGCGCATTCGCGCGGCGAGTTATTCGACCCGGCACGCAAGACGCCAATGCACGATCTCGAAGCGGCTGAAGGCGCCGAGTTCGAGGATGTCGGCAACTGGAAGCGCGCCTGGTATTTCCCGAAGCGCGGCGAGGATATGGCGTCCGCGGTCAACCGCGAATGCCGCACGGTCCGCGACGTCGCGGGTGTCTTCGATGCCTCCACCCTCGGCAAGATCGAGGTGGTGGGGCCGGATGCGGCGCAGTTCCTCAACCTCCTCTACACGAATGCCTGGGACACGCTGAAGCCCGGCAGATGCCGCTACGGCATCATGACCCGCGAGGACGGCTTCGTCTACGACGACGGCGTCGTCGGCCGGCTGGCAGAGGATCGCTTCCACGTGACGACGACGACCGGCGGCGCACCGCGGGTGCTGCACCACATGGAAGACTATCTCCAGACGGAATTCCCGCATTTGAAGGTCTGGCTCACCTCCACGACCGAGCAGTGGGCGGTGATTGCCGTGCAGGGGCCGAAGGCGAGAGAGATCATCCAGCCGTTCGTCGAAGGGCTGGACATCTCCAACGAGGCCTTCCCGCATATGAGTGTGGCGGAGTGCGCAGTGATGGGCGTGCCAGCGCGGCTCTTCCGCATGTCGTTCACCGGCGAACTGGGCTTCGAGGTCAATGTGCCGGCGGATTACGGCCCGGCGGTTTGGACGGCGATCTGGGAGCGGGCGAAGAGCATGGGCGCCTGTCTCTACGGCACGGAAACCATGCACGTGCTGCGCGCCGAAAAGGGCTACATCATCGTCGGCCAGGACACCGACGGGACCGTGACGCCGGACGATGCGGGGCTCGGCTGGGCGGTTTCGAAGAAGAAGACCGACTTCGTCGGCATCCGTGGCCTGAAGCGTCCGGACCTCGTTCGCGACGGCCGCAAGCAGTTGGTGGGGCTGCTGACCAACCGTCCGAGCGACGTGCTGGAGGAGGGGGCGCAGATCGTTGCCGATCCCAATCAGCCGAAGCCGATGACTATGCTCGGCCACGTCACTTCGGCCTACTGGTCGGAGAACTGCGGCCGTTCGATTGCCATGGCGCTGGTCGCCGGCGGGCGGTCACGGATCGGCCAGACGCTCTATGTGCCGATGAAGGACAGGACGATTGCCGTCGAAGTGACAGACACGGTGTTCTTCGACAAGGAAGGAGGCCGCATCCATGGCTGAGATGTCTTCACCCGCCGCCGCGCGTACACTCGCGCTTTCAGGCGTTCGCGGACGCGCCGCTTCCCTTGCCGTCACGCCCGCCGCACCCGCGGAACGCATCTCGCTCAGGGCGCGATCAGAAGATGTCGCGGCCCTTTCCGCGGCGCTCGGACTGGAGCTGCCGACGAGGCCGAAGACGTCCGCCGCTAACAACGGGCGAACGGCGCACTGGCTCGGGCCGGACGAATGGCTGGTGATAGGCGAGGGCGAGAAGGGAAGCGGCCTGATGGCCGCCTGTGTGGCCTCCGGCGTGCTGCATTCGGCCGTCGACGTCTCCCATCGCAACACTGCGATACTGGTGGAGGGGGCCGGGGCGGCGGCAGCGATCAATGCAGGTTGCCCGCTGGACCTGTCGCTTAAGGCTTTTCCTGTCGGCGCCTGCACGCGCACGATCTTCGGCAAGGTGGAGATCGTGCTGCTGCGGACCGGTGAAGAAAGCTTCCGAGTGGAGGTCTGGCGGTCGTTTTCGGACTATGCCTATGCCTTGCTCGCCGAAGGGGCGCTCGACGCCACGTTCTGACGCGGCCGCCGGGCAGCTATTCGCCCGGCTGGCGGTGCTTGTGCTTGCGGTCGAGATCCCATTCGTGGAGGCGAAGGGCGAGATAGCCAAGCAGAACGATAATCGACGGTAGGACGATCGAGTAGAAGAACCAGAAATCCATCAGGCGAGCCTCCGGAGTGCGCGTCTTGCCTGGTAATGTAATAGAACTGCGCCGATTAACCAACCAATCAAGCTGATAATCATGCGCGAGCCGGGAATCGTGTTGAACACGGTCAGGTTATAGACATAGCCGGCCAGTGGTGTCGCTATGCCGACGGTGAAGCAGGCGGTGAATGCGCGATCGAGTGCATTGGCCAATAGCTTCGTCTGCTCGATCTCTGCCGCGTTGAGATCCGTCATTGCCAGCCCGTCCATTTGACCCAGCGGCCGTGGAAGTCAGCGCGACCGATCTCCTGGCGCTTGCCGCCCGGCCAAACCTGGAGGCGAAGGGCCGCACCATCAGGATTGTCGTCAGCTTCCAGTTCCAGACGCGCAAGAGGTGCGTCGGCGGTGGCGGGGCTTCCGGCGTCGGCGATGATGGCTTCGCCTTTGGCGCGATTCTCCGGCGGCAGGTATTGCCAAGCGATTGTGTGGTAGATGACCGTTGCGGCACCTTGCCGGTCCTTTGACAGCATCCGGGGCAGCCATGAGAGGGCATCGGCCCGGTCCACCGGCGGCGGCGCGGAGGCGGCGATCGACAGAGCTGCCTCCAGGCGCTCCATCCGGTCCCTCTGGTCGGCCCAGACATAGGACATCAGCCGCTGGCGATCTTCGGCGGAGGTCGGGTCGAGCGGGTTGAGGTCGCAGCCGCGGCGTGACGGACATCGAGGTGAGCGGTCGGCGGCTCTGAACCCTGCCAATCCGGCTGAAGATGAACGCGCGACGCCGGATCGCCCCATTCAAAGCTGCCGAGACGATAATGGTAGTAGTCCCACTGCAGGTTCAGGCCGGCACTAGCGCCGATCTCCAGCAGGTCGAGAGGCTTGCCGAACAGCTGGGCTAGGGTCAGGAAGCCCGGCAGGAGCGCACTGCTGCGGCGGATCTCGTTGGTCTGTGGCGCCGAGCGCAGACGGTCGGAGATGAAGTCCCCGTGCGTCTTCATGGCCGCCTTGACCGCACCCCACAGCTCGTCATCGGAGACCTCGTGCGGCGGGTAGACGGACGCCAATGCCTCGTCTTGTCGCGAAAGAACCAGGGCATGAAGGGCGCCGGCCAGCCGAAGGGCAAGAGCATCACCGGCGCCTGTTGGGTCATTGGGCCAGTTCAGGATCTCTTGCTCAACCCGGCCTTTGGCCTCCAGCCTTTCTCCAGCCAGCCGGGCTGGCTGTCAAAGGCGAGCCGAGGGTTTCGCAGGCGACAGCCTGCCGTTCGAAGGCCTGCCGGATCATGTCCTGCCTGTCCATGTTTCGCGCCGTCATCTTTTAGAGGGAGAGGTTCAGCGTCTTTTCCCGCTCGATGTAGTCTCGTTGCTTGTCGGTGATGTAATCGCGGGTGATGGGGGCGGCGTCTCGCTTGCGTGACATCTGCATGTGGAAGACGAGCTGGCTACCGGTGCGGAACATCATCTCCGCGCTGATCAGGTAGAATTCCCACATGCGGGCGAAGCGCTCGTCATACATGGCAATTACCCGCTCGCGGTTCTTCTCGAACCGCTCCGCCCAGTGGGAGAGCGTGATAGCGTAGTGAACGCGCAGGAACTCCAGGTCCATGACCCAGAGGCTATTCTTCTCGACGCTTTCGAACACTTCCGAGAGGGCAGGCGAATAGGCGCCGGGAAAGATGTATTTCCTGAGCCAGGGGCTTGCCATGCCGGGCGGGCTCATGTGGCCGATGGAGTGGAGGACGGCGATGCCATCGTCCGGCATCAGGTCGTTCAGGTGGGAGAAGAACTCGTCATAATGCTGCACGCCGACATGTTCGAACATGCCAACCGAGACGATGCGATCGAACTTGTCGTCGACGTCGCGATAGTCGCGGAGCTCGAACTTAACCCGATCGGAAAGGCCGGCCTGCTGTGCCCGCTCCGAGGCAAGCTTCTGCTGTTCCCTTGATAGGGTAACGCCGGTGACGCGGACGTTTTCGATCTGAGCCAGATACAGGGCAAGGTCGCCCCAGCCGCAGCCGATGTCGAGCACCGTCATGCCTTCCTTCAGGCAGAGCTTGGAGGCAAGTAGCCGCAGCTTGTTGCGCTGCGCCTGCTCCAGCGTTTCTCCCGGCTCGCGAAAATAGGCGCAGGAGTAGAGCATGTTGTCGTCGAGGAAGAGCCGGTAGAAGTCGTTGCCGAGGTCGTAATGGTGCGCGACGTTCTGCTGTGCCTCACCCTTCTTGTTCGACTGCTGGCGCTTGCGAAAGCGCATCTTGATCGAGCGGAGGGCCTTCTGCAGCGGATATGAGCCGAGCGACAGCCGATTGATGGAGAAGAGGGTCAGGAAGTCGCGAAGCGTCGAACCCTCCTCGAAGCGCATCGTCCCGTCCATGTAGGCTTCGCCGGCGGAAAGCTCCGGGTTGAACACCAGCGTGCGGTAGAGCCGCTTGTCGGTGAGGCGCATCGTCACCTCCGGGCCGGGCGCCTGGCCGCCGAAGACGTGACGCTTGCCATCGGCATCAATGACCGTCAGGCGTCCCTTCCGGATGAAGGACTTCATCATGTGGGAAAGCGGAAACATTCGTACCTCGCATATCGGTTGTAGACGATAGGATGGTCTGCGTATGCTTCAGGCTCGGCTCAAACCTCCGGCGGCCGATCTTTTGGATCAAACTGCACGATGGTAGTCCAGTTCGCCGTCAGTGCCGGCTTCTTCTCGTTCTCGATCTCGACGGATACGTCGTAGGTGGTCATCAGCATTCCGGCACCGCGGAAGCGGCAGTCACTCAGCGTGAAGTGCCCTCTCACGCGGGCGCCGCAGCGAACGGGTGACATGAAGCGGATCTTGTCGAAGCCATAGTTCAGCCCCATGGTCTGCTCGCGAATCTTCGGCAGGCAGCCGAAGTTCATTGCCGACAGAAGCGACAGTGTCAGGAAGCCGTGTGCGATGGTACCGCCGAACGGGCTTTCGGCTGCGGCGCGCGCGGGATCGACATGGATGAACTGGTGATCGAGCGTCGCATCGGCGAACTTGTCGATCATCTGCTGGTCGACGGTGATCCAGTTCGAGATCCCGAGAACCTGTCCCACCAGGCCCGGCACGTCCGCCAGCGATATTTCCCGCGCCATCTTGCCTCTCTGATTTCCGTCGTCTGGCAGCAATGTACAGACTTTGCGCCCGATGGGTAGCACATGCGTGCAATGCAGCGTCAGGCTAAGATGCAGAAGGTCACGCTGCGCGGGGGAACGATGCTTTCCCAAGGGCTCGCGTCCGGAAGGCTCAACCAGTCTCCCGCCAATGCGACGGGTTGGGCTTCCGGCGTACGATTGAAGATGACGGCGACCCAGGTCTGCCGTCCTGTCGTCGCGTCGTTCGTCTTCAGTCTGAGGGTGAGGACGGAGGCGTCCCCCCTTTCCCAGTCATCGGCCGTCATCGGCGTGCCGGAGGGATCAAACCAATCGATGTCGTCGCCAGCATCGGCAAAAAAGCCGGTTTCCGCGAAGACCGAAAACCGTTTGCGCAGCGCCGAGAGTTGCGCCGTGTGCTCGAGCAACTCGTTGTCGAGCGCCTCCCAGTTTACCCAGGTGATCGCGTTGTCCTGGCAGTAGGCATTGTTGTTGCCGCCCTGGCTACGTCCGGCTTCGTCGCCCATGGTCAGCATAATGGCACCGCGGCTGGCAAAGAGGGTGGAGAGCAGCGCCTTGACGTCGCGGCGGCGTTTCTTGGTAATGCCGGCGTCGTTGGTCGCCCCTTCGATGCCGTTGTTCCACGAGAAGTTGTCGTGGTGGCCGTCCCGGTTCTCCTCGCCATTGGCATGGTTGTGGCGTTCCTCATGCGAGACCATGTCCATCAGTGTGAAGCCGTCATGGGCGGCGATGAAGTTGACGCTGCGCGTGACGTGCTGGCCGTGGCGGGCGAAGATGTCCTGCGAGCCGGCAAGCCGCGTGGCGAGTTCTCCGAGCGTCCAGTGATCGCCGCGCCAGAAACGCCGAATATCATCGCGGGCGCGGTCGTTCCATTCCAGGAATGGTGGCGGGAAGTTGCCGAGCTGATAGCCGCCGGGGCCGATGTCCCAAGGTTCGGCGATCAGGATGCGGTCGGCAAGCACAGGATCCTTGATCATTGCCTGCAGGGTCTCGCTTTCGGCGGAAAATCCGTGGGGGCCACGCCCCAGGATCGGTGCCAGATCGAAGCGGAAGCCGTCGATCCCGGCATGCAGCACGAAGTGCCGTAGGCTGTCGAGGATCAGGCTTCGGACGAAGGGATGGTCGCAGGCGACGGTGTTGCCGGTGCCGGTATCGTTGACCAGCGTGCCCGGTTGGCCTTCCACATGGCGGAAGCAGGCGAGGTTGTCGAGGCCGCGCAGCGAGAGTGTCGGGCCTGCACGATCGCTTTCGCCGGTATGGTTGAAGACAAGGTCAAGGATGACGCCGATGCCGGCGTCGTGCAGCGCCGCCACCGTCTCGCGCAGTTCCCTGATGCCCCCGGGGCAAAGGCGCGGGTCGAGCGCCATGAAGCCGACCGGGTTATAGCCCCAGCCGTTGGTAAGCGCGAGCGGCGGCAGGTGCCGCTCGTCGATCCAGGCGGTGATCGGCATCAGCTCCACCGCGTCCACACCGATGCGCTTGAGGTGCGCGAGGACGGACGGGTGGGCGAGGGCGGCGATGGTGCCGCGCTGATGCTCGGGTATGTCCGGGTGGAGCATCGTGAAGGGACGGACGGCAATCTCGTAGATCAGCCCGCCGGTGCGGAAGAGCGGTGCTGTCTGTACAACCCTGTCGTGGCTGCGAAGGATCGCCTTCGGCATGAGAGAGGCGGTATCGACACCGTGTAGTCCCAGCTTTCGGTCATAGACAAAGGGCCGGTCGATCTCGGTGGCATAGGGGTCGAGCAGCAGTTTCGACGGATCGAACCACAGGCCTTGGTCCGGCTCGTAGGTGCCGAGGGCGCGATAGCCGTAGCGAGTACCTTCCGCCGCCTTCGGTACGGAAAGGCGGTGGATGTTATCCTCGCCGCGCTGCATCGGCAGGCGGGTCTCCCTGTTGCTCTCGTCGAAGAGGCAGAGGTCGATCGCCTGTGCGCCCTGCGACCACACAGCAAAGTCAGCGCCGTCGTTAGTGGTTCGAACACCGTCCGGGATTTCTTCGTCTGCCATCGATCAGGTGATCACGGTTGGCGCGCTACGGCCGGTGCGTGTCTTGATCCCGGCGATCTCGTCGGCCACCGCGATCAGGTCGGCGAGTGCCGCCTGCGTCTCGATGCCGTGCCTGGAAGCATCCGGCTCGTAACGCTCGACATAGACGCGCAGGGTCGCGCCCGAGGTGCCGGTGCCGGAAAGGCGGAAGACAACGCGGCTGCCACCTTCAAACAGGATGCGGATGCCCTGCTTCGTGCTGACGGAACCATCGATTGGATCGGTATAGGAAAAGTCATCCGCCGCCTCGACCTTCAGGTCGCCAAAGCTCTCGCCGGGGAGCGACGACAGCTTCTCGCGCAGCGCGTCCATCAGGCCATTGGCGGCGTCGGTATCGACTTCCTCATAGTCGTGGCGGGAATAATAGTTGCGGCCGTATCCGGCCCAGTGCTTGCGGACGATGTCGGCGACGCTTTCCTTGCGGGCGGCGACGATGTTCAGCCAGAAGAGGATGGCCCAGAGGCCATCCTTCTCCCGGACGTGATCCGATCCCGTTCCGAAGCTTTCCTCGCCGCAGACGGTGACCTTGCCGGCATCCATCAGGTTGCCGAAGTACTTCCAACCTGTGGGCGTCTCGTACATGCCCAGCCCGAGCTTTTCCGCCACGCGGTCGGCGGCAGCGCTGGTCGGCATGGAACGGGCGATGCCGGCGATGCCTTTAGCGTAGCCGGGGGCGCATTTCGCATTGGCAGCGATGATCGCGAGGCTGTCGGACGGAGTAACGAACATGCCTTTGCCGACCACCATGTTACGATCGCCGTCGCCATCGGAGGCGGCGCCGAAGTCCGGGCCATCGGCGCTCATCACATCGTCATACAGCTCCTTGGCATGGACGAGGTTCGGGTCCGGATGGTGGCCGCCGAAGTCTGGCAGGGGCGTCGCGTTACGAACGGAGCCTGCGGGCGCGCCAAGACGATTCTCGATGATCTCCATTGCATAGGGGCCGGTAACGGCACCCATGGAATCCATCGCGATGCGGAAGCCGCCGGAGATCAGGTCGCGAATGGCGCTGAAATCGAACAGGCTCTCCATCAGTTCGGCGTAGTCCGCGACCGGATCGATGACTTCCACGGCCATGCCGGCGAGCTCAAAGCTGCCGACCGTGTCGAGGTCGATGTCGGGTGCGTCGGCAATCTTGTACTCGCTGATGATCTTGGAGCGCTCGAAGATCGCTTCCGTGATCTTTTCCGGTGCCGGGCCGCCATTGCCGATATTGTACTTGATGCCGAAGTCCTCGTTCGGCCCGCCGGGGTTATGGCTTGCCGACAGGATGATGCCGCCGAAGGCACCGTACTTGCGGATGATGTTGGAGGCGGCGGGGGTGGACAGGATGCCACCCTGGCCGACCATCACCTTGCCGAAACCCGCAGCGGCGGCCATTTTCAGGACCTTCTGGATGACCTCGCGGTTGTAGTAGCGGCCATCGCCGCCGACCACCAGCGTCTTGCCTGCAAAGCCCTCGAGCGAGTCGAAGATCGACTGGATGAAGTTCTCCGCGTAGTTCTCCTGCGCGAAGATGGGCACCTTCTTGCGGAGCCCGGAAGTGCCGGGCTTCTGGTCCTTGTAGGGGGCGGTCGCAACGGTCCGGATCATCGTCTTATCGGCCTTTCGTGGTCAGTCGGGTGTAGAGGGCGGCATAGACGCCCGCGCTCTTGTTCCAGGATACATCGGATTTCATGCCCTGCTTCTGCATCGCGAGCCAGGCCTTCTGGTCGGCGTAGAGGCGGAAGGTTCGGCGAAGCGCCCGGCGAAGGCCATCGTTCGTCGTCGGGGCGAAGCTGATGCCGGTGGCAACCTTGGCGGCAAGGGCTGCGGGATTGGCATCGATGATCGTATCGTTGAGCCCGCCGGTGCGCGCGACGACGGGAATGCAGCCGTAGCGCAGGCCGTAGAGCTGGGTCAGGCCGCAGGGCTCGAAGCGCGACGGGATGAGGATCGCGTCTGATCCCGCCTGCATCAGATGCGACAGCGGTTCGTCATAACCGGTGATAATGGCGACGCGGCCGGGATGCTGCGCGGCTGCGTGGCGGAAGGCGTCCTCCAGCCAGGCTTCCCCGGAGCCGAGGACGGCAAGCCGGCCGCCCTGAGGTACGAGATCGCCCACGCATTCAGCCAGAAGATCCATGCCCTTCTGCCCGGTCAGGCGGGAGACCACGCAGAATAGCGGGCCATCCTCCTGCTCAAGGCCGAAACGTTCGGCCACGGCGCGCTTGTTCTTCCCGCGGTTCTTGAGGTTGGCCGTACTGTAATTGGCCTTGATCAGCGGGTCGCGTTCGGGGTTCCAGACGTCGGCATCGATGCCGTTGACGATGCCGTGCAGATTACCCGCACGGGAGGCGAGCACGCCTTCCATGCCCAAGCCAAATTCGCCTGTCAGAATTTCCTCCGCATAAGTCGGGCTGACCGTGCTGACGGCCGCTGCCGCCTGCACCCCGGCCTTGAGATAGCCGATGCCGCCCCAATACTCGATGCCTTCGATCGAATAGGCATCCGGCGGAAGCCCGAGATGGGGAAAGATGTCGACCCCGTAGCGTCCCTGGAAGGCGATGTTGTGGATCGTCATCAGGCTCGGCGGTGCCGGCTTACCGGAATAGCGCAGATAGGCGGGCAGCAGTCCGGTCTGCCAGTCGTGCACATGCACGAGATCGGGACGCCATGCCTCAATCCTCCCCAGCGCGATATCGGCGCCGGCGCGAGACAGGGCGGCAAAGCGGCGCCAGTTGTCACCGTAGTCCTGGCCGTCCGTATCGAGATAGGGGCCGCCGGCGCGATCGAAGAGTGAGGGCGCGTCGAGGATGAGGAGATCGAGCCCCTCGTGACGGGCCTCCAAAATCGTGGCCGCATGGTCCAGCAGGTCGTCGTAGTGCAGGCAGGGCGAGGCGTCGCGCACCGCCCGCATGACCGCCGGGTAGCCGGGAATGAGCGTGCGGGTGCGCACGCCATGTTCATCCAACGCCAGCGGCAGGGCGCCGACGACGTCGGCGAGCCCTCCGGTCTTGATCAGCGGATAGATTTCGGAGGCGACCGAAAGGACGTTCATGCGGCGCTACAGATCCAGTTTGTCGATCATCGGCTGGGTGATGAGGCAGATGCCGCTTTCGGTGCGGCGGAAGCGTTTTGCATCAAGCTCCGGATCCTCGCCGACGACGAGACCCTCCGGAATGGTGACATTGGAATCGATGACGACGTTGCGAAGCTGAGCGCGGCGTCCCACCCGGACGTTGGGAAGAACCACAGCGCCATCCAGCCTGGAATAGGAATTGGCGCGCACGCCGGTGAAGAGCAGGCTCCTGTGGAGTGTCGAGCCGGAGATGATGCAGTCCCCCGATACGACCGAGGAGATCGCCGAGCCGCGGCGGTCTTCGTCGTCATGGACGAACTTGGCGGGCGGGGTGATCTCCGCATAGGTCCAGATCGGCCAGGACTTGTCGTAGATATCGAGTTCCGGCAGCACCGCCGTGAGATCAACGTTCGCCTGCCAATAGGCCTCGATGGTGCCGACGTCCCGCCAATAGGACTCGCGCTCGAAATCGGAACGGACGCAGGAGTTGGTGAAACGGTGCGCCACCGCTTTACCGTTCTTGACGATCCACGGAATAATGTCCTTGCCGAAGTCGCGGCTGGAAGAGGAGTCGGCGGCGTCGCGCCTCAGCGCCTCGAACAGGAACTTGGTGTGAAAGACGTAGATGCCCATGGACGCCAGAGCGAAGTCCGGCTTGTCGGGCATGCCCGGTGGGTCTGCGGGTTTCTCGACGAAATCGATGATCTCGTCCTTCTCGTTGACATGCATGACGCCGAAGCCCGTCGCTTCCACGCGCGGCACCTCAAGGCAGCCGACGGTCACGTCTGCGCCTGAATCGACATGCTGCTGGAGCATGTATTCATAATCCATCTTGTAGACGTGATCGCCCGCCAGGATGACCATGTATTCAGGATTGTATGTCTCGATGATGTCGATGTTCTGGTAGACGGCATCCGCCGTGCCTTCATACCACTGCGTTTCCGAAACACGCTGCGAGGCGGGCAGGATGTCAAAGCTCTCGTTTCGCTCCGGACGGAAGAAACCCCAGCCGCGCTGCATGTGGCGGATCAGCGAATGCGCCTTGTATTGGGTCGCGACGCCGATGCGGCGGATGCCCGAATTTAACGCGTTCGACAGCGCGAAATCGATGATGCGCGCCTTGCCGCCGAAGTAGACGGCTGGCTTGGCGCGCCGATCGGTTAGTTCCTTCAACCGGCTGCCGCGGCCACCGGCGAGGACATAGGCCATGGCATCACGTGCCAGCGGTTGGTACCTTTTATCGTCCATAGTCCTCCCCCCTTTGTTTATGACTGTTCCAGTTCAAGCATGATCGTCGCCAGCGGCGGCAATGTCATCGTCGCGCTGATGGTTCCTCCCGCATCGACGGCCTGCACGCGACCACCATTGCCCTTGCCGCCGCCGCCGTAGATCTCCGCATCCGTATTGAGGGTTTCACGCCAGCGGCCCGCTTTTGGCAACGGGATTCGGTGATTTTCGCGATATACGGGCGTGAAATTGGTAATCACTGCCACAGGTTTTTCGCCAGGTGCGAGGCGCAGCCAGGCGAAGACCGAGTTCTCATCGTCATCGGCGACCAGCCACTGGAAGCCTTCCGGCTCGCAATCGCGAGCGTGAAGGGCTGGCTTTGCGCGGTAGGTAATGTTGAGATCGCGAACAAGCCGCCGCATGCCCTCGTGCTGGTGATAATGCAGGAGGTTCCAGTCGAGCGACTTCGCCTCGCTCCACTCGCTCCACTGGGCAAACTCCTGACCCATGAAGAGCAGCTTCTTGCCCGGATAGCCCCACATGAAGGCGTAGTAGGCGCGCAGGTTGGCGAATTTCTGCCAATCGTCGCCGGCCATCTTGGCAATCAGCGAACCCTTCCCATGCACCACCTCGTCGTGGCTGAGCGGCAGGACGAAGTTCTCCGAAAAGGCATAGGTCAGCCCGAAGGTGATCTCGTTGTGGTGATGCCTGCGGTGCACCGGCTCGCGGCTCATGTAGCTCAGCGTGTCGTGCATGAAGCCCATGTTCCACTTGAAGCCGAAGCCGAGCCCGCCTTCGTGGACCGGGTGGGACACCTTCGGCCATGAGGTCGATTCCTCGGCGATCGTCATGACGCCTGGATGGTTGCCGTAGGAAAGCGTGTTGAGCTTTTGCAGGAAGCGCACGGCTTCCAAGTTCTCGCGGCCGCCGTATTCGTTTGGGATCCACTCGCCATACTTGCGCGAGTAGTCGAGGTAGAGCATCGACGCCACCGCATCGACGCGCAGGCCGTCGAGGTGAAATTTCTCGGCCCAGTAGAGCGCGTTGTTGATCAGATAGGACAGAACCTCCAGGCGGCCGAAATTGTAGATCGCTGTGTTCCAGTCCGGATGGAAGCCCTTGCGAGGGTCCTCATGCTCGTAGAGGGCGGTGCCGTCGAAATGGCTGAGGCCGTGCGCGTCCGTCGGGAAGTGGGCGGGAACCCAGTCGAGGATGACGCCGATGCCGACCTTGTGGCAGCCGTTGACGAAGCGGGCGAAGCCTTCCGGGTCGCCAAAGCGGGCGCTTGGCGCGTAGAGCCCGGTCGTCTGGTACCCCCAGGACGGATCATAAGGATGCTCGGTGATTGGCAGGAGTTCGATATGGGTGAAGCCCATGTCCGTGACGTAGGGGATGAGGCGCGAAGCCAGTTCATCCCAGGACAGGAAGCTGCCGTCCTCGCGGCGCTGCCAGGAACCGGCGTGCACCTCATAGATGGAGATCGGCTGCCGGCGGTGGTTCGCCTGTTCCCAATGGCGCCGGTGGGCCTCATCCTCCCACTCCTGCTTGAGTTCGGGCGTGGTCACGGAGGCGTTCTTCGGGCGAAGCTCTGCGCGGCGGGCAAAGGGATCCGCCTTCAGGGGGAGTACATTGCCCTCACTGCCGACGATCTCGAACTTGTACGACGAACCTGCCTGGACATCCGGGGCGAAGATCTCCCAGATGCCGGTATCGACCCGCAGCCGCATGACGTGCATGCGGCCGTCCCAAGAGTTGAAATCGCCAACCACAGAGACGCGTTGCGCATTTGGCGCCCAGACTGCGAAATGGAAGCCGTCCACGCCTTCGTGCCGGATCGGATGAGCCCCCATCTTGTCGAAGAGACGCAGGTGTGAACCTTCGCGGACGAAATAGTCGTCCATCGGGCCGAGCACAGGACCGAAACTATAGCAATCGGTGACGGCCCACTCATCATCGGCGCGCCGTGCGCGATAGCGGATCGGGCGGAGGTTCTGCGCCTCCACCGGTCCCTCGAAAAAGCCCGCCTCATGGCGCTGCTTCAGCTCTCCAAGCGGAGTGCCGTCGAGCGCGAAGACAGAAACGGCCTCCGCGCCGGGAATAAAGCAGCGGACATGATAGCCGGAGGAGAGCTTATGGATGCCAAGGACGGCGAACGGGTTTGCGTGCCGTCCTTCCACGATCGCCTCGATCTCGGACGCCGGAATTTCGCCAGGGGCTCTTCCGTCGTCGGCAGACCGCGGCGATGTTGTCATCAGGCTCTCCAGATCTCCGACGCGTATTGGCGAATGGTTCTGTCAGAGGAGAACCAACCCATCCGGGCGGTATTGCGAATTGTCTTTGAATACCATGATTTAGGGTCGGTCCAGATTTGGTCAACGGTTCTTTGTGCGGCCGCGTAGGCATCGAAATCGGCGGCGACCATGAACCAGTCATGGTTGTAGATGCCGTCGATCAACCCGGTGAACCGGGAGCGGTCGTCCGGAGAAAAGACGCCCCCAGCAATCGCATCCAAAGCCTGTGCAAGCTCCTTTGACCGCTCGATGACGGTCCGCGGCTCATAGGCGTCGGCGCGGAGTTCGGCCACTTCTTCCGCCGTCATGCCGAAGATGACGATGTTGTCTTCGCCGACATGATCCCGCATCTCGACATTGGCGCCATCCAGCGTGCCGATGGTGAGAGCCCCATTGAGCGCAAACTTCATGTTGCCGGTGCCGGAAGCCTCCATCCCGGCTGTCGAAATCTGCTCCGAGAGGTCGGCGGCGGGAACCATGACCTCGGCCAGAGACACGTTGTAGTTCGGGATGAAGACGATCTTCAACAGACCCCGCACGGCCGGATCGTTGTTGATGACCCGGGCGACATCGTTTGCCAGTTTGATGATGAGCTTGGCGTTGTGGTAGCTCGGAGCGGCCTTGCCGGCGAAGAGCTTGACGCGCGGCACCCAATCCAGCTCCGGACGCGAGCGGATCTGGTCGTAGAGGGCGACGGCTTCGATGATGTTGAGAAGCTGCCGCTTGTATTCATGGATACGCTTGATCTGAATGTCGAACATCGCCGAGGGATCGACGCGCACCCCCATGCGACTACCGACCAGGTTCGCGAGCTGGACCTTGTTCGCCCGCTTCACCGCCGCGAACTTGTCCTGGAAGGGGGGATCGTCAGCAAAATCGTCGAGTGCACGCAGAGCCTCCGTGTCGTCGAGGAAGTTTTCACCGATCGCTTCGCGGATGAGGGAGGTCAGTTCGGGGTTGCACTGCATCAGCCAGCGACGGGGCGTAATACCGTTCGTCTTGTTGTTGATGCGCTGTGGATAGAGCTTGTGGAGGTCCTGGAACACCGTAACCTTCATCAGGTCGGTGTGCAGAGCGGAGACGCCATTGACCGAATGCGAGCCGATGAAGGCGAGATTGCCCATGCGCACCCGGCGATCGCCATTCTCGTCGATCAGCGATATCGAGCGGATCTGTGTGTCGTTGAAGCCCTTTTTCTTGCGCGCCTCAAGCAGGATCTTGGCATTGATGGCGTAAACCAGTTGCATGTGGCGCGGCAGGAGGCGCTCGAACAGCGGCACGGGCCAGCTTTCGAGTGCTTCGGGAAGAAGCGTGTGGTTGGTGTAGGAGAAGGTGCCGCGCGTGAGTTTCCACGCCTCTTCGAATTCGATGCCGTGCACGTCGATGAGCAGGCGCATCATCTCGCCAATGGAGACGGCAGGATGGGTGTCGTTCAGCTGGATCGCGACCTTGTCCGGCAGGTTCGAGAAGTCGGGATACTGCTGAAGATGCCGGCGCAGAATGTCCTGCAAGGAGGCGGACGAGAAGAAATACTCCTGGCGCAGGCGAAGCTCCTGGCCGGCCGCCGTGGCGTCGGCCGGATAAAGAACGCGGGTCAGCGCCTCCGCCTTGTTGCTTTCGCGCAGCGCGCCGATGTGGTCGCCAGCGTTGAAGGCGTCGAGCAGGATCGGGTCGATCGGCTGGGCGGACCAGAGACGCAGCGTGTTGACGCGCTGCGCGCGCCAGCCAACGACCGGCGTATCATAGGCGGTGGCGATGACGCGCTCGGCCGGTTTCCAGACATAGCGGGGAGGCTCGTCGTAGCCTCCGATGGTTTCCACCGAGCCGCCGAAGCCGATCTCATAGGAGCTTTCGCGGCGCTCGAATTCCCACGGGTTCCCGTGAGCAAGCCATGTTTCCGGCAGTTCAACCTGCCAGCCATCCGCCATCTGCTGGCGGAACAGGCCGTGGATATAGCGGATGCCATAACCATAGGCAGGAATGTCGACGGTCGCCATGCTTTCCATGAAACAGGCCGCAAGACGGCCGAGGCCGCCATTGCCGAGCGCCGCATCTGGCTCCAGCCCTACGATGACATTGAGATCAACGCCGAGGGACCCTAGAGCCTCCTTCAGATCTTCCATGACGCCGAGATTGGAGACGGCATCGCGCAGCAGGCGGCCGATCAGGAATTCCAATGACAAATAATAGACCCGCTTGTCGCCGTTCCGGTAGGCGCGGCGGGTGGATTCCATCCACCGGTCGATAATCCGGTCACGCACCACGAGAATCGCTGCGGTCAGCCAGTCGTGCGGCTTTGCCACCTTCGCGTCCTTGCCGATCCGGTAGGTCAGGCGCTCGATGATCTCCTCGGCGAGGATCTGCGGATTGGTGCTGCGCGGCGGCGGCTGGGGAATATCAACGGTGGGAAGGGTGTTGTCCATGGGTTCGCCAATTCTTCTGGTGGAGCAGGATGGGAGAGGCCCGCTTCGGCCATTGGTCCCTGATTTGCATTGTGCGAAGTTTACGCATCCTTGCGGGATGCTGGCAACAAACCGATTGAATCGGCGGAAAAAAGGCGTGGAGGAAAGGAGGCCGTGGAATAACGACAAAAGAAAACCCGCCGGTGAGGGCGGGTTCATGACAGACGGCGGAGTAAAATCAGTGGGTGAGTAGCGTACGAGCTTTGACCGCTTCCTTCGCGATCTGGGAGAAGTCGGATACCAGCTGCTCCATGGTCTCCGGCTCGTAGTAGTCACTCGCCGTGCTGGCACAGTAGCGAAGCAACTGCTTTCCCTTGTCGGGTGCCATGAAGGCGACGGTGAAGACACGCGTTTTTGCCTCCTTCGCATCGTCACAGCGATCCCGCACCGCCGCATCGATCGTGGGGTTCCACTGGTTGCTGTAGCCGGTCATCTCACCGTCCGTCATGAGGACGATGAATCGCTCGACGGTCTCATTCTCTTTCTTTTCGTGCTCTTCACTTTCGCTATCGCTTCCGTCGGGGGCTTTTTGGACCCCAAGATGTGCGACCTCCATTGCCCCGCTGGCGTCCGTTCCTCCCTCCGGTTTTTCGGGCAAGCCTGCAACATAAGTGCGTGCCGCGGAGGTGCCCCATCCCATGAGTGGCTGGGTCTGTCCCATGACGTTGTGGTTGTAGGATACTGCACCGGTCCGCGTCAGATCTCCCTCTGGATCTGCGTCATCCAGAGCGCTGAACAGGGCGTTCGCTGCCATCTTGAGAGCAGCGATCTTCTTTACGTAAGTGATGTCCCATTCCTTGCACTCGTCACTCCAATTCTTTTTCTTTTTGCACGTCTTGCTCTCGACAGTCGTCGTATTCCAGTCCATCGACCCTGATTCATCGAGAACGAGCGCCATCGAGAGTGCGGTCTCCTTCTCGCTGATGCCGCTCGTCGACGTGCTGTTCGTCGCAATGTTCATTGTCTGATAGCCGAATACGCCCATCAACGGCGTCAATGCCACGTCGTAACTCGAGCCGACGGAGACTTCGAAGTTCGTGCCGGCACTGGTGGTGGTGGTCTTGATGTCGACAGCGGTCGTCGCCGCCATCTCGCTTGCCGCTTCCGAGCCTATGGAATTCCCCATCTGGGCAATGAAGAACTGCTTGGCGATCTCCTTGGCCGCCGCTTCGTTGACGGCTTCACCCGTAGCAAGCGCGGTGGAGGCCGCAAGTGCCGCAGAATCGGCTGCTTCCTGCAACTGCGTCTTCGACATCATCATGTTTGTAAGATCGAGGGCAACGCCGCCGGCTCCGATCAGGACCGGCAGGAGGATTGCCGTCATCATACCGAAATTGCCGCTGCGGTCCTCGAGGAGCCGCGATATCCGTTTGTTCGCCATCATCGCCGTCTTCCCTGTTCATGCACCTGAACCACGGAGAAGCTGTATCAGGAACCCGTGGAGGAACGGCTAAGCGATTGGATTGCATTTTAACGGTATCGGCGGAAACGCCGGCACGGCTAGTCGTGAGGAACCACATCCACGGCCTGCTCGATCGTCTGCCCGCCGTGACCCCTCAGTACGCCGATCACAGGGGCGATGTCGGCGTAGTCTCGGCCATAGGCGACGACGATATGATCGGCACCGGCCGCGATGTTGTTGGTCGGGTCGAGTTCCACATATCCCATCGCGTCCCCGCACCAGACCCGTACCCAGGCATGCATGGCGTCGGCTCCCTCCAGGCGCTCCTGGCCCGGCGGAGGATTCGTGCGCAGGAAGCCGCTGACATAGCCGGCGGGAATGCCGAGGCTGCGCAGGGCAACGATCATCACGTGAGCGAAATCCTGGCAGACGCCACGTCGCAATCGGAAGGCTTCCTGCGGCGTGGTATCGACAGTCGTGGCGTTGCCGTCGTAGGCGAACTCGCGATGGATGCAATCGCAAAGTGCGAAAGCCACCTCCCGAACCGTCTGCTCCGACTGAGTCATGTCGCCGGCAAAGGTGGCGATCTCCGGGACGTACGGGGTACGCGCGCCCGGTGCTGCCAGATGATGAGGCGAGGCAGGATCCAGCGACCAGATCGCAGCCAGCTCCTTCGGCAGATCCCGCAGCGTGGTCCAGTTTTCCGGCCGGACCGGACAGTCCTCGACCAGCACCCGAGCCTTCATCCGGATGTCGAGCCGGCGGTGCGGAGCGCGCAGGAGGACGGACGTGGCGGGCTGGCCAAAGAAATCGGTGAAGGTGGTCATGTCTTCCGGTGAGGGGGAGACATCGATGGACCCGTCAAGCAGCGTCTGGCGCCCGGGGATTTCCAGGGGCAGCAGCCGGATCATGTGCCGGGCATTGGAGGCCGGCACGTCGTAGGCGTAGCCCATGTGAAGCGAAAGGTCGTAGCGCATCGGGCGTTCAGGCCAGATAGGTTCGGGCGAGGGTTTCGGAGAGGTACTCCATGTCCCGCTCGAGCTTAACGTAGCCGTCCTTTGTCATGTCATCGGCGGTCATCACCGCAAGCCCGGACTGGAGCCGCATGATCTGGCGAAAAACCTCCGACATCTGGCCGTCGACATAGGCGTTCGGCAGTTGTTCGATCTCCGTGCGCAGCTCGTTCAACTGGAACAGGATGGAGCGCGGGTTGACCGGATCGAGCGCCAGAAGGTCGGTGACGGTCAGGCTGGTCGTGTTGACGTTGTAGCGGCGGCGATGGGTCATGACGTTGTCGCCGATCTCGAGCAGCATGTCGAAAGCACCGTCGGGAGCGTCCGCTCCGGACATATGACCGAGAAGCCGCGTCATGTGCAGCCCACGCTCCAGATAGCGGCCGATCGACAGGAAGCGCCAGCCGGTGAAGCGGTACATGTTTTCGTGCACAAGACCGGCAAAGCCTGCGAGCTTTCGCAAGAGAACGGTCATGGCATGGGCAGCATCGTCACCGGGGCTGACAGTTTCATGGAAGCGGCGGGCGGTGCGGGCGAGGTCTGTGAGGGCAAGCCAGCCATCGGGGGAGAAGCGGTCACGGATATTGCCCGCGGCGTAGCTTGCACTTTCGATGCTGTGCAGGAGCGGCGCGGGCACGCCGCTCGAGGCCGCATAGATGCCGACCGCTTCGAGATAGCCTGCAACGTCGGCCAGAAGCGGCTGGCGCGGATCGGCCGCTTCTGAGAACCGCTGGTGCCAGGCGCGCAGGATGCGCAGGGAGCCTTCCGCCCGTTCTGTATAGCGGCCGAGCCAGAAGAGGTTGTCGGCGGCGCGGCTTGGCAGGCTGCCGGGTGCGGCTCGTTCGACGGTGCCTTCCCGCGGCAAAAGGGTCGGTGTCGCCACAGGCGTCTCGCTGACGATCCACACATCGGCTGCCGTTCCGCCTGCCTGCATGGCGATTGCCGCGACATCGTCTCCCGCACCAATACGGGCGAAACCACCTGGCATGATCTGCCAACCTCTCTCAGTGCGTGCAGCGAAGACCCGCAGCGACATCGGCCGCGGGACCAGTTTTCCATCTTGAAAAGCGGGCGTCGTAGACAGCGTTACGACCTCCTGGCCGACGAGTTTGGCGCCATCGGTGGCAAGCCAGTCACCCACGCGTTCCCGGGCGGTGTCGCGCAGCGAGCGGCCGAGCACCGACTGGCCCTGGTCATCGAAGAAGGGGCGTGTGGAGAAAGCCGGACCGATCACCATGCGCTCGATATTCGCGGCAACGTGATTGCGTTCATTTTCCTGACCGCACCACCACGTGGCGATCGACGGCAGTTTCAGCTCTTCGCCGAGAAGCCGGCGCGCGATCGCTGGCGTGAAAGCTAGCAGCGCCCGCGTTTCGAGGATGCCCGAGCCGAGGGCATTGATCATCATCGCGGAACCCGACCGCAACGCCTCCACCATTCCCGGTGCGCCGATGTGCGAGGTTTGGTCGAGCTCCAGCGGGTCCGCGTAGGAGGCATCCAGCCGTCGCCACAAGGCGCCGATCGGTTTCAATCCTGCGACCGTTCGAACCATAAGCTGCCGGTTGACGACCGCGAGATCCTCCCCCTCCAGCAGCATGAAGCCGAGATAGCGGGCGAGGTAGGCGTGTTCGAAATAGGTTTCGTTTGCCGAGCCGGAGGTCAACACCGCAATGCGATGATCCGGCGAGGGGCGTTGCGCCTGCAGCGTTTCCCGGAAGCTGCCGAAGAAGGAGGCCAGCCGGTGGACATGCATCTCTGCATAGAGGTCGGAGAAGGAACGGGTGGTGGCGACGCGGTTCTCCAGCGCAAAGCCGGCTCCCGAGGGCGCCTGCGTTCTGTCCGACAGCACCCACCATTTTCCGTCAGGGCCGCGGCCAATCTCGAAAGAGCAGAAATGCAGGTAGTGACCGCCTGCGGGCTTAACGCCGACCATCGGCCGCAGGAATTCGGGGTTGGAGCCGATGAGGGACGGCGGCAGGAGGCCTTCTCCTACGAGCCGGTTGTCTCCGTAGATGTCGGCGAGCACTGTCTCCATCAGGTCCGCGCGCTGGATCAGCCCCTCTGAGACGATGGCCCACTCGCGGTCGTCAATAAGAACCGGGATATGCGAAAGCGGCCAGTGGCGCTCGGCATGCGGTTCGGAAGCATAGGAATGATAGAAGACGCCGGCGTCTCGGAGATAGCGATCGGCGCGGGCGAAGCGCTCGTGAAGCTGGTGCTCCGACATCGCCGCCAGCGCGGTTGTGAACTGTCGCCAGGCGGGGCGGATGCCGCCATCGCCGTCCATCATCTCATCAGCGATGCCGGGTAGGGGTGCATAGTCAAGACCCGGCTCTCGGCGCCGCCGATCCAAATCCCCTGCCGGTGCCTTTGCCATACGTAGTTCTGGCTCCCAGGGGCCGGCGCGTTGAGAATGGATTCGAGTGTGTGCAATGCGGCAAGGGAAAGCAAGGCAAGCTTTGCGTCACTGCTGGGAATTTTGTGGCTAATCGAGCGTGCGACGGAAGCGGTGTGCGGCGTCAGGAACCCGCCTTCGCACAAGATGCGAGGCGGGTCTCGCAATCTAGCTGCGGCCGAACTCGTCGACGATGCGGATGATGTCGTCTTCACCCAAGTAGGAGCCGGTCTGCACCTCGATCATCTCGAGCATGATCTTGCCCGGGTTGGCGAGGCGGTGAAGTTCACCCTGGGGAATATAGACCGACTCGTTCTCCCTCACGACCTTCACCTCGTCGCCTATCGTAACCTCGGCGGTGCCCTTGACGCAGATCCAGTGCTCGGAGCGGTGGTGGTGCTTTTGCAGCGAAAGCTTCTTGCCCGGCAGGACGAAGAGGCGCTTGACCTGAAAGCGGTCGCCATTGAGGATCGAGGTATAGCCGCCCCAAGGGCGGTAGGAGGTCGGGTGATCCCGCGTCAGCGGTGCGGTTTCCTTGTCCGCAGCAAGGCGCTTCACCAGCTTGCCGACCTGCTGGCTGTCCTCCAGGCGCCCGATGTAGACGGCGTCTTCGCTGGCAACGATGGCGACATTCTCCATGCCCTGCACGGCTAGATGGCTCGTGCGCGACATGACGAGCGAATTCTTCGTGTCGAGGAGGGTGGCGTTTCCGGAGACGACATTTCCTGCATCGTCGCGGCGGCCAAGCTTCCACACGGCGTCCCAGCTCCCCAGATCCGACCAGGCGAACGAGGAGGGCACGACGGCGGCATTGCCGGTTTTCTCCATGATCGCGTAGTCGATCGAGATGTCGGGACTTGTGGCGAAGGCTTCGGCATCGAGCCGGATGAAGTCGAGGTCTGCAACTGCCGTTGCGACGGACGCGCGGGCGGCGGCGGCGATCTCGGGCACATGGATCTCCATCTCGTGCAGGACCTGGCCTGCGGTAAACATGAAGATGCCGGAGTTCCAACAGAAGCCGCCGGCGGCCAACATGCGTTCAGCCTCGGCAGCCTGCGGCTTCTCGACGAAGGCCTTGACCGCATGCGCGCCCCCTGCCAGCGCTTCGCCAACCTCGATGTAGCCGTATCCCGTGGCCGGCTCCGTCGGAGTGATCCCGAAGGTGACAAGCTTGCCGGAGCAGGCGGCCTCGCGGGCGATGCGGATGGCTGCGAGGTAGTCCTCGTCGGCGGCGATCTCATGGTCGGAGGCCAGCACCTGCAGGACCGCCTCTTCCCCGGCACAGCTGGCAACGAAGACGGCGGCTGCCGCAATGGCCGCCGCCGTGTTGCGTGCCATCGGCTCCAGAAGCGTGCCTCCAAGTTCAACGCCCATTTCGCGCGCCTGCTCGGCAACCAGGAAGCGGAACTCCTGGTTTGTGACGATCACCGGCGGATCGTAGAGCGCGGTGTCGGAGACCCGCGCAAGAGTTTGCTGAAAAAGCGTATGCTCGCCGACGAACTGGATGAACTGTTTCGGTGCACTGGCCCGTGACAACGGCCAAAGGCGCGTCCCCTTGCCGCCCGCCATGATCACCGGGACTATCCTCACTGCCATATCGGTTCGCCTGCCGTTGAAACTCGTGCTTTGGAAGCTGACTGTGTCAGTGTCTAATGGCTCTCGAGCACGATGCAAGGGGGAAGGAGCTGTTGCTGCTCCCCCCGCAGGCGGAGTTTAGCGGAAGAGCTGCATGATGGTTTCCGAGTTGCTGTTGGCAATCGACAGCGACTGTACCGCCAGTTGCTCCTGCGTCTGCAGTGCCTTGAGACGCGTTGAGGCCTCGTCCATGTCGGCATCCACCAGTCTGCCGATGCCGCGGTTGATGGAGTCGCCCAGCTTGTCTGCGAAGAACGACTGCATTTCGATGCGCGACTGAAGCGAACCCAGTTGTGCGGCAGCCGAGGCAACCTTTTCCGCCATATATTCGACGCCCTGCAAAAGGACGTCGACGGAGCGATATGAGGAGGTGACGTCGACATCAAGGATGCCGAAATTGGTGGGTGCCGCAATGGCCTGAACGTCGGTTACCGAGAAAGAGGAATGCTTTCCAAGGGCCGGATGCGCGGAAGGCTCCAAGTCCAGATAAACCACAGTCGAGTTTGCTGAAGCGGTGATACCCAAATCTCCCAGCTTGTAGTCCAGGACCTTCGCAAGATCCTCAGCGTCAGACACGAGCCCCGTGCGAATGCCGAGCGCCTGGTTGATGTCGTGCTTCAGAATGATCACCGTGGTGGAGACTTCGGTATTGATTTGAAGCGTGAGAGAAATTGCTTCGGCATCACCGAGTTCGAAAGCTTCGGTGAAACCGAAAGCGCCCCAGGCGACCTCACCCTGGTCAAATTGCCCGTTATACAACCCCAAGGTTTCGGCGCCGGGCAGGGTCGAGGTGAGGTGGCTGATGCGGATGCTGGATTCGATGCCAGGGAGGCCGTCGTCGGATCGGATTGCGGCACCGTCGTCTAGCCAAGGACTGGTATTGTCCAACGGGTCCACTCGAAAGTAGCTCGTGGGACTCGAGTGTGCTGGAACAAGCGCGTTTTCTAAGGCCTTGTTGAAGACCTTCGCCAGGTCAGAGCCAACACTGATCTGTCCGGTGGAAACCCCAAGTGCATCGTTAACAACTGTTTCGTCAATGATGACACTATAGGTTTTCCCATCGGACGTATCACCCGCGTCCATGGTGATGTCGAAGGATACCTGCTCTCCTGCAGAAAATGTAACGGGATTTGGAAAGTAGGCGCTAGTTCTGGCGGAAGAGCCGTAGCCGTCTATCGGATAGCCGCCGTTCAGCCCTCCGAACGTCCCCGTTCGAATCGGCTCAGCCTGCAGCAGCCCGCCGGCGGTGGTATTGAACAGTGCCATCTGGCGCAGGTCGACGGGAACCTTGGAAACGTGAACACGGTCCGAGGAATCGCGAATCAAGGCCGAGACAACAGACGCCGTTGCCTGACGTGGGTCGGACATGTCGGCGATGTTCGTGGACAGCCAGTTCTCGCCGCTGAAGCTCGACCCTTGGGCGATGGTGAGGATTTCCTGCTTGAGCTGCTCCAGTTCTTCCTGAATCTTTGCGCGGTCCACGCCTTCTTCCGCGGCAGCGACAACCCGAGCCTTGAACTGTGAAAGGATATCCGAGACGGCATTCATGCCCGCATAGGCGGTGTCGACCTTTGCCGCGCCCAGGCCAAGCGCATCCTGTACTGCCGAAAGCGCTAGATTGTCCGACCGCATGGTTGTTGCCACCGACCAGTACGCCGCATTGTCTTCTGCCGTGGCGACACGCAGACCTGAGGAAACCTGTTGCTGAGTGTGGCTCATCTGGCCGCCGATCGCGCGCAGCGTCGCAAGCGCGGATTGCGCCGCAATATTGGTGTGTAAGGATGTCACGGGATAACCTTAGCTAGGTTGCTGAGGACATTAAGGAATCGCGAGTGTCATGATCGCTGTTCTGCAACCTATGAAGTGTATGGTTAATGGATGGTAAAGAGGAGAGTGCATCTCCTCGCAGGAAGATGCGCGCCCGCCAGGGGCGGAACCGCCTCCCTAGAACACGAGACTTCCTGCCATGAAGGCGAGAACCAAAAAGATCAGGAAGACGAAGAGGGCGAGGAAGAACAGAACTTTTGCAATGGTCGCGGTCGCAGCAGAAACCCCGGAGAAGCCGAGGAAACCAGCGATGATAGAGATCACAAGAAAGATCAAAGCCCACTTCAGCATGTTCGACACCTCTTCTTTCGGACCTGACAACGCCGTGGAAGCTGCCGATGTTCCAGCCAAGAGTTCCGGTATCGGTGGCAAGGAGGCGTATAGTCCCAACATCAGCCAATGCTGGCAAAGCAGGCGTGGTGACGCCAAGGCCGGTCTGCAGGAGGCGACGAAAAAGGGCTTCCGATGCGTCGGAAGCCCTTGATCTGAAACTGGATGGTGGGCGTGACAAGGATCGAACTTGTGACCCCTACGATGTCAACGTAGTGCTCTCCCGCTGAGCTACACGCCCATCCGATGTCGGCGCATAGATCATATGGTGGTCGGGCCGTCAACTGGTTTTTGGTCAGGAATGCGAAGCTTTTTCGAAGGGCCGCGCCTATCCCGTTCTTGCCCCTCAGGCGGCCGTCAGCATCTTGTTGACCTCGTTGACGAGGTCACGGAGGTGGAAGGGTTTCGAGAGGACTTTCGCATCCTTGGGGGCCTTGGAGTCGGCGTTGAGCGCGACGGCGGCAAAGCCGGTGATGAACATCACCTTGAGATCCGGATCGAGCTCGGTGGCGCGCCGGGCGAGTTCGATACCGTCCATTTCGGGCATGACGATGTCGGTCAGGAGCAGCGAAAAAGGCTCTTCGCGCAGCCGGTCATAGGCGCTTGCGCCGTTGTCGAAGGAGGATACTTCATAGCCAGCCTTCTCAAGCGCTTTGACCAGAAAGCGCCGCATGTCGTTGTCGTCTTCCGCGAGAAGAATTTTCTGTATCATCCGTGGGTCGTCGTCCATCATCACGAGAAAGTTGGAGCATGCAGCCTAGCCAAATCAGGGTAAACGCCCATTTAATGGCGGCAGACGCAGTTCACTAGAACAGATAGATAGTATGGACTTCACCAGAGGCAACTGGCAACATGCCGCATCGGGAAGTTCGCGACATGGTAAAGGCTAGATGGATCGGGCAGCGGGCGATTATCATCATTTCGAAATCACAGAACCGACCGCTCAGACACTGCCTTTCGTCTACAATTCCCCTCATAGCGGGCGCCACTATCCGACCTCCTTCCTGAATGATGCTAGGCTGGACTCGATTGCGATTCGCCGCTCCGCCGACCATTATGTTGATGAATTGTTCGCTGCCGCGCCGGCTCTTGGCGCGCCGCTGCTCGCAGCTCATTTCCCGCGTGCTTATCTTGACGTCAATCGCGAGCCCTATGAACTGGACCCGAAGATGTTCGACGGCCCGCTGCCGCCGTTCGTCAACATCGGTTCGCTGCGTGTGGCGGGCGGCCTAGGGACCATCCCGCGCATCGTGGCGGAGAATATGGAGATCTACCGGCGCAGATTAAGCGTGGACGAGGGGCTTTCGCGCATCGAGGAGATCTACAAGCCCTATCATGCCGCATTGCGTCGTCTTATCGCGCGCACTCACGCACGCTTCGGCTTCAGTGTCCTCATTGACTGCCACTCGATGCCGGGCAACATCCGCGTCTCTGGGTCGGACATCCGCCCCGACATCATCATCGGCGATCGCTACGGCACGAGCGCCTCGGCGGACTTGTCCCGGGCCGCGATCAGTCTGCTGACGGAACTGGGGTTCACGTCGGTGCGCAACAAGCCCTATGCCGGGGGCTTCATCACCGAACATTATGGACGACCCGTTCGCGGCCTCCACGCCCTGCAGATCGAGATCAGCCGGGCGCTCTACATGGACGAGGTGACGCTTGAAAAGCGGCCTGACTTTGAGTCGATGGTCGGAGCCCTGTCCACCTTCATGCGCGGCATGGCGCAATTCGCCGAGGAATTCGGCAGCACCACCGCGCTGGCCGCGGAGTAGGTCGCCGACAAGGCGGGCAAAAAAAACCGCGCCGAGGCGCGGCTAGTCTAGGGAGGAAACACCCAAGGAGGGCATTACAGTCAAAGACTGTGATGTGACGCTACGTTTGCGTTGCACAATTGTCAAGCACGCAGACGCCATGTCTATATTTTAGACAGCGGCTGTTGCAGTTCTCCCACATTGCATCTTGCCCTATCCCGGTTAGAACGGCCGGACCATTTCCGTCATGAGGTCTTTTATGGTTCCCGATCGCGCCTTCTTCTGTGCCCTCGCCGACGCCGCAATGGCGGAGACGCTGCCGCGCTTCCGGACCGGCGCCTATGTCACAAACAAGCTGGAAGGCGGATTCGATCCGGTGACCGAAGGAGACCGGGCGGCGGAGACGGCTATCCGCCGGCTGATCGAAGAGCGCTTTCCCGAGCACGGCATCCTCGGCGAGGAACATGACAGCATCGGCCTGGATCGCGAGCACATCTGGGTCATCGACCCGATCGACGGCACGCGCGCCTTTATTTCCGGCGTGCCGGTCTGGGGGACGCTGATCGGTCTCCAGAGCGGTGGCCGTTCGGTGATGGGGCTGATGGACCAACCTTTCACCGGAGAACGGTATTTCGCCGACGGGGAGCGCTCCTGGTATAGCGGCCCGGATGGGGAGCGGCAGATCCGAACACGCGCCTGCACCACGCTGTCGGACGCGATCCTATTTACGACCTCGCCGCACATCTTCCTGGAGGAGGAGGCGGAGCGTTATCACGCCGTTGAACGACATGTTCGGCTTTTCCGCTATGGTACCGATTGCTATGCCTACGCCCTGCTTGCCGCCGGACATGTGGACCTGGTGATTGAAAGCGGTCTGAAGCCTTACGACGTCGGTGCGCTCATTCCTTTGATCGAACAAGCGGGCGGCGTCATCACGACCTGGGATGGTGGCCGGCCCGAGACGGGCGGCAATATCATAGCGGCAGCGACGGGTGAGTTGCACGCGCAAGCGATCAGCATCCTGCGCGGCGGCTGAGGGATTTAGGCCGCTGTCTCGGAAAGGTCCATCCCGCCGTCCAATCCCGGCATGAACGCTTCGATCGCGGCAAGGGCCTGAACGCGGTAGATATCGCGCTCGTGGAAGAGTTCATGGCGGGCGCCGTTGATCGTCACCAACTGGCCGGCACGGAAGTTGCGGGACAGTTTTTCTTGCTCGACATAGGGGATGACGCCGTCGAGAACGGGCGCCAGCAGGAGCGTCGGGATGGTGATGTGGGTCAGGTGCTCCTGCTGAGACACCCGTTTCGCGCCCTTCAGCGTCTCGTGCAGCCAGCGAAACGTCGGAGCGCCGACGGTGAGTTCCGGATGCGCCTCCATGATGTTTGCGGTGCGAGCGAAACGCTCTTTCGACGACGTGAGCGGGTTGCCCTCGAAGGGCCGATGGCTGCGGTTACCTCCGGTGGAGAGATTGCCCAAACCCGTCCAACAGGCGAGGGCGGCGAGCGGCCGGATCAGTCCGATCGGCAGGCGCTCATGCCGCAGGCCGACGTAGGGTGCCGCAAGCGCCATGCGACTGATCCGATTGGAAAGACGGGGCGCCGCCGACAGAGCGATAAGCGCGCCGGTTGAATGAGCGACCAGGAAGAAGGGAAGGCGGGTATCCGGAAGGACGATCTGCTCCAGGAAGATCTCCAGATCCCGTTCGTAATGTGCCAGCCGCCGCACGTGGCCCTTGCGCTTATTTTTCAGCAAGCGATCAGAGCCGCCCTGGCCGCGCAGATCGAAGGTTGCAACCCACAGCCCCATCGCGTTCAGGTCACGGATGGTTTCGAAGTACTTCTCGATGAACTCGTTACGACCGTGGAGGAGGACGACGGTGCCCTTCGCAGGTGCGCCGTCGGAGCGGAAGATCGCATAGCGAAGCCTAACGCCCTTGTAGCCGCTGAAATATCCGGCGGTGTAGTTTGCGGGTGGCGGATTGTCCGGCGTGAGGTGAAGGATGTCGTCCATCGGTCCTGGGCTCGCGAGGTTTCGCCAAGCGATAGGCGCTGGGCTGGCAAGGTCAAGGAAAAAAGCCGGAGCAGGCAGAAAGCCTTGCTCCGGCAGCAGGACTGAAGAGAAGGGACGTGGCTTCAGTCGACGACGACACTCTGGCCGTCGATCGCTGTGGTTATAGTGGTTCCGGCTGAACCCGGTTTGACCGTCCCATTCATGTATCATTCAGCGGTCCACGCAGCGGCAATGCGAGGTCTTGACGCCGAAAATTGCAATTCCCATCTAACTTCTGCGGGCGCCAAACGGGCTCGTCAAACGGTCGCCGCATCGCCTTTTCGGGATGTGGAGATCACCAAACCAATCGCAACGTCGCTTCCCAGGAGGACACTTATGCGTCACGTCGACTTCTCCCCCCTCTACCGCTCCACGGTCGGTTTCGATCGTCTTTTCAACCTGCTTGATACGCGTGGCCAGACCGAACAGGCGCCGAGCTATCCGCCCTACAACATCGAGCGCACCGGCGAAAACACCTATCGCATCACCATGGCGGTTGCCGGCTTCGACGAGAAGGAACTCTCGATCGAGGCCCATGCGCATGTACTGACGGTGAAGGGTGAAAAGGGCGAAGAGGAAACCACCGAGCAGAGCGAATATCTTTACCGTGGTATTGCCAAGCGCGCGTTTGAGCGCCGCTTCCAGCTGGCCGACCATGTGGAAGTTCAGGCAGCGTCTCTCAAGAACGGCCTGCTTCACATCGACCTTCTGCGCAACATCCCGGAAGCTATGAAGCCGCGCCGCATTGCGATCGCCGCCGAGGCATCCGATGCGCCGAAGACCATCGAGGCGCAGGTCGCTCCGCAGCAGATCAACTAACGTCTGCCTTCCTGTCCCGCATCCAACGGCTCCTCCTCCCGGAGGGGCCGTTTCCATTTGAACACCATGCCCTTCCTCGCCTGACCGGCGGTCGCGAACAGTCGACCATCACGGATCGTCTCGAGCGATAAGAGGAAGGCAGGGGCTTTGCGAGGGCTAAGCAATCGCGTCCAGAAAGGCGTCGACGTCGTCTGGCGTCGTCGCGAAGCTGGTCACAAGGCGCACGAGTGTCTCGTCTTCCGATACCGCCTCCTGCATGTCCCTCGGCTGGAGCCAGTCGTAGAATTTCGCGCCCTTTTCGCCGGCAGCCTTTGCGGAACCCTTCGGTATGATGGCGAAAACCTCGTTCGATTGGGTCGGCCACGCCATCCGGGCGCTGTTGGATGCCGATAAGCCCTGACGCATCCGGTCGGCCATTGCGTTCGCATGGGCGGCCAGTTCCAGCCACAGGCCATCCTTCAAGTAAGCCTCGAACTGTGCCGCGATGAATCGCGACTTGGAGAAGAGTTGGGCTGTGCGCTTGCGGATGAAGGGTAGTTCCCTGGCCATATCGGGGTCGAAGAAGACGATGGCCTCGGCGCACCAGCAGCCGTTCTTCGTGCCACCGAAGGAGAGAATGTCGACGCCGCGCTTCCAGGTCATCTCAGCCGGCGTCGCGTCCAGCCCCACCAATGCGTTGGCAAAGCGAGCGCCGTCCATGTGGAGCGGAAGACTTTCTCCCTTGGCGATGTCGGCAATGACCTGGATTTCATCGAGGCTGTAGATGCTGCCCACTTCAGTTGCCTGGGTCAGGGTAATGGCGGCGGCGCGGCCGTGATGGACGGCATCCTGAGGGTAGCGGGCCATGCGCGCCTTGAGATTGAGAGGGTTGATCTTTCCTTCTGCGCCTTCGACGGGTATCATCCGCATGCCGCTGAAAAAGTCGGGCGCGCCGCATTCGTCCTCGATCACATGAGCCTCGCTGTGGGCGAAAACCACGCCGCCGGGGCGTTCGATGCTGGCAAGCGCCAGCGAATTGGCGGCGGTTCCCGTCGCGACGAAGAATACGGCGACCTCCCGTTCGAAGATCTCGTTGAAGCGCTGCTCGATGGACCGGTCCAGTTCACTGGTGCCATAGGCAGCGGCGAAGCGGGTGGATTCACGCAAAAGCCGTTCATTGATGGCCGGGTGCGCGCCGGCCCAGTTGTCTGAGGCAAAGAACATCGGGAGGAATTCCTTGGTGTTTGGGAGAGCTGGGACCTTAACGTTTTTTAGAGGCGGATCAATCCGCGGTTCCCGTTGTTCGACTGGTAGCAAAAAGAGATTGTTAAGCCGCGGGCGGAGGTAAGAAAATTACGTGAATCGCGCGGCAGTGCTAATCTTCTGTCGGCTCACTTCCGATTGTGGGGCTCCCGCTCTTGTGATGCCCGGTAAGCTATGGCATAGATCGATGCGAAATAGGTCATAATTGCTGTCCTATTTCGATCTGCTGATCCCCTTCTTGCGAGGAGGACGCCGACGGTGCCGGCGCTAAATTGCCCCTGATACAACTCAACCACCTTGTCCTGCGGGACCGAAGGAGGAAACGACGATGACGAAGACCGTTGACATGCATGCCGCTGGCGCGTTTGCCCGAGAGGCCGACATTGTAGTCAATCGTCCATCCGTGCCGTCGGGCTTGCCGGCTGCGCAGGGGCTTTATGATCCGCGCAACGAGCACGATGCCTGCGGCGTCGGCTTCATCGCGCACATGAAGGGCCAGAAGTCGCATCAGATCGTCAAGGACGGCCTCTTCATCCTTGAGAACCTGACGCACCGCGGTGCCGTCGGGGCCGATCCGCTGATGGGCGACGGTGCGGGCATCCTGGTGCAGATACCGGATCGCTTCTTCCGTGAAGAGATGGCCCGTCAGGGCGTCACGCTGCCAAAGGCCGGCGAGTATGCCGTCGGGCACATATTTATGCCGCGCGATCCGGAGCAGATCACCCATTTCAAGAAGGTCATTTCGGACGTGATCGCGGAGGAGGGACAGCAGTTCCTCGGCTTCCGTGATGTGCCGGTGGACAATTCGTCGCTGTCAAAGGCGCCGGAAATCGCCGCCACCGAACCGCATCACGTGCAGATCTTCATCGGCGCTGGCCGCGATGCTGCGACCAATCAGGATTTTGAACGCAAGCTGTTCACCCTGCGCAAGGTGATCTCGAACCGGATTTACGATGCCTTTGGCGGCCAAGAGACCGGCTTCTACCCCGTGTCGCTGTCGTCCTCGACGATTGTCTACAAGGGCATGTTCCTCGCCTATCAGGTGGGCGCCTATTACAAGGACCTGTCCGACCCGCGCTTCGAATCTGCCGTCGCGCTCGTCCACCAGCGCTTCTCCACCAACACCTTCCCCTCGTGGAAGCTGGCGCACCCGTACCGCATGGTCGCGCACAACGGCGAGATCAACACGTTGCGCGGCAACGTCAACTGGATGGCGGCGCGCCAGGCCTCGGTCTCATCACCGCTGTTTGGGGATGACATTTCCAAGCTTTGGCCGATCTCCTACGAAGGCCAGTCGGACACGGCCTGCTTCGACAACGCGCTCGAATTCCTCACCCGCGGCGGTTATTCGCTGGCGCATGCGGTGATGATGCTGATCCCGGAAGCCTGGGCCGGCGACCAGTCGATGTCGCCTGAGCGCAAGGCATTCTACGAATACCATGCGGCGCTGATGGAGCCGTGGGACGGACCGGCAGCGGTTGCCTTCACCGACGGCAAGCAGATCGGCGCGACGCTCGACCGCAACGGTCTGCGTCCGGCGCGCTATGTCGTCACCTCCGACGACCGCGTTATCATGGCCTCGGAAGCAGGCGTTCTGCCGGTGCCGGAAGAAACCATCATCAAGAAGTGGCGCCTGCAGCCGGGCAAGATGCTGCTGATCGACATGGAGAAGGGGCGCATCATTTCCGATGAGGAAGTGAAGAGCGAGCTTGCCACCAAGCATCCCTACCGCAACTGGCTGGACCGCACCCAGATCATCCTGGAAGAGCTGCGTCCGGTCGAGCCGCGGGCGCTGCGCCGCGACGTGTCGCTGCTCGATCGCCAGCAGGCCTTCGGCTACACCACCGAAGACACCAAGATCCTGATGTCACCGATGGCGACGACCGGGCAGGAAGCTGTCGGTTCGATGGGGACCGACACGCCAATCTCAGCGATGTCGGCAAAATCGAAGCTGCTTTATACCTATTTTAAGCAGAACTTCGCGCAGGTGACGAACCCGCCGATCGACCCGATCCGCGAGGAACTGGTGATGAGCCTCGTCTCCTTCATCGGCCCCCGTCCCAACATCCTCGACCATGAGGGTATGGCGAAGGCGAAGCGGATGGAGGTGCGCCAGCCGATCCTGACCAACGGCGATCTGGAAAAAATCCGCTCCATCGGTCACATGGAGGATCACTTCGACACCAAGACGCTCGACTTCACCTATGCGATCGAGCGCGGCGCCGAAGGCATGCCGGAAATGCTCGACCGGCTCTGCGAGCGGGCGGAAGCAGCCGTGCGCGGCGGATACAACATCATTGTCCTTTCCGACCGCCAGATCGGCCCGGATCGTATCGCGATCCCGGCACTGCTCGCGACGGCTGCCGTCCATCACCACCTGATCCGCAAGGGGCTGCGCACCTCCGTCGGCCTCGTGGTGGAGACCGGCGAGCCGCGCGAAATCCATCACTTCTGCTGTCTCGCCGGTTTCGGCGCGGAGGCGATCAATCCCTATCTCGCCTTCGACACGCTAATCGACATGCATACCCGCGGCGAGTTTCCCAAGGAGGTAGATGCCAGCGAAGTCGTCAGCCGCTACATCAAGGCGGTGGGCAAGGGCATTCTGAAGGTCATGTCGAAGATGGGCATCTCGACCTACCAGTCCTATTGCGGCGCGCAGATCTTCGACGCGATCGGCCTGTCCTCCGAGCTCGTCAACAAGTACTTCTTCGGCACGGCGACCACCATCGAGGGCGTCGGCCTGAAGGAGATTGCCGAGGAAACGGTCCGACGTCACCAGGCGGCCTTCGGCAAAGACCCGGTTCTGGCGCGCACGCTCGATATCGGCGGCGAATATGCTTACCGCATGCGCGGCGAGAGCCATGCCTGGACGCCCGATGCCGTCGCCTCACTGCAACACGCGGTGCGTGGAAACAGCCAGGACCGGTATCGTGAATTCTCCGCAATGGTGAATGATACGGCGCTCAGGATGAACACGATCCGCGGCCTGTTCAAGATCAAGACGGCGGAGGAGATCGGCCGCAAGCCGGTTTCGGTTGACGAGGTCGAACCGGCCGTGGATATCGTCAAGCGCTTCTCGACCGGCGCGATGTCCTTCGGCTCGATCAGCCGCGAGGCGCATACGACGCTGGCGATCGCGATGAACCGGATCGGCGGCAAGTCGAACACCGGCGAGGGCGGCGAGGAGAGCGACCGCTATTTCCCGCTGCCGGACGGCTCGCAGAACCCCGAGCGTTCGGCCATCAAGCAGATCGCATCGGGCCGCTTCGGCGTGACGACCGAATATCTGGTCAATGCCGACATGCTGCAGATCAAGGTGGCGCAGGGTGCCAAGCCCGGCGAAGGCGGTCAGCTGCCTGGCCACAAGGTGGACGCGACGGTGGCCAAGACGCGGCATTCGACGCCAGGGGTCGGCCTGATCTCGCCGCCGCCGCACCACGACATCTATTCGATCGAGGACCTGGCGCAGCTCATCTACGACCTGAAGAACGTCAATCCGGAAGCGGACGTCTCGGTGAAACTCGTGTCGGAAGTCGGCGTCGGTACGGTTGCCGCCGGTGTTGCCAAGGCGCGCGCCGACCACATCACGGTCGCCGGCTTCGACGGCGGTACGGGTGCTTCTCCGCTCACATCGCTGAAGCATGCCGGCTCCCCGTGGGAGATCGGTCTGGCGGAGACGCAGCAGACACTGGTGTTGAACGGGCTGCGGTCACGCATCGCGCTGCAGGTCGACGGCGGCCTGAAGACCGGCCGCGACGTCATCATTGGGGCGCTGCTCGGCGCCGACGAGTTCGGTTTCGCCACAGCGCCGCTGATTGCGGCGGGCTGTATCATGATGCGCAAGTGCCATCTCAACACCTGCCCCGTCGGCGTGGCGACGCAGGATCCGGTGCTGCGCAAGCGCTTCAAGGGCACGCCGGAGCACGTCATCAACTACTTCTTCTTCGTTGCCGAAGAAGTGCGCGAGATGCTGGCGGCGCTGGGCTTCACCAAGCTCGACGACATCATCGGAATGTCGGAGCTCTTGTCCAAGGACGACATGATCGCTTACTGGAAGTCCGAAGGCCTGGATTTCACGAAGATCTTCCACAAGGTGGAGGCTCCGAAGGAGGCGACTTACTGGACCGAGCGGCAGAAGCACCCGATCGACGACATTCTCGACCGGAAGCTGATCGAGAAATCGATGCCGGCGCTGGAAAACAAGGAGTCGGTGGTCTTCGAGGTGCCGATCAAGAACGTCGACCGGTCCGCCGGGGCGATGCTTTCGGGGGCACTTGCCAAGCGCTGGGGCCACAAGGGGCTGAAGGACGACACGATCCATGTGACGCTGAAGGGTACGGCGGGCCAGTCGTTCGGGGCGTTCCTTGCACGCGGCATCACCTTCGATCTGGTGGGCGACGGCAACGATTACGTCGGCAAGGGGCTTTCAGGCGGTCGCATCATCGTTCGGCCGCCGGAGAACTCACGTCTCAAGGCGGAGCAGGCGATCATTGTTGGTAATACCGTGCTTTATGGTGCCATCACCGGCGAGTGCTATTTCCGCGGCGTAGCCGGCGAGCGCTTCGCCGTTCGCAACTCCGGCGCACTGGCCGTCGTCGAGGGCGTGGGCGACCATGGCTGCGAATACATGACGGGCGGCATCGTGGTGGTGCTCGGCGAGACGGGCCGCAACTTCGCGGCGGGCATGTCGGGCGGCGTTGCCTATGTGCTCGACGAAAGCGGCGATTTCGCCAAGCGCTGCAACATGGCGATGGTGGAACTGGAGCCGGTTCCCGAAGAAGACGACATGCTGGAGAAGCTGCACCATCATGGTGGTGACCTCATGCACAAGGGGCGTGTCGACGTCTCGGAAGATATGACGCGCCACGACGAAGAGCGGCTTTACCAGATGATCTCCAACCACTTGCACTACACGGGTTCGGAGCGGGCCAAGGAAATCCTCGACCGCTGGACCGAGTTCCGGCCGAAGTTCCGCAAGGTCATGCCGGTGGAGTACCGGCGTGCGCTGGAGGAGATGGAACGGATGCGCATGGGTGTTGCGGCGGAGTGAACCGCCTTCGCCTTATTCATTGGCTGTTTGCCATGGCAGCAGCAGTCGCCGTGCCGGCGGCTGTGTTCGTGGCGAGTGGCACTATCGCAGTAGAACATTGGGTGCTGGGGGCGACCATGGGTTTCGCCTACTGGTACTGGGGGCCGACAGGCACCTCGCTTTGAAAAGGGACGAAACATGGGCAAGGTAACGGGTTTCATGGAAATCGACCGGCAGGTCATGAAGTACCAGCCGGCATCGGACCGTATCCGCCATTTCCGCGAGTTCACCATCCCGATGTCGGATGCGGAAGTGACCAAGCAGGCGGCACGCTGCATGGATTGCGGCATTCCCTACTGCCACGGCCCGACCGGCTGTCCGGTACACAACCAGATCCCGGACTGGAACGACCTCGTCTACAGCGGCAAGTGGGAAGAGGCGATCCGCAACCTGCATTCCACCAACAACTTCCCGGAGTTCACGGGTCGCGTCTGCCCGGCCCCTTGCGAGGAGGCTTGCACGCTGAACCTTGAGGACTCGCCGGTCGCGATCAAGACGATCGAGCAGGCGATTGCCGACAAGGCCTATGAGCTTGGCCTGGTCGGCCCGCAGCCGGCGACGGAAAAGACCGGCAAAAAGGTCGCGGTCATCGGCTCCGGACCCGCCGGCATGGCGGCGGCTCAGCAACTCGGCCGCGCCGGCCACGACGTGCATGTCTACGAGCGCGAGACGAAGCCCGGCGGCCTGCTGCGCTACGGCATCCCGGACTTCAAGCTGGAGAAGAACTTCATCGACCGCCGCATCGAGCAGATGAAGGGCGAGGGCGTCACCTTCCATTGCGGCGTCAACGTCGGTGTCGACATGCCGGTCGAACAGATGCTCGCCGAGCATGACGCGGTGCTCTACTGCGGCGGGTCGGAAACGCCCCGCGCCGCCGGCATCCCCGGCGTCGACCTGCAGGGCGTCCATGACGCCATGCCCTATCTGGTGCAGCAGAACCGCCGCGTCGGTCGCGAGAATATCGACAGCGTCGGCTGGCCGGCGGATCCGATCATCGCCGGTGCCAAGCATGTCGTAGTCGTCGGCGGCGGCGACACGGCGTCCGACTGCGTCGGCACGGCTTTCCGCCAGGGGGCCGTGAAGGTCACCCAACTCGACATCCGCCCACAGCCTCCCGAAAAGGAAGACAAGCTTGCCGTCTGGCCCTTCTGGGCCACCAAGATGCGCACCTCCTCGTCCCAAGCAGAGGGGGCTAAACGCGAATTCCAGGTGGCGACACTCGAGTTCGTCGGCGAAGACGGGCATCTCACGGGCGTCCGTTGCTGCGAGGTGGACGAGCGTCGTAGGCCAATCGCCGGCACCGACTTCATCATCAAGGCGGACCTCGCCTTTATCGCCATCGGCTTCTCCGGGCCTCTGCAGGAGGGCGTCCTGAGCGAACTGGAAGGCAAGCTGACGCTGAATGTCGACCGTCGGGGCTCGACCAATGTCGTCGCAAACGACCGCGACTACCGGACATCGGTCGACAAGTTCTGGGTTGCTGGCGACGTGCGCCGTGGCCAGTCCCTGGTTGTCTGGGCAATCCGAGAGGGGCGCCAGGCAGCGCGCGCGATCGACGAAGCGCTGATGGGGGCGTCTGTGCTGCCCGTATAGTGGGCGCTGGCGTCAACCGGCGCATCCCAGTCGACACGGGGTCGCGGACCATTGGCGTCCTAAAGGTTTTCGCAGAGCATATCGAGCGGAGACCGGCAATGGCCGCCATCGGGGGCGACTACGGCAAGGCGCGGTCTTGGGAACCCATTTTCAGCGCTCTTCCGAACGCCTGTAGTCGTCTATCCTTCCCGTTGGGGCGGGCGGAAGTTCGCCGCGCTTGACCAGCATGTCGCGCGGTGACTCGACGATGGGGGCCGGGAGTGGGGCTGCGCCGAGCAGCTCGCTGCCACCGTCCAACTCCGGGTCCGTCAGACTGATGGGCTGCACAGGAACCGCGGCCGTGGGTGAGGGCGGCAGGATCTGCAGTTCCGGCAGGTTGCTGGCATCAAGCTCCACCAGTTCCGGGCTGGCCATTTCCCCAAGATGCCGTCGGGCATATTTTTCGACGTAGAACGCAAGCTTGCGCTTGCCGGCGGTGGTAAAGCCGATGCCGTCAGAACCCCGCAGGCGGGCCTGTTGGCCGTTCATATCAGACCCCGTGATGACGAACTTGCCTTCCTCATCGACAAAGCCATCCCAGATATCCACGAACTCTCCGCCGATCTTGGACATCTCGGCGCGGTAAATCCCATTGAGCTTCACGGCGTCGCGCATCAGCGACGGCGACTGGAAGGATGGCAGACCAACCCACAAAAGCGGAATGCCTCGGTCGGTGACAATGGTGCCGATTTCCCGCACGCGGCGCTCATACTCCCTGAACCAGTCATCAGCGGGGAAATCAAGTTGGCCCCCTTGCGTCTTCATCTGCTGCCGGTCGTTGGCCCCGATCATCACAACCACCAGCGCTGGTTTGACCTCGTCCAAGGCCGTCGGCAATTGCTCTGGCCAGTTGTAGTAGTCCTGGCGCACGAGGCCGGAAGAGCCGTTACTTCTCTCTTCCACGACCACACCCGGTGACTGCTCGAAAGCTGTCTGGAGTTCGCTGCCGAGACCGCCGGCGAGGAAATCTCCGACCACCAGGATCGACCGCGCATTCTCGAGCTTTTCGACCGGTTCTGGCTTTGCAGGCGCTGGGGGTGGTGCAGGCCGCGGAGCCGAGGCTCGTGCTGCTGGAGCACGGTTGCGTCTCGGCGGCCTCTGTTCGCGTTGCCGCTGACGCCGTGGAGCGACTTCCCGCATCGGCGGCGGCGGATCGATGTAGCGCCGGCCACCGCCGAAGATCATATCAAGAAGGTTGCGACGCGGAGCCGGCTCCTGCGCGGAAGCTCTGTCCCAATGCATGGGCCATGCCAGCAACAGGGTGAGGAAGATCACCATGCACCGGCGGAAGATGCGGAGACCGCCCATATTCTGCAAAACCTTCATGCTTTTGCCGTCTGTTCTCGCCGCAGGAGCTCAAGAGCGCGATCTGGGGCGAGAGGATGTTGTTGTCAACTCAGCGCAGCGCCTTGAGAAGGTGATGCGACGGCTCACCATTGGCTTCCATCCCCAGCCGCTGCTGGATCGCGGAAATGGCCGCCTTCGAGCCGGAGCCGAAGTTTCCGTCAATTTCACCCTGGTAGTAACCGAGTTGCTTGAGCTTCGTCTGCAGTTCGAACTTCTCCGCCACGTCGAGGGTGCCATCCGGTCGCGGCCAGCGCTGCTGCATCCCGCCAAAGCCGGCGATCTGGTCGGCGAGCAGGCCCACCGCAAGAGCGTAGGTATCAGCTGCATTGTAACGTTTGATCACGAAGAAGTTGCGCGTCATGAGGAAGGCGGGACCACCGGCGCCGGCCATCAGCTTCAGTTCAGCGCGATCGCTCGGGCGAGGAAAGGGCTTGCCGTTGGGGCGCGCGAAGCCGAGCGCCGCCCACTGTGCCAAGGTCTTGGTCTGGCCGTCGTACTTTGCAGCGCCACGCGGCAGGACCGCTTCATAGCCCCAGGTCTTGCCCGTCTGCCAACCGTTCTTGGCCAGCAGGTTGGCGGAGGTCGCAAGCGCGTCCGGAATGGAGTTCCAGATATCGGCACTGCCATTGCCGTCGGCATCGAACTTGTAGAGGAGATAGCTCGACGGGATGAACTGTGTGTGGCCCATGGCGCCTGCCCAGGAGCCGGTGAGATGGCCCGGCGTGATGTCACCCGATTGAAGGATCTTCAGCGCAGAGACAAGCTGCGTACGTGCAAACTTGGCCCGCTTCGGATCGCCCCAGGCAAGCGTGGCTAAGGCTTGCGGGACATGATGCAGGCGATCCGGCTTCTCCAGGACGGCTCCGTAATTGGATTCCATGGACCAGATGGCCAGAAGAACATGTTTGTCCACGCCAAAATGGCGTTCGAGGGCAGACAGCGTACGCCCATGCTTCGACAGCATCTGCTGGCCGATCTGCACGGTATAAGGGTTCACGCGGGAATCGAGATAGTCCCAGACCTGGGACTTGAACTCCGGCTGGTAGGCGGCTTTCTCAAGCACCGCCCTGTCCGGTCCGGTAATGCCTGCGAACGCTTTGTCATAGGTTGAACGGCTGATGCCGGCCTTGGCCGCAGTCGGGTAGAAATCTGCAATCCAAGACTTGAAACCCGCATCGGCGCGGGCATGTATCGGAGTGGTCGCGAGGGCAGCCCCTGCGATCAGGGCGAGGGCGAGGCCGCGAATGCGATTGGTAGAAAAGAGTGTCATCGGCAGTCGTGTCCGTTGCTCATCAAGTTCATACTTCACCGAGCATGGTGTCCGGCTTAACGAATGGATAACAGCACAGGGTCAACAAACCCTTTACCATATTCTACAAGATGGCGTCACCGGTTGTATCCGAACGTAAATCAGCCCAAAATGACGGGATTGTGATTAGCACATCGAAATGTGCTCAGGAGGTGTGCGTGGCACAGAAGAAGATTCGTAAGGCGGTCTTTCCAGTGGCGGGGTTGGGCACCCGGTTCCTTCCGGCCACAAAGGCCGTACCGAAGGAAATGCTGACTGTCGTCGACAAGCCGGTCATCCAGTATGTCGTGGACGAGGCAGCGGAAGCCGGCATCGAACACTTCGTGTTCGTCACGGGCCGCGGCAAGGGCGTCATCGAAGACTATTTCGACATCCAGTACGAACTGGAGCAGATGCTGCGCGAGCGCAACAAGAACGCTGAACTCAGCCTGCTCGCGGACCTGCTGCCGACGGCCGGGACGGCGAGCTTCACGCGCCAGCAGGTGCCGCTCGGCCTCGGGCACGCCGTGTGGTGCGCTCGCGACATCGTCGGCAACGAACCCTTTGCCGTCCTGCTTCCTGACATGATCATGTCGTCGCAGAAGAGCTGCCTCAAGGGCATGGTGGAGATCTACGAGCAAACCGGCGGGAATGTTCTGGCGGTGGAGGAGTGCGATCCCGAGATGGCTCATAAATACGGCATCGTGGGCGTGGGTGACAAAGTCGGAGAAGGCTTCAAGATCACCCAGATGGTCGAGAAACCGGCCAAGGGGACGGCACCCTCGAACTTCTACATCAATGGCCGCTACATCCTACAACCGGAAATCTTCGATATCCTGGAGACGCAGGAGCGAGGTGCCGGCAACGAAATCCAGCTCACCGACGGCATGCTCGCGCTCGCCAATCAACAGGACTTCGCCGCCTACCATTTCAAAGGGCAGACCTTCGACTGCGGCGCCAAGGATGGCTTCATTCTTGCCAACCTAGCCTTCGCCCTGCAGCGCGGCGACATCCGTCCCGCGATCGAGGGCCCGCTAAAGGACATGGTCGGCAGGCTCGGCTGAGCCGATATCACCTGAAGGAACGAGCGCCCGGCCCAGTGTCGGGCGTTTTGCTATCGGCGAAGGGTAAGGCCGAGACCGGCCCGAAGCGTCCTGGTGTCTGTGCCGACGCGGTCAGTCAGCTCGTATTCCACCGCCGTCGTCATCTCCAGATAGCGGCTCACGTTCCAGGTCAGGCCGGCGCCGGTGGTCCAGGTGGTTTCGTCGGCCGTGTGCGGGAACTCGCGCTGCGTTGCGCCTCCTGTGAGCCGGCCGACGAGATTGTGTCGCAACTGATGCGTCAAGGTGGCGGCGAGATTATACTCGACCCAGCCGTTAGAACCTGCGCTTGCGGCATCCTGCAGAGTCGTGCGCAAGGCAAGGTCGAGATCTGTTCCGCGGCGGGGAGACCAGTTCAGACGCCCGTCAAGCGCTACGCCATCGAGTGTCTCAAGGCGCCGGTCGATATAGTCGACCCACTCGTATCCGGCGCCAAGCTCGCCTCTCAGCTTCTCTCCAAGATCGACTTCGACACCGCCACGCGCGCCATAGATCCATGAGGACCTTTCGTAGCCTCCCGCATCCTGCCGTTCATCGTAGAATGTGCGACCACCGCGGATCTCAACGAAGGGGATTAGGGCGGGAGAGATCTCGTAACCCAGGCGCAGCCGGCCATCCACCGTGGTGCGATCGCGGTCGCTGAGATCGAGGCTCGAACCGTCCTGAAGCTTTGCGTCTCCGTAGATCTCGCGATTGACACCAAGCCCGGCCAGACCCCGAAGGATGCCAGCGTCGCGCTCGAGAGTGATGCCGCTGCGGAATTGATGAACTGTCGATTGGGAGGATGCTCCTCCGATGGCATTCGGATCGCTGTTGTCTTCGCGCTCGAAATCGTAGCCGGCGGAGATGTTCGCAACGGTGGTGTCGCTGAGGTCGAGCCGAAGATCAGCATCGAACTGTCCCTCGGGATCAGGGCTGTCACCGTCGCCGATATTGCGTTCGATCATCGCTTCGCCGGTCACGGAAAGCTGATGTCGAGACCAGTCAGAGCTCAGCGTCCCGCGGATGGTTGTGCCAAGGTAGTTGCGCCTGGTATCTGCCGCGCCGTCCTTGATTAGCTCCCGATTGATCGACTGGCTGATCGACGGGCGCAGCAGGAGGGTCCCCAGGCGAATGCCGCCGGGATCGTCTGGCGCCGTAGCTGCTTCTTCTAACGCAAACTCTTCTTCCGCCGGATCGCGCAGATCCTCGAAGGAAGGAGTGAGATCCTCCTCATAAGGGGGATCGTTGATCGGCGTACCATTCCCCGCGCTGGTGGCTCCGGTTATGACTTGGCCATCTGGAGGGGACGCAGAGGTCAAGACCGTCTCAGGGACTGTTGCGCCCTCAGATCCAGGGGCGGGCTCGGCACGGCCGATCGCGAGGGAGGTCGAACTGCTCGCGGCGGCGGAGCGGCTGCCAAGCGGGGTCACGCCAACCGGTGAAGCAGAGGCCCAGGTTCCATCCGCGGGGCGGCTCTGGATCGAAGAGGCGGGTTCGAGTTCCTGGCTGGCGCGGGCCGGATAGAGCGTCTGGGCCAGTCCGTTCTCTGGGTTGATCAAGGCCGAGCATGCCAGCAAAAGTGCCAGGACGGTTCGCCGCGGGGCGCGCTGCCGGCCTTGCTGCTCCATTGCCATCATCCCACTGTCGGTCCCACGATCGTTGCCTGATGGTAAAGCTTCTTGGTTAACAGATGCTTGTGAAGCACGAGGGCGAACGAGCCGAAACGGTGGACTCGATCCTGCGAAGGGATTACATGCAAGTCATGATCAAGAGCGCCATCAAACCTACAGACTTCGACATCCTGCAGTCGGCTCTGCGGACCATCGGGATCGAGAAAAACGGACTAGCTGCGCTTGAGCAGGCACTGCAGGGTGCTCTCGCTGAGCCGTTCCAGCACGCTGTCGACCTCATTCTCGGCCTGGCCGGCCGCGTCATCGTTACCGGTGTCGGCAAGAGCGGGCACATCGGTGCGAAGCTTGCGGCCTCGCTTGCCTCGACTGGGACCCCGGCATCCTTTGTTCATGCAGCGGAGGCCAATCACGGCGATCTTGGCATGATCTCTCGAAAGGATGCGGTGATTGCCGTATCCTGGAGCGGCGAGACGGCCGAACTGCAGAGCATCGTTGCCTATTGTCGAAGGTTTTCGATCCCGCTTATTGCTCTGACCTCAGGAGAGGTCTCCACCCTTGCACGGGAAGCGGACATTGTCTTGCTGCTCCCAAAGGAGCAGGAAGCCTGCCCCCACGGGCTGGCGCCAACCACCTCCACGATGATGCAACTCGCGATCGGGGATGCGCTGGCCGTGGCACTTCTGGAGGCGCGCGGTTTCACGGCACTGGATTTCCGCGTTTTTCATCCTGGCGGCAACCTGGGCGCCATGCTCAGCCACATCAGCGACATCATGCATACCGGCAGCCGGGTGCCTCTCGTGCCGAAAGGTACCCCGCTGCCGACCGCCGTGATGACGCTCTCCGAAATGCGCTTCGGTTGTGTCGGCGTTGTGGACGAAGATGGCTGCCTGTGCGGGGTCGTCACCGATGGGGATCTGGCGCGTGGGCTCAATCTCAACCTCAGCGCCATGATCGTTGATGACATCATGAGCCAGAGCCCAAAGACGGTGCAGGAGAAAACTCTTGCCACCACGGCCATGGCCATCCTCAATCAGTACAACATCTCGGCCCTTATTGTTGTGAACGATGACAATCGCCCCGTGGGGATCGTGCATTTCCACGACCTGCTGCGTGTCGGCGTGGCCTGATCAGATCATCTCGACCCGAAGATCGCGGCCGTCCGCAGAAACGATCTTGACCCGTGTTCCCGCCGGCAAGTCCGGCCCCAGGACCGGCCACCAAGTGTCGTCGAGGCGAATCCTGCCTCGTCCCTCGCTGATCGGTTCACGCAAGGTCGCGGTGCGGCCGACAAGGCTTTCGCCACGGCGGTTGAGATGGGGCTCGTCGCTGGTGTGCGGCTTGCCATAGAAGCGGCGTCCAGCAAGGGCAAAAGCTCCGGCAAAGGCTGCAAAGAGCACGAACTGCAACTGCCATGACCACCAGGCCGCATCCCAGAGCAGCAAGGACAGCGCGCCGACCACGATCGCGGCGGCACTGATCCAGATCAGGAAGACGCCCGGCGCCGCCAGTTCGGCGGCGAGCAGAACGATGCCGATGATCCACCAACTCCAGGGGCCGAGATTGGCGGCGAGGGTCTTTAGCATGGTCAAGTCTCGCTTCGCGGCGCGAATGGGTTGACGGGCGGCGTGGTGCGGGGCGCGGCCAAGGGCGCCTGTCGCGAAGACGATGGCGAGGCCGGCTGTTGCGGCACCGTTAAGCTAACACGCGCAGGCCCGTCACCGTCGCCGAACACTTCCTTCGCAATCGCGCCGATACCGCCGAGCGAGCCGATGAGCGAAGAGGCCTCCATCGGCATCAGGACGATCTTGGAGTTCGGCGCCTTGCCGATTTCGGCGAGGGCTTCGGTGTATTTCTGGGCGACAAAGTAGTTGATGGCCTGAACGTCGCCAAGGGCAATGGCTTGCGAAACCGACTGGGTCGCCTTGGCCTCGGCTTCGGCCAAACGCTCGCGTGCCTCGGCCTGACGGAAGGCGGCTTCACGCTCGCCTTCAGCTTGGAGGACGGCAGCCTGCTTCGCCCCTTCCGCGCGCAAGATCTGTGCGTTGCGGGAGCCCTCCGCCTCCAAGACCTGAGCGCGCTTCTCCCGCTCCGCCTTCATTTGGCGGCCCATGGACTGAACAAGGTCGGCCGGCGGCTGGATGTCCTTGATCTCGACGCGGGTTACCTTGATCCCCCAAGGACCAACAGCCTCGTCCACGACGCGTAGAAGTCGCTCGTTGATGACCTCGCGGTTGGAGAGGAGCTCGTCGAGATCCATCGATCCCATGACCGAGCGGATGTTGGTCATGGTCAGGTTCTGGATCGCATTGCGGAGATCGGAAATCTGATAGGCGGCCTGGGCCGGGTTCAGCACCTGGTAGAACGCCACGGCATCCGCCGAAACACTCGCGTTGTCCTTGGTGATGACCTCCTGAGTCGGAATGTCGAGCACCTGCTCCATCACGTTCATCCGGGCGCCGATGCGCTCGATGAACGGCGTGATCAGGTTCAGGCCCGGATCGAGCGTGCGCGTATAGCGCCCGAATCTTTCGACGGTATAGCGATAACCCTGCGGCACCGTTTTGATCCCGGCGAACAGGACCAGGATGACAAGGAGAACGATGACAATCACGACGATATCGAAGCCGCCCAGCATGGCTGACCCTCCAGCTCAAGAAATTTGAGACTGGAGTATCATGTTCCCGCCCGGGATGAAACGAAGGAGGTCAGACCCAGCCCTGAATCTCGCGGCGTACGACCTTTTCCAGCACGTGCATGCCCTCCGGGCTGTCGTTGAGGCAGGGGATGTGGAGGAACTTCTCGCCGCCGTGGTGCTGGAAGATTTCCCCAGCCTCGCCGGCGATTTCCTCCAGTGTTTCGAGACAGTCGGACACGAAGCCGGGGTTGATGACGGCGATGCGCTTGATGCCTTCGTCGCCCAGCTTCTCCATCGTCTTGTCCGTGTAGGGCTGGAGCCATTCTTCCGGCCCGAAGCGGGACTGGAAGGTAACCATGAACTTCTCCTTCGGCAGGCCGAGGCGCTCGCGCAGCAGCCGGCCGGTCTTCTGGCAATGGCAGTGGTAGGGATCCCCCTGCTTGAAGTAGGATTGCGGGATGCCGTGGAAGGAAGCGACCAGCATTTCCGGCTCCCAGTCGATCTGCGCCAGGGCCTTCTCTACCGAGACCGCAAGCGCATCGATATAGGTCGGATCGTCGTGATAGGGCGGGACGGTCCGAAGCGCTGGCTGCCAACGCATCTTCATCAGGTGCTCGAAGGCCTTGTCGTTCACGGTCGCCGTCGTCGAAGCGGCATACTGCGGATAAAGCGGGAAGAGCAGGATCCGCTCGCAGCCCTGCGCGTAGAGTTCATCGATCTTGGAGGCGATGGAGGGGGTGCCATAGCGCATCGCCCAGTCGACGACGACGTTCTGCAGATCTTTCATCGCGGCTGCCATCAGCTCCGCCTGGTTGCGGGTATAGGTGCGCAGATAGCTCTCGTTCAGGTCCTTGTTCCAGATCTCTTCGTAGGCCTTGCCGACCTTTTGAGGGCGCTTGTTCAGCACGATGCCGTAGAGGATCGGATACCAGTAGAGCCTGGACCATTCGATCACGCGCCGGTCAGAGAGGAACTCGGCGAGATAGCGGCGCATCGGCCAGTAGTCAGTGCCATCCGGCGTGCCGAGGTTGACGAGAAGAACGCCGACTTTTCCGAATTTGATCTGGGGGTGACCTGGCGGCATGTAACTGGCTGTTACGTCCATCTGACGATTCCGCTTGTTGTTGCGAGAGCAGGGCGCCCTCGGAGGCTGGCACTATCTAGAAACAAAAAGCGGCCCGGGAAAGCCCGGGCCGCACATTGTTGCGCGCAAATTGTCTTATCTCGCAGGAAGTTGAAGCTCTTGCCCGATCTCAAGGAGATCGGGATTGCGGAGTTCGTTTTGCTCAGCGATTCGTGCCCATATGGTGCCGTCGCCATAGACGGCCTCGGAGATCCTCCACAAGGAGTCGCCGCGGGCAACCACGTGGGTCTGTGCTGTCGTGGTACTTTCGGCAGCGGCAGGCACAGTTGCGTCGGCAGCGGGAGGCGCCTGCGTTGGAGCGGTATTTGCAGGAGCGGCAGGTTCTGTCGGTGACGCCGGGGCAGGGGTTGCAGGCGCCTCGGTGGCCGGGGCATCGGCCTTCGCCGTTTCCTGCGCCGATGTCACCTCCGTGACCCGTCCTTCGGTGAAGGGTTCATAGGGGCTGTTGGCCGACAGATAATCGGCCACCGCCTGCTCGAGGTTGGGTCCGAAATCGTAGGGATTGATAGCGCTGGTCGCGAAGGTCTTGTAGCCGTCACCACCGCCGCGGACGTAGTTGTTGGTCACAACACCGTAGATCTTCTCCGGATCAAGCGGCACGAAGGCATCGCCTTCCTTGACCTGCACGTCGACGATACGTTCGCCAGCCGGTCTGGACTTATCAAACGAATATTTCATGCCGGCGACCTGCGGGAAGCGGCCGGCCACCTCCTCAATCTGGCTGACGCCGTTCTCAAGCGCGGCGCGAAGGTCGGTGCCCTTGAGCTGGAAGGTGGCAATCGTGTTCTGGAAGGGCAGGACGGTCAGGATCTCGCCCATGGTGACCTCGCCCGCGTCGATGGAGGCCCGCAAACCACCGCTGTTGGCGATGGAGATGGTAATGCCCTGATCCTTGACGCGGTCGAGCTGCGCGTCGGCGACGAGGTTGCCCATGGAGCACTCTTCGACGCGGCACACGTCTCGGTCTCCGACGATGACCTCCTTTGTGGAGCCCACCACCTTCTGCTTCAGCTCTTCCAGCGGCTGGCCGAGTTCTTCCACCTTGGCGGAATAGCCGGCATCGGGCACGACGGAGGAATCCAGCAACTGGGGAGCGCCTTCGGCGGATTTCACCACGCCGTTGTCGTCGAAGACGACCTTCAAGTCGCCGAGGTATTTGGAATAGGCATAGGCCTGCACGATCGGCACATCCGTGCCTCCCGGGTTCTTCACCAGGGTCGGGTAGGGACCGGCGGCCTTTTCATCCGTGCTGGAGAGGAGGGTGTGGCTATGGCCACCAACGATGACGTCGATGCCGTCCACGGCTGCGGCGATCTCCTTGTCCCGCTCGTAGCCGACATGGGAAAGCAGGACGATCTTGTTGATGCCCTGACCCTCGAGGTCGGCCACGGCCTTCTTCAGGTACTCCACCTCGTCCTCGAACCGGATCTGATCTCCTGGCGAGGAGGTCTCATCGGTGTCGGTCGCGAGAACGGAGACGACGGCGACCTTCTGGCCACCCATCTCCTTGATGATGTAGGGCTCGAACTTGCCAGCGACGGGGCTGCCCTCGGCGGCAATCGTGTTGCCAGAGATGATCGGGAAGTCCGATGCCTCGATGAACTTCAGCAGTTCCTCAGGGCCGTCGTCAAACTCGTGATTTCCGATTGCCATGGCATCGAAGCGGATGCCGTTCATGAAGTCGGCAATGGGGCCGCTCTTGAACATGCTGTAGAAGAGCGAGCCCTGGAACTGGTCGCCAGCGTCGAGCACGAGAAGGTTTGCGTCCCGCAATTCGCCGCGACGGGTGTCGATCGCCGTCTTCACGCGAGCGATGCCGCCGAAACACTCGTTCTTGGATGCCTCTTCCTCCGAGCAGGTGGAGTCGTATTTGTTGATGGCCTCGATGCGCGAATGGAGATCGTTGATGTGGAGGATGTTGAGCTCGTAGTCGGCCAGGGCCGTCCCGGCAAGAAGGGCAAACGCCGAAGCGGTCATCAGCCCCAGCCTGAATGTCTTCATCATCTTGGTCTCTCCGTTTCGCTTTGGATTGGCGGTCCTGCGCGCCAGGTAGCATCACCCTCGACCGGCGCCGAGAGCATGTTTCCACCAAGGGGGTGGCGACTGCAAGGAGAAATGTGCGGTGCGAGAGGACGTCCGCTGCGGCTGTTCCCAAACGGAAAAACCCCGCCGGAGCGGGGTTCGGAATGGAGCCTGATGCTGCGATCAGGTTCGGCGGGTCAGGGAGAACTGTGCTCCGCTGTCTTGCGTGCAGTTCAACTGGCTGGGCGTTACAAGCGCGCAGTTGACGCGGGACTGGGTGTTGCGGACAAGCGACGTCATGTTGATTTCCACCAGCGTGGGCGAAAGGCTGACATAGGTGCCCGAGGCCAGCAGGGTGTTGCTGTCGGTCGAGCGCGTATTGAAGGTTCCGCCTTGGAAGGTCGAGACTATTCCGTTCGGGTCCGCCCAGGTGCCTTCGACGCCCTGCGGCTGTGCGCGCTGCGGCGGAAGGCGCGATGGCTGCGGGGATGAAACGCAGGCAGTCAGCGTGGCGGCGGCAATGAGCGCAATGCTCGCTTTCAGTTTCATGGTCGTTAGTCTCCCGCAGTTCAACCGTCTGGGTGCTGATCGAAAATCTATCTAACGCAGTCTTGCCGGTTGCACAGCCCTTTTCCGGCGTTTCAACAAGGAAACGCCGGAAATCCGATGCTGCACCGGCAGGATCAGCGCACCAGGATGTTGCGGAACTGCCAAGGATCAGAGGTGTCGATGTCCTCTGGGAAGAGGCCCGGACGGCCATCGAGCGGCGTCCAGTCGGTGTAGTGGCCTTCTACCGGCCCGAGATAGGGCGACTGGACTTCCAGGCAGCGCTTGTAATCGACCTCGTCGGCCTCGACGATGCCGGCCTTCGGGTTTTCTAGCGCCCAGACCATGCCGGCCAAAACAGCCGAGGTTACCTGCAGGCCCGTCGCGTTCTGGTAAGGGGCAATGCGGCGGGTTTCTTCCAGCGACAGACGCGAGCCGTACCAGTAGGCGTTCTTGTCGTGGCCGTAGAGCAGAACACCGAGCTCATCTACGCCATCCACCAGTTCGTCCTCGTCCAGCACGTGCTGGACCGGTTGTGCCTTGCCGCCGTTGCCGAACATCTCGTGCAGCGAAAGGACGGCATCGTTGCAAGGGTGGTAGGCATAGTGGCAGGTCGGCCGATAGGAAACATCGTCGTGCTTGTCGCGGACGGTGTAGTAGTCGGCGATCGAGATCGACTCGTTGTGGGTGACGAGGAAGCCGTATTGCGGCCCCGGTGTCGGGCACCAGCTGCGAACTCTCGTGTTGGCACCCGGCTGCTCCAGATAGATTGCCGCCTTGCAACCCTTCTTGTGCTTCTTGGCGTTCTTCGGCATCCACTCCTCGTGGGTGCCCCAGCCGAGTTCGGCCGGCTGCAGGCCTTCGGCGATGAAACCTTCGACGGACCAGGTGTTCCAGAAGACGTCCAGCGGCTTCGGGTTCTTGGTCCGCTGCGTGTCGCGTTCGGCGATGTGGATGCCCTTGACGCCGACCTTCTTCATCAGCTTGGCCCAGCCTTCGCGATCATCGACCGAGGGCTCGTCGTACTTGATGCCGAGGTCGTTGGCGATGTTGAGCAGCGCCTGCTTGACGAACCAGGAGACCATGCCTGGGTTTGCGCCGCAGGTGGAAACGGCGGTGGTGCCGCCCGGGTTCTTCGCCTTTTCCTGGCGCACCGTTTCGCGCAGCGCGTAGTTCGTGCGATCGGCATTCTCAACGGAGGTATCGAAATAGAAGCCGAGCCAGGGCTCGACCACCGTATCGATATATAGAACGTCCAGCTTGCGGCAGAACTTCATGAGGTCGAGAGATCCGGTGTCGACCGACAGGTTGACGCAGAAGCCCTGGCCACCCTTGCCGTCGTCGAGCAGAGGTTTCAGGAGTTCCTTGTAGTTCTCCTTGGTGACGTGTTCCTTGATGTGCTTGACGCCATGCTTGGCCAGCAGGTCCGCCTCGTCGTCCCGCGGATCGATCACGACCATCCGGCTCTTGTCGAACTTGAAATGGCGCTCGATCAGCGGCAGTGTGCCGCGACCGATGGAGCCGAAGCCGATCATCACGATCGGGCCGGTGATTTCGCCATGAACCGGATATGTCATTTCACTCATATGCTTCTCCTTCAGAGCCGCGGCATCACGCCGCTGCGCCGCTGGGCTGACAGGGTGCGGATGAGAGCGCTCGATCGCAAATTCGCGCGCTCTAGATCATAAATCCCCGTCACAATAAAGAGGTTGCAGAGGGCGCTCGGAAAAACGGCAGATGCGGCTTTGCCGAGCATCAGGGCAAGGCGCCAAAGCCTCTCCGGCGCCTGTCCAGAGACGCCGCTTGGATGTTGCAGCGTCTCACGGTCGCCGGTGGCGGCGCAGGTGATCCACCAGCGCCCGCAGCTTCGGCGCCATATTGCGGCGGCTTGGATAGTAAAGATAGAAGCCGGGGAAGCGGGGGCAGTAGTCTTCCAGGAGCGGCACCAGTTCGCCACGCTCTATTGGCGCGCGAAAAGACTCTTCCATACCGAACGTGATGCCGGCCCCGGCGATCGCCAGGCGGATCATCAGCGCCATATGGGTTGTGGTTATCTCGTCGCCGACGGCGACGGAGAACTCCTTTCCATCTTCTGCAAATTCCCAGCGATAGGACGCAATGCCGGCGGCAGTTCTCCAGCCGATGCAGCGGTGCGACGCGAGTTCGCGCGGGTGGCTGGGTGCGCCGTGGCGTTCGACGTAACTGGGAGATGCTACCGCGAGCTGGCGCTGGTCGCCTGAGACGGGGAGTGCGATCATGTCCTGGGCGATCACCTCCCCGAGCCGCACCCCTGCATCATATCCTTCCGCGACGATGTCGAACTCTTCATCTGTGACGGTAACGTGGACTTTCACCTCGGGATTCGCCTCGGCGAAGGACGCAAGGAGCGTGCCTGACAGGAAGCTTTCGGCGATGGACGAGACCGCCAGATTCAATTGCCCGCGAGGACGGCCGCTGATGTTGCCCGCGGCCTCGACCGCAGCCTGGAGGCCGGCGAGCGCAGGTGCCGCATCGACGTAGAGCCGCTCGCCTGCTTCAGTCAGCGACACGCTGCGGGTGGTCCGATTGACCAGCGCAATGCCCATCGACTCTTCCAGCTTGCGCATGGTCTGGCTGACGGCGGCGCGCGTGACGCCAAGCGCGTCTGCGGCAGCGCGGAAGTTCTTCTGCTCCGCAACGGTGGCGAAGACTGCAAGCGCATTGAGGTCGACTATCATTGGTTAGCTTTCCTTACCAATCTGGAAACGTCGAGTTGGCTATCGCTGACAATCGCGCGTCCTTACCTTTCGATCAAGCTCAACGAAGCTTCGCGGAAGGAGAAAGAACGATGGAAAAGATTGTCCTCATCACAGGCGCATCAAGCGGCATCGGAGCAGGCATCGCCCGTGAACTGGCAAAGGCCGGTGCGACGCTGATGCTCGGTGCCCGGCGGACCGACCGGCTTGAGGAACTGGCGGCGGAAATCCACGGGGATGGCGCGAGGGTCGCCATCCGCCGGCTGGACGTGACGGATCGCGAAGACGTTGCCGCCTTCGCGGAAGCGGCCAGACAGCAGTTCGGCCGCGTGGACGTGATGATCAACAATGCGGGCGTCATGCCGCTGTCGCTCATGGCCTCGCTGAAGGTCGACGAGTGGAACCAGATGGTCGATGTCAACATCAAGGGCGTGCTCTACGGCATTGCGGCCGTTCTGCCGGAGATGACGGAGCGAGGCTCTGGCCACATCATCAACATCGCTTCGATCGGTGCTCTCAGCGTTGCCCCGACGGCCGCAGTCTATTGCGCCACCAAGTTTGCCGTCCGGGCGATCTCCGACGGTCTGCGCCAGGAGCGGGAGGACATCCGTGTCACCTGCGTCCACCCAGGCGTCGTGGAAAGCGAGCTTGCCTCGACCATCACCGATCCGACCGCCGCCGAGGCGATGAAGAGCTATCGCGCCATCGCGCTCACGCCCGATGCCATCGGCCGCGCCGTCCGCTTCGCCATCGAGCAGCCTGACGACGTGGACGTCAACGAGATCGTCGTGAGGCCGACGCGGTCGACGACCTGAGGAGAGATAGGTGGCAAACCGGCACTCGATTCTATTCGCCGCCGCGCTTGCGGGCGCGGCACCCAACACGGCAACTGCCGAGGAACAGATGACCAATCAGGTTGAAGTGCAGACCCATCCCTATGTCGGCATGTGGGTGACGGATGATAACCGCATCCGTCACGAACTTCTGCCCAACGGCCGCTACGATGAGGCCCGCGGCACGCGTGAAAGCGCCTACCAGGGCCGCTATGTCGTCACCGGCAATCACGTCGACTACTGGGACGACACTGGATTCACCGCGGACGGCGAGTTCGTGGACGAGGACACGCTGCACCACGCAGGCATGATCCTGCGGCGGCAGCGTTAACCTTCGACCAACTCGGCGGGGATCAGCCCGCGCAGGGCATTGCCGACGAAGAGCCGGCGGTTCGAAAGGGCGGCCGGCTTCAGGACCTCCGAACGAGCCTTGCCCTCGCGGATCAGCTCGGCGCGCAGGATGCCGGGCAGGAGGCCGCTGGAGATGGCCGGGGTGAGAAGGATGCCGTCCCCGGTCTCGATGAATAGATTGGTGATGGTGCCTTCACAGAGTTCGCCGCGCTCGTTCAGCAGGAGCACCTCGTCGGCCTCCTCCAGAGGAAATTCGGCGCGGGCCGCCTCGTAGAAATCGCGCCGGGTCGTCTTGTGGCGCAGGAAGGCGTCGTCGGAAGAGAGGCTTTGCGCGGCAATGCGCAGCCGCCAGATCTTTCCTTCCGGCTCCGGTTCGAAGGGAGCCGCGGTGACTTCCGTCTTGCCGCGGTAGCTGACGGAGAGGCGAACCCGCAACGGCTGGTCGCCGCTGACGGCGAGCTTGAGTGCCATGGCCGGATCGGCAGGAGGCAAGAAACCCAAGGCGTCGATCGAACGGTTCAGGCGCCTCAGGTGCTGGTTGAGACGCAGGAAACCCTGCTCGGGCTCCCAGCGCAGTGTCTCGATCAGTGCGAGATCGCCTGTTTGCCGACTGCGAACTGTGCTTTTAGAAGACATTCCTGATATTCCGCCTCGGCCGTCGAATCGAACACGATCCCTCCGCCGACATTGAAGACGGCCTTTCCGTCGTTGAAAAGGCTCAGCGTTCGGATCGCCACTGAAAACTGCATGGGGCCTTCCGGATCGCACCAGCCGATCGCGCCGCAATATACGTCGCGCGGTCCGGCTTCCAGATCATGTAGAATCTTCATCGCCCACATCTTCGGCGCGCCGGTGATGGAGCCGCAGGGAAACAGAGCCGCCATGATCTCCGGCAGGCCGATCTCCGGCCGCAGCCTGGCGCGCACATGGCTCACCATCTGGTGGACGGTCGGATAGGTCTCGATCGCGAAGAGCTTCGGGACCGAGAGCGTGCCGACCTCGCTGATGATCGAGATGTCGTTGCGCAGGAGGTCGACGATCATGCGGTTCTCAGCCTGCGTCTTCTCGTCCGCCAGCATGGCGGCGACGATGGCCGCGTCCTCCTGTGGCGTGGACCCCCGCGGTGCGGTTCCCTTCATCGGATGCGTCTCGATGAAGCGGTCCTTGTCGACGCGGAAAAAGAGTTCGGGTGAGCGTGACAGGATGATGGGCCCGCCGAGATCGACCAGCGCGCTGTAATGGACCGGTTGGCGTGCAACGAGGGACCAGAAGGCGTTCCATGGTTCGCCAGCCCAGCGAGCGGTCACCGGCATGGTGAGGTTAGCTTGGTAGCAGTCGCCACGGCGCAGGTGCTCGTGCAGCTTGTCGAAGCGGACGCGGTAGGCGGCAAAGTCCCAGGCGGCGCGGGGGTCGGTCAAGAACGATTCCTCCAATCGAACCTCGGGTGCCGCCAAGGGCTGGCCAGCGCCGGCCGGGCCATCGAAGATGCCGATCGCCAGCAGCGGCGTTTCCCGATCGTCGATGATCAGCGGCTTCAGCTTCTCCTCGAAGACAAAGCCGGCCTCATAGGAGAGGTAGCCGGCAAGCCAGCAACCGTCCTGCCGCGCCTGTTCGAGCCGGGCCAGCGCCGGGAGAACCTCGTCCGCCGTCCGGGCGATGACGAGGTCGAGCGGCTTGCGGAACAGCAGGCTTTGCGACCGTTTGTCGTCGCGGAAAAGGACGTAGGGGCTGTGCTTCATGTAAGTATTATGCCGGAGCTGCCCCGACGCGTCTCAAGCCTTGTCCAGCGCCTCCAGTTCGTCGATCAGCCCCTCGATCATCGACAGGCCCTTCGACCAGAAGGAGGGGTCGGTGGCATCGAGCCCGAAGGGCGCCAGCAGTTCCGAGTGGTGCTTCGTGCCACCGGCCTTGAGGAGATCGAAGTACTTCTGCTGGAAGCCTGGTTCGGCGTTCTGGTAGACCGCATAAAGCGAGTTCACCAGGCAATCGCCGAAGGCATAGGCATAGACATAGAAGGGCGAGTGGATGAAGTGGGGGATATAGGCCCACCACGTCTCGTAGCCTTCCGAGATGCGGATCGCCGGCCCGAGGCTTTCCTCCTGCACTGAAAGCCACAGCTCACCGATCTGCTCTGAGGTCAGCTCGCCTTCCTTGCGCGCAGTGTGGAGCTTGCGCTCGAATTCGTAGAAAGCGATCTGGCGCACGACCGTGTTGATCATGTCCTCCACCTTCTGGGCGAGCATAGCCTTGCGCTCGCGCTTGTCCTTGATTTTCTCCAGAAGCGCGCGGAAGGTCAGCATTTCGCCGAAGACGGAGGCGGTTTCCGCCAGCGTCAGCGGCGTCTGCGCCATCAAGGCGCCCTGTTCGCCGGCCAGCACCTGATGCACGCCATGGCCGAGTTCATGGGCGAGCGTCATGACATCGCGCGGCTTGCCCATGTAGTTGACCAGAACGTAGGGGTGAGCCGACGGCACGGTCGGATGAGCAAAGGCGCCCGGAGCCTTGCCGGGACGGACCGGCGCATCGATCCACTCCTCGTCGAAGAAACGGCGGGCGATGTCCGCCATTTCAGGGGCGAAGCCGGCATAGGCGGAGAGCACCGTCTCCTTCGCATCCGGCCAGGGAATGAGCGCCTTTGGCGTTTCCGGCAGCGGCGCATTTCGATCCCAGAAGTTCATTTCATCCATGCCGAGCCACTTGGCCTTCACGGCGTAGTAGCGGTGCGACAGGCGCGGATAGGCTTCGCGGACGGCGGCCGCCAGCGCATCGACCACTTCTCGTTCCACCCGGTTTGCGAGGTGGCGGCTGTCGGCGATGTCCTCGAAGCCGCGCCAGCGATCGGAGATTTCCTTGTCCTTGGCCAGCGTGTTGGTGATCAGCGTGAAGACGCGGATATTCTGCTGGAAGGTTTTGGATAGCGCCTCTGCCGCCTTGCGACGCACTTCCTCCTCCGGCTCCTGAAGCATGTTGAGCGTGAGCTCCAGCGGCAGCTTCTCGCCGTCGATCTCAAAGCGAAGCTCCGCCATGGTTTCGTCGAACAGGCGGTTGAAGGCGGCGGCACTGGTCATCGACTTTTCGAGGAAGAGCTGCTCGAGCTTGTCGTCGAGCTGGAAGGGCTTGTCCTTGCGCAGGTCGATGATCCAGGGACGGTAATGCCCCGCCTGCGGATCGCGCTCCATGGCCGCGTCCACGACAGCATCCTCGATCCGGTTGAGCTCCAGCGCGAAGAACAGCAGGTGGGCGGAAAGATCTGTCAGCTTCGACTGTACATCGCCGTAGAACTTGCCGTTGGCCGGATTTGAGGTGTCGGAGAAATAGGTGAGCCCGGCAAAGGAGCCGATCTTGCCGAGAAGGTCTTCCAGTTCCTCATAGTCAGCCAATGCCTGACCGAGACCCTCGGCGCCGGTCTTTTTGGCAGCGTCGGCTAGCTTGCCCTTCCACTTCGCCTCGAACTCCCGGGACAGTGTGGCTGCCCGTTCCATGTCGGAGCGAAACTCGGCGGATTCGCGCGAGGGATAGAGATCAGAGAGCTTCCAGACCGGCAGGTCGCCGAGGGGTGGGAGCACGGCTGCGCCTTGCTGCGCCGGCGATCGTACAGCGGTCACGGAGGTCTCGGGGCGTCTCATCACATTTCCCTTCTGGTCGTTCCATCAACGGCTGTCATTCCGTGGAAGCCGTTAAAATGCAAGCCTTTCTGAAAACATCATGTTCAAGCCTGTCTGTCACACCTGACATCGTTGAAGACCCAACTGCCACATTATGATTGATGTCGGGAGCCGAGCATGACTGCGCAAATCCTTCTGATCGATGACGATCCGATCCAGCGCCGCTTGTTGAAAAGCACGCTGGAAGCCTATGAACATGTCGTGCATGTGGCCGAAAACGGCCCTGCTGGCCTTGAGTTCCTGCGCCAGCGCAGCAAGCAGGTGGATGTGATCATCCTCGACCTTGAGATGGGAGGCATCAACGGCGAGAGCATCATCGAGGCGATCCGTGCACTGGGTGTTGAGACACCGGTGGTGGTGCAGACCAGCCAGCCCGACGGCGAGGCAATGGTGCAGGCGGTCCGCTCAGGTGCCTTTGACTTTCTGGTGCGCCCGGTCTCCCCCGAGCGGATAGCCGCCTCGGTTGCCCACGCGCTGAAGCTTGGTCGGTTGGATGCGAGCGGTAGGACCGCACGCCGCTCTCGTTCCGGCGCCATCACGTTTGCCGACATCGTTTCGGCGAGCTCCGACATGCTCCGGGTGGTGGATCTTGCCCAACGGGCTGCAGATGCTTCAATTCCGGTCGTTCTGGAAGGAGAAACGGGCGTCGGCAAGCAATTGGTGGCGCGCGCCATTCATACGGCGAGCGGCCGCTCAGCGAAGCCCTTTGTAGTGCTCGATTGCAATGCTGTTGCAGCCGAAGACATAGAGCAGGCGCTGTTTGGCAGCGTGAGGGGCGGTTCTGAGCTTTCCGGCAAGCTCGCCGAGGCCGAAGGGGGCACACTCTTCCTCGATGAGGTGGGCGATCTGCCGCTGGATGTACAGGCAAAGCTTGTGCGTGCCGTCCAGGAAGGGGAGATCGAACCGATCGGCTCCTCCGCACCGCGGAAGGTCGATGTACGGATCATCTCGGCGACGACCAAGGATCTGATCGAGGAGGTGCGGGAAGGGCGGTTCCGCGAGGACCTCTACTACCGCCTGAATGTGTTTCCCATCACCATCCCGGCGCTGCGCCGGCGCAAAGAAGACGTGCCCCACCTAGCGCGGGTTTTTGCAGAGCGCTTCGCGTCCGAGCAGAAGTTGCCGCGCAACGTGACTGTCGGGCCCGCGGCAATGGCACTGCTCACCGCATATGACTGGCCGGGGAACGTCAAGGAGCTCGAAAACGTCCTGTTCCGTGCCGTTGTCCTGGCGCAGGGGGAGGTGCTCCGCGAAACAGATTTTCCACAAATTGCCGCCCAAATGTCGCAGATGATGCGTCCCACAACAGGGCGGGGCGATGGCTTCATCTCTGGACTGACGGCAAGCTCGCCGCCGTCGCCCCTTGAGCAGGCTTCGTCTCTATCGGTGTCTGGTCTTGCGCGTGAGGCCTTCGGTCATCTGGTGCCACGGACCACCCGTCCTGACCCGCGTGCCCTTCTGGCAGCCGCCTATCCCGCTGCAGCGGCTCCGGAGAACGCCATTCCTACGGTGGACCCCTCCGGCGAAGTCCGCAAGCTTTCCGAGGTGGAAGAAGAGCTTATCCGGTTCGCGCTGAAGTTCTACCGGGGCCAGATGAGCCAGGTCGCGCGCAAGCTCGGCATCGGCCGCTCCACCCTCTACAGGAAGCTGAAGGACTATGGCATCGACCCCGACGACCCGCTGAAGGAGGCCGCATAATCGAATGTCCATTAGCGAGCGTTAACTTTCACGCAAGGATGTTCTGTCAGCTTCTGTCAATCACTCGGTAGCGAATTATTGACTCTGATGAAGAGAGTCGTGATTGTGTGGCAAAATTGCCATCGTCTGACCGCAATTGACAGACATAGACGGCAACCAGGGATGTTGTCGACAGGACGGGGATCGCCTTGCCGGATCTGAATGAACAGAAGACGCCGCCAGACGGGAGCATATGGCTTCGTTCGGCCCGTCTTCTGAAGTCGCTGAGGGCGGCTGCCGTTTCGATTGCAACCGCCTTCTGCGTGGCCGCGCCACTCGTGCTCGCCGCCTCCTCGGAGGCCGCCGCAGAGACGCGCAGCCTGAAACTCTACTTCATCCACACGAAAGAGCGGGCCGAGATCGTCTTCAAGCGCAACGGCCGCTACGACCAGAAGGGTTTGCAGCAGATCAGTCAGCTGTTGCGCGACTGGCGCCGCAACGAGCCGACGAAGATGGACCCGCGGCTGTTCGACCTCGTCTGGGAGGTTTATCGGCGCAGCGGGGCAAGAGATTACATCCACGTCGTTTCCGCTTATCGCTCCCCGGCCACGAACGGCATGTTGCGGTCGCGTAGCAAGGGCGTGGCGAAAAACAGCCAGCATATGCTCGGCAGGGCGATGGACTTCTACATCCCGGGTGTCAAGCTTGCCACATTGCGCGCGCTTGCCATGCAGATGCAGGTTGGCGGCGTCGGCTATTACCCCACGTCCGGCTCGCCATTCGTGCATCTGGACGTTGGCGGTGTGCGTGCATGGCCACGCATGAGCCGCCAGGAGCTCGTCAAGCTCTTCCCTAAAGGCAACACGGTTCATCTCCCGGCCGACGGTAAGCCTTTGCCCGGCTACCAGCAGGCGCTGGCCGACTACAAGAAGCGCGTCAGCGGAAGCAGCATCGAGATTGCCAGCACGGCGGGCGGCAGCAGCCGCTCGCAGGAGAAGAAGCGTCCTAACCTCTTTGCCATGCTCTTTGGCGGAGGCGACGAGGACGAGGATGCCGATGCAATCGCGGCGCCGGCTCCGGCTCCGGCCGATCGTCCGACCCCCGTCGCTCCCGCAGCAAGGGCGCAGGAGCCCGTCATGGTGGCCGCCGCGGAGCCAGAGGGGCTTCCGGGCGTGGAGACGATTGCCGCACCTGTTCCCGAGTCGCGCCCCGCCTTCCGCCAGGATGGCGGACCCGGTGGCCTGGCGACGGCCCTTTATTCACCTGCGCGCAACGCGGCGCAGGAGGCCCTGCAGGCCGCACTTCCGCCAACTCCGCGGCCGGGTGAAACGCTGGTGGCGCCAGAAGGCGATGGATTCGCGGATCTGCAGCAATACGCGATCCCTGTTCCGACGCTCCTCGGCAACCGGGGCATGAAAGGCGACAGCGAAGGCGGCATCATGACCGCGTCGGCCACCGCCGAGCTGCCAGAGGAAGTGTTTGCCTCCATTCCGCTGCCCGTGTCACGGCCATCCGTGGCGGAGCCTCTGGTCGCGGCGGTGACTGTCGATACGGAAGGCGAGACAGCTCTTGAAGAGCAGCAGCAACTGACCCCTGAAATCGTCGCGGCACTGGCGGAAAGCGGGGCTTACGCCCGCTCGGCCGTGCAAGCGCCGGCAGCTCCTGCACAGGAAAAGCCGTTCGAGATGGCAGCTATCCCGGCCACCCAGAACGCCGTCGAGGCTATGCGCTTCGGCGACGGCTTCGATGCTCCCGCACCGACAGCGCAGGACGTGACGACACCTATGAAGGGCGGCCGCGCCGCAGCGGCAGCACATCAGGCGGCTGCGCCGGCATTGACGGGCGATCTGCTCACCAAGTGGGCGGTCAGCAACAACCGGGTCGCAGAGGTCGCATCCGTCAAGGCGCCTCGGGTTGTGACGCGGACGTTGAACAGCGAGTATTCCGCTGCCTATGCGGCCGGTGCCTTCAAGCCGGTGACGCGGGCTGCTGCGATCGACCTCAACCGCTTCAGTGCACCTCCGACCACGCGGTAACGTAAACTCTCCAGAAAAAAACCCGCCTTGAAGGCGGGTTTTTTTAGTGCCGGCTGGCCGGGTCGCTTATGCGGCGTCCTGTTCCGGAGCGCCCTCGATCATACCGAGAGCCTGCAGGTAGGTGTCGAGGATCAGGTCTTCTTCCATCCGCTCCTGCTCGTCCTTCTTGCGCAGCGCGATCACCTTCTTGAGGATTTTCGTGTCGAAGCCCATGGACTTGGCTTCGCCGTAGACATCCTTGATGTCGTCGGCGATCGTCTTCTTTTCTTCTTCCAGTCGTTCGATGCGCTCGACAAATGCGCGGAGTTGGTCGCGGGCGACGCCATGAGCATCAGACATCGAGGGTCTCCTCTAGTGCGGGTTCTGAGATTGTCGTGTCACCTGCCGCGAAGGGCGCCGAAGGTCAAGTCGAATCGACCCAGGTCTTAGTGATCAACAGGCTTGTTTCGCTCGAATGCGGCTTTTTGATCGCCATTGGCCTCGTTCTGGTGGAGTCTCTTCCACTCTTCATACGGCATGCCATAGACGATCTCGCGAGACTGCTCCTTGCTGACATCGAGGCCACTGTCCATTGCGGCCTCGCGGTACCAGTTCGAGAGGCAGTTGCGGCAGAAACCGGCAAGGTTCATCAGGTCAATGTTTTGCACATCGGTTCGCTCGCGCAGGTGTTGCAGAAGACGGCGGAAGGCTGCCGCCTCGAGTTCCGTTTTCTGAGGGTCGCCGAGTTTGGTCAATGTCGTGCTCCGATCCTTAGGGTTAGGTGGAATAGGGGCCTGTGCGCGAGGCGAAGCGCTCGTAGCGGTGAAGAAGCGGATCTTCATTCAGGCGGGTCAAGATAGGGGCGAAGCGCTCAGTCCAGTCTTCGATGCCCGCATCGCTGCCGATCAGATCCTGGCGTACCTCGATCAGCGCATGCGGGGTGCCGGACGTCATGCAATGACGATACATGGTGTCGCCACGCAGCGCACCATCATAAGGCTCGTTGTCGCCGATCACCAGCTTCTCGTCTTCGCGCAGCATCGCGAGGAGAGGATGAACGACCCGATGGTCCGTGTCCCACAGCACCGCGGCGTGCCAGGGACGCGGCACACCCTTCCACGCGGGCGTAAAGGAATGTAGCGAAATGACGAGAGGGGCACGTCCCGACGCGCCGGCTTTTGCGAGCGTCCGCTCCACCGCACGGTGATAGGGGCGGTGATAGGTGTCGAGCCGCCGGTTCCATTCATCCTCTGTTATGGGATAGTTGCCCGGCACGATAGCACCGTCGGAAATCTTCATGATCAGCGTCGGATCGTCCTCGCCGCGATTGGGATCGATCAGCAGCCGGGAGAAGCAGCCGAGGACGGCAGGTATGTTGAGGCGTGCGGCAAGCCTGCGCGTCAATCCCTCGATCCCGATGTCGAAAGCGATATGTCGACCAAATGCGCTGTCGGGCAGGCCGAGGTTCCCGTATTGCGGCGGCAGGCGGTTCATGGCGTGGTCGGCCAGCAAGACCATTCCGCCGTCATAATCGCCTTCTACTATCTCGAACGGAACGAAGTCTTGCATGGTCGGTCAGCTTATTCTGGTATGTTGCGGAGAAGCCTCGGTTGATCGCATGCGACGTCTGAAGGTGCAAGCTTGGTCTCTTTCGCGCCGGCGTCGGGCCGGTACAATCGATTAAACCCGCGTTGACTTTCCCCCCCTGCCGGGTGAGAAGGTGCTTCGTGAATAACCATGGGGTCCCATCGGAAGCCGTGACGAAATTATCCCATTTCTCTCTTTCCCGCTCCTTCAGCCTAATGCCGGCGATTGCCCTAGTCGCCGCTTTCGGTGCGCCCATGTTTGCCGCCGGAGCGGCGCATGCGGATTTCCGCGTCTGCAATGGCACCCAGAACCTCGTCGGGGTTGCTATCGGCTATCGCGCGCAGGAGGGATGGACGACGGAAGGCTGGTGGCAGGTCCCTGCCTCGACCTGCGCTACCCTGATCGAGGGCGAGCTTCAGTCCCGCTATTATTATCTCTATGCCGAGGACGCCGCACGGGGCGGTCGCTGGACGGGCGACGTCAACATGTGTGTCGCCGAGAACGAATTCAAAATCGTCGGCGTCGAAGACTGCTTCACGCGCGGCCATCAACGCATGGGCTTCAAGGAATATGACACGGGGCGCCAGGGCAGCTGGATGGTGCAGCTTTCGGACGCACCAAGCGCGAATGCCCCAAGCCCGGGCACTCCAAATACGCAGGAAGGCCAGAATTGATGAAGCGTAACCGCAAGGTGAAGATCCTCGCCACACTTGGCCCGGCATCTTCCGAAGAGGATATGATCCAGAAGCTGCATGAGGCAGGCGCGGATTTGTTCCGCATCAATATGAGCCATGCCAGCCATGAGATGATGCGCACGCTGATTCAGCGCATTCGCTCTGTCGAGGAACGTTGCGGCCGTCCGATCGGGATACTCGCGGACCTTCAGGGGCCGAAGCTCCGCGTTGGCAAGTTCGCCGAAACGAAGGTGACCCTGGAGCCCGGGCAGACCTTCACGCTCGACAATCGTGAGGAGCCGGGTGATTCCACGCGCGTTTTCCTGCCGCATCCGGAAATCCTGGAAGCAGTGAAGCCGGGCCACCGGCTGCTGATCGACGACGGAAAGCTTCTTCTGCGGGCCGAGAAGGCCGACGGCAAGAAGATCGTCTGCACCGTCGTCTCCGGCAACAAGATCTCGGATCGCAAAGGCATCAGCCTACCCGACACGCTGCTGCCGGTCGGCGTTCTGACAGACAAGGACCGTGCCGATCTCGATGCGGCGTTGGCGACGAACGAGATCGACTGGGTGGCGCTATCCTTCGTGCAGCGCCCGGAAGACCTTGCGGAGGTGCGCAAAATCGCCCGCGGCCGCGTTGGTCTCATGTCCAAGATCGAAAAGCCGCAGGCAATTGAGCGCATCGAGGAGATCATCGAGCTTTCCGACGCGCTGATGGTCGCCCGTGGAGACCTCGGCGTGGAGATGCCGCTCGAGGCAGTGCCCGGGCTGCAGAAGCAGCTGACGCGCGCCTGTCGCCGGGCCGGCAAGCCGGTCGTGGTTGCAACCCAGATGCTGGAATCGATGATCACGTCGCCGGTGCCGACACGCGCCGAAGTGTCCGACGTTGCGACGGCCGTCTTCGAAGGCGCGGATGCCATCATGCTGTCGGCAGAATCGGCCTCCGGCGACTATCCGGTGGAAGCGATCTCCACCATGGCCTCGGTCGCCAGCACCGTTGAGCGTGACCCATATTACTCTAACATCATCTACGCCCAGCGTCCGACACCGGAAGCCACCGGCGCCGATGCCATCTCACTTGCGGCGCGGCAGATTGCGGAAACGCTGAGGCTGTCGGCCATCGTCACCTACACCTCTTCGGGAACGACGGGCCTACGTGCGTCGCGCGAGCGGCCGCAGGTGCCGATCATCGCGCTCTCGCCCATCGTCCAGACAGCCCGCCGGCTTTCGGTCTGCTGGGGCCTGCACTGCGTGGTTGCCAAGGACGCCGAGGATCTCGACGACATGGTGAACCGCGCTTGCCGCATCGTCGTGTCGGAAGGCTTCGGCAAGGCAGGCGACAGAATCATCATCTCGGCCGGGGTGCCGCTTGGTACGCCTGGGGCGACCAACATGCTGCGCATCGCCTATATCGGCAGCGACGGCCAGAGCGGGATCTAGGGCTCCAGGGGTGCGCCGGGCGGCTCTGTCACGGCGCGGTCACTTGTGACGCGGACGTCAAGTCGGCTGGCCGTGCCTTGCAGATCACGCTCGCGGCCAGCCAGCTTCTCGATTGCCGCGATGGCAACATCCGTCGCCACATAATCCGGCTTATGGCCGCATTTGTCGATCCACACCAATTCCGCGTCGTCGATGTCGAGCTTGAGACCGACCGAGTGGATTTCCTCGGCCACGACGCCGTCGCGGCTACCGCTGATGATGACGGTTGGGGCCTCGATTGTGCGATAGCTTGGCGCCACGCGGCGGGCATAGTCGTTTAGATTAACGACGTCGATCGCATTGTTGCGGAAACTGCGAGGCCGGACTGCCAGAGCCGGCGCGCCATGCTCCATGTACTCGTCTGGACGCGGGTTTGGATCAAACACGCTCTTCGTCGCCTTGTCGAGCCGCATCAGGCCCGCAGGCACGAGCACGGTGCGGGTGAAGAGCCAGCCGAGATAGGGCGTTGCTGCAAGTTCGTAGTACCAGTCGACGCCGCCCGGCCAAGGGTGGCTCGCCGGCGCGAGGAAGATCAGCCCGAGTGTCTTCTCGGGATGGTAGAGGCCGAAGCTCGCCGTGACGGCGCCTCCGAAAGAGTGGCCGACGATGATTGCCTTGTCGATGCCGCGGGCCTCCATCAAGCTCCCGATGGCTGCCGCCTGGCCATCGGGCCATGCATTCTCCTCGCCGCCACGTTCGGAATAGCCGTGGCCCGGGCGGTCGACAAACAGGAGCTCGGCACGACCCTCGAGTGTAGGGCGAAAGGCCGCCTCCTGATCGCGCAAATTACCGCCGGCGCCGTGTATGAAGACGATCGGCGGCAGATCGGCGTCGGGACCAGCCGGTATGTGCAGCGCGTTCATCTGAAAGCCGCCTACGTCGGTCAACTCGCCGCGGTTGGGAAACCTTTGCTCTATTGCATGAGCCTTCCAGGCGGAGAAACCCATGGCAGCGAGGATCAGCCCGACGATAACGACGGATACGGCAATGGCAAAATTCAGCATGATCAGGTTCGGCTGCCTGCAAGTTTTTCGGAGAGCTTGATGGCCGCTTCCTGCGCGTCGCGATCGGCTGGGTAGACCTCTAGATATCGCTGCCATGCCTTGAGTGCCAGTTCGTCCTGGCCGGCGTCGGAGAGAATTGCGGCCATGCCGGCAATGGCGCCGAAGTGACGCGGCTCTCGCTGCAGGACCTGATTGATGTCAGCCATGGACTTGCGCTTGTCGCCCATTCCATAGTGCAGGCCGGCGCGACGGTTCCAACCTTCAACATAATCCGGCTGAAGCAGGGTCACCTGATCGAGGAAATCAAGCGCAGCGGCATTCCGCTTCTCGCCGATTGCGGTGGCCGCCCACTGCATGAGCAGATCGATGGTGGCGCTGCCGGAGGCGCTGATCTCCGTCATGATCTCCTGCGCAAGACCGCGAGCCTTGCCTGGATCGCGCTCCCGTTTCAGCGCATCGAAGAGAGTGTCGAGAGCATCGTCGGCAACGACCGCGGGTGCTGCTTGAGGCCCTTGCTGCGATAGGGCAGCAGGTGCAGCGAAAAAGGCTGCCAGCAGGGCTGAGGTCAAAACAATTCGGCGCATGCGGATATAGGTAATCCGCATGCGCCGAAGATCAAACCGGAAAATCCGAACTTTCGACAATGTGAATGGCGCGGGTGCGCCAGTCGCTGCCGATCAGCCCTGGCGGGCCTTGAAGCGCGGGTTCTGCTTGTTGATGATGTAGATGCGGCCCTTGCGGCGAACCAGGCGGTTGTCGCGGTGACGGGCCTTCAGCGCTTTCAGCGAATTCTTGATCTTCATTGTTCTCGTCCGCAAATTTTACGAGCGACTTGGCCCGCTTGTCTCTTACATTGAAAAGCGCGCCGCTTTTTCCCGAGGAGAAGGGCGCGCTCGATGTTGGCCGTGCTGATAACCCGAGCCATACAGCCTGTCAACCATTGGACGGCGTTTTCGGTCCTGTGAGCTCCGTAACATGCCCCATTTTGCGGCCCGGCCGGGCCTCGGCCTTGCCATAGAGATGGACGAGCACGTCCGGGCGCTGGAGCCATGACGCGACATCCTCGATCTCATCGCCGATGAGGTTGGTCATCCGGCAGTCGGAATGGCGGCAGGGATCACCGAGCGGCAGGCCTGTAACAGCACGAATGTGCTGCTCGAACTGCGAAACCACGCAGGCTGCTTCCGTCCAATGGCCTGTGTTGTGGACCCGTGGGGCGATCTCGTTGGCAATGAGGCCGCCGTCGGCCATGACAAAGAACTCGATGCCAATCACGCCAACATAGCCGAGCGCGTCGAGGAGACGCTTGGCGGCGTCTTGTGCCGCAGCCGCCGTCGATTCGGAAACAGTCGCGGGAACCACGGAGGTGTGAAGGATGCCGTTTCGGTGGACGTTCTCAGCAGGATCATATGCCAGGACAGTTCCGTCCCGGGCACGCGCCGCGATAATGGAGATCTCTCGCTCGAAGGGGACGAGGCTTTCGAGAATCAGAGGAACGCCACCCATGGCATGGAAGACGCCGGTCGGCATGTCGGCGGACGAGCGGAAGACGCGCTGTCCCTTGCCGTCATAGCCGAACCTGCCGGTTTTCAACACTCCGCGTCCGCCGAAGTCGGCAAGCGCGAGGTCGAGGTCCTGCTGGCTGTCGACGGCCCGGAAGTCCGCGGTGGCAATGCCGCAGTCGTTGAGGAATCGCTTTTCGGTCAGCCGATCCTGCGCCACCTCAAGCGCCTTGGGCGGTGGGTAGACAGGAACGGTCGCCTGCAGGTGTTCTGCCGCCGATACCGGCACGTTTTCGAACTCATAGGTGACGACGTCGCAGGCCCGTGAAAGCGCTTCGAGCGCCGAAGGGTCGTCGTATTGCGCCACGATCTGTTCGCTCGCAAGCTGTGCTGCCGGGCAGTCCGATTGCGGCTCAAGAATGATGGTGCGGACGTTCAGGCGCGCAGCTGCCATGGCGAGCATGCGACCAAGCTGGCCACCGCCGATAATTCCGATGGTGGTGACGTTCATGCTTCCTTGTCCATGGGATATTCCGCAACGGCAGCACTTTGAGCCGCCCGCCATTCATCGAGTCGCTCGGCCAGATCGTCGTCGGTGAGCGCCAGAACAGCGGCGGCCAGCAGCGCCGCGTTAACTGCGCCCGCCTTGCCGATTGCCAGCGTCCCGACGGGGATACCGGCAGGCATCTGGACGATCGAGAGGAGGCTGTCCTGTCCGGAAAGGGCCTTTGACTGCACGGGCACCCCAAACACCGGGAGGGGTGTCATGGAAGCCGCCATGCCCGGGAGGTGGGCAGCGCCGCCCGCTCCGGCGATGATAACCTTGAAGCCTTCGTCGCGAGCCCTCTTTGCGAAGTCGAAGAGTCGGTCCGGCGTACGATGCGCGGAGATGATTCGCGCTTCATAGTCCACGTCGAGCTGGTCAAGCGTGTCGGCGGCATTCTTCATGGTGTCCCAGTCGGACTGGCTTCCCATGATGATAGCGACGGCGGGGCGGTCGGAGGCCATGGGTGCATCCTCCTCAGGCGATGATGTCGGGAAGAATTTGGTCTTCGAGCTGGGTGATCTTGTCCTTGATCACAAGCTTCTTCTTCTTCATTCGCTGGATGCGCAGCGCCTCGCACCCGACCTGGATCATCGCGTTGATCGCGGCATCATAATCTTCATGCTCCTGGCGAAGTCTTGCCAGTGCCAGCCGAATATCCGCCTGTTCCTGGTCCGCCATGATCGCTGTCCCCATTCCACTCAAACCTTCTGTCGACTGCTGCCGATGTGCGCAAGCTCCTACCATCAATCGGCATTAACTGGAAGTTATGCAGGGCCACCAATTTGCCCCAATCAAGTCATGATTCCACCTTCGACAAACCAGTTCGATCGTGTCACACTTCCTTCGCAAACCCCAAGCTTCGGCCATAGGGATGGCCGGGCAGGTTATCTAAGGAGGACATGCCGACATGACCATTCAGGCTCATATTGCATCGCTTGAAAAGAAGCACGGTGCTCTGGAGGACGAATTGCAGACCATCCTGTCCTCTCCTTCCTCTGACGATCGCGAGATCGCCGAGGTCAAGCGTCGCAAGCTCCGTCTCAAGGACGAGTTGGAGCGTCTGAAGGCCTCCACGCGCCACTAAGGCGTGGATACGTCCTGCCGCTCGCCAGCGTGTAACCCAGTTCCTGGCACAACGCGGTTTTATTGATCCTTCCCGACTTCTCTGGTCGTGGCTCCGGTCACGACCAGAATTGATCCAGCCAAAGATTGAGCCGGTCAAAGCCCTGGTTGTTGACGGAGTAGACCCTCCGCGTTCCGGCATTGCTGACCGTAACCAGCTTGCAATCCAACAGAGCCTTGAGATGTTGAGATACGGCGGGACGGCTGATTGGCAGGCCCTTCGCCAGCTCGTTGACCGTCTTCGGACCGCGCCGAAGCTCCTCCAGCAAATGGCGCCTGTTCGAATCGGCGATGGCATTGAAGGGGTCGGTGCTGCTCATTGCTTCAAGCTAAGGCAAAGGTGAAAACCCATCAAGCGGATTGTGCGATGCAGCATGAGGCCGCGAGCCATTCTTGTGTCGCCATGCTGCCCGTCCTAAGCTCGCGTGGGAGGAAGTGGGATGAGCCTTGCCGGACGGGAATACCATCAGATCTTCGAAGAAGCGTGCCGCGAAATCACCGGTGCAAGAGATGCAGCCGTCTTGCGCCGGGAACTCCTTCGTTTGGAAGGGGTGCTTTGGGACGGCATCGGGGGCGTCTTCATGCGGATTTCGCTCGCCATTTCATCACTGGTGGTCCTGCTGCCTGTTTATCTGCTGGACCTGCCGCAGTCGTTGAGCCTGGGACTGGTCGTCGCGGGCAGCCTCTTTGCCCTGACCGCCCTGATCTACGGGTTATGCCGCCTCGTGTTCTATCTCGAGATCGGGCGCCACGTCGGCGGTCGTCGGTTTGGTGAGCCGCCGGAGACCGATCTGGAGTCTCGCCCTTAGATCACTGCGTCCCAGAGGAGCTTCAAGCCCGTCACAAGCGCGAGGCCGTAGGTCAGCGGGTAGAAAACCTCTGTTTTCAGGTGATGGATGACCCAGGCGCCCATCATGGTTGCGGCGAGCGCAATGGGAAACAGTGTTGCTGACGCGACAAGGTTTTCGAAGTCCAGAGCACCCAACGCAAAATAGGGGATCAGCTTGATCGCATTGACCAGCGCGAAAAAACGAACGCTTGCACCGGTATAGGACTTGGGGTCGAGTTTGAGCGGCAAGGTGTAGATCTGGAAGGGCGGCCCACCCGCGTGGGCAACGAAACTTGCGTATCCGGCGAGCGTCCCCCAGGCAGTCGCCGCGACGGGTCGATGCTCCTTGGGAACTTGCTCCCTTGCGGAATGAGGCCCGTAGACCTGATAGAAATATCGGGCGGCGAAGAGGATGGTACACACGGCTATCACGAATTTGAGGGCATTCGGCGAGACATAGGCCGAAGTTGCCCAGCCCAACGCAATGCCGATGATGCCGCCGGGTAGGATCATCAGCAGCGTGCGCTGATCATTGTGGTTGCGCCAGGCCCAGAGTGCGACGATGTCCATGATGATCAGGATCGGCAGGAAGATGGCTGCGGCCTGCAGCGGGTCAACCACCAGCGCCAGGATCGGCACGCCCATCAGTGCGAATGCGCCTCCCAAACCTCCCTTCGACAATCCGACAAGAAGCACGGCGGGGATAGCCGCGGCGAAGAACGCAAGATCCAGATGCATGACGGGCAGTTGATCCAAGTATCGGTCCGGTCTATCGATCGGAGGAGGGGCGACCGATACTCGTCTCACAAAAATGCCGAACAGGAAACACCATGAGAGAACCCGACGACCGTTGCAGAGTCGTTTTGATCCTGCCCCCGAGCGACAACCTCGATCAGCAGGCGACGCAACTCGAAGACGCGCTCGCCGCCGGCGACGTGGCCACAGTGATCCTGCCGCAATATGATCGGGACGACCAGCAGTTCCAGAATGTGGCTGAGCGCCTCGTGCCGATCGTCCAGGCCCATGGTGCTGCGGCGCTGATTGCCGGCGACAGCCGGATCGCAGGACGCGCGAAGGCCGACGGATTGCATTTCGAAGGCGGCATCGAGGATCTGCGCGACACCTTGGCTAAGCACACGCCAAAGATGATCGTGGGCGCCGGAGGGGCGCCTGATCGCCACCGGGCGCTGGAGATCGGTGAGGCACAGCCGGACTACATCTTCTTTGGCAAGCTCGACGGCGACATCAAGCCGGAGCCCCACCCCAAGAACCTGGGGCTTGGCGAATGGTGGGCTTCCATGGTGGAGATCCCTTGTATCGTCATGGGTGGCAGCGACGTTTCCTCTGTGCTGGCCGTGGCGGAAACGGGCGCCGAGTTCGTGGCTTTGCGAACGGCTGTCTTCAACCATCCGGACGGGACTGCCGCGGCAGTGGCAACCGTCAATGCTCTCTTGGACGAAAAAGCGCCACGGTTTGAGGCTTGATGGCCCGTATGCGGTCCACATCCCACCCTCTTCGTCCTGGTATAGCCATTCTGGTCACCGCCCTTGCGGGCGCTCTGGCGGTTCCGCCGGTCTTCGCCCAGCAGTCGCCGCCGGCGGTAACGCGGCCGCTCGAGCGCGGAACCGAGCCCATGAAGAAGGGGCGGGTAGGGGAAGGCGAGGCGTCCGAGGAGCAAGCCGATGACCTCGATGCATCCGGCGGGGTGCAGCTTTATCAGAGAATGGGCGTCACGCTTCCGCCGGCGCCGCCCGAAAAGCCTTACGACGGTCCGATCGATGAGGCCTATGGAGCTTATCAGCGGGGCCTCTACGTGACCGCTCTTGCCAAGGCGTTGCCGCGTGCGGAAGAGGGAGATCCGGCGGCGCAGACACTGGTCGCCGAGATGGTGACCAAGGGGCTCGGTATCAAGCGCGATCCCAAGGCGGCTGCCTTCTGGTACGGGCAGGCCGCGGAGCAGGGCGACCCGGCGGCCATGTTTCAGTACGCGCTCCTGCTGATGTCCGGCCGCCATGTGGAGCGCGACAAGGCGAAGGCCGACGAGTTCATGCGCAAGGCCGCCGAAGCCGGCAATGCCTCCGCGCAGTTCAACTGGGCGCAGATCCTCGTTTCCGACAACCCGGGAGAAAAGGGGCTCAAGCTCGCGCTTCCGTTCTACGAGAAGGCGGCTGCGCAGGGACTGGCGGATGCGCAGTATGCCGTGGCGCAGCTTTATGTCTACGTCAGCGGATTGCCGGAGGAGAAGAAGAGCAAGGCGCGTCTATGGCTTGAGCGGGCGGCGAAGGCCGGCTTCGATACCGCTCAGCTCGACATGGGCGTATGGCTGGTGAATGGCACAGGCGGCGAGCGAGACTACGAGGAGGGTTTTCAGTGGATGCGCATTGCCGCCTTACGGGGCAATGTCGTGGCGCAGAACAAGCTTGCGCACCTTTACATCAACGCGCTGGGAACGCGGCCTGACCCAGTCCAGGCGGCCAAGTGGTATGTGCTGTCCCGCCGCGCGGGCCTCAAGGATCCCGAACTGGAGGATTTCTACCTGGGGATCAGCGAGGAGTTGCAGAAAAAGGCGATCGAAGCCGCAAATCTGTTCCAGCGCAGCCGCTGAACCGCGGGGTCTTGGCAGCCCGCAAAGGGCTGTCAGGCCGAGGGGACACAGATTGCCAACGACAGTGTCGCGAACTGGATGGGCGGTGCCTGGCTCTATCGTCGACGCCGAAAGCGCCGACGGATTGCGCAAATGACAATCCGGTTCCCGTGCAAGACTTGAACTTGCCCCGGTTTTATGGTCTTGAAGCCGCCCATCACTGCATAAGCCAAGAGATCCGTCCCGCCGCAACTCAGTGCGGGGCAAGCTTCCGCACTTCAAGGAATTTCCTGTATGGCTCGTTCCGCCCTTCTTAACGTCATGGTCCAGGCTGCCCTCAAGGCCGGTAAGTCGCTGTCTCGCGACTTCGGGGAGGTGCAAAACCTGCAGGTTTCCGTGAAAGGTCCCAGCGACTTCGTTTCGCAGGCGGACCTGAAGGCCGAGAAGATCGTGCGCGACGAACTGATGAAGGCGCGGCCAACCTATGGCTTTCTGGGGGAGGAAGGCGGCGAGGAGACGGGAACCGATGGGGCCCATCGCTGGATCGTCGATCCACTCGACGGCACGACCAACTTCCTGCACGGCATTCCGCAGTTCGCCGTCTCGATCGCGCTGGAACGGAACGGCGAGATCGTTGCAGGCGTCATCTTCAATCCGGCGACCGACGAGCTTTACACCGCAGAACGTGGCGGCGGTTCTTTTCTCAATGACCGCCGTTTGCGGGTAGGCGCACGCCGTGCCCTTTCCGACTGCGTGATCGGTTGCGGCGTCCCCCATCTTGGCCGTGGCAACCACGGAAAGTTCCTCGTTGAGCTTCGTCATGTCATGGGCGAGGTCGCAGGCATTCGCCGTCTCGGCGCAGCGGCCCTGGATCTTGCCTACGTGGCCGCCGGACGAATGGACGGTTTCTGGGAGACGGATCTGTCTCCCTGGGACGTGGCCGCCGGCCTGGTTCTGATCCGCGAGGCTGGCGGGTTTGTGAGCGACATGAGGGGCACCACCAATATCTTCGACAGCCGCAATGTCGTTGCCGGCAACGAATACGTGCAGAAGGCATTGCTTGAGGTGGTTAACCGCCCTGTGCCGACGCGCTAGGCCGGTTGAGGCGGCTGCGGGCGCTTCGGCACTTCAATTCGTCGCATTTTTCCACTAGCCTCCGGGCCAAACCTTACCAGGAGGCCGAGTCACAACATGGCGAATGCGAGAGTGGACGATCTGGACGAGTCGGAAACAGGCCGCGGCTACAGCCACAAACTCTCCAATCCCGTCCCCTTTCTGTGGACGATGTTGATCTTCCTCATCCTCGTCGGATTCATCGCGGCCATTCTCTACCGGCAGGCGCACAGCGCCTTCATGACAAATCCGGGGTTGAACGGCTTCATCCTTGGCGTCCTCATTATTGGCATCGTGCTGGTCTTCAACCAGGTGATCAGCCTCATTCCCGAAGTGCGCTGGTTCAATTCCTATCGAGCTGCGGGCAGTGCCGACCGGGTGGGGCGGGAGCCAAGGCTGCTCGCACCCATGCGGGCGTTGATCGGCCGTCGCCAGACCATGTCGCTTTCGCCATCCTCGCAGCGCTCCATCCTCGATTCGATCGGCACCCGCCTTGACGAGTCGCGCGAGATATCCCGCTACCTCATCGGCCTGTTGGTCTTCCTCGGGCTGCTCGGTACGTTCTGGGGCCTGATCGGCACAATCGGATCGATCAGCACCGTAATCCAGACGCTCGACCCCAATGGTGGGGATACGAATGATGTGCTGGCGGCCCTGAAGAGCGGGCTGACGGCGCCGCTTTCCGGCATGGGGACGGCATTCTCGTCCTCGCTCCTCGGCCTTTCCGGCTCGCTTATCCTTGGCTTTCTCGACATCCAGGCGGGCCGGGCGCAGAACCGCTTCTATACGGAACTCGAAAACTGGCTTTCTTCGCTTACCGATGTCGGCTTCGATCTTACGCCTGCGGCAAGCGGTGCGGGCACGCCTTCCTCGGAGGAGCTGAAGGCACTCACCGATCAGCTGCGCAAGCTGGCGGCAGTTCAGGCAAGGGCGAGCGATGGCGGACAGAACGAGAAGTCGCTGTCCGCCATGGCCAATCTTGCTGAAGGCATCCAGGGACTCGTCAAGAACATGCGCAACGAGCAGCAGATGCTGCGCGACTGGATCGAGGCTCAGCAGGAGGAGGCGAAAGCACTGCGCCGTACGCTCGACCGGCTCTCCGAGAAAATCGGGAGCAAGTAACGCATGGCGCTCGTGAAAAATCGTCGCCGGGAACGGGGGGTCGACTATTGGCCTGGCTTCGTGGATGCGCTTTCCACTCTGCTCCTTGCCATCATGTTCCTGCTTACGGTCTTCGTGCTGGCCCAGTTCATCCTTAGCCGGGAAATTACCGGTCGCGACGAGGTGCTTAACCGACTCAACAGCCAGATCGCTGAACTCACTGAACTCCTTGCGCTGGAAAAGGGGAACACCCAGGACCTCGAAGACACCCTTGCAAATCTGCAATCATCCCTCGCGAGTTCCGAAACCGAGCGGTCACGCCTTCAGGCGCTTCTCGATCAGGGGGCAGGAAGCAACGATGCGGCGAACAGTCGGATCGGGCAGTTGACGGAACAGCTCGATGAGGAGCAGCAGGTCAGCGCGCGTGCGATGAACCAGATCGAGCTGCTCAACCAGCAGATCGCTGCCCTTCGTGCGCAAATCGCGGCGGTCGAGCAGGCGTTGCAGGCGTCGGAATCGAAGGACCAGGCATCACAGGCGCAGATTGCCGATCTTGGTCGACGCTTGAACGTGGCGCTGGCGCAGCGGGTGCAGGAACTGAACCGGTACCGATCGGACTTCTTCGGGCGGTTACGGGAAATTCTTTCCGACCGTGAGAATATTCGCATCGTCGGCGACCGGTTCGTCTTCCAGTCGGAGGTGCTTTTCCCGGTGGGGGGCGCAGAGCTCGATGCCGCCGGTCGCGACGAAATGAGCAAGCTCGCTGCGGCTCTTCTGGAGCTGGCGCAGGAAATCCCGCCCGAGATCAACTGGGTGCTGCGTGTGGATGGCCACACCGACGCCTCTCCACTCACCGGAGCCGGCCGCTACGCGGACAACTGGGAACTCTCAACGGCGCGAGCAACGTCCGTCGTCAAATATCTGATCTCGCTCGGAGTGCCGGCAGAGCGACTGGCAGCCGCGGGCTTTGGTCAGTATCAGCCGATCGCCGAGGGAGACACGCCGGAGGCGCGAAACCAGAATCGGCGTATCGAACTGAAACTTACAGAGCGCTGACGGTATCGCGCTCTAGATCGTGGAACTGCAGGCGGGCGAGACGGGCGTAAAGTCCGCCCTTGGCGATCAGGGTCTGGTGCGTGCCTTCCTCGACGATGTGCCCCTCATCCATCACCAGAATGCGGTCCGCCTTGAGCACGGTTGCCAGACGGTGGGCGATCACCAGTGTGGTGCGATCCTTCATCAGACCATCCAGAGCCTTCTGGACCAGTGTTTCGCTTTCCGCGTCAAGCGCCGAGGTCGCCTCGTCGAGAAGCAGAACCGGCGCGTTGCGCAGGATTGCCCGAGCGATCGCAATGCGCTGGCGCTGGCCTCCGGAAAGAGTAATGCCACGTTCGCCAATCAAGGTCTCATATCCATGGTCCAGCTTCGAGATGAACTCGTTAGCCTGAGCGGCGATGGCTGCGGCCCTGACTGCTTCCCGGTTTGCCTCCGGTGCACCGAATGCGATGTTGTCGTGGATCGAGGCAGCGAAGATGGTGACGTCCTGCGGGACGATTGCTATCCGATCGCGTAACTGCTGGAGGGACGCCTCCCCAATATCGATCCCATCCAGCTGTACCGACCCGGAGACGGGGTCGTAGAACCGCAGCAGGAGCGAAAAGATGGTGCTCTTGCCCGCACCCGAGGGTCCGACGAAGGCAACCGTCTCACCAGGGTGGACGTGAAAGGAGAGGCCGTTCAGCGTTATGGTGTTCTGACGCGTTGGATAGGCGAAGGAGACCCTATCGAAGACCACGTCGCCGCGGGGCGGTGCGGGAAGGCTGATGGGGTCGGAAGATTCCTTAACCGCAGGTTCTTCGCGCAGGAGCTCCGTTAGCCGTTCGGCGGCGCCGCCTGCCTGCGAGAGCTCTCCCCAGACCTCGGAGAGCTGGCCCAAGGCGCTTGCACCGATGACAGAATAGAGAACGAACTGGCCGAGCGTGCCTGCGGTCATCGTTCCGGACAACACGTTCTGGGCGCCGTACCAGAGGATCGCGACAATGCTGCCGAAGACCATGAGAATCGCAAAACCCGTGAGCAGAGCGCGCGAGCGGATGGCAGCGCGTGCGGCCTCGAAGGCTTCCTCTACCGTTCCTGCATAGCGGCTGCTGGCCGCAGCTTCGCCGTTGAAGGCCTGGACAGTTCGAGCCGCGCCGACCGTTTCGGCGGCATAGGCTGAGGTGCGCGCCAGGGTATCTTGTGCTGCGCGCGAACGGCGCCGTACGGAGCGGCCGAAAGCGACGAGCGGGAAGACGATGATAGGGATCGCCCCCAGCGCCAGGCCGGAAAGTCTGGGGCTCGTGTAGATCATCATCCCCATGGCACCGAGGCACAGGATGGTGTTGCGCAGTGCCTGGGAGGCGGCAGATCCGAAGGTGGACTTGATCTGGGTGGTGTCAGCCGTCAGGCGGGACACGATCTCGCCCGACTGGTTGACGTCGAAGAAAGCCGGCGACAGGCTCGTGATCCGCGCAAAGACGTCACGCCGCAGATCGGCGACGACGCGTTCACCCACCGTGATGACGAAGTAGTAGCGGAGGGCGCTTGCAAGCGACAGCAGGACAGCGAGGCCAAACAACATGCCGAAGTAGTTGTTGATGAACGTGCCGTCGGAGATTGCAAATCCGTGATCGATCATGCGGCGGACGGCGAGGGGAAGGGCCAGGGTCGTGGCTGCCGAAAGGATCAGGGCAAAGAGGGCACCGAGAACAAGACCGCGATAGCGGGAGAGGTAGGGAAGGAGCCTCGCCAACGGCCCAATTGCCTTGCCTCTTGGCTTTTTGTCTTCTGCGTATGCCACTTTACCCTCTTACTCGCCCGCCTCTTTCTGAGGCCGACGGGCCTTGTGCTCCCGGCGCCCATCCTGTATAGGCTCCGCATCGAATTGGGAAGCCGTGGCCTTATGGTCTGCGGCTTTCATTTATTGAAGAGGGTTCGAGATCGCAATTGCGGCATATGGACCCGGACAGCAGGAATAGGGCCATGAAGACTGATATCCATCCCGAATACCACAAGATCAAGGTCGTCATGACCGATGGTACCGAATACGAAACCTTTTCCACCTGGGGTTCGGAAGGCGCCACGATGAACCTTGAAATCGATCCGAAGTCGCACCCGGCCTGGACCGGCGGCAACCAGCAACTGATGGACCGTGGCGGCCGCGTCTCGAAGTTCAACAAGCGTTTTGGTGGTCTCGGCCTCTAAGCCGATCGATCGTCCCCTTCATAAAAAGGCCCGATCCTTGACCGGGCCTTTTTCTTTGTCCGCGAACAAAAAAGCAGGCCGAAGCCTGCCCTTTCGATAGGTGGATTAATCTCGCCTCAGGCGCTGAAGGCCGTCTGTAGCAGGTTAAGCTGGGCGCGCACGCCGTTCTCGTTGTCAGGGGTGACCACAGCGTCCTTGGGTCGATAGATTTCACGATCGAGGATAGCGACACGATTCTGCAGGCGCAGGGACCGCTCAACAAGGTCCCGAAACCCTTCCGGCAGATCCAGCCAACCCGGGGCGTTCTTGTCGACATTGAAGCCGTCCAGACGCACCTTGTTTTTCTCGACCAGCACCTGATCCCGACTCATCTCGCCGTTGTTGACTGCGCGCTGTAGCAGAAGCCAGGACGCCATCTGCATGAGGCGTGTCGTGAGTCTCATGGATTCGGCCGCGTAGAGAACCGACGCGAGCCGAGGCAGAACCTTCGAGGCAGTGCGCCCGGGCCCATCCAAATAGGCTGCAGTCTCCTCGACCAACGACATCCCTTCGGCATAAAGCGCCTTGAAATGCGAGGAGGCGGCAGCGCGGCCTGCGAAGTTGACTGTGTTCAGTCCCTGTTCCGACATGAAGTTCACCTTGCTAACGCATCACTCGGGCAATGATGACGGGGAAAGAAAGTTCCGCGTCCGTGTTCTCGTAAGTTAAGATGAGGTTTATAGCGCCGATCGGCAAGCCGTTTATTAAGGAAGGGTTAATACCCACACTTTTGACGGTGCTGGAAAAAAAGAAGAGCCGCGAAAGCGGCTCTCAAGGTAAAACAGGGAGAAAGTCAGACCTCTTCGCCACGTGGTGAAACCGTCTGAGTCCGGGAGGCCCGGATGTTTCTTATCTTCCGCTTTGATGATTAAGATCCGGTTAAAGTCCGAATTGGTTTACCATTAATCTTTTCCGTTTCATCAAAGGCGAAAGAGACTTTCGGCAGCACTGCGACCGGCCGATTTCTTCTCCCTGTCGGCCTGAAGGCGCGTGATCTCGTTCTGTAGAAGGTCGATCCGCTGATCCAGGTCCTCGACAGAAAGTGAACTGAGGTCGCAGCCGACCTCGTGCGAATTTACCTGCTTCTTTGGCCTGTCGTCGTCGGCGATGCTCATGTCGGCTGCCTTTCCTCTCCATCCTCGGTGCCTTCCGTGGCACGAGGATTAAGCAGCAAGCTTTCAGGCGTGGTCAAGGAGGGAGCCAGTGCCGGAGAACCGGCATAGCTGTCGCGGTCTTCTACCGGCACCGGGGCACGCCGGCGGCTTCGGAAGATGGCATAGGCGGTCACGAGGACATGGCTTAGTGCCGTGACAGCGAACAGGGCATAGGGACCGAGCCACGTCATGACAGGGCCGCCGAGGGTGGGGCCGATGATGGTTCCCACGCCGTAGATGAGCAGAAGCCCCCCTGATACCTTGACGAAGTCTTCCGGAGCGGCGTGATCGTTGGCATGCGCGACGGCAATGGGATAAAGGGCATTCGAAGCCGCACCGTAAACCGCCACAAGCACCAGAATGACATAGACGTTTGCGGGTTCAAAAAGGCTCAATCCGAGACCAGCGATTGCTCCCAGCCCCGCAAGCGCCGCCAAGACAAACCGCCGGTCCATCCGATCCGAAAGGCGGCCTGCAGGAAACTGAGCAATGGCGCCCGCGAGGATGGTGACGCTGACCATGATCGCGATGCTGTCTTCCGGCAGCCCGGCGCGCGCCCCGAACACCGCCACCAAGGTACCATAGGCGCCGTTGGCGGTGCCGACGAGGAGGATGGCCACGAAGGAGACCGGAGAATTCCGATAGAGTGCTTTCAGGTCGAGTCGAACCCGTTTCAGCGGTTGCGGCGAGGCTGCCTTCGACACAGCAGTCGGAATAATGGCGAAACAGTAGAGAATGCCGCAGATCATGAACAGCGTCGGCGTGGAAATGTCGGCGAAGGGTACCATCATCTGGCCGCCGACGACGCCGAACAGCGTGATCGATATGTAGAAGGAGAAGATAGCACCGCGACTTTCATTCGTGGCTCTCTCGTTCAACCAGCTTTCGATAATCATGGAGGTGCCGGCGGTGCAGAAGCCGGTCACCGCGCGCAGGATCAGCCAAGCGGTCTGATCGACCAGGAGCCCGGTCAGCAGGACGTTGAGGCAAATCAGCGCGCCAAAACCCGCAAAGGCGCGCACATGGCCGATGCGGCGGACAAGATTCGGCGCCACGAAGCAGCCGACGACGAAGCCGGTCGCCCAGGTGGTGCCGATCAGTCCGAGGATTTCGTTGGAGTAACCTTCAAACGATCCGCGAACGGGCAGGAGAAGGCCCTGTAGTCCGTTGCCGAGAAACAGGAAGAGCGTGCTCGTCAGAAGCGCCAGGACCGGCAGCAGGTTACGTTGCATATGTAGTGGCCAACTTGTGCATCTGGGGACGTGCCTCGCGGGGCATATCGGGATTTATGTTGCAGGCAGCATCCATTGAGGATTAACGACCGGTAGCGCATTCCTGCCTATACGATTCGGTGCGTCGGCATTGGTGGCCACTAAACGTGACCAGCCTGTGACGACGGAACGGGAGAGAAACACATCTCGAAGCTGATCGGCATCCTGTTGCTCCTTGCCATGGCGGTTCACATCATCCGGCCGCTCGGCCTGCCTGGCTTGAAGCGTCGCGCCGATTTCTGGAAGGTCGCGGTGGCTGCCTTCGTGATCTGGGCGCTGGCGCTTCTAGCGCGGGACTTCACCTAGCGCGACTGTCACTACAGGCAACCAAAAAAGGCTGCTCCGTTTCCGGCGCAGCCTTTGCTCATAACGCAGCGGTGGTTGATCGGCCAACGGTTCGGCTGGCCGCAGCGTCTTGTGACCCGATCAGGCCTTGTTCACGCTGGCAGCATAGATCTGATCGATTGTTTTCGCGAGGCTCGTGTTGAACTCGTCGTCGCTCATCGAAACGCGCAGCTTTTCCGTCAGCGCGCGCGAGAAGCTGGCAATCATGCCGCGGTTGTGGCTGAGCTTCTCGCAGGCATCGGCCGTGCTGTAGCCGCCGGAAAGTGCAACGACGCGGATGACGGACTGGTGGGCCCCCAATGGAGCATAGAAATCCGCAACGGTCGGGATCGTCAGTTTCAGCATGACATTCTCGCCTGCCGGAAGCTTGTCGAGCTGCTCGGCAATTGCATCACGCAGAATGACTTCGGCTTCCTGCTTGGTGGGGCTCTTGATGGAGACCTCAGGTTCGATGATCGGCACGAGGCCCTGGCCAATGATCTGGCGACCCACCTCGAATTGCTGCTTTACAACGGCCTCGATCCCATCCTTGTCAGCATGAGCGATGACCGAACGCATCTTGGTGCCGAAGATTCCCTTCTCGCGCCCGCGGGTCAGGAGAGCATTCAGCTCGGGCATGGGCTTCATCAACTGGACGCCGCTTGCTTCGGCCTCCAGCCCCTTGTCGACCTTGAGGAACGGCACGACGCCGCGCTTTTCCCACAGGTAGGAGGGTACTTCCTGTCCCTCGACATCACCGTCCATAGTACGCTCGAACAAGATGGCGCCAATGACCTTGTCGCCCGTGAAGGCCGGCGCGCTCATGATGCGGACGCGCATCGCGTGCATCAGGCGGAACATCTCCTCCTCACTCTGGTAGTCGGATTCGGAAACGCCGTAGAGGCTCAATGCCTTAGGTGTTGACCCCCCGCTCTGGTCCAGCGCCGCGATGAAGCCAGGCGCAGAGCTCATTTTGTTCAACATCTTTGCGTCCACCATGTCCCACTCCTATCCCAAAATTGGCGCGATATGCGCTCATCTGCACTGTATTCCGAGGCTATCAATGGCCGATAACAGATGTGGGGCGGAAGTAAATCCTGGGGTAAGTCATTGAAACGATTGAATTCAATTCAATCGTTTCAAACGGCTAAATATTTCAGATGTTGTTGACGAAGGCGCGGAACGGCCTATTTCTCGTGCCTTCGACAGATCCTCGACTAGCGGCTGAGCACGGAGACTCCAGGTAGCTCCTTGCCTTCCATCCACTCCAGGAAGGCGCCGCCGGCTGTAGAAATATAGGTGAAGTCGTCGGCGACACCGGCATGGTGGAGGGCGGAAACCGTGTCGCCGCCGCCGGCCACCGAGACAAGCAGCCCGGAACGGGTCTGCTCCGCCGCATGGCGCGCTGCAGAGACCGTTGCAGCGTCGAAAGGCTCGATCTCGAAGGCGCCGAGAGGACCGTTCCAGACGAGCGTGTGGGCCTTGGCGATCCAGTCATTGACCTTTGCCACTGACTTCGGCCCGACGTCCAGCACCATGGCATCGGACGGAATGGCGTCGATGGCCACGATTTCGTTGGCTGCGCCGGCCTTGAACTCCCGTCCGACAACACCGTCCACCGGCAACACGATAGAGCACCCGGCGCCTTCCGCCTCTGTCATGATCTTGCGGGCAGTGTCCGCGAGGTCGTGCTCGCAAAGCGATTTTCCGACGTCGATCCCTTGGGCCGCCAGGAAGGTGTTGGCCATGCCGCCACCGATCACCAGAGCATCAACCTTCTTCACGAGGTTCATCAGCAGATCGATCTTCGTTGAAACCTTGGCGCCGCCGACAATCGCGACGACCGGGCGCGAGGGATTGCCGAGTCCCTTTTCCAGCGCCTCCAGTTCCGCCTGCATGGTGCGGCCGGCATAGGCGGGCAGGTGGCGAGCAAGGCCTTCGGTCGAGGCATGGGCGCGATGGGCGGCGGAGAACGCGTCGTTGACGTAGATATCGCCGTTCTTTGCCAGAGCCGCGGTGAAGTCCGGATCGTTCTTTTCCTCGCCCTTGTGGAAGCGGGTGTTTTCCAGAAGCAGGATGTCGCCGTTGTTCATCCTGGCGATCGCCTCCTCGGCCGGCGTGCCGATGCAGTCGGGGGCGAAGAAGACCGCGTGGTCCAGCACGTCTTCCACGGCAGGCGCGATCAGCGATAGCGACATGTCGGCAACCGGCTGGCCCTTCGGGCGACCGAAATGGGCCAACAGGATCACCTTGGCACCCTTCTCGGAAAGCTCGCGGATCGTCGGAGAAACGCGCTCGATGCGGGTCGCGTCCGTCACCCGGCCTTCGGAGACGGGAACGTTGAGATCGACGCGCACCAGAACGCGCTTCCCGGCGATGTCGTTGAGGTCGTCGAGTGTTTTGAACGCAGGCATGGAATGGGTTCTCGTCAGCTTGAAATTGCGAAGCGGACCATACTATTCCTGATGTTTGGCGCAAGGCGAAGCGCCGGCTTTGCGTCGATCGTTAGTCCTGCGGAGGTGTATGTGGCGTGTTTTTGCTGGAGACCGACTTGCCCCGGTAGCGGCGCAGCTGATCGCGTACCCGGTGCGCGATCTCGCGCATGTTAATGAAGACCGGCAACGCGGTTGCTGGCTCCACGGGCTCCAGAGAAACGCCGACCGCTGCGATCGCGTCATGTTCGTCGAGGTCGCGGACGATCAGGACGACGGAGCCGAAACGGACGCGATCGGCATACTCCGCGCGCCCGCCCAGACGGTGGGTCATGAGGTCGGCGATGGTCATGTTCTGCTCGGTCGAGGAAAGCAAGCCGGGCCCATAGGCGGCGTCGAGCTCCCGCGCCGGGCGCGATGGTGAAACCGAGAACGCCCCAAAGAAATCCTCATCATCATCTTCCACCGGAACCCGGCTGGCGAACAGCCGGTCGAGCAGCCGGATGTAAGTCGGCGTGACGAAGAGATAGACTTGGTCGTTTTCCTGCAGTCGGCCCGCATACTGGTAGCGCATGCTGCGGCCATCGCGGATCACGAGCGACGGCATGGCCCATCGAGGCACCCGTTCGCCGCGAAGCACGGGACTGTCCTTCATGACGCGGTAGGACAGAAGTTCGTGCGTCGACTTGCCCGGCAGGTCGAGCTCGATCTTGTCGATCTCGCCCATGCGTGGACGGATGATCAGGCCGAGCTTCTGTGCCATAGGCTTAATGGTCCAGCCTTGCAGCAACAACGAGACCAGAACGACGATAAAGGCGGTGTTGAAATAAAGGAGCCCGTTCTCCAGACCTCCCAGCAAGGGCATGATTGCCAGCAGGATAGAGACAGCGCCACGCAATCCAACCCAGGCGATGAAACCCGTTTCCTGTTGTGTCATCTGGAACGGCAGGAGACTGAGCCACACGGCAAGGGGGCGCGCCACGAACACCAGGAAGAGCGCAAGTCCGACAGCCGGCAGGATGATCGAGGGGAACTGCGACGGCGTTGCGAGCAGCCCGAGCACGATGAACATGACGATCTGCGCAAGCCACGTCAGCCCGGCGTGGAAGCGCGCGATGGACTCGCGCGCGAACATCTCCCGGTTGCCGGAATAGATGCCCGCGACATACACCGCCAGAAAGCCGCTGCCGCCAATGGCTCCGGTGAAAGCGAAAACCAGAAGCGCGAGCGCCAGTACGAAGATGGGGGCAAGACTTCTGTCTCGGGTGAAGTGATTGAGGATCCATACGATCATCATCCCGCCGAGAAAGCCGAAGACAAGGCCCAGCGCCATCTGCTCGATGAAGAGCAGCGCAAACTGAGTACCCAGCCCTTCAAAGCCTTGGCCGCTGGCGATCAGTTCCACCAGTGCAATCGTGAGGAAGATTGCCATCGGGTCGTTGGTCCCGGATTCAATCTCGAGCGTGGAGCGAACCTGCTCGCGGATGTTGATGCCGCCGATGCGCAGGAGGAAGAACACGGCGGCTGCGTCCGTCGAGCCGACAATCGAGCCCAGAAGAAGCCCCTCCAGCCAGGTGAAGTCGAGAAGCAGCATCGCTGCAAAGGCGAAGATGGAGGCCGTTACGAGGACGCCGAGCGAGGCGAGGGTGAGCGCTGGCCAGGCGGCGACGCGGAAGGAATGCGTAGAGGTCCCGAAACCGGAATCGAACAGGATGATCGCCAGCGCCAGCGAGCCGACCATATAGGCGAGAGCAAAATTATCGAAGGCAATGCCTAAGCCGTCGACACCGGCGAGGAGCCCGATCGAAAGGAAGACGAGAAGCAGGGGAGCGCCAAAGCGGAAGGCGATAAGGCTGGAAAAGGCGGCGGCGAGCACAAGGATGGTGCCCACCAGCAGAAATAGATAAAACGCCTCCACCATCGTGGCCTGTTCCTCTCCTTAAGGCTCAACAATCACGTGATCGCCTTCGCCCACGGCACTTGGTGCCGCCAGCTGACAGAGCCATCATATCTTGAAAGTCCGCGAGCGGACGAATCGATCCAGAGATAGTAAAGGCGGGAACAAATCGGGCAACAGAAGGGCGGCCACAAAAGAAATGGCGGCCCGAAAGCCGGACCGCCATCTGTTTGAAGGAACTGGCTGAGCGTCTTAGATCAGCTTGCCGAGGGCAAGTGCAGTATCGGCCATCCGATTGGAGAAGCCCCACTCGTTGTCGTACCAGGCCAGGATCCGCACGAGGTTGCCTTCCAGCACCTTTGTCTGGTCGCCCGAGAACGTCGACGAGTGGCTGTCGTGATTGAAGTCGATTGAGACCAGCGGCTCTTCCGTGTAACCGAGGATGCCCTTGAGTTCGCCCTCAGCAGCAGCCTTCACCGCAGCATTGACCTCTTCCTTCGTCACATCGCGGGAAGCAACGAATTTGAAGTCTACGACAGAGACGTTCGGTGTAGGAACGCGAATGGAGGAGCCATCGAGCTTGCCCTTCAGTTCAGGCAGAACCAGGCCGACCGCCTTGGCCGCACCGGTCGATGTCGGGATCATCGAGAGCGCCGCAGCGCGTGCGCGGTGCAGGTCCTTGTGCATAGTGTCGAGGGTCGGCTGATCGCCCGTATAGGAGTGGATGGTCGTCATGTAGCCCTTCTGGATGCCGAACTCGCGATGGAGAACATAGGCAACCGGCGCCAGGCAGTTAGTGGTGCAGGAGGCGTTGGAGACGACCAGATCATCCCTTGTCAGGCTGTCGTGGTTGACGCCGTAGACGATGGTCTTATCTGCGCCGTCGGAAGGTGCCGACACGAGAACGCGCTTGGACCCGTTGGCGAGGTGCAGCGAAGCCTTCTCCTTGGAGGTGAAGATGCCCGTGCATTCCATGGCGATGTCGATATCGCCCCATGGAAGCTCCTTCGGGTCCTTAACCGCCGTCACCTTAATTGGGCCGCGTCCTACGTCGATCGTATCGCCCGAGACAGTGACCGTCCCGTTGAACCTGCCGTGCACCGAGTCGTAGCGGAATAGATGGGCGTTAGTCTCTACGGGGCCCAGATCGTTGATTGCGACCACTTCGATGTCGGTGCGTCCCGATTCAATGATGGCGCGCAGAACGTTGCGTCCGATACGGCCGAAGCCGTTGATGCCCACTTTCAATGTCATTTCCAGATACTCCCGCTAGTCTGTCTTAACGTCTGGTTGAACTGCTGACGAGCGAACGGCTTTCAGGAAAGTCGCTTCTCTGCCGCTTCCACCACGGCTTCTGCCGTGATGCCGAAATGCTTGTAGAGTTCTTTCGCCGGGCCGGAGGCGCCGAAGGACTTCATCCCGATGAAGACGCCGTCGGACCCGATGATGGCGTCCCAGCCTTCTCGCACAGCGGCTTCGATCGCAATTTTGATCGGAGAGGTGCCGATGATGGCCTCACGATAGGCATCCGGCTGCTCCATGAACAACTCCACGCAGGGCACTGAAACAACACGGGTTGCAATATTGCGCTGCTCCAGCATGCCGGCTGCCTTTACGGCGATTTCGACTTCGGAGCCCGACGCGAAGATCGTCACTGGCGCGTCACTCGACGAGATGAGGTCATAGGCACCGTTGGCACAAAGGTTCTTCTCGTCATATTCCTTGCGCACCGGAGCAAGGTTCTGCCGGGTCAAGGCCAGGCCTGAAGGGCGGCGCTTTTCCTTCAGTGCGAGCTGCCAGCACTCGGCTGTTTCGGTTTCATCGGCAGGACGGAAGAGTAGCAGGTTCGGGATGGCGCGCAGCGCGGCGAGATGCTCGACCGGCTGGTGTGTGGGTCCATCCTCGCCGACGCCGATCGAATCATGCGTCCAAACGTGGATGACCCGAATCCCCATCAGCGCCGCCAGACGGACGGAGGGGCGGCAGTAGTCGGAGAAGATCAGAAAGCCGCCGGCATAAGGAATGAGGCCACCGTGAAGGGCAATGCCGTTCAGAGCAGCGGCCATTGCGTGCTCGCGGATTCCGTAGTGGAGGTAGCGCCCCTTGAAGTCTGTCGGCGTGATCGCCGTCATCTGGCTGGTCTTGGTGTTGTTCGACGGCGTTAGGTCTGCGGAGCCGCCAACCGTTTCCGGCAACAGGCCGTTGATCACCTCAAGCACGTCTTCGGACGCCTTGCGCGTCGCCACCGTGGGGTTGTTCTCCGCGACCTTCTTCTTGAAGGCATCGATCGCGCTATCGAAGCCGCCCGGCAGATCGCCAGCGAAGCGACGGACGAATTCGGCGCGGATTTCGTTCGAAGCTGCCGCCAAGCGATCGTCCCACTCCTTGCGCGCCTTGGCCGAACGCAGACCCGAGAGGCGCCACGCATCCAGCACGTCGGCCGGAACGCTAAAAGCTTCCGCATCCCACTCCAGCGACGCGCGCGCGGCCGCGATTTCCTCTGCGCCAAGCGGATTGCCGTGCACCTTGTGCGTGCCCTGCTTGTTGGGCGCACCAAAGCCGATCACCGTTTTGCAGGCGATCAGGGTCGGCTTGTCGGAAAGATGGGCCGTCTCGATGGCTGCGGCGATTGCATCCGGGTCGTGGCCGTCAACCGAGATCGTATTCCAGTTGACCGACTTGAAGCGGGCGATCTGGTCCGTGGAATCGGACAAGGAAACCGCGCCGTCGATGGTGATCGAGTTGTCGTCCCAGAAGAGGATCAACTTGTTGAGTTTCAGGTGGCCCGCAAGTGCGATCGCCTCCTGGCTGATGCCTTCCATCAGGCAGCCGTCACCCGCCAGCACATAGGTGTGGTGGTTCTGCAGGTCGGAGCCAAACTCCTGGGAAAGCTTGCGCTCGGCAATGGCCATACCGACGGCGTTGGCGATGCCCTGCCCAAGCGGCCCAGTTGTCGTTTCGATGCCTGAGATATGGCCATACTCCGGATGGCCGGCGGTCTTGGACCCGAGCTGGCGGAACTGCTTGATGTCCTCGATGGTGATGTCGTCGTAGCCCGTGAGGTAGAGCAGCGAATAGAGGAGCATCGAACCATGGCCGGCGGAGAGCACGAAGCGGTCGCGGTCCGGCCAGAGCGGGTTCTTCGGATCGAAGTTCATGAAGCGGGTGAACAGAACTGTCGCGACGTCGGCAGCACCCATCGGAAGGCCTGGGTGACCCGAGTTGGCCTTTTCCACGGCATCCATGGAAAGGAAGCGGATCGCATTGGCCATCCGGTTGTGTTTTTCGCGAGAGATCATGACTATTCCGCTGATTTTCCGAGTGTCGTTCACGGTCTTCGGACGGACCGCGTGAAAGCGGCTGATCCTTATCAGGTGCAACGCGCAAGTCAACAAAAGCGCCCCGCGATGGCGCCCTTGCCGTTGCAGGCGAGCGGGTTTGCGAATTCTTCCGCCAAGAGCAATCCTCTCCCGTTTTTCGTCATTCACAAGATTGAGCGTCGCTGGAACTGCAGCTTTGTTGACCAGCCTTCGCACGGCGAATAGTTTGCGGGTTCAGTCAGATCGGCGCAAAAGCCGATTCGCCACTTCAAACGGAAGACGTGAATGCCGGCGGAAAAGACGTTGGATCAGGCGCTTGCAGAGCTCAGAGGTGCCATAGGCGGTCTTGAGAACGCCGTCGACATGCGCATCGAGCACCAGCGCCAGAGCGCCGATGCCGAGGGCGAAGTTCGCAGAGTCCATGAGGATCGGGCGCGGCTGGCACAGGAACTCGACCAGTCCGAGTTTCGTGCCAACCGGCTGGAAGAGGTAAACCGTGAGGTATCGCGCCGGCTCGTCACCGCCATGGAGACGATAAGAGCGGTTCTTGACCGCTAACCGTTGAAGGAAACGTTATGGCTCAGGTGACGGTTACGATCGACGGGAAGGCCTATCGCATGGCCTGCGAGGAGGGGCAGGAAGACCATCTCACCGACCTTGCCGGCCGTCTCGACCAATATGTCGCCCACCTCAAGAGTCAGTTCGGTGAGATCGGTGATCTGAGGTTGACCGTCATGGCGGGCATCATGATCATGGATGAACTGGCGGAAGTAAAGCGCAAGCTTGCCGAGCGTGAGGCCGAGATCCACCAGGTGAGGTCCACCCTTGCGGGGGAGACGGAGCACCAGCAGAGCAACGAAATGGTGTTGGCGTCGACACTCAGTGAGCTGGCGGGCCGCATTGAATCGCTGACAGGAAAACTGTCGGGAAGGAGCGTGCCGGTGAATTAGCCGGAATGCGCTTGTGAGCTCTGGCGAAGACCGCGATTCCGGCATATATATGGAGTGCGGTCTGCGCCTCACGACAGGAACCACAATCCCTGGGGCCATACTCGATCCAAAGGGAGCTGTCCCTGACCAGGCCCGTGGGCTTGGACATATGGCGCCCACCTACGTTTGTAGGCACCCAGGATCGTAACTCTCCATCGGTTGCGTGGATCGCACCAAGCCGCCGCCCGGCGAAGACGTCCGGAGGCTTGACTTTGCAGCTGGCGCAAACGAGGTTCCCCCGGCCTCCACATTTCCGGGACCCCATGCCGCTCAACACCAATACCTTTGCCCGCTCGTCGCTGCTCATGCTGCTCGTCGGCGCCGCCATCCTCATCGGGATCGTGCTGTCATCGCTGTTTCAGGCGCGAATGACGCAGTCCTATTTCACCAATGTCATCCAGTTACGCAATGCCCGCGCGGCATCATCGGACATGCTGGTTCTTCTGTATGCGGCCGAGACGGGGCAGCGCGGGTATCTGCTGACGCAGAATCGCGCCTTCCTGGCGCCTTACGAGCAGTCCCTACAGGAGCTTCCGCTTCGTATGGAGCGGCTAAGGACAGCGCTGGAAGCGGAGACATCGGTAAGCGACTCGATCGCCCGAATCGAGTTCCTCATCAACGAGAAGCTCAATGAGTTGAGGCAGACCGTCGAGATGGCGGAGAGCGGGGACGTTTCAGGAGCAGTTGCGCTGGTGCGCGCCGATTATGGCCAACAGGTCATGAACGAGGCTCGCCAGAACCTGCAGGATCTCATCCGGTCCTTCGAAACACGGCTCGATGCGGGGGTGGAGGAGCTGTCGGCTTCGGCCGTTTCGATGCAATGGTTTGCCATCGGCGGCGGCATCGTCATCATTGCCGTCGTGGGTGGGGCGATACTCATCGTTGCCCAGCATGTGCGCGAACTGTCGCGAGCCCGAGGGGTGGTCGAGGAACTGAACGCAAGTCTGGAGGAGCGAGTCGAGGAGCGTACCGAGGACCTGATGCAGGCCAACCGCGAGATTCAGCGCTATGCCTATATCGTTTCCCACGATCTGCGCGCGCCGCTCGTCAACATCATGGGCTTTACCAGCGAGCTCGATGCGACGCTCGCTGCGGTGAAGGCTTATGTGCTGGCGGACGGAGACGTGCTGACAGAGGACCAGATCCGCGAGGCCCGCCTTGCGGTGGAGGAGGATCTGCCGGAGGCAATCGGCTTCATCCGCTCCTCGACGAAGAAGATGGATGGCCTGATCAACGCGATCCTGAAGATTTCGCGCGATGGACGTAGGGAGCTCAAGCCGGAGAGCATCAACCTTTCCGAGCTTCTGGAGAACACTGCGGCCAGCATCTATCACCAGGTAGATGAGGCTGGCGGTGAGATCCGCATCGCCGTCGGCGGCGCGCGCGGGATGGTGTCCGACCGGTTCTCGCTCGAGCAGATCTTCGGCAATCTTTTCGACAATGCCGTCAAGTACCGGCACGCCGACCGGCCGCTGCATCTGGCCGTGCGTGCAATGCCGGCCAAGCGCAATGGCGTGCGGATCGAGGTCGAAGACAACGGCCGCGGCATCGCGCCGGAGGATCACGAGCGCGTCTTTGAACTTTTCCGCAGATCAGGGGTGCAAGACAGGGCGGGAGAGGGTATAGGCCTCGCCCATGTCCGATCGTTAGTCAGAAATTTAGGTGGCGAGATTACCGTGACGTCAACTTTGGGGGGCGGGTCCACTTTCATCATCCGTCTGCCATCGGACTTGTCCCAGTTTGTCAGGAGTAGCGGGTCATGAAAGCTGCAGCAAAAGAAGTCACCATCGTCATGGTTGAAGACGATGAGGGCCACGCGCGTCTCATCGAGAAGAACGTCCGGCGCGCCGGCGTCAACAACGAGATCGTGCCGTTCACCGACGGCAATTCCGCGCTTGACTTCATTCTCGGCAGCGACCGCACGGGCGCCAGCACCCAAGACCGCCACCTGTTGATCCTTCTCGATCTCAACCTGCCGGACATGTCAGGCATTGACATCCTCGAAAAGGTGAAGTCCAACCCACATGCGAAGCGCCTGCCGGTTGTCATCCTGACCACCACGGACGATGAGCGGGAAATCCAGCGTTGCTACGACCTTGGCGCAAACGTCTACATCACGAAGCCTGTGGACTATGACAGCTTCGCCAATGCCATCCGTCAGCTCGGCCTGTTTTTCTCTGTGATGCAAGTGCCGGGGCAATAACGGAAGCAGATGCCGCAAACCGTTCTTTATGTCGACGACGATCTCGCGCTGGCACGCCTGGCGCAGAGGCATCTGGGTCGTGCCGGCTATGATGTCGTTCATGCCGCGGATTCGGCATCGGCATTGGCTGCGTTGGCAGAGGGGTCCTTCGGCGCCATCGTGCTCGACCACTACCTGCGTGCTGAGACCGGTCTACAGATCCTGTCCATGCTCAAGGAGCGTGAGATCGTCCTGCCGGTCATCTACGTTACCGGCTCGAGCGAAGCGACGATCGCGATCGAAGCGTTGAAGAACGGTGCCTCCGACTATGTCATCAAGACGGTCGGTGAGGAGTTCTGGCCCCTGATGGAAAGCGCGTTGCGGCAGGCGCTTGCCAATGCGGAACTGCGCAAGGCGAAGGAAAAGGCTGACCAGGAGATTCGCCTGGGCAAAGAGCGGGCGGAAGTCCTGCTGGCCGAAGTCAATCACCGCGTCGCCAACAGTCTTGCACTCGTTGCTGCCCTCATTCGTCTGCAGGTGTCGAACAGCAAAAGCGAGGACGTCAAGGAGGCGCTGACAGAAACACAGGCGCGCATCACGGCGATCGCCGGCATGCATCGCAGCCTCTATACGTCGGATGACGTCCGGACTGTGGAGATGGACAAATACCTTGGGACCCTCGTCAAGGAAGTCCAGAACTCCGTCAACATGGAACAACAGGGCCCGACCATCCAGCTAAAGGCGGATCCGCTCTCGCTGTCATCCGACCGGGCCGTCTCCGTCGGCATGATTGTCACCGAACTTCTGACCAACGCCATCAAATATGCTTATCCCGAGGGTGGCGAGGGGGACGTCCGCGTCGCGTTCACGGCGCAATCGCCGGAACAGGCGCTGCTCGTCGTGGAGGATGACGGCATTGGCTGGAGGGAAGGGGATACGCCACAGGGGACGGGTCTCGGCAGCCGGATTGTCAAGTCGATGGCAGCGACGCTGGGGTCAACCGTTGAATACAAATCACTGTCAAAGGGGACGCGGGCGGAGTTGATCCTGACCCTTCAGACGTAGCACGCCGAAGGCCCGGGGCCATTGCAATGGCCATGACGAACCCTATTATCTTCGTTGCAGATGCTGGTTCTTGTGCAAGAGCCTGAAGGCAAGAAGCATCACCACTCAGGACGAGTCGTCATGTGACCTTTGATCAGTTCCGCGACGCGGAATTTCGTGCACATCTTTTGTCCCAACCGAGAGTTTTTCTTGTTCACCGAAATCCTGATCGTCGTGGCGCTCACCGTCCTGAACGGGCTGCTTGCCATGTCGGAACTCGCCGTCGTGTCTGCCCGTCCGGTCAGGCTCAAAATCCTGGCGGAGCAGGGAAGCCGGGGGTCACGCCAGGCGCTCAAGCTCGCTGATGATCCCGGCCGTTTCCTGTCATCGGTCCAGATCGGCATTACCTTGGTAGGCATCCTTTCAGGGGCTTTCTCCGGTGCAACCCTGGGTGCCCGCTTTTCCGGTTGGCTGGAGCTGCAAGGACTTCCAGACAACTGGTCCGACGCACTTGGCGTCGGCACGGTGGTGGTTGCCATTACCTATCTTTCGCTCATCGTGGGCGAACTGGTGCCAAAGCAGATTGCTCTGCGGGCCCCGGAGGCGGTTGCCGCCCGCGTAGCGCCGGCCATGACATGGGTTGCTCGTGTCGGCGCTCCGCTCGTCTGGCTTCTGGATGTATCAGGCCGGCTGGTGCTCAAGGTTCTCGGCCAGAGTGGCGAGACGGGCGAACGGGTCACCGACGAGGAAATTCGGACGGTTCTTGCTGAGGCGCACAATGCCGGTGTGATCGAGACCGAAGAGTCTGCCATGATCTCCGGCGTCATGCGCCTCGCCGACCGCACGGCGCGTGGGCTGATGACGCCACGGCGAGACGTTGAGGTGGTCGATATCGAGGACGAGCTCGTCGAGATCAGGGAGCAACTTCGCATCACCCAGCGCTCGCGCCTTCCCGTTCGCAACGGCAGCTCGGACGAGATCCTCGGCGTGCTCTTCGTCAAGGATGCTTTCGAGCTCATCGCGTCGGGCAAGGGTCCGGGGGTTCGCGACCTGATGCGCGAGGCGCCCGTGGTCTCCGATCTGACCGGAGCCCTCGACGTCATCCAGGCGTTGCGACGCACGACCGCGCACATGGTGCTGGTCTACGACGAATACGGTCACTTCGAAGGGATCATAACCTCTGGCGATGTGCTGGAAGCGATTACCGGCGTGTTCCAGGAAGATGAGACCGACGAACCGGCCATTGTCGCGCGCGACGACGGGTCATTCCTGGTGGCCGGCTGGATGCCGATTGACGAGTTCACCCATGAGATGGGCCTGAGGATCGACGAGGATCCCGACTATGAAACGGTAGCGGGTTTCGTGTTGGACGAGATCAAGAGGCTGCCGGAGCTGGGCGAGAGGTTTGAGCGACAGGGCTGGCTCTTCGAGGTCGTCGACCTCGACGGGCGACGCATCGACAAACTGCTCGTGCGCCGGGTAGAGGAGACGCCGGTCTGATGGGGGAAGCTGCTACGCTAAAGGCAGAGCTCCGTGCAGGGAGACTCACGGCCCGTGACACCATCTCCGTGACGGAGAGGATCGAGAAGAGCCTGCAACTTGCACATCATGGCGCCGCGGCGATCGAAGCCGTTTCCGGCAGAACGGTGTCCGGCTTTCTGCCGATCCGTTCCGAGGTCGATCTGCGGCCGCTTCTTGCTGGGCTGCGCAGCCGGGGCGCACGGATCTGCGTGCCTGTAATCCTGGACAAGGAGCGGATCGTGTTTCGGGAGCTGGTTCCGGGCGCGCCGCTTGTGGATTGCGGCTTTGGGACTTCAGCGCCAGGGCCGGAGGCTCAGGTGCTCGATCCGGACATCATGCTGATACCGCTTGCCGCATTTGACAGGAACGGCCACCGGATCGGCTATGGCGGCGGCTACTATGACCGCGCCATCGCCCGTCTTCACCAGCGAGGTCTCAGCCCGAATCTGATCGGGATTGCCTTCGATTGCCAGGAAGTGGCATCAGTGCCCGCAGAGCCCCATGACGTCCAGCTGCAAGCCGTGCTGACTGAAAGCGGGCTGCGAATATTCAAGAAGCAGATTGGATAGGAATGCGACTTCTTTTTCTTGGCGACATGGTGGGCAAGACGGGCCGCACGGCCGTATGGGAACGGCTGCCGGGCCTCGTGTCGGACCTCAAGCTCGACTTCGTCATCGTCAACGGTGAGAACGCGGCCGGCGGCTTCGGGATCACGGAGGACATCTTCCTGGAAACGATCAACGCCGGCGCCGATGTGGTGACCACAGGCAATCATGTCTGGGACCAGAAGGACGCCGTCGTCTTCGCCGGCCGGCATGACCAGTTCCTGCGGCCGGCCAATTATCCTGCCGGGACACCTGGGCGCGGCTCCAGCATTTATTACGCCCGCAACGGCGCCCGCGTCCTTGTCGCCAACGTGATGGGCAGGGTGTTCATGCACCCGGAGCTCGACGACCCGTTCAAGACCGCCGAGGCGATCCTTGCCGCCTGTCCTTTGAAGGAACAGGCGGATGCGATCGTGTTCGACTTCCATGCGGAAGCGACCAGTGAGAAGCAGTGCTTTGGCCACTTTGTTGATGGCCGCGCCAGTCTTGTCGTCGGCACCCACACCCACGTTCCAACCGCCGACTGCCAGATCCTCAACGGCGGCACCGGCTATATGTCCGACGCCGGCATGTGCGGCGATTATGATTCCTCGCTCGGCATGGACAAGGAAGAGCCCCTGAACCGGTTCATTTCCAAGATGCCGAAGGGGCGGTTCGAGTCTGCGACTGGACCCGCCACGATCTGCGGGTTGGGGGTCGAGATTTCCGACTCGACGGGGCTTGCGGAGAAGATCGCGCCGCTGCGTATCGGTCCGCGTCTGCAAGAGACTGTGCCCGCATTCTGGTCGTGAGCCCGACGCGGCGAATGACAGAATTGTGAGACGGGTGAGGCAGGAAGCTGCTGGACCGTCTCCTTGCCTTGTCGCATCCTGAGGCCACCACCGGTCAGGGAGTGGCATGATGCTGCGGACTGTCGTCTTCTTTCTCTTCTGCCTTTCCGTTTCAGTCGTACAGGTGCGGGCGCAGGACGCGCCAATGGCCGTCAGCCAGTGCCAGGCCATTGCGCAGTCGCTGCCGCAAACGCGCTTTGCCCAATACGCGCCCGAGAGCTTCTTGCCGGTTATCCTGGCCCAGAGCGACGCGACGGAAGGACTGTCTGCGCGCGAGGAGGTCAGGATCACCTTTGTCGGGCACTCGACCTACTTTATCGAAACGCCTGGCGGGGTCGGCATCGCGACCGACTACAGCGGAGTGTACAGGCCCTCGCGCCTTCCCGATGTCGTAACGATGAACAAGGCGCATTCAACCCACTTTGAGCTGAACCCGGACGCGGGGATTGGGCAGGTCCTGCAGGGATGGAGTGATGTACCGGGCGAAAAGATCCAGCACAACGTCGTCGTCGGCGACGCCTATATCCGAAATGTGGCGACGGATATCCGCTCCTGGGGCGGTGGTCTTGAAGAAAATGGCAACTCCATCTTCATCTTCGAAATCGCCGGGCTTTGCATCGGCCATCTGGGGCACCTGCACCACGAACTGACTGAGAGCCATTATACGGAAATCGGCCGGCTCGACATCCTGATGGTGCCGGTGGATGGGGGGCTGACGCTCGGAGCCGACAGCATGAGCCGCGTGGTCGATCGGCTCCGGTCATCCATGATCCTGCCGATGCACAGGCCGGGAGGGCTAGACCGGTTCATCGGCATGCTGAGCGGTAAATTCGACGTTGCCTACGCGCGCGAACCGACGATCGTGGTTTCGATGCGCAGCCTTCCGAAGCGGCCGACCATTCTCGTGCCGCAGGGGATGTGAAAGCTGCACCTTGCAATCGGCTTTTGAAAACGAAACAGCGCGCCCGGCTTGAACCGCCGCGGCTTCGAACCTATAACCGCCGCCATTCCACCAGATAGACGTGATTAGGGGTGCCATGGCTGGCCATTCACAGTTCAAAAACATCATGCACCGCAAGGGTCGCCAGGACGCGATCCGGTCGAAGATGTTCTCCAAGCTCGCACGCGAGATTACCGTTGCCGCGAAATCGGGGCTGCCTGACCCGACCGCGAACTCCGCGCTGCGGCTGGCGATCCAGAACGCCAAGGCGCAGTCCATGCCCAAGGACAATATCGACCGGGCGATCAAGAAGGCTTCGGGTGCCGATGCGGAGAACTATGATGCGGTGCGCTACGAAGGCTACGGCCCGGGCGGGGTCGCCGTGATCGTGGAAGCGTTGACGGATAACCGCAACCGTACTGCATCCTCTGTGCGTTCGACCTTTACCAAGGCAGGCGGCGCCTTGGGCGAAACAGGGTCCGTTTCCTTCTCCTTCGATCATCTTGGCGAGATCACCTACAAGCTTTCCGCAGGTGACGCCGACGCCGTCATGGAAGCGGCAATCGAAGCCGGTGCCGACGACGTCGTCACCGACGAAGAGGGTCACACCATCACCTGCGCCTTCGAAAGCCTTGGCGAAGTGACGAAGGCGCTGGAGGCGAGCCTCGGTGAAGCCGAGACTGTCAAGACCATCTGGAAGCCGCAAAACACCGTCCCGGTCGACGAGGAAAAGGCGCAGTCGCTGATGAAGCTCATCGACACGCTGGAAGACGATGACGACGTACAAACCGTCTATTCCAACTTTGAAGTCTCCGACGAAGTGATGGCCAAGCTCTCCGCGTAATCGGAGATGGAGAAGGCGCTAATGCGCCTTCTCCATGATCGGCAGGCCGGCGAACAATTCAACCGACCGCAGCCGAGCACCGATGTCGTGGATCGGCATCGAGACGATCAGTTCGTCCGCGCCCGTTTCCTGAAGAAACTGCGAGAGCTGTGCCTCGATTCTTGCGGGAGATCCGACGACTGCAAAGCGTAGCGTGTGCTCGACGCTCATCCGCTCCATGTCCGTCCAGAGACCGTCCATCGTCTCCACCGGGCGTGGGAACTGCGAACGGATGTTCTTGCGCAGGTTGACGAACTGCTGCTGCGATGACGTGAACAATCGTGCGGCTTCCTCGTCCGTATCGGCTGCGACGCCCATGACGCCGACCATCACGTAAGGCTTGTCCAGCGCGTCCGAGGGCTGGAAGCGCTCGCGGTAGATGGCGATCGCATCCATCAGCATGTCGGGGGCGAAATGCGATGCGAAGGCATAGGGCAGGCCGAGGGCTGCCGCGAGGTGGGCGCTGTAGATGCTGGAACCCAGGAGCCAAAGCGGGACGTTCGAGTTCGCCCCGGGCACTGCCAGGATCGCCTGGTCCTCCGTCGGTTCGCCCAGCAGCCGTTGCAGTTCGACGATATCGTGCGGGAAATTCTCAGCTCCCGCTTCAAGATTGCGGCGAAGAGCGCGGGCCGTTCGCATGTCGGTCCCCGGCGCACGGCCGAGGCCGAGATCGATGCGGCCGGGGAAGAGGGCAGCGAGCGTTCCGAACTGCTCTGCGATGACCAGTGGCGAATGATTGGGCAGCATGACGCCGCCGGAGCCGACGCGAATGCGCCGGGTGGCCGCTGCGACATGGCCGATGACGATAGAGGTTGCCGCACTTGCGATGCCTGGCATGCCGTGGTGTTCGGCAAGCCAGAGGCGCTGGTAACCGCAGTCCTCCGCCTTCATCGCCATGAGGCGGGATTGTTCCAGCGCATCGCTGACGGTTAGTCCCTCAGGGACGGGCGAAAGGTCAAGAATGGAAAAGGGTATCATTAATTAAGTCCTGGGAGGGGAGTGTCCCATCCATGTAGGTATTCCAGCCGCGGATGCGAGGCTGGAATACCCGAAGAACGGACGCTCCTCTTCATCCTCGCCTAGGACTTCACCAGTCGAAGATGCGACCGCGGGCTTGAACCTGGCGTCGGGTCAACTGGCGGCGTCATGACACGAACTGGCATGTATCGGCTCGCCTGACGGTCGATCTCCGCAATCGCGCGATCGATACTGCTGAGTCGCATCTCGGGAGAGGGCTGGGCGTCGTCCAGCGGCCGGTTCCCTCGAGCCAATTCTGCCAGACCGGCTCGAACGTCCTCTGTAGCAACGGCGTGCTGGCGCGCCTCCTGTCCGAGGGAGCTCAACTGGGTGTCCAACGCCTCCGTATAGAGATCCAGGGCGTCGAACTCCCGGACGGTTTGCCCACTTGCTGTCGCCGCGGCATTGGCGTGCTTTACCGCACTCTCGCTGGCCTCCGCCAAAGCCTCGATCGTGGAGCTGACCTTGCGTGTCAGCGCGTGCAGGTTCTTTGCCGCACCCAGAGCCTCTTCACCTTCGAGGCCCGTGTGAGCGGCATTGATGCCGCCGTTCAAGGCGAGGAGAGAGGCTTCCCGCAGCATTGCCCGAACCTCGTCCGTCAGGCTCTTGAGTTGCGCCAGCGATTGGCAGGCGCGCTCGCTCTGCTCTGCGGATTGCGCGGCTGTCTCTTTGGGGCGGCGCATGTCGACGCGAGCATTGTACAGAATGCTCTGGATGTGTTCGACATGAGCAGACTGACGGCGGGCAGTGTCGGCGGCGCTACTCGTTTCGGCAACCTTGCCGGCAAGTGCCGTCTGACGGCACACTTCTTCTTCGGTCTTCCGCTTCAGGCTTTGATGTAGCTCGTCTGCCTCCAGCCGAACCCCACGAGACCGTGCAATGATGGTATCCAAGCTGGCGCCGACAGATGCAAGCCCGCGATTGAAGTCCTTGCGCAGCCCGTCATAGCCGCGCGGCAAAGGGTGTTGGATCTGCTGCTGAACGTCGCCCATGGCCAGCCGGCGCAAGCTGCCGTCGAACGTATCCACAACGGTACGCAGTTCCAGCAGTTCAATCTCGAGCTTATCTCGATCCTGCATAACGGTCTCCTCATGATTCCGGATGCCATTTGTCTGGACGGGCAACGCACGGACTAAAAGGCCGTTGCGGCAGAACCTGCTGTTTTGCACGCTTGTTGGTGGACATGGTTAACAGCGGTTAACGCCGTCATGCTTCGCTGTTTCTCATTTGTTCACTTCGGCGTGGCACAGAGCAGTGGCAAGGGATAGGTTGGCGCAATGACTGACACGATTCGCATCATCGGTATCGACCCGGGTCTCCGCCGCACCGGCTGGGGCATCATTGAAACGCACGGTAACAGCCTTCGCTTCGTAGCTTCCGGAACGGTGACATCTAACGGAGATCTCGATCTTGCGTCACGTCTATGCCAGCTCCATGATGGCCTAGCCGAGGTGGTGCATTCCCACCAGCCAGACGAGGCGGCGGTGGAGCAGACTTTCGTGAACAAGGATGCCGTTGCTACGCTGAAGCTCGGGCAGGCGCGCGGCGTGGTTATGCTGGTGCCGGCGCGGGCTGGGCTGCAGGTTGCGGAGTATGCGCCGAACGCCGTGAAGAAGGCCGTCATCGGCGTCGGCCATGGCGACAAGAAGCAGATCCACATGATGCTGAAGATCCTGATGCCGAAGGCAACCTTTGTCGGCGACGACGCGGCAGATGCCTTGGCGATCGCCATTTGCCATGCGCATAATCGTGGCGGCGAACGGATGCGGAAGATGCTGGCGAGCGCGTAGTGTGTTCTTGACTTGTTCTTTTGGTAATAATATGTATTACCAAAAGGAGTTCGTCATGCGCGTTACGTCGAAGGGTCAGGTGACCATACCGCGGGATCTGCGGGAACTGGTGGGTATCGAGCCGAACTCGGAAGTCGTCTTCACGGTCGAGAACGGCAAGCTGACTGTCGCACCGAAGAACGATCCGTTACACGAGCAGGAAAAGCAGCGGCTAGAGGGATTCATGGAGACGCTGCGGCGCCTGGAAGGAACCGGTGATCCGTCGATCGATGCGGACGTCCTGATGGGCTTGACGCGAGACCGCTGAGATGGCCGTACTCGTGGATACCAACATTTTGGTCGATATCGCCGTGCGCGACCCCGTTTGGCTCGCGTGGTCACGTGGAGCGCTTGCAAAGCTCGCTGCGCGCGTGCCGCTGATAATTAACCCAATCATCTATGCCGAATTCTCCGTGCGCTACCGCGACATGAACGAGGTTGAGGCACTGCTGCCGGCGGAGGAATTCCGACGCGAAGGCCTTCCCTGGGCTGCCGCTTTTGCAGCCGGTGCGGCTTTCAGCATATACCGCCAGGCCGGCGGGGCGCGCGAGCGCGTGCTGCCCGACTTCCTGATCGGGGCACATGCTCTGATCCGCGGCTATTCCATCATCACGCGTGATCCGAAAGGCTATCGTCGTTACTTCCCAGACGTTCCTCTCATCACTCCCAAAACCCACCCCTGACGGACGCAATTCATGATCGGCAAGCTCAAGGGCATCATAGACGAGATCGGCGACGACTACGTGCTCGTCGATGTGCACGGCGTCTGCTACGAGGCCTTCTGTTCTACGCGGACGCTGTCGCGCATGGGGTCGGCAGGGGAGGCGGTGGTGCTCTTCATCGAAACCTATGTGCGGGAGGACCAACTGAAGCTCTTCGGCTTCCTTTCCGCCCTCGAACGCGAGTGGTTCAACTTGTTGCAGAGCGTTCAGGGTGTCGGCGCCAAGGTGGCGCTCGCCGTGCTCTCGACGCTGACGCCGTCGGAACTGGCCAATGCCATTGCGCTGCAGGACAAGACAGCTGTGTCTCGGGCGCCGGGCGTTGGCCCCAAAGTGGCGATTCGCATTGTCACGGAACTGAAGAACAAGGCACCCGCCTTCGCCGGTGAGGCGTCCAGCGGCATAGGGTTCAAGCAGGAACTGGGGGAGGGCGTGGCCGCGGCGCCGGTGTCCGATGCCGTTTCGGCGCTGACCAACCTCGGCTATTCGCGTGACCAGGCCGCAAGTGCTGTCGCGGCTGCCATGAAGACGGCGGGAGAAGGAGCCGACAGCGCCAAGCTGATCCGCTTTGGCCTGAAGGAACTGGCACGCTAACGATGGCAACGGTGTCAAACCGGCCGCCCTTCGTGTATTGAACGACAACGGTTTTGAATGGACATGCCCCAATGAGTGATGCCGCCCGCCTGATATCGCCGGACAAGCGGGGTGAAGACCTCGATGTCACGCTGCGCCCGCAGACGCTGGACGAGTTCACCGGGCAGGCGGAAGCGCGCGCTAACCTGAAGGTGTTCATCGAGGCGGCCAGAAACCGCGGCGAGGCGCTGGACCATGTGCTCTTCGTTGGCCCGCCGGGGCTCGGCAAGACGACCCTGGCGCAGATCATGGCGAAGGAACTCGGTGTCAACTTTCGCTCGACCTCCGGCCCGGTGATCGCCAAGGCGGGCGATCTTGCGGCGCTCCTGACCAACCTGGAAGAGCGCGATGTTCTCTTTATCGACGAGATCCACCGCCTCAGCCCGGCCGTCGAGGAAATCCTCTATCCGGCGATGGAGGATTTCCAGCTCGACCTGATCATCGGCGAGGGACCGGCGGCGCGGTCGGTGAAGATCGACCTGTCAAAATTTACGCTGGTGGCGGCGACGACGCGGCTCGGGCTTTTGACGACGCCGCTGCGCGACCGCTTCGGCATTCCGGTGCGACTGTCGTTCTATACCGTGGAGGAACTCGAATCTATCGTGCGCCGTGGCGCACGGCTTATGGGGCTTGGAATGACGGACGATGGCGCCCGCGAGATTGCACGGCGCGCCCGCGGCACGCCGCGCATCGCCGGTCGGCTGTTGCGCCGTGTGCGCGACTTTGCAGAAGTGGCGCGGGCGGAGGCCGTGACCCGCGAGATTGCCGATGAAGCGCTGACAAGGCTCCTCGTTGACAACATGGGCCTCGACCAACTCGACATGCGTTACCTGACAATGATCGGCGTGAACTTCGGCGGCGGACCGGTGGGGATCGAGACGATCGCCGCTGGGCTCTCGGAGCCGCGTGATGCCATTGAGGACATCATCGAACCCTACATGATCCAGCAGGGCTTCATCCAGCGGACGCCGAGGGGGAGGGTGCTGACGGCAACGGCATGGAAGCATCTCGGGCTGCAGCCGCCGAAGGATCTGGAGGCTGCACAATTCAGACTGACGCTCGAGGACGACCATTGATCACGCGCCGGGGTTTGCTGAAGTTGGCCGGCTTTGGCTTTGCCTGCCTGGCAGCGGCGGTTGCGTATCCCGTCAGCGAGGTCTTGGCCCGCCCGCGTATCACGCCCTACCGGCTGACGCCCAACGGATGGCCAAAGGGGTTTCATCTGCGGGCCTGTCTGGTGGCCGATATCCATGCCTGCGAGCCCTGGATGAACCGCAGTCGGATCGAAGGGATCTGCGCTCAGGTCCGGGATCTGAAGCCCGATATCATTCTGCTGCTTGGGGACTATCTTTCGGGGATGACGCTGGCCACCGACCGTCTTGAACCGTCCGAATGGGCTCCGGTGCTCGGAACGCTGGCAGCACCTCTGGGCGTGCATGCCATTCTCGGTAACCATGATTACTGGGAAGACGCCACGTTTCAGCAGGACCCGACGCAGATGCCGATGGTGGTGCGGGCGCTGGAGGCGGCGGGCATTGCCGTCTACGTCAACCGTGCAGTGCGGATCGAGAAGGAAGGCCGACACTTCTGGCTGGCAGGCTTGGGAGATCAGTTGGCACTGCTGCGGGACGAAAGGGAGGGACGCTCCCGCATGCGCGGCGTCGACGACCTTGAGGCGACCCTCCGCGATGTGCAGGATGATGCACCGGTGATCCTGCTCGCGCATGAACCCGACATCTTCCATAATGCCGACGAGAGGGTGGCACTCACCTTGAGTGGCCACACTCATGGTGGGCAGATCAACCTTTTCGGCTGGCGCCCGTTTTCCGCCTCACCTGGATCCGCGCTCTATCCGGCCGGCGTTTATCAGGTTGATTCACGCCATCTCGTCGTCTCCCGTGGCCTCGGATGCTCGGCAATTCCGATGCGCATCGGTAACCGACCGGAACTTGTTGTTCTGGAGTTGGGGAACGAGTGATCGGCCTGAGCGGTTCTGCCATCTGCACAAGGAGAACGAGATGGCTAAAATCAAGGTCGGCGACGACGTCGAGTGGAAATGGGGCGCGAACAAGGCTGAGGGGACCGCGAAAGAGCGGTTCACGAGCGATGTCGAGCGCACTATCAAAGGCACGAAGGTGAAGCGCAAGGCGGACAAGGACGAGCCGGCTTTTCTGATCAAGCAGGAGGACGGCGACCGGGTGCTGAAGAGCCAGTCGGAGTTGAAGATGACGAGCGGCAAGTAACGAGGCGGCTCCAGCGCTAAGCGGCCGCGTGTGCTTTTACCAACGCTTCCAAGGTCTGGTTCAGCAGCGGCTTTCCGCCTGGGTGCCATCCGAGAGCTGCCAGTTTCTGCGTCGGCATCACTCTCACGGCGTGCGGATCCGATCGAGCGGGGAGCGGATGGTTCGATGCGGCGGCTGCCTGCAGCGACGCAAGGATATCAGCACGATCGACCAGAATGTCCGACATGTTGAACACCGCTCCGCCGACGTCGCTGGCTTTAGCCTCCAGGATCAACTGCACGCCGAAGGCTACGTCGCGCCCATGCACCTCGGAGGCCACGCGTGACGCAATGGGTTTTCCAGCAAGGTAGTCGGTGAAAAGCCCATCCCACTTGTTCGGACGAAGGTCACCATAGACGCCTGTCAGGCGTAGGCTTGCGGTTACGAAATCCGTCTCACCGAGATGTTTCACCGCCTGCTCGGACTCAAGCTTGACCCGACCGTAGAGCGATGTCGGGGCGGGAGCGGCAGTCTCATCGAGGGTTTTTCCTTCCGGAAGGCCGTCATAGACTGCCCTGCTGGACAAGAATACAGCACGATGCACGCCAGCAGATTTCGCATCCTCCAACAGCCTTATGGTGCCGTCGACGTTCAGCAGGCGGAAGCGGGCAGGATCGTCACCCTCGCCATCGCGATAGCGGCCCGGCAGATGATCGAAGGCAGCATGGACGTACCCCTCCACTCCACGAAATACGGCTCGCTGGTTACGGCCCGGATCGAGCGTCAGTGGCCGGAATTCGATCGGACGCACGAACCAATCGGGCGAGGGCGGGGTGCGCCCGCCCACGCTGACGTCGTACCCCGCCGTCAAAAGACCATTGACGATGTAGCGACCGACCAACCCCGTGCCGCCGGAGACCAGGACCCTCACGGCGTGTTACCGGGGTTAGCCAAAGTGTAAAAATCAGGCGCTCGCCCCTGATAGACATCGTGCCACAGGTTGATCAGCGGCTTGAGCGCTTCAGCCTTCGGGTGGTCCTCTTCCCAGGGCTTCTCGTACTGGTAGTGCACCACCGAGATGCTGTTCCAGTCCCAAAGGTCGGGCATGCTGAACCAAACATACTGCAGCATGTTCATGAAAACTGGCAGGCCGTGCCAGTCGGGGAAAAATGTCTGCAGGAAGGTCTGGTCGGTGCGGGGCCAGAAGGCCTCCGGCTCATCCAGCCGTTCCAGCATCCGTTCGAAGGTTGCCTTCGACGGTTTGGCAACGAAGACTCCGGAGTTCAGTCGGTGAAAATCGGCGAGGCTCTCGTAGACGTTCGGGGCGGCAGAGAACTCCGGGTAGTCGAACAGCTTGTCCACGTTTCTGAGCACGATCGCATCGGCATCAATGAAAATGCAGGTGCGGTAATCGGTCAGTTGCCAGAGCCGCAGCTTGCAGAAATTGTCGAGCGGCGTGTGGAAGTCCGGTTTGCGTCCCTTGGTGAAAGGAGCCGCACCGTGCACATTCCTGCGGGCGTGCCGTTCGTTGAACGCATCCGACAGAGGCAGGTGATCGACCTCCACGAGCCGGCAGCCGCCACTGGCGAGGCCTTCGAGATCCTCAGCATCCACGGCGCCGGTATGAAGCACGACGACGTCGGCCGTCGTGCCTGTGTGTCGCAGCGAATTGGCAAGCGCCGTTGCTCCCTTCGCATAGTCGGCATTGGTGACAAGCGTGACAAAGGCTCGATCGCTGCCGGCGGGGGAGGCGAGGCGAATGTCATTGTGGCCGCGACCGACCGCCATCAGGACACCGATTTTAGCCGCTTGCCTTCAGGATCGTGTTCCACCTTGGCGGCGATGTCCCTGGTCCAGGCGGAGACGGCTGGAACGCGTGAGCGATCCACGCGATAGGCGAACTTCTTCGCCACGTCGACGATCTCCTCCAGCAGACCTTCCCCGAGTGTCGTCGGCTCCAGTCCGAGACTGAGGAACTTCTCGTTCTTGACCACCAGGTCGTTCTCCGGCGCCTCCTTGCGCGGGTTCGGCAGCCAGGCGATCTCGGCGCCGGTCATCTTCGAGATCATCTCGGCCAGATCGCGCACGCGGTGCGTTTCCGTCATCTGGTTGAAGATCTCGACGCGTCCGCCGCGCTGCGGCGGGTTGTTGAGCGCAATCTCGATGCAGCGGACCGAATCTTGGATGTGAATAAAGGCGCGGGTCTGGCCGCCGGTGCCGTGGACGGTCAGCGGATACCCGATCGCGGCCTGGATCAGGAAACGGTTCAGAACCGTGCCGTAGTCGCCGTCGTAGTCGAAGCGGTTGACGAGCTGAGGATGCCGGCGCGTCTGCTCCGTGTTGGTGCCCCAGACAATGCCCTGATGCAGGTCGGTAATGCGGAGGCCGTCATTCTTGGCGTAGAAGGCAAAGAGCTGCTGATCCAGGCACTTGGTCATGTGGTAGATGGAGCCGGGATTGCTGGGGTATAGAATTTCCTGGCTCACCGTGCGACCGTCCATGGTCTCGATCCCGACGGGAAGATAACCCTCCGGGATGGCGGCGCCGACCGTGGAGTAGCCGTACACGCCCATGGTGCCGAGATGCACGAGATGGGCGTCTAGATCGAGCTCCACCATCGCGTTCAGCAGGTTGTGCGTCGCGTTGACGTTGTTGTTGACCGTGTAGTTCTTGTGGCGGTCGCTCTTCATGGAATAGGGCGCGGCCCGCTGCTCCGCGAAGTGGATGATCGCATCCGGACGATTCTTTGCGAGCCATCCCTTCAGAAGCTCGTAATCCCTCGCCAGATCGATCAGGTGGAAGTGGATCCGACGCCCCGTTTCCGCATGCCAGACGCGAGTTCGCTCCTGGATCGAATCCATGGGCGTCAGCGATTGAACGCCCAGTTCCGTGTCGATCCAACGGCGGGACAGGTTGTCGAGAATGTGGGTCTCATGGCCCGCCTCGGACAGATAGAGCGAGGTGGGCCAGCCAACGAACCCATCGCCGCCAAGAACTGCAATCTTCATCATTGAACTCCGCTGGTTTCGATCCCGGTTGTGAGATAGGGCCGATTTGTGACAGGAACACTATACCCGTGATGGCGCTACTGCCATCTTCAATCAGGACGGTCCACTAAGGCATCACGATGACAGACGAGAAACTTCTTCTTTCCGGAGAACTGACTGAAGCCGGTCATCGGCTCGTCCAGCGCGTCTACTACGAGGACACCGACTTCTCCGGACTTATCTACCACGCCCGCTACCTGCACTTCCTGGAACGCGGACGCACGGACTACCTCCGCTGCCTCGGCTGCCAGCAGAGCGATCTGCTAACGAGTGATGAGGAAGGCCTCGTCTTCGTCGTACACAGGATGGAAATCGATTTCAAACTTCCGGCGAAGATGGACGATGTTCTGACGATCCTGACGGCCACCGAAAAGGCCGGTGGGGCCAAGATGGTGCTCAATCAGGAGATCCGGCGGGGGCAAACCTTGCTGATCGCGGCCAGGGTGGTGATTGCCGTCATTAACCGGCAAGGCCGGCCGCGGCGGTTGCCCGAGGCGATCGCGCAGAAGTTCCTCGGCGTTCAAGCGCCGCCGCAGTAGTGGGCGGAGTCGGGCAGGTCCCAGCTTTCGCCAGTTCGCATGTTCAAAACACGATACTCACGGCCCCGCACGTCTCCGGTAGGGCATTCGCCCGGAATGAAGCTGAGACACATCTTCACCTCATCACCTGGTCTTGATGCGAGAATTGTCTCCACCCGCTCGTACGACACTTGGCGGCCCCCGTTGCCGAATTCCACGACGGTGCCGGACCTAAAGGTCGGATCATCCCCTGGGTGGTTTCCCAGCCGCGGATGAATGTCCGTGATTGTCGTGATGACGCACTCGCCCTGAACCTGGGGGAGGTCGGATACGGTCTGGGCAAGTGAAGGAGCCTGGGCGAGGCGGGCCAGCGGCGACGCGACAATCAAAGACCGGGCAAGCTTCATGATGCCGTTCACTTTAAGCAACTGTTCCATCCATGCATCCGAAGGAGAAGTTGTCCGCGATAACACATCCTTAACCATAATGAGGTCTTACTGAAGTCCAAGGAATTTGTGCAATGCACGCCTTCCTTTGACCAAATTTGAAAGCGAGAAGCCAAGGCTGAAAGCTCAGGGCACCTTGGGGTAGAAGAGCGCATTCAGCGGCCATACAGATCTCGCGAGAGCGCTTTTGAACCCGCCCGGTCCTGTGCCGGGCGTTTGGATTCGGGGATTAGGTAGATGGAAGAAGTAGGTTTGGCTGCCGCGGCCCATGACGTCAGTCTCTGGGCGCTGTTCATGCAGGCAGGTCTGGTCGTCAAGCTGGTCATGATCGGCTTGCTCGGCGCATCGATCTGGACCTGGGCAATCGTCATCGACAAGTATGTCAGCTTCGGCAAGGCCAAACGTCAGTTCGATCAGTTCGAGCAGGTCTTCTGGTCCGGCCAGTCGCTCGAAGAGCTTTATCGGACGCTTGCGGAGCGGCAGAACGGAGGCCTTGCGGCAATCTTCGTCGCCGCCATGCGTGAATGGAAAAAGAGCTTCGAGCGGGGGGCGCGTTCTCCGATCGGGTTGCAGATGCGGATCGACCGGGCGATGGACGTCACCATGGCGCGGGAAAGCGAAGCCTACGAAGCCCGTCTGGGTTCGCTGGCAACAATCGGCTCTGCCGGCCCCTTCATCGGCCTCTTCGGTACGGTCGTCGGTATCATGACCTCGTTCCAGGCGATCGCGGGATCAAAATCAACCAACTTGGCCGTCGTAGCGCCGGGTATCGCGGAAGCCTTGCTTGCAACCGCCATTGGCCTCGTCGCCGCCATCCCGGCAGTCATGGCTTACAACAAGTTCATGGGCGATGCTGCAAAGCTCTCCGCGCGCATGGAAGGTTTTGCCGACGAGTTTTCAGCCATCCTGTCAAGGCAGATCGACGAGAAGCTGCAGCCGCGCCAGGCAGCCCAGTAACGGCGCGGTCGGGTCAAGGAGCAATCATCCATGGGTATGTCTGCCGGAGGAGCCAAGTCATCAGGCGGCGGTCGTCGCAGTCGTCGCAGTCGTCGCGGCGGCGCCATCAGCGAGATCAATGTCACGCCGCTTGTGGACGTCATGCTGGTGCTTCTGATCATCTTCATGGTGGCTGCGCCGATGATGACCGTCGGCGTGCCGATCGACCTGCCTGAGACGCAGGCGAAGGCTATGAACTCGGATACCCAGCCGATCACCGTTTCCGTCAATCCGGCCGGGGAGATCTACCTGCAGGAGACGGCCATAGGTCTCGATGAGGTGGTGCCGAAGCTCGAGGCGATTGCCACCACCGGCTATAGCGAACGCATCTACGTGCGCGGCGATACCGCTGCAGCCTACGGCGTTGTCATGCAGGTCATGGCACGGATTTCATCTGCCGGGTTCAAGAACATCGGTCTTGTGACCCTGCAGGAACAGGAGCAGTGATCAGGTCGCGATGAAGGTAAGTCTGGGGACATCGCTGGTTCTCCACACCATGGTGCTCGGATTCGCGCTCGTGTCTCTCGGCACGCCTGCGTCCTTCGACGTGGCCGATGTGGAGGCGCTGCCGGTCGACATCATCCCGGTCGAGTCGATCACCCAGATCCAGCAGGGGGATAAGAAGGCGCCGCTTGCGGAGAAGGCGGCACCCGTGCCGACCAGCAAGCCCAACATGGTTGAGAATGCGGAAAATGCAGGCGACAACGACGTGGACCTGAAGGCCCCTCCGACACCTGCCAAGAAGCCGGTCGAAACGGAAGTCGCCGCGGCGCCGGAGAAGTCGGAAAAGCCGCTGCCGAACCCCACGACCGAAACGAACCAAATCAAGGATATCGTGCCGGAGGAAACGGCGCCGAAGCCTACCGAGGTCGCGGCCCTTCCGGAGCCCACGCCGCCGATTACGCCCGCGCCGACGCCGGAACCCACGCAGGAGCCGGTGCCGGAAGAGGCGGTTGCCGAAGAGATCCCGCTGCCGGATTCTGTTCCCGTGCCCGCCGCACGTCCGAAACCGGAGCCGCCGAAGGAGCAGGCAAAGCCCGTCGAGAAACCGGCTGAGAAGAAGCCGGAAACTCCTAAGGCGGCGGAGAAGCCAACGGACAAGAAGGTCGCCGACAAGAAGCAGGAGACTGCCAAGTCGGCCTCATCAAAGGAAAGCGATTTCAACGCCGATGAGATTGCAGCCTTGCTGAACAAGCAAGAGGCCGCCGGCGGTGGCGCCAAACGCTCAACGGAGACGGCGGCGCTAGGTGGCAAGAAGACCACCAGCGGCTCGACGCTTAGCCAGAGCGAGATGGACGCCCTGCGCGGCCAGATCCAGAACAACTGGTCGATCATCGCCGGGATTGAAGGTGCCGAGGGCGTCATCATCACCGTCCGGATGAGTCTCGATGAAAGCGGCCAGATCATTGGTCGCCCAGAAGTGTCAGCAAGCGGCGGCTCGGACACGGCCCGGCGGACGCTCGAAGGCAGTGCGCTCCGCGCTGTCATGCGCTCGGCGCCGTTCAAGAACCTTCCTGTCGAGAAATACGATGCCTGGAGCGAGGTTGTCGTGAACTTCGACCCCAGCGAAATGCTGTAAAAGCTGAAAGGCTGAAACTATGATGAAACGTTCTTTCATCCGCCTGATGATCGCGTTTGCGGGGATGGCGATGTCCTTCGTCCCGGCTTACGCGCTGGTGGAAATCAACATCAACAAGGGCAATGTCGAGCCGCTGCCGATCGCCATTACCGATTTTCAGTCCGGCAACGAGCTTGGTGCCCAGATCAGCCAGGTGATTGCCGCGGACCTGCAGCGATCCGGGCTGTTTGCGCCCGTCAACAAGGCCGCCTTTATCGAGAAGATCTCCAACCCCGACCAGCAGCCGCGGTTCGAGGACTGGAAGGTCATCAATGCGCAGGCCCTCGTCACCGGTCGCGTTACCCGTGAGGGCGATGGCCGCCTGCGTGCCGAGTTCCGGCTGTGGGATACGTTCGCCGGCCAGCAGATGACGGGACAGCAGTTCTTCACCCAGCCGGAAAACTGGCGTCGCGTCGCACACATCATCGCAGATGCGATCTACGAGCGCATCACGGGCGAGAAGGGCTACTTCGATACGCGCGTCGTCTTCGTCTCCGAAAGCGGACCCAAGACCGCACGTCAGCGCCAACTTGCTATCATGGACCAGGATGGATTCAACGTCCGCCAGTTGACCAATGGCAATGACATCGTGCTGACACCGCGCTTCTCGCCGAACCGGCAGGAGGTCACCTACATGTCCTTCGAGGGCGACCAGCCCCGCGTCTACCTGCTGCAACTGGAGACGGGACAGCGGGAGGTCGTGGGCAACTTCCCAGGAATGACCTTCGCTCCACGCTTCTCTCCGGACGGGCAAAAGGTGATCATGAGCCTTCAGCAGGAAGGTAATTCCAACATCTATACAATGGATCTGCGTTCGCGCACCACGACGCGGCTGACCAACACGGCAGCGATTGATACCTCGCCGTCCTATTCGCCAGACGGCACGCGCATCGTCTTCGAAAGCGATCGGGGTGGGCGTCAGCAACTCTACGTCATGGGCGCCGACGGCTCCGGCCAGACGCGTATTTCCTTCGGCGACGGGTCCTATTCAACACCAGTCTGGTCGCCGCGAGGGGATCTCATCGCATTCACCAAGCAGTCAGGCGGAAAATTCTCCATTGGGGTCATGAAGCCGGATGGATCGGGCGAGCGCATCCTTACGACGGGCTTCCACAATGAAGGACCCACATGGGCTCCCAATGGCCGCGTGCTGATGTTCTTCCGGCAGAATGCGGGCGCTGGCGGACCGCAGCTCTACTCGATCGACCTGACGGGCTACAATGAGCAGCAGATCAAGACGCCGGCTTATGCATCGGACCCGGCCTGGTCTCCACTTCTCGAATGATGGCAAGAGGTGGCGGAGAGCTCGGGCGTCGCCTTCTGCTCGCCTCTTTGCCGCCCCATTCTCCTGAAAAGGAGCGACGAAAGGGACATCGAATCAGTTTGTTAACCATCTGCCTTCTAATGGCGTTAACCGCCCTCGGTTAGAGTCTGGCAACTCTGTTACGTTGATCTAAGGAGAGACCGGCCATGAGCCGCACCGATACTTCGGCGATGAGCCGCATGCAGACCCTCGCTCGCAATCCTGCGGTGATTGCTTTGACCTTGGCCCTTGCTCTTGCGGGTTGCGCCAATAAGAAAAACCTGCCCAACAATGCCGGGGAGCTCGGTCTTGGGGGTGGTGCAGGCGCCGCGACGCCGGGTTCACAGCAGGACTTCACCGTGAATGTCGGCGACCGGATCTTCTTCGATACCGATTCCACGTCCATTCGTGCCGATGCTCAGCAGACGCTGGATCGCCAGGCTCAGTGGCTTGGACGCTACCCGAATTACGCGATCACGATCGAAGGCCATGCCGACGAGCGCGGCACGCGTGAATATAACCTTGCCCTTGGTGCACGTCGCGCAGCCGCGACCAAGGAATATCTTGCGGCGCGGGGCGTTCCAGCCAACCGCATGCGCACGATTTCGTACGGCAAGGAAAAGCCAGTCGCGGTGTGTGACGACATTTCCTGCTGGTCGCAGAACCGCCGCGCTGTGACGGTTCTCGGCGGCGCGGGGATGTAACTTCGCGATCATCCAAGGCAGTTGTGAAGGCGGTCCATCGGGCCGCCTTTTTCTTTCTCCATAGTTTGGCCGAAGTTCGGTTGATTTTAGCCGCAGGGCTTAGTTGCTTTTTCGCGTGGATTGGCAAAATCTGCAGTCGCGCCAAATCGGCGCAGATCAACGCAGGACAGAAAACATGAAGAAACTTGTCTTGGCAGCAATGCTGGGGCTGATGGTGGCGAGCAGCCCTGCCGGGGCGTTTTCCTTGTCGGAGCTTTTGGAGCGCAGTAGTCAAACCGCGCAGGCCCCCACTACGTCGCAAGCACCTGTTGTGTTGGCACAAGTGGGCGATCCGGTTCGCCTCCAGCAGTTGGAGGAAGAAATCCGTCAGCTGAACGGACGCATCGAGGAAATGAGCTTCCAGCTTCTGCAGATGCAAGAGCAGATGCGAAAGACGCAGGAAGACAACGAGTTCCGTTTCCAGGAGCTTGAAAAGAGCGAGAACGGAGCGGCCGGGAAACCGGCCGCGACCGCTTCGAGGTCGCAGCAGGCTGCGCCGGCGGCACCTTCGGATGACGTGGCGGGGCTAATCGAGACAGCACCGTCAGCCGTGCCCCCGGCTGCCAGCGCCACACCTGGTGCGCCGGCAACGACACTGGGGTCGATCGAGTTCGACCAGAACGGTAACCCGCGGAACGTGAGCCGCAATCAAAACCTGAACAATTCCTCCGGCTTGCCGGGTGTCGATACTGGTTCCGGGGCAGATCCACAGCAGACGGCGTCCTTGGGGAACGAGAACGATACGTACCAGGTTGCCTACAACCACGTATTGTCGGGCGACTATGCGTTGGCCGAAGAAGGCTTTACGCAGTACCTGACCGAATTTCCTGAAGGTGGGCGTGCCGCGGATGCCAGCTTCTGGCTTGGCGAAGCTCAATATTCGCAGGGCAAGTACAACGAGGCCGCCAAGACCTTTCTCAACGCGCATCAGGCTTATAATACTTCCGCCAAAGCGCCGGAAATGTTGCTGAAGCTCGGGATGTCGCTGGCGGCGCTCGATAATTCCGAAACCGCTTGCGCCACGCTCAAGGAAGTGCCGAAGCGCTACCCGAACGCACCGCGCCCCGTTCTTGCAAAGGGTGCATCGGAGCAAAAGCGGCTCAACTGCTGATCGGATCTCCGTTGATCGCCTGCACGCGGCCATTCCTGTCCATCAACGAGGCGATAGATAATTTTCTGCAACAGGCGCCGCGACCCTTGCGATTGCTTGTCGCCGTCTCGGGCGGCAGTGACTCGCTCGGACTTCTGCATGCCCTCGCCGAGCATGCTTCCGACAAGGTAACCCTCGTCGCCGCGACCGTAGACCATCGGCTTCGGTCGGAAGCCGCGGAAGAGGCCGCTTTCGTCGCGGCGCTCTGCCAGAGACTGCACATCCCTCATAGGACGATGGTATGGCAGGGTGAAAAACCGTCGACCGGCATTTCTGCTGCCGCACGAGAGGCGCGCTACGGGCTGCTCTGCCAAGCCGCCGACGAGGCTGACGCCGACTTCATTGTTACCGGGCACACTGTCGATGATCAGTGGGAAACGGTGGCAATGCGTGCTGCCCGCGGCGCAGGCTCCGATCGGCCCGGGCTGGCCGGCATGGCGGATCTCGTCCTGCTGTATCGGCGGTTCTGGCTGGTTCGTCCCTTGCTTCAGACGCGGCGCGCGACGATCAGAGATTTCCTCCGTTCAAGAGGGCAGGACTGGATAGATGATCCTTCCAACGCGGACACGCACTATGAGCGCGCAAGGATGCGGATGACGCCCGTCTCTCCCGCGGCAGAGCCCCCGGCGCAGATCGGTTTGGCCGGCGAGCGGCGGCGATCGCTGTCGGAGGCGGCGGCAACGCTGCTTGCGGAGCATGCGGTTGTGCAGCATGCGGCGCTGATGCGGCTTCCGCTATCGGCATTGCGTGGCGATATGTCGGTTCTGCGCTATGCGCTGTCCGTCTGTGCTGCAGTCCTGGGCGGTCGTGCTCAGGGCCCGGGAACAAGCAGCATGGAGCGGGTCTTGAAGGCGATCGGGGAGGGTGCCCGGGGGCGGATCACAGCGGGGCGCGTGATCTTCGACTTCCGTCGCGACGCCCTTTACCTTTGCAGGGAAACGCGCGACCTCCCAGACGTGACGGTGCCGCCACAGACGGCACTCGGCTGGGATGGCCGTTTCGTCATTACCAACAGGGGGCCCGGCACCGTCACCGTGGGTTCCGCCAGCGTGAATCGTGAGCGGGCACAGGAGTTGTTCCCCCGGGCACCGGCATCCGTGGCAATGCGGGCGGCTCGGGCGCTGCCTGAGGCGAGGGGGGCAGATCACACCATCATGATCGCACCCATCCTTTCCCCGTTTGACCGGTTTCTACCCTGTTTTGACCTGCGGCTTGCAAGCACGCTGGGGCAATTGTTCGGATGCGAGCGGTTCCCGACGCCGACGTGGGTCGGTTTGGAATGGAAAAGGTAACCAGTCCCTCCTGTTCGCCTTGGCAAGCAGTCGCCGCAACCCTATGTTAACGGGCAAGCAAGGCCGCTCCAGGGCTGCCACACACTTCCGGGGAGTTCGATGAACCCAAACTTTCGAAATTTCGCTCTTTGGGCGATCATTGCGCTGCTGCTGATTGCGCTGTTCAGCATGTTCCAGACGGCGCCATCACAGTCGGGCTCTCGGGAGATTCCGTATTCTCAGTTCCTGAGCGAGGTCGATTCTGGCCGCGTGCGGGAGGTCGTGGTCACTGGTAACCGCGTGATCGGCACCTATCAGGAAAATGGCGCCAGCTTCCAGACCTATTCGCCGGTTATCGACGACACGCTGATAGAGCGTCTGCAGTCGCGCGACGTCACGATCGTTGCGCGTCCGGAAACGGATGGTTCATCTGGCTTCCTGAGCTACCTCGGCACGCTTCTCCCCATGCTGCTGATCCTCGGCGTCTGGCTGTTCTTCATGCGCCAGATGCAGGGCGGCTCTCGTGGCGCGATGGGCTTTGGGAAGTCCAAGGCGAAGCTTCTGACGGAAGCACATGGTCGCGTCACTTTTGAAGACGTTGCAGGCGTAGACGAGGCAAAACAGGACCTGGAAGAGATCGTAGAGTTTCTTCGCGACCCGCAGAAATTCCAGCGGCTGGGCGGACGCATACCGCGCGGCGTTCTCCTCGTCGGACCTCCGGGTACGGGTAAGACACTTCTCGCCCGTTCCGTTGCAGGCGAGGCGAACGTCCCCTTCTTCACCATCTCCGGTTCCGATTTCGTCGAAATGTTCGTCGGCGTCGGCGCGAGCCGCGTCCGCGACATGTTTGAGCAGGCCAAGAAGAATGCGCCCTGCATCATCTTTATCGATGAAATCGATGCCGTGGGACGACATCGCGGTGCCGGTCTTGGCGGCGGTAACGACGAGCGGGAGCAGACGCTGAACCAGCTTCTGGTCGAGATGGATGGCTTCGAGGCCAATGAAGGCATCATTCTGATCGCCGCAACCAACCGTCCAGATGTTCTCGACCCGGCACTTCTGCGTCCCGGCCGCTTCGACCGCCAGGTGGTCGTACCGAACCCGGATATCGTCGGGCGCGAACGTATCCTGAAGGTTCATGCACGCAACGTCCCGCTCGCGCCGAACGTCGACCTGAAGGTTCTTGCCCGCGGCACGCCCGGCTTCTCTGGCGCAGACCTGATGAACCTCGTCAACGAGGCGGCACTCATGGCGGCGAGACGCAACAAGCGCGTCGTCACGATGTCCGAGTTCGAGGATGCCAAGGACAAGATCATGATGGGCGCCGAGCGCCGCTCCTCGGCCATGACGGAAGCAGAAAAGAAGCTCACGGCCTACCATGAAGCAGGCCATGCAATCACAGCACTCAAAGTCGCCGTTGCCGATCCCCTGCACAAGGCGACAATCATCCCGCGTGGTCGCGCGCTCGGCATGGTCATGCAGTTGCCTGAGGGCGACCGCTATTCGATGAGCTACAAGTGGATGATCTCCCGTCTGGTGATCATGATGGGCGGTCGTGTCGCGGAGGAACTGACCTTCGGCAAGGAGAATATCACCTCGGGCGCTTCGTCGGACATTGAGCAGGCGACGAAGCTTGCCCGTGCGATGGTCACCCAGTGGGGCTTCTCCGATATCCTGGGGCAAGTTGCCTATGGCGAAAACCAGCAGGAAGTGTTCCTCGGACATTCGGTTTCGCAGTCCAAGAACGTTTCGGAGTCCACCGCGCAGAAGATCGACACCGAAGTGCGTCGCCTCATCGATGAAGCCTATACCGAAGCACGCAGGATCCTGACGGACCATCACGACGAGTTTGTCGCCATCGCTGAAGGGCTGCTCGAGTACGAGACCCTGACCGGCGAGGAGATCAAGGCGCTCATTAAGGGCCAGAAGCCATCCAGAGATGTGGACGAGGCTCCTCCGACAAGAGGATCGGCCGTACCCAGCGCTGGTGCCAAGAAAGATGAGCCCAAGAGCGGTGAAGCAGAAGGTGGACTTGAGCCCCAGCCGCACTGACTGCCTTTGAGGAACGTGAAAAAGGCCATCTGTCCCCCGCAGGTGGCCTTTTGCGTTGGTAACGAGATGTAATCCCTTTTGACGCTATTTTACGTGTCAAACCCGGGTGGATGTGGCATGACCGCAGCCTCCGACGGGCATTGAAAGCTCGATGCGGCATCTGCCGCGGTAGGCGCCATGACGGGCCGTGACGAAGGAGCATGCATGACACGCCGATACTTTGGTACAGATGGCATCCGCGGCCATTCCAATGTCTTCCCGATGACGCCGGATCTAGCGATGCGGGTGGGGATCGCCGTGGGCACGATCTTCCGCAATGGCAATCACCGGCACCGCGTGGTGATAGGCAAGGACACGCGTCTTTCCGGCTACATGCTCGAGAACGCGATGGTGGCCGGATTTACCGCAGCCGGACTGGATGCTTTCGTTCTCGGACCCATTCCGACACCGGCGGTTGCGATGCTGACGCGATCGCTTCGCGCGGACGTGGGCGTGATGATCTCTGCCTCGCACAACCCCTACCAGGACAACGGGATCAAGCTGTTTGGTCCCGATGGCTACAAGCTCTCCGACGAGATCGAAGCCCGGATCGAGGACCTGATCGAGAGGGATCTTTCGCCCCAACTGGCGAAGTCGGCGGATATCGGAAGAGCCAAGCGCATCGACGGCATCGACGACCGGTACGTGGAGCATGCCAAGAGAACGCTGCCCCGCGACGTGACCCTTCAAGGGCTGCGAGTGGTGGTGGATTGTGCCAATGGAGCAGCCTATAAGGTTGCTCCAACAGCGCTCTGGGAGTTGGGCGCCGACGTTGTGACCATCGGCAACGAGCCGAACGGCCGCAACATTAATCTCAACTGTGGCTCGACAAGCCCCGGAAGTCTGCAAAAGAAGGTGCATGAAGTACGGGCAGACATCGGGATCGCGCTCGATGGGGACGCTGATCGCGTCATCATCGTCGACGAGACGGGCGCCATCATCGACGGCGATCAGTTGATGGCGGTTATTGCGGAGAGCTGGGCCGCAGAAGAAAAGCTGCGCGGCGGCGGTATCGTCGCTACCGTTATGTCCAACCTTGGGCTGGAACGTTTTCTTGCGGAGAAGGGGCTGAGCTTGGCCCGCACGAAGGTCGGCGACCGATATGTGGTTGAGCACATGCGCAATCACGACTTCAATCTCGGTGGCGAGCAGTCCGGTCATATCGTCCTGTCCGACTTCGGCACGACTGGGGACGGTCTGGTGGCCGCTCTGCAGATCCTTTCGAGGGTGAAGCGGCTAGGCATCCCGGTCAGCGAGCTGTGCCGCCGCTTTGAGCCGGTGCCCCAACTGCTGAAAAATGTCCGCTTCTCCGGGGGCAGGCCGCTTGAGGATATTATCGTTCAACAGGCCATCGCCGATGCGGAGGCGGAACTGGCCGGTAAGGGCCGCCTTGTCATTCGGCCATCCGGCACGGAGCCACTGATTCGTGTCATGGCAGAGGGCGACGACGAAGGTCAAATAGAGCGCATCGTCAACGGCCTGATAGGTGCCATCTCAAGCGTCCGGACCGCGGCGTAGCGAGCACAGGAAGAACGATCACATAAAAAACCGGCTTCTGGCCGGTTTTTTATTTGGAGTCGTAGTTAACGGCTATAGTTAAGCCACCCTTTACTTTTTCACTTCATTATCCATCGCAGATCAACCCATTGGTACGCCCGCGCGGGTCATGGCCAATGCAGACGAGCTTTGGAGATGAAGCCATGAGTAAGAGCCTGCTTGGGGCTGCCGCATTGGTGCTGTTGGCCGGTGCCGCCCATTCCGCTGATGTCTATCAACCAGAACCGTTGCCATCCATCATGGATGCGCCTGAGATCACCGTGCAGGAGGCGAGCGGCTGGTATCTACGCGGTGACATCGGGTATAGCTTCAATAAGAGCCGGGGCGTTGAGTATTTCCAGGGGAGCAACGATACACTCGTCGACTTCACGAGCGCGTCACTTAAGGATAGCTTCTGGGCAGGCGCTGGCGTCGGCTACCAGGTCAACGGCTACCTCCGGACTGACGTGACGTTCGATCACATGTTCAAGACTGATTTCCGGGGGTCGACCACCGGCCTCTGCGGCGGCGTCACCTGCACTTCAAGCGATGCCTCTGAGATGCGCGCCTACACCCTAATGGCGAACGCTTACGTGGATCTCGGCTCCTACGCCTACTTCACGCCCTATGTCGGCGCAGGTATCGGTGGCTCCTATGTCAAGTGGAACAGGCTGCGTAATACCATCTGCACCGGCGGAACCTGCGACACGACGGAGCACGACGGTGACGGAAGCTGGCGCTTTGCCTATCAGTTGATGGCGGGCGCGTCCTTCGACATCACGTGCAACGTCAAGGGTGACGTCGGCTACCGCTTCCGTCACACCCTCGGGGGCGACATGTTTGGCTATGCCGACAACGGCGGCCCAGGACGTGACAAGGGCTTCTATAGCCACAGCGTCCACGCTGGCGCTCGCTACGTCTTCGGCGGCTGCGACACCCCCGTCAGCTACGAGCCGCCGGTCGAGCCGTTCGTCTACAAATAAGATCGTCGAACGTTTTTCAGCAGAAGGCCGCCGGATCGCTCCGGCGGCTTTTTCGTTTCCCCGCAAGCCCCAGGGTGTAGCCCGGGAGCGTGATTTCCGCTTGACTAGGATGGAAGCGAGGATTAACCACGGCGGCGGGACACTCCTCCCCAACGAGGAGCTTTCTATCTGGAAGGATAGCCATATGAGCGATCTCGCAAAGCCGGACACCCGTCCGAACAATACCCATTTTTCTTCTGGCCCTTGCTCGAAGCGCCCCGGTTGGTCGCTCAAAGCGCTTTCTGATGCTCCGCTCGGTCGTTCGCACCGCGCCAAGATCGGCAAGGCAAAGCTGAAGCAGGCCATCGACCTTACCCGTGAAGTTCTGAACGTGCCGGCGGACTACCGTATCGGCATCGTGCCCGCGTCCGATACCGGGGCCGTCGAGATGGCGCTCTGGTCGCTGCTCGGCGAGCGCGGCGTCGACATGCTATCCTGGGAGAGCTTTGGCGCCGGCTGGGTGACCGATGTCGTCAAGCAGCTGAAGCTGAAGGATGTGCGCAAGTTCGAGGCCGACTACGGCCTGTTGCCGAACCTCGCCGATGTCGATTTCGACCGTGACGTCGTCTTCACCTGGAACGGCACGACTTCAGGCGTTCGCGTGCCGAACGCCGACTTCATTCCGGCGGATCGCAAGGGCCTGACCATTTGCGACGCTACGTCGGCGGCCTTCGCGCAGGACATGGACTTGTCCAAGCTCGACGTCGTCACCTTCTCCTGGCAGAAGGTGCTGGGCGGGGAGGGCGGTCACGGCATGCTGATCCTCTCGCCGCGCGCGGTCGAGAGACTTGAAAGCTATGTTCCTGCCTGGCCGCTGCCGAAAATCTTCCGCATGACCAAGGGCGGCAAGCTGATCGAGGGCATCTTTACCGGCGAGACCATCAACACACCGTCGATGCTCTGCGTCGAGGACTATCTGGATGCGCTCAACTGGGCGAAGTCGCTCGGCGGTCTGAAGACTCTCATTGCCCGCGCCGATGCCAATGCGAAGGTCATCTTTGAGTTTGTTGACCAGAATGACTGGATCGCCAACCTCGCCGTGAAGGACGAGACGCGCTCCAACACCTCCGTCTGCCTGAAGATCGTCGACCCGACGGTCACGGCTCTCGATTCCGACGCCCAGGCGGCATTCGCCAAGGGTATGGTCTCCATCCTCGAGAAGGAGGGAGTGGCCCTCGACATCGGCGCCTATCGCGATGCCCCTTCAGGTCTGCGGATCTGGGCCGGTGCCACGATCGAGACCGCCGATATGGAAGCGCTGATGCCTTGGCTCTCATGGGCATTCGAGACGCAGAAAGCTGCGCTCGCCAAGGCTGCGGCCTGACTTGACGCCTTTCCGGTCCCGCATCAGCGGGATCGGCCCATCCAATCCAGAGACTGAACCCATTTTAAGGGAGCCCACATCATGGCACCTCGCGTACTCGTATCCGACGAACTGTCAGAAACCGCCGTTCAGATCTTCCGCGATCGCGGCGTAGAAGTCGATTTCCAGCCAAAGCTCGGCAAGGACAAGGAAAAGCTCGCCGAGATCATCGGCAACTACGACGGTCTTGCCATCCGTTCCGCCACCAAGGCCACCGAAAAGCTGATCGCCGCGGCGACCAACCTCAAGGTCATTGGCCGTGCGGGCATCGGTGTCGACAATGTCGACATTCCTGCTGCCTCCAAGCGCGGCATCATCGTGATGAATACGCCCTTCGGCAACTCCATCACCACGGCCGAACACGCCATCGCACTGATGTTTGCCGTAGCTCGCCAGCTTCCTGCAGCCGATGCCTCGACGCAGGCTGGTAAGTGGGAAAAGTCGAAGTTCATGGGGGTCGAGATCACCGGCAAGACCCTCGGCGTCATCGGTGCGGGCAATATTGGCGGCATCGTCTGCAAGAAGGCAATCGGGCTTGGCATGCATGTTCTAGCCTATGATCCCTTCCTTTCCGCCGAACGGGCGCAGGAGATGGGCGTCACCAAGGTCGAACTCGATGAACTGCTTGCGAAGGCCGACTTCATCACGTTGCACGTTCCGATGACGGACAAGACGCGCGGTATCCTTGGGAAGGAAGCGCTGGCCAAGACGAAGCCGGGCGTGCGCATCATCAACTGTGCCCGCGGCGGTCTCGTTGATGAGGCAGCGCTTGCAGAGGCCATCAAGGCTGGTCACGTAGCCGGCGCGGGCTTCGACGTTTTCGAGGTTGAGCCTGCTACCGAAAGCCCGCTGTTTGGCCTGCCCAACGTGGTATGCACGCCGCATCTGGGTGCCTCCACGACGGAAGCCCAGGAGAATGTTGCTCTGCAGGTTGCCGAGCAGATGTCCGACTACCTCGTCAAGGGCGCGGTGTCCAACGCCATCAATATGCCGTCGATCACCGCGGAAGAGGCGCCAATCCTGAAGCCCTTCATCCGTCTGGCAGACGTTCTGGGAGCCTTTGCCGGACAGGTGACCGAAAGCCCGATCAAGCAGATCGAGATTCTCTATGACGGTTCCACGGCCAACATGAACACCCGGGCACTCACCAGCGCGCTGCTGGCGGGTCTCATCCGCAACCAGGTGTCGGACGTGAACATGGTTTCGGCGCCGATCATGGTGAAGGAAAAGGGGATCGTGCTTTCCGAAGTCAAGCGCGACAAGACCGGCGTCTATGACGGCTACATCAAGCTGACGGTGACGACGGAAAATCAGACGCGCTCAATTGCCGGCACCGTCTTCTCCGACGGCAAGCCGCGCTTCATCCAGATCAAGGGCATCAACATGGATGCCGATGTCGGTCAGAATATGATCTACATCTCCAACACTGACGTGCCCGGCATGATCGGCTTCATGGGTACGACACTCGGCGAAGGCGGCGTCAACATCGCCAACTTCCAGCTCGGTCGCGACCAGCAGGGTGGCGACGCTATCGCGCTTCTCTATGTAGACGAGCCGGTGAAGCAAGAGGTCCTGGACAGGCTAACGGCCCATCCGGCAATCCGCCAGGCCAAGCCGCTCACGTTCAACGTCGACTGATCGTCCTCCCAAGGACCAGCATGGAAAGCCCGGAGTGACGGATGTCGCTCCGGGCTTTCCCTTGTGCTGCTGCAACCGGCTGCGGGCGCAGTTGTCATAGAAAAAGGCTGTAGACGCGGCGCTCACGGTGGAACTGCTCTTAAAAATCGGGCATCTATCGCTATATGGGGAAAGGTCCGTAGAGTTGCGGACGCAGAGGAGATCAGAATGTTTTCATCCATCCGGCGCTTCAGGCATGTCTTTGCGGTCGCAGCGATCGCCATGGCGGTGTCACTGGCTGCCGTCGATTTCGCCGAAGCGCGTCGTGGCGGCGGCTTCGGTAGCCGTGGTTCGCGCACCTTCAATGCGCCCGCCGTTACCCGGACTGCGCCCAATCAGGCTGCACCGGTTGACCGCACCATGGCGCCGCGCACCCAGCAGCAGAACGCCGCAGCTCCAAACGCTGCGCGTCCGCAGAACCAGAATCGCGGCCTGTTTGGTGGCCTTGCCGGCGGTTTGCTTGGCGGCCTCTTCCTCGGCGGCCTGTTCGGTATGCTCATGGGCTCCGGTTTCGGAGGTGCCGCTGGCTTCCTTGGCATGCTACTGCAGATCGCGCTGATCGCGGGCCTCGCCATGCTGGCCATGCGCTTCTTCGCGCGCCGCCAGCAGCCGGCCGCGTCAGGCCCTGCCGGGACGCACGCTCGCAATGCCTATGAGGCACCGCAGCAGCGCGGTTCGTCCTTCCAGATCCCCAAGATCGGCGGTGGACCGAGTGCTGCGGCTGCCGCAGGCGCGCCGGAAACCGTGCGTTATGCATCGGATGCTACCGATGAGATCGGCATCACCAACCGCGACCTTGGGCAGTTCGAGAAGCTTCTGGCTGAAGTACAGGCCGGTTATGCCGCTGAAGACTATGCGGCTCTGCGGGCCATCACGACTCCAGAGGCGATGTCCTACCTCGCCGAGGAGCTTGGCGAGAATGCAACCAAGGGACTGAAGAACGAGGTCCGCGACGTGACGCTGCTTCAGGGTGATCTTTCCGAGGCCTGGCGCGAGAACGGGCAGGAGTATGCGACCGTCGCAATGCGTTATTCCAGTGTCGACTTCATGCGCGATCGCAATACCGGCGCCGTGGTCGAAGGGGATTCGGAGAATGCAACCGAAACCGTGGAGGTCTGGACCTTCGTTCGCAAGATGGGCGGCGAGTGGCAGTTGTCGGCGATCCAGGTCGCCTAACGAAGAATCGTGAGCGTCCGTTGGTCACGCTCACCTTCGTAGAAGACTTCAAGGGCTCGCTCGAAAAGCGAGCCCTTTTGCGTGGCGGCTTGAAACAGCGTCATGCTGCTCTTGAATTTCAGGTCATCGGGCGAGCCGAGGATGTCGTGGGCGCTCTTGCCCGAATGAAGAAGCATCATGTTCGTGCACTGCTCCAGGCGGGGGGCCAGCAGCGGGTGCAGGAGGTAGCCCTGCGCTTCCTCCAGAGACCTGATGGCATAGTGGCGCGCCGTGGGCGAGGTGCCGAGGCCATCCAGTTGCGGAAAGATGAACCACATCCAGTGTGACCGTTTTCGCCCATCGCCGAGTTCCAGGAGCACCTGGCGATAAACCGACTCTTGGGCGGCGACGAAGCGCTCGAGATTGAAGTCGTCTCCGATGTTCAAGTCTCTCCTCCGTGTTTGCCATGCCAACGCCGGAACAAGGGAAATGTTGCCGCGGGGGTTTTCCATGCCGCATCGCACCCTAACCTAACAGGCATGGAAGCACGTCTGGAACAATATATTCACCAATTCGTCCGCTGGATGCCTGATCCGATCCTCAGCATCCTGATTCTGCTCGTGTCGTTCGTCCTCGGGCTGCTCCTCCACACGGTCATCTTCCGGACCTCCACCCGGTTGGCCGAAAAGCGTGATCTTTTCTGGCGCTCTCTTGTTCAACGTACGCGGCGACCGCTGCGGCTCGCCATTCTGACCTGGACGTTGTCGCTGGGCGTAGTGGCCGCGCCCCTGAACAACAATCAGGAGAGCTTGCTTCGGCACATACTGCTTCTCTGCTTCATCGTTGTTGTCGGCTGGATGGCGAGAACCGCGCTGCACATCTGGACGACCGTCTACCTGCGACGCTTCAAGCTCGATGCAGAGGACAACCTGCTCGCCCGCAAGCATGTGACCCAGGCGCGGATCATGGAGCGGGTGGCGGCCACTGTCATTATTGCCCTCACTGTTTCCGCAGTGCTGATGACCTTCCCGGGTATTCGCCAGTACGGTGTGTCGCTGATGGCATCTGCCGGTGTTGCCGGTATCGTTCTTGGCCTGGCGCTGCAGCCTGTCCTCAAGAACCTCTTTGCCGGCATTCAGCTTGCCATCACCCAGCCGATCCGCATCGATGATGCGCTGCTCGTCGAGGGCGAATGGGGCAAGATCGAGGAAATCACCTCCACCTATGTGGTGGTCAAGCTTTGGGATTGGCGCCGCCTGATTTTGCCTCTCGGCTACTTCATTGAAAAGCCGTTCCAGAACTGGACGCGTGAAGGAGCGGCACTCATCGGCACGGTGATCATCTATCTCGACTACAGCGTTCCGGTGGGCGAGATCCGCCGCAAGGTCGAGGAAATTGCCGCAGCGTCGCCACTATGGGACCGGGACGTGGTCAACGTGGCCGTGACCGATTTCAAGGAAAGCGTCATGGAGGTTCGCATCCTCGTCTCGGCAGCCAACGCTGGAAGTGCCTTCGACCTGCGTTGCGAGGTTCGCGAAAAGCTGATCGACTTCATCCAAGATGCCTACCCCTCCAGCCTGCCGAGGGTCCGCGCGGAAGGTACGATGGATGCAACCGGCAATGCGGCTGCCGCGGAAGTCTCGCAGAGGGCGTCGCTGCAATCGTAAGGGAGAGGCTGCGCCTTGCATGGCCGGCCATTCCTTTCTATATCCGGCCTCACAATCTTCCCGCGGCCGATCCCGCTGGAGACCTGTTGCGCCGCTTCGATGCAGACCGGCGGCTGAACGAAGAGAGTTCCTGTGAGTACGCTGGATTTTGACAAGAGGCCGGAAGATACCCGCGTTGTGGTCGCCATGTCCGGTGGCGTGGATTCCTCCGTCGTTGCGGGGTTGCTGAAGCGCCAGGGCTACGACGTGCTGGGCATCACGCTGCAACTCTACGATCATGGCGCCGCAGTCCATCGCGCCGGCTCTTGCTGTGCGGGCCAGGACATTGACGACGCCCGACGTGTCTCCGAAACGCTCGGCATACCGCACTACGTGCTCGATTATGAGAAGCGCTTCCGCGACGCAGTGATCAACCCGTTTGCCGAAGCCTATGCAATGGGCGAGACGCCGATCCCCTGCGTCGCCTGCAACCAGACGGTCAAGTTCGCGGACCTCCTGGCGACGGCAAAGGAACTTGGCGCCGACGCGCTGGCGACCGGTCACTACATCCGCTCGCGGCCGAACCCGGCACCGGACAATCCGGGCCGTCGCGCGCTCTACCGGCCGATCGACAGCGATCGAGACCAGAGCTGGTTCCTGTTTGCGACGACCCAGGAGCAGATAGACTACCTGCGTTTTCCGCTCGGGGGCATGTCGAAGGCGGAGGTGAGAGCGCTTGCCGAGGACATGGGGCTGGTCGTCGCCAAGAAGGCAGACAGCCAGGATATCTGCTTCGTGCCGCAGGGACGCTACACCGACATCATCAACAAGGTGAAGCCGAATGCAGCGCTCGGCGGTGACATCGTCCACATCGACGGGCGCGTGCTTGGTCGGCACGAGGGCATCCTCCATTATACGATCGGCCAGCGTCGTGGCATTGGGGTTGCCACCGGAGATCCGCTCTATGTCGTTTATCTCGATGCGCGCGGACGCAGGGTGATCGTTGGCCCCAAAGAAGCGCTTGATACGCGCCGCGTCTACCTGCGTGACGTGAACTGGATTGGCGACCGTACGCTGCAGGAAGATGCACAGGATGGCTTCTTCTGCTTTGCAAAAGTGCGCTCGACCCGCCCGCCGACCCCTGTGACGCTTCATTGCGACGAGAAGGGGATCTATGTCGATCTGACGGTTGGGGAAGCCGGTGTGGCGCCGGGCCAAGCCTGCGTGCTTTATTCCGCGGAAGGCGCGGATGCCCGTGTCTGGGGCGGTGGCTTCATCGAGCGATCGGAGCGGGCAGCGGAGGCTGAGGCGTCACTGCAAGCTCTTCTGTCGACCCCCGTCGCGGCTTGAGTGGGGCACCCTAAAGGCGCCGTCTTTCAAGGACAAATTGGAGAAAGCGTGCTTGACACTGCCGCGAGGCCAGCTTTATAAGCCGCACATCCAAACGGACCCGACGTTCAGCCCGCTGAACCTCAGGGTCTTGTGGCGGGGTAGCTCAGGTGGTTAGAGCAGCGGAATCATAATCCGCGTGTCGGGGGTTCAAGTCCCTCTCCCGCTACCATCTCTTACGATTCAGCTTCGGGATTTGCGGCGTAGTACGGGAGGTTCCTGCAGAGGGGCCCGATCTGCTCGGTATTCGTCTGGTCCATCAAGCCTTTGTCAGGCCCGCATCACGCGGGCCTGACACCGGCGATCTTCCCTACCTATGACGTTCGATGATCTTAAGCGACCTGCTTGTCGGCTTCGATCTGTAGCGGCGGCGCCGTCGTTCCCGATGCATCCCCGATCGCGATCCGCCGGGGTTTCATCGCCTCAGGGACTTCCTGCTTCAAGACAATTCGAAGGAGCCCGTCAGCGAGGCTTGCCGTTTTAACATGGACGTGGTCAGCAAGCTCGAAGCGCCGCTCGAATGACTGGCCGCTGATCCCTCGGTGTAGGTACTCACCTTCCTTCTTCTCTGCCTTGCCGCCCTTGATGACCAGGACGTTGCGCTCCTGGGTGATGTCAAGATCGCTCTGGCTAAAGCCTGCCACTGCCATCGTGATCTCGTACTGGTCATCGCCAAGCTTCACGATGTCGTAGGGTGGCCATAGATCAACTGCCTGTAGCCGTTGTGCATTGTCGAGCAGATTAAAGAGACGGTCGAAGCCGATGCTGGACCGAAAGAGGGGGGTGAAGTCGAGTTCCGTTCTCATTACCATATCCTCCGTAAAGCAACATGGATTGGAGACGCCACCGAAAACCTGCGTCTCCGGTCTATCGGCCCCAATATGGCTGCCGATGCGATAGATCTGGTTGGCGAAAAATGCCTGTTCAAGAACCTTCGGAAAAAATTTTTGGACCGCGTTCCTGCGCTGGATCAGGACCCGGCGCAGTGCGTCTTCTTCTACCTCTACAAGCGCCTGGATTTCTCCTCTGACAGCCGGGCGGCCAAAACCGCTGTTCCAACCCCGGTTCTCCAGTGTCCGGCAACCGGCCTTTCCGGGCATAGCCAACAACGAAAGAGAGGTTTTTTCCTGTTATTCCGATTTGCGGATGACGCTGACAGAGCCGTCGCTTTCCAGGATCACGGCTTCTGCCTGTTTCAATCCATCGAGTCCCTGGGATCGCACGGCCGACAGTACCTCGTCTTCCGTCAGTCGCTGGTGGAGCAGGGCGTCGCTGCAGAACTCGCCGCTCCGTGCGAGAAGGGTTGGTTGCGAACGGATCAACTTGGCGAAGCCGTGGGACCTGACGGAAAGAAACGTCACCAGATATTGCAGGCCAATCAGGAGGCCGAGGGCGACCGCACCTTCGGTGAGGGCAATGGATTTCTGAAGGAGGATGGACGCAAGGGTGGAGCCAAGAGCCACGGTCACCACAAGATCGAAGGCGTTCAGCTTGGCCAGCGTGCGCTTGCCAGAAATCCGGATGAACAGGATGAGCACGACATAAGCAAGGACTCCGACGACAAGCGTCCTCACCACGTTTTCCCATCCTTGAAAGAACAATTCGCTCCAGTCCAATATATCCCTCCCTCCATTGAACATGTGCAACAGCCGGCGGCGCAGTTGGTTCCGCTTATCGTGGGAGGGGCAAGGCCTCCGTCACCCCGGAATACGGACATTTTGCGCAGGTCGGGCGGCCGCCATGCTCTCGCGCTTACCGCAGTGGTGTCTGGGATCAGACCGCTTCGGCAAGGCTCGTGGCAGTACCACGCCCGCTCTGGAACAGGGCGGCGATGAGGTCCGATTGTGTGATGATGCCGACGACATGGTTGTCGTGGTCGACGACCGGCATGTGATGCAGCCCCATGTCTGCCATTGGCGGCACCAGCTTGGCGATCATTGTTTCCGGAAGGGCGGATTGGACGCGACGCGTCATGATGTCTTCGACGGTGCGCGGCACGCCGCTGCGGCGAACGAGTTGCCCTGCCTGGATGCGCAGGCTCAAGCCGCCGCGCTCGTTGAGCATGGACATCCGCATGAAGTCGGTCTGGGTCACGATCCCGACAAGCTCGCGGTCGACCGTTACCACCGGGAGTGCCTTGATGTGGGCCTGTGCCAGCAATCGCCATGCCGCCTTGATAGGGGTCTCTGGCTCGACCGTGAGAACGTCTCGGGACATGATCTCGCCGCAGGTACTCTCACCCGAACGGCGCTCATAGGCGCGAATCTGCGCCTGATGGAGCAGGGCATCCAGGTCATCCAGGCTGATGTTGACCACTTCGTCATACTGTTCCAGCACCGCCCGGATATCGCCGGGGACCACGCCGATACGTTGTGAGGGCAGGGCATCGGCGGTGCCGTGTGTGTTGGTTGCACCCGACGGCGCAAGATGAGGATACCGCCGCCCGGTAGCATTGTTGAAGGCATAGGCGCTGACAAGCAGCAGCACGGAATTGAGACCCACAGGGGACAGCACGAACCAGTAGCCCCAATCATGGATCGCGCTGCCGGCAAGGACGGCGGTGAGTGCGACTGCGCCGCTTGGCGGGTGCAGGCAGTTGAGCAGCAGCATGCAAGCGATCGAGGAGGCGATGGCGGTACTTGCGGCCAACACGGGATCGTCGATCAGGAGAGCACAGGTGACTCCAATCGTCGCCGACACAAGGTTGCCGCCGAGGACCGACCAGGGTTGCGCCAGCGGGCTGCTCGGAGCGGCAAAGAGAAGGACCGCCGACGCGCCCATGGGCGCGATCAGCAACGGGAAGCTGCTGCCGGCGCCCAGGAGCATCTCGCTCAGCAGCCCCGTAAGCAAGATCCCTACCAGCGCCCCCAGCGAGGCACGGATGCGCTCGGCCGGGCTGACAGGGACGATCAGGGGGTTGAGGCGACGGAAAAACGACATTGGGAAGACCGCGTGAAGGGAGCTTCCGATTAGCAGAGCTTCTGCCGCAGCAATAGGCAGAATGCCCTAATTTTCATCCGCGACGGAAAACAACGTTCTGTCAGGCTGAACAGCGCCTTCACTTGCTCCCGCCAGATGCCGCTAGCCACGTCTCCAGATCATCGAGCATGGGAGCCTGTCCCTTGAGGATTTTGTGGCGCGCTTCGTCCAGCGGAAACCAGGCTGCACGGTCGATCTCCGGGAAGCTTTGCAAGCGCCCGGAGCGGGGCGGCCATTCCATTTCAAAGCCATTGCTGACGATGGCTGCTGTATCGATCGCTGCCTATGGCTCCACAGCCCAGACCAGAACCAGCTTGCCGCCCGGCTGCGTGTAGCTGCCGAGCCAGTGGAATTCGCCGCAGATCTTCAGGCCAAGTTCTTCTGTCGTTTCCCGCTGTGCTGCAAGAAGCGGATCCTCGTCCGCTCCAACGAGCCCTTTGGGGATTGTCCAGGCGCCTGCGTCCTTGCGGTGCCAGAAGGGGCCGCCGGGATGGCCGAGCAGAACCTCGGCGCGGCGATTGCCCGTGTGGCGAAAGATCAGCAACCCGGCACTCTTCCTCGCCATTCCCATTCCTTTTATTTTGACACGTTCAACGGGTGCTGAGGGCGGAAGTTGCAGCGACTGCTATAACCATTGTCCGCCCGTGCAGGACGACCATGCCATGGTGGCCGCTGACGTGCGTCTCCATGACTGTGCAGCACGTGCGCCTCGGAACACCGAGCCGGCGGCGGAGTTAACGCGCTTGCTGAAAATGCGGAGAAGGACGTGTCTGTAGCCACATCGCCCAACGGAACACTCTCTCGGGTTCCCTTTGATTGTCTCGTGATCGGCGGAGGTCCCGGCGGCATGACGGCCGCGATCTACTTAGCACGGATGAACCGGAAGGCCTTGCTGGTGGACGGCGGGCGCAGCCGGGCCAGACTCATCCCACGGTCCTATAATCACCCCGGGTTCCCCGGGGGCGTGAAGGGGCGCGATCTGCTCGCTCGCATGCGCGAGCAGATGCAGGAACTCGGGGTTCCGGTGGTCGATGGTGCGGTAACGAAGCTTGAGAAGACGCAGGACGGTTTCTTCCAGGCGGAGATCAGCGGTCGTGCCGTTGCCGGCCAAAACATCATCCTGGCGACCGGGTTGGAGGATAACCTGCCGCCGCTGCCCGATCCCTACGATCTTGTTTCGGAGGGCTATCTGCGGATCTGTCCGATCTGCGACGGCTACGAGATTGCTGGCCGCCCGGTTGCGGTCATCGGGGCCAGTATGCGCGCCGTCGCGGAAGCCCGCTTTCTCAAGACGTTTACGAGCTCGATCTTCATCCTTACGCTGGGGCAGGCGCCCAAGTGGGATGATGCGACGGCTGCCTCACTGCAGGACGACGATATTGATGTCCTTTCGGCACCGCTAGGGAATGTTTCCAAAACAGGGACCGGAGATGTCGATCTCCAGTTGGAGGGGGGGCAGCAACTTCACGGCATCGTGCTCTATACTGCCCTCGGTGTCCGGCCCCGCTCGCAACTGGCGGCGCAACTGGGCGTTCGTCTGGAGGAGGACGGCCGGATTACTACGGGATCGCACCAGGAGACGAATATTGACGGCTGCTTTGCCGCCGGAGATGTGGTTACAGGCCTCAACCAGCTGGGCGTGGCCATGGCCCACGGCGAGATCGCGGCCGTGACGGTCCACAACCGGCTGCGCAGCGGGACGGCGTGATCGGGAACCCGTGAGGCCGGCTGCCGTTCTGCAGCGACAGGGAAAGGCAAGGTCAACGATGAAGAAGATGGCATCGATTTCCGCTCTGGCGCTCCTTCTGAGCGCTTGTACGACATACGTCGCCACGACGTCGCCGGCACTTGAGCCCATCCCGGGCAGCATCACCTACGGTGGCCAGCCGCGCACCCGGCTGACCAAGGCGCCGATCGGGAGCCCAATCTCTCACGAATTCCGCAACGAGTTCGGGCAACGGGTCGTGGAACGCTATGTGATCCAGCCCGATCGCAGCCTGAGGCTGGTTTCCCGGCGTGTTTATCGTGACTGGCTGTTCGGCGACGACTGACGGATGGAGAGGCTCGACACGAGTTCCTTGCTCGTCAATTGGATTTCCCGCTGCCTGGCTCCGCCATCTTTCGATGCTGGCCCGCCAGCACAGCTGCTGGCGTGACGTTGGCGGCTGCCGACATCATCTTGTTTTTCATTCCGGCAACGACATCACCTTCGCCGTTCATCATCGCCTTGAAGCCGACCTTCGCCACGAAAGCCGGATCATCCTTCTTGCCCTGGCCGACCGCAGTGTCCAGAAGGTCCGCCCGTTCAAAAAACTCGGTTTCCGTCGGCCCCGGCATCAGACAGGTGACGGTTATGCCGCTGCCTTTCAGTTCCTCCCGAAGAGCAAAGGAGAAGCTGTTGATGAAGGCTTTGGTGCCATTGTAGATCGCCTGAAAGGCGCCGGGCATGAAGCCGGCAATCGAGCCGGTAAAAAGGATGCGGCCGGATCCGCGCGTGCGCATGCGGTTGCCAATGGCGTGCACGAGGTGGATGGTCCCGGTGATGTTCGTATCCACAACCCGTTGAGCGTCATCCGGATCCTCGTCCAGAAAGCCATGGCCCAGCCCTCGGCCGGCGTTCGCCATCAGCAGATCGATGGGTCGGCCCAAGGAGGAGATGCCGTCGACGAAACGGCGGACACCTTCGCGGGTTGCAAGATCAACCTGCATCGCTTCTACCTGAACGCCGAATTCCCTCAGCTTGGCCGCGGCCTCCTGAATACGGGGTTCGTCGGCGGCAATGGCGAGATCATAGCCATCTTGCGCGGCACATTTTGCGAGTTCAAAACCGATGCCGGTTGATGCGCCTGTGACAACGGCCAATCCATTTCCTGTGTCCACGGGGTTCATGCTCGTCTCCTGAGGATGCGGGGCGGGTTGAGTGGAGGATCTCTTTTGCTGCGTTGAACAGGAAGCGAGGTCAAAGGTTCCTCTTCAGTGTCATCGGAAGCGGGTCACATTGCCGCGTGCTGGCGGAAACACTTGATGGCGGTGCCGGTTGGACGGTATCGCATCCAGGAATCTTGGAAGGACTGGACATGACATCTGACGCCCAATGGGCCCCCCTGTCACCCTACAGCACAGGCGTGCGAGGTCGCTGCCCGCGTTGCGGCCAAGGTCATCTGTTCGATGGCTTCCTGAAGCTGCGTCCCAACTGCGAAGTCTGCGGCCTCGATTACTCCTTTGCCGATCCGGCCGATGGTCCCGCCTTCTTCGTCATCTGCTTCGCCTGCGTCCCGAGCGTTGCGCTGGCAGTCTGGATCGAAGTGGCGTTCCAGCCGCCGTTCTGGGTTCACCTGTTGACCTCTCTGCCTTTCATGCTGCTGACCTGCATTCCGCCTCTTCGACCCCTCAAGGGATGGCTCGTTGCGAGCCAGTATTTCTACAAGGCAGAGCAGGGGAAGTGGGATCGTTCAAGTCACCCGCAGAATCCCTCGGCGGCGGCGCCGGAACCTTTGCAACCTGAGGAATAGTCGGAACTTTTATCGGCTGAACTAATTCGTCAGGTAGCCAGCAGGGAGCCTGACATGCTTGATGTAGAAAATAACAACGACCGGGAAGCTCACCGTAGAGCGCTTGCCGTGGAGGGAGCACTTTTGCTCCTCATCGACGGGTTGGCGGCACGCGGCACCATTTCGGCCGACGAGGCGGAGGACATGCTGCGCATCCTTTCCAAGAGCAGCGACTTTTCCGCCGCGCGTGCGTCCGGCTCGCTCAGGATCGTAGACCAGTTACGGCGCCTGCGTGGGGGCGACGGCTTGGTAACCCCCGGCGCGTGAACGAGCGTCCCTGTCAAAGAAAAGGGCGCGGCCCCGGCCGCGCCCTTTTCTTGTGCTTGTTGCAGAATGTCACGCCGGAGCAGCTGCGATCTCGCTCCAATCGCCGCTTCCGGCACCGGTCGGTTGGCTGTGGATGCTGGAAATGGGGGCGGCGGGGCGCCTGCCGGTAGCTATGTATCTCAGGCCATGGCGGTTAACCTCTTCGGCCGCAAAGAGATTGCGAAAATCAAGAAGACTGCGGCCCGCCATCGCCTTCGCCAGGCGTGCCAGGTCGAGCGCTGCATATTCCTCCCATTCGGTCAGGATTACCACTGCATCGGCATTGGTGGCGGCTTCATAGGGGCAGTCGGCCCACGAAATTCCTTTCAGATGCCGTTCCGTCTCGTGGCGGGCTTTCGGATCATGGGCGGTGATCTTTGCGCCAGCCTTCTTCAGAAGCGGGATGACCGTAAGCGCAGCCGAGTCGCGCACATCGTCCGTATTCGCCTTGAAGGCCGTGCCGAGGATGGCAACGCGCCTGCTGCCTGCCTTAAGTTCTGAAAGGATACGATCCGACAGCGCCGCCTTGCGTGCCTCGTTGCGCTCGATCAACGTCTCGACAATCAACTGCGGCTGCCCATAGCGGCGCCCGATGGCGGCAAAGGCGCGCGTGTCCTTCGGGAAGCAAGAGCCCCCGAAGCCAGGCCCGGCATTGAGGAACGCGCGGCCGATCCGGTGGTCCAGTCCAATGCCGTCTGCAACGGCGGCCACGTCTCCTCCTGCCGCCTCACAAAGATCCGCGACCTCGTTGATGAAGCCGATCTTCAAGGCAAGAAAGGCATTGGCCGCATATTTGATCATTTCCGCATTGGTGGTGTTGGTGGCGACAAATGGAACACCCTTCGCCCGTAGCGGCTCGTAGAGGAGCGCCAGAACCTCTGCCGCGCGACGGTCGTCGGCTCCCGCTACGATCCGATCCGCCTCAAGAAAGTCCCGGATCGCGGAGCCTTCCCGCAGAAATTCCGGATTGGAGGCGACATGAACGTCGTCCCTGCCGCGCACCTCTGTCACCAGTTCGCGTACCAATTTCGCCGTGCCGGCGACGACAGTGGACTTGATGACGATCACGGCATCCGGCTTCAGCAGCGGGGCAAGACCAACCGCAGCGTTCTTCACATAGGAGAGGTCGATGTCGCCATTGGGCGCAGAGGGGGTGCCAACCGCGATGAAGGCAAGCTGCGCATGAGGCGCAACTTCTGCCAGATCATCCGAAAAGGATAGACGACCGGCAGAGACAAGCTTGCCGATCAGTTCCGACAAGCCCGGTTCGTAGATCGGTATCTCTGCCCGCTTCAGCCTCGCCACCTTCGAAGCGTCGTTGTCCACGCAGGTGACCCTGTGCCCAAGTTCGGCAAGGCAAGCACCGGTGGTCAATCCCACATATCCCGCTCCGATCATGATGACGTCCATGCTGCCTCTCCTTCGCCGGTATTCGGTTGCAGTCCGCCCCTCCGGCAGCTGCAGAAGAACGAGAAACACGGTCGGAAGCAGAGAGTTCCGGAAGAAGACACTGTTGTTGAAGTTATTGAAGAAGATGCGGCCGCTGGGGCCAGGTATCTGACATTCCTTGGGAACCTAGCGCAGGGGGCTCGGGTTGGGCGGGCAACCCATCAAAGCAGAAGAGGACGCCATGAGCCACTATCCCAAGCCGCCGTTTCCGGAAAAGACGCAGCCGATGCCAGGCCGTACGGCAGACATGCAGCCCATTCCTGACCACGGCGAAGAAAGCTATCGCGGCTCCGGTCGACTGAAGGGGCTAAAGGCCGTGATTACGGGCGGCGACAGCGGCATTGGCCGCGCTGTGGCGATCGCCTATGCACGAGAAGGTGCCGATGTGCTGATCTCTTATCTGGAGGAGGACGATGACGCGCAGGAGACCAAACGGCATGTCGAGGAGGCGGGACGCAAGGCCATCCTGATGCCCGGCGATATTCAGTCGGCGGAGCATTGCCGCAGAATCATCGACACAGCCGTCAGCGAACTCGGCGGCATCGATATCCTTGTCAACAATGCGGCGCATCAGGCGACCTTATCTTCGATCGAAGACATCACTGACGAGGAATGGGAACTGACCTTCCGGGTCAACATCCATGCGATGTTCTACCTCACCAAGGCTGCCGTGCCGCACATGAAGCCGAACAGCTCGATCATCAACACGGCATCGATCAATTCGGATTCCCCAAGCCCCACCCTGCTTGCCTACGCCACCACCAAGGGCGCGATCCAGAATTTCACCGCGGGCCTCGCGCAGCTGCTTGCGGAAAAGGAAATCCGAGCGAATGCGGTTGCCCCGGGGCCGATCTGGACGCCACTCATCCCGTCCACAATGACAGGCGATCGGCTGACGCAGTTTGGCAAGCAGGTGCCGATGCAGCGGCCGGGGCAGCCAGCTGAACTTGCGACCGCCTACGTCATGCTTGCAGATCCGCTGTCCAGCTACGTTTCCGGCGCGACCATTGCCGTAACCGGCGGAAAGCCGATTCTGTGATGCCCCGGGCGCGGCTCACAACAAGGGCCGCGCCTTCGCCTGCTCAATGACGAAGCCACTCTCGGGGAGGGCCGGCACACGGTTCATTCTGACGGAAAGGTTCTGAGGCGGGACAACGTAAAAAGTTTCCTGGCTCAGTAGCCTCACGGATTCCTTGATCAACTCGACGGTCATCATCTCGCCTGGGCAGCGGTGGGTCGAGGCGACGTGTCCTGCACCTTGCGGGATAAAATCATAGCCTTGATCGCGCCAGGAGATGGAACGATCGTCACGGAACACTTCCGGATGAGGAAAGAGCTTCGGGTCGTGGGTGGTGCCAAAGAGGTCGAGCAGAAACCACTGCCCCTTTGGAAAGATATGCTGGCGCCAACGCACGTCCTCCTGCGCCCTTGCGCCGATGAAAGGGAAGAAGGGGCTGATGCGCCGGACCTCTTCGGCGAACTGCTCCAATCGATCCTCATGGCCGTTGCGGAAGAGGTCGGCCCATTCGGATTTCTCATGCAGTTGGAGTGCCGCAAAGACGATGAAGCGCCCGACGGCAACAACCGGACGCAGCATGTTGATTATCTCCACTGCGGCCACATCGACGCTGAGCGCCTCGCCGTCGACGTCGCGGAAGGCCGCAACGCGGTTGAGCGGCAGGGACGGGTCCACGCTGCCCCTTTTGGCCCGTGCCTCCGCCACCAGCTTTCTCACATGCCGCTCCGTCCGACGTCGGCGCCAAAGTGCTCCGACGGTGCCCGGACGGAAATGACCGGCATATTCGACCATGCCTGCAAGTTCCGTCGCCATCTCTTCACTGTCGCCGACCGGCACGCCTGCCCAGTTACAGACCGCGCGGGTAAGGATCAGATGGACTTCGTCGATCAGGACGACTTTTTCATGGTTCTCCCAAGACTGAAGCCGGGCCAGCCACTCCCGCCGGAAAGCGTGCCGCAGACGCTCGACCTCGCCCGGAGCCATGAGGATCGAGATGAACAGCCCCTTTCGGTGCCTGTGAGCGTCCCCATCCAGTTGCTGGACGCTGCCCTTGTCCTGCAAGAGGCGGAGCACCGTCTGCGGCATGGCTTGCTGGCGGGTAAGCGGTGCGTCGCCATAGAAGAGCTCGGCTGCTTCCGGACCTTGCATACAAATCACGTCGGTGAGCGTGAGGCGGGCCCGGAAGATGTCGCTGTTCAGCCGACGGCAGCGGTTCGGGATGAAGTAGTAGCCCTCGCGCAAAAGGGACAAGGTAGCGTCCCACGCGCCGTCGCTGGGGATGGCGGCATGTGTTGGGCCAGATGAGGCTTTGGCAGTCATCCGGCCACCTCAGGTGCGGCGGCCGACTTCGCGGGCCAGATCCTCGAAGTCGAACGTATCACCGCGTTCGGCAGCTTCATTGGCCAGGAGCAGCACACGGATGGGGAACGCGACCGCCTTCTGATGCGATAGTGAGACATCAAGCGGTTGTTGGTCGTTCAGGACTGTCTGTTCCGCCTCTTGCAGCACCTGTTGCAGTTCAGAATAGCTGACGATGCCCTTGCTCACCAGCAGACGGTTGATTGAGGCAATGGCGAGGTAAAGACCTTCCAACTGTGGGTTTGCGGTGTTCATGTTTCCGTCCTTCGTGTCGAAGCCGGCACCTGGGTGGCGGCGTTCTCGTCGATGATGCGCGCGCCGCGCTGACGTGTGGCATAGCGCCAGATCCACTGGATGCTGACGAGCAGACGCTTTTCGAAGTTCACGAGCAGATAGACGTGGACCATCGCCCAAAGGAGCCAGGCCAACCTGCCTTTCATCTGCCAGGTGCCGAAGTCGAAGATCGCCGCATTGCGTCCGATAACGGCGGTGTTCCCGCGATCGCGGAAGCGAAATGCCTCCGGCGCCCGGCCGTCAAGCAGCTTGGCCTTGAGCGCTTCTCCGAGGTAGTCCCCTTGTTGCTTGGCAACCTGCGCCAGGGCCGCGAGCGGTTTTCCGCTCTCCCCCATTCCAAGGGCCGTATCGCCGATCGCATAGATGTCGTTGAAGCCCTGGACCGCAAGATCTGGTTCAACGGGGATGCGCCCGCCAGCCTTGCCTTCGATCCCCAACCAGCTTGCGGCAGGAGAGGCCTTTACTCCTGCGCCCCACACGACGCAGCCTGTCGAAAACGTCCTGCCGCCAGCGATGACTTCGCTCTTGGTGATGTTCTCGACGGGCGTATTGGTGAGCACCTGAACTCCCCCCTCCACCAGGGATCTTTCGGCGTATCGAGCCAGGTTCTCGGGAAAAGCGGCGAGCAGTCGCGGTGCCGCCTCGATCAGGATGACCTTGAAATGGTTTGGAGAGAGGTCGCGGAAATCCCGGGTAATCATGAAACGTCCCAGTTCGGCGATGGCACCTGCCATCTCCACACCGGTTGGGCCGCCGCCTATGACGACGCTGGTCAAAAGCCTCTGTTTTTCCTCGGGGTCATCTGTTCGTTCAGCCTTCTCGAAGGCGACCAGCAACCGCTGCCGGATGAGGCGCGCTTCATGTATCGTCTTGAGCCCCGGCGCCCACGCCCGCCATTCATCGTGGCCGAAGTAGTTGTATTCCGATCCAGTTGCTATGACGAGGTGATCGTAGCTTACCGCACCGCCGTCATCGAATCGAACCGATTTCGTTGTGGGGTCCACGCCATTGACCTCGGCGAGCATGACCTTGATGTTGCGGTAGCGGCCAAGCGTTCGGCGGATGGGCTCCGAGATGTCGGCAGGCGACAGCGCAGCGGTTGCGACTTGATAGAGGAGCGGCTGGAAGAGATTGTGATTGCGCCTGTCAATGACCGTCACATCGATCTCGGCGTTGCCGAGGCTTCGGGCGCAGGCGAGTCCTGCAAAGCCGCCGCCAATGATGACGACGTGCGGGCGCGCCGGTCGCAGTTGTGATACTCGAGAGATCTCTTCCGTCATACTCTCCCCGTGCTCGGCGACATCGACAATGTCGCAGACCGTTCAACACGAACTCCATGCCATTGTTCCAACCCGGAGGGGCTGGAACCTTTTTACCATGCCACCGTTCAACCTGCCGAGAAACACAGGAGAAAACCATGTACAGCATCGTGTGGTTGGTGGGCGCCGTGGTGATTGTGATCGCCATCCTCAACCTGATCGGTATGGCTTGATCACGAATTCCTCGCAAAAGAAAAGGAGAGAAACATGAACAGCATCATCTGGCTCGTTGGAGCAGTCGTCATCGTTCTTGCCATCCTGTCGTTTATTGGCCTCGGCTAAGAAAGACGATTCTCGGAGGGAGAAACGAAGGCCGCCGATTGGGAGATTGGCGGCCTTTTCTTGTATGGCTTACTGCGCGACCAGCACGGAGAACGGGTAAGTTGCGAATGCCCAACTGACGGAGAGGCTGGTGGTCGGCTGGAAGCTCCTGCCCGTGAAGATGTCGCTGTAGCTGCGTCCACCAAGCTCCTGCGGCAGCAAGATTTCCGTGTGGGCCCAAGGCTCCGACACCGGCAAGCCGCCTTGGCGGAAGGCGTTGAAGACGAGGCGCGGCGCGATGACGATCACCGCTGCATCCTGGCTCTGGCGCGAAAAACTCACGAGGTGGGGGGCGCGGTCGCCACGGGAGCTGAGCGGCATGTAGTTGCCTGAGGCAAAGAGATCCGGCAACCTCTGTCGTAGGTTCAGCACCGTCCTAATCATGTTTTGCTTCAGCCGACCGTTGCGCCAGTCCTCTTCTTCCGAAGGTAGTGCTCCATCGTCGACAAGTGCGCTTTTCAGCAGCCCGAACTCTGGGGGGCGGCGGTTGTCCGGATCGACCAGGCTGAGGTCAAGACGCTCGCTGCCCTGGTAGATGTCCGGCACCCCTGGAGCCGTCATCTTGATCAGCGTCTGGGTAATCCCGTTGACAAGTCCCGCGCGAAGGAAGGGCACGAGCGTGTTCTGGAAATCGGAAAGAAACTCGCTGTCTAGGGACAGAAGCCGCTTCGCGTAAGATTTGACCGCGTTTTCGTATGCTTCGTTCACGTCGTTCCAACTGGTGCGCTGCTTTGCCTCGCGAAGCGCTTTCTCGACATAGTCGAGGAACCGTTCTTCGAGAGCTTTCAAATCATTCGCATCACTCACCGATGGATCAGCAGGCCAGGCTCCCGCCAATGCCTGGTAGAGCATCCATTCGGTAGAGGGTTCAGGGGCCGGACCATCATCCAGGGAAGCGATATTCACTTGGTTCATGGCGCGCCAGCGCTCAACCGCCGCGGCCCAGACATCGGGAGCCTCGCTGATCGCGTAGAGCCGGGCCCTCGCGTCCTCCCCGCGCTTGGTGTCATGCGTGGATGTGCCTGACAGTCCGTGCGGCTGGCGCTGCAGACGAACCTGCATTTGCGCGTGGAAGCGTTCCAGGGACGCCGCCTTCGGCTCCGCCTCGCTCCCGACTTCGTTCAAGGCGAGGAAGCGGTGGTGACGGAAGAAGAGCGTGTCTTCCAGGGACTTTGCCATCAGCGGTCCGGTCAACTGCTGGAAGCGAGTGCGGAAGAGGGAAGCAATACCCGCCTGTGGCGCCGGCACCTTTCCGAGAAGGATGCGCTCAATGAAGCCGAGTGCATCAGGATCTGGAGCATGTGGCCCGTCTTTCACCGACTGAACAACGGCTGCCAACAGGTCCTGCCCCTCCTGCGGCATTCCCCGCTCCGTTCCATAGGTCCGGTAGACATCGAAGGCGACAAGGAGTTCACGAAGGGCATTGTGCACGGCATCTGCATCTGCGGGTCCGGTTCCACAGGCTTCATGCAGCTTCAGAGCAAGCCTGCGCAGCGTTGCAACCTCGCCCTCAAAGTTGTTGTTCGCCATCAGCAGCTTGGCTTCACGCAGAGCTTCCAGCGGCTGCGCGGTCTTCTCCGTCAGGGCGTCATAGGCTTTGCTCAAGGTTTCGGTCTTACTGCCATCCACCAGCACATTGGCAAGCGAGCCGATGAATTCGTATCCGGTGGTCCCGGAGACCGGCCAGTCGGATGGCAGTTGTTCGCCTTCGCCCAGTATCTTCTCGATGACGATATAGGTGTCGGGACCGACTGCCTGGCGAAGCCGGTCCAGATATCCCTTCGGATCAGCCAACCCGTCGACGTGGTCGATACGAAGGCCGTCGACGCGGCCATCTCTGACCATCTCCAGCACAGTGCGGTGGGCCGCATCGAAGACCTCCGGATCCTCCACCCGCAAGCCGACGAGGCCCGTAATCTCGAAGAAGCGACGGTAGCTGAGATCGCGCGGTGCATCGCGCCAGGACATCAGGCGCCACGGCTGCTGCTCGTGGACGGCGGCGATTCCGGCCGGGTCAGCGATAGTCAAGACCTCGTCTTCCCGTCCTTGATAGGTGGCGGGGGAGAGCGGGTAGTAGGTCTCGTAATAGGCGAGAGAAGGTTTTCCCGTCTTTGGGTCCTTCTGAATCGACAGATCCCCGTCCGCAAGAACCTTGTCGAAGGTATCGCCAAGGAAGGGCAGCGTCAGCCTGCGGGTCCAGTCGATGTCGAAGTAATGTGAGAATCGGCTCGCCTGGCCGTGTTCCACCACGTCCCGCCACCAATGGTTCTCCAGCGAGGCGGCCATGTGGTTCGGAACGATGTCGAGGATCAGGCCAAGGCCATGCTCTTGCAGCACTCGCGAAAGACGATCAAACCCCTCGCGACCACCGAGCGTTGGGTCGAACTCATTGGCATCCGTTACGTCATAGCCGTGGGTCGAGCCGCTGGTCGCGGTAAAGATGGGGGAGGCGTAAAGGTGGCTGATGCCGAGACGCTTCAAATAGGGAACCAGTGCGGCAGCACCATCGAAGGTCATGCCGTTGCGGAACTGAAGGCGATATGTAGAGGAGGGGATCTTCACGCCTTGCCTCCAGCCGTGGCGGTCACGATGATGGAGCCAGCGGGCAAGCTGCCGCCCGAGCCATGCGGCGGGAAGCTGTAGATCGGGTCTCCCGGAAGGTTGGGCAGCGGCCTGGCTTCAGTGCCGAGATTGATCGCCATGCCAAGTTTTCCCTCCGGAAAATCCCATGCGACGGCCACCAGTCCGTTCGCGGCCTCGACAATCGTTCCGCCAGCCTCCCTTGCATTGCGGATCAATGGGACGATCCTTTCCTTTCGTAGTGTCAAAAGCTGCTTCGTGAGTTCCATCCACTCCCGCCCTTCGTCGGTGGTGGGCTCGGTCCAGTCCAGCTTGCAGTCGCTGAAGGTGCTTTGTGCATTGGGATCCGGGATTTCTTCATCCTCATGACCGTGTCCGGCATGGCCCTCGAACTCTCGCCTGCGGCCTTCTCGAACGGCCTTTGCCAGTTCGCCGTGGAAGTCCGTGAAGAACAGGAAGGGGCGGGTTTCGCCGTATTCCTCTCCCATGAACATCAGAGGGATGTGGGGGGACAGCAGAAGTGCAGAGAGCAGCGCCTTGACCTTCTCGGGACCTGCCAGCGACAGCAGGCGATCGCCGAAGGCACGGTTGCCCACCTGGTCGTGGTTCTGGATGAAGTCCACGAAGGCGATGGGCGGTTGCTTGCGGCTGTCGACGCCGCGGATCTCACCGCTTACCTTTGATTTCTCGCCCTGGTAGGCGAAGCCTTCGGCAAACGTGCGGGCTACAAGACGCTCCGTCTCTTCCGCGAAATCGCGATAGTAACCATCGGTTTCTCCCGTCGCATAAACGTGGATGGCGTTGTGCAGGTCGTCGTTCCACTCTGCCGTGAACCGCGGAATACCTCCCTCGGCGTTTCGCTCATGAAGGAAGGTAACGTTGCGCGAGTCCTCCGTCGTCAGGTGGATGAGACGTTCAGCGAACTCTGCGCGGATACGCTCGGCGATCTCGATCAGAATGTGCGTTCCCGATTTGTCGTCGCCGATCTGATCGATGGCATCGAATCGCAATCCATCGAGCTGGAATTCGTCCAGCCAGTAGAGCGCGTTCTCGATGAAGAAGCGGCGGACAGCATCGGTTTCGTAGGCGATTGCTGCGCCCCAGGGCGTCTTTTTTTCAGGATGGAAGAAGCTCGGCGCGATCACCGGCAGATAATTCCCTTCCGGGCCGAAATGATTGTAGACGACATCGAGAAGGACCATCAGGCCGTGGCCATGGGCAGCGTCGATGAAGGCTTTCATGTCCTCCGGCTGGCCGTAAGCACGGTGCGGCGCATACAGCAGGACGCCGTCATAGCCCCAGCCGCGATTGCCCGCGAACTGTGCCACAGGCATGATTTCCACGGCGGTGATGCCGAGTTCCACCAGATGCGGCAGTTTCTGGATGGCCGATCGGAAGGTGCCTTCGTCGGTGAAGGTCCCAACATGCATCTCGTAAATAACGGCTTCTTCCCAGGGGCGACCCCGCCATCCCGCATTGCGCCACTCATAGTTCGTCGGGTCGATAACGAGCGACGGACCACTGACCTCGTCCTTCTGGCCGCGCGAGGCCGGATCGGGAATAGGAGTGCCGTCTGCCAGTACGAAGGCGTATTCTGTCCCGGCGGCAACCCCCGTGGCCAGAAGTTCAAACCACCCGTCGTCACTACGGCTCATCGGAGTTTCGCTGGTCCCGAGACGCAGGACCACCTCCTGCTGGCCCGGTGCCCATAGCCGAAAGCGCACTTCGCCTAAGGCTACGAATTCCGCCCCCCAGGTCTTTGGAAAGGCGCGGAACTCATCGTTTGTGTTCACTGCAGATGTCATGCGGAAGCCCCCTGATGCGGAGACGTTCAAACGGCCAAAGCGGGTGCTTGTTCCCGCACATGACGTCGGCGATGCGAGGGAGCATCCGAGGTGCCTCGCCCGGTGAAACAGCCTATCCCTGCTTCACCTGACGCCCCGGAACACGGTGCTGTTTCTATAGGCTAGCGTTTCTCGTCGCTTTCTTTGTTGCGCACGTCACGGCCATTTTCCTTGGCTTTCTTGTCATTCCGCGCAAGCTCGTGCTCGACAGTTTTGCGCGAGCCTTCAGCGGGTTCCTGATCGAGATGGGATGCGTTCTGCGTCATCGATGGTCTCCTTTATGATGTAGAACAAAGGACGGCGGCGCGGGTTCCTCACGTCAGAGTTCGAGCAAAGCGTAGGGCTTGCCGGTGGGCTTCTCGATGTGTGCAGCAACGTTGTAGACAGGCGCCCCGCCGGGTGTTCGCCCCTCATACGTTCCTCGGTGTGCATGGCCATGGACGACGGCGCTTACGGGGAAGCGGTCAATCGTTTCCGCCAGCCGCGACGAACCGAGGAAGGGGAAGATCTCAGGGGGTTCGCCGGCCAGGGTCTCAGGAATGGGTGCGTAATGAAGCACCACCATTGCCCGTTCGGATCTTACCTGACGGAGCGCGTTTTCCAGTCGCATGGTTTCGTCCACGCTTTCCGCCACCATCGCCTTGATGGCAGGTTCGCCAAACGACCCGAGCATGTAGCGGCCAAAGCCGCCGGCAAAACCCTTGACGCCGGCGAACCCCACGCCATTGATCTCGACCGCCTGACCTTCCAGCAGTTGCACGCCCGCCTCTTCGAAAATCTCCTTTACCTCGTCCACGTGACCGCATTCGTAGTCGTGGTTGCCCAAGACAGCGACGATGGGAATGGAGCAAGAGCGCAGGTCTGTGGCAAGCAGTTCCGCTTCCTTGGGCTTGCCGAGGTCGGTGAGATCGCCTGCAAGAACAAGGATATCCGCAGCCTGGGAGATCTCGGAAAAGAGGTCCTTGTACGAGGGGGACCCGTGTTCCCTGATATGGAGATCGCCCATCGCAGCTACCCGCTGCTTTTTGCTCTTTTCCGTCTTCGCGCCACCTTCGGGAATTGCTGACTCGGTCACTTCGCTCCTCCTTCTGCTTCTTCTTGGTCGCCGCGGAGCTAGCCTTCTCCGCCGACGTCAGCGAAACCCCATTCCTTGACGTCGATCTCGAAATCAACGCGGCTGAACATGCGTCCGCGGCAGATCTTCATCTGCGGCAGCGGCAGTTGACGTTGCGCCTGCAGACGATCGAGCAGTTCGTCCAGCAGCCAATCCGGAACTTTGTCGCGCTCGGTGGGATAGATCCAACGAAAGTTGAGGAGGTGGATCAGAAGCACCTCCCAGTGCACCTCCATATGGTTGAGCAGGCGTTGCCAGTCGATCTGGTCATGGGCGCGCAGGATCACATGCACCACGTCTCCGCCGTCATACCGGTGGCGCAACTGGACAAAGCACTTGGACCAGATGAGTTCCGTCGGAGCAATGATGCGGACATGGTGACCGTTCAGCTCCATCTGGCGCGCGTTCTCGAACCACGCATCGCCAATGGGCATGGTGCCATTGGAACCGGCAAAGATGACGTCGAAAAAGTGATTGCCCTTGATGACTTTTCCAAGCCAGCGATCGTCTTCGACCTCTATGTCGTAACCCCGCTCTTTGAAATGGGCGAGGATACGAGCGTAATCGCCGGCACGGCAGAAGATGTCGAGATCCTTCGTCGGACGTGAGATCCCGGTATAGGCACTCACCGCATAGGTTCCAGCGAGCAGGAAGGGAATGCCGCAGAGAGCCAGCTCCGAGAGCGCGTCTTGCACGAAGGCTTCGGCATCTGCGTCGGCAAGCGTCGGTGAGGCTTTGGCAAGCATATGTGGCATGGCGTCCATTCTATCGCGCCGCGCACGATCTTCAGGCGCTGCGGTCTCGGTGACCATGGTTCTCTCCAAGTTCAGCGGCAGGGGGAACTGCCGGCACTTTGCAAGGTTCCGCTTGAACGAAAAGCGGCTCCCTTTCGGGAGCCGATCTGCGATTGTTGTTGGATTCGGTTACCGCTCCGGATTGTCGGCGTTGGCCAATGCGCTGATGCTGCCGTCGTCGTTCTCGATGTCTTCCCGTTCATCAAGGTCCTCCAGGTCGGACTGGACGAGATAGGTATCGCCCCCACCGAGACGCGAGGCCTCCTTGACCGCGCTTGGGTTTGTAACATCGGCTTGGGCATGCAGAGCATCTTCCGCACGCTCACGGCCTTCCTGCTCGAACCGGGCAGAGGCATTGGTGCTGTCGGCGGTCTTGTCCTTCGCATCCATGATCAGGTCCTTTCTTCATGTGTGGCGTCCCAACGGCAGGGTGCGTCACTTGGTTCCCCGGGCCTGGAACCAAGGCACCGGGCTTCAAGTTCGATGGTCATCGAGATCAGGAGGTAGACATGCCCGCAAAATCGAAAGCTCAGCAGAAAGCTGCAGGTGCAGCCCTTGCCACCAAGCGCGGTGACATGAAGAAGAGCGCGCTCAAGGGTGCCTCGAAGAGCATGGAGAAATCCATGAGCGAAAAGGAACTGCACGAGATGGCCTCGACCGATCGCAAGGGCAAGCCGGAGCACGTGTCGCAATAGCACCTGCCTCCAAAGCAGGCATCCTCATTCGTTCGCGGGGACGGGGCTGCCTTGCGTCGGCGAGGTGACATCACCGAGACAGAATTTCATACTGGAGGACAGACATGCCGCCCGACGACCTCGACAAGACCCTTGCCGCGATGCCGCTTCGAGTGGGAACCTATGTGCCGGATGATCTGCTGGAGGACTGGTTCGCGCCGGGAACTGGCATGAACCCGGTTAGCGAGGATGCGCTCAAGGCGGCGGAAGCCTATGGCCGCCGCTTTGAATGCGAGTTCAAATATTATCCGGAGCGCCAGGAAGGGGTCTTCTGGAAGTGGGTGCCGGCGATATGACGCTGGCTTGAGGTGAGGTCCTGTTCAAAGAGCGCATATTCTCGCGAGCTAAGCGGTGTAGCGCCTTTTCAATGCTTCGAATTTATCCAATTGCTCTGCAATCAGTTCGCGTTGGGCGTCACGGCGAACGAAGACCTTGAACATCGCCGAACCTTTTTCGTTCATGAACCAGACCGAACACGAGCGGCGTCCATGGAATGGCCTGTCGACGAACGTGATCGACGCGCAATTATCCTTACGGATATGGCCGCCGATGGGGCTGTCACCATGAATGTTGAACCATCCGTGCCCCTCCGACCCTGCGGGCAAGCTTCCTTCGGCCTCCAGCACGATGTCTTCGGTGTGAACGATGAAGAGCACCTCGCCCCATGAGGTGATGTCCGTCCAAATGTCCAGGAACGCGTCCTTCGGTGCAATGACGGCGGCGCCTGCCGGAAGAATCGCGAGGATTTCTGCCGGCGTCACCTCGGCCTTGGCAGCAAGTGCCTCGACAACGCCATCCGGCTTCTCTGCCAGGGCTGTCAGCGCACGGTGACGTCGCTCATCGGGTGTCTGGGCCAATGCGGTCATGACGCCCCCTTACGCTGCGTCAGCCTTGCGGGCGCCGTTGCGATCTTCGTGGATGATGACCTCGAAGCCTTCGAAATGCGGACCGGACAGGTATTCTATCTTGCCGCGGCTCTCGCCAGCCTTTGCATGAGCCGCGCGGAACTGTTCAGACTTTGTCCATGCCTGAAAGTGCTCGAAGCTCTCCCACACCGTGTGCGAGGCATAAAGGGTATGATCTTCGGCCTTCGGGCCCTTGAGCATGTGGAATTCGACATAGCCGGGCATTTCCGCAAGCCGGCCTTCGCGTCCGCGCCACATGGCTTCAAATGCCTCTTCATAACCTGGAACGACGCGGAAGCGGTTCATTGCGATGTACATTTTGATGTGCCTCTTAAAGTTTCCGTCTCCACTCAAGATATCTGCTGACCCCCGTCTTGAAAAGCCAAAAAAACTTGCGTAACTGAGTCAAGTTATAGCCGCTAAGGCAGTCGGGAGGGGCCCGTGTTCAGATCCTGTTTTTCTTATAAGGCGGTCGCATTCGTGGTGGTGTCGGCTATGCTTGCGCACAATGCCGCTCATGCCACGGATGCCAGCAACCCTGCCGCGCAACGTATCGTATCGGTGGGCGGCACCGTGACCGAGATTCTTTATGCGCTGGGGGCGCAGGATCGGATCGTTGCATTGGATTCGACGAGTTCCTATCCGGCTGAAGCGACCTCCAAGCCTGACGTCGGCTATATGCGCCAACTTTCCGCGGAAGGCATCCTCGCACAGGAGCCGGATCTTATCTTGGCGGAAGACGGGGCAGGGCCTCCGCCGGTGCTGGACATTCTGCGCTCCAGCAAGGTGTCGATGGTCCTGGTTCCCACCCCTGCATCCGCCGATGGCATTCAGCAGAAGATCAATGCTGTGGGCGCTGCGGTCGGGCTCGCCGACCAGGCCGAGGCCCTCGCGGCAAAGACCTTGAAAGACCTTGCCGCGATCAACAATGAGGTCGCGAGCCTCAAAGAACCGAAGAAGCGTGTCCTTTTCGTCCTGTCGCTCTCCAATGGGCGCGTCATGGCGAGCGGCAGCGGGACGGAAGCAGCCGCGATCATAGAGATGGCGGGCGGGGTCAATGCCGTGTCTGATGTCTCGGGCTACAAGCCCCTGACGGACGAAGCGGTGATTGCCGCCAGGCCGGATGTCGTTCTCTCCATGATGCGAGGAGACCACAAGCTGACAGCGGAGGATGTATTCAGCCTGCCGGCGCTTCAGGCAACGCCGGCCGCTGCCGACAAGGCGCTGATCACCATGGACGGCCTCTTCCTGCTGGGCTTTGGCCCCCGCACCCCAGACGCGGTGCGGACTCTTGCAGGCCAGCTATACCCCGGAGCCATTGGCGGATGAAGGTGTCGAGCCTGCCGTTTAGCGGCGCCACGGCTGAGGGGGATCGCTCAGTCCAGGGTGCACTCGTTCTTTGCGGACTGGCGGTGCTTCTGTTTGCCGCGACCCTGGTCTCGCTCAGCAGTGGTCCTACGGGTGTGGGGCTAGGTGAACTCTGGCGTTATGCGACCGGCAACGCGAGCCAGTTGGCGGCACAGGATCTGGTTGTGCTGGAAGCCGTGCGCCTGCCGCGAACGGCGCTCGGCATTCTGGTTGGTGCGGGCCTGGCAGTGTCCGGCGCGATGATGCAGGGCCTTTTCCGCAATCCTTTGGCGGATCCCGGCATCGTCGGTGTCACTTCTGGTGCCGCGCTTGCCGCTGTCGTGGCGATCGTCCTTGGCCCGACATTGCTTTCGCCCTTGACCCGCATCCTGGGCAATCAGTTCCTGCCGCTGATGGCCTTTTGCGGCGCACTGGCGAATACCTGGGTTCTGTACCTCATCGCCACTCAGGATGGCCGCACCTCCACCACGGCGCTGATCCTGTCAGGCATTGCCATTGGTGCCTTGAGCGCAGCCGTGATGGGTTTGTTGATCTTCCTTGCTGACGACCGCCAGTTGCGGGACATCACCTTCTGGAGCCTCGGCTCGCTTGGTGGAGCCACGTTCGGACGCGTGCTGTCGGTCCTTCCTTTCGTTGCGGCGGTGCTGGTTGTTATTCCCTTCGTCGCTCGCGGCCTCGACGCACTGATCCTGGGGGATGCCGCAGCCTTCCACATGGGAATCCCGGTGCAGCGGCTGAAGAAGGTGGTGATCATTGCCGTTGCGGCCGCCTGCGGCTCCACGGTCGCCGTCGCCGGATCGATCGGCTTCGTCGGCATCATCGTGCCACATCTGCTGAGGCTGTTGATGGGACCGTCGCACCGTTTCCTGCTTCTCGGTTCGGCATTGGGCGGTGGAGCGCTGCTTCTGCTTGCCGACAGCGTGGCGCGTACCATTGCGGCGCCTGCGGAGCTGCCGATCGGCGTGATCACCGCGCTCTTCGGTGCACCCGTGTTTCTATTCCTGCTGCTTGGCAAGGGCGGCATCCGGTTGAAGGACATGCCATGATCTGCGGGCGGGACATCACGGTTGTGCGGTCCGGCCGCAAACTCCTCGACGCGGTCAGCATGGAACTCCGCCCAGGGCAGTTCACCGTCGTGATTGGCCCGAACGGGGCGGGCAAGTCGACATTGATGAAGATCCTGTCCGGGGAGATTGCTCCGGATGAAGGGGAGGTCTCCTACTTCGGCTCGGCGGCTCAACTTTATCCTCCGGCGGAGTTGGCGCGGCGCCGAGCCGTGCTGCCGCAGGCGGTGCAGTTGGCGTTTCCGTTCACGGCGCTGGAGATCGTGCGCATGGGAGCGGTGGCGCAAGGCGCACTGCAACCCACGGAGCAGGCTCGGCGGGCACTGTCGAAAGTCGGCCTGCGTGGCTTCGAGGCCCGGCCTTATCCGTCGCTTTCGGGCGGGGAGCAGCAAAGGGTGCAGTTCGCGCGGGCGTTGGCACAAGTGCCGGAGGCTGTTGTGGATGACATGCCGCGGGCGCTTTTTCTCGACGAGCCGACCGCGAGCCTCGACCTTGGTCATCAAATCTCGGTGCTGGAAGTGGCGCGCGACTTTGCCAGGGCGGGAGGCATCGTCTTTGCCATTCTCCATGACCTCAACCTCGCGGCCGAGTTCGCAGACCACCTCGTCGTGCTGGATCAAGGCAGGGTGGTGGACGCGGGCGCCTGCTGCCAGACGGTCAGTGACCGGACGATCGGCGCTGTCTATGGGATTTCAGGGGCGGTGGGGCGGCTGCCGGCTGCGCATATTCCCTTCGTGCTGCCCCAGTCGCGGCATCGGTGATCAGGTATCCGGTTCTGGCCGCGTCACCACGAACAAGGCTGGAGCGATCATGACCGCGGCAACGACTACGGCACGCCAGAAGGGTGGGGAGGTGCCAAACCAGAAGATGGCATAGCTCACGGCCATCATAACGACGGCTGCTATTTTTGCCTTGCGGGGGATCGCCCCTTTCTCCCGCCAATCGCGCAAGGGCTGGCCGAATTTGGGATGGTCGAGAAGCCAGGCCTCAAGTCTTGGCGAGGAACGGGCAAAGCAGGCCACCGCGAGGATCAGGAAGGGTGTCGTCGGCAAAACAGGCAAGAATACACCGATCACTCCGATGGTCACGAACAGCCACCCAAGGCTCAGGTAGATAGGGCGCATTCTCAGCTCGTCTCCGAGATGGCTGATGGTTGCGTCACCGCGTTACCAAAAACCTGCTACAGCGCGTCAAGATATGATCACCCATGCCGGAAATTCAATCAGCGGGACTGGCCAGTGGGGTGTAAATTCAGCTTCCGATTCGAAAGAACGGCATTGGCAAGCCCCCCTTGATTGCCGATAAACGGGCCGACAATTGGCAAGGAGTGCGAACGATGGCGAAGATGATCCATTCGATGATCCGGGTGCTCGACGAAAAGCGCTCGTTGGACTTCTACGAGAAGGCCTTTGGCTTGAAAATCGCGGAGAGGGTGCCGTTCGATGGCTTCACGTTGATCTACCTCTCTAATGCCGAAACCGGCTTCGAGCTTGAACTGACGGTCAATGCCGGACGCGACAAGCCGTATGATCTGGGCGATGGCTATGGCCATCTGGCGGTATCGGTCGAGGACGTTGAAGCAGAGCACAGGCGATTCAGCGAGCTGGGCCTGACGATCGGAAAGCTGGTCGACATGCCGCGTGACGGCAAGCCTTTCGCACGCTTCTTCTTTGCAACCGACCCGGATGGCTACAAGATCGAGGTGCTTCAACGCGGCGGCAGGTTCTTGTAGAGGCTGCCATGGTGGATGAGGTGAAGCTGGAGGAAAGCTGGAAGCAGGCCCTGGCGCCTGAATTCAGCAACCCGTACATGAGCGAACTTCGCGGCTTTCTCCTGAGCGAGAAGCAGGCCGGCAAGCGCATCTTCCCCAAGGGCGCGGAGTATTTCCGTGCGCTCGATCTCACCCCGCTCGATCAGGTCAAGGTCGTGATACTGGGCCAGGATCCTTATCACGGTCATGGCCAGGCACATGGCCTCTGCTTCTCGGTGCAGCCGGATGTCCGTATCCCTCCGTCGCTGGTGAACATCTACAAGGAACTCCAAAGTGACCTCGGAATTCCGCCCGCCAAACATGGCTTCCTCGAGCAATGGGCGAGGCAGGGTGTGCTGCTGCTGAACAGCGTTCTAACGGTGGAGGAAGGGCGTGCGGCATCGCATCAGAGGAAAGGCTGGGAGCGCTTTACCGATGCGGTCATCCGCGTCGTCAACGAGCGCTGTGATGGCGTCGTCTTCATGCTCTGGGGTTCATACGCTCAGAAAAAGGCAGCGTTCGTCGACTCCAGACGGCATCTGGTTCTGCGCTCGCCGCATCCATCGCCACTCTCTGCCCATAACGGGTTCTTTGGCTCTCGCCATTTTTCGCAGGCCAATGATTTCCTGGTGTCTCGCGGCAGGACCGCGATCGACTGGAAACTGCCGGATCCCACTTGATTTGTGAACGGAGATCTACTTCGCGGCATTCAAAAAGTGAACAATGCGTTCGTCCGAGCCCCCTATACGATCGCGGTGGCGATCGCCAGATATAACCCCAGAGACAGGCTCACAAAGCCAGAAGGGGTTTTAGATGCTCGATCAGATCAAGGGACTGCATCACGTCACATCGATGGCGGCGAGTGCGCCTATAAACAACAAGTTCTTCACCGATACGCTCGGCCTGCGCCGGGTAAAGAAGACCGTCAACTTCGACGCGCCGGACGTCTACCACCTGTATTACGGTGACGAGGTGGGCACGCCAGGTTCGGTGATGACCTATTTCCCGTTCCCGCATATCGCCCGCGGCCGTCCCGGCACGGGGGAGGTGGGGACCACGCTGTTCTCAGTGCCGGAAGGCTCTTTCGGATACTGGACCGACCGGCTGACCAGGGCCGGAGCGGAAGGTCTGAAAACGGCCAGCGCCTTTGGCGAGAACCGGCTCCACTTCGCCGGGCCCGACGGTGACGGGTTTGCCCTCGTCGAAGTCAGGGATGATCCGCGGGAAGCCTGGACCGGCAATGGCGTCGGCGAGGACTATGCGATCCGGGGCTTCCACTCCGCCTCCATGAGGCTGCAGGACGAAGGTGCGACGGCAGAGCTTCTGAAGTTCATGGGATATCAGCGGCTCGATGCGAAGGATGGCGTCCTGCGCCTGGGCGTGCCGGGCGGCAACGGTGCCGATGTCATCGATATCGAGACGATGCCGAACATCAACGGGGCGCGGCTCGGTGCTGGTTCGGTTCACCACATCGCTTTTGCAGTCGAGAACCGCGAGAAGCAACTCGAGGTCCGCAAGGCGCTGATGGACACGGGTTACAATGTGACGCCGGTGATCGACCGGGACTACTTCTGGGCGATCTACTTCCGCACCCCCGGCGGCGTGCTGTTCGAGATCGCCACGAACGAACCCGGCTTCGACCGCGACGAGGATACGGCGCATCTTGGCGAGGCCCTGAAACTGCCGACGCAGCACGCCCATCTGCGGGCAATGCTCGAAGAACATCTCGAACCGCTGGACGCCTGACGTGTGAGGCCTCCAAAGGAGAATACAATGAGTCATGAGAGTTACATCCATCGCGCCAAGCCGGGTGAGGCCGGTGCGCCCATTCTCTTCGTGTTCCATGGTACCGGCGGCGACGAGAATCAGTTTTTTGATTTCGGAACGGTGCTCCTGCCGAATGCCACGGTGATCTCGCCTCGCGGCGACATCTCGGAACATGGCGCTGCGCGTTTCTTCCGCCGCAAGGCGGAAGGCGTCTATGACTGCGAGGATCTGGCCCGCGCCACCAACCGGATGAGCGAGTTCGTGTCTGCAAACCGGGAGCATTATGGGGCGGGGCCGGTTCTGGGTCTCGGCTTCTCCAACGGCGCCAATATCCTCGCCAGCATGCTGATCCACAAGCCGGGGCTGTTCGAGGCGGCGGTGCTGATGCATCCGCTCATCCCATTCGAACCGGAGAAAAGGGCGCAGAGGGCGAGCAGCCGCATCCTGATCACAGCAGGCGAACGGGATCCGATCGCATCGGTGGAATGGACGCAGTCGCTGGCTGACTATTTCACTCGCTCAGGAGATGAGGTCAGCCTTGAGTGGCATCCGGGCGGACATGAAATTCGTGCAAATGAAATCGATGCGGCCAAACATTTTTTCGCGACGCTTGGGGCATGAGGCGGCTCAGGGTGTAGCGCCAAAGGAAGATGTGTCGCGACGGCCAAACACGCTGCCGGCGCGCTCCAGCGTGTCTTAAAGCGTCACGATTGGTGTCAATAGAGCTGGGGACGACCCTCAGCTCTTTCCAGACGGGCAGCCATTCCTCTAAGCTGCGTCAGGTCCAATGGCCGCCAGAGAGGAAAAAGAATGAAAACACTGCTCGCATCCACCGTTCTCGCAAGCATCGCCGCCTTTGCCTCGGTCGCCCATGCGCAGGTTAGCGAAATCCGTATCGCCACGGAGGGCGCCTATCCACCTTTCAACTTCATCGACGCAGACGGCTCGATGAAGGGCTTCGACGTGGATATCGCCAATGCGCTTTGCGAAGAAATGAAGGCGAAATGTACGATCGTGGCACAGGATTGGGACGGGATCATTCCTGGTCTGATGGCTAACAAGTATGATGCCATCATCGCGTCCATGAGCATCACCAAGGAACGCAAGCAACAGATCGACTTCACCAACAAGTACTACACCACGCCCTTGGCCGTAATTGCTCCCAAGGACGGCGACGTGGACGGCGTCTCCGTCGAAAATCTCGAAGGCAAAGTGGTCGGCGCTCAAGCCTCTACGACGCAGGCCAACTACGCCACAGACGTCTACGAGAAGGCGGGGATCGAGGTGAAACTCTACCCAACGCAGGAAGAAGCGGCCGCCGACCTCCAGAACGGCCGGATCGACGCACTCATTTCAGACAAGTTCGTGGTCGCCGACTGGCTCAACAACGATGGCAAGGACTGCTGCAAGATGATCGGAGATGTGCCCGGCACGGAGACCGAGGCCGGAATCGGCATCCGCAAGGGCGAGGAGGCGTTGAAGGAGCGCTTCAACAAGGCAATCGACGCCATCGTCGCGGACGGCACCTACGGAAAGATCGTCGCCAAGTACTTCCCCTTCGACATTTACTAAGGTCGCCGACCCACAAAAAGCCGTCGCCCTCCTTGGCGGCGGCTTTTTCGTCAGTAGCCGCAGGAGCGCAGCTGCGCTTCATATCTCTGGGCGATGGCGGCTGAGCGTTGCGCACCCTTGCGCGCTGTCGAGGTGAAGGATCCGCGCGCGTAGCCGGCGTGGCCCGTGTAATAGGCGAGGTAGAGCTTGTAGCTGTCGTTGCGGGGGATCCCGTTCTTGACGCTGCTGCGGTGGTGGTACCACCCTACGAAGTGGATTGCGTCGCCGAAATCACTGCGGCGCGCGGACCAGCGCCCGGTCGCACGCTGGTATTCCATCCAAGTGCCGTCGAGTGCCTGCGCATATCCATAGGCAGATGACTGCCGCTTCCAGGGAATGAAGCCGAGGAGCTTGGTGCGCGGCGGACGCGCGTTGGAGCGGAAGCCGGACTCGGTGTAGATCGTGGCCATCAGGATGGGGACCGGCACGCCGAACTCGCGCTCGACCTTCCTTGCCTCCCTCGACCAGTTGTTGAACAAGCCGCTGCGCTGTTCGAAAATCGCGCAGGCGTTGTTGATCCGGTTAGGGGCAGACGCACAGGCTGAGAGCAACAGCAGGAGCGCGACGGAGAACGCAATACGCATCGCTAGACCTCTTGATTCAAGAGAGTCATGACGATTAAAATTTAATGAAAGGTTTAGGCGTCCGGAAGCCGCTGCTTTACGAAGCGGGTTTTCCCCGTTCTGCGATCGCGATCCCTCCCAGCGCCAGGACCAGGGCAGCGACATGGAAGGCCTGCAGGTCTTCTCCGATGATGGCCACGGAAAGCAAGGTGCCGAAGACCGGGATCAGGTTGATGAACAGGCTGGCGCGATTGGGACCGATACCTTCGACGCCCTTAATGTAGAGCACCTGCGCGAGCAGGGAAGCGAACAGCGCGGTGTAGAGGATGATCGTCCAGCCCTGGGCATCTGGCCAGATCGCCTGGTTGCTGGCGTGTTCCCAGAGCGCAAGGGGGACAGTCGTCAGAAGGGCAAAGAGGGCCGGAAAGGCCATGAGCGTGCGCCAGTCGATCATCGGCTTCCACCGCAGCGACACAGTATAGATCGCATAAGCGACAACGGCGATCAGCATCAGAGCGTCGCCATAGTTGACCGTCAACTGCAGGAGAGTTGCCAAATCGCCGTGGGCCGCAGTCAGGGCAACCCCGACAAGGGTGAGAGAGAAGCCGAAAATCTGCGCAACCGAGACTCGGGTCCTAAACAGCAGGAAGTTGATAATGAAGATCAGCATCGGAATGCCGGCCTGCTCAATCGCGACGTTGATCGCGGTGGTGTACTTGAGCGCGGTATAGAGCGTCGCGTTGAAGGTCGTGTAGCCGATCACGCCGTAGAAAACGAGGATCGGCAGGCGCTTCCTGACGATCCGCCAGTCCTTGATAAGCTGGGGCACTGAGATTGCGAAGATGATCGCGACGGCGATCGCCCAGCGCCAGAACGTCAGCATCATCGGGCTGACATGCCCGATCGCCAATTTGCCGGCCACTGCGTTCCCGCCCCAGGAGAGCGTCGCGATCACGAGACACAGGTAGGCCTTCTTGTGCAAGGGAGACTCCAGCGGAAACGAGGCAGGGGGATGCCAGGGTGACAGGCTGATAGCCCCAGGGTTCATGATTTGTCACGTAAAAACCGCTTTTGTCGCGACAAACGGTTCGCTTTCCATGCATCTTGGTTTTATAGATGCGCCGGTTTGAGTGGGCGCAACAGCTTGCGCGGAATTAGGAAAGCGAAGAAATGACGAACGTCGTGGTGGTCGGTTCCCAATGGGGCGACGAGGGCAAGGGCAAGATTGTTGACTGGCTGTCTGAGCGAGCCGACGTCGTCGTTCGGTTCCAGGGCGGGCATAATGCCGGCCACACCCTCGTGATCGACGGCGTTTCCTACAAGCTGTCGCTTCTGCCATCGGGTGTTGTGCGACCGGGCAAGATGGCCGTCATTGGCAACGGCGTGGTGGTAGATCCGCACGCCCTCATCGCAGAGATCGAAAAGCTGGCTGGACAAGGGGTCCAGATCACGCCGGAAAACCTGCGGGTCGCCGATAACGCCACGCTGATCCTCTCGCTTCACCGGGAGCTAGACGGGATGCGCGAGGATGCAGCGTCCAACAGCGGTACGAAGATCGGCACGACCCGCCGCGGCATCGGCCCCGCTTACGAAGACAAGGTCGGTCGTCGCGCAATTCGTGTGATGGACCTCGCCGATCTCGATACGCTCGGCGGGAAGGTCGACCGGATCCTCACGCACCACAATGCCATTCGCCGCGGTCTAGGCGCCCCGGAGGTCTCCTATGAAGCGATCATGGAGGAGTTGACGTCGGTTGCCGACAAGATCCTGCCCTTCCGGGAGACCGTCTGGCTGTTGCTCGACAAGGAGCGCCGCAAGGGGGCCCGCATCCTTTTCGAAGGCGCACAGGGTTCGCTGCTCGACATCGACCACGGGACCTATCCCTTTGTCACGTCCTCCAACACCGTGGCAGGCCAGGCAGCGGCCGGTTCTGGCATGGGACCCGGCTCCCTCGGCTATATCCTTGGGATTACCAAGGCCTACACGACCCGCGTCGGCGAGGGGCCCTTCCCAACTGAACTGCATGACGAGGTCGGCCAGTTCCTTGGGGAAAAGGGGCATGAATTCGGCACCGTGACTGGCCGCAAGCGTCGTTGCGGCTGGTTCGACGCCGCGTTGGTTCGGCAGTCTGTTGCAACGAACGGCATCACCGGGATTGCCTTGACCAAGCTCGACGTCCTCGACGGCCTTGATGAGCTGAAGATCTGCGTCGGCTACAAGCTCGACGGGCAGGAGATCGATCATCTTCCGGCAAACCAGGCGGCGCAGGCGCGCGTCGAGCCGATCTATGTTACCCTTGAAGGCTGGAAACAGTCCACCGTCGGCGCGCGCAAATGGGCTGACCTGCCTGCACAGGCCATCAAGTACGTCCGTCAGGTGGAGGAGTTGATCGGCGCACCCGTGGCCCTACTTTCCACCAGTCCCGAGCGGGACGATACGATACTTGTGACCGATCCGTTTGAAGACTAATGTTCACCTTTGATTGACCATCTTTTGGTGAACGATCAATGATCATGAGAAAGTGCTGATGGCAGATTTTGTTGCGGTGATCCGCCGCGCCGTCGATGGTCTGGCGAAGAACACGCCGGAGATGCGCGAAAAGGTGTACGACAAGGCACGCGGCGCAGTTCGGCGGCAGCTCGAGAATATGAAGCCGGCACCGCCGGACTCGATGATCCATCGGCAGATGGAGAAGCTCGAGTCCGCGATCCTTTCGGTGGAGGCGGAGCACGCGGAAGCGCTTCCTGCCGAAGAGGCGGTTGTCGCCCCTATCGTTGCACCAGAGCCGGACTACGAGGAGCCGTTGGCCGAGGAGGCTCCAGCCGACGGCTATGAGCCGGCTTCTGCCGTTCAGGCTCAATGGCCCGAAGAGGGCGCGGATGAACCTTCGCCGGATGTGTATGCCGCTCCCCAAGAGCCGGAAGCTGTCCAGCAGGAGCACGCTCCCTACCACGAGGAGACCTATCCGGAGCCGGAACCGGCTCATGAGGCGCGCAGCGAGCAGGCTTATGACCATGCTCCGATCTACCGTGAGGAGCCTGTCGAAGATGCCTCCTACGGGGCTCCCTACGATGCCGCACCTGAGGGGCCCGCGACTGTTTCCGAGGAAGCACCGGAGGATGTGTGGCAGCCGCGCAACGAGCCGGAGCCCTATGCGGCGGTTGGGTCTTTAGATCATCACGTTCAGGAGCCACCCCAAGAAGAACAGCTGTCTCCGGAGCCTATCGGTCTTTGGCCGACTTCGGAGGCTGAGCATGCGCAAGACGGTGGGCAGGCGTTCACCAGTCCTTCGGTCGATGAAGCCGCGGAGCCGACTTTTGCAGAGGCCGCGCCGGCGACAACGGAGGTTGCAGACACCCCATCCTGGGATGGGCAGCCCGAGGCTGCAACCCCTGTTCAGGACGATGCCTGGCAGTGGCCGGAAGACCTCGATCCGCGACAGGAGGTTGGCGCCTGGAATGATGTTCCAGATCTGACGCCTCCACATGCGCCATCCCCCGCGCAGGACGCGGAAGCTCATTTCGAGGAGCAGACCTACGCAAGTGCGGCGTCGGTTAGGATGCCTTCCACCGAGGACTTCCCGATCTACCGCGACCCTGCAGCCGGTGAGGAGCCCAATCCTCAAGAACCGCTCGAAGCGGCAATGCCGGGCGAGGTTGCCAGCTTGGCAACCAGTGCAGCCCCAGCAACGGGAGCTTCCAAGGACCCTTGGGAGGATATCGAGGAACTTATCGGTTACAACCAGAGCGCCATGCCCGCGGGGCGCGCAGCAGAAGAGGACGTTACAGCGGCCGATGGGAGCGGTGACATGGTTCCGCCTCCTCCGCGGCCTTACCGGGTCGCGCCCAAGAAGCGCAACTACACAGCTCCCGTCCTCGCGGCCATAGGCTTCATTGTTCTCGCGGCAGGGGGGTACGCACTGTGGTTGAACCGCGATTCCCTTAGCGAAGTTGTCGGCGTCGGAGAGCCGCCTGCAGAAACAGCTCCTTCGGTCGAGCCAGTCGAGGGAGCCGTCGAGACGGCTGCCCCCGAGCCTGAGGTACAGGCGCCCGAAGCTGAGACGGCAGCAGAGAATGGGACGACTGCGCCGGCGGGTGAGGAGGTCGACAGCACCAAGTTCACCCAGCGGTTGCTGCCGGATGGGACGGAAGTTGACGAAGGCGCTGGACCCGTTGACACTGCCACGGAAGGGCAGTCTGTCGCTCAGCTGAACGCTCCGCCGGCAGCGCCCGTCGAAGCAGCTAATGCTGCAGGCGAGGAGACACAAGTCGCGCCATCGGCAACTCCCGCCGACGCGGCAGCGCTGTCTGGGGAGAAAATGTTCCTCTATGAAGAACGGGTTGGTCAAACAGCACCAACGGCGATCGAGGGTGCCGTCTCCTGGTCCCTGCAGCGGGAAGCAAATTCCAATGGCGTTCAGGAACCAGTCGTGCAAGGGCGCGTCAATGTGCCGGGAAGAGGGCTGACTGCGCTCATCACCTTCAAGCGCAATACCGACGCTTCGCTGCCCGCGAGCCATCTCATCGAGATCGTATTCGCCGTTCCTCCCGGCTTCGAGGGCGGCGCGATCGACAGCGTGCAGCGGATTGCGATGAAGCAGACGGAGCAGGATAGGGGTGATGCGCTGATTGCGGTGCCTGCCAAGATCACCGACGACTTCCACATGATCGCGCTCAATGACTTCCCGGATGCGCGGGCCACAAACCTTGAGCTTTTGCGGACGCGCAACTGGATGGACGTTCCCCTGGCCTATCGCAATGGGCGGCGCGCCCTTCTGACGCTCCAGAAGGGCGAAGAGGGGACGCAAGCGTTCAACGATGCCATCCGGGAATGGCAGCAGTTGAGCAGCAACAGCAATAGCGGCCAGTAAGTCGGCACAAAAAAACCGGCGGAGTGATCCGCCGGTTTTTTTCCAAGACCTGGTCAGTCGTTAGGCGTCGACGACGCGGAGCGCCTGAGCCTGGGCCAGCGCTTCCTTCTGCACGGCATCCTGCACCTTCTCGAAGGCCCTGACTTCGATCTGGCGCACGCGCTCGCGGCTGATATCGAACTCCGAGGAGAGTTCCTCCAGCGTGATCGGGTTGTCCGCCAGGCGACGGGCTTCAAAGATTCGCCGCTCGCGATCGTTGAGAACGGACATCGCCTTCGACAGCATACGCCGGCGCGTTTCCAGTTCGTCCTGCTCGATCAGCACCTGTTCCTGGCTCTCGTTGTCGTCGACGAGCCAGTCCTGCCACTGGCCGGATTCGCCCTCCGTCGCTCGGATCGGCGCGTTTAGAGAGGCGTCGCCCGAGAGCCTGCGGTTCATGGAGATGACTTCTTCTTCCGAGACGCCCAGCTTAGTTGCGATCTCGGCAACCTGATCGGGCTTCAGATCGCCCTCGTCAATGGCCTGGATCTTCCCCTTCATGCGGCGCAGGTTGAAGAACAGCCGCTTCTGGTTGGCGGTTGTCCCCATTTTTACCAGCGACCAGGAGCGGAGGATATATTCTTGGATAGAGGCTTTGATCCACCACATGGCATAGGTCGCCAGGCGGAAGCCGCGCTCCGGGTCGAACTTCTTGACCGCCTGCATCAGGCCCACGTTGCCCTCGGAGACGACCTCCCCGATGGGCAGGCCATAGCCACGGTAGCCCATCGCAATTTTCGCTACGAGACGAAGATGGCTCGTGACCAGTTGATGTGCGGCATCGCGATCCCCATGTTCGGCGTAACGCTTGGCGAGCATGTATTCCTGCTGCGGCTCAAGCATAGGGAACTTGCGGATTTCGTCGAGATAGCGGTTGAGACCGCCTTCTCCGGCGGTGATTGACGGTAAGGTATTCCGGGCCATGAAAGCACCCCCTTCTGATCTGTTTCCTGGCTCCCTCGTCACGAGCGACAGGCTGAGGCAAGCCAAACGGCATGGGTCATCATCGACCCCACACCGACCCAATTGCCAGATAAGTGCGGCAGAACGGTGATTCAAGAGATCACGAGGCCGTTATATCATTACAAGTTGTTCATACTATAGCGCATCGTCGCCCTGCTGTAGTGCGTCGATAAGGTGCTGCATGTCCTTTGGAACCGGAGCGGTGAACGTCATGACGTCTCCGGTCCGCGGGTGTTCGAAGGCCAGCAGGTAAGCGTGCAGCGCCTGGCGGCCGAAATCCCTTACCGTGCTCTTGGCCGGCTCGGGCAGCAGGTTTACCTTGGTGCGGAACCCGGCGCTATAATCCGGGTCACCAATCAGGGGGCATCCGATGTGCGCCATGTGGACCCGAATCTGGTGCGTGCGGCCGGTCTCTAGTTGGCATTCGATCAGCGAGGCAAGTGCCGTTGCGTCCGGTTTCTCCAGGAACCGCTCCAGCACCTCGTAATGGGTAACCGCTTCGCGGGCATCTCCGCTGGCTTCACGCTTGACGGCGCGCTTCGTTCGGTCGCCGGAGCGGCCGAGCGGCGCGTCGATCGTCCCCCTCAACTGCTTCGGCCGGCCCCAAACGACTGCCTGGTACGCTCGTTCCAAGGGCCCGGTGCGGCCGTGATCGGCAAACTGTGCCGCCAGATGACGGTGGGCGGCATCGTTCTTGGCTGCAACCAGGACGCCGCTGGTGTCTTTGTCCAGCCGATGCACAATGCCGGGGCGACGCACGCCGCCAATTCCAGAGAGACTGTCACGGCAATGATGAATGAGGGCGTTGACCAAGGTGCCGGTCCAGTTGCCGGCGCCCGGATGGACGACCAGACCTGCCGGCTTAGAGATGACGATGACGTCACTATCCTCGTATAGAACCTCGAGGGGAATATCCTCGCCCTTCGGTTCTGGATCCTCCGGCTCTGGCAGGATGATCTCAACCTGATCCCCGGCAGCGACCTTTCTCTTCGGTTCCGTACACACGACACCCTTGTGTCGGACAGCACCCTGCTCGATGAGGCTCTTGATCCGGCTCCGCGAGAATTCGCCCCCCAACGTTGCAGCAAGCCATGCGTCAAGCCGGCCCTCTGCCTCCTCTTCAGCCACCAGCACTTTCCTTGGTCGTTCGGCTTGTTTAAAGGGATCGTTCATTCATTGGACCCGACAGCAGCAAGGACACTCAGCAATGGCAAATCCTGATCTCGAAGAACAGGAAGAACCGCTTGATCCGGCAATGGAAAGGATCCGCCGGAAGATGGTGCTGCTGCAACTCGTTTCGGGCGGGATAATGTTCGTTTGCTTTATGGCGGTCCTGGCGGCGGTTGTCTACAAGGTCTCGCAGGGGCCCGAGTCACCTGTGGCGACGAACGGATTGGATGTTCCGGCGGACCAGCCGTTGACGTCATCGGTCGCCCTTCCTCCTGGCTTCGACGTTCGCTCGGTATCCCTTTCCGGATCACAGTTGCTTTTTTACGGCGTTGTTTCCGGTCAGCAGAGGGCTCTGGTCTTCGATCTTTCCGTTGGCCGCATCGTCGCCGATGTGGCGGTCGACGCAGCGCCCTGACCGATGCTGTCGCGCACCGATCCGATCTGGATTGACGATGCCGATGATCCGCGCGTTGCCGAGTTCCGCAGCATTCGGGAGCGAGACCTGACGGGCCGCGAGAACCGCTTCATCGCCGAAGGGACAGTGGTGCTGCGCATGCTGGCGGCCGCCCATGCGCGGGGAGGAGACTTTGTCGCGGAGAAGGTGCTGCTGCTGGAAAACAGACTAGCCGGGCTTGCGTTGGACCTGGCGTCATTTCCACCGGAGGTTCCAGTTTATGTCGCCAGCGCCGCCGTGCTGGACGCCATTGCCGGCTTCCATCTGCACCGCGGCGTACTCGCCCTTGGTCAAAGGCGGCGTCAGCCAGAGGCTCGGGAATTGATTGGGCAGCTTTCGCAGCGGGCACTTGTCGTCGTGGCGGCCGGGATTTCCAACCATGACAATATCGGGTCCATCTTCCGCAATGCTGCGGCGTTCGGAGTGGACGCGCTTCTGCTGGACCAAACCTGCTGCGACCCGCTCTACCGCAAATCGCTGCGGGTCTCGGTAGGGGCGGTGTTGAAGGTGCCATTTGCGCGCGGCGGTACGGTAGAAGGCAATCTGGCGCTTCTTCTCGAGCGCGGCTTCGACATCTGGGCGCTTTCTCCCTCCGGGCGCGTGGAGGTGAGCAGCATCACCCCGGGGCCGCGCACAGCACTGGTGACGGGGACGGAAGGGAGCGGTCTACCGGCGCCGATCCTGGAGAAGTTCAATACCGCCCGGATCGCGCAAGTGCCGGGGCTCGACAGCCTCAATGCTGCCACTGCGACCGGCATTGCTCTTTACCAGATCGCGAGCGCCCAGGGCCGCCTTCAAGACGCGCTGGCCGGCTCCTGAGCCGATAGAAGAGTGAGAGCGCGCGCAGCCAGGTTTTCGCGGTCGCCACTGCTCCCTTGGCCGCTCTGTTCGAGAATTGGGTAGAGAGGCGAGGCTGAACCTTCGGCGCGAGCGGTCAGGGCAATCATCGACGCCGCGATGGAGGCGAGTTCCTGCCGGAGCGCGTCATCGTTGTCATCCGTGCGGGCCTTCAGCAGTCGTTCCGACAGCGCTGTTGCCCTGTTGTGCGCCGTGTCGGCCATTTCGGACAACTGCGGAGACGCGGCGATGATTGCGGCGATATCCGCTCGGGGAAGGGAGGGGTCGCCTGCCAGTGGTGCAGAGTTCGACAGTGCGTCCGGCTTGCTCGCTGCGGATACCTTCACGCCTGTCTTACCGGACCTTGAGCTTGCCCTCGCGTCGATCGTAGCGGACTTCAGCTTCTGCTTGAGCCGTACGATCTCCTGGACCCGTCGCTCGAGCGCAGCTTCCTTGTCGGTACGAGATGCTACCTCGCGCGCCAGCTTGTCCTCCAGGCGTAGTACCCGATGCTCCTCCTGCGCCAGCCGTGCCTCCGCGTCCTTGGCCCGAGTCGTCTGTAACTTGACGTCTTGGCGCAGAGCCTCCCGCTCATCGCGAAGGCTAGCGATGCGGAATTTGAGATTTTCGACCTCCGTATCGCGTGCCGAAAGATCGATGCGCAGGTTATCGCCGTCAGCGGTCAGCTTGGACACGCGACGTTGCAGGTCCTCGATCTCCATGCCTTTCGCGGCATCCGCCTCTTCGGCAGCCTCTAGCGCCGCTTTCAGTTGCTGGATGTAACCATCTTCTTGCCGCAGGCGCGCGCGGAGATCTGCGGCTTCGGTATCCATGTCGGCGATCTGCATCTGCAGGTCGTGATTATCCGATTGAAGCTTTCGGGCCTCGTCGGCGAGCTTGTCATGGCGCAGCCTCAAAGCAAGCCCGCTATCTTTCTCGCGCACCAACTCCTGCTTTGTCCGGGCGTTCTCTGCCGCATAGACAGCACGCGCCAGATCACGCTGTGCACGAACTTCCTGCGGGCTGATCGGCAGTGTCGCCTTGATCCGGTTCTCGGTGTAGCGGACGATGCGGCCATGGATGGCGGGCGCAATCAACATGACCAGGAGTGCCGCACTGAGAAAGCCCAGGCCGAAGAGAAGAGCGAATTGGATCACAACAGGGCAATCTCGCCGGCTTGGACGCAGAACGGGTCGGTGGGCCGTTTAAGCACAATGGCTTTGGCGCGGCAAGCGATGCTGCATGATTCGGTGTAACAAGATGTCATCATGATCCCCCGACGGCGAGGGGATAATCCAGCGGATCAGAAAGGGTTCCAGGTCGGGCTTCGCGTCAGCTTCAGATAGCCGACATTGATGCCAAGACGTGCGCCTACGCCGGTGCGGATTGGAACGAGCACAACGTCGCCTTGGCGCAGCACCGTCATGCCGACGCCCGCGACGACGAAGGCTGAGCCAGAGACGCCGCCGAAGCGCGTGTAAAGGCTTTCAATCGAGGGGAGGTCGTAGACAAGCATCATGGCTCGCGAGCCTTGGCCACCATAGTCGATGCCGAGGGAAGGACCCTGCCAGAAGACAGGATGCTGTCCGGCATTCTTCGTGTAGAGCTCACCTTCACCATACGTGAGCCCGGCAATGAAAGCTCCCGATCCCTCCTGGCCGAGGATATAGCCGTTCGGCAGGCCATACTGCTCGAAAGCCTTCTCCACCACCTTTGCCAAGCCACCGCTCGCATTACCGAAAAAACCGTGGCCCGCGTCAACGATCTCCTGGGCGCTGTATTGTGAGCCGCCGCTTTGCGCGCGTGCCACGCCGCCGAAGCCCAGGCATGCCACTGCCAGCAGTGCGACTGCGAGGGCCGTGAGGCGGGCCAGCGGGAAAGTCGGGAAAAAGCGCATCATCCAAATCCGTTCTGTCTGTCCGTGCGGGTAGAGCCGCATATTGCGGTGATCGCCTTAACAATCGGTTTACCAAATATGTTGTCATTATGGCGCAGATCCCGCACCACTTTCGCACAACCTTAGGACGGCATTTGTGGCGGCGTAACACATCAGGAGACGAGCATGCCCAGGAACCCGAATCTTACTCTTGATGGGCCAGATCTTGCGGCGCTGCTATGCAGCCGTGTCTGCCACGACGTGATCTCCCCGGTAGGCGCCATCAACAACGGGCTGGAACTGCTCGACGAGGGTGGCTCTGACGCTGATGCGCTCGACCTGATCCGGACCTCGGCGCTCAATGCCGCGGTCCGGTTGAAGTTTGCGCGGCTTGCCTTCGGCGCTTCGGGGTCCGTGGGTGCGTCGATCGACACCGGCGAGGCGGAGAAGGCAGCGAAGGACTTTGCCGCAGCCGAAAAGAAGACGGAAGTCACCTGGAACGGACCGCGCGCGATCATCGCGAAGAATCGGGTGAAGCTCCTGCTCAATCTCTTTCTCGTCGCCTATGGAGGGATACCGCGGGGCGGCTCGATCGACGTGACGCTCGAAGATCCTGAACAGGAAGCCAAGTTCAGCATCACCATTCGCGGACGCATGATGCGTGTGCCGGCGAAGTTCGTCGAAATATGCTCCGGCGAGATGGAAGAAGCAGTCGACGCTCACTCGATCCAGCCTTACTACACCGTGCTCCTCGCCGAAGAATGCGGCATGGAGTTGGGATATGTCGTCTCTGAAGACAAGATCGTCTTCACCGCCAGGACCGTCGCTGCCTAGGCACCTTTTGCGGTAACCATTCCTTAGTTGCCTCCGGCCTACCTTGAACAGGCGCCTCTTCGATCGAAAGAGCCGCCTGTTTAAGGGAGAGGTCATGCAGCGTCTGATGATCGCCGACGGATCGGACGTCGTACGCAAGGTAGGCAAACGCATCCTGGCGGAATTGGGCTTCCTCGTAGCAGAGGCTGCCTCGTCCGAGGAGGCCCTCGGTCGCTGCCAACTGGAGCTTCCTGCCCTGTTGATCGTGGACGCGGGGATGGAAGGCGCCCTGGATCTAATCCAGAACGTACGTGCGCTGCCGAACGGGAAGAGCGTCCGGATCTATTATTGCGTCATCGAAGCCGACCTGAAGAAGATGATGCTCGGCAAGCGTGCCGGAGCCAATGATTTCCTGCTCAAGCCGTTCGACCGCAAGATACTGACCTCCGTGTTCGCAGGTTTAGGTGTGGCAGCCTGAGCTGTTTCAGAACGATATTTCTAGTCAGAGCTGAATGATCTGCCGCCCCGCCAGAGGTCGTGGCAGGTCGTCTTCAACAATAAAAACCACGAGAAACGCCCGCGAGTTCGCGGGCGTGTCCGGGTAGGGAGAAGGGCCCTCGTTGGGCTCAGGCACTTTCGGCGAAGTCGCCTTCCGGCTCGCGCAGCACATAGCCGCGGCCCCAGACGGTTTCGATGTAATTGGCGCCACCGGCGGCGTTTGCGAGCTTCTTGCGCAGCTTGCAGATGAAGACGTCGATGATCTTCAATTCCGGCTCGTCCATTCCGCCGTAAAGGTGATTGAGGAACATTTCCTTGGTTAGCGTCGTGCCCTTGCGCAGCGAGAGCAGCTCAAGCATCTGGTACTCTTTGCCCGTCAGGTGGACCCGCTGGCCGCCAACCTCAACGGTCTTGGCATCCAGGTTCACGATCAGCTCGCCGGTGATGATAATCGACTGCGCGTGACCCTTGGAGCGCCGCACGATCGCGTGGATGCGAGCAACCAGTTCGTCCTTGTGGAAAGGCTTGGTCATGTAGTCGTCGGCGCCGAAGCCCAGGCCGCGGACCTTGTCCTCGATGCCGGCCATCCCGGAAAGGATCAGGATCGGCGTCTTCACCTTGGACAGGCGCAGTGTCCGGAGCACCTCGTAGCCCGACATGTCGGGGAGGTTCAAATCCAGAAGGATGATGTCGTAATCATAAAGCTTGCCGAGATCGACGCCTTCCTCACCCAAATCGGTGGTGTAGACGTTGAAGCTCTCAGACTTCAGCATCAGCTCGATGCTCTGCGCTGTCGCGCTGTCATCTTCGATGAGTAGAACCCGCATGTTTTTCCCCTTTACCGCCGCTAAGTAGTCCGTGGCCCTACGCGTTACGGATCCAGACTGTGCCTGATTTGGAAGCTGCCACCAAATGGTTAACAAATTCTGATTCACTTAGCAAAGGTGTATCGTCATTATTAAGCATAAGAAGGCACCCGGTTGATTTTCCATCAGGATTGGCCATCGCCTGACTTGAACAACTACGTGAGGAAAATCCCGTAAGTGATTCATGCGACTCTTACATTGTCGCGCCAATTAGGCCTTGGCATTTACCGACCCTTAAATGATCAGCCTTATTGTTAATGATGCCCGTAAACGAAAGGTTAACGCGGAAGGGTTTTGATTAACGCGCAGGCGTTTTTTTTAACCCTTGGTGTACCAAACGGGTCACAGCGGGCTGGTGCCGCTACCATGGAGTATTGCGTATGAAGTCGCGTGACAGCCTGGTTCGCCTGAAGGAATTTCAGGTCAACGAGAAGCGTCGTCAGCTGCAGCAATTGCAGATGATGATGGCCGAATTCGAGCGGATGGCTAAGGAGCTCGAATATCAGATCGGCCTTGAAGAAAAGAAGTCGGGGATCACCGACCCGAATCACTTCGCTTATCCCACCTTTGCCAAGGCGGCGCGCCAACGCGCCGACAACCTGCAGGTGTCCATCCGTGATCTGCGGATACAACAGGAGGCCGCCGAGCTTGCTGTCGAAGAATCGCAGGCGGAACTTGAAAAAGCGACCGCTCTCGAAGAGCGGGACGGGACGATGCGCGCCCGCGCCTGACGGCCTGGCTGTTGACGGGTGAGGCGTCCAGCACGTTCGGGCGTGCGGACTCCCCACCGCTGAGGACCTGACGCAAACGGCGCATCAGCCGCTAATGACGTCCTGCCAATCGGCATGGCGTCGAGCCTGGCTCTTCACGAAGGGGCAGAGCGGGATGATCTTCCAGCCGTGCAGGCGCGCATCCTCGACCGCGCGTGCTGCCAGGGCCTGCCCAACTCCCCGGCCTCGCAGAACATCCGGGACGCCGGTATGGTCCACGATAATAAGAGTTGGGGAGGTGCGGGAATAGGTAAGTTCCGCCTCATGTCCATCCAGCACCGCAACATATCGTCCGCCGGACGTCGACTGCTGATGTTCGATTTCCATCTGATCCTCCGCCTGGGCATCCTGGCCAAGACGTAGAGCGCCGAGGGGATTTCACAAGCGTTGGCAATGCTGGCTGGAGGAGGTCTTCGTTGCCGAAGCCTCTGGTCGGACGGGTATCAACGTTTGAAAGCGCAAAAGGCGCCGCGGTGTGGTCTCCGAGCGGCGCCATTCCGGGCATCTTTTAGATCGGCAGCTAGTGGCGATATTGCTGGATGCGCGTCGTACGCAGACCGGCGAGGCCATGATCGTTGATTGACGACTGCCAGGAGAGAAACTCCTCGACGGTCAGCGTATAGCGTTCGCACGCTTCTTCCAGGCTCAGAAGTCCACCGCGGACCGCAGCGACCACTTCTGCCTTGCGGCGAATAACCCAGCGTCGGGTATTGGCCGGCGGAAGATCGGCGATCGTCAACGGACTGCCATCGGGGCCGATGACATATTTCACTCGCGGGCGTATCATTTCGGTCATGGAACTCTCTACACAAACACAAGACCACGTCGCGAAGGCTAGCGCCGCAGATTTAACATTTACCTAAATGTGGCGAAGCATTTGTTCCAATCTTCGCAGAAGGGCGCTTCTGGCTGGGTGGACTGCAGGAAAACACTGGGCAGCTTGGGCGTTCCCTGCTTCTGCGGCCGCATAGCCGCAACGCCATGAACTGCCTTACTTGCAGACGGGCGGAGAGAACCCCGCCCGCGCCGGCGATGGATACAATGGCGCATCTCACAGGAGATAGGCTGCAAGTGTCGTCTTGTGCGGACCTAGATCGATGCTGGCGGTGCCGCTGTGCCCAAGCATGAGAAGATCGCCCGCAGCCAAGGTTGCGATTATAGTCGCGGAATGAAGTCCGGTGCCGCCGGGCAAAGCGAGAAGGGGTACGTCGCTATTCATCAGAAGGGTGGTGACATGTCCGGCCGAGGAGGCCACCGACACGGTCAGGCTCAGGAGGAAGTTGCCGCTGGCGGGAACGACAATTGCTTGACCGCCTGCCGCCATGGTGCCCTCCAGTGAAAAGCCCCCTTCGGATTGGGAAAAATCTGTGAAGCCGCTTTGTTGGCCGTCCGCCGGAGAAAAGCTCGTGCCCGCGCGATAGGCGCGTGCCATCGGCTGGCTCGGCCGGGAGATGCGGCCACTCGGATCGATTGCCAGAGCGGTTCGCCACGCGTTGCCATCGCTGAAGGACAAGGCGTTGTCGCCTGCCAGGCCGATTTCCGCATGCCCGACCCAGCCGGACTGAAACACCAAAGTGGCGTTATCCGTCGGCGCCTGCTTGTTGATCTTTAGTTGATGACCACTTCCTGCGTGGGTGAACAGGCTGGCCGCTGCGGAGACGGCGAGGCGGTTCGTTTCATCGGGTGAGGCTGCTATGCCCAATCGCTCGAAGCTAGCGGCCGTCGGCAATATGTCGCGCCACTGGCCGCCCGTGAAGACCTTCAGCGCCAGGTCAGACACGAACCAGGCTCGCCATCCTTCGCGAGGAAGAAGAAAATTCCAGGCCCCGTCCTGCCAGGTGGCAACGTGGCCCTGCCGCCCGTTCCATTCCGCCGATGGATCCGGCCCGACCGCAAATGCTGCCCCGTCTTCGGCTGAAGAAGGAGGCGCGGCCTGCTCGCCGGCAATGGTGAGGTGCACAAGGGCGTCCAATGTCAGAAGTGCTTCATTGTGGGTGACGTGCTTCTGCGCCTGGGACGGCAGGATAAACGGCAGGTTCAGGTTTGGCGTTGCCTTGCTCATCGTCTTTCTCCTTTGGGAGAAGAGTAGAGGGAGATTCGCAGAGGTGAATCTGACGTGTGTTAAGTTCAGGTTTTTATTGGCCGGGCCGACAGTTCCATGAGCCAGGGGTGCTGCACCTGAAAGCTGCCGGCATCACTACAGCGCCGCGTTGCTGCGTTGCGGAAGGTTTGCTGCGTCGCACCTAGTATAAGCGCTGGCAAGAGCTGCTAGTGGATGCGGCAATGGCCTGCATCTTTTTCGACGTCCGCGCTCTTTCTCTGTGCAGCCTGTTGAGAACCCGGCGCTTTTCGCCTTTCTCTCGGCTTTTTGTCTTCACATTTCTGCCGAAAACGGTATGGATGCCCCGGAAGTGAAGAGACCCGCTTGGGTCGACAATACAAGAGATGCGGCCGACGGGGATCGCATCCGGGGGAAAACATATGGAGTACTTCGTCCAGCAGCTCATAAACGGGCTGACTCTTGGATCTATCTACGGCCTTATCGCGATCGGCTATACGATGGTCTACGGCATCATCGGGATGATCAACTTTGCCCATGGTGACATCTTCATGCTCGGCGCCTTCGCCGCACTGATCGTCTTTCTCATCCTCACATCGTTCTTTGCAGGCATTCCGGTCGCGCTGGCGTTGCTGGTGATGTTGATCATCGCGATGCTGATGACGAGCTTGTGGAACTGGACCATCGAGCGGGTAGCCTATCGGCCGCTGCGCGGTTCGTTCCGCCTGGCGCCGCTGATCACCGCCATCGGCATGTCGATCGTGCTGTCGAACTTCATCCAGGTGACGCAGGGCCCGCGCAACAAGCCCATCCCGTCGCTCGTCACGGATGTCTACCACTTTGGTAACATCACGATCTCCCTGAAGCAGATCATAATCATTGCCGTGACGGCTGTGCTGCTGACGATCTTCTGGTACGTGGTCAACAAGACGCCGCTTGGCCGCGCTCAGCGCGCCACTGAGCAGGACCGCAAGATGGCAGCGCTGCTGGGCGTGGACGTCGACCGGACCATTTCCATCACCTTCATCATGGGAGCCGCACTCGCAGCGGTCGCCGGTACCATGTATCTGATGTACTACGGTGTCGCGACTTTCAACGATGGCTTCATTCCGGGCGTCAAGGCCTTCACCGCAGCCGTTCTCGGTGGCATCGGCTCGCTGCCGGGTGCCGTGCTGGGCGGTCTGCTGATTGGTCTGATCGAGTCGCTCTGGTCGGCCTATTTCACCATCGCCTACAAGGACGTGGCCACCTTTGCGTTGCTCGCCTTCGTGCTGATCTTCAAGCCGACCGGAATCCTTGGTCGTCCGGAAGTGGAGAAAGTCTGACATGGCACAGTCTCCTGCTACGGAAAACAGCGGCCTGATGGCTCAGGCCGTCAAGGAGGCCTTGGTCGCCGCGGCAATCTCCTTTGGCCTTTTCGTCCTTTATGTCGGTATTGAAACCTATCAAGACATCAACAATGCGCTGGTCTGGCGCACCCGGTGGGGACTGCTTGCAATCTTCGTCGTGATTGCTGCCGTCAGCCGCTTCGTCGTCGTCGGCTTCATCAAGCCCCATCTCGACAAGCGGAAGCGTGACAAGGCCAAGGCCGGCATCCCGGAAGTCTCCGATGGGAAGACCTTCTTCCAGAGGAACTTCCTGAAGCTCGCCCTGGTGGGGCTGCTGATCTACCCGCCGCTTTCGGTCATGCTTGCAGGGACGCAAGGGTCGCTGAAATACGTCGATAACTTCGGCATCCAGATCCTCATCTACGTGATGCTCGCCTGGGGCCTCAACATCGTCGTCGGCCTTGCGGGCCTGCTCGACCTCGGATACGTCGCCTTCTACGCTGTTGGCGCTTATTCCTACGCGCTGCTGTCCCAGCAGTTCGGTCTTTCCTTCTGGGTTCTGCTGCCGTTGTCCGGTATTCTTGCCGCTTTCTGGGGCATCATCCTGGGCTTCCCCGTGCTGCGCCTGCGGGGTGACTACCTCGCCATCGTGACGCTGGCGTTCGGGGAAATCATCCGCCTCGTGCTGATCAACTGGACAGATGTGACAAGGGGAACCTTCGGCATCTCAGGCATCCCCAAGGCCTCCTTCTTCGGGATCTGGTCCTTCGACGTCGGCGCGGACAACAATTTCACCAAGGCGTGGGGTCTCTCCATGTCCTCTGCCTACTACAAGATCTTCCTCTTTTATCTCATTCTCGCTCTGTGCATGCTGACCGCCTATGTGACGATCAAGCTTCGCAGGATGCCGATCGGTCGTGCATGGGAAGCGCTGCGCGAAGACGAGATCGCCTGCCGCTCTCTCGGCATCAACACAGTGACCACCAAGCTGACGGCTTTTGCCATTGGCGCCATGATTGGCGGTTTTGCCGGGGCGTTCTTTGCCACGCGCCAGGGCTTCGTGTCGCCGGAGAGCTTTGTCTTCCTGGAATCAGCCGTTATCCTGGCGATCGTTGTTCTCGGCGGCATGGGATCGCTGACAGGCATCGCGATCGCTGCGATCGTGATGGTCGGCGGAACGGAAGTTCTGCGCGAGATGGAGTTCCTGAAGCACGTCTTCGGTCCCGATTTCACGCCGGAACTCTACCGCATGCTGCTGTTCGGCCTGGCAATGGTCGTGGTTATGGTCTTCAAGCCACGCGGCTTCGTCGGCTCCCGCGAGCCGACGGCCTTCCTCAAGGAACGCAAGGCCGTATCGGGCAGCTTCACCAAGGAGGGCCACGGCTGATGACCCTCGGAACGAATGTGATGAAAAACGAAACCATCCTTAAGGTCGAGCACCTGTCGATGAGGTTCGGCGGCCTGATGGCCATCGACGACTTCTCCTTCGACGCCAAGCGCGGCGACATTACCGCGCTGATCGGCCCTAACGGGGCAGGCAAGACCACGGTCTTCAACTGCATCACCGGCTTCTACAAGCCGACGATGGGCATGATCACCCTGACCCAGAGGGACGGCGATCAGTACCTTCTGGAACGGCTTCGCGATTTCGAGATCACCAAGGTGGCCAAGGTTTCGAGGACCTTCCAGAACATCCGGTTGTTTTCCGGTCTGACGGTTCTGGAAAATCTCCTTGTGGCCCAGCACAACGCGTTGATGAAGGCCTCAGGTTACACGGTTCTCGGGCTTCTCGGCTTGCCGGCCTACACCAAGGCTTCGGCTGCCGCCATCGACAAGGCCAAGTACTGGCTGGACAAGGCCAATCTGACGGAGCGTGCGGACGATCCCGCGGGCGATCTGCCGTACGGGGCTCAGCGCCGGCTCGAAATCGCCCGGGCGATGTGCACCGGACCGGAGCTTCTATGCCTCGATGAGCCTGCCGCCGGTCTCAATCCGCGCGAGTCTGCGGCACTCAACACGCTCCTGCACTCCATCCGCGACGACGGCGCATCGATCCTGCTGATCGAGCACGACATGTCTGTGGTGATGGAAATCTCTGACCATGTCGTGGTGCTGGAATACGGTCAGAAGATTTCTGACGGCACGCCGGATCACGTGAAGAACGACCCGAAGGTCATTGCGGCCTATCTCGGCGTCGAGGATGATGAAGTTGAACAAATTGAGGAACAGCTTGACGAGGGGAGGATCTGATGTCCGGTGAACCCCTTCTGAAAGTCGAGGGCGTCCAGACCTTCTACGGCAATATTCGGGCGCTCGACGGCGTTGACGTGCATGTGAACCGCGGCGAGATCGTCAGTCTGATCGGAGCCAACGGTGCCGGTAAATCGACGCTGATGATGACCATCTGCGGCAGCCCGCAGGCACGCCATGGCTCGATCATCTTCGACGGCGAGGACATCACCCAGCAGCCGACGCATCTGATCGCGCGGCGGCGGATCGCGCAGTCGCCTGAAGGGCGCCGCATCTTCCCGCGCATGACGGTCTACGAAAACCTGCAGATGGGCGCCGGCCTCGATAACCTCAAATATTTCGATGAGGACGTGGAAAAGATTTTCACGCTGTTTCCGCGCCTGAAGGAGCGGCAGAGCCAGCGCGGCGGTACGCTTTCAGGCGGCGAGCAGCAGATGCTGTCTATTGGGCGCGCGCTGATGTCACGTCCGAAGCTGTTGCTTCTCGACGAGCCGTCCCTCGGTCTCGCGCCGCTGATCGTCAAGGGTATCTTTGAGGCAATCAAGAAGCTTAACGAGGAGGAAGGCCTGACCGTCTTCCTGGTGGAGCAGAATGCCTTTGCTGCGCTGCGCCTGTCACACCGGGCCTACGTCATGGTCAACGGCAAGGTGACCATGGCGGGTACGGGCAGGGAGCTTTTGACCAATCCGGAAGTGCGCGCCGCCTACCTCGAAGGGGGCCGGCATTGAGCCGCGCGTCAGGGAGACAATAGATGCAAGGGTTATTCTTCGAAACTGATACCGGCGTCCGCTATGTGCTGCGCGCTCTCGTCTTGCTGGTCGGCTTCTGGACCGCGTGGCGCACCGGCAAGGCCGTTGCTGAAGGCTGGGAGGGCTATGTCATCGTCGTGGTGTACACGGCGTTGCTTGCCATCCTGATGCGCTTCCTGCACTTTGCGCTCTTCGAGGGGCCGTTCGTCAGCCCCTTCTATTATGTCATCGACTTCTTGCTTCTGCTGGTGCTGTCGACGATCGGATTCCAGATGCGCCGGACACGTCAAATGGTCGACAACTACTACTGGCTCTACGATCAAACCTCCGCTTTCTCATGGAAGAAGAAAGATTGACAGTCGTGAAAAACTGTCCTCACATTGGGACGGTTCAACACGACAAAACCTTAGAGTGGAACAGTTTTCCGGCGCGATGAAAGTGGGTATCGCGCCCGGATCTAAATCCAACCCGCTATAGAACTGGGAGTTAAATAATGAAGAAATCTCTCCTTTCCGCCGTTGCACTGACAGCCGTTGTGGCATTCGGTGGTACCGCATGGGCCGATATGGTCATCGGCGTTGCCGGTCCGCTGACCGGTGCGAACGCTGCATTCGGTGCACAGCTTCAGAAGGGTGCCGAACAGGCTGCCGCCGACATCAATGCGGCTGGCGGGATCAACGGCGAGCAGGTCAAGATCGTTCTGGGCGATGACGTCGCAGATCCGAAGCAGGGCATTTCCGTTGCCAACAAGTTCGTTGCTGATGGCGTGAAGTTCGTCGTCGGCCACTTCAACTCCGGCGTTTCCATCCCTGCCTCGGAAGTCTACGCCGAAAACGGCATCTTGCAGATTACGCCTGCTTCGACCAACCCGGAGTTCACTGAGCGTGGCCTGTGGAATACGTTCCGCACCTGCGGCCGTGACGATCAGCAGGGCGGCATTGCAGGCGCTTACCTCGCCGAGAACTTCGGCGATGCCAAGATCGCCATCATCGACGACAAGACCCCCTACGGTCAGGGCCTTGCCGAAGAAACCAAGAAGGCAATGAACGCTGCCGGCGTCACCGAAGTGATCCGTGAAGGCGTCAACACTGGCGACAAGGACTTCTCCGCCCTCATCGCCAAGATGAAGGAAGCCGGCGTTTCGATCATCTACTGGGGTGGCCTCCACACCGAAGCTGGCCTGATCATTCGTCAGGCTTCCGACCAGGGTCTCGACGCCACGCTCGTTTCGGGTGACGGCATCGTTTCCAACGAGCTTGCTTCCATCGCCGGCGACGCCGTCGAAGGCACACTCAACACCTTCGGCCCAGACCCACGCCTGGCGCCGCAGAACAAGGAACTCGTCGAGAAGTTCCGTTCTTCAGGCTTCGAGCCGGAGGCCTACACGCTGTACTCCTACGCCGCGATGCAGGTAATCGCTGAAGCTGCAAAGAAAGCTGGCTCCAACGATCCGGAAGCTGTTGCGGAAGCGATGAAGGCCAACACCTTCTCGACCGCGCTCGGCGACATGGGCTTCGACGAAAAGGGCGACCCGAAGCTGCCCGGCTACGTCATGTATGAGTGGAAGAAGGGCGACGACGGCAACTACACCTACGTCCAGAAGGAAGACTGATAGGTGTGCCGAAAGGCCCAACAGGATTGGAAAGCCCGGCTTCGGCCGGGCTTTTTACGTTGATGGCGGCCGTGCCGTCGGCGGTAATTCGATGGGGCAGTCGAGGGGGATATGTTGGATCATCCAGACCCATGCGCGCTCATGGCGGCCAACAATAATGCAGACCTCTATGAGGCTGTGTTCGGAGCCCACCGCCTACGCTATCGGCGAACTCCCTGCTGCTTCGTTGCAGAAGATCAGCCGCCCCCCTACTATGGCTGCCTGACCACGACCTCGATCGAGGAGGAGCCTGAAAAGGCGGAGATCGCCGTCGCGCGCCGACGCTTCGGCAAGAGTTTCGGCTTCAAGGACAGCTTCTGCCGGTACGACATGTCCGAGTCGGGCATGCGGCTTCTGTTCACAGCCAGTTGGATCTTCCGCCCGCCGGGCCCGTGCGAGGCCAAGCAGCTGCCGCAGGGCTGGGCTAAGGTCGATCAGGTCGACGAGCTTGAGGCCTGGGAGGATGCTTGGAGGGAGGCGGGTTCCCCAGCCTCGCAACGCGTCTTCCCGATCGCTCTGCTTGATCGACGAGACTTCTTCTTTCTCGGGTACAGGGCGCGAGGCGGATGGTCTGCGGGATGCATTGCAAATCTGTCCCAAGGATGTGTCGGCTCTCAAACGTCTTCTCCCGAAACTCCGACTATCCAGTCCACCGTTTCGCCGTCGAGGCGCTGACTGCGTCGGTGCCTGAGTTGCCCGTTGTGGGCTACGACAGGGGCGCAGATCTCCAGTCGATGTTGTCGCTTGGCTTCTCACCAGTGGGTGATCTCAGGGTGTGGGTCCTAGACGAGAGCTAACGCGCTCACGCCTCGTAGAGCACCTGAGCCGCCTTCACCGCTGCAGACGCGCGGTTTTCAACGCCAAGCTTCACGTAGATCTGCTCCAGATGCTTGTTCACGGTGCGGGCGGACAGGCCGAGAATATCGCCGATATCCCGGTTCGACTTGCCCTTGGCGATCCACTCGAGAACCTCGGATTCCCTGAGCGTCAGCGTGAAATGCTGGCGCAGGACATCCGGGCCAGCGCGCTGGTTCGAGCCGGTGAGGCGGAACAGGAACTCGTCGGATCCAATGGCACCGAGATAGGTGAAGTGCAGGCTGGCTTCGCCTGCCAGCGTCAGCGAAAAGGCATCCTCGCGCGCGCCGCCCTGCTTTGCCTGTGCCTTCAGCCAGGTGCCGATGTGGCGGGTGATGACGTGGAGGCCGTCATCGCTGCGGGTTGCGGCATTGACAAGCCGCGTCGCCTGCGGCGTCGACCAGTGGATCGCACCGTCGCCTTTGACCGCCAGCAGATGCCGCCCTGCCGCATCGAGCGCTACACGAGCGCTCTGGGCAGAGCGGGCATTGGCGAGATGCACGCGGATCCTGGCGCGCAACTCGTCGATGTTGATCGGCTTCGTTAGGTAGTCGACACCGCCGCTGTTGAGCGCATTCACCACATGCTCGGTTTCGGTGAGGCCGGTCATGAAGATGACGGGTATCTGCGAGATGGCGGCGTTGGCCTTCAATCGGCGGCAGGTCTCGAAGCCATCCATCACGGGCATCACCGCGTCGAGCAGGATGAGGTCCGGGGTAATCCGTTCGACGATGTTGAGGGCAGCCTGCCCGGAGGTCGCGATTAGTACGGAGAAACCGGACTGCTCCAGCGCCTCGGTCAGAAAGCCGAGCGCTTCGGGACTGTCGTCCACCAGAAGGACGATGTCGCGGGGAAGGGCAGCCTCAGCCATCTGTCGTGGTTTCTCCCATGAAGCGGTTCAGGAAAGTCATGTAACCGTCGAAGTCAAAGGCGCGCACGTGGGCCTCGAGCTCCTCGACGAACGTGCGGTGCTCATCCGATCGTGCAAGCTCTGCAAGTTTGGATTCGATGCCCCGGACGTAACCGATCTCACCGAGCCGCAACAGGTCCCTCAGATGGTTTTCCGCCGGAGCAACGACGGTGGCAGCCGGTGCGGGCGCAGTCACTGCCGGTAGCTCGTCTTCATAGATCCAGGTGAGGCCGAGATGGCTTGCAAGGCGGTCCGCAAGATGGCGCATGTCCACCGGCTTGGCGATCGCGTCGTTGTGGCCTTCGGTCTTTGCTGCGGTCCCGTCGCCGATATTGGCCGAGAGCATGACGATCGGCGCGGTCTGCCCCTGATCCCTCAGCCGGGTGACGAGATCCCAGCCGTTCATGCCAGGCATGGAAATGTCGACCAGAAAGAGGTCGGGTCTCACTCCTTCGATCAAGGTCAGGCAGTCCGGCCCGCTGCTTGCCGTCAGTACGACGAAGTCCATGGGAGCTAGGACTTCCTGCATCAGTTCGCGATGATCCTCGTTGTCATCCACGACCATGATCGTGCGCCGCGGCCCGGTATAGGAGACGATGCGGCGCTCAGGTGCCGGCGCCGTGCTGGGCCGATCGACGGCCGAAAGCATCAGCCGGACGCGGAAGGTCGAGCCCTCATCCTTGGCACTCGTGGCGGAAATGTCGCCGCCGAGCGTGTTGGTCAGCAACCGCGTGATCGTCAACCCTAGCCCGAGGCCTGGCATTGGCTTGACGCTGTCCGCTTCACCGCGCTGGAATGGCTCGTAGATCCGGACAAGATCCTTCTCCGCAATGCCACGACCGGTATCGCTGACGGTAAAGGTCGCCACCTGGCTGCGATAGGCGACGTCGAAGCGGACGGTCCCGGCGTCGGTGAACTTGATGGCGTTGGAGAGCAGGTTGACGAGGATCTGGCGCAGCCGCTTTTCATCCGTGCGGACGTACTGCGGCAGAGCGCGCGATCGATCGTGCTCGAAATTCAGGCCCTTCGCCTGCGCCTGCATTCCAAACATCTCGACGATCTGGTCGAGGAAGTCCTGGACGTTGATCTCGTTGGAATAAACCTGCAACCGCCCTGCCTCGATCTTCGAGATGTCAAGCAGCCCGTCGATCAGACCGGAAAGGTGGTCGGCCGAACGCTTGATTACCTTGATCGCCGATTGGCGCGGCGTGGGTATAGAGGCGTCGCGCTCGAGAATCTGAGCGTAACCCAGCACGGCGTTCAGCGGCGTGCGCAATTCGTGCGAGAGGCCGACAACGTAGCGGCTCTTGGCTCGGTTGGCGGCTTCCGCCGTTTCCTTGGCCTGTTGCAGGGCCGCATCCGTCTTCTTGTGGGCGGCGATCTCGCGCAGGAGCAGGGTGTTCTGGCGGGAGGATTCCTCTTCCGCCACCACCCGACTGTCATGAGCCAGCACGTAGAACCACGAGACGATGCCGGCAATGACGGCGAAGACGAAGAAGACGATGAAGATCGTGCTGTAGATGACCTCGGCATTGGCAGGCGCCGCGAGCCCGGCCTGATAGGCGATCATGCCGAGGATAATGCCGATGACGGAGATGGAAACCGCGGCTGCGATGGCATAGCGGCCGAGGCGTGTCGTCAGCTTTGTCACGACCGTCTGCGGCAGCACCGCGCGTGCCACCGTGCCCATCTGGGCGTGGAGACGCGCGTTCGGCTTGCACATGTCGTGGCAGCGGCTGTCGAGCGAGCAGCAGAGCGAGCAGATCGGGGCCGCATAGGCCGGGCACCAGGCCATGTCTTCCGGCTCGAAGGGATGTTCGCAGATCGAGCAGGTGATGGAGCCGAGGCTCTTCCAGCTCTGTCGCGGCTTGCGGGCGAGGTAAAACTTGCCGTTGGTCGCAAAGGCGATGGCTGGCGAGAGAAGGAAGGCGATCAGCGTCAGGTAGGTGGAGAGCGACGCCATCACCGGGCCGAACAGGCCGAAGTGAGCAGCAAGTGCAACGGCTGCCGATCCCCCCATGGCGCCGAGGCCAACCGGGTTGATGTCGTAGAGATGCGCGCGCTTGAACTCGATGCCGGGCGGCGAGAGGCCAAGCGGCTTGTTGATGACGAGGTCGGCCGAGATCGTGCAGAGCCATGACATGGCGATGATGGAGAAGATGCCGAGCGTAGCCTCGAGCAGCCGATAGATGCCGAGTTCCATCAGGAGAAGCGCGATGGCCACGTTGAAGATCAGCCAGACGACCCGGCCGGGGTGGCTGTGCGTGAGGCGCGAGAAGAAGTTCGACCAGGCAAGCGAGCCGGCATAGGCGTTCATCACGTTGATCTTGAGCTGCGACACAACGACGAAGGCCACCATCAGGAGAAGCGCGGCGGTTTCGTTGGGGATCATGTAGCCGAAGGCGACGAGATACATATGGGCCGGATCTGCGGCTTCCCGCACCGGCACAGCGGTCGACAGAGTGAGAACTGCGAGGAAGGAGCCTGCCAGTAGCTTTGGCACGCCGACCACCACCCAGCCCGGGCCCGCGAGAAACACGGCAAGCCGGTGGCGCCACTTCCGCTGGCCCTCGGCTGGAAGAAAGCGCAGGAAGTCCACCTGCTCGCCGATCTGCGGCATCAGCGCGAGGATCACGGCGGACGCCGCGCCGAATTCCAGCAGGTCGAAGGGTGCGGCCCCGCCGACCTGCGCATTCGAATGATCGATGCCAGCAAAGGCGCGCCAGAGGTCGAATTTCTCCCAGTCCAGAAATGCGATGAAGAGGAAAGGGAGGATGTTGAGGACGATCCAGAATGGCTGCGTCACCAGCTGGAAGCGGGAGATCAGCCGCACGCCGTAGATCACCAGGGGGACGACGACCACAGCACTGATGATGTAGCCGATCCAGGGCGGGATGCCGAAGGCAAGCTCCAGCGCACCGGTCATGATCGAGGCCTCGATCGCAAACAGCATGAAGGTGAAGGCGGCGTAGATGAGGGATGTGACGGTCGAGCCGATATAGCCGAAGCTTGCGCCGCGGGTCAGAAGGTCGATGTCCACACCGTGGCGGATCGCGTAGCGGCTGATTGGCAGCCCGATGACCAGCATGGCAACTGCCGCGGCGATGATGGCGAAGAAGGCGTTGGTCGTGCCGTAGGAGAGGGTGATCGTGCCGCCAATCGCTTCCAGCGCCAGAAAGGAGATGGCGCCGATGGCGGTGTGCGATATGCGGCTGGAGGAAAAGCGCCGGGCGCTCTTGGCAGTGAACCGCAGCGCATAGTCTTCCAGCGTCTGGTCTGCGACCCAGCGGTTGTACTCGCGCCTGATCGGTATGATGCGTTGCCGTGCGGCCATGCCTAATATCTAGCGCCCAAGGTGATGTGATTGCAGATTGGGCACTTTCCTGTGCGGGCGAGGGATTTGCAAGCCCTACCGAAGCAGGATCACAAGTGTCTGACAGAAAGCCGCCCACCCCATTTGCCGTTCAGGTAGTCGCAGACCAGCGTGCGGTGGCAATGGTGCGGCTTGTCTTCCTAGCACAGAAGGCAGGCGTCGTCGAACACCTCCGCTTTGAACTGGCTCTCGATCTTCCGCTCTGCCATCAGGCCAAGGAAGGCTTTGCGGAAGACGTTCCAGTCGCCCTTCAGCTTCTTGAAGGATGTCATGATCTCTTCCGTCGGCGCCAGAAGGGGCTCGTGCGTGTAATCTGCACCGCAGAGCTCTTTCAAGAAGAACGGCAGGTCATCGGCTTTGGCGAAGCCGGCAAGCTGGGAGCTGTTGTGCAGGCGAATGTCGATCACCTTTTTGACTCCAGCAGCCTTGATCCGGCCAAAAAAGTTCTCGGCATTCGTCTTGGTGAAGCCGATCGTCATCAAGTCCATCTGATCCTCCCGCTGCGATCCATTTCAGACGTTGAGTGCCCGCTGTCAACGGGATCGGTCCAGTCGACCTTTCCCTCTTCTCCCCCTCCGGTACGTCATTCTACGTATACGGGTTTGCGCTGCAGCATCGGATAGTTCCCTCAGCACTGGTCAAGTTTTCCGCTTCCGGCTGCGAACGAACAAAAAGAGGGGTTCGATCATGAAGATTTCCGTAAAACTCGGCGGTGTGCTGCTTGCAGCCGCGCTGTCCACCACTGCCTTCCATGGCGCCTTTGCCCAGGAAGACACGATCAAGATCGGCGTACTGCACTCGCTGTCGGGCACGATGGCGATTTCAGAGACGACGCTGAAGGACGCCATGCTGATGCTCGTCGAAGAGCAGAACAAGAAGGGTGGGGTGCTCGGCAAGCAGATCGAGGCGGTCGTCGTCGATCCGGCTTCCGACTGGCCGCTCTTTGCCGAAAAGGCGCGACAGCTGATCAGCCAGGACAAGGTCGCCGCCGTGTTCGGCTGCTGGACCTCGTCTTCCCGCAAGTCCGTCCTGCCGGTGTTCGAGGAGCTGAACTCGATCCTGTTCTATCCCGTCCAGTACGAGGGCGAAGAATCCTCGCGCAACATCTTCTACACGGGTGCGGCACCCAACCAGCAGGCCATTCCGGCCGTCGACTACCTGATGGAGACCGAAGGCGTCGAGCGCTGGGTACTCGCCGGTACCGACTACGTCTATCCGCAGACAACCAACAAGATCCTCAAGGCCTACCTGATGTCGAAGGGCGTGGCTGAGGATGACATCATGATCAACTACACGCCATTCGGTCATTCCGACTGGCAGACGATCGTGACGGACATCAAGAACTTCGGCTCTGCCGGCAAGAAGACCGCGGTCGTCTCGACCATCAACGGCGATGCCAACGTGCCCTTCTACAAGGAGCTCGCAAACCAGGGCGTGAAGGCGGAAGACATTCCGGTTGTCGCCTTCTCCGTCGGCGAAGAAGAGCTTGCCGGTCTCGACACGGCGCCGCTCGTCGGTCACCTCGCAGCCTGGAACTACTTCCAGTCTGTCGACAGCGAAGCCAATGCCGAGTTCATCGAGCAGTGGCATGCCTTCACCGGCAACGACAAGCGGGTCACCAACGACCCGATGGAAGCCGCCTATATCGGCTTCAACGCCTGGGTTAAGGCGGTGGAAGCTGCCGGCACCACAGACACGGACGCTGTGCTCGACACGATCATCGGCGTGACCGTGCCGAACCTCTCGGGCGGCTATGCGACCGTCATGCCGAACCATCACATCACCAAGCCCGTGCTGATCGGGGAAATCCAGGCCGACGGCCAGTTCGAAGTCGTCCAGGAAACGCCGGCCGTCGTCGGTGACGAGTGGTCCGACTACCTGCCGGACTCCAAGGACCTGATCGCGGATTGGCGTAAGCCGATGGAATGCGGCAACTTCAACGTCGCCACCGGCAAGTGCGGCGGCAAGGGTAGCTGATCCGACCACCCTCCAGGCCTGGCCCTCTTCCCGCAGTGGGGAGAGGGTCGCGCCTCAACAGCCTTCTCGCTCAAGCTGGAATGGCGCAGATGTTTCTTCTCCCGGATGCGGGGGAGGGTGCCGGCAGGCGGATGAGGGGCGGGTCGCGCTCCTGATCCGCAGCCAACCGGGGGCTAAGAGCATGCGAATCCGTTTCGTCAGTCTGATTTTTCTGATCCTTTCCTTCGCCGCGCCGTGTCTGGCGCAGAGCGATCCCAAGCCTCTCATCAATCAACTGGCCAATGCAAACTTCAAGCAAGCCGAAGATATCATCGGCCAGATTGCCGCGACAGGTGATGCTCGTGTGGTGCCCGCGCTGGAAGCCTTTGCGGAGGGCGATCTCTACGCCCGCAAGGCTGACGATGTCGTCTTCATCACCACGGCATCGGGCTCCAAGCTGGCGCTCGTCGACCCGCTGACCGGAGAAAGTGCCGGCGAGGTGGCCAAGGGCGCGATGACCAAAATCAAGGTCAACAACAACCTGCGCCGCGCCATCCGGGATGCACTCGGCGCCCTGACGCTGATGAGCCCGGACCGCAATGCGCGGCTGCAGGCGGCCAACACCATGCTCGCCGCACCGAGCGAAGACAATCTCGAACTCATAGAAACCGCTCTTGCCAGGGAAACCGATGGCGAGGTGCGGGCGAGGATGGAAGAGGCACGCGCCGTCTCGCTGCTTACCTCCGGCCGCTCGATTGAAGAGAAACGCGAGGCGATCGAGCGTATCCGCAATTACGGCGGGCGCGATGCGATCGGTGTATTGCGGGGCGCCTATGGCTCCATCGACGCCAGCCTTCAGCCGGACATTGACAAGGCGATCGGCGCGATCGAGAGCGAGATCGCGCTTTGGGACATGGCGCAGAACGTCTGGTACGGTCTATCGCTCGGGTCGGTGCTGCTGCTGGCGGCGATCGGGCTTGCCATCACCTTCGGCGTCATGGGCATCATCAACATGGCGCATGGCGAAATGGTCATGCTCGGGGCCTATTCCACCTTCGTCGTCCAGGACATCATCCGTTCCAGCGCGCCGCAGCTCTTCGACTGGTCGCTCGCCATTGCACTGCCTGTCGCCTTCCTGGTGACGGCGGCGGTCGGCCTTGCAATCGAGCGCGGCGTGATCCGCTTCCTTTACGGTCGCCCGCTGGAAACTCTGCTTGCCACCTGGGGGATCTCGCTCATCCTGCAGCAGGCGATCCGGTCGATCTTCGGGCCGACCAACCAGGAAGTCGGCAACCCCTCCTGGATGTCCGGCTCGTTTGCGCTGGGAGGCATGAATGTCACCTGGAACCGCATGTGGATCATCATCTTCTCGCTTTCGATCTTCTTTGCACTTCTAGTGCTGATGAAGAAATCCTCCTTCGGGCTGCAGATGCGGGCCGTCACGCAGAACCGCCGCATGGCGTCCTCCATGGGCATCCGCACGCCCTGGGTCGATGCCTTCACCTTCGCGCTCGGTTCGGGCATCGCCGGTATCGCGGGCGTGGCGCTCAGCCAGATCGACAACGTCTCGCCGAACCTCGGCCAGAGCTACATCATCGACAGCTTCATGGTGGTGGTGTTCGGCGGCGTCGGCAATCTGTGGGGCACGCTGGTCGGCGCCATGTCGCTTGGAGTGCTCAACAAGTTCCTTGAGCCCTGGGCGGGCGCCGTGCTCGGCAAGATCCTCGTGCTGGTGCTGATCATCCTCTTCATCCAGAAGCGGCCGCGCGGGCTCTTCGCACTCAAGGGAAGGGCGGTGGAAGCATGATCACCGGGTTCGTTCTTCGCGCTCTGGACGGCAAGATCGTCGTCGCCATCGGCATCCTCCTGGCGATCGCCGTGCTCGTTCCGGCATTGAACCTGCTGGTCCCGGCCGGCAGTGCCTTCCACATTCCCACCTATGCGGTGTCGCTGTTCGGAAAGTACCTCTGCTACGCGCTGCTGGCGCTCGCGCTCGACCTCGTCTGGGGATATTGCGGCATCCTCTCGCTCGGCCACGGCGCCTTCTTCGCGCTCGGCGGCTATGCCATGGGCATGTACCTCATGCGCCAGATTGGCAGCCGAGGCGTCTACGGCGATCCGGTGCTGCCGGATTTCATGGTCTTCCTCAACTGGAAGGAGTTGCCATGGTTCTGGTATGGCTTCGACATGTTCCCCTTCGCCATGCTGATGGTGCTGGTGGTGCCGGGGCTGCTTGCCTTCCTGTTCGGCTGGTTTGCTTTTCGCAGCCGGGTCAACGGCGTCTATCTGTCGATCATTACGCAGGCGATGACCTATGCGCTGATGCTCGCCTTCTTCCGCAACGACATGGGCTTCGGCGGCAATAACGGCCTGACCGACTACAAGGACATCCTGGGCTTCTCGGTACAGGCGCCAGGCACCCGCAACGTGCTGTTTGCGATGTCGGCGATCATGCTGGCGCTCTGCCTGCTGATCGCGTCCGCGATCGTCCGCTCCAAGTTCGGCAAGGTGCTGGTCGGGGTCCGCGATGCCGAAAGCCGCGTCCGCTTCCTCGGGTTTCGAGTGGAAAACATCAAGCTCTTCACCTTCGTCGTCTCGGCGATGATGGCAGGCATTGCGGGTGCACTTTTCGTGCCGCAGGTTGGCATCATCAACCCGGGCGAGTTCGCGCCGGCCAACTCCATCGAGGTGGTGGTCTGGACGGCCGTGGGTGGGCGCGGCACGCTGATCGGGCCGATCATCGGTGCGGTTCTCGTCAATGCCGGAAAGAGCTTCTTCACCGGCGCCTTTCCGGAGTTCTGGCTCTATGCGCTGGGCGGCCTGTTCATCGCCGTCACGCTGTTCCTGCCCAAGGGCATCGTCGGGACGATCCAGCACGGTTGGCACGCTCGCACCGAACGGAAGGCAGCGGCCGAGCGCGAGAAGGGCGAGGATGCCGACATGATGCCACAGGCTGCGGAGTAGGATGATGACGACGATTGCTGAAACGCGGTCCAAGAGCCTGCTCTATCTCGAAAACGTCTCGGTCTCGTTCGACGGGTTCAAGGCGCTGAATGCTCTGTCCTTCGTGGTGGAGCCGGGCGAACTCAGGGCCATCATTGGCCCCAACGGCGCCGGAAAGACGACGATGATGGACATCATCACCGGCAAGACCCGACCAGACACCGGTACCGTGCTGTTCGAGGACGCCATCGACCTCACCAAGCGGGATGAGGCAGATATCGCCCAGCTCGGCATCGGGCGCAAATTCCAGAAGCCGACGGTGTTCGAGAGCCATACCGTCTGGGACAATCTGGAACTTGCGCTGAACCGCTCCCGCGGCGTCTTCGCCACGCTGTTCTACACGCTGACTGGTGAGGATCGGGCTCGCATCGAGGAGATCCTCGAGACCATCCGACTGACGCATCGCAAGGACGAACTTGCGGCCAACCTTTCGCACGGCCAGAAGCAGTGGCTGGAGATCGGCATGCTCCTGGCGCAGGAGCCGAAGCTTCTCCTAGTCGACGAGCCGGTGGCCGGCATGACCGATGCCGAGACCGCCGAAACGGCCATCCTGCTGCGCGAGATCGCCAAGACACGTTCGGTGGTCGTGGTCGAGCACGACATGGGTTTCATTCGAGATCTCGGCGTAAAGGTGACCTGCCTTGCCGAAGGATCGGTGCTGGCCGAAGGGTCAATCGACTTCGTCTCGAGCGATCCGAAGGTCATCGAGAATTATCTGGGGCGCTGAGCGCTGCTGAAAGGGAACAGCGTCCATGCTGACCGTCGACAACATCGATCTTCACTACGGCGCGGCCCAGGCGCTGCGCGGCGTTTCACTCACAGCGGAGATGGGCAAGATCACCTGTGTGCTCGGCCGCAACGGCGTCGGCAAGAGTTCGCTGTTGCGGGCGGTCACCGGTCAGCACCCCGTCAGCAAGGGTTCGATCCGCTTCGGCGACACCTCGCTCGATGGCCTTGCGCCTTATGCCCGTGCCAAGAAGGGCGTCGGTTATGTGCCGCAGGGGCGGGAGATCTTTCCGCTGCTGACGGTCCAGGAAAACCTGGAAACGGGCTTTTCGCCACTGCCGCGCAAGGAGCGGGTTATACCGGATGAGATCTTCAGCCTGTTCCCGGTGCTCGGCACGATGCTGTCGCGGCGCGGTGGAGACCTGTCCGGCGGCCAGCAGCAGCAGTTGGCCATCGGCCGCGCCATGGTGATGCGGCCGAAGATCCTTGTGCTGGACGAGCCGACGGAAGGCATCCAGCCCTCGATCATCAAGGATATCGGCCGCGCCATCCGCTACCTGCGCGACTCCACCGGCATGGCAATTCTGCTGGTGGAACAGTATCTCGACTTTTGCCGGGAGCTTGCGGATCAGGTTTATATAATGGATCGTGGCGAGATTGTGCACAAAGGACTTGCCGATAGCCTAGATACGGCAGAAGCAAGGCGGCATCTTACTGTTTAGGGGTAAACATTCGTAGGTTCTATTCATCTAGATCGTTTTAAGCATTTCCTGCTTATGCTATTACCGCGTCGGTTTCAGAGCACACGGCAGACGGTGATGCTCTCCTGCAACTCCTAGGGAGGCGCTCGATGGCATTTGCAAGCATGGCTGGTTCTCGCTCTCTGAATGCTCTTATCCGCAAGATCGCGGTGGGAGCTTTTTTCTTGGCGGGCGGCTCAAGTGCTGCTCTGGCCGCCGGCTGCGGCCAGGCGCTGGAACGGGGGCGCCATGAGTTCAGCATTCAGTCCACCGATGCCCTTCGTTCTGGCATGTATTTCATTCCCTCCTCCTACACCGGCCAGGAGAAGCTGCCGCTGGTCTTCGACTTTCATGGCAGCGACAGCAATCCCAACGGTCAGTTGAACCGGAGTTCGTGGGATAAGGTGGCGGAGAAGAATGGCTTCGTTGTTGTGGCCCTTCAGGGCAGTCTACCTGGAAATTTCGAAGGCACCTATGCCTGGAACGTTCCCCTCGTCACACAGAGGGAGGGTGGCCTTGACGAGGTCGGCTTCATCTCTTCTGCGCTTGCTCAGATAAAGAAGGATTTCTGTGTTGATCCCGCGCGAATCTATGCCTCCGGCTATTCCGGCGGCGGCCGCATGCTGTCACACTATATCTGCAGCGGACACGGTGACTTCGCGGCAGCAGGTTTTGTCCACTCCTTGCGGGCCGGAGCGCCAGTCGAGATAGACGGCACGTGGCGTCCGGGCGACTGTTCGCCTGCCCGTCCAATCTCGATCATGGCCTTTGCGGGCGAGAAGGACAATGCCAACCCCTATGCAGGTGGCGGCAAGCCTTACTGGCAATATGGCTTCAAGACAGCCCTCCAGCGCTGGAGTGAGCTTGCCGGCTGCAATGGCGGGGCCAAGGTCGAAAGCGCAAGCGGCGTCACCTATGGCCTCTATGACACCTGCAATAACGGTGCGCGTATTGCATCCTACGTCTTTGCCGATGGCACCCATGCGTGGCCGAAGCCGAGCGCCACGGAAAGCGTGCTGGCGGCGAACGCTGATGCGCAAGCTGGTGTCGTCAAGGTTGCGGCGTCGGCCAGCAAGCCTTCCTTCACTCAAGGTGTTGATCCAGCCGAGCGGATGTGGGACTTCTTTCAGAAGGCTGACAGGTCGGAGGTCGTCGCCACGGTGGCACCTGCTGCCGCCACGGCAAATGCAACCTGCACGGCCACAACAGGCGCCGGAGAAGGCGCTGATCCGCAGGGGAACACGTGCAGCAGCAACCATCAGCCAATACAGGCACGCCGCAGCGCGCAAGGGGCAAAGGGCGCCTTGTAACCAAGCTCTTCGACGGGCGTACGCGGCTCGCCGAATTTTACCAGGAGGGATGCGCAAAGATCCGCCTTCCTGACACCTTCTCGCCTGAAATGGAGGCGATCCTTATCAATACGTCAGGGGGACTGACGGGCGGCGACGCGATCGAATGGTCCGTCGCCGCCTCTGCTTCCACCAAGCTCACCGTCACCACCCAGGCGAACGAAAAGGTCTACAAGGCCGCCGCCGATACCGCCTCAGTCACCACACGAATCTCGGTGGGCGAGCAAGCGTCGGTGTGCTGGCTTCCGCAGGAAACGATCCTCTTCGACCAATCTGCGCTGAGCCGCCGTCTTGAGGTTGAGCTTCAAGAGACGTCCGAATTTCTCGGCGTCGAAGCCGTGCTCATGGGACGCCAGGCCATGGGGGAAACCTTGAACCGCGGCCGCTTCCACGATCGTTGGCGGGTCAGGCGGGCGGGCTGCCTCATCCATGCAGAAGAGATGCGTCTTGACGGAGAGATCGACCGATTGTCCGTCCTGCCTGCGACCCTCGGCAGCCAATCTGCTTTTGCAACGCTCCTCTACGTGGGACCTCTGGCCGAAGCTCATTTGCCGCGGGTAAGGGACTGCCTTGGGAACGCCGGCGGAGCAAGCCATTGGCAGGGAAAGCTGGTGGTGCGACTGATCGCTTCCAGCGGCTACGAACTGAGAAAACTGCTGGTACCGGTAATTGCCGTATTGCGTAATGGCGCGGCGGTGCCGAAGGTCTGGAACATCTGATGATTGCAGGACGAACATGAACCTCACGCCGAGAGAAAAAGACAAGCTGCTGATATCGATGGCCGCCATGGTTGCGCGGCGCAGGCTGGAGCGGGGCGTCAAGCTGAACCATCCGGAGGCCGTTGCTCTCATCACCGATTTCGTCGTCGAAGGTGCGCGTGATGGCCGTTCCGTCGCCGAACTCATGGAGGCGGGTGCCCATGTGATCACCCGCGATCAGGTGATGGAGGGGATTGCCGAGATGATCCACGACGTGCAGGTGGAAGCGACCTTCCCGGATGGGACAAAGCTCGTCACGGTGCATGAACCGATACGTTAAGAAAGTGGGAGATCGATTCATGATCCCGGGCGAAGTCATTGCTGCAGAAGGTGAAATTGAGCTGAATGCCGGGCGGCCGACCGTTGTGGTGGAAGTTGCCAATACCGGCGACAGGCCCATCCAGGTCGGCAGTCACTACCATTTCTTCGAGACCAATGAGGGGCTTTCTTTCAATCGCCAGACGGCACGGGGAATGCGGCTCGATATTCCCGCCGGCACCGCCGTACGATTCGAGCCGGGGCAGACACGGCAGGTGACACTGATCCCGCTTGGCGGCGACCGACGCGTCTACGGCTTCCAGCAGAAGATCATGGGAGCACTTTGAGTGTTGAAGACATTGCTCACACTCCTGATGTGCGGTTGCGTGCTCCTGACGGAGGCTCCCGTTTCTGCGCAGGACGATCCGGAGGTCGACTGCGAGAAAGCGGTGACGCAGATGGAGATGACCTTCTGCGCCGAGCAGGATTTTGCCGAAGCGGATGATCGACTCAATGCCCAGTACAAGCTGACGCGCGAGGCAATGAAGGATTGGGATTCAGAGGCGGACGGCCTGGACCTCGGGAGTGCCGCAAATGCTCTCCTTGCGTCACAGCGGGCATGGCTTGCCTTCCGCGACGCGCAGTGTGCCTTCCATGGCTATCAGGCACGAGGTGGAACTATGGAGCCTATGCTCATCTACGGCTGCCAGGCTGAACTAACGCGGCAGCGAACGCAGCAATTGAAGGAACAGACGGATCTTATGGGCGGCAACTGACGCGCAGCCCGGCTGGTTTAACATGCCCATTTTCAGAGAGCTCACTGATGCCCCACAAGATGTCCCGCGCCGCTTACGCCTCCATGTTCGGCCCAACCGTCGGCGACAAGGTGCGGCTGGCCGACACTGAACTCTTCATCGAGGTGGAAAAGGATTTCACCACCTATGGCGAGGAGGTGAAGTTCGGCGGCGGCAAGGTTATTCGTGACGGCATGGGGCAGAGCCAGGCGACCCGGGCCGAGGGTGCGGTCGATACGGTGATTACCAACGCGCTGATCGTGGACCATACCGGGATCTACAAAGCCGATGTGGGTCTGAAGGACGGGCGAATTCACGCGATCGGCAAGGCCGGCAACCCGGACACGCAGCCGGGGGTGACGATCATCGTCGGCCCCTCGACGGAGGCGATTGCAGGTGAAGGCAAAATCCTGACCGCCGGCGGCATGGACGCGCATATCCACTACATCTGCCCGCAGCAGATCGAAGAAGCGCTGATGAGCGGCTTCACCTGCATGCTGGGCGGTGGCACGGGGCCAGCACACGGAACGCTCGCCACCACCTGCACCGGCGCATGGCACATCGAGCGGATGATCGAGAGCTTCGACGCCTTCCCGATGAACCTCGCGCTCGCCGGCAAGGGCAACGCTGCGCTGCCGAAACCATTGGAGGAGATGATCCTGTCGGGAGCCTCGTCGCTGAAGCTGCACGAGGACTGGGGGACGACGCCGGCCGCGATCGACAACTGCCTCACCGTCGCCGATGAATATGACGTCCAGGTGATGATCCACACCGACACCCTGAATGAATCCGGCTTCGTCGAGAATACGGTGGCCGCGATCAAGGGCCGCACGATCCACGCCTTCCACACGGAAGGGGCGGGCGGTGGTCACGCGCCGGACATCATCAAGGTCTGCGGTCAGCCGAACGTCATACCGTCCTCCACCAACCCGACACGGCCCTATACGGTTAATACGCTCGCCGAGCACCTCGACATGCTGATGGTCTGCCACCACCTGTCGCCGTCAATCCCGGAGGATATCGCGTTTGCCGAAAGCCGCATCCGCAAGGAAACCATCGCGGCGGAAGACATCCTTCACGATATTGGCGCCTTCTCGATCATCTCGTCGGACAGCCAGGCCATGGGCCGCGTCGGCGAGGTGGCGATCCGGACCTGGCAGACCGCCGACAAGATGAAACGCCAGCGCGGGCGGCTTGCCGAAGAGACGGGCGAGAACGACAACTTCCGCGTCCGCCGTTACATCGCCAAATACACGATCAATCCGGCGATCGCCCACGGCGTCTCGCATGAGATCGGCTCTCTCGAAGTCGGTAAGCGTGCCGATCTGGTGCTCTGGAACCCGGCCTTCTTTGGTGTAAAGCCGGAGATGATCCTGCTCGGCGGCTCGATTGCAGCCGCCCCGATGGGGGATCCGAACGCCTCCATCCCGACGCCGCAGCCGATGCACTACCGGCCGATGTTTGCAGCCTATGGCAAGCTCCGCACCAATTCCTCCGTCACCTTCGTTTCTCAGGCGTCGCTCGATGCCGGGCTCGCCCAGCGTCTCGGCGTGGCCAAGAAGATGGTGGCGGTGAAGAACACGCGCGGTATCTCCAAGGCCTCGATGATCCACAATTCGCTGACGCCGCATATCGAGGTCGACCCGGAGACCTATGAGGTTCGTGCCGATGGCGAGCTGCTCACCTGCGAGCCTGCCACCGTGCTGCCGATGGCGCAGCGTTATTTCCTGTTTTGAGGCATTATCTGCATGCAACGCATTACCGCATACCATCACGCCGGCGTCATCACCGATCCCCCGATCGACACGATCGCGCTGCCGCACGACCTGCGCCATTTGAGGCGAAAGGTGCTGCATCTGTCGAACGGCGAGATGGTGATGCTCGACCTGAAGGAGCCGGTGCTTTTTGCCGATGGGGACCGGCTGATCCTGGAGGACGGCAGCAATGTCGCGATCGCGGCGGCTTCCGAAAAGCTGTTCGAGATTACCGCTAGAGATCGCCTGCATCTCACCGAACTTGCCTGGCATCTCGGTAACCGGCACTTGTCGGCGCAGATCGAGGTGGAGCGTATCCTCATCCTGCGCGATCATGTCATCCGCAAGATGCTGGAAGGGCTCGGCGGGACCGTGACCGAGGTGGAGGAGCCGTTCCATCCCGTCCGCGGCGCCTATCACGCCCACGGCGGACATTCTCATGGGCACGACCATCACCACGTGCATGGATAGCCATGATGGCTGAGGCGCCCCGAACACAGGCGTTGCTTCGCCTGATGGCATGGATGTCCCCTGCCTTCCCGATCGGCGGCTTTGCCTGGTCCGGCGGGCTGGAGCGGGCGGTGCATGATCGGCTTGTGCAGGACGCCGGGGAGCTGCAGTCCTGGCTGGAAGCCCTGCTGCGGCACGGCAGCTTTTGGAACGACGCCGTCCTATTCGCCGTGGCCTGGCGGCGGCATCAGGACCCTGAGGGGCTGGCGGAGCTTTCCGAACTGGGACTGGCGCTTGCCGGATCGGCCGAACGCAATTTCGAGACGCTGTCCCTCGGCAAGGCCTTCGCCACCGCGGCAGCCGCCTGGCCTACGCCGGTGCTGGAGCGTCTGCCGGCTGACGTGCCGTTCCCGGTTTCCGTTGGCGCCGTTGCCGCCGCGCATGGGGTTCCGCTCGAAGATGCGCTGGCGGCTTACCTGCATGGGGCGCTGTCGCAGGCCGTCTCTGCCGGCATCCGCCTCGGTGCCTGTGGGCAGATGCATGGCGTTGCCATTCTGGCGGCGCTGGAGGCGGAGATCGGTGACGTTGCCCGGAGTGCCTGTGGAGCCACTCTGGATGATCTGGGAACCGCCGGAATTCAGGCAGACATTGCTTCGCTAAGGCACGAAACACAGCATTCCAGGCTCTTCCGCTCCTGAGGGACGAGCCTTCGCAGACGAAAGGACAACCCATGAAATCGCAGAACGGTCCGCTTCGCATCGGCATCGGCGGCCCCGTTGGATCGGGCAAGACGGCGCTGACGGAAAAGCTGTGCAAGGCCATGCGCGACGAGTACTCGGTCGCGGTGGTGACCAACGACATCTATACGCGCGAAGACGCCGAGGCGCTGGTGCGGATGCAGGCGCTTTCCTCCGACCGCATCGTCGGCGTGGAAACCGGCGGCTGCCCGCACACGGCAATTCGTGAGGACGCGACGATCAATCTGCAGGCGATCGCGGGCTTAAATGAACGCTTTCCGGACCTCGATATCGTCTTCATCGAATCCGGCGGCGATAATCTCGCCGCGACCTTCTCCCCGGACCTGGCAGACCTCACCATCTACGTGATCTCCACCTGCCAGGGCGAGGAAATCCCGCGCAAGGGTGGCCCCGGGATCACGCGTTCCGACCTTCTGGTGATCAACAAGAAGGACCTGGCGCCTTATGTCGGTGCCGATCTCGATGTGATGGATCGCGATGCCAGGCAGATGCGGGAGGCAAGGCCGCATCTCTTCACCGACCTCAAGCGCGGCGATGGCGTCGATCATGTCGTCCGCTTCCTGAAGGAGAACGGCGGCCTCTAGACGTCGCGCAGGGCGTTGACGTCGCCGATCTGGACGATGCGCCCGCGTACGGTCACGCCGACGCGGCGAAGCGAGGAAAAGGCGCGCGAGAGCGCTTCCGGCGCAAGTCCCAGCATGCCGGCAAGCAGGCTCTTCTGGAACGGCAGGCGGAGCGAGGTGGCGCCGCCATCGACCGGACAATGCTTCAGCAGATATTCGGCCACCCGCTGCTGGGCGGTGTGCAGGCGATCGTTTGCGACGCATTCCATCGTCGTCAGCAGGTGCTGCGACAGGCAACCCATGATCGCCTTGGCAACATCCGGCGCCTGTTCCGCCAGCGCCCGCACCGCGCGGATGTCGAAGCGGGCGAGCGTGGCGTTTTCAGCCGTCTGGATATTGAATGGCTAGGTGTCGTCGCCAAAGATCAGGCATTCGGCAAAGGTGTCGCCGGGACCGCAGATGCGGATGTCCGCTTCCCGACCTTCGCGGTTGAGGCGATAGAGGCGGACATAGCCGGACAGCACGCAGTAGAAGTAGTCTGCGGCTTCGCCCTCGCGAAACACAACGTGGCGGGCAGGGACGCTAGCGATCGTCGCCGCATTCAGCATCTTCACCAGCGAGTCGCCGCCGAGCGATGTCATGAACGGCGTGCGCACCAGAAGGGCCTTGTCCCGGCTGTTCACTTTCAGGCTCTTGTTCATCTGGACCGTCGGTGTTTCCATTGGCGCATCCGGCTGTTTCAGAGACCGGTCATGACGGGAATGTAACAGCCGCGGCGACAGAGCCTTTTGACATCGATCAATTGCGCCGACGTGCAACGCAAAAGGCCGGGCTTTCACCCGGCCTTGAACATGTTTCTGATCGCTTGAGTCGCGAAACCGCTACTCTGCCGCCCAAGGGGTGAGCCGCAGCACGTTCGACCCCTGCTCTCCCTTGTCGCGCTCTTCGCCCGCGCCGTTCTTCTTTTCGATCGAGGTGATCCGCTCCTCCAGCGTGTCGATCGACCGGGAGGTCTCCTTGGCATGCCGCGTGAGCTGTTCGGAAGAAAGCGTCTCCGCTTCCTCTTCCTTGCTGCCGAAGAAACGGCCGAAGATGCGGCCGAGAAGCTGGGACAGATCGTCCATGATCAGGAAGAAGGCCGGCACGACCACCAGCGACAGAACGGTCGAGACGATGATGCCACCAATCACGGCGATCGCCATCGGCGCGCGGAACGAGCCGCCTTCGCCGACGCCGAGTGCCGAGGGCAGCATGCCGGCAGACATGGCGATGGACGTCATGATGATCGGCCGGGCACGCTTGCGGCCGGCTTCCACCATGGCATGAACCCGCTCCATGCCATGACGGCGCATCTCGATGGCAAAATCGACCAGCAGGATGGCGTTCTTCGTCACGATACCCATCAGCATCAGAATGCCGATCAGGACCGGCATGGAAAGCGAGTTCTGCGTTACGATCAGGCCAATCGCGACGCCCCCGATGGCGAGTGGCAGCGAGAACAGGATGGTGAACGGCTGGATCACGTCCTTGAACAGCAGGATCAACACCACCAGTACCAGCAGCAGGCCGAGCAGCATGGCATTGCCGAAGCCCTGGACCATTTCCGCCTGGACCTTGGCGTCGCCGCTTTCTGCAAGCCGCACGGTGGGCGGCAGTTCGGTCTCGCTGACGATACGCTTGAACTCTTCCGTTGAGGTGTCGAGCGCCGTGCCGAACGGCACGTCGGAGCCGATCGAGACGACGCGGCTACGGTCGTAGCGCTTGATGGAGCTCGGTCCCTCCGAATAATCCACGTCCGCGACGCTGTAGAGCGGCACGGTATCGCCGCTCGCGGTCTTGATCTTCATCGCCTGGATGGCCGCCAGATCGCGCCGCAGATCCAGCGACGCCTGTGCCCGGATAGGGATCTGCCGGTCGTCAATCGACATCTTCGGCAGCTGAGCGTCGATGTCGCCAATGGTCGCGACGCGAACCGTTTCGGAGATCTGCTGCGGCGTGATGCCGAGGCGGGCCATCTCGTCCTTGCGCGGGCGGATCTGCAGTTCCGGTCGGGGCAAGGCACCCTCCGAACTCACGTTCGCGAGGATGGGAGACGTACGAAGGTTCGACTCCAGGCGGCTGACGGCGAGGTTCAGATCCTCTTCGCTGGACGCAAGGAAGTTGAAGCTGAGTTCGCGCTCGCCGCGGTCGTTTAGTTTGGAGATTCGTACGTCGGGAATGCTCCGAACCTTCTCAAAAAGTTCGCGTTCCACCTCCCATTGTGGACGCGTACGCCCGGGGTCGGGTACTTTGGGGATCAGGTCGCCGAGCACTGGGATCGAGCCGAGCCCCTTGTTGACGAGCGTCTTGAAGAGCGAATGGTCGATGTTTTCGAGGATGACGCGGACGGTGGCGCGGCGCAGTTCGAGGTCGCCCTTCGGTGAGGCGCCGCCAAGAACGAAGACGCTTTCGACGCCTTCCAGGTCGCGCACGGCGGCGTAAATCTGATCCGTCGTTGCTGCCGTCTCGTCCAATGTCGCATTTGGCGGCAATTCGACCGACAGCACGATGCGGGATGAATCTTCCGGCGGCAGGAAGCTGCCGGGGACCTGGGCCAGAAGCGCAAGCGAACCGATGAGGAAGGCGATCGCGCCCAGCAGCGTCGCATAGCGCATGTACCACTTGCTGGTGGTGCCGGTGACGAGACGGGTATAGGCCTTCATCAGGCGGCCGTCATTGTCGTGGTGATCGTCGATCGCGTCTTCGGCACGCATCCAGTAGGCGGCCATCAATGGCGTGATGAGACGCGCGACCATCAATGAGAAGAATACCGAAAACGCAACGGTCAGGCCGAACTGGATAAAGTACTGTCCCGGAATGCCCGGCATGAAGGAGACCGGCACGAAGACGGCAATGATGGTGAAGCTGGTTGCAATGACGGCAAGACCGATTTCGTCTGCGGCCTCCAGTGCTGCCCGGTAAGGTGTTTTGCCCATCTTGATGTGACGGGCGATATTCTCAATCTCGACGATAGCGTCATCGACAAGAATACCCGTTGCGAGCGTCAGAGCCAGGAAGCTCACGAGGTTCAGTGAGAACCCGAGAAGATCCATGACCCAGAAGGTCGGGATCGCCGAAAGCGGCAATGCAACCGCGGCAATCAAGGTCGCGCGCCAGTTCTTCAGGAACAGCATCACGACGATAACCGCCAGCAGCGCACCCTCCATCAATGTGTGCAGCGCCGCCTCATAGTTACCATAGGTGAAGTAGACGGAGTCATCCACCATTTCGATATTGACGTCGGGATGGGCGGCGCGGACACCGGTCAGGCTTTCTTCAACGGTTTCTGCAACCGAGACCTCGCTCGCGCCCTTGGCGCGGAAGACCGCGAAGGTGACCGAGGGAACGCCATTGAACCGAGAGAAGGACCTCTGTTCCTCGTAGGTATCGGAGATCGTGCCGAGCTCCGACAGCTTGACGAAGCGGCCGCCGGTGAGGGCGATGGTGGTGTCGGCTAGCTGCGTGACGGTGCGAGCGTCTCCAAGCGTACGGATGGTCTGTTCGTTGCCGGCGACCTGACCGCGTCCCGACCCCAGATCGACGTTGGTACCGCGAAGCTGGTTGTTCACGTCGACGGCAGTGATGCCGTAGGCGTCGAGCTTATCAGGATTGAGTGCGACGCGGATCTCACGATCGGCGCCACCATAGCGATCGATACGGCCGATGCCGGGCTGTCCCTGCAATTCGCGCTTGATTACGTCGTCGACGAACCATGACAGCTCTTCCAGCGTCATGTTCGGAGAGGACACCGCAAACGTCTGGATCGCCTGCCCCTCGACATCGATCTTCGAGACGATAGGCTCTTCTGCACTTGCCGGAAGGTCGCTGCGGATACGGTCGATCGCATCCTTGGTATCCTGGACTGCCTCGTCCGTCGGCTTTTCAATGCGAAACAGCACGACCGTCTGCGACTGCCCGTCTGTCACCGTCGAGGTGATCTCGTCCACGCCGCTGATGGAGGCGACAGCGTCCTCGACCTCCTTGGTCACCTGCATTTCCAGTTCGGCAGGCGAGGCGCCGCTTTGGACGACGGTGATCGAGACCACCGGCACGTCGATGTTCGGGAAACGGGTGATTGGCAGGGAATAGAAGGACTGCAGCCCCATGAAGAGCAGCAGCGCAAAGCCGAGCAGCGGCGCGATCGGATTGCGGATCGACCAGGCGGAGAAGTTCATCTTGCGTCCTCGCTCAGTTCGAAGCAGCCGGTTGTGCGGTCACCGGAGCAATCCGATCGCCGTCACGCACGAAAGCGCCAGCCTTTTCGACAACCAGATCACCGGCCGTCAGGCCGCCGGCAACTTCGACGAAGCCGCCATCCTGGATGCCGGTCTCGATTTCCACCTGCCGGACGACGTTGTCTTCCACCTTGCGCGTGAAAGAGCCGTCGCGGCCAGAGGTAACGGCCGAAAGCGGCAAGGCGAGGGCGGTCTTCTGATCAACGATGATCTCGGCGCTCGCATACATGCCGGCGCGTGCGCCGCTCTTTTCGTCGATCGCGATGCGGACATAGCCAAGCCGGCTGACCGCATCGACAGTAGGGGAAACCAGCCGGACTTCGCCTTCGACAGTATCTGCACCGCCTGCGATCGTCATCTGTGCCTTTTGACCTGGCTCCACCTTCCGGATGCTCGTCTCGGAAAGATCCGCAACAAGCTCCAGTGCGCCATCTTCTATGACGGTGAACAAGGGTTCGCCCGCACCGCTGGCTATGGCGCCAACCTTGGCATTGCGGGCCGAGACAATACCTGCGACCGGGGTCTTCACGTCCGTCCGTGCCAGCCTCAGATCGATCTCGGCGATCTGACTTTCAACGACCTCGATGTCCGCCTGGCCAACGGCAACCGCCTGCTTTGCTGCCTGGAGCCGCGCCTGCGCCACTTCCGCCGCAGCGGTGGCCTGCTCCACCTGGGCAGCGGTGCTGGTCCCGGAGCCCTGGAGGCGTGTTGCCCTGTCCCGCTGGCGGACCGCGTCGTCGAGGTTGGCCTGCGCCTCGATCACCTGCGCCTCGTACTGCGCAAGCCCGGCTTCCGCCTTCGCCTTGTTTGCCTGCAACTGGCTCTTCTGCAGGATCAGCGTATCATCATTCAGCGTCGCCAGGACCTGGTCTGCCTCGACGCGGTGGCCAACCTCTACCTTCAGTTCCCGAATAGAAAGTCCGTCGACCAGCGGCTGCACGTAGATCTCCTGGACCGGGCGAATGGTGCCGGTCGCTAGAACGCGATCGATCAGCGGCCTCTCGACCGCCTCCGTCACGATGATCGAGGGCAGCGTCGGTTCGCGCGCGGCCTTCCCCTCGTCCTGCGCAAGCACAGGAACAGCAAGGGCGAGAAGGGCAGCCGGGATGAAACCGGCAAGATTAACGTGCTTGCGAAGCATGCGAGATCGATTCCAGAAGAAGTGATGAGCGGTGTCAGGTTCCTGTTGTTCGGGATCCCGGACCCTCTAGGCCTACATGATGTTCACTTGGGAGCCAATCAGCACGGTTACAAGATCAGCTTCCGGCGTTTCATCCGTTGGACCCTTTTTACGTGCCCAGGCCGCACAAATCAATCGGCAGCGGTTATGGGAGATACGAGTTTTCGTTATGTATTACGTAAATGCGCGGCTGCTAAGCCGCGCATTTCTTTGCATATTACAGTATACTTGAGTCACTATTGCATGGCGGCGTCGGTGATCTCGGTCGTATAGGCGCCTTCCGGCTCCTTGGTGATGATGTTCTGGTCGAGCAGTGCCTTGGCCGTCCGCTCGTAGACGGCCGGATCCAGCTTGCCCGTCGCATCGCCGATCAGCTTGGCGACCTCGTCCATCATCCGCTTCTGGTGGTTTTCGTCCTGGCCGCCATTGTCCATGACGATCTCCGCGGCTTCATCAGGGTTTTCCATGGCATATTTCCAGCCCTTCATGGAGGCGCGGACGAATTTCACCATGTTCTCCTTGAATTCGGGATCGGCAAGCTTGTCCTCCAGAACGTAGAGGCCGTCTTCCAGTAGATCGTTACCCATTTCGGTATAGTTGAAGACCACCAGGTCCTCCGGCTTGAAGCCGGCATCGATCGCCTGCCAGTATTCGTTGTAGGTCATGACCGAGATGCAGTCCGCCTGCTTCTGGACGAGCGGCTGGACGTCGAAACTCTGCTTCAGGACGTTCACGCCATCCGCTCCGCCTTCGGTGGATAAGCCAAGTTTGTTCATCCAGGCGAAGAAGGGGTATTCGTTGCCGAAGAACCAGACGCCAAGGGTGTGGCCCTTGAAATCCGCCTCCGTCTGAATCGGCCCGTCTTTCGGGCAGATGAGCTGCAGGCCCGATTTCTGGAACGGCTGGGCGATGTTGACGAGCGGAACGCCCTTCTCGCGGGCGACGAGCGCGCCGCCCATCCAGGCGACGATCACGTCGGCGCCGCCGCCGGCGATCACCTGTTCCGGCGCAATGTCCGGACCGCCGGCCTTGATCTCAACGTCGAGGCCTTCGTCTTCATAGAAGCCCTTCTCCTGCGCCACGTAATAGCCGGCGAACTGCGACTGGGCGACCCATTTCAGCTGCAGGGTAATGTCGGCGGCCATGGCCGCCTGCGCTGCCGCAAGCGATATTGCGCCCGCCATCAATGTCATAAGGATATTTCTCATTGTTCTTATCCTTTCCCTCTGAGGTTCTACCGCCCTGCATCGTTGCGGAAGGCAGAAACGTCTAGCCACCACGGTTAGACGGATGCCAGAACGTCGTCGCCAGTTCGACGAGCGCCACGACGCCATAAAAGACCGATCCGATAAGCGCCGCAACGGCGATCTCCGCCCAGACCATGTCGACGTTCATGCGGCCGATCTCGGTCGAGATGCGAAAGCCCATGCCGACGATCGGCGTGCCGAAGAACTCCGCCACGATCGCGCCGATCAGCGCCAGGGTGGAGTTGATCTTGAGCGCGTTGAAGATGAAGAGCATGGCGGCGGGCAGGCGCAGCTTGACGAGCGTCTGCCAGTAGCCGGAGGCATAGGAGCGCATGAGGTCGCGCTCCATGGACCCGGAAGCCGATAATCCGGCGACGGTATTCACCAGCATGGGGAAGAAGGTCATGACAATCACGACGGCGGCCTTCGACTGCCAGTCGAAACCGAACCACATGACCATGATCGGTGCCACGCCGATAATGGGAAGCGCCGACATGAGGTTGCCAATCGGCAGCAGGCCACGCCGCAGGAAGGAGATCCGGTCGGCGAGGATTGCGACCGCGAAGCCGGCGGCGCATCCAACCACGTAGCCGAACAGCACGGCCTTGAAGACGGTCTGTCGCACGTCCGCCGCGAGGATCGGCACGGAGCTGACGATCCGGTCCCAGATCGCCGACGGTGGAGGTAGCAGAATGAAGGGAACGCCGGCACCGCGGGTGATGGCTTCCCACAGGATGAGGACCCAGGCGCCGAAGATCGCCGGGATCAGCAGCCGCAGTGCCATCATGGTCTGCCGGCTAGACGGCCGGATTTCCGCCAGTTCCGAAATGCACCGCCAGCCGAGGAGCCAGCTTGCCGCGATCAGCAGGAAGTAGGACAGGCTTGCATTGCCCTCGTTTCCTGACATGCCGCCGATCAGCAGCCAGGCAGCGGTATGTGCCGTGACGAACAGGATCAATGCCCTTGCCGCCCGGCTGATACGCATGAAGCAGGCGAGGGCGCCAACCGCGATCAACAGCAGGACGCCAGCGGTCCCTGCGGCAGCGAAGGGTGTCGATGCATCCGTCGCGAGCAAAGGCAATCTGACAAGTGCGAGAAGACAGAGAAGAAGGGCAATGCTGCCCTGCCAGGAGCGGAGGAGGTAGGTCATGCCGGCCTCACTCCCATTCTCCGGTCGATCAACCGGGCGCCGATTCCGACGATCGTGACCAGTATGACGGCCAGCAGGGACCCCGCGATCAGGGCGGCCCACATGTCGATCGTCTGACTGTAATAGGAACCGGCAAGCAGCTTCGATCCGATGCCGGCAGCGGCGCCGGTGGGTAGTTCTGCCACGATCGCTCCGACGAGGCTCGCTGCGACCGCGACTTTCATGGAGGTGAAGAGGAAGGGCATGGAGGCAGGCACCCGAAGTTTCCAGAAGGTTTGCCACCGGCTGGCATTGTAGGTGCGCATCAGGTCGAGCTGGATGATGTCCGGTGAGCGCAGGCCCTTCACCATGCCGACGGCCACCGGGAAGAAGGACAGGTAAGTGGAGATCAGCGCCTTCGGGATAAGACCCGTCACGTTGATCGCCGCCAGCACCACGACCACCATCGGCGCAATGGCCAGGATCGGCACTGTCTGCGAAGCGATGATCCACGGCATCAGGCTGCGGTCGAGCGCCTTCACATGCACGATGCCGACCGCGATCAGGACACCGAGCAGCGTTCCGAAGGCGAACCCTGCGAGCGTTGAGGAGAGCGTGACCCAGGAATGATAGACGAGGCTGCGATTGCTGCTCACCTTGCGCAGGAAGGTGTTCTCGAAGACATTCTGCGCCACCTGGTGCGGTGCCGGTACGATCGGCTTTGGCTGCGACAGCGTCTTGGCGATGAATTCCATGGTCGTGGAGGTGACGTCGCCGCGCCGGTCCAGATCGCGCTGGAAAGGCGCGTTCATCCAGACCGCGGCTGCGTACCAGATCACAATGATGGTCGCGACGATGGTCAGAACGGGGCCGATGCGGGAGGCGAATGTCTCACTCCTCATAGCTGTGCCCCGCCCTCAGTCCCTCCCGCACGCGATGGGCGATCTCCAGGAATTCCGGCGTCTCGCGGATTTCCAGGGGCCGTTCACGCGGTAGGGTTGAGTGGATCACGTCGGTCACCCGGCCGGGCCGAGGCGACATGACGACGATCTTGGTGGAGAGGTAGACCGCCTCCGGGATCGAGTGGGTGACGAAGCAGATGGTCTTTTCCGTTGCCGCCCAGAGCTTGAGGAGCTGTTCGTTCAAGTGGTCGCGGACGATCTCGTCGAGAGCCCCGAAAGGTTCGTCCATCAGCAGCAGGTCGGCGTCGAAGGCGAGCGCGCGGGCGATGGAGGCACGCTGCTGCATGCCACCCGACAGCTGCCACGGGTATTTTTTGCCGAAGCCTGTCAGGTTAACGAGGTCGAGCGTGCGTTGGACGCGCTGCTTCTGCTCGGTTTTCGAATAGCCCATGATCTCGAGCGGCAGGACGACGTTCTTCTCGATCGTCCGCCAGGGATAGAGCGCTGGGGCCTGAAAAACATAGCCGTAGCAGCGCGACTTGCGCGCCTCCTCCGGCGTCATCCCATTGACGGTGATCTCTCCCGCCGTATTCTTCTCCAGGTCGGCGATGACCCGTAGAAAGGTGGTCTTGCCACAGCCGGAGGGGCCGATGAAGGAGACGAAGTCTCCCTTTTCCACCTCCAGGTCGACTACGGACAGCGCGTGCACCGGTCCGTCACTGGTCTGGAAGGTGAGGCCGAGTTTCCTGGCCGAGACGACGGAGGAGGCAGAAGCATTCATGGGATGCGGCCAGTCATGAGTTCTGTGGATGCGAGAATGCGAGCGCGTGTTATGATCTTGGGCGAAAGGGCGCCAGGCGATGCCGGCCACCGGTCAAGGGAGGAAGTCCATGGACGCATCACCAAAGCCCACCTGCCGGATCGTGAAGCCCGGCGCCACCTATGACGGCAAGCAGGGGCTCAGCTACTTCGAAGGCATTGCGGCGGAGACCGTCGGATCGACAGGCATCTGCATGCACCTCCTGACCATTCCGCCGGGCGGGCGCGCCAAGGCGCATCTGCACCAGAGCCACGAGACGGCAATCTACATGCTCTCCGGCTCGGCCCACGCCTGGTACGGCGACCGGCTGGAGCACCACGTCGTCGTCCATGCCGGAGAACTCTTCTACATCCCCGCCGGCGTGCCGCATCTGCCGGCCAATCTCTCCAACACCCCCTGCACGGCGATCATCGCCCGGACAGATCCCAACGAGCAGGAGAGCGTTGTGCTCCTGCCGGAACTGGATGCGCTGGTGGAGATTTGAGGCTATCTGCATAGTGCCAGCGGCCCCCACTGCGAACCGTCATCGATGTTGAGGACGTAGCTCTCCGGTTCCACCAGCTCGATCTCGATCTCAAACGGCGCCAGATCCTCGGTCCATCCTTCTTCCTCGCATTGTGCCGTGACGTCGAAGCCTTTGTCGCTTCTGGGCCTGACGTCGAGGAACCTGCAATGGGCAACGGCCGTAGTGACGGCGTCTTTCGTCAGTAGAAAGAAGTCATCCGAGCCGGAGCTTTCGCCGCGAAGCGCATACGCGCAACCTTCAATGTTGCCGTAGCTTCCGGTGATCGGTAGCTCCGCGGCCACTGCCGTTCCGCCAAGGAGCACGCAGGCCCCAGCGATCGTGATCGGACGGCGAGTGGGAGAGGTCATCTCAAACCCCGCTCGCCGGAATGCCGGTGCGCTCCACCTTGCGCGGCGCCGTCAGTTCCTTCCAGGTCGAGAGTGCCTTGTTGACCGCCTGGAAGGGCTCGCGCTTGACGAACTTGCCGTGGCCTTCCTGCGTCTTGACCGTACTCTCCTCGATGGCGACGACACCGCGGGTCAGCGTGTAGCGCGGCAGGCCCGTGACCTCTTTGCCCTCGAAGACGTTGTAATCGATCGCCGATTGCTGGGACTTCGCCGAGATCGTCTTGGAGCGCTTCGGGTCCCAGACGACGATATCGGCGTCCGCGCCGACGAGGATCGCACCCTTGCGGGGGTAAATGTTGAGGATCTTGGCGATGTTGGTCGAGGTCACCGCAACGAACTCGTTCATGGTAATCCGGCCTGTCGCGACGCCATAGGTCCAGAGCATCGGCATGCGATCTTCCAGCCCGCCGGTGCCGTTCGGGATCTTGCGGAAGTCGCCGACGCCGGTGCGCTTCTGGTCTGTGGTGAAGGCGCAATGATCGGTCGCCACGACCTGCAGCGAGCCGGAGGCCAGGCCTGCCCAGAGACTGTCCTGGTGCTGCTTGTTGCGGAAGGGCGGGCTCATGACCCGGCGGGCCGCATGATCCCAGTCCGTGTTGAAATATTCGCTTTCGTCGAGCGTCAGGTGCTGGATCAGCGGCTCGCCGTAGACGCGCATGCCGTTCTGCCGGGCCCGGCGGATCGCCTCGTGCGCCTGTTCGCAGGAGGTATGGACGACGTAGAGCGGAACACCCGCCATGTCGGCGATGATGATGGCGCGGTTGGTTGCCTCGCCTTCGACCGAGGCCGGGCGCGAGTAGGCGTGCGCCTCCGGCCCGTCATTGCCCTCATCCATCAGCTTCTGCTGCACGGCGGCGACGACATCGCCATTCTCGGCATGGACAAGGGGCAGGGCGCCCAGCTCGGCACAGCGCTGGAAGGAGGCGAACATCTCGTCGTCGTTCACCATCAGCGCGCCCTTGTAGGCCATGAAATGCTTGAAGGTGTTGATGCCGTGGTTCAGCACCACCGCCTTCATTTCATTGAAGACCTGTTCGCCCCACCAGGTGACGGACATGTGAAAGGAGTAGTCGCAATTGGCGCGGGTCGACTTGTTGTCCCACCGCTTCAGCGCGTCGAGCAGGGACTGGCCGGGGTCGGGCAGGCAGAAGTCGACCACCATGGTCGTGCCGCCGGCAAGGGCCGCGCGCGTGCCGCTTTCGAAGTCGTCGGCGGAATATGTGCCCATGAAGGGCATTTCGAGGTGGACATGGGGATCGATACCGCCCGGCATGACATAACAGCCGGTCGCGTCCAGAACCTCGTCGCCGAACAGGCTGGGGCCGATCTCGACGATCTTGCCGCCATCGATCTTGACGTCGGCCTTGTAGGTCAGGTCGGCGGTGACGATGGTTCCGTTCTTGATTACTGTGGCCATGGTTGTTCCCCTTATCGTGTACCGCAGTCAATCACCCGAGATGGAGGACCTCAGGGACTGAACATCTCGGGTGGTGATCGTTGTATTCCGGTTTTGATGTGGAGGCGGCGATCATAGGGCAGCCTCCCGCTGTTTGAGATCCTTCATCATGAGCAGGCTGTGGGGGTTTTCTTCATAATCAGCGAAGGGGCCGCAAGAGCGGTAGCCGAGGGTTTCATATAGGCGGACCGCTTCGATGTTCAGAGGACCGGTCTCGAGATAGAGCCGGCCGACATGCCGCGTGGCCGCCAGAGCCTCAAGTTCGGCCATTATTTTCGGCCCACACCGTGGCCGCGTGCATCGTCATGGACGAAGATACGCTTCAGTTCTGCGCTACCATCCCCGAACCACTTGATGCCGCCGCAACCGACCGCCTTGCCGTGCAGTCTTGCTACCAGAAACGAAATGTCCGGGCGTGACAGGGCCTCCAGATCAACCGCAAAATTGCTTTCTGGCGGATAAAGCGACGCCATATAGTCGTCGGAAAGCCCGATCAGGGCGACGACGTCTGGCTGCTTTGGCTGCTCGATGGCAATCGTGACACTCACTCGACAATCTCCGCAGTTTCCAGCACCGCGTGGAGCAGCACGTCCGCCCCGGCACTTGCCCATTCCCTCGAAATGTCCTCCGCCTCGTTGTGCGATAGTCCGCCGACGCAGGGGCACATGATCATCGTGGCCGGTGCCACCTTGGCGGCCCAGCATGCGTCGTGGCCCGCACCGGAGATGAGATCCATGTGGCTGTAGCCGAGCTTCTCCGCCGCTTCCCGGACGCGACCGACGAGGATGGGGTCAAATGTTATCGGATCGAAATGTCCCACGGCCTCGACCGAACAGCCGACGCCGAGCTTTTCGCAAATCTCGGCCGCCTGCTTCTCGATCTTCGCCCGCATCCGGTCGAGCTTTTCCTGGCTCGGCGTGCGGATGTCGACGGTGAAGACCACTTTGCCCGGCAAGACATTGCGCGAGTTGGGCGAGAAGAACATCTGCCCGACCCCACCCACGGCGCCCGGCTGCTCGGCCATTGCCACGTCCTGCACCATCTCCAGGATACGGCTCATGGCGAGGCCCGCGTTGACGCGCATGTTCATCGGCGTGGAGCCGGTGTGGGCTTCCTTGCCGGTCAGCGTGAACTCCAGCCACCAGAGCCCTTGACAGTGGGTGACGACACCGATCTGCTTGTTCTCGGCCTCGAGGATCGGACCCTGCTCGATATGATATTCGAAATAGGCGTGCATCTTGCGGGCGCCCACCTCTTCCTCGCCGACCCAGCCGATGCGCTTCAGCTCGTCGCCGAACGTCTTCCCGTCCGGATCCTTGCGCGCATAGGCATAGTCAAGGTCGTGGATGCCGGCAAAGACGCCGGAGGCGAGCATTGCAGGCGCGAAGCGTGCGCCTTCCTCGTTCGTCCAGTTGGTGACGACGATCGGATGCTTGGTCTTGATGCCGAGGTCATTCAGCGTGCGCACGACCTCGAGACCCGAGAGCACGCCGAGCACGCCGTCATACTTGCCCCCGGTCGGCTGGGTGTCGAGGTGGGAGCCGATATAGACCGGCAGCGCATCCGGGTCAGTGCCAGCGCGGGTCATGAACATGGTGCCCATCTGGTCGACGCCCATGGTCAGCCCGGCGTCGTCGCACCACGTCTTGAACAGCTTGCGTCCCTCAGCATCCGCGTCCGTCAGCGTCTGGCGATTGTTGCCGCCGGCAATGCCGGGGCCGATCTTCGCCATGTCCATGAGCGAATCCCACAACCTGTCGCCATTGATGCGCAGGTTCTCGCCGGGTGCTGCCACCATCAGCTACATCCTCACCTGTTCTGGACCGCCCTTGCGGCCTATTCTGTTCCCGCCGGTTCTTTATTTCCTGCCCCGTCGACAGTGAAACTCAGCATTGCCTTTGTTGGACTTGTCGCTGATAATTTGACCGGTTGGTAAAAACATACAATTTCCGCGCCGCCACTCAAGACGAAAAATCGCAAATCTCACCGATGGATGAAAAGGTGATCTGCGCGTCGGGACGTGGGGATCGTGGCGGGGGATCGTGGCGGGACGGGGGGCAGCGAGGGCATGGCAGTACCGAGGGCGGCGAAGACGCAGCGGCGGACGCGGATCCAGGAGGAGAAGGAGGAGCGAATCCTGGACGCAGCACTGGAGGTGTTCTCCTCCAGTGGCTTCCGCGGTGCCACCATCGACCAGATCGCCGAAGCGGCCGGGATGTCGAAGCCGAACCTCCTCTATTATTTCCGCACCAAGGAAGCGATCTATCGGACGCTCTTGGAGAGCATGCTGTTCACCTGGCTGGAACCGCTCAAGGCGATCAAGGCGGAGGGCGATCCGGAATCGGAAATCCGTTCCTATATCCGCCGTAAGCTGGAGATGTCGCGGGACTTTCCGCGGGAAAGCCGGCTTTTCGCCAACGAGATGCTGCAGGGCGCACCGCATATCGAGGACGACCTTACTGGCCCCCTCAAGGCGCTGGTCGATGAAAAGGCGGAGGTAATCCGCAGCTGGATCAAGGCCGGGAAGATTGCCCGCTGCGATCCTCATCACCTGATCTTTGCAATCTGGGCGACCACGCAGCACTACGCCGATTTCGACGTCCAGGTGTGCGCCGTGCTGGGGGAGAAGCGTTCCGGTGAGGGACGGTTCGAGGATGCGGCGCGGTTCCTGGAGCAGTTGTTCTTCGAGGGGCTTCGGACGAAGCAGGCTTGAGCGGGCGGTTCTTAGATTTCCGTTCGCCGTAGCAGGTAATCCAGTCCGCCCACGCGAAACCAGCGGTAGGCATGGGCCTCCAGCAGCAGGCGGTGGCGCCCCTTCTCATCCGCTTCGCTGCTTTCGCTGTCGGCAATGTCGATCAGCAGCTTGCCGTGTTCACCGCATCCGACGTCAAGATCGATCTCCACAGGCTCCGGATGGAGGTTGTGGACGATCAGAACGGAGTTGTTGCGCCAGTCGTACCGCAAAGCGAGGACGCCGGGGTCCTTCGTGTCGACAGCCGTATAATCTCCCCAACCAATCTCAGGGACTTCCTTGCGCATGCGGATCAGCCGCTCCATCCAGTTCAGGAGGGAGTCGGGGGACCGGCGCTGTTCCGCGACATTGATATGTTCAAAGCCGAAGGGGCCTTTCGAGATTACCGGGGCCACCGGCTTATCGCTCTTGGTGAAGCCCCCTTGTGGCTCGTCAGACCATTGCATCGGCGTGCGACAGGCGTGGCGCTCTGGCAGGCTCAGGTCATCCCCCATGCCGATCTCGTCGCCGTAGCGGATGACCGGTGTCCCAGGAAGGGAGAACATCAGGCTATAAGCGAGCTCGAGGCGACGCTGATCGCCGCCGAGCATCGGGGCCAGCCGGCGGCGGATGCCACGGTCATAGAGTTGCATGCTCTTGTCGGGTCCGAACACTTCGAAGACCTTCTGGCGCTGCTTGTCGCTCAGGCGTCCGAGATCCAATTCGTCGTGGTTGCGCAGGAACTGGCCGAACTGGGCCGTGTGCGGCTTCTGCCTTGTCTTGTCCAAGGCATCGATCATCGGACGAGTGTCACCGCTTGCCAATGCGTAGAACAGCGTCTGGTTCACCGGGAAGTTGAACATCATCTGTATCCGGTCGCCGTCGTCGCCGAAGTACTTGAGGTTCTCCTTCGGCAGGATGTTCGCTTCCCCGAGGATCATCGAGTCGCCCTTGCGCCATTGCAGGAACTCGCGGAAGGTCCGCAGCATGTCGAAGTGCTCCCTGGTCTCCTTCTGCCCTGGTATCTTCTCGGCGATGACAAAGGGTACCGCATCCATGCGGAAGCCGCTAACCCCCAGTTGGATCCAGAAGCCCATGATCTTCAGAATCTCTCCCTGTACCATGGGATTGGACGTGTTCAGGTCGGGCTGGAAATCGAAGAACCGGTGAAAGTAGTAAAGCCCGGATTTGTCGTCGCGGGTCCAAGTGCTTTCTTGTACGCCCGGAAATATCATGCCTTGATCAGCATCCGGTGGCCTGGTCTCCGACCATACGTACCAGTCGCGATAGCGCGAATTGGGATCGCTGCGGGCTGACTGAAACCAGGGGTGCTGGTCGGAGGTGTGATTGACCACGAGATCGATCAGAACCCGGATGCCACGCTGCTTGCATCCGTGGGTGAAGTCGACGAAGTCGCCAAGCGTCCCGTAGCGAGGGTCGACACTGTAGTAGTCGGTAATATCGTACCCGTCGTCCTTGCCCGGCGATGGCTGGAACGGCATCAGCCAAATTGCACCCACTCCAAGCCCTGCAAGATAATCAAGCCGTCGGGAGAGGCCCTCGAAGTCTCCGACACCGTCACCATTGGCATCCATGAAGGTTTCGACGGAAAGGCAATAGACAACGGTATTTTTGTACCAGAGGTCGCTGATCAAGGCCGGGGCCCTCCTGCGCATTGGCGGCCCGTCTGCAATGAGGAGAGACCCACAATGGTTCCGAAAGTCTAGGAGCGCCGCGACTGAAACACGGCTCAAGAAGCCTTGAATACAGGCACGGCCCGGAGGGGTCACTCCAGGCCGTGGCGTTTCGCGTTGCCGATGATCTAGGCTGCAGCCCGCATGCTGCGACTTGCCGATCCATAGGCGTGGCCATCCAGCTTGAAGTTCTGAAGCATGCTCTGCAACTGCCGGCTTTCCTCGGCCAGAGTGCTGCTCGCCGCGGTCGTCTCCTCGACCATGGCGGCATTCTTCTGGGTCATCTGGTCCATCTGGTTGACGGAGGAGTTGATCTCAGCGAGTGCCGTTGACTGTTCGCGGGCAGCAGTTGCGATCGACTCAACGTGGCCGTTGACGCGGTTGACGAGGTTTTCGATCTCCAAAAGCGCATCGCCGGTCGAGCGAACGAGCGAGACGCCACCTTCCACTTCGGAGGCAGAGGCGGTGATCAGCGTCTTGATCTCCTTGGCGGCGTTGGCTGAGCGCTGTGCCAGTTCGCGCACTTCCTGGGCGACGACTGCAAAGCCGCGGCCGGCCTCACCGGCACGAGCTGCCTCGACGCCAGCGTTCAGGGCCAGGAGGTTGGTCTGGAAGGCGATCTCGTCGATCACGGTGATGATCTGACTGATCTTGTTCGACGAATCCTCGATGCGGCCCATGGCATCTACGGCGCTCTTAACGATCGCACCCGACTTCGCCGCGCTTTGCCGGGTCTCGTGAACCATGTCGCGGGCTTCGTTGGCACGCGAGGAGGCCGCGCGAACCGTCGCCGTGATTTGATCGAGAGCTGCCGCAGTTTCCTCAAGGGCCGCAGCCTGCTGCTCCGTGCGCTTGGAAAGGTCGTTGGCGGCGGAGCTCAACTCAGCGGAATTGTCGTTGATCGTGGTTGCAGCGCCGCGGACGTTGTTCATCGTGGCGCGCAGCGTCACCATCGTGGCATTGACGTTGGCCTGCAGCTCGGCGAAGGCACCCTGGAAGGTGCCGTTCATCGTCTGCGTCAGGTCGGCATCGGCAAGCGCTGCGATGACACGGCGGATTTCGGCAACGGCCGTGTCCACGCTGCCGACCAGTTCGTTGACGCTCTTGGCGAAGCGGTTGAGATCGTCGTTCTGGTAATCCTTGCTGATGCGACCGGAAAAGTCGCCAGCGACGGCAGATGCAACGACGGTGGCGATGCTGGACTGGAGGTCGCTGCTGCGCTCGTGGAGCGCCGCCTCCTGTGACTTCAGTTCCTGCATGGCGAGCGCATTGTTGCGGAAGACATCGACGGCGCGTGCCATCTCACCGATTTCGTCCTTGCGGCCGGCGTCGATGGATGTGCCCTGCAGGTCGCCCTGCGCAAGGCGGCTCATCGCATGGGTCAGCGAGCGGATCGGCAGGATGATGCCGCGGCGGGCGACGACCGTGCTGATGGCAGCGCCGATCAGGATGAAAGCCAGAGCTGAGACCGCCGCCGTGATCATCGCCATTGTGGAGGAGGCGAGGGCCTCGTCCCGCGCGGCGGAAAGAGCTTCTCCAGAATACTTGCTGTAGACCTTGACCGTGTCAGTCACGACCTTCTGGCTGGATAGAGCCTTGTCCAGCGCTGCTGTGATCGCCGCAGCATCGTCGGCGTCGGCTTCCGCGGCGCTGACCATTGCGCGGATGTCTTCGAAATAGCTTTCCAAGGCGCTGCGGATCGTCTTGAGCTGCTCCAGTTCCGCCGCGCCGGCGGCAAATTCGATCTTCGGCAAGCGGTCGAGCATTTCCGCAGCACGCTTCTCGGCTTCAACGCGGAAATCTGCAGCCTTTTCAGGCGCTGCCGCCAATTGGTAGGTCATGCGGCTGATGGCGATGATGTCCACGCGCAGGTCCATGGCCTCGCGGGCAACCTCTTCCTGTTCTCCAACGGAGGTCATCGCCTGCTGAAGTCCGTAAAGACCGCTGCCGGAAACGGCTGCAATGACGAGGGACGACAGTCCCATTACAACGACGAGAAGTCCGATCTTCTTCGAAATCCCAAGGTTCTTAAATGTTATGATCCAACCTACAAGGTGTTTGGCGACGACTGCTCCTATGGCGCGCGGAACGTCGCCTTAGGAAGTTCGGCCAAATCCTTGGCAGGATGAAGCTAATCCACGGTTAAGATGGGAGGGCGCTCTTTTGCAGTGCAGCATTGCGAAAAGAAGTTCACCCTGGAATGCGGAGGAGGTGTTTGCTCCCTCGCTTTCCGCTATTCCGCGGCGACCGGTGCGGCAGCCGGATTGTTCGGATGCATTGTCCAGTTGGCATAGGTAGTTTCGACAACCTTTCCGGTGCGCTGGTCGAGTTCGCCGGCCGCCAGCGGCTCCATCGTGATGCAGTTTTCGACGGGACAGACGTTGACGCAGAGATTGCAGCCGACGCATTCGTCATCCATCACCTCAAAATGGCGAACGCCGTCGACGACATTCGTGATCGCCTGATGTGACGTGTCTTCGCAGGCAATGTGGCAGCGGCCGCATTTGATGCAGAGATCCTGGTCTATTCGCGCCTTGGCTACATAGTTGAGGTTCAGGTACTGCCAGTCGGTGACGTTGCCGACGGCGCGGCCGCAGATGTCGTCGAGCGTCCGGTGCCCCTTGGCGTCCATCCAGTCGGACAGGCCGGAAATCATCTCCTGGACGATCTTGAAGCCGTAGGTCATCGCCGCCGTGCAGACCTGCACGTTGCCGGCGCCAAGGGCCAGGAACTCGGCCGCGTCACGCCAGGTCGTCACGCCACCGATGCCGGAAATCGGTAGTCCGTAGGTCTCCGGGTCGCGGGCAATCTCGGCAACCATGTTGAGTGCGATCGGCTTGACCGCCGGACCGCAATAGCCTCCATGGCTGCCGCGTCCGTCGATCGACGGAACGGGAGAGAAGTTGTCGAGGTCCACGGACACGATCGAGGAGATCGTATTGATGAGCGAGACGGCATCGGTGCCGCCACGCTTCGCCGCGCGCGCAGGAAAGCGGATATCGGTAATGTTTGGCGTCAGCTTGGTGATCACCGGCATGCGCGTGTACTGCTTGCACCAGCGCACCACCATCTCGATATATTCCGGCACTTGCCCGACAGCAGAGCCCATGCCGCGCTCCGACATGCCGTGCGGACAGCCGAAGTTGAGCTCGATGCCGTCCACCTCGGTCTCCTCCACGAGCGGCAGGATCGCCTTCCAGGCCTCCTCTTCGCAGGGCACCATGATGGAGGCTACGATCGCCCGGTCCGGCCATTTCTTCTTGACCTCCTTCATCTCGCGCAGGTTCACGTAGAGGTCGCGATCGGTGATCAGTTCAATGTTGTTGAGCCCAAGAAGGCGCCGGTCGGCGCCCCAGATCGCACCGTAGCGGGGGCCGTTGACGTTGACGACCGGCGGGCCTTCGGCGCCCAGCGTCTTCCAGACGACGCCACCCCAGCCGGCCTTGAAGGCGCGCTCGACGTTATAGGCCTTGTCGGTCGGCGGGGCCGATGCCAGCCAGAAGGGGTTGGGCGACTTGATGCCGACGAAGTTGTTGCGGATATCAGCCATGGTTCTTCCTCCCCTCAGGCGACCGCTACAGCCGGACGGGCGGCGGCAGCGAAGGCTCGGTTGATGCTCTCTGCCGCATCGCGCCCCTGCGCGGTTGCGGACACCGTGAGGTCTTCTCCGTGACCGACGCAGTCGCCGCCGGCCCAGACGCCATCGATCGAGGTGCGGCCTTCGAGATCGGCGGCGATCTTGCCGCTCTCCATGCGGAGACTTCCAAGCCCGCTACCGCCAAAGCTCTGGCCGATCGCCTTCATCACCTGGTCGGCCGCGATGATACCGGTTTCCCCGGTGCCGACGAGCTTGCCGTCGCGGATCGCGGTATATTCCACCTCCATACCGGCGACATGACCGTCCTTGCCGATGATGCGCTTAGGTGCCAGCCAGTGACGGATGATGACGCCGTTGGCAGTGGCGAGATCCTGCTCATAGCCCGAGGCGTTCATGTTCTCCTTGCCACGGCGGTAGCAGATCGTCACTTCCTCGGCGCCGAGCAGCTTTGCCTGGATTGCGGCGTCGATGGCCGTCATGCCGCCGCCAAGCACGACAACCCTGCGGCCGATCGGAACCTGCGCCTTGTAGGTGGCCTGGCGGAGCGCTGCGATGAAGTCGACCGCATCCTCCACGCCCGCGAGATCCTCGCCCTCGATCCCGAGGGCGTTGACGCCGGCAAGGCCCATGCCGAGGAAGACGGCGTCGAAATTGCAAGTCAGTTCGGTGAGGGTGAAGTCACGGCCGAGCATCTGCCTGGTGCGAATCTCGATGCCGCCGATCGCGGTAATGTATTCCACCTCGCGCTGCGCGAAGTTCTCCGTCGCCTTGTAGGTGGCGATGCCGTACTCGTTGAGGCCGCCGGCCTTTTCGTGCGCGTCGAAGATCACGACATCGTGGCCATGCATGGACAGCCGATGCGCGCAGGCAAGGCCAGCAGGGCCGGCACCCACCACCGCCACCCGCCGCCCGGTCGAGGCAGCGCGGTGGTAGAACTGGCGGTTCATCTCCATGGCGATGTCGGTCGCGTAGCGTTGCAGCTTGCCGATTTCGACCGGCCGATCCTCGGCGGTATTGCGCACGCAGGCCTGCTCGCACAGCGTTTCGGTGGGACAGACACGGGCGCACATGCCACCGAGGATGTTCTGGTCGAAGATGGTCTTGGCGGAGCCGAGGGGATTGCCGGTCGATATCTGCCGGATGAACAGCGGGATATCGATGGCGGTGGGACAGGCCGTCATACAGGGCGCGTCGTAGCAGAAGTAGCAGCGGTCGGCTGCGACCAGCGCCTCATGCTTGTCGAGGCGCGGGTGGAGGTCGGAAAAATTGGATGCGTATTCGTCGGGCGACAGGCGGCCAGCCTGTATCCCGCTTCCCAGTCGTTCCATCTGAGTTCCCTCTTTTATGGCTTTATGGACAACTATTGGAAGCAGGCTACCACAGGCCGAATTTTTATCAAACGGTAAATAAATGGGGCGGGAGCGAGCAGTTTTATAACTTGATGATTATCATCCACTTTAATCTTGCCACTGATAATCAAGTTAAATATGGTCCCGCCGTCGAGGGGGCTGAGGCCACGGAATCGAGAGGGATGTGACCATGGCAAAGAAGCAGAAGCGCAAGGGCAATAGCAGCAATGGCGACGGCGCCAGCGTTCAGGCTGCGCAGGAACCGTCTGCACTCGATATCCGCAGCTTCCTCTATGTCGGCGGGCGCGACTGCCAGGTCGCCCATCTTCGCCAGATCGCCAGCAAACACGGCGCGGAACTCATTCATCATGACGGGGGCTTGAGGGAAGCGGTCTCGCGCATCGATACGGTGCTGCCTTCGGTCGACTGCGTCTTCTGCCCCATCGACTGTATCAGCCACGATGCGTGTCTGAGGGTGAAGACTGGATGCAAGAAGTTCGGAAAGACCTTCGTCCCGCTGCGCAACGGCTCGAAGTCGAGCCTGGAGCGCGCGCTGCAGACCTTGAAGGAACGCAACGATGAGAGAAGAACGTCCTGACGCAAGCCTGTTCATCGGGCTCCACAAGCTCGCCGAACAGACGGGTGACGGTCTGGTGCCGGAGCTTTATGCGCTGCTGACACAGAATGAGCCGACGTCCGACATGACGAATGTCGTCACGTTGCGAGACCGCCAACGCCGCGATGTCGAACGTGATGTTGCATCGGACGTCCCCGCCCGCATTCTCGCCTTCCGCCGATAGGTGGCTGCGAGCTATCCTTCAGAACGAAGGAAGGCTCCGGCGGCGACGATCAACCAGCCAAGGATCATGGTCGTGCCGCCGGTCGGTGCGGCCATGGGAAACAGTCCGCTGTCGAGGAAGTGCCGCGCGAGGAGGTCACCGGCAAAGACGAGCGTACCGAGACCGATTACCAAGGCTGCGAGCGTGGCAGTTCTGACCCGCCGACCAACCGCATAGAGCGCGACGAGGGCAGGGGCCTGCACGAGACACATCATGGATGCCGTTTCAAGCAGCCGCGCGTCGCCGCCATGGCTCGCCGCAGCCGCCAGCGCCACGCCGGCGGCTCCCAAGATGCCGCTCATAAACAGAATCAACGGCCGCAGATTGTCGAGTCTTTCCAACGGGCTATTCCTTGTTCTGCATATGGTATGCAAGGCGCTCGATCGGCGGCCAGATGATGTCGCGGAGCTTGGGGTTCTCGACCGTTTCGTCCAGGGCCTGGCGGAAGCAGAGGAGCCATTCCGCCGTTTCCTCGGGACCGATGGGCGCTGCGAAATGCCGAGAGCGCAGCCGCGGATGCCCGTGCTTTTTCACATAGACCGGCGGCCCGCCAAGATAGCCAGTCAGGTAGTCATAGAGCTTTGCTTCGCTGCCCTCGAGGCTCGGCGGGTGCACGGCGCGGCAGCGTGCCGCCTCCGGCAGCGTATCCATCAATTCGTAGAAACGGCGCGTCAGAGCGCGAACGGTCGCATCGCCGCCGATCGCGTCGTAAAGGGTGATCGTTTCGCCCCCCATGCATGCGGTTCCGGTTCAAGACTGCCGTCGCTCTAGAGCCGGTGCGGTCTCTTGGCAAGCGCCATGAGGTCGCGGTCAGTCCGGTCCGATGTCGGCTTCTTTGCCCTGATCGTCCGGAAGCGAGCCGGCACCGGGGGTCTTTTCCGGATCTGTCAGCTTTTCTTTCGCATGCGGGCCGGCCGGGTTCCTTTCCTTGCCGTCACCGGATTTTCCACCGGTGCTTTCCACCGCCTCCTGCGCTCTCTCGTCCTTGTTGTCGTCGACCATCGCGGTTCTCCATTGTTTGAAGGAGAACACCGGGCTGCGTCCAACAGTTCCGGTGGGCGGCGTACTCTCGATTCCTGAACCGCTTCCCGCCCACCGACGTCCATGATGACAATCTTATGAAGGCGGCGGGAACGGAATCTGCTTGGGCGGGTTTTGGCGCAGGACGAGCTGAAGACTTGTCCCGCCCCAGAATGAGCATGAGATTGTGCATCATGAGTAAGGACACCCACGTTCTCGTCGTCGAGGACGAGCCTTTGCTGCGTTTGAACATCGTGGACAACCTTGCCGATGCCGGGTTTGTAGTCTTCGAGGCATCGAATGCCTCCGAGGCCATAAGGGTGCTGAATGAAAACCACGACATTCGGCTTGTTTTCACCGACGTCGATATGCCTGGCAGCATGGACGGTATTCGGCTGGCGGCCTACATTCGTGACCGGTGGCCGCCGCTGAAGATCATCGTCACCTCCGGCTATCGTCGTGTCTCAGATGGCGATATTCCCGCAGAGAGCCACTTCTTCAGCAAGCCTTATGATCCCCGCAAGATCGTCCGCTCAATGCAGCAGATGCTGACAAGCTGATCTCGAAGGCGTTGCGTTTCATCGCATCTCATTTATTAAGAATATGCTGATACACGCTGGCTGCCTCGTTCTGCGCCATGGCGGGTGACAGGGTCTTCTCCGCTTGCCGATGGGCGTCCGTTCTTGGCCGCTTCTGGTGCAGTGTGTGCGCGTGCCCCTTCTGGGGCGACGTAAGGAGTGTCAATGCTGATCCCGAGCGTGATCAGACAGTTCTTTCTTCCGCGCTACGACTCCACCGAGTTTCGGCGCGCGCAATATTTCGAACTCTCCCGCCAGATTCCGCTGATGTATGCCATCGTTATCGTCAACATGATAATGCTGGCGCTGACCTATGTGGATAAAGCGCCGGCCGTGCTTTCCATATGGACACCCGCCTTCTTCGTGACCGTTTGCCTGGTGCGCGCAATCCGCATGGTCATCGGGCGAGCCCAGGCGCCCTCGGATGCAGTGATCGAAAAGGCGCTGAGGACAGTGGTCGTCCTCGCCTGCACGATGGGAATCGCCGTTTCTGTCTGGTCGCTTCTCCTGTTCAGCTATGGCGACACCTACACGAAGGTCCAAAACACCTTCTTTACCGGTATCACGATTATCGCGGTGATGACCTGCTTGCGGCCTCTACGGCAGGTTGCGCCGATCCTCTTCCTTCTCGTCGTGCTCCCGACGGCAGCGTTCCTGGCCCTGCAGGATCACACCGTCTTCCACGCGATTGCGATCAACATGGTGCTTGCAATCGGCGGCATGATCGTTGTCATGCAGAGATCGCATTCGGATTTCCGTCAGCGCATCGAGAAGGAAGTGGAACTGGACCGGCAGCGCAAGCAGTTGCAGTCATTGAACGCGGAAGTGAGCCTTCTTGCCAACCAGGACAGCCTCACGGGCTTGGCCAATCGCCGGTGCTTCTTCGATCATCTCGAGCGGCGGATTGCAGATCACCACGCGGGCAGGGCGCGGCAACCCTTCGCTGTCGGTGTCCTGGATCTCGACGGGTTCAAGCCTGTCAATGACATCTTCGGGCACGGCGTCGGCGACCAGTTGTTGCGGGAGGTGGGCGAGCGTTTGACGGCAAACCTGCCGGAAGGCACATTGCTGGCCCGTCTGGGAGGCGACGAATTTGCCCTGATCCTCTGGGAGATCGGCAAGGAAGACGACCTGAAGGCGATCTGCACGCACGCGTTGGAAGCTCTGGAACCACCCTTCGTTTTCCAAGAGGGCAGCGTCACGATTTCCGCAACTTGCGGCATTGCCTGCTTCCCCGGTGTCGCCACCAGCGGAGAGGAGCTTTTCGAGAAGGCCGATTTCGCCCTCTACTACTCCAAGGAATACGAAAAGGGCGCCGTCGCCATTTTTTCCGACCTTCATGAGGCGGAGATCAAGAAAACGGCTGCCGTGGCGCAGCGGCTGCGCGCTGTCGACGAAGACGCGTTTCACCTCGCCTATCAACCGATTGTCGATCGCAACGGCTACGCCTTGGGCTTTGAGGCATTGGCTCGCTGGCACGACCCGGTCCTCGGCGACGTTCGTCCGGACGTGTTCATCCGGGTCGCCGAGCAGGCGGGCATCATCGGGAAGGTCACCGTTCCGCTATTCAGGAGCGCGCTGCGGGCGGCGAGAACATGGCCCGACAACCTTCGGCTCTCCTTCAACCTCTCCGCGTTCGATGTCTGCAGCCAAAGCACCATGGAGGCGATCCTGAGGGAGATCGAAGTCGGGGGGATCCCTCCGACCCGTCTGATGTTCGAGATCACCGAGTCCGCGATCATGCAGGATTTTTCGCGAGCGGTGGAAGCGCTTGCGCGGCTGCGGGCGAAGGGGGCGGCGGTCGCACTCGATGATTTCGGCACAGGCTATTCGAGCCTCAGCTATCTGCGGCGCCTTCCGATTGACCGCATCAAGGTCGACCAGTCTTTCATACAGGACCTCGAAAAGGAGGCGAGTGCTCGCGACATGATGCGAACGATCTCCGCCATGTGCCAGAGCCTGGGTCTGCAGTGCATCGTGGAGGGGGTGGAGACCCACGCCCAGCTTCAGTTTCTCTCCGCCGCCGGCTGCGATGGCTATCAGGGATATCTGTTCGCCAGGCCGATGCCCTTGACCGCCATCTCCCGATATCTCGCCGATCAGGAACGGCTGCGGGAGAGGGCGTGAAGCTGCACGGGCCATTCCCGTTCACACCTCTGTTCCACCAGCGAAGGGATGCGACACCGGCTAGACCGGAGCGGCCTGCGCAGTTCTCTTCCTTTGATCGATCGACCGGAAGCGCTAATGCACGGCGTCGGGAAAAGCCTTGTTCTGGAGCGTTTCCAAGTCCCCGGTGACTTCGACGCGTACGCCCTCGGGCAGATACTCTACCACCGCCGTGCCAAAGGCCTTCAGGCTCGTGGAGAGCAGCCTGCTACCAAATCCCTTTCGTGCGGGTTGCTCTACCTTGGGCCCGTCAGCTTCTTCCCACGTGAACTGGAACCGGCGTTTGCCCTCGAACGTGAGGACGGACCAGGTGACGTCAACGCTGCCTTCTTCGGCCGACAAGGCGCCGTACTTCCTGGCATTCGTTGCAAGTTCGTGCAGCACCAGGGCGAACGACAGCGCGGCCTGGGGACCCAGTTCGAGGAGTGGTCCCTGCATCCTGAACCGCTGGGAAGAATCGAGGGCAAGGCTTGCGGCGGTTTCCTCGACGATCGCTGACATCGTGGTTCCTTGCCAGTTGCGCTGAAGCAGGATGTCATGTGCTTTGGAGTAGGCAGCGAGGCGGGCAGAGACCGATGCCGAGGCCTCGTCCAGTGACGTGGCGCCCCGGAAGGACTGGGACACGATCGCCTGTACAACTGCGAGCGTGTTCTTCATGCGATGGTTTAACTCGTGCATCAGCATGCGCTGACGGTCCTCGTTCTCGCGCTGGTCCGTCCGGTCCCGGAGGATCTTGACGAAGCCCTCTACGGCGCCTTCGTCCGAGCGAAGCGCCATCATCTCCCCCGAGGCCCAGAACAGGCTGCCGTCCTTGCGCAGGTGCCAACGCTGATCCATCGCACTGTTTTTGCTGAGAGCGGTCTCCATCTCCCGCTGCGGCGCGCCGGCCTGCCTATCTTCCTCCGTGAAGATGATGGACCCCGGTTGGCCCGCAGCTTCCTCCGCAGTCCAGCCAAATATCCGCGTCGCGCCCTCGTTCCAGCTCGTAATCGAGCCTTGGAGGTCCAGCGAGAAGATGGCGTACTCGATTGCGCTCTGGAGGATGGTCTCAAGAAAACGCTCGCGCGGAGTGGTCTTCAACTGCTTCGTCAAAATCGTTCCCGGCTGCTCAGGTTCGGAGGGTGCAACATTGAGATATAGGATCGGGCCTGAAGCAGCAAGCGCGCCTTGTGACCGTCTCCTCCAGCAAGGCTAAGAAGGACACGCTACAGCTTGGCCGCACCCGTAGCGGTGCGGCCAGCTCGTGACCCGCCCTGCAGATCGTTTCCGCAGTGTTTCCGGGCGGGAGATTGTTAAGGGATTCGGAGCGAACGGCTTTCCCTCACGTGCCCCGCGCGCTAGATAGGCGTGGAACCTCCTAGCGATTGCCTTCATGACATCCAGCGAATATGACTTCCTCGCCCACCATGGCGAGCTTGCCACTTTGATCCGCGAATTCAACTGGGCAGCCACGTCGCTCGGGGTGCCTGCGCACTGGCCCCAGTCCACGAAGACAACGGTAAACACGATCCTGCAATCGCCGGTCCCGATCGTGACCCTTTGGGGTTCCGACGGCGTCATGATCTATAACGATGCCTATTCGCACTTTGCTGGAGGGCGGCATCCGCAGCTTCTCGGGTCGAAGGTGCGCGAGGGCTGGAGCGAGATTGCCGACTTCAACGACAACGTCATGAAAGTGGGCCTGGCCGGAGGCACTCTCTCCTATCGCGACCAGGAACTGACGCTTCATCGTCGGGGGGTGCCGGAGCAGGTCTTCATGAACCTGGATTACTCTCCCGTGATCGGCGACGACGGAATGCCGTGCGGCGTGATCGCCATCGTCATTGAGACGACGGCAAAGGTCGAGGCTGAGCGGTGGCGGCAGGGCGAGCAGGAGCGACTGCGCCGAATGTTCGAGCAGGCCCCCGGCTTCGTTGCAATGATGACTGGCCCGGACCACGTCTTCGAAATGACCAACAGCGCATACAGGCAGTTGGTTGGCCACCGCGATATCGTCGGACTTAGAGTGCGCGATGCCCTGCCTGAGATGGACGAGCAGGGGTTTCTGGAGATTCTCGACGAGGTCTACCGAACCGGCGTACCCTACAAGGGCCGAAACATTCCCGTGGACGTGAAGGTCTCGGAGGACGCCTCTGCCGAGCGCAAGTACGTCGATCTGGTCTACCAGCCGGTCGAGGACATGCAGGGCAGGATGGTGGGCATCTTCGCGCAGGGGTCGGACGTGACCGACCGCGTGGCAGTGGAAGATGCTCTGAAGGCGGCTGAGAGGCAAAGCCGCCAGATCATGGACGGCGCCACCGACTATGCCATTCTCGCGCTCGATCTGGAAGGCCGGATCCTGCGCTGGAACGAAGGTGCGCGTCGCATGTTCGGCTGGGCCGAGGAAGAACGGGTCGGCTCCCATTGGGAGGTGCTGTTCACGCCCGAGGACAGGCTGGCGGGAAAGGCGCAGGAGGCTGTGGCCGCGGCGCTGGAGCACGGCACAGCTCATCACGACCGCTGGCATATGCGCAGCTCCGGCGAACGCTTCTGGGCAAGTGGCGACATCCGGCCGCTCTGGGATGAAAAGGGCGTGGCGGTCGGACTGGTCAAGGTCCTGCGGGATCGGACGGAAGAGCATTTGGCAAGTCTCGCTCTCCAGGAGACGCAGGCCCGGCTGGATCGAGCACAGATCGCGGGTGGCGTGGGAGTGTTTTCACTGGATCTGGAAGCCGATGTCCTGCGTACTACCCCCGAGTTCTGCAGGATATACGGCCTTGAGCCGTCCGACGCCGTACCCGTAGACGTCGTGCAGCAGCTGATCGTCCCGGAAGACCAAGAGGTGGCCTCCACTGATGTGAGCCGCCGACTAGGCACTGCTCCTCCCAACGCGGAATATCGGATACGTCGTGCCAACGACGGCCAAGAGCGGGTTATCGCGCGGCGTGCTGAGTTCGAGTACGATACGGACGGAAATCCGTTGCGTTTTGTGGGCGTGGTGCAGGACATCACAGAGCGGCGGCGCGCGCAAAGGGAGCTTAGAGAGAGCGAGGAGCGTTTCCGCGCTCTCACCCAGGCGATGCCGAACCACGTCTGGACCGCCCAAGCGGACGGCAGCCTCGACTGGTTCAATGACCGAGTTTTGGAGTACTCCGGGTTCGGGCCCGCCGAGCTTCAGGGGGATGCATGGGGGAGGATGGTTCATCCGGACGACCTTCCGATCGCTGCCGCGCGCTGGCGCGAGGCAGTGGAGGGAGGCGAGATCTACCAGATCGAGTTCCGGCTGCGGGCGGCAGATGGCAGCTATCGCTGGCACATCGCCCGCGCGGTTCCGATCAGGGACGATGCCGGGAAAATCCTTCGATGGATCGGCACGAACACTGACATCCACGATCAACGTGAGACCAGGGCGAAGCTGGAGGAGTTGAACCGTACGCTCGAAGAACGTGTCGCGGAGCGCACAGCGGACCGCGATCGGATGTGGAGGCTGTCCACCGACATCATGCTGGTCGCCGATTTCAACGCAAAGATCTACGCCGTGAACCCCGCCTGGACCTCAGTGTTGGGCTGGGAGGATGACGAACTGATCGGACGCTCCTTCGTCGATCTCATCCACCCTGAGGAATTGGACGCCACTCTCGCAGAAGTCGGCAAGCTCAGCGAAGGCGCGACCACGTTTTCGTTCGAAAACAGGTATAGGGCCAAGGACGGCAGTTATAGAACGATTGCCTGGACGGCCGTTCCGGATGACCAGTTCATCCACGCCGTTGGCCGAGATGTGACTGAGGAACGCGACTCTGCGATTGCCCTTCGAAAGACCGAGCTCGCTCTTCAGCAGGCCCAGAAGATGGAGGCGATCGGCAATCTCACCGGTGGCGTTGCACACGACTTCAACAACCTTCTTCAGGTGGTGGCGGGGAATCTTCAACTTCTCGCGAAGGATATCGCCGGCAACGAGAAGGCACAGCGCCGTGTCACAAATGCCCTCGCCGGCGTGGACCGGGGTTCAAAGCTCGCGTCGCAACTCCTCGCCTTCGGACGGCGTCAAGCGCTGGATCCCCGCGTCGTCAGCGTTGGCCGCCTTATCCGCGGTATGGACGAAATGTTGCGCCGGACGATCGGTGAAGGGGTCGAAATCGAAACCATCGTTTCCGGCGGCTTGTGGAACACACTGGTCGACCCCACGCAGATCGAGAACGCGCTGCTCAACCTGGCAATCAATGCCCGTGACGCCATGGAAGGCTTCGGCAAGCTGACCATCGAGGCCGGCAACGCTTTCGTCGACGACGCATACTCGCGCCTGCATCACGACGTGGAGCCAGGACAATATGTCGTCCTGTCGGTCACCGATACTGGAACTGGAATGGCGCCGGATCTGATCGACAAGGTGTTCGAGCCGTTTTTCTCAACGAAACCGGAAGGCAAGGGGACGGGCCTCGGTCTCTCCATGGTCTATGGCTTCGTCAAGCAGTCGGGTGGGCATGTTAAGATCTACAGCGAGCTCGGTCTCGGCACCACGGTGAAGATGTATCTGCCGCGCTCGATGCAGCAGGAGGATCGCCCGGTCGAGACACTCGACGCCCCTGTGGAGGGCGGTCCGGAAACCATTCTCGTCGCAGAAGACGACGAGGGCGTGCGCGCAACGGTGGTCGAGATGCTGCAGGATCTCGGCTACCGAGTCTTGAAAGCCTCGGACGCCGCGGCCGCTCTGAGCGTGATCGAGAGCGGCATTCCTGTCGACATGCTGTTTACGGATGTCGTCATGCCAGGCCCTTTGAAAAGCGCGGAGCTGGCGCGCAAGGCAAAGGAACGTCTTCCCAGATTGGCGGTGCTGTTCACGTCCGGCTACACGGAAAACTCCATCGTCCACGGGGGGCGCTTGGACCCGGGCGTCCAACTCCTCAACAAGCCCTACTCGCGCGACGCCTTGGCGCGGAAGGTTCGTCAGGTGCTTGCTCTGGAAAAGAAGCAGCCGTTAGGCGACCGTCCTGATGTGGCTGTCTCGCCGGCACAAGAGGCGTCGGAACCGGAGATAGGGCAGAAGCCGCATCGGGTGCTTCTGGTCGAGGACGAGCCCCTGATCCTCTTGGCGACGGCCGACATGCTCCACGAGTTGGGATGCGAGGTGCTCGAGGCATCCTCGGCGGAGGAGGCCTTGCCTTTGCTAGAGCAGGGCGGAGTCGACGTCCTCATCAGCGACCTTGGTCTTCCCGGGATGACGGGGGAGGATCTCTGTCGCGAAGTGCGGCAACGTTGGCCGTCCGTCGCGATCATCTTCGCGACGGGTGCGGCGCACCTGCCGGAGCTCCATGACGCCTCGCGTACCGCCAGGCTCCCCAAGCCTCACGGATTGGAAGATTTGAAGAGGGCACTCCAGGCGGTGTGCGGTGAGGCGGTGGGGTGAAGCTACCGTCCGTCAGTCAAAGTCACCCGTTCTGCCGGTCTGGAAGATGATTTCGGGATCACCTTCCTCTCCGACGACAGGATCGCCTGTGCGTTTCCAAACAAGAACCCCGGCGTGCTGGCGCGAAAGCCGTTGCGCATCTTCCAGCGCGGCCGCCTCTGTGGCCGCAATGCAGGGTTCGAAAGACCGGACGGGCTGCTGCCGGTCGTCGAGGTCGAAGGCAACGACAAAGATGCTGGTGAACGTCCCTGGCATGGGGGAACAAGGCTCCTAAAACGAGATCCGATTACAACAATGTTGCAGAGACTGGACTATAGGGCCGAGCGTGTTGAAGTCTCGCGCGCCGCTTAGTCTTGGACTGACGCCTATTGTTTCCAAAGGACTTTCGTCGATACCGCTTTTCTGATTTTAGACTGTTGGGACAATATTTCTGGACTGCGCGCCCGCCGGTTCATTCAATTTTAGACTGATTTCCTGAGCGACAGCGAATAAAAAAAGCGCAGTCAAGCTGCGCTTTAAGACTTCTGATCGACACCTTAATCCTTCAGAAGACGTCTGATCACCGGTTGCCTGTAACGGAAGATTTCACACATCCTTCCAAGCGCGATCGCCGCGGCGTCAATCTCGGACGGATGTTCTGCGTACATGGCGGCAACTGCCGTACCCGTCTCCTCCTCCCAGACAAAAGGCTCCAGCGCTTGCAGCAGGTCATTTCTCCTTCTTTCGTAAGCCTCCCAATCCCGCCGAGAAAGACGAGCTGAAAACCGCTTCACGAACCGAAAACCTCGTTGTCCAACGGCTAGGTCAAAGGATGCCTTTATTGAGGTCGTCCACACTTGGAACTTTATGCCTCCCAGAAAGTCCGGAATGATGAAGGAAGGAGCGTGCGCCAGAAAGGCGTCTTTGAGACCGCCCCAGAGCGATTGCAGATGTTCATCGTCCGGAATCGTCTTTATTCCAGTCGCCTGCTCGAAAACGTCACGCTCAACGATCAGGTTGTCGCCCGCTTCTTTGAACATGATCGGGACGCCAAGTTGCTCGAGCTCCCGGCTGTGGTACCGAAAGTATCCCCGTAGATAGGGGGCGGGGTTCATGTAGCGCATGTGGAACGCCATAGCTTCCTTTCGCAGCAGCCGAGACTCCCCGGTATCCGTGGGAACGGTGGGCAACTGTCCCGTCGCAATGAGGTGCAACACCGTCTTGGGGCGAAGATGGGACATCACCCTAAATTCGGTACGCAGCATTGCAATATCGTTCGACTGCTTGCGACCTTTCTTGGCCGCCCGTCCTCCTCGCGTTCGCGGTTCGGCCCGGATCGACGACAGAAGTCGGAGCTTTCGAAAGCCGGAATGCGACCGGCTGCGCCAGCCCTGATATTTGCCTCTCAGGAATCCGATCATGACCGTTGAGACAGAAACCGCGTTGCGGCGCGCAAATTCTTCGACGTCCACCTCATCGCTGAGCGCTAACGGGAGGGCGTCGAGCTTCGCAACTAGAGCGTCGACATCTTCCTTCAGAATCCTGTAACGCCGACTTTTGCGCATGTAGATGCGTGCGACGACGCGCTTGGATGTCAAAACGCGAAGCTGGCTGTCCGAGCAGGCTAAAGCGCGCAATGCTTCCGTTCGCGAGCAGGTTCTCTCCAGAAGGGCCTCCATCGCGTCCAAAGCCTGTTTATCAAAGAAGCGGCCGCTGCCGCCGATCCTGCCGGATAGCACTTGGACCCCGGCTTCGGTGACCCCTAGAAGAGCCGCCGCCCGCTTGCGGGAGACGGGCCAAGCCTCACGACCTTTATAGCCTCTGTGTTGTGAACCTACTTTTCCGACCCTCGCACACGCAAACGCCTGGGCAAGGGCGACCTCCTTGCCCAAAGCGGAATCGTGCCTTGAGTAGCTCTTGATCTGCACGAGGGCGTTTCCCCATCCCAAGGTGTGGTTGCTTGCCTGCTGAAGGTCGACGGGCGTGTTGTGAATGACGAGCCAATCGGCGAGGGAATTAACTAGATGCTCTCGATCAAGGCGAAGCGCCTCAAAGCCCCGCTGATGGTCGTTTGACCTTTTGAACGGTCGGCGGATGCTTCTCGGGTTGTTTAGCAATCTCCCGACCCCGCCCGAGTACCAGATCACGTCATCCAGCGGGTTGTCGTCGAGAAGCGGTCTGGCCTCCCGCTGGCCATCGATCGCTCCAAGCCGGGCGAGAACATAGGTTTCAAAACGCTCCGAGCTGCAGGATTCGGCGGAAAGTTGTGCCGTCGCATCGTGCTGCGCGACACCATAAAATGGCGGCCAGACTCGATAGGTTTGGTCTTCAGTCCACCGCTTCAGGGGAATGAGGTGCTTCGGACATTGTTCGAATCCTGACAAGTTCCACCAAGATCTTTGGAAGGGAGCCTCCAGGATGCATGCGGGGCAGTGTCTGTGGTTTCGGGCTGACAGGATGCGGTCTGGAAACTTGAAGCCGTTCAGCGAGAATTCCGTGCCGTCCTGGATCGGAGTCCACCGATGCAGGCTTTCCATTTCCTCGGGAAGGAGGGGTAGCTTGGCCAGAGCACGCAGCAGTCGACTTCCGCCGACCTTACTCCCCGGCAACCCGACAGCCTGCGCGTACGTGATAGGACTCGAATTGCCCTGATCCTTCACTAGCCGATGGAAGTAGGAGAAGGCTCCTTCGCCGGGAAATGGACGGACCCGCCACTTCGAGAAGGGTCTCTCGATCCTGAAGAGATGACTGTTCATCGCGACTTGTATCCGAAGTAGTTGTAGTCGTCTCCAACAGCGATCCGCGTCTTGACCGCGAACCGGAAGTCCTCGATCAGGATGCGGGAGCGGTTGTAGTTGAGCGCTTCCGCGGCGGCGGCCTGAACGATGTTCATTACAATGCCGATCATGCCGCCGGAGAACCTGTACATGTCTTCGGCGAGCGCCTGCAGACCGGATGGTTCCGCGAAGGGTAGTCGCCTGTCGATGCTGCCTAGAAGCTTTCCGAAGTCCTCGATATCCTTGGCGCTGCTAGTGAGGGGCTTGAACATCATGGCGCTGTAGTCTCTGTTCTTGAGCGGCGGCGTCCGCTGGATGAAGTCGTCGGTCCGTGCCTCTCCCACGAGCAGGACGTTCGTACGGCGGGTGTCGAGGATCTTCTTCACCAGTTTAAACATGTCGTAGATCGAGTCCTCCCTTCGGTCGAAGAAGAGGTACTGGGCGTCGTCAAGGATGAGCAGTTCCGTGCCAACCTCAACCAGGTGCAGGAGGGCTCGTCTGACGTAGGAATGCCATCCGCCCCGCATAGGGGAATACCGATTGCCCGCCACGTCGTTCAGTTCCTGAGCAAACTCGAGAGGTGTCATCCTGACGCTGACCGTCATGTGGACGACTTTGTATAACTCCTGGTCTTCAGCCACCTGCGGCGGGTTGAGGTCCGCATAGTAGCGGCAGATCGAGGACTTGCCGACTCGGCTTTCGCCGAGCAGCGCGCGGAGCTTTCCTCCAGTCGGCGCCCCGTCGTCGTACGGATTGTGAGCCTTGCGAATGAACTCGCGCCCCTCCTTGAAGGTGACGTACTCCACCAGGAGGTTGTCGATCATCCACTGACGCTGTCGCCGCGGCAGTTTGCTTACGGCGACCCGCTCCTGTGGCGTAGTGAACGCAGCCGTGTGAAAGATCGCGTTCAAGGGTTTGGGTTCCTCAGACGTCATAGCCGTCCTCCTCTGGTTCGTCGTAGCTGGTGGAGTAGTCGATCAGAGTCGCCGGGAGTGGCGGCTGGATCATGTCCTCGAAAGGTGCGGTGTCCTCCGCAGCCCGCTCGCCCGGCATGACCGGCGCTGACCGGCTGCTGAACGGCAATGGGGCATCCACGACAGCGGGACTCGCGAGATCAATGTGCCCGCCGTCGTAGTTCACTGTCCTCATCTCGTAGCGACGCGAGCGGGCGAACTTCTTGGTCATGCTCGAGAGGAACTGCGCCAAGAGTGCCGCTGTACCGGCTTTCTTCCGCTTCTGCTGGAGCGCGACCATGGCGCTTGCGAGTTCCATCTTCGCCTCGAGCAGATCAAGCTTACGGCCCGCTTCCTTGGCCTGCTCGCGCCGATAGGCCAGGATCTTTCTGTGTTGATCGAGCCGAAGGCCGGCCGCGTAATCCGCCTGTGCTCCGGCGACCGGAACTTCAATGGCGCGATCCTTTTCGCCCCACGGATCCACGACCCAGATTCTGTCCAGGTTGTTAGGGTTCCGGCTCGCCTTGTACTGCGTCCCCTTGTGCCCGCGCCGCCCCTGCTTGTGTCCGGTACCGCGCTTATGCCCGCCAGCCCTTACGAACTGGAGTGCCCCGCTATTGTAGTACAGGCCATCCCATTGAAAGCCGTTGTTTGTGATCGTTCCGTCCGTGACGTCGCCGGCCAGGCGGGTAAAGATGTCGCGGTCGATCAGCGGCCGTACCGGCGCCCTGCGAATGCCTTCACGCCAAAGGTCTTCTGGAACGCCCTTGATGGTGGCCAGCTCGCCCAGCCCCTTGTGCGGCTCCTTGTGATAGATATTTGCGAAGTAGTAGTCGAGGAAGCCGCGTAGCTCCGGTAGCGTCAGCACCGGTTCCGCCTTTCGGCGTTCCTCGTCGAGCTTCATCCGCTCTTCCGGGTTCGATCTTGTAGTTCCCGGCAACAGATGCTCGACGTGGATGTTCAGGATGCCGAACAGGTGCTCAAGCGCGCCTTTCTCGCAGCCGCGGGCGGGACGGTATGCGACCGTCGTGAACCCGAATTGCCTTGCCGCAGCTTGGATGTTGATGCCGACAAGATGCTTGGCGTTGTCGGTCCCGAGCTGCAACGGATTTCCGAAGTAGGGGTATCGGGCCCCGTTCATGAGGTCCGGGTCCTTCTCGAACATCATGTGCTGAAGACCGTCGAGGAACGTCTGCCATGACGGCTTGCCGAAGCTGATGGAGTAGCCGACCACGACTCCCGAGTACCTGTCCCGGAAGACCAGGAGATCTGGTCGGCCGTAGGCGATCGGCAGCTCCGGATCGTAGACGGTAATGTCCATCGTGGTGTGGTCGACGTCGACCACTACCAGCGGCGCATCCGGCCGGACCTGCGCAATCGCGGCGCCATGTACCCGCTCCGCATAGTCGCGCCCATGAAGAAGGTGGTCGTGGACGTAGCGACCCATCTTCTTCGCATGGCGGTAGATTGCCGTCTCGCTGATCTTCAAGCCACCGTCGGTGTCCACGACCTGCTCACGGATATGGAAGTACTCGCCGTCTTCTCTTACAAGCCGCAGGACGAGCGTCTTCATCATATCGATCCGCCCACCCACCTGAAGGGCGGAGCTGACCGCGTCCGCGATCAGTTCGCGCACTTCGGAAGACAGGGTCTTGCGCCACCAGCCGCTTCCCTCCTTTCGGACGTGGTTCATCAAGGGATCGAAGTTGCCCCCGCGGCGATCGTTTGCAAGGTAGTTGTAGACCGACGCTCTGCAGGGTGGCTTCGGATCGCCGGTCTTCTCAGCCACCTCGGCGATCAGCTCCTGCATCTCGGGCCGCGTGAGGCCTGCGCCCCGCTTTTCCGCCATGCGCTCCCTCGCCGCCTCGACGTAGGCCAGCTTGAGACCGGCCTTCTTGAGGCTATCTTCCCTAACTGCGAGCGCCGCTCCGGGAAGGTTGCGTCGAGCTTCCTCCTTACCCACCAAGGGGCGGATTCTGCCAGCGCGCGGGAGCTCTGCCAGGTGCCAATTCGAGAACATCGCCGTCTCGTTGGAGTCGACGTGCTTCATCATGGCCTTCACGGCAGAGTCGCTGTCAGGCTGGAACCATCGTTCGAAAACAAACGTGCCGTGCCGGAGCAAGTCTGGTGTGGAAACGATGAAGGCCTCTCCGGGCTTCATGGAGAAGCCTTGAACAGGCGCCTGCTCGGGCCGATCCGGCCCGAGCTTGAGTTCATGGATGGTTCGTAGACGACTATCGTAACCGTTGGCCATCGTGTTCCCGGTCACGCTTCCGGACCTCGTGACCATTCATCACGCGACAGGCGTCGCGAATGTCGACACCTACGTACACGTCTTCGCCGGAGCTTTCCCGACAGGGGACCGGAAGGCTGTCCCGGCAGGCCCCACCGCGGCGGAGCGGGAGGCGAGCCCATACCACGCGTCAGTCGAGGTGATTGACGCCGACGGCACGATTGTCCGCTCCGTCCTTCATACGGTTAACGGCTACACGTTCACCGCCATTGCCGCGGCGCATACCGCGCAGCGTGTCCTCGCCGGTGAGACCCGGCCCGGCTTCCAGACCCCCGTAGGCCTTTTCGGTCGCGGCTTCGCCGAGACGATCGCCACAACGACAATCGTCGACCTCTGATCCAAGCCCCATCAACAGGAAACAGCAACATGACTGAGAACAGGAAAAAGACCGCGGTGGTCACAGGCGCAAGCAGCGGTATAGGCCTGGCAATCGCCAGACGTCTCGTCGCCTCCGGCATGCATGTCGTGATCACTGGCCGGCGCAAGGATGCGCTCGCCAAGGCTGCGGCGGAACTTGGGCCGGACGTGGAAGGGTTCGTTGCAGATGTCTCCAATCCCGCGAGCCTGGAGGCCCTTTTCGAGCACGTGCGGCAGCGCTTTGGCCATATCGATGTCCTCGTTCCCAACGCGGGCAAGGGCATCCATGCGCCGCTCGGGCAGATCACCGAGGCGGCCTATGACGAGCAGTTCAACACGAACGTGAAGGGCATCGTGTTTACAGTGCAGGGTGCTCTGCCTCTCCTGCGAAGGGGATCCTCGGTCGTGATCGTGGGCTCGACAGCCTCCATAGATCCGGGCGCAACTATGAGCATCTACGGAGCCACCAAGGCTGCCGTCCGCAATCTCGTCCGGAGCTGGATCAGCGACATCAAGGGCACCGGCATTCGGATCAACATTGTCAGCCCCGGCCCGACTAATACGGAGTCCCTGCGCCTTGCATTTGGCGATCATGCAGAAGAAGGCCTTTCCTTTCTTACGAACAAGAGCCCGATCGGTCGCATCGGTGAGCCGGAGGAAATCGCAGAGGTCGCGGCATTCCTCGCAGCGACGCCGCCAGCTACGTCAACGGCGTCGAGCTCTTCGCCGACGGCGGCGCCTCGCAGGTATGAAGGAGATAGGCATGGATCTTTTGAACCACATCGAGTTCTCCGTCGGAGACGGAGAACGGTCACGCTGCTTTTACGAGGCCGCGCTCGCGCCTCTCGGTCTGTCGCTGGTCATTACGATCGGCCCTTCGAAAACACCGCACGGAGGTGTCCGGCATGGGTTTGGCCGGGGAGGAAGGCCCAGCGTCTGGTTCCATGAACTGGGAGTTGCACATTCCGGGACGACGATCCATATCGCCTTCACGGCTGGAAGCCGCAGGGATGTTGACGCGTTCTACGCGGCGGCACTTTCGAACGGCGGGCGAGACAACGGCCCACCGGGCGTGCGGGAGCGCTACCACTCCACCTACTACGCCGCTTACGTTCTCGACCCGGATGGAAACAATATAGAGGCGGTCTGCGAGACGGAGGAGTAGGCATGGAATGGCGGAAGAAGGCCTAATTCCTCCGCCCACGCGGCTTTGTCGACATATCCGCCTACTTTGCGTCCAAAACGGTAAGCGCTCTCACCGGCCAGGAAGTAGAGGGCAAACGAATGCGGGTAGGTAGTGACATAAGAATGGGTCGTTGGCATCCAACCGAGCAACTGCCTTCATCAGAGGCGGATACGAGCATTCCGCTCCCAACCCGCTAGCGGTGCCGACTAGCAAGACGAAGCCCAAATCTAGTCAGCATACATTCGATGACCGGTTTTATGCTTGACGCCCTCAATTCCGTTCCTTATTTGTTCCGTCATCATGTCGTACATCGCTCGCCACCACTTGGTTCGAATACGTTGACTGACCGCCGGACTTGGTTTCCGGCGTTCGCCTCATCGTACCCTGTTCCGAGGAATGAGCATGACGAGCATTCCATCCCAGATGCCGCCGGGCGATGACGCTCCGCAACGGTCATCTTCTCGTTTCTTCTATCCGCTTGCCACCATCAAGTGCGAAGGCTCGCCTGTCTTCCGCACGCAGGACGCCCGCGACTTCGCATGCCTTCTCGACCTCGATCCCGAAGTCGACCGTTGGACGTGCGACGGCGTCGCCCTACAGATGGGCAGCGTGAGCTACCAAACGGACTTCCTCGTAACCTCGACGGAAGGCCGGACCTTCCTCGCCGATGTCTGCCGGGAAAAGCCAACGCCTCCCGATTGGGTGGAAGTGGCAGCCGACAGGACAGGGCACGGCTACCATCCGGTCGCCATGAGCGACTTCGCCGGCAGCAACCGGCTTCGCAACGCAAAAGACCTCCTGCGCTACGGCTTCTACCGATGCCCGCTCGGAGACCGCATCAGGATCCTTGCCGCCCTCGACGAGATGGACTCGCTCACCGTCGCGGAAACGATGTCCGCCTTTCATGCGGGTCGCCCGATGGGATGCCTGGCCTCCCTCATCTTTCAAGGTTTCCTGGAGGTCGATCTGGACGACGCCCTGATCGGGCCGGAGACGGTCGTCCGTCGGATACGGGACTGAGACCAGCCTATGTCTCAGCTCGTAATCCAGGTGGACAAGATGAAGAACCCCAGAACACTGCGGAAGGGCTACGGCCTGCCCGAATACCTCGCCTTCTGTAACATCCGGTCCGCGATGCGGCCGATTATCCGGGCGGAGGGGTACGTAGTAGCACTCGTGCGCCCTCCCGATGCCGATGCCACGGCCTACTTCCGCGCGGCGGACGCTGTCCTGCGGCGAGGCGATCGGTGGACACTGGCCGGCCTCGCTGAGTTCGACCCTCTGAAGCCAAAGAACTCGATCACCGCGATCGAGGAGGCTCTCCAAGAGATGAAGGTGATCGTTCTCTTCCCAAACCTGGCTTCCATCCCGGATTTTGTTCGAGTTGCCGCGGACCTGGTCGTCGAACTGCAACCGTCTTCCTTGCGGCAGATCAAGGGCGTCTTCCGCTGGTGGCACCGCTCCCGTCTTTCGGATGAGCAGGCCGAACTACTCCTCGCACTCGACACCGATCTGCAGCGCGCCGTGGCCCGTCCCGGCAGAAGCGTCGGCCGCATGCTCGCGCATCTTGTGATGCGTGCGAAGGAGACGGCTGCCCGACCACTGCCGAAGTCGGCCAACACAGAGATTGGGCTACGGCTCGAGACAATGAGCGGTTACGGCGCTGCGACGGATTGGGCGTCGATCTTGCTCGAGATATCACGGACTGGAAGGCAGGGCTTATCCCTTGGAGCGACGTAGACGGAGGTCTTCTGCTGTCGGGGCCGCCCGGCGTCGGGAAGACCATTTTTGCTGAGGCGCTCGCGAACACGTGCGGAGTGGAGCTGGTCACCGCCTCGGCTGCGAGGTGGCAGTCGCGGGGCCATCTGGGCGACATGCAGAGGGCCATGTTCCGGTCCTTTGAAGACGCCCGTAACGCCGCGCCCGCCATCCTCTTCATCGACGAGGTCGACTCCTTCACCGACCGTGACCGCGAAGAGAGCCGGAACGCGAGCTACGTGCGCCAGGTCATCAACGCCTTCCTCGAGTGCCTCGACGGAACGGTCGACAGGGAAGGGGTGGTCGTCGTCGGCGCCTGCAACAATCCGGCCGTCATCGACGGCGCGATCCTGCGGCCGGGCCGGCTCGACCAGCACGTCCGGCTGGGCTACCCGGACGCCGAGGCCCGCAAAGGAATTCTTCGGATGCATCTCCGGGGCGACCTTGCCAACGAAGACCTTTCCAAGTTCGCCGAGGAGAGTGTCGGCATGTCTGGTGCAGACATCGCCCAGGTGGTTCGGCTGGCTCGTAGGGTCGCTCGCCGACATGGGCGTGCCATCGTCATCGACGACGTGCTCGGGAGCCTGCCAGGACGCGTGAGCCTATCCCTGGAGGTGCGCAGGAAGGTTGCGATCCACGAACTCGGCCACGCCGTCATCGCCGTTTCCACCGGAACCAGGAAGCTCTGGGGCGTGTCCATCGAAAGTAGGATCTCGAATGACGTCGACCGCCAGATCCTCGGCGGGGCGGTGCTTACCCCGGACGATTGGCAGGCTCGCGACAGGCAGACCTACCTCGACAACATCTGCATCCTCCTGGGCGGGATCGCGGCGGAGCAGGTTCTCCTCGGGCAGCACTCGGATGGCGCCAGTTCCGATCTGGATCACGCAACCCGTCTTGCCGTCGTCATCGATCGCCACCTCGGCATGAACGGGCTCCTTCACTCGTGGCCGGCCGGTCTCGACGAGCAGAGGATCGACGAAGCCCGTCGCTACGACGCCGCGCTCATGGTCCGCGTGGAGAAGATCCTCGTCGAGCAGCTCGACCGGGCAAGGAACATCATCCAGTCCCGGCGGTGGCAGATCGAGCGCCTGCTGCTGGAGCTCGTGGACCGCGGCAGCCTCTCCGGAGCAGAGATCGAGGAATCCCTGTGGGTGGAAGACAAGATCCCGCTGCCGCCCACCCCAAAGGCCCGCCGCAAGATCAGAAACCGATAGCAAGAAGGAGAAGAGGAATGCGTACTGAAACAAGGGAGCCCGCTGCGTCGCAGAAGGTAACCGGCTGGAAGGGCATGAGCGACGACCAGCACTTCGATCGGCTGAAATCCATTCTCTCCAGGGCAAGGGGCCGCCGCCGCTTCGACCGGGCGGCTGCCGATCGGATCCTCGACGATCTCCGGCACGTCGCCTACCGGAACGGTGTCGCCGCCGCGCAGGTCTTCCAGTTCATGGACGAGGAGTTCATCGAGGCGGACGAAGACTTGGCTTCCGCGAAGGACGACCTCGACAGGATGTCGAGGAACATCTCGTTCATTCGGAAGGTGTCCGCCGTGGTCCAGGAGATCGGATCCATACAGGACCAGATGATGGAGGACGCCCGGCTGTTCTTCGGATGGAGGCCCTATGCGGAGAAATGGGCGTGGCCGAATCCTGTGTGGGCGGAACTGCGGCAGGCGTTTCAGGATGGGAGAGATGATGCGGAGAAGGGTATAGGGAAAGTAGTTTCGTCCAAGTACAGGCAAGGCGAAGCCGCTAGGAAGGTCAGTCGGCGCACGCTCCACAGACGACGGTGATCGACGCCCTTTTCGATGCGGCGCGGCAGGCGAGCTCACCCAAGAGCGGCCAAGGTTCCGCGAGACATCAATGGTCCATCGACCAGGCTTGCGAGCTTAGTGAGCTTTGTGAGCTCGGTCTCCGTCGCCTGACGAGGCATCCGACCGATGACGCAAAGCGCCCCGACGCCATTCATCAGCTTTACGCCTGCATAGAAGCGGATACCGAGGCCCGAGGTTACGAGCGGATTGCTTCGAAAGCGGCTGCTTTGCGTCGCGTCCTCAACTACCTTGACGCTCGGAGTCTCAATAGTATGGGCGCAAAAAGACTGACTGCGGGGCGGTTCCACGAACGTTCATGGCGGATCCTTTGACAAGCATAGGGCTTGGGCAAAGTCTATGGGCGTGGACCGGCGGCCGAAGTGACCACCGATCGGTTATAGTAGCAGCTCGCAGTCCGCCTTCATCACCGATCGTGATCAAGTCCTATATGCTACATTGCATGCCCGCCGATGAACCCCAGCTCACTGGCCGCCATCCAGACAGCCATGGCGATCATCATAAGGTTCTCGGTCAGCGAGATGAACCCAAGAGGTACGTTGCTGGCGCCGCCGACGCATGCGCACTTTAGCTCGCGCCTGTCTATGTAGACCGCCTTGAAAACCGAGGCGGCGCCGATAGTGCCGATGAATAGCGCGACGGGAACGGACAGCCAGGTCAATGCGCCGGCAACCATGAGAATACCCGCCAGACCCTCCGCGTACGGGTAGACGTAGCCGTAGGGCACCCATCTCTTGGCGAGCAGGTCGTAGTTCAGGAACATGGTTGCGAAGCTCTCCACGTTTTGGAGCTTCAGCATCGCCAACATGACCATCGAGAATGCTATGAACCATTCGGCTGCCCGCAGGGTGAAGGCGTCGCCACTGACCGCGTAGCTGGCCGCCATTGCCATCAGGGCCGTCAGCGAGAACAGCACTACGACCGGGCGGTAGGTCGTGGCCTTCGGGTCGACCACCTTCTTGCCCAGGAACCGGCGAAGATCGTCATGTCCTCCGATGCGGCTTCCGCCGATGAACACCTGGGGCGTGGTCGCGACCCCATGCTGTTCCTTGAACCCGTCCGTCTCCTCGCGCGTGGTCAGGTGCACGTCTTCCACCTCGTAGTCAGCGCTTTCGAGGAGGTGCTTCGCCTTCAGCCCGTACGGGCATGTATGGCCGGGCATAACCATCCGATAGAGGACAGCCTTCTTTGGGTTTTCGGCCTGCTTAACTTGATCCAACATTTCACGTCTCCTTTGCTTGTGAAACCGTTGGTAAGACCATACGTTCCGTACTGTGGTACGGAGTCAATAGCCATGGACATGACGATCGGAAAATTTGCAAAGGCCGGAAACGTGGGAGTGGAGACCGTCCGCTTTTATCAGCGCCGGGGGCTACTCCCAACTCCCAACGGACACGAAGGGGTCCGTCGCTACGATGCTGAAAATCTGCGTCGCCTGAAGTTCATCCGGCAGGCCCAGACGGCGGGGTTCACGCTCGAGGAAATCAAGCAGCTCCTGGATCTCGACGCCGGGGAGGACAGGGAGCGCGGGCGAAGCCTCGCCCGAGCAAGGCTCGAGGCTCTGAGCGTGCGGATCGCGGAGCTGGAGGCAGCACGGCGCTCACTGGAGAAGCTTGCAGACGAATGCGCTTCCGGGAAGACAGGGCCGTGCCCGATCCTGCACTCGTTCGGGGTGTGACCAAGGCTCCCTCTCCAACTCGTCAGGACGGCCGCACCTCCATGTAGACGTAGGGTTTCGATCCGTCCTTCGGTACCGCCATCACGTCGTAGGAAGCGTTGGAATCGGTACCCATTCCTAACGATCCCTTCGGCATTCCGGCCACCGCCAGGCCCGCGACGAGCGGTCGCTCCTTCAGGAGCTTCTCTGCGGCCTCGAGAGGCACGTGCCCTTCCAGGTAGTAGCCGTCGACAACGGCCGTGTGGCAGCCCCAGACGTCGGAGGGCACTTGCAGTCGCTCCTTTACAGCGTCCATGTCTTCTTCGTTGCGTGTATCCACCAGATAGCCGGCAGCTTCAAATGCCTTCGCCCAAGCGCCGCAGCATCCGCAATACGGATCCTTGTGAACGACCATGGTCGCGCCCTGCGCGACGGCGGCTGCCGGCAGAAGTGCTGCCGAGATCGCCATACAGACGAACTGTCTTCTGTTCATTCCTGCTTCTCCTCTGATGACTGCCGTCTCCGGATTCTACGCCGGAGACGGCGCTTGAGTCACTTCACCTGTGTCACGGTGAGCTTGCCGTTGACGCGGTCGGCGATGAATTCGACGGTCGCGCCTTGCTTCATCTTCGCAAGCATGGCTGCGTCGGCAACGCTGAACACCATGGTCATCGCAGGCATGTCGAGGCTCTTCAGTTCCTCGTGGATAAGCGTGACCTTCTTTGCCTTCTCGTCGACCTTCTTGACGGTGCCCTTGGTGAATTCCTGTGCCGAAACGCCGGCGGCGGAGGAGATGACGAGAGCTGCGACGGCAGCGAGTTTCAGAACTGCTTTCATGGACTTCTTCCTTCCTAGTTGCTTACTTCTTCGCGACGGTCACGTCGCCATGCATTCCAGCGTCGTAGTGGCCGGGCACGAGGCAGGCGACCTTGAAGACGCCGTCCTTCGTGAACTTCCAGACGATCTCTCCGGACTCCCTCGGTGCCAGGCGGATCGCGTTCGGATCGTCGTGTTCCATCTCAGGGAACTTCTCCATCAGAGCCTTGTGCTCCATGACCTTGTCTTCCTGGTCGAGCACGAACTCATGATCGATTTCGCCGTCGTTCTTCACAGCAAACCGGATCGTCTGGTCTTTGCGGACCTTGAAGCTAGCCGGCGTGAAGATCATGCGGCCGTCTTCGGTCTCCTTCATGCTGACGCGGATCGTCTGGGTGACCTTCGACTTCTCACCCGGTTCGCCGACGGCCATCTCTCCGTGTCCCCCGGCATGACTACCGGCGGCCAGAGCGGGCGTCGCCAGGGTGGCCAGAAGCAGGCCGATCAATGCGTTTCTCATGCGTTTTCCTCTTTCGTTCGGAGACCTGCGGTCAGCCGTGGTTGGAATGTTTGGATGGAGTCTGTGTCTTCGCGTCATTAGCCTTGGCAGGTTCGGGCAGGGCGCCCGTCCACTCCCAGGCCTGCGTGCCGGGCGGGTTTTCGTACCAGCCGGGATCGCTGTAATCGCCCGCCGAGATGCCCTCGCGGACCTTCACGACAGAGAACATGCCGCCCATCTCGATGGGGCCGTGAGGCCCCCAGCCGGTCATCATGGGCACCGTGTTTTCTGGGATTTCCATCGACATTTCGCCCATGTCCGCCATACCGGCGGTTCCCATCGGCATGTACTCCGGCTGGAATTGCCGGATCTTCTTCGTGACCTCCGTTTTGTCGACGCCGATGAAAGTCGGGATGTCATGGCCCATGGCGTTCATCGTGTGGTGTGACTTGTGGCAGTGGATTGCCCAGTCGCCGACATACTTCGCGTCGAACTCATAGGCCCGCATCGCGCCCACCGGGATGTCGATGCTGACCTCCGGCCATCGTGCCTCCGGCCGCACCCACCCACCGTCGGTGCAGGTGACCTCGAAGTCGTACCCGTGCATGTGGATGGGGTGGTTGGTCATGGTGAGGTTGCCGACCCGCACCCGCACCCGGTCGTTCTTCGAAACCACCAGCGGATCGATGCCCGGAAAGATGCGGCTGTTCCAGGTCCAGAGGTTGAAGTCGGTCATCTCCATGACCCGCGGCACGTATGTGCCGGGGTCGATGTCATAGCCGCTGAGGAGGAAGACGAAGTCCCTGTCGACCGGCATGAACGCCGGATCCTTCGGATGGACCACGAAGAAGCCCATCATGCCCATGGCCATCTGCACCATCTCGTCTGAGTGCGGGTGGTACATGAAGGTACCCGACTTCACGAGGTCGAACTCGTAAACGAACGTCTTGCCGACCGGGATGTGAGGCTGCGACAGCCCGCCGACGCCGTCCATTCCTGACGGAAGGATCATTCCGTGCCAGTGGATGGTCGTGTGCTCCGGCAGCTTGTTGGTGACGAAGATCCGGACGCGGTCGCCTTCAACCGCCTCGATCGTTGGACCCGGAGACTGGCCGTTATACCCCCAGAGGTAGGCAGTCGTGCCCTCGGCCATCTCGCGCTCGACTGGCTCGGCGACAAGGTGGAATTCCTTGACGCCGTTATTCATCCGGAAGGGCGCGGTCCACCCGTTGAGCGTGACGACCGGATTATAGTCGGGGCCGGTTGTCGGCCGCACGGGCGTCTGGGTGGCCGCGGTCTCCATGACCGCCGCCTCGGGCAATCCCATGTTGGACGTCTGCGACCAGGATTTCGAGGAGACGAGGGCGGCGCCCGCCGCGCCCGCTCCGAGAAGCTGTCTTCTGCTGAACATGCTCATGTCCTTTCTCAATGTCCGCCTGCCGGCGCTTCTTCGGACGTCGCGACCTCGGTCTCCGCCGCAGCCGAGCCCGTGCTGCCGCCGTAGACGACGGGAGCCAAGTTCGCATCGGCGAGCCAGAAGTCACGCTTGGCGTTGACGGCGAGGATGGTGGAATCGATCTTCTCGCGGGTATCCGAGATCAGTTCGAACGTGCTGGTGATCATGCCGTTGTATGTGAGGAGCGACTGCTCCTCGATCGCGTTGCGCAGCGGCAGGACGTTGTTGCGGTAGTGGCGGGCGATGTCGTAGTTCGACCTGTAGGACAAATAGGCCGACCGCGCCTGCGACCGGACGTCGACCGCCAGCTCGGCGAGCTGGTTTGCCGCCCGCATGTAGGCAAGCTCGCCCTTGCGCAGGCGCGCCTGCCCGGAATCGAAGATCGGGATCGTGAACTCGAGACCTGCCGTCCGCGAAATCTCCGAGACGATCCCGTCTTCCTCGCGCTCGCGCTCCTTCTCGACCGTGCCGACGAGCTCGATGTCCGTGACGATACGCGTCGCGTCCTCAAGCTTATAGGCCTGGGCGGTCGCCTGAAGCTCGAGGCGGGCCACCTGCAGGTCCATCCGCTTGTGTATCGCCTCCGCCTCGATGTCGTCCCTCTTGACGAGGGCCTTCGGAAGCGACGGCAGGCGGTTCGGGATCTGGAACTCGATGTCCGAGCCCGAGAGGCCCATCAATCTCACGAGTTCCTCCTTGGCGAGCTTCGCCGCCAGCCGTGCCTTCGCCGTCTCGCCCGTCAGCTCGGCATAGAAGACATGCTCACGCGCCTGCCCGGCCTTTGGCAGGGAACCAGCTTCGCCGATCTTCTTCGCAAGTTCCGAAGCGGCGTCGGCAGCCGCCTTCGCCTGGTTGAGGTAGGCGACGTTCTCCCAGGCTGCGACGGCCTCGATCCACGCCCGTCTGGTTTCCGCTGCCAGAGAGATCGTCGCGATCGCCGCGTTGAGCTGGGCCTGCCGGAAACGGGTCTCCGCAAGCCTGATGTTCCTGTCGTATGTAGCCAGCGCCAGGATGTTGGCGGCGATCGCCCCTTCAAGCACGCGGTATGCTTCCAGTCCCGGCGTCCCGATTCCGGAAAGCCCGACGGAGAAGGTCGGGAAAACCGACAACTGCGTCTGCCACGCGTCGGCGGTGCTGTCGCCCAGGTCGGCATAGGCCGCCTGCAGACCCCTGTTGTTGAGGAGCGCGACCTGCACGGCCGTTTCGGCGTCGATGGTCTTCCTGGCCATCAGCGCCTTCACGCGTGCCCGCGCCTCGGTGGCCTGCTGCTGGTTCTGGATCCAGACCGTCTGCTTGCCGGTGGCTTGGCCGCTCTTCAGCGACACGTTTAGGAAACCCGCATCCTTCGCGGAGTATGCGGTGGTGCACCCAGTCACCACGATCGGCAGCGCCATGACCGCGATGAGCTTCATCCCCCTGGAGATCATCATGTTCCCTCCTGCCTTGGGGCCTGGGCGTCGTTGAGCCCGCGCCACGGCTTCGGATCTACGGGGATGCGATGGGTGTAGCTTCCTATGGCGCCTTCGTAGCGCACGGGGGCAGCATAGGCGGAGTCGGGATGGCCGGCAGAGTCGACGACTTCCGGGAGGGTGGAGGCGCAGCCGCTCACGACGAGCGGCAGTGCGGCCACCAGAAACGATGATTTCATTTTGGAGTTCCGAGTATGAGGTCGCGAACACGCTCACGTCATCGCGGACGTGTACACGCGGCAAGACCCGCCTGAGCGGGTGCTCAGACTCGGATGTTAGGAGGCCTGTGAAGGCTCGGCCGCGTGCCGTGGACGCGCGAATCGTCCAGCGCGCCAAAGACCGTGGATGCTCTTGCCATTACGGACGTCTGGCAAGGAGAAGGCAGGGCGATGCTAAAGCAGAAGTCCTGGCAGCAGTTATCCTTGGCCGTCTTGCCGGCGTCGCCGCCATCGCCGTTATGACCGGCGTCCGCGTCGAGCACTTTCGCACCGTGGGAGTGGGCCTCGCCATGATGTCCGGCTTCGATGGAGATGGTCGCATCCGGATAGGCGGAGCCGTGCATGGCGGCATTGGCGTTGGGCATGGTGTAGCTGGCCAGCGACACGACGACCGCCAGACGAAAGACAACCATGATCCTGTTCGCCAGGTCGCGTAGCACCCTGCTCATACTCCTGGGACTACCATTGGTCCCGTAGCTGTTCAATCGCCGATTCGTGCGGCGAAACTAAGTGTGACGCAGTGAGCTTGTCAGGAGCTTGCCGCGAAGTCGAGGTAAGGGCTTCCTCTATGGAAGGTGAAGCGCTTTTTTTCTTCGTCATTCAGTCGGAGGCGCGCGCCTGCTCGAGAGCAAAATGGAACTTTCCGGGAGACGCGCTGTTTCCCGACTGCTGCCGGAGAGCGAAATGGTTTTTGCCAGGTACATGAGGACGGTCTTGACCCTTGTCGCCATCGTGGCGGCGATGGCTACCTTCGCGGACATAACACCTGCCGGCGCAGCCGCATCCAAGTGCCATCAGTTGCAAGCGGATTCACATCACGCCGATAAAGATACTGCCGCCAGACAATGCTGCGGCACGACGCACTGTTGTCCGCTCATGCCTGAGCTGCCGATCATGAGCGCTCCGGCGGCTGTCCCCTCCGTCCATCGGGCATACAAGTGTGCGGAGCAGCCTCTCCTCCTGATCAGGGCGATCGATCCTCCTCCTCGATGTGCAGACGCGTGAACAGGTAATCGCCCGCATCAACAAGAGGATAGATGAATGAATACGTTCGCCAAAACCGCGGCCGCCGCCGCGTTGGCCTTGGTCGGCCCTGCCACCCATGCTGCCGCGCAGCAGGTGGAGTTCCCCGAAAAGTGCAGATCGGACATCTCGGCAGGCGGTACCGCCGCCATGGATGAAATGATGCCGTCCGCGAACATGACGGACTACCAGCACGGGTACATGGAGGGCATGAAGAAGATGATGCCAAACATGATGCACGGCATTATGAAGGACGACGCCGACGTCGCCTTCATCTGCGGAATGATTGCCCACCACATGGGCTCTATCGCCATGGCGCGCGTAGAGCTCGAGCACGGCGACAACGACTATGCCAAGGAAACTGCCCAGAAGATGATCGACCGCCAGATCAAGGACATCCAGGAGATGTCCGACTGGGTCGAGCAGGAAGTAAAGTAGGAGGTCGAGGACATGCATCAAGTTTCACCAGAAATGAAGGCCTGCATCGACGACTGCCTGGCCTGCTACACTGAATGCCTGTCGTCCGCGATGGGGCACTGCCTGGAGATGGGTGGTAAACACACCGAGCCGGCGCACTTCAAGCTCATGATGGCTTGCGCGGAGATCTGCAGGACGTCTGCCCACTTCATGCTGATCGGCACCGAACACCACAGGCACACGTGCCGCGAGTGCGCGGAGATCTGCAGTCAGTGCGCGGATGACTGCGAGCGTGTCGGAGACATGCAGGCCTGCGTGGATGCCTGCCGCAGGTGCGCCGAAAGCTGCCGGAAAATGGCCGCCTGATACGTTGGCAGGGGAGGCGGAACACGTCTCGCCCTGCCGCGTGTCTTTCTTCGGCGCAGGCCACGGCGTCGAGAACATCTGAAACATTACCGATGTCCTGAACCGGCTCCGGCAGCGATGCTCCAGCAGTCATGCCTTTATTGGCGACGGGAGGGCGGCCGCGGGCCGGGCAGTAGCTCATCCCAAAAGCAGGAGACGACACAATGGGAATGTCCTATTGGCGCTTCGCCGCCATGATCGCGACCTCGACGGTGGTGATGTACGGACTGATATACCTCAACACCTACGCTCTCGAGCACGTGTTCTGGAGCGAGACCCGAGCGTGGATGGCTCTAGTGATGGGAGCGACGATGTCGGTCATCATGTTGGCCTTCATGCTGGGCATGTACAAGAACAGAATGTTAAACATGGCCATCTTCGGGGGCTCCGTCGCCGTCTTCGCCCTGTCCCTGTGGCTTGTCCGAGGGCAGGCGACGGTCGACGATGGCGACTACATGAGCGCCATGATACCTCACCACTCCATCGCCATCATGACCAGCGAACGCGCTCGCTAACGGACCCACGCGTGCGCAAGCTGGCTGACGAGATCATTGAGGCGCAGGAGCGGGAGATTGCCGAGATGAAGTATCTCATCAATGATCTGGAGGAGCGGGACTGATGACCAGGACGCTGTCTATGACCATCAAGGTAGTCGCCTTGGCGGCTCCCGCTGTTCTTGCCGGATGTGGAGAGAGCGCCGAGCCGGTCGATGTGGTCAACAATCCAAGGACCGCAGACCGGCACCGGTAGTTGCCGCCGGCGACGCCGTGTCAGGCGCCGATGTGCCGTCGCTCGATCCCGCCACCATGGTGGGTGCGGAGATGCGATGGTGCTTGGAGTTCTCCGGCGTGCACCTTCCGGTATACGAAAGCCGGAAAACCTGTGCTTGCTGTGGGTGCGGACGACGGACCGACCACGGCGGCGATGAACCTGAACGGAAAGATGCTCGAGTTGAGGGCAGCCGTCTCTGAGGGTAGCGTCACCGCAGAGGATCCTCCAGTGAGGCTTTCGACGAAGCCCCGAAGGAGACCCGAGGTTCGGACCCGTGGAGGCGGAGATGATCTTCAAAATCGGACATCAACTACGAATCGGATACCGCGGATATATCGAGTGCGCGCGCTAGGACGGACGGGCGGAACGGGCGTCGGTGGTCGGCCCCGCCGCCCGGCACGATACCTTCTCTGGAGGCCTCCCCAAGATGAGAATGCCAAGAACAATCGTGTCTACTGCCGGCCTGCTTTTTGCAGGACTAGCAGCGATGGCTGCCCCTGCCTGGGAGCGTCAGCTTGACATGAAGTCAATGGCGGACGCGTCCAAGGTTATCGAAGAACTTTTCAGCGGTCGGCGGCCTTACAGCCAGGAGGAGTTCAAAGCGGCTGCCGAAGCAATCCGGATCCGCTCAGGGGACCGGCTTGTAAAGAGCTTCCTAAACGAGCCGCCAACAGGGGATTCAAAAGCCGAAACCGAAGCCATTGCGGCATCCGCGGCGGAGTTCGGCCGGCTTGCCATGGACCTTGAAATTTATGCGTCAGCCCTCGGCGTGGCGGCGGATCACAACCCTCGCCAACTTGGATCGGACACCAGGATGAGGGGGAGCATGCTCCTGGGCAGCCCTTTCGGGCGCAGGGCGGACGCGTCTCGCGACGCGGCCGCGGTTCCTGCCGAACACGCGTTCCACATGATGCTCCAAACATGCACCTCCTGTCACCAGCGGTTCCGGCAGCCGACGCCGTAGAGCCGTTCTCCTTCACCTACGACTGCCGAGATGGCTGAATTAGGCCAACAGCTCCCGGAACGTCGCCGGATAGCCTGCTGACGTCAGCGCGGCCACTACCGCCTCCGGCGAAACCGAAGTCCCCACCGTCACTTTTCTGTTGGACAGGTCGAACTCGGTCGATGCCGCTGAGTCCACCCTTTTGATGACATTCTTGACCGCCCCGGCACAGTGTCCGCACGCCATTTTGGGTACTTCGAATTGATACATTTCATGCTCCTGTCGATGTGACAGAGAGAAGGTGGTCCTTCCCACCATGGGAGGGTCAATAGGAGGATTCTTGGAAGTGGCGGTCGTAGAACTCTTTCTAGAGACTACCTCCTTTTCCCTTAGACTACTGGTGCCATGGCTTTTGTAGACTCGGCATCGATCGCAAGGGAGGGCGGTTGGATAATCAGTTGACCGACCATTCCTGACCCTGGCCTGCGAAGCAGGGCCACCAGATCGAACTGCATCCCCCGTAGCGCCGAAAACATCGCCAACCCCACCGCCTGTGCTACCCGCACCGGAACCGCATTTTCGATCTGCTGTGCAACGCTTCCGACGCCGCCGACGAATTTCCACTGGTCCGGGAAATCCTGCAGCCTCGCTCGCATCGGAAGCGTCAGGCCTGGCACGAATCCTTCCTTCGCAGCATCCTCGTCCGTCGGCGCCGACTTCGGGATCGGGGCATATGTGAACCCGTTCCTCTTCCAGCGGGCGTCTTCCTTTTCTCGACCGACCCCCTGCCGCCCGCGCATGGTGGCCGACAGCGCTCCCTTCTGGACAAGGTTTCCGAACCGGTCATGGAAAGGCTGCTCGCGCATCGTTTGAACCCAGGCTCGAGCGCCCGACCACCCGTTCGCGCTCATCAGGTCCGCCAGTGCGTCACCGATGTTCGTCGCTATCTCCGGCATCCGTGGCGGCATCCTGAAGGCGCCTGCAAACTCCTTGCGAACGCCTACGATCAGGATTCGCGACCGGTCCTGTGCGACGCCAAAATCCCGCGCGTTGATCCGGTGGATTTCCGTTTGGCAGCCCGCCTTCATCAGCTTTCGAAGGGCCTCCGCCACGTGGTCCGAATGAGCACTGTGCAGGAGGCCCTCAACGTTCTCGAAGATGAACGCCTTAGGCTGCGCCTGCTTCACCGCCCGGACGCCTTCCATCAGAAGATCGTCCTCGTCCTTTCTTCCCTTGCGTTCGCCGACCGTAGTGTAGGGCGTGCACGGGAGACCGCCCGCGAGAAGGTCGATCCCCTGCTTGCGGTACCGGGTGAAGTCGATCTTGCGGACGTCGGCCTGCACCACGTTCCAGTCCGGCCGGTTCTTGCGAAGGGTGGCCGCCGCGTTCTTGTCGTACTCGATGAGCGCCACGTGCTGGAATCCTGCCCGCTCCAGTCCTAGTGCCATGCCCCCTGCGCCCGCACATAGTTCAAGAGCCTTCAGGCGGTATCGCTCAGGAGGAAGGCCCGTAAGGCCCGTCCGTTTACGTAACCCAAACACAGGAGAAACCCGTCCGGTCAGTGCCTGCAAGGGGGAGATCATTCTCGGGCCGTGGTCGCCGTCCTGGAGTTCGAAGGTCTGGTCGGAGCCGAAACCGCCCTCCTTCACCTTCCGCAGTGCATGCCACGCGACAGCGACCTGATGTCCTGCAGAGTTCAGTGGCAGGTCCGGAAGGGCAGGGTGATCGTTTCCGAATATGGATTCGAACTCAATCAGCAGTTCGCCCGCTTGGTGCTGGAGGCCGTTCCGTACCACTGCGGATTCCGGCAGCCGCCTGCGATAGATCGCTTGCAAGTCGTCGACGAGCGAGGACACCTTCTGTTCGAAGGAGGTCACCGAAGCCTTCGCGCGCTTGCGTGCCGCGGCCGCGACGGCCTTCCGATTCCTGGCAGCGAGGACTTCCGCCACCGTGAGCTTGTACTCCTGCAGCCGCTTCTTGATGGCAGAGACGTCCCGCGTATCGATCTGCGCCCCCGCCGCGATCCGAGCGAGAACGTCCTCACGCGTGTCAGCGTCCGCCGCGACGAGCGCCTTCACGACCGGGAAGGATACTCGCCCGGTTCGCAGGACTTCTTCCGCTCCCTTCAGGGCCTTCTCGAATCCCACATAGGTCGACAGTTCGACGGCGGGCAGGTTGCATCGCGCCTTGAGGAAAGCCTTCGCCTCCGTCGCGGAGACGACGTCCATCAGCTTTTCGACTTCCGCCGCCATTGCCAGGACGCGCTCCGTCATCTGCTCCTGGAGAGCAAGGATCCGTGTCCGGGCGGACGAGAGCGCCTGTGCCTTGATGTCGATGTCCGTCGCCATGAGAGTGTCCCCTTCTGGGACGCTTCATAGGGTATCGGATCTTTCGGCACCGGTAAGCGGATCGGTAAAATCCTAGCGGAACCCATAGGATTCGCGGGTTGGCCAGCCTTAACGAAACAGCAACGGTGACGGACGCTTATGCCGCCGATGACGGGCTCAACAAGAAGTTAGGGTTTGCAGCCTCTTAAGAAGGGCGGTCATTTACCCGGAGCGCCTAGGTCACCTCGTTTGCCTTCCTCGACCAGCACCTCGACGACATGCCGTACTCTAGGCAGCAGATGCCGGCTGGCCGGCCACACCGCGTAGATGCCGACGTTGACGTCCGTTGCATCCTCCAGCAGCGGAACCAGCCGTCCGTTTGCGATGTGATCCGCCACGATCGATATCGGCATCTGAGCCACGCCAAGCCCTGCGACGGCCGCGTCGACGATGGCGGCACCATCCCCGATCTCGTGGGTGACGCGCGGGAGGATGCGCTCCACCGTTCCGTTCGGCGCCGTCACCCGCCAGGTCGCCGGAATATCCCTTCGGAAACCTACGATGCCGTCGTGATGCTGGAGATCCTCGATCGTCGTGGGGTGCCCCCTTACGGCCAAATAGTCCGGTGAAGCGAAGATGCAGGTCCGTTGCTCGGTCAGCTTGCGCATGACGAGGTTGCTGGTGTCCTTGCTTTCTCCGAAGCGGATCGCGAGATCCACACCTTCCTCCACCGGATCGATAATGCGGTCCGCTAGCGACAAGGACAATGTGAGACCCGGATGCTTTTTGGCGATCCCTGTCAGGATGGGTAGGAGGAACTGCCGTCCCCAGGCAACTGGTGCATCGATCCGCAATCGGCCCGTAAGCGCCTGACTTGTGGCCGCCAGGGCAGATTCCGCTGCCCCAATCTCCTCGAGGGCGTGTCTGCAGCTTGCATAGTAGGCCTCGCCGTCCGGCGTCAGAGTGAGACGCCGGGTTGTGCGATGGAGGAGCTTGACGCCGAGACGAGCCTCCAGCCGCGCGACGCTTTTCCCGACGGCCGACTTGGTGATCCCGAGCTTTTCTGCCGCCGCCGTGAAGCTTGAGAGGCTTACGGCTTCAACGAACGCGATCACTCCATCCAGTTGCTCAAGCTGTGCCATTGTATCCCTTCAGGCTACGCAACGTATCCCACCGCGATGTTTATCTGCTTCAAGGTCTACATTATCTTCCACGGCAGATCAAACAGATGGTGGCCGTCGGTAAGGCCTGGTCGCCCAAGGAGCTGGGATGCGATTTTTATCCAGATTTGTGCTCACCGTGGCGTCGTTGGCGATTTCCACCTCGATGGTTCTGGCCGCCCCGGCACTCGAGGTGCTGGGCAAGGACTTTGAGTTCCCCAACAAGATTGAAGGAATGCCAAGGAAGCTGTCGGACTTCCAGGGTCTGCAGATCAACACCTTCGACACGCGCGACGGCGTTACGCTGTCCTACTGGGAAGCCGGAGAGGGCGAAACCCTGATCTTCGTGCCGGGCTGGTCCGCGAACGGTGCCGAATACGTCAACGTCATGTACCTGCTCGCGCAGAAGTACCGGGTGATCGTTTTGGATCCCCGCAACCAAGGTCTATCCGAGAAGGTCGAGTACGGATCGCGGATTTCCCGGTTCGGAGCCGACCTCAAGGAATTGGTCGATCACCTCGGGATCGAGGAGGCGAACTTCAGCGGATGGTCGATGGGCGCTTCCGTGATCTGGAGCTACATTGACCTCTTCGGCACGAAGACAATCCGCAAGGCAGTGTTCGTCGACGAGCCGATCTCGATCTACTCCCATTCCGACTGGTCGGAGCAGGAGCGTCTCGATGCTGGCGGCACCACTACGAGCGCCGAGCGGATGGTCGCAGGATACACGGCAGGCGCACCGCTCAACAGCCTTGTCACCGATCTGAAGGCGCTTGAACGCTCGATGCTCAAGGACTCGCCGTACTTCGTGAATTCCGGCGCCTTCGCCAGCGAGTTCGTGAAGACGGAGCCGGAAGCGATCAGACGCGTCCTGTTCGACCACGTCACCAACGATTGGCGCGACGTCATTGCGCACAAGATTGACGTTCCCGTTGCGATCTTCTCGGGCGAGGAGAGCACCAATCTGCTGAGCCAGCGGTGGGCTGCATCCACCATCCCGGACGCCACCCTCTACAGCTACACATCGGACGAGCAGGGGGACCACTTCCTGATGTTCAAGAACCCGATCAAGTTCACGAACGACCTCACGTCGTTCCTGGAACGCTGACCTCAAAGGCCAGCCTCGACCCCATAACCACCACAACGAACGTTCCCGGCGCCGCCGGACTAACGAAGGAGAGATAGCATGCCTGTTGTACGCGTAAGCTGGTTTGACGGTAAGGACGCCAAGGCGAAGAAGGCTGTCGCAGCCGAAATCACCGGGAGCATCGTCAAGAACACCGGAACCGATCCGAACTACATCTACGTCCTGTTCGAAGACATCGCGCCGTCGAACTGGGCTGGCGCCGGCAAGCTTTTCGGGGAGGAAGTCGAGAAAGCCTGAACCTTCGACAAGAGGGCCAAGGAACCTTGGTCCTCTTCCACCCCCTCCACGAACGGAAATGTCGATGAATCATATCACCTGTGTCTTCCACCTCGCGGTGGAGCCCGATCATCTGGGCGAATTCAAATCCTTGATCAACGACATCGTCGCTGACGCGCGCCGGGAGACCGGCACCGTGATCTACGAATACGCCATCAACGCAGCCGATGAGACCGAAATCCATATCGTCGAGCGCTACCAGGCCGATGCTGTGCTGCCTCACATCAACGAGACCTTCGCGCCTTATGCGCAGCGATTCCTGGCGCTGGCTCAGATCAAGGCGCTGTATGTGTACGGAGAGACAACCCTCGACATCCGCAACAAGCTGGATGACTTCGGGGCCGTATATCTGACGCCGCTCGTCGGCCTCCATAACTAAGTAGCAACCGATTGTTGCTCCGCAGGATACACTCGGTAGCCTCCGGGGCGATTTATCGTGCGACATTTCGGCGCTAGCACATCCGCCTGACACCTCGTCGCTGCCTCCAGCCTTTCCGCTTCTGCCGGACTGACGCCCGCCGTCGCGGAAGGGAGTACGTCTCGACTACCCGCCTTGGAAGGACCGGAGAGCCGACAAACGGGCGGCTCCGATGGACGATCCAAGGAGATATCATGTCAGAGACTTTCAGAACGAGCGCAGCCCCCGTTGGAGCAGGGCCGCGAATATGCGCCTCCCTCGTCGGCGTCGTTTCCGCCATCGTGGGCGGCTACTTCATCTATGGTGGGATTCAGCTTCTGTCGCTTGGGGGGTCGCTTTATTACCTTCCCGCCGGAGCAGCACTTCTCGCAACCGCAATTCTGCTCCTTCGGGCCGATGCCCGTGCCGGCTATGTCTACTTCGCGTTCTTCCTCGTGACCATTGCCTGGGCTCTCTGGGAGGTCGGTTTCCACTTCTGGCCGCTTGCCGCGCGCCTCGGGATGTTCGCAGTTCTGGGACTTCTGATTGCGCTCTGCATGCCGAAGCTTTCTGGTGCGGAAAGGATCGGGCATGTTCGTCCGATATCCTACGGAACGGCCGGCGTCCTCGCCGTCGGGGTCCTGCTTGCATTCATCAGTGCCTTCGGACCGATCTGGCTGGTCAAGCCGAGCTATGAAGCCGAAGTCGCGGCCGACTACGACCCCGCGAACGAGCCCGCGAACTGGGTCGGCTTCGGCCGCACCACGACCGGCGAGCAATTCGCGCCGGATACGCAGATTACCCATGACAATGTCAGCCAGCTTGAAGTCGCGTGGACCTTCCACACCGGTGATCCCGGCGGCAACGGTCGCGAGAACCAGAACACCCCGCTTCAGATCGGAAACACGCTCTATCCGTGTACGGCTACCAACCAGGTATTCGCGGTGCGTGGCGATACCGGCGAGCAGCTCTGGCACTTCGATCCGGGCGTCAACCCCGGCGATACCGCAGGCTGGATGCGTTGCCGCTCTCTCGCTTACTACGAAGTGCCGGGACTGGCCGACAACGCTCCAGGTAAACGTAGGCTCTACGTTACCACTGGAGACATGAGGCTGATCGCGCTCGATGCCGCCACCGGGTCTCCGGTTCCCTCCTTTGGCGACAACGGAACTGTGTTTCTCGCTACCGGCATGGGAGCTGTCATTCCTGGCTTCTACAACCCGACGTCGGGACCCCTCCTCGCGGGGGAGAATCTGATCATCGGTGGCTGGGTCATGGACAACCAGTCGGCCGACGAGCCATCGGGCGTCGTGCGTGCCTTCAACGCGGTGACTGGTGAATTCGCCTGGGCATGGGACGTCGGCCGTCCGGGTCAGCCGAACCCACCGGCCGAGGGCGAGAGCTACACCCGCAGCACGCCGAACATGTGGGCTACTCCCACCTATGATCCAGAACTCAACATGGTCTATCTGCCGACCGGGGGTGGAACGCCGGACCTCTTTGGCGGCCAGCGGTCGGAGGCGACCGAACGGGTTGGCACTTCCGTGGTCGCGGTCGATGCAACGACGGGAGAGGAGCGCTGGGCGTTCCAACTGGTTCATCATGACGTCTGGGACTTCGACCTACCCTCCAAGCCTGTGCTCTACGACATGCCCGACGGGCAGGGCGGTCGCACGCCGGCGCTTATCCAGGCGGGGAAGAACGGAGAGATCTTCATCCTCGACCGCCGCACCGGCGAGCCGATCACCGCAGTCGAGGAGCGACCGGTCCCGACGGAGGGTGTCCCCGGCGAGCGGCTCTCACCGACCCAGCCATATTCGGTCGGCATGCCGTCGATGCGGGATGCCGTTCTCACCGAGGCGACAATGTGGGGCATCACTCCGATCGACCAGCTCTACTGTCGCATCCAGTTCAAGAGCCTGTACTACGTCGGAGACTATACGCCGCCTCAGTTGCAGTGGTACCTCCAGAACCCATCGTGGTACGGCACGACCAACTGGGGTGGGCAGGCGATCGACAAACGTCATGACGTCATGATCGTCAATGACATGCGGGTCGCCATGAAGGGCCGCCTGCTGTCGCGCGAAGACGAAATCCGGCGCACGAAGGAGAGCGGCAAGGGCTCCCACAGCACCGGCGGCGTCGTTCCCATGAGCGAAACGCCTTACGGAGCGGAGCGAGGCATGGTCCAGTCCTTCCTCGGCGTTCCCCGCACGACGCCGCCATTCGGCACCATGGCCGCAATCGACATGAAAACGCAGAAGATGCTGTGGCACCGCTCTCTTGGCACGCCGGAGCAGTTCGGCCCGCTCGGTATCAAGACGCACATGCCGATCGAGTTGGGAATGCCGACGCTCGGCGGCGCTGTTCCTACAGCGTCGGGTCTAGTCTTCTTCTCCGCCACCTCGGACTACTATCTGAGAGCGATCGATGTGCTGACCGGCGAAGAGGTTTGGAAAAGCCCGCTCCCGGTAGGCGCCGGTTCCACGCCTCTCGTGTTCACCTCGCCGGAGGACGGCCGCCAATACGTGGTCGTCACGGTGCACGGTTCGCGGGCAGCTCCGGACTGCGGCGACTACATCATCGCCTTCGCTCTGCCGAAGAAGCAATAAATGAAAGCTGCCGCAGGACGTCATCTAGGTCCTGCGGCATTTCCTTTATCGAAAGCAGGTTCCAAATGGTTCAAGTCACACGCATTGTCCACCGCCGCGCCAATCCTGGTCAGGAGCGTCAGTACGAGCAGCTCGTACGGGGCATGCTTGCCGACTGCTCCAGAACGCCCGGCTACCTGTTCTCGACCGTGATACCGCCGCGGGTAGATGGCGAAGAGTTCCACATCGTTCAGTGCTTCACCACACAGGCCGCTCTGGATACCTGGCGGCACTCGAAAGAGTCCGCGGAGTGGCACGACCGTCTGAGGGAAGTTGCGGACCACGATCCGGAATACAGGGTTTTCAACACATCCGACCTGTGGTTCTCGGCAACGGGCCTGGAGGGAGAAAAGCAGCCTGCCAGATGGCGAATGGCCGTCCTCACATGGATGGGCATATTCCCGCTGGCCTCTCTTGCCGTCGCATTCCTGTTTCCGCTTCTCACCGATCTGCCATACATTCCAAGAATGATGATCGTCACCGCCCTGATCGTGCTGGCCATGTACTGGATCGTGATGCCCCGCCTCCTACGGTGGCTCGGATGGTGGGTCAAACGCTGAGGCTATCGAGCCGAAACTGAGGAATGGCGATGTCGACGCAGACGATGACGGCGGTCGTGATCCGGAAACCCGGAGGGCCGGAGGTCCTCAGGGTGGAGCAGTGGCCAGTTCCTGTTCCTCGGGCAGGTTGGGTGCGGATCGCGGTGAAGGCGTTCGGCCTTAACAGATCCGAGCTGTTCACGCGGCAGGGACATTCGCCCAGCGTCACCTTTCCACGCGTGCTCGGCATCGAGGCCGTGGGTGTGGTCGACGATGCGCCGGGTGGAGAGTTTCGAAAGGGAGATACCGTAGCAACGGTGATGGGCGGCATGGGCAGGCAGTTCGACGGGGGATATGCCGAGTTCACCTGTGTCCCCGCCGGTCAGGTTCGGAAGGTTGAGACGGCCCTCCCATGGAACGTCCTGGGTGCCCTGCCGGAGATGATGCAGACGGCCTGGGGCGCTCTATTCTCTTCGCTCGATCTGAAACCCCACGACCGGCTGCTCGTCCGAGGCGGGACCACGTCGGTCGGAATGGCAGCCATCGCCTTGGCCAGACGCCAAGGCGCTCATGTCACCGCCACGTCCCGCAGCGAGAAGCGGCTTGCAATGCTGCAGGAGCTGGGCGCGCGGGAGACGCGTATCGACGACGGAGCACTGTCTGACGGACCGGCACGCTACGACAAGGTGCTCGAACTGATCGGCACCTCGACGCTTCGGGACTCCTTGAGATGCGCAGCTCGCGGAGGGCTTGTTTCGATGGTCGGCATCGTCGGGAGCCAATGGTCGCTGGAACATTTCGCGCCGATGGACGACATTCCGAACCGCGTGGCGTTGACCGCATATAGCGGCGAACCGGAAGACTTTATGGAGATGCCCTTTCAGAGCATCGTCGACGACGTCTCATCCGGAAAGCTCACCATCGCGCTCGGTCCTACCTTCCAGATCGACGAGATCGTTGAAGCTCATCGCTGCATGGAATCGAACGCTGCGGGAGGCAAGATCGTCATCCTGGTGACCTGAGGCTCGCTCGCCGACGCTCACCGATCAAGCTACACTGGCCGCAGACTCGACGCACATTCAAAGCAAGGAACGAATGACTTGGACCGCCTCGAATGCGACCGCATGTTCGCCGCAGTGATCGAAACAGGAAGCTTCGCAGCAGCGGCAGCTCGTCTCGGGACTAGCACGGGCCAAGCATCGAAACTGGTCTCCCGGCTAGAAAAGGAACTCGGCGTCCAGCTTCTCACGCGGACCACTCGGGCATTGGCCCTGACGGAGGTCGGGCGTGCCTACTACGAGCGCATAAAGGCCATCATCGAGGAATTTGATCTGCTCGACGCGTCGGTCCGCAGTGCATCCGGAGCGCCGACGGGCAGGCTTCGGATAACGGCGCCGGTTACCTTCGGCACCGTGCAGTTGGCGCCCGTCCTGATCTCGTTCGCCACAGCCTTTCCTGATATTCAACTCGACGTCAGCTTTTCCGACCGCCTCGTCGGTCTCGTGGATGAAGGCTATGATGCTGCAATCCGGATAGGCCAGCCCGCCGACAGTAGCCTCATGGCGAAGAAGCTGGGAGCGATACGCATCGTCCTCGTTGCCGCGCCCTCCTATCTCGATGCTCAAAAGCTACCCGTTCATCCGAGCGATCTCGTTGAACATCGTTGTATCGTCGATTCCAATTTCCGTGATCCGACATCATGGCGGTTCAGAACCGTCGACAGGGAACAGGCGATCGCCACTGAGGTCAAAGGCCGGCTCCATTTCTCCAACGCCGGAGCCTGCCTTGCGGCGGCCGAGGCGGGACTGGGCATAGCCCGTGTACCGAGTTTTGTTGCGGGCGATAGTCTGAGGGCAGGCAAACTCAGATCTGTTCTGGCCGAGTACGAGGATGAGCCGCGGGGCCTCTATGCTGTCTATCCGCCCGGCCGTCACCTCGCGTTGAAGGTGCGGGTCCTCGTCGACTTTCTGGCCGCCGCCTTCAAAGGGCAACCGAAGTGGGATGAAGGATGGGTTTGATTGCGTCCGATTTGGAAGCAATCCCTCTCTCTTTCAGGGGATAATCGTCGATCTGAAGATGGGGCATATTCCGCCTCAGGAATTCACCCTGACGGAAGAGAACCATCATGATCGACACCCGCACCGCTCCCTACGCCGCACTCGTCCTGCGCGTCACCCTTGGCCTGCTTTTCCTTGCCCACGCCGGCCTGAAGATTTTCGTATTCACCCCGACGGGAACTGCCGGGTTTTTTGCTTCGCTCGGACTTCCGGGCTGGCTGGCCTATGTCACGATCCTTTGGGAACTGGCAGGCGCCGTCGCACTCATCGTGGGCATCTGGCCGCGTCTAGCCTCGCTTGCGATGATCCCGGTTCTGCTCGGATCAATCTTCACCGTCCACGGCGCAGCCGGCTTCTTCTTCAACAATCCAAACGGCGGCTGGGAATTCCCGGCGTTCTGGATCGTCGGCCTGATCGTTCTGGCGTTGATCGGTGATGGCGCCAAGGCGCTCCGCCCCACACCTCTGCGCAAGTAACATCTCAACAAGGATTTCGACCGGAGGCAGCCATGAACATGATACAATCATCGAAGACCGGCATCGGCAAAGTGACCCTGACGGTCAATGACCTCGATCGCGTGAGTGGCTTCTACCAGGAAGCCGTCGGCCTCCATCTCCTTCGCGGCGACGCTTCCACCGTGGAACTGGGCGTGGATGGAGACACCCTTCTGGAGTTGCGGCGCGACACGGCGGCACGCCGCCGTTCGCCCCGCGAGGCAGGCCTCTTCCACACGGCCTTTCTGCTTCCCTCCCGCGCCGACCTCGGCCGGTGGATCAAGCATGCAATGAAATCGAAGGCTCCCGTGGTCGGTGCATCCGATCACGGCGTCAGCGAAGCGCTCTACCTCTCCGATCCGGAAGGCAACGGAGTGGAGATCTATGCTGACCGGCCGGTCTTGTCATGGCAATGGAAGGACGGCCTGGTCGACATGCCGAGCGACCCGCTCGACATCGACGCTCTGGTCGACGCCAGCGGTGGCGAGGAATGGAATGGCTTTCCCGAAGGGGCGACCGTCGGCCACGTTCATCTCCAGGTGGGTGCGATACCGACGGCGGAGGCATTCTATCGTGACGTGCTCGGCTTCGCCGTGACGTCACGCTATCCCGGTGGGACGTTCTACGCTGCCGATGGATACCATCATCACCTGGCGACCAACATCTGGAACAGCCAGGGTGCGGGTGCACGCACCTTTCCGAGCACCGGTCTTGCCAATGTCGAGATTGTGTCCTCCCGCGACTTTGTGGAAGCGGTCGGTGCCAGGGCCGACCACACTCGACAAGAGCGCGACACACTGACCCTCGTCGATCCCTGGGGGACCGAGATCACAGTCGCGACTGCGACGCAAAAGAACATCAAGGAGTGAAACATGCTTGTCGAAGGTAAATGGACGGCCGACTGGCATCCGGTTCAAGCGACGGACGAAAAGGGCGGTTTCGTTCGGCAGATTTCCGGTTTCCGCAACTGGATCACCCCGGATGGCGAAGCCGGCCCGACCGGCGAAGGCGGGTTCAAAGCTGAAGCTGGGCGCTACCATCTCTATGTCGCACTGATCTGCCCCTGGGCGTCGCGCACCTTGATCGGGCGTGCCCTCAAGAGGCTCGAGGACGTGATCTCGGTGTCCGTCGTCGAGCCGGCGCTTTCCGATCAGGGCTGGCGTTTCGGCGATTATCCCGGCTCCGACCTTGATGACGTCAACGGAGCGAGCTTCCTCCACGAGATCTACACGAGCGCCGATTCTATTTACACGGGTCGCGCGACAGTCCCAGTCCTGTTCGACAAGAAGCGCCGTACCATCGTCAACAACGAGTCCGCCGATATTCTGAGAATGCTGAACTCAGGCTTCGGGTCTCTCGGTGACGAAAGCATCGACCTGTACCCGGAAGATCTGCGCGCGCAAATCGACGGGCTGAACGAGCGCATCTACCCGATGCTCAACAACGGCGTCTACCGCACGGGTTTCGCGACGACCCAGATCGCTTATGAAGAAGCCTTTGCCGACGTCTTCACAATGCTGGACGAACTGGAGACGCGGCTTGAGAACCGCGGCCCGTTCCTGTTCGGCGACCGGATGACCGAGGCAGACGTGCGGCTGTTCGTTACTCTCATCCGTTTTGATGCCGCCTATCACGGCCTGTTCAAGTGCAACCTGCGCCGGCTGGCGGACTACCCAAGTCTCAGCCGCTATGTCGAGACGGTGCTTGCTATCCCCGGCGTCCGAGGAACAGTGAACATCGACCACATCAAGCGCGGTTACTATTCGATCAAGGCACTCAATCCGACAGGAATCGTTCCCGTCGGCCCGCAACTGCCGTTCGCAACGGCATGAAGGACGAAACGATGTCTACCAACGCAGCCGATGTCCTTGTCATCATGCTCCACGGTGTCGGCTCAAGCGGCAGCGACCTCGCACCGCTTGCCGACGCTTGGACAACCGCCTTGCCTGGCGCCGCCTTTGCTTCCCCCGATGCACCTGCCGCTTCCAGCTTCGGTTCGGGCTACCAGTGGTTCAGCGTCGCCGGAGTGACAGAGGAAAACCGTGCCGGACGAGTCCACGACGCGCGGCCTTCCTTCGATGCCGTGGTCTCGGCGATCATCGAGGAAAACGACTTCTCTAACCGGCTGGACCGTGTCGCATTCGTCGGCTTTTCCCAGGGCACGATCATGGCACTCGACGCGGTGGCGTCAGGCCGGTGGCCGGTCGGCGCAGTAGTCGGCTTCTCCGGACGGCTTGCCTCGCCGCTGCCGCTTCAGCCAGCCCTGCGTACTCCTGTTCTGCTGATACACGGCAGCGGGGATGAGATTATCCCGGCAACTGAAAGCACCAGGGCTGCCGTCACTCTTCGGGCACTCGGCGTCGCCGTCGAGACAGTCATAGTTCCTGGTCTGCCTCACACAATTTCCATCGAAGGGGCGGACAAGGCCGGCAGTTTTCTCGCAGCATCGCTGTCGCGGCTTCTGCCCTGACTGTAGACGTCGACGCTGTTCAATGATGGGCTCTTTGCGTTGCGCGTCTTCAAAATTTACGCGCGGCGAGCGGAGATGAACCGTCGGCGGGTTGGAAACCATCTACTCCCCCGCGATACCTCTTCATCGTCCTCGTCCGGACAATTCATCGTCCTCGTCCGGACAAGGATCCGCACTTCTCATTTTTTCTCTTGCACCTCTAGCGGCTAGAGGTCGTAGACCATCCTTATGGACAGCATGAGGATCCCGCACATGAATGGGCCGACACAGACGAAATTCCGCGTCGACGGGATGGACTGCGCGTCTTGCGCGAGCAAGATCGACACGGCCGTCAGGCGCATGCCTGGCATCTCCGACGTCACCGTTTCCGTGACTGCCGGTACGATGACGGTCACCCATGACTACGCCAGCGATCTCAAGGCCGTGGGCACGAAGCTCTCGGGGCTGGGATTTCAGGCGACGCCAATACGTCCGAGGTCGGCTTCTGCTACCCCGGTGACGGAACACGCGCACGGTGTAGGCTCCGGGGTCGAACATCACGCCAACCACCACGACCACGACCACGGCCCGTCCGAAAGACCCTGGTGGAGGAGCGGGAAGGGCCGCCTGACCATCATGGCGGGCGCCGCACTCGTGTTTGCCTACGGCATCGGTCTTCTGTTCCCTGACATTGCGACCTACGCGTTTATCGTCGCAATGCTGGTCGGCCTCGTTCCGATCGCCCGTCGCGCCATCATGGCGGCAATGGCAGGCACTCCGTTCTCGATCGAGATGCTGATGACCATCGCCGCCGTCGGCGCGCTGTTCATCGACGCCACGGAGGAGGCGGCCGCCGTCGTGTTCCTGTTCCTGGTAGGCGAACTGCTCGAGGGCGTGGCTGCGGGCAAGGCGCGCGACAGCATCAGATCGCTGACGGCACTGGTGCCCAAGACGGCGATGCTGGAGGAGGCCGGGAAGAACCGCGAAGTTCCCGCAGAGACGCTTGAAGTGGGTGCGATCATCCTCGTCCGCCCAGGCGACCGGATCTCGGCCGACGGCGTCATCGTCGCGGGCGAGAGTTCGGTCGACGAGGCCCCTGTTACAGGTGAGAGCGTTCCCGTCCGGAAGGCCGTCGAGGACAATGTCTTCGCGGGCACGGTCAATGGCGATGCTGCGCTACGTGTGAGAGTTACGGCCGCCGCCGCCGATAACACCATCGCCCGCGTCGTAAGGCTTGTCGAGGAGGCGCAGGAATCGAAGGCTCCGACCGAACGCTTCATCGATCGCTTCTCCCGCTACTACACGCCGGGGGTCGTCGTCGTGGCCGCGCTGGTCGCCGTCATCCCTCCGCTGCTCGGCGGCGGCGTCTGGAGCGAATGGCTCTACAAGGGGCTCGCAGTTCTTCTGATCGGCTGCCCGTGTGCCCTCGTCATCTCGACGCCGGCCGCCATCGCCGCATCGCTGTCGTCGGGTGCGCGCCGCGGCCTGCTCCTGAAAGGCGGCGCCGTTCTTGAAGGACTTGGCAAGCTTACCGCCATCGCCTTCGACAAGACGGGCACGCTCACGGAAGGCAAGCCCAAGGTGACCGACGTCGTGCCGTTCGGCCGAAAGGTCCACGAGGTCCTGCGCTATGCAGCCGCGCTCGAAATGGGCTCAAGCCATCCGCTCGCTTTGGCGGTGCTCGAAAGGGCCGACGAGGACGGGATCGATGCTCCGGCAGCCACCGACGCCAAGGCCCTCGGCGGAAAGGGCGTGACCGCAGTGATCGACGGGGTCGAGGTGTTCTTCGGCTCGCCGAGGGCCGCCGCCGAACGTGTTTCGGTGCCGATGGCGCATTCGAAGACGATCACGTCCCTTAACGACGAAGGAAAGACCGTCTCCGTTCTCGTCATCGGAAACGTCCTCGCGGGTGCGATCGCCATGAGAGACGAGCCGCGGGCCGACGCAGTAGCCGGGCTGAAGACGCTGACGGATGCGGGCATCAAGATCATCATGCTGACAGGCGACAACAAGCGGACAGCCACCGCCATCGGAGCTCAGCTCGGCATCGAGGTCCGCGCTGAACTGATGCCCGAAGACAAGCAGCGGATAGTCGGCGAGCTCAAGCGAGAAGGATTCGTGGTCGGCAAGATCGGCGACGGTATCAACGACGCTCCGGCCCTTGCCGCCGCCGACGTCGGGATCGCCATGGGCGGCGGAACCGACGTAGCGCTGGAGACTGCGGATGCAGCGGTTCTGCATGGGCGGGTGGGCGACGTCGGCCTCATGGTCGATCTCTCGAAGCGCACGATGCGCAACATCTACCAGAACATCACCATCGCGCTCGGCCTCAAGGCGGTCTTTCTGGTCACGACGATCATCGGGATCACCGGGCTGTGGCCGGCCATCCTTGCCGATACCGGAGCAACCGTGCTGGTGACCATGAACGCGCTGCGCCTGCTGCGTCCGATCAGATAGTGATGGCGAGTCCTGCGGAAATGTTCGAATTGATGACCAAAGAGTATCCCGAGCATATCGAGTTGAAATCATGAAGCACAAAATCATCAAGGCCCTCGCGTTTGCAGCGGTCGTTACTGCGGGCATCGCTCCAGGCATCTCCACGGCCCACGACTTCAAGGTGGGAAGCCTCGAGCTCAAGCACCCGTGGTCTGCCAAAGCGCCTCCGGTCGCACCGGTTCTTGGAGGATATCTCACCATCGTCAACACAGGCAGCGAGCCCGATCGACTTGTCGGCGGCAGCACGCCTGTCGCCGAACGGATGGAACTGCATGAATCCTCGCTCGTAGACGGCGTCGCCCGCATGCGTCCGGCGAAGGGCGGCATCGAAATCCCCGCAGGAGAATCCTTGAACCTGATGCCGGGCGGCGCCCACATCATGCTCGTGAACCCGAAGCAGCGTCCAGCCGAGGGCGAGAAGTTCAAGGCGACCCTGCAGTTCGAGAAGGCAGGCCAGGTCGAGGTGGAATTCGTCGTCCAGGCCAAGGCGTCGACCCCGGCTCCCGCCGAGGATCACACGGGACATTCGAAGCCCTGAGATGGCAGGTGACCAAGACCCGAAGCCCTTGAAACTGAGGCAGCCAGCTCATACCTAGGGTTCACCACCCGTCATAGATGACTGCCTGCAGCGCCGCTCTCGGCCGCGCGTTTGCAGTTGTCCGGGTCCACGAAGGCGCTCCCCGGAAACGGGTCGAGCGCCTTCGTCATTTCTTCGATCTTCAGCCCGGCTGGCGGCCCCGAACCGCCGGCAAGAACTAGCTGCCCGACCAGAAGCGTCCCGTATCGAATTTCGGCTCATCAGGCATGGGGACCGGTGCGTCGTTCGAAGGAACGCCGGCCTCGGTCGCGCCGGACTGGAAGAGGAACGCCGGCGCTCTCATGCCCGTCGAGCTGCCAGGAGGCGAAAGCGCCCAAGAGATGATCGCTTCCTCGGAGTCGAATTCGTCTTCGTCATCCGTCTCCGACCGAAGGAACCCGAGCGTGTCGGTCGACGGCTGCCGCAGGTTCGAGAGCGGCATCTCTCCGCCGAGAGTGACGGCAGCTAGAGCCGTGACCGGTCCCAGAGACGCCGTCTCCACGGGAGCCGCCTCCGCGATGGCGGCAGGCCGAAGCATGGGGAGGGGGACGGCAAAGGAGGCAAGGTCTACGTAGCTTGGGCTGGGTTCGTCAAGATCCTGGACGAGCGCTCCTCCCTGTAGGTCCAGAGCCTCCTGTGCGCGGCTTTTCGGTGTCGGCAGCATTGCGGTGAGAAGGCTGCTTCCGGCGCTGGACGAGCGTCTTCCGCCAGCGGTGCTGGCGATCTCGATCGACTTCGAACCGACGCGCCGCTTGTAGTCCGCGACCGCCTGCTGGTAACCAGGCAGGGGCTTGCCGTTGGATGGAAGATGCATCGTCTTGCCGTCCGGGAAGATGGTTGCGAGCTCCTGGCGGGACATGCGGGGCCATGCGCGGACGTTCCCGACGTCGAGGTGGACGAAGGGCGATCCGGATGTGGGATAGTAGCCGACGCCGCCGACCTGCGCCTGCATCGCCAGCGCCCGGAGCTTGGAGAGCTTGACGCCAGGAATGTAGAAGTCCATCGCCTTGCCGAGCGTGTGCTGACTGTTCTTGGCGACGCCGGAGCTTCGCGAGCGGCCGCGGAGCATCTTGTTCGTGCCGGGCGAACGGTAGGCGGAAACGATATGGATGTAGTCCTTGGCGCCGCTCCGGCCGTAGATCTCCCAGACGAGATCGAGGAGGCGGGGATCCATGCGCGCCGGCTCGTTCTTTCGCCAGTCCCGGAGGAAGCGATTTACCTGCGCAAGGCCCTTCTGGTCAAACCGGCCGTCGCGCTTGTAGGTGATGGTCGCCCGTTCGCCAGTGTGCGTGAAGAAGAGCTTCAGCGCACGTTCCTCCGCGGCTGCGGCGCCCGGCGAACCGAAGATCGCCATCGCAGTCAGAGCTGCAGTGCAGGTTCTTCCCGCGACGCTTCGAAAAGCCGTCGCTACGACACGGCCGACGATGCCCTTCCAGTACTCGCTCACCGCACACTCCTACACGCTACAACGGATCGCGGTCGGATCCGGAAGCCCTAGTAGAAGCGAGTATGGTCAATAAAATCCTAATGGGCCGAAGTCTTGCCGCTTCGGAGTTCGATAGTGTGGCTCGTCGACTTAATCGTGATCCGTCTCGCAAAGGTCATGGTTGGCCAGCGCCCTGATAACGTAGCAGTCGCGCACATGGTTGGAGTGGCAATGGGTCGAAATCCGTTCGAGCTCCGCCTCCAGCTTCTTCAGCTTCGCGATCTTCTGGCGTACCGTCGCAAGCTGCTCCGCCGCGATACGATCGGCTTCCGCGCATGGCTTCTCGGGATGCTGGCTGAGGTCGATGAGCTCACGGATCGCCTCTATCGTCAGGCCAAGTTCCCGCGCATGCTTGATGAATGAAAGCCGGTCGCGCTCGCTCCTGGAGTAACGGCGCTGGTTGCCCTCGGAACGTTCTGCATGCGAAAGCAGACCCATCTGCTCGTAGTAGCGGATGGTAGGCACCTTCACGCCGGTTGTCTTTGCCATGTCGCCGATCGTCAGCATTTGGATCCTCTCGGTCGTTGCAGTTCATCCCAGCGCGACCACCCGCCATCGTGAAGTCAACATTCCCTGTAACAGCTCGGCATGCGGGGGTGACACGGGTTACTTTTCCTCTTGCAGCTAAAGCCGCTAGAGGTTTTAGGGTGGCACAGTTTCGACGATCCGTAATGTTCTGCGGTGGTCTTCGAGCGACATGAGAGGGACCTTGGTCCCGAAAAGCAGCACGAGCTCACCGACCAACGTCAGAGGAATGCACTTGATCGCGACCGTCCGAAGCAGGAACACTTCCCTTCAGCATGCGATACGTCGTTTCGCCGGCATGGCGGCCGTGGGACTGCTGCTGTCGAGTTGCGTTGCAGCCGATATGGCCTTGGACGGGGCCGCCAAGGCTCCGCCGCAGATCCCGAGCAAGATTATCGCGGAAATGTCGACGAAGGGCATGAAGGCCGGGAGCCCAGTCCTTGTAAGGATCTTCAAGCAGGAAAGCGAACTTGAAGTCTGGAAGATGGACGGGTCAGGGCGCTACGCGCTGCTCAAGACCTATCCGATGTGCAGGTGGTCAGGGAAGCTTGGTCCGAAGACAAAAAACGGGGACCGTCAGGCTCCGGAAGGCTTCTACCATGTGACGGCGGGCATGCTGAACCCGAAGTCTCAGTACTACGTGTCGTTCAATCTCGGCTATCCCAATCGGCTCGAATCCGCTCTCGGCTATACGGGTGACGCGCTTATGGTTCATGGCGCATGTTCTTCCGCAGGATGCTACGCTCTCACTGACCAGGGCGTCGGCGAGATTTACGCGATCGTCTCAAAGGCGCTCTCCTCCGGTCAGAACCACTTCCAGGTTCAGGCCTATCCGTTCCGCATGACGGCCGAAAACATGGCTCTTCATAGGGGTGACGAGAACCTGCCGTTCTGGCGCACGCTCAAAGAGGGCTACGACGCCTTCGAACTTACGAGGCAGCAGCCGAAGGTCTCGGCCTGCGGTCGGCGTTACGTGTTCAATACAGCCTTCGAAGGTGGCGAACCACGCGATCCACTGGCAGCCTGTCCAATCCCTGTCACGCAGCCGGATCCGCAGTTCATTGCGAAGATCGAAGCGGAGAAGCAGAAGGTTGACGCCGCCTTGGCCGAGAGCAAGGCGTCTCCCGTCACCGCCTATGTCGACGGGGGAATGCATCCCAGCTTCCGCACCCTTCTGAAGAAGAACGGCCCCGAGAAGCTGGCGGCCACCATCTCCGGCATCAAATATCCCGTCAGCCGGCCGGAGGCGGCACTTGCCGATCCATTCCAGGGTGCGAGGAAGAGGGCGGGAGCCGGTAGCATCTCCGACCAGGCGTCCGGAGACTGACGTGACGAACGATCAACGTCGGGAGCTGCGTGAAGGCTGCAACCCTTGCGGCGAGGATGCAAGACCTCACTCCGGCGGGCTCTAGGCATGTCGATCGACGTCAGCGACAGCCGCAGTGGAACCCGTCGGACGGAGGTCCTCGTCATTGGCGCAGGACAGGCGGGGCTTGCCGCCGCGAACGAACTAAAGAAGGCGGGGGTCGACTACCTCATGGTGGACGCCGGCGCCGCGGTCGGCGATAGCTGGCGGCAGCGTTACGAAACACTGACGCTCTTCACGCCGCGGAGCATCAGCAGCCTCCCTGGGCTGCCCCTTCCAGGCGATACGGAGGGATATGCTACCAAAGACGAGTTCGCGGCGTATCTCGCCCGGTATGCGAAGGTAGGCGGCCACCGTATCGAGACCGGGACGCGGATTTCAGCTCTCCGTCGGGAACACGGCGTATTCGAAGCCGTGTCCAGCGACGGCAGGATCTATGCTGCCCCGGCGGTCATCGTGTCTGGAACTGGTCATCGCTTTGAACTGGCATTTATGGTGGACGACGACGCAGCGGTAAATCGGCTTTACGATACTTGGCGAGCCGCTGGCGTGGCAATCGAGCAGGAGCCGAGTGTAGCGGTCTTCGGGCGCACATTTGTTGCTCTCGATCCAGATGGGCATCGCCTGCGCGTTTGCACGCCCGACGAATAAGTGCCGAGCGGGTTCAGCGGATGCGACGGCGGCAACATTCAGCGCCAATGATCGACCGTCAAAGGGGAGTGCCGACCTCACTCGGATCGCGCATTCCCCTCGCGTCCTTGATTCAGACGCTCGCCGTTGCCGAGTATCTAAACTTCCGCCACGCCGCCAGTGCGCTCGGCGTGGCGCAATCCAGCGTCAGCGCGCGCGTCAAGGCGCTGGAAGAAGACCTTGGCATCCTCCTGTTCGAGCGCCATGCGCGAGGCGTCCGGTTGACGGAGGCCGGACGCCACTTCGTCGAGCGGATAGCGGCCGGCGTCGATCAACTCGACCATGCGGTGAAGACGGCCGGCATGGCAGCGGTGGGGGAATATGGTCGCCTGCGCATCGGCATCCATGCCTTGATTCCCCGCAGCTTCCTCGCCGATCTGATCGGGCAGTATCGGAAAAACCATCCGGGCATCGAGGTCGATATCACCGAAGGCACGGCCCGCGATGCGGTGATGCAGCTTCGCGCCGACCGGCTGGACGTGGCGTTCGTCGCCGGCACGCCCGAGCTGCCCGACTGCCATTCTCGCCCGATCTGGACCGAACCGCTGGTGGCCGTGCTGCCGGATAGGCATCGCCTCGCCGGGCAGTCGGCAATCACTTGGGCCGATCTGTTCGGCGAGGCTTTCCTTGTCCGCCATGGCGGCACGGGTCCGCAAGTCCATGACCATATCGTGCTGCGCCTTGCCGGGCGCTGGTCTGCGCCGTCGATCCTGCGTTTCGACGTAGAGCGAGGCACGTTGCTGTCCATGGTCGGACAGGGATTCGGCATCACCATCGTCGGAGCGGCTACGTCGCTCTTGCCAACATCCGGTGTTGTCTTCGTCCCATTCGCGGATGAGCCGGAGCCAGTGCCGTTCTCGGCCGTCTGGTCGCCGTTCAGTCGTAGCGCCGCACTCCGCAATCTGCTGACGCTCGCAAGCGACATGGGGCGGCTGATCCGAGCGGACTGATTTTCCCCGCGATTCGGTTCGATCCACCAGCATAGCCATTCGCACAGGCGATGGCGCTGCCATGACCGTCCTATTTGCCGCCGATAGTATCCGGCAGCCCTCCGGCATCCTCTTTCCTGTTGCCCATCCCGATTTTGACTACTCTCTGATCGGCTCCGTCTCTTTTGCCGACTGGAGCCTGCATTGCGCGGAGGCCGAATCCTTTGGGGTCAAATCGCTGTCGTCTTCACCATCGTTCTGGTGATGGTGTGGGCAGCGACGCAATGGACGGCGTTCCGCCTCGGCTTCCAGCCGCAGCTTGGAGCACCATGGTTCGAGCTGGCGGGCCTGCCGGTCTATTATCCGCCCGCCTTCTTCTGGTGGTGGTTTTCCTTCGACGCCTACGCGCCCGCGATCTTCGTCGAGGGTGGCATCATCGCGGTATCAGGCGGCTTCCTCGCCATCGCCGCCGCCATCTTCATGTCGATCATCCGGGCGCTGGAAGCGCGCAACGTCGCCACATACGGATCGGCCCGATGGGCCGAGGACAAGGAAATCCGCAGCGCCGGCTTGCTCGGCCCCGATGGTGTCGTGCTCGGCCGATACGAACGGGACTATCTGCGCCATGACGGTCCCGAGCATGTCCTATGCTTCGCCCCGGCGCGCAGCGGCAAGGGCGTCGGGCTGGTGGTGCCGACGCTGCTGACATGGCCGGCTTCCGCCATCGTCCACGACATCAAAGGCGAGAACTGGACGCTGACAGCGGGCTTTCGCGCGAAGCACGGCCGCGTCCTGCTGTTCGATCCGACCAATGCCGGATCGTCCGCCTACAACCCGTTGCTGGAGGTGAGACGGGGCGAGTGGGAGGTCAGGGACGTTCAGAACATCGCGGATATTCTGGTCGATCCAGAAGGCAGCCTCGACAAGCGCAACCATTGGGAAAAGACTTCCCATTCGCTTCTGGTCGGCGCGATCCTGCATGTCCTTTATGCCGAGAAGGATAAGACGCTGGCGGGCGTCGCCAACTTCCTGTCCGATCCGCGCCGCCCGGTCGAGGCGACCTTGCGCGCCATGATGGACACGCCGCATCTCGGCGAGGCTGGCGTTCATCCCGTCATCGCGTCGTCGGCCCGCGAGTTGTTGAACAAGAGTGAGAACGAACGCTCCGGCGTGTTGAGCACCGCCATGTCGTTTCTCGGCCTCTACCGCGATCCCGTGGTGGCGCGGGTGACGGCACGATGCGACTGGCGCATTGCCGATCTGGTCGGCAGCCGCCAGCCCGTCACGCTCTATCTGGTCGTGCCCCCGTCCGACATAAACCGCACCAAGCCGCTCATCCGCCTAATCCTCAACCAGATCGGCAGGCGCTTAACCGAGGAATTGACCACCTCCGGCAAGCGCCATCGGCTGCTGTTGATGCTGGACGAGTTTCCGGCGCTCGGCCGGCTCGACTTCTTTGAATCGGCGCTCGCCTTCATGGCGGGGTATGGAATCAAAGGGTTCCTGATCGCGCAGAGCCTCAATCAGATCGAACGCGCCTACGGGCCGAACAACGCGATCCTCGACAATTGCCATGTGAGGGTGTCCTTTGCCACGAACGACGAAAGGACCGCCAAAAGGGTGAGCGACGCGCTCGGCACCGCGACCGAGCTGCGCGATTCCACCAACTATGCCGGGCACAGATTGGCCCCGTGGCTCGGGCATCTCATGGTGTCGCGGCAGGAGACGGCCCGGCCGCTGCTCACGCCGGGCGAGATCATGCAGCTTCCGCCCACCGATGAAATCGTCATGGTTGCGGGCACGCCGCCGATCCGCGCGACCAAAGCCCGCTATTTCGAGGATGCACGGTTTCAGGAACGCATCCTGGCCCCGCCCGATCTGGTCGCCGCTCCGCTGGCGCCCAGCCCATCCGCCGATGATTGGTCCGGCCGCGTGGTCGCGGCGGAAAGCCGTTCCGCGACCGACGCGGCAGACGGGACCGAGGGCGATCCGGCCAATGCCGGCATCCGCCGCGAGCCGGAATTGCCCGAGCATGAGGAAATCGTCGCCCCGCCGCCGTCGCCCGAACAGGAGTTCGAGTTTCTGGACGACGAGCCGGACGTTGACGCGGCCAAGGCCCGCGCCATGCGCCAGCGCATGAGGATGGTGGCGCGGCAGGTGGCGATGAACCCCGATGATGGAATCGACCTTTGAGGACACGCCCATGACTACACGCACCCGCCTGAATATCTATTTCGACCCTGCGCTCATTCCGCAGATCGAGGCGATGGCGCTGCGCCGCTCGGTGGCGCTGCGCCGTAATGTCTCAAAATCCGCCATCGTGGAGGCGGCGGTCATGTCCTACCTTTCCGGCGATGCCGACGACCAGCTTGAAGCCGCCATGTCGCGCCGCTTGGATAAGCTCGGCCGCCAGATCGACACGCTCGACCTAGATCTCGCCGTCCTCGGCGAGACGGTCGCGCAGTTCATCCATTTCTGGATGACCATCACCCCGTCGCTCACGGGAGCCGCGCAATCCGCTGCCCGCGCCAAAGGCGCGGAGCGGTTCGAGGGCTTCATGCAGAATCTCGGCCGGCGTCTGGCGACCGGCGACAGGTTCCTCAAAGAGCTGTCGCGTGACCTCGACTCACTTCCCGACGATCCGTTGCCGGACGAGTCCGAGAGCAACGGCGATCAAGAGTAAGTATTCGGACCCATCCTATTTACCGCCGTTCGCCGCCGATCATCGCACGCAGCTAGATACTTGTTGAACCGGCCCAATTCCGGGCTTTCTTAATCGACCCCGATCCGGGGACCGCCTGTTGCGCCCCGCCAGAAGCCGGGGCCGACATGACGAACAACCACCACAGACAGGAAGCGATCCAGCGCGGCGCGCGCATGTTGCGCACCGCGCTCGGCCCCGCCATTGCCCGGCTGCTCGAAGACCCGGCCGTGGTCGAGGTGATGTTGAACCCGGACGGCCGCCTTTGGGTGGACCGGCTGTCCGAAGGGCTTTCCGACACGGGCGAACGGCTGTCCGCCGCTGATGGCGAACGCATCGTGCGGCTGGTCGCGCATCATGTCGGCGCGGAGGTTCACGCCCGCAGCCCGCGCGTCTCGGCCGAGCTGCCCGAGAGCGGCGAGCGCTTCGAGGGCCTGCTGCCGCCCGTGGTCGCCGCGCCGGCCTTCGCCATCCGCAAACCCGCCGTCGCGGTGTTCACGCTCGACGACTATGTGGTGGCGGGCATCATGTCCGCCGATCAGGCATTGAGCCTGCGCACGGCCGTCGCAGCGCGCGCCAATATTTTGGTGGCAGGCGGCACCAGCACCGGCAAGACCACTCTGACCAACGCGCTGCTCGCCGAGGTGGCGAAGGGCGCGGATCGCGTCGTCATCATTGAGGACACCCGCGAGCTTCAATGTGCCGCGCCCAATCTGGTGGCGCTGCGCACCAAGGATGGCGTTGCCAGCCTGTCGGACCTTGTGCGGTCCTCGCTGCGCCTGCGACCCGACCGCATCCCTATCGGCGAGGTGCGCGGAGCGGAAGCCCTCGACCTGCTCAAAGCATGGGGAACAGGGCATCCGGGCGGGATCGGCACCATTCACGCCGGCACCGGCATCGGCGCGCTTCGTCGCCTTGAACAGCTCATCCAAGAGGCTGTCGTCACCGTCCCGCGCGCCCTGATCGCCGAGACCATCGACCTCGTTGCCGTCCTTTCCGGGCGCGGCTCCGCGCGCCGGCTCGCCGAGCTTGCCCGCGTCGAGGGGCTAGGGCCGGACGGCGACTACCGCATCACGCATCCCATCCCTTTGGCAATCCCCACCAGCACAGGAGAATCTTCATGACCCGCACTCTTTCGCGCGGCTATCGCTTCGCCGCGACCGCCGCATCCGCCCTTGTCATCAGCCTCATGCTCGCACCGGCCGCTCATGCGTCCGGTTCGTCGATGCCCTGGGAAGCGCCGCTTCAATCCATCCTTCAATCAATCGAGGGGCCGGTCGCCAAGATCATCGCCGTCATCATCATCATCGTGACCGGCCTGACTTTGGCTTTCGGCGATACAGGTGGCGGTTTTCGCAAGCTGATCCAGATCGTGTTCGGCCTGTCCATCGCCTTCGCGGCGTCGAGCTTCTTCCTGTCGTTCTTCTCGTTCGGCGGCGGGGCGCTCGTTTGATGGTGGGCGGCCTCGAACAGCTCGACGCGGTGCCGGGATTCACGATCCCGGTCCACCGGGCGCTGACCGAGCATATCCTGCTTGGCGGCGCACCGCGCTCCATCGCCATCATGAACGGGACGCTTGCCGGGGCCGTGGGCCTTGGCTTGCGCCTCTGGCTGGTCGGCCTCGCCATCTGGGCTATCGGCCACTTCGCGGCCGTATGGGCGGCGAAGCGCGATCCTCAATTCGTCGAGGTCGGGCGGCGGCATATCCGCATCCCGGCTTTCCTGTCGGTGTGAGGGCGCGGCCATGATGAACCTTGCCGAATACCGCCGCACCGCCACCCGGCTCGCCGACTATCTGCCATGGGCCGCATTGGTCGGCTCCGGCGTCGTCTTGAACAAGGACGGCAGCTTTCAGAGGACGGCGAAGTTTCGCGGTCCCGATCTGGATTCCGCCGTGGCGGCCGAGCTGGTCGCCGTCGCCGGCCGCATCAACAATGCCGTGCGCCGCCTCGGCTCCGGTTGGAGCATCTTCGTCGAGGCGCAGCGCAGCGAAGCGGCGACCTATCCCGACAGTATGTTTCCCGATCCCGCATCGGCGCTGGTCGATGCCGAGCGGAAAGCCGGTTTCGAAGAAGCGGACGCGCATTTCGTGTCCGGCTATTTCCTCACCTTCCTCTGGCTGCCCCCGGCCGAAGAAGCCGCCCGAACTGAGGCATGGCTCTACGAGGGCCGCGAGAAAACGGGCGTGGACCCGTGGGAACTGCTGCGCGGCTTCATCGACCGCACCGACCGCGTGTTGGCCTTGCTCGACGGCTTCATGCCGGAGTGCCGTTGGATGGATGACGGCGCGACGCTGACCTATCTCCATTCCACCATCTCGACCAATCGCCATCGCGTGCGCGTGCCCGAGGTGCTCATGCACCTCGACGCGCTGCTCGCCGACCAGCCGTTGACCGGCGGGCTGGAGCCGCGCCTTGGCGACGCGCATCTGCGCGTCCTGACCATCGTGGGATTCCCGACCGCGACGACGCCGGGCCTGCTCGACGAAATGAACCGGCTGCCATTCCCCTACAGGTGGAGCACGCGCGCGATCCTGCTCGACAAGACCGATGCGACCCGGCTGCTGACCCGCATCCGCCGCCAATGGTTCGCCAAGCGCAAGAGCGTCGCCGCGATCTTGAAAGAGGTCATGACGAACGAGGCGTCCGCGCTTGTGGACACCGACGCCGCCAACAAGGCGCTCGACGCCGACATGGCGTTGCAGGAGCTTGGGGCGGACGTGGCGGGCATGGCCTATGTCACGGCGACCGTCACCGTTTGGGATGCCGACCCGCGCCTTGCCGACGAGAAGCTGCGCCTGGTCGAGAAGATCGTTCAGGGCCGCGACTTCACCGCCATGCCCGAGAGCGTCAACGCGGTTGACGCATGGCTCGGCAGCCTGCCCGGACACGCCTACGCGAATGTCCGCCAGCCGCCCATCAGCACTTTGAACCTCGCCCACATGATCCCGCTTTCGGCGGTGTGGGCGGGGCCGGAACGGGACGAGCATTTCGGTGCGCCCCCTTTGCTCTTTGGAAAGACCGAAGGCTCAACCCCGTTCCGGCTAAGTCTCCATGTCGGCGACGTAGGCCACACCCTTGTCGTCGGCCCCACGGGCGCGGGCAAATCCGTGCTGCTGGCGCTCATGGCCTTGCAGTTCCGACGCTATGCGGGATCGCAGGTCTTCGCCTTCGACTTCGGCGGCAGCATCCGCGCCGCCGCGCTCGCCATGGGCGGGGATTGGCACGATTTGGGCGGTGGCCTCACGGAAGGGGACAAGGCGTCCGTTTCGCTCCAGCCGCTTGCCCGCATCCACGACACCTATGAACGCGCTTGGGCGGCGGCCTGGATTGCCGCCATCCTCATGCGCGAAGGCATCGCCATCACGCCCGAGGTCAAAGAGTATCTTTGGACGGCGCTGACTTCGCTCGCCTCTGCGCCGGTCGAGGAACGCACGATCACCGGCCTTGCGGTGCTGCTCCAGTCGAACGATCTGAAGCAGGCCCTTCGGCCCTATTGCGTCGGCGGTGCCTATGGCCGGCTGCTCGACGCCGAGACAGAGCATTTGGGATCGGCGGACGTGCAGGCGTTCGAGATCGAGGGGCTTGTCGGCACCGGCGCGGCTCCGGCCGTCCTGTCCTATCTGTTCCATCGCATCGGTGACCGGCTTGACGGCCGCCCGACGCTGCTCATCATCGACGAGGGTTGGCTTGCGTTGGACGACGAGGGTTTCGCCAGCCAACTCCGCGAATGGCTGAAAACGCTGCGCAAGAAAAACGCCAGCGTCATCTTCGCCACGCAAAGCCTGTCCGACATTGACGGCAGCAACATCGCGCCCGCGATTATCGAGAGCTGCCCGACGCGACTCTTGCTGCCGAACGAGCGGGCCATCGAGCCGCAGATCACGGCCATTTATCGCCGCTTCGGCCTCAATGACAGGCAGATCGAAATCCTCGCACGGGCCACGCCCAAGCGGGATTATTACTGCCAAAGCCGCAGGGGCAATCGTCTATTCGAGCTTGGCCTGTCCGAAGTCGGCCTCGCGCTCTGCGCCGCATCCGCCAAGTCCGACCAGACCGAAATCGCGCGCATCCATGCCGAGCACGGCCGCGCCGGTTTCCTCGCCGCATGGCTGCGCGAGCGCGGCGTCGATTGGGCGGCCGACCTGATCCCGAACCTCACCAATCTCATCCCCCAACCCGAAAAGGAGTCCCAACCATGACCATTTGTCGTTCCCGCTCGCGCGCCATTTTCATGGCGGCGACGCTGCTTGCCGCGCCGCTCGCGCTGTCGCCCATGCTGAGCAGCCCGGCCCATGCGCAATTCGGTTTCGGCCGGATCGTCTATGACCCGACCAACTACGCGCAAAACCTGCTCACCGCCGCGCGCACGCTGGAGCAGATCAACAACCAGATCATCTCGCTCCAGAACGAAGCGCAGATGCTCATCAATCAGGCCCGCAATCTGGCGAGCCTGCCGCATAGCTCGCTCCAGCAGATTCAGCAGAGCGTCCAGCGCACGCAGCAGCTTCTCGGGCAGGCGCAGAACATCGCTTTCGAGGTCGGGCAGATCGACCAAGCGTTCCAGCAGCAATATGGCAACGTCTCGCTATCGGCGACCGACGCCCAACTGGTCGCCGATGCGCGCGGCCGCTGGGAGAACACGGTTGGCGGTTTGCAGGACGCCATGCGGGTGCAGGCGGGCGCGGTCGGCAATATCGACAGCAACCGCGCCGAGATGGCCGCGCTGGTCGGCCAGAGTCAGGGCGCGACCGGGGCATTGCAGGCGACGCAGGCCGGCAACCAGCTTCTCGCCCTCCAGTCGCAGCAGCTTTCCGAGCTGATCGCGGTCATCTCGGCAAACGGCCGCGCCGACGCGCTGACAGAAGCGGAGCGCGCGACCGCCGCCGAGCAGGGCCGCATCCAGCGCGAACGGTTCCTGACGCCGGGCAGCGGATACCAGCCCGGCAACGCGCAGATGTTCAACGACAACAACTGACGGGGAGGCTCGCCGTGGACGGCAAGATGCTGGCCCGGCTCGGGGCCGTGGTGTTCGTTGCGATTGCCTTGACAGTGACCGCAATCGACATGGCGCGGAAGGACGAACCTTCCGCGTCGCCCCCAGCGCCGGCCTTACAGCCGCCGACTGACCCGCTGCGCGAGAGCTTGCGCCGTTGCCAGCGGCTCGGCGAGGCGGCGGCGAATGACGCCGACTGCCTCGCCGCATGGGCCGAATCCCGCGACCGCTTCCTCGGCCGTGACCGCAGCGAGGCACGCTGACCATGGGCAACACGGGCGTCATCGACAATTTTCTCGGGGTCTTCACCTCCTACATCGACAGCGGTTTCGGGCTGCTCGGCGGCGAAGTGGCCTTCATCGCCACCACATTGATCGTCATCGACGTGACGCTCGCCGCGCTCTTTTGGGCTTGGGGCGCGGATGACGACATCATCGCCCGGCTAGTGAAGAAGACCCTGTTCGTCGGCGTCTTCGCCTACATCATTTCCAACTGGAACAACCTCGCGCGCATCGTTTTCGAGAGCTTCGCCGGCCTCGGCCTCATGGCGTCGGGCACCGGCTTTTCGGCTGCCGACCTGATGCGGCCGGGCCGCGTGGCACAGACCGGCCTCGACGCCGGTCGCCCGCTGCTCGACTCCATTTCCGACCTGATGGGGTGGGTCAGCTTTTTCGAGAACTTCATCCAGATCGCGTGCCTGCTGTTCGCATGGGCGCTGGTGGTGTTGGCGTTTTTCATTCTGGCGATCCAGCTCTTTGTGACATTGCTGGAGTTCAAGCTGACCACGCTCGCCGGCTTCGTCCTCATTCCCTTCGGCCTGTTCGGCAAGACCGCGTTCATGGCCGAGAAGGTCTTGGGCAACGTGATTTCCTCCGGCATCAAGGTCTTGGTCCTTGCCGTCATCATCGGCATTGGCAGCACCTTGTTTTCGCAATTCACGGCCGGTTTCGGCGGCCAGACCCCGAGTATCGACGAGGCTATGGCGATTGTGCTCGCCGCGCTGTCGCTGCTCGGCCTCGGCATTTTCGGCCCCGGCATCGCCAACGGTATCGTGTCGGGCGGCCCGCAGCTCGGCGCAGGCGCGGCCGTGGGAACCGGCCTTGCGGTCGGCGGCGCGGCTGTCGCCGCTGGCGGCGCGAACATGCTGGCCGCGAAGGGCGGTGCCGCTGCCCTGTCCGGCGGGGCCGCGGCCGTCCGGGGTGGCGCGACGACCGCGGGAGCGGCGACCGCTGCCTATAGCCTTGGCTCGCTCGGCCAGTCCGGCGCGGCCGGTGTCGCCTTCGGCCTCGGCGGCGTCGCGCGGGCCGCTGGATCGGCCGCCATCTCGCCCCTGAAACGCGTGGCCTCAAAAGCTGCCGAAAGCGTCAAATCCAGCTTCTCAGATGGCGCGCGCGCAGGCTTTGCCGCTGGCGGCGGCACATCGTCGATGGGCACGGTCGGCGGCGCTAGCGCCGATCCTGTCGCAGCAGCATCCGGCCCGGCCGGCAGCCCGCCCGCATGGGCGCAGCGGATGCGTCGCTCCCAAACCATGAACCACGGCATCACCATGGCCGCCCATGCGGTGCGCTCCGGCGACAGCCATGGCTCCGGTTCCTCCGTCAACCTTTCCGAAAGTGACCGCTCATGAGCATCTTTAAACGACCAGCAACCCATTACGGCAAATCGCCGGAACCCGAGACGCCCTATCAGAAGGCCGCGCAGGCGTGGGACGAGCGTATCGGCTCTGCCCGCGTGCAGGCGAGGAACTGGAGGCTCATGGCCTTCGGCTCCCTGATCCTTTCGGCCGGCTTTGCCTCGGCGCTCGTATGGCAGACTACGCGCGGGACTGTAGTGCCTTGGGTGGTGCAGGTGGACAATCTCGGTCAGGCGCAGACCGTTGCGCCGGCCGCCGCCGACTATCGCCCAACCGATCCGCAGATCGCTTTCCATCTCGGCCGCTTCATCGAGCAGGTCCGCGCCATCCCGGCCGACGCGATCATTGTCCGCCAGAACTGGCTTCGGGCGTATGAGTGGACTACGGATCGCGGCGCGGCGGCGCTCAACGACTACGCTCGCGCCAATGATCCGTTCACCCGCGTCGGCCGTCAGCAGATCGCCGTCGAGGTTTCAAGTGTGATCCGGGCATCTCCCAACAGCTTCCGGGTGGCATGGACCGAACGCCATTTTGAGAACGGCCAGCTTTCGACCACGGAGCGATGGACGGCCATCCTCACCATCGTCATCCAACCGCCGCGCGACGCCGAGCGCCTGCGCGCCAATCCGCTCGGCATCTACGTCAATGCAATTTCGTGGTCGCGGGAGATGAGCCAATGAGGACGATCACCCGCACCCCAGCCGTTGCGGCGTTGCTGCTTTCGGCCACCATGCTCTCAGGCTGCGCCACCAATCGGACGCCGCAATTCAGTTATGATACCAGCGTTCCGCCGCTGCCGACTGTGCAGGGGGCGGCAACCGACAACACGCCCCGGCCTTTGCATGTGCCCCCGGCATGGACCGTCGCGCGGGGCGGAACCGCCGCAGGCACGCCGGCCGGCCGCGTTGAGAACGCCAATGCAGCAGCCCGCGTCGAGCCGCGCCGTGAAGGCTATTACAACGCGATCCAGATTTACCCGTGGTCGGAAGGCGCGCTCTATCAGGTCTATGCCGCAGTCGGGCAGATCACGACCATTGCGCTGGAGCCGGGCGAGAGCCTGACAGGTGCGGGGCCGATCGCGGCCGGCGACACCGCCCGCTGGATCATCGGCGATACCGAGAGCGGCAGCGGCGCAAACCGCCGTGTCCATATCCTCGTGAAGCCAACGCGGCCGGACATTTCCACCAACCTTGTCGTCACCACCGACCGGCGCACTTACATGATCGAGCTGCGCGCAAGGGAATCGCTCTACATGCCCGCCGTGGCATGGGCCTATCCCACACCGCCAGCAGGCCAGCGCCAGACGGTCCCGGCTGCACCCGTCATCCCGTCCGAGGCGGCGCGGAACTACCGCTACGGCCTGACCGGCGACAGCCCGCCATGGCGGCCTATCTCCGTCTTCGACGATGGCCGCCGCGTTTATGTCGTCTTCCCGGCCGGGATCGTGCAGGGCGAGATGCCGCCGATCTTCGTGCTTGGCTCCGATGGCGAGCCGCAGATCGTCAACAGCCGAGTCCACCAGAACGTCCTGATCGTGGACCGCCTGTTCGGCGCGGCCGAGTTGCGCCTTGGCAGCGGCAACCGCCAGCAGGTCGTCAGGATCGTCCGCATCAATCCGACGCAGGCTGCCGCCGTGCGGCCCGCCAGCGCGACCGGAGACTCCCCGTCATGACAGACAACACCATTACCGGCACGGCCGCGCCCATGCGGCTGCGCGCCGAGCCGCCGCGCGTCACCCGCCTGTCCCGCAAGATGCTGGCAGGCGTCGGAGCCGTGGCCCTTCTCGGCATCGGAGGCGCGCTGATCTATGCGCTCCAGACCCGCGATGCGGGACCGGGAGGGGACGAGCTTTATTCGACCGAGAACCGGTCCACGGCGGACGGGCTATCCGGCCTGCCGCGTGACTATACCGGCCCGGTGCTCGGCCCGGCGCTGCCGGGCGACCTCGGCCGTCCGATCCTCGACGCGCAGAACCGGGGGCAGCCGGTTGCACCGCCCGTCATGACGACGCCGGCCGTCGATCCCGAGGAAGAACGCCGCCGCGCCGAGGAAGAAGCCGCGCGCTTGAGCAATGTGTTCTTCCAGTCCGGCCCACGCACGGGATCACCGGCAGGAACGGCGATGCCCAACCTTGCCGGTCTCGACTTTGGCAGCCAGACGGCTACACAGGACCGGCATACGGCGTTTATTAACGGGCCGGCGGACCGGCAGACCGTCGCGTCGGATCGCGTCACGCCGCCGGCATCGCCCTACATCCTTCAGGCCGGGGCCGTGATCCCCGCTGCGTTGGTTACCGGCATCCGTTCCGATCTTCCGGGGCAGATCACCGCGCAAGTCACCGAGAACGTCTATGACAGCCCCACCGGCTCGCTGTTGTTGATCCCGCAGGGCACCCGCATCATCGGCCAATACGATGACGGCGTGACCTTCGGCCAGCGCCGCGTGTTGCTGGTGTGGAATCGCCTGATCCTGCCGGGCGGACGCTCAATAGTGCTGGAGCGCCTGCCGGGAGCGGACGCCAGCGGCTATGCCGGCCTTGAGGATGATGTCGATTATCATTGGTGGGATCTGATGAAGGCCGCAGGGCTGTCCACGCTGCTCGCGGTCGGCACGGAGCTGGCGACCAGCGACGAGGACCGACTGATCCGCGCCATCCGCGATGGGGCACAGGATACCGTCAATCAGGCGGGCCAACAGATTGTGCAGCGCCAGTTGCAGGTCGCGCCGACGCTCACGATCCGGCCGGGCTTCCCGGTCAGGATCATCGTCACCCGCGACCTTGTGTTCGAGCCGGCAGGAGGTTGACCATGACCAAGCTGAAACTCGGCGCGCTGCCCGACGACAAGCCCGTCAAGGTGACGGTAGAGCTGCCCGCGCCGCTTCACCGCGATCTGGTCGCCTATGCCGAGGTGCTGGCCCGCGAGAGCGGCCAGCCCGCCGCTGATCCCGTCAGGCTGATCGTGCCCATGCTTGAACGCTTCATCGCTACGGATCGCGGTTTCGCCAAGGCCCGGCGGGCCGCAAGCTAGGTTAATCTTGGCGGTAGGGGTGCCGCCAGCGCACAGGCGCGAATGCGGCACGCTACAGGCCGCCGACTGCCCTCCATGGTTCGCTTAATTCCGGGGCCTTGAGCGCCCCGGAATCCACCAGTACCAAGGAGGATTCCATGTCCGCAGAGCGCCGCCGCGCCCGCCAAGGCGACCGCGACAGTCGATCCCCGAACCACTTCCCGACGATCTGTTCGATTACGCCGACGATCCCACGTCGGACGGCCGGGCACGAGCTGCCGACGCGCCCCTTCTCGGCCCGGACGGCCAGAGGATGCGCATCACCGACGATTGGCCCTATGATGTTCCTGTCACCGAGGCCGAGATTGACGTGTTCGAGCGTTGGTTCGGCGATGTGTTCGACGAACTCTTGAACCCAAGAAAGCCGGATGACAGCTTGCATCTCCTATCACAGACTGATAGGAAAAAGACGTGAGCGGGCATCGTGATCCGGGCCTCGACACGCTTCTGGACCTCGACGGACAGATGCTCTTTGTCGATCCCGAGGGTGGTTATTGGGTGAAGTTCATCGTCACCCGCGTTTCGGCATCGCCGGAAAAGCCGCACGGTCTAGATTACTCGCTCACGCTTCACGGGCCTTCGGGCGAACGGCTGGTCGGCTTCGACAACGCCCATCCAGTCGGCCGGGGCAGACGCGGCGAGCCGATGGACCATCGGCACCGCCGCCAGACCGTGAAGCCATACGCCTACGAGGATGCGGTCACGCTGCTGGCCGACTTCTGGCAGGCGGTTGACGCGGTGTTGAAGGAGCGCGGTGCCCTATGACTACATTGAAAGTCGGAATTGCCGACTACGAAGAAATGAAAGCCCGCACCATGCGGATTGCCAAGGGCGAGGAAAAGCCCGCGCCCGGCGATCCGAAGGTGTGGTTCACCTCGACCGAATCTTTTGCCAAGGTGCTGTCGGCCGGGAACCGCGAGTTGTTGCGCATCATCGCCGAGAAAGCCCCGACGTCGCTTGAGGAACTGGCGGAAATTACCGGCAGGGCCGGCTCCAATCTCTCCCGCACCCTGAAAACCATGGAGAGCTATGGCCTTGTGCGGCTTGAGCCGGGGCATGGGCGCAAGCTCGCGCCCAAGGTGGTGCATGACCGTGTAGAGCTTGCATTGCCTCTGATAGACCGCCCAAAGGCGAACAAGGCCATGGGAGGCCAAGCATGAACATGCACGGCCCAACCGTTACCGCCCGCGCCGCCCTCTATCTGCGCGTCTCGACTGCCCGGCAGGCCGAGCATGACATTTCCATTCCCGACCAGAAGCGGCAGGGCGAAGCCTGTTGCGAGCAACGCGGCTATCAGCTCGTTGAGACGTATGTTGAACCGGGTGCAACCGCCACCAACGACAAGCGCCCCGAGTTCCAGCGCATGATCGAGGCGGGCACGTCGAAGCCCGCCCCCTTCGATATTGTCGTGGTGCATAGCTTCTCGCGTTTTTTCCGCGATCACTTCGAGATGGAGTTCTACGTCAGGAAGCTGGCGAAGAACGGCGTCAAGCTGGTCTCCATCACGCAGGAGATGGGCGATGATCCCATGCACCAGATGATGCGGCAGATCATGGCGCTGTTCGACGAATACCAGTCAAAGGAGAACGCCAAGCACGTCCTGCGCGCCATGAATGAGAACGCCCGGCAAGGGTTCTGGAACGGCGCGCGGCCGCCCATCGGCTATCGCATCGTCGCGGCCGAACAGCGCGGATCGAAGACCAAGAAGAAGCTGGAGATCGACTCGCTGCACGCCGACACCGTGCGGATGATCTATCGCCTGTTCCTTGTAGGCGACGGTACGTCCGGGGCGATGGGCGTCAAGGCCATCGCCACCTATCTGAACGAGCGCCGCTTCTTCACCCGCGACGGCGGACGTTGGGGGCTGGCGCAAATCCACGCCATCCTGACCCGCACCACCTATATCGGCGAGCACAGGTTCAATACGCGCTCGCACAAGGACCGGGAGAAGAAGCCGGAACGCGAAGTCGCCATTATGGCGGTGCCGCCCCTGATCGAGCGCGAGATTTATGATGCGGTGCAAGCCCGCCTCAAATCCCGCAATCCCATGGTGACGCCCGCGCGCGTGTCGAGTGGCCCCACGCTGCTGACAGGCATTTGCTTTTGCGCCAAATGCGGGGGTGCAATGACGTTGCGCACCGGCCAAGGCAGCACGGGAGCGACATACCGCTATTACACCTGCTCGACCAAGGCGCGGCAGGGCAAGACCGGCTGCAAGGGCCGCACGATCCCGATGGACAAGCTGGACCATCTTGTTACCGATCATATCGGGGATCGGCTGCTCCAGCCCAAGCGGCTGGAAACTGTCCTCGCCAGCGTCATCGACCGCCGACAGGAACGCACCGAGCGCCGTCGCGAGCATCTAGCCGAGCTTCACAGGCGAATAACGGAAGCCGACCAGCGCCTCGGTCGTCTCTTTGACGCCATCGAAGCGGGCATGATCGACAAGGACGACGCCATGGCGAAAGAGCGCATGGTGAGCCTTAAGGCGTTGCGGGATCAGGCCGCCGCCGATGCCGAGCGCACGCAGCTCGCGCTCGACAGTTCAGGCAATCAGGGCGTCAGCCCCGATATGCTCAAGGGCTTCGCCCGCAAAGCCCGCGAACGGATACGACTCGACGATGGCGGCTACCGCCGCGACCATCTGCGCGCGCTGGCGCAGCGCGTCGAGGTCGCCGACGACGAGGTTCGCATCATGGGATCGAAGTCGGAATTGCTGCGAACGCTGGTCGCTGCCTCTAGCGTAGAAACGGCGGCGTTCGGCGTTCATAGTTCTGTTCTGAAATGGCGCACCCGACAGGATTCGAACCTGTGACCTTTGGAATCGGAATCCAACACTCTATCCAGCTGAGCTACGGGTGCTAACCGACGGGCGAGGATGACTCGCCGCTCCGATGGCAGTTCCTTACCTCAGGATGGGGGCCGCATCAATGCCTCTTGGCGTGGCGCAGGCGGAAAATCGCCGGGGTGGTGAAACCGGTGCTACGGGGAAGTCTTAATGCCGTGCAGGGAAAGGATTCGGTCGTGCGATCACTGAAACAGGATTATCGTGCGCTGGTGATCGGCGCGAGCGGCGGGATCGGAGCTGCGATCGCCGCGCAGTTGCGCCAGGATTCCCGGTGCGGCGCGCTCGAGACGCTCTCGCGTCGCGGCGATCCCGGTTTCGACGTGACCGACGAGGCATCGGTGGCGGAGGCGGTTGACCGGCTGGGGCGGGCAGGGAGCTTCGATCTGGTCTTCGATGCAACCGGAGCGCTGACGATCGACGGGACCGGCCCCGAAAAGACGATCCGGACACTCGATCCGGCGGCCATGGCACGACAGTTTGCCGTCAACGCGATTGGACCAGCATTGCTGATGAAGCACGTCCTGCCGCTTCTGAGCCGTCAGGAGAGAGCCTTGTTCGCGACGCTCTCGGCGCGTGTCGGGTCGATCGGCGACAACCGGCTCGGCGGCTGGATATCCTACCGGGCCTCGAAGGCTGCGCTCAACCAGATCGTGCGCACCGCCGCCATTGAGGCCCGTCGCACCCATCCCAACGCTGTGGTTGCAGCGCTCCATCCCGGCACGGTTGCGACGTCGCTCTCGGAGCCCTACGGCGCCCGGTGCAACCGGCTTTCGCCGGATCAGTCGGCAGCCCTGCTGCTGGAGGTGCTCGATCAACTGGAGCGTGCCCAGAGCGGCGGCTTCTTTGCCTATGACGGCAGCGTCATTCAGTGGTGAGGCGAGGGAAGACCGGCAGGCTCGGCATGCCGGTCCCTTTGTTCTGTATCAGGCGGCCACCATGGCGCCGGGGCCCGGGGTGGCGCCTGGCGGGCACTTGCCGAGGATGATCATGCCGAGCACTTCGTCCTTCGTCACATCCTGCGTGCGGGCATGGCCCACCACCTGGCCGTTCTTCATCACAAAGACGCGGTCGGCAAGATCGAACACGTCGTGGATGTCATGGCTGATCAGGAAGATGCCGATCCCTTCGCGCTTCAGCTGCTTGATCAGGTCGCCCACCTGCGCGGTTTCCTGGGGCCCGAGGGCTGCCGTCGGCTCGTCCATGATCAGGATGCGTGCGTCGAAGAGGATCGCACGCGCAATCGCCACCGACTGACGCTGCCCACCCGAAAGCGCCTTCACCGGCTCCTTGAACCGCTTGAAGTTGGGGTTGAGCCTGCCCATTACCTCGCGGGCATTGGCCTCCATCGCAACGTCGTCCAGCGTCCCCCAAGGGGTTTGCAGCTCGCGGCCGAGGTAGAGATTGGCGGCGGCGTCGACGTTGTCGGCGACGGCAAGCGTCTGGTAGATCGTCTCGATGCCGTAGTGCTTGGCATCACGCGGGTTCTTGATTTCCGCCGGCTCGCCGTTGATGAGGATGTCTCCGGCATCCCGGCGATAGGCCCCTGACAGGATCTTGATCAGCGTCGACTTGCCGGCTCCGTTATGTCCGAGCAGCGCCACGACTTCCCCCGGATAGAGATCGATGCTGGCATCTTCTACGGCATGGATCCCGCCGAAGGCGATGGAAATATTCTTCATTTCCACGAGAGGAGTGGGTTGGTCCGTCACGATCAGAACTCCTGTTTACTTGGCGCGGGCGCGGTAGACGGTGTCAAGCCAGACGGCGAGCACCAGGACCGCGCCGACGACGATGCGCTGCAGCGGCGTGTCGATGCCGAGCAGGACCATGCCGGACTGGAGAGATTGCATGACCAGCGCACCAAGCATGGCGCCCGCAATCGTGCCCATGCCGCCCGAAAGCGAGGTTCCGCCGATCACCGCAGCCGCGATCGTGTAGAGCTCGTCGAGTTCGCCCTGCGCGTTGGTCGCCGCGTTGAGGCGTGCGGTGGAAATAGCGGCGGCAATGGCGGCAAGCATGCCCATGAGCGCGAAGATGCGGACCGTCACCCAGCGGGTCTTGATGCCTGCCAATTCCGCAGCTTCGGGATTACCGCCGATGGCAAAGACATATCGGCCGAAGCGAAGGCGGGTGGCGATGAAGGTCATGACGATGCCGACGCCGATGGCGATCAGGACCGGGACGGCAATCCCGTGGGAGATCAAAAGGCCACCCTCCGGCCAGGCGATGCTGTTGGCTTCGGCATAGCGGCGAGCAATCGCCGTCGGCCAATAGTAGCTGTTGGCGACCAGCACGACGCCGAGCACGGTCAGGCAGCCGATGGCGCCGATCACATATTCGGCCCAGACGGGCTTGCGCGGGAAAGCGAAGCGCTTGCGCTGGCGGCGGGCGTTGACGATGGCCGCGATCAGAGCCGCGCAGGCGGCAAGACCGAGAACCCAGCTCCAGCCAGCGCCGATCGAACCTGAAGTGCCGCCTCCCATTAGCCGGAAGGTGGGATCCATCGGGGCGACTGTCTGGCCGCTTGTCACGAACCAGGTGGCGCCGCGCCAAACCAGGAGGCCGCCCAGGGTGACGATGAAGGAGGGAACGCCCAGGAAGGCGATGATCACGCCGTGCAGCGTGCCGACCATTGCGCCGACCGCCAGCCCCGAGAGCAGCGCCAGCGCCCAAATCGCAGGATGCCCGAAGCCCAGCAACTCAGGCAGTATCTGCGCCTGCATCACGCCCATGATCATTCCGGTAAAGCCCAAGATGGAGCCGACGGACAGATCGATGTTGCGGGTGACGATGACGAGCACCATGCCGGTTGCCATGACGGCGACGGACGAGGTCTGGACCGTCAGGTTCCACAGGTTGCGCGGTGTCAGGAACAGACCGTCCGTGAGGATGTGAAAGCCGACCCAGATGATCAGCAGAGCAGCGATCATGCCGAGCAGCCGGGTATCCACTTCGGTGGCGCGGAAAAAACGCGTTACCGGATTGGTCTCCGCCTGGCGCGGAGTGGTCGTTGTCGTCGTTTGCATTGTATCGGCCATTCCCGCCGTTCCCACCCCTTGGTGACGCGGTTGAACTGCCACCTTGGGGTGGATCGCCGCGCCGGCTTAAGGCAGCCGGCCGCAGGTCTGCGGCTCTGCCTCGTCATGATGGAGCCCGACGCTACGCGATGTTCGCGCAGCGTCGGGAGCTTGGTCAGTCTTGTGGACCTTGCTTAGTTGCAGGCCTCGACGGAGCCTGCCTGGACGCCCTGGCATGCTTCTTCCTTGCTGATCCAGCCAGCATCGATGACAACGTCGAGGTTGTCCTTGGTAATCGGCAGCGGCGCAAGGAAGACAGACTTCATCTCAGCGCCCTTCGGGCCGCCGCTGAAGGTCTGGACATCTTCGATCTCGTCCTTGGTCTTGCCGCCGGCGAGCGCAAGCGCGATTTCGGCAGCGTTCTTGCCGAGTTCGCGGCTGTCCTTCCAGACGGAGACCGTCTGCGTGCCTCTGGCAACGCGATTGAGCGCGGCCTTGTCGGCATCCTGACCGGAGACCGGAACGGTGCCGGCAAGACCCTGGGCGTCCAGAGCGGCAATTGCGCCCCCGGCGGTGCCGTCGTTGGAGGCAACCACCGCATCCACTTCGTTGTTATTGGCCGTCAGGAATTGTTCCATGTTGCGCTGTGCGTTCTCCGGCTTCCAGCCGTCGGTATAGGCTTCGCCGACGTTCTTGATCTTGCCCGAGTCGATGGCTTCCTGCAGCACTTCCATCTGGCCCGAGAAGAGGAAGTCCGCATTCGGATCGGACGAGGAGCCCTTGATGAAGACGTAGTTGCCTTCGGGTGCCACCTTGAACACTTCGCGGGCCTGCATGCGGCCGACTTCCTTGTTATCGAAGGTGATGTAGAAGGCTTCCGGGTTTTCGATCAGGCGGTCGTAGCCGACCACGGGAATGCCTTCAGCGGTTGCCTTCTCGATGGCCGGACCGATTGCATCGCTGTCCTGGGCGAGAACGATCAGGGCGTCCGCACCCTGCGAAATCAGCGATTCCACATCCGTCAGCTGCTTTGCAGCGGACGACTGAGCATCGGCGGAAATATACTTGGCACCGGCTTCTTCCAGCGCCTTCTTGATCGCGGCCTCGTCGGTCTTCCAGCGCTCTTCCTGGAAGTTCGACCAGGAAACGCCAACGACCATATCCTCTTGTGCCAAGGCTGCAGTCTGCATGGTGACGACGATGGCTGCACCAGCCATCAACTTGACGATAGACTTCATAGTGTCCTCCCGAGTGACGGCGGATGGCCAAAGCCTCCGTGCTCTCCCCCCGCCAGATATGCTGCCAGTCAAAGCCGAACGCTTTTTTCTCGACAGTCGAGAAATTAACTGTCAGAGATTTTCCGGGGAGTCAATCAGGTGAGTTGAGCATTGTCGCCTGTTCGACTATCGGATGATGAACCCGCAGGAGACGCAGGCATTCATGCTGGCCAAGTCGAATACCGAGCTGGTCCGGCAACAGAACAGCGCCCTGGTTCTTTCGGTGCTTCGCCGAGATGGGCGCCTCTCGCATACGCAGATATCGGAGGCGACGGGCCTGTCATCGGCGACGGTCTCCGCCATCACTGCCGAGCTCGAACGCAACCGCATCATTGAGAAAAGCGAACAACAGGCGGCAGCAGGTCGAGGCCGTCCGCGGGTGATGTTCAGTCAAAATCGGGAATGCGGTTATCTGATCGTCGTCATCATCTCCTCCGACTCGCTGAACTTCTCTCTGGTGGATTATGCCGGGACACTGCTCGATCGCTTCTCCGAAAGGCGAGAGGAGAGAAGCGCAGAAGAATTCACTGCTGCAATCTCAGGGGGACTGGAACGCTTGGTCGAGCGATCGTCCTTGGCTCGTGAGCAGGTTCTTCTGGTCTCCCTCAGCAGCAAGGGGCTCGTCAGTCCACAGGAGCCGGTGCTGGTTTGGTCACCCATGCTTGGGGCACAGACGGTGGATTTCCGTACCGCTCTTGGTGGCGACTGGGGCTACAAGGCGGTGTTGAACAACGAGACACTGCTGGTAGCGAAGGCTTTGCAACAGCGTCAGGCGCGCGCCGGCGGGCCGACGGAGAGCCTCGCAGCGATCTCCTTGGGGCACAGTATCGGACTTGGCATCGCCAGGCGTATGGGAGAGGGGAAGACCGAGATATCTTCGCCGAACCTCGGTCACATGCTCCATATTCCGGGTGGCGCCCTCTGCCGCTGCGGCGCCCGGGGTTGCATCGAAGCTTACGCAGGGTTTTATGCCGTTCTGCGGGCGGCCTTTGAGGTGCCGCTCGATACGGTTCCGGCAAAGTTCGTCCCGCTTGCGGAAGTGGATAAAATCGCGGTTCAGGCGCGCGGAGGGCAACGGATGGCAGCACTCGCCTTCCGGCAGGCAGGAATAGCGCTCGGCAACGGCGCGTCGCGGCTCCTGAGCCTGCACGGTCACATGCCGATCTTCATCACGGGACCCGGCATACGATACTACGACCTTCTGCAGGCGGGCATCGAAGAGGGTCTGGCGCAGACTCACGTGGTGCGTCTTGCGGGCATGCCGCAACTGGATGTGGTGGCAGATGAGCCTGCGCTGGTCTACGAAGGTCATCTCGGTCTTGCCTTTTCCCGTCTGGACGATGATATCGTGGCCCTGCGCGCACCGATGCAGGCGGCAGGAGAATGACGCAATGATCGATCTCGACCATCCCTTCTACAAGCCGCTCTGGGCTCGGCTGCTGATCGTCGGCGTCTGTGCCGCGTGGGCATTCTTCGAGTTCTACAGTGGCGAACCCTTCTGGGGCACGATCGTCGGTGGTGCAGGAGCGTATGCTGCCTACAAGCTGTTTTACGAGTTCGGCAGACGGAATGCGGTGCCGACGGATCAGGAAGAACGCCAGTAGAGCTCCCGCAGGGCTCTGTCGATCAGGAGATTTGCCGTCTTCATGCGGAGCGTCGCACTGTCGCGCCAGGCTTCCGGCACCCGGTCCGGGTGATTGTTCTTGGCGAACTGGCGGCGCTTTTCCGCCAGCGTGGCGGTCGTTTCCTCAGAGCCAAGCGCCAGATCTTCGGCGATATCGGCTTCATCCAGGCGCAGCAGATGGGTTGGGACCTGCTGCTCCTCGACGGGTGGTGCCGAGGGCGTCACTTCGGACGGTGCAAGGTTATCAAGAACGTCCCGATAGGCGAGACCTGCGCGCGCAGGATTGAATGACGTGTTCTCCTCCGTCGCCGCGACGAAGCCGGAAGGCAGCCCGGCCACACGAAATCCCGGAGGGGTGGCGGCCACCTCTTCCTTCGCCTCTTCGTCCAGTCGCGTCAGCACCGACTGAAATACGGATCGTCCGAACAGCATCGCGCCTCCTGATGACCCCTTGAAGCATGTGAGGATTTCGCCGGGCTTGCGGCCGCGGGCGAGGCTATCTTCGGACCCTCATTCTCATTCCTGAAAACTTGTAGGATCAAGTTTAACCGCCTGCAAACCAGGAGGGCTAGGGTCGACTTCCCCGCAACTGTTTTCCATCGGTGCCCCATGAGCGAAATCCAGAACCGCGCTATCCAATTGTTTCATCTGGAAGCCGATGACGTGCCTGTGACGACGCACGAGTTTCGCGAGCAGATGCTGCAGGCTTCTCTGATGCTCTATCACGCGCTGGGCGGGACGGAGGTGGCGGCTCAGGACCTCCTTCGCAAAGCCGCCGAGCATCCGAAGGAGGATGTTGCGAGGTCGGTCGGCGAAGTGATGGTATCGCTGGCGGGCGTGAGTTATCTCCACGACATGGATATGATGCAGGCCGCTTATAACACGCTTCGTCTGCGGTTTCGCCAGCTTGCGCCTTCTGCTTGCGCGGCGGAATGAGGTTCCGGTTCGCGGGCGGCGCCTGAACCTCAGCTCTGGCTCTGTTGCTGGCTGGCTGAAGGCTGGACCCTGACAGCCACATGTAGGTTTTCCGCGGCCGGGCCGATGCGCATGCCTGAGATGGGCGCTGCGTCGCGATAGCAGAGGCCGGATGCAATCCGGATATAGCGTTCGTCCGGGCAGATGTTGTTTGCTGCATCGAACCCCACCCATCCCAGGCCCGGCAGATACGCTTCGGCCCAGGCGTGCGTGGCAACCTGCTCGGCGACGTCCTCCATCAGCAGATAGCCGGACACATAGCGGGCTGGAATGCCGAGAGAGCGTGCCGCGCTGATGAAGATGTGCGCGTGATCCTGGCAGACGCCGCACTTCGCCTCGAGAGCCTCTTCCGCGGTCGTCGCGATGTCGGTGGTGCCCGGCATGTAAGCCACCTCTTGGTGAATGACGTTCATCATCGCGTGCATGCGCGTCAGGTCGTTGTCGGCCGGAAGAGATCTCGCGATGCCCCGCACCAGCCGTCCGGCGTGGGTGCGCGGCGTGTCCCGCAGGAACAGCCATAGCGGGCAAAAGCCCTGGTGGGGTCCAAACACGCCCGCCGCGTCAAGGGTTTCCACTTCCCCGCGGGCCACGATTTTGATTGTATGTTCGGGTCCTTCCACGGACACAAGTTCGACGCGGTTGCCGTATTGGTCGGTGTAACCAGTCTCTACCTTTGCACCGTCAACAGTGAGTTCCCAGTCCAGCACCGTCTGCGTCGGCCCATTGGTCGGCGTCAGCCGCAGGCGCTGGAGCGCATAGACCACCGGTCGGTCATAGGCGTATTCTGTCGTGTGGGTAATGTTCAGCCGCATGGGTCGGGTCCTATTGGTCGAAGCGATAGCCCTCAGAGATTTCCGCACCTAGACGGTTGTTCCGGCTGACGAACTCATCGAGAAACTCATGTAGCCCCTGGTCCATGATCTCGCTGATGTTGCCGCACTTGAGAGTTGCCTGGATGGACTCGGCTGTTTCGATCGCCTGCGGCCGCATTGCGTAGTCCCCTTCGAGGTGATGCAGGTTGCTGACGATCTTGTCATAGCTGTAGGCAAGCGACCGCGGCATCTGCACGTTCAAGATCAGGAAGTCGGCGATGTTTGCGGGGCGATACTCCCCGTCATAGACCCAACCGTAAGATCGGTGCGCCGAGACCGACCGCAGGATCGATTCCCACTGCATGTTGTCGAGGGCGGATCCAACCTGGCTGACGGCCGGCAGCAGAACATAGTATTTGACGTCGAGGATTCGGCTGGTGTTGTCGGCCCGCTCGATGAAGGTGCCGATGCGGGAGAAATTGTAGATCTCGTTCCTGAGCATTGAGCCGTGGAAGGCGCCGCGGATCAGGCCGCAGCGATGCTTGATGACGTCGATCAGTTCCGGCAGATCCGCTGACTTGAGCCGCCGGGCGAGCCGCGCCTTGAGGTCGATCCAGCATTCATTGGTCGCCTCCCAGGTTTCCCGGGTCAAGGCTGTGCGGACCATGCGGGCATTGTTGCGTCCGGCGTCGATGCAGGACATCACACTGGAGGGATTGTGGCTGTCGCGAAGGAGGTAGTCGATGGCATCGGATGCCGTCACCTTGTCGTGGATCTGGGCGTAGGCCTGCCGCGCGCCGGCGCTTTGCAGCACCCCCTCCCAATCATCGTCGCCGCTGTCGGCGCGAGTCAGGGAAACGCGCAGTCCAACGTCCACCAGCCGGGCGATGTTCTCGGCCCGCTCGATATAACGGAACATCCAGTAAAGGCCGTTGGCGGTTCTGCCGAGAAGCATCGCTCAGTCCTCCAATACCCAGGTGTCCTTCGTGCCCCCGCCCTGGCTGGAATTGACCACCAGCGAGCCCTGCTTCAGCGCCACCCGGGTCAGCCCGCCCGGAATGATGGTCACCTTGTCGGAGACCAGCACGTAGGGCCTCAGATCCACGTGCCGGGGGGCGATCCCCTTATTGACGAAAATGGGGACCGTGGAGAGCGAGAGCGTCGGCTGGGCGATGTAGTTCGCGGGCCTGGCCTTCAGTTTGGCTGCGAACTCGGTGCGCTCCTTCTTGGTCGCTGTCGGGCCGACCAGCATTCCATAGCCGCCGGAGCCATGGACTTCCTTCACTACCAGTTCATCGAGGTGCTCGATGACATAGGCGCAGCTCTCCGGTTCCGAGCAACGCCACGTGGGCACGTTCTCCAGCATCGCCTTGCGGCCCGTGTAGAACTCGACGATCTCCGGCATGTAGGAATAGATCGCCTTGTCATCCGCGATCCCCGTCCCCGGCGCGTTGGCAATAGTGATGTTGCCGGCCCGGTAGACATCCATGATGCCCGGAACGCCCAGCGCGGAGTCGGGCCGGAAGGTGAGGGGGTCGAGAAAGTCGTCGTCGACGCGTCGGTAAAGCACGTCGATCGCTTCGTAGCCTCGGGTGGTGCGCATCTTCACCCGGCCGTCGATCACCCGAAGATCCGAGCCCTCGACCAGTTCCACGCCCATGGTGTCGGCAAGGAAGGCGTGCTCGTAATAGGCGGAGTTGTAGATGCCGGGGGTCAGCACCGCGACGCGCGGCTTGCCCGTGCAGCCTTTCGGCGCCAGCGAGGCGAGCGACTGGCGCAGGAGATAGGGATAATTCTCAACCCGCCGCACCTTGATGCGGGTGAACAGGTCCGGGAACATCTGCATCATCGTCTCCCGGTTCTCCAGCATGTAGCTGACCCCGGAAGGCGTGCGTGCATTATCCTCGAGCACGTAGAACTGGTCCTCGCCGGTGCGCACGATATCGGTGCCGACGATATGAGTGTAGACGCCGCCGGGCGGCTTGAAGCCGATCATCTCCGGCAGGAAGGTCTTGTTCCGCTCGATCAGTTCGCGCGGGATCCGGCCCGCCCGAATGATCTCCTGCTTGTGGTAGATGTCGTCGAGGAAGGCGTTCAATGCCAGGACGCGTTGCTCGATTCCCTGGGCGAGCCTGCGCCATTCGCGGGCGGAGATGATCCTTGGAATGATGTCGAAGGGAATCAGCTTCTCGGAGGAATCGGCGTGGCCGTAGACTGCGAAGGTGATTCCAGTCTTGCGGAAGATGTTTTCCGCGTCCCTTGTCTTCTGGAGGAGATGTGCCGGATCCTGGCTCGAATACCACGCATCGTAGGCGTCGTAGGGTGGTCGCGGACGGCTGTCCGCAGTCAGCATCTCGTCAAAGCCCAACGGCAGGTTCCCCATTTTTTAGCCATTTGAATACAAGCTCTTCGGTTATGCAAGAAGCATGCTAGCTGCGACCGCCCCTTAACGGCGGGGCTCCGGTTCGCCCTGCGCCTCCCGGTCCGTCGGATTGCATTTCTTTTGTGCAGGATTGGCTGAGGCCGGCATTCGAACTGCTTCGCCCTCTTTGCTCGTCAGCGGGATTGACTGCTCCTGTCAGTTTTTCTGCTTTGACGTTGATGTATACGGTGTCTAGGTACGTCCATCTCCGCTCTTGCCGATGGCCGGAACCGTTACATGCTCGATCGCCTGGCTCCGGCCCTCTTCGTCCTTCTCTGGTCTACTGGCTGGCTGGTTGCGAAGTTCGCCGTAGCACATGCGGACCCTCTTACCTTCATGGCCGCCCGGCATGCGCTGGCTGCGGTCGCCTTCACCGGCCTCTGTTTCGTCGCCGGTGCAAGATGGCCGCGCCAGCGGACGGCCATCCTGCACGGCATGGTCTCTGGCGTCTTCCTGCACGGACTCTATCTCGCTGGTGTCTGGTGGGCGATCGGCCAGGGGGTGCCGGCGGGACTTTCGGGGATCATCGCGGGCCTTCAGCCCCTTCTCACGGCCGCGCTGGCGCCGCTTCTGATCAGCGAGAGGCTGCGGCCGCGCCAGAAGATCGGCATCGTCGTGGGGTTCATCGGCATCCTGATCGCGATCTCTCCCCAGCTTCTCGACACCATGGAGAACGGACTTTCTGGCCTCGGCTTCCCGGTGATGATCAACCTCGCGGCGATGTTTTCCGTCACCTACGGTACGCTCTATCAGAAGAGGCACCTGCAACAGGGGGATCTTTTGAGCATCGCCGTATTGCAGTTCATCGGCGCCTTCCTCGTCACTCTGCCGCTGGCGCTCCTCATCGAGGACCTGCGCTTTGACTGGACCGGTGACGCGATCTTCGCCATGGCCTGGTCCGTCTTCGGCATTTCCATGGGAGCGGTCGGCCTGCTTCTCTACCTGATCCGACGGGGTCAGGTGTCCCGCGCCGCTTCGCTGATCTACCTGATGCCGCCGGTTGTCGCGATCGAGGCTCTGTTCCTTTTCGGTGAGCCGCTGACGCTGCCAATGATCGTCGGCACCGTGATCGTCGTCGCCGGTGTCTACATGGTGAACCGTAAGGCTCAAACGAAAACGGCGGGCATCGAGCCCGCCGTTTGATCATTCCATAGTTGGCCTTCAAGCCGGCCGCTTGCGGCCTTCGTTACCGCCGAACTTCACTGGGCCGGCGTTGCCGCTGCCCTTGTGAGCAGGACGGCCGTGGCCGTTGCGATTGCGCTGGTTTGCGCTCTCGTGGGCACCGTGGGCTGCCGGGGCATTGCCCTTGCGGTGGTCCTTGCGGGCCGGCCGGTTGGCCTGAGGCTGGTTGCCTCGCTCCTGGCCATCGCCGCGGCCTTCCCCGCCTTCCGACTGGAAGAAGGGCTTGCGGGCCGGGCGCTCACGGCGCGGTGGACGTCCTTCGCCGCCGGGGCCATTGCCGCCACGACTGCGATTGCCGCCGCGGTTGTTGTTGCCCCTGGCCGGACGGTTGGCGTTTTGCGGGCGCTCGCCGGACGCCGTGGTGATCTCTATCCCCATCAGCTTCTCGATGTCACGCAGCAGGCCCGTCTCGTCCGGCGTGCAAAAGGCGATGGCAATGCCATCGCGACCGGCGCGCGCAGTTCGGCCGATGCGGTGCACATAGGCGTCCGGAACCTCTGGAAGATCGTAGTTGAAGACGTGCGTGACGCCGGGGATGTCGATGCCGCGCGCCGCAACGTCGGTGGCAATCAGCGTCTGGATCTCGCCGTCGCGGAAGCCCTTCAACGCCCGCTCGCGCTGGCCCTGGCTCTTGTTGCCGTGGATGGAGGCAACGGAGTAACCGACCTGGTCGAGATGCTTCATCAGCTTCTCGGCGGTGTGCTTGGTGCGCATGAAGACAATCGCGCGACCATCCGGATTTGCCGTCAGCGTCTGCTTCAGGAGCTCCGTCTTGTCGTTCTTTCCGCCGAGGAAGTGGACATACTGCTCCACCTTGTCGGCCGCCTTGCCGGGAGGCGTCACGGACACCTGGATCGGATCCGTCAGGTACTCGCCAGCCAGTTCTGCAATCGCCTTCGGCATGGTTGCCGAGAAGAGCAGCGTCTGGCGCTTCTTCGGCACCATCTTGGAAATCTTGCGCAGGTCGTGGATGAAGCCGAGGTCGAGCATCTGGTCGGCTTCGTCAAGGACGAGGTAGCGGACGGTGGTCAGCCCGATCGCCTTGCGGGCAACGAGGTCCAGGAGGCGGCCAGGCGTCGCCACGAGGATGTCGGTGCCCTTCTCCAGCATCTGCTGCTGTTTGTTGATCGACGCACCGCCGACGACGGAATTGATCTTCAACGGAATGCCGCGGACATAGCTCTTCAGGTTGACAGCGATCTGGTTCACCAGTTCGCGGGTCGGAGCAAGGATCAACGTGCGGGTTGTACGGTTGTCGGGACGCTTCGGGTCCTTCGACAGCATCTCGATCAGCGGCAGGCCGAAGGCGGCCGTCTTGCCGGTGCCCGTCTGGGCGAGACCGATCAGGTCGCGGCCCTGAAGAAGATGGGGGATAGCCTCAGCCTGAATTGGCGTCGGGTTCTCGTAACCGAGGGCGGAAAGAGTGGTTACGAGCTGCTTGGCGAGGCCAAGCTCATGGAAGTTCGTCAAGTCGAATACCTTTTCGGGGCGCCAAAAGCGCACAACCGGCTACGGCACCATGCCGTCCGGTTTGCCCTTGGCGTCAAGAACCCCGCGTGAAATGGGAACTTGTGAGTTGGAAATTGCTTCCCAGCGCGTAAACCCTCGGGGGCGAGGGCGATCTGTCTGTGCGCCTTGTTCCTTCTTCGCGATCGGTTGTCGCAGGGCCAGCTCACGCGGCGGCCGGAAGGTGAAAGCTGAGCGTCATGTGGTGGATAAAGGGTCGGAAGTCAAGTGGCCAAAGAACGGCCTCAACGAAAGAGCCCACTTCCGGGTGGGAAATGGGCTCTTGAATGGCATTTGGCGTCTCGCCTAGTAGCAGACGCGAGCGCGGTACGCTTCGCCCCATTCATTCTCCACCCACTCGAAGTGGCAGCGCGGGGCGGTACGGTAATAGGTGCGGCGGTATACCGGCGGCGGCGGCGGCGCATATTCATAGGCCGGCTCGACATAAACCGGGCGCGGCTGAGAAGCGATTGCGCCTCCGATGAGGCCGCCGGCAAGACCGGCTGCGACACCCACCCAGACGTCATCATTGTGGTGGTGGCGTCCGCCAGCCTGTGCCGCAGGTGCCGTCGCTGGGAGTGCTCCGGCTGTCGACAAGGCAATCAGACCTGCAGTCGTTATCTTCTTGAGCATTGCCATCCTCTTGTTCCTTTCCCTTTCCAGGGCACTTCCGGAGTTTCCGATTGGATGCAGGCATATTGATGGAACGCCAATGAATGCAGGCTGAACGGCGCGCTGCAGATTGGCCCTCCTGCAGTTGAAGAAGCTGAAGCGCGCTGCAGCTTTCGCGAGAACTGCGGCCTGTTTCGGGCGCTTGCGTGGCGAAAGATGGACGAAGCTGTTGCAGCTCCCCGAGCCATCTCGTCCGGTCGCGTCACCCTGCCCGACAGGGAGAACACCTCGTGCTCAAGGAGTTGTTAACGCTCGCTATGGTGTTATTCGCGAATCGAACACAACAAAGTCGCTGCGGCAGCCGCCGACGCGGTTGGAGCGGAAGACGGTGGAGATGCAGGGTCAACTCCTGAGCATGGCCTGCGCGCGGATCGATGATCTGCGCGATCCTGCGTTCATCAAGGACAGCTCGCTCACCTACGTCGCCGTCAATGCCAGCTACGCAGCTCTGCTTGATGTCAAACCGGATGACCTGCTCGGGCGGCCAAGTCATACGGGCAACACTTTGTCGTGCGAGCAGGAACGCCGGGACAAGGAGTGCCGCGCGCTCATCTTCGGGACGGAAGAAACGGTGCGCTTCGCAGAGGCGGGTGTGGCGCACGAATACGATATCGCGATCGAGCGCTTCGTCACCGAAGATGACCAGACCTTCATCTTCGGTCGCTTCATGCCGGTGGAGGAGACGGATCACCTGGCGCAGGTGATCGCACCGCCAGGGGAGGGGAAAAATATGCAAGGAAACGCAGGCAGCCAGCAGCAGGATCTGCAGCTCGAGGATGCGCTCGACCTTCTCGACGTGGGCATCGGCATCTACGATGAGACCAACGCGCTGATCTACCATAATGCGCAGCTTGCGGAATTCTTCGACACCTTTGGGGTCTCGCTCCGGCACGGCCTCAAGTTCGAACAGATCGCCGAGGAAACCTACGAGAAGGGCCTGAAAGCCAGTCCGCGCTCTGCCGGGCGAGCCCTTCCCGACAAATCGGCCTGGGTGCAGGAGCGGCTCAGGACCTTCGCGCAGCCATACTCGGAAACGGTCGAGCAACTGCTTGACGGTCGCTGGTTGAAGAGCATCAACAAGCGATTGGACAACGGTCTGGTCATCGCTTTGCGCTCCGACGTAACCGACTTCAAGGAGCAGGAGCATCTTTTGCGCAAGAACATCGGTGATGCCGAGCTCCTGCGCGCCGTGCTCGAGGGCCTGCCGGTTGCCGTCTTCATGCGTGATAGTCAACAGCGGCTGCAGTTCGTCAATTCCGCCTATGAGGAAATGTTCGGCGACAAGCGCGAGAACATTCTCGGCAAGACGGATGCAGAGATGTTTCCGTGGAAAGCCGAGCGTAGCAAGGAAGAAAACAGCCGGATCATCGCCGAAGGCGAGATCGTGGAGAAGGCAGAGGACAAGAGCTTCCCGGACGGTCGCGTTATCCCGGTGATGACACGCCAGATGCGGGTGGTTGATGCCGAAGGCGAGCCTCACCTGGTCGGATCGATCACCGACATCACGCCTTACAAGCAGGCGATGGAGCATGCCGAGAAGCTGCGCCAGGATATGCAGACCATCCTCGGCGGGATTCCCGTGGGGATTGCCATTCTCGATGGCGAGCTGAAGTTCGAATATACCAACCCGGCCTTTTACGGCTTTTGGGACGCCGGCGAACGGTTCGAACTGATCGGCCGGCCGTACCGCGATTTCCTCCAGGCCAATTTCGACAACGGGATCTATGCTCATACCGGCAAGAGCTTCGACGAGATCTATGCCCAGCGCATTGCGGATCTGACCCACGAGGGGGAGCAGCCGCCGATCGAAGTTCGCAGCGCCCAGGGGCGCATCATCCTCATCTCAGGCACCCGGCTGACCGGCGACAAGCTGCTGCTCAGCTATACCGATATCACGGCGATCCGCAGGCGTGATGAGGAGATGCGGGCAGCTCAACAGGCACTGGACCGCCAAGGCGCGCTCATGCGGGAGGCCACGAGCGCGATGTCGCAGGGGTTGCTCATCCTGCACGATGGCACGATCGTGTTCTCCAACAACGCGCTTCCGACGATGCTGGAGATACCGGAAGAACTCGGCAATCCCGGCGCGCAGTGGCGGGACGTCTTCCGGCACTGCGTCAAGCGCGGCGATCTGGGTCCATCCGATGAGGCAATGGAGACCCTGCGCGCCTGGGAAGAAAATGTCAGCCAGGGTAACTCCGTGGAGGCGACCTTCAAGATCGAAGGTCGCAAGTGGATACACGTCGAAGCCAACCTCAGCGGCAGCGATCACTGGCTCGCCGTCTTTACCGATGTCACTGATGTCAAGGAGCGCGAACAGGAACTGACACGTCTGGTCCAGCGGGCAGAGGCTGCGGATAAGGCAAAGTCGGAATTCCTCGCCAATATGAGCCATGAAATCCGCACACCGATGAACGGCGTGCTCGGGATGGCGGAACTGCTGGCGAAGTCCAACCTCGACACGCGGCAGAAGACCTTCATCGACATCATCGTCAAGTCCGGCAATGCGCTCTTGACGATCATCAACGACATCCTCGACTTCTCCAAGATCGACGCCGGACAAATGAAGCTGCGCAAGGCGCCCTTCGATCCGGTCGAGGCGATCGAGGACGTTGCGACGCTGCTTTCCTCCTCCGCTGCAGAGAAGGACATCGAACTGATTGTTCGCGGGGACGCCTCGGTCAAGGACACGGTGCTGGGAGATGCTGGCCGCTTCCGCCAGATCATCACCAACCTCGTCGGCAATGCGGTCAAGTTCACCGAAAAAGGGCACGTCTTCATCGACTTGCATTCCGAAGCCGTTGCCGAAGGCGAGATGATGCTGAGCGTGCGGATCGAAGACACCGGCCTCGGCATCCCGGAGGAGAAGCTGAACTCGGTCTTCGAAAAATTCTCCCAGGTGGACGCGTCCTCGACCCGCCGTCACGAGGGCACGGGCCTCGGCCTTGCCATCACGGCGGGGCTGGTCGATCTCTTCGGAGGGCACATCGATGTGGCAAGCGAGGTCGGCAGAGGCTCGGTGTTCACCGTTCATCTGCCCTTCCACGTCGTCAGTGAGCGCACCACGAACACGACGCTACCCGTCAATACGGCTGGCGCGCGGGTACTGGTCGTGGACGATAATGCCGTGAACCGGCGGATCCTGACCGAGCAACTCACCATGTGGGGCTTCGATACTGTCGCCGCCGACGGTGGCGCAGAGGGCCTTGCCGTGATGCGGGAGTGTCTTCGCCTTGGCATCACGATCGAGGCCGTTGTGCTCGATTATCACATGCCGGAGATGAACGGGCTGGACGTTGCCCGCCACATCCGCAGCGACCGGCGCCTGGACGAGGTCGGCATCATCTTCCTCACCTCGATGGACATGGCTGGCGACGAGGCGACCTTTGCCGCTCTCAATGTACAGGCTCACCTGATGAAGCCGGCGCGGGCAAACCTCTTGCGGGCGACGGTGATCGAGGTGGTGCGCTCGGTTCGGATCAAGCGGCAGACGGCGGTCCCGATGAAAGCGCCTACAGTCGAGCCAATCGTCGCCGTTGTCCCTGAACCGGCCTTGCCTGGCGCGCCCGTTTCGACACCCGCCGTCCGCTCGCTGCCGTCCCTTGACGTGCTGGTGGCGGAAGACAATGAGGTCAACCAGATCGTTTTCACGCAGATCCTGCAGGGGACCGGCTGGCGCTTCGAGATCGTCGAGAATGGCGCCAAGGCCGTAGATACTTGGCAGCAGATGGATCCTTCTCTGATCCTGATGGACGTTTCGATGCCGGTGATGAACGGTCATCAGGCAACCCAGAAGATCCGCGAACTGGAAAAGCAGACCGGCGGCCATGTCCCAATCATCGGTGTGACGGCACACGCACTGGAAAGCGACAAGGAGCTCTGCATTGCTGCCGGCATGGACGATTATATGTCCAAGCCGATCAGTCCCGAACTCCTGGAGCAGAAGATCAAGGCATGGCTGGGGGAGACCGCTCCCTCTAGATCATCTCTCTAGATCCCTTCTGTCCGCACAGCATCTCGCGTTTGCCGGCGAAGCCCGGCCTGCGCTCCACCTCAAAGCCTGCCGCCTGTAGGTTTCGCCGCACGAAGCCGGCGGCGGCATAGGTGGCGAAGCTGCCCCCGGTGAGCGTCTTGTCGTAGACCGTCCGCATCAGTTCCGGCGACCACATGTCCGGATTGCGAGACGGTGCGAAGCCATCGAGGAACCATGTGTCGAAGTCGCCTGGTTCGCCAACGACGCCCTCAAGCGCGGGCCCGACGACAACCGTCAGCCGCGTCTGTTCGTCGGCAACAATCTCCACCCGTCCCTGCGGGTCCGCCGGCCAGGCCTCGACCAAGGCCTGTCGCTCATCGTCGATCTCCGACCAGTGCGAAAGTGCGCGGTCGATCTCCTGAGCCCGCATCGGGTAAAGCTCGAAGGACGTGAAGTGGAGGGTGGCGCCGGTCTTCCGGTTGAGCTTCCATTGCCGCCAGGTCTCGCAGAAGTTCAACCCCGTGCCGAAGCCGAGTTCGCCGATGCGGAATTCGCCGCCCGCTTCCCACCGGTCCGGCAGGCCGTTGCCGGCAAGAAAGACGTGGCCGCATTCGAGCCGCCCGTCGCTGCGGCAATAAAAGTGGTCGCCAAATTGGGTGGAAAAAGGCATATCGCCCTCATGCCACTGAAGGCCTTCGCCACCATTCTCGGAAATCTCGTCGCTCATGACCTCAGCCGATAGTCCCGCCGGCCGGGCCGGTCAATCGCTTCCCTCGCAGAAGGACCTCGTCATTATCGGCGGCGGCATCATGGGCCTCTGGGCAGCGCTGAAAGCCGACCGCCTGGGCATCCCGACGTTGCTGCTGGAAGCGGACCGGATTGCCAGCGGTGCAAGCGGAGGTCTGCTCGGCGCGCTGATGCCGCATGTGCCGGACAGGTGGAACGACAAGAAGCAGTTCCAGTTCGACGCGCTTATTTCCCTGGAGGTGGAGATTGCGCAGTTGGAGGCCGAAACCGATCGATCCTGCGGCTATCGCCGCTCGGGCCGGCTGATCCCGTTACCAAAGCCGCATCTGCGCGACATCGCGCTGCGTCACAGCGAGGAGGCGAAAGCGAACTGGGGCGGTGACGGTCGCGCCTTCGAATGGAACGTGCTGGATGCATCGGAGAGCTTCGGTCTCGATCCCGCCTTTGCCGAAGCGGGCGTGGTTCACGAGACGCTCGCCGGCCGCGTCTCTCCTCGCATGCTGATGTCGGTTCTGGCGGAGCGCCTGCGAGCATCGCGGCATGTGACGGTGGCCGAAGGAGCACCGGTCGCTCGCGTTGAACCGGAGCAGAAACGCGTGGTGATGAAGGGTGGCGTCGAGATCTCCTTCGGCCACTGCGTGGTCGCGGCAGGACCTTCGTCATTTCCCCTCCTGGATAGGGTCGGCGGGCCGTTGCCGCGATCGCTCGGCCGCCCGGTCAAGGGACAGGCGGCACTCCTCAAGGCAAACATGGACCCGGCACACCCGATCATCTTCCTCAACGGCCTCTATGTCGTCCCGCACGACGACGGAATGGTGGCGATCGGCAGCACCAGCGAGGAGGAATTCGAGGCTCCGTTTGCGACAGATGAGAAGCTGGACGACCTGCTGGAGCGCGCGCGCCAGCTGGTTCCGGCCCTAAGGCAAGCCGAGGTCGTCGGACGTTGGGCGGGCCTTCGCCCAAAGGCGATCGGCCGCGAACCCATGGTCGGGCCGCATCCCGATCACCCTGACCTGATCGCGTTGACCGGCGGTTTCAAGGTCAGCTTCGGCATCGCTCACCGGCTCGCCGATGCTGCCCTGTCGGCCATGGTAGGACGGCCGATGGACGTCCCGGCCTCTTTCACCTTTGCCAGTCATCTGGCGCTTGCGAAACAGCCGGCGTGAGGCGGGCCGGTGGCTGAGAATTCCGTCTCGACAGCGGCGAACCGGCTGGCTACCGTCACCACCATGTTTCACAAGGTGATTTGATGTCCGTGAACGATTACCCCCGCAATCTCGTCGGCTACGGCCGCAACCCGCCCGATCCGAAGTGGCCAGGCGGCGCTCATGTCGCCGTCCAGTTCGTCATCAACTACGAGGAGGGGGGCGAGAGCAGTATTCTCGATGGCGATCCGGCCTCGGAAAATCTCCTGTCCGAAATTGTCGGCGCCGCCCCTTGGCCCGGCCAGCGCAACCTCAACATGGAATCGATCTACGAATACGGCTCGCGTGCCGGCTTCTGGCGCTTGTGGCGGATGTTTACCGAGCTCAAGGTGCAGACGACGGTCTACGGCGTGACACTTGCCATGGCGCGCAACCCGGAAGCGGTCGCGGCGATGAAAGAGGCAGGCTGGGAAATCGCCAGCCACGGCTACCGCTGGCTGGAATACAAGGATTTTTCGCTCGAGAAGGAGCGCGAGCACATCCGGGAGGCCGTGCGCCTGCACACGGAACTGACGGGCGAGCGTCCGTACGGCATGTACCAGGGCAAGCCGTCCGTCAACACGCTGCGGCTGGTCATGGAGGAGGGCGGCTTCCTCTATTCGTCCGATTCCTACGCGGACGACCTGCCCTATTGGGTGCCGGGTCTCGACGGGAAGCCATTCCTGATCATCCCCTACACGCTGGAAACCAACGACATGCGCTTTGCTACGCCGCAGGGCTTTAACTCCGGCGACCAGTTCTTCGCGTACCTGAAGGATGCGTTCGACGTGCTCTACCAGGAGGGCAGGGAAGGCGCGCCGAAGATGATGTCCGTCGGCCTGCACTGCCGCCTCGTCGGGCGCCCCGGCCGCGCCGCCGCGCTTCGCCGCTTCATCGAATACATCCTGTCCCACGAGAAGGTGTGGATCCCGCAGCGGATCGAGATCGCTCGTCACTGGCACGACCATCATCAGCCGGGAGAGGGCGCATGACCGCGCGAGAGGACTTCATCGCCCGCTTCGGCGGCGTCTTCGAACATTCGCCCTTCATTGCCGAGCGTGCCTATGACAGCGGCATGATCTTCGTGCCGCTGACCGCAAAGGGCGTCCATGAAGCGATGGTGAGCGTGTTCCGGCAGGCAAGCCGCGAGGAACGGCTTGGCGTGCTGCGGGCTCATCCCGATCTCGCCGGCAAGCTTGCCATCGCCGGCGAGCTGACGGAGGACAGCCGCAACGAGCAGGCGGGCGCCGGCCTCGACCGACTGACCCCGCAGGAGCACGCCCGCTTCACCGAGCTCAACACCGCCTATACCGAAAAGTTCGGCTTTCCCTTCATCATCGCCGTCAAGGGTCTCGACAAGCACGAGATCCTCGAGGCCTTTGAGAGGCGGATTCACAATAGTCCCGAGCAGGAGTTCGAAACCGCAGCCGCCCAAGTGGAGCGCATTGCGAGCCTTCGTCTGGCAGCGCTTCTGCCGGAGGGGTAAGGCGGCATGTTCTTTCCAGCCTGTCTGCGATCGCCTATATTCACGGCATCAGGAGTGACTTGACCATGAGACCTTCCGAGGTGCTGGAGCAGAACAGGGAAGCGATCCGCGCTGCAACGGCCCGTCATAAGGCGGCCAATCCGCGTGTTTTCGGTTCTGTTGCACGGGGTGAGGGCCGACCGGACAGCGATCTCGACATTCTGATCGATGCTCTGCCCGGCATGACCTTGTTCGATCTCGGGGGGCTTCAAGCCGAGATGGAGGATCTGCTGCCTTGCAGGGTCGACGTGGTCACGGCCAGCGGCCTGAAGGCGCGGATGCGCGACCGGGTTCTTGCCGAAGCGCGCACCATATGACACCGGAAGAACGCCTGCTCGATAACCTTATCGATATGGAGGAGGCGGCGCGAGAGGCGATCGATTTCCTCGAGGAGGTGAGCTTGGAGGCATTCGAGCAGGATCTCTTGCGTCAGCGTGCGGTGGCGATGACCTTCGTTTTAATCGCGACCGCCGCTGCACGTATCCAGACGTTGTTTCCGGACATCGCGTCTGAGCAACCGGAGATCGCCTGGAGCAAGATCCGGCGTATGCGCAACCTCGTGGTTCACCAATATGACCGGCTGGATTTCCGTATCCTATGGGAGACTGTGCAGTGCGACCTGCCGAAGCTTGTCCGACAGATCGACCAACTCCGTCACCCGCATATCCAGGGAGAATGATGCCTTTGCCCATCGAACTCCCTATCCGTCCCTTAACGGCCGCGACGTTCGCGCCCTTCGGCGACGTCATCGAAGCCGATCCCTCAACGATGCGACTGATCAACGGCGGCACGACGGAGCGCTTCCATCGGCTCTCGGTTGCCGAGGCAGAGGGCGAGGGCGTCATCATCAGCCTCTTTCGGGGCCAGCCAAGGCGCTTTCCCTACGAGATCGCCATGATGGAGCGCCATCCCTTCGGCAGCCAGAGCTTTTCACCGCTCTCGGGGCGGCCCTTCCTCGTCGCCGTTGCCGAGGATGAGGATGGACGGCCCGGCCAGCCGCAGGTCTTCCTGGCAACCGGCCGCCAGGGCGTGAACTATCGCCGCAACGTCTGGCATCATCCGCTGATGGCGCTCGGCGATGTCAGCGATTTCCTCGTCGTCGACCGCGACCGGCCGGAAACGAACCTTGAAGAATTCGCCTACGAGACACCTTACCTGATCGAGGAGCCACGCCTATGACCGGCCTCACCACCCACGTCCTGGATACTGCACGCGGCGTCCCGGCACAGGGGCTGAAGATCGACCTTTACCGGCTCTCGGGCGGCGAGCGCGAGAAGGTGAAGAGCGTCGACACCAACGCCGACGGACGCGTTGATGGCGGCCCGATACTCGCCAACGATGCCTTCCAGACCGGCGAATACGAGCTTGTCTTCCACGCCGGTGATTACCTGCGCATGACGGGGCACAGCCTGCCGGAGCCCCCCTTCCTCGACGTCATTCCCATCCGCTTCGGCATCGCGGACACGACGGCGCATTATCACGTGCCGCTGCTTCTTTCGCCCTTCGGCTATTCCACTTACCGGGGCAGTTGAGCCGCGGGCATGGGGCTCGCAGAAACCTTTCGGAAACCATCGCGCGCCCATACTCCGCCGCGAGTCGATGAGAGGGCGAGATGGCGGGACCGAAACGCAAGACGGCACGCAAGGGCGGCGGGCGCAAGAAGCGCCCAGCAAGCAGCGGCGGCGGTTCCACCTGGATGTGGGGCCTCGCGCTCTTGGCAGTGGTTGGCGGCATTGCAGCCCATGACAACTCCGTCGAGCTGCAGCGTTTCGCGGCCTCCGTCATGGACGGAAAGCAGCCCGTCATCGCCTCCCGTGACGTTGCAAAAACTTCGGCGGAGCGCGGGTCGCGCAATTCGCAGTCAACAGCGCGGGATGTCCCGGTGCCGCAGCGCCCGGTCGGGCATGCCGAGCGCGAGAGCAAGAGATTAGCGCCGAACCAGCGCCATGACGGTATCCAGACGGCGGCCATCACTCCGCCGGCGCCGATCGGGAAGCCCGAGGCCGGTCGCCCGGCTGCCGTGACCCCTGCGGCCATCCGGCCGGACGCGCCGCAGATATCCGGTGGCCGTCACCAGACAAAGTTCTTCCTGTGCGGCACGGCCAAGCAGGATGACTGTGTTATCGCGGCTGACCGTTTCATGCTGAAGGGAGAGACGATCAGGATCGCCGGGATCGAGGTACCAGACATCAAGAAGCCGCGATGCGAAGCCGAACGGATCAAGGCAAGCGACGCGAAGCTTCGGGTGCGGGCCTTTCTTGATTCCGGCCCCTTCGACATCATCGCTGCCAGTGCCGGCGATGAAGACAGCGGTGGCCACAAGATCCGCGCCATCATGCGCAACGGTGTCTCGCTGTCGGATGTGCTCGTCCGTGAGGGCCTTGCCAGACGCCCCGGCTCCAGCGGCGGCTGGTGCTAGACATCCCTCAGCTTCGTGCGCGCTCCGGCACACGCCTTGCTACCTGCCGCTTGTCTGGAACCTTTCGACTCGCCGAAGATTCTGCCTGCGTAACAGCATTCAGGAGGATCTGACGATGAGCCACACCAACCGCGGACGCGCCCAGGATCGAGCCCGCGTCGCTGCCGGCCAGGACTACGAAGTCCGCTACGAAGCCGACAAGGAAGGCGTATCCAAGGCAGAGGTCAAGGACGCCGTGCACGACGTCGGCAACAGCCGAAGGAAGGTGGAGGCGAGGCTGGAAGAGGGCGAATAGCCTGAAGCCTACGGAGACGCGTCGGTTCCCTTACAAAGGCCCGCCTTCTCTCTCCATTTCATGCCGCGCGGCTCTTGCGAGGAACCCCGACCGCGTCATGCCTTGACGAGAAGCGAACGCATCGACCCTCTTCAGAACGTCCTCGGGCAACGTAACGTTGATGCGCACTGCCCGCGCCTCCGGCGTCTTCACCGAGACAAGGGTCGCGACACCGTCTCTGTTGGCGGGGTCGCGCATCACGAGTTCAAGGGGTGCAGGCTCCGGTAGTGCATCGCCATCCTCAAGCATGCCTTCGACGTGAAAAGACAGTGCCTCTTCGGCAAGATGTCTTGCCTCATCCAGCGTCACGCCAGCTGTGACGACGCCCGGGAAATCAGGAAACGATACACCGTAATCGCTGCCTTCTTCCTTGTGAATGAGGCCGATGTAGCTGGTCATGCTCGCCTCAGTTTCAGACCCGACTGTTTCTCGATACTTCGCAAGGTGCCGACCGGGATGTCGCGTTTCGGGTGAGGGATGGTGACACGGCCCGGCTTGAACGAGTGCTTCATCTGCACGTGGCTTCCCTTTCGGGCAACTTCACGCCAACCGTCTTTCTCAAGCGCGGCATAATGTCAGCACTCTTTAGCCGCGAAATATATACACACAACTACACATGCTCAAGTGTGCGGCTGGTTAGAACCGCGTCTCCGCGATCACGCTGCGGTCCACGGTGTGGATGTCGCGCTTGCCGCAGAGGGCCATGGTGACGTCCATTTCCTTGCGGATGATCTCCAGCGCCGTTGTCACGCCTGCCTTGCCCATGGCGCCCAGCCCGTAAAGATAGGGGCGGCCGATATAGGTGCCGCGGGCGCCGAGCGCCACGGCCTTCAGCACGTCCTGGCCGGAGCGGATGCCGCCGTCGAAATGGACCTCGATCTTGTCGCCGACGGCGTCGACGATGCGCGGTAGCATGCTGATCGATGACAGCGCGCCATCCAGTTGGCGTCCGCCGTGGTTGGACACGACGATCGCATCGGCACCGCTCTCGGCTGCAGCGCGCGCATCTTCCTCGTCCAGGATGCCCTTGAGGATCAGCTTGCCGCCCCAGCGCTCCTTGATCCAGGCCACATCCTTCCAGGACAGCTGCGGATCGAACTGTTCCGCCGTCCAGGACGAGAGCGAGGAGAGGTCGGAGACGTTCTTGGCGTGGCCGACGATGTTACCGAAGCCGCGGCGCTTGGTGCGCAGCATGTCCATGCACCAGAAGGGCTTGGTGGCCAGCTGTATGCCATGATGGACCGTCCACTTCGGCGGCGCGGATAGACCATTGCGCAGGTCCTTGTGGCGCTGGCCGAGGATCTGCAGGTCGAGCGTCAGCATCAGCGCCGAGCAGTTCGCGGCCTTTGCGCGATCGATCAGGTTGTTGATGAAGTCGCGGTCCTTCATCACGTAGAGCTGGAACCAGAAGGGCTTTGAGGTCACTGATGCTACGTCCTCGATCGAGCAGATCGACATGGTGGAGAGGGTGAAGGGAACGCCGAACTCCTCTGCCGCCTTGGCCGCCAGCATCTCACCGTCGGCGTGCTGCATGCCGCAAAGCCCGGTCGGCGCCAGCGCCACAGGCATGGATGTCTCCTGACCGACCATGGTGGTGGCAAGCGACCGGTTCGTCATGTCCACCAGCACGCGCTGGCGAAGCTTCACCTTGGCGAAGTCTTCCTCGTTGGCACGGTAAGTTTCTTCGGTCCAGGAGCCGCTGTCTGCGTAGTCGAAGAACATCTTCGGCACCCGGCGCCGCGCGCGCGTCTTCAGGTCGGCAATAGTCAGCGGCTTGGACATGATCGGAACTTCCTCCCCCGGCGCAGTCTCATCGTCAGCTAGCATGAGTCATTTGGAGACGTCAGCAAAAAAGACGCACCATGACGTTCAAAGTATGCAGAAGCCGAAGCGTTATGAACCAACGCCCCGCTTCATCGCCTTGCCCGCTACATAAGTCTCCGCCACCGCCCGGTCATCGCCCATGGTCTGCAGAAGGAAGAGCTCTTCCGGCAGGGTTGTCACGGCTTCCATTCTGAGCGCCATGGCCGGCGTCGCGCCCGCGTCCAGCACCACGAGGTCGGCGTCCGTGCCGACCTCCAGCGTTCCGATCCGGTCGATGAGCGATAGCGCCTCGGCGTTGCCGCGGGTCATCAGGTGGAAGCTGTCCAGCGGGTTTAGCCGCTCACCCAAGATCTGTTGGATCTTGTAGGCCTCATCCAGCGTGCGCAGCATGGAATAGCTCGATCCGCCGCCGATATCGGTCGCCACCGCCACCCGCACCGGCTTGTTCCGCCGGCGGATGGCGTTCAGCGGAAACAGGCCGGAGCCGATGAAGAGGTTGGATGTCGGGCAATGCACCGCCACCGAACCCGTTTCGCTCAAGACGTCGGCCTCGCGGTCGGAGAGGTGGATTGCGTGGCCGAGCAGGGTCTTTGCGCCAAGCAGCCCGTAGCGGGCGTAGATGTCGGTGTAGTCCTTCGCCTGCGGATAGAGTTCGCAGGTGTAACGGATCTCGTCGAGGTTCTCGGAGAGATGCGTCTGGATGTGGAGGTCCGGAAATTCCTGTGCCAGCGCCTGGGCGGCCTGCATCTGCTCCGGTGTGGAGGTAATGGCGAAGCGCGGCGTGATCGCGACGTAGTTGCGCCCCTTGCCATGCCATTCACCGATCACCGCACGCGTCTCGTCATAGCTCGTTTGTGGCGTGTCGAGCAGGCCCTGCGGGGCGTTGCGGTCCATCATCACCTTGCCGCCGACCATGCACATGCCGCGCTTCACGGCTTCAGCGAAATAGGCATCCGCGGAGGTCTTGTGGACCGAGCAATAGGCCGCAGCCGTCGTCGTGCCGTGGCGGATCATCTCGTCATAGAAGCGCGTCGCAATGCGCGCCGCATGATCTGATTCGACGAAGCGGCACTCCTCGTGAAACGTGTAGGTGTTCAGCCACTCCAGCAGGCTGCCGGCATAGGAGGCGATCACCTGCATCTGCGGGAAATGCAGGTGCGTGTCGATCAGTCCCGGCAGGACGAGATGCGGCCGGTGGTCGATCTCCTCGACATCCGCCGGCGCCGTTGCCTTCACCTGTGTATAGTTCCCGATCGCGGCAATCTTGCCTTCATCGACGAGCAGGCCGCCGTCATGCTCGTAGGTGTAGCTCTCGGTATCGGTCAGGCTCATCGGCGCCCGCTTGAAGGTCAGCAGTCGGCCGCGGATCAGGGTCTTCGTCATTGCGAAACTGTGCTTTCGTACCAGGCGGCGAGCAACTGACGCTCGTCGGCCGAGATCTCGGTGATGTTGCCGGGCGGCATGGCGTGGCTCCGGCCGGCCTGGATGTATATCTCGCGGGCGTGTGCAGCAATCTCCCGGTCGGTCTCCAGCTTCACGGCTTTCGGCGGGAAGTTCACGCCCTCCCAGACCGGTTCAGCCGCGTGGCACATGGAACAGCGCGACAGCACCACGTCGCGAGCGGCGTCGAAATGGGCGTTCGAGGCGAACTTCTGTTGCACCGGGGAAAGGGCTGCATTCTCGGTCTCGCCGGTCAGCACCTTGGGCACGGTCGAGAGCCACATGATGGCGATGAAGATGAGCAGCGTCACCAGCCAGGTCCAGGTTGGCTTGCCCTTCCGCGCATGGGTGGTGTTGAACCAGTGGCGGATGGTCACTCCCATCAGGAAGACCAGTGCCGCGATGATCCAGTTGAACTCCGTCGCGAACGCCAGCGGGTAATGGTTCGACAGCATGAAGAAGATGACGGGCAGCGTCAGGTAGTTGTTGTGCAGCGAGCGCTGCTTGGCGATCACCCCATATTTCGGATCGGGGGTTCGTCCGGCGATCAGGTCGGCCACAACGATTTTCTGGTTGGGGATGATGATGAAGAAAACGTTCGCCGACATGATGGTGGCGGTGAAGGCACCGAGATGCAGGAAGGCCGCCCTCCCTGTGAAGACCTGGGTATAGCCCCAGGCCATGGCCACCAGCACCGCGTAGAGGATCGCCATCAGGCCCCATGTGTTCTTGCCGATCGGCGACTTGCAGAGCTGGTCGTAGATGATCCAGCCGACGCCGAGCGAAGCGATGGAAATGCCGATCGCCTGCCACTGGGATAGCTCCATCACATGGCTGTCGATCAGGAAGAGGTCGGCGCCGGCATAGTAGACGATCGCCAGCATCAGGAAGCCGGAAAGCCAGGTCATGTAGCTTTCCCACTTGAACCAGGTCAGGTGCTCGGGCATCTGCGCCGGCGCCACCAGGTATTTCTGGATATGGTAGAAGCCGCCGCCATGCACCTGCCACTCCTCGCCATAGGCGCCGACCGGAAGGTGCGGCCGCTTCACCAGCCCGAGATCGAGCGCGATAAAGTAGAAGGACGAGCCGATCCAGGCGATGGCGGTGATCACGTGCAGCCAGCGTGCGGCGAACGACAGCCATTCCCAGGCCACGGCATATTCATACATTCGGCAATCCTCTGGAGCCCCTGTCTTCCGACTCGCCACATTGCGAAAAAACAGCGGGAGAGGGAAGGGCGGACCTCCGGAAAGAAGACGAACTAGTCCTGGAAATCCGGCATCTTCTTGCGCATGAAGTCGCGGAAGACGCGGATCTTGCGGGAATGGCGGCGCGCCTCCGGGTAAACAAGCCAGTAGTCCGAGCCATCGCTGGCGAGCAGGTCGAAGGGCTGGTACAGCCTTCCGAGGGCGACGTCGTCGGCATAGAATTCCGGCCTCAGAATCGCGATACCCTGTCCCGCGATCGCCGCAGCCGCGTGGAAATACTGGGCGCCGTATTGGCTTGCGGGAAACTTCGAGAGATCAACCTCTGCGAGCCCGGCACGTGAAAACCACAGGGGCCACCACTCGTCCTGCGGGTCGATGATCGGAAGTTTCAGCAGGTCTGCCGGTTGCCTGATGCCGCCGATGGTTTCAGCCAGCGCCGGGCTCAGCATCGGCGTGAAGTGACTTTTCATCAGGAAGTGTGACTTCAGCCCCGGCCAGACGCCCTTGCCGGAGCGGATCGCCACGTCTCCCTCCGTGCGCGCAAAGTCTATGACGGATTGTGAGGTTTCCAGCCGAACCGCGATCCCCGGGTTTTCGACCTGGAACGTGCCCAGGTGATTGGCGAGCCAGTGGGAGGCGAAGGTTGCCGTGGTGTGGATGGTTAGTGTCGCTTCCGACTGGTCGCGAATACCACCCAGCGCTTCCGCCAGCATGTCGAAAGCCTCCCCCACTTTCGGGGCCAGCCGCTCACCCACCTCCGTCAGCGCCACCTGTCGCGGGCGCCGCAGGAAGAGTGGTTCGCCCAGCGTGTCTTCCAGAAGCTTGATCTGGTAGCTGACCGCCGTCTGCGTCATCCCCAGTTCCAGCCCTGCCTTGGTAAAACTCCTCAAGCGCGCAGTCGCCTCGAAGACGTGCAGGGCATTGAGCGGGAATTGGCGCGACAGCTTCATGGATAAGTTCTCTTGATCCATACAGACGGTTGTTGAATTGGATCATGCCTGCATTGCCGTGCATCCTACGCCCACCAGACAATCGAATGGAAGTGGGTATTATGATGTCCTTTGCCCTGACCTCTCGCTGCGATGCACCTTGCAAGCCGGATCGTGGATGGTCCCTGTCGAGCCTATGGAAACGCCTCGCGCCGCAGCACCGGAGCATCAGCCGGGTTGATGCAGGCGATCTGACTGACGATGTGCTGCGCGACATTGGCCTGCGCGACGGGCGGCCGGTCTGCCGACCCATCGCCTGCAATTCAGCCTGGCAGGAAGCGATCCTGACCTACCCGCCGCGCAGCCTGTGAGCGGTGGGCGAGAATAAAACTGTCAGCAGTTCGGCGGCCACCATTGCGGCGATCACTTCCGGACGCTTGTCCCTGACCGTGTCGCCGCCGATCGGCAGGATTAGCCCGTCGATCAGGTCGGTGCCGGCGCCTTCGCGCTTCATCCAGTTGCCGAAGGTGGCGCGCTTGGTCTGCGAGCCGATCATGCCGACATAGGCAAGGTCGCGTCGGGCGAGCGCCTCCCGGGCGATCAGGAAGTCGAGCGCATGATCATGCGTCAGGATCACCGCAGCGCCCCCGGCGGAAATCTCGGCGACCATGGCCTCCGGTATGGCCACGTGCTTCCGCGTTACCTCTCGGGGTAACGCATCCAACGCATCGGCTCTCGTCTCCACCACGGTGACGGCGAGGGGCAGCGGGACCAGCGCCCTTGCAAGCGCAAGTCCCACATGGCCGGCGCCGAACAGGAAAACGGATGAATGAGCACGATCCTCCCGCTTCAGCCGTTGTTCAAGCTGCGCTATGATCGCCTCTGTCACCGGCTCGAACGAAAGCCGCATGCGGCCCCCGCAGCACTGGCCGATCTCCGGGCCAAGCGGGATGTCCATCACGGCATTGCCGCCCCCCGACAGAACCGCGCGGGCGTTGTCGATCGCCATGAACTCTAACTGACCGCCGCCGATCGTCCCCCAGATCGCATCCGTCGCCACCAGCATGGGCGTGCCCTGGTCACGCGGGGTCGATCCCCAAGCTTCGGTGATCTGCACCAGGACGCAATGCTGATGACTGGAAAGAAAGGCGGAAAGGGAGGCTTTTGGCATGGCTTGTTCGTCATAGCATGTGAAGCCGGCTGCTGCATCGGGTCTTCGCAGCTTCTTGTTCCGCCGGATGCCTGTCATGCTACAGTTTGCGCCGAACCACGGGGAGCACCATGAGCAGACGAACGTCCTCCATCCTATGGCTGCTGGTTGCGGCCTTTGCCGCGGCCATGTTCTTCGTCAACCCGCTGGCGGATGTCGCCGTCCGGTTCAGCCGCGAGGTGACCATCGGCAGCGGTGCCCTCTATGGCACGCTCCGCGTCGTCAACTCGCTGATGAGCGTTGCCAAGGATGCCGACATGACAGGTGGCGTCGGTGTTGCCTCGGTGACAGCCAGCCCAGGGCAGTTGCTGCAGCCCGTTACGAATACGATCGACCGGATGGCGGACCTCCTTTTCTATCTTGCGATTGCCTCCGGCATCCTTTCCCTTGTTCTCGTACCGGTAGCCAAGGCGGCCTCCGCCGTGCTTGCGCTCGGTGCAGCCGTCATTGCGATCCTGCTGTTGATCACTCGCTCCGTTCCGCCTGCCCTGGAGCGGATGTCGCGTTCCGCCGCAGTGCTTGGCATTCTCGGTGCGGTGCTGCTGCCTGCCTCCTACTCGCTCGCCTTTTACGCGGGCAACGCCATCACGGATGAGGCATGGGGGAATGCCACGCAGGTCTTTCACCGGATGGACGCGCAGTACGATCCAGCGGCGGTCGAGCAGCAGGTGGAGGCGCTGAGAAGCAATGAGCCGCCGGCTGTCGCGCCGCCGGCAGACCGGACACTCGAGCCCGGATTGCTGGACCGGCTCGGTTCAGCCGTCGATGCCTCACGCTCGGCGCTCACCGGCACGCTCGGTGCTGCCTCGGGCCTGGCACAGTCGGTCACCGGCGGGGTCACGGAGAATGCGCGCATCATCACCGAGGGCGTGGCAATCTCCGGGGACCTCTTCTCCGCCTCCATCGGCATCGCGGTCGCTTACCTGGTCAAACTCCTCGTACTGCCGCTGCTGATCCTGGCTGCATTCGTGTATCTCTTGCGTTCGGCGATTCGGTGAACAGGTGTCTCATCTTGGAATCGTTTCAAAAGCGCATTAGACTCTGAGGGAAGGGAGCATCGCCCTGCACCGGATGCTCTGATATTAATTCTCGTCTTCATTACATGGCACAGAACATCGACAACGATATTGCAATCATGCGGAGCGTTCCCACGGTCTCCAGCATTCTGGAGGTCGTGTGCCGTTCCACGGGCATGGGGTTTGCAGCAGTTGCACGCGTCACCGAAAGCCACTGGGTCGCTTGCCAGGTACTCGACAACATCGGTTTCGGTCTGGAACCCGGGGGCGAGTTGGACGTCGAAACGACACTTTGCCACGAGGTTCGCCAGGTCCGTGATGTTATCGTGATCGACAATGTCGCCGAAGATCCAATCTACTGCGATCATCACACGCCGCAGCTCTACGGCCTGCAGAGCTACATCTCAGTGCCGGTCATCCTGCCGGATGGACGCTTCTTCGGAACGTTGTGTGCAATCGATTCCAAGCCTGCCCAGCTAAGTGCGCCCCATAATCTGGCGATGTTTAAGCTCTTCGCGGAACTCATTGGCTTCCACTTTGACGCCGCGGAGAAACTGAAATCGGCGCATGCGAGCCTGATCGACTAGAAGACAGCGTCCGAACTGCGCGAGCAGTTCATTGCCGTTCTCGGCCATGACCTGCGCAATCCGATCGCCTCGATCGGCGGCGGGATCAACATCCTTTCGCGCGAACTGCAAAGTGAAAAGTCGAAACGTGTGCTGAACATATTGCGCGGCAGCGTGCTGAGAATGTCGGCGCTGATCGACAATGTCATGGATTTCGCCCGGGGCCGCTTGGGGGGCGGGATTGCGCTGACCCGCGATGGCGAAAGCCCACTTGCGCCGACGCTGGAGCAGGTTGTGTCGGAAATCCAATCGGGCCATCCCGAACGCAAGATCGTGGCCCAATACGATCTGGCAGACGTTGTTCCCGTTGACCACCAGCGCATCGCGCAGATGCTGTCCAATCTCCTCGGCAATGCCGTCACCCATGGCTCGCCAACAGAGCCGATCCGGGTCGATGCCTCCATCTCCGACGGGCTGTTGAAGCTTTCCGTAGCTAACTCGGGCGATCCGATCCCAGAACAGTCGTTGTCAAAGCTGTTCCAGCCTTTCAAGCGTGGTGAAGGCAGCTCAAGCCTGCAGGGGCTGGGGCTTGGCCTCTACATCGCCTCGCAAATTGCGGAAGCCCACGGCGGCAAGCTCGATGTTCAATCGGACGAAAGTGAGACGCGGTTCGTCTTCAGGATGCCGGTGGACGCTCACGCTGCGGCGATGGACTCGGCGCCATAGCGGGCCTTCGCTCAACTCCCCATCGGTTGAATTTTGAGGACTCCGACAACGGAAAGGCAAGCTCCTGCAGCTAGACTGCGCTGATGAGCCAGCTCACCGGGATCGTTGTTCTCGCATCTGCCGCCGCCTTCATCGGCGCGGGCGGCTATACGCTCCTGCCTCGCCAGGTTTATGACCCGGCCTGCACAATCAAGGGCAATATCTCCATCAATTCCGGCGAGCGCATCTACCATGTGCCGGGACAGGAGTATTACGCGCCCACCAAGATCAGCTACGAGCACGGCGAGCGCTGGGTCTGCTCGGAAGAGGAGGCGCGCCGCGCCGGGTGGCGCAAGGCGCGTCGCTAGCGTCACATCGCCTTCAGCCGCTCCACCGCCATCAGCACCCGTTCCGGCGTTGCCGGCGCGTCGAGCCGCGGGCAGACCTGGTAATCCGCGACGCTCGCGACCGCCATGGAAATCGCCTCCAGCACCGAAATCGCCAGCATGAAAGGCGGCTCGCCGACGGCCTTGGAACGGCCAATGGTCGGCTCGGCATTCTTTGACCACTCCGCCAGCTTCACGTTGAAGACCTTCGGCCGGTCGGAGGCGAGCGGGATCTTGTAGGTCGACGGCGCGTGCGTCCTGAGCCGCCCCTTGTCGTCCCACCACAGTTCCTCGGTCGTCAGCCAGCCCATGCCCTGCACGAAGCCGCCCTCGATCTGGCCGATGTCGATTGCCGGGTTGAGCGACCTGCCGACGTCGTGAAGGATGTCGGCGCGCTCCACCATGTATTCACCGGTCAGCGTGTCGATGGAGACTTCCGAAACAGATGCGCCATAGGCGTAGTAGTAGAAGGGACGGCCTCGGCCCGCCTCGCGGTCCCAGTGGATGTCCGGTGTCTTGTAGAAGCCGGCGGCGGAGAGATGGACGCGGTCGTAATAGGCTGCGCGCACCAGCGTGTCGAAGGGCACCACTTCGGTGCCGACCCGCACGCGGTTGGCTAAGAACTCGACCTCCTCGCGGGGCACCTCGAACTGGCGCATGGCAAAGTCGATCAGCCGCTCCTTGATCTGCCGTGCCGCGTCGAAGGCCGCCATGCCGTTCAAGTCGGACCCGGAGGAGGCGGCGGTCGCCGAGGTGTTTGGTACCTTGGCGGTCGTCGTTGCGGTGATCTTCACCCGCTCGATATCGACGTTGAAGGTATTGGCCACCACCTGCGCCACCTTGACGTAGAGGCCCTGGCCCATCTCTGTCCCGCCGTGGTTCAGGTGGATCGAGCCGTCCTGATAGATGTGGATGAGCGCGCCCGCCTGATTGTAGGCGGTCATGGTGAAGGAGATGCCGAACTTCACCGGCGTCAGCGCAATCCCCCTGCGGATGACCGGACTGTTCTCGTTGAAGTCGATGATCGCGTTGCGTCGCGCCTGGTAGTCGGAGGAGTGTTCCAGTTCCTCCACCACACGGGCGATGACATTGTCCTCGACCTCCTGGTGGTAAGGCGTCATGGTGCGGCCGGAGCCGGGCTGGCCGTAGAAGTTCAGCTTGCGGATCTCGAGCGGATCCTTGCCAAGCGCGTAAGCGATCTCCTCGATCACCCGTTCGGCGCCGAGCATGCCCTGCGGCCCGCCGAAGCCGCGAAAGGCGGTATTGGAGACAGTGTGTGTCTTCAATGGCTTCGAGGTCAGGTGGACATGCGGATAGAAATAGCTTGAATCTGCGTGGAAAAGAGCACGATCGGTGACCGGGCCGGACAGGTCGGCGCACCAGCCGCAGCGGGCGGCGTAGGTGGCGTCGAGCGCATGGATGCGGCCCTCGTCGTCGAAGGCGACGCCGTAGTCGACGCGGAAATCGTGGCGCTTGCCGGTGACAGCCATGTCCTCGTCACGGTCGGGGCGGAATTTGACGGCACGGCCGAGCTTCTTGGCTGCCACCGCCGCAAGGCAGGCAAAGTGGTTGCCCTGGGTTTCCTTGCCGCCGAAACCGCCGCCCATGCGGCGAATGTTGACCGTCACGGCATTGTTGGCGATGCCAAGTACATGCGCCACCATGTGCTGCACCTCGCTCGGATGCTGCGTGGAGGACCAGACGATCACGTCCTCGTCTTCGCCGGGCATGGCCATGGCGATCTGGCCTTCCAGGTAGAAATGCTCCTGGCCGCCGATCTCCATCCGGCCCTCGAGCCGGCGCGGCGCCTTGTCCATCTCGGATTGCGCGTGCCCGCGGACCAGCGTCATCGGCTTGACGACGAGCGGCGCGCCGTTTTCGACCGCGCCTTCGATATCGGTCCAGTGCGGCAGGTCGCGATATTCGATTTTCGCCAGCCGCGCTGCCCGGCGGGCCTGGTCGCGCGTCTCAGCGATCACCGCGAACATCGGCTGGCCGTGGAACTCGACCTTGTTCGTTGCCAGCAGCGGCTCGTCGTGTTGGCCGGTGGAGCCGACGTCGTTGAAGCCAGGAATGTCATCGGCCGTCATTACCCATACGACGCCGGGGGCTGCCTTCACAGCATCGAGGTCGACCGACAGGATTTCCGCATGGGCCCGGTCCGCCATGCCGAGGGCCGCATGCAGCGTATCCGCAGGCTCACGAATATCGTCGATATATTCCGCGGTTCCGGTGACGTGCTTGTGCGCAGAGTCATGCCGGATCGACGCGTGCATCGGCCCGTTGATCACGTTCTTCGGCTCGAAGGTCGCCTTGTCCATGTCACGCCTCCTCCAGTTCAAAGCGGCGCAATTCGGTCGGCGCACCGGCAGTTTCCAGGAAAAAGCGGGTCAGTAGGTTTTTTGCGGTGAGAGACCGGTACTGGGCCGTCGCCCGCCAGTCGGTGAGCGGTTGGTAGTCCTGGTCGAACAGGTCGCGGACGGCCGACACGGTCGCCCAGTTCCAGTCGGCGCCCGCCAGCGCCTCTTCCACATGGCGCGCCCGCTTCGGCGTCGCCGCCATGCCGCCGAAGGCGATGCGAGCCCGCTCGACGCGACCTTCCATGTCAAGCTCAATGTTGAAGGCGCCGCACAGCGCAGAAATGTCCTCGTCGCGGCGCTTGGAGATCTTGTAGACGGCAAAATACGCGTCTTCCCGCGGGCGGGGCACGAAGACCTTCTCGACAAACTCGCCGGCCATGCGATCCTGCTTACCGTAGGCGAGGAAGTAATCCTCCAGCGGCATCGTCCGTTTGCCGCTGTGGGAGCGCAGTGTCAGTTCAGCGCCGAGCGCAATCAGGGGAGGCGGCGTGTCGCCAATCGGGGAGCCATTGGCGATATTGCCGCCGATCGTGCCCATGTTGCGCACCTGGCCGCCGCCGATGCGATCGATCAGCCGCGCGATCTGTGGGATCTCTTCCGACAGCACCTCGAAGGCCTGCGTATAGGTGACACCGGCGCCGATGGTAATGCCCTTCTCATCGGCGCTGATCGACTGCAGTTCCGTCAGGTGATTGATGAAGACGACGGGGTCCAGCAGGCGCATCTGCTTCGTCACCCAGAGTCCGACGTCGGTGGAGCCCGCGACGATCGTCGCCTTCGGTTCGTCGGCGATGAAATCGGCAAAGGCCTGAAGATTTGCCGGGATGACGGATCGGGCCCCGTCCTTCTCCACGACGATGGTCTCGGGATGGGCGCGAATGTCCCAGAGCTTGGCGGCGATCTCGGTGCGGTCGCGCTCCAGCGGATCGAAGAGGGAGCTTGGCCGCTCCGCCGCCACCTGCTCGGCGGCTTTGACGATCGGCTCGTAGCCGGTGCAGCGACAGAGGTTCCCCTGCAGCGCGCTTTCGATCTCGGCGCGGGAGGGCGCGTCATTAGAGAGCCAAAGGCCATAGAGCGACATAACGAAGCCCGGCGTGCAGAAGCCGCATTGCGATCCGTGCTGGTCAACCATGGCCTGCTGCACCGGATGCAGCGTTCCATCCCTGGTGGCCAGGTGCTCCACGGTCACCACATGGGTTCCGTGCAGCGAGCCGAGGAAGCGGATGCAGGCGTTCACCGTCTCGTAGCGCAGGACCCCGTCGATCAGCCTGCCCACCAGCACCGTGCAGGCGCCGCAGTCGCCCTCGGCGCAGCCTTCCTTGGTCCCGGTCAGCTGGCGCTTCAGCCGCAGGTAATCCAGAAGCGTTTCCGTCGGGCCAAAGCCGCCAAGGGTTACGTCTTCGCCGTTGAGGATGAAGTGCATTGCAGCTGTCATTCAGTTTGTTCTCTTTATTGGGCGGTCCAGCCGCCATCGATCGAAATATGGGTGCCGGTGATCTGCCGCGCCGCGTCACTGGCCAGGAAGACGGCGGTGGCCGCCACTTCCTCGATAGAGACGAATTCCTTGGTCGCCTGTAGCCGCAGCATCACGTCCGTCTTCACCTGCTCTTCCGATATGCCGCGCTCACGCGCGGTGTCCGGGATCTGCTTCTCGACCAGCGGGGTCAATACGTAGCCGGGGCAGATCGCGTTGACCGTAATCCCGAATTCGGCAAGTTCCAAGGCAGCTGTCTTCGTAAGTCCTAAAATACCGTGTTTGGCGGCCACATAGGCGGATTTGAAGGGGGAGGCGACCAGCGCATGGGCAGAGGCGATGTTGATGATGCGGCCGCTCTTCTTGGCCTTCATAAGGGGGATCGCCCCCCGCATGGTGTGGAAGGAACTCGTCAGGTTGATGGCAATGATCTGGTCCCACTTCTCCGGCGGGAACTCCTCGATCTTGGCGACATGCTGGATGCCGGCATTGTTGACGAGGACGTCGACCGAGCCGAAGGTCTCCTTCGCCGTACCGATCAGGTTGCCGATCTCCTCCGGCTTCGTCATGTCGGCGCCGTGGTAGATCACCCGTCCGCCGCCGAGTACCTCCAGTTCGCGCCGCGCCGCCTCGATCTCGTCGGGGTTTCCGAAGCCGTTGATGACGACGTGACAGCCCTCGGCCGCAAAGGCCTTCGCGATGCCGAGCCCGATCCCGCTGGTGGAACCGGTGACGACGACTGTTCTGGACATGCCCGACCTCCCAATCCGTGGCTGTTGTGCACTGCACTGATTTGGCGAGGTTATGCGCAAATACCCGGCGCTGGCAATGAGGGCAGGCGCCTGCTGCGATTGTTGGCGCCGATCCTCGCAGATGCTATCGTCAGCGCGGGAGAAGGAGATGGCTGACATGGGACAGGCATCGAATGCAGGATTCCACACCCTTTCCGTCATAGGCCGATCGGTCACGGTCGCCGCGCTGGTGGCGATCGCCCCGACCGGCTTTTCGGCCGAGGCCGCAGAGCCGGTCACCGTTGCCACGGCAGGCTTCGACTTCATCGACACCTCGGGCGAAACGCGAGATCAGACCGCCGAGCACGACCGTCGCCTCCAGGCCCTCGACCGGACCATCCTCGACAGCCTTGCTGCGGAGAAGAACCTCAGGACGGTCCCGCTGGGTTGCGTGGAGAAATGCACTGTCGGAAGCGCCGGCGTCGAGGCGCTCTCCAGGCAGGCGGTAGAGGCCGGGGCGAGCCATCTGCTCATCGGTCAGGTGCGCAAGATGAGCACCCTGGTCGGCGGCGTGAAGTTCGCGGTCATCGACCTTGATACCAACAGGCCGACCTGTGACCGCTTTCTCAGCTACCGGGGCGATACGGACGAGGCATGGACGCGTGCCGCGGCTTATGCGGCGAAAGACGTGGTCGGGCACTGCCTTCCCTGAGCGGGCGCGCGTAAGGCAAAGGTTTGACGCGCGGGAGGCCTGTGATCTTCAGACGGTCAGCAAGGCCGGCGGGGCGATCCCGTCAGCTCCTGCCCGCCAGGAAGTCCATCGTGACCGCGTGCAGGGGCACCCCGGTGCTGCGGAAGGCGTCAATGTTGGCGATGGTGGTTTCTGCGATGGCCTCCAGGGCCTCGCGGGTGAAGAAGGCCTGGTGGCCAGTGATCAGCACGTTGGGGAAGGTCAGCAGCCGGGCAAAGACGTCGTCGCGCAGCACCGTGTTCGACAGGTCCTCGAAGAAGAGATCCGCTTCCTCTTCGTAGACGTCGAGGCCGAGGCTGCCGATCGTGCCGTCCTTCAAGCCGGCGATCGCCGCATGGGCGTCAATCACGGCGCCGCGGCTGGTGTTGATCAGCATGACGCCGGGCTTCAGAAGCGGCAGGGTGTCCTTGCGGATCAGGTGGTGCGTATCCGGGGTCCGAGGGCAGTTGAGGCTGAGGATGTCCGACCGCCGGAAGATTTCCTCGCGATCGACATAGGTCATGCCAAGCGCCTCGCAGTCCGGGTTGGGCTTGAGATCGTGGCCGAGGAGGCGGCAGCCGAAGCCAGCGGCGATGCGCGCCAGTACGGTCCCGATCTTGCCGGTGCCGATGATCCCCATAGTCTTGCCGTTAAGGTCGAAGCCGAGCAGGCCGTCGAGAGCGAAATTGCCCTCGCGGACGCGGTTGTAGGCCCGGTGGATCTTGCGGTTGAGCGCCAGGATGATCGCGATCGTGTGTTCGGCGACCGCATGTGGGGAATAAGCCGGGACACGGGCGATTCTCAATCCCAGGCGGTCGGCCGCAACCAGATCGACATGATTGAAGCCTGCGCTGCGCAGTGCAACCAGCCGCACACCATAACCTGCGAGGCGTTCCAGCACCGGCTCGGAAAGGTTGTCGTTGACGAAAGCGCAAATCGCCCCCGAGCCTTCGGCAAGGGTGACGGTTTCCAGGGAGAGACGTGACTCGCAATATTGGGGATCAAGGCCCTGGCTGGCGCTCCGGTCCAGAAACAGCCGATCATACGGCTTCGTGCTGAAGACGGTGACTTGCATGGGGCCCTCTATGGTCTTGCTTTCCTACGGAGGGAACGATGTCACGCGGCTCTTGTCAGGTCCAGCAGCCGGCGTGATGCCGGCTGCTGAGGAGCAGGCTAATTCTGCTCACCCGATTGGTTGTCCTCCACGGCCGCTTCCGGCTGGACGGCCGGCGCAATCTGCTGCTGGGCCGGTTGCGTCACCGTTTCACCATCGGTGGCTTCGCCACCGGTAGCCGCGCCGTTTGGCGTCTCGGAAGTCGAGGCGGGCGGCGTTTGACCGTTGGCCGGAGCGGGTTCAGCCGGAATGACGCCCGGCGGATTGGCATCCGCCGGCAGGCGGCCTGTGGTTCCGGCCGCGCCCGAGGGAGCGGGGGCTGCGCCTGCATCCGGCCCGCTGCCAGCCTCTGGTGCGGGCGCAACGACACCGGGCGGAAGATCCTCTGACGTCGTTCCTGCAGCATTGGAAGGCGACTGGTCCGTTGCAATTGGTTGCGGAATGGTGGTGCCGTCAGCAGGTGCAACGCGCCAAACGGTGTTGCCGGCATCATCGGCCACGAGGAGGGCTCCGGTGCCGTCAATACCGACGCCAACGGGCCGGCCGCGAGCGCTGTCCCCGTCGAGGAAACCGGTCACCATGTCGACCGGCATACCCGCCGGGCGGCCGTTCTCGAAGGGGATGTAGATCACCTTGTAGCCGTTGAAGTTGGTGCGGTTCCAGCTGCCGTGCTCGCCGACGAAAGCGCCGTTGGCGAACGGCTCCGGCATGGCGGATCCCATGGAGAACGTCATGCCGAGGGCGGCGACGTGGCTCGACAGGGAATAGTCGGGCGCGATGGACTGCTCCACCATGTCGGGCCGTGGCGGGTGGACGCGCTCGTCGACATGATCGCCGAAATAACTCCACGGCCAACCATAGAAGGCGCCGTCCTGTACCGACGTCATGTAGTCCGGCACCAGATTCGGCCCGAGCTCGTCGCGCTCGTTGACGACCGTCCACAAGACGCCCGTTTCCGGGTGGAAGGTCAGGCCGTTGGGGTTGCGCAGACCTGATGCGAAGATGCGGGCGGCGCCGGTCTCCCGGTCGACCTGCCAGATCGCCGCGCGTCCCTTCTCCGCCTCCATGCCGCGCTCGGCAGCGTTGGAATTGGAGCCGACGGAAGCGTAGAGGAACCGTCCGTCTGGGCTGAGCGCCAGATCCTTCGTCCAGTGGTGATTGATCGGGCCGCCAGGCAGTGGTGTCAGGACCCGAGGATCTTCCGAGATCTCATTCTGCCCGAGCTCATAGGGATAGGCCAGAATAGCATCGGCGGCCGCGACATAGAGCGTATTGTCGGCGAAGGCGACGCCGAAGGGCGAGTTCAGGCCGGTCAGCAGGTCGTGGCGCTCGTCGACGGTACCGTCCCGGTCGCTGTCGCGCAGCAGAGTGATCAGGTTGCTTTCCTTCTGTGGACCGTCGTCTCCGCCTTTGGAAAGCGACATGATCCAGCCGCGGATATAGTCTTTCGGTCTCTCCAGTGGTTTTCCGGCGGGTGCCTTCCCCTGAACCACCAGCACGTCACCGTTCGGCAGGGTGTGAACAGTGCGGGGATTGGCCAACTCGGCGGCATAGGCGCTGACGCTGAAACCTTCCGGCACGGTCGGCGTCTCGCCCTCCTGCCAGCCGACGACCTCAGCCACCTTGAGGTCCGGCAGAAGCTGGTTTTGCGGTTCCGGCAAAACCGGATCAGGTCCGATTTGCGTTGAAACGTCAAAATTGTCACCCTCATCGCTGCAGCCGGCAAGCGCCAGGATGATCACCGCGGTAGAGGCGAGGGCGGAGGTGCGGAAAAAGCGGTTCATCGTTCAACACTCCAGATGATGCGGGACCGTCTGCGGGCGGCAAGGAGGATCGTCACCAGGATCATGGCAACCGTAACAGCAGAGACGATCAACCCGTTCGGTACCACCGCCGTCCACCCATCGCCGGCATGGATGAAGGAGTTCAGAAGGCCGAGGGCCAGGACAACGAGGTATGCGATTGCAGCGGCCCAGCCGGGTCCGACGATCCGGGTCGAGCGGCGCGCCATGTCGATGGCGCCGGCAACAACGCCGATCCCGCCCATGACGAGGCCCGCAAAAAGCAGCCAGGCGGAGAAGTTCTGCCACATCAGATAGGACGTCTGCCAGTAGGTGATGTCGGTCACAAGTGCCAGCGTGAAGCAGACGAAGGGGAAGGGGACGAAGAGGGAGCGAAGGGGAAAACCCGCCCTCCCGGTCGTCGTCGTGGCGTAGGTTGTTGTCATGGCAGCCTCGGTGTCTGGAGAGCGTCGGTCACTCCATTTACGGATGAAGGTGCGATTTTGTTCCCGGGTTGTTGTTCCTCTTGTCCTGCACGTGCCGCGACATCCGTTGACACGACTTCCTTCCATCTGCTCAAACCGCTGACCGAGGACATGGCAGCGGGAGGAGCGTTGGAAATGGCAGGTTATGTGTTGGCGATCGACCAGGGGACGACCTCCAGCCGTGCGATCGTTTTCGACGAGAACATGAAGATCGCCGGCGCCGGCCAGAAGGAGTTCACGCAGATCTTCCCGAAATCCGGCTGGGTGGAGCATGATCCGGAGGAGATCTGGGGTTCCGTCGTGCTGACCATTCGCCAGGCGATCCGCAAGGCCGGCATCCGCGCCGCCGATATCGCCGCGATCGGCATCACCAACCAGCGCGAGACGGTGGTGGTGTGGGAGCGCGAGACGGGACAGGCCGTCCACAACGCCATCGTCTGGCAGGACCGGCGCACGGCCGGCGACTGCGAGCGGATGAAGGGAGAGGGGCTGGAGCCGCTCTTCACCGAAAAGACCGGCCTGCTGCTCGATCCCTATTTCTCCGGCACCAAACTCTCATGGCTGTTGAAGAACGTTGACGGTGCCCGCCGGCGGGCGGAGCACGGCGACCTCTGCTTCGGGACAATCGATACCTATCTGATCTGGCGGCTGACGGGCGGCAAGAGCTTCGTCACCGATGCCACCAATGCTAGCCGGACATTGCTCTACAACATCGCCGACAACCGGTGGGACGAGGACCTCTTGAAGGTGCTCGACGTCCCGGCGGCGATGCTGCCGGAGGTGAAGGACTGCGCCGACGATTTCGGCGTGACGGACGAGCGGTTGTTCGGTGCTGCCATTCCCGTCTTCGGCGTCGCCGGCGATCAGCAGGCGGCAACCATCGGGCAGGCGTGTTTTGAGCCGGGGATGATCAAGTCGACCTATGGCACCGGTTGCTTTGCCGTCCTGAACACCGGCAGCGAAATCGTCCCCTCCAAAAACCGGCTGCTGACGACGATCGCCTACCGGCTGAACGGCCGGACCACCTATGCGCTGGAAGGCTCGATCTTTATCGCGGGTGCCGCCGTCCAGTGGCTGCGCGACGGGCTCGGCATCATACGCAAGGCGGAGCAGACCGGTACGCTTGCCGACAGCGCCGACCCGGAACAGAACGTCTATCTCGTGCCGGCCTTCACGGGCCTTGGCGCACCGCATTGGGATGCGGAGGCGCGCGGGGCGATCTTCGGGCTTACCCGCAACACCGGGCCGGCCGAGCTATCGCGTGCTGCGCTGGAGGCGGTGTGCTATCAGACGCGCGACCTGCTGGAAGCCATGCACAAGGATTGGCAGAACGGAAAAAGCGATACGGTACTGCGCGTCGACGGTGGCATGGTCGCGTCCGACTGGACGATGCAGCGGCTCTCCGACCTTCTCGACGCGCCGGTGGATCGGCCAACCATCCTGGAGACCACCGCACTGGGCGCGGCCTGGCTTGCCGGCTCGAAAGCTGGGGTATGGCCTGACCGGACGGAGTTCGCGCGCAACTGGGAGCGGCAGCGGCGCTTCGAGCCGCAGATGGAGGAGGTCGTGCGGGCGGCAAAGATCGAGGGCTGGCGCAATGCCGTGCGGCGGACGCTGGGCGGCTTCTAGCCGCCGCCCGGCTCATTCGATGCGCTATTCGATGTGCTCGCCGGGGTAGACGCCCCAGAGCGACGCCTGCTCGACATAGCCTTGGACGCCGTTTCGCGGCAGGCTCACCTTGCACCAGGTGCCGTCGCAGGTGGTGACGCCCATCATCACCTTCGGCGAAAGCTTCGCAACGACGCGGCTCCTCGAGGAGGGTTCGCTGTGGAGCGTTACCGGCGTGTCCAGCCAAGGGCCGACGAGGGCGGCACGATCGCCGGACAACAGCGAGCCGTACATCCAGCCGCTGACGCCGTCGTAATCGCGCACACGCCGCCAGTTGCCGTATTCCTCGGTGATCTCCAGCGGCATGCCGCGATGAGTGTAGATCCACTTCGTCGCATAGTCCGTGGACGGGCCGATGCGCATGCGCGCGCGGCTTGCCTTCAGCGAAACATAGCGCGGAACGGCAAAGCCTGTTTCGCGGCCCTTGGTGAAACCGCTAGCCGCGCCCGCCTGCGCCGCCGCGTCATGGGGGAGTGCTGCCAGGATTACCGCAAGCAATGTGCCCGCCGCGGCGAGCATGGGTTGCTTGAACATCCGCTGAGGTCGGATCATGCGACCCCGCATGCCAAGGTGCAGCCGCATAGCAGCCTGCTCCTCAATTACACCTCTCGACTTCCTTGAGTGCCGCCGTGACACCGCTCAGCGAGAAGGTGTAGCTCGTATCCGTGCCGCGCTGGGAGGTCGCCTGCAGAACCAGCTGGCGGCCTGCCTTCATGGCATTGACCATGTCCGGCTCGGCGGCCTGGTTGCTGACCCAGGCAGCGTTTTCCTTCGGGCGCAGACTGAACGCCTTGTCGTCGACGCGAGCCCGGATGTCCCCATCCTGCTTCAGGTTGTATCCCATGATGGCCTGAGGCGCGTAGGCGGAGCCGCTGGAAGGCGCGATCAGAAGGAAATTGTCGCCGTGATTGACGTTGGTCGGCTGTGCGGAAACAGGCACCGAGAGGGCGTAGCAGTTTTTCTGGCCGCCCGACGTATAGGAATAAACGCCCCAGGCGTCGAATTGCTTAATGCGCGTCGGTTGCGCGCTGGCCGCCGCGGCCGAACCAAGGATGAGCGAAAGAGCAAAGCAGCACGTCCGGGTGAACATCTTGCCTCCATCTGTTTCTGTGCGGTGGGTTTTGGCCCGGAAAACGCGTTCCGCGGCCGTCTCAAATGAGGGTCTAATACAGCCCTATAGGGTTACCGGGAAGTTAACTTATGGGTTCGAATGGTGGTGACGCCGGTCACAAACGGGTGAGGCTGCCCGATTTCGAGACGAAAAAGGCCTCAAAACCCGTGACGTCCGATGGAGAAATGCAAGCGGAAAGATCCTTTACCGTTGCTCAGCGAAGGCTTTGCTGAGCCCTTCATAGGCCTCCATGGGCGGGAACTCCGGGAAGCTATGGGTGGCGCCGGTCGTGGCCCAGGGAAGCTTGACGCTGGTATAGGTTTCCACGAAGGGCGAGAACCATGAGGTGTCGCTCAGCATCGTAGGGCGGATGTTGACGAAGGCATCGATGAAGAATGCCTTCGTGAACATCCAGCTCTTGCAGTGCGGGCAGTGGTGGTGATGCAGATCGTCGCCATGGACGCCGCCGATCACCGGTTCGCCCTCGAGCACCTCAAAACCCTCAGACGGGATGGCGGCGCTGCAGGAAAAGGCGCTGGCGCTCATCTTCTGGCAGCCGCGGCAGTGGCAGGCCATCGTTAGAAGCGGCGGCGCGCTGATGCGGATGCGGACCTGACCGCAGCGGCAGGAACCCTCCATCGGCAGGACTGGCATGGGCATGAGGTCTCCTCCTTACGATCTTGCCGGAATGGTCAGCCCACGGTCCACCGCGGGTCTCGCGAGACCGCGCTCCAGCCATCGGGGCACGTGCTTCAACTCGTTGTACTGGACGAGTTCGCCGGCGCCATAGAAGCCGATCAGATTGCGAACCCATCCCAGCATGGCGATGTCGGCGATCGTGTATTCGTCGCCCATGATCCAGTCGCGGCCGCCGAGCCGGGTCTCCAGCACGCGGATGAGCCTTGCGCTTTCCTTGGCGTAGCGATCGCGCGGGCGCTTGTCTTCGTAGTCCTTGCCGGCGAACTTGTGGAAGAAGCCGAGCTGGCCGAACATCGGCCCTAGCCCACCCATCTGCCACATGACCCACTGGATCGTCTCGTAGCGGCCGGCAGGATTGGCAGGCAGCAGCTTTCCGGTCTTCTCGGCCAGATAAAGGAGAATCGCTCCGCTTTCGAAGAGCGCCAGCGGCTTGCCGTCCGGCCCGTTCGGATCGAGGATCGCCGGGATCTTGCCGTTGGGGTTGAGCGAGAGGTACTCGTCGCCCCAGGTCTCATCCGCGCCGATATTAATGAGATGCGGCTCGTAGGGCAGGTCGATCTCCTCGAGCATGATTGATACCTTCACCCCGTTCGGCGTCGGTGCCGAGTAGAGCTGCAGGATGTCGGGGTTTTTGGCCGGCCAGCGGCTGGTGATGGGAAATGCGGAGAGATCGGCCATGGATTGCCTCGAAAGTTCGCTGTCGCGGAAGACTATAGCGCGCGCGTGAGCCGAGGCCAGTAACCGGCCTGCCTGTTTTGCGGCGGAAATGAGGCGCAAGGGGTTGCCCGCGGACAAGTTCGCGCCATCTACGGCCTTCTGATGCTGCTCAGCCTCCCGCTCTGGAGATTTACACGGCTGCAGCCCTTAGGCGCGTGCTAGCTTGGCCTTTGGCCCCTCTCCGGTACGGGTCAAAGTCATGGCACAGGACGCAACACAATGGAGTAGATGATGACCGACCTCGGCGCTTCCAGCGCAGACGAAGCCATTCCCGCCCCGGAGGGAAACACGCAGATTATCGAGACCGATTACGAGATCGGCCAAGATAACATCAACTACCGACGCCGCTTCGTCTTCGAGATCGACATCCACAACATCGTGTTCAGCGTGTCGGCGTTGACCATCGTGGCGTTCACCTTCTTGACGCTGATCTTCCAGACGACGCTCGGCCCCGTCTTCGTGGCCTTGCGCGACGTGCTGACGTCGAACCTCGCCTGGTTCTTCCTCCTCGCTGGCAACATTTTCGTCCTCGTCTGCATCTTGCTGATCTTCCTGCCGCTCGGTCGGGTCCGCCTGGGTGGCCCGGACGCGACGCCGGACTACAGCCGCCTTTCGTGGTTTTCGATGCTCTTTGCCGCGGGAATGGGTATCGGACTGATGTTTTATGGCGTCTCGGAGCCGCTGGGCAATTACACCGCCGCCTTCGATGGGCCGGCTGTCGAGGACGGTGTCCGGACGGACTGGGCGCCGCTTGGCGGCGCGCCCGGCGATTCGGAGGCTTCCCGTCGTCTTGCCATGGCCGCCACCATCTTCCATTGGTCGCTGCACCCCTGGGCGATCTACGCCGTCGTCGCGCTGTCGCTGTCTCTCTTCGCCTACAACAAGGGCCTGCCGCTGACGCTGCGCTCAGTATTCTACCCGATCTTTGGCGAGCGCGTCTGGGGCTGGCCCGGCCATGTCGTGGACATCCTTGCCGTGTTCGCGACCATCTTCGGCCTCTCGACCTCGCTCGGCATTGGCGCCGAACAGGCGGGGGCGGGGTTAAACTTCCTGTTCGGGCTGCCGTCCGGCGTGGGCATGACCGTGTTCCTCGTGATCATCATTACGGGGATTGCAACGGCCTCGGTGATCGCCGGCATGGACAAGGGCGTCAAGCGCCTGTCGGAAGCCAACATGGCGCTCGCCTTCCTGCTTTTGATGTTCGTGATCCTCGTCGGCCCCACGCTGCAGATCGTGCGCGGCTTCTTCCTCAATCTCCTGGCCTACGTCGAATACCTGCCCGCGCTGTCGAACCCGTTCGGCCGCGACGACGACAACTTCCGCCAGGGCTGGACCGCCTTCTATTGGGCCTGGTGGATCAGCTGGTCGCCGTTCGTCGGCATGTTCATCGCGCGCGTCAGCCGCGGCCGCTCCGTGCGGGAGTTCCTGATCGCGGTGCTGCTGATCCCGTCGCTGGTCTCAACGCTCTGGATGACGGCGCTCGGCGGCACGGCGATCACGCAGGTGACGCAGGGGCTCACCTCGGTGCAGGATGCAGCGCTCGAGATCCAGCTCTTCGAAATGCTGGCACACCTGCCGCTGACGCAGCTCACCTCGCTGATCGGTATCGTGCTGGTGATCGTCTTCTTCGTCACCTCGTCGGACTCCGGCTCGCTGGTGATCGACACGATTGCGGCCGGCGGCAAGGTGAACGCGCCCGTGCCGCAGCGGGTGTTCTGGGCGACCTTCGAAGGGCTCGTCGCGATCGCGCTGATGCTGGGGGGAGGGCTTGCCGCCCTGCAGGCGATGGCGGTGTCCACCGGGTTTCCGTTCGCCATCGTGCTGCTGGCCGCGACCTGGTGCCTGTTCAAGGGACTGATGGCGGAACCGCGGCCGACGTCCGGTACGCCTAAGGCCGCCTGAGGCAGGCTGCCGGCCGCAGATTTTTTTGCTGCGGCCGGTCGGCCGCGGCGCTACTCCTTCGTCTTCCAACGGAGAAGGAGTTGACGATGCTTTACGCGATCCTCTGCTACGCAGACGAGGAGAAGGTGTTTGCCTGGTCGAAGGAGGAAGAGGCGGCCGTGATGGGGCGCCTCCAGGCCGTGCAGGAGCCGCTTGCAAGAGCCGGCAAGATGGGGCCGACCGGGCGGCTGATGCCGACGACGGCGGCCACCACGGTGCGCAAGGGCAGGGAGGAGCCGCTGGTCGTCGATGGTCCCTTCGCCGAGACGAAGGAAGTGCTGCTCGGCTTCTATACCGTCGACGTCGAAAACCTCGACGAGGCGATCGCCTTTTCCAAGGAGCTCTCTGCCGTCAATCCCGGCTCCACGTCCTATGAAATCCGGCCCTTCTACGTCTTCCAACCCGGGAGTTCTCCCAGATGAAGGACCCTGCCTGGATTGATCTTGCGCTGACGGCGGCCCGGCCGCAGGCCATGGGTGCGCTCTTGCGCTATTTTCGTCACCTCGACACGGCGGAAGAGGCGTTCCAGGAGGCGTGTCTGAGGGCAATCCGGACCTGGCCGGACAAAGGGCCGCCGCGCGATCCGACGGCGTGGCTGATCTTCGTCGGCCGCAACAGCGGCGTCGATCAGATCCGCAGGTCGGCGCGCAACACCGCGCTGCCGGACGAGAAGGTGCTGTCCGACCTCTCCGATGCCGAGGCCGACATGGCCGAGCGGCTCGACAGCTCGCATTACCGCGACGACATCCTGCGGCTGATGTTTATCTGCTGCCATCCTGATCTGCCGGCGACGCAGCAGATCGCGCTGGCGCTCCGGATCGTGTCCGGCATCAGCGTCGCCCAGATCGCACGCGCCTTCATCGTGTCGGAAAGCGCGATGGAGCAAAGGATCACCCGGGCCAAGGCACGCGTCGCCAAGGCGGGACTGCCGTTCGAGGCGCCAAGCGCCGCCGAGCGCGCCGAGCGGCTGCCGCCGGTCATGGCGATGATCTACCTCGTCTTCAACGAGGGCTATTCCGCGGGCATGAGCAATCCCGATGTCGCGGCGCTTTGCGAGGAGGCGATCCGGCTCGCGCGTCTGCTTCAGCGGATATTCCCGGCCGAGCCCGAGATCATGGGGCTTGCCGCACTGATGCTGCTGCAGCATTCCCGCCGCGAGGCCCGCTATGATGAGGAAGGGCAGGTCATCCTGCTCGAGGACCAGGACCGCACACTCTGGGACCGCCGGCAGATCGACGAGGCGCTGGCGCTCCTCGACAAGGCGATCCGCCACCGCAAGCCAGGGCCCTATCAGGTGCAGGCGGCAATCGCGGCGCTGCATGCGCGTGCCATGACGGCGGCCGAGACGGACTGGAAGGAGATCGAACTCCTCTACCAGCTCCTGGAAAAGCTCAACCCGTCGCCGGTCGTCTCGCTGAACCGGGTCGTCGCCTTTTCGAAGCTGCGCGGCCCCTTCGAGGCCCTCACCATGCTGGAACCCCTGGCGGATGCGCTGGATGGATACTTCTATTTCCACGGCGTGCGCGGCGGGCTGCTTGCCCAGACGGGCGAGACGAGGGAGGCGCGGGAGGCTTTCGGCCGGGCGATCTCCCTTGCCCGCTCGCCGGCGGAGGCCGCCCATGTGCGACTGGAACTGGACAAGCTGAGGGAAGAGGCGACGGCCATCCAATAAATTTCTGCCGCGATGTCGGCGTGCCCCCGTCTGCTGCGTCCTTGAGCCATCACACAGATTATCGGAGGGAAATGAGATGGATATGACGAGCAAGACCCCTGGGCACGAGCTGGTTCTGGTGCGCGAATTCGATGCGCCGCGCGAGAAGATCTACAAGGCGTGGACGACGCCGGAGCTGATGAAGGTGTGGTTCTGCCCGGAGCCTTGGAAGGTGACCGAGGCCGATCTTGACCTTCGCGTCGGCGGCCGTTGCAACACGGTGATGGAAGGGCCGAATGGCGAAGTGGTGCCCAACGAGGGCGTCTTCCTGGAGCTTGTCGAAAACGAGAAGATCGTGATTACCGACGCCTTTACCGAAGGTTGGATGCCAAAGGACAAGCCCTTCATGGTGGCGACCGTGCTGCTGGAGGAACTGCCGGGCGGGCGCACCCGCTATACAGCCAAGGCGCTGCACTGGACCGAAGAGGACAAGAAGACCCACGAGGAGATGGGTTTCCACGAAGGCTGGGGCAAGGCTGCAGACCAACTGGCGGCGCTGCTGGCGCGGATGTAATGCCACAGTGCCCATAGGATGAGGCGGCGGCGCACCCGCCGCCTCATTGCGTTCAGCCGCTTCGCATTGGACATCCCACCGATCGAACGAACCGTTCGAGATAATGGGGTTTGCCGTCTCCGGTCAGGTTGTCTATCTCCAGGGAAACCGGAGAGACACCGATGGAACTTGGCCTTTATACCTTTGCTGATGTCGACCCGCATGCGCGCGACAAGGGCGCAGAGGGCGTCCAGCGGATGAAGAACCTGCTGGAGGAGATTGAGCTGGCCGATCAGGTCGGCCTCGATGTCTTCGGGCTGGGAGAACATCACCGGCCGGACTATCTCGTTTCTTCGCCGGCGACGGTGCTGGCGGCTGCGGCGGTGAAGACGAAGAACATCCGGCTGACGAGCGCGGTTTCAGTTCTGTCGTCGGACGAGCCGGTTCGGGTATTTCAGCAGTTTTCAACGCTCGACCTGCTGTCGAACGGCCGCGCGGAGATCATGGCGGGGCGCGGCTCCTTCATCGAGTCCTTCCCTCTGTTCGGCTACGACCTCGGCGATTACGAGCAATTGTTCGCGGAGAAGCTCGACCTGCTGATGGCGATCCGCGACGAGGAAGTGGTGACATGGTCGGAAGGCCAGCTGCGGCCGCCGATCAATGGACGCGGCGTCTACCCGCGTCCGCTGCAGGAGAAGCTGCCGTTGTGGATCGCCGTTGGCGGTACGCCGCAATCGGTGGCGCGGGCGGGCGCGCTCGGCCTGCCGGTGGCGCTCGCCATCATCGGCGGCGAGTATCCGCGCTTTGCGCCGCTCTTCCACCTCTATCGCGAGGCGGCGCGGCGGGCGGGCAACGACCCTGCGACGCTGAAGACCAGCATCAACGTGCACGGCTTCATCGCCGATACAACGGAGCTTGCAGCGGACCAATTCTACGGACCGCAGGCGGCGGTGATGGACAGGATCGGCCGCGAGCGCGGCTGGGGCCCAACCAACCGGGCGCATTACGACGCCGCGCGCGGACCGACCGGCAATCTCTTCGTCGGCGATCCGGAACTGGTGGCGGAGAAGATCGTGGCGGCCCACAAGGTGTTCGGTAACGACCGCTTCCTGATCCAGATGGCCATCGGGCTGATGCCGCACGACCAGATCATGCGTGGCATCGAACTCTACGGCACGAAAGTCGCGCCGCTGGTCAGAAAGGCATTGACCGGCTCGGCGGATGGCGGCAAACCCGCCGCCAAAACCGGATAATGGAATGATCGTTAGAACGGAAGACGAACTGCAGAAGCTCAAGGATGTCGGGCGCCTCTGCGCCATCTCCATCGAGACGATGGCGAAGGCGCTGGAGCCGGGTATCACTACGGCGGAACTCGATGCGATCGGGCGCAAGGTGCTGGAGGACAATGGCGCGCAGTCGGCACCAGAGTTCTGCTACAGGTTTCCCGGCGCCACCTGCATCAGCGTCAACGAGGAAGTCGCCCATGGCATTCCCGGTGCGCGGGTGATCCAGGCGGGCGATCTGGTCAATATCGACGTGTCGGCGGTGAAGGACGGCTTCTTCGGAGATGCCGGCGCGTCCTACGCGGTGCCGCCAGTGACGCGGCAGGTGGAAAAGCTCTGCCGCGACGGCCGCCGGGCACTGTGGACCGGGCTGCAGCAGGTGAAGACGGGGCGGCCTCTAGCGGAGATCGGCAATGCCATCGGCGCGTTCGCCAAGAAGAACCGCTACACGCTGATCCAGAACCTTTCGAGCCACGGCATCGGGCTGACGCTGCACGACGAGCCGAAAGAAGTGCCGACCTGGCCGGACCCGACGGAGACGCGGGTCATCGAGGAGGGGCTGGTGTTCACGGTCGAGCCCTTCCTGTCGCTCGGCGCCGACTGGGCCGAGGACGGCGGTAACGGCGACCCGTGGACGCTCTATAGCGAGCCGAGGGCCCTGACGGTGCAGTACGAGCACACCATCGTCGCGACCAAGAACGGGCCGATCATCCTGACCCTGCCGGAATAGACGGGCTTACCTCCAACGGGCTCCGGCGCTCTGTCCAATCATTGAACAGGGCGCGCCAGAGTTTGCCGCGCCGCCGCGAGACGGTGGTTGCGGCTGGGCATCATGCCCGGCCGCCCGCCGGGACGTCATGTCGCCTGCGCCGAATCGATCGACTGCTTCTGTTTAAAGCAGGAGAGGGGATTAGGTTCACAGACAGTTGGTTACGCGGTCCCTTTGGTAAAGGACCGGTAAAGCAGCAGCCGCGCCGGCAGCGGAAAGTCTCCAGAGGTGTTCTGGTCTGGCACGTTGAGCCGTTTCCAGAGCCTTTATTTGGAAGCGTCCCTGTGGACAATCGCGGTCACGCGAGAAGGCACGGGACGAATCCCGTGCCTTCTCGCGTCAGGCATGGTCGCTTCAGGCGGAAGCGGTCCAGTGAACCCGGCTCAGGTCCTTGTTGAGGTAGACCTGGACTGGGATCTCGGAGCCAGTCGTGCCGGGCAAGGCAATCGCATAGGCGTCGAAACCCTGGTCCAGCAATGCCGCCAAAATGCCGGTCGAGGTCGAGGGCAGGTAGCCCAACTGGCTGCCGTCTCGACGCCGTACCGCGACGCTGGAGGGATCAAATGCTCGCTCGGGCCGCCTTTCGAGATGCAGCACCTCGTTCGCCTCGGGCGCTTTGGCGTGAGGGAACTGGTCTCGATTGGCGACATAGGAACGCAGCAACCCGACCCCGCCGGCCTCGCCGCGTGCCGCTGCCGCAGCACCGGTTGCGAAGGGAAGCGCAGCCAAGGTTCCGCCTGCTCCTGCAAGGAAGGAACGCCTTTCCATGTCGCCCTCCTAGAGCTGTTCGGCCTGGGCGCCGCTGTTGGGCTTGGCGCGGCCGAGATTCGGCTTTTCGCCGAGCGGCTGCATCGGGCGGCTGGAGAACGAACCATTGCCGTCGATTGACTGGCCTTCCGTCCAGCGCCCCTGGACCGGCTCGCTGCCGTCGTTCTGGAAGCCGAGGAAGACGTAGCTGAAGTCCTGGTTTTCCTGTTCCTGCGGAAAGCTGTTGGGGATCGGGAACACTTCTTCGTGGCCGCCCAGTTCTTGGAGCGCCGCCAGCCACTGGTTCTGGTGCATCGTGTCGCGCGCGATGAGGAAGGAGAGCATGTCCTTCATGCCGGGGTCGTTGGTCATGTTGTAGAGGCGTACCGCCAGGATTCGGCCGGTCGATTCCGCAGTGACATTGGCCGACATGTCGGCAGCAATGTTACCGCTTGCATAGATGTGCGACATGTTGAAGGGAACGCCGTCGGAGTCGATCGGCATGGCGGAAAGGCCGGCCGAGAGCAGGTTCTTCAGGTTCAGGCCGCCCAGGACGGCGCCGCCGACCGGATCACCGGCAACTTCTTCCTTGAGGCTCAGCGGGGCGCCTTCGAGGTTCATCGCGACGGCCGTCGCCAGCATCTCGATATGCCCGAGTTCTTCGGCGGCCGTGTTCATCAGCAGATCACGGAATTTCGGATTGCCGCGGGCACCGCAGGCCTGGAAGAAATACTGCATCGCCACGCGTATCTCGCCTTCGACGCCGCCGATCGCCTGCTGCAGGGCGCGGGCGAACAGTGGATCGGGATTTTCGACGCGCACCGGGTATTGCAGCTTTCCGTCTGTGTAGAACATGATTCTCTCCTTCATGTTGGGGACGGGTGCCGAACAAGAGCCCATAGTTATTGTTCCTCCGAAAGTTGCACCGGCCGACCTTTTGCTAGCCGTGAGCCTTTCAGAGGGGGACGCATCAGCGGGATGCATCGCTGGATCAATTTTGCGCGTTTGTGTGCTTCCGGCTGCGGTGCAATAACCGAGCCATGATCCGCCGCTCCGTCCCGCCCGTATCCTCGCCCATCCTTGTCGGCCTCGGCGGGGCGGTTGCGATGGCGGCGGCCATGGGGTTCGGGCGCTTCGTCTATACGCCGATCCTGCCCGGCATGATGGAGGGCGCTTCGCTTTCGGCGGCCGATGCCGGCCTGATCGCAGGTGCGAACTTCGTTGGCTACCTTGCTGGCGCGATCCTTTCCAGTTTCGGCTGGGCGGCGGGCAGGGAGCGGCGGGTGGCGCTCCTCGGGCTGCTCGCCACGGCGGTGCTGCTGGCGGCCATGGCGGTGATGGGTAGCCTCACAGCCTTCCTCGTCATCCGCTTCCTGGCCGGTCTCGCCAGCGCCTTCGCGATGGTCTTCACCTCCTCGATCGTGCTACCGCACGGAGCTCAGAGCGAGGCTGTGCCGCTTCTGCATTTCGGCGGCGTCGGCTTCGGCATCGCGCTGTCCTCGGCGCTCGTCTTTGTCATCAACGTCATTGCCGGCGACGGCGCCCATGGCTGGCGGATAAGCTGGATCGGCAGCGCGATCTTTGCGGCGGTTATGGTGGCGGTGGTTGCGCGGCTTCTGCCGAGGCCGGCTACTGGATCGGCGCCGGTGCGCGAGCCGGCGCTTTCCTGGGACCGGCCGCTCGTTCTTCTGACGCTCTCCTACGGCCTGTTCGGCTTCGGTTATGTGATCACCGCGACCTTCCTCGTCGCAATCGCTCGCTCGACATCCGCGGGTCCGGCGGTGGAATTCCTCGCCTGGTTCGTCACCGGAGCCGCAGCGGCCCTTTCTCTCATCGCCTGGCGGCTGCTGGTGCGCCGCGTGGGGCTTGCGGCGACCTATCTGGCCTGCATCGTGCTGGAAGCGATCGGCGTGCTGGCCTCGGTGCTCCTGCCGCCGGTCGCCGGCGCGCTCTTGGGCGGGCTCTTCCTCGGCCTTACCTTCATGGCGGTGACCGCCTACGGGCTGCAACTGGTTCGGCTGCTCTCGCCGGAAAGTCCGAGACGGGCGCTGGCGATCATGACGGCGGCGTTCGGTGCCGGGCAGATCGTAGGGCCGCTGGTGGCAGGCTGGCTGGCGGAGGGGAGCGGTAGCTTCGTCTTGCCCACCGCAATCGCCGGAGCCGCGCTTGCGCTCTCGGCACTGTTGGTATTCCCGCTCCTCCCTCATGCGAGAGTCTAACGAGCCCAGATTACAATTGGGTAAGACTGCCATCCTAGCGTTGCTGCTCACACAGTTCTGCCCTAGTTTGCCGCCACCACCGCCGGCCAATTACGGCCACAACTGCGCAAACGAGTGCTGTCCACGTGTTCAAGTCCTTCTTTCCCCAACCCAAGCTGTTGTTTCTCTCCCTTGTCATATGGTCGGCATTGGCCGTGGCGTTCTGGTATGGGTTCTTTTCCGATTACGGGGCTTCTCTCGGCATGGTGGCGCCCGAGACCCCGTCGATCAATCTCGGCTTCTTCGTCACGCCGGATTATCTCTGGTTCTATATGTACTTCAGCGTCGTGATTGTCGCGTTCTGTGGCTTCTGGCACCTGCGTGCCGGTGATCACAGGTGGAAGATTTGGTCGCTATGGGGGTCCGCGTTCATTCTGTTCACGACCTATTTCGGCGTGCAGGTATCGGTCGCGATCAACAACTGGCGGAGACCCTTCGGAGACCTGCTGCAGAATGCCCTGACGGGGCAACCGGGCGTCACCAATCAAGATTTCTACGACCTGATGATCCTTTTCTGCGGAATCGCCTTTCTCAACGTGATCGTTTTCGTCGTGGTCCGCTTCTTCGTCAGCCACTATATCTTCCGCTGGCGCACCGCGATGAACGAGCACTACATGTCGATGTGGCGGCGGCTGCGCCACATTGAAGGCGCCTCGCAACGTGTTCAGGAAGACACGATGCGTTTTGCGGCAACGACGGAGGGGCTTGGCGTCAGCCTGATCGATGCCGTCATGAACCTGATCGCATTTTTGCCGATCCTCCTGGCGCTCTCTTCGTATGTCACGGAACTGCCCATCATCGGCGCCATTCCACACAGCCTCTTATGGCTGGCGCTTCTCTGGTCGGTATTCGGGACCTTTCTTCTTGCGCTCGTCGGCATCAGACTGCCTGGTTTAGAATTTCGCAATCAGCGGGTCGAAGCGGCCTACCGAAAGGAACTGGTTTATGGCGAGGACCATGAGAACCGGGCGGAGCCCGTCACGGTCACTGAGCTCTTCGATAATGTCCGCCGCAACTACTTTACCCTCTATTTCCACTATCTCTACTTCAACGCGGTCCGCTCGGTTTATTTTCAGGCGGACACATTGTTTCTGACCTTCATGCTGGTGCCGACGATCGTTTCCGGAAGGATCACGTACGGCATCTATCAGCAGATCGCGACTGCCTTTGGACAAGTGAGCAACTCGTTCCAATACCTAGTGACCTCCTGGCCGACGATCGTTGAGCTTTTGTCGATCTACAAGCGCCTGCAGTCTTTCGAGAAGGCGATCGAAAACGAGCCGCTGCCGGAAATCGACGAGCATTACCTGCAGCGCGAGGCGATGGGCGGCGAGATGGAAGCGGACCGTCCGACCTAGAGACAAGCAGCCGTTTTGGCCGCGCCGGCGAAAGCCGCGCGGGGATGACGGGAAGGGGGGCAGGCGGTTGTCGTTCGGGGTTGGTGTTTCAGGCGTTCCGCCTGCCCCGGCTGCCGTTTCCGCTGCGGCGTTTCCCTGCTGCCGCGGCGGTCATTGCAGCATCACCGGCGCCGAGCCCTTGGCCAGGGGTGCTAGCCGGTTCGCGACCCGGCGTTCCCGTCCGATGACGCACGCATTGTCGCGCACTACGGCGGGGAGGGGGACGAAATACAGTGTGACCGGCAGCCAAGCCTCGGAAGTTGAAGGTGAAAAACATTTATGTGGAATTGAAACGTTCACTCTCGCGAAAGCTCATGATCGCTCGGTTGTATGGTTGCCGAGGCGGTGCGCTCACTCCGGCTGGACGCCTTTCCTCGTCACCCGCCGAAATGCGCGGCTGAACAGCATGCTGTCATGGATGAAGCCGAGGATATCAATAAGATCGTCCGCACCCAGCCGGAAGATGAGATAGTGGCGTGGCTCGCCGACCGGACCGACAGGATCGGGCACACGCTTTCGGCTGTTCCGGATGTGGTAGATGCCGACCTTTCCAGAAGGTATGGTTCTCCAGGAAACAGTCGGGCGGTGCGGATCATCGGCGGCATCCTGCATAGCGGTAACGAGAAGAGCCGCGTAGCGTTCGCGGGGTGGGGGGCTGAATTCCTCTTGGCTTCGTTCGAGAATTTCGCCGATCTGTTCCAGCGCAAAGGCTGAAAGTCGATAATTAGCCATTGCCTGGGAGGGTTTGCTTCCGGGCAAAGTTCGTGTTCAGACGCTCGAGAAGCTCTTTAGATCCGTCTTTGCCGCTTATCAGGGTAAAATCGCCGCCATCGATCGCCGCTTCACCATTTCGCGCAGCCTCCGCGATCACCGCCAGATCAGACATCTCTGCGTTGATGTCGTCTTCGTAACGTCTGAGCGCTTCAGTGACCACCTCGCTGGCGCTCCGATGTCTGCCAGAGGCCACTTCACGATCAACGAAGTCGCTGACATGCTGCGTGATGCTGAAATTCCTGCCGCTCATGGCACGTCTCCTCGAGGGGCAATGCTAGCAACGACTGACGTTCGCGCGCAAGAGTCTTTGCAAGCCGTCTCTACAGCCCCGAACTCTCCTGCACCCGGCGGTCCTCAAGCACTTCCATCGCCTCCCCATACGTCACGCAGGCGACATCCGGCAGGCTGCAGACCTCCGCCGCCAACCGCTCCATAGCCCGCCAATAGGCTCCGGCGTTCATCTTGACGAAGTGCAGGCCGATCTGGAGGGGAACGCGGTCACCTTCGTATTGGCGGTCGAAGGCGGCGCGGAAGGCGGCATAGGCGCGTTCCCCGAACTCAACCGATCGGCTGGGATTTTCGACGCCTGCGGAATGGCGGATGAAGAGATTGTAGTCCATCGCGATGATCGGGCGCTGCTTCGGCCCTTCCGGGATCAGCGGCAGACCGAAGCGGATGACACCACCCTTTTCCACAGGGGCCTCAGGTCCGCGGGTGACGGTGCTTGCGTCGTAGAGGAAGCCCGCCTGCTTCTCCGCCGCAAACAGCGTGTCCGGTACGGAAAGATAGGGGGCACGGAAACCGCGGATGCCGTTGTCAACAAATGATCTCCAGCCATCCGGCTCGTCCTTTGCTGCATCGTTGGCTGTCCAAGCGCCGGAGAGGACGGAGCGGAAAGTCGTCATCTCCTTGGTCCAGTCGGCTTGCGACCAATCGGCGCCGTCGAAGTGGCCGCAGGTGTGGCTGGCGATCTCGTGACCTTCCAGATGCGCCTGCCAGACATGGGCCAGCCGGGTGCGCGATTCCTCGCGACTTTGGGCAAAACCGATATTGGAACGGCCCGCCTTGTGATACGGGCCTTTGTAGGCTGCAGCATCGGGCTTTGCGATAACGAGTGCGCAGGAAAGGAAATAGGTAAAGCGGATGTTGGCCTTGCGGGCAAAGTCGCGGCTGCGCTGCCAGAGCGTGTTGTCGCCGGCGCCGTCGAAGGAGACGAGGAGCAACTGCTTCGGCTTTGATGGCCGCGCTTCTTCGGCGAGGGCAGACATCGGCATGCAAAGGAAAAGGCTCAGGAAAATGCGGAGAAACATGAACACCGTGCAAAGAAGGTTTGGCAAAGGTCGGCGGACCCTTGTGTGGCGCGATTGCGGCGAAGCCAAGGAGAGCACAGACACGGTTCCCTTTTGCCGGGAAAGGCTCTAGAAGGCGCTTTTCCGCATGATGGGCCGACGGGGGCCGGAGACTGGAATGGCGCAAGACAACGACAGCTTTATCCGCGAGGTGAACGAGGAACTCCGTTCCGACCAGTTCAGGACAGCCTGGAGCCGCTACGGCAAGATCATCATCGGGGTCGCTATCCTGATCGTCCTCGCCACGGCCGGCTATCGCGGCTATGAATACTGGGAAGCGCGCAACGCATCGGTCTCGGGCGACCGATTCCTCGCTGCCCTTCGGCTCGCCGAGGAGGGCAAGCACGACGAGGCGCTCGCCGCCTTCCAGGCCCTGGCAGAAGACGGCAGCGGCTCCTATCCGGTACTGGCGCAGATGCGTGCGGCTTCCGTTATGGCGCAGAAGGATGACACGGCGGGTGCCGTTGCGGCCTTCGGGGAAGTTGCGGAGAACGGCGCCGCCCCCGACGCGATGCGCGACGTGGCGCGGCTTCGCGCGGCCTGGCTGCTGATCGATACCGGCACCTATGAAGAAGTCTCGGCGCAGGCCGAGGTGCTCACCAGTGAGAATCATGCGCTGCGCAATTCGGCACGCGAGGCGCTGGGCCTGTCTTCCTACAGGGCCGATGACATGGTGCGCGCCAAGGAGTGGTTCCAGGCAATCGTTGACGACGCGGCCGCTCCGCGCAACGTCGCCAATCGCGCGCAGATCATGCTCGACAACATCGCCGCATCCGGCAAGGCGCCCTAATTCCCGCTTCGGGAAGGGCTGAAGGAACAGACGCATGAGCTTCACCGTCGCGATCGTCGGACGTCCCAACGTCGGCAAGTCCACGCTGTTCAACCGGCTGGTGGGCAAGAAGCTCGCCCTGGTGGACGACACGCCAGGCGTCACACGAGACCGGCGCCCCGGCGACGCCAAACTCGTCGACCTGCGTTTCACCATCATCGATACGGCCGGCCTCGAAGAGACTGGACCGGACACGCTGGAAGGCCGGATGCGGGCGCAGACCGAGATGGCCATCGGCGAGGCGGACCTGACGCTCTTCGTCGTCGACGCCAAGATGGGCCTGACGCCGCTCGACAAGACCTTCGGCGAACTCTTGCGCCGAAGCGGCAAGCCGGTGGTACTGGTCGCCAACAAATCAGAAGCCCGTGGATCCGATGGCGGATTCTACGACGCCTTTACACTGGGGCTCGGCGAGCCGGTGCCGATCTCGGCCGAGCACGGCCAGGGCATGATCGACCTGCGCGACGCGATCGTCGAGGCGATCGGCGAGGAGCGAGCCTTTGGCGACGACGAGGACGAGGAGGCGGTCACCGATGTCAGCATCCCGACCGGAGAAATGGAAGGCGACGATGACGAGGAGATCGAGGCGGCCTATGACGAGACGAAGCCGCTGCGCGTCGCCATCGTCGGACGCCCGAATGCTGGCAAGTCGACGCTGATCAACCGTTTCCTCGGCGAGGATCGTCTGCTGACCGGGCCGGAAGCCGGCATCACCCGCGATTCCATCTCGGTGGAATGGGACTGGCGCGGCCGGACTATCAAGATGTTCGATACGGCTGGCATGCGGCGCAAGGCGCGGGTGCAGGAGAAGCTCGAAAAGCTGTCCGTTGCCGATGCGCTGCGGGCGATCCGGTTTGCCGAGACGGTGGTGATCGTCTTCGATGCGACTATCCCCTTCGAGAAGCAGGACCTGCAGATTGTCGATCTCGTGCTGCGCGAGGGTCGCGCCGCCGTGCTTGCCTTCAACAAATGGGATCTTGTCGAACACCCTCAGGAGGTGCTGGCGGACTTGCGCGAGAAGACCGAGCGGCTGCTGCCGCAGGCGCGCGGTATCCGCGCCGTGCCGATCTCCGGGCAGACAGGCTACGGCCTCGACAAGCTGATGCAGAACATCGTCGACACCGACAAGGTGTGGAACAAACGCATCTCGACGGCCAAGCTGAACAAGTGGCTGGAGGGCGTGCAGGTGCAGCATCCGCCACCGGCCGTTTCCGGTCGCCGGTTGAAGCTCAAATACATGACGCAGGTAAAGGCCCGTCCGCCAGCCTTCATGATCTCGTGCACGCGACCTGACGCGGTGCCGGAACATTACCTGCGATATCTGACGAACGGACTGCGCGCCGATTTCCAGATGCCCGGCGTGCCGATCCGCATCCACCTGCGGGCGTCGGAAAACCCATTCGAATCAAAGAAGAAGCGTCGCTAGCGCAGACGGTGATTCAATGACTTGAGGCATCAAGTTAAGCATCGGCTGCCCCAGGAGCCTGTCATGGCATCGATCGACACGCTGGTCGCCTTCTTCATCACCACCGCTGTTTTCGCGTACATCCCCGGACCCGCGATGCTGTACGCCGCGGCGCAAACGGTTGCCTGGGGCAGGCGGTCGGGACTGTCTGCCGTTCTAGGGATCCATCTCGGCTGTTATGTCCATGTGCTTGCGGCCGCGGCCGGACTGTCGCTAGTTTTCCATGCGGTGCCGTTGCTTTACACAGCCGTCAAGTTGGCGGGTGCCGCCTATCTGATCTGGCTCGGCATCACGATGCTGCGCGCTCGTGACGACGGTGCCGGCCCGGCTGACGCTATCCAGCCGACGTCGGTTCGGCGCGCGTTTGTTCAGAGCGTGCGCGTCGAGGTTCTGAACCCGAAGACGGCCTTGTTCTTCCTTGCCTTCCTGCCGCAGTTCGTGGACCCGGGCGCGGCTCTGCCGGTCTGGCTGCAGTTCGCCATCCTCGGAACTGCGGTCAACCTGCTGTTCACGTCTGCCGATGTCGTCTGCGTTATCTTCGCCGGCGCGATGATACGCCGCTTGCGGGCGTCCCGCTACGCGAAGATCTGGATGCAGCGGGCCGGTGGGGCTGTGCTGGTCGGCCTGGGTGCACATCTGGCGCTACAGAGGCAGTAACGTAACGGCCTGAGTGTCGGATCGGGGATCAAGTCATCGCGCCGGCAAAGCGACATGGCTTTGCGACATGCGGATGTTGTCGAGGAACTGGCGCGAGGCGGCTTCCCAGGTGAACGTGCGGGCAAGGGTGCGCGCGTCTTCGCGCGAGCAGGTGAGCGCCGTAAGGCAGGCTTGGCGCAGATCCTCGTGCAAGGCACCTGCCCGGCTGCCGGGCTCGATGATGTCGATCGGACCGGTCACCGGATAGGCGGCCACCGGAACGCCGCTCGCCAGCGCTTCCAGAATGGTGTTGCCGAACGTATCGGTGCGCGAGGGGAAGACGAAGACGTCAGCTTGCGCATAGGCGTGGGCGAGATCCTTGCCAGTCTTCAGGCCGGTAAAATGCACGTCCGGATAGCGGCGCTGCAGGTCGGCACGGGCAGGTCCGTCGCCGACGACCATCTTGGAACCAGGCAGGTCGAGATCGAGAAAGGCCGGCAGGTTCTTTTCCATTGAGACCCGGCCGACCGTGAGAAAGATCGGGCGTGGCAACCCGAAGGGCTTCTCCTCCGGCGGGAGTGGGCAGAACAAGGTCTGGTCGATGCCGCGGCTCCAGCGCAATAGGTTGCGCAGGCCGAGCCTGAGGAGTTCCCGCTCCAGGCTCGCAGTCGCAACCATGCAGCCGTTGCCGGCATTGTGGAACCAGCGAACGAAGGCCTGCACCCAGGGGATCGGCACGGGGAAGCGTGCAGCGACATATTCGGGAAAGCGAGTGTGGTAACTGGTCGAGAAGGCAACGCCGTTTCGTAGGCACCAACGGCGGGCGAGGATGCCGAGCGGACCCTCGGTCGCGATATGAACGGCATCAGACGCGGCGAGTTCGATTTCGCGTGCCACCTGCCCGTAGGTGGCAACGGAAAGGCGGATTTCCGGATAGGTCGGACAAGGGACGTTGCGGAAGGTTTGTGGTGTGACCATGCTCACCTCCACGCCCATCCGCTCCAGTTCCCGATTGGTGTTCTGGATTGATCGGACGACGCCGTTGACCTGAGGGTGCCAGGCATCCGTGACGATGGTGATCTTCATGGCCTCTCCCGGTGCTGCGGAGGCCGCGACTCGGATCGCAGCCTCCTTGCGTGACGGGACTGGTATCGGAAGGTTTCGTTACAGCGTGATGTCAGGCATACGCGTGGTACGCGATGATCAGTTTGGCAAGAGCGCTGGGCTGATCAGGGCGCCGTGATGGCGCACGACGACGGATGCAACGGCCGCGCCGTAGGCGGCTGCGTCTTCGGGAGACGAGTCGCGCACAAGACGGGACAGAAAGCCCCCGTTGAAGCTGTCGCCAGCACTCGTCGTATCAACCACTTCAAGGGCGGGGACGGCCGGCACATGGGTGGTGCCTTCGCCGAAGCTCAGCGTCGCGCCGTGCTCGCCGTTCTTGACCACCACGCTCTCGACTCCAAGACTGTGGTAGCGGGCGATGGTAGCGTCGATGCTCCCGTCGCCGAAGTGAGTCGTTTCATCATCGAAGCTGGGGAGGACGAGGGTTGCGGCGCGGGCGCCGTCGCTGATCGTCTTCAGCATTGTCTCTTTGTCGGACCAGAGCCGCGGGCGGACGTTCGGATCGAAAGCGACGCGCTTGCCGGCCGCCTTGGCGCGGCGCAGTTCTGCGAGCAGCGTGTCATTGGCTTCGGGCGTCAGAATGCCGAGCGTGATGCCGGAGAAATAGACGATATCCGCGGCCTCGATGCAGGCGCGCAGGTGATCGGCATCGTCGGCAAGCTTGCGGGCGGCGGCGGTGTCGCGCCAGTAGCTGAAGGTGCGTTCACCGTTCTTCAGGGTAATAAGATAGAGGCCCGGTGTCTTGCCGGGAATACGGCGGATGGCGCCGGTGCCGATGCCCGCTTCCTTCATGAAGGTCAGCATCTCAGACGACATCGGATCGTCGCCGAGGGCAGTGAAGTAATCCACTGTCCAATCTGCAGGCAAGCATGCACGCGCATACCAGGCGGTGTTGAATGTGTCGCCGGCGAAACCGCGGCGCAACAGACCTTCGCCGGCCTGCGACAACTCAACCATGCATTCCCCAATGGATAACAGACGTCCCGCCACCGCGCTCTCCCTCAACCGCACCAGTTTGGCAATAGGCTGAACTTCCGAGCGAGGCAAGCTGCTGTGGGCAGGCGGGGTACGGCGGCAGATTGAGTTTGTCTTTTTTATCCATGGCTCTAGGTTGCCTTCGCGTTGCGAAACAGGAGACGGCGATGGCAGTGGACAGGGGCACGACGGCAGGTTCAGATTGGTGGCGTGGGGCCGTCATCTACCAAATTTATCCGCGCTCCTTTCAGGATACGAATGGCGACGGGATCGGCGACCTGAAGGGGATCACTCAACGGCTGCCGCATATCGCCTCGCTTGGCGTCGACGCCATCTGGCTGTCACCCTTCTTCACGTCCCCCATGGCCGACATGGGCTATGACGTGTCGAACTATTGCGATGTCGACCCGATGTTTGGAACGCTCGCCGATTTCGACGCGATGATGTCGGAGGCGCACCGGCTAGGGCTGAAGGTGATCATCGACCAAGTGATCAGCCATACCTCCGACAAGCATCCCTGGTTTGTCGAAAGCCGCACCAGCCGTACCAACGCCCGCGCCGACTGGTATGTCTGGGCCGATCCCAAGCCTGATGGGACGGCGCCAAATAACTGGCTGTCGATTTTCGGCGGGCCGGGCTGGGAATGGGATGGCGTGCGCAAGCAATATTACATGCACAACTTCCTGACGTCACAGCCGGACCTCAACTTCCATAATCCTGAGGTCCAGGATGCGGTGCTGGATGCCGTGCGCTTCTGGCTCGATCGCGGTGTGGACGGCTTCCGCCTCGACACGGTGAACTACTACTTCCACGACAAGCAGTTGCGCGACAATCCGCCGATGATCTACGACGCGGAGACGGCAGGGCTGGAGTCCGACACCAATCCTTATTCGATGCAGAATCACCTGCACGACAAGAGCCAGCCCGAGAACATCGAGTTCCTGAAGCGTCTTCGATCACTGATCGACAGCTACCCCGATCGGGCAACAGTGGGGGAGGTGGGTGACGGGCCGCGCTCGCTGACGACGCTTGCGATCTATACCAGCGGCAATGACAAGCTGCATATGTGCTACACCTTCGACCTCCTGGGACCAGCATTCTCCGCCCGCTTCATCCGCAGGGTCGTCTCGACCTTCCAGGACACGGTGGTGAACGGATGGGTGTGCTGGGCTTTCTCGAACCATGACGTGGTGCGGCATGTGACGCGGTTTGCCGAGAACCCGACGGAGCTCGAACGGGTGGCGAAGCTGTCGATCAGCGTGCTCGCCGCGCTGCGCGGGTCGATCTGTCTCTACCAGGGCGAGGAACTTGGGCTGACGGAGGCGGAGCTGACCTTCGAGGACTTGACCGACCCCTACGGGATCCGTTTCTGGCCTGCCTTCAAGGGCCGCGACGGATGCCGGACCCCGATGCCCTGGGAGGCGCAGAAGCATCACGCGGGTTTCACCGAGACAGGCCGTTCCTGGCTTCCTGTGCCGCCGGAGCATGTCGCCGCTGCCGTGGACGTGCAGGAGCTCGACCAGGGGTCGGTGTTACATCACTACCGGCAGACGCTGGCGTTTCGGAAGATGCATCCGCCGCTTCTCGATGGCGAGATGACCTTTGTTGACACCCACGATCGCGACCTGCTTGCCTTTATCCGGGAGAAGGAGGGTGAGCGGCTGCTTTTCGTCTTCAACCTGACGCGCGAGGCACAGGATTTTCCGTTGCCGGCAATGATGCGCAACTGCCTGCCGATCCCTGTGCCGGGATTCGAGCCAAGGGTGGAAGGCGGCGTGGTGAAGCTTGCGGCGCTGGATGCGTTCTGCGCGCGGATTTGAGACGGGGAGGACGCTGGCGCGAACCAACCCATTGGTTGTCGCGAAACGTCCGGCGGCTGCCGTTTACTTCAGGACTGAGCTCAAGCTAGATTTCTGATCACCCAGGAGAGGGTTTGGAGGAGAAATCGATGAGACGTGCTTGGCCTGCGGAACTAAGATCGCTGCTGGACGATGCCGAGGAGGTGATGCTGGATGTTCCAGTTTCCGAGCGGGCAGGTCGCGGCAATGCCGGAGAAACGCATCGACCGGCCCTGCGGGTGCGCGTGACGGAGGAGGACTACCGGCGCATTTGGCCGCTTGCCGAGGCGCGCTACAGGCTGGACGGAAAATATGCCGGCAAGGCGGTCACCCTGATCACCAACAATCCTCATTATCATGCCTGGCACCCTGCCGATGGGGGAACGGTGGACGCCACTTCGGACAGTGGTGCGCACTACAGCATCAAATATGTCGTGGTGCATCTTCTTCTCGATGACGTGCGCGAGGATGCAACAGCCGAGTAAGGCTCGCACCGCCGAACCGAATGCAGACGCAGCCACGTGCATGGCGCTCTCCGCGCTTCGCCGCCATCATGCTCCGCGGCGTTTCGAATGGCGCGGCAGGCGATGCGCTGGCTGGCCCATGGCAAGGTTTGCGCAATGCGCCTCGAAGGCTGCTCGCTTGCCTCACGCCTCCGCAAACCGTCCCGGCTCCTGCCGCAACCGTGCCACGTCCTGGATTGGCGGAGCGCCGAACAGGCGCCGGTATTCGCGGCTGAACTGGGAGGGGCTGTCGTAGCCGACATGCTGGGCCGCGGTGGCGGCATCGACGGCGCTGGTGAGGATGAGGCGCCGGGCTTCCTGCAGGCGGAGCTGCTTCTGGTACTGCAGCGGGCTCATGGCCGTCACATCGCGGAAATGCTGGTGCAGCGACGACGGGCTCATGCGCGCTTCCGCCGCCACCTGATCAATGGAGAAGGGGGCGGTGTAGTTCTGGCGGATCCAGGTGATGGCGCGGGTCACCTGCTGCAGGCGGCTGTCCGGCATCAGCATGCGGCGCACCTTGTGCGCCTGAGGCCCGCGCAGGAGGCGGTACATCAGCTCGCGCTCCGCAAGCGGCGCCAGATAGGCGATATCCTCCGGCGACTGCAGAAGCCGCAGCAGGCGCAGCGCCGAGTCGAGGAACTGCGGCGAGGTCTCAGCCAAGCAGATCGCCTTAGAGCATCCGCCCACGGGTTCGGCGGCGGGTGGCGTCACTTCCATGAACATCGCGCCGAGCGCCGGCAGGTCGAGATCAAGCCGGATGCATAGATAGGGCTTTTCTTCGCTCGCCTCGATGATCTGGCCGCTGACCGGCAGGTCGACGGAGACGACGAGGTGCCTTGCCGGACCATAGATGTAGATCTCGTCAGCGAGCATTACCTGCTTGGAGCCCTGCACGATAATGCAGAGCGCCGGATGCTGCACCGTCTGCAAAGGCTCCGTCTGCTTGGAGAAGCGCACCAGCGACAGGCGCGGAATGGAGGTCTCGAAGACGCCATCCTCGCTGGTGTTTTGTGCAACGATGGAGGCAAGCTCGTCCAGCTGAGGCATGTGGGTCGGTGTAGCCAGCATGGAAATCTCCAGATCTGCAGGGTTTTCTAAGGATAATGACTACGCCCGGTTCAGGCGAGAAGGAAGCTGAAAATCACGCCTTCGGAGGATCGTGCAATCATATTGGAGCTTCGGTCTACCGCCTGCCGCTGTTGATCGGCCATATTCCGCCTCGTCCGATGCAGCCAACCCCGGACAGAAATGGAGATGGTGATGGACAATTTCCAGCGTCTACTCGGAAGCCCCTTTCGCTGGCTTTCAGGCCTTGGCGGCCACCTTTTCCAGGAGATCCGCAGCGCCCTTGCCCGACGGCGCCAGCAGGACCTCAGACGGAAATACATGAATGGCTGAGTGCGATTTGCGCCACCGCTTCGCACTCGCCGCCTTCACGGCGGCCTTCGTCTTCATCGCCGGCGTGACTGCGTTCGCCGGCGACATGCCACAGGAGAACATCATGAACACACATCCCTATGTCGGTCTCTGGGTCACCCCCGACGACTACATCCGCTATGAGCTTCTGCCGAACGGCCGCTATTTCGAGTCTCGCGGTCACCGCGAGCGCGTCTATCACGGCGAGTATCGCGTGACCGGCGACCATATCGACTACAAGGACGACAGCGGCTTCATCGCCGACGGCGAGTTCCGCAACGACGTGCTGTACCACGCCGGCGTGATGCTGACGCGGGGGTGAGTTCGTCGTTCAGCTGCGGGGACCCTCGGCGGAAACGACGACGGGTCGGCCCTTCAGCTGAAGCAGAAATTCGCCTCGCCCCACCGGCACCAGCTGGATGGGCGAGGCCTTGTCGGCCAGGCGCCGACGCAGAAGGAGCAGCCGGGTCTCAAGATTGTCCTTGAACTCCGGCAGACGCAGCGAAGCCTCCAGCCGAAGCTCCCGGTTGGTGAAGCCGAGACGACCGGTTTCCAGATGAACCCGCAGGATGTGGTTCAGCAGCCGGCCGGCAATCCCTTTGATGATGTAGTCCCCCGCAATGAAGATGCTGTCGTCGAACTGGAAGTGGCGGACCTCGATGACCGGCAGCGCCGGCTCCGCCGCTGGCCGTTCAAACTGCCGGTCGGTCTTGGGGGCCTCCGCTTGCGCTTCCGAAAGCGCCACGAGCGCGGCGAGGTGCTGCGCCGCGATGATGAGTGCCGACTCGTGGACATTGGTGAAAGCAAGCCGCTGGCGGCTTTCCGCACCCAGCACGCCCTGCAGTTCCCCGTGCACGATCATCGGTACTGCGATCTGGCTCAGGCTGTCGGGATCCATCGGCACTGCAATGGTGCGGGTGAGGTTCTCGTCTCGCGTCGACTTACGGACGGCCTCGCCGTAGCGGCGCGTTCGGCTGAGGTCGCTAATCTTGACCGTCTCGCCTGTTGCGGCCGCCCCGCCGAAGATGCCGGAGCCGAATGCTATTTCCGAGCCGACGCCGGAGCGCTCGTAGCCGAGGCTTGCCGCCGTGGTCAGGATACGGGACTCATGATCGGCCATGAAGACGACCGCGCGGTCGCAGCCGAGTGACGTTCGCATCCAGGCGAGCAGTTCGTCGATGGCATGATCGAGACTGCTGCCGGGCGCGATGAGCCTCCTTGTCATTTCGGCTGTTGCGGTGAGAAGCGGTTCCCGCTGCGGCGGCGTGACTGGCGTGGGTGACGGGGCAGGGGTGAGCGTCACGCTTTCGACGCGGAAGATATCGACACCGCGCAGCCGCATGATGCCGGTCATGCCGACCTGGCTGCTGGATGCGCCAAGCTGGCTCGACATCCTGGAGAACAGTGGCCCCTCAAAGATCGTACGGACGAAGACCGCCCGCAGGCGGCACTGGTTCCCGTTCGTGCCATCGACCAGCAGGATGGCGGCATGCGGGTTTTCTGCGAGATTTGCCGCCGTTGTGGCGAAGAACTGGTTTGACAGTCCGACGTGCTCCTCGTCCACCAGCACGACATGCGAGATAGGAGACGTTTGGAATGCCATCCGCCGAACAGGTTGCTATGATGGAGGGGACGACGCCTTCGAAGAAGCGCTCCATCTCGGACAGCCGCAGCGAGACCTCCGTCATCTGCGCTCGCCCACCAACGTGCCGGCGTCAGCGCCGGGCGTCTTGATGGACAGGCTGCGGATCCCGAAGTGCGCCACGACCAGATCGCGCGGCATCAGCCACATCTCGGTCATCGCCGTCGGCACGCCCTGGTCGACGAGGGCTGCCGTTGCCGCCGCGATGTAGCGGTTACAGAGACTATAATGTTGGGGGGTGCAGTCTCTAAGGGTGGCGCGGCCTTTAATCTGATAAGCGCGGTAGTCGGCGACGCGAACAAAGGTTACCGCCACCTCGCCGGTGTCGCGCAGATTGGCGACGGTCTCGGGCCATTGCCAGGCCGAAACCAGCACCTCGACGGTATTGCCGGGGGCAAGCACGCGGCAGCCGACGCCACGGCCGATGTCCGGCAGCTTGCCGCGGCTGCAGGTGCCGAGGATGATCATCACCTCGCCTTGGATGAAGTCCGCAATGTCCGGATCCAGATGCACCTTTGGTCCCGCCATCCCTTCGTCGCGTCAAAATAGTCGCGTCGGAACGGACTTAGCAAACTTTTAGGAAGCCCTCTCGGTGGATGCGCTCTAGAAGCCGCCTCGTTCTTCAACCGGGGTGACCACCATGTTCAACATCGACCAATATACGCAGCGCACCGGCCTTGCGTCCTGCCAGGCCAACGAGGCGGGGCTGTTTGCACTCCAGCGGGCTCAGCTTTCGACAATCGCCTTTGAAAACATCGATCCTTATCTCGGCAGCGTACCGAGTCTGGAGTCGCACCAGATCTGGGCGAAGGTCGTCACCGGCGGCCGGGGCGGCTACTGCTTCGAGCTTAATTGTGTCTTCGGCGAAGCTCTCCGGCATTTCGGCTTCACTGCACGCCCGATCCTTGGCCGTGTGCGGATGGGTGCCCCCGTTGGTGGGATAAGAGCTCATCTTGCCTGGATCGTGATGATCGGTGGAGAGGAATGGCTGGCGGACGCGGCCTTCGGCGGCCCAGGGCCGCGCGACCCGATGCGGCTTCAGCCGGGCGTGCAGGTCAGCGGCGGTACGGAGTTTCGTTTGCGCCGAGATCAGGAGACAGGCGAGTGCGTGCTGGAGCGGCACAATGCCGACGGCTGGTTTGGCCTGTACGGCTTTAACGAACTGCACTTCACCCGCGAGGACATCGAGGGCGCCAACCAGTTGTGCGCGACCTGGGACATGCTTCCCTTCCGCAACAACCTGATGATGAGCATCCGCCTGCCGGCGAGGATGTGGCACTGCTTGGCCGCAACCTCCGGCGGGTTGGGGATCAGGGGCCGGTCGATGCGCAGATCGCCTCCGCCGATGAGCTGGCTGGCCACCTGAGGGGCCTATTCGGTCTGCGCCTGGACGACACGACCGTGGCGCAGATCTGGCGCCGGTTGAACGAGGCTGAAAGCCTGCCGGCGGCTGCGTGAGCTAGATCAGCGCGAACTTGTCCACGTCCACCATGCCCCTGTCGGAAATCTTCAGATGCGGGATGACCGGCAGGGGGAGGAAGGCGACCTGAAGGAAGGGCTCTTCGAGCGTGGTGCCGAGCGCGTAGGCGGCCTTGCGCAGGTCGTGCAGCGTGTCGCGGACCACTTCATACGGCTCGAGGCTCATGAGGCCTGCGACCGGCAGCGCGATTTCGCCGGTGACCTTTCCGTCTTCGACCACGACGAAGCCGCCCTTGATCTCGCCGAGGCGATTGGCGGCGAGCGCCATGTCGTCCTCCGAGACGCCGACGACGCAGATGTTATGGCTGTCGTGGCCGACGGTGGAGGCGATCGCGCCCTTCTTGAGCCCAAAGCCCTGGACGAAGCCGTTCGCGTGGTTGCCGTTCCTGCCGTGGCGCTCAATGACGGCAACCTTGATGATGTCGCGGGTAAGATCGACGCCGGTCTGGTTGCCGTCGGCGGGCAGGCGATAGCGACGGTGTTCGGTGATGATCTTGCCCGGCATGACGCCGATCACCGGCGTCTCGCCCTCGCTCACCGGCACACCGAAATGCATGGCCTGAACGGGCCGCGCCTTGACGCTGTCGAGGCCGACGGGGGCGACGGGCTTGCGGGTGGCGAAGAGATCGTCGGTGACGCGGCGGCCGGCCGCGAAGACCATCTCCGCCTTGCAGTTTTCCAGGCTGTCGACGACGACGAGGTCGGCACGCCAGCCGGGGGCGACGAGGCCACGGTCACGCAAACTGAAGGCACGGGCGGCGGAGATGGAGGCGGCGCGGTAGACGGCGATGGGTTCGACGCCGTTGGCGATGGCGGTGCGGATCATGTAGTCGAGATGGCCTTGCTCCGCGATGTCGAGCGGGTTGCGATCATCGGTGCAGAGCGCCAGGAAGGGCGACAGGCGCTCGGTGATGATCGGCATCAGCGCGTGGAGATCTTTGGAGACGGAGCCTTCGCGCACAAGGATGTGCATGCCCTTGCGGATCTTTTCCATCGCCTCTTCCGCCGTCGTGCATTCGTGCTCGGTACGGATGCCGGCAGCGAGATAGCCGTTCAGGTCATTGCCGCGCAGGAGCGGCGCATGGCCGTCGATATGGTTGTCCCAGAAGGCGTCGAGCTTGGCCAGGCAGCCGGGGTCCTTGTGGATGACGCCGGGGAAGTTCATGAACTCGGCAAGGCCGATCACCTTGGGGTGGTCGCGGAAAGGCAGGAGCTTCTCGATCGGCAGAACGGCGCCGGCGGTTTCCAGATGGGTCGCGGGCACGCAGGAGGAGAGCTGGACGCGGATGTCCATGATCGTTTGTTCGGCAGAATCGAGGAAAAGGCGGATGCCTTCCTCGCCCAGCACATTGGCAATCTCGTGCGGGTCGCAAATGGCGGTGGTGACGCCGTAAGGCAGGACGCAGCGGTCGAATTCGTGCGGCGTGACGAGCGAGCTTTCGATGTGGAGATGTGTATCGATGAAGCCGGGTACGACGATGCGGCCGGAGATGTCGATTTCGGTTTTGCCGGCATAGTCGCCGCAGGTGCCGACGATGCGCTCGCCGCAGATGGCGATGTCCGAGGCAACAAGTTCGCCGGTGACGAGGTCGAAGAAGCGTCCACCCTTCAGCACGATGTCGGCCGACTCACGCCCGGTGCCCTGGTCGATCAGCTTTTCGAGGCGCTGGCTCATTTCGGTTCTCCGCATTGTTCTCCCAGAGGGTTCTAGAATCTGCGTGGCGTCGGGGGAAGGGTGGTTCGGCGCTCACGGGTCAAATGGCGCTGGAACCGGATGTGCGGATCAGCTAAGGATCGCGCATGAGCAATGCATGGAAGAGCGCGGTCCTGATCTCGATCGGCGAGCCGTCTGTGGAGACAGCCATCGGTAGCGTGCAGGCGGCCTCTTGGGCGATGATCGAGGATTGGCCACTGGACGAGGGGCCAGCGCTCGATCGCGCGCTTCTTGCTTGCGCCGCCGTGATTGAAGGCAAGCGCAAGGCGGACGATGCTCGTGCAGCATTCGCGGCCGCGGCCGAAGAGGCGGGCATCCTGCTTCGCTCGTGATATCCCCGTCGGTCAGCAGCCGTTGAAGCCCTGCTTTCGTTGAAATGTCCAACACCCCCGACACGATATCTCGACAGCCGGAAAGCGGCGCCTATCTCTGACCGGATGAAAAGAGCAATCGTGACAGGTGGTGCCGGCCTGATCGGCACAGGTTTATGCGCAGCCCTTGGCCAAGCCGGTTTCGAGGTGGCATCCTTCGACTTGGAACAGGGACCAGAGGGGGCGCGGCAGATCCATTGCGACGTCGGCGACGAGACATCGGTCGCCGGCGCCTTCGAGGAGCTCGGCTGGGACAGCCTGGACCTGCTGGTGAACAATTCCGGAATTGCCGGTCCAACGAATGGGCCGATCTCGGACCTGTCGCTAGAGGACTGGCGGAAGGTGACCGACAGCCATCTGACGGGCGCCTTCCTGATGACGCGTTCGGCGGTGCCGCTGATGGGCGAGGGTGCATCGATCATCAACATGGCATCCACCCGCGCCTTCATGTCCGAGCCCGAAACCGAAGCCTATGCGGCATCGAAGGGCGGGCTGGTGGCGCTGACCCATGCGCTCGCCGTCAGCCTCGGACCAAAGATCCGGGTTAACGCCATCGCCCCGGGCTGGATCTCCGGCGAGGAGGATCTGCGGCCGGTCGATCATGAGCAGCATCCGGTCGGGCGCGTCGGGCGGCCGAAGGACGTCGCAGATGCGGTGCTCTACCTTGCCTCCGCCGGCTTCGTGACCGGCCAGGTGCTGGTGCTCGACGGCGGCATGACTCGCAAGATGATCTACGCAGAGTAACGGCCTTAGAGGTCAATCGAGGTCCGTCTGGATCCAACGCGGCGAATGGTGGATGTCGATTGTCTGCAGCCGGCCCGGGCCGAGGTTCTCGAACCGGTGCGGCACACCGGCCGGTCCGAGGACGGCTTCTCCCGCACTGGCCTCGATGACCGCATCTCCGACGAAGAAGCGCGCCCGGCCTGCGATGACGACGAAGGTCTGGTCATAAGGGTGGACGTGCAGGCGCGGCCCTTCGCCGGGCGTGTCGTTGCCATAGGCGAGCACAGTGACCTGACCTCCGAGCGCCTCTCCCGCGAGGAAACCGCGCCAGGGACCGGCGGAATCGGGGTCGAACAGCACGCCCTTGGCGGATATTCTGCCGTCAGGTTTCACGCTCTCTGGGTCGAAATCTCGTCTGGCCAACCTGCACCTCCCACACCTTCTTCATCTTCGACAGGATGTCAGCGACCGATGCGCCGGCCAACAAAAAAAGCGGCCGTCGCCGGCCGCTTCTTTTTGAGGTCGCGGTCGAAGCCTTATTCGACCGGCACGATCTTGCCGTCTTCCCACTTGTAGAGGTCGAAGGTCTGCGAGGTTAGGTCGCCGGCTTCGCCATAGGTGACGTCGCCGATCGCCGTGTTAATGGGCGAGCCGTCCTTCAGGGCCGCGGCAACGGCTTCCGTGTCCTCGGCAGTGCCGGCCTTCTCGATACCGGCCTTGATGACCTGAACGGCGGCATAGGCGTTGAGCGTGAAGGCCTCGGCCGGGATGTTCTTGGCCGCCAGCGCATCGGCGGCAGCCTTGGACGAGGGGTTCTTCGTCGCATCGGTTGCATTGGTGAAGACCGTGCCTGCCGCTTCCTCGTTGGCGATGCTCCAGTATTCGCTGTTGGACAGGCCGTCGCCGCCGATGATCGTGGCATCGACGCCGATGTCGGCGAGCTGGCGGGCGAGCAGGCCTGCTTCCGGATGGTAACCGCCGAAATAGACGACATCGACGTTTTCCGACTTCAGCCGGGTCGTCAGCGCGCTGAAGTCCTTGTCGCCGGGGGTGAGGGCGTCGTTCAGGACTTCATCGACGCCGCCTGCGTTCAAGGTTGCCTTGAAGGCGTCGGCGAGGCCTTTGCCGTAGGCGCCCTTGTCGTTGATGATTGCAACGCGCTTGTCCTTCATGTTTTCGAGCACGTAATTCGCGGCGACCTCGGCCTGCTGGTCGTCGCGGCCGGTGGTGCGCAGCACGTTAGGCAGGCCGCGTGCGGTCAGGTCCGGGGCGGTTGCCGTTGGGGTCACCATCAGCACGCCGTTTTCCGCCAGCACGTCGGAGGCGGGGATGGCGACGCCGGAGGTCACGGGGCCTACGACGAAGCGCACGCCCTCGCCGACCAGTTGGTTGGCGGCGGAAACGCCCTGCTTCGGCTCGCCGGCGTCATCCGCGGGCTTCAGCACGACCTGTTCGCCGAGAATGCCGCCGGCCTTGTTGATTTCCTCGACCGCCGTCTCAGCGCCGTTTTGCACCTGGGCGCCGTAAGCGGCGACGGGACCGGTAAGCGGTGCGATGAGGCCGATGACGATCTCGGCATGGGCGAGGGGGGCGAAAGCGAGCGACGCGAGCATGGTCGCGCCGGCGAGAAGTTTCCGGTTCATCGTGGTTCTCCTTGGATCGGGCCGCGGCCCTGTTCGTCCCGCCGGCGGTCGGCCCGCATCAGCCGGTAAGGGCTGTGCCAAGAGAGCGTCCGTGGCAGGTCCTTTGCCCGGCGCGCCATGTTTGGCTGCAGCACAAGCACTTCGAAGTCCTATCGGCTCCATTTGGCCTTCGCAAGGATATTGCTTAAAAATGATGCGTGTTGATCAAGTTGCTGCTGCAGCGGTGCCAGCCGATGCTCAAATATTGGCTTGGCCTGCGGCCTTCTCGTCAAGAAGGGCCCGGATAAAGGACCGGATCTGGCGGTTGAAGGCGGCGAATTGTTCAGGAGACATACCTGATCGGCGCAGCAGCGTCTCGCCGAGGCAGCGGCACTGCTTCACGCGGTCCTTGCCGGCAGGCGTCAGGAAGACGTTGACCTGGCGTTCGTCGATCTTGCTGCGGCGGCGCTCGAGAAGACCTGCCTGTTCCAGCCTTTTGACCGGCGGAGTGATTGTGCTGGATTCTAGAGATAGCCGCTCGGCGATGGCGCCGATCGTCAGACCGTCGTTCTCAGCCAGCGTGCTCAGCACGAGGTATTGCGGATAGGTGATCCCCATTTCGTCGAGCATCGGCTTGTAGGTGCGGTTGATCGCGATGTTGGCGGCATAGAGGGAGAAGCAGAGCTGCTCATCCAAGGGGTAGGCGGCGAGGGTGGTCATGGCGTTGCTCCCGAACTTTTCCATTGTCGTTTTCGTCGGATAGCGCCTTCTCTAGCAGAAAAATATATCGCGATAAAGTTTTTTGTGGACATTATCTCCGGCAGCCTCTATAAGATATTTATCGCGATAGATATTCCTTACGTCGCGGTCGTATCCGACGTGTCAGCAAGCCGACATGCATGGGTGCGATAATCCGGAGCCCAGTGGCTTCGATTTTCACAAGATCACATTGGAAAGGGTAGCAATATGAGCAGCAATTTTATCACCACCGAAGACGGTGCGCAGATCTTCTACAAGGACTGGGGTTCAAAGGACGCCCAGCCGGTCGTCTTCCATCATGGCTGGCCGCTGAGCTCGGACGATTGGGATGCACAGATGCTGTTCTTCCTCGGCAAGGGCTACCGCGTCATCGCTCACGATCGCCGAGGCCATGGCCGTTCCAGCCAGACCGACACCGGCAACGAGATGGACACCTATGCCGCAGACGTTGCGGCGCTGGTATCCCATCTCGACCTCAGGAACGCGATCCATGTCGGGCATTCTACAGGGGGCGGGGAAGTCGCACGCTATGTTGCTCGCTACGGCGGCAACGGCCGGGTCGCCAAGGCCGTGTTGCTGGGTGCCGTTCCGCCGATCATGGTCAAGACGGAAACCTACCCGGGCGGCCTGCCACCGGAGGTGTTCGACGGGTTCCGCGAGGCATTGCTCGCCAACCGGGCGCAGTTCTTCCTCGACATCCCGACCGGTCCCTTCTTCGGCTTTAACCGGGAGGGGGCAGAGGTCTCGCAAGGCGCGATCCGCAACTGGTGGCGCCAGGGCATGATGGGCGGGGCCAAGGCCCACTATGATTGCATCAAGGCCTTCTCGGAAACCGACTTCACTGAAGACCTGAAGGCGATCGAGGTGCCGGTTCTCGTCATGCATGGCGACGACGACCAGATCGTGCCGATCGAGAACTCCGCCCACCTGGCGGTCAAGCTCCTGAAGAACGGCACGCTGAAGGTCTACGAAGGTCTGCCGCATGGCATGGCGACAACCCATGCCGACATCATCAACGCGGACCTGCTCGACTTCTTCCGAGGCTGAATCGCCGTGATGCGCAAGAAGGCGGCTTCGGCCGCCTTCGGTATTTCATGACTGGGCGAACAGACTGGCGGCGGCTTTTCCCAGGGCGGCAAGACGTCGGTAGTGGTCGGCGCGGACGCTGCCCCGGCGCCAGAAGAAGCCGATCGTGCGGGAGCCGGGCCAGCCTTCAATCCGCAGCAGATGCACGTTCTGCTCGCCCTGGAACTCCGACCGGACATAAAGTTCCGGGAAGAGCGACAGGCCCATGTCGATCGACACCATCTGCCGCAGCGCGTCGAGGCTGGTGCCTTCATAGTCCTCGACCAGATGAGCGCCGGAAGCGCGGGCGAGATCGCGGACGGTATCGAGGAGGCGATGGCCGCGGCCGAGGGTGAGGAGCGGCTCGTGCGCCAGCGAGGCAAGATCCACCGTCTCCCGGCCAGCCAGCCGGTGCCCCCGCGGGATGCCGAGAAAGATCTGCTCTTCAAAAATCTCCGCGAACTCGAACATATCTTCGTCGGGGACAGGCCCCAACCCGCAATCGATGCTGCCGTTCAGGACCTGTTCCTCCAGTATGAGCGGGCGCTCCTCCCGGATGTGCAGCTTGAGCTGGGGGTATTCCTGGCGAAGCCGCGGCAGCAGATGGGGCAGGAAATAGGGTCCGAAGGTCGGAACGGCGCCAAGCCGGATCAGCCCGCCGAGCGAATCCCGGTTGGCGGAAGCCATGGCCACCATGCCGTCCAGCGTGTTGAGTACCGTCCGGGCCGAGGCGATGATGTCGGCGCCTGCGGGCGTCGGGGCGATCAAGCCGGGCGTCCGATCAATGAGGGCGCAGCCCAGCCGCTGTTCGAGGAGAGCGATCTGCACCGACAGCGTCGGCTGCGAGACGTGGCAGCGCTTTGCGGCCTCGCCGAAGTGGCCGGTCTCGCCGAGCATCACGAGGTATTCGAGCTGACGGATCGTCGGACGATAAGCCATGGCAATAGCTTTAAGCTATCGATTCGATACAATCAATCAATTTGATTAATGGTCGTCCACCTGGCAACGTGATTGCGTAGGAACGGAGATCGACATGAACCGACTGTTGAAAGCACTCAAAGCCAGGCACGCGATCATGGAGACGCGCGTGATGGAGGAACAACGCAGGCCGAAGCCTGATCCGATCCGGTTGAAGTCGCTGAAGACGATCAAGCTTCAGCTGCGCGACCAGATCGCCTCGCTCGAACGACTGCTCAGAGAATCGACGGCACCGGTGACGAACCGTCTGCGACCGAAGCGCCGCATCCTCACGTCCTGACTGCCTCCCGCCGTGACCGACCGCCAGCCGGTATCCACCCCGGCTGGCGGTCTTTCTGCGCGGTAAGGGGGCTGAAAGCTTCTTCTGGGCGGATCCGGCGCCAGCCGCCGCTCTTCCGTACACAATCCGAACAACATCCAGCCGGCTGCGCCTGACGGATAATTCCGGCGGGCGATACAGCGCGGCCTTTCGCGCGAGCTCACCCATGGATCTCTACCTCGATCTGGCCGCCCAGAATCTTCTCTCGGCGCCCGTCCTATTCTTCGCACTCGGCTTCTTTGCAACACTCGCCGGGGGACATCTGGCGCTGCCGGGAGGGGTGGGCAAGATGATGGCGCTCTACCTGATGCTGGCTATCGGCTTCAAGGGCGGAGCATCCGTCAGCGCTCACGGCCTCAGCCCGCAAATCCTTACAGCGCTTGGCATAGGTATCCTCCTGTCGGCAAGCATGCCGCTGCTGGGCCATATCATGCTCGGGGCCATGACCAGGCTGGGGCCGCGGGACCGTGCGGCGATTGCCGCCCATTACGGCTCGATCTCGATCGTCACCTTCGTGGCCGGCAGCGACGCGCTGACGCGGCTCGGGATCGGCTTCGACGGCGGAATGGTGGCAGTGGCCGCGGCCATGGAGGCCCCGGCGATCCTGACGGCGCTGTGGCTGATCCTGCGCCATCCGATGCCGGGAGCCGATCCCGAGATGGCGCAGAGCCGGCAGAAGGCGGCGCTACGGGATGTCATGCTCAACGTCACCATCGTCATCCTGATCGGCGCCTTTGCCATCGGTGCGGTGACCGGAGAGAAGGGGCTGGGCGAGCTTTCCGGCTTCGTCATCGATCCGTTCCGCGGCGTGCTCTGCCTCTTCCTCCTGGACCTCGGTGCCGTGGCGGGAAGTGGCATCCGCAAGGAGTGGCGGCTCCTGTCCCCGGGGCTTCTCGGGTTTGCGCTGGCCATGCCGCTGATCGGTGCTTCGCTCGCGCTGGTGCCGGCATTGGCTGCCGGACTATCGGTGGGAAACACGGCGCTTCTCGTCACGCTTGCCGCCAGCGCGTCCTATATCGCCGTACCCGCCGCGATGCGGATCGCGGCACCTGATGCACGGCCGGAGATCTATCTCAGCCTGTCGCTGGGGCTGACATTCCCGTTCAACCTTGTCGCGGGCCTGCCGATCTACGTCCAGCTGGCGAGCCTCGGCGCCTGAGATCGAAGCAGAAAGGTCGGCCCATCCGCCCTTTCTGAATTCGGGATGCTTCGTTCAGATGTTGCTCTTCCGGATTTCGGATCACCGCTCGCGGATCTCGTTGAAGACGGCGAGCGCCTCGGCGCTCGCCTCTTCGTCGTTCAACAGGGGAACGGCGGCCATCGTATCATCCTCTAGACCAGCGCCAGCACACGTGCCGGGCCGCCGGTGCCGCCTCTATGCTTCGGCGCTCCCACGACGATCGTCGCGCCTTTCACCGGTAGTTCCTCGAGATTGGCCAGCGCCTCGATGCCGTAGCGGCCGGCGGGAAGCCATGAGTTGTGCACGGCGAAATCTGCCGAATTGCCGGGGTCGATCGACAGAGTATCGACACCGATCGCCACGACGTCGAGCGTCAGCAACAGGTCGGTCGCCGACTTGCCAAAGCCGGGGAAGGCAAAATTGCCCTCGGCATCGTTGCGGAAGGACGCCTCCTTGACCTTCGTCGCCCAACCCGAACGCAGGGCGACGATGGCCCCTGCCGGAATTTCGCCATTGGCACTGATCCAGGCTTCGATATCGGCGGCCTCGACCGCGGTGTTGGCCTCTTCCCTGGCCCGATCCGTGATGTCGACGATGACGAGCGGCGCCACGAGTTTTTCCGGCTCGATCTGGTCGACGCTGGTGCCGTCGGCGCTGAAATGGAAGGGAGCGTCGATATGGGTTCCGGTGTGTTCGAAGATGGTCAGCTTGTGAAGCTGGTAGCCGTTCTGGGCGAATTCGACGGCCCATTCGTACTCGACCCCCGGGTTGCCGTCGAAGGTCGGGAAGGTTGAATCATAGGCATGGGTGAGGTCGATGACCTTGCTGGCGGGCTGGGCGAGGACCTCGCGTGGCGTGCTCGTCGCGACCATGGCGGCAGCCCCGGCGAAGGCTGCTCCCTTGAACAGCGACCGGCGCGACAGCATGTTCCGCTTCACGTTTTCGATGACGCAGTGATTGCACATTGGAATTCCCCTCTTATTAGGATTTGCGCCGCCTGAGAGTAATCCAGAACCGCCGGGGAGCAAGGCCGTCTCGACGAAGCTACGGGCAGGGACGAAGAGATGCCTCAGGTGAGGGCCAAGAATCAAAAGAGGCCCCGGAGGGCCTCTCGTTGGTGCAGACCTTGCGCCGGCATCCGAACCGGTGGATGCCCGGAGAGACGGGTCAAATGTTTGACTTCAGGATCCCGCGCAGCTTGCCGAAGATCTCGTCGATGTGGTGCTTCTCGGCGATCAGCGGCGGCGACATAGCGATGATGTCGCCGGTGGTGCGGATCAAGAGGCCGTTCTCGTAGGCCTTGAGGAAGGCGGAGAAGGCGCGCTTGGTGGGCTCGCCGGCGATCGGATCGAGTTCGATCGCGCCGATCATGCCGATGTTGCGGATGTCGATCACGTTCGGCAGGTCCTTCAGCGAATGCAGGCCGTCCTCCCAGTAGGGCGCCATGTCGCGGGCGCGGTCGAAGAGGCCTTCCTCCTTGTAGGTTTCCAGCGTTGCGAGGCCGGCGGCGGCGGCAATCGGATTGCCCGAATAGGTGTAGCCGTGGAAGAACTCGATCATGTGCTCCGGGCCGCTCATGAAGGCGTCGTGGATCTCGGAGCTGACGAGAACGGCACCCATCGGGATGACCCCGTTGGTGAGGCCCTTGGCCGTCGTCATGATATCGGGCGTGACGCCGTAGTATTGCGCGGCAAAGGGCGTTCCCATGCGGCCGAAGCCGGTGATGACCTCGTCGAAGATCAACAGGATGCCGTGCTTCGTGCAGATGTCGCGGAGCTTCTGAAGGTAGCCCTTCGGCGGGATCAACACGCCGGTCGATCCGGCAACCGGCTCGACGATCACGGCGGCAATGGTCGAGGCGTCATGCAGGGTGACGATGCGCTCCAGTTCGGAGGCGAGGTCGCCACCGTGCTCGGGCTCGCCGCGGGTGAAGGCATTCTTGCCCGGCTGGTGGGTGTGCGGCATATGGTCGACGCCGGTGAGCAGTGTGCCGAACATCTTGCGGTTGGCGACGATGCCGCCGACGGAGATGCCGCCGAAGTTGACGCCGTGATAGCCGCGCTCGCGGCCGATCAGGCGGAAGCGCGAACCGTTGCCCTTCACGCGATGATAGGCGAGGGCGACCTTGAGGGCGGTGTCGACCGACTCCGATCCGGAATTGGTGTAGAGGACGTGGTTCAGGCCGTCCGGCGCTATGTCGACCAGGCGGTTGGCGAGCTCGAAGGCCTTGGGGTGGCCGAGCTGGAAAGCGGGAGCATAATCCAGTTCGCCGGCCTGTTCGCGGATCGCCTCGGTGATCTTCGGTCGGCAGTGGCCGGCATTGACGCACCAGAGGCCGGCCGTCGCATCGAGAACCTGGCGCCCGTCATGCGTCGTATAGTGCATATCCTTCGCACCGACGAAGAGGCGCGGCTCCTTCTTGAACTGGCGGTTTGCCGTGAACGGCATCCAGAACGCGCGAAGATCGTTCGGCGTGGTGTTTAGGCGGTTGGACATGACATGCTCCCCGTCCGGCAGAAGCCGGCTTTTGACTGAATGGTCAAATTATCAGGGGCGTCAGGCCCGTCAACTGCCGTCAACAGATTCTGCCATTCGCGATTGCAGGCGCGCCAAAGAAAGATCACGTCGCAATGTGAGCGCTAACATCAAGCGGCTGCAACGCTTGCACGTAGCGGCTTGCAGTAGATCTCTTCCAGCGAGCCCAATACCTTCAGAACCGCCGGCGAGGCGCAGGAATAATAGATCGTCTGCGCGTCGCGTCGTGTCTTCACCAGCTTCTGAGCGCGTAGCTTTGACAGATGTTGTGACAAGGCCGACTGGCTAAGGCCCACTTGCCCGGCCAGCACGCCAACCGCCATCTCGTTCTCGACGAGGCAGCACAGAATAAGAAGGCGCTTCGGATTTGCCATCGCAGAAAGCAATCCGGCGGCGGCCAACGAATGCTCGGAAAGTGGCATCGTTTCCATGTCTATAGATATCCCCTTGAAGCGCGGAGGCTTCATAATGCCCAATTGTGAAAGCGAAAGATTAGCAAGTATCGGATATAGTTGTATATCCCTAATTTTCAGGTGACGGTATGCCTTGTGCGTTCCTGCCCGAGAAAGACGAAATATAGTAAAAGGCGTCGGCGGCGGTCGGAACGGAGCGCTGGAACTCGTGTCTGACCTGAAGATCGCCGCAGGTCAGATCGAAACCAAGGGGATCGACCCCGCTGAAGCGCCAGTTTCGGTCTTTTTCTGAAAACAGATGGTCAGCAAGCGCGCGTGCAACCTGCGGCAGGTCGCGAAGTTTCCGCTGGAGCGCTTGCCATTCGGCAACTGCGGGCACCTCCTGCAAGGTGATGTCCTCCGGCGACAGCAGATAGGCCCGCCCGAAACCACCATTGAGTGAGGCCGTCCGAGGCGTGAGCCGGAAAAAGCGGAAGTCGGGGAAATCAACGTAGAGGGCAGCTTTTGGATGATAGTCCAGGAAGCGCTCGCGGAGCCACTCCTGCGTCCCGCTCGGCTTCTCCACGGGGGCGGCGACACATTGCAGCGTGATGCGCGAATGGGCAAGGGGATCGCCCTTTCCGGGTTCACCCGCCAGCAGCGAACACCGAGGGTCGGCTACCAAGCCCTTGGTGTGGCCGGACAGCGCGGAAACGAGAACGACGGGAACGCCGTCGAGATCGGGCGCAGTCAGTGCACGGCTGACCGCCGGAAATCCCGTTTCGGGATCCATCACCGCCAGGCTCATATGCCGGGCGCAGTGGATGAGGCTGCGGGACAGACGGCGTGCTTCCTCGTCCGTCTCCCGCAGCACTTGCGGCCTGTCCTGGGAGAGCGAGGTCACGCTTCGTCCGTCTGACGTCGATGTCGCGTCAGCCCCGAAATGATGTCGTCGGCGGAGATCGTGCCGATCACGACGCCGTTGTCGATGACGCCGATCGTTCCGGGCTGGCGCGAGAGGGCGTCCAGAATGTCGACGAGGGGAGTGCTGGCCGTTGCGGTGGCCGCGACACCGACAGACGATCCGCCGTCGGCGACGCCGCGCCGCATGACATCACCGGCCGACAGCATTGCGATCGGATTCATGTTCTGGACGAAGTCTGCGACGTACTGATTGGCCGGGTCTCGCACAATTTCCTGGGGCGTCCCACATTGGATGATGCGCCCGCCATCCATGATCGCGATGCGATTACCGATACGGAATGCTTCATCCAGATCATGGCTCACGAAAAGGATGGTTTTCTTCAGTCGTCGCTGAAATTCCAGCAGTTCGTCCTGCAGACGGGTTCGAATGAGCGGGTCGAGAGCCGAAAAGGGCTCGTCCATCAGCAGGATTGGCGCGCCGGTTGCAAAGGCGCGGGCAAGGCCGACGCGTTGCTGCATTCCGCCGGAGAGTTCACCGACCTTGCGGTCGGCCCATTGATCCAGGCTGACAAGTTCGAGTTGTTCCCCGACCCGCCGTTTGCGTTCGCTTTCGCGAACGCCAGCCAGTTCCAGCCCGAAGCCGACGTTTTCCTCAACCGTACGCCAAGGTAGCAGGCCGAACTGCTGGAAAACCATGGACACCGTGTTCGTCCGCAACTGGCGAAGTATCTTCGGGCTTGTCTTGTAGGGGTCAATGGCTCCTTCCGGCGTCATCACCTGGACGTCCCCGCGCGCCACAGGCGCGAGACCGTTGACGGCACGCAACAGTGTTGATTTGCCCGAACCGGATAGCCCCATGAGGACGAGAATTTCGCCCTCTCTCACCGTCAGCGAGGCGTCGGCGACGCCTACCACGATGCCGGTATCATTGCTGATTTCCTCCCTGCTCTTGCCTTCATCGATGAGTGTTAGAACGTGGGCCGGTTTTTCGCCAAAGACGATGTCGACGTTCTTGAAGACGACTGCATCCGTCATGTGGCGTCTCCTGAAGCGGGGCGGAACATCCGGTCAAGAATGATGGCCAGAACCACGATACAAAGGCCGGCTTCAAAACCGCGGGCGATGTTGACCGTGTTGAGGGCGCGGACAACAGGGACACCAAGCCCGTTGGCGCCGACCAGCGCGGCGATCACCACCATCGACAGCGACAGCATGATGGTCTGGGTCAGACCGGCCATGATCTGCGGCATGGCATAGGGGAGCTCGACCTTGCGAAGCACCTGTGCCGGGGTGGCGCCGAAGGCAACCGCTGCCTCGGTCAAGGCTTCCGGCGTGGACACAATACCTAGTCGCGTCAGGCGGATCGGGGACGGGATGGCGAAGATGACGGTGGCAATCAGGCCGGGGACCATGCCGAGCCCGAAGAGGATCAGCGCCGGGATCAGATAAACAAAGGTTGGGATCGTCTGCATCAGGTCAAGCACCGGGCGCATGATCTCGTAGAGCCATGCCCGACGGGCGGCCGCAATCCCCAGCGGCACTCCTACGAGCATGCTGACGGCCGTGGCTGCGAGGACCAGCGATAGCGTCTCCGTCGTTTCCTCCCAATAGCCCTGGTTGATGATGAGAAGCAAACCAAGTGCCGTGAATATCGCAACCCCGATCGACCTGCGAAACCACCAGGAGAGTGCCGTTATAGCAATGACGATCAGGATGGGGTGCGGGGTCTGGAGAATGAAAAGCAGGCCGTCGATGACCCGGGACAGGACGTCGGAGAGCCAGTCGAAGAACCAGGCTCCGTTGGCAGTCAGCCAGTCTACAAACGACTTGGCCCAGGGCCCGATTGGGATCTTGAAGTCGGTCAGCAGTTCCACGTCGGCACTTCCCGTTCACTGGTGAAGATAAGACCGGAGCTATCTGCTCCGGTCGCGGGTGGAAACGCCTCAGAGGCCGAGTTCTGACGTTACGGCAGCCATTGCGTCGCCGCCGTCTTTCGTGGTGACGCCCTTAAGCCATGGCTCAATCGCACCCGGATTGCTCTTCAGCCATTCGGTGGCGGCTGCTTCGGCTTCCTTGCCGTCGTTCAGGATACTGCCCATGATTTCGTTTTCCATCGGCAGTGTGAATCTCAGGTTCTTTACGAAGGTTCCAACATTCGGGCATTCCTCGATATAGCCGGCGCGCACATTGGTGAAGACTTCTGCGCCGCCGTAGTTCGGGCCGAAGACGTCGTCACCGCCAGAGAGATAGGTGAGGTCGAAGCTTGCGTTCATCGGGTGGGGCTCCCAGCCGAGGAAGACAATGGGCTCGCCGGCGCGATCGGCACGGGCGACCTGTGCAAGCATTCCCTGCTCGGACGATTCTACCACCTCGAAATCCTTCAGGCCAAAGGTGTCGTTGGCGACCATGTCGAGGATGAGACGGTTGCCGTCGTTGCCGGGCTCGATGCCATAGATCTTGCCGTCAAGCTCCTCGCTGTGTTCGGCAATGTCGCTGAAGTCCTTGATGCCGAGTTCGGCGCCCTTGGCGTTGGTCGCCAGGGTATATTTGGCCCCCGTTAGGTTCGGGCCGTAGGATTCCACCGACTTGTCCTGGCGGTAGGGCGCGATGTCACCTTCCATGGTCGGCATCCAGTTGCCGAGGAAAACGTCGATGTCCTTGTTCTTGAGCGAGCTGTAGGTCACCGGGACCGAAAGCACCTTGACGTCGGTTTCATACCCGAGCGCCTTCAGGATAACCGAGGCGGTCGCCGTGGTGGCGGTGATGTCTGTCCAACCGACGTCGGAGAGGCGAACCGTGGCGCATGATTCGGGTTCTGCCGCCACAGCAAGCTCCGCGAACGCGACAAGTGAAATCGCTCCAGCCAGCAGGATCTTCAAGGGTCTCGTCGTCGGCATCATCAGTGCTCCCTGTTTATGAATTTCGCGGTCATTAACAATATATGTGAAGATGAGGCAAGCTTGCTCCAAGGCGTCAGATCGTGTCGGCTTTGCAACGGGCGGCTCCCGATGCACCGGTTTGCGGCGTTTTTCTGTGGTTTCAGGTTCCTGTGGACTTTTCCTCAGGCCGTGTGCGCACCAGAAGACGCACATGGCCAAGCTCTACTTCAATTATGCCTCCATGAACGCCGGCAAGTCCACGCTTCTGCTGCAGGCGTCCTACAACTATCGGGAACGGGGAATGCACACCGTGATCCTGACCGCGGCACTCGACAGGCGGGCCGGGGCGGGGCGCGTCGCATCCCGGATCGGGCTTCACGCAGATGCGATTCCCTTCAGCGACGGCGATGACCTCTTTGCACTCATTGCCGAACTGCATGGCAAACATCCGGTGGCCTGTGTGTTTGTCGACGAGGCCCAGTTCCTGGCACCCGAACAGGTCTGGCAACTTGCCAGATTGGCCGACCGTTGCGGTATTCCCGTCATGACATACGGCTTGCGCACAGACTTCCAGGGCAAGCTTTTTCCAGGATCGCGGGAGCTGCTTGCGATCGCCGATGAGCTTCGCGAGGTGCGGACGATCTGTTTCTGCGGCCGGAAGGCCACCATGGTGGCGCGCCTGGACGAGGAGGGCAAGATCGTGCGCGAGGGGGCGCAAGTCGATGTCGGCGGCAACGAGAAATATGTTCCTTTCTGCCGGCGGCACTGGGAGGACAGGATCAACTGCGTCGAAGTTACTTGATCTTCGTCAAAGAGCGGCGGTGCCGAAGCGCCTATCAATCTCGTCGACGCCTCCCAAGGCGCACATCAGGAGATTGAAAATGCTCAAGACTGCAAAGACCGCTTTCGTTCTGGCCACCAGCCTCGCCGCTTTCGCTTTCCCGGCATTGGCTGCCGAGATCGAGGTGAAGATGCTCAACAAGGGCAGCGACGGTCAGGCAATGGTATTCGAACCGGCCGCCATCAAGGCTGCGCCCGGCGACACCATCAAGTTCATCCCGACGGACAAGGGGCATGATGCTGCCTCGGTCAAGGGGATGATCCCTGAGGGTGCCGAAGAGTTCAAGGGCAAGATGAACCAGGAGATCGCCATCACGGTCGACAAGGAAGGGGCCTATGTGGTCAAGTGCACACCCCACCTTGGTATGGGCATGGTTGCTCTGATTGTCGTCGGCGAGGGCGAGCCCGCCAATCTGGAGGCGGTCAAGACGGGCAAGCTTCCGAAGAAGGCACGCGAGCGGATCGACGCTGCGGCCGCCGAACTCGGCCTCTAGCCGTCTCTCATTCTTCGCATTCTGCAGGCCGCCGTGGTAAAATTCCGCGGCGGCCTTATGTTGCCGAGAGCAAACACGATGCGAGATGGCAATGGGATGGAGACGACGGGTCGAGGACGAGTTGGCGGCGCTGACGGAAGAACTGGAGGGGCTCGACCGGCAGATGGAAGCTACTGCGCAGGATGTCGCAAAGGCTGCGCGCGCCAAAACCATTCCGGAGGCTTGGCTGGACACAACGGGCGAGGATCTCGCCGCGACGATCTCGAAGGCGTGGGCAACAGCCCGGCAACCGCTGGCGGATTTGGTCAGCGCGGTGGGCAAGCGCGTCGACCGGGCAATGGCGCCGCTGGAGGATAAGCCGAAGCCGACGAGGTCCGAACGCCTGGGCCTCGCTTGGCGGACGTTGGTTGCCATGCGTTGGGCGGGCAATACGCGATCCGAGGTGATATCGCTCGATCAGGCGCTCTTGCTCTCCAACAACCTGCACACCTTGCTTGTGCCGCGCCGGGAGCGGGTGCTGAAGCTGCGAAACAAGGTGGAGTCGGATCTCCTGGATATGACCGGGCACCGGGCGGTCCTGGCCGATGCCATGGGTCGGTCGAGCGATCCGGAGCGACGAGAGGAAAGCACGGCATCGGCGAGGGTGGAGCTCTGCCTGACGGTCATTCAAAACCTGACGACGCATCTTAATCGACAGGTGATCGAGATGAACGCGCTGCTCAACAAGCTGTCGATCGACACGCAACGTGCGATCGTGTTGGCCTCCGTCGTGGCGGAAGACCGACCAGAATCGGCACAATCGGAGGGACTGACGAAGGCTGAACTCCCACAACTGGCGCAACTGATCAGCCTGAATGAAACGGGCATGCTATCGAGTGTGGGGCTCCAGCAGCGCAGAGGGCGCATCGACGCCCGCTTCGACGACTTTTTTGGAGAAGGCGCGCAGGCAAGGGCGTTGCTGGGGCCGGTTGAGGGGATGCAAGAGACGGTCTCGCCGTAAGCTTGGTGTGTCTCAGGACAGTTAGTCTTTGCTGCGGCCAGCGCGGTCCTTCTCCCAAGGTGGGCGGTTCGCTAGAACCAAAGGGTACAGCACGCGCCGCCGCCGTTCGCGCCGGCCTCATCACGATGAAGGTGGTGTTCAGAGCAAGGCAGATCAGTTTATCAGACCGAGCCGGAGCGCCTTGGCGACCAGTTGCGGACGGTTGACGCAGTCGAGCTTCTTGATGGCGTTCGTCATGTGGGTATTGATGGTGTGATCGGACAGCGAAAGTATCCGTCCGATCTCGACTGACGTCTTCCCCTGAGCCGTCCAACGCAGCACTTCGAGTTCCCTTGTCGACAAAGGACTGGGCAGCGACGATCGCTCCGCCCGACGGAGCTTCTCGAAAACATCGAATGCGTGCAGCGAGACCATGGCGAGCTCGTTGAGCTCACACCGGCTGACTGGGCTGCGGTTGCCGTCGAAGCGCAGCAGGAAGCGCTCGCCTTCGAGGGAATGGAGCGGCATGGCGACTGTCGTGGTGACGTTGAAGCGGCGCATCAACTGCCGTATGGGCGCAGGTACTTCACCTTCGTCCTCAAGGTCCTCAAGCGTCCAACTGCGGGGCAGCATGGTCCCAAATAGCGTCGGCAGGATCGGACATTGCGCAAGAAATCGGCTGCTGTCGTATTGACGCACAAAATCCGCAGGCAGTGTGCTGTCGATGAGGAGCCGCGACAGGAACTCGTCCTCGGCCATCGGTTTCGCCAGCAACGTGACGTATTCGAACTCGAAGGCTCGTGCGGCATGCTTAACAGCTGCCAGAACCTCTGCCTGAGAGCCTGCCGCGGCGATGGAGCGGCTCAAGGCATCCTGTCGCTCCCGCGTTTCCACCTTCACCACCGACTATCCAAAACTTCTGTTTCTGCTTTTCTCATCTGACCGATGCTACCCGCGCGCTCCTTCCCACGCATTTACGATCAACCGTCACATTTTACAAATCTAGTCGGATTTTGTCCGGTTCGGCAATTCGTCCCTCGCAGCAAAGAGGGCTGCGATGAGGGGCACGGACGGTGACGTGGGCAGTCTTATAAAACATGACATACGGAGTCATGTTTTTATCTTGACAGAAGAAATCATGTTTTTTAGATGGCGGAACTGAGGCGTCCACTGCCTCGGAAATCAAACACCGGGAGACCTCCTGTCCGGCGCGCCCTTGCGCGTGCCGTCGATGTCGCATGCCGGTTGGAGAAAAGGATTGCCATGAGCACCCGGACCACACGATCTTTCTTGTTGGCATGCACGGCTTTGGCCGTGGCTGTGTCCTCGCCCGCGTCGTCGCAGGACACAACAACGGGAGGTGCGACCGTTCTAGAGACCATCATCCTGAAGGGGAGCCGCTTGAATTCACCGGCGGGCGATGTGGCGGAAACGCCGCTGGCTTCACGGACCACGGCTGAGGAGATCGAAGCCAACCAGATCACCAGCCTGGAGGATCTCGGCAGGAGCCTTGAGCCGGGCGTCGCGTTCAACCAAGCCACGAGGAGTGTGAATATCCGAGGACTGGAGCAGAACCGCGTGCTGACCAGCATCGACGGGATTCCGATCCCCTATCTGCTTGACGGGGCTCGTGACGCGGACGGTGGCGCCGATAGCTTCGACTTCAACTCTCTCTCGACGATCGATATCGTCCGCGGTGCCGATTCAAGCCGCGCCGGCTCCGGTGCGCTCGGGGGCGCAGTCGTGCTCCGGACGCTGGAACCGGATGACCTGATTGGCGAAGGCCGCGACTGGGGTGGCATAGCGAAATCGACCTACGACAGCGAAGACCGCAGTTTTGGGGGGTCTGTGGCTGTCGCCACGCGGATCGAAGAAACTTCCATTCTCTTCCAGGGCGGTTACCGCAAGGGGCATGAGCGCGACAACGAGGGCGAGGTGGGCGGTTATTCCACCACCCGAACCCAGCCCAACCCAATGGACTTCGACCAGTACAACCTGCTGTTCAAGCTGCGGCAGCACACGGACACCGGCCATATCTTCGGGCTCACGGCGGAGCGCTATAGCCGCCAGGAAGATTCCGACCAGAAGACCGGCCAAAGCCCGACCGGTAACTACCGTCCTGGCGATCTCGACGAGTTCGAAGACCTCCGGCGCGATCGGCTGTCATTTGACTATCGCTACAAGGCGACCGACGGCGATGCGTGGTTCGACAGCGCGAACGCCGTCTTCTACTGGCAGAATGTGCTCCGTAACAGCGGCTCGCGGGGTTATCGAAGCACTTCCGTCATCGGCGACTACTCCCGCGACAATGAATTGGAGGAGCGTAGCATCGGCTTTGCGGGCAACGCAGAGAAGGCCTTCACCACGGGCGAACTCACGCATGTCGTGACGGGCGGCCTCAGCGTCTCCTTCTCCAAGGCCTCGCAGTATTCGGCCGGCGAGGACAGTTGCCCGGGTGGCCCCTATCCCCCTTTCAACCCTTGCAACTTCCTCCACACCAACCAATCCGACATGCCGGATGTCGACGGCAAAATGGTCGGCCTCTTCCTCGAGGACAAGATCGGGTTCGGTGACAGCGCCTTTTTCCTCACGCCCGGCCTGCGCTATGATTGGTACGACTACAATCCGCAGGAAACGGTCGCCTACACGAACGGCGCCAACTACACAGGCATGCCGCCCGGACAATCCCAAGGGCAGTTTTCGCCCAAGCTGCGCGGGTCCTATGAGCCTGATCCTGCCGTCGAGCTTTATGCGCAGTGGGCGATGGGCTTTCGCGCGCCGGATGTCAGCGAGCTCTACCTGAACTATGGGGCGCCGGGGACATACCTGAATACAGGCAACCCAAATCTGGAGCCGGAAACGAGCAACGGCTTCGAGATTGGCGCAAATCTTGGCGATGAGGACTTCGGCGGCCACATCGGCGCTTTCTACAACCGCTACCGCAACTTCATCGACAGCGAGAATAGCGTGGATCCCACGGGCACGTATCCGCTGGGCATTACCGAATACTTCAACCGCGACAGGGTTCGGATCTATGGCTTTGAGCTTTCTGGCCACAGGCGATTCGACAATGGCATGCGTGTCTATGGCGCTCTTTCCTACGCCAACGGCGTCGATCTCGAAACCGATGAGGACATCCGCTCGGTGCCACCACTGAAGGTGGTGCTGGGAACCGGCTATGCGGCCGAGACATGGGGAGCCGATCTGATCTTCACCGCCGCGAAAGGCGTGGACGACGACGGCGATGCAGGCACACTGGAGGCGCCCGGCTACGGCATCTTCGACCTGACGGGTTGGTGGGAGCCGGAGCAGACGAAAGGCCTGACCATTCGCGCGGGGGTCTACAACATCTTCGACAAGGCCTACTACGACGCTGTCAACCTTGCGACGATCCAGACGCCGCAGCCGGACGAATTCTACTCAGAGCCGGGCAGGACGTTCAAGATATCGCTGACGCAGAGGTTCTAGCGAGCGCGGCCCGGCTCGCCGAGCAGGCGCGGCGCAGGAGACTGCGCCGCCGCTGAAGCGACGAGAAGAACTGCCGTTCTGCAGCAGCCACCGCTAGTCCTCCTCAATCGTCAACTGCACGCTGCCACGATTGTTCTCGTAGGCGTGCCAGGCGTCGTTGGCGAAGCAGTAAAGATAGCCGGATCCTTGCGGCGTGAACCGCACACCGGTGCCGATCTCGAAGACCTCGTGCGGCAGGCGGCCGATCTTCTGGTCCTCGTCCTTGCGCGGCGGCGGGACATCGTTAGCGACGAGGCCGACAAGACTGAACCAGGGCAGGTCCTCCTCGCGTCGTGTCCACCAGAAGTCGATCTGCTTGTTGCCGGTCGCCTTCTTCCAGATTGTTTCCACTCCGCCCCAGACGGAGGAGGCGATGTGGGCGATCTCTGCGGCCCGGAGTTTGCCATCTCGGGCACCGCCGGGGCCGCATTTGATAGAGGCGCCGTCCATCCATTCTCCGCTCGCCTTCATGCGGTAGGTCCTCCCGCCTTCCAGATAGACGCCGGTATGGTTCCAGTGCTCGCGAGCGAAGATGTCGAGCGTGGCGGGCAATTGCCTGTGGATGCGGTAGCGGCCCTGGGTAAGAGGCGGATTGCGGTGGCGGTCTGCGGCGGAGGCATGAACGGCCTCTGTAGGCTCGTCCGTGACAAGCGGCGTCGCCCGTGGCCGTGTCTTCAACGCCTTGAACAGGCCCTGAACGGAATCGTGCAGGAGCCCGCGGGGGTCGGGCTTCAACTGGTTGATCGCACCGGAGTTGAAACAAAGGCCCTGCGCCGCTGCTTCCTCCATCATCCAATAGAGTGCTCCATCCGACAGGCCTGACTGGCTGTAGCCGCCGCCAACGTCACCATGGGCGCCTGGAAACCAGACCTGTTTCAAGGTGCCGTTCCAATCTTGCGGCTTTTCCCACAGTGTCGGCAGGAAGCTCTGCCGGAATTCGTCGAGTGCCACCGCGTGACGCGCGTGCCGGACGACGGCCCCCAGCGTCGTGTCGTGGAAGCGGTGGTTCTCTGGATCGTCGAGCAGGTTCAGAAGTGCCATGTCGTCTGGAATGCCAAGGGAGCCGACGGTATCCCAGACGCCGATGAAGTAGATCGGCGTGCGACCGCCAGGGTGTTCTCCGGCGCGTGTGTGGTGAAAAACCTGGTTGGCCGAGGCCGTGATGTTTTCGGGCTTCTCCGCGCGATAGGCATCGAAGACGTTCTGAACGAGCTCCCATGCCTGTTTCGGTTGGCCGGCGAAGTTTTTGAGATCAAGAAGGCCGCACATGGAGATCATACCGCCGAGACTGCGGACCGTGTAGGCGCCGCGGCTGAAGCCGAAGAGCCAGATACGGTCGCCCTCACGATAGGTCCGTGCAAGCCAGTGATAGGCGCTCATGATATTGAGGCTGAGGCCCTTGCCGGTTCCGCCGCCGAGTGCCCGGTTGATCCAGGTGCCGTCGGTTCCCACCCCAGGGTGATAGTAGAATTCCTGCTCCCGCCCATCAGGGTCGAGGTGCGACAGGGCATTGTATAGCTTCACGACATTCGTTGGGCTCGGGAGCCCGTCTTCCATGGCATCGGGCGTATTCCACGTGCCGTCGCAGCAGACGATGATGTTCATTGACGTCCCTCCAAAGCCGCTTGCGCATCGTAGCTGCAGCCATGGGTTAAGATCAAGCGTGAATGCATCCGTAGGTGGTGAAACCCGAGCGTCTCGCGACTCGCGGGTGCTTGCCAGACGTCTGCGTCTGTGGCCAAGTCGCGCTACCAGAACATGAAGGGTGAAGACATTGGCGGTGACGTCGGACATTGAGATCGCGCGGGTTGCGCACAAGAAGCCGATCATCGAGGTGGGGGCGGGGCTTCATATCACTCCCGAACACCTTGCGCCCTATGGGCACGACAAGGCGAAGGTGGGGGCAGCGTTCATTGGCTCGCTCGCCGACCATCCGGACGGCAAGCTGATCCTCGTTACCGCCATTAACCCGACGCCGGCGGGCGAGGGGAAGACCACCACTACGGTCGGACTCGGGGACGGGCTCAACCGCATCGGCCGAAAGGCGATGATCTGTATACGAGAACCCTCGCTCGGCCCCTGCTTCGGGATGAAGGGCGGTGCGGCCGGCGGCGGCTATGCGCAGGTGATCCCGATGGAGGATATCAACCTCCACTTCACCGGCGACTTCCATGCCATCACCGCGGCGCACAACCTGCTTGCGGCGATGATCGACAACCATGTCTACTGGGGCAATGCGCTCGATATCGACGTGCGACGGATCACCTGGCGGCGCGCCATGGACATGAACGACCGGGCGCTGCGGCAGATGGTCGGCGCACTCGGCGGGGTTGCCAACGGCTTCCCGCGCGAATGCGGCTTCGACATCACCGTGGCCTCCGAAGTGATGGCCATCCTCTGCCTGGCGGAGGATTTCGACGACCTAGAGCGGCGTCTCGGCGGTATCATCGTCGCCTATCGCCGCGACAAATCCCCTGTCTTTGCCCGCGACTTAAAGGCGGACGGCGCGATGGCCGTGCTGCTGAAGGATGCCATGCAGCCGAACCTGGTTCAGACGCTGGAAAACAATCCGGCCTTTGTGCATGGCGGACCCTTCGCCAATATCGCCCATGGCTGCAATTCGGTGATTGCAACGAAGACAGCGCTGAAGCTTGCGGATTACGTCGTCACCGAAGCGGGCTTCGGCGCGGATCTCGGGGCGGAAAAGTTCTTCGACATCAAGTGCCGCAAGGCGGGGCTGAAGCCTGCGGCGGCGGTGATCGTCGCGACGGTCCGCGCGCTGAAAATGAACGGTGGGGTGAAGAAGGAGGATCTCAGTCGCGAGGATGTGGCGGCGCTAACGCGCGGCTGCGCCAATCTTGGACGCCATATCGCGAACGTCCGCCGCTTCGGCGTTCCGGTGGTGGTGGCGATCAACCACTTCACCACTGACACGGATGCGGAGGTGGCGGCGGTCAAGGATTACGTTTCGCGCCATGGCGCCGACGCCATTGTCTGCCGGCACTGGGCGGAAGGTTCGGCCGGCATTACGGAGCTTGCAGAGCGGGTGGCTGAACTGGCGGATGGCGGGCAGGCGGAGTTCAAGCCCCTCTATCCCGACGCCATGTCGCTGATGGAGAAGATTGAGACGGTGGCCACGAAGATCTACCACGCCGGGGAGGTGACGGCGGACAAGACGGTACGCGACCAGTTGGCGGTCTGGGAGGAGCAGGGCTATGGCAACCTGCCTGTCTGCATCGCCAAGACGCAGTACTCCTTCTCGACCGATCCCAGCCTGCGCGGGGCGCCGGAGGGCCATGTGGTGCATGTGCGTGAGGTGCGCCTTGCCGCCGGCGCTGGCTTCGTCGTCGCCATCACCGGCGAGATCATGACCATGCCCGGGTTGCCGAGCGCACCCGCGGCGGAGCGGATTTTCCTCAATGAAGACGGGAACATTGAGGGGTTGTTTTAAGGCGACCTTCTACCCGGTCCCATTCTCCTTGTCGGCCTTAGTCGCTGGCTGCGACGCGGGCCGGAGCGTGGCCTCGATCGCGTTCCTTCTGCGAGGGCCGCTGCAGCATGTCCGCGACCCTCGCACGGTTATAGGTGCCCCATTCGCAGAGTGGAACCAGCGCCTGAACCAGTGTTTCACCGAATGCTGTCAGCGTATAGTGGACCACCGGAGGCACCTGTTGATGATCGTGGCGCACGAGAACCTCCATTGCGACCAGTTCCCTTAGCTGCTGGATCAGCACTTTCTCGCTGATCCCTCCGATGCGCCTCTTGATCTCGGAAAAGCGCGTAGGGCCGCTTTGAAGATGGTAAAGGATCAAGGGCTTCCACTTGCCGCCGACGACGGCCAGCGAAACGTCCAGCCCACACTGGGTCGCGCATCTGTCCATAGAAAACTCACACTTACCTTTTGGTATGTTCTACCCGTAATGAAAGCGCATGTCTATCTATCTCCCATCACCGCCTGACTGAGGTCGCGGCACCCACTGTGTGACAAGGAGCTGTCGATGAGAGACGATATCCAGACGATAAAAGAACTGTACGCCGCAGCAGAGGGAGACGGGCTCGATGTGGCCAAGTTCGTCTCCAGTTTCTCCGAAGATGGCTATGTGCGGGACGTCCCAACTGAAACCGAATTTCGCGGAACGGATATTGCCCTTGTCCCAAAAGGCATGGCGCGCGCTTTCCCGGACATTCACCGAGAGCTCTTCAGTATCTACCAGATGGAGGATGTCATCGTCGTCGAGCTTGCTATTCGCGGCACACATACGGGAGAATTGGTGATGCCTGCGGGAACGATCCCTGCGACCGGCAATTCCATTGATGTGCCATGCTGCGATGTGTTCCATATGAGGGACGGAAAGGTCGTCTCCTTCCATTGCTACAACGCTGCGTCCATTCTCCAGCGCCAGTTGGGTCTTGCCGAGAGCCGAAACGCTTCTTGATGGGACCGCAGATCCCGTTGTGTTGACGCGGCCGGCTGCCTCTATTCCAAGGGGCCGGTTGCCCTTTCTCCAGCCGCGCCTTCATGTCATGAACCGCAACAGCTTGTCCGGTGCCAATGTCTGCAATGCGAAAAACCAGACCAACAAGTCTGCCAGCCCCATATCTGAAGCGCCTCTGGGTGCGGGAGGATGCCGACCTGGGCGAGCAGTATCCATTCAATCTACCTTGGCTGGACAAGGATTTCGTCCTCGATTTCTCGACCCCGGTCACGATCATCGTGGGTGAGAATGGCACCGGGAAATCCACGTTGATCGAGGCTGTGGCGGCGCTGTGCGGCTTTGACGAGGCGGGAGGCGGCAAGGGCTACAGGCCGGTCGATCATTCCCGTGCCGTCGACCGCAGCGGCGCTCTGCTCGCCGGCGCATTGCGAGCGGCCTGGTTGCCAAAAGTCACGGCGGGTTGGTTCTTTCGCGCCGAATCCTTCTTCTCGGTCGCACGTTTCCTGGATGAAGCCGCCCGCGATGCCAATGCTGCCGCGCCGGACTTCTTGTCCTGGAGCCATGGCGAGGGCTTCGTCCGCTTTTTTGAGGAACGCATGTCCAGGCAGGGAATATACCTGCTGGACGAACCGGAAAGTGCGCTTTCGCCCAAGCGTCAATTGGAACTGCTTCGCCTTCTTCATGGCGTTCAGGGATCGGCGAATGCTCAGATCATCATGGCCACGCATTCGCCCATCCTGATGGCGGTTCCTGGTGCCCGGTTGCTGGAGGTCACCCGCGCAGGCCTTGCGAAAGCTGCATTGCGCGATACTGGACATTTCAGGCTCTACAGAGACTTCACGCTCGACCCAGACGACTTCGTGGATCGTGCCTTGCGTGAAGAGATTTAACCTCGAAGAGAGCGCCTTACCGGCAATACCTGTACCCGCTTTCCCGCTCCAGTACGTCCAAATGCAGGTGGTCCTGATGGGTGGCGTCGCTGCCGGGGGAGAGGGCGGTGGTGAAGTGGAGGCAGGCGCCGGCTGAGGCGGTGCGCTGGAAGGCGCCTTCCATCGTGCCGTCTTCGTCTCGCGGCTTCATGGTGATCTCGGTGCCGTCGTCGAGGCGGAAGGCGGCGATGTCGATCGCGTTGCCGCGGGCGTGTTCGGAAATCTTGCCTTCCGTGGCGCTGTTGCGCAGACGGCAGGCATAGGTGGAGCCGGTGGTGAGTCCGGTGATCTTGCGGTCCGGCATGGCAATCTTCAGCGCCGGGTTGACCGTGTCCTTCAGCCAGTGGCCGAGCGCGCGGGCGGTCTCGCAGCGCATCTGTGCGCCGCCGGTGTCGATACCCGGCAGGACTTCAGCAACCTCCAGCGGATGGTCGATGCCGCAGCCCTCGCCATCATCGATGCGGGCGGCGGTCTCGAATTTCGTGCCGAGGGCCTCCAGGTCGGCGAGGCAGGCCTTCAGCATTTCGGGATCTTCCGTCGCGATCGGGGGTGGCGCTTCCGCCTGCTCGGGTTGCTGGTCCTCTTCGTCGTCCTGCTTCTCGTCCTCAGTCGCAGAGCGCGCGTCTGTGTCGTCTTGCGGCTCTTTTGCCGGCGAGGAGGCGTCCGGCTCCTGCTTGTCAGGGGCGGCGTCTTCCTCGGCGGTTGGGTCGTTTGCGGAGGGCGAGGAGGGTTGCTCTTCCGCTTCGACCGGCGGCTTAGGCTCGGGTGTGGGGACCTCTGCGGGTGCCGGTTCGGTTGCGGCGTCTGCCTCTGCTTCTGCCGGGGCCTGCGGCTCTGCGGCGGTCGCCGGCTTCTCCTGTGCCTCACCGTTTGCCGTGGCCTTTTCCGCCTCCGGCGGCTTCTCCTCCGGCACCGGGCCGGTGCGCGGCAGTGCGGCACCCGTCAGCAGGAGCGAGGCCGCAAGCAGGAGGGGAAGGTGGCGCGGCATAACAAAGGCTCCATCGTCGTTCTGGCTGCGGGTCTTGCCAGAGGCAACGCACGAATCCGGATTTGGTCGCATGCCCGACAAATCCGCTTGCGGAGAAACGAGACGCGCGGTATCTGTTTCGCCATGATCACGTCGATGAACATCGGGAACTGGTGGTGGGCTCGCTAGCGCGGCCTTGACCAGTCATGTCCATCGACAAGACCCCAAAGCCGCCCGAGAACCGAGGCGGCTTTTTTGTTATCCGCCGCAGGACCCCGGGCCACAGATTTCGGAGAGCAGGAATGGTGACGATCATTCGGGACGACGGTTCGGAGACCTACGAGACCAAAGGCGGGATCGCCGTCAGCCGCAAGCGTCGGCCGACGCCCTATGCGGATGCGGTGGCTAGCTACGTCGACAAGCTCGACGAGCGGCGCGGCGCGGTGTTTTCCTCCAACTACGAATATCCCGGCCGCTATACCCGCTGGGACACGGCGATCGTCGATCCGCCGCTAGGCATCTCCTCGCATGGGAAGAAGGTCTGGATCGAGGCATTTAATGGTCGCGGCGAGGTCCTTCTCGGCTTCATCGTCGAGAAGCTGAAGACGGTGGCGGACCTGACCCTCGGCGAGCAGACGGCGCGGCGCCTCGATCTTTCCATCAACGAACCGACCCGTGCCTTCACCGAGGAAGAGCGCTCGAAGATGCCGACGGTGTTTACCGTGCTGCGCGCCGTGGTCGATCTCTTCTATTCCGAAGCCGATTCGGCCATCGGCCTGTTCGGCGCGTTTGGGTACGATCTCGCCTTCCAGTTCGACGCGATCAAGCTTTCCATGCAGCGGCCGGAAGACCAGCGCGACATGGTGCTCTTCCTGCCGGACGAGATCCTCGTCGTCGATCACCACGCCGCCAAGGCTTGGATCGACCGCTATGATTTTGCCAAGAACGGCACGACGACGGAGGGCAAGGACGAGGCCATAGCGCCGGAGCCATTCCAGCGCACGACGGTGACGCCGCCGAAGGGCGATCACAAGCCGGGCGAATATGCGGAGCTGGTGACGAAGGCCAAGGAAAGCTTCCGCCGCGGCGACCTGTTCGAAGTGGTCCCGGGACAGAAGTTCATGGAGCGCTGCGACAGCAAGCCATCCGAGATCTCCAACCGGCTGAAGGCGATCAACCCATCGCCTTACTCGTTCTTCATCAACCTCGGGCACCAGGAGTATCTGGTCGGCGCCTCCCCGGAGATGTTCGTGCGGGTTTCCGGCCGGCGGATCGAAACCTGCCCGATCTCCGGAACGATCCGGCGCGGCGAAGATGCGATCGCCGATAGCGAGCAGATCCTCAAGCTCCTCAATTCCAAGAAGGACGAATCGGAGCTGACGATGTGCTCCGACGTCGACCGCAACGACAAGTCGCGCGTCTGCGAGCCAGGCTCGGTCAAGGTTATCGGCCGCCGGCAGATCGAGATGTATTCGCGGCTGATCCACACCGTCGACCACATCGAAGGACGCCTGCGCGAGGACATGGACGCCTTTGACGGCTTCCTTTCCCACGCCTGGGCCGTCACCGTGACCGGCGCGCCGAAGCTGTGGGCGATGCGCTTCATCGAGAACCACGAGAAAAGCCCGCGCGCGTGGTATGGCGGGGCGATCGGCATGGTGGGCTTCAACGGCGACATGAATACCGGGCTCACGCTGCGGACCATCCGCATCAAGGACGGCATTGCTGAGGTGCGCGCCGGTGCGACGCTGCTCAACGATTCGTATCCGCAGGAGGAGGAGGCCGAGACCGAGCTGAAGGCATCGGCCATGCTGTCCGCCATCCGCGATGCCCGCGCCGGGAATTCGGCAAAGGTGGTGCGCGACGTGGCACCGGTCGGCAAGGGCGTGCGCATCCTGCTCGTCGACCACGAGGACAGCTTCGTCCACACGCTGGCCAACTATTTCCGCCAGACGGGTGCGGAGGTTTCCACCGTGCGCACACCGGTGCCGGAGGAGATCTTCGACCGCGTCGACCCGGATCTTGTCGTTCTGTCGCCCGGTCCCGGCAATCCGAAGGATTTTGACTGCAAGACCACGATCAAGACCGCGCGGGCGAAAAACCTGCCGATCTTCGGTGTCTGCCTTGGGCTGCAGGCACTGGCGGAAGCCTATGGCGGCGAACTGCGCCACCTGGCGTTGCCGATGCACGGCAAGCCGTCGCGCATCCGGGTGCTGGAGCCGGGCGTCGTCTTCTCCGGTCTGTCGAACGAGGTGACGGTCGGGCGCTACCACTCGATCTTCGCCGACCCGCGGACACTGCCGACGGATTTTACGATCACGGCGGAAAGCGAGGACGGCACGATCATGGGGATCGAGCACGTGAAGGAGCCGATCGCGGCCGTGCAGTTCCACCCGGAATCGATCATGACGCTCGGCCAGGATGCCGGCATGCGGATGATCGAGAACGTGGTAGCGCATCTGGCGCGGCGCCGGAAGGTGCAGGCCGCGTGAGGCGGCCCGCGAGGGGAGGCAACCTTTTGCGGTTCTCTCGGGTTAGGGCGTCGAAAGATGTTCCAACCTGGGGAGAGACATGAGCAGAAGAGCACTGATTTGGCTGGTTGCCGCCCTTGTCGTCATCGTAATGGCGTTGACCATGTTGCCGGAAGAAGATGAAAACCTGCAGGCACCCCCGGCCGTCGGCGACCGACAGGACAATCCGGCAGAACCGGCGGATTGACGGCCAGCAGCAAGGCTGTTGAGGAGCTCGTGCTATCTTTTGACAAACGCTGACATCTCAGCCATACCGCCGACCATACGAAACCGCCCGGGTCCGCCCGGGCGGTTTCGGCGTTCTGGAGCAATGCTCCTGCAATTCACTCGCAAAGGCATGGGCGGCATGGTGGGCACGAGAACCGATCCGATCGTCGAGAGACTCGCCTTCTGGGGGATTCCGCTGGCCTTCGGAGTGATGGGGCTGAAGCTCGTGGCCTGGTGGCTGACGGGGTCGGTGGCGCTGCTTTCCGACGGGCTGGAATCCACCGTCAACGTGGTTGCCGCCTTCATCGCCTATTTCCTGATCCGCTACGCGGCGCGCCCGGCCGATGACGACCATCAGTTCGGTCACCACAAGGCCGAATACATGTCGGCGGTGCTGGAGGGCGCGCTGATCATCGTCGCGGCACTGCTGATCGTCCAGGAGGCGTGGGGCGAGCTCTTCGCGCCGAAGCTTCTCGAAGCGCCGGTGCTGGGGCTCGGGATCAATGCTGCCGCCGGCGTGATCAACCTTGTCTGGGCGCGTGTTCTGATCCGGGTGGGGCGGCAGCATATGTCGCCCGCGCTTGCCGCGGACGGCCACCACATCATGTCGGACGTCGTCACCTCGGCCGGCGTCTTCATCGGACTGGTGCTCGCCGTTTCGACCGGATACGCGATCCTTGACCCGTTGCTTGCCATGGCCGTCGCGGTCAACATCCTCTACCAGGGCTACAAGGTCATCAGCCACTCGCTCGGCGGGCTGATGGACCGGGCCGTGACGCCCGAGGAAGAGGCTGCCATCCGCGCGGCGATCAAGGCCAATTCCGCTGGCTCGCTGGGTGTGCACGATCTGAGGACACGGCGGGCGGGTGCGGCCGCCTTCATTGATTTCCATCTTGTGGTGCCGGCAGACCTGCCGGTGGCAGATGCGCACGAGATCTGCGATCGCCTTGAAGACGCCATCAAGGAAGTCATACCGGGCGCCAGTCTCGCCATTCATGTTGAACCCGAAGGGGAGCGCGCGCATGGCATCAGGGTCAAGGTAGAAGGAACACCCCAGTGAGTATGACTGACACATCAAGCCTTTCCCAGCTCGGCCGGCAGGTGGATGCGCCGCAGAACCCCGAAGAGGCGGTGCTGGAAAAGGTGCCGAACGGCAATCAGGGGACGGATTACGTCGTGCGCTTCACGGCACCGGAATTCACCTCGCTCTGTCCGATGACAGGTCAGCCGGACTTCGCGCATATCGTCATCGACTATATTCCCGAGGCGCATCTGGTGGAATCGAAGTCGCTGAAGCTGTTCCTGCACTCGTTCCGCAATCACGGCGCCTTCCATGAGGATTGCTCGATCTATATTGGCAAACGGCTGGTGGAGCTGCTGGAGCCGAAGTGGCTGCGGATCGGCGCTTACTGGTATCCGCGCGGCGGCATTCCGATCGACGTATTCTGGCAGACGGGCGAGGCGCCAAAGGGCGTGTGGCTGCCGGAGCAGGGTGTCGCGACCTATCGCGGTCGCGGCTGATCTGCGGCGGTACGCTCAGCATGAGAAAAGGGCACCCGTCGGTGCCCTTTTTTGCCTCAGGCTCATCCGAAGGCGAGCGATAGGCCGGCAAGCGCGGTGAGGCCGCCTGCCAGACGAGCTGCCCAGGGGGCGAAGCGGCCGATGCCGAGCCCGAGGGCGATGCCGGCTGCGTGCAGGAGGGCCGTCGATACGACGAAGCCTAGACCAAACTGCAGGGCACCAGCCGTGCCGAGTTCGCCGCCGTGGGCGTGGCCATGGAAGAGGGCGAAAATAGCGACCACCGCCGCCGAGGCAGCGGTCGGCAGGCGAGCCGCCATCGCGACGAGTAGGCCGAGCGCCACCACCGATGCGAGGATGGCAGGCTCGACGAAGGGAAGACCAATGCCTGCCACCGCAGCCAGGAAGCCTAGTGCCATGGTGCCAACGAAGGCTGCCGGAACGATCCAGAGCGGGCGGCGATTCCCGGAATTTACCACGATCTGGCTGGCCCAGAGCCCGACAGCCACCATCGCAAGAATATGGTCGGCGCCGAAGAGCGGGTGCGAAATGCCAGCCATGAAAGAGCCGTGGGCGGTGGGGTCGAGATGCGCAAAGGCCGGTGCTGCGGCAGTGACGGACATGGATGCGGCGATGGAAAGACGTTTCAACATTTCTTCGACCCCTCTGGAAGACGCCTCGGACCGTAGCGGACGCGAGGCAGCAATATCGGCGGCCACGATAAGACAGGCCGAGGGCGCGTGTCCATGCCGGTACGGACCCAGCGAGGCGCTGCACCTACGTCATTCACCTTAGTGGGTTTCGCGCATTGTTTTACCGGCACGAAGGCATTATGTCCGTGAAGACAAATCCCATACTGGAGATGCTGATGAACGACGAAAACGACGACGACAAGGTCAAGGAATTGCCGCTTGGCAAGGAAACGGAAGCGAACCTCTTCAAGTCGCGTTCGATCTTCATCTATGGTCCGATCACCCAGGAACTGGCGCAGAAGGTCAACACGCAGCTCGTGGCACTTGCCGCAGCGAGCGACGAGGACATTCGCATCTACGTCAATTCACCGGGCGGTCACGTGGAATCCGGTGACTCGATCCACGACATGATCAAGTTCATCAAGCCGAAGGTGTGGATGATCGGTACGGGCTGGGTCGCCTCCGCCGGCGCGCTGATCTACGTCGCTGCTCCGAAGGAGCGCCGAATCGCGCTCCCGAACACGCGCTTCCTGCTGCACCAACCGTCCGGCGGCACGCGCGGCATGGCTTCAGACATTGAGATCCAGGCCCGCGAGATCATCAAGATGAACGAGCGGCTGATCAAGATCTTCGCCAAGGCCACCGGCCAGACCGAAGAGAAGATCGCCAAGGACATTGATCGCGACTACTGGCTTTCGGCGGAAGACGGCGTGGCCTATGGCCTTGCGTCCCGCGTCGTGGTGAACCAGTCCGAGATCGGCTGAACCACTACGGAAAGATAGAAATTTGGACCCCGTCGGCCTCTGCCGACGGGTTCTTGTTTGGCAAAGCCCCCCAGCGGCACGGGTAGGGCGAACCGTTCGATGCCTGCGCCGACTTGCCAACATCCCGTTTCTCTGGTCTCGCTAGTGACTTTCAGAGTTGCCATTGCCGAGTCTCCCGTGCTCAAAGATCTTTCTCCACAGAGCTTCTTCATGGGCTGCCTGACAGCCTTCGTCGGCTTCGCCAGTTCGTTTGCCGTTGTCCTGCAGGGGCTGAAAGGCGTCGGGGCGACCGATTATCAAGCAGCCTCGGGGCTGATGGCGCTCTCGGTGTCCATGGGTGTCTGTGCGATCGTGCTCAGCGCCTTGACGCGGCTACCGGTCTCTATTGCCTGGTCGACACCGGGCGCGGCACTGCTTGCGACAGCCGGTGCCGTGGACGGCGGGTTTCCGGCAGCAGTCGGTGCCTTCGTCGTCTGTGCGGTGATGATCGTCTTTGCCGGCCTGTTCAGGCCGCTCGGCCGCGCAGTGGCGTCCATCCCGGCTCCGCTCGCCAATGCCATGCTTTCCGGCGTCATCCTCGGCCTCTGCTTTGCACCCTTCAAGGCGATCGCTTTCGATCCGCTGCTCGGCCTGCCGATCCTCATTGCCTGGGCGGTAGTCCTGATGGTGAAGCGGCTCTATGCAGTGCCTGCCGCGCTTGCCGCTTTCGTCGGTGTCATGGTGCTTGGCGTCGAGCTGCCGGAGGGGGCGATGGCTGAGTGGTCGCAGTCGCTGGCGCCGCCGATCGAGTTCGTCGCGCCGCTCTTCACGCTGCCGGCGCTGATCTCGATCGCGTTGCCGCTCTTCATCGTCACGATGGCGTCGCAGAACATCCCCGGGATCGCGGTGCTGAAGGTCAACCACTACGAGCCAAACCCGGGTCCGCTGTTTGCAACGACCGGGATCTTCTCGCTGCTGTCGGCACCGTTCGGGGGACATGCAGTCAATCTCGCCGCCATCACGGCTGCCATGTGCGCAGGCGAGGATGCGCATCCCGACCCTGCCAAGCGTTATTGGGCGGCGATCATTGGCGGCATCGGCTATGTCGTGCTCGGCCTCATGGCGGGGGCAGTGACAGCCTTCGTATCGCTCGCGCCGCCGATCCTCATCCAGGCTGTGGCGGGATTGGCATTGATCGGTGCTTTCTCGGGGTCGGCCGTGGCTGCCTTCAAGGAACCGGAGACGCGCGAGGCGGCGGCCGTGACTTTCCTGATCACGGCATCTGGTGTGTCGTTTGCGGGAATCTCCGGCGCCTTCTGGGGACTGGTCGCGGGCGGGCTGATGATGGGGCTGCAGCGGGTGATGGCACGACGTGCCGGGTGAGGGCGTACCGGAATGACGTCGTCCGCCTTGTCAGGGCTGCCCTCTCGGCGTATAGATTCGCCCATGACCATGACAGGCGCGATCATGTCTAGCCGTTTTGCCGCCCGCTGCACCGCAGCCGGGGCGACGGTTTTCGCGCCTCTCTCGCTTCTTAGCCTCGACCTTACGCGCGGTTGCCGGGTCCGTTGAGGAGCGCCCGGCGGCCGAAAAGCCTGCCGGCGCAAGAGCTCCTCTCACAATCATTCAAGACGGACCACATGAAGACCCGCGAGGGTCCGCACCTGCAACGGCATATGACCGGCGGTGCGTGAGCGAGAAGAGACGACGATGGATGCGAAAACCCCCATTTCAGCCAAGGGCATGCCGGACGCGGCAGTGAAGTACCGGCCCTATCCGCAGATCAACATTCCTGACCGTAGCTGGCCGTCGAAGATAGTCGACAAGGCGCCGATCTGGTGCTCCGTCGACCTGCGCGACGGCAACCAGTCGCTGGTCAACCCCATGGGTCACGACCGCAAGGCGCGGATGTTCAGGCTGTTGCTCGACATGGGCTTCAAGGAGATCGAGATCGGCTTCCCATCGGCGTCGCAGACCGACTTCGACTTCGCCCGCTGGTGCGTGGAGGAGGGCGGCGTTCCCGCCGATGTCTCGCTGCAGGTGCTGGTACAATGCCGGCCGGAGCTGATCACGCGCACCTTTGAGGCGCTGGAAGGCGCACACCGGCCGATCATCCATTTTTACAATTCGACATCGGAGCTGCAGCGCCGGGTGGTGTTCGGCAAGGACGTCCACGGCATCAAGCAGATCGCCGTCGATGCGGCGAAGATGATCACCGATATGGCAGCCAAGGCGGGCGGTGGTTACCGCTTCGAATATTCGCCGGAGAGCTTCACCGGTACCGAGCTGGAAGTGGCGCTGGAAATCTGTAATGCGGTCATCGCCGAGGTGAAGCCGACGGCGGACAACAAGCTGATCCTGAACCTGCCTTCGACCGTAGAGATGTCGACGCCGAACATCTACGCCGACCAGATCGAGTGGATGTGCCGGAATATCGACAACCGCGAGAACGTCATCATCTCGCTGCATCCGCACAACGATCGTGGCACTGGGATCGCTGCCACGGAACTGGGCTTGATGGCGGGTGCCGACCGTGTCGAGGGCACGCTGTTCGGCAATGGCGAACGGACCGGCAATGTCGACATCGTGACGCTGGCGCTCAACATGTACACGCAAGGCGTTGATCCACAGCTGGACTGCACCGACATCGAGCGGATCAAGGCTGTTTACGAATATTCGAATGAAATGGTGATCCCGGAGCGTCATCCTTACGTCGGCGAACTGGTCTACACGGCCTTCTCAGGCTCGCACCAGGACGCGATCAACAAGGGCATGAAGGCGATCAGACAAGCCAATTCACCTGTGTGGGAAGTGCCCTACCTGCCGATCGACCCGCAGGATGTGGGGCGCACGTACGAAGCGATCATCCGCATCAATTCGCAATCCGGTAAGGGCGGCATCGCGTACATTCTGCAGGCCGACTATGGCATCAACCTGCCGCGCAACCTCCAGGTAGAGTTCCGCGAGGACATCCAGCGGATCACCGACGAGGAAGGCAAGGAGCTGCCTTCGAAGAAGATCTACGAGCGCTTCATCGAGCGTTACGTCGAGCAGCCTGAAGCGCGCATCAAGTTCGTCGATCACCACACCTATCCCGCTGGAACCGAGCACAAGGGCGTGCGCGTGGTTGCGGCGGAGATTACCGATCGGGGCGAGACGAAGCGGATCGAAGGCAAGGGGACGGGACCGATCGACGGCTTCGTGAATGCGCTGTCCAGCTATCTCGGGATCGAGATTTCGGTCGCGGATTATTCGGAGCATTCGCTGCAGCATGGGTCGAATGCCGCAGCCATCGCCTATGTGGAGATGGAGCATCCTGCGGGCAAGCTGTTCGGGGCCGGGATCAATACCAACATCGTGACGGCGTCGCTCGAGGCAATCGTCTCGGCCGCCAATCGCGTGCTCGACGAGAAGAAGGCCTGATCCGTCAGATCAGGCCGGCTGCCTTTGCCGCAATCTCGTCCAGTGAGGCGGCGGAGGAAGGGCCGACGGCAACATAGGTGGCCGTCGCACTCTTCCACGACATCAGAGCGATGTTATCGCGGATGAGCTCGGTGAAGCCGTCGTCATCCGGATTGTACTTGCGAAACAGGATCGAGATCACTTCGCCTTCGGAAGAGGTGTAGATCAGTTCCCCGACCGGCTGTCCGCCGGCGGCAAACAGTCGAGCGCCCTCGAATTCGAGACCGTTCGGGGAAAGGTCAGGGATGCGGAAGTTGATGCCGGTATTGGCCAGGAGCCATTCGACGATTGCGGCTGGATCGGCGGCGGACATCTCCGCAAGCTGGCCCGGCTGGCGCGAGAAGATCCGGTAGTGAGCGACGACGTCGTCCAGCCAGTCGCGGTTCTCCATCACCAGTGCCTGCGCCGGCGCAACCGGTTGTTGGCCGATCCCGTAGCCCAGGCCGCCGCCAATCGAAAACAGCAGAACACCAGCCAGGATGGACTGGAGGGTGTTGGGCCTGAACGAAAAGGACGCACGCGGCTCCGCCGGAAGCCGGACCACCTTGCGTGGAGGCGGCGTGGTCTTGATGGCACGGACGAGGTCCAGCGGGACAGGCTCCTTCAAGAGGTCGTCAAAGATCTCACGGCCCCGGTTGTTGCCGTTCTTCAGCATGTCATGAGTCGCCCGTGCTTGCGCATTCTCCCGCAGCAAGGCCTCAAGCGCCCGCTGTTCATGTGCGGGCAGTTCCCGCTCGAGCAGCGCGCTCAGACCCAGGCCGTTTCTGTTCCCCGCACTCTTCATCAAGCTCTCCGTTGAACCGTGGGCGCCGCAATGGCGGCAAAGTTCACGCGCGCCTCATAAAGGCGCAAGACGAGCGTCTCGCGGTCGACGCCGAGGATGTCGGCTGCCTCTGCGTAGGTGAAGCCTTCGACTTCAACGAGCAGGAAGGCGCTTGCCTCGCCCGCCGGCAGCCCGAGGACTATCGCCTGCTGCTCGGTTTCAGAGGAGCGGCTGGCGTCCGACACTTCGGGAGCTTTCGTGGGGCAAACTGGTGCCAGCGAGGCTGCGCTCCGCACGAGCGCGAAAAGCCATGGAAGGATGGATGGACTTTGGGATGGAGATCGCCCGCCGGTGATTGCCCTCGTACAGGCCGAGCGGACACATTCGTCGGCTGCTTCGACGCTTGGGGGCAAGGTCTGCGCAAACCGTCGCAGGCGCGGTAGAAGCGAAACGATGTGGCGCCGGATTTCGGGCGATGCGCCGGATGTCATTGTCAAATCAGCAGGCCTTGTTGACGCTTGGATGCCAGCCCCTATCCCCAAGGTGTGAAGCGAATATGGCGAGGTGACAGATACCGCTTAAAACAATCTGGCCGCTTCAGGAGCTGAAAAAAATCCGGGATCCTCTCCATAGAAGATGTGGCTGTTGTCAAGCTGGACGCCGTCTCCGGCTTCGGTGAGGGCATACCGGTCGCAGGCAAGGTTCCATGCCCCGGCACTTCCCGAGAGGCGAAACAGGTTGTAGGCAGCACGGGGCTTGGACCCGCCGGGTCCCTGCGAGGCGGAGGCGATGCCGACCACCGGCACCTGTCCATGGTGGCCCTTCAGCCAGTAGACGGTGTTCAGATGAGTATGACCGTGCAGCACGAGTTCCGCGCCGCCCGTCGAGATCGCTGCGGCGAACCTCCGGATGCCGATCATGCGCTTGTGTGACGAGGCGGCGCCGCGGATCGGCGGGTGGTGGATCAGCACGACGCGGAAGAGCCCCTCATCACCTGCCGTTTTCAGGAGGTTCACCGTTTCACGTGCCTGGCGCGGGCTGAAATAGCCGGAGGCCGAGAAGGGTGGGGTCGCAACGGAGGTGGAGCAGCCGATGATGGCCACCGGACCACGTCGCCGGATGGTGGGGAATACCTTCGTCTCGTCAGACCAGTCGCGGGTGCCGTCGTCACCGATGATATAGGGATACCACTCGTTGACGGACCGTTCGTGCGCTCCAGGAACGTAAGCGTCATGGTTGCCGGGCACGACCGTCGTATCTTCGGCATCACCCACGGATCGGAGCCATTCCCCGGCGAGTGTTGTTTCAATGCTGGTCGCGAGGTTGACGAGATCGCCGGTAATCATGAGGTGGTCCGGCTCACGGAGCTTCAGGTCGCTGATGAGCAGATCAAGGGTGTTAACGAAAAGGTGCTTGCGCCGATTCCTGTGCCAGTTCACAAAGCCGGTAATGCGCTTCGACATCAGCTCGCGGAGCGTGAGGCGTGGAAGTGGGCCGAGATGAATGTCGGAGATATGTGCAAATTTGTACATGGTGCAGACATAACGCATCACGCTAGGATTCGTTATCCTAATCCTCTTTCTTCTGGGTGATTTGCTGATGAGCGAAGGCGGTGATGAGGTAAAGAGGCTGCGCAGCTGGCTTACTTTAAGGCTGTTCCACGGCATATTCATCCTGACGCGCGGCATGACCCTTGGTGTGCGCGCAGCCTGTTTTGATCCTGAAGGCCGCGTCTTCCTTGTCCGCCACACCTATGTTCCGGGCTGGTATCTTCCAGGTGGCGGCGTCGAGAGACACGAGACGGTGCGGGCGGCGCTGGAAAAAGAACTGCGTGAGGAAGGCAACCTGTTGATGACGTCGGCGCCGGAGCTCTTCCACGTCTATTACAACAGCCGCGTCAGCAAGCGTGATCACGTGGTGCTCTACAGGGTCGACGTGGAGCAGACGGAACCACGGCTGCCGGATCGAGAGATCGCCGAGGGGCGTTTCTTTGATCTCGATGCGCTGCCGAACGAGACGACGACAGCAACTCTTTCTCGTCTTCGGGAACTACGGGGAGAGGTGCCGCCGACGGATCTCTGGTAGAAGGTCGCCGCGATCAGTGGTGGAGCAGCGCCCGCTCATGCGGAGCATCCAGATCCATCTTCGGCCCCACGGGCACTACACCGGTTGGATTGATCGTCGGGTGGCTTCGGTAATAATGCTGCTTGATATGGTCGAAGTGGACCGTCTCCGACACGCCGGGAACCTGATAGAGATCTCGCAGGTATCCGCTCAGGTTCGGATAGTCGGTGATCCGGCGGATGTTGCACTTGAAATGCCCGACATAGACGGGATCGAAGCGTACCAAAGTGGTGAAAAGTCGCCAATCGGCTTCCGTCTGGCGATTGCCAAACAGGTAGCGCTGCGTGCCGAGCCGGTCCTCCAGCATGTCCAGTGTGCGGAAGAGGGCGTGCACGTTCTCCTCATAGGCTTCCTGAGTGGTGGCGAAACCTGCCTTGTAGACCCCGTTGTTGACGGTGTCGTAGATGGTATCATTGAGTGCATCGATCTCCGTGCGCAGGCCTTCTGGATAGAAGTCGTCCGACGAGCCGGTCAGTTCGTTGAAGGCCGTATTGAGCATGCGGATGATCTCCGCACTCTCGTTGGAGACGATCGTCTGCTGCTGCTTGTCCCACAGGGTTGGCACGGTAACCCGCCCGGAATAGTTCGGGTCGGCCTTCAGGTAGACCTGGTAGAGGTAGTCCAGCCCGAAGAGGTCGTCCTTCGTGCCGCCATCCTTTTCGGAAAACTCCCAGCCGTTGTCGAGCATCAACGGGCTGACAACGGAGACTGAGATGTAATCCTCCAGCTTCTTGAGCTTGCGGAAGATCAGGGTGCGGTGGGCCCATGGACAGGCATACGACACGTAGAGGTGGTATCGACCGGATTCTGCCTTGAACCCGTCACGCCCTGTCGGCCCTGCGGAACCATCTGCGGTGATCCAGTTGCGGAACTGGGATTCTGAACGCTTGAAATGTCCCTTGGTCGATTTCGTGTCGTACCAGACGTCCTGCCATTTTCCTTCAACGAGCCTGCCCATGCGGATCTCCTTTTTGCTTCCGCTAAACTTACGGCAGGAGATTGCGATTGCGAGCCTTCGCGCGTTGAACACTGCGTTTTTCGGTTGGCGGCACAAATCTTTCCTGCTAAGGCGCATCATCACCTTGGGAAATGCCATGACCGAAGCACGGGCACTGCGACGACGCTGATCTTCTGAAGGATGCCAAACGGCATCACAAGATCGCATTGTCCTGTCCGCTCTTTATCTACGGCTTCGGTTCACCATGGCTCCGCAACTTCTCCCCAAGCACGACCTCGTCTACATGACTGAAGATGCATCGCATGACGATGTCATCGAACTCATCAATGCCGAAGCCTTCGGGCCAGGCCGGCACGCCCGTGCGGCTGCGCGGATCCGCGAGCAGGGTCCGCACGACCGGGCCTTGTCTTTCGTTTGTGCCGACGACGGGGAGACGATTGCGTCGGTGCGGATGACGCCGGTGATTGCCGGCGAGGTCCGTGGTCATCTTCTGGGTCCGTTGGCCGTGCGGCCTTCCCACAAGAACCGCGGTATCGGCCGCGAACTGGTGCACATCGCGATCGAGGCGGCACGCCGTGCAGGTTCGGAAGCCGTGATCCTCGTCGGTGATCCGCCTTATTACATGCCGCTCGGCTTCGAGAAGGTCGCCTATGGTGCCTTGACCTTCCCTGGTCCGGTTGACCCCGGCCGCGTCCTCGTGGTGCCGTTGGCGGAGAGTGTACATCCTCGGCTTGCTGGAACAATCCACTGGCGTGAGTAAACCAAGTCCTCTAAGCAGCAGATGGGCGTGCCGATGGAGGCGCTGCCCTGCTCAGACGGGGGTGATGGCATGGCGACAATCACGATCGACGAGGCTCTGGAACGCGCCGGTGCGGGAAGCTACCAGAAGCGCCTGATCGGAATTTTCGGTCTGGTCTGGGCGGCGGACGCCATGCAGGTCTTGGCGGTGGGATTCACTGCAGCATCTATCGCCACCACCTTCGGACTGACTGTACCGCAGGCACTGCAGACAGGGACGCTGTTTTTCCTGGGCATGTTGCTCGGCGCGCTTGGCTTCGGTCGGCTTGCGGACAGGATTGGTAGACGAAACGTTCTAATCGTCACCGTTTCCTGCGACGCGGTCTTTGGCATCCTATCCGTCTTCGCGCCGGACTTTGCGATCCTGCTCTTGCTGCGGTTCCTGACGGGCGTCGCCGTCGGGGGGACATTGCCAGTCGATTACGCGATGATGGCGGAGTTTTTGCCGGCGAGAAATCGAGGGCGCTGGCTGGTGCTGCTTGAAGGTTTCTGGGCCGTAGGGACGCTGGTTGTGGCGATCGCGGCGTGGATCACAAGCCTTGCCGGGGTGGAAGACGCATGGCGATACATCTTCGCCGTGACCGCCTTGCCTGCGCTGGTGGGGGTTGGTCTTCGGTTCCTGGTTCCGGAGTCGCCGCTCTACCTGATGCGTTCCGGGCGTGGGGATGAGGCGAAGTCCATCATGGATCAGATCCTCGTGGCAAATGGAAAACCACCCATGCCCGTTGGATATCAGCTTGAAACGCCGCCGCCGATCGGGGAGGTGCAAATCTTCTCCGGTACATTGCGCCGGCGCAGCCTGATGATCCTGGCGATCTGGTTTCTTGTCTCGGTGTCCTACTATGGGGTCTTCGCGTGGATACCGCCGCGGCTGGCGGGGGAGGGCTTTGGCTTTGTGCGCGGGTACGGGTTTCTTGTCCTGATCGCGCTCGCGCAACTGCCGGGCTATGCTCTCGCGGCTTACGGGGTAGAAAAATGGGGCAGGCGGCCAACGCTGATAGGGTTCTGTCTGCTATCGGCGGCAGGCTGCCTGCTCTTCGTCATCGGCGGCAGCAGTGTCATGGTCGGGGGGGCGCTGCTGCTGATGAGCTTTGCGCTGCTTGGCACGTGGGGTGCTCTTTATGCCATCACGCCGGAGCTATATCCGACCGCCTCCCGTGCAACCGGCATGGGAGCGGCCGGGGCGATGGCCCGGTTCGGTGGGTTGCTTGCGCCTTCACTGATCGGGCTTGTGGTCGCGCAGAGCTTCGGCCTGGCGGTGGCGATCTTTGCGGTCCTGCTTCTGTTTGCGGCGGTTGCAGGGTTCCTGATCGACACGGAAACGCGGGCGGTTTCGCTGACGTGAGTAGCGCTTGGGTGCCGCTCTACTTGATCTTCAGAAGGTGGATCTTTCCGGCCATCGTGATCGTATGGGCAGACTGATCGGGTTCGACGTCCGCGTCCACCGGCTGGACAAGCCCCTGCTGTCGCAGTTCGCCGAGCGTGGTGGTCGTCATGAACTTGATCTTCTGCGGGCGCTCCTTGAAGCGATCGGTGCGGGCATAGGTGACCTGGGCGTTGAGATGCGTCCACTTCTTGCCTTCTTGTGGGTAAACATTCCCGTCTTTGGCCAGTTTCAGGCCTTTTACCTGCGTGGGTGTGAGTTCGATCATTCTGTTGTTCCTAGTCATGATGGTGTTCGAGCGTTCGCCCGCCCGGCAGACGAATGCGAGCGGCGCGTTCAGCGCTGGCGCGCCTTTCGGGCGGCATAGCGGCGGTCGCGTTCTGCTTTTCGTGCAGCCTCGTCGGCAACGACGCGCGATACCCGCTCGGCGATTTCGGCCTGACGGGCCTCGGCCTCGGCGCGCTGTTCCTGTTCGGCAGCTGCCGCCACTGCGGCTGCTTCGGCAAGGATACGATCGTGTTCGGCTTGCTTCTGGGCTTCCCGCTCTGCACGCCGCGCCTCGCGTGCCTGCGCGACGGCCTCACGGGCGGCAAGCTTCTCCTGCATTTCTGGATCGGTCGGCTTAGGCGCGGATGCAAATTTTGCCAGTAGTTGACGCTTGGCCTCGGCCGCGGCTGTGCGGCGTTCGGCGAAGCCATTGTCGCTGGGGTGTCTCAAATGAAGTTCCTTTGTGAAGCTTGCGGCCGCGGCCAAAACGGCGGCCGACACAATGCAAAAAGGCCAGACATGCTGCCTGGCCCTTCAAACTCATCGCCGCGATGCCAGTACATCCGCCGTCATCGGCAGCTGGAAGTCTCAGGCAGCGCGAAGCTGACCGGCGGACATCTTGCCCGACTTATTGTCGCGCTCGAGTTCGAAGCCAAGCTTTTGGCCTTCAACGAGCGAGTTCATGCCGGCGCGTTCGACAGCCGAGATGTGGATGAACACGTCCGCGCTGCCATCATCGGGCTCAATGAAGCCGTAACCTTTGGTGGAGTTAAACCATTTTACTGTGCCAGTGGTCATAACGAACCCTTTCCTAGCGAGATTGATCACCGCCGGGCGACGCACGACGGGGTTTCGACTTTTGAGAGAAGGAAGTTCGTCACGAAGCGCAAGGCGCGGTAAAAACTATCGGCAAACAAAGTATCGATATGCTTCATTACGCCACCGGTACCCCAATGTCAACTTTTTGTTTTGGTTGCAGCGGTGAATGCTTCCTCAGGTTGTGCTCCTTCAAAAGTCGCGCCGCTTTCGATCTCGGGCCGTCGTGAGCTAGAACGGCTTTTTCAGCCAGGTGATCGCATGACCACCGTCGAGCCCCGCCAGTTCGCCGATGACGCTGTAGCCGAGCTTCACATAGAAGTCGCGCGCGTGCGGGTTCATCGTGTCGAGATAGGCGCCGCGGCAGCCGCGGGCTTTCGCTTCCTGTTCCGCCTGGGCAAGGAGACGGGTCGCCATCCCTTGCCCACGGAGATGATCCGGGACGAACAGCATCTGGACATACAGCCAGCCACGACCGGTCCGTCCGATCAGGCCGCCTTCCGGATCGCCCGACTCGTCGCGCAGGATGATGGCGATGTCCTTGCGGTCCATAGGACCGAAGCGCTCGACGTTGTAGGCGACCAGCCGATCGAGGATCGCCTTCTCTTCTTCGGGCGAGTAGGTGTCGCTGAGTTCCAGTCCGAGATGCATCGCACTCTCCATGATACAAGAGAGGGAGCGATAGCAGGCATGTTGACGCGCAAAAACCCTGCCTAGCGTCCTTCGCGCCACCACATGGCGGCCACGGCAAAGAGCAGCGCCGAGAGGCCTGCGAAGCCGGCAAAGAGTGGGATGGTGTTGACGCCGCGCAGCACCGTCTCGTCGGTGAGGCGGATAACCATGCGGTCCGGATCGTTGATGCGCACCTCGCCGCGAACCGGCAGGATGTTCGGCAGTTGGACGCCGTTGCCATCCGCGACGCGGGTGACGAGCCCCTTACTTCGCTCCGCGTAAGGCGCCAGGGTCTCTTCCGTCGAGATCATGGCGGTGAATTCCGGCGCGTCGACCGCTCCGACATGGACGAGCGTGGTGAAGTCGCCATTGGCGATCTCGAACAGGCCCGTTTCCTCCATCCGCCGATCAAGGCGGTAGAGGCCAGGACCTGACTGGGCCAGGGGGACCGTTTCTGCCCGACCGGACGGGTAGGTGATGGTGGCAGGGCCAGGATCATCGCCGATCGTCTGGCGGGTCACCTCGAGCGTTCGCCCGCTGGCCCGCGCCGTCAGCGCTTCTTCCTCCAGATCCGGTTCTTTCATCAGCCAGTGGGCGATGCGGCGATAAAGCGCCACATGTGGCCCGCCGCCCTCGAAGCCGCGCGCCCAGAGCCAGCCGTGGTCGGAGAGCAGCATGGCCACGCGACCTTCGCCTTCGCGGTTGAGCACCAGGAGCGGGCGGTTATCGTCGCCGAGCATAACTGTCTGGCCTTCCGGCGGCGGAACGTCGATCGAGCGAAACCAGCGGCCCCAGGCCGGCGGCTCCTGACCCGATCCGTCGAGACCGCGGGTGACGGGATGCTTCTGACCATCCTCGGAAAGCCGCGGGTAAAAGCCAGCGTCGTGGACTTCGCCCGTGGGGACGGCGGGCAGCACCTGAGACAGCGGTGTCGCGGCAATCGAGCTGTCGCCCGCATACTCGGGGCCGGCGGCAATCAGCAGCGCGCCGCCGTTCTGCACATATTGCGAGATGTAGTCGTAGTAGAGGATCGGCAGCACGTTGCGATGCGTGTAGCGGTCGAAGATGATGAGGTCGAAGTCCTCGATCTTCTCGACGAAGAGTTCACGCGTCGGGAAAGCAATCAGCGATAACTCGTTGATCGGCGTGCCATCCTGCTTCTCCGGCGGGCGCAGAATGGTGAAGTGGACGAGGTCGACGGAAGCGTCCGATTTCAAGAGGTTGCGCCAGGCGCGCTCGCCCGCATGTGGCTCGCCGGATACGAGCAGGACGCGCAGGTTCTGGCGAATGCCATCAATGACATGGACGGCGCGGTTGTTGACTGGCGTCACCTCGCCGGGCACCTCGGCCACGGCAAATTCCATGACGTTGTTGCCGCCGCGCGGGACGGTGAAGGAGAAGGGCGTATCGACGCCCGGGGCCGCCTGCAGCGTCGCCAGCGGCTCACCGTTCATGCTGACCATCACTTCGGCCGAGCCTCCGGCACTGCGGCCGTCGTCAAAGACGCGGAAGGTAAGCTGCTGCTCCTCTCCGACAATGCCGAAGCGAGGCGCTTTGACGATCTGCACCCGGCGGTCAAACTCGTCCGGCTGCCCGGTGATGAGCCCGTGCACCGGTGCGTTGAAGCCGAGATCCTGGTTGACGCCGGGAAGGTCGTGGATCTGCCCGTCCGTCAGGAATACCGCGCCGCCGATGCGGCCGGGCGGGACGTCGGAGATCGCCGTAGAAAGGGCGGAGAACAGTTTGGTCGACGGGGTGTCGGTATCGGCATCGTCATCGACCTCGACCACCCGGGTCTCGATGCGCGGGAAGCGGGAAAAGCGCTCCTGCAGTCCTGCCAGCGCCTGATCGGTCTGGTCATCGCGGCCGGCCGTCTCCTGGCTCTGCGAGCGGTCGACGACGATCGGCACGACGGTCGTCAGTTGCTCGCGGTCCTCCTGGGTGAGCAGCGGGTTTGCAAGCGCGAGAAGCAGGGCTGCAAGCGCCACCGTGCGGAGAAGTGCACCGCGCACCCCGCGCCAGAAGCCGAGCGTGGCGAGGATCGCTGCCAGAACGGCAAGAACCGCCATGACGGCCCAGGGAAAGAAGGGTGAGAACTCGATCGTCATGCCGTCGCGTCCTACTGGCCGAGCCGTTCGAGGAGGGCCGGGACATGCACCTGGTCAGCCTTGTAGTTGCCGGTCAGCATGTACATCATGATGTTGACGCCCGCGCGGTAGGCATATTCCCGCTGCATGGCATCGGAAGGCACGGTCGGAAGAACCGGAGAGCCTTGTGCGTCGATCGCCCATGCCCCGGCAAAATCGTTGGCAGTGATCAAAAGTGGCGTTACGCCATCGCCGGACGAGGAGAGCTCGCTGCCGGCCTGCGTCGCTTCCTGGCGGGCCTCGACCCAGAGCCGGCTTCCTGCGTATCGACCGGGAAAATCGTTCAGCAGATAGAACGAGCGGGCGAGCACATGGTCTTCCGGCGTTGGCTCCAGCGGCGGAATGTCGATATTGGCGAGAATGGCCTGCAGCCGCTCCCCATTCGGCGTCGTTGCACCGGACTCCAGGCTTGAGAATTGGTCGCGCGTGTCGAAGAGAACCGTGCCGCCGTTGCGCATATAGGCGTCGATGCGGGAGATCGCAGCGGGCGAGGGCATCGGCGCATCGGCCGAGATCGGCCAATAGATGATTGGATAGAAGGAGAGCTCGTCCGTTGCGATGTCGACCCCGACGGGTTCTCCGGGTTCAAGGGTCGTGCGGTAGGTGAGGAACTGGGTGAGGCCCTGCAGGCCCAGTTCCGAGACGCGGTCTACCTCGTCCTCGCCCGTCACCACATAGGCGAGGTGGGTGGTATCGAGGCGGTCCATAATCACCTCGTCGCCGGCCTTGGTGTCCTGTGCGTAGCCTAGCCCCGGCTGGAGGACGAGGATCAGGGCGGCGATCGCGGCAATACCTGCCGTCGCTGACCGGCTCGGGCGGGGCAGGCGTGAGAAGGCACCGTTCATGAACAGGACGATGAGGCTGTCGAGAAGAATGAGCGCGAAGGCTGCGGCGAAGAGGAACGGCCGCAGGGAACGTGCTTCCTCGCCGATCAGGCCTTCACGCGCCACGTTCATGTCCGCGGTGTTCGCGTCGAACGGCTGCAGCTCCGTGTCCGGCGCCAGAAGATTGACGGCGGTGAAGCCGTCTTCGGTCCCGTAGAGACCTGGCGGGTGATCGAAAGCGGCGACCGGTGTTCCGCTCGCCTCAATTGCAATCGGCTTGGCGATGCCGGTTTCCGTTGTAAGCGAACCGTCTGCAGTCAAGAGCCGGTAGGGGGGCAGGGCGGCTGCACCCTCGGCGCCGTTTGCCGCACTCGCAGCGCCTCCGGCCCGTGCCATCTGGACGAGCCGGCGCAACATCTCGACGAAGGTTCCGGACAGAGGCATGTTCGACCACGTGGCTTCGGCGCTGGTGTGGAAGAGAACAATGCGCCCGTTCTCCTGTTCCCGCGTGGTAACCAACGGTGTGCCGTCTTCGAGGCTTGCCCATGTGCGCTCGGCCAGATCCGGCGTCGGTTCCGCCAGCACCTGCCGGATGATGGTGACGTCTTCGGCCGGCGGCAGTCCGGCGAAGGGGCCGGTCGGCGGGAACGGGGCGAGAGACTGGGGCTCCGACCATGACATCGCGCCGCCGAGCGCGCGCTCGCCTTGGCGAAGAACGACCGGCGCCAGCGGATCGTCGGCAGGCGCTGCGGCAAGGCGCGGCCCGGCGAAGCGGATGAGTGTGCCGCCGCGCGAGATCCATTGTTCCAGCGGTTCGTAGACCTCAGCCGGTAGTCGGCCGACATCGGCCATCACCATGGCGGACGGATTGCTCTGCAGGATCTGCGGGATCGAGACGGCAAGATCAGCGGTCGTCGGTTCGATCAGGTCGGCATAGGGCTGGAGCGCGCGGCTGATGTAGTAGAGCGGCTGCAGCAGGGGTTGGAAATCGCTGCCGCTGTCGCCAGCGATGAGCGCGACGCGGCGCCGCTTGAAGCCGTCGTCAAGAAGCCGCACCGAACCCGCGGTCGCCATGTCTGCGATCTGCAGGCGGGCGAAATCGTTGCGCAGTTCGAAGGGCGCCGAGATCTCGGCCGTCGCCGTGCCGCTGCCGGGGGAGAAGCTGAGGGTGCCGGATGCCAGAGAGCGTCCCTGGGTGTCGACCGCATTGACTGCGAGGCTTTGGGCGGAGGCGGTGTTCAGTCTTGTCGCCGTAACGGACATGGAGTCGGCATTGTTGGCTGCGCCGCTGAGGGCAACCGTTCCTGCGCCGTCGCCCTCGATGATCCTCATTTCGGCAGGTGCGAGGGAGGAGAGCGAGGCGAGAGCCGCCTCATCTGACGCCCCGGCGATGCCGTCGGTCAGCATCACGAGGCTGCCTGGCTGCGTCCCGTTCAAAGCTTCCGTGATGGCCGCTGCGGTGCGCTCGCGATCGGGGACGAGTGGCTTCGGACGCGCGGCAGCGAGCTTTTCCCGAGCGGCAGCAGCGCTGCCGGGGACGGCGTCGTAGCTTGTCTCTGCCGTAAAGGCGATGGAAACGGGGATGCCGGCATCCTCCGCATCGCCGATCAAGGCCTCCGCCGTGCGGACGCGGCGATCCCAGTCGGGAGCGGTCGCCCAGCCATTGTCAATCACCAAGACGAGCGGACCACCCGTGTTCAGCGAGTTTGCGCGCGGGTTCATCACTGGGTTGGCGATGGCCAGAATGATCGCCGCGGCCAGCGCCATGCGCAACAGGGTCAGCCACCAGGGGCTCTGCGCAGGCGTTTCTTCCCGCTTGAGGACCGTTGCGAGGATGCGCAGTGGCGGAAAGACTTCCGTCTTCGGGCGCGGCGGCGTCAGCCGCAGCAGCCACCAGATTACCGGGAGGGCGAGCAGGCCGAGCAGGATCGCGGGGCTGGCGAAGGCAAAGGCGCTCATGAGCGGCCTCCGTAGCCTGTGACCGGCATTCCGGAAAGAGAGCCGTGGACCGCGACCAGAGCTTCGGAGGCGAGGTGATCGGTGCGGTGGAAGGCGAAGCTCCAGCCGAGGCGCCGCAAGGCTTCGCCCAGCGTTTCACGGCGCAGCAGGTAGGCGCGCCGATAGTCCTCACGCACGGTTTCCGCACGTCCGGAGACGAGCTTCTCGCCGGTTTCGGGATCGGTAAATTCGGTGCGCCCGGTATAGGGGAAGGTCTCTTCCGCGGGATCGGCGACCTCGACGACATGACCGCGCATGCCGCGGCGGGCGAGCGGTGCAATCCGCTCCATGATGCGGTCCGCCTCGTCGAGGAAATCGCCGATCAGGACGATATCGCTGTTGCCGCGGATCATGCTCGTGTCCGGCATGCCACTCGTCTGCGGAGCGTGCATGATTGCCGTCGCCAGCCGTTCTGCTGCGTTGCGGGAAGAGACTGGCTCCATGATGCCAGGGCAGCCGATACGTTCGCCGGAGCGCGCCAGGATCTCGGCCAGCGCCAGCATCAGGACGAGCGCACGACTTTCCTTCGAGACACTGCCGAAGGTCGACTTGTACATCATTGAAGGGGAAAGGTCGGCCCAGAGCCACACGGTGTGGGCCGCTTCCCATTCGCGGTCGCGCACATAGGTGTGGTCGTCGCGGGCAGAGCGACGCCAGTCGATAGCGGCGAAGCTTTCGCCTTCAGCATACGGGCGGAACTGCCAGAAATTCTCGCCGATGCCGCGCTTGCGGCGGCCGTGCCAGCCGGCGATGACCGTATTGGCGATGCGCTTGGCCTCGACCATGCAGTCGGGCACCAGGGCTGCACGCGCTTGCGCACGCGACAGAACCTCGCTCCCTGAAGTCTGCTGAACGATCTGGCCGATGGAAGCCAACGCAGGGTCCTTTCTAGGGCAGCCGCGTCAGCCGCGCGCCTGTTTGACGAGACCGCCGATGACGTCGCGCACCGACATGCCTTCGGCACGCGCTGCGAAGGTGAGCGCCATGCGGTGCTGCAGCACCGGCTCGGCGAGCGCGTAGACGTCGTCGAGCGACGGCGCGAGGCGACCCTCGTAGAGCGCACGGGCGCGGGCGGTGAGCATCAGCGACTGCCCGGCGCGGGGCCCTGGGCCCCAGGCGACATTCTTGTCGGTGGTGGCGTTGCCATGGCCGGGGCGGGCGGAGCGGACAAGCGAGAGGATGGCATCGACCACCTTGTCGCTGACCGGCATCTGCCGCACCAGCGACTGGATCTCCTGCAGCCGCTCGGCCGCGATGACTTCACGCGGCTTCGCCTCGGAGCGGCCGGTGGTCTCGAGCAGGATCTGCCGTTCGGCATCCAGTTCGGGGTAAAGCACGTCGACCTGAAGCAGGAAGCGGTCGAGCTGGGCTTCCGGAAGCGGATAGGTGCCTTCCTGCTCCAGCGGGTTCTGCGTCGCGAGCACGTGGAAGGGCGCCGGCAGGTCGTAGCGCTGGCCGGCAATCGTCACGTGATATTCCTGCATAGACTGGAGAAGAGCAGACTGCGTACGCGGTGACGCGCGGTTGATCTCGTCGGCCATCAGCAGCTGCGCGAAGACCGGACCCTTGACGAAGCGGAAGGACCGGCGACCGCTTTCATCCTGGTCCATTACTTCCGACCCAAGGATGTCGGACGGCATCAGGTCGGGCGTGAACTGGATGCGGCTGGAGTGCAGGCCGAGCACGGTGCCGAGCGTGGTCACCAGCTTCGTCTTCGCCAATCCCGGAACGCCAACGAGCAACGCGTGGCCGCCCGACAGCAGGGCGAGCATGGTGTTTTCCACCACCCGCTCCTGACCAAAAATCACCTTGGCGACTTCATTGCGAACGGCGGCGACATCGGCAAGCGCTCGTTCCGCTGCGGCCACGACCGCCTTGTCGTCGAGAACGGTATCGGTGGAATTCATCAGGCCCATTTCGCGCTCTCCATCAGGCATGGCTCCCGGCTTCATGCCGGGACTGCGAATCGCTGCACTGCCGCATACGCTTCTTCCAAACCAACTTATTGCCACCACAGCGGCTGACAAGCACGCCGCGAATGACTATCTCGTGACACAGATGTGCTTAGAGCGGAAGCGGGACTGAAAGATGGCAGAGGACACCATTCAGACAGCGACGGACGCCGCCGGACTGGCTGCCATGATCTCCCGTGCCGCCGAGCAGAAGGCCGGCGGAAAACCTGGCCTTCCGCCGGTCGAGAAGTGGAATCCGCCCTTCTGCGGCGATCTCGACATGAAGATCCGAGCCGACGGCATCTGGTTCTACATGGGAACGCCGATCGGACGGCAGCCGCTGGTGCGGTTGTTCTCAACCGTGCTGCGCAAGGATGAGGACGGAAAGACCTATCTGGTCACGCCTGTGGAAAAGGTCGGGATCGAGGTTGAAGACGCGCCGTTCCTTGCCGTGGAGATGAACGTGTCGGAACGGGACGGGCAGCAGGTTCTGACCTTCCGGACGAATGTCGGCGATGTCGTCGAAGCCGGGCCGGACCATCCACTTCGCTTCGAAATGACGGGTGGCCATGCGGAGCTGAAGCCCTATCTCCTGGTGCGGGGAAGGCTGGAGGCGCTGGTTTCGCGAGCGGTGATGTACGATCTGGTGGCGCTTGGTGGAACAGTCAGCATCGACGGAGAGGAAATGTTCGCCGTTCGCTCCGGTGACGAGATCTTCCCGGTGATGCCTGCGCGAGAGCTGGATCAGCTGTCGCAATGAGTGAAACAAAACCATTTTCCGCCGAGGACTTTCGCACGCGGGCGCTCAATCAGGCCGGGGCGCCGGTGGAGGAGGCATGGCGCGACCATGGCGACCACCTGCTCAATCCGGAATGGATGACGATGATCGAGGGGCTGCATCTGCGCGACGCGGCGGTTTTGGTGCCGGTGATCGATGACGGCGACGAGGCCAAGGTGATTTTCACCCAACGGACGGCGACGCTGCGGAAGCATTCCGGGCAGATCGCATTTCCAGGCGGTGCCATAGATCTGGAGGATGGTTCGCCCGAAGAGGCGGCGCTGCGCGAGGCGGAGGAGGAGATCGGCCTGGCACGGCATTTCGTCGAGCCAGTCGGACGCTTGCCGCAATATCTAGCAGCGACGGGTTTTCGAATTACACCGGTTCTCTCGGTTGTCCGGCGCGGCTTCGACCTTCGGCTGAATCCGCAGGAAGTGGACAATGTCTTCGAAGTGCCGCTTTCCTTTCTGATGGAGCCGAAGAACCACCAGCGCGGTAGCCGGATCTGGAACGGTGCAGAGCGGCATTTTTATCAGTTGCCCTATCAGGAGCGGAACATCTGGGGCATTACCGCAAGCATTGTCAGGACGTTGTACGAAAGGCTTTATGCATGACTTCAGTGGCGCAGGAGGCCTGGTTCACCGAGCCGGCCCTGACGCGGATCCTCTCCGTGCTCAACAGCGACAGTGGCGAGGCGCGCGTGGTCGGCGGTGCCATCCGTAACACGCTGATGGGCCTGCCGGTCGGGGACATCGATATCGCAACCACACTTCTGCCGCAGGACGTGATGGAGCGCGCCAAGGAGAAGGGAATCAAGGCGGTTCCGACCGGCATCGACCATGGAACCGTGACGCTGGTGGTGGAGGGGCGCGGTTACGAGGTGACAACACTGCGGCGCGACGTCGAGACCGACGGGCGGCATGCGCGGGTTGCCTTCGGTACCGACTGGACCGTCGATGCGGAGCGGCGGGACCTGACGATCAACGCGCTTTACGCAGGTGCGGACGGGGAGGTGATCGACCTCGTCGGCGGGCTTGCCGATATCAAGACGCGCACCGTGCGCTTCATCGGGGATGCCGCGACGCGGATCGCCGAGGATTATCTGCGCGTGCTGCGCTTCTTCCGCTTCTTCGCCTATTACGGCAGCGGCCGGCCTGATGCGGATGGCCTGCGCGCCTCTGCCAGGGCAAAGGACAAGCTGAAGACGCTGTCGTCCGAACGCATCTGGGCGGAGACAAAGAAGCTGCTGGCAGCACCGGACCCGTCGCGGGCGCTTCTGTGGATGCGCCAGACGGGCGTGCTGACGGAGATCCTGTCGGAAACGGAAAAGTGGGGCATCGACGCCATCCATGCGCTTGTGCAGACGGAGCAGGCGCTTGGGTGGACGCCGGATCCGCTGCTGCGGCTTGCGGCGATCGTCCCACCGGACGCCGGGCGGCTGGAGGGATTGGCAAAGAGGCTGCGCCTCTCCAGCGCCGATGCTGCCCGTTTGCAGGAATGGGCGAAGGCACCGGTATTGCCGGACGAGGTCACGGACGTCGGCTTCGATCGGCTGCTCTACCGGCACGGTTCTGGGGGACTGTCGATGCGGATCCGGCTGGCGCTCTCTAGCGCGCGCGCGGCGGCGGAAGGCGATCCGCTGTCGATGCGAAAGGCGGCCCGGCTGACCGCTTTGCTCAAGCGGTGCGGCAGTTACACGAGACCGATCTTTCCGTTGACTGGCTCGGATGTACTCGCCGCTGGCGTGCCGGCAGGCAAAAAGGTGGGCGAGATGCTGTCGTCGCTGGAGACGCTTTGGGTGGAGCGCAATTTTTCGCTGGACCGGGCGGCGCTGACCGCCCGGCTCGAGGAGTTGGTTCGACACAAGCCCTAGCTTGCGGAATCAGGCCGCCTCGGCATCATCTCTGATGCGCGCCTTGATGTTCTCGACCATGCTTTCTCGAATGATCTCTTCACCGTGCACGTTACGCATATGCTCGACGGCACGGCGGACGATCTCCGCATCTTCATCTGCCCGGGTGTGCCAAGGGCAGCCTGGGACAAGGGTACCGCATTCGAATAATCTCATTGGGTCCTCCTCTCTCGTCGGCAGACGGAAAAAGTCCTTTCCGTCTGTGTCCTTAACAATAGAGGTCTAAGGGGGTTCCCTGAGGATCAGTCCGGCATGGCCCAAGCATGGAACACGGAGGCGGACTGAAGAGGCGCCTTCCTGGCTCCCAGGATCTGGTCCCCGACAGGGGTGCCGGTGACGCCGATACGGCCCGCCAACTGCCGCCTGACTTGCTCGATGTAGAATTCGTGCGGCAGGTGTGGGTCGCTACGGAGACGTAGTTCCCGCGCGAGCCGCTCGACAAGGTCATCATTGCCCTTGAGGCGGCCCCGTTCCGATACCGTATCGAGAACGGGCTTGCGCGGCACTGGCATGTCATTCGACGCTATCATTGCGTTCCTCCTCCGGTGCTGTGAAGAGGAAGCTAGCACCAAACAGATCGCTTGAATACGCTAAATTTTAGCAAGGCGTCATATGGGCATTTGCCTGGTATCCTAGGGCCACCGCACCACCGGTGGCAGCGAGGATAGAATGGAATCGACATTGCCCCCGGTCTTCAATCCAAAGATGGTCCCGCGGTCATAGAGAAGATTGAATTCCACGTAACGCCCCCGGCGGATGAGTTGCTCGTCGCGATCGGCTTCCGTCCATGAGGTGTCGAAGTTCGCTCGCACGATCCGCGGGTAGACGAGGTTGAAGGCGCGGCCGACATCCTGCACGAAGGCGAAGTCAGCATTCCAGCCCCCCCGTTCCTCGTCCGAATGCAGCCAGTCAAAAAAGATCCCACCGACGCCGCGAGGCTCGTTGCGGTGCTTCAGGAAGAAATACTCGTCGCACCAGGCCTTGTAGCGCTCGTAATCGGCCACGGCCTCATGCCGGCGGCAGGTAATCTCCATGGCGCGGTGAAAAAGTGCCGTGTCGGTATCATCCTGTGTTCGCCGGCGATCGAGCACCGGCGTCAGATCGGCGCCGCCGCCGAACCACTGACTCGATGTGACAACCATGCGCGTGTTCATATGAACCGCGGGCACGTTCGGGTTGATCGGATGGGCGATCAGCGAGATGCCGGAAGCCCAGAAGCGGGGATCTTCGTCTGCGCCGGGCATCTGGCTACGGAAATCGGCTGAAAACTCGCCATGGACTGTCGAGGTGTGGACGCCGACCTTCTCAAAGACGCGTCCTTCCATCATCGACATGCGGCCACCGCCGCCGATCCCCTCATCGCGCTGCCAGTCTTTTGCCACGAAGCGTCCGGGGGGTTGGTCGGAAAGGGGGCCGATCAGCTCGTCCTCCAAGGCTTCGAACGACGCGCAGATCGTGCCGCGAAGGCTCTCGAACCAGGCGCGGGCCATCGCCTTCTTTTCCTCGATGTCGTCGGGCAGGTTCTTCGGCAAGACTGGCCGTTCCATCGTCAAATCACCCTGGTCACTGATTCCTGTGGGAGACAGACCTTTAGCAGCAATGGCATTGGCGGGCCAACCGGTGACGCCTTTGGCCAGTGCAGATTCGACTCGTCAGGCAGGAACATGCACGCTATCTTCCTACCGGAGAGGTAGGGTGCATGGCGAAATTCAGACCGCCGCCGCTCGACGGCTTGAAGCGCAGGATGGACAGGCATCGCCTGGAGAAGGGCGAAAAGCCCTCCGGCCTGTTCGTCCGCGAGACCTTCACGATGTCGCGACAAGATGCGCGCGTTAAGGCGCGGGAATGGTTCGATGCCTTTCCCAAGGCTGCCTATTGGACCGAAGTGGAGAGCTGGCGCCAGCTTGAAGGGGACAAGATCGAGTTCACGATGCGTCGTCTCCCGACCGCCGACTAGCCCGCGACAGCGCCGTCAGCACGTGCTCATGATGGCAAAGTCAAGCGCTGGTCTTGTCCCGGCGCAGCCGACTTTCGCGAAGAAGACCACTATCATCCAGGATCGGGTGAGCGACGGAAACCAGATGGGAGTTGATCCGCTTCAGGTCGCGCAGGATGTCGAGATGCAGCGAGCTCGTCTGCAGACTCTCCACGCGTCCATCCCGCAACCGCTCCAAATGTCGTCCTGCAGATAGTTTTTCAGCCTTGCGAACGCTTACCTTGATTTCCATCAGGTGGAGAGCAAGCTTCAGATCACCGGTGACAAAAACAGTTTGTGCCGTCCGTAAATTGTCGGTGGTCAGATCGAAGAGACCTTTGAGCTCCCGATAGCCATCCTCGGAGAACTTGAGGTTGTGGGAGACTTTCTTGCGAACCTCTTCGCACAGTCCCTTCTCGATGATGTCGCCGACATGCTCCAGGTTGATGACGTAGTCGATGATGGCGATCGATCGCCGTCCATTGTCGCCATCGCTGCCATCGCGCCCGAGCTTGGACAGATAGACCTTGACCTCCTGCTGGATACGATCGACTCGTCTCTCGAGCGATTCAATCTCACTCAAAGGTGCAAGATCATTGTTCTGGAACGCATTCTCCACCCTGATCAGCATGCGCTCGATCAAATCCCCAACGGCAAGGACTTCGCGCGTCGCATTCGCAAGCGCCACAACCGGCGTCGACAGGGCCTCCGGATCGAGAAACTGCGGACCTGTATCCGAGTCCTCTTCTGAAGGCAGCCATTTCTTCATGGCATCCGAGAGGAGTTTCGAAAAGGGCCAGGCGAGGAGGGCGAGGGCGGCATTATAGGCGAGGTGCACGTCGACGGGCAGTGCGTCACGATTGAGCTGCAACATTTCCAGCGTGTCGGCCGCATAACCCACAAGCGGGAGCGCGATCAGGCAACCAACGGCCCGCACGACCAGATTGCCCGTCGTGATCCGTCGCGCCGAAGCGGGTCCTGACAGCGTCGCCAGAACCGGCGGGATCGCGCCGCCGAGGTTCGCTCCCAGAATCAAGACGATGATGAGCGACGTCGACAGGGTGCCGGTGGAGGCGATCGAGAGGACGAGCACGACCACGGCGAGACTGGACGAGGAGGCCACCGCAAGCCCCGCTGTCAGCACCAGAGCGACAGGCCAGGCACCGTCGAGCAACCTGATGAAGGCGGCAAGGGCAGGTGAGTCTCGCATGGGCTCAGTGGCGGCCGAAAGCAGGTAAAGCGAAAGCAGCATGAGCCCAACGCCCACAAGCGCCGCCCCGCCGCCCTTGCGCACTGTGGAGCCACCGCGACCCAAGATAACCCCGGCAAGGATGAGGAGCGGCGACAACCATTCGATGCCCGTTGCGACGATCCAGGCGGTCACGGCCGTCCCAACATTGGCACCGAGCAAGACGATCTGCGCCATCCTCGCGCGGATCAGGTCGCGTTCCACGAAAGAGGCGACCGTCAGGGCGGTGGCCGTGGAGCTTTGCAAGGCGATCGTTGCAATGAAGCCAGACACGAAGGACCGCAAACCGCTTTGCGTTCCCGTGGCGAGGCCGGTGCGCAGGCGGGAGCCGAAGGCGCGCGTGACGCCGTCCTTCACCTGAGCGAGCCCGAAAAGGAGCAAGGCGACGGCGCCGAAAAGATTGATGATGACGATCGTCGATTGCATGACAATTCCGAAGCAGGCGTAATGGGGGACAAGGCTAGGTTTTCTCGCCGGCTAAGTAAATATGCCGGGGTGCCGCGTTGGAAAGAGGTGCCGCCGCACCACGCCAAGAAGCAGTAGTCGATTCATCGCCAGAGTGTTTGCCGCAAGGCCTCGCCGGTAATCATCGCGGCCGATACTGCAACGTTGATGGATCTCTGGCCCGCCACCATCGGGATCAGTATCCGCGCGTCGGCGCCGTCATGGACATGATCGGGAACGCCAGCGCTTTCTCGGCCGAACAAGAGCACATCGTCAGGCTGGAACGGGTGGCGCACGTAGGGAGTCACGGCCTTGGTGGATGGCAGCACAAGCCTGCGGCCGCTTTCAGAGCGCCATGCCTCGAATGCCTGCCAGTTCACATGTCGGACGAGGTCCACGCTCGCGAGATAGTCAAGTCCTGCGCGCTTGAGGTTTCGATCCGATATATCGAAACCGGCGGGCTCGATGATGTCGACCCCCAGGCCGAGGCAGGCGGCAAGCCGTAAGATCGTGCCGGTGTTACCGGGGATATCGGGTTGGAAAAGTGCAATGCGAAGGTCGGACATGAGCGGTTGACAGCGAAAGAAGGGACCGAGGCGGATTATAGCGAGCGCAGGGGGAGATCAAGCAACGCAGCATATGGGCGTGTGCTCCGGTTGCCATCTTTGGCACTTCCAAATGACGACAATCGGCGATACAAGATCGACGTGTTCAACGCCAGCGCCAGGAGGCCACCATGGATATTGCCGTGCACATCTGCCTTCCGGCCCGGATGCGTCCAGCGTCCGTCTAGGCACTCGCGGTTACCGCGGCCTCTTCTTCGATATCCTGCATTGCGTGGGGCCCAAGCGGTCCTAAATCAGTTTTCGGTCGTCCGCTTCGCTCCTTCGGAGCTGTTTCCGGCACGCCATCTTATGGAGAATACCATGTTTTCCTGGTTCGAGCGGCGCATCGATCCCTATCCGGTCGATCCGCCCAGTTTGCCGCCAAAGGGACTCTTCGCCTTCTGCTGGCATTATACGAAGCCGACCGCGCCGTGGCTGCTGGTGCTCGGCCTCTGCTCGATGGTGATCGCAATTGCGGAAGTTGTGCTCTACCAGTTCCTCGGCAATATCATCGACTGGCTGTCAAATGCGAACCCCGACACCTTTCTCGCACAGGAGGGTGGACGGCTGGTGTGGATGGCCGCCGTCCTTCTTCTTTTGCTGCCGCTAGCAGGGGCGCTCCATACGGTGACCATGCACCAGGTGCTGGCCGGCAACTTTCCCATGATCGCCCGCTGGCAGATGCACCGCTACCTGTTGCGTCACTCGATGACCTTCTTTGCCAATGAGTTCGCTGGCCGCGTTTCGACGAAAGTGATGCAGACCTCGCTCGCCATCCGCGAGGCGGTGATGAAGATCATCGACGTTTTCGTCTACGCAATCAGCTTCTTCATTTCGATGCTGGCACTGGTGATCGTTGTCGATTGGCGGCTGGTTCTGCCCCTGATCGCGTGGTTCGTCTTTTACAGCCTTATCCTCCGGCACTTCATTCCGAAGCTCCGGAAGCTGTCCAGTGAGCAGGCGGATGCGCGCTCGAACATGACCGGCCGCATCGTCGACAGCTATACGAACATCGGCACCGTGAAGCTATTCTCGCATGCAGGTCGGGAGGAGACCTATGCACGTGAGGGGATGGACGATTTCCTGGGCACGGTTCACCGCCAGATGCGGCAGATCTCGCTCCTCAACATCTGCGTCGACCTCAACAATGCGATCACCATCTTTGCGGTGGCGGCGTCGAGCATCGCTTTCTGGCTGACCGGAGAAGTTTCCGTCGGGTCCGTCGCGGTCGCGATCGGACTTGCTATGCGCATCAACGGGATGTCGCAGTGGATCATGTGGGAAGTGTCCGCCCTCTTCGAAGCGATCGGCACCGTTTATGACGGCATGTCGATGATGACCAAGCCGCACGAGGTGACCGACGCTCCCGCCGCCCAGCCGCTGCGCACGCAGAAGGGCCATATCCGCTACGACAACGTCCGCTTCCACTACGGCAAGGCAAAGGGCGTGATCGAGGATCTGACGCTCGAGATATCAGCGGGCGAGAAGGTCGGGCTCGTCGGGCGTTCGGGGGCAGGCAAAACGACGCTGATGAACCTGCTGCTGCGTTTCTACGATCTGGAAGCCGGCCGCATCACCATCGACGGACAGGACATCTCGACCGTTTCGCAGGAAAGCCTGAGGGCGCTGGTCGGCGTGGTGACACAGGATACGTCGCTCCTGCACCGTTCGATCCGCGACAACATCGCCTACGGCAAGCCGCAGGCGAGTGACGCGGAGATCATCGAAGCCGCCAAGCGGGCGAATGCCTGGGAGTTCATCCAGGGCCTGTCCGACATGCAGGGGCGCGTGGGGCTCGATGCGCATGTCGGCGAACGGGGCGTGAAGCTTTCAGGCGGGCAGCGGCAGCGGATCGCGATCGCGCGCGTCTTCCTCAAGGACGCGCCGATCCTGGTCCTCGACGAGGCGACCTCGGCGCTGGACTCCGAGGTGGAGGCGGCGATCCAGGAGAACCTGTTTGCCCTGATGCAGGGCAAGACGGTGATCGCGATCGCTCACCGCCTGTCGACCCTGACCGAGATGGACCGGCTGATCGTGCTCGACAAGGGCCGCATCATCGAGATGGGAACCCACCAGGAACTGGCATCGGCCGGCGGCGTCTATGCCGATCTCTGGAGCCGCCAGTCAGGCGGATTCCTTGCAGACGACGCGGAAGCAGAAGCGGCGGCGGAATAGCAAAGCTGCCACTGTTAAGTTAAACCAGGGCCCGCTCGGGAAACGGGGCGGGCTTTCTGCTGTTCCACGTCGTCATTCCGGACAATCCGAGGCTGCAGGGAAGGCGCCCTCGGCCGGTAACGCATTGTTTATGCAAAGCTGTCACGAAAACGGCGGTGCCCGGCACCTCCCGCCAATCTCCTTTCCGGATTTTCATGATGAGTAGCTTTAAGATCAAATTTCTTCTTCCGGCACTGTTTGCGATGGCGGTTCTCGTCGCTGTCCTTCAGGGCGTCCTCGGGATGCGCTCCGTTCTCGAGCTGGAGACGCAGGCCGAAAAGATTGCCGGCCGTTTAGAGCAATCGACGATGATCGCCGATATGGACCGGCAGTTCTCGCACGTCCGGCGGTTGTATCTGATGGCGCTGTCGGCAAGCTCGGCAGCGGAAAAGAAGCAGTCGCTCGAGCAGTTGCAGGAGGCGCGGAGGGCGTGGGGTGAGGCACTGAGCGCCTTCGGTTCTGGAGTAAGCGATCCTGAGGCAAAGGAGAAGCTTGCGAACCTACAGGCGGTTTCCGCGGACTACGACACGCTCGGCGACGAATTCATCAAGCTGATCAGTTCGTCGCGCCTCTACGAGGCGCGGGCGGTGATCGCCAATATGGTGCCGAAGGGGAGCGAGGCCGGTGCACTGCTGCAGGACATGATCGATGCGAATGAAGCAGCAAGCGCCATCGACCGCACATTGGCTGCCGATGCGGCGGACTTTGCCTTCATCTCCACGATCCTCGGCGTCACCATCGCCGCAGCCGTTGCACTGGCAGCAGCGCTGCTGAGTTACCTGCGTGTGACGCGGCCGATCGGCCAGATCACGAACGCCATGAATGTTCTTGCGGCGGGCAATAACGACGCGGACATCCCGCATCGCGGGCGTCGCGACGAGATCGGCGAGATGGCTGCCGCCGTGGCCGTGTTCCGCGACAATGCACTGGCGCGCGACCGGCTGGAACGGGAAACGCAGGCGGCAAGATCGATGAGTGAGAGCGAGCGTCTTGCTCGCGAAGAACAGAAGGCACGCGAAAGCGCCGAAGTCTCCTTCGCAGTGGATGCGCTGGGCCGCGGGCTGACGGGGCTTGCCAATGGCGACCTGACGGTGCGGCTGGAGCAGCCGTTCGCCGGCCAGCTGGACCAGCTTCGCGTCAACTTCAACGAGTCGCTTCAAAACCTGCAGTCGGTGCTGCGCAATGTCGGCGATAACGCCCGCATAATCGATGCCAGCGCCAAGGAGATCAGTTCGGCGGTTGCGGATCTCTCCAAGCGGACGGAACAGCAGGCGGCGTCGGTCGAGGAGACTGCGGCGGCATTGGAGCAGGTCGCAACCGCGGTAAAGGATTCATCGGTCCGTGCCGGTGAGGCGGGCGAGCTCGTCGATCACACCCGTGCGGGTGCGGAGCGCTCGGGTGAGATCGTGCGGCAGGCGGTCGGTGCGATGGAAGCCATTGCGAAGTCTTCCGGCGAGATCAGCAACATCATTGGGGTCATAGACGAGATTGCCTTCCAGACGAACCTGCTGGCGCTCAATGCCGGTGTCGAGGCGGCACGTGCGGGCGAGGCGGGCAAGGGGTTTGCCGTCGTCGCTCAGGAAGTACGCGAGCTCGCCCAGCGTTCGGCCAATGCCGCGCGCGAGATCAAGACGCTGATCGCCACGTCGGGCGAGCGCGTTCGTGACGGCGTGGATCTCGTCGGGCAGACGGGGACGGCACTGCAGTCGATCGTCGCGGACGTGCAGCAGATCAACACGAATATGGCCTCTATCGTCGTTTCCAGCCGCGAGCAGTCGACGGGCCTCACCGAAATCAGCTCCTCCGTCAACCACATGGACCAGGGCACGCAGCAGAATGCGGCCATGGTAGAGGAAACCACGGCGGCGACCCACAGCCTCGCCACGCAGGCCGCGGCGCTGCGGGAGCTCCTTTCCCGCTTCAAGCTGGACGAGCGCGAGCCTGAGCTCCGGTCGGCATCCGCTTCTCACGAGCCTGCCGCATCACCGGCACGGGCTTTAGGGACGCGTGTCCGCTCCGCCTTCTCCGGCGGTGCTGCAGCCGCGGTCGCGCAACCCAACTGGTCGGAGTTCTAAGAGGGCTCCAGCCCTTCTTCTCGTAACTGATCGGATCGGCAGCTTCGGCTGCCGATCTCGTTTCCGGCGCCGTGGCCTCTCCCTGACGGAAATGTAAGCAGCCTTGCCCTTTGCCGCACTCATGGGGTGGACTATATCGTGGCCATGATCACAGCCATCTTCCGCTTCTTCGAGAACTGGATCCAGCCATTCGAGAGGCGGGATGACGTCAGGCCACCACAGGGACTGGTTGCCTTCGTCTCGTACTATGTGCGCCAAGCCAAGGCACCGTTCTTCGCCATGCTTGTGCTTGGCGGATTGGCGGCTGGTGTGGAAGCGGCGATGTTCTGGTTTGTAGGCCGGCTTGTCGATATCCTTGACACGATCCAGCCCGCCGACGGATGGAATGGCCTCATTGCGCAGCACGGCAGGGAACTGCTGCTGATGGCGGTGGTGATCGGGCTCGGTCGCTTTGCAGTTGCCTTCCTGACGGCACTTGTGGATCAGCAGATCATAACGCCCGGCTTCTACAACCTGGTTCGCTGGCAGTCATACCTGCACGTGTCACGCCAGTCGCTGTCGTTCTTTCAGAACGATTTCTCCGGCCGTATCGTCAACAAGGTCTGGTCGGCAGGGCAGGCGACAGGAGACGTCCTGACGACGCTGATGGAGAGCGTCTGGTTCGTCTTGATTTATTCGGTCTCGACCCTCGTCCTCGTGGCTCAGCTCGACCTCCGGATGGCCCTTGTCGTGCTGCTGTGGCTCGTTCTTTTCGGGTGTCTTGCTCGCTACTTCATCCCCCGGATCCGGGAAAACGCGAAGCTCTCAGCGGAGGCTGGATCGATGATCAGCGGACGCATGGTCGACGCCTATTCCAACATCCAGACACTCAAGCTTTTTGGCAGCGACGAAGCCAATGACGGCTATATGCGCCGGGGGTTCGAGAGCTTTCAGGAAACGATCCTTCGGTTCACACGTCTTCTGACGGGCGTGCGTGCATCGATGGCGCTCCTGTCCAGCATCATGATTGTGACCATGGCCGGATTGAGCATCCACCTCTGGCTAGGCGGACTTATCAGCTCGGGTGCGGTCGCCTTTACCCTGGCTCTGATGTTGCGGCTCAACTTCCTCCTCGGCCGCCTGATGACGCAGTTGAACGGATTGATGCGCAACATCGGCACAATTCAAAACTCCGCGGATCTCATCTCGCAGCCGGTGGCCCTCAAGGATCTGCCCGATGCACGGGTTCTGCAGGTCCGCGTGCCGGAGATCCGCTTCGACAACGTCAGTTTCGACTACGGCAACGGCAAGGATGTCTTGCGCAACCTGTCCCTCCATCTGGAGCCGGGCGAGAAGATCGGGATCGTGGGACGTTCCGGTGCGGGCAAGTCGACGCTGGCGAACCTTCTCCTGCGCTTTCACGATATCCAGTCTGGCCGCATCCTGATCGATGGCCAGGATATTTCGCAGGTGACGCAGGAGTCGCTGAGATCACAGATCGGTATGGTAACGCAGGACACGTCCCTTCTTCACCGATCGATCCGGGACAACATCCTGTTCGGTCGCCCCGACGCTACGGAGGAACAGTTGCGTCAGGCAGCGCGTCGCGCCGAGGCGGACGAGTTCATCATGGCGCTGGAGGACCAGCGGGGCCGCAAGGGCTATGATGCCCATGTTGGCGAGCGGGGCGTGAAGCTCTCCGGTGGTCAGCGCCAACGGATCGCGATTGCGCGCGTCATGCTGAAGAACGCACCGATCCTGGTGCTCGACGAGGCGACGTCGGCGCTCGATTCCGAGGTTGAGGCGGCGATCCAATCCAATCTCGTACGACTGATGCAGTCGAAAACGGTGCTGGCCATCGCCCACCGGCTTTCCACGATCGCGGCGCTCGACAGGCTGATCGTCATGGATGGCGGACGAATTGTGGAGCAGGGGACGCACAGCGAGCTCGTGTCGGCGAACGGAATCTATGCGGATTTATGGGCACGGCAGTCCGGCGGTTTCCTTGCCGCCGATGCGGCACAATAGGTCCACGTCATGGGGGCGCAAAAGCGATTTCCGCCAGCAGCCCGTAATGGTTCGAGCCAAGCGCGTCGGGCAGACGCTCCAATCTGCTGACTATCAGCGGCGGACGGACAAAGACGTGATCGATCGCTACTCCAGCCCACCCCGCCCGCACAGGCCAGGTCGCCGGCTCGTTTGGAGTCTTTCTCAGCCCCGTAGCCCGGAGAAACCAGCGCATGTTCGGCGCGAGGCTGGAAGCGTTGAAGTCTCCGGACAGAATGATCGGATCATTCAGACCATTCAGAAGCTCCGCAGCATTTCGCAGTTCATAGAACTGGAAATTGTCGAAGTAGGGCTTTGTCGTGTGGATTGCCGCAACGTGCAGGGGGGCGCCATTGAAGGTGACCCGCGCTACCATCATTCGCTCTTCGAAGATATGGCTGAGACTGACGACGGTGCGGTGGGTGAGAGGAAGCTTCGAGAGTATCATCAGGTCGCAGTGATCAGTCATTTCACCACAGCCCATTCGGTGAGGATAGACGGCAGAGAACGCCTCCAGGTGGGGCATAAGTGGCTCTGCCTCCATGATGTTCACCACGTCTGCGTCAGACGAGAGAATAAGGTCCCTGATCGCTTCGGCATTTCCAGAGTTTGTCATCAGGATGTTGAAGGACATCAGTCTCAACGTCGGTTGCGACGCATCAACGGAGGGCGCAACCTGGCTCATGTCGCGGGCCATCCAAAGCGCGTGCAGGATCAAAGCCAGTGCAGCCAGCAGGAGGCCGACGGTCAACAGGCCCCGCTGGAGGAGGAGGGCAAGAAGAAGTGCTGCCGCGCTTGCTATCGAAAGATGGAGTTGAAGATTGTGGATGGTGCCGAAGATCCAAACGCTGCTCACGTAGCGCGTTGCGATGGCAAGCAGCACGAGCGACACGATGACGCAGATCGCGACCGACAGAAAGTTTCTCATCCAGCCCGTCCCACCGGTCATTGCCGGCAACGGAGGTACCATGGCAATCGGATACGGACAATCCGAATACGACGGGCAGGTTAACGCCTGATATCGTGCGGCAGGAGCACGCTTCCTTCTCCATCGAGCAGGAATTACAGAGTTCTTTGCCCGGCCAATAAAGCCCCCTCAGAACTCCCTTGCTGACCGCGACAAACTGGCTCCTATGCTCTTGCCAAGGCTGGACATATTTTGCGATCAAGCATAGAAGGCGCCGGATTGCCGGGGAATCTGTGTTCCAAACATGGCCAGACCCATTTTACCGGTAGAGGGGCATATGCGGTTTTTCGCGAAATGCGTGAGAAGGATGTTTAAGCCGTGAGCGAGCACGAGACACACAGCGAAACACAGGGCGAGCCCACTCGCCGTGATTTCCTTTATCTGGCCACCGGCATGGCTGGCGCTGTCGGCGCCGCGGCCGTTGCTTGGCCGTTCATCGATCAAATGCGACCGGATGCTTCCACGCTGGCGCTGGCCTCGATCGAGGTCGACGTTTCAGCGCTAGAGCCGGGCATGTCGCTGACAGTGAAATGGCGCGGGAAGCCGGTCTTCATCCGCAACCGGACCGAACAGGAAGTTGAGGCTGCCAAGGCCGTCGCTCTGGAGGAGTTGAAGGATCCGATCGCCCGCAATGACAATATCGATGGCGCCGCGCCCGCGACGAATCTTGCGCGTTCCGCTGGCGAAGGTAAGGAAAATTGGATCGTCATGATCGGCTCCTGCACCCACCTCGGTTGCGTCCCGCTCGGTCAGGCCGGAGATTTCGGCGGTTGGTTCTGTCCCTGCCACGGCTCGCACTACGACACCGCCGGCCGTATCCGTCGAGGCCCTGCGCCGACCAACCTGCCGGTGCCGGTTTTCACGTTTACGTCCGACACAGTGATCCAGATCGGGTGAGGGGTTCTAATCAATGAGCGGTCATTCAACATACCAGCCGGCCTCCGGCATCGAGAAATGGATCGACTCGCGGCTTCCGCTGCCGCGCATGATCCATGACAGCTTCGTTTCCTACCCCGTTCCCCGCAACTTGAACTATGCCTACACCTTCGGCGCGATGCTGTCGGTCATGCTGATCGTTCAGATCCTGTCGGGTGTCGTTCTGGCCATGCACTATGCGGCCGAGACGACCGTTGCCTTCAATTCCGTTGAGAAGATCATGCGTGACGTCAACAATGGTTGGCTGCTGCGCTACATGCACGCCAATGGCGCGTCCTTCTTCTTCATCGCCGTCTATCTCCACATCGCCCGCGGCCTTTACTACGGGTCTTACAAGGCGCCCCGCGAGATCCTCTGGATCCTGGGCGTCGTCATCTACCTGCTGATGATGGCAACGGGCTTCATGGGCTATGTCCTGCCCTGGGGTCAGATGTCCTTCTGGGGCGCGACCGTCATCACCGGCTTCTTCTCGGCCTTCCCGCTGGTCGGGGAGTGGATCCAGCAGTTCCTGCTGGGCGGCTTCGCCGTCGATCAGCCGACGCTGAACCGCTTCTTCTCGCTGCACTACCTGCTACCGTTCATGATCGCGGGCGTGGTCGTCCTGCACATCTGGGCTCTGCACGTCACCGGCCAGACGAACCCGACGGGCATCGAAGTCAAGACCAAGACGGATACCGTCGCCTTCACGCCCTACGCGACGCTGAAGGATGCGCTGGGCGTGTCGGTCTTCCTGCTCGTCTTTGCCTGGTTCATCTTCTACATGCCGAACTATCTCGGTCACCCGGACAACTACATCCCGGCTGACGCGCTGAAGACCCCGGCTCACATCGTTCCGGAATGGTACTACCTGCCGTTCTACGCGATGCTGCGCGCCATCACCTTCAACATCGGCCCAATCGACTCCAAGCTTGGCGGCGTGCTCGTGATGTTCGGCTCGATCATCGTGCTGTTCTTCCTGCCCTGGCTCGACACGTCGAAGGTTCGCTCGGCCGTCTATCGTCCGTGGTACAAGCTGTTCTTCTGGATCTTCGTCGCGGACTGCATTCTTCTTGGATGGCTTGGTGCCATGCCGGCAGAGGGCATCTACGTGATCCTGTCGCAGCTCGGCACGCTCTACTACTTCGGCTTTTTCCTGGTGATCATGCCGCTCCTCGGCCTGTTCGAGACGCCGCGCCGCATCCCGAATTCGATCACGGAAGCTGTGCTCGCCAAGCAGAACAAGTCTGACATGGAAAAGCTTCCGCCTGGCGAAGCCAGTGTCCGATAGCTGCGACGAGAGGGAAAGAAGAGTTATGAAAAAGCTTGTTACAAGCATCCTTTCGCTGGCCTTCGTGGCAGGGCTCGGTCTCGGTACAGCGCTGGCCCAGGACGAGCACGCGGCCGAGGGTGACGCCCATGCAGAAGGGGCTACGCCACACTACCCGCTCAAAAAGCCGCGGGAAGTCGACTGGAGCTTCGCCGGCCCCTTCGGTCATTACGACAAGGGCCAGCTGCAGCGCGGCCTGAAAGTCTACTCCGAAGTCTGTGCCGCCTGTCATTCGATGACGCTGGTGTCCTTCCGCACGCTGGAGGACCTCGGTTACTCGGAAGCGCAGGTGAAGGCCTTCGCTGCCAACTACCAGGTCACTGACGGCCCGAACGACGACGGCGACATGTTCGAGCGGGCGGCGGTTCCGTCCGACTATTTCCCGCCGCCGTTCCCCAACGCGCAGGCCGCAGCCGCTTCCAACAACGGCGCGGCGCCGCCGGACTTCTCGCTGATCGCCAAGGCGCGCGGCGTGACCCGCGGCTTCCCGCAGTTCGTGTACGATATCTTCACGCAGTACCAGGAAGGTGGCCCGGACTACATCTACTCGCTGCTGACCGGTTATCAGGAGCCGCCGGAAGGCGTCGAGGTGCCGGAAGGGACCTACTACAACCCCTATTTCATCGCCTCGGCTTCGCTGGCCATGGCCCCGCCGCTCTCCGACGGTCAGGTCACCTATGACGATGGTTCGCCGGAAACACTTGACCAGTATTCCAAGGACGTCTCTGCCTTCCTGATGTGGGCCGCAGAGCCGCATCTCGAAGACCGCAAGCGCACGGGTTTCATGGTCATGGTCTTCCTGCTGATCTTCACCGGCCTCATCTACCTGACGAAGAAGTCTGTCTACGCCAGCAAGGGACACTGAGGCTCGGCCTCATCCTGAAAGAGGCGGCCTTCGGCCGCCTTTTTTGTTGGGTGGCGCCTTTGGACTTGCTAGGGTCCTGTTCCGCCTGAAACTGCTACACTCGGACCATCATGACACAGACAATCGACCTCGCTTCTTCCGTCCGTTCGATCGTGGATTACCCTAAGCCCGGCATCATCTTCCGCGACATCACCACGCTTCTCGGCAATGCCGAAGCATTCCGGCAGGCGGTTGACGAACTGGTTCGCCCCTACACAGGCCTTGGTGTAGACCAGATTGCCGGCATCGAAGCGCGGGGTTTTATCCTCGGAGGTGCGCTTGCCCATCAGCTATCCGCCGGGTTCATACCGATCCGCAAGAAGGGCAAGTTGCCACATGAAACGGTGCGGATCGCCTATAGTCTGGAATACGGCGCCGACGAGATGGAGATGCATGTCGATGCGGTGAAGCCGGGGGACAAGGTCATCCTCACGGACGATCTGATTGCCACAGGAGGAACGGCGGAAGGTGCGGTGAAGCTCCTGCGCCAGCAGGGAGCTGAGATCGTTTCCGCCTGCTTCGTCATCGACCTGCCGGATCTCGGCGGTCGACGGAAGCTCGAGGCGCTTGGTGTGGAAGTGCGGACGCTGATGGAATTTTCAGGCCACTGACGCAGCGGTGGTTCTCACTGCCGGCTTCAGGCGAACTCCAGGACTGTGCCTTCATAGCGCATGACCACGTCACCATGCTGGTTCACGCCGTCATTCGTCGTGATGTTTATCCAGGTGCCGGGACGCGAGGCTAGGGCGCGACTTTCCACGAGCTCCACCGAATAGGTGATGCTGTCGCCGGCATAGACCGGCTTTACCCATTGTAGCTTTTTGAAGCCAGCGGATGGCCCAAGCTTGGGAGGCTCAAGTCCCTCCGCCGTCAGTCGCGCAGTTTCGGTGTTCCAGTACTGGATGAACATCTTCATCCAGCCCGCACAGGTATGCCAGCCGGAGGCGCAGAGGCCACCGAAGACATAGGCCTTGGCCGCTTCGGCTTCGAGGTGGAACGGCTGGGGGTCGAACTGGCGGGCGAAGCGGATGATGTCATCGGCAGTGAACTGCATGGTCCCGGTGATGACACGGTCGCCTGGTGGTGTGAGTTCGACAAGCCTCATGCCGGTGCTTCCTGGGAGGGTCTCAAGCGGATCATGATCGGGTTTTCCCCGCGCAAAACGACCTGGCCCTTCTGGTTTTCTACCTCGTGGAGGAAGCGGACGAGACCGATTCCCGGTCGCGATCTCGATACCCGCGACTCCACCACCGTGGATCGGCCGGAAAGCCGGTCTCCGGCCAGGACCGGCTTCTTCCATTCCATGAACTCGATGCCGGGGGATCCTTCGGACGCCGCTTCCTTCAGCCAGCCGTCGAACATCATGCGCATGAACAGGCTAGCGGTGTGCCAGCCGGACGCCGAGAGCCCGCCGAGGATACTCGCCTTTCCCGCTTCCTCCGTCAGATGCATAGGCTGTGGGTCGAACTCGGACGCAAAGGCGACGATCTCTTCCGCGCTCACCAACTTATCCACCAACGGAAAGCTGCGGCCGGGAGTGAAATCCTCGAAGAAGTAGCGGATCTCCGGCATAGGGTCTCGCTGCCTCAGGTATTGAATCGGAAGTGAATGACGTCGCCGTCCTGCACGACGTATTCCTTGCCCTCGTCACGGCCCTTGCCTGCCTCCTTGGCGCCGACTTCACCCTTGTAGGCGACATAGTCGTCGTAGCTGATGGTAAAGGCGCGAATGAAGCCGCGTTCAAAATCGGTGTGAATAACCCCCGCCGCCTGAGGCGCCTTGGTCCCGCGAACGATCGTCCAAGCGCGCGTTTCCTTGGGGCCGACGGTGAAATAGGTAATGAGGTCAAGAAGATGATAGCCCGCCCGGATCAGGCGGTCGAGGCCGGCTTCTTCCAGACCGAGAGCCGACAGAAACTCGGCGGCTTCTTCTTCCGGCAGTTGGGCGACCTCGGACTCGATCGCAGCGGAGATGATCACGCACTCGGCGCCCTGGTCCTTTGCCATGGCGGCAACAGCCTGCGTATGTGCATTGCCGCTGGCCGCATCGGCCTCCGCAACATTGCAGACATAGAGGACGGGATGCGAGGTCAGGAGGTTGAGTCCCTTCAGGATCTCGATCTCCTCGGGGGCAAGCGTCTTGAGGAGAAGCCGAGCCGGCTTGCCTTCGTTCAGCAGCTTGACCACCGTCTCCATGATCGGCAGTTGGGCCAGCGATTCCTTGTCTTTCGACGTCGCCCGCTTCCGAGTCTGTTCGACGCGGCGCTCGAGGCTTTCAAGGTCGGCAAGCATCAGTTCTGTTTCGATGGTTTCGGCATCGCCCACGGGATTGATGCGACCCTCGACGTGGGTGATGTCGTCATCCTCAAAGCATCGCAGCACATGCACCACTGCATCCACTTCGCGGATGTTGGCGAGGAACTTGTTGCCCAACCCTTCGCCCTTCGATGCGCCGCGCACTAGGCCCGCAATGTCGACGAAGGAGATGCGGGTCGGAATGATTTCCTTGGAGCCGGCAATGGCCGCCAGCGTCTTCATCCGCGGATCAGGAACGGCGACCTCACCGGTATTCGGCTCAATTGTGCAGAATGGATAGTTTGCCGCCTGCGCGGCCGCCGTCTTGGTCAGAGCGTTGAAAAGCGTCGACTTGCCCACATTGGGAAGGCCGACGATGCCGCATTTGAAACCCATCGGTAGAGATACCTGTGCTTGGATGATCGTTGGCTTGGCTATGGGGGAAACAGCCGAAGGGGTCAAGTCCGCGTGGCCGGAGCACCTCGAATGCCAGAAGCTGCCGCTTGATTGGGCTGGGAGCCGATGCGATAGTTGAAGCCATCGTTCCCTGTCATCGCGAGGCATGGATGCCGACGAACGACGACACAGTTCTTCTGCCCAAAACCAAGTCGAAGCCAAAGCTGGAGCGACCGAAGCTCTACAAGGTCATCCTCGTCAACGACGACTACACGCCTCGTGAGTTCGTGGTGATGGTGCTGAAGGCCGTGTTCCGGATGCGGGAAGAGACAAGTTACCGCGTAATGCTGACGGCGCATAGGATGGGAACCGCCGTAGTGGTGGTTTGCGCCAAGGATATTGCCGAAACCAAGGCCAAGGAGGCAGCGGATCTTGCCAAGGAAGCGGGCTTTCCGCTGATGTTCACCACCGAACCGGAGGAATGATCAGCCGGCGCCTCGGTAGAGATGGTCGTCGGGGAGACCTAACAGGCGGAGAAGACCTGAGCAGCAGCCGATCTGCGGCCCTTGCTGTCAGGCTCACCTGGACCCGCTCATGGCGGGACAGGTCGTAGCCGGCGCCGATCCCGGGGCGAATCCATACCCAGGGGCATGCTGCGGAGCCTAGTTGCCCTTGCCGCCCAGCAACTTCTTCAGCATCTCGGCCATAGGGCCAGAAGCAGGTAGCGAAGGCTTCGGCGCGCCTCGAGCCTGGCGAATGTGCGACTGCTCGGCAGGCTTGGTGGCGGTCTTCGCCTTCTGCTCATCCGGCTGGGCTCCCGTCGCAAGCGCCAGCTTGTTTAGAAACTGCGAGTCTTCGCCACGAACCAGCATTTCAGCATTGTCGGCCAACGCATCCAGAAGCGGCTCCAGCCATGCGCCATCTGCCTTGGCGAAGTCACCCAGGACATGACCGTGGACCAGTTCCTTGGCCCCGGGATGACCGATCCCGAGCCGAAGACGCCGGTACTCCTTGCCACAATGGGCGTCCAGCGATTTGACCCCATTGTGGCCGCCATGCCCGCCGCCCGTCTTCAGTCTCGCTTTGCCAGGAGCCAGATCCAGTTCGTCATAGATCGCGATGATGTTTTGCGGGCCGAGCTTGTAGAAGCGCATCGATTCACCGACGGCCTCTCCCGACAGGTTCATGAAGGTCTGCGGCTTCATCAGCAGCACCTTTTCGCCGGCGATCTCGCCTTCGGACACCTGCGCCTTGAATTTCTTCGACCAGGGCGCAAAGCCAGACCGCTGCTGCAACCTGTCGGCCGCCATGAAGCCGATGTTGTGCCGATTGCCTGCATATTTGCTTCCCGGATTGCCCAACCCAGCGATAATCAGCATCCGCCTCTATCCGTTCGTTCGTTGTTTCAAGCTTCTCTCCACCGCGAACGGGGGAAGGCAGTCGATGCGCCGCACGCAGCGCGCACCGACAACGGGAGCGAAGATAACAAAAAACCCGCCACCAGGGCGGGTTTCTGTGAATGCACGACGGCTTCTTATTCGGAAGCTGGCGTCTCTTCCGTCGTCGTCTCTTCTTCCTCAACGCCGGCAGCCGGGGCGACGATCGTCGCGATCGTGAAGTCGCGGTCGGTGATGACGGGCTTTACACCTTCCGGCAGCTTGACGGCCGAGATGTGAATGCTGTCACCGATCTTGAAGCCGGTAAGGTCAACGGTGATCGAATCCGGGATCGCGTGCGCCGGGCAGTTGAACTCGACGGTGTGGCGAACGATGTTGAGAACGCCGCCGATCTTCACGCCGGACTTTTCTTCGTTGATGAAGTGAACGGGTACGTCAACCGTTACGGCCGTATCGCCAGACACGCGTAGGAAGTCGACGTGCATGGTGAAGTCGCGGACCGGATCCAGCTGATAGTCCTTCGGGAGGACCTGAATCTTCTTGCCGTCGACCTCGATCGTAGCGATCGTGGTCATGAAGCCGCCAGCGTGGATGCGCTTGGTTACTTCGTTGGTCGACAGGGCGATAGCGAGGGGGGCCTGCTTGTCACCATAGATGACGGCAGGAATGAAACCGTTGCGGCGAAGTTCACGGGCGGACCCCTTACCAACCCGTTCGCGCGCCTCGGCCTTGAGCTCGTAAGTTTCCTGGCTCATGGCATATCCTTTCGAGGTTATTGGAGAACCTTTCGCTGCGTCGGGCGCAGATCGACAGGTCGGGAGGGCATCTCGCGATGCGCTCCATCCGCGTTGCCTCCAAGGGTGTCTACGCGGACTGGCGGCCTATAGTACAAGCGGTCAACAATATCAAGCTTGGCGGAGGCTAGTATCGCGGTTCGCCGCCGGGCGGATAGGCCGTCTTTTGTTCGAAACGGAACTTGTGGCCGCACTGGCAGCGGACCAGGTACTTGCGCGGATCCGTGGAGGTGAACTCCGGAGAAAAGCCAGCAGGCATCTCGTCGATTCGAAAATCGCGGTTGTTCCCCCGGCGCTCATCGCTTTCAGAAACCTCCGCAAAGCCTGAATGGCCACATTGAGAACATTCCAGCTTTCTCGAATAGCGGTCGCGCGCGGCCATGAGATCTCCATGTCGGTTTGTTGTCGCGCAGAACTAGCTTTGAAGAGCAAAGATGCAAGCCAAAAAAAGGGCCTGCTCGATATGAACAGGCCCCATCTCTGAACAAGGTGCTGCAGCGCCTATGCGGCGCGGCGAGCGGCGTCCATGCCGACTTCACCAACGGAGAAGTGGCTGATTTGCTCATTGAGGACCTCAGCCTCGTTGGCCAGGGAATGGGCAGAGGCAGATGTTTCCTCGACCATTGCAGCGTTCTGCTGCGTTACCTGGTCGAGACGGCTGACGGCGGAGTTGATTTCGCCGAGGCGAGCAGACTGTTCGCGCGACGAGTTGACGATGGCGCCGATATGCTCGTTGATCGACTGGATGTTGCCCTGAATGTGCTCCAAGCTCTCCCCGGTTTTAAGAACAAGCGCCACCCCGTTCTCGACGTCTGAAGCAGAGGCGGTGATGAGCTGGCCAATGTCACGAGCAGCGGTGGCTGATTTCTGCGCCAGTTCACGCACTTCCTGAGCGACGACTGCGAACCCTTTGCCAGCTTCCCCTGCGCGGGCGGCCTCCACGCCGGCGTTGAGAGCCAGCAGGTTTGTCTGGAAGGCGATCTGGTCGATAACATCGATGATCTGACGGATCTTGGAGGAGGAGCTTTCGATCCGCTCCATGGCCTGGATCGCGTTCTGGACGACGTTGGTAGAGGTATGAGCCCCTTTGAGCGTGTCTGCCGCGACATCGACAGCCGTTTCGCAACGATTGAGGGCAACATTGACGGAGCCGGTCATTTCCGCAAGTGCGGCGGCGGCTTCTTCTAGCGCTGCGGCCTGACGTTCCGTGCGGCGCGACAGGTCGTCCGAGGCCATCTTCAATTCCCCAGAGCCCGCACGAATCGTAGTGACGCTGTTGCCGATAGAGGCAATCGTCGCTTCCAGTCCGGCCAGCGAGTTGTTGAAGTCGTGCCGCAGGTGGTCGAGTGACGGCGCGAAGGCCTTGTTGATGCGCTGGTCAAGCTTTCCACGGGAAAGGGCAGCGAGACCGGTGGCAAGTGCGGAAACCGCCTCCTCGATCTCACGCGCGCTCGCAGCTTTCTCCGCTTCGCGCTGCTGACGTTCCTCGTCGATTTCCTCCGCCTTGCGATGGGCGTCTTCCTCCATGCGCTCCTTGTCCAAAGCGCCTTGACGGAAAGATTCGAGGGCGCGGGCCATAACGCCGACTTCATCGCCGCGCTTGGTGTAATCGACGACGATTGTCTTATCGCCGTCGTTTAGGCGGTTCATCAGCTTGGCCAGCTCCGTCAGCGGACGGGTAAGGCGGGCAGCGATATAAGTGCCCCCGGCGCCCATGATGGCAAGCACGGCCAGCGTTGCCAGGATCGCCCAGAGCGCAAGATCGCGTGCGGAAGCGAGAACCTGCTCCTCTGCCTGCCCCATTGCCAGCAGATGCTTTTCGCCAAAGATCGTTACCGGCTGGAAGGCAAAGAAAAGGGGATGGTCGGCGACCGCTGCAATGGCAGAGCCGGTCGATTGGCTTGTTGCTGCCGCGGATAATTCCGCCGGGATGGCATGTGCTTTGCCTTCGACGAAAGCGCCACTGCGGTAGGCCCCGGTGCTGTCGAGCAGCAAGGCCTCGTCGACGGACTTGCCGAACTCGTCCGGTGTAACAGCGCGAGTCAGTTGGTCAGCGGAAATGCGGAAAATGACGGTTCCCTTGGTGACCGTGCTGCCCCATGAGGCAACGGCAAGTTGTTTGCCAATGAAGGCTGAGGGCCTGCCGCCGTCCAATTCATAAGGTGCGAAGGATGAGGTCTGCACGTCCTCCACCGCGCCAGCGTTGATGCGGGTGACCAATTCGGCGAGTCCTGGGACGGCCGCGGCATTCTGGAGCAGTTCATTGCCCTTGGTGACGGAATAGACAATCGTGCCGTTGAGGTCGGTCACGTAGATGTCGCTAACGCCGACATTCTTCCACGCACTCGCGATGGTTCCGTGAATGGAACTGTGATGGATCGCATACAGAAGCTTCAGGCCGGTGCCATCAAAGCCTGCGCGTTCCTCCGGCGATTGGCCCTTCTGATACTCGGCCTTGATCATCTCGCCTTCGCTCGGGATGACGTTCGTCATCGTTTCGACGGCCTGACCGATCGCTGTGTTTTGAGCAAGGTCGCCAAGCGACTGAGAGATGCGGTTCTGATAGCGGGCAAGGTCGCTGGCCTGATTGCCGGCAACCGATTCAAGCCGAAGCTTGTTTGCCTCGATGAGGCCGTCCTTGCCGATCTGGTAGCTCAGAAGTCCGACGGACAGGCAGGACACGAAGGTGGCCCCGACCACCAGTCCTGCAAATTTTGCCTTGATCGACAATGACCTGCCGCCACTGGCAAGACCCGATGATCGTGACATGCGTGATATCCCCCACACAAACAACATTGGTGGCGGCATCCTTGTCAGGAATTCATTGCGGCTGTCTTAATGAAAGACTCTCGTATACTGCCGTCGCAATGCGATCAGTCGAAGAGGCTGGATACGGATTCTTCGAGCGCCGTGCGGTTTATCGCCTCACCAAGAAGGTTGGCGGTCGTGACAACGCGGATGTTGGGCGCGGACTGCACCGCGGTGGTGGGCTGGATCGTGTCCGTGATCACCAGTTCGCGAAGCTTGGAAGAGGTGATGCGCGCGACGGCTCCGCCAGAGAGAACGCCATGCGTGATGTAGGCCGTGACACTCGTGGCGCCCTTATTGAGCAATGCTTCCGCAGCGTTGCAAAGGGTGCCGCCGGAATCCACGATGTCATCCACGAGCAGGCAGTCCCGGCCGGCGACTTCACCGATCACATTCATCACCTCAGATTCACCGGCCCGCTCGCGGCGCTTGTCGACGATCGCCAGAGGACAGTCGATACGCTTTGCCAATGACCGGGCCCGGACAACCCCGCCGACGTCGGGAGAAACGACCATGACGTTCTTTACGTCGTAGTTTTCCTTCACGTCTCGGGCGAGGATCGGAACGGCGAACAGATTGTCCGTCGGGATGTCGAAGAAGCCCTGGATCTGACCGGCATGAAGATCAAGTGTCAGAACGCGGTCTGCGCCGGCCTCGGTGATCAGATTGGCAACAAGCTTGGCGGAGATGGGCGTGCGTGGGCCAGCTTTCCGGTCCTGACGGGCGTAGCCGAAGTAGGGAAGAACCGCAGTGATGCGCTTGGCGGATGACCGCCGAAACGCATCGATCATGATCAGCAGTTCCATCAGGTGGTCGTTTGCAGGAAACGAGGTCGACTGGATCACGAACACGTCCTCGCCGCGAACGTTCTCCTGGATCTCAACGAAAATTTCCTGATCTGCGAAGCGTCTAACCGTGGCCTTTCCAACTGGAACATTGAGATAGGTGCAGATCGCGTCGGCAAGTTGCCGGTTCGAATTGCCTGCGAAAACCTTCATTTCGGCCCGCCCGTTGTCACGCTGAATGGGCGCCTTTTACCGGTGCGCGATTTGAATGCAAGAGAGTTTCAGATGCGTCCGCATTTTTTATGAACGATCCGTGACCCGCAGCTCAGCCCTTCTGCGCCTGCTTCCATGCCACGTATTCATTGATGGTCTTGGTGGCGATCGTTTCCATCGTCGTCGGCGGGACTGCCGCCCACGGATCCTTGGTTGCCGTTGCGACCTGCTCCTGGCCTTGGAGGCGATGCAAGCGCCCGCCGTTGTTGTCGAGGATATCCCAAACGTAGACCACGGTAATTGCGTCACTGTTGCCGAAGGCGGAGAAGTACCCCTTCAAGATATGATCGGCGGTGGTATCGGCCGAAGCGCGGATTTCCAGACCGGCGCTGCGGGCCTGGGCTCCAAGTTGCCGCGATAGAGGCGTCACCGCTTGGATGGGCGCTCCTATTATTGGCAGGAAACGGATGGTGCCCGAAGCGGAGGAGCTTGACGATTTAAGCTGCGTGCCGGTTGACCGCTGGTCAGGTGACGAGTCTGGAGCGGCGGCAAGCATGGCGCTCGTTGGAGCAGGTGGCGGGGATCCAGCGAGTGACGGCTCGGAATTCCCTGCTTCGAGAGCCTGCGCCTGCGCTTCGAGCGTGTTCTGAGGGGGGCGAAGACGGCTGGGTTGTTCTGCAGCACGAACATAGGAATAGCTTGTTGGTGCATCACTACCGGCGAGTTGATCGACCTCTGCCTGCGTCAACGGGCTCGATGGGCGCAGGCCTCCACCCACGTCCACCTGAGGGGTCAATGCGTCGCTGGTGCTGCAGGCTGATAGATGGACAGAAAGGGTTGCGACACAGAGTGCCGTTGCCAGTCGTCGCATGTCCACCTCCGTCTGCCGTCCGCAGCAGCGACCTTAAGTGCGGCGCTTCCCGAGTGTCAATTCTCGGTTTGGCAAGCTAGCCAGTCAGCAAGCCCAGTCCATGGCGTGAGAGGGGCTGGGGTGCATCGTTGGTGGTAAGGTAGGTGTGCCCGAGTGTCATCGCAGTGCCCGTCTCGGAGTCCATGATGATCATGTGGACGAACAGACTCATATCGGCGAGGATTTCCTGCGGGTTTCCCGCATGAAACATCTGGTGCTCCATCCAAGAGGGCGAAAACCGTGCCCCGAGCGAATATCCGCAGGCATTCAGGCGATGGCGGGTCAAGCCTCGGTCGTCGAGAATTCGCGCATGGGTATCAAAGACGTCGCCAAAGGTGTTGCCGGGACGCAAGACATTCTCGATTGCGGCGATTGTCTCATGGCAGGCACGGTAGAGTTCGCGATGACGCGGCGTCGGCTCCCCGATCACCACCGTTCGCATCATCGCGGCATGATAGTGAGCGCTCACTCCTGCCCACTCCAATGTCAGCTGATCACTTGCGTCAAGAGTCCTGCGACCAGCCTTATATCGGCAAAGAAGTGCATCTTGCCCGGACCCGATGATGAACTCGTTGGCGGGATAATCACCCCCGCCGACGAAGACGGCTCCCTGCATCGCTGCAAGGATATCGGCTTCCCTTGCGCCCTCCTTGATCAGCGGCAGAGCCGCATCCAGTGCATCGTCTGCGAGTTCTGCGGCACGGCGAACGTGAGCAATTTCGGCAACGGTCTTCGTGAGCCGCAATCCGCTGACGAGGTAGGAGGCGTCAACGATCTGTCCGAATGATGCCAACTGGTTGTCGAGCAACTGTGCTATCCGCCCGGTCATGCCATGTGTGTCGTACTCCACTCCGATGCGGGCGCCGAGGAGGTCCATATCGTTGAGGAGATTCTTCAGGTCCAAAGTCGGATCTGCGTTCATTCGATCGACCCAGACCACCACATTTTCTATGATGGAGGTCTGCCGCGCCTGCCGAAGGTCTGCCGAGCGGGTGAGCAAAACCATGGACCCGTCTGCCTTCACAACGAGCGTCTGGAAAAAGCAGTAGCCAAACGTGTCGTAGCCCGTCAGCCAATACATGCTTTCCTGCGCAAAAAGGAGCATGGCATCCAGTTTCTCATCACGCATCTTGTCCAGAAGGCGAGCGAGTCGGTCGGAATATTCGCTTCGGTCGAAGTGAAAGGCCATCTCATTCCTCCATGATAGCGATCGCTGAGATCTGGCGGCCGTAGTCTGGCTCGCCTCTGTGGGTTGTACGGCGGTAGGAGAAGAAGCGTTCCTCATCGGGATAGGTGTCCAGACCAAGACTGCACGCCTGCACTCCGGCCTTCTCCAGCCTTTGCACTGTCAGAGCCTGCAGATCAAAGTAGGCGTGTCCCGCTTTGGCAGAAGCAGAGAAAAAAGCCCCATAGGACGAATCGACCGAGACGAACCGCTCAATGAACTCCGGACCTACTTCATAGCTTCCGGCAGCGATGGACGGTCCGAGGCAGGCGACGATGGACGATCTTGCGGCCCCCAGCGAAACCATGGCCTCAATCGTGTTTTCCACCACACCTCCCAGCGCCCCTTTCCATCCGGCATGTGCGGCGCCAACAACACCGTTGTCGGGATCGCAGAACAGGATCGGGCCACAGTCGGCCGACAGAACGCCAAGGATCACCCCAGGAGAGGCAGTTACAAGCGCGTCGGCCCTGGGCCTGTCCCCGTCATAGGTGCTGTCGACCACGACCACATCCGGCGAGTGAATCTGATGAACAGTCGCCAGGTTAACCAACGGCAGTCCGAACCAATCCGCTACGCGCTCACGGTTCTCCATGACGTGGTCTGCGCGATCGCTGGAACCGATCCCGACGTTCAGCCCGTCATAGATGCCTTCCGAAACTCCGCCCTGGCGGGTGAAAAAACCGTGACGGATTCGCGGGTTGCCGGCGCTGCTCAGGAGCGAGCTTTGGATTGGCGTCAGCGCGTGGTTTTGCTTCATCGGAGGTCCGTCCAGTTGTTCATGGGGAGGAGCGCGGCGGGTGACTTGGTGGCGCTGCTCCCGGGGATGTTGGCGTACCGGCGCCGCGGCTGTCAGTCTAACACTGCACTCATTCGACGGACCGGAACGGCGCAAGATCGATCGCAGGGGAGGAAACCGCGATCACCTTGAAAAGTTCGCCCATCTTGCCGGCGCCTTCTCCAGCCAAGCGGTCCACGGCCGCCGCGATGAGCGTCTGCTCCGCCGAGTCCTTACTTTGGGCCAGCGCCTTAGCGCGTTCCAGCAGACCAAGGCCATAGAGGAAGTCGCCCTGTCGCAAGCCGCCATTTAAATAAAGTCCAGCCTGGACCGCTATCCTCGCCAGATCTTCGAAGTCGACATGGCTCGTAAGATCAGCCTCGCCAGGATGTTCCAGCGGAGGGTCGAACGCGTGCGCGCGAACGGCCTGCAGCGTATCGCCATAGCCAGAGACCATATGCCCGTAATCGACGATGACAGCGGTGCCTCCATATTGGCGCAGCCGCTCGCAAAGCGCGAGCATGACCGCTTGCCGTGCCGGAGCAACCTCGAAGACCGTGCCTTCGGGCACCGGGGTTGCAGGCGAGGGAAGCATATCGGGATTGAGGCCCGCTACGCCAGCAGCGAACATGAGCTGGTCGTCCGGGCCGAGCCCTACCATCCGCTCGCGAAATCCCGTCGGTGTCTTGACGAACTGCCGGATCGGAATCGCATCGAATAATTCGTTGGCAGCAATCAGAGTGAAACCTTCAGGCAGCTTCTCGAAATTGTCGTACCATTTCACCCGTGTGGAGTAGCTTTGGAGCGCGATGCGCTGGATGCTGCGCAACCGTTCGCTGGTTTCGACAAGATGCACACTCAGCCCATCGGCCATGCGCGGCGCGAGCTTGTTTATAACGCGCAGCATGTCGGCCATCATCGTCCCGCGACCGGGCCCGATCTCCACCAGCTGCACCGCGGCGGGAGACCCGTGTCGCTGCCAAGCGTGGACCATGAAGATGCCGATCATCTCGCCGAAGAGCTGACTGATCTCCGGTGCGGTAATGAAGTCTCCCGCCGGTCCGAACGGTTCTCGCGTCCGGTAGTATCCATGCTCCGGGTCTGCCAGGCACATGGAGAAATAGTCGGCGACGCTCAACGGTCCGGTGGCTCGGATCAGCGCCTTGATCTTCTGAGCCAAAGGCGTGCTCAAGTGTGCATCTCCTTGGCTCTATGAGGAGGGGGTCGCAATGCGCGAACGAAGCATCAGCCACAGCCCGAGCGCGACCATAGGTATCGACAGCAGCATGCCCATTGTGAGCCAGCCAAAGGCAAGATAGCCCAACTGCGCGTCGGGTTCGCGAAAGAATTCAACGAAGATGCGGGAGAGGGCGTAGCCAAAGACAAAGGTGCCCGCCACGAACCCGGAACGTTTTAGGGCCTTTACCCGAAACACCAGGATCGCCAGGATCGAGAGCAGTACAAGGCCTTCGAGAAACGCCTCGTACAGTTGGCTCGGATGGCGCGCGAACGGTCCGCCAGTCGGAAACACGACCGCCCAAGGCGCATCGCTCAGGCGTCCCCAAAGCTCGCCGTTGATGAAGTTCGCAATCCGGCCGAAGAAAAGCCCAAAGGGAACGACCGCAGCTATGGTGTCCAGCATGCTCAAGACAGGAATGCCATGCTTACGAGCAAACAGGATGATCGCGAGGACGGCTCCAATAAAGCCGCCATGAAAGGACATGCCGCCGTTCCAGATCTCGATGGCACGGACCGGGTTCTGCGACACAGCCGCAAAGTCATAGAAGAGAACGTAGCCGAGGCGACCGCCGAGCACGATGCCCGCCGCGATCCAGAGAAGAAAGTCATCCAGGTGTGCTACCGTTATCGGAGATCGGTTGTTGGGCCACAAATCGTCTCGCTGAACCATCCTGCGAGCGTAAAGCCAGCCGCAGACGATCCCCGCGACATAGGCCAAACCGTACCAGTGAACCGCAAGCGGCCCCACTGAGAAAGCGACAGGATTGATCTCCGGGAAGGGCATGAGCGCAAACAACTTGAGGCTATCGAACACTATCGTCAGTCCATGATTGGCATTGGGCGGGAACATGGCGACAGCCAATACCTCGGTCAAGACGAATCTCGGTCGCAGGCGATCCCGCTTGCAAGGCTGCGCGTCAGACCCTACTTCCTTTGCAGGTTAAACGGCTGGCACGAGCCAGAACGAAGGGGTTTAAGACAATGTCCAGCGGCACAAATCGAATTCTTGACGACTTTGCCAAGCTTATGACCGACGCTGCGGGTGCAGCGCAGGGTCTGCGACGTGAGGCGGAGGCGGCGTTTCAGTCTCAGGCGGACCGCTTCCTGAACAATATGGACGTCGTCAAGCGCGAGGAGTTCGAGGCCGTCCGCGAGATGGCTGCACGCGCGCGCGATGAGAACGAAGCACTGAAGGCCCGTATCGAGGCACTCGAAGCGAAGCTTGCCACCCAGGGCTGATCACCGAATCTTGTGACCGCGATCATTGAGCGGGGCCGGTGGCGGGAGCCGTCGGCCCCGTTCGTTCGGGCGGCATCCCTTAAAAATCTCTTAAAATCTTCAAGCCTGTGGACATCCTGAAAAACATAGTCCGCAGAGTCAGTTATGACTCCCTGCTTATCCCGTCTCCGAGGAGCGCCAGGAACTCTCCACCGCTAATTGCGGGGCAGGGGCTGGCACGGAGACTCTGCAACTATACACTGATTTTAAATGATGATTCGAAACGGCCGGTAAGCTCCGGGCAGGGTGGCAACGATATGTTGTCAGGGTCGGGCGGTCATCTGAATGGGTGTTTCCGGTGATGCGTTCTGCGTTTGGCGTACTTTCACGAACGTCGCGTTGTCCCGGTCAAGAAGGTGCTGCATGAGCCTCATAGATTTTGCTTTCGAGCGTCAGTCCAATCCGGTCGACATGATCGAAGTGGTTGCGGCTTCTAACGACTGGACATTCGAGCGCTCCGGCGAAGACGAAATCGCCATGACGGTGCAAGGCCGTTGGGCAGATTATCATGTCTCTTTTGCGTGGATGGAGGAGTTCGAGGCGTTGCATCTCGCTTGCGCCTTCGACCTCAAGATCCCCGACATCCGTGTCAATGAAGTGATCCGGTTGCTGTCTCATGTAAATGGGCAGGTTCTGATGGGGCATTTCGATTTATGGCGCCAGGAAGATGTGGTCATCTTTCGGCAATCCCTGCTCCTGGCGGGCGGCGCCGAGCCGACCAACCAGCAGGTCGAGGTTCTTTTGTCGAGCGCGCTGGAAGCTTGCGAAATTTATTTCCAGGCGTTCCAGTTTGTGGTGTGGTCGGGCATGGACGCGAAAAAGGCGATGGAAGCGGTGCTCTTCGAGACCGTTGGTGAAGCGTGATGAGCCTATCCCGCGCGAGCATCCTTCTCGTCGGGGCAGGCAACATGGGCGGCGCAATGCTGTCGGGATGGCTGAACAACGGCGTCCCGGGAATCGACATTGCTGTTCTTGACCCGTCTCCCTCCGACGCAATGCTGCAGCGGATGAATGATGCCGGCGCGCTTCATTTTGCCGCCCCGCCGGAAGACCTCGACGTTGATGTTATTTTTCTTGCGGTGAAGCCGCAGGCGATGGAAGCAGTTCTTCCTCCTTTGAAGCATCTGGTGGGTGAGAAGGCGGCGGTCGTTTCGGTGGCGGCGGGCAAGACGCTGGCGTTCCTCGAAGGTCACCTCGGGCAAGGCGCCATGGTTCGAGCGATGCCGAACACGCCCGCGATGATAGGCCGGGGTGTGACGGGCGCCTACGCCAACTCACATGTATCGGATGCGCAGCGGACGCAGGTCGACGGACTGCTGAAGGTCACCGGGCCGGTCGAATGGGTTTCGGTCGAGGCCGATATCGATGCCGTTACCGCAGTGTCTGGCAGCGGGCCGGCCTATGTCTTTTACCTCGTCGAGTGCATGGCGGAGGCAGGCCGCAAGCTGGGCCTGCCGGCGGACCTCGCCATGCGTCTCGCACGGGAAACCGTCGCGGGGGCGGGCGAGCTTCTTCATCGCTTGCCTGAACCCGCGACGAAGCTTCGCGAGAATGTGACTTCTCCTGGGGGCACGACTGCCGCGGCCCTGGCTGTTCTCATGGCAGAAGATGGCATGCAGCCGCTGTTCGACGAAGCCCTTGCGCAAGCTCGCAGGCGTGCAGAAGAGTTAGGCGGGTGAACCGGGCATGACGGAAGCAATCACCTTCGGCGACTTTGAGAAAGTCGATATTCGCACCGGCACAATCGTTGAAGTGCTGCCCTTTCCAGAGGCGCGCAAGCCGGCTTGGAAACTCAAGATCGACTTCGGTCCAGAGATCGGGATCAAGACGTCCTCGGCGCAGATCACCGTCCACTACCGGCCCGACGATCTCCTGGGGCGGCAGGTGCTGGCTGTGGTTAATTTTCCGCCACGACAGATCGGCCCCTTCCGTTCAGAAGTTCTAACTCTGGGCTTCGAAGATGAGCAGGGAGCGATTGTTCTTGCTGCTGCGGATCGGTCGGTGCCGAACGGCCGCAAGCTGATCTAGGTCAGGCTGGCACCCGGACCGTCGCGCGCAATCCGCCGAGCGGACTATCGGCCAAGGTAACATTACCGCCATGGGCGTGGGCGATGTCCCGGACGATCGAGAGGCCCAGGCCCGTTCCGGACTTGTCAATATTGCGAGCTTCATCCAGGCGGAAGAACGGCTTGAACACGTCTTCGCGTGCGGCCGGCGGAACTCCTGGCCCATTGTCGTCGAAGATCAGTGTCAGCCAGCGGGCCGTATGCCGTGCTTCCACGTGAAGCTTGTCGGCATAGCGCTCGCTGTTTCCTGCAAGGTTGTCCACGAGACGAGTGAACGCATTGGGCCGAACCGAGATGAGGTCCTCGCCCTCGATCCGGAACGTCATCGTCTTGTCCTTGCGCTGGAAGTCGGCTCGTACCTTTTCAAGAAGTTCGCTCAGACGCAGTTCCCCGACATCCTCCTCTGCCTCGCCCTTGGCGAATGCCAGATAGCCCTCGAGCATGTTCTGCATCGCATCCACATCCTCTGACATGCCATGAAGTTCCGGACGGTCACCCGCGAGAGCGAGCTGCAACTTGAAACGGGTCAGGATCGTACGCAGGTCGTGGCTGACACCCGACAGCATGGCGGTGCGCTGCTCGATCTGACGCTCGATCCTTTCGCGCATCAGGATGAAGGCTGAGCCCGCAAGGCGAATCTCGTCCGCCCCTTTGGGGGTAAATTCGGGCATCCGCTGCCCCTTGCCGAAGGCTTCCGCTGCTTGAGCAAGCATCAGGATAGGCCGGATCTGACCGCGGAGGAACAGTACGGAGATCGCGGTCAGGGCGAGGGCAGTGCCTGCCATCCAAACGAGGAAGATATGAGTGTTGGAGGCATAGGTCTGGCTTCTGCGGGTAAAGACCCTCAGCACGTTATCGTCGAGGTTGATACGAATCTCGACGAGCCGGCTGTCGCCTACAGTATCAATCCAAAACGGGCGCTGGATCTGGTTCCTGATCTGGTCGGCCAGGATACTGTCCAGAATAGAGAAGAAGGGCTTGGGGCGAGGCGGCGGCAGTGGGCCCGGCGGCTCTATGAGGATGTTGAGATCCAGTTGCTCCGCGGCGATCCGGCTCACCCGGCTGTAGTCGCCGTCATTCGGAAACTGCTCGATCATCTCGATAATCGCAGCGATGTCTCGGGTCACACCCTCCGAGAGCCTTTCGGTCACCATGCGCCAGTGCCGCTCCATGAAGACGGCCGCAACCACCGTCTGCAGCAAGATCATGGGGATGATGACGATCAGGACCGAGCGCGTGTAGAGCCGCGTCGGCAGTATGCGCTTGAGGCGTCGGCCGGATGCGGCCACGCCTGGCATGCGGAACCTGCCGATGTCTCGCTTCAAGGTGTCGAACAACACCACCGCTCCTGCTCCTCCGGCATCCGTGCCGTCACTCTGTGCTCAATCGGTAGCCGATGCCGCGGACCGTCTGCAAATAAACGGGGTTAGCGGGATCCTCCTCGATCTTGCGCCTCAGACGGTTGATCTGCACGTCGATCGTCCGTTCGCCCACCTCTGCGTCATCGCCAATCAGTTCATGGCGCGGAATCGTGTCGCCTGCGCGCAGGGCAAACAGTAGCATAATCTCCTGCTCACGGTCGGTTAGGCGGATCTGTTCCGCAGCCTTCCGAAGCTCCTTTCGCGGAATGGAGAAGGTATAAGGTCCGAACATTACCTGCTCGATCTTCGGCCCCTCCGCCGAAGCACTGCGCCGCAGAATGTTGTTGATGCGCAGGACCAACTCACGGGGATCGAACGGTTTGGAGAGATAGTCATCGGCGCCCGCCTCCAGACCGGCGATGCGGGAATCGGCTTCCGACTTTGCTGTCAGCAGGATCACCGGGGTTGTCTTGGTCTTGCTGAGCGCTTCCGTCAGCGATAGCCCCGACTCGCCGGGCATCATGACGTCCAGGATGATCAGATCGAACTTCAGCCCGCTCAATTTCCGGCGTGCGTCAGCGGCGTCTGCGGATACCGTAATACGAAACCCTTGCTCAGTGAGGTACCGGCTCAGCAAATCGCGGATGCGGGTATCGTCGTCGACAACTAGGAGGTGGGCCGCGTCATCGGATAGAATCGCTGTCATCACTCCAGCTCGCTTTCAACGGGCGGGAGAGCAGGGTCGCGTCCCCGCATGTCCCGCAGGAATTTCCACACAGCTGCCCGCCCGTCCGAGTCGAGTGACTGCATCGCGAGGCTGATGCGCCGTGACTGTGGCTCCGACAAGGCTAGTGCAAGTTCACGACCGGCCAGCGTGGGATAGAGGCGCCGCTGCCGCCGGTCTTTTGCACCAGCCATTTGGCGAATATAGCCCATTTCAATCAGTTGTTTGAGCACCCGCGCTAAGCTTTGCTTGGTGATCTGCAAAAGGTCGAGGAGATCTGTCACCATCAGGCCGGGATGACGTGAGACGAAGTAGACGACACGGTGATGAGCACGTCCCATGCCGATCTTGGCCAAGATGGCATCAGGGTCGGAGACGAAGTCTCGATATGCGAAGAACAGGAGTTCGATGGTCTCGAAATCGATCAGCGCCTCGTCCACCGCCGGCAATTCCGGCTGCATCTTTTTGGCAGCTCTTGCTGCCGGTGCGCGTGACACACCTTCTTCCTTTCGCCTCTTGGCTTCTGCGGGAGATCCGCTTGCGGCTCTTTTGCTCTTGGACTCAGGTCGATAAAGCGCGAACGGCAGGAACAATCAACAGCAAATTTGTGCGACGGAGGGCCATCGGCCGGCGTGCTTCGGTCCACCGGCAGTCAAATTAGGGCATCTAACAGCCGCGCTATCTCCTCGTCTGATCGTTGTTGCATCAGCCGGGTGACGACGGCCCGGCGCCGAGGCCGCCAAGGTCTTTTCTAAGGCAGAAAGGCGGCGGCAAAGGGGAGGTTGCTTCGGAACCAATTCGCCGCTTTAGCCGTTGCCGTCGCCAAACAGACAGGAGAATACCATGGCCGCAATCTCGTTTTCCGAGGAGCCTGAAATCGTCGGTTCGGACAGTAGAGCGCAGCAGCATCCGCTGCGTCCCGTCTTCATAGGCGTGCTCGCAGCCAAGGTCTTTGTAGCGGCCATACTTCTGACAACTGTTTCGACGGCGCCACCTGTGACGGCAGAAGCGAGCTACCTGGCGTCCCTGCAATAGCCTTGTTTTACGGTCTGATGCCGCTATAGGTCAGCCCAGGAAGCGGGAGTTAGACATGGGCAGACTTCAGGCTGGCATAGTCCCGGTGACACCTTTTCAGCAGAATTGCACTCTTCTCTTCGATGAAGACAGCAAGATCGGCGTTGTCGTTGATCCTGGAGGAGATGTTCCGAACATCCTCGAAGCGATCACGAGAAATGGCCTGAAGATCAAGGAGATCTGGCTCACGCATGGGCACATCGACCATGCGGGCGGAGCCGACGAGTTGCGAAAGGCCTTGGACATCGCCGTTGTCGGTCCACAGGAGGATGATCTTCCACTGCTACAAGGGCTTGAGGCACAGGCGCAAATGTTCGGCGTCCCAATGGCCGTGCGCAATCTCACCCCAGACCGGTTTCTGACGGAAGGCGACCAGGTTTCCTTCGACGGTCATGTTTTCGAAGTGCTTCATTGCCCAGGCCATGCACCTGGCCATGTTATTTATTTCAACCGCGAAGCCGGCTTCGCCCATCTGGGCGACGTTCTGTTCAACGGATCGATTGGTCGAACGGATCTTCCGGGGGGAAGCCACGAGCAGCTACTGGCGTCGATCCGCGACAAGGTGCTTCCGCTGGGGGATGATGTCGGCTTCCTCTGCGGGCATGGTCCAGGCGGGCGGATTGGCGAGGAGCGCAGGACAAATCCGTTCCTTCAGAACCGCCCGACATAAAAAAACCCGGCATGGCTGCCGGGCTTCAACTCGAATAGAAAAGCCTTCCCTTGGCTTAGCCGGAGATCTGCAAATTGACAGCCTTCGGGCCTTTGCCGCGACGATCCGGTTCCGTGTCGAAGCTCACTTTTTGGTTTTCAGATAAGCCAGACAGGCCGGAAGCCTGTACGGCAGAGATGTGAACAAAGATGTCGGCACCACCATTGTCTGGTTTGATGAAGCCAAAGCCCTTGTCCGTGTTGAAGAATTTTACAGTGCCAGTTTCGGCCATGCAGCAGGTCCTTTTCCTTCTGTCCGTGTTCAGCGCCGGACAGCATCAGAATGACGCCCCGAGGGGCGGGTGGCAGGCAGCTTTAAGAAAGGGGCCCTGTCGTTACCGCGGTGCATGAACGTCGGAAGATCCCAACCTCCAAGTCCCGCCCGAAGTTTTGACGCCTCCGGAGCGCATTTTTATAGGTCTTCCCATGCTCGTAAATTGCCCGAACGCGGACAGATTGCTGCGTTTATCGTGAATTGGCAAGAAAAAGTTTTGCGCTCGTAAGGCGGACCCTATTTCGCTCTATGGATACACAAGACAGGACGCGCGTTCTTTAGCGCCAGATGAATATTGTTTGAAGTATCAACTTCGTAGCGTTATGGCCTTGCCTGATCCGCGGCGCAGCAGGAAGTAATTCTTCCACCTAGTTCAAGTTGTGCCAAGACTTGACTTGCGGCGGGTGAATTCCGGCACAAGTTCAACAACCAGCATGGCTGAAAAGATAATGGCACATCCGATGTATCCGGACGCCGGCAGCATCTCGCCCAGGAGCAGTGCTCCAAGGAGCCCGCCGAAGAGAGCTTCGCTCGACAGAAAGATCGCAGCCTGCGGCGCGGTCGTGTACCGCTGGCCAATAACCTGCAGGACGAAAGCGAGACCTGAGGAGACGATACCGACGTAGAGGATTTCGCGACCTGCAGACAGGATTGCCTCAAGGCTGATCTCTTCGACGAACGGAGCAATCAGCAAACAACAGAGGGAGCACACCGCAAACTGGGTGAGCGACAGCGCGAGTGGTCGCCCGGTCGAGGTGACGAAGAGCCCTGCCAGTATGATCTGAATGGCCCAGAAGAAGGCGCAGACGATGCTGAGCACGTCACCGCGCGTGAGGTTGTCGAACTGCCCGCCGCTCAACAGGAAGATGCCGGTCAGAGACATGCATGCGGCAGGCCATACGATCCAGTGCGGGTAGCGGCGCAGCGCGAAGACCGAGATGACGGGCACGAAGACCACGTAAAGACCGGTCAGGAAGCTTGAATTGGTGACGGTTGTGGTCAGGAGCCCGATCTGCTGCGTGATGGCACCACCGAAAAGGGCAAGGCCGACGAACCCGAACGAGAGCCAGCCTTTGGAACTGACAGGCGCCGCAGACTTGCGAGCTTCGAGCAGCACGAAGGGGAGGACTGCGATGGACGCGATCGCAAAGCGCAAACCCACGAACCAAAACGGGCCTATCTTATCCATTGCCGTAGATTGAGCAACGAAACCGCCACCCCATATCGCGGCCGCAAGCAGAAGAACGAGGTTCGCCTGAATTCGAGTCATAAATGTTTCCGACGCAGAAGCTGCCGAACAAGCGGCCAAGAACTTCGGGCCATATCAGGCACGTTCTGCGGCTACAAGGGCGGAGAGACCGTGGCGGTACTGCCAGTCGTGGATGGGCTATCGGTGCCGAGATGCTGCCTTGACCGCGTCCCGCAGGCTGCGCCGCGAGAGGATAAAACATCCACCCGCCATCACGACGAAGCCGCCCAGAAGCAGGACAAAAACGATCCGGGGATCGGAGAACAACGTTGCTACATGGAGCGCGGTTACCGACGGGAAGGGAGATGCGGAGACGGTCTGAACCTGGGATGGCTTGATCACGGCAAGCAACATGAGGCCACACCCGATCAGGGCGATCAAGGCGAGTAGAAATGGCGAGCTCAACAGTGGGGGGCGACCCGTCTTCCTCTGGTCGTCGATGAACATCATCCGCCTCCAGGTATGTGCACCTGTGAGCAGAAGACGCTGCAAGAAGGGCGGATTTGAGGCGGTGAGATTTGGATCGCCTACGGGTGATGCGTGAGGCTTCTCACGCGGGAATAGGCAAGACATCGATCAATCTGCGCTTTCGGCTTGAATCCCCCAGATACATTCGACATACAGCCTGAGGCGGGATCGGCGCGCGGTTTCGCCTTGTTCAACAAGACCCTTCAGGACCCGATATCATGGCCTTCCTTGCCGACGCACTTTCCCGCGTAAAGCCATCCGCTACCATCGCCGTCTCCCAGAAAGCACGGGACCTGAAAGCAAAGGGTCGCGACGTGATCGGGCTTGGCGCCGGAGAGCCGGATTTCGATACGCCGGACAACGTCAAGAAGGCAGCTATCGAGGCGATCAATCGCGGCGAGACGAAGTACACGCCGGTCGCGGGGATCCCCGAGCTGCGCAAGGCCATCGCTGCCAAGTTCAAGCGCGAGAACGGGCTGGACTACAAGCCGGAGCAGACGATCGTCGGCACCGGCGGAAAGCAGATTCTTTTCAACGCCTTCATGGCCACGCTCAACGCGGGGGATGAAGTCGTCATACCGGCGCCCTACTGGGTATCCTATCCCGAGATGGTAGCGCTCTGCGGCGGCACTCCGGTCTTCGTTTCGACGAAGCAGGAGAACAATTTCAAGCTGACGGCAGAGGAGCTGGAAAGCGTCATCACGCCGAAGACGAAGTGGTTCATCTTCAACTCGCCGTCGAACCCGACCGGCGCCGCCTACAGCCACGATGAGCTGAAGGCGCTCACGGACGTTCTGCTGAAGCATCCGCAGGTCTGGATCTTGACCGACGACATGTACGAGCACCTGACCTTCGGGGACTTCAAATTCGTGACGCCGGTCGAGGTCGAGCCGAAGCTTTATGACCGGACGCTGACGATGAACGGTGTTTCCAAGGCCTATGCGATGACCGGATGGCGGATCGGCTATGCGGCCGGCCCGATCGAGCTGATCAAGGCCATGGACATGATCCAGGGTCAGCAGACCTCGGGTGCCTCTTCGATCGCGCAATGGGCAGCGGTCGAGGCTCTGAACGGGCCGCAGGACTTCGTTGCGAAGAACAAGAAGATCTTCGAAGGCCGCCGCGACCTTGTGGTTTCCATGCTGAACCAGGCAAAAGGCATCAAGTGCCCGGTTCCGGAAGGGGCCTTCTATGTCTATCCTTCTTGCGAAGGGCTGATCGGCAAGACTTCGCCCTCGGGCAAGATCATCGAGACGGACGAGGATTTCGTGTCCGAGCTTCTGGAAGCGGAGGGTGTGGCCGTCGTCCATGGCTCGGCCTTCGGTCTTGGGCCGAACTTCCGTATCTCCTACGCGACCTCGGAGGAGCAGCTCGAGGAAGCCTGCCGGCGCATCCAGCGCTTCTGCGCCGCCTGCCGCTGACTTTACGGATGCCTAATCAACAAAGCCCGCCGTTGGCGGGCTTTGTCATTTAAGGCTCGTGTGGATTACGGGCCACCGCTGCCGCCGGTCGCCCCGAAGATCTGTCCGGTGGAATAGCTGGATCCGGGGGACGCGAGCAACACGTAGATGCTCGCAAGTTCCGCCGGCTGGCCCGGACGGCCAAGAGGCGTGTCAGAGCCGAACTGGGCCAGCGCATCGATCGGCTGTCCACCGCTTGGCTGCAGCGGCGTCCAGAACGGACCGGGCGCCACGCCATTGACGCGGATTCCCTTCGTCGCAACCTGCTTGGCCAGACCCTTCGTGAAGTTTTCAATCGCCGCCTTGGTGGCTGAATAATCCAGCAAATTTTCGGGCGGATCATAAGCCACGACGGACGTGGTGTTGATGATCGTCGAGCCGGGCTGCAGGTGGGGGAGGGCCGCCTGCGTGATCCAGAACATCGCGTAAACATTGGTCTTCAGCGTGTTGTCGAGCTGCTCCGTCGTCAGGTCCGCAAGCGAAGCCACCGATTGCTGGCGCGCTGCATTGTTGACGAGGATGTCGAGCCCGCCCAACTGCTCGACGGCATCGGCGACGATCTGCTTGCAGAAGGCCTCGTCGCGAATGTCGCCGGGAAGCGCGACCGCCTTTCGGCCTTCGGCGCGGATGAGCTCTAGGACCTCCTGCGCATCCGGCTCCTCGGGTTCCAGATAGCCGATCGCGACATCGGCGCCTTCGCGCGCATACGCGATCGCTGCTGCGCGACCGATCCCGGAGTCACCACCGGTGATCAGGGCTTTGCGCCCGGTGAGGCGTCCGGACCCGCGATAGGTTTCCTCACCATGGTCAGGAACCGGATCCATGCGGCTGGTCAGTCCTGGCCATTCCTGCGATTGACGGGGGAAGGGTGGCTGCGGGTATTTGGTGGTAGGATCCTGCAGCGGCTCCGCTGCCGGAGTGGCAGCGGACTGCTGGGCGTTCGCCGTGCCCGAGAAAGCGGCGGCGGCGACGCCTGTCGACAGGCCGCCCAGCACCAGACGGCGCGTGGGATCTACTTCGTGATTGGTCATATGAGTCTCCAGTTGGTGCCTGGTCCCAACCAGAGGCCTGCTCGACCGTTCCGGCACTTCACGAAGCGTTGAACGCTGCTGCAACGGGAGGTGGTCGTCAGGCTTTCGTGATCTTCACGATAGTCGATCCACCCCCGCCGCGCTGTTCGGTCACGGCATAGACGGCGCCGTCGGGCCCTATGCGGACGTCGCGGATACGCGCATCGAGTGGAACGCGTTCCTCGTACTGGACGCGGTCTCCTTCCATGTGAAGAACCACCAATCCTTGCGATACGAGCCCGCCGACCAAGAATGCTCCCTGCCACTCCGGGATGGCCTGTGCGTCATAAAACGCCATGCCCGAGGGAGCGATAACCGGGTCCCAATAGTAGACGGGCTGCTCCGTCTCCGCCATTTGCGTGACACCTTCGCCCACTGCATCCCCGCTGTACTCAACACCATAGGTAACTTCAGGCCAGCCATAATTTTTGCCGGGCTCCGGCTTGTTCAACTCGTCGCCCCCTTTGGGACCGTGTTCCACCGTCCAGAGACGACCTTCGCCGTCCAGAGCTGCCGATTGAAGATTACGATGACCTAGGCTCCATATCTCTGGCAGGGCATCCTCCTGACCAACGAAAGGATTATCTTCCAAGGCTTCTCCGTCCGCATTGATGCGAAAGATCTTGCCAAGCCCGCTGGACAGTTCCTGAGCCTGCACGCGCGGCTCGCGATCGGAACGCTCGCCCACCGTTACATAAAGCTCGTTGTTTGGCCCAAAGACGAGGCGCGAACCAAAGTGTTTATCCCCGTCATAGCTTGGCGTTTGACGGAAGATGACCTGCACATCCTCGAGTGAACCGCCACCCTCGTCGTTCGCTACGAGCTTTGCGGAGGCGACAGATGTGCCGTTACCGTTCTCGCGTTGCTCTGCAAAGGAGAAGTAGATCATTCCGGAGGATTCGAAGTCCGGTCCGAGAGCAACGTCCAAAAGACCGCCCTGGCCCCGGGCGAAGACCTCTGGTACGCCCTCGATCTCCGGTCCGACTTCACCATCCTCTGAGATGATGTGCATGGCGCCCTGCTTGGCGGTCACAAGCATGCGCCCATCCGGCAGGAATTCCATGGCCCAGAGATGGGGCAGCCCCTCGGCAACGACTTCCGTCTTCAGTTCCGGCGTTTGGGGCGGTTGCGGGGCTCGCGTCTGGCCTTCGAAGGCCGGCTGTTGATCCGGCGCGTTCGGCGGAGCGGTGACGACGGAGTCGCGCGCTTCTTGCGCTTGCGCGGGCGATGCCGCGAACGCAGCGGACAAGATCGTGGCTGAAAGCAGAAGTGGCAGTCGGTTCATCTGATCGCTCCCTTTTCGTCAAGCAGAGGAGCAGCACATCTGGCTGGCTCCGTGTCATGCTGATCTAGGGCGTCCGCGGGTATGGAACGCCCACGGAGTGGTCAACAATAGTTTATCCGCGTGAGACCGAGGCCCGCCGCTAGAGCCCTAGAACGGTCAGCATCACGAACGTCGCAAACAGCACGAAGTGTGTCATCCCTTCAATGGCGTTAGTCTGCCCGTCGTTCAGGTTGATCGCCGCAACAATCAGCGTGATTGTCACCATCACAGTCTGCACGGAGGTCATTGCCATCATGAATGGCTGCCCGGTGTAGAGGGCGATTCCTTCCATGACCGGCACTGTGAGGATCACTGTCGACAAGGAGGCGCCCAGTGCGATGTTCACCACTGCCTGCATCCTGTTGCGCAACGCAGCTCGCAAAGCGGTCAGGATTTCTGGTGCGGCGGAGATTGAGGCCACAACAACTGCCATAAGGGTCGGCGGCGCGCCCGTTCCCTCAAGGCCGGAGTTGAGGAAGACGGACATGAACTCAGCGAGCGCGCCGATGACTACAACACCGAAAAGAATGACGCCGATCGAAAAGGCAGTGGATTCCTCCTCCGCCGCCTCGTGCTTGGATTCGACGGGAAGATCGGCGGGCGCAGACCCCTCCATCGCTGATTGCTTCCTGCGCGGATAGCTGTAGCTGAAGAAGTAGCTGTGGGTGCCGACCTGCATGCGCAGGAACAGCGCATATAGGGCAATCATCGCCGCGATCGTGAAGCCGGAATACAGGTGCCACCGGTCGCGCGGGACGAATTCAGGAACCACCATGGATATGCCCATGGCTGTGAGGATCATGACGCTGTAGGTCTTGCTGGAGTCGTCGTTATACGCCTGTTCGCCATGCCGCAGTCCGCCCAGCAGCGCCGCCAGCCCCAGAATGCCGTTGATGTCCAGCATAACCGCCGCGTAGATCGTATCCCGCACCAGCGTCGGCGACGTGCTGGTGCGCATCATGATGGCGAGGATCAGCACCTCGACGGCAACGGCCGATAGTGTAAGGATCATCGTGCCATAAGGATCCCCGACCTTACGGGCCAGCACTTCAGCGTGATGGGCGACGCGGGTGGATGCTAGCACTATAACCACGATAAGGCCTGCGGCCGCTATCAATGCGATGGTCCGTCCCATTTCCAGCAGGCTGTGTTCGAGAAAGAAGACGAACACAGCGACTACGGCGGAGATCGGAAGAAGTTTCTCTTGCTTCAACGCGGATGGCAGCGCCACTGGCAACTCCTGGTATCCGCCTTCATCTATGGCAGCAGCAGCAGCCATCAACCCTGCGCTTGGGCGGAGCCTGCACATTCGAAGCAAGCCGTGTTACGTTTAACCAACTGAGAGCGTACGCCTCATCTGGAACAATGCTGTACGCCTGCGCTTTCTTCATGACCGCCGCGCCGTGGCTATCCGGCGTCGGGTATAACAATGACAGGAGGGCAGATGACCAAGGTTGTTTACAAGATCGTCGAGCACGACGGAGGCTGGGCCTATCGGCTGGACGATGTTTATTCGGAGACGTTCGCGACGCATTCCGATGCCTTGCAAGCCGCACGGATCGTGGCGGCGGAGCAGCAGGTTGGCGGCGAACCGGAGGAGATCAGCTGGCAGGATGCCAACGGCGTGTGGCACACCGAATATAGCGACGGCGGAGACCGCCCCGAGGCAGAAGTTGTCGACACCGACGCGGACGACCAGCCGAACCAACTGCCCTAGCGGGGCACGCCCGCTCGATCGCCCTCAAGTCCGTAGCGAAGGGGTGACAGGAGAAGGGCGCCTCACGGCGCCCTTTCGGGATCAAGCAGCTGATTGCAGGGAAGGGTAGTCCGTATAACCCTTGGCGCCGCCGCCATAGAAGGTGTCGCGATCCGGCTCGTTCAGTACTGTGCCAGACTTAAAGCGCTCCACCAGGTCTGGGTTGGCGATGAAAAGTCGACCGAAGGAAACAAGATCTGCGCGTCCACTTTCCACAGCCTGCATTGCGGATTCGCGGTTGTAGCCGTTGTTCACCATCCAGGCTGCCTTGCCGCCGGCCTTCCGGAATGCCGCCTTGAATGCTTCGTAGTCGAACGTGGTGCCTTCATACTGGAAGCCGCGTTCGCCGCCCGTCGCGCCTTCGATGACATGAATGAAGGACAGTTCACGTGTCGCTAGCTGCTCCGCGACGTAGTTGAAGAGCGCCTGCGGATCTTTGTCAGAAATGCCGTTCGCTGGGGTCGTCGGCGAAAGACGCAGTCCGGTGCGACCCGGACCAATCTCCCGCGTCACCGCATCCACCACCTGCAGGAGGAAGCGGGTCCGGTTCTCGATCGAACCGCCGTATTCGTCCGTGCGCTGATTTGCGCCCGTCTTCAGGAACTGGTCGATCAGGTAGCCGTTGGCGCCGTGGATCTCTACGCCGTCGAATCCGGCGTCGAGCGCGGCGCGGGCAGCCCTTCGGAAATCCTCAACGATCTCCGCGATCTCGGATGCCTCCAGCGCGCGTGGCTCCGATGTCTCAAGGAAAGCGCCGGTGCCGTCATCATTGATGATGAAGGTCTTGCCGCCCGCTGGAACAGGAGAAGGGGCGACCGGAGCCGCGCCGCTAGGCTGCAAGGACGTGTGCGAAACGCGGCCGACATGCCAGAGCTGTGTGACAATCTTGCCGCCCTTTGCGTGAACAGCGGCGGTCACCTTCTTCCAGCCGTCGACTGCTTGCGGCAGGTAGAGCCCGGGTACATCCGAATAACCCTGACCTTGCTGCGTGACCGGCGTGCCCTCCGTGATGATCAAGCCCGCGCCGGCGCGTTGCTCGTAATAGGTGACATTCAGATCGTTGGGGATGGCCTTGGGGGAGCGGTTGCGCGTCAGCGGTGCCATGGCGACGCGGTTAGAGACGTCAATGTCACCGAGCTTCATCGGGTCGAAAAGTGTGGTCACTGGAAATTCCTTGCTTCTTTGAGAGCATGCGGGAGGTAGTCAGAGCGTATCTTTCAGCTCGTGGATGAAAGCCTCTATTGTCTCGTCATCGCGACGGTAGAACGACCACTGGCCGAGGCGATTGGTGGTCACCAACCCCGCTTTCTCCAGCGTGGCGAGGTGGGCGGAGACTGTCGACTGCGACAGGCCGCACCGCTTTTCGAATTGATTGGCGCAGATTCCCATGGCCAGCGGATGGGCCTGTGATGAAAAGTGCTTTTCCGGCTCGCGCATCCATTCGAGAAATTGAACCCGCACCGGGTGCGCAAGTGCCTTGAGAACTTCTAGCTTATCCATTCGGCTTCCACGATATCTAAATCGTCCATAGCCGATATTTAAATCGCTATTCATCGATTTTAAGGGGCAGAGCAAAAAAAAGGGCCGGAGATCAGCCCTGAGGTATGAAGGTGTAAACCTCCAGAGGGGAACAGCTGGAGAAGCGAGGGAGTCGCATGCCCGCAGCCGACCTTGCATATGGAGCAGGCCGGACCGCACGCAAGTGCAAGATCTGAGGGTGGGGGTAAAAAAAAAGGGCCACCAGATTACTCCGGGGCCCTATAAGTGTGAAGGTCAAAAACCTCCAGAGGGGAACAGCTGGTGCGGTGGAACTGGGAGGAAAGCCACCGTGTGTGCATCAGCTGTGTGCGATATGGTGGTTTTTTGTGCAGGGAACAATGAATAAATGTGCAGGGGAGCCATGCGACACGCGCAACACTTTCGCATCAGCCTTGAGGCATGTCTGGTTCAGAAATTCCAGTTGCGCGCTTTGGAGACTACAAAGTCACGGAAAACCTTAAGCTTAGCTGCGTTCTTTATCTCGTCCGGATAACAGAAATAGGTGTCGAAGGAGGGTATGTCGGCGGCCAGGGGTAGCTGGATCAGGCCAGGATCCCGCCCGACGATATAATCGGGAAGCACAGCAATGCCGATGCCGAGTAGGCATGCGCGCTTGATCGATGTCTGGCTGTTGATCTGAAGGTGCGGGATGCGCGGGTTGTCCGAAGACCGTCCTGCGTGTTCCAGCCAGTTGACGTCCAGCAGATAATTCGGTGCGGGTTCCCCGAAGGTGATGATCTTATGGTTGTCCAAATCCTCGATCGTGTGCGGCTCGCCAAAGCGGTTGATGTACGACGGTGCGGCGTAGACGTGCATGTGAACGGTAAACAGCTTGCGCTGGATGAGATCGGATTGCTGCGGCTGGCGCAGGCGGATGGCGCAATCCGCGTGGCGCATGTTGACGTCAAGTTCCTCGTTGTCGAGGAGCAACTGGACCGACATATCGGGATAGAGCTGCAGGAATTCCTGCACCTTATCGGTAAGCCAGCCCTGGCCTAGCCCGACGGTCGTGGTGACCCGCAATTTCCCGGAGGGCTTGTCCGTCGTTTCGGTCAGTTGAGCCTTCACCATCTCCAGCTTGAGGAGCACATCATGGGCCGTGCGATAAAGAAGCTCACCCTGCTCGGTGAGGATCAGACCACGCGCGTGGCGGTGGAAAAGCTTGACACCCACATCCTGCTCAAGCGCGCTGACCTGGCGGCTGATGGCTGACTGGGAAAGATGCAGCTTGTCAGCGGCATGGGTGAAGGATCCAGCCTCCGCTGCTGCATGAAAAATACGCAACTTGTCCCAGTCGAGAGGCATCACCATGCTTCAGGTCACTCCGCGGCTTCAGCGATCGGCTGGATTCCTGCGAGATACCGCTCGGCCTCGAGTGCAGCCATGCAGCCCATGCCGGCTGCCGTGATTGCCTGGCGGAAAGTATCGTCGGTGACGTCGCCGGCAGCAAACACGCCCGGCATGCTGGTTGCCGTGGAATCCGGTGCCGTCCAGAGGTATCCATTCGGCTTCACCCTGAGCGTGTCCTTGAAGAGTTCCGTGGCTGGCGCATGGCCAATCGCGACGAACACCCCGTCGATGATCTTGTCGCTGATGACGCCGGTGCGGGTATCGCGCAGGCGAACACCGTTTACGGATGGCGGCATCGGCGGCTTGGCGGGTTCGCCTGTGATCTCTGCAATTTCCGTGTTCCACAACACCTGGACGTTCGGGCGCTGGAAAAGGCGTTCGGCAAGGATCTTTTCCGACCGGAAGCTTTCGCGCCGGTGCACGACCGTAACCGTCTTGGCGATGTTGGAGAGATAAAGCGCCTCTTCCACGGCAGAATTGCCGCCGCCCACGACGATCACGTCCTTGTTGCGATAAAAGAAGCCGTCGCAGGTGGCGCAGGCCGAGACGCCGAAGCCCTGGAAGCGCTGCTCGCTCTCGATGCCCAGCCACTTGGCCTTGGCACCCGTGGCGATGATCAGGGTGTCTGCCGTCCAAATGGCGCCGGAGTCGGTGCGAACCGTGAAGGGCTGGCGGGAAAGCTCCACCTCAGTTACCAGGTCATTGACGATCTCAGTGCCGACATGCGTCGCCTGGTTGAGCATCTGCTCCATGAGCCAGGGACCCTGAATCGGATCAGCAAAGCCCGGGTAGTTTTCGACATCCGTGGTGATCATCAACTGCCCACCCTGCTCCATGCCGGCAATCAGAACGGGCTTGAGCATGGCACGCGCGGCGTAGATCGCGGCCGTATAGCCGGCAGGGCCAGAGCCAATGATGAGAACTTGGGTGTGACGGGCAGACATGGCCTTCCTTTCAGCCGGTAGAGCGTGGCGCGAATGCGCACCCCTCATATGGGGATGCGGATCTCAATCTACCGCTATGTTTGGGGCATTTAAGGTTTATCCATGCGCTACATCAAGAGCAGCCCTGCGTTAATAACAGAACAGTTGCATCCTGTGCAGGGATATGCCCGTTGCTCGCCTTGCGTTGCAGGCGAGTTCGGCTAAAAGCTTGCCAAAACCAAAGGGGACGACTGTGTTTCGCGCCGATCTGGACGCCATCGATATCAAGATCCTGCGCGAGCTGCAGCAGGATGGTCGGATGACCAACGTGGAGCTTGCCGAGAGGGTTGGTATTTCCGCGCCTCCATGCCTTCGCCGAGTCCGAAAGCTTGAAGAGGCTGGCGTCATCGAAGGCTATCATGCGCTCCTCAATGGACCCAAGATGGGCTTTGACCTGGTCGCATTCTGCATGGTCGGACTGAAGCGCCAGGCCGACGGGGATCTGAAGTCGTTTGCCTCTCGCGTGGAAAAGTGGCCGATCGTGCGGGAGGCCTGGATGGTCTCCGGCGACAGCGACTTCCTTCTACGTTGCACCGCCCAGAACCTCAGCGTCTTCCAGGATTTCGTGATGGAGGTGCTGACGGCAGACGAGCACGTGGATACAGTGAGGACAATGCTGACGATCCGACAGGTAAAGAAGCTGGGTTTGGTTGAGGTTCAGGCGCCGCCTGACAGTGCCCGCGTCTGAGGCGGTAACGGTAGCAAGATCGGCCTAAGGAGGGGTCGCTCCTCGCTCCGATCCAGGTCACACGTCTTTTGTCGCGGACATGGTGCTATCTCGGCCCAAGACTGCTGCGAATTCTTCTAGTCGGAGGCTATGCTCATCCTTGCGGGCTGCGCGCCTGCGGAGTGCGGACAGGAATTGGTCGTCTGGTGCTTTGTGGTCGCCCTTCAACAGGAATACGTTATAGACATAGCGAATGTAAGCCGCCCGCAGATCCGGATCTGGCGTCCAGGTATCAAGGACGTCGACGGCCGCGAGAAGCGCCTCTTCATCCTCCGCATGAAGAACGAGACCTTCCACATTGTAGGGTGCATTGCCTAGCGTCACGACCTTCTTCTGAAGGAAAAGACCTTCAAGCCCGACCGTGGAGTTGATGACGATAAGCGCCTGCGCACCTTCGATCAGACTTCGTGTCTCGTTGTGGTTCGCAAACCAGATGCGGTGGTGCTTCGTGACGCGGTCCTGGATCGATAGTGGGAAGCTCGGATGTTCCTTTACGACGAAGTTAAGGTCGGGGCGCTTGTCGGCCAGCCGGGCAATAACCTCGTAGAAGTGCACCATGTCCCGGATCCACGGAGAATGAGCGAGCACCTGCATGTCGCTGGGGACTTGGAACGGAACAAAGACATAGCGCCCCGGCATCGTCGCGGGTTTGGTATGCTTCTGCTTGGAGATGCGATGCACGAGACCAGCAGGTATGTCTGCAGGGACACGGTGTGCCACCATCCGATAAAAGGCCGGATCTCGCGGAAGACTGCTGTCGTAGTTTATGCCTCGGGTGTCGTACTGATTGGTGGCGGGAAAGAACCCTTGTTCGAGGACCATGCGCTCACGCCCCAACGCCTCGCCTACAGCCAAGGCCAGCGCGTCGGGTATCAGAAAGCCATTGAACGCCATGACACGAGCGCCGGGGTGTTCATCCAGATGCGACTGGACGAGGCGAGCCGCGACGCGCGCCCGGGCAAGGGTGAATGTTCGATAGAGCGCTGCCACGAGTGGTCTGCCGTAGAACCAGCCGAGGCGAATACGCCGGCGCAGCAGATTGCGCTCCACCAGTGGTCGCAGATCCACAACGTCATGGCGGCCGACCGCGGAAGCGACCAAAGTCCGCCATCCCTCCCGCTCGAGGAGTTGGCTGATGATCTGGTGAAGTTTGAGCGGTACGAGGAGGACAGCGCCCTCCGCAGAGTCGCCAACTCTGCCAAGGTGTTTGCTGTGTCCAATGAATTCAATGCGGGTCATCGTTCGAGCCCAGCCGGCGCTAGTAGAGCCTCATATACGATCTCCAACTCTTCAGCCTCATTGCTCAAACCGAAATTCCGAACGACGTGCTCTCGCGCCTGCTTGCCCGACCGAGAGGCGAGATCTGGGTCAGCAAGATAGCTGGCAATTGCGTCTCGTAGAGCCTCATAGTTGCCAGCAGGGGCTACAGCTCCTGTAATGCCCATCACAATCTGCTCTGCATAGGCCCCGGCGTCACTCGCGACCACCACCGTCTGCGATGCCATAGCCTCGAGAGGGGTCAGCCCGAAACCTTCGTTGCGGGACGGTGCAACGTAAAGGGTCAGGCGGCGGTACCACGGCTTGATGTCGTCCACTTCGCCCAGAAATCGGATTCGGTCGGCCAGACCGGCGGCGACGACGGCGGCTTTCAACTCGTCGCCGAAGGCCTGATGCTCCACGGTTACGCGGCCGCAGATCACTGCCGTCCACTCTGGATGCTGCGGCAAGAGCTCGATCATCGCGCGTACGAAGAGGTCTGTACCCTTCTGATGACGGACGCGGCCGAAGCATCCGACTAGATATTTACCAGGAAGCCCGGTCGCGCCGATCGTGTCGTCATCTCCCTGAGGGGGACGGAAGACGTCGAGGTCTACCCCATGGCGAATCACCGTGTGTGGCACCTCAAGGAAGGAGCCCGAGCGAACGCTGGTGGCCACAACAGCGTCCATCTGGCGGATCAGCCATCTGGTGTAGCCCGTGTGCCGACGCTGTGCAGCGGATGTAAAAAGCAGCTTCAGCGGCGTGCGCAGTAGGTGCTTCAGCACGATCCCTGCCAGCATCTCATTGTTGCGGCGCGCGTGCCACACGCGCACCTGTTTGCCCTCAGGCCGTCTCCAAAGTCCGGGGAACTGTCGCCAGCGCAACTTCGGCAGGTGATCAGGAAGTCCAGGTCCAAGCGTCACGATCGACCGGCCAAGCCGAACCTGTTCTGGAACGAGCTGAACGACCGTCGACGTTACGCCGGAAAGGCGTCGCTTGAAGTGCGGGGCGATGACCGTGATATCGCGAAGCGAAGCCAACCGTTCGACCGTCAGCCCCAGGAAACCGAGAGAATTTCGTAGGCCTTCGAGCCGCCCGGTGCGTTGACCTCGATCGAGTCTCCCGCTTCCTTGCCGATCATCGCGCGGGCGATGGGGGAAGAGACGGAGATGCGGCCTGCCTTCACGTCGGCTTCCTGGTCGCCGACGATCTGGTAGGTCTTCTCTTCTTCTGTGTCTTCGTCGACGAGCTTGACGGTGGCCCCGAACTTGATCTTGTCACCCGACATCTTCGACAGGTCGATAACCTCGGCGCGCGCAATCAGATCTTCGAGCTCAGTGATGCGGCCTTCGTTGTGGCTCTGCGCTTCCTTGGCCGCGTGATATTCCGCGTTTTCGGAAAGGTCGCCATGGGCGCGCGCCTCGGCGATCGCCTCGATGATGCGGGGACGCTCCTCCTGCTGGCGCCAGCGCAACTCCTCCTGCAACTGGGTAAAGCCGTTCTGCGTCATCGGTACCTTATCGACCATCTTCTTGTCCTTCACGCTGTGGCTGCGCTAGCCGCGGCCACAAAAAGAAACAGGTTCCGGAGCAAAACTTCGGAACCATCCACACATCAAAATTTCTGGAACTATAACAGAGGTCCCCCTGAAAACTCCAGCATTTTCGAGATGGTGCATCAGGCGTCACTTTCAAGGTTGTGAAGCAGAAGCCAGCTCCGCTATTGACCTTCTCCGGAAGAACATTTAGTGAACAGTCTAATGAAGAAGTCTCTAAAAGATCGGCTAGCCATTCTCTCTGACGCTGCCAAATACGATGCGTCCTGCGCCTCTAGCGGCACGGTCAGACGTAGCTCGCTCTCCTCTGGTGGCCTTGGATCAACAGAGGGGTCAGGGATTTGCCACGCCTATGCGCCGGATGGGCGATGCATTTCGCTGCTCAAAATCCTGCTCACGAACTTCTGCATCTATGACTGCGCCTATTGCATCAACCGCTCGTCCAGCAACGTTGAGCGGGCGCGGTTTACAGTAGAGGAGGTGATTTGGCTGACGCTGGAGTTTTATCGCCGCAACTATATCGAAGGGCTGTTTCTCTCGTCGGGCATCATCCGCTCCTCCGACCACACGATGGAGGAGATGGTGCGAATTGCGCGGGAGCTGAGAACGACGCACAACTTCCGCGGCTATATTCATCTCAAGTCCATTCCAGAGGCGTCGCCGCATCTGATTGAGGAAGCCGGTCTTTACGCAGATCGGCTGTCGCTTAACATCGAACTGCCGACCGATGCCGGCATCACCCGATATGCGCCGGAGAAGCAGCCGGATGGCATTCGTCGCTCCATGGGCGAACTGCGGCTCAAGATCGAGGAAATGAGCGAGCCGACGCTGCAGACGAAGCGGAAGCGGCGGTTTGCACCGGCTGGCCAGAGCACGCAGATGATCGTCGGGGCGGACGGAGCCAACGACGCGACGATCCTCGGTACGAGCGCCCGGCTGTACGGAAGTTATGGCCTCAAGCGCGTCTATTATTCCGCCTTCAGCCCCATTCCGGATTCATCGAAGAACCTGCCGCTGATCAAGCCGCCGCTGATGCGCGAACACCGGCTCTATCAGGCGGATTGGCTCTACCGCTTCTATGGTTTCGACATCGGCGAGATCACGTCGGCGCGGGCGGACGGTATGCTCGACCTCGATCTCGATCCAAAGCTCGCTTGGGCACTTGGCCACCGCGAACGATTTCCGGTCGATGTGAACCGAGCCGACCGGGAAATGCTGCTGCGAGTGCCGGGCCTCGGCACTAAGACGGTAAAGGCAATTATCTCGGCCCGCCGGTTCTCGCGACTGCGGCTGGACGATCTGAAGCGGCTCGGCGTGTCGCTGAAGAAGGTGCAGCCCTTCATCACGGCAGATGGCTGGACGCCGCATCGTCTCGTCGACCGACCCGATCTGCGGGCGATGTTCGAGCCGAAGCCGGAACAGCTGTCGTTGCTCTGATGTACACGGTCACGCTGGAGGGCAGGGGCGATCTTGGCGAGTGGCGGGAGGCTGCACGCGTACTGCTCCAGGCGGGCGTGGACCCGGATGAGGTTGTCTGGCAGACGCCGGATGCGATGGGCCGCCTCTTCGCCGATCAGCGCCAAGACCTGCCGGCGCCGAAACCGGAGGTGGGCGTGGTTTCTGTACCGCCCGACTTCATCAAGCTAGCGGGCGGCGTTATTTGCCACAGTGATTCGCGGCGTTTCGCGCTACTCTACCGGCTCCTCGTCCGGCTGGCGCGCGACCGAAACACACTAGCAATGGCGGCCGATGCCGATGTGGTGGAAGCACGGCAGATGGCGAAGTCCGTCGGGCGCGACTATCACAAGATGACGGCCTTCGTGCGTTTCAAGGAATTGCCGCTGCCACCGCGAACGGCGGGACGGCGGCGCTTCGTCGCCTGGTTCGAGCCTGATCATTTCATCGTTGAGCGCGTGGCGCCGTTCTTCCAACGCCGGTTCAACGACATGGACTGGTTAATCGCGACGCCCAAGGGATCCGCCTCCTGGGATGGCGAAACCTTGCTCACGAGCACGGAGCCGGCGGAGAAGCCGGACCTTAAAGACGAGACGGATGATCTGTGGCGGACGTATTACGCCTCCATCTTCAATCCGGCGCGCCTGAAGGTGAAGGCGATGACGGCGGAGATGCCGAAGAAGTACTGGAAGAATTTGCCGGAGGCGGAGCTCATTCCCGGCCTGATCGCCAACGCCGAGCGCAGCGTGCTGGAGATGGCGGCAAGGGCGGCAAGCGAGCCGCTCCCGTTCCACCATCGGCTGCAGGAGGCGGCAGCGAATGCACCGGCTGTTGATGTTGCTCCTGCGGGAACACTTGAGGCTGTGAGGCAGGAGGCGCGACACTGCACCCGCTGCACGCTTCACTGTATGGCAACGCAGACGGTCTTCGGGCAGGGGCCGGAGCAGGCAAAGGTGATGGTCGTCGGGGAGCAGCCGGGCGACCAGGAGGATCTTGCCGGCAAGCCGTTTGTCGGTCCGGCAGGACAGGTCTTTAACGATGTGCTGCGCGAGGTCGGGCGCGATCGCCGCTCGCTCTACGTCACCAATGCGGTGAAGCACTTCAAGTACGAGGCCCGGGGGAAGCGCCGCATCCACCAGAAGCCAAACCAGGGAGAGATCCAGCAATGCCGCTGGTGGCTGAAGCAGGAGCTTGATTTCGTGCAGCCGAAACTGATCGTCGCCATGGGAGCGACGGCCTATTTTGCACTGACGGACGAGAAGCAGAAGCTTGCGGATGTCCGAAGTAAGCCGCTGACCATGGAGGATGGACAGGTTCTCTTCGTGACCGTTCACCCGTCCTATCTGCTGCGCATTCCGGATCCAGGCCTCAAGGCGAAGGAAATGATCCGCTTCCGTCAGGATATGGAGTCCGTTCAAAGGCTTGCTGCGGGTTTTGCATGAGCCAGTTGAGCCGTGCCCGGTTCAGTGGGATGCTAAAGCGCTCTCGTCGATCCGGGCAGCGGCATAGACGCGGCGGGCAAGCAGGGCGAGGAGAAGCAGGGTTGCGGTAACGACGATGCAACAGAGCGAGAAGCCCAGCGCGAAGCCGCTCTTTGCCGCCGGGAGCCAGATGGCCGAAGCCGAGAGTGGAAGCTGCTGTGCGGTCTCCACCGCACCGGCGAGGGTCTCCGACACTGCTTCCGCCTGCTGGGCGTTGAGCCCCCTGAGATCGGTGCCGTTCATCGCCGTCCGGTAGACGAGCGTTGCCAGGCTGCCGAGGAGGGCGACGCCGAGCGCTCCACCAAACTCGGCGCTTGTTTCCGAGATCGCCGAGGCAGACCCCGCCCGTTCCGGCGGCGCCGTGCCGACGATCAGACCGGTTGTCGTGAGGATGACGGGAACGAAGCCGAGGCCGATGATCATGCTGGCGCCGAGGATGCCGAGCAGGCTTTCCGAATAGGCCGCCACCGCCATGGCCGCCGTGCCGACCGCATTGACCACCAGTCCTCCGAGCACCGTCCTGATCGGACCGAAGTGGTTGGTGAAGCGGTAGGCCTGCAAGGACATGATCGTGAAGACGAGAGCGGATGGCGCCGACCACAGTGCCGCCTTCAGGGGCGTGAGCCCCAGCACGAGCTGAAGGAAGAGGTTCTGGAAGAGGAAGACGCCGAAGACGAAGAAGATGCCTGCGAGATTGACCAACAGCGACGCGTTGAAGGCCGCGTTCCGGAACAGTGCGAGATCGATCAGCGGATCAGCCAGCCGCTTCTGGCGGCGGATGAAGGCGGCGCCGAAGAGAAGTCCGACCGCAAGATATGGCAGCTGGATGAGCTCGAACCCGTCTGCAGCCATGTGCTTGATGCCGTAGATCACAGGCAGAACCGTCGCCAGCGACAGCACCACGCTCACGAGATCGATGCGGCCGGCGTCGTCGCTCTTGTACTCCGGCAAGAGGAAGGGGGCGACAGCCAGAAGGACCATCATGACGGGGATGTTGATGAGGAAGACTGCGCCCCAGTGGAAGTACTGCAGCAGCAATCCGCCGATCAGCGGGCCGACGAGACCTCCCAATGCGAACGCGGTGCCCCAGATGCCGATCGCCCTGTTTCGCTCCGCTTCATTGCGGAAGAGGTTGACGATCAGCGAGAGGGTCGAGGGAGCGATCGTCGCTCCGGCGATACCTAGCAGCGCTCGTGAGGCGATCAATTGTCCGGCTGTCTGCGAAAAGGCGGCGAGGGCCGAGGCGACGCCGAAGGCGAATGCTCCGATCAACAGGACCCGGCGGCGACCGATGCGGTCTCCAAGCGTTCCCATGGTCATCAGGAAGCCCGCAACCATGAAGCCGTAGATGTCGTTGATCCAAAGGAGTTGCGCGGCCGACGGATCGAGATCCGCGACGATCGCCGGCACCGCCAGAAACAGCACCGACAGATCCATGGAGTAAATCAGGCAAGCGATCGAAAGGACGGACAGGCCGATCCATTCGCGCCTGCCTGCAGGTCCAGGCACTTGCACGATTGTCGTCATGTTTGTTCTCCCGGAGATCGGGCGGAGACTTCCTCAAGTTGTGGCACTTGACAAGAGCCAATTTGAGCGCGGCAAAAGGCCGATAATCAGGCCTGCGTCAGCGGGGCCGTGACATAGGCATCGAGCCGCGCCAGTGTCTGCTGGCCACCTTCCACGGCACCGAACTTCACCGTTGCTTCGCGGGCTTCCGCGGTCGGGAAGGTGAGGGTGATGGTGATGCGGGTGGCATCGCCCTCGGCCTCGAGCGTAATGGCGCCTTCAAACCAGGCCGGTTCGCCGACTTCGGCGCCATGGTCATAGGCAATACGGCTTGGCGGGCTGATCTCCTTGTAGCGGATCCAGTTCGGCCAATCCTTGTCGGGGCCGTGCATCGTGTAGCGCCAGAGCCCGCCGACGGAAAAGTCCATCTCATGCGTCTCGGTGATGAAGCCGTCCGGCCCCCACCATTTGTCCAGGTGCCGGGCCTCGGTCAGCATCTTGAAGACGAGCTCCGGAGGCGCGGAGATGAGGCGATCAACTGCAATGATCCGGTTACTGTCCTGTCCTGTCGTCATGTCAGCGTCCTTGATTCAGCTGTTGGAGGAGGGCTTCAAGGCGATCGAAGTTCTGCTCGTTGGCGGCGGCAATGAACGTCTTGAGCTGCAGGTTTTCTTCGGTCGGTTCGAAGAGCATGCGCCAGTGAAGGCGGGTACCGCCGCCTTCTGCGATGAAGCGCATCTCCATCGTATAGACGTGCATGGGGAGGTGGTGCAGGAAAGCGATCCGCTCGGAGGGGACGATCTCCTGGAAGGTGGAGCGGTTATCGAAGTGGGTGCCGTCGGACGCCGTCATGGTGATGTGCCAGTCACCGCCAGGGCGAAAGTCGAACCGGTCGATCCTGTTGGCGAAGCCATGCGGCCCCCACCATTGCGTCAGCTTCTCTGGGTCTGCGAATGCGTTGAAGAGAGTGGAGGGGCTGACGTTGAACAGGCGGTCGTTGAGGATTTCCATCTTCTCCGTCATCTTTGCTCTTCCTTCTCTTCCGTCTTCAGTGTCGCGAGGTAATCCTCCAACCGGTCGAGGCGGTGCTCCCAGAGCGAGCGGTAGCCGCCGAGCCAGCCGTCGACCGTCTTCAGAGTGTCGGCCTCAAGCCGGCAAGGGCGCCATTGAGCGGTGCGGCTGCGGGAGATCAGCTTAGCGTTCTCCAGAACCTTGAGATGCTTCGAGACCGCCGGAAGGCTCATGTCGAACGGTTCGGCCAGCTCGTTCACCGTCGCCTCTCCCTTCGCCAGCCGCGCGAGGATCGCGCGGCGGGTCGGATCCGCGAGGGCGGCAAAAGTCTCCGAAAGGGTATCGGTCATTATTAGCCATCCGGTTAATTAACTTACTGGCTAAGTACGGCAGAAAAAGAGACCGGTCAACAGCAGCTGACCGGTTTCAGAATTTAGGACCCTTAGAAGTAGCTCTGCAGAGGGCGAACCTCGAGATTGCCGGCCTTCAGCGCTCGGATTGCCATGGCTGCCGCTTCGGCACCGGCCATGGTGGTGTAGTAGGGCACCTTCTGCATCAGCGTTGCGCGGCGCAGCGACTTGGAGTCCGAGATCGCCTTGTTGCCGTCCGTCGTGTTGATGACGAGCTGGACCTGGCGGTTGCGGATCGCGTCCTCGATGTGCGGACGGCCTTCCAGAACCTTGTTGATCTTGGTTGCGGCAATGCCCTGTTCAGCCAGAAAGCGCGAGGTGCCTCCGGTCGCAAGCACCTTGAAGCCGATCTCGGTCAGGATGCGGATCGCGGACAGAACACGCTGCTTGTCCTCGTCGCGGACGGAGACAAAGACCGTGCCTTCGCGCGGAAGTTCGACACCGGCGCCGAGCTGGCTCTTGGCAAAGGCAAGCGCAAAGTCGGTATCAAGGCCGATCACCTCACCGGTGGAGCGCATTTCCGGACCGAGGAGCGTATCGACGCCTGGGAAACGGGCAAACGGGAAGACGGCTTCCTTGACGGCGATGTGCTTCAGGTTGCGTGGGTCGGGCTTGGCGCCATAGGCGCTGATCGCTGCGTCCAGCTTCTCGCCGGCCATGATGCGAGCAGCGATCTTGGCGATCGGAGCGCCGATGGTCTTGGCGACGAAAGGCACGGTACGCGACGCGCGCGGGTTGACCTCAAGCACGTAGATCGTGCCGTCCTTGATGGCGTACTGCACGTTCATCAAACCGCCGACATTGAGTGCCTTGGCAAGCGCCGTCGTCTGGCGTTCCAGCTCATCCACCGTCTCCTTCGAGAGCGAGCGAACCGGCAGCGAGCAGGCCGAGTCGCCGGAGTGGATACCCGCTTCCTCGATGTGCTCCATGATCCCGGAGACGAAGACGCTCTCGCCGTCGCACAGCGCATCGACGTCCACTTCCACCGCATTGGTCAGATAGCTGTCGAAGAGCAGCGGGTTCTTGCCGAGCAGGGTGTTGATCTGGCCAGTCTTGTCGTTCGGGTAGCGCTGCTTGATGTCTTCGGGGACGAGGCCCGGAACCGTGTCGAGCAGGTAGCTTTGCAGCATGGATTCGGAATGAATGATCTGCATCGCTCGGCCGCCGAGAACGTAGGATGGCCGCACGACCAGTGGGAAGCCGATCTCGGCGGCAACGAGGCGCGCCTGCTCCACCGAATAGGCGATGCCGTTGTTCGGCTGCATAAGGTCAAGCTTCATCAGGAGCTTCTGGAAGCGGTCGCGATCTTCGGCAAGATCGATCATGTCGGGCGCCGTGCCGAGGATCGGGATGCCGTTCTTCTCGAGCGCTTCGGCAAGCTTCAGCGGGGTCTGGCCACCAAACTGGACGATGACGCCGACGACTTCACCCTTCTCCTGCTCGGCACGCAGAATCTCGATCACGTCTTCTGCCGTCAGCGGCTCGAAGTACAGACGATCGGAGGTGTCGTAGTCGGTCGAAACCGTCTCCGGATTGCAGTTGATCATGATCGCTTCGAAGCCGGCATCCTTCAGAGCGAAGGCGGCGTGGCAGCAGCAGTAGTCGAACTCGATGCCCTGACCGATGCGGTTTGGGCCGCCGCCGAGGATGACCACCTTCTTGCGGTCGGAGACCTGCGCTTCGGAACGGAGCGAGCCGACGAAAGGCGTTTCGTAGGTGGAGTACATATAGGCGGTCGGCGAGGCGAACTCTGCGGCGCAGGTGTCGATGCGCTTGAAGACCGGGCGCACGTTGAGACCGTTTCGCAGCTCGGCAACCTCCTTCGGGCGCTTGCCGGAAAGGCTGGCAAGGCGGGCATCGGAGAAGCCCATGGCTTTGAGCATGCGCAGGTTCTCGGCGTCTGCCGGCAACCCGTGCTCACGCACCCGTGCCTCCATGTCGACGATCGCCTTGAACTGGCTGATGAACCACGGGTCGATCTTGCAGCCTTCGTGGACTTCGGCTTCGGACATGCCCATGCGCAGCGCCTGGACCACCATGCGCAGGCGATCCGGCGTCGGCGTGCCGATCGCTGCGCGGATGGCGTTGTTGGCGTTCTCGCCGTCCTCGAGACCAGGAATCTCGATCTCGTCGAGACCGGTGAGGCCGGTTTCCAGGCCGCGCAGCGCCTTCTGCAGGGATTCGGCGAAGGTACGGCCGATGGCCATGACTTCGCCGACCGACTTCATGGCGGTGGTCAGCGTCGGCTCCGCACCGGGGAACTTTTCGAAGGCGAAGCGCGGAATCTTGGTGACGACGTAGTCGATCGACGGCTCGAAGGAGGCAGGCGTCGCGCCGCCGGTGATGTCGTTCTCCAGTTCGTCCAGCGTATAACCGACAGCAAGCTTGGCGGCGACTTTGGCGATGGGGAAGCCGGTGGCCTTGGAGGCAAGTGCCGAGGAGCGCGAGACGCGCGGGTTCATCTCGATGACGACGAGGCGACCGTCCTTCGGGTTGACGGCGAACTGGACGTTGGAGCCGCCGGTTTCCACGCCAATCTCGCGCAATACCGCGATCGAGGCGTTGCGCATGATCTGGTATTCCTTGTCGGTCAGCGTCAGTGCCGGCGCGACAGTGATGGAATCGCCCGTATGGACGCCCATCGGGTCAATGTTCTCGATCGAGCAGATGATGATGCAGTTGTCCGCCTTGTCGCGGATCACCTCCATCTCGTACTCTTTCCAGCCGAGCACAGATTCTTCAATCAGCACTTCGGTGGTTGGCGAGGCGTCGAGGCCCGAGCCGATGATCTCGAAGAATTCGGAGCGGTTGTAGGCAATGCCGCCGCCGGTGCCGCCCATGGTGAAGGAGGGGCGGATGATGGCGGGCAGGCCGATGGCGTCGAGCGCCTGTGCGGCAACCGCCATGGCATGGTTCATGTAGCGCTGCTTGCGATCCGTTTCGCCGAGGTTCCACTGGTTCTCCAACTCATCCAGCGCTGCGTCCAATGCGTCGCCAGAGAGGCTGTCGCGCAGCTTTGCGCGTTCCGCCTCATGCGCCTTGCGGTCCTGCTCCTTGATGTCGGTGGCATTGGCCAGCATCGACTTTGGTGTCTCGAGGCCTATCTTGGCCATGGCTTCGCGGAAGAGGGCTCGGTCCTCCGCCTTGTCGATTGCCGCAGGCTTTGCGCCGATCATCTCGACATTGTACCGGTCAAGCACGCCCATGCGCTTCAGCGACAGCGCGGTGTTCAGCGCCGTCTGCCCGCCCATGGTTGGCAGCAGCGCGTCGGGGCGTTCCTTGGCAATGATCTTGGCGACGACTTCCGGCGTGATCGGCTCGACATAGGTCGCGTCGGCAAGACCTGGATCGGTCATGATCGTGGCCGGGTTGGAATTGACCAGGATGACCCGGTAACCCTCCTCCTTGAGCGCTTTGACCGCCTGGGTGCCGGAGTAATCGAACTCGCATGCCTGGCCGATGACGATCGGACCCGCGCCGATGATGAGGATCGATTTGATGTCTTGGCGCTTGGGCATCGTCTTTTTCCATTCGAGTTCCTGCGCAGAAAGCCGGCCGGATGATGAACTCACCGGTCGGGCGCAAGGCGTGGGTCTTTTCAGGCTAGAAGCGGCTTATAGGCAAATGTCGCTTGAAGCGAAACCCCATAATTCGGCAAATCGACAGGAAAACGACGGGTGGAGCCGAGTTCGTGACGGAGGCGTCAACCAGGTGCAAAGCGTACCGCTTGTCCTTCCCCTGGCATGGACATTTGTCGTGGCGCGGCAGTATGACCGATCTCTAAAGCAGATGCAGGCGAGGGGTGGACAGTACGATGGCTGATGTAGTGATGAAACCCGCCGCTCCCGTCGAAGTGACCGTCTTACCGATCATTCTTGCTGTCAGCTTCAGCCATATGCTGAACGACATCATGCAGTCGATGATCGCCGCAATCTATCCGATGCTGAAGACGGATTATAACCTAGATTTCTGGCAAATCGGGTTCCTGACGCTTGCCTTCCAGTGCACGGCATCGCTGCTGCAGCCGGTGGTCGGGATCGTCACGGACAAGAAGCCGTATCCCTATTCCTTACCCGTCGGTATGGCCTCTACGCTCATCGGCTTGGTGCTCCTTGCGACCGCTCATGATTACGGTATGCTTGTGGTGGCAGCTTCCCTTGTGGGGGTCGGCTCGGCGATCTTCCATCCTGAGTCGTCGCGGGTGGCGAGGCTTGCCTCCGGCGGCCGCTATGGTTTTGCCCAATCGGTCTTCCAGGTTGGCGGCAATCTCGGGACGGCGATCGGGCCGTTGCTCGCGGCTTTCATCATCGTGCCGCGCGGGCAGGGGAGCGTCGCCTGGTTCTGTCTCGCCGCCATCCTCGGCATCATCGTTCTCGGCCGCGTCGCAGCCTGGTACAAGGCCCACATGGCCGCCAATGCCGGCAAGAGGAAAAAGGTACATGCGCATTCGCTGCCACGGCAGACGGTGGTTCTCGCGCTCGCGGTCTTGGTTGTCCTGACGTTCTCCAAGAACGTCTACATGGCGAGCATCGGCAGCTACTACACCTTCTTCGTGATCGAGCGCTTCGGCGTCAGCGTCCAAGAATCGCAGATTCTGTTGTTCGTGTTCCTGGGCGCCAGTGCGCTCGGTACGGTGATTGGCGGCCCGATCGGCGACCGGTTCGGCTCGAAGGTCGTCATCTGGTTTTCGATCCTTGGGGTGCTCCCCTTCACACTGGCCATGCCATTCGCCAACCTGCCTGTGACGATCGCGCTCTCGGCGGTGATCGGCTTCATCATGGCCTCCTCCTTCCCGGCCATCATCGTGATGGCGCAGGAACTGGTGCCGGGGCGGGTGGGCATGATCGCGGGGATTTTCTTCGGCTTTGCCTTTGGCATGGGTGGCATTGCCGCAGCGGTCCTCGGGTTGCTGGCTGACCGGCACGGCATATCGACCGTCTACACCATTTGCGCCTTCCTTCCCGCGCTGGGGCTGCTGACGGTGTTTCTACCCAGCAAGCGGTCGCTGCGCGTCGCGTGAAGATCCAGATTCGGAACTGGATCATCTTCTGCACTCTTGCGTTCTAACGAGCACCGGACAGCCGCAGGAGAGTGAAGATGGAGTGGAGAGGCCGCCGCCAGTCGAGCAATGTGGAGGATCGACGAGGTGCCAGAGGCCGCAGTCCGTTTGGCCGCGGTGGCTTGCGTATTCCCGTTGGCCGAGGTGGCGTGCGTCGCGCCGGGGGAGGGATCGGGATTGGGGGCATCATCATCATCCTCATTGTCTCCTGGGTCCTCGGCATCAATCCGTTGACTTTGCTCTCGGGCGGCGACATCGGCTTGGACAGTGGCGGCTATGAGCAGCAGGCGGGCGCACCTGCCAATGACGAGACCACGGCCTTCATCCGAACCGTGCTGGCGGAAACCGAGGACACCTGGAACGGCATCTTCCAGGCGAGTGGGGAGGATTACCAGGAGCCAACGCTGGTTCTGTTCTCCGGGCAGGTAGAATCTGCCTGCGGGTTTGCATCGTCCGCCACCGGGCCGTTCTATTGCCCAGGTGACCGAAAAGTTTATCTCGACACCTCCTTTTTCCAGGAGCTCGAGCGTCAGTTCGATGCATCAGGCGATTTCGCACAGGCCTATGTGATCGCCCATGAGGTCGGCCATCACGTCCAGAACCTGATCGGCGTCCTTCCCCGGTTCAACCAGGCCCGACAGCGGATGAGTGAGGTCGAGGCGAACCAGATGTCTGTGCGTGTGGAACTGCAAGCGGACTGCTTTGCCGGTGTCTGGGGCAAGTTTACCGACCAAAGGGGCTTGCTGGAGCAGGGAGATATCGAGGAGGCGCTCAATGCGGCGAGGCAGATCGGCGACGACACCCTGCAGAGGCGCAGTCAAGGCTATGTCGTGCCTGAGAGCTTCAATCACGGGACGTCTGCGCAGCGGATGGAGTGGTTCCGCCGCGGGTTCGAGAGTGGCGACGTCAATAGCTGCGATACCTTCTCTGCCGAACTCTGAGTTTGCCCTGCCCACAGAGCCCCAGGCTGTCTCTGTTCCGTCTTCGTGCCGCTAAGGTTCCCGCCGATCATCAACATCTTTGGCGGGAGCATCAAAAACATTGAATAACAAGGCCACCCTGGTAACTTGCCGGACCGAAGCCGCTGATCTATAGGTCCAATCGACCGCCGCTCACCAGTCCCTGGAAGCGGCGTTTATCGTTTGGAGCGCCCCATGCTGACCCCCTCCGCCGCATCGGATGCTGTTGCTGGTATCAACAGTTGGGGCCATCACATCCGCTCCACGATTCGCCTTGGCGTCCCTTTCGTGGGTGCGCAACTGGCGCAGATGGCGATCAACACCACTGACGTCATCATGGTGGGGTGGCTTGGCACGCTGGAGCTCGCGGCCGTGGTTCTGGCGAGTCAGATGTTCTTCATCGTCTTCATCTTCGGAACCGGATTTGCCGCTGCCGTCGTTCCCATGGTAGCGCATGCTGTCGGACGCGGGGACGTCACGTCCGTGCGGCGGGCGGTGCGCATGGGGATCTGGGTCGTGCTTGCCTATGGCATCCTGACGGCGCCGATCCTGTGGTTCTCCCGTCCCATCCTGCTTATCCTCGGGCAGGAGCCAGACGTCGCGCAACTTGCGCAGGATTACTTGCGGGTGGCGCAATGGGGGATCTTTCCAGCCTTGGCCCTAATGGTTCTGCGCAGCTTCCTCAGCGGGCTCGAGCGGGGGAGCATCATCCTCTATGTCACAATTGGCATGTTCCTCGCCAATGCCGTGCTCAACTACGCGCTTATCTTTGGGAACTTCGGTGCTCCGGCCTGGGGTCTGGTCGGCGCGGCCGTCGCATCGGTATGCTCAAGCGCCTTCGGCTGCATCGCAATGATCGTATACATAGACGGGCGAGCGGAAACGCGAGCCTACGAATTGTTCGTTCGGTTCTGGCGTGCGGATTGGGGGGCAATCCGCGAGAATATCGCCCTTGGTCTTCCGATCAGCTTCACCATCCTTGCGGAGACCAGCTTGTTTGCGGCAGCGTCGCTGTTGATCGGCACTATCGGGACCCGCGAGCTTGCAGCACACGGCATCGCCCTGCAACTGGCGTCGATCGCGTTCATGATCCCGCTCGGCCTCGCGCAGGTCGCGACCGTCCGGGTGGGGCTCGCCTATGGTCGCGAGGACATGGTGGGGGTCAAGCGGGCGGCTGTGGCGGTTCTGGTTGTCAGTCTCTGCTTCTCGGCCTGCGGCAGCCTACTCTTCGCATTCATGCCAAGGACACTCGGGTTGCTGTTTCTCGACATTCGCAATCCGGATGCGCAGGCGGTTCTGGAATACGCTGCTTCGTTGATCGTCATCGCTGGCGTGTTTCAGTTGGCAGACGGTCTGCAGGCCGTAGGGGCGGGACTGCTGCGCGGCCTGAAGGACACAAAGGTGCCGATGATGCTGGCGCTGGTTGCTTATTGGCCGATCGGCTTTGCCTGCGCCTGGCTTTTTGCCTTCCCCTTGGGGTTTGGCGGCCCCGGCGTCTGGTTTGGCTTCGTGACCGGGCTTGGCGCTGCCGCCATCCTTTTGTGTGGTCGGTTTTACCTGCTCGTTCGACGCCGCTGAAACAAAAAACCCGCCGAAGGGGCGGGCTTTATGATCGCTTAGCGCTCGGCCAGGGCGGGCTCGCCCTTTCGTTCACGCACCATGTTGATGAAGCGCCGGAACAGGTAGTGGCTGTCCTGCGGACCCGGCGAGGCCTCCGGATGATGCTGCACCGAAAACACGGGTTTGCCGCTGACGCGCAGGCCGCAGTTCGTGCCATCGAAGAGAGAAATGTGAGTCTCTTCGATGCCTTCCGGCAGGCTATCGGAGTCGACGGCGAAGCCGTGATTCATCGAAACGATCTCGACCTTGCCGGTCGTGTGGTCCTTCACGGGATGATTTCCGCCGTGGTGTCCCTGGTGCATTTTCGTGGTGGTGGCGCCGAGAGCGAGTCCGAGCATCTGGTGGCCGAGGCAGATGCCGAAGGTCGGCACGTCTTTTTCAAGCACCTGCCGGATCACCGGCACCGCGTACTCGCCGGTTGCTGCCGGATCACCCGGTCCGTTGGAAAGGAAGACGCCATCGGGGTTGAGCGCCATGATATCTTCGGCAGAGGTCTGTGCCGGAACAACCGTCACCTTGCAGTCGAGCCCGGTGAAGAGCCGCAGGATGTTGCGTTTCACGCCATAGTCGACGCAGACGATGTGGTACTTGGCTTCGGCCGGATCAGCCTCACCATATCCCTCGTCCCAGACCCAAGGTGTCTGTGCCCACTGCGACGACTGGCCCGACGTCGCTTCCTTGGCAAGATCGCGACCCTCGATGCCGCCCCAGTTGCGCGCTTCCGCCTTCAGCGCCTCGATGTCGAACACGCCATTTGGATCATGGGCGATCACTGCGTTCGGTGCGCCGTTTTCACGGATCCAAGCGGTGAGCGCCCGGGTGTCGATGCCGGAAAGGCCGATCACACCGCGCGACTTCAGCCATTCGTCCAGGTGCCTGGAGGCACGGTAGCTCGAGGGCTCGGTTATGTCAGCCTTGAAGATCACGCCGACCGCCCCGCGACGGGCCGCGGGCGTCAGGTCTTCGATGTCTTCTTCGTTCGTGCCGATATTGCCGATATGCGGAAAGGTGAAAGTGACGATCTGGCCGAGGTACGACGGGTCCGTCAGGATCTCCTGGTACCCGGTGAGAGACGTATTGAAGCAGACCTCGGCGCAGACCTTTCCGGTTGCACCGACCCCGACGCCTTCGATGACCGTGCCATCGGCGAGGACCAGAACAGCGGTCGGCTTCTTGCTTGTCCAGGGAGCGGTAGAAGTCATCTCAATCCTTCTGCCCTTGGGCCTCGCCACTTGAAGTCGCGGGGAAACAGGGCCATCTATGGTCGCAGAAAAGGGCGCCCCGGATGATCCGTGCAGCCCCTCATATCCAAATCTCGTGCAGGTGCTGGAAAATAGACAAAGCGCGCGAAGCGGTCAATGTCACCCATGTTCTTTCCAGGTGGATTTTACTTCCAACAAGATCAAGAGCTTGGCTGATTTGATTTGATCGTGTGCTCGTGCTTGTCTATGAGGGCCGCCTGATCGACAAGGAAAAGCCGCAATTCCGCAACCCGCGGCGGCTTCTCCAAAGGAGCAAGAATATGATGCGCGATAAGCTCGCGAACGAAATGAAGGATGCGATGAAGGCGAAGGATAGCCGACGTTTGTCGACTGTGCGCCTCATTCAGACTGCGATCAAGGATCGCGACATTGCCAACCGTGGCGCCGGCAAGGATCCGGTGAGCGACGAGGAGATCATGCAGGTCCTGCAGAAGATGGTAAAGCAGCGCGAAGAGTCGGCCAAGATCTACGAAGAGGCCGGACGGATCGAGCTCGCCACGCAGGAGCGCGAGGAAATCGAGGTCATCAAGAGCTTCATGCCGGAGCAGCTGTCGGAGGAGAAGGTCCGGCAGCTGTGTCAGTCGGTCGTGTCCGAGACCGGTGCGCATGGGTTGCGCGATATGGGAAAGTGCATGAATGCCCTGAAGGAGAAGTATCCGGGTCAGATGGATTTCGCCAAGGCCTCCGGCATGGTCAAGGATCTGCTGAAGTAGCCGCTAGCAGCAATCGATCACGCTTCGGCGGGGCCAGTGCTGGTCCCGCCATTTTCGTTTGTACGGCTGTGAATAGCGGGCATGACGCGCTTTGCGATTGGCACGGCGCGGTGCTGACCCCTATACTGATCGGGTCTCTGAGGTAACAATGCGCTTTTCCAACAGCTTTCTCGACGAAATTCGTGATCGTGTTCCGATCTCGTCGGTCATCGGCCGCCGGGTGACATGGGATCGTAAGAAGACCAATGTCGCCCGCGGAGACTACTGGGCCTGCTGCCCGTTCCACGGCGAAAAAAGCCCTAGCTTTCACTGTGAAGATCGCAAGGGCCGTTACCATTGCTTCGGTTGTGGTGTTTCCGGCGACCATTTCCGGTTTCTGACGGATCTAGAAGGGCTAAACTTTCCAGAGGCGGTCCAACAGATCGCCGACCTGGCCGGCATGGCTCTTCCGCAGCCGGATCCACAGGCGGAGCGGCGCGAGAAGGAACGGACGACGCTTCTCGACGTCATGGAATTGGCGGCGCAGTTCTTTCAAGAGCAATTGCAAAGTGCTGTCGGCGCGAGGGCGCGTGCCTACCTCCGTGACCGTGGGCTAACGGGACGCACGATCGAGACGTTCCGCCTGGGCTATGCGCCGGAAAGCCGCAATGCCCTGAAGGCGTTTCTCTCCGATAAAGGGGTTCCGAAGGATCAGATCGAGGCCTGCGGCCTAGTCGTTCACGGTGAGGGCATCGCTGTGTCCTATGATCGATTTCGCGACAGGATCATGTTCCCAATCCTTTCCTCGCGTGAAAAGATCATCGCGTTCGGCGGGCGGGCGATGTCACCGGACGCGCCTGCCAAATACCTCAATTCCAACGAGACGGAGCTCTTTCACAAGGGGAAGGTGCTCTACAATTTTGCGCGGGCGAGGCGCGCTTCGCAGGCGGTGCCCGGCACGCGCGATGGCGGCACAATCATAGCCGTCGAAGGGTACATGGATGTCATCGCACTTCATCAGGCGGGCATAGAGAACGCGGTGGCCCCTCTCGGTACTGCTTTGACCGAGAGCCAGCTCGACCTGCTCTGGAAAATGTCTCCTGAGCCCATTCTCTGCTTTGACGGCGATGGTGCCGGCACGCGGGCGGCCAATCGCGCTGCCGATCTGGCCCTGCCGTTCTTGAAGCCGGGACGCTCCGTCCGGTTTGCGCTGCTGCCCGAAGGCAAGGACCCCGACGACCTCGTTCGTCACGACGGACGGGTGCCGTTCGAAAAGGTCCTGGCCGAAGGGCGCCCTCTGGCCGAGATGATCTGGATGCGTGAAACGGCCGCCGGGAGTTTCGAAACTCCTGAGCGACGAGCGGAACTGGAGGCCCGCTTGAGGCAGATTGTCTCGGTGATCTCGGATGAAAACGTCCGGCGGTACTACCAGCAGGAGATGCGCGAAAGACTGAACGGCTTCTTCAGTGCCGGACGAGGCCCGGAGCGTCGCGGCAACTTCCAGCCACGCAATGGCGGTGGCAGAGCGGGCGGTTCGTCTGGCCAGGCTCGAGGGCAAGAGCGGGGGGTTGCGGTATCGGACCGGCTGGCGCGTTCCGGGCTGGTGCGGGGACACCGAGAGCTTCCGGCCCTTCGTGAGAGCGTTCTTGCCCTCACCGTGGTCAACCATCCGCAACTGCTGCTGGATGACTATGACGAGATCGCCAGCGTGGATTTCGAAAACCGCGATCTGCAGCGTTTCTGGTCATGTCTCCTGACGATTGCCGCCAAGCTTGGTGCACGGCTTGACCGTGAGAACCTGCGTGAGCAGCTCGAGGAGAACGGGTTCGATGCTCTCCTTGCAACGATGAACCAGCAGGTCCGCAACGCTCGCTTATGGACGGCGACGCCAGAGGCCGATCTGCAGGACGTGGTTCAGGCTTACCGCCAGGCTTTCGCGCTCCACTCGCGCAACAAGGAGCTTCGTTGGCAGAAGATCGAACTGGAACGCGAGATCGCGGAAACGGCTGCCGACGAGGAGGAGCGCGCTATTGCGCTGATGCGGGCCTTGGCGGAAGTGCAGCTTGAGATAGGCCGACTGGAAAATCAGGAGGCCATCATCGACGGCTTTGGCGTGATGTCTGGCAGGGTGAAGGGTGCTGCTGTTAGCCATGGCTAAAGTTCGCCGAATCGCCTTAGACTACTGACTCTCTCAGAAGAGGCCGAGCTTCATGTTCAGCAAAAATTTCATTTAAATGAGCAGGCACTTGTCACAAGGAAGCGACTGCCTACATATCCGGCAACCGTGTACATGTTTGACCCGCTGGCCTCATAACAACGGCTTTTTCCACTTTTCTCATGGCCATTGCCTCAGAAAAGCTTGACGGAGCGTTAATTTGTGGGAATCACCACATCAGGCAGAAAAGGTGGAGTGGGCCAAGCACGCCGGGCCACGATCGGCGACCTGCAATGCAGGGGCGTTAGCTATAAGCGACTGCCGTAGTGGTAATCCGGAATTAAAGATCATTCCGTACGTGTTGGACAGTGATTCGCGGCTGGAGCTTTGAGCTCGAGCCGACGGCCACCGCCGCGAGGTGGCGTTCAAGGAAAGCGAAGTTAGATGGCAACGAAAGTCAAAGAGAACGAAGAAGCCGAGACCGAGCGCGAAGGCACGCCGGACGGTCCGCTTCTCGATCTTTCCGATGACGCGGTCAAGAAGATGATCAAGGCTGCCAAGAAGCGCGGCTACGTCACAATGGATGAATTGAACTCGGTCCTGCCGTCGGAGGAAGTTACCTCGGAGCAGATCGAGGACACGATGTCGATGCTCTCCGATATGGGTATCAACGTCGTAGAGGACGAGGAGGCCGATGAAGCCTCCAACGACGACGACAGCTCCGACGATGGCGAGAGCGAGGGCGAGGGCGGTGAGATTGCGCCAAGCTCGGGTACCGCTTTGGCCACTGCCAAGAAGAAAGAGCCTACAGATCGTACCGATGATCCGGTACGAATGTACCTACGCGAGATGGGTTCGGTAGAGCTTCTGTCGCGCGAGGGCGAGATCGCGATAGCGAAGCGTATCGAAGCCGGCCGCGAGACAATGATCGCTGGTCTCTGCGAAAGTCCGCTGACCTTCCAGGCACTGATCATCTGGCGTGACGAGCTGAACGAAGGCACAACGCTGTTGCGCGAGATCATCGATCTCGAAACGACCTATTCCGGTCCCGAGGCAAAGGCTGCGCCGCAGTTCCAGAGCCCGGAGAAGATTGAAGCCGACCGCAAGGCTGCCGAGGAAAAGGAGAAGGCTCGCAAGATGCGGGTCGCGGCCAACGATGATGACGTTACGGCCGTTGGCGGCGAAGGCCTGCCTCCCGAGGAAGAAGAGGAAGACGACGACGAGTCGAGCTTGTCTCTTGCCGCCATGGAAGCTGAACTTCGCCCGCAGGTCATGGAGACCCTCGACACCATTGCGGACACCTATAAGAAGCTGCGCAAGCTTCAGGATCAGCAGGTCGAGGCACGTCTCTCCTGCACCGGCACCCTGTCGTCGGGCCAAGAGCGCCGTTACAAGGAGCTCAAGGACCAGCTAATCACGGCCGTCAAGTCTCTGTCGCTGAACCAAAACCGCATCGAGAGCCTCGTTGAGCAACTCTACGATATCTCCAAGCGACTGATGCAGAACGAAGGTCGTCTGCTTCGGCTGGCCGAATCATACGGTGTAAAGCGCGATTCCTTCCTAGAGCAGTACCAGGGTGCCGAACTCGATCCGAACTGGATGAAGTCGATCGCCAACCTGTCCGCTCGTGGCTGGAAGGACTTCGCCCGCGAAGAGAACCAGACTATCCGCGATATCCGCCAGGAGATCCAAAATCTGGCAACCGAAACTGGCATTTCGATCGCCGAGTTCCGTCGCATCGTCTCCATGGTGCAGAAGGGCGAGCGCGAAGCACGCATCGCTAAGAAGGAGATGGTCGAGGCGAACCTGCGTCTCGTTATTTCGATTGCCAAGAAGTACACAAACCGCGGCCTGCAGTTCCTCGACCTCATTCAGGAAGGCAATATCGGCCTGATGAAGGCGGTTGACAAGTTCGAGTATCGCCGCGGCTACAAGTTCTCGACCTATGCCACCTGGTGGATTCGGCAGGCGATCACCCGTTCGATCGCCGACCAGGCCCGCACGATCCGCATTCCGGTACATATGATCGAGACGATCAACAAGATCGTCCGCACCTCGCGCCAGATGCTGCACGAGATCGGCCGCGAGCCAACGCCGGAAGAACTGGCCGAAAAGCTCGCGATGCCGCTCGAGAAGGTCCGCAAGGTCCTGAAGATTGCCAAGGAGCCGATCTCGCTCGAAACCCCCGTGGGTGACGAAGAAGACAGCCACCTTGGCGATTTCATCGAGGACAAGAATGCCCTTCTGCCGATCGACGCGGCCATCCAGGCGAACCTGCGCGAAACGACGACCCGTGTCCTCGCTTCGCTCACGCCGCGCGAAGAGCGTGTCCTGCGCATGCGCTTCGGCATCGGCATGAACACCGACCATACGCTGGAAGAAGTCGGCCAGCAGTTCTCGGTGACGCGCGAGCGTATCCGCCAGATCGAGGCGAAGGCGCTGCGCAAGTTGAAGCATCCGAGCCGGTCGCGGAAACTCCGGAGCTTCCTGGACAGCTGATCGGGCATGTCGAAATATAAGAGCCCCGGTGCGGAAGCGTGCCGGGGCTTTTTAGTGGCTCACGGAAGAAGAGAACACATTCACCACCACGACGCCGACAATGATCAGCCCGATCCCAATGAGGGCAGGAAGGTCTAGCCTCTGGCCGAGGACAAAGAACCCGACGGCCGAGATCAACACGATCCCCAGGCCGCTCCAGATCGCATAAGCAATCCCGACCGGCATCGTCCGTAGCGCGAGCGACAGAAGGTAGAAGGCCGCTCCGTAGCAAAGCGCCATAAGCAGGGTTGGGAGCGGGCGCGTGAACTGCTGACTCTGCTGGAGGAAAGTGGTGCCGACGACCTCCAGGGCGATTGCGGCAGCGAGAGAGATGTAGGTCAGCAGAACGGGGTTCATCAGCGTGCTCTTTTCTTTTGATGCGTCGGGACTCGATCCGAGCATCATTTCATCTTACATCCCCTGCCATGACAGACGAGGTCGAAAAGCGGCGGAGAGACGTGAGGTGGGGGATTCCCGCCTCTATCCTCTTTCATGCTGTTCTCGCCGTCATCCTGATCTTCGGCCTTCCCCTAGAATTGCCGACGCCGCCCGAAGAAGAAGCGGTAACGGTGGAGATTGTCGAGCCGCCACCTGAACCGGCGCCTGAGCCTGAGCCGGAAGAGCCGGCAGAGGAGGAAGCGCTGGCGGAGGAGGAGTCTCCCGAGCCGCCACCGGCCGAGGAACAGCCGCCGGAGCCCCCGCCTTCGCCCGCACCTGAGATGCCTGCCGAAGAGGGGACCGCTGCGGCGCCTCCCATACCGACGCTACGTCCGGTCTTCGAATTCGGCGAAGAAACGACAGGCCCGAGGGTCGCTGTCGAGGGCAACTCCTCCACGGAAGCGGCCGAAACGCAATCTGACGCTGCCGAAAGCGCTCCTCCCGATGCGCCTGAGGCATTGGCTGCTGCAGGCCAGCCTGACGATTGGGCGGTGGACGAGGCAGCGACCGCACCGCCTGAAACGACGGAAAACGCTACCGAGGTTGCGGAACAGCCGAGCGAGGATCCGCTGGAGGAGCTGGCGGAGGCCAAGACGCTCTTTTCCCCCGACCTTACCGAGGACGCTGTTGCGCGCACTGCCATGGAAGACATACCGCGATCCATGCGGGCCACGCAGTTGTGCGAGACGGAGTTGACCGAACAGTTGCGCAACGCTTCGCCGCCACGCGATCCGGATTTCATTCCCCGCTCGCCGCTTTCGGAAGGGACGATCCTCGAACTGCGTCAGACCGCATTCCGCGCCCAAGGACAATGGTACAATCTGAGCTTTCGCTGCGAGATCAATGATGAGGCGACGAAAGTCGTCGGCTTCGGCTTCAATATCGGTGCGCCGGTTCCGCGCAGCCAATGGCGTCAGCGCGGCTTCCCCGGATCCTGAAGTCAGGCTCCTCCGGTTTCGCCACCCTCATCCATCACGGCGTCTGTTTCCTCTTCCAGTGTTTCCGCCTCTTCTGCCTGCAAGCCGAATTGGGCGGCAACGTCCGGTGCGTAACGGAGGAGGTCGGGACGCAGCCGTAGCAGCGCCAGATCCTTCGCCTTGGCCTCCAGCATCACGTCGAAGTTGAGACCGTCGGCCGTTCGCATGAAGGTTGCGAACTCGAAGGGGTTGCAGAAATCCGCATGTCCCGTGAATACCGGTGCCACATGCCTGATTGTCTTCTTGCGAGTCGTCGGGTCGACCCGCACCTGCTCGCGCAGTTCCGTCCTGGGCGAGGAGAAATGGATCTTTGGCTGTTGGTCATCCGGCCAACTGCGAAGGATCTTGGCCAGCGTCTCGCGCAGGTCGGAGCGCTCTGGATTGAGGCACCAAAAGTGCTGGTAATCGAAGATGAGGCGCACGCCGGTGTGCTCGTGGATCCAGAGAACATCGGCTGCCGAAAAGCGAAGATCGTCGTGCTCCAGCACGAGGCGTCGGCGGACCGGCTCCGGAAGGTTTTCCCAGGTGTCGACCCAGCGGGTGCGGCTTTCCTCGATGTTGCCATAGGTGCCACCCACATGAATCACCATCACTGCTTCAGGCCCAAGCTCCATGCGGTCCAGCATCTCTGCCTGACTTTGCAGGTCCCAGATACTTTTGCGAACGAGTTCCGGGTTTGGGCTGTTCAGGACGACGAATTGTGAAGGGTGGAAGGAGAGGCGGATGTCGAGCCGCTTCGCCTTCTCTCCTATCGCCTTCAGCTCCGCATCGCTTTCGGCGACCATCCCATGGAATTGCGGCATGTCAGGATGCGTCGCATAAGGCGCCAGGTCCGAGGATAGTCGGTACATGCGGACATCATGCCGGTCGAGATGATCGAGGATGCGATCGATATATTCCAGCGAGACCTTGAGGTGCGGATTGTTCGCCGACCGGCGGCTGTCATTGCTCTTGAGGTCATCACGCGCCATGACCTTCACGGGGAAGCCAAGCCTTCTTGGGCGCATTCGCTGTCCTATTATCACCTGCTTCTCGTCATGCTGATCCATCCCACACCTCCGATCTTCGGCAACGGGTAAGCCGCCGTTTCGATCCGTCGTTGACCGGTTGAAGCTCCCGACTATGCTGCGCGCGACATCAGAAGGTAGACTCATGAAAGCCATGTTCTACGACGCCTTTGAGAAGGCGCCGGAAATCCTCAATCTTCCCGACCCCACCCCGACGGATGACGGTGTCGTTATCAAGGTCGGCGCCACGGGCCTTTGCCGTAGCGATTGGCACGGTTGGATGGGGCACGACCCGGACATCCACCTGCCGCATGTTCCGGGCCATGAACTGGCCGGCGAAGTCGTCGCGACTGGCAGGGGGGTGATGCGTTTCAAGGTCGGCCACCGGGTGACGGTGCCCTTCGTCTCCGGTTGCGGCCACTGTAGCGAATGCCATTCCGGCAACCAGCAGGTTTGCCCGAACCAGTTCCAGCCGGGTTTCACCCATTGGGGCTCCTTCGCGGAATATGTGGCGATCGGCTATGCCGACACCAATCTCGTGCGTCTGCAGGAAGAGATCGATGATGCAACCGCCGCCAGCCTCGGCTGCCGGTTCGCCACCTCGTTTCGTGCTGTTGCCGATCAGGCCCGGACGGGGCCGGGGGAGTGGATCGCCGTGCATGGCTGCGGCGGCGTCGGGCTTTCCGCCATCATGATCGCCACGGCGCTGGGTGCGAATGCGATCGGGATAGATCTGTCCGAAGAGAAGCTCGAGCTTGCTCGCGCTTGCGGTGCGGTGGCGACCATCAACGCCAGCAGCGTCGCGGATCCTGTCGAGGCGGTGCGGGAGATTACCAAGGGTGGAGCGCATGTTTCAATCGATGCGCTCGGCCATCCGACCACCTGCTTCAACTCGATCAGGAATCTTCGCCGCCGCGGGCGCCATGTGCAGGTCGGACTGATGCTGGGCGAGAACTCCACGCCGCAGATCCCCATGGCGCAGGTGATCGGCCACGAGCTCGAGATCTATGGCAGCCATGGCATGCAGGCCTGGCGCTATGATGCCATGCTGTCAATGATCGCAGCCGGCCGAATGGCGCCGTCGAAGCTGATCTCCTCGCGCATCAGCCTGGAGGAAGCAGTGCCAGCATTGATGGAAATGGACCGCGCGACGGCACCGGGGATCAGCGTCATCACCCGCTTCTGATCTCCGTTTCAGGAAATCGTGCCACCATTGTCGGCTTCGTTGCGGTTGAAACGTCCTCGCGTTGGTCAAGTCAACGAAGGAGGAAGACAATGGTGTATGTCGACGGGTTCATCGTTCCTGTTCCCAAGACTAAACTCGACGCCTACAGGGAAATGGCGCGCGTGGGCGGCGAGGTATGGATGGAGCATGGCGCACTTTCCTACGTGGAGTGCATCGGTGACGATATCCCCTATGGCGAGGTGACGTCCTTCCCGCGCTCGGTCCAGGCAACGGGAGAGGAGACGGTGATCTTCTCCTGGATCACCTACAAGGACCGCGCCAGCCGCGACGAAATCTGCGCGAAGGTGATGGCAGATCCGCGGCTTGCGGGGGAGGAGTGGAAGCAGGTCTTCGACGGCAAGCGGATGATCTATGGCGGCTTTCAGGCGTTTCTGACACTATGACGGGGCACGTCCCTGGGAGGTCCCGTGGGCGCTCCGTGCATAATTGAAGGACATCGATGCCGCAAACGCAACTGACGATCGAGACCCGGGGCCAGGGCCTCTACGAGTTCACGGGCGAGGTTGCGGACTTCGTCCGCCGGCAAGGGGTGGAGGAGGGGCTGTTGACGGTTTTCGTGCGGCATACCTCCTGCTCCCTGCTGGTTCAGGAAAATGCCGATCCCGATGTGCAACGTGACCTGAAGACCTTCTTCTCGCGCCTAGTGCCGCCGTCCGATGCGCCATCGATGAGCTGGGTGACCCATATGAGCGAGGGCCCGGACGACATGCCGGCCCACATCAAGGCGGCGCTGATGGCCGTGTCGCTCGCGATACCGGTGGCCGGTGGCCGCCCGGTGCTCGGCACTTGGCAGGGCATCTATCTCTTCGAGCATCGCGATCGGCCGCAGAGCCGCAGCGTCGTGCTCCACCTTTCCCGCTGATGCCGATGAACCCTTCCTGAACGGCAGATTCTGGGAGCGTTCAGCAGCATCCTCCTAGGGTCTCCTCAATCCCGGCAGGCGGGAGAGATCAACGGCGCCAGCTTCTGGCCCTCCTGGGAGAGACACCAATGACCAATATGCTTGTAAAGACCGGACTTGCCGCTCTCATCGCGCTTGCCGGTTTCACCGCTACCGCGTCCACGGCAGCCGCTGGAGGACCAGAATTTCGGATCTTCGTCCAGCACGGCGGGTGGGATCGCGATCACCGTCGTGGCGATCGATGGGAGCGTCCGCGCCGCGAGCGCGGTGGCCGTTGCGCGCCTTGGCTTGCTGAGGAAAAGGCGCGGCATATGGGGCTGCGCCGCGCCCGTGTGGTGGATGTCGACCGCCGCACCGTGACCGTCATCGGCCGCGACCGCCATGGTCGCGACCGCGTTGTCTTTGCGAACGACCGCGGCTGCCCTGTAATCCGCCGCTAAAAGTATCCGTCTCCTTCGCCCGAAGACGGATGGGGGCGCCCTGCCGACCTGCAGCAAGGTCGGCAGGGCGCCTTTCTATTGCTCCAGGGCGAAGATCACATCCACGGTGACGGCATACGTGTTTTCCCCCGCAGAAATGGCAACGGCGTCGGACGCGGCCTCCTTTGTCATCGCCATCCGATACATTGGCTGGGGTGGCATTGGCGGTTGAACGCTCTCGCCGATCTCGACCACGTCGCCAAGCGTTACTCCCGCTGCTTGCGTCAGCGTGCGAGCCTTCGCCATGGCCTTCTCGACGGCCTGCCGCCGCGCATCGCTTAACGCGCCCTCGGGATCATCATTGGTGAAAACGATCTGCCCGCCTTGGTTGATGCCAAGCTTGACCGAGCGGTCGAGAATGGCGCCGACCTTCGCAAGGTCGCGGATCTTCACCGTCAGTGTGTTGGTGACCTCGTAACCGACGACCTCCGGCGGGTCGACGGTTCCGTCTTCCTTCGGCTGGAAATGGCGGTATTGAGGCTGGATCGAGAAGTTGCTTGTCTGCATGTCCCTGGCCTCGATGCCCTCAGCCTTCAAGGCGGCGGTCACCGCGTTCATCGCCTGGCTGTTGCTGTCGACCGCGACCTGGGCCGTCTGCGAATTGCGCACCACCGACAGGCTGACGATTGCCGTATCGGGCGCGACGCGTGCCTCCCCAACAGCAGAAACGCGAACCACCCGTTCACGCGGGGAGGGCGGTTCCTGTGCAAGGACTGTGCTTGGCCAAGCGATCGCCAGGAGGACGGGAAGCGACAGAGCGGCGAAGGCACTCGCGGCAGCGGATCGGGGCATGGATGATTCCTCTTCAGTTTGTCCCGGACAATAGCTGGAGGGAGATTGTGTAGCTATTGCGGCAACGCCTTGTGGCGGTAACGGAATTGCGTTAGAGCGGGCGTCCGGGGTCGGCGAGCCATTGCGCCCGCCCCATGCCCTTCGGGCAGGGCCTGTAGCTCAATGGTTAGAGCCGGCGGCTCATAACCGCTTGGTTGGGGGTTCGAGTCCCTCCGGGCCCACCAAAGGTCTAAGTTATTGATTTTGATGATGTGGAGTAGGCCCTTTTTGGGCGACGCTCTCCGACCAAGATTATGGCGCTTAGACCAATGAAGCCGGACTGAGCCATTAAGCGGATCATTATTGGACGACGTTGGTCCACCTAGCTAGAAAGTGTTCGCCTGAAAGATCGACGCTTGCGAAGGCGCAGACCTCGCCTCCCGTGGGGGGGCGAGGTCACTTTCTGTGCAGTTTCACTCGGCGGCAATTGCAGAGTTGCTGCCATTCACCGCCAACAGCCTACGCGCGCGCTGAAGGCTCTCCGGCTGCTCTGAACGGTAGCGACGACCGATCTCCATCATCGCGACTGTCCCGGGAAGGAATTTCAGTTCCTTAAAAATATCATCCCAGTCGATGTCGCCCCAGCCGAGTGGCATGTGCAGGTCACCGATGCCCATGGCCGTGTTCTCCTGCGGGTGAAAGCCCTTGTAGAAGCCTTGCGGGCGCCCGAAGCTATCATGCAGGTGCAGGTGTCCGGCGACAGGGGCCATGGCAGCGATCTGCTCGCGGAAGTTCAGGCCGCGGTAGGTGGACTCGATATAGGCATGGCTGAAATCGATGAGGGCGACGACATTTTGATGATTGACCGCCTTCACCGTCTCCGCGACTTCGGCTGGCGTCTGGCGATATTGACCGGGCTCAGTTGTGAAGATGTTCTCCAGTGCGATGCGCACGCCATAGGGCTTTGCGAACTCAGCAAGCTCCAACAGTGCTTCGCGCTCGCGCAGATCGGCTTCGGGACGGTCGAAGATCTGGTCGCCGCGCAGGCAGCCACCGTGCTGAACTAGAATGCGAGCGTCTACACGGTCGCAGAGTTCGACCAGTGCCTTGGCGGCGTCGATATGGTAGCGGCAGGTCGCAGGATCCATGAAATTGGAAGATACCAGGCCGTGGACGGTGTATCGGAAGTCGAACTTGCGGGTCATCTCCACCAGCCGCTCCGCGCGATCCTTGATGATGCGCCCGCCGGCGATCACGTCGAGAGTGGTCAGTCCCAGTTCGACGGTATCGACACCGATCTCGGCGAGCGCACGAAGGTCCTCTTCGAAGCTCTCAATTTCGCCATTGATGGAGCCGGCGTTGAAGCCGGTTGCGATGATATTGCCCATGGTTATCTCCGGGTGTTGGAAAGAGGTGAGGCGGTTCATGCTGCGGATGCGAGACTGCTTCGCAGTTCAAGGGCGAGGTCGGGCCTGTCGGATGTGAGGTGACCGATGCCGCGCTTCAGCCAATCTGTGATTAGCGCCTCGTCGTTGAGCGTCCAGACGCACATACGCTTAAGCGGCAGACGAGATGTGACCAGCGCCCATTCGGCCTCCATCAGTTCGTGATGAATGGCGACGACTTCGACAAGATCCGCGACCTGTGCAATGAAACGGTCGAGCCCGCCCTGTCTCTGCGCCCAGGCGGCATTGACTGAAACAAGGCGCGCTAGCTCGGGCGCGATGCGGCGGCAGTCTTCCAGGACGGAAACGTCGAAAGAAGTCAGGTAGGTGCGCGCGGAAAGGCCGCGTGCGGCAAGTTCGGCGGCAACCTTCTCCACAATGCCGGGATAAGGATTTCCAGCCTCGTCACTCTTTAATTCCACGTGGAGGGGAAGGCCGTCTGCAGAAGTCAGCACATCAAGCACCTCACCCAGCGTTGGAATAATCTCGTCGCTATCCTTGAGCTTGATCCTGTGGCGGGCTTCGGCCGAAAGCCGCTTCACCGGGCCTTCGCCCTCCGTCGTGCGGTCGAGCGTTGCGTCGTGGATAACCAGGAGCTCGCCGGCATCCGTCAGGTGCACGTCGAATTCGACCGCATCGACGCCTAGGTCGAGCACATTGCGGAAGCCTTGGAGCGAGTTCTCGGGCCAGAGATTGCGTGCGCCGCGATGGCCGGTAATCAGGGTCATGGGGATTTCCTGCTAGGTCGAGTGAAGTTCAGCGAACGGTTGGGTCAAGCTTGTCTCGCAGCCAATCGCCGACAAGCGATATGGACAGCGTCGTCAGCATGATGACGAGAGCAGGGGCGAGCATGATCCACGGTGCGCGTGTAAGGTACTCGCGGCCAAAGCCAACCATGTTGCCAAGGCTGGTCTCCGGCGGCTGCACGCCGAGCCCCAGGAAGGACAGCCCGCTTTCCATCAGGATGATCTCGGGAAATGTGAGGGTCATCGAGACGATCAGCGTCGATGCAACGTTGGGCAGGATGTGGCGGAAGTAGACCCTGAGCGGCGACGCGCCGAGCTGCACCACGGCAGACGCATAGCCTTGGGCGCTAGCCGAGATGGCCAGTCCCCGCGCAACGCGGGCGTAGCGTTCCCAGCCGTAGAAGCCCATCAGGCAGACGATGAGCACCATTGAAGAGCCGAAGAAGGCAAGAACGGCAAGCGACATGACGAGGAACGGCAGGGCTGCCTGGAAGTCCGCCAGGACGAGAACGACGTGCTCGACAATGCCGCGAAATTTCGCCGCAGCAAAGCCGAGCGCCGTGCCAAAGACTGCGGAGATGATCGTTGCGCTGAAGGCAATGACGAGCGAGATACGTACCGACTGGATAAGGCGCGCGAGAACATCGCGGCCGAGCTCGTCCGTGCCAAGCCAGTGCTTCGGGTTTCCGGGTGCAGAGAGCCGGTTGGTAAGGTCCATCGCGGTAATGCTGTAGGGGCGTAGGACGTCGGCGAAGATGGCGACGAGAACCATGACCACAAGCCACAGGATGCCGAGCCCGATCGACAGCGGAACGTGGCGGCGGAGCGTCGCAACGAAACAAGGCCTGCGGCTTGCGATGGTGTGGGTGTGGTCAAGATCTGCCGTAGTCATGCTTGTTGTCCTAGTGCGCGGTTTGATGACGTAGACGCGGATCCAGCCAGCCGTAGAAGAGATCGACCATCAGATTGGAGAGCACCATTGTGGCCGCGATCATCAGCAGGATGCACTGGACGACCGCGAGGTCGCGGTTGCTGACCGACACGACCAGCAGACGGCCGATGCCGGGCCAGGAGAAGATCGACTCGACGACCACGGCGCCAGCAATCAACGAGCCGACCATGAAGCCGACAATGGTGATGATCGGCACGGCGGCGTTGGGCAGTGCGTGGTTCCACACCACATTCGACCATTTGAGGCCTTTCGCGGACGCCGTGCGGATATAAGGCTGGCCCATGACCTCTATCATTGCACTGCGCGAGAATCGCGCCAGGATGCCGATCCCGCCGATGCTCATTGTGATCGTCGGAAGCAGGCCGTGAACCCATGTGTCCTGGCCCCCCGAGGGAAGCACCCCGAGGATGACCGAGAAGACAAGGACCAGGAGCAGGCCTAGAACGAAGGAGGGAAGGGTGAAGCCGAGGATGGCGAGCAGGATGACGCCACGGTCGATGGCGCTCTGGCGATGGAGTGCTGCATAGACGCCGGCCGGAACGCCGATCATCAGCTTCAGGAGCAGCGCCGGGATCGTCAGTTGCAGCGTCGCGGGAACGCGCTCCAATACGAGTTGCAAGGCTGAGGCCTTGTCGCGCATCGAAACGCCGAAATCGCCGGTGAAGATCGATTTGATGTAGGCGAGGTACTGGATCCATAACGGCTGGTCGAGCCCCCAGGCATTGCGGAAGGCATCGACCGCGTCCTGCGGCACGTCGGGTCCGAGCATGACCTGGGCCGGATCGCCGGACATGCGCAGCACCACGAACGCAAAGGTGACGACTGCCAGGATGGTGATGAGAGCGCGCAGCAGGCGGGCGAAAACGAAGCGCACCATTCCCGTCTCCTCAGGCAGCGATCGGCGCGTTTGCGCCTTCGACGAGGTGGCAGGCGGCGGCTCGCTGCAAGCCAACCGTGCGAAGCATCGGCACCGTGGTGCGGCAGATATCGGTCGCGAGCGGACAGCGGGGATGGAAGGCGCACCCGGAAGGGCGGCTGGCAGGGTTCGGCGGCTCCCCCTGCAGGATCATGCGACCCTTTAACGGCTGGCCCGGGACAGGCACGCTTGAGACCAGCGCCTGGGTATAGGGATGACGCGGCGAGGCAAAGATCACGTCGGAAGAGGCCTCTTCCACGATCCGCCCCAGATACATGACGACAACCCGATCGGCGATGTTACGCACGACTTTCAGGTCGTGGCTGATGAAGACCATGGCGATCTGGAATTCATCCTGCAGGTCACGCAGCATGTTGACCACCTGTGCCTGGATTGACACGTCGAGTGCCGAAACCGGCTCGTCACAGACGATCAGGCGGGGACGGGAGGCAAGCGCTCTGGCGATCACTGCACGTTGGCGTTGTCCGCCGGACAACTCGTGTGGATAACGGTCAGCCTGGTCCGGCCTCAGGCCGACAGCTGCCATCAGCGCCTGTACGCGCGCATCCCGTTCATCCTTGGTCAGCAGGTTGTGTATGTCCAGCGGCTCGCGAATCTGCGTGGCGATGGTGAGCCGCCGGTCCAGTGCTGCCAGAGGGTCCTGGTAGACAAGCTGCATCCTGACCCGCAACGCACGCCATTCCGCTGTTCCAAATGCCGGCATCGGCTTGTCTTCGAAAGTGACTGTGCCGCTCTCAGCCGGATCGATCCCCAGCAGCATCCGGCCGAGTGTCGATTTCCCGGATCCGGATTCCCCGACAACGCCGAGCGTCTCGCCGGGCAGAACCTTGAGGGACAGGTCATCCACGGCACGCACAGGTGTTACCTTGCCGAAGAGCCCGCGCCGCATTTCGTAGATGCGCGTCAGTCCCTCGGCCTTGATAAGCGCAGCGACCACCTAAACGCCCTCCACCAATTTCTGCCGGACAGGCGCCGTGCCGGCAGAAAGCACCGGATTGAAGCATGCCAGCCGCCGCCCATCTTCAAGCATATCGAGTTGGGGGCGATGAAAATCGCAGGGGGCCGCGGCATGGGCGCAGCGGGGCGCAAAGGCGCAGCCAGCGGTCAGGTGTTTGGGATTGGGCACAGTCCCCGGTATCGGGACAAGGCGAGTGCGCGGTCCGTCGAGGCGGGGAATCGCATCGAACAGGCCGCGGGTATAAGGGTGCTGGGGATTGGAGAACAGCTGCGTGATCGACCCTTGCTCGACAATGCGGCCGGCATACATGACGCATACCCGCTCACAGACCTGAGAGACGGCGCCGAGATCATGGCTGATGAAGACGGTAGCCATGCCGGTCTCTGCGCGAAGCTGGATTAGGAGGTCGAGGATTTGCGCCTGGATGGTGGCATCGAGCGCGGTCGTCGGTTCGTCGGCAATCAGCAGGTCGGGCTCGCCGGCGAGGGCCATGGCAATCATCAGCCGCTGACATTGGCCGCCGGAGAACTCGTGGGGAAATAGATTGAAGCGACGAGGAGCATCTGGAATTCCAACCATGTCCAGGAGCCGCAGTGCCTCCGCCCTTGCCGTCTCTCCTCTAAGATCACGGTGAAGCGTCAACGCCTCTGTGATCTGCTGACCGATGCCAATGACCGGGTTAAGCGAGCTCGACGGGTCTTGGAAGATCATCGCGATGCGTCCGCCGCGCACGGTTTCCAGCGCTTGGCGAGGCGCACCGCAGAGTTCATGACCCTCGATGCAAACCGAGCCCGATATTGTCGCCTTGCCGGGCAGAAGGCCGAGGGCCGCCAACCACGTCACGGATTTGCCGCAGCCGGATTCACCTACCAGCCCGAGCGCTTCACCACGGCCAACGGTCAAATCAATGCCGTGCAGCACCTGAATGCCGTCGAAGGCGACCTTCAAATCGCGCAATTCCACGAGTTCTTGCGACATCGCGTTCTCCTTCTTCAAGGACTGATGGCGCGTCAGCTTGTCCTGGCCGCCATGGTTTCCGGAAGGGGAGTCCGGCGGATCAAACCCGCCGGACAATACGGGACCGCTACATGGTCCAGTTGTTGGAGCGGAAGTCCATGGCGAAGGCGGGCGCTGCCTTCCACTTGAGCGAGGACTTCATGCCAGTGAACACGGCGTTCTGGTGCAGGACCTGATAAGCGGGGTCTTCGCGCTCGCAAATTTCGAGGATCCGGGCATAAGCCTTCTTTCGGGCCGCGCGATCGGTGGAGGTTTCCAGCACGACGGACAGATCGTTCATCTCTGCGTTCGTCCAGTCCTTCTTCTGCTGCATTTCGCCGTTGGGACCGAATTGCGTGACCATCGGCGTCACTGGGTCGTTGATGTTGGCCGAAGCGGACCAGTCACGCACGCCCTTGATGCCTTCCGGATCGTGGATTTGCGCCCAGTTTTCTTTCATCTGGATCTCGACGTTTAGACCCACCTGCTTCCACATCTCGACCATGATCTGTCCGTTGGACGTCTGGTTGGTGTAATAATTGTTGAGCAGTCGATAAGGGATCGCATCGCCTTTATAGTTTGCCTGCTTGAGAAGATCACGGGCCAGCTCCGGATTGAATTCCGGAGCCTGCCAACCCTCGATGAACATGTCTGTCGTCTTGAAGATGTCGAACTGCAGGCCGGGAGGCACCACTGTCTGGCCGCCCCACAAGGCTTCAACGATGGCCTTGCGATCGATCGCGTGCGTCATGGCGCGGCGCACCAGCGGATCGGCGAGAACGGGGTTTTGTGTATTGAACACGGAAATGCGGTGGTTGAGGATTGTCGATCCCTGCACCTCAAAGCCCGATGCGGCCTCCACCGCGCCGATCTGGTCCGGCGGCAGGTCGCAGGCAAAGTCGTACTCGCCCGACAGCAGCCCGTTCACGCGTGAGGCGACTTCCGGAACTTCAACGAAGCGAATTTCCTCCAGCGGCGGACGGCCACCCCAATATTCGTCGAAGGCAACAAGCGTCAGTGAGACGTCCGGCTTGTATTCGCTCACCATGTACGGGCCGGTCGTAACCGGTCTGCGCGCCCATTCGGTGAAGGAGGCAGCTTCATCCCAGGCGCGGCGGTTGGCGATCTGGCTGCCATAGGCGTAGAGGCGCCCTTCAAGGGTAACGTCCGGTGTCGTGTTGTGGAAGCGGACGGTGTATTTGTCGACGGCCTCCACGCCGGCGAGGGCCGGCCACAGACGCCGGCCAATGCCCGGGACGGAGGCAGGCAGTTCCTTGGCCGTGGTGGGTTTATGGTCGTCTTCGAAGATGGTCTTCCCGCCCTTAGGCTCGGTGTCACCAAACACGCGCTCCTTGGAGAAGGAGAAGACAACGTCGTCAGCCGTCAGCTCGTCGCCATTGTGGAACTTCACCCCCTGGCGCAGCTTTAGCTCAAGGGTCTTGTCGTCTATGCGCTTCCATTCTGTAGCCAGGCCTGCGATGGGGCCCTGATTTCCCATCCAGTCACGCAGGATGAGGCCTTCCCACAGGTTGGGGAAGAACACCCGCTCACCGACATTGGACTGCTCATTCCAAACGCAGAGCGTGTTGTTGTTGGTGATCTTCTGGACCGCGATCGTCACCGAAGGGCGCTTGCCCTGTGCAAAGGTCATTCGCGGCAGGATAAGGCTTCCGGTGGCGGCACCGATCAGGCCAAGCGCGCCGCGTCGATTGATGGAAAGCATCGATAACCTCCTGAGGTTCAGACTTCGAAAAGCAAGCTTCTCCTGAGCTCCTCGAATGTCGGTTTGTTAATGAGCTCGTGAATTTTTGATGACGCGCCGCAGAGGACCGCGACGCGGAATGATCAGGCGGGCACGGCACGCTTCTGGGCAGGATGCCCATCCGCATGGCCGCCCGACAAAATACCTTCCAGCGCCGTCTTAAGACCGGTAGCCCCCGTGACCACCGCCTCTGCTCCGGCGTCCTTCAAGACGCCGTATCGATCAGGACGCGGATCGGACGGATCAACAAATCCGATTGTGCGCATGCCGGCTGCCACGCCACCGAGGATGCCGTGGGGGCTGTCGTCGATGACGAGGCAGCGGGCTGGGTCAAGGCCAAATGCGTCGGCGCAATGGAGGAAGAGATCGGGCGCTGGCTTTGGGCGGGCAACCGACTCGCCACTGAACACATAGGGGGAGAACTCGTGCCACAGATCGAATAGGCCGAGGCTGTTCTTTAAGCGCTCGAAACTGCTGTTTGAGGCGACACACTTGCGGATGGAGAGAGAACGAACCAAGTCAGGCATCCCCGGCATGGGCGATAGCGCCCTAGCAAACTCCTCCTGAAGAGCAGTTCGCAAACCCTCGAAGATCTGGTCGGTGTCACGAAGGTCGAAGGCCTCGCGGCATATCTTTTTGGCGTCTGCTTCGGCAAATCCGGTAAATCGTTGCCATACCTCCTGATGCGAGACATCGGCGCCCGCGCCACGCAGGGCCTGCCAAAGAACACGGCTCGCCAAAGGCTCGCTGTCGATCAGAACACCGTCGCAGTCGAAGATAAGCAAGTCAGTCGCGGTCATCTCTCAATCCGTTCTTGGCGCGAGACAATCTTTGGGGGAATGTCGGTACTCGCTGTTTGCACGCCGGAGGAAGATCGGGCCCACTCCCTGGCTGTGCCTACGAAGGTGGTGTAAGTTACATATGTTACGCCACTGTGACATTTGATCGGAGGGGTGAGTGGAGCAACAGGAACTGATGGTGAAAGCAGCGTGGTTCTACCACGTCGAGGGGCTGACACAGGCGCAGATCGGGGAGCGGATGAACCTCACGCGTCGACGCATCAACGAGCTTCTCGCGCTGGCTCTGGAGCAGGGGGTTGTGCGGATTAGCTTTAGCTCTCCCTTTGCCGAAAACGTCGAGCTCGAGGCGAGGCTTTGCGAGCGCTTCGGGCTGGAGCATGCAATAGTCTCGCCAACACCGGGCGATCCCGTGCATATGCATGCGGTGATTGGCAGAGCGTCCGCATCCTTCCTCGACCGGTTCATCCAAGTCCGCAAGCCGAGATCAATCGGCGTTGGTTGGGGGGCGACGCTGTATGAAACGGCCCGCCAGATGAACCAAGCGCAAGAGCCGGACATGCGAATAAGATCGCTTATGGGAGGGTTAACCCGCGGTTCGGAGATCAATACGTTCGAGATCGTGAGGAGCTTCGCCAAGGTCCTCAACGCTAAGTGCCACTATTTTGCCGCACCCATCTACGCTGGTAGCGAGGAGGCGCACGCGGTAATTATGGCTCAGCCGGTCTTCCAGGAGTTTGTCCGAGACGCAGCGAATGTTGATGTGTCGTTTCTCAGCGTGGGCGACGTGACGGGCCAGTCCCTACAGGTTCGCTATGGACTGCCGGCGCAGACGAATGTGAGCGAGTTAGTGGCGGCCGGCGCCGTTGGCGACATCCTCGGGCGCTATCTGGACGCAGAGGGGCGGTCTGTGCACCATTGCGTCAATCGGCAGGTGATATCGCCGGATCTTGAAGCCTATCGCACCATTCCGACCAGGATCATTGCATCTGCGGGGCCGCACAAGCATGCGATCCTTTTCGCGGTCCTGAGAGCTCAGCTAGCAACTGCTGTGGTGACTGACGCTGACAGTGCTCGGGTCCTCTTGATGTGACCACCCACTGTGTTGCTCAGCTCAGGCGTTGACCAGACGAGCCATCGAACACATGAAGAGCGCTCAAGTCGGGGCGCAAGTGCACTGTGTCACCAACGCTGATGGTTGCGTCTCGAGTAAACTCCGCGGTCAGCATGCGCGTGTCGCCCGTTTCCAGATATCCGTACGTCTGGCTCCCCAAGCGTTCGGCGACCGCAAGCTTCCCACTAAACCAAGCGTCCTCTGGAGCGCAGGCGGATAAATCCTCAGGCCGAATGCCAACCGTCACAGTTCCAGCTCTGAACCCGCCTGCAACCACATCGGCAAGTCTAATCGTGTGGCCCTTGATGTGAATTGTCAGCTGATCGTTGTGAGAGACGATGTCGGCTGACATCGTGTTCATGGTCGGGCTGCCGATGAAGCGGGCGACAAAGAGGCTGGCCGGACGGCGGTAAAGCTCCAGCGGAGGACCAATCTGTTCGATGCGCCCGGCATTCAGCACCACAATGCGATCCGCAAGCGTCATTGCCTCGACCTGATCGTGAGTGACGTATACTGTGGTCGCCTTCATGCGATTATGAAGCTTTGCGATCTCAAGGCGCATTTCCACACGCAGCGCCGCATCGAGATTGGAAAGTGGCTCGTCGAAGAGGAACGCGGAAGGCTCCCGCACAATGGCGCGGCCCATGGCGACGCGTTGGCGTTGACCGCCGGAAAGCTGGGCAGGCCGCCGATCAAGAAACGGCTGGATCCGAAGGATATTGGCCGCCTGCGCGACGCGCTGCTGGATGACGGCCTCGTCTGTCCCGCGCATCTTCAGCCCGAATGCCATGTTCTCCAGCACACTCATGTGTGGATAGAGCGCATAGTCTTGAAACACCATCGCGATGTCTCTCTGAGACGGCGGGAGGGCGTTCATCAGCTTCTCGCCAATCTTCAGCTGGCCTCCGGAGATCTCCTCAAGACCCGCGATCATTCGCAGCAGGGTGGATTTTCCGCAGCCAGAGGGACCGACCAGAACGAGAAATTCACCGCTTTCGATATCGATATCGATGTCGTGGATGACCTGCAGCGATCCATAGCATTTCCGGATTTCCCTTAAGCTGATTGCAGTCACGGGTCTACTCCTCGCAAGGTCTTGTTTGGCTCTTGACGTCCGTTATCGATATCAATATCAATAATCGGACGAAAGATAATTGGCAACTCCGCGGAAGCGAATGATGTATTTTTCTGCCCAGTCGAATGCGCGAGACGTCAAGCCGGCAAAGTCGGCGGCCACTTTTAACGCGCTCAAGCGCGATATCATGCTGGGGGTGCTTCCGGCTGGAGCCTCTTTGACTGAGTTGGATCTCGCCGCCTACTTTTCCTGCAGCCAAGGAACAGTACGTGAAGCCCTGCTGCAATTGCAGGAGGAAGGGCTCGTTCGCCGGCAGGGTCATCGCGGTACCCAGGTGTCAGAGTGTACGGAAGCTGAAGCCGTGGAAATGTTTCGGGTGCGACAGCAGGTCGAGTGCAGTGGCATTCTGCGAGCATTGCAGATGCCCTCGCGCACGCTGATTGCCGACTTGAAAACTCTGTTTGAGAAGATGCTGGGGGCGGCAGCGGCGGGCGACGAATTGGAGCTGGCTTCGCTTGATCGCGATTTTCACCGACGCCTCTTTCAGGACGCGCAGCTTCCGGCGCTCGACCCGATCCTGCATCGCTGCCTGGTGCACAATCATCGGTTCAAGATTTCACGCAGCACCAGCCCCCGCGATCTTGTCGCTACAGCACAGCGGCATGCCTCGATCATCGACGCCGTCGAGGCAGGCGATGTGGGAAGGTCGTGCGATGCGCTGCGTCACCACATTGCGACGATCGTCGACCTTGGCCCCGATGTTTTTCCGGATGTGCGTCAATGATCGCAGCGCCCGACATCAGTCTGCTTTCTGGCGAAATGGCGCGGCTGCTTGAGCGCGTCGAACGGGAAGCGGGTCCGCAACCTGATCCGACGCTGCTGCCCCCTTCGGAAGGAAGGGCGCTCACCCTTGAAAGCAATCGCCGCTGGAATGTCGGTCTGCCGGAGATGGCTGCCACTGGTGACGCCTGGGTCAACTCGGACGAAACCCTTGGGTCTGCGCGCGTTCGCCTGAAGGTTCTGGTGCCGCCGGGGCATCGGCCAGGCGCCGTGATCTTCGTGCACGGCGGCGGCTTCGCCTTCTGCAGTCCCGAAACGCACGAGCGATGTGCGCGTGTGCTTGCGATCGAATCCAGCCTGCCGGTCCTGCTGCCGGACTATCGGCTTTCGCCGGAGCATCCCTATCCTGCTGGATTGATGGACGTAGTCGCGACCTTGCGATCGGCCTTCGCCGCAGCAGGTACCCTCGGCGTTGAGGAAGGCCCAGTGGTTATGGCGGGCGACTCCGCAGGCGCAAATCTTGCGCTCGCGGCATTACTGCACGAGCAGCCTCGATCAAGCGCCGCCGTGGCGGGCGCCTTGCTGTTCTACGGAACCTATGCAGCGTCCTTCCACACGCAGTCGTACCGCAATTTCGAGCATGGCCCGGGACTGACGACTGCCAAGATGCAGCGCTACTGGAACTGGTATGTCGGTGGCCGCGATGTTTCGACCGATTCCCTGGCGTGTCCGCTGGTCGCTTCGAAAGAGGCGCTGCTGGCTATGCCACCACTTTATCTGATGGCCGCGAGCGTGGATCCGCTGCTTTCAGACAGCATCCTCTTGCACGAGCGCCTTAAGGGTCTCGGGCGCAGCGACGCGCTGACGGTCGTCCCTGGTGTCACCCATGGCTTCTTGCAGAACACGATCGATCTTGCCGCCGCGCGGGAGGCGCTAGCGGCGGCAGGGAAGGCGGCGAAGGACATGATCGCCTGAAACAAAACTTGATTTTCAGAGGAGGAGAAAATGAGAATGCTGAAGAAACTGGCCATGGGCGCCGCTCTTGCGACCGCGCTGCTTGCAAGCACCGCATCCGCGGAAACCGTTCGGTTCTGGTATCATTTTGATAATCCGGAAAACCCGATGAACGACTTGGTAGCCAAATTCGAGGCTGCCAATCCAGGCATCGAGATCGAAGCGGAAAACGTTCCCTGGAACAGCTATTACGACAATTTATACACCGCGTTGGTTGGTGGGAATGCACCTGATGCCGCCATGGTGAAGCTGTTCGCCCAGCCGCGCCTCATCGAAATGGGAGCGTTGGAGCCGCTTGGCGAGCAGGTCGAGGCCTGGTCAGGAAAGGCAGACCTTCTCGACAACCTGCTGGAGATAAACAAGGGACCAGACGGCCAGCAGTACTATCTGCCGATCCAGTACGTCGTGCTCTATCTCTACTACCGCGCGGACTTGTTCGAACAGGCAGGACTGAAGCCGCCAGCGACGTGCGAGGAGTTTCGGGATGCCGCTATCAAACTGACCAAAGCGCCGGAGACTTACGGATTCGGCCTGCGTGGCGGGAAGGGCGGCTGGGACCAGTGGGGAGCCTTCGTGCTGTCGCAAGGCGCAAAGCTGGAGCCGGGCGGCTTGACGACGCCTGAAGCGATCGCTGCCAATCAATGGTTGATCGACCTCTTCCAGAAGGACAAGGTTATCCCTCCGTCCGCGCCAAACGACGGCTTCCAGGAAATTACCGGCGCCTTCAAGAACGGTACGACGGCCATGACCATTCATCACATTGGCTCGTCCAATGACATGGTGAAGGCACTCGGGGACAAGGTTTCGGCTGTGCCGGTTCCTGAGTGCGGTGGCGGTCGGTGGACGTCCTATGGCGACGAGTCGCTGGCTATCTTCTCCTCTTCGCAGGTCAAGGATGCAGCATGGAAGTGGATCTCCTTCCTGGCTGAGGGCGAAAACAACGTCGCCTTCAACAAGGCGACGGGGCAAATGACTGTCACCAAAAGCGGATCAGAGAACTGGACGCTGCATGAGCGCCGCTTCGTGGACGCGACCGTGCAGTCGCTACCCTTCGCTGAAGTACTGCCGCAGAACACTGCAACGTCGGAATTTGTGAACACAGCCTGGCAGACTGCAATGCAGCAGGCGTTGACCGGCCAGATCACCTCCGAGCAGATGATGCAGCAGCTCGAGGCGCTCTTCGCGCAGCAGTAACCTCCCGCAAGAGGGCGTGCTGCGCCCCCTTCGCCTCTTCCATCCGCCTCGCCCGAACATCAGGGCGGATGGGATTCTTTGATGACAACGGCCGGGAACGACCGAATGACCGCGACGACCGCCTCACCATCGACCGATGTGACCATCGCCACGCCCTGGCGCGTCCGGCTGATGCCCTACATGCTGCTGGCGCCTGCCGTTCTCGTCACGGTGTTCATCGTCTTCTTTCCGATGGTGCAGGCGCTTGCCACCAGCTTCTATGATCTCATCCTCTGGAGGCCCAATGCCAGCCGCTTCGTCGGGTTTGGTAACTATGTGAAGCTCTTTGCCGACCCTGTGTTTTGGACCGCGCTTGGCAATACTGCCATCTGGATCGGCCTGACAGTGCCGTTGCAGATGGGCCTCGGCCTCGTGACCGCGTTGTTGCTGAACCGGGAGTTTCCGTGGCGCGGCCTGGCGCGCGGGCTCATCATCATACCCTGGGCGCTGCCGAGTGTGGTGATCGCGCTGATGTGGCGCTGGATCTATGACCCGAATACGGGCATCTTGAACGACATTCTGATCTATCTCTCGGTCGTGCAGTCTGCCGTGCCATGGCTTGCCGATCCAGACCTGGCTCTCTACGCGATCATCGCGACACTGACCTGGCAAGGCTTCCCCTTCTTCGCGGTCATGATCCTTGCGGGGCTGCAGGGGATTCCGAAGAGCCACTACGAGGCAGCTTCCATCGACGGCGCTTCGACCTGGCGGCAGTTCGTGCACATCACTTTGCCGGGTATTGCTCCGGTTCTGGCGACGGCCGGTCTGCTTCGGGTCATCTGGGTCGCCAATTCCATGGACGTGATATTCGTGATGACGGGCGGCGGGCCGGGTTATGCCACCCATACGCTGCCGCTCTATGCTTTTGTGCGTGCCCGCCAGAACCTCGACTTCGGCTATGGCACGACGATCGCGGTCACCTTTACCATCCTCCTTGGTGCTGTAGTTGCCCTTTATCTGGCCCGTACAATGCGCGAGGTGGAACGATGAACAAGCCCTCCACCTTCCGCCGGATCATCACAACTGATCTGCCGGTGTTGATTATCGTGCTTTTTGCGATGGCGCCATTTGCCTGGATGGTTCTGACGTCGCTGACGCCGACAAAGGCGCTGAATGCAACAGGCGTTTCAATCTCCCCCGCAGGGTGGAGTCTCGACAACTACGTGCGTCTGCTGCAGCAGACTTCCTTCCTCGACAACATGCTCGATAGCCTGATCATTGCTTGCGGTACTATGGCACTTGGGCTCGCTGTGGCTGTGACGGCCGCCTACGCCTTTTCGCGCTTCCGCTTTGGCGGCCGAAAGCTCCTCATGTTGCAGTTTCTGCTGATCAATATGTTCCCGATCGTGCTGCTGATCCTGCCACTCTTTGTCCTTATGCGGAAGGTGGGCCTACTCGACACCCATTTCGGTCTAATCCTTGCCAATGCGACGGTTGCCATTCCCTTCGCGGTCTGGATGCTCACGAGCTATGTCGGCGCTATTCCAAAGAGCCTCGACGAGGCCGCGATGATCGACGGCTGCTCGCGGCTGACGGCGCTCAGGCGGATCGTTCTGCCGCTTATGTTGCCGGGCATCATCTCGACGGGCATTTACATCTTCATCACCGCCTGGAATGAATATCTCTATGCGCTGACGCTTGGCGGACGGAACGTCCGACCGGTCACGGTCGCAATCCAGACCCTCATCGGCGAATACCAGATCGAATGGGGCCTGCTTGCAGCGGGCGCCGTCGTCGGCGCCATGCCGGCTACTATCCTTTTCCTTCTCGTCCAGCGTCGCCTTATCGGTGGAATGACACAAGGTGCGGTGAAGGGCTGAATCAAATGAAAGAGGAAAGACAATGAACCCTGTCGGGTTGATCTCCATGCAATATGCGCGGCCGTTCACGGCAGAGCATTTCCCGCTCTTTTCAGAGATGCGCAGCCTCGGGTACGATTTCGTCGAGCTACTCGTGCCGGAGCCGGGCGAGCTTGATCTGAAGGAGGCCCGCCATGCGCTTGAGGCCGCCGAGCTCGGCGTTGTACTCGCCGCTCGCGTTAACCTGCAGCGAAACCTCGCGGCTGATGATCCGGCCGCCCATCGTGCCGGAATTAATTACCTCAAATATGCAACTGATTGTGCTGCGGCTCTCGGCGCTACGGTCGTCGGCGGTCCGCTCACCGGTAACCCTCTTGTCTTTGCCGGACGGCCGCCGCAGCCCGTCACTGAGCAAGAGCGGCATTCACGAAAAGCCCGCTGCGTCGCCGGTCTGAAGGAAGCGGGAGATCATGCGGCCAGTCTCGGCGTGGTACTGGCGGTCGAGCCGCTCAACCGCTTCGAGAGCGACGTGCTCTGCACGACACAGCAGGCGATCGAGCTGCTCGATGCGGTGGATCACCCAGCCGTTCAGCTCATGCTCGACACGTTCCACATGCACATGGAAGAAGCCTCCATTGCCGAAGCGATCCGTCTGGGCGGAAATCGCGTCGTACACTTCCAGGCCAATGAGAACCACCGCGGCTTTCCCGGTACCGGCGCAACGGATTGGGTCGATGTTTTCCGGGCGCTCCATGAGATCGGCTATGGCGGCCCAATATCGCTCGAACCCTTCCGGCGCGACGACGACCGCTTCGGCGTTCCCTTCGCTCAGTGGCGGGCGCCACACGAAGACGAGAACGAGCGTCTTGCTGCCAGCGCGCAGTTCATCAAGTCCCACATCCTGCTTACGGAATATCGTCGATGACACTCAAGATCGGTTGGATTGGCTGCGGCGTCCACGCTACCCAAATGCTGCTTCCGCAACTGGTTCGCCACGACGTCCAGATTGCTGCGCTTTGCGACATTGACGGCCAACGTCTGGCATCTGCGGGACGGCAGTTCGGTGTGTCGAGCCTGACGAGCGACGCGGAAGAGCTCATTCGCCGTTCGGATATCGACGCTGTCGGCATGGCCGTTGGCCCAGACCAGCATCTCCATTTCGGCAAGAGTGCTCTAGAGCGGGGGCTTCCCGTGTTCATGGAGAAGCCGCCATCCGGAAGCGCCGCAGGTGCGCGCGAACTACTCGCCGCCTCGGAGAAGAGCGGCAAGCCGCTACTTCTCGGCTTCATGAAGCGCTACTCAGCCGGGAACAAGATCGCGGCCAACATTTTGCGCTCCGGTCGGTTCGGAGAAATCTACGGCCTGACCGGCTACTATATGACCGCACCGGGCTATTTTGCTGGCAATGTCGACTATACCGGCTTCTTCCTGCATCATTGCGTGCACTACATGGACCTCGTCTCGTTCCTCGTGTCGCCGGTTTCCAAGCTGACGGCCCGCAGGGTTGAGAAGGGCAGGGGCAAAGTGCTGTTCCATGTGAACTTTGACTTTGAATGCGGTGCCATCGGCACCATCGCCATGGGCACTGCCCAGTCGCGGGGTGCGCCGGTGGAGCGTATCGAGATCATGGGCGACCACCAGCGTATCGAGGTCGATAACGTTGTCGAGGTGCGCTGGAACCGCAATCCGCCGTTCAAAGTGGATGATCCCGCTGCCATGCTCGACGACGCTGCAGACACGCTGATTTGGAAACCGAACTTCACAGCGGCGGCCAACGAGGACCCCAAGGGTTATCACTCGCTGCTGTCGGACGTCGTCCCGGCGCTGATGGGCGATGAAACGCAGGCACCGACGATCAAGGACGGTGTCGTTGCAATGGAGCGTCTCGAGTCCCTGCGAGGCGAACTGGCGTTGTAGAGCTCTGGGTGCATTTGGGGCACTACAGACGCTCCGCCCATTGGGGATACAGGGGGCCAAGCGTGCGCCGATACGGGAGGTGACGCAGAAAGCAAAAGGACTCGCAGGGAAGAAGTACGTCCGCTTAGCGCCCCAAGTTAGTCATTGAGGCCGTGGTTACGTCTACTTGAAAGGAGACACTGCTCCTGGCCGCCTCACGTTGCCTGTGCGCCAACCGCAGTCTCCGCGCACAAGCATTTCCGCTTGCTGGTTGACGGGAGCCGGAGCACCGGCCGGTTGCGTCAACTATAACGCCTCGCCGCAGCGTCCGATGGCGCTGTCAAAAAATGGTCCCAATGGGGTCATTCAGGGCAACTACTGCATAAGGCGCTTATGCGATCTCCGTATGGCGTGTTCTTCGCGAGATGGCGGTTGAAGTCCGGCGCGCCGTCGTTCCACCAAACCGGACCACGTTCCCCCAAGGCAACCTTCGCGGCATCTACGGCTTTCCGCGCTGCACGAAGCTGCTCCGGGTTGCCTGTTGCTTCCTTCACCGCCCGGCGGGCGGCCATCAGTTCGGACACGAGGCGCTTCTGCTCGTGTTCTGGGAGATACGGGTTCGACTTCCTCCACAGACGGCCTCTGACAATGATGTAGCGGCCGTCCGGAGTTTCAAGAATAGGTTCCTTCATGCTCCGGCTCCGGCCTCGGCCCTCGTCAGCCGGAAGTAGTAGCGGCGCGGGTCGTGCTCGACGACCATCATTCCGGCGATCTCGTGCTCGTTTACGCGACGGAAGTAGTCGGTGATCGGCTGCCGGTCGTACGCCATTGCGGCAGTCATCACGCCGTCGTCCGCCAGTGTCCGCAAAGTAGCCGTCGCTCCTTGGGCACGGACGCGCGGCCTGATGTGCGAGAACAGATTGCGTGCGCGGGTGGAGCGGCCGAACGCGGCGAATCTGTTCGCGAGCCTGATCGGGAAGAACTTGGGATCAACCGGAACCAGGCGGCCGGGTTCTCCCTCGAACAGAAGGGCGTCCGCGCGCAGATCGGTGTGAAACCGCTTCCCGAACCAGCGCAGGTTCTCCAGTACCCCGTCGAGCGGATGTCCTGAGGGATGCCCGACACCCTTCCACAGTCCTATGATTTCTTCCGGCCGCACTGGATCAAGTGAACGAAACCATCGGGCGACCTCGGTCTGCAACGTCGCCTGCAGCAAAGTTTGCTTCACGGGCGGCTCTCCATTTCCAATCACTGGGTCCTCGCCAGATACAGATTGTCCAGCAAGCGGGCGTTCCGATGGAATGACGGCGTCCTTCTTAAGTTCCCTATGCTGTCGCATGTTTGGCGGCGCGGAGCCTGCGGCACCGCGGGGTGGAACATACCGATTCCGTGCCCGTTACGCATCGAACCAGACAGGAGGCAACGATGGCTACTACGACACGTGGGCGCGCGCAGGACAGAGCACGGGTTGCAGGCGGGCAGGAGCACGAAGTCCGCTATGAAGCAAAGAAAGAAGGCGTCTCGAAGGAAGCCGTGAGGAAGTCGGTTAAGAAGGTCGGAAACAGCCGCGACAAGGTCGAGGCTGACCTGGAGGCCACAAAGTGATCAGGGGTGTCGTTTCGGCTCAGGATCGTGGGGCGGACATCGAGAACCGCTCCGAAGACCGCCTGCGAGATGGACCCGGTCTGACAGGTACCCATCGGTCGTTCCTTGCGCAACGCCAGCATGCGGAGGTCTCTCTGATGTTCGGTAGGAACGCCGGCTTCAAGGCTCGAGCGGAGATCACGAACGGAGGGCTTCTCTCCATCGCGGCGCTCGTCTCGAGTATCCTGCTGACGACTACTGTTCTCGTCCACGTTGCCGTTCGTGACGGCAAGCGGTCCCGTTGGCCACTCTGAGGGTCAATAGACCTTCATCAAACCGGGCGGAGGTCAGTCGGCCTTTCGCTCGCTAAATGTGCTCCACCGCGAAGGGAGAGGACGTGGCGCTCGAAGATCCATATCTTGCCGTCTTGGTCTTCTCCACGTGATAACGCAGTCTCGGCCATATCAAGATACACGTCTGCGAAGTGGACGAGGCTGCTCAGCGTAGCTTGGCGGGGAGGCGGTCGCGCGCATAGCTTCGCACGTCACGACGGCGATCCAGACGGACGAACCGTCCGTCACACTGAAGTGGCCATTCGCGCCGAACAGAAAGGGTGCCGGCTCGCAGAGCACGAGGTCCACTAGATCCTTCATTTCGCTTCTCCTACCGTGATCGTTGGACTCCTGCGGCCATTCTGGGTGCAGGGCAGGCCTATTGCTGTTGCAGGCGGGGCAGGGCATCCCGGCGCCACCGCATCTGCAGCTTTCGACGGCTCGCCATGGCGTCTTCCGATGATGTTCGCGCACCCACCTGGTGCCGCTGCAGTTGTCGCAGCCGAATGTCATCAGCCCGCCTTCCGGTCGTTCTTGCGCTCGGCGGCAAGGCTCTGCTTGAGGGCAGCCATAATGTCGACGATGTTGGACGTGGGTGCCGCCTCGGCCTTCGCCTTGGCCTTCTTCGCAGGCTTCAGCGCCTTCTTCTTCTCCGCGATAATCGACAGCAGGGCCTCCTGAATCGGGTCGCTCACCATTGTCGGCGACCAATGCGCGGTCTTCTGCTTGATCAACTTCTGCACGAGGGGGACAAGTTCTGGATCGGCGGCGTCCTCGATGTCCTCGAAATAGGCTTCCTCTCTGCGCACCTCATCGCCGAAGCGCAGCGTCCAGAGCACGATACCTTCGCCGCGCGGCTCCAGAACAACCGCCCGTTCGCGCCGTCCAATCACCAGCTTTGAGATGCCGACGACGTCGTCGGCCTTCATGGCGTCGCGGATCACCGCAAAGGCGTCCTGGCCTACGGGATCGTCGGGGGCCAGATAGTGCGGCTTTTCCAGGTAAACCCACTCGATGCTGTCGGCACGAACTTCTCGATGTCGATCGTCTTGACCGTATCGAGCTGGACGGCGTCGAGGTCGTCGTCCGTTAAGATCACATAGTCGTTCTCGCCGCGGTCATAGCCCTTCGCCTCGTCCTCGTTCTGCACAGGCTTGCCCGTGACGGAGTCCACGTACTGCGACACGACGCGATTGCCCGTCTCCTTGTTCAGAGTATGGAAGCGAACCTTCTCGCTCTCGCTGGTCGCCGGAGTCATGGCGACAGGGCATGTCACCAGGGAAAGCTTCAGGCAGCCGCGCCAGTATGGTCTGATTGCCATGACGATCTCCTCAGCCGGCCTTGCGCTGCGGGGCGGTTTTTTGCTGCAGCTTTTCCAGCCGTCCCGCGCGCCGCACGTGGCCGTCCCTCGCCAGCATTGGCATTGGCGGCTGTCCGTTTCGGCTTCTCGTCTGCAGCCTTCATCATGCCCGCGCTCTCGCGTAGCGCCGCGAGCAGGTCGTTCGGTTTTGATGGCTCTATCTTCTTACGCTTCGGCAGGGCCTTGCCATCGATCTTCGCCTTGACGAGTTCGGCAAGTGCCGTCTCGTATCGGTTGTCGAAGGTTGCCGGATCAAATTCGCCCTTCTTCGTCCCGATGATATGCTTGGCGAGGTCGAGCATCTCGCCCTCGATCTTCATCTTGGGCACGCCCTCGAAGGCCTTCACACTCGACCGCAGCTCGTAGTCGAAGTTCAGCGTGGTCGCGATCAGCCCCTTGCCGTGCGGCCGGATCAACACGGTGCGCATCCGGCGGAAGAGAACGGTTCGAGCGATGGCAGCGACCTTAGACCTGTTCATCGCCTCGCGCAGTGCGACGAAGGCGTCGGCGCCGGACCTGTCGGGCACCACTGTGCCCGATGCCCTGCCATTACGCTGTACTCCGAATCACTCGTTTGGCGACTCAATTGGATTCGAAGTGATTCGTTCCGACTCGAAATGAATCTAAATTCAATGGGTTGCGGCTCGAGATTGAGAGTCTGATTCACGTTCCGCACGACAATAGCTGCCGCCCCAGAAGGTCTTTGGGCCGATCTTGCGTTCACAGTGCATCAGCACCATCTAAATCATGCCGCCCCAAAGCAAGCGCGACTTCCGCACTGACCCCCTCGTCGTGCGTAGATGGTTGTGCGCGGGGTGTGAGGGCGCTCCCCGCCAGGGTCGAGCGCCCTCAGCGATCTTCACCTAACCCTTGGATCAACATGCACGACAAGTCTCTCATCATTTTCTTCCACGGCATCGGCGCTTCCTCGGCGCAGCTCATGCCTCTCGCAAACTCATATCAGGACTCCCTACCGGACGCCCGGCTGGTGGTGCCCGACGCGCCATTTCGCCACCAGTACGGGCGCGAATGGTTCAGCATCCAGGGCGATCCGCTCTCGCCGGACAGGATCTGCCGCGCCCGTAAGGCCTTCGACGCCACTGTAAGCGAGATCATCATGAGGGAAGGGTTCGAGAAGTCGTTGAACCGGGTAGCCTTTGTCGGCGTTTCGCAGGGGGCCATTGTGTCCCTGGACGCGGTCGCCTCTGGCCGCTGGCAGGTGGGATCTCTCGTGTCATTTGCTGGGTTGCTTCCCCCCGTCACGGTTTCCACCGAGAGCAAAAGGACGCCTGTTTTGCTCGTGCATGGTGAGGATGATCGGACCATACCTGCATTTGCATCAAGCATTGCCGCTCGGCAATTCAGCGCCGCCGGCTTCCAGGTCGAGCTGGAACTCCAGCCGACTGTCGGTCACACAATCTCGCCCAAGGGTGCCGACCGCGCGCTTACCTTCCTGCAGAAGACGCTCTCGCCGAAACCTGCGACCTCGCCAAACGTTTCGGTGGCATGACAGACGACGAGCCACAGGACGAACATGAACCGATGCCGGAAACTGTGTCCTTCCGCTTCGACAGAATGACCGTAGCTCGGTTCCGCGAAACCTTCCCTCGTGCCCGATGGAGCGACGAACTTCAGGCGTGGACGGTTCCCGGCACCACTGCCCGCCGCCGCGTCGATCGATGGCTGGCCTCGGAATCGAACCGAAATAGGCCGTTCGAAGAGGAGCGTGGCCGCGACGCCTTCGAGTTCGAACCCATCCTCAGTCCATACCTATCCGTCTACGACCACGGCTTTCGCATCAAGACGCCGTACTCAAGGACGGTTGTCGAGGAGCTGCGGCAGATACCCTTCGCCCGGTGGAACGGCGAGGAGAAGGTGTGGGAGGTGCCGTACGCCTCCTACGACGACCTGCAGCACCGATGGGAGACGATCGAAGAAGCCGCGAAGCATTGCGAGCCGGAGGAGCGCAGGAAGCGGGCCGAAGCTCGGAAGGGAACGGAGGAGGAGGCGAAGGCGAGGCGTCGCGATCTGGAGCGCCGGAAGAGACGCCTTCCGGTGCCGAGCGACGATCTGCCGCCATTGGGCAGACCTATCGCCACGGTCCGCTACGGGATGGTCGTCTTCACGCAGGTCACGGGCGAACTCGTCGTTCCGGAAGAGGTTGCCGAGGCCTATTCTCTTCGCGAACAAGAGCATGTCTGGGCCCTCTGGCGGTCGCCGACCTTAGAGGAACTTGTTCAAACTTGGCCGGCACGGGTGGAAGCTGCCGAAGAGGAGCGGCGTCGCGGTTGGTGGCAGCCCACCATCGACGAACTTCGCGCCGCCCGGCGGAGAGCACGTTCGACTGAAAGGCGGCTTGAACGGATCAACGAAAGCAGACACGCGACTTCGCAGGGGACATGAATTCGCCTTGGTGGTTTTATGGATAACTCTCCACTTTGGTGGAGAGTTCGCAGATTTTCTAAAGAGAATGGTGAGTTCATCCTTCCCGTGCGCCGAAAGCTGCCCGTCTGCTGTCGGCCCCAAATCAGCCGTGTCAAGTGACTAAGCTTCGGTATAAGCCAAGGATCTTGTGGAGTTCGCATAGTCGAACTGATCCCAGACGATGGAACTGAAGAAGGTCAGCCAGACGGAACGGCTCAGCCGGGGGCAGTCGGTGCCGCCTTCCGCTAGGGCGTCGCTATGCTAAGGTTCCTGCGGCTGCCCTTTTTCCGACCGACCCGTGTCGAGAATTCCCGCTTTCCCGTCCTGCGGCCGGCGCTATGCTGAAAGCTCCGATACTCTTCATTGTCTTGTGTGTGGGCTGACGGCCGCACTGCTCGTGGCCCGTTGGATGGCCCACCGGATGACGTGGTTGTCTTGCTCTCCTCAAAGCGGCAGCCGTCATGACAGGCTCAAGGCGCCCGCCTCCGCTGTTCGGCTAACAAAGGGCTTCCCGCCCTGGACTACGCAATGGCAGCGCCCGGCCTTCAGCGTCTGCTCGTCCAGCATTGGGATCACTTATTCTGCGCTCGGCGTCACCAAGAACGTTCAAAGAACATACGAGTCTCGTCGGCATCTCGTTCGGGGATCTAAATTGAAGTAATTATGGCATCTTCCAAAATGGAATACCTGATGGAATTCTTTTCATTTTGCTGAGCCGCTTGCCGAGGTGACTATGGCGAATGGAATGCGGAGAGATGTCATGAGCCAGAGCAAGGCCCTGTGGGGTGGTCGTTTCCGGGCGCAGCCTGATCCCTCGCTTACCCGATATTCACGCTCGGATGCGAGCCACCTTCGCCTTGTCTCCTTCGACGTTGCAGGGTCGCGCGCCCATGCACGCGAGCTGGTGCGGACCGGTATTCTCAATGATGAGGAGTGCCGCAGGATCCTGACGACACTAGACGCGATTGCCGCGGAGTCGGCAAGCGGGGAGATCGAACCAGCCGCCAGCGACGAAGATATCCATACCTTCATTGAACGCCACCTGATCGAGCGCCTTGGGGACGTGGGAGGCAAACTTCGTGCGGGCCGCTCGCGCAATGACCAGGCCGCCAATGACCTCAAGCTATATCTGCGGGAGGAGGCGAAGGTTGTTTCGCAGGAGCTTCTGACGCTGATCGAAGCCCTGATGGGACAGGCGTCGTCCCACTTGAACACTCCAGCGCCGGGGTTCACGCACCTCCAGGCGGCGCAGCCAATCGTCTTCGGCCACCAGTTGATGGCTCATGCACAGGCGCTTTCTCGCAATCTCGACCGGTTGCGGGATTGGTATCGCCGGAGCGGCCGTTCCCCGTTGGGCGCCGCGGCGCTCGCGGGAAGCGCGATCGCCCGCCACCCGCAAGAAATGGCGCGGGAGCTCGGCTACGAAGGCTCCTTCGAAAACTCCATCGATGCTGTTGGTAGCCGCGACCACGTCGCAGAGTTCCTCTTCGTCACCGCCATGATTGGCGTCGACCTGTCTCGGCTTTCCGAAGAGATTATCTTGTGGTGCTCACAGTCATTTGCTTGGGCAAAGCTCGATGACGCCTTCTCGACCGGCTCTTCCATCATGCCACAGAAGAAGAACCCGGACATTGCCGAACTGACCCGAGGCCGAAGCGCCCGGCTGATCGGTTGCCTTTCAAGCATCATGGCGACGCTCAAGGGGCTGCCGTTCGCCTACAACCGTGACCTCATCGAGGACAAGAAGGCAGCATTCGAGGCCGTGGACACTCTGCACATAGCGCTTCCTGCCATGAGTGGTCTTGTGCGGACGCTTCAGTTTGACGTGGGGCGGATGCGACAAGCGGCAACGCAGGGGTTTACGCTTGCTACAGAGATGGCCGATTGGCTGGCACTTCGTGGGGTGCCTTTTTCCCACGCCCATGAAATCACCGGCAGGGCTGTGCGCTATTGCGAAGATCATGGCATCACGCTCGAAGATCTCAGCCCTGAGATGCTGACCGACATCGATCCGGCACTGCAGCCTTCGATCATGGAGCACATAAGCTTAGATGCCGCGCTCGCAGCGCGCTCTGCGCAAGGTGGTACGGCCCCCGAAGCCGTTGAACGGCAAATCGGCCGATTGAGCCTCACGCTGGCTCCGCTTCGCGTTTGGGCGGAGGAGGACGCACAATGAGCACGGCCTCCGGGTCTCGAATAGGCACACCGGCTAAACCGGACCCGAGTTCGTTCACCATAAAACCGCGTCGTCATTACGGCCGATGGCTGGCAACTGCACTCATTCTTTTGGCCCTTTCCGGTATTGTCAGAGCCTTCGCGCTCGGCCAGATCGAATGGGCAGTTGTTGCGCAGTTTCTCACCGCGCCGGCCATCCTCTTTGGCTTGGTCAACACTATCATCATGGCGATTGCCGCCATGGCGCTCGGCATCACCCTCGGCGTCCTCTTCGCCGTCATGGTCATGTCCCCGAACCCGGTGCTGCATTACTCAGCCAAGGGTTATATCTGGTTCTTCCGCGGTACGCCGCTGATCCTGCAACTCCTGCTCTGGTTCAACCTGGCACTGGTGTTCCCCACGCTCGGGGTTCCGGGTCTCTTCGCGTTTCGGACGGTCGATGTCATCACCCCCTTCATGGCAACACTCCTGGGACTGGGGATAAATCAGGGGGCCTACACGGCTGAAGTCGTTCGCGCAGGCATCCTTTCGGTGGACCAGGGCCAGACTGAAGCCGCCCAGTCGATCGGCATGGCACGCCCGGTGATCATGCGCCGCATCGTGTTGCCGCAGGCCATGCGTGTCATCATCCCCCCGGTGGGTAATGAGTTCATCAGCATGGTCAAGCTGACTTCGCTCGCGTCGGTCATCCAGTTCTCCGAGATCTTGCGCAATGCGCAGACGATCTACTTCGCCAATGGCCGCGTCATTGAGCTTTTGATCGTCGCAGCCGTCTGGTACATCGCGGTGGTCTCGGTCCTGTCGATCGGACAGCACTTCCTGGAGCGCCGCTTTTCGCGCGGACAGGCCAACAGGGGGCGCGGGCGATGAGCTTGGACCCGAGGAAATCTTCGCAGCCGCAGCTTACAGCGCGAAAGGTCACCAAGACCTTCGGGAGCCTCACGGCGCTCGACGCGGTTGATCTTGATGTCATGCGTGGTGAAGTCCTGTGCATCATCGGCCCCTCGGGCTCGGGCAAGTCGACTTTGCTACGCTGCCTGAACCAGATCGAGCGCTTCGATTGTGGCGCGATCTGGATAGACGAGGAGATGATCGGCTATCGCCAAGACGGAGACACGCTCTACGAACTCGACGATCGCGCCATTGCGCGCCAGCGCCTTGCCTGCGGCATGGTCTTCCAGCGCTTCAATCTGTTCAACCACATGACTGCCTTGCAGAACGTCATGGAAGGCCCTGCCACTGTCCTGAAACGACCACGCCAGGAGGTGCGCCAGGAGGCCATCGCGTTGCTGCAAAGGGTCGGCCTGTCGGACAAGCACGAAGCCTACCCCGCGCAACTGTCGGGTGGCCAGCAGCAGCGCGTGGCGATCGCTCGTGCGCTGGCGATGAAGCCGAAGCTGATGCTGTTCGACGAGCCGACCTCCGCGCTCGATCCCGAACTGGTCGGCGAAGTGCTAACCGTCATGCGCGACCTCGCCGCCAGTGGCATGACAATGATTGTCGTGACCCATGAACTCGGCTTTGCGCGCGAAGTGGCCGATCGCGTTATCTTCATGGACTGCGGACGGATCGTCGAGACCGGCGCTCCTGACCAAGTGCTAGGGGAGCCCTTGGAACAGCGTACAAGAGACTTCATAGCGGCCGTGCTGTCGTAAGGTACAGTTATAACAAGAGAGGAACTGACAATGTCATTGAGAACACTTCTAATCGCTGGTACTGCGCTTGCGGCCACGGCCACCTTCGTCGGCGCCCAGGAGTTGCCTCAGCGCATCCGCGACGCGGGCACCATTGTTGCGGCGACGAACCCGAACTACGCGCCCATCGTCTACAAAGATCCTGCGACTAACACCCTCCAGGGCCTCGATATCGCGCTTGGTGAAGCCATCGCCGAAGAACTCGGCGTCAAAATTGAATGGCAGGAAACCGAGTTCGTTCAGATGTTGCCCTCGCTGCAAACGGGCCGCGTCGACATGGCAATGGCTGGGATGTCGGACCTTCCGTCTCGGCGGGACACCGTCGACTTCGTCGACTACATGGTCTCTGGCGCCCAATTTTATACCTTAAAGGCGCTTTCAGAAAGCATCACCAGCACCGAGGACCTGTGCGGCAAGCGCGTCGGCGCGTCCCGCAACACAAACTGGCCCAAGCAGATCGGTGATTGGAGCAAGGATAATTGTGAGGCGAAGGGGCTGGAGCCGGTTGAGGTCATCGGCACCGAGGGATCGGTCGATGCACGCACGCAGTTGAAGAGCCAGCGCCTGGACGCTGCAGTCCAAGGCAGTGAAACCCTTCCTTATTTCCAGAAGCTCGAGCCGGATACCTATGTGCTGCTCGGAGAACCCTTCACCCGTTCTCTCGCCGGCATTCCCTTCTTGAAATCGGATGAGGGAAAGCAGATCCGCGAGGCGGTAAAGGGCGCGCTTGAAAGATTGAAGGAGAGCGGCCGTTACTCGGAGATCTTCAAGGAGTACGGCCTGACAGGAAACGAAATCGGCGCGATTGGTCTCAACCAGGGAGAATAAGCTTGTTTGGCCACATCAGCCGCGCAACCAGCTACCGCTGATGTGGTCATTCGCCTTTAACCTTGCCGTGCGACCTCTTCCATCAACCAGTCATAGAACAGGTTGAGTGCGCGCCGGGGCGTGCGGTCCATGGGGCGAGTAAACCAGTAACAGTTGGGGCTGTCGAAGCCGAGGCCGTTAGGGTTGATCAGGTCACCTGAAGCAAGTTCCTGAACGATCAACCTCCGTGGGATGAGTGCTAGTCCTTGCCCGGCAATTGCAGCGCGGATGACGAGCGTATAAAAACCGAAGCGGATATAGTGGCGAGGCTCTGGGGCATCGACAGGAAGGGCCACGACTTTCCGGAGGTTTTGCCAGCAGTTGGGGGTTTGCGGATGCTCCAGAAGTGTGAAGCGATCAATGTCGGCCAAGGCTTGCAGACCACCTGCTCTCTTGATGTAATGGGGCGCCCCGACTAGAGCAATGTCACGGCCGAAGAGATAGTCTGCCTGTTGCCCGCGCCATGGCGGAGCGCCGTAACGAAATGCGGCATCGGGCTCGGCCTGGCCGGGAGTCTCAAAACTTGTGAACTGAACGTCGACGTGTGGATAGCGTTCAGCAAATCCCGCAAATCGCGGCAGCAGCCACCGGTCTCCTAGAATAGGCAACGTGTGGAGACGCAACACGTCTGGATCACTTGAAAGGCGCGCCACGCGAAGGGCAGCATCCTCAAGCGCCTTCAGGGCAATCTTTGCCTGCTCGACATAGACCTTCCCAGCGTCGCTCAGTTGCAGACCCGACGCATGCCGTGCAAAGAGCTGATGTCCGATCGAACTCTCAAGCTTTGCCAGTTGCTTGCTTACCGCACTTTGGGAGAGGTTGACCGCGTCGGCCGCTGCGACGGTCGAGCCTCGTTCAGCGAGCGCGATTAGCACCCTCAGCCCTGCCGTCGACGGTATTCGCGAGCTCACGTCTGCCTGCTTTCAGTTGGCTCATTCATCAGTCTGCCCGGTCTTTGCCTTTCAGCACTTGTCACTAAGCAGAAACGTGATGTCATCATAATACGATTCTGAGCGTGCGCCAGTGAATGTCTTGGCAGTGGCTCGACCAGAAAGCTCGGGGGAAAGAACGGGATCACATAGGCAATTCCGCCAGCATGTGGCGCCGCTGGAGATCCCGCGCCTGACCTCGAACAAGCTATCAAGCTCAGGGATCCAGGAAGCTTTGCGATTCTCCTGTTCGGGGAACCTTCCGGCAAGAGCTAACGGCAGCCTTGGCCTTGCCATCGCCTGTTATGCCCAGCTAATGCAGACGACCAAAGTGATGGTGTCTATCGTGATTATTGTCGTCGTCGGCGCGGTGCTCACCCTCGGAATGCTGCAGCCCTTCCTCGGATCGCTCATAGCGACAGCGGCGATGTCACCAGAATCACCGACGATCGGCAGGCCCTTCTGAGGAACCTAGCGGACGAAATCGCCGAGGTCAGTGCGCACGTGGCCACTGCGGATGCAGATGATCGATCATGAAGGCGTGACTATGTCGATGTCCACGCCGGTGATGCCCCTCCATCAGATGGGGATCATTTGCCGCCAGGTCGTAATGGCTGTGTTCGATTTCTGCCTCGTCAGATGGTCGCCAGACCCAGATCGCACCGATCAATCCAACGCCTGCCACGAGGGCCAGTATGGTCGCCGTCATGGACAAGCCGATGGTAGCCCCAAGCCATCCCGCCAGTGGATAGGTCAACAACCAGGCCGCATGCGACAGGGCGAAGTGGGCGGCGAATAAGGCGGGGCGATCCTGCGCATGGGCAGACCGGCGCAACAATCTGCCGGACGGTGTCTGCACGATCGAATAGCCCAGCCCCATCAGCAGCCAGACCGCCAGCAATATGGCATAGTCCCTGACGAAAATTGCCGATACTAAGCCGATGATGAGGATCGCTGCTCCAGACAGCATCATAGGCCGGTCGGTGTTCCTTTCCAACAGCTTGGGCAAGGAAAGAGCCGCCAGCATCGAGCCGCATCCGAAGGCCGCCAGCGCCACTGCCGTCTCGGTCTGGGAGAGGCCGAGATTTGCCTGGACGAAGACGACCGTGTTGACAATCACCATGGCACCTGCCGCAGATACTGTCATGCAGAGTGCCAGAAGACCACGGAGGCGTGGTGTCGTCAGATAGAGGCGGATGCCGCGTGTGGTGCGGTCATAGATGCTTCTGCGCTGCCTGGCAGGATGGTTTGGCAGCGCCACAGACATGACCATGGCCGCAGACACCAAGAAGCCCAAAACAGTGCCGGCAAATAGAGAATGGAAGGAAATGACCGTCAGCAAGGCTGCCGCCAGCATCGGGCTGACTAGGCTTTCGAGATCGTAGGCCAGCCTGGAAAGCGACAGAGCGTGCGTGTAGTTCTGCTCGTCCGGCAGGACGTCGGGGATCGTCGCCTGAAATGCCGGCGTGAAGGCGGCAGATGCGGATTGAAGGATGAAGATCAAGCAGTAGACCTGCCAGATCTCCGTAACGAACGGCAGGCAGACCGCCACAGCCGCCCGCACCAGATCAAGGCTGACCAGCATGGCGCGCCGGGGCAGGATTTCCGCGAAAGCCCCGGCAATCGGAGCGAGCGCGACATAGGCGATCATCTTGATGGCAAGTGCGGTTCCGAGCACAGCGCCCGCCCGGTCTTCGGCCAATTTATAGGCCAGCAGTCCCAGTGCCACGGTCGCGAGCCCTGTTCCAAGCAGAGCGATCACCTGGGCCAGAAACAGGTGCCGGTAAGTTCGATTTTGCAGAACGCCCAGCATGGCGGCTCCTTCAGAGATATTTGGTGATTGCCTTGAATTCGTTGATCGACTTGCGCTGCTCAAGATCAAGCGCGCCGACCGTTTCGTCGAGGCAATGATCGAGATGATCCTGGATCAGCGTCCGTTTGGCGTTTTCGACCGCCTTCTCCACAGCATGAAGCTGTTGGGCGATGTCGAGGCACGGCTTGCCCGCCTCGATCATGGCAATCACACTTTTCAGGTGTCCCTCGGCGCGCTTGAGGCGCTTGACGATGTCGGGATGGGATTCGTGTCGATGCTCGGCCATCCCATTATGCTATCCCCCTGGAGAGGATCACTCAAGGTGTTTCTTGTCTCTGTCGGCAGCGGCTCCCATAACCCTGGCACGCCGGGCCGGTCGCCACTTGTGAACGCGGCTGACGATCGGCCTTGCCAACGCTAAACGCGTGAGCCGCTGGAGAGGACTGCATAGGTTCGACCTATCCCGGCTGTAAGATTTATGTATTTCACTTCGATCCGCGGTCTGTGCTCAAGGTGATCGCAAGATCCTGGAACGCTGGCTGGACGAAAACGCCGTCACCAAAGACCGGCGGGTGTGACCCGTCATCGCCTCCGTTTTGACAGCAGACATCATCATTGCGGAGTATCACTTGTCGATTCCCCGTTCTGGTGCAACCGCCGAGCCCTGCGCCTTCAAGGGTGCCGGCTCTCTTTTTCCCAATCCGTGGAGAGCGACATGAGTGCAAACGCCGGCAGCGCAGGTTGGGGAGTGGGCGCTTCGAACACCACCGAAGCCAGGCTGCTACGGCGCCATCCTGGTGTCGGGTCCCTCATGACGGCGGCAAAACGCAGGATCCCGGGATTTGCCTTCGACTACCTGGAAGGCGGCGTCGGCGACGAGCTTTGCATTTCGCGAAACAGAAGGGCTCTCGACGAGATCGAGATCGTGCCACGCTACGGGGACGATGTTTCGCAGATCCAGACCGCGGTCCGGCTCTTTGGTCAAGACTACGACCTTCCCCTTGGGGTCGCCCCCATGGGGCTTTCTGGACTTGTCTGGCCAGACGCGGACCTTTTCATCGCCAAGGCGGCCGAGGAGGCGAATATACCGTTCATTCTGTCCATGGTTTCGAATGTCGATGTCGAAACCGTCTGCTCGGTTGCTCCGAACACGACGTGGCAGCAACTCTATGCGGTTCCGCAGTCCGATTATCGGGTGGTTTTCGATATGGTCGACAGGGCAGAACGCGCTGGTGTGCGAGCTCTCGTTCTGACGATGGATACGCCCATGCGCCAGAAGCGACTGCGCGATACCCGAAATGGCCTGACGGTTCCCTTCCGTGCCACCATGCGCACTGTCTATCAGGTTGCCACGTCGCCACGATGGGCCTTGCAGGTCCTGCGATCCGGTCAGCCGCGCTTTGCCAACTTCGTGCCCTATGTCGAGGGTGAGGCGACGCCAAACAAGGTCGCCAACTATGTCAACGAGTACATGGTCGGTCCCACGACCTGGGACCTGATCGAGCGGGTCCGTGCCCGCTGGAAAAAGCCGCTCGTCCTAAAAGGGCATCAGCATGTCGAAGACGCCGTCAGAGCCATAGAGCTCGGTGTTGATGGCCTGATCGTATCCAACCACGGTGGTCGCCAGTTCGATGCAGCACCCGCGGCGATCGATGTGCTGCAGGATTTGCGCGACCGGCTGGGCCATGGGGTGCCGATCATGATCGACGGATCGATCTGCTCGGGGCTCGATGTACTCAAGAGCCGGATATGCGGCGCCGATTTCGTTTTCGCGGGGCGTCCGTTTCTGGCCGCAACCGCAGCACTGGGGAAACATGGGCCGGCGCATATGGCGGCGATGTATCGCTCGGAATTGCGCGGAGCGATGGGGCAAAGCGGTCTGAGCGATATTTCCAACGTGGAGTCGGCCACGTTTCGCATGCACCGCGCACAACCCTTCGGCAACAGGCGCGCGTAGTAGCAGCGCGGCCTGTCGCCGGGTGAGGCACTCGGGAATGGGGAGGACCTCAGCCGGGCAGAGAGCCGTCCAAAATGTCGACCAGACGGGCGAGAAAGCGCTCGCATTTCTCAAGCTGGGAGATCTCGACGTACTCGTCCGGCTTGTGTCCCTGCGCCATCTCGCCAGGCCCGCAGATCAGGACCGGGATGTCGAGGCCGGCAGTAAACAGACCGCCCTCCGTGCCATAGGCCACCTTGATTGTCGGCAGGTTGGTGTCCAGAAGCGCCGCGATGAGTGTCACGGTCGGGCTGTCTGCTGGCGTATCAAGACCGGGATAGCTGGACAGGGTCTCGATCGTGATCGCTGCACCCTCAAAGCGATCTCGATAGGGGGCAACGATGTCTTCCGCATCGACACGGAGATCCGAGAGGATCCTCTCGGGATCATCTGCAGCGATATGGCGAATCTCGAAGTCGATCTGGCAGGATCCGGGCACGATGTTCAAGGCCTCGCCGCCATGCATGATGCCGGCATGGACCGTGGTGTAAGGAACGGCATAGGCAGGGTCGCGCGCGCCGCTTGATGCAAGCTCTTCCTGCCGCATCTGCAAGCGCTGCAGAAAAGCTGCTCCGAGGTGGAGGGCATTTAGTGCCTCTGGAGCCAGTGCCGAGTGTCCCGCCTGTCCGTGACAGCAGGCCCTCAGCGCCGTCTTGCCCTTGTGGCCCGTGGCGATGCGCATTCCGGTTGGTTCTCCAATCAGGCAGAACGCAGGGCGCAACGGTTCCTGTGCGAGGCTTTCAATCATGCCGCGCACGCCCAGGCATCCCACTTCCTCGTCATAGGAGAGCGCTAGGTGCAGCGGTCGCTGGAGATCGCGCGTCGCTGCCTTCAACATCGTGTGGACCGCAACTGCGACGAAGCCCTTCATATCGACGGTGCCGCGGCCATACCAGCGTTCGCCGTTCTGTCGCAGGACGAAAGGATCGGACCGCCAGTCCTGGCCGGCAACCGGGACCACGTCGCTGTGCCCGGAAAGAACAATGCCGCCATCGATCTCAGGTCCGGCCGTGGCCCAGAGATTGGCGCGGCTGCCATCGGGATGGGAAAACCGGCGCACCGTGATGCCGGCCGGCACGAGGAGGCTTTCGACATAGTCCAGGAGTGCGAGATTTGACTGCAGCGAGATGGTGCGAAAGCCGATCAGGCGCGACAGTATTTCAAAAGCGTCAGGTGCCATTGGCATCGATCCGGTTCTTGGCTGCTGTGCAGGGCCTGGGAGCCCAGGCTTTTGAGAGGGTGGTGCCTGGCGTCACGTGCTGGAAGTGGTCACGATGCCCGGCAGGCCGCCGCTATCTGCCGCTTCATGGCAGTGATCGATGAACGCCTGTATCGTTCTCGACACATGCGAGACCCTCGACATGGCAAGCCCCAGCTGCAGCGGCTGGACGTCGCTTTGGAGGGGAATGAACTTGACCGGCTTGCCGTCGAGGGATTCGGTCGAAATCGTGCGCAGGTTGGTGATACCAAAACCATATCCGGACGCAACGAGGCTACGCTGAACGGCCACTTCGACCGTGCGCTCCGAGATGCGCGGTCGCTGTCCCAGATGGCGAAAGTGGGACATGAAATACTCCGCACTGTGCGGCAGATCCAGAAGCACCATCGGATGATCGAGAAGATCTTCCGGCCGAAGACGGTCCATACCAGCAAGCGGGTTGTCGGGGGAGATCAGGACGAAGGGCGGCAGCTCCTGAAGCGCCTTGAAGGTGACGTCGCTGGGCAGGGCAAGATCATACGTCAGGGCGACGTCTATGCGACCTTGCCCCAGCGCATCGAAGATCTGCGCCTGGTCAAGCTCCTGTTGCGAGAAGTCGACATCCGCATATTTGTCTTCGAAGCTGCGTCGCAGCTGCGGAATGATGATCTGGACGAAGGTCCGCAGGCAGCCGACGCGCAACGATCCGCGAACCGTTCCGGTGAAGACTTTCGCCAGTTCGTTCAGTCGGGCGGCTTCTTCCAGAACCGCACGCGCCGTTTCCATGAAGCGCTCGCCCGTCGGTGTCAGCACGGAGCCCTGGGCGTGGCGGCGGGTAAACAGCTGGACCCCGAACCCCGACTCAAGTTGGGCGATGGCGGAGGACATCGAAGGCGCGGAGACATTCTTCCTGTCAGCGGCCGTGGCGATGCTGCCCGCTTCGCCGACGGCAATGAAATACTCCAGCTGTCGAAGCGTAAATCGGAGCGGCATCTCTTTTCCATGTCCTCTCGCTGTGGGGCTCTTCAGAGGCCGTCACTCGTCGCCGGGTACGCCGTAGGAGGGCGCGCTGCGCGGGTCGAGCGCGCGGGTCACATAGGCGTCCATCTGCGGCTCGAACACCGTCCATGCCTCCGCGAGGGCGGCGATGGGGCATTGCGTGGTCCAGTCGATGCGCAGTTCGGCCAAAGGCCAGCTTTGCTGGTCCACCAGCAAAAGACCAGATGAATGCACGGGGCCGGCCTCGCCGCCTGCGGCAAGGCCCGCCACGAGCGCCTCCATCAACCGATGGCCAAGCTTGCCCGAGGTCTTGCGAAAGGTAGTGACCATTGCCTCCGGCACGCCGGTATCGGCCAGAAGATTGCCGGCCGCAGCCACATCGACGTCCTGCGCCTCACTCCACAGACCGAGGACATGCGTGCCGGAATAGATCGCGCTTTCACCGCTGCGTCCAACCGCCAGTACCTGACGCCATGCCATGTGCTCGCCCGTCCGCTCCAGGATCGCCAATGCCTCGCCGGGTGTCGCGCCTTGCTCCATCAGATTCAGCGTGCGGGGTCCAAGCCGCGGATCGGTGACATTCTGGGTGGAAACGGCACCGACGCCCGCGCGTGCAAAGGCGCAGCGCGCCGCCACGGCAGGAGAGGATGAGGAGATGGCGAGACCGAACATCCCGGTTTCGGGGCAGTGGCCAACGATTGAAAAGGTCATGGTGATCCTCGATGAAGGTTTGGTTGGGACGCCGTGGTCAGTCCGGAATGACGGCCGTGGCGTCGATTTCCACCAGCCACTCGGGCCGTGCGAGTGCCACCACGACCAGGCCGGTGCAGACGGGATGGACGCCGCGGATGTAGTCGCCCATGGTGCGATAGACGGCTTCGCGGTGACGCACGTCGGTCAGATAGACCACGAGCTTGGTGACATGCTCGATCTTGCCACCGCATTCCTCCACCAGCTGCCGGATGTTCTGCATCACCTTATGGGTTTGCTCGACCGGGTCATGGCTCTCAAGGTTCTTTGCGGTATCCAGATCCTGCGGGCACTGGCCGCGCAGGAAGATCGTGGTCCCGCGGGCCACCACCGCCTGCGCCAGATCGTTGTCGAGCTTCTGCTCGGGGTAGGTGTCGCGGGTGTTGAACTTGCGGTGACGGATATGTGCCATTGGGTGAGATGCCTTTTGCAGTTTGCCGGAACCGCAATCTGTGCGGCTTCCAGGTCCTGTTGATGATCGCCCGACAGCGGGTAGGGCGAAGGTTAAGCGGTCATGCGCTTGGTCGCGTTGCGGTCATGGCGGGGCGATTGTCATAAGCGGCATGCCACTCGGCAAGCGGCTGCCGCTCCCTGCGCCAATCGAGCTCGGGAAAGCGGAAATCGAGCCATCCAAGTGCGCAGGCATAGGAAATACTGCCGATATTGACGGCGTCCGGTTCGGGAACATCCTCAAGCATCGCATCGAGCGCGTCCCCGACCTTCTCGCCCTGTTTGTCGATCCACTGTGACCACCGCAATGGTTCCGGCCGCAGCAGGGTTTCGTAGCGCACCAGCAGTGCCGCATCCAGCAGGCCGTCGGCCAGCGCCTGGCGGCGCAGCGCTGACCAGCGATCACGGCCGGTCAACGGAAACAAGCGCAGCGCAGCGGCTCCGCTTTCTTCCGCCGCCAGGGTGTCCAGGTATTCGCAGATCACCCGGCTGTCATAAAGCGTCGCCCCGTCCGATGTCTTTGCGGCAGGAACCTTCGCCAGGGGATTGAAGGCCTGAATGCGGCTATCGCGGTCCACAGGGTTTGCTGCACTGTCGCGGATCTCGATGCGATCGGCAAGACCGAGCTCGTGGGCGCAAACCATGACCTTGCGGACAAAAGGCGAGGCCGAGCCCCAGTACAGGGATATGGACGAATTTGTCATGCTGCCTCCGGCATCTGCAAAACGATCTTGCCAAAATTCGCACCACCCTCGAGCAGGCGATGCGCGTCGGCGACCTGGCTCAGTGGCAAGACGCAGGAGACCACGGGACGCACACCCGTTCCACCGAGGTGCGGCAACAGATGCTGGGCGATATCGCGGGCAATATCGGCTTTCTCCGCATCCGATTTTGGTCGCAGCGTCGAGGACGTCAACCAGAGCCCCTTGCGCATCACCAGTGCCAGCTCGATGCTCGCGATCGCTCCCGTCATGAAGGACAGGCCGACATGACGCCCGCCCGGCGCCATGACCGCGAGGTGGCGATTGACGGCATCTCCGCCGAGGATGTCGAGGACGACATCGATTCCTCGATCCTCGGTCAGTGAAAGGATGCGTGCGTTCTGGCCGGCATCGCGGTAGTCGATGGCGCAAACACCCATTGCCGCAAGACGCGCGCATTTCTCAGGGCCGCCCGCGGTCGCGATGACGCTGGCTCCGAAAACCTGTGCGAGCTGTACCGCCAATGTGCCTATTCCCGACGCGCCGCCCTCGATCAGAAGCGTTTCGCCCGGGCGAAGTGCACCGCGGTCGAAGAGATTGTGCCAGATGGTGAAGAGCCCTTCCGGAAGGGCTGCAGCCTCGATCAGGGACAGTCCTTCAGGGATCGGCAAGCAATGATCGGCGCGCGCGCAGGCATGGGTCGCATAGCCACCCGCCTTGACGAGCGCCATGACCTCCGTCCCGATCAGACCGGGGTCGACGGCTTCGCCACACGCCACGACACGTCCTGCCACTTCCAGGCCGAGGATGTCCGAAAGACCTGCCGGTGCCGGCAGAGCCCCGGATCGCTGCATGATGTCGGGCCGGTTCAGGCCGGCGGCGGCAACCGCAATCAGCACTTCGCCAGGGCCGGGGTGTGGAACATCGCGTTGGACCGACTTTAGGACGTCGGGCCCCCCTGCCGTTTCGGCGATGACGGCAGTCATGGTAGCGGGGATCGAAGTGGATACGGCGGTCATAGGCGGTACTTCCGAAGTCAGTGGGCATTAAGGCGTCGGGCTGCGCGGTTTGGCTGCCCCACGTTCAAGGGGAACAGGCTATTTCTTCTGGTAGGCGACGTAGTTGCGCTGCACCACGATATGGGTGGCGATGTATTTTGCGTCGTACCAGCAACCGTAGATGAAGGATGATGCCCGGTTGGTCAGTTCGGGAAGGCCGAGGAAATAGATGCCCCTTTCGGCCGAGATTCCGCGCTTGTGGAAGGGTGTGCCATCCTCATGGAAAGCATCGACATCCAGCCAGCTGAAGTCGAATTTAAAGCCGGTTGCCCAGACGATCGACGTGATCCCGGCCTCGGCCAGGTTCAGCGTCAGGATCGGATCGGCGATACAGTCCGGGTTCGGCAAGATGTCCCAGGCGTCCGGCTCAGGCGGCAGCTCGATGCCATTGCGCTCGACGTAGGCGTCGGCCTCGCGCAGCACGTCCAGATAGGCTCGGTCCCCCTCGGCGATGTTGACGGCGAGGTCATCGGCAACATGGATCACACCGTCGTCATAGCTGCTGGTCGTGCCGAGAACTGTAACACCCATGCCGGCCAGGCGACGAAAGTCGATCGTCTTGCCGCCGTCATAGCCGCTGACGGCGAAGGCAACGTGTTTCTTCTTGGCGGTCGTCTTAATCTCGTCCCACTTGCCAAGAACGCCGAGCCACCAGACATAGTCGCGCTGGCGGTAGGAGCGGGGCGGGCGGTAGTGCTCACCAATGGACAGATAGACCCTGCGGCCAGCCCGCTGCAGTTCCTCGGCGATCTGCGAACCTGAGGCTCCGCCGCCGACGATGAGGACGGCGCCCTCTGCCAGCTGTGCGGGGTTCTTGTAGGCGGATGAGTGGATCTGTGCGACGCCGGCTTCGGCCGGGACGATCTTGGGATACTGTGGCACCTGAAACGGGCCGGTTGCCGCCACCACACGCTGTGCTTCGATCAGGCCCTGCGAGGTCGTGACCAGAAAGCCCGGGCGTCCCTCGTTGCGCTGGACGCGCTTGACCTCCACGCCCGTGCGGATCGGGGCGTCGATCATCTTGGCGTAGTCTTCGAAGTAGCGCGCCATTCTTTCCTTGGGCGGAAAGGTGTCGGGGGAGATGTCGTCAAACTCGAGATTGGGGAAGCGATCGTGCCATGCCGGACCATTGGCAACGAGGGAATCCCAGCGCCCGGACCGCCACTGTTCGGCCACCCGGTTTCGTTCCAGAACGATGTGGGGGACACCGCATTCCTTCAAATGCTCGCTCATCGCAATTCCGGACTGGCCGGCGCCAACGACGAGCGTGTCGATTTCTTCGATTGTCATTTCAACTTCCTAGATTTTGGCAACGCGCTCAGACATGGGCTCCGCCTCACGTGAGCCGGACTGGCTGATCGACGATATCTTCGGCGGAAAACTGCGCGGGACCGGGCGAGGTGGAAAGAAGTATCTTCCTTGTCAGAAGCTCAGGAAAACCTCTGCGGCCGACTGAGCGCGTTTGTGGGACTGTGGTGCTGGCCCGGCGGCAACTCCCGGCTGGGGCTTGCGTTTTGGACGTGGGTAACCGGCCGGCGAGCGTGCAGGCCACGGCCTTCCAACGGCCTGCGATGGCTTCCTCATACCTCTTGATCAATTCAGGAGGTTCGGAAGAGCCGTCGACAGGACGGGGAAGAGTGTCAACAGGATCAGGAACAGAAACAGCGCGATGAGGAAGGGCATGTTTGCCTTCGTCACCTGCACGACGTCCTCATTGCCGATCTTTGCCGCCACGAGAAGTGCAATCGCCACGGGTGGGGTCACCTGCCCAATGACCACAGTCGTGACGATCAGCACGCCGAAGTGGACCAGATCGACATCCAGAACCATCAGCGACGGGAGAAGCACGGGCATGATCATTGGTATCAGCGGATCCAGCACCATGCCGGCCACCAGCGCGATGGCGAGAAGCGCGAAGATCTTCAAGGTGGTGTTCTCGAAGGGGAAAACGGTTTCCAGCCCGCTGGCAAGCGCTGCGGGAACGCCTGCCTGCGACAAGGCCCAACCCAGCGCCGTCGAAAAGCCGACGACCATCAAGACTTCTCCCGTGAGGATACAGGAATCGACAAGCGCGCGGCGCAGGTTGGTGAGCGTCAGCGTACGGTAGACGACAGAGGCCAGAACCAGCGCGTATGCGACTGCAAAAGCACCTGCCTCAGTCGCCGTGAATATCCCGAACATCAGGCCGAACAGGATCAGGCCCGGCATGCCGAGCGGCAGTATCGCGTGCTTGCCTGTGCGAAGGACCTCGTCCCACTGAAACGTGCCGATGGCTTTCCATCCATTGCGGCGGGCAAGGATGGAAATCGTGATCATCATCGCGGAGGCCATCAAAAGCCCTGGAACGACGCCAGCCAGGAACAGCGCTCCAAGCGAGGTTCCGGTGACGGCGGAGTAGAGGATCATCGGCGAGCTGGGCGGAATGAGGACGCCGATCCCCGACGAGGTCGCCGTGACCGCCGCTGCGAACGGCCCAGGATAGCCGTGCGCCTTGAGCTTGGGAATCGTCACCGATCCGCTGCCGGCGAGGTCGGCAACCGAGGTTCCGATCATGCCTCCGAACATGACGCTGGCCACGACATCGACATGGGCAAGACCACCGCGCAGCCAACCCACCAGAGCGACACCGAAGTCGAAGAGCTTATCGGCAATCCCCGTGGCGTTCATGATGCCGCCGGCGAGGATGAAGAGCGGAAGGGTGATGAGAATATAATCGCCGACACCGCTGAGCGTCTGCTGCGGCAGCGCCAGTTCCCAGCCGCCGCTGAAGGCCAGAAAGAACAGTACCGATGCAGCAAGCGAGACAACGATCGGCAGTCCGATCAGGACGAAGGCGCAAAGGACGAAGAGGGTGATGGCCGCCAGACCCAGCATTATTCTTTCCTTCCTTCGACGATGTTAAGGAGGAAGGCGACGCCCAGTCCGACGCAGGTGGCAAAAATGCCGGAGATGGCGACCGCCTTCGATATGCCAAGGATCGGCGTCCGGTCGGATCCGAAGGTTCCAAGGTAGCGCCAGGCAAGGACGCCGACGACCGCCATCACCGCGATGGAGAACACGGCCTGTAAGGTCGCAAGGCCATGCTGGGAGACACCGGTAAGGCGTCGCGTCCAGATCGAACAGCTGATGAGCTCGTTGTTGAGCGCGCCAATGGTGATGCCCAGCGCACCGAGCCACATCAGCAAGGCGGTCACGACTTCCTCCGTCCACGGCAGGGGCGCCGCGAACAGATAACGCCCGAGCGAATTGGCCAGCACGAGAGCGACGAGAAAGACGAGCAGGACGATGGCTGAGGTTTCGACAAGCCACTGCAGCCCACCGCGCAGCTTCGAGCGGCGGGTGACGTCGTCACTGAGGATCTCGCTTGGGGTCGGAGCCACGGCTTTCGTCATCACTCGCTTCCTTCGTGGACGTTGCCTTCAAAGAGGCAGCCATAGCCGGGGCGGGCGCCGGCAACGCCAGCAAGCGCTAGGCAGTGCCAGAACGACGCCTGATTGGCGGAAATGACCGGCTTTCCAAGACGCTCTTCCAGGGCTTCGATCGCGCCAACGGTCCGGAAGTTGGTGCAGGAGACGAATATCGCGCTGGCTTCAGGATGATCGACCGACAGCACATGGTCGTAGACCTCTTCCAGCGAGACTTCCGCCAGCGCATGGTCGTCGGAGATGCCAAGATAGCCGCTCTTGACGACGGGATGACCGTTCTCTTCAAGGAAGCGAATGGCCCGTTCATGGATTTCCGGCAGGTATGGTGTGGCAAGCGCCACTTTCCCGGCCTTCACTTTCGCCAGCGCTGCCAGCGTCGCTGTCGAGGCCGTGGTCACCTTGGGACCTGGCACCCATTGCCTGATCTTTTCGATGAGGGCCTTGTCGTAGGCCGCGCCATGCAGAAAGGATGCACTTGTCCCACCAAACAGCAGGACATCGATCGGGGCCGCGCCAGCCATGCGGGCGGCCGTTTCGAGTTCCGGCGCGCCCATCATTTCTTCGATGCCCTGTACCGTCACTTTCGGCAGCTTGATCCGGGCCGTATGGGTCGATACGCCGTGGGCCGACATCGCCCACATCTCCTCCTCCATCACCACGCTGGACGCGATGTAGATGAGGCCGATGCGCGCAAGGTTTCCTGAGCCGTCGTAGCGGAAGCGAGGGTAGGCTCCAGCTTTCGCCGGAGCCTGAGAGGTTACGATGGTCAACGCAGCGTCTCCTCGACCTTGCTCATGAACTCAGGCGTCACCACTTCCGCGATCTTCGTACGCACCGGGACCGCGGCGGTCTGGAAGGCGGCAATATCCGGCTTGGTGACCGTCACCCCCGCCTGTTGGAACTCGGCAACGAGGCCTGCGTCACTTTCGTCCGAAAGCGTGCGGGTCTTTTCGACACCGACCATGGCGGCGGCCTTGACCTTGGCCTTGAGCTCGTCGGAAAGGGCGTCGAAGGCGGTGCCATTCATGACCAGCGTGATCGGCGTGTAGATGTGGTTGGTCAGGGAAATGTGCGGCTGCGTCTCGAACAGGGAGAACTCCTTGATCACCGACAGTGGGTTTTCCTGCCCGTCGATCACACCCTGCTTCAAGCCCATATAGACTTCGCCGAGAGCCAGCGTCGTTGGCGCGGCACCAAGCGTCTGGAAGGCCATGATGCGCGTCGGGCTGTTCGGTGTGCGGATCTTGAGGCCGCTCAGGTCTGCCGGTGTGTTGATCGCGCGCTTGGAGTTGCTGATGACGCGCACGCCGAGCTCACCGAACGCCAGAACCTCGAGATTGGCGTTCTCCTTGAGGGACGACGCCATGATCTGTCCCAGCTCGCCGTCAAGCGCGGCACGGGCCTGCTCCTTGCCGGAGAAGAGGAAGGGCGTGTCGAAGATCGAGAATTTCGGGTCGAGCGCGGCCACGCCGTCCGATCCCAGCGGAATGACTTCCACCACGCCGGCGCGGATCAGTTCCGCAAGTGCGTTCTCGTCTCCAAGCGAACCGCCGTCGGAAAACTCGATGGAGAAGGCATCACCTGCCGTCTTCGCGAGCTCGTCCCGGAAGGCGACCAGCATGACATTCGTGGGATCGCCGCTGGTGGTTTCCACCGCCAGGCGCATCTTGGTCTGAGCTGCCGCAAGATCTGCGGAAACCACGCTGGCGAGAACGCCGAACGCAAAACCTATCTTTTTCATCACAAACATCTGATCACCCTCGTTGAACGTTGATGATCAATGTTCCTGATAATAATCAAATTACACAAGAGGTTGCCTGATCGTTAAAGAGGCAATGTCGCACATTTGAGTGGTAATCTTTTGTTCAATTGTTGAAAGATTGGGACCTATATTGCACGTCAATTCATCACATAGTCTTTGGCTATCCCGAATGCCCTGTTCAATAGTTTGCCGCTCTCGCCTGGACAGTCTCAGGCTATTTCACGAGGTCCATCCGAGAAAAACGGATTGGCTGATCTAGGGGGCTTTGAGATCCCGTTTCGGGGCGCGGTGAGGCCATTGGCTGGGGCTCCATTTGGCAACGCGCACGGGTGCGCGCGGAGGCACCCGCGCGTAAGCGGTCGCGCAGACCGAAAAAGGCCGGCGGGGTACGTTATAAATGGGCAGGTGTCATTCCACGAGTGCCACACCATCGAGCGGGTGGAACGACGCGTTGACGACGCGACGGGCTTTGCCGGGCAAAACCACCAATCATTTGGGGAGATGTTTGCGAGAAAACGGCCTTTGGCGTCCGAGCGCTTGGGCGCCCCGACGCCAGATCTACGCCATCAGCCGTCCTGCTTCGGAAATGCGATCAGGTCCATGGAAGCCGGGCGGACATGAACGATGTCTCCGGACCTGAACTTCGACGACGAATGGGCGCCAGAGGAGCGAAGAAGAACCGGCTCGGCGGCGTGATCTGCCAGTTCGAGATAAAGATCCACATGACCGCCCTGGAAAACCTGGTTTTTGACAATGCCATTCAAGGCAGGTCCCGTCGCATCCTGATCGACCAGCACGAGGTGTTCAGGTCTGACGAACAGGTCGACATCCGCACCAGCGGCAAGTCCGGCGAGGGGGGCGCCCGGCACCTCAACGGTCAATGGTCCGACCGCGACCTGAGCGGCCGTTTCAGTCACTGCCACGAGTCTTCCCGACAGGACGCTTGCGTCGCCTATGAAAGAGGCTACGAAACGGTCCTGCGGTCGCCGGTAAACGTCCTGCGGCCCGGCAATTTGGTGAATGCGCCCGGCAGACATGACGGCAATCCGCTCTGACATCGAGAGCGCTTCCGCCTGGTCGTGGGTTACAAAAATGGTCGTGACGCCAAGGCGTTGCTGGATTTCCTTCAACTCGAGTTGCATCGAGGCGCGCAGGTTCTTGTCGAGCGCCGAAAAGGGTTCGTCGAGCAGCAGGACCTTTGGGCGGATCACCAGCGCGCGTGCCAGCGCCACCCGCTGCTGCTGTCCGCCTGAGAGCTGGCGCGGCTTGCGATCGTCAAAGCCGGTAAGCTTGACCAGGGCTAGTGCCTCCTCCACGCGTCTCCTGATCTCGCCTGCCTCGATGCCGCGCGTCTTCAGGCCATAGGCGATGTTATTGGCGACCGTCATATGCGGGAACAGGGCATAGTTCTGGAAGACGATGCCGATCTCCCGCTGATGGGCTGGCGTTTCCGTCACCAAGGTGCCGTCGATGAAGATCTCGCCGCCATCGGCGTCCAGGAAGCCGGCAATCAGGTTGAGGAGAGTGGTCTTTCCACAGCCGGACGGGCCGAGCAGGGTCATGAATTCGCCCGGCACGATTTTCAGCCAGGCCTCGTGCAAGGCAGTCGCATTGCCGAACCGCTTGGTGACGCCGTCGAGCTGAACGGCAGGCCTGGCCGTGGAGAGCGATTGGGAGGCCGGCTCCACAAGGCCGGTATCAGTGAGCGTCAACATTGAGGATCTTTCCAAGGCCAAAGAACAGATTTGCAAGGGTCAAGAGCAGGGCCGTCACGACGATGTAGATGACCGAGAGGGCGGCAAGCGTCGGGTCGGCATACTCGCGGACGTAGTTGTACATGGCGACTGGCAGGGTCTGGGCCGCCTGGTTGGAGACGAACAGGGTGGCGGTAAACTCGTTGAAGGACAGGATCGCGGCAAACAGCCAGCCGCTGACGAGCCCCGGGACCAGCAGCGGCAGGGTTACGGTGAAGAGAACGCGCCCAGGGGAGGCGCCGAGACTGCTGGCGGCCATTTCGAGCCGTCCATCGAGGTTCTGCAGCGAGATGAAGACACTGCGCAGCACGAACGGCAAGACGAGGATGACATGGGCGAGGATCACGAGCGGAAAGCCGCGGCCGACCGTCAATTGCGCCGAGAGGATCAGCAGTCCAAGCCCGATGGTGAAATGCGGGATCACCAGCGGCGACAAAAGCAGGCCTTCCAGCGTCGATTTGAGCGAGAAGCTATAGCGATGGAGGGCAAGCGCGAAACCGGTGCCGATGGCCAATGCAAGCGTAGAGGCCCAGGCCGTGACGATGAGGCCGTTCCAAAACCCCTTGCGGAAATCGTCATACGCGAGCGAGCGCGCAAACCAGCGCAGGGAATAGGATTGCGGTGGAAACGCCAGGATCGCCTTGTCGTTGAAGGCCGTAATGGTGACGACGACCGCCGGCAGCATGACGAAGCCGAGAATGACTGTTACCAGCAGGATCCCGACGAGCTTGAGCGGATGTTTTCGCATAGGAAACGACGACATCTCATTGTTCTCCCAGGCGTTCGATGGGGCGCATTGCCCGCTTCATAAGGGCCAGCACGGCAAAGGTCATGACGAGCCCGGCAAAGGAGAGGCTTGCGGCAAACGGAAAGTTGAAGGACGCGAAGCCCAACTGATAGACCAGCGTCGAGACGGTGTTGACCTTGCCGCCGCCGATCAGCTGCGGTGTCGCAAACGCGCTGAAAGTCCAGGCAAAAGCTGTCGAGAAACCAGCCACGACGCCCGGCATGGATAGCGGCAGGGTGACCGTCATGAAGCAACGGATCGGTCCGGCACCGAGGCTTTCAGCCGCCTTTTCGTAGTTGCGATCGATATGGGACAGGCCGGCCGTCAGCATGATGACCATGATCGGCATCGTCACATGCACCAGGGCGGCGACGACCCCCGACGTGGTGAACATCATCTGCAGGGGGCTATCGATGATCCCAAGCGACATCAGGACGCTGTTGATAAAGCCGTTGTTGCCGAGCACGATCATCCAGGAATAGGTCCGCACCACCTCGCCGAGGAAGAGCGGTGTGATCGAGGCAATGAGGATGAATGACTTCAGCGCCTTGTTGTTCACACGCACCAGCGCGTAGGCGACAGGATAGGCGAGGATCAATGTGAAGGTGGCCGTCATCAGGCACAGAAGGATCGTGTTCCAGAAGGCCCAGAGATAGAAGGGGCGTAGCAGTGTCGTGAAGTTCTCAAATGTCAGGCCACCGACATCGAGCGAACCCGGCACATAGGCGCGCACGCTATACTGTAGGATCGCTGCCATGGCGGCGGCCAGCCCGAGCGCCAGGAGAACGGCAGGCGAAACGAGCCAGCCGAGAAATGGACGTTGCGTCATGTAATATCCTTCGCTCGCAGGATCGCCCGCCGGTTTGAAGCGGCGGGCGACACCTCATCGCGATGCGTTACTGGCCGATCATGTTTTCTGCGAACCACTTGCGCCATTCGGCGGTCTTTTCCGCGCGCAGCTTGTGGTCGATGATCAGCGTCTGGCTGGCCCATTGGTCGGCGGTGGTAAAGATACCGGGCAGGGCGGCGGTCTCGGCGCTCAACGTGGCATTGTCGATCACCGGGCTGCCCTTCTTGAGCTCAGCAATCTTCGCCTGCACTCCGGGATCGAGCGCGATGTTCATGAACTGGTAGGCAAGGTCGCTTTTGGCCGTACCCTTCATGATCGCCATCGTATCGATGCCGAGCACTCCACCTTCCTTGGGGATGACGATTTCCACCGGCACACCCTGATCGCGCATGTAATAGGCGTTCATCGACAAGATGACCTGCACCGGCGTTTCACCGGTTGCGAAAAGCTGCTGGCTGTTGGCGTCGTTGGTGTAAAAAGCTTTGTAGTTCGGCTTCAGGGCAGCCAGCTTTTCCTGGCCTTTCTCCCATCCCGCAGCATCGCTGCCTTCAAGCGTTGCGGCTACCGCGATCACATGGCTGGGATCGAAGTCCGGCGAGGCGATCATGCCCTTGAGCGCGGGGTTCCAAAGCCCTTCCCAGCTGTCGAAGTTGACCCCCTCGGGCAGTTGGTCGGGCAGGTAGCCGATCGTGTAGACGTAGGCCCAGGCACCGATGTGATGGGGGCTGATCTTTGCCTGCTCCACCAGATGCGAGGCGTTCGGCACCTTGCTCAGATCGAGCGTTTCGAACAGGCCGTCATTGGCATAGAGCCAGCCGACATGGGCGGTGGTGAAGGTAACGTCGCTTTCCGGCGCGCCGCCGGCGAGCTTGGCCTGGTTAAGGCGGTCCATCGTGCCGCCGGTTAAATATTCGACCTCGACGCCGGTTTCCTCGGTGAATTTCTGGCCGATTGCCTCATCGATCAGATCGCGGAAGCTGCCGCCCCAGGTGCTGACGACCAGCTTTTCCTGGGCATTGGCGACACTGGCTTGCGAGAAGAGTGTCAGGGCCGAAACGACTCCGGCCATCAGTACGGTTGTGCGATACATGCTGTTCCCTGCCTTTCTTGTTGAAGGTCAAATTTTGACCGCGTTGTCCGCGCCCACCGCTCCTCCCACGGCCGATGCCGGCTTTAACTTTGCTTCGCCTCAGGAGGCGGTGTCGGGATTTGGGACCAATCCCGCCGGTCGGGCTGTGGATCTCTGTTTGTTAGAATATATGCCTATTTTATCGCCGCAGCCAATCTGAATGACTATAATGCTTGAAAAATGGGCTGGACGGATGTTGAGGCATGCCATAGCATTTCCAAAATATTATTATCTTCTGTATTGGATAGGCTATAGCTATGAACCTGTCGCTTCGTGTTCTTCGCTACGTCGTCGAGACAGCCGACTGTGGGAGCGTGACGGAGGCGGCCCGCAGGCTGAACGTTTCGCAGCCGTCCATATCCACGGCGCTTGCGCAGGTGGAGGCGCAGCTCGGCATCCAGATCTTCGTTCGCCATCATGCACGCGGCGTCACCCTCTCGGCAGCCGGACAACGCTACGTCAATGACGCGCGGCTGCTGCTGAACCACGCGCGTGACTTTGCCAACAGTGCGCAGGCGCTTGGGGATTCCTTGCGGGGCGAGATCGTCGTGGGCAGTTTCCCAACCCTGGCCATCCGGTTCATGCCGGCGCTCCTGTCCGGCTTTGCGCAGCGCTATCCCGGGATCTCGGTCAAGCTTGAGGAAGGCGATCAGCAGGAGATGATCGGCCACCTGATCTCCGGGCGCACGGAACTGGCGCTGTCCTATCACTTCGCCGTTCCCGACGAGATCACCGGGGAGAAGCTGGCGGACCTTCCCCCTTACGCCCTGGTCTCCGCGGAACACCCGCTTGCCGGACGCGACGAGGTCAGCCTCGCGGAACTGGCCAGCGAGCCCTTCATCCTTCTCGACCTGCCGCACTCGCGCGACTATTTCTTCTCTTTGTTTGCCGCGTGCGGGCTGGAGCCGCAGGTCGCCTTCAGGACGCGCTCTTCGGAACTGATCCGCGGCCTTGTCGGCCACGGGCAGGGCTATTCGCTCCACAACGTCCTACCCCGCACGACCATTGGCTACGACGGCAGCAGGATTGCCATTTTGCCGATCTCGGAGCCGCTCTCGCCTGCCACCGTCACCTTCCTGCGTCTCACCCGTCATGGGTTGAGGCCGGCAGTTCAGGCCTTCGCGGACTATATGCGCGAGGCTTTCGCCAAGGGTGGGGTCTTTGCCTCCGGCTGAAGCGTCAATACCCGCGCTTTGGATCAATCCGGCTGAGCACCGCCTCGTTGCGCGCAATCCTCCTGACATTTTCGCCGATCTGCATTGCAGCCGAGGACGGCAGCGCGATCGAGGCCAGGTGCGGCGTGATGAGGACATTCTCCATCGTCCAGAGCGGACTGTCGGGGGAGAGGGGCTCCTTGGCAAAGACGTCGAGGGTCGCGCCGCCAAGCCAGCCGGACTGAAGTGCGGCGATCAATGCGGGCTCGTCCACGATACTGCCGCGCGACACGTTGATGAAGAAGGCGCCCTGCTTCATCGAACGGAACATGGCGGCATCGAGAAGACCGTCCGTCTCGGGGGTCCTAGGCAGCATGCAGACGACGATGTCGGATTGAGACAGGACCGAGACGAGCGCATCGGGCCCGCTGGAGCAGGAGATGCCTTCGACAGATTTTTGGGTTCGCGACCAGCCGAGCACCCTATAGCCCTGGCGCGCGACCTCTCGCGCAGATTCCAGGCCAAGCTCCCCGAGCCCCAGCACGCCAACGGTAATGTCGGCTGGGTCCTTTGGGTGAATATAATGCCAACGCCGTTCGCGCTGGGCTTTTTCGAACTGCGGAATGTCGCGGGCATAGCGCGTGACGGCAAACAGAACGAAACCCGCCATCATTCGAGCCATGCGTGGATCGGAGAGCCGGGTGATGGGAACGTCCGGCAGGTCGTTGCGTCCAACCAATGCGTCTACGCCAGCGCCTAGGTTGACGACGAGTTGCAGGTTGCGGAACCCTTGAAAGAAGCCTTGCGGCGGCTTCCAAACGAGTGCCGAACGCACGTTGTCGGCATCGGCGATATCCTCGCTGCGGCAAAGCTCAACTCCTTCCGATTCCAGCGCCTCGCGCCAAGCCTGAAAATCATCGAACGCGCTGTAGAACACCATGTACGAGCCCGTCATTTGGAGCTCCCTTCGCGGATCAGCGTGGCCACGGCCGTCAGCGCAAGCTCGTAACCGAGCGCGCCAAGGCCGGCGATGACGCCGGTGGCAGCCTTCGAGACGAAAGAGTGGTGACGGAAGGGCTCGCGCTTCCAGATATTGCTCATATGCGCCTCGATGATCGGGCCGTCGTAGGCAAGCAGCGCATCGAGGATCGGGATGGAGCTGTAGGTCAGCCCAGCGGCGTTGATGACCAATCCCTGGGCTGCCTGCCGGGCCTCTTGGATCCAGTCGACGATCTGCCCTTCGTGGTTAGACTGGCGAAATTCCAGTTGCAGGCCAATCGATGCAGCATGCGCGTGGCACCTGTCGCCGATCGACTCGAAGCTTTCGGAGCCGTAGGTCCCGGATTTGTCGAGACCATAGAGATTGGCATTTGGCCCGTTCAGGAAGAAAACGGTAGGTAGGGGTGTCATGGTGATGGCTCCTTGATGTGGAGCAAAACATAGCCAAACCAGCGCATTGATCGAATAGTAAAATGCTATCCATTGAACTGGATAACGATATGACCCCGTGCAATTTCATTCCGGAGGCCTTGCAGTCTTGGAGGCGCGGCTGAGAGCGGAAGTGCTGCTGTCACGACGGCCCGAGCAGGTTACGCGCTGCCGTTGCGGAGAACGGTGTCACGGCAGGGTATGTCGCCACTATGATTGCGGGGTCGAGTAACCCCTACTGCTCAAGAAATATGCAAGAACTGTGTCAATGTCCGTGCCCGCCAAAGGGGGCGCGCGTTACCTAGAGCGCGCTGCGATCTTCTTTTCGATGTATAGCTGACGAAGCGTGAGCGTCAGCGGCCCAGGTTTGCCGGTGCCGACCGCTTTTCCGTCGACTCGCGTAATGCCATGCAGGATTGCGTTGGAGAGGCCGCGCGTCACACGCTTGCCATCGCTGGTGATGATGTGGGCGGTGGCAGAGCTTGCTTCGGTAACGTAGCGGTCTTCAACCCCCCAGGCATCATCGCAGCCCCTGGCCATGGCTTCCATCTTAGCATGGAGCGATAAAGCAGTTGCACGTCTTGATGTCGTGGCGCGCCCAACGCTGATCAGGTAGCCGCGCCACGGAGATTCCGGTGGTGACCCTTGGGTTGTAGAAGACCGGCTTTGCTTGGGTAAAGAGCGTGAGTGTCGGCGTTGGGTCCTTGCGAAAGGCAAAATCGCGATCGGCTGTACCGCGAGAAATCTGTAGGTGGATCAGGCCTTGCTTCAGGTCGTTGCGGACGACGATCTCGCGATGGACCGCCAGTAGCTCTTCCGGCGTCAGCGGGCGCTTGATTGCGAGTTCGGCTGTGGATCGCTGCAAGGCGCGGCGTAACCGGCGTACTCCAGCAGCCTACCGTCAACCATACCAGTACTTCGAAGACAGCGTCGGCGAATAGAAAGCCGCGCTCGTCGGTCGGCGTAGACTTCGCAAGCGGCTGGAAGCTCGACGATCTTCCATAATTTGAACAGGCCGTTTGGACGACGTGCACGCTGAAGAGAGAATCGAGTTGGCCCGGCAGCCGCGCGATTTAGGACTTGAAGCTCGACGACACGCTTGACAGCGTCATCTTCTGTGTCCAGGGTGAAGCGGTTTAGTAAAGCGGTTTACCAAGTAGAAGAAGCTGTCACCAAACAGCCGGGGAATCTAACTGGGGAACACGTAGTGAAAAAGCGCGCGACCAGCTTGAAGGATGTTGCCAGTGCAGCGGGCGTCTCTGTCACAACAGTGTCTCGACTGCTTAACGGCACGATTGAGTTGCCGTTGGAGACGAAGTCGCGGATCCAAGCTGCGATCCAAGAACTAAGATACGAGCCCAATCCTCATGCGCGAAGCCTCAGTCGCGGGCGTTCGGACACGATCGGACTCGTAGTCCCCGACATAGCCAACCCCTTCTTCGCTACACTTGTCTCAGCTGTTGAAGAAGAAGCTGATCAACGTGGCTTGGCCCTCTCCCTGTACGCGACATTGAACAGACCGGGGCGAGAGATTGCATATCTTAGCGCGCTGGCTCGCAACCATGTCGACGGGCTGGTTTTCGTCACAAATCACCCGGACGATGGTGAATTGGCCTCGCGCATCAACCAGACCGGCAAAGTCGTTGTCGTCGATGAAGATGTACCCGATGCGATGGTCCCGAAGCTTTTCTGCGACAACGAGCAGGGGGGCTACCTTGCAGGTCAGCACCTCGTCCAGAACGGCCATCGGAGAGTGTTGTACGTCGGCGGCCCGCAGGAGATGATCAGTACCCGCCGCCGCTATTCCGGATTGAGGCGTGCGCTGCGCGAAGCGTCCATACCCATGGATGGCCTCTTACGATACGAAGGCGAATACACCGTCGAATTCGGACGCAAAGCAGCGCGACGATTCCTCAGTGAAGGGATGCCTGCAACTGCCATCTTTGCGAGTTCCGATGAGATAGCGATCGGACTGATCGAAGTTCTCAGGGAGCAAGGAGCATCCATTCCACGCGAAGTCTCTATCATCGGCTTCGACGACGTGGGCCCGCTTCATCTATTTGCCCCCTCGTTGACGGCCATCCGTCAACCCGTCCGGGCCATAGGACAGCGCGCACTTGCGCTTCTCGTCGACACCAACTGGGAGCAGCCGGAAGACCTCCTTTCTGAAGAGCTGTTACCCGTCGAAATCGTCGTGCGGAATTCCGTTGCTCCGCCTTCGAGAAAATAACAGCAGCGGGACCAACGCCAACCAGAGGATGAACTCATGACACTTCTAAGACGCAGAACCTTCACTGTCGCTCTCGCGGCAACCGCTATGGCAGGCCTGTCCTTCGGCGCTGCCCAGGCGCAGGACGCTCAGAAGACCTTCGCGCTCGTTCAGATCAATCAGCAGGCCCTGTTCTTCAACCAGATGAATGAAGGTGCACAAAAGGCCGCGGAGGAGGCCGGCGCGAAGCTGGTGATCTTCAATGCCAACAATGATCCTGCGGCGCAAAACAGCGCCATCGAAACCTACATTCAACAGGGGGTTGATGGTATTGCGGTGGTTGCCATTGACGTGAACGGGATCATGCCAGCCGTTCAGCAGGCAGCAGACGCTGGTATACCTGTAGTGGCAATCGACGCCATCTTGCCGGAGGGACCGCAAAAGGCGCAGATCGGCGTAGACAACGCCGCGGCCGGCGCTGACATGGGCAAGTTCTTCCTTGATTACGTGAATAGCAACATGGACGGCACTGTGAAATACGGTGTCGTCGGAGCCTTGAATTCCTTCATCCAGAACGTACGCCAGGAAGGCTTTGAAAAGGCGGTGCAGGGTGCCGAAGGAGTCGAGACGGCGGGTGTCGTGGATGGCCAGAACATCCAGGACAATGCCCTTGCCGCTGCAGAGAACTTGATCACGGGCAATCCAGACATGACGGCTGTCTACGCGACCGGCGAACCCGCCCTGATGGGGGCCATCGCGGCTGTTGAGAGCCAGGGCAAGCAGGACGACGTCAAGATCTTCGGGTGGGACCTTACCGCTCAGGCAATTGCAGGCATTGATGCCGGTTACGTTGCCGCAGTCATCCAACAGGACCCTGCGGCCATGGGCGCAGCGGCTGTCGAAGCCCTTCAGACCCTTTCTGAGGGCGGCAGCGTTGAGCAGACGATCTCTGTGCCGATCACCATCGTCACGAGGGACAACGTTGAGCCGTATCGGGACATGTTCAAATGATGGCGGAAGGGCAGCATCAATCCGCTGTCGCAGGAACCGGGGGAGGGCACATCCCCCGGCAACCTGGAGACGGCGTCAATCGTCAGCCCAGGGTGTCGTTGCGGAATATCCAAAAGAACTTCGGCTCTCATCAAGCGCTTCGGGGCGTTGATCTCGATATCTATCCCGGCGAGTGTTTGGGCCTGGTGGGAGACAATGCCGCAGGAAAGTCCACACTCACCAAGATTATCTCAGGCACCTACATCCCTGACGGCGGGTCGATTGCTATCGATGGACAGGAGGTCCGGCTGACCGGACCTGCCGACGCTCGCAAGCGCAATATCGAGATGGTCTTTCAAGACCTAAGTCTTTGCGACCACATCGACGTAGTGGGTAATCTTTTTCTCGGCCGGGAACTGACAAAGGGTCCATTCCTCGATCGTCCACGCATGGTGGCCGAGGCCCGTTCCATGCTGGACGCTCTCGAAATACGGATTCCGCGCCTCGGTGCAAAGGTGGAGAAGCTGTCCGGTGGACAGCGGCAGGCGATTGCCATCGCGCGTGCGGCCTCTTTCAACCCGAAGGTGCTCATCATGGATGAGCCGACCTCTGCCCTTGCTGTTGCCGAGGTTGAGGCGGTGCTCTCGCTGATCAACCGGGTGAAGGCGAGAGGGGTGTCCGTCATTCTGATCACCCATCGTTTACAGGATCTCTTCCGCGCATGTGATCGTATCGCGGTCATGTACGAAGGGACGAAGGTCGCCGAGCGCGACATTGGGAACACGGACCTTCAAGACCTCGTGCAGCTTATCGTCGGAGGGCAAAAGCATTGACCGCCTATACGGAACGCGCAGCCGGGTCGCCGATCGCGGATTTTCTCTCCGAACACGCTCAGGTTCTTTCGATCGCCGTGTTCTTCGTCGCCTGCCTAATCTTCTTTTCAGTTACGACTGACACGTTTCTGACGCTTGGCAACATCCTCAACGTCATCCGCCAGGCCGCTCCCATTCTCGTCGTGGCAGTAGCGATGACATTGGTAATCATCACCGGCGGTATTGACCTCTCTGTCGGTTCCCAGGTGGCGCTGGTGAACGCTGTAGCTGCAATGATCCTTGCCTTAGGCTATCCTTGGCCCGTCGTGGTCCTCGGCATGCTCGCGTTCGGTGCTTTGCTCGGAATGGCCCAAGGATGGTTCGTCGCCTATCAGGGGATACCTGCTTTCATCGTGACACTGGCAGGTCTTTCCATCTTGCGCGGCTTCGCGCTTTACCTGACGCAGGGCTACTCGATCCCCATCAAGGATGTTCCAGGTTTCTTCGCCATAGGCCGTGGTGAGCTTCTCAGCATTCCTGTGCCGGCGCTCATCGCCCTTGGTGTCGCTCTGCTCGGTTACGGCGTCATCGCCTATACAAAATATGGGCGGCAGGTCGTAGCTGTCGGTTCCAGTCTTGAGGCCGCACGACGCGTGGGGATGCCATCCAAGTGGATTGTGGCCTCTGTCTACATGATCTCGGGTATCGCGAGTGCGCTGGCCGGACTGCTCATCGCCGCGCGCCTCGGTTCCGGCTCCTCGAACGCCGCTGTCGGATTTGAGCTGCAGGTCATTGCAGCCGTTGTGCTTGGTGGCACATCCCTAATGGGCGGGCGAGGCAGCATACTGGGCACAGTGTTAGGAACGCTGACCATCGCCGTGATTGGCAACGGGTTGATCCTGATGCACATCTCGCCTTTCTTCACCCAGATCGTGACAGGCGCCATCATCTTGGTTGCGATCTGGCTCAACACAAAGATCTTCACCACGAACTTCCGCTTCGGCGGAAAGAAAGTGCGAGGATAATGTGAGCCAGGAGCTTTCTGAAGGTCATGTGCGCTCCGGCAAGGTGATGACCGTGGCCGGTCCGATCGCCGTTTCCGATCTGGGTCTGACCTTGATGCACGAACACATTCTCAACGATTGCCGCTGCTGGTGGCACGCACCGAAGACGCCAGAGCGGCAGTATCTGGCAGAGGGTTTCGTCTGCATCGAGATACTTGGGGAATTGCGTCAGGATCCCTTTGTCAACAAGCACAACATCACGCTTGATGACGAGCCGCTGGCCATCGCGGAGCTAAAGGAATTCGCCAGATGCGGCGGTAACACGGTCGTAGAACCAACCTGCCAAGGGATCGGGCGGAATCCGGTGGCACTGAAGCGCGTCTCCAATGCCACTGGCCTCAATATAGTGATGGGGGCGGGATACTATCTCGGCTCCTCCCATCCGGCGAAGGTGGTGGCAATGACCGTCGACCAGATCGCCGACGAGATTGTGCACGAGGCGGTGGTAGGCGTTGACGGCACCGACATCAAGGTAGGCTTGATCGGAGAGATAGGCGTCTCTTCTGAATTTACCGGCGAGGAAGAGAAATCTCTGCGAGCGGCGGCACGCGCTCAAGTTCGCACTGGCCTGCCCCTGATGGTCCATCTGCCGGGTTGGTTTCGCCTTGGCCACAACGTGCTGAACATTGTGGAGGAGGAGGGTGCTGACCTCAGGCACACCGTGCTCTGCCACATGAACCCCTCTCACGACGATCTCAGCTATCAGGTCGAGCTCGCTTCCCGAGGAGCCTTTGTCGAATACGATATGATCGGCATGGATTTCTTCTATGCGGATCAGCAGGTGCAGTGCCCGAGCGATGAAGAGGCGGCCCGCGCTATCGTTAAGCTGATCGAGCGTGGTTGCCTTGACCGCATCCTCCTGTCTCACGACGTCTTCCTGAAGATGATGCTGACGCGTTACGGCGGCAACGGCTATGCCTACATCCTAAAACACTTCCTGCCACGCCTGAAGCGCCACGGCTTGGCCGATGATCAACTCCAAATCCTTATGCGGGATAATCCCCGGTCCGTATTCCGCGCCCAGGGCTGAACCCGACATTGACTACAGAAATGGAACCAAGATGACCAAGAAAGTCCTCCTCGTTGGCGAAAGCTGGGTAAGCTCTGCCACCCATTACAAGGGGTTTGACCAGTTCGGCAGCGTGACCTTTCACCTCGGCGCAGAGCCATTGGTGAAAGCCCTGCAAGGGAGCGAATTCGAGCTTACCTATATGACGGCGCATGATGCCGTGGAGAAGTTCCCTTACGACATGGAGGGGCTGGACGCTTACGACCTTCTCATCCTCTCCGATATCGGCGCGAACTCGCTCCTCCTGCCTCCTGCGGTCTGGTTGCAGTCGAAAACGGTTCCTAACCGACTGAAGCTGATCAAGGCTTGGGTCGAAAAGGGCGGCGGTCTATTGATGGTGGGCGGCTACTTCTCCTTCCAAGGCATCGACGGGAAGGCTCGTTGGCGCCGGACCGCAGTGGAAGACACGCTGCCGGTCACGTGCCTTCCCTATGATGATCGCGTGGAGATCCCAGAAGGCGCGACGGCGGTTATCACGAAAGCGGATCATCCAACCGTTGCAGGCCTCTCAGGAAATTGGCCGCTTCTTCTCGGCGTAAATGAAGTCGAGGTGCGAGAGCGTAGCGATGTGGAGGTCGTTGCTCGCCTCCCGGACGATCAGGGTGGCCATCCGCTGCTCGTAACAGGAAGCTTCGGTCGTGGACGCAGCGCTGCCTGGACCTCTGATATCGGGCCGCACTGGCTTTCGCCGGAATTCTGCGAGTGGGAGGGCTATGGTCGCCTGTGGAGGAACATCCTCGGCTGGCTCAGCGAGGTTCGGTGAGCAGGGATCGGTTGCGGGTATCAGCGCGCCAAGATTGCCTGCAGTTCTTCGACCGTGGGGAAGGCCGCTCTGGTGCCGCGCCGGCTAACCGTCAGCGCCGAGGCGCAGGCGGCATGACCAACGGCTCGCGTATCGAGCTCAATGCCTCTCAAAGCCGCGGACGCAAGCGCGACTGCCATGAAAGTATCTCCTGCCCCTGTTGTATCCACGGCGTGGGTGGCGACTGCCGGTATGGTGGCGATACCATTGCCTCTAGTGGCGAGTATTGCGCCGTCGCCCCCAAGGGTAATGACGACGTGGCGGACGCCCGACTGTTGGAGGCGCTCAGCCGCTGCAGCGTCCGACGAGCGGGTAAGACTCTGAGCCTCTCCTCGGTTAAGGACAGCGATATCCACGAGCGGCCAGAGGTCCGAGAAGTAGGGCCGAAGCGGCGAGGGATTGAAGGCCGTGACAAGGCCACGGCGTTTGGCTTCCGCAAGCAGACCGCGGGTCGTGGTTTCTGCGAGATTGCCCTGGAGGACAACGAGATCACCGGTCACGGCACGGCTCAATCCTGCGATGGCATCGTCAGGCGTCAGAGAGCCAGCGGAATCGGTGGTGGTCACGATGGCGTTCTCGCCATCGGGCATGGTGAAGATAATCGAGAAGTCACTGGAGCGTCCGTCGATCACGGTAAGCTTTGCCTCAACCGGCTCGGGCGCCAGCTGCTCGCGAATGGTCTGGGCGCGAAAGTCCTCGCCCACGGCTGCAATCAGCGCGGTGGGGAGCCCTGTGCGGGCCATAACCACGGCCTGATTTGCGCCCTTGCCGCCCAGGTCCCGGGTCTCCTCGCGACCGAAGATCGAAGCTCCGGCTTCAGGCATGGACGACACTGAGATGGTTTCGTCGATGGCGACGTTACCGATGACATGGGCACGCATGGCTGGCCTTTAGGAAAGGGATGAGATGCAGACGATATCTGACAACAATTCGAGCGCCATAAGGGAAATATTTGGGACTGACAAGGCGCTGATCGGGATGATCCATTGCCTGCCTTTTCCAGGCGCGCCACGGTACCGTGGAGCTTCGATGGATGCGATATACGACGCGGCAATGCGTGACGCCGACGCTCTGATCCAAGGCGGTTTGCACGGACTGATTGTCGAGAACCACGGTGACATTCCGTTCTCCAAGCCAGAGGACATAGGCCCGGAAACGTCCGCCTTCATGTCGGTCATCACCGACCGCATCGCCCGCAATACAGGCGTGCCGATTGGCATCAACGTTTTAGCAAACGCTCCCATACCCGCCTTCGCTATCGCCATGGCCGGTAGCGCGAAGTTCATCAGGGTGAATCAATGGGCCAACGCGTATGTCGCCAACGAAGGCTTCATGGAAGGGCGGGCAGCGGAAGCCATGCGGTATCGTTCGCTCCTGCGTGCAGAGCATATCAAGGTGTTCGCCGACAGCCACGTCAAACACGGCGCCCATGCCATTACCGCCGATCGCACGATCGAAGAGCTTACCCGCGATTTGGCCTTCTTCGATGCCGACGCTGTGATCGCGACTGGGCAACGCACCGGCAATTCCGCAAGCATGGAAGAGATAGATACGATCGGCGCGGCCACGCACCTGCCGCTGCTAGTGGGATCGGGTGTTACCAAGGATAACATTGTTGAGATTTTGAAGCGCACCAACGGGGTGATCGTCGCATCGTCGCTCAAGGAGGGCGGCGTATGGTGGAACCCAGTTGAGCCGGTTCGCGTCAAAGCCTTTGTCGAGGCTGCTCTTCCTGCGCTGGAGCGTTGATATGATTGAAACGCTCTCGGAGCAGATACTACGCGAAAATGAGACAGTTCTCGACGCGATGGTCAATCATCGCTTCGTTACGGACATCAAGGCTGACCGCCTCTCGAAGGAGGTCTTTGAACGCTATCTCGTTTTTGAGGGTGCTTTCGTCGATACCGCGATCTCGATCTTCGCTTTCGCAGCAGCCAAGTCTGAGACAATTACGCAGAAGCGCTGGCTGATTGGCGTTCTGGATGCTCTCGCCAACCAGCAGATCGCCTATTTTGAGCGGACCTTTGCCGAACGCGGTATCGATCCCTTCGCATTCGACACGGCCATTCCCGAAGTCGCAGCCTTCCGCGATGGCATGTATTGGATTTCGTACGATGGCGGGTATCTGGACACCATTGCCGCAATGTTTGCAGCCGAATGGATGTACTGGACCTGGTCGCAACAGGCCGCACAACATCACATTAGCGATGTTCTTCTAAAGGAGTGGGTCGACTTGCATGCGGGGGAGGAATTTGCGGCGCAGGCGCTGTGGCTGAAGGCGGAACTGGACGCGGCAGGGGAGGGGATGAGCGAGGCGGAGCGCTCCCGTCTCAGCATGATCTTTGCCGAGGTGCAGAAGCTAGAGATCGCTTTCCACGACGCTCCCTATCTGTCGAATACGAAGACGGGGTAGGTCATGGTGGAGATTAACGGCAGTCGGCTGGAAGCGCGGCTCGATCAGTTCGCAGCCATCGGTGCAACGCCGAAGGGCGGCGTCAACCGGCAGGCGCTGACTGAAGGGGATCGGCATGCGCGGCGGCTGCTGACAAAGCTGGCGTTGGCGAGAGGCTTCGACGTCTTTCAGGATCAGGTCGCGAACCTCTTTATTCGCCGGAGAGGCCGCTATGACGACCTACCGCCGCTGATGATGGGCAGCCACCTCGACAGCCAGCCCACGGGAGGCCGCTTCGATGGCGCCCTTGGCACCTTGTCGGCCTTTGAGGTCCTTGAGAGCCTGGAGGATGCCAGTGTTGAGACTGAGCGTCCCATCATGGCGGTTTCGTGGACCAACGAAGAGGGATGTCGCTTCGCTCCTGGTTGCATGGGATCGATGGCCTTCTCGCGTGGATCTATCCCCGGGGAATGGTACGAAAAGACCGGGAGTGACGGCGCCTTATTCGCCAACGAGCTGAAGTCGACGATTGAGAGCCTGCCTGAGGCTCCTGTCCGAGCATTGGGGTTCCCGATCTACGCTTACGTAGAGGTCCATATAGAGCAGGGGCCTTCGCTAGAGGCAGAGGGCATCCCTGTAGGTGTCGTGACTGGCATCCAAGGCACACGCTGGCTCGATATTGCCGTGAAAGGACAGACGGCACACGCAGGCACCACGGGACTTGCCTATCGGCGAGATCCACTGGGGGCACTGACAGCTGCCCTTGCACAGCTCTATCATAATATAATGCCGTCGGATCCGGATGCCCGATTCACTGTAGGAAGGATCTCGGCTTCACCTGGATCGGTGAATGCAATTCCGGACGAAGTGATGTGCACGGTGGATATTCGTCATCCTCAGCCCGAGCGGCTAGATGAGATCGAGAAGGAAGTCATCTCAGCCATCACCTACACAGCGGACCTTCAGCATTGTGACGTGGACATTTCCCGGACCTTCGAGATGCCGCCGTGCACTTTCAACCAAAACCTGCAGGAGGTGATTATAGCAGCCGCTGGACAGCTGGATCTTGAATGGAAGGGCATGCTTTCCGGAGCCTTCCACGATGCGCTGTTTGTTAACCGGGTGGCGCCAGCATGCATGATCTTTGTGCCCTGCCACAAGGGGTTGAGCCACAACGAGGCTGAGTATGTCGATTCCTTACATGCCTTGGCTGGTTGCCGGCTGCTAGCGGACACGGCCACGAGACTGGCGGCGTATGGGCTGTGAAGCGTCTCACTGATGAGGAGTGCCGCAGGATCCTGACGACACTAGACGCGATTGCCGCGGAGTCGGCAAGCGGGGAGATCGAACCAGCCGCCAGCGACGAAGATATCCATACCTTCATTGAACGCCATCTGATCGAGCGCCTTGGGGACGTGGGAGGCAAACTTCGTGCGGGCCGCTCGCGCAATGACCAGGCCGCCAACGACCTCAAGCTATATCTGCGGGAGGAGGCGAAGGTTGTTTCGCAGGAGCTTCTGACGCTGACCGACGCCCTGATGGGACAGGCGTCGTCCCACTTGAACACTCCAGCGCCGGAGTTCACGCACCTCCAGGCGGCCCAACCAATCGTCTTCGGCCACCAGTTGATGGCTCATGCACAGGGGCTTTTTCGTAACCTCGACGGGGCCTGTGGATAGGGCGCGACTGCAATCTCACAAAAGCTCTTGACCCCATGCCAGTCCTGAAAAACGCCCGGCACGAGAGGTTCGCCCAGGTGCTCGCCAAAGGAAAGACGATGCAACAAGCTCCCCGCTGCCATATCGCGGCTCATCGGTTTCAAGGGTCCCGTTGCTCTACTTCTTGTCGGAAGGTTCCGGCCGGTCCGGACTTCGATTGTGCTGGCACTTGTAGGCGGTGTTTAGCCGCCGCAATAGTGCCTCTTAGACGCGCCGGCCTGGCCTATCGATATGCTTCCGGCCACCTTACCTGCGCCTTGCTTCATGAGCCTGCCGCCGCTGAGGCGCTCTAGATCCGTCAAGGTACTTTTCCAATCCGCACCGTTGCGAGCTCGCTTCTGTGCAATAAGCCACTCTGAGGACTTGTCGCGGATAATCCGACGGTAGGCAGCCTCAATGGCTCCCTTGTCCTTGATCGAAGCGGTCACCTTAATCCGACTTGGTTTTCCGTCAGAGGTGCACCCGTACACGAAGATGTCGCTGGCGGCATTCCCTAAGGCTGGCAATAGAAGCGCTAGGCACAGAACGACTGCGGACACGATCTTTTTTGGCATCCAATGTTTCATCGCAGCCTCGGCGTCCTGAAAAACAATCAAAGCATGCAGCAGGAAATCAAAGATGTCGAGAGGTGGGCGAAGAGACGGCGCCGGCCGTAAAAGAGGTAGCCCAAACGAGGCTACGCAGGAGCGGCAGGCGAAGGTGGTGGCCACAGGTGTCACGGAATGGTGGATGTGGATCATCGGACAGAGGCGCAGATCGAGATGCCAGCAGCGATGCAGGCACTGGGGGAGAAGGGCGATGAAGGGCGGGCTGCCGCTTGAGGCGCTGCACCGGCGGATTACTGCGGAGCTGCTGCCCACGGCGCGATACGCCTTGCTGGTTGATGCCGCCACAGAAAGCTCGGATCTGCCCTGGCTCGCGGGCTATTCAGCAGAGGCGCTCATTGATTGGGCCGCCGATCGGATGCCGTTCGTCCTCGACGAGAGCGGTTTGGCGGGAGCTCACTTAGCAGGAGCGCCGGCCGCTCGCGTCAAAGCTCAGCCATGACTCTATCAGCAACTGCGAAGAGCCAATGCTGCGGTCGCAGCTAAACTGAAGCAGCGTGGGTAGCAATACCTGAGCGGGCACGTGTCCTGGAGAGAACAGAAAGGAGCCCGCCGGAAAAGTGGCGGGCTCCTTTCTATCCTGCATGTCACAGCAGACGGCAGTTGTGCGAGGCCAAAACCGAATCCCGTGATCGCGATATGTCCCGCGGTCAGGCCGGCATCGGAACGCATTCCCGCTTTCGCGGAACGCCCGGTACAGAGCCAGTGACTTGCGTCACCTGACCTTGAGGACAAGCGCCGTCATCGACGAGTACCCGTTGGCCCGTCTTGAGGCTGCCTGCCTTCGGCTCACTTTTCAGTACTGTTTGGCACCCTGTCAGTCCGACGGCTAGTGCTAGCGCCAGAAGCCGATAACGCATTCCATACCCCCTCAGTTGCTCGACGCCTTTTTGGCGACGACTGAATTCACCATTAGACACCCCGCACCGCCTCACCCAAGTGGGTGAGACAGGGTGCCAATGAGAAGGGAGCTCACGAGGAAGAGACCGGAGGGACCGCCGCTAGCGCTGCGACGAAGTCCGTTTGTCTTTCCATGCCTGATTTAGCGAGAATGGACTTTACGTGCGTTCTGACGGTCTCAACGCTCACGCCAAAGTCTCTTGCTGTCGTTTGTATTGTTCCCCCACTCGCGAGGCTTTCACCGACCTTAGCCTCCGATGGCGTTAAATCGAAGAGGCCACGAATTATCTCTATCGGCGGCACGTTTCGCCGTCCAACTGGCGTCACCAAGACTATGAAGCTCGCCCTAGTGAAAACATCCCTCGCAGACCTTCGAATAGGAAGAATATGGACTATCGCTGGAGGCACATCTTCTATTGCAGGTACGGGGAAGGAATGGCCGTCAGAGCGATCACCTCTCTGAAGATTTGCTACGATGCCCGCAAAGCTACGATATGATCCGCTGGGACGGTGGCAGCAGAAATGTAAGGCATCTTTCGCTTCGACGACTGCCTGAGGTGCAAGTTTTGCGAAGGAGGCGTTGCGATCCAAGATCCTTCCGTCGCTCCTCACCATAGCAGCTGGAAGTCTCGCCAATTGAAGCGCGTGTAGCGCCGCCTCCGTCCGCGCGAATTGTAGACGAGTGGCTAGCAGTGCCGCCCTTGCCAAGTGCGGTCGGTAGATATCGAGTAACTCGAGATCGTTTCGCTGCACTGGGCCGAGGCATCTTCTCTTTTCGATCGAAAAAGCGATCACGTCTCCGCTGGGGGTCTGGACGGTGGTGCCGGCGGCATAGCCAAAGCCGTGTTTCCAAAAAAACTCTCGGTAAACGTCTTGTTCGGCCATCCAGTCCTCGCCGAGGTAGATTGCATCGCTGATGAAGCCCGGATGCGGGTTTCTTAACAGAGCTCTTGTTTTAGGGTTGTTGTACGCCCAGCCGCCTTCAAAGAAACTTTGAAACAGGCGCTTCACGCCCTCGCTTGCTATCCAGGGTGCGGATGGGTCACTAACGTTGGCAAGAAGAGCGCCTTCAGCACCTATCAAAGTCGAGATTCGATCGAGAACTGCTGGCCACGCTTCGGCCACGACCGCCGCTTCATAGATCTGATCCTCAAAGGTCCAAGTCATGTTGTCCGCAAGCGTAGTTCGCGAGGCCGCGATATTAGCTCACGACCATGCTCAGCAACAGATACAAAAGCGTTAGCGCGACGGTTGGGAAAGGACGCTCCTCGCTTTGTTTGAATCTTCAGAAACGGCAATTCTGTTCTTCTGAATCAATAGAGGAAACGTGCGTTTTAGAACGGAAACCAGATCCAACGGTGACTGCGCGATAGCAAACTCACGGCGAAAAAGGAAAACAGTAGATGCCCCGCATTCTACGGCAACCTCTTAGAGGCTCTGGCTTATCGTGAAGCGCGGACAATGCGCTTAACTCGGTGTTGTAGCCTGCGCGGGAGTACATCCCCGACCGCCTCCACGGCCTGGAGAGCTCGGCCATGGTCGTCATCATGCAGCGACTGCGCAAGAACGATGTCGCCGACACCATCCTGAAGCTTGGGTAGCCCTAACCGCAGTTTCTTTGTAGGGTTTGAAGGGATCGCTTGCCTCCCCTCATGAAACTCCCTGACGGACGGCTCGCCGTGTGACACGGCCGCCTTGCTCTCTTCCACGCGCCAGCCGTCATGACACCCTCCGGAGGTCGGTTCTCGCGGCAATGTAGTCTCGCCGGTGGCTGAAGAAGGTGATCCATTCCAGCGTTCTGTTGCCTGCCTCATCCGGTGGCCAGTAGCCTGGCAAGGCATAGCGGGGCTTTCCGGCTTTCGTGATGCGAAGGTTTAAAACTTCAAGCGAGGGGAAGCCGTGACGACGCAGCCAAAGGCGCCACTGTTCAATCTGCTTTGTCTTGGTCTCGGCGACAATACGAGCGGGATGGCGCGCTGCGTGTGGACGCGGGCAGGGGCGTCCTCACGCGGGTTAGGTTTATATATTTTCTCTTTCTCTGGGTTTGGTGGACGTATCTGTCCCCCTTCATCGGACGTATTTGACCGCCTTGCCGGACGATTTTGGCCGCCTTTTCCTGGGTAAAGGGTGACTACTTTGTCTGTCTTTTCGCGGGCCTCCGATGCGCGTAGAATCGACGCCGCTGAGGGACGATATTCTGTGTTGTGCCCGACGCCGTTTCCGCGCTGGATCTCGAACCATCCTTTGTCCTCAAGTTCACGGACGGCGCGCTGAATGGTCTTGAGGCTCTTGCCGGTCACTTCGGCAATCGTCTGATAGGACGGCCACGCCTTCTCGGTGTGGCCGTTCAAATGTGTGGTGACGATATAGAGCGCTATGGACCGGGCGTTATCGCTCAAATCCTTGTCGCAACTCAGCTGCTGAAGCCATTGCAGCTTCACATCCCGAAATGGCCGCGCCCCGCTCATGCGCACCTCCCAAGGTGCAAGACCACGGGAAAATGAGGGCCGGAAACGTCCGGAAAAAGTGGGACGGCGGCTTTGCTAAGCCGTTGATATCTATAAGAGGGGGTTTTCGTCCCACACAGGGTTAAGCTGCTGATATCATTGCGAATCAGCAGGCCCTCCGGGCCCACCAAAGATCTAAGTCTTTGATTTCAATTATGTTGGTTAGGCCTTTTGGTGGACGTGCACGCTGGAGGAGCGATCGCCGCTTGTTGCTCAACAGGGCTCTAGTTCGTCGATGGCCTCCCGCTCCTCGTCCCCTTGTCACCATCGAAGTCAGGTCGTCGCTGTGGAGGTCCTCGAGAGCCTACGAGAGGAACAGTGGGGGTTCAGCTGCACCCCGCCGCCAGGGCCACTGACGGGTTGCGACGACTGATCGCTTGGCCGGGAGAAAGGAACTTTCATTATTAGACTTTCAGCCCTATTATTTTGCAATCATTTGGGTGAAGTTTCAAAACGGCAGGCGCTTTTGGATAACCAGAACAGACACGATATCACAGACGCCGTTGCCAACTCCAAGCCAGCCTTGATGGAGCGGCAGTCATCGGTACGCAGGACGATGGAGATCGTCCTCGACACGTGGAACTTCTTGATACTCCGAGAAGCCTACTTCGGTGTCCGGAGGTTCGACAAGTTTCAGCAGCGCCTTGGCATCCCTCGGCAGACCTTATCATCAAGACTGGCCTCACTGCTAGCAAATGAAATCCTAGCGTTAGGCAAGCGTCCGAAAGAGCCGGGGCAACAGTACTTTCTTACTGAACGTGGAAAGGACCTGTTCCCGACGATGCTCTCTTTGATGGAATTCGGAGACAAGTGGCTCGCCGGCGGTAACGAACCGCCACTGCAACTGCTTCACAAGAGCTGCGGATGCAGCTGTCGGCCGGTGACTGTGTGCAACGAATGTCTCGAACCGTTCACGGCACGGGAGGTTGCGCCGCGTGATGGTCCGGGAGCCGGTTACACATCCGTTGAAGCGAGGCCAACATCCAGGAGAAGTTCGGACCCCGCATTGCTGGAAAGAGTAAGGCCTTGCTCTGTTGCACGGACCTTGGCGATCATCGGGGATCGCTGGAGTTTCCTTATTCTTCGCGAGGGTTGGAACGGCGTCCGCCGATACGAGGAAATGCGCGAGAACCTTGGAATCGCGACCAACATCCTCTCCGATCGGCTTGCACGGCTCGTTCAGGCAGGCGTGTTTCGCAAGACTCCATATGGTAGTGGAGACCGTTTCGAGTATCGCTTCACGGAAATGGGACTCGATCTCTATAAGCCGATGCTGGTCATGATGGCCTGGGGCGACCGCTGGTTGGCAAACGGCAAGCCCCCGATGCGCCTTCGGCACAAGAAGTGCAGCAATGATTTCTCTGCCGTCGTTGTCTGCTCCGAATGCAAGAAGCCCATCTCGGCGAAGGACACCGACTACCTGCTCAGTTACTCGTTCAACCTTTGAGGCGAGGCCGGCGCGTTCGCTTCGAGTGCTACGTCGGCGTCTGGATCGGCTGACCTGCTAGTGCCTTGTCGCGCAGCAACTGGAATATCCGCTCGGGGGTAATGGGCAGGGTCTCGACTGAGACGCCAAGATGGGCCAAGGCATCAGATACCGCGTTGGCAATAGCTGCTGGAGCCCCAATTGTTCCTCCTTCACCCATTCCCCGGAAGCCGCCAACGTTGTTTGGCAAGTCGGCCTCTATGTGTACGATGCTGATGTTTGGTACGGTGCCTGCGACAGGCACAAGATAATCTGCAAGGCTGGCAGCCACTGCTTGTCCATTGTCGTCGTGAATGATCTCCTCGAGCAGCGCGGCACCGATGCCTTGCGCTACAGCCCCATGTACTTGCCCGTCCACGATCATGGGATTTATGATCTTGCCGCAGTCCTCTGCCACGACATAGCGGCGTATTTCAACACCGTAGGTCTCCGGATCGATCTCCACCATCGCCAGATGGGTGGATGAGCAAGCCGTCCCCAGGTAAGGATCGTAGGTTTCCGATGCGGTGAGGTCTTCGCGTTGCTCGCGTGGGATGCGCCCCATTTGAGTATACACAGCTGAGGCGACTTCCTTGAGCGTCATCGTTAGATTGGACTGGCGGCTCGCAATGATACCGTCGCGGATATCCAGATCATCGACGTTCTGCTCCATGAGAAAGGCCGCTGCCCGTAACACCTTGCCTTTAACAACCCGTGCGGCGAGCGTGGCCGCGCCACCTCCTAGCACTGCCGAGCGACTGGCGTAGGTGCCGCTAGACATTGGTACGAGTGCGCTGTCACCGTGTCTTACCTGGATGTCCTCCAGCTTGCAGCCAAGCTCGTCGACGATCACCTGTGCAAGGGTCGTCTCCAGGCCTTGGCCATGTGACGAAATCCCGAAAGACGCTGTAATCGCGCCGGTTGCGTCTATCTCGATCTTTGAAGTTTCTGTCCCGGTGTTGATGGGCATGCCAGGCGCGACCGATATGCGTGAGCCTATACCCGTCAATTCCGCATAGCTTGCCAGTCCGATGCCCACCCACCGACCTTCCCTGCGTGCCGCGTCTCTCTGGCGAACCAGAGCCGCGTAATCGGCTTTCTCGCAAGCGCCTTCCAAACACTCTTGGAAGGCGGACTTGTCCCAGATGATCCCCGAAGCCGTCCGGTAAGGGAATTCTTCCGCCCGCACCAAGTTCTTTCGCCGGAACTCGACCGGGTCCATGTTCAACTCGCGCGCCGCCATTTCGACGAGCCGTTCCATGGCAAAGGTGGAGGAGGGACGGCCAACTCCCCTATACGGACCCGTGGGCGGCTTGGGAGTGAGGACACCCCTGATCCGGCCCCTGTAGTGTTCCATCCGGTATGGACCCGGGAGGAAGCTGACGACCTGTACGGTTTCCAGTGCGGCGGTCCACGGATATATGGAGTACGCACCGACGTCGCCGATCACGTCTGCTTTGAGCCCGATAAGCATTCCATTGCTTGTGACAGCCAATTCCGCCTCGATCAGTTCGTCGAAGGCTTGGCTTGTGGCTGATAGGTCCTCCAGACGATCGCTGATGAACTTCACTGGACGTTTCAGCTTTCGCGCCAGGACGCAGACTAGCATCTCTTCGGGGTACAACGACCCTTTAGCGCCAAAGCTGCCCCCGACGTCGGGTGCGACAACCCGCAATCGTGTTCCGGGCAAATCCAGGCAACTTGATAGTACGTCGCGTATGATACCCGGGCTGCCCGACGATGTGTGGAGGGTCAGCGACTGCTTTCTGCCGTCCCATTCGGCCAAGTAGGAACGGTTCTCCATCGCGACTGCCGTCTTGCGGGTCATCCTGAAGCGACCCTTCACTATAACGGCAGCCTCCTCGAAGGCGGCATCAACATCGCCTCGCTTGAACTCGCGGCGAATTATGGTGTTCGTCCCGGCCTCTTCGTGGAGTAACGGCGCATCGTCCTTGACTGCGTCAACCTGCCGGATGGCGAAAGGCAACGGATCGTACTGGATGTTTATGTGCTCAAGGGCATCCTCGGCGGCGTAGCGGCTCTCAGCGACCACCGCAACAACGGGTTCGCCAACATATCGTACTTTTCCTCGCGCTAGGGGCCAATTGGGAGTGGCGTAGTAGCCGGGCAAGCGGGATGTCGGGATCGCCGGCTTGATCTCGCCTTCGATGTCACTGATGTCATAGATGGCTACGACTCCGGGAACCGAGAACGCTTCGCCGACATCGATTTTCAGTATCCGAGCATGCGGCTGGTCGGAACGCCTAAGTGCCACATGCAAGGTTCCGGCGGGAGACATGTCGTCAACGTATTGCCCCATGCCGGCAAGAAGGCGAGGGTCCTCAGTGCGTTTGACGCGGGTCCCGACCATTTTTGGTCGGAGTTCGGCAGGATGTTGGTGATCGGTCATTCGTAGAATTCCGATCCTTTCCGAAGGCCCTTCCACTGAGCGTCATCGTGTCCTGAGATGACGGTATCGCCGCTGTCGCGCATGGATTTCAGACGCTTGAGGGCCGATGCTGCGAGCTCCATATCCCATGTATTCTTGGGCGCAATGCCGCTATTGATATTCTCCTGCAGAGGGGCCGCATCAGACGCGAGTACGAAAGCGCCGTCACGGCCCAGCTCTATTCTAGCAACGCTCATCCCCGGAGTGTGCCCCGGCATCGGGATGATCACGATCCTGCCGTCGTCAAAGAGATCATGCTCGTTGGCGAATGTCTGAAACCCCTGCGGCTGATCCCATTCGCGGGGAAGATAGCCCGCGCTAACGGCACCTTCGGCCTGTGCCGCTTGAAGCTCGGCCTCATGACAGATGATGGTGGCTTTGGCAAAGTAGGCGTTACATCCGCAGTGGTCAGGATGGAGGTGCGAACAGATGACAACGTCAACATCATCTGATGTCAGACCCACGTGGTTAAGCTGATGAATGACGGTTTGATCCGGCACGAACGCCGGCGTCATGACTTTGCTCAATCCTCCCCAACGCGCTTGGGGATCGATAGCGGCTTCGGGATTGCAGCCGCTATCGAAGAGTACGTTTCCTTGCGGGTGGCGTATCAGAGTGGCGTGCACAGGAAGCTCGATCGACTCTTCCTTTGGCGCTCCTGTGACATAGATCGACCGTCGCATGCGCAGCCGCCCACCTTCGAGGAAGTGCATTTTCATGTGAGAGGTCCTCTTTCCCGTGCCAGTTCGCGAACAGCGTTGACTATGTTCTCATATCCCGTGCAGCGGCAGATGTTGCCCGAGAGGGCTTCCCGTATTTGCTCGTCCGACTCGAGCGGGTGATGCCGGAGAAGGTCCGTGACTGCCATGATGAAACCTGGCGTGCAGAAGCCGCACTGAAGCCCATGATGCTGACGGAAGGCTTCTTGGACCCTGCCCAGGCGGTCGATCTCCCCCTGACCTTCGATGGTTTCGATCTCCGAGCCATCGACTTGGACCGCAAGAGTCAGACACGAGCGCACGCTTCGACCGTCCAGAAGTACGGTGCAGGCACCGCACACTCCATGTTCGCAGCCGACATGCGTTCCGGTAAGAGTCAGTTCTTGACGCAGGAAATCGCTAAGAAGCATCCGCGGTTCGACGGTGCGGGTGTAGGACATCCCGTTGACGCCCACAGTGATCGTTTTCTCAACCATTGGTCGCCTCTTTTCTACCGCCCGCTCTAACCCAGGCGGAGCGGAGCGCTCTCTTCGCGAGAACGCCGGACAAATGCCTGCGATAGTCAGCGGAGGCGTGGATATCGGTATTCGGCGTCAAGATGTCGTTGAGCTTTTCAGCGACCGCTTGGAGCACTGCTTGAGACAACTCCGTCTCCTCGAGAATCTCTTCGATTTCAGGAAGACGCAGAGGTACTTCGCCGACGCCCATCATCCCGATACGGACATCTCGGGCACGTCCGTTATCCATCCGGAGTGTGGCGGCAAAGGCGGCCAATGCAAAGTCACCGTGACGCTTGGCGAATTCCTCAAAGCCCCAACCGGCTTCATCGGGCATCACGTCGATCTCCACTGCGAGCACCATTTCATCCGGCTCGAGACTGTTGACCAAAGAACCCACGAAAAAGTCGGCCGCTGGGATACGTCGCTCGCCCCGTATCGACAAGGCGATGATTGTTCCGTCCAAGAACCGTGTCACCATCGGCATTTCGGCTGCTGGGTCGGCATGGGCGACGCTGCCGCAGAAGGTGCCTCGGTTGCGGACCGTGACATGTGCGACATGTTGCATGGCATCATGGACCACCGGCAGATGCTTGGCGATCAATGGATCAGAGGCTGTCTGATGATGGCGGACGGTCGCACCAATCCTTACCCGCTTCCCAACTAGCTCTATCCGGTTAAGGCCTGCGATCCGATTCACGTCGATGAGGATCGACGGCTTTACAAGGCGAAAGTTGATCATGGGCATGAGGCTTTGGCCGCCGGCAATGATCTTGCCGTCGCCGTTCGATTCCGCAAGCAGCCGCGCTGCTTCCTCGACCGTGTTGGGGACTGCATAATCGAACTGCGCCGGCTTCATCGTGCCACTTATCCCATCGTACCGGAGACTTGCCACCGATAGCCCTGTTATCAAGGCATTTCGGCTGCCATCTCTTCGAGATGATCCAAAAATCACTTGCATTATTAGACTTAACGAACGAATGTCAAGTGACCAGTGTGCGGCTCGGTATCAGTCGCAAAGGGACATAGGTGAGGAGAGAATCAATGGAAATGACGGGCCAGCAGATGATCCCGGCAACAAAGGAAGAGGTCTGGGCCGCGCTCAACGATCCTGAGGTGTTGAAACTCTGTATTCCAGGTTGCCAGGAACTGGTGAAAACTTCGGATACCGAGATGTCCGCGGTGGCCGTCATGAGGGTTGGTCCAGTCAAGGCAAGGTTTCAGGGAAATGTAACGCTGTCCGACCTCGACCCACCTCACGGGTACAAGATAAGCGGAGAAGGACAGGGCGGTGTCGCCGGCTTCGCGAAGGGCGACGCAACCGTGAAGTTGGAGGCCGTGGATGATGGAACCATGCTGCACTACAGCGTCGCCGCGCAGATCGGGGGCAAGCTTTCCCAGTTGGGCGGAAGGCTTATCGATGTTACCGCCAAACAGATGGCGGGGCATTTCTTCGCCAAGTTCTCTGAGGAAATTCAAGCCCGCAAGGCTTTGCCGGCCTCAGGCAGCCAGAAGCAGGACGGCTCTATTCAACTTACAGCGCAACATGGTGGCGCGACGGAGCCTGCGAATCCCGCGGCACCCGCCGCGCCTTCTGCCGGCCCATCTGGCGGAAGCCTGATTGCGGATACTCGTGGGGCAGCATCCTTGCCCGTGCTATCCCTTATAGTCTTTGTGTCAATGCTGGCGGCGTTGGCGGTTTACAGCCTGATCTCCCCGGCCTTAACGTCCGAAAGCGGCGTCCTGGACGGGGTATCTCCAGATTTGACGACTGTAGCGCTCTTGGCGATGGCCGCGGCAATCGGTTACTTGTTCGGCGCAAGGTCGAGATAGTCTGCGGTTGGACGAAAAAAGGCCGGATTGATCCGGCCTCCATGCTTGCATAACAAGACTTATCTACGCCTGACGTCGCTGGAGGAAGTGCTTCAATTCTCCAAAGACACCACGTCTAAACATCATGACGCAGACGATGAAGAAAAGGCCGATTATGAACGTGATCGGCAGGCCACTCGTTGCGAGGAAGTGTTCTAGTCCGACAACGACGGTTGCTCCGACGATTGGTCCGATAAGGGTCCCCATGCCACCGAGAAGCGTCATCAAGATGACTTCACCCGACATGTGCCAAGTCACGTCTACGAGCGAAGCCAGTTGAAAGGCTATCGCTTTCATTGAGCCCGCGAAGCCCGAAAGCGCAGCCGAAAGGGTAAAGGCGATCAGTTTGTAGCGCTCTGGCTTCAAACCCAACGAGGTTACTCGCGTCTCATTCTCTCGGATTGCTGAAAGGGTGTGACCGAAAGGCGAGTTGACGGTGCGCCAGATGATCACCAGGCCGAGGGCTGTGCCGCCGAGTACGGTATAGTACATCGCAGTGATGTTTTCGAGGTCGACGATTCCCAATAGGTAGCCCCGGGGCACGCTCTGAATGCCATCCTCACCGCCGGTGAAGGGCATCTGGACTGCGAGAAAGTAGATCATCTGCGCAAGGGCCAGCGTGATCATCGCAAAATAGATGCCGTGCCGACGGATCGCGATCGCTCCAAAAATGAAGCCGACTATCGTCGCAAATGCCGTGCCAGCGAGAATCGCGAGTTCAAAGGGCAGGTTCCAGACCTTCGCCGCATGGGCCGCGATGTATGCGCCCCCTCCGAAAAAGGCTGCGTGGCCGAAAGAAAGCAGGCCGGCGTAACCGAGCACAAGATTGAATGCGGCAGCGAAAAGCACGAAGCATAGGATCTTGATCAGGTACAGCGGATACGTGAGCAGAGGTGCGAGCAGCAGAATCGACGCGACCAATATCAGCAGGATGAGACCAATAGACCGCGCCAGGTTGGACTTCGGCAGAGAGGGGGAAAGGGCTGTCATATTCATATTACGCCTCCCGAGCGAAAAGGCCGGCCGGCCGAATGAGGATGACCAGCACCATCACCACGAACACCGCAATTGAAGATGCGGCAGGGTAGAATGTCTTGGTCAGACCTTCGATCACGCCCAACGCTAGCGCAGTGACGATCGCACCTCCGATGGACCCCATGCCGCCGATCACGACAACGGCGAATACGACAATGATGATACTTGAACCCATCCCGGGGCTCACTTGATAAAGCGGTGCCGCAAGAGCTCCAGCGAAGCCAGCGAGGCCGACACAGAAGGCGTAGGTCAATGTGAGCATCAGGGGAACATTGATGCCGAACGCCTGAACAAGGGACGGATTTTCTGTCGCAGCTCTGAGATAACCTCCAAGCTTCGTCCGTTCGATGACCAGCCACGTAATCAAGCAGATCGCCAGCGACACCACGATCACCCACGCCCGATACATTGGCAGAAACATGAAGCCGAGGTTGAGGCCGCCGCTCAGTAGAGTAGGGACTGGATAGGGCTTGCCGGCCGATCCGAATACGTGCCGGAAGAGGCCTTCTAACATGAGAGCGACGCCGAACGTCAGGAGCAGGCTGTAAAGGTGGTCCATGCGGTAGAGACGCTTCAAGAGCAACCTCTCCACGCCAATCCCCGCCAGCCCGACAACTAGGGGGGTCGCGATCAAGGTCCACCAGTATCCCAGGCCAAGTCTTGAGAGCAGGTACCAGGCGACAAACCCGCCAAGCATATAGAAGGCACCATGGGCAAAGTTGATTACGTTGAGCATCCCGAAGATGATCGCTAGACCAAGGCTCAGCAGCGCGTAGAATGAACCGTTGATCAGGCCGAGCAGCAATTGGCCCAAGAGGACGGGTATAGGCACCCCGAGGAAATCTGTCATTGGATTTCTACCTGTTGAAGTGTGTGTGCCACGGTCAGACCCCGAGGTACCGGTTGAGACGGTCCATGTTGGCGTCGAGTTCGCTGTTGGGGATTTCGTCGACAACCTTCCCTTGATCCAGCACAAAGTGACGGTCCGCGATGGAGGCTGCGAAGCGCAGGTTTTGTTCGACGAGGATGATGGTGATGCCTCGCTCCTTGAGTATGCGCAAGGCGGCCCCGATCTCCTCGATGATGACCGGAGCTATGCCCTCTGTCGGTTCGTCGAGAAGGATGATGTCCGCTCCAGTTCGCAACACTCTGCCTATCGCCAGCATCTGCTGTTCGCCGCCGGAGAGGCGCGTTCCGGGGGTCGCGCCACGTTCCCGGAGGTTTGGAAAGAGCTCGTAAATCTCGTCGATGCTCATCCCTCCTGTTTTCCACGCGGGTGGAAACAGCAGGTTCTCCAGTACGTTCAGTTTCGAGAATATGCCGCGCTCTTCCGGGACATACCCGATGCCGTGGCGGGCTACCTTGTGAGGTGGAACCTTCAGGAGGTCGACATTCCCCAATAACCCGCTGCCGGAGCGTTTTCCGACGATACCGATCAGGGTCCGTAAAGTCGTAGTCTTGCCCGCCCCGTTCCTGCCAATGAGCGTGACAACCTCGCCCCTCCTTACATTGAAATTCACTCCGTGCAGGACGTGGCTTTCGCCATACCAGGCTTCCAGGTCCTTTACATCGAGAAGTGCGGGTTCAGACATGGGACGCTCCCATATAGGCTTGTCGAACTTCGCTGTTGGCGGATACTTCGGCGTAGGAGCCTTCGGCGATCACTTCGCCACGACGGAGTACCGTGATCGTATCGGACAGGTCTGCCACAACCCCGAGATTGTGTTCTACCATCAGCACGGTTCTGCCTTTCCCAACCCGCCGTATGAGCTCAGCGGTTCTGCCGATATCTTCGGTGCCCATGCCTGCCATCGGTTCGTCGAGCAACAAAACCTCGGGCTCCAGCGCAAGTGTGGTCGCCAACTCCAGTGCGCGCTTGCGCCCGTAGGAAAGTTCGCTTGCCAATGCTCCTGCCTTGTCCGAAAGACCCACACTCTCGAGAAGCGCGCTCGCTTCGTCATCAAAGCGTCTGAGGCACGTATTGGATTTCCAGAACGAGAAAGTCTCGTGCTCGCGGGCCTGAAGGGCAACACGGACGTTCTCGTGTGCGCTTAGATGCGGAAACACTGACGAAATCTGGAAAGAGCGAACCAGTCCCAGCCTTGCGATGTCCGCAGGTGCCATGCCGGTAATGTCACGCCCCTTGAAAAATATGTGTCCGGAACTGGGGGAAAGGAACTTCGTAAGCAAATTAAAGAGCGTGCTCTTGCCCGCTCCATTTGGGCCGATAAGGGCGTGGATAGTTCCCGGACTGATTTGGATGTCGACGTTGTTGACGGCAACGAAGCCGCCAAACGAGCGCGTTAACCTGCGCGCTTCAATGATGGGTGCGTTTTCCGGCACGCGTCCTCCTACCGGCTCGAACTCTCCTCCAGCGCACCGATGAATGCTGCGCGCCCTCCCTTTCGAGAGGAGTTCAAGAAATCACACAAAGTCTAATAATGCAAGCTTGCAGAGTTTGGTTATTTCTGCTTTCTTTGCGACACAGTAGCTGTTGCGGCGCAATAAGATCGTTGGTCTCACCGGATCAAGGTACGATAGCGCAAGTGTCTATTGGCGTTGTGGAGGAGCCTCGACGCCGTAACTGGGAGGAGAAAGCCATGAGAAATCTGAGAGTCTTGTTGTCCTGCGCGGCGGCGTTTGCATCGGTAGGTATGCCCTTGCAGGCGCAGGAGTCGGGGCCGGTTAAGATCGGTGTTCTCACCGATATCAGCGGTCAATTCTCGCATGAGAGCGGGGAGGGGGCAGTCGCCGCCGTCAAGATGGCCGTCGAAGATTTCGGCGGAAAGGTTCTTGGCCGTCCTCTGGAGGTGGTTGTCGCGGATCATCAGAACAAGCCAGAGGTCGCCGTTTCCACGGCTCGAGAGTGGTACGAGTCGCAAGGCGTCACCATGATCAACAACCTGATCAACTCGGGAATTGCGCTTGCGGTGACGCAGGTGGCGAAGGACGAGGACAAGATCGCCATCGTGAATGGCTCCGGTTCGTCGCGCCTGACCAACGACAGCTGCACGCCGAACTCAATCCACTATTCCTATGATACCTACGCGCTCGCGAATGGTACTGCGAATGAGCTGATTCGCGAGGGCAAGAAGGACTGGTACTTTCTGACCGCCGACTACGCGTTCGGACATGCATTGGAAGCGGACGCAAGCCAGATCGTAAAGGCTAACGGTGGCACCGTCTCAGGCTCGGTTCGGTATCCGATCGAGACCTCTGACCATAGCGCGTTTATGTTGCAGGCCCAGGCTTCGCCTGCGGAGGTCGTCGCATTGGCGGGTTCCGGCACGACCTTCGTCAATGCCGTCAAGTCCGCTTCTGAATTCGGTCTCGCAGCGTCTGGCAAGACGGTCGCAGGTCTGCTGGTGTGGGCCACCGACGTCCATGCGCTGGGACTGGAGACGGCTCAGGGGATGATCCTCACCAACGCATTCTACTGGGACCGTGATGACGAGACGCGCGCTTTCGCCAAGAAGTTTCAGGAGCGGGTCGGTCGCCCCCCTCACATGGGAGACGCCGGGGATTATTCGTCCACGATGCACTACCTGAAATCCGTCGAGGCGGCAGGTACGACTGACACGACGGAGGTCATGGCGAAGATGAAAGAGACGCCAATCAATGACTTCTTTGCGACGGGCGGCAAAATTCGCGAAGACGGGCGAATGGTCCACGACATGTATGTGTATCAAGTCAAGACGCCCGAGGAGTCCAGTGGCGAGTGGGACCTGCTGAAGCTCGTCACAACGATCCCAGGAGACGAGGCATTCCGCCCCCTCTCCGAGAGCGAATGCCCCCTCGTCAAGAAGTGAGCCGACCAATGCCCGGCGGCGACGCCGGGCACCCTTGAGCTGCCCCATCAACTGGCGACGGGCCAGGAGCAAAGACGGACCACATGAGCGATCTTCTGCTTGAACGATCAGACGGCGTAGCTGTCGTAACCCTGAACAGACCGAAGCAACGCAACGCCGTCACCTACGACATGTGGCGCGGGCTGGCAGAGCTTTTTCAAGACCTCGATACCGACCAAGGCGTTCGTTCGATCATCCTCACGGGGGCCGGCACGGATTTCTCTGCCGGCGCGGACATCAGCGAATTCGACGCAATCAGAGGCAGCGCTGACGAGAGCAAACGTTACGAAGTCGCCGTGGATGCAGCTGGAGACGCGATCTTCAGCGTTTCCAAGCCCACTATCGCGGCCATCCGTGGCTATTGCCTTGGCGGGGCTGCGCACCTCGCAATGTCCTGCGACTTCCGAGTAGCGGAGCACAGCGCAGTGTTCGGCATTCCCGCGGCCCGGCTCTCGATCGTCTACGGGGTTTCCGCAACCCGGAAGCTGCTTTCGCTCGTCGGAGTGACGGAGGCAAAACGCATCCTCTATACCGCCCAACGTTTCGGAGCCGAAGACGCCCTCGGGAATGGCTTTGTCGACCAGTTGACGGATGACGCTTTACAGGCGGCCAAGGAACAAGCGGGTTCCATGGCCTCGAGCGCTCCCCTGACGATCCGGGGAGCGAAATACATTCTGAACGGATGCGTCAGAGGCAATTTCGACCGGGCCGAAGCGGACCGGCTGATCGACGCAGCGAGCGGGAGCCAGGACTACGCTGAGGGGCGAAGAGCCTTCAGCGAGAAGCGCCCCCCACGGTTTCTCGGTCGATAAAGAATTCAAGTGGCTGAACACGTTCGCGACGCTGGCAGCACGTTCCAACAGGAGACATGGAATGCAAACCAATCTGAATGGCAAGGTAGCGCTTGTAACGGGCGGAGGCCGCGATGTCGGCGGTGATATAGCCCGTTCACTGGCCGCAGAGGGCGCTGTCGTAGCCGTCAACTACAGCCGCTCGAAAGCCGAGGCCGACAGTGTTGTCGAGTCCATCGTCGCCAATGGCGGTAGGGCAAAAGCCTATCAGGCTGACATCAGCGTCAATGACCAGGTTAAGGCCATGATTGCTGCTGTTAAGGAAGACTTCGGCACGATCGATGTTCTGGTCAACAACGCTGGCTACGTAAAGTACCAGAGATTCATCGAATCGACTCCCGAGGAGTGGAGGAAGCAGATCGATGTCTGCCTCTACGGTGCGATCAACTGCTGTCACGCGGTGGCACCGCTGATGATTAGCCAAAACGCCGGCCGGATCATCAATCTTGTTGGCGATAGCTCCCGAATAGGAGAGGCAAACCTCGCAATCGCAGCTGCCGCCCGCGGTGGAACCATCGCGCTTGGAAAATCCCTGGCGCGCGAGTTCGGTAGAAACAGTATCACCGTCAACACGGTGTCCCTCGGCCTTGTCGAGACCTCCCATTCTGACCCCGAGTTCCTGGAGAAGAACCGCGAGAAGATCGTGAAGGCGTATCCGCTTCGCCGCATCGGCAAGCCCGACGATATCGCTCCGACGGTCACATTCCTCGCATCCGAAGCCTCGTCGTGGATCACGGGTCAAGTGATCAGCGTCAACGGTGGTTTCAGCATGGTGTGAGCGAGTAGGGGAGGAGCTTGCGATGATACACTTCGATCTCATAGCGCCCGTTGGCGATATTCTCCGCCGCAACGCGCGGATGCGTCCGGAGAAGATGGCCTTTGAAGATAAGCATCGGGCCATTTCATACAACCGGCTTGACGAGGAGACGCGGGCGCTCGCCTCCCATCTAAGGGCGGCTGGCCTGAAAAAGGGGGAGGCTGTCGCGGTCTTCCTTCCCAACTCGGTCAATTGGGTGGTCGCAGCCCTGGCGGTCGTCAGGGCAGGAGGCGTCTCCGTACCAGTGGCCATCGAATCCACCGACGCGGAACTGGCGTATCGGCTCGCCGATGCGGAGTGCTCAATTCTTGTCAGTGTTCCGGAAAAGAGGACGCTGGTTGATGCACTGCAGCCGCGCCTGGAAAGATCAGTGAAGGTCATAGAAGCGAGCGACACAGCCGGCTTCGAAGCTCTGGGACCGAACCCGGGCGTCGTGGAAGACGACCCCGATGTCGATCGGGCAGCATATATCGTCTACACATCTGGGACGACGGGGCAGCCCAAGGGTGTACTGTTGTCCACCCGTTCGATGCTATGGGTGACATCGGCCTGTTGGGCACCGATAGCGGGCTTGCACGAACATGATGTCGTCCTCAACACGCTGCCGCTATACCACTCCTACGCTCTGAATATCGCCGTCCTGTCCATCATTGCGACCGGTGCGAGTGAGTACATCATGGAGAAGTTCTCGACGACAGAGGCAACGAGACTGCTTCGAACCGGACGCTTCACCTTCATGCCGGGGGTCCCGACGGTCTTCCATTACTTCCTCTCTGCCTGCCAGGCGAACGGCGAAAAACTACTGTCATCAGTGCGGCTATGCGTTTCCGCAGGCGCGATTTTGCCCGGGACATTGAACAGCGACTTCGAGGCGTTCTTCGGGGTGCCGTTGCTCGACGGGTACGGCATCACCGAGACGTCGACCATGGTGACGATGAACTGGCCTGGCCGTTGGCGCGTCCCCGGTTCCTGTGGGTTGCCCCTTCCTGGGCTGACTGTGCGTCTGGTCGATCCGAAGACGGGGCTCGATGTTCCTCCAGGGACGGAAGGAGAGCTCATCTGCAAAGGCCCTAACCTGATGCAGGGCTATCACAACAAGCCTCTCGAGACCCAGAAGGCGGTAATCGAGGGGTGGTATCACACCGGAGACCTGGCAAAGTCAGACGCGAATGGCTTCCTTACGATTACGGGCCGGTTGAAGGAATTGATAATCCGCGGAGGACAGAACATCGCTCCAGCGGAAGTGGAGGAGGCTATACTGCTCAACTCGGCCATCATGGATTGTGCTGTAATTGGCATGCCACACACACTGCTGGGCGAAGTGCCGGTTGCTTGTGTCGTTCTGAAAGAGGGCGTGCCCTTCGATCAGGATGCTCTACTCAAGCACTGCAGGGACCGTCTTTCGACCTACAAGGTCCCTGACCGGGTTTACGTGGTCGGTCAAATTCCCCGCACTGGCTCCGGAAAGATTCTGCGTGTGAAGCTCCGCGAGAGCATCCCCGCCGCATAGACGAGACCGCATAGGAGAAGTGCATGAATCCGTTTGTTTTCAGTACAACGGCGCAGATCGTATTCCGGCCGGGGGCGGCAGCTGCGCTCGGCGAACTGACCGGGCAAAGGCTCGGCCGCCGAGTGCTTTTTGTGACAGACCCGGGGTTGCTGAAGCTCGGCCTCTGCGAACCTGCGCTCGCCTCCCTGGCCGCATCCGGGATTGAAACGACGATTTTCGACGGAGTCGAAGCCGATCCGTCGATCGGTACGGTCATGTCCGCCGCAGCAGCCGCAACGGCAGGAGATGTCTCGGGGGTCATTGGCTTTGGCGGTGGATCATCGCTTGATGTAGCCAAGGTAGTCGCCTTGCTATGTGGTTCCGGCGAACCGATTGAGGAGGCATGGGGCGTAGGAAACGCGAAGGGACCTCGCCTTCCTTTGGTGCTGGTGCCCACGACGGCCGGCACGGGGTCAGAGGTGACCCCGGTTTCGATCATTACCGTCGGAGGCGACGAGAAGCGTGGTGTCTCATCGCCGCTAATCCTACCCGATGTAGCAGTCCTTGATCCCGATCTAACTCTGGGCCTCCCACCCGGAATAACTGCTGCGACGGGAATCGACGCTATGGTCCATGCGATAGAGGCATATGCGTCAACGAACGCAAATAATAATCCCCTGTCGAAGATGCTTGCACGGCAAGCTTTGCTGCTTCTTGGCGCAAATATCGAGAAGGCGGTATTCGAGGGGCAGGATCGCAAGGCACGCGGCGCGATGCTTTTTGGCTCGATGCTGGCTGGCCAAGCTTTCGCGAACTCGCCTGTGGCGGCAGTACACGCCTTGGCATATCCGATCGGGGGGCGATTCCATGTGCCGCACGGTCTTTCGAACGCGCTCGTGCTCCCGCATGTCCTCCGATTCAATGCGCCTGCCGCCAGCTCTGTATACGCTGAGATCGCCGGTGACGTCTTTCCAGAGATGATCTCGGAAGAAGGAGAGCAGGGAAGATGTGCTGCTTTCATCGAGGGCCTCGCTGAGTTGTCGGTGAAACTCGGGTTACAGTCCAGGCTCCGCGACGTCGGAATCGGCCAAGCCGACCTGCCAGCAATGGCTCGGGACGCCATGAAACAGACACGGCTGCTCGTGAACAATCCACGGGAGGTTACCGAGGCTGACGCCCTCGCAATTTACAAGGCGGCGTGGTGATGGGAGAACGAGTAAAACCCGGAGATCGCTCTGCTTACAAGGTGTTCCGCACTATCGATCTAAGATGGTCGGACAACGACATCTACGGGCACATGAACAACGTCGTACACTACAGCATGTTCGACACGGCGGTGAACGCCTTCCTGATCGAGAATGGAGCGCTTGATATCCGGGGTGGCTCCGAGGTATTCCTGGTGGTTGAGACGGGGTGTCGCTATCACGCGGAGATGGCTTTTCCGGATCGCGTTACCGCGGGAATACGCGTCGCCAAACTCGGAAACTCATCCGTACGATATGAGATCGGGCTCTTCAGGAACGATGAAGACATCGCGTCGGCGGAGGGGTTCTTCGTTCATGTGAACGTCGATCGTTATTCGCGGCGACCGGTTCCGTTTGTCGGTAAGGCACGCGGAGTGCTCGAGCCCCTCCTGACGCAGCCCTAAGAAACTCCTGTAGAGGTAAAATTTCCATGGTCACTCTGAGACTGAAAGACCCATCGCTTCTGACTGACAAGTGCTTCGTCGCAGGTGAGTGGCGGGATGCGGACAATGGGGAAGTCCTGGAAGTCACCAATCCCGCCGATGGCACGGTTGTCGGGAGCGTTCCTCGAATGGGTGCCGGCGAAACGAGACGGGCCGTGGAAGAGGCTGGCAAAGCCCTTTCCGGCTGGAAAGCTCTTTCCGGCAAGCAACGGGCGGTGATCCTGCGAAGATGGTTCGACCTCCTGATGGAGAACCAGGATGATCTCGCTGCCATCATGACCGCAGAGCAGGGCAAGCCTCTTGCTGAGGCGAAGGGAGAAATAGCTTACGCGGCATCCTACATTGAGTGGTTTGGGGAAGAGGCAAAGCGCGTTTACGGCGACACCATACCGGCTCCAACTGCCGATAGACGTATCGTTGTCCTGAAGCAGCCGATCGGCGTCTGTGCGGCGATCACGCCGTGGAACTTCCCCGCTGCCATGATCACTCGCAAGGCAGGCCCGGCGCTTGCAGCGGGATGCACCATGGTGATCAAGCCTGCGAGCCAAACGCCGCTGTCGGCCCTGGCGCTATGCGTTTTGGCGGAGCGGGCAGGCGTTCCGAAAGGAGTATTATCCTGTATCACCGGGTCGGCTGCGGAGATCGGTGGCGAGCTTACGTTCAACCCGGTAGTCCGAAAGCTAAGCTTCACCGGCTCGACCGAAATCGGCAAGGTTCTGATGGCCCAGTGCGCAGCGACTGTTAAGCGCACATCCATGGAACTCGGAGGAAATGCTCCGTTCATCGTCTTTGATGACGCCGATCTGGAAGCCGCTGTTAAGGGGGCTGTCGCCTCCAAATACCGTAACGCCGGACAGACTTGCGTTTGCGCCAATCGCTTCCTCGTCCAAAACGGCATCTATGACAAGTTCGTGCAACGGCTGGCGGAAGTCGTCGGGGCAATGCCGGTCGGAAACGGCTTCGAGGCGGACACTCAGATTGGTCCCCTGATAGATCAGAAGGCGGTAGCGAAGGTTGAGGAGTTGGTTTCTGACGCTGTCCAGCGGGGTGGGCGGGTACTGGTAGGCGGCGAGAGACACGCCCTCGGGCATAGCTTCTATCAACCGACAGTTCTGGCTGACGTACCGCCCGGGTCTCAAATCTTCAACGAAGAAATCTTCGGGCCGGTCGCGTCTATCTTCCGCTTCGAGACAGAGAGCGACGCGATCAAACTTGCCAACGACACGCAGTTCGGGTTGGCAGCGTATTTCTACGGTCGTGACGTTTCCCGGATATGGCGGGTGGCGGAAGCGCTTGAGTACGGCATCGTCGGCATCAACGAAGGAATCATCTCTACTGAAGTCGCACCATTCGGCGGCGTGAAGGAAAGCGGGAACGGTCGCGAGGGTTCGAAATACGGAATGGATGACTATCTGGAGATAAAGTACTTGTGCATGGGTATCTGAGGATGTCAGCTGCTGGTTCTTGCTGAAGCGGTAGCTATTAGGGTCGCAAGGGCTCTGATGGTCGAAACCCTGCGATTCTCAAGGCGTCCCGACATCATGAAAAAGATCGTGAACCCTGCCGAGCAAACGGTCGACGGCCTTCGAAACGCAACCGGGCGCATCAGCGAAATCCACGTCTCAGATTGCCGCGATTACTTAGAAGCCGCCGATACGGTGCACCAGCGTCGCATTCCGCTATTCTCGTGCTGGCGTTGCCCCCCAAGTTCTATCCAGAGTTCGTTATCGGCGGTGGTCTTACATGATAGGGAACCGCAGTAACGTCCGCTCCTGCGGTTCGAAACTCAAGTGCGGATGGGTAGCTCTGTGCCCTGTCCAACCCGAGAACGGATCCTTTTCGAATGGCGGGTTTTGAGTCGCGAGCGAAACAGGCTGAAAGCTGAGATTGCGTCGGAAGCTGTCGTTATGATCAGCCCGCCCCAACGGCAGCTAGTTGATCCGCGACGCCCAGAAGCCGCCGATCCGCTTAGGGCCCCAAATCAAGTCGATGATCCCGCTGCCATGCTCGACGACGCTGCAGACACGCTGATGTGGAAACCGAACTTCACAGCGGCGGCCAACGAGGACCCCAAGGGTTACACCGACGATCAAGGACGGTGTCGTTGCAATTGAGCGTCTCGAGAGGCGAACTAGCGTTGTAGAGCTCTGGGTGCATTTGGGGCTACAGACGCTCCGCCCATTGGGATACAGGGGCCAGGTCCGCCGATGCGGGAGGTGACGCAGAAAGCAAAAGCAGTCGCAGGGAAGAAGTACGTCCGCTTAGCGCCCCCATTCCGGTCGTTTCTCTCATTTTTCCGCTTACCTCTTAGCTGCCGCGTTAAGCAACGAGAAGGCAAGACCAAGCTTGCCCCGGAAAGCGATAGCAATTATGCAACCTATCGCTACTGCCTGTCGACGCCTGATTGACCACCGCCCTCACAAGCTATTGTGCCAATAGGTCGATGATGAACCGCATGCAGACTGTCATGAGAAAGAATCCAAACAGCAGTTCGAGTTGACGCTTCTTGAGCGCGTGAGCCGCTCGAACACCAAGACGAGTGGTGAGGAGCGTGGTGGGCAGGAGCAGCAGGAATCCGAGAACCGACACATACCCCATTGCATCGGCCGGTAAACCCTCTTTGTTCCAGCCCGCGTAGATGTAGCCCAAGGTGGCAGGTATCGAAATGAGAACCCCGACGCCTGCTGAGGTGGCGACTGATCGATGAATGGGCGTGCGGAACAGTGAAAGGATCAGGTTGGAGATCGCGCCTCCCCCAATGCCCATCAGGGAAGAAAGGAGGCCGATGATCAAACCGAATACGCTCATGAGACCGCGACCGGGCAGTTTCTCCGAGACGCTCCAGGCTGAGCCTCGGATCATGCGCACAGAAACTACCCCTGCTACTGCAACGAAAGCTACCTTGAAGACCCAAGGATCAGCGTGACGTGCAGTCAATGCGCCGATGCTGACACCTGCAAGGATAGGAAGTGCCCATATCCGAAGGACACGGGCGTCCATCGCGCCACGCAAATAGTGGCCTCGCGCGGATTGCAGGGAAGTAGGGACGATAAGGGCCAGCGATGTTCCCACTGCCAGCGGCATGCGTGCGCTGTCATCAAGTCCTATCACACCGAACACTTCGTAAAGCACCGGCACGGACACTGCGCCGCCGCCGACGCCGAAGAGGCCGGCAAGGAATCCGACCGCGGCGCCCGCAAGTACCAGGAGCCCGCCAATCACCACGAGTGTTTCTGTATCCAAGAGCATGATGCTGAGCCGCTCCAAAGGCGACCTAAGCGCCGGACATGGTTTCTTCGTAGATGGTCAACGTCAAGCGGTATTGGTTCTGAAGCGCCGCTACCGCTCTATCGATGTCACCGGCCAACGCGGCATCTACGATGGCTTGATGCTCCTCTCCGCTACGGCGGCGGGGATAACTGTTGGCCATCGAGATGAAGCGATAGCGCTCGCCAAGTAGCATGAGTTCGCCGGCAAAGCGCAGGAGGTGCCTTGAGCCACAGTTGGCGATCAGGGCGCGGTGAAAGATGCGATGACGCTCTTCCCAGAGACTGTTGTCCGGTACCGGCATGCCAGGTTCGGTATGCTCATAGTAGTGGATTGGCGTGTTCTGGAGGCGATGGGTCGCTATGATCACAGCGTCCTCCCAGGCCTCAGTACGGTTGCGGATTGATTCCGCAAGCGCCTTGCCCTCTACCCAGCAGCGGGTGTTGACGATGTCACGGAAATCCTCGAGCGAGATCGGCGGCACGAAGAAACCGCGCAGGTCTTCCCGATCTACCAATCTTTCTGAGGAAAGACGGTTGAGCGCCTCGCGCACCGGGTTAGTGCCGGCGGAATAGCGCTCGGCGATCTGGTCGATGAGAAGCTTGTGGCCGGGCTCTAGCACGCCGCGCACGATGTCTCGCTTCAGGGCGTGGTACACGGCCGTCGCCGCAGTTTCCTTCTCGACTCGCCGCGGCGCGTTGCGGCGAGGTGAACTTTGCTGGATTGTCATCACGCACCGATTACTGTCATCGAATGTTGTTTGGGTGGTTCAAATGGTCAACGGCGGTCATCGACCCCGGTAACGGAGGCGCGATGCCAAAACACCAGCTTGCGCTCAATCAATACCACCGACCAGAACAGTAGGAAGCCGAGGACGCTGAGATAAAGGATGAGGGAGAAGACGCGAGGCGTCTGTAGCTGGCTAGCAGCAACGCGGATCAATTCGCCAAAGCCCTTGCCTCCACCCAGGAATTCAGCGGTAATCGCTCCGGCCATCACACCGACCGCCCCGATTTTCAGGCCGGTGAAGATCTGCGGCAGGCCGGTGGGGATCTTCATTCGCACCAAGGTCTGCCAGCGGCTGGCGCCGAGCGTGCGAAACAGCATGCGGGCATTCTCATCGGCGGCATGGAGGCCTGCGGCCGTTCCGACAACAATGGGGAAGGTGGCGATGAATGCCGCCAGAGCCACCTTGGAGGCGATGCCGAAGCCAAGCCAAGCAAGAAATAGGGGAGCGAAAGCAACTTTCGGCATCGTGTCGATGGCAACGAGGTAGGGCAGAACAGCCCTTTCGCCGAAGGAGGTCTCACCAACCAGGACGCCGAGAGAAAAGCCGATGGCGATGGCGAAGCCGAAGCCCCACAACACTTCTTTGGTGGTCATCCACAGCGCCGCTAACATATAGTTGCCGGTCAGGATATTCCTGCCGACGAGAATGATATCGCTGCCGACCTCGGCAGGGGAGGGGAGGATAATGCGCGACACGATCTCGAAATGATGGACCGCCCACCAGATCAGGAGGACGGTGAGGAGCAGCCCCGCCATGGCGACGACGCGGGGGATTTTGTCGATCCACGCCACCTGTTCGCTCCAGACTGTTTCCGGAAAGGAGCCTTGCTCGACCGTGATCGGACGCCCCAAGCCTTGAGGCGCCATTTCGGCATCAACGGATCTCATGCGGTTACACCTCCTTCGTCGAGACGGCTGCGGATGTAGCGAACATATTCACCGAACGTGGCGGTGGTCATCATCTCCAGCGTGCGTGGCCGCGGCAGCTCAATTCGCACGACCTCAAGGAACGTGCCTGGGCGCGGCGACATGATGTAGACGTCGTCCGACAGCAGCACCGCCTCCGGAATCGAGTGGGTGATCAGGAACGCAGTTGCGTTTTGGGAAAGGCAGATGCGCTGCAGTTCGATGTTCATGAAGTCGCGCGCAAGCTCATCTAGCGCGGAGAATGGCTCGTCGAGAAGCAGGACCTGCGGTTCGGTGATCAACATGCGGCAGATCGAGGTGCGTTGTGCCATACCGCCGGAAAGTTGCCGTGGATAGACCTTCTCAAAGCCCTTGAGCCCGACCAGTTCCAGGAGAGCCTGGGCATCGTTGTGGCGAGCCTTCGCGGCAGCCTTGCCATCGCGGATGCTGATCGGCAGAAGCACGTTGTCAAGCACAGTCATCCAGGGAAACAGCGTCGCCTGCTGATACATCATCCCGATCTCACGCCGCGCGCCGAGCACCGGTTTGCCGTCGAGAATGACGCTTCCCCCAGAGGGCGGGGTGACGCCAGCCATGATCTTCAGAAGCGTGGACTTGCCGCAGCCCGAAGGACCGATCACTGAAGAGAAAGAGCCCTCGCGCAGATCGAGATCGACGGGATCAAGCGCCCGGATCTTACCGAACGCATACGACTTTGAGACGTTGCGGAGTTGGTAGACCGGCCGGGCAAGGTGGTGCCCGACCGTTTGCTCCGCCAAAGGTTTGGCGTTCTGCATCATCTACTTGGCCGCATTCCAGACGTCGATGAACTTGTTTGTGTAAGCTGCCTCCAAGTCGTCCATGGGCTTGTCGAGGTCGCCGCTCGCCACGAGGCTCTCCTCCCACTTCTTCCAGGCGGCTGGCGGCATGAAACCCACAGGATCCTTCGGGTCGACGGGCACGGTTCTGCTCTGGATCGCGGTCAGCAAGGCTGCGGCAAAGGCGGGATCTTCGCTTTCCTGCGGATTTCCGGCGGCGACGTGCTTGAGCGTCGCATCCCGATTTGCCGGGTCGAGGCCGAACCGCGTTCCCTTCACCAATGCCCGGCCGAACCCTTCCAAGGTCTGCGGGTTCTCATCGAGAAACGCACGGGTCACCGCCCAACCGTTGCCGAAATAGTCGAGATAGGCGGTAGGCGTAATCTCGCGCAGCGGGATGCCGCGGGAGGAAATAATGGCCGCATCCGCCACCGCTGCGGCATAGGCGCTGACTTCCTTATTGATGAAGGCCGCGACAGCTGTGCCACCGTCGCCAATCGCCAGGAACTGGTAGTCGGTGCCTTCAGTGAGGCCGAGATCGGTCATGATGCCGCGGGTAAAGCCGACCTCGGCGCCATCCGCCGTGCCGACGCCGATGGTGGCGCCCTTTAGGTCCGCCGGTGTCTGGGCGGGCGACTCTTCCGGCACGACGAGGCCGAAGACCGAGCGGCTGAAATGATTGTAGATGAAGACGATATCCTCGCCGCGGACGCGCGCCGCCAGAAGGGGTGCCGGACCCGGCTGGCCGATATCGCCCTGGCCCGAAGCGAGCAACTGCAGCACGGATGCGGAACCGTTGACGGCCTCCACCTTCACGCTGAGGCCTTCTTCCTCAAAATAGCCTTCCCCCACCGCGACATGGAGCGGGTAGTTGTTGATCGCCGAGGGGTTGGGTACGACCACCGTCAGTTCCTTGACCTCTGCCGATGCGGGCGCAAACGCGCTCACCGCCAGCAGAAGGGCCACGCCCATGCGCTTCAGTCCACTCATCTCTTTCCTCCCTATGTGGTTCAATGCCCCCAAGGCTCCCGACCTTGAGGCTCCGGCCGTTCGGCCGGTGTCAGACGGCTCCTCTTCCGCTGACCTCCGAAGCTTGCGCGATATCTTATACGCTGTCAACGCGTGAATAATGTATGATCCGTATTGCGGAGAGGATCATACATGGTAAGTTCCGTTATGGACAGCCCGTCGGCAGGTAGGAGCGGCGGGTTCGGCCAATGACACTCGAGGAGGAGAAACACCCGAATGAGCAGCTACGTCATCGACGCCCCCAAGCCCGCCATCATTCCCGTTGTCGGCAGCGACCAAAGCTTTCCCGTGCGCCGCATCTACTGCATCGGCCGAAACTACGTTGCCCATGTGGAGGAGATGGGTGGGGATGCGGATCGCGATCCGCCCCTGTTCTTTCAGAAGCCGACCGATGCCGTGGTCAACAGCGGTGCGACCATCCCTTATCCCACCAAGACTGCCGACTTCCACCATGAGGTGGAATTGGTTCTGGCGCTGGGTAAGGGCGGCCGCAACATCTCGGAGGCGGACGCGCAGTCGCATATCTGGGGCTATGGGGTCGGCCTCGACATGACGCGCCGCGACATTCAGGGCGGCGGACTGCCGTGGGAAATCGCCAAGTCCTTCGACAATTCCTTCCCCGTAGGGGCAATCACGCCGGCCTCCCAAACCGGCATCATTGACAAGGGAAGGATCAAGCTTACGGTAAACGGTAAGACCGTACAGGAATCCGACGTATCGCTGCTGATCTGGCGCATTCCGGAAATCATCGCCCGCCTTTCGGAGTTCTTCGAACTGCATCCCGGCGACATAATCCTGACCGGCACGCCCCATGGAGTTGGTCCGGTGGTGCCGGGCGACAAGCTGGTGGCGACGTTCGAGGGCCTGTCGCCGCTGGAAGTGACAATCGGTCCGGCGGCCTGACCCGTGGGTGGGGACAGCGATCCTGCGCCCGTTTCGCCCGCGCTCCTGGAAGAGGTGGCCGGCTTTGGCACGGCCACACTTCACGAGGCGGCGGGGCGGATCGGCGCCCTGCCGGGAGCCATCGCGCCGCTCGACAGGAGGATGAAACTGTGGGGAAGGGCGATGCCCGTTTCGGCACCCGCCGACGACAATCTCGCGCTGCACCGGGCGATCGCCGAGGGACAGCCGGGAGACGTGCTGGTGGTGGAGAATGGCGGGTCGCTGTCCCACGGACCCTTCGGCGACATTCTCGCGCTCGCCGCCAAGGTTCGGGGGATCCGGGGACTGGTGATCGACGGCGGGGTCCGTGACAGCGAAAGCCTGATCGAGATGGGATTTCCGGTGTTTGCGCGCGGCTGCTCCATCCGGGGAACGATCAAACGGGACCCCGGAAGGGTGGGCGAGCCGGTGACGATCGGCGGGATCGAGATCCGGCGCGGCGACATCGTGATCGGCGACGCCGACGGCGTCGTGATCCTGCCTGCCGTCGATTTAGCTGTTATCCACCAAGCGGCCATTGCTCGGATGGCCGCAGAAGCCGACCTGCGCCAGGCAATTCGCCGAGGCAGACTCACGCTTGATCTGCTAGGACTTTCCCGACTTGTCTCATAGAATTGATTGCTTCGCTTGCTGCAGCCGTTGGCTTCCCGGACATTCTGGTCTAGCTCGTCAACTTGTTCGCCGAGAGCAGGCGGGACGAGGCGCACGACCTGTTCGATGCCCACCTGCCGCTGATTCGCTACGAACAGCAACTCGGCATCGGGCTACCCTGCGCACGCACGTGCTCAAGCGGCGCGGCGCGATCACCTCCAACGCCGAGCGCACGCACCGAGGTGGATTACCTGCTCAGCGCCTGGGCCGGCGGGACAAGCGGGCAGCTTCATGACGAGCCAGATCAATGTTCCCCGAGGACGAGGCGCCGCAAATTATCGTCCGACTTCCTCCTGTTCGGCGTTCATCCGCCAAAGTCCGCGTAGTCGAGCTGATGCCGGGCGATGGAACTGACGAAGGTCAGCCAGACGGAACGGCTCAGCCGGGGGCAGTCGGTCCCGCCTTCCGCTAGGGCGTCGCTATGCTAAGGCTCCTGCGGCTGCCCTTTTTCCAGCCGAGCCGTGTCGAGAATTCCCGCTTTCCCGTCCTGCGGCCGGCGCTATGCTGAAAGCTCCGATACTCTTCATTGTTTCGTGTGCGGCCTGACGGCCGCATTGTTCCTGGCCCGTTGGATCGCCCGCCGGATGACGTGGTTCTCTTGCTCTCCTCAAAGCGGCAGCCGTCATGACAGGCTCAGCGGACGCGGCCCCGGCAAGCTGGCCACGGGGAATGCGATCCTTTTGGCGTTCGATCTGCTCTACTTGGGCGGCCACGACCTGACAAAGATTGAATACGCGGCGCGCCGGCGGATTCTTGAGGACATGCTTGCCGCCAGCCAGGGCGGCATCCGGGTTTCGGAGGAGTTCGACGAGGATCCTGACGAGCTGCTCCGGCATGCCTGCGCGCATGACCTCGAAGGGATTATCGCCAAGCACCGCGAGCGGCCGTACAGATCGGGACGGACCGGCGACTGGCCGAAGATCAAGTGCGTCCAAAGCGACACCTTCGCCATCGTCGGCTACGAGCCTTCGACCGCATTGCCCGGAGCGATCGCGAGCCTGTTGCTGGCCGCCCGCTATCGGGACGGCTGGCAGTACGTCGGCAGTGTTGGGACCGGCTTCAAGCACGATGAGGCGCGGCGGCTAATAAAGCAGCTCGACAAGCTCAAGACGAGGATACCGGTTGTAAGCGTGCCGGGGAAGAACCTGGTGATGACGGAGCCATCACTCGTAGCAGAAATTGAATTCCGGGCCTGGACGCACACAGGCACGCTGCGCCATGCATCGTTAAGGGGCTGCGCGAAGAAGAGGACTGGTCGGAGGTTTACCGGCTGCCTGACTAGTGTGTGGTCGGTGGTACGTCCACGGCGCGGCAGGTGATCGACCAGTTTGCTCCCTGATAATGCCCCTCCGCCATTCGATCCATTTCCAGGAAGATTAGGGCTTCCAGCAGCTCTGGGATAGGTGCGTGTCTCGCCATCAGATTAAGGGTCTCCTCGACCGTCATTGTTCGTTCGACCGAGCCCGCTGGAGACGTGAAGCTGACGTGGATGAAGCGTGCGGGCATAGCTGCAAATTAGGTGGAGCGTGGCGATCGACAAGTAGGCCTCATCCCAGTCCCATTGCCTGGACGTCAAATAAGAAGTTCAGGAGTAGGATGCTCTGGTCTCTTCCGCGCCAAGGATAATGCCTTCTTGATCCAAGGATCATCTTTACAATCCTCGATCCAATGCTCCATCCCGATCAGCGGGAGACCCTTGTCGCCGGCACCTCGTCGTTTCCCTTCGTCGAAGGTATGAAACTCGTTTAGTGTGACACCGTACGTTTCGGGTAACATGATTGCGGTCGCGAGATGGATAGCGTCGGGTGTGGCGAGCTTTCTGAACGTCGTGCCGTCGGAATAAAGTAGGCTGCGAAGATGAGATGCTAAGGCCATCATCTCAGGATCTGGGCTGATCGGGATCACTGATCCACCAAAGTCCCGAAGAAAATCATCGAAGGTACCGATGCCTGCTGCCACGAGGGATTTCTGAGTTATCTCAGCGATCGTAATGCTCGAGCTATAGATTTTTGTCCTGCCTGCTTGGGCGTCCTTCAGGTGCTGGCTGATGTGATCTATGATCTGCCCCTTGCTGGATCGCTCATCGTTCAGGTGCGCGATGAAGACGCAGGTGTCCCAGTAGTACGATGCTGGGGAACTCAATGCTCACTCCAAGTCTGCTCATCGTTATCTAGATCGAATGCTCCTCGCCAGCGGGCCAGACCCATTCCATTGTCGAGGACGCGGATCCGCGTGACATCAAGCATCACTGGAAGAGGCTTTACCCCGTCATAGTGGGCGGCGCCGAAGAATATGGCGCGTTTCTCCAAGGCGGCAGTGATGTCATCAAGCTTTACGGCGGTGATGTTGCATTTAAGTGGTCGTCCGCCGGCGGTCAGCCAGATCACACCGCTCTTGGTCTCTCTCTGATAATCGACAGCACGAAGCATCCCATCGAAAGATCCGAAGGTTACACCCTCAAATCTGCCGACCTCGCTTCCTTGCTTGCGGATTGCCTCCAGAACTTGTTTCGCGCGCCTTTCTAGGAACTGATCGAGCATCACCGGCGGGCGATGCGGCAGTTTCAGCTCACCCACCTCAAAACGTCGTCCAACCCCTTTATTCAAGGCGACCACGTTCTCTACAAACTTTAGGGGAAGTGATCGAGCCTTGCGCGAGTTAGCGCGGATTTCCTCGACACCTTCAACGAAAAACGCAACCCCAGAGAACGAATCGTCTGAAGTCTTGGTTTGTCGCTCTAGAAGCTCTGCAGTAGCTGTGTTCTTCCTCAAGTCGGTGAGGATAAACTTATGTTGCCGCTCGCCATTTGCGGCCTCGTCGGCAGAGGCAAGGCCTCTCATGAAAGCAGAGAACTTCTCAGCGAAAACTTCCCCGTCGACCTCGCCATGGAAAGCGGCGAGCCCGTGGATCGTTAGCGTTATTTTTCCACCTTCGCCCACAACGGCTATCCTCGGAGGGTCTGCGACTTGTCCATGGACATATCACATCGGAAATAGTTTGCACGGAATTAAGGTCTAGGTTGAAGCGTGGGACAAAGCGGCAAAAAGGATAAGCAAGCCGGTGATGCTCGATGTGTCCCACAATTCTAGAAAGGAAATAAAATTGCCGTGTTTCCAGAATTCCTCCGGGACTCCGATAACGGACCATATGTTGAAGCGTGAACATCAATTTAAGGCTAGCGGCTAAACCCCTGCTCATCCAGACAGCGGAGGTTTTCGTGAAGTTCGTTTTGTTGTTTTCGCTGTGTTTGCTTGCCAGCTGCGCCCAGCGCGACCCAGATCTGTATATTCCGCCAACCACTGAGCCCGTTTACAATTAGGTCGGGCTGCGACCGACGGAGCCTGGGATTGAGAGGCGTAGCTGTTCTTCAAAACGGCGGCGCCTCTACATTCTTCAGGGATTTTCGCCGCAGCGGCGCGCAGGGGGTAGCGGTTCAGCTGCTCCGCAGCGGGCGTCCCGGCGTTGTGCGGGTTGACGTAAATGCCACAGGCCTAGATGGTGGCGTCTTGGTCATACAATGCTCGTTTGCTACACAAGCTCTCATGATCGTACGACAAGAAAATCCTCGGGATAGCGAAGAGATCCGTGCGCTTGTCACCGCCGCGTTCGACGGTGCTCCACATAGCAACGGAACCGAGGGAGCCATTATTGATGCCCTGAGGGAGGGAGGCGCTTTGTCCGTTTCCCTTGTGGCAGAACGAGAAGGTGAAATTGTCGGCTATGTCGGCTTCTCCCCCGTCCAGATCGATGGAAGGGATATTGAATGGTACGGCCTAGGGCCCGTTGCCGTACGACCTGACCGACAGCGGCAAGGCGTCGGAGTTCGTCTGATCGAAGCCGGTCTAGCACAGATGAAATCCATCGGTGCCGCTGGATGTGTCGTTCTCGGCGATCCTGGCTATTATTCCCGATTTGGTTTCCACGCCGATCCTGCTCTGAGCTTCCCCGGTGTTCCCCAGAGTATTTCCAGTGTCTGGATTTTGGGACACATACTCGGCAAGGGGTCGTCGTTTATCATCAGGCCTTCTACGGAGCGTAGGCGGCCTCTCGGAGCAGCAACTTCCTATATCGGGAGGCATGAGAAAAGCCCGTCAGGGGAACGGGCCTTTCACTCACCATGTGTGGACTGGAGATCCTGCTCTAGTATCTCTGGAAGATTGCTCGGTTCCGCCGGGCAGTGGGTGGCTCGCGGATAGTCCAAGGCTTATTTCGCTCATGATCTTTCTGTAGGCACGAGCGGTGAAGGGAGCGTATCGAGTTTCCAATGGTGGGCAAAGGCTGCGCTGCTCCTCACTTCTTCCCGATGAGGCTAATGCCGGGACTGCATGGCAACTCGCGCACTTGATTGTGACAGCCAATTGCCGTTGAAGATCCTGAATAACATTGGAGCTTCAATGTCCGAGATCGAGAAGATTGCAAAGACGGTGTCTCAGCTAGCTAAGCCAAAAATGCGGCCCAAGGAGCTTTCTGAAGCTGTGAGGAAAGTGCATCCCAAGGCAACCAAGAAGGAGATCACACGTGGCGCCTTCTACGCCGTGATCCTGGCTGCAGGTAGGCAGCCGAGCGCAGTCCATGGCCTTCATGCCCTCGCGATGGAGAGCCGAAAAGATACTCAAGACGACGCGGGCTGAGCCTCTAGAAGTGCCTGAGCCGCGCTTCGAATGGTTGATCCTTGGCTATTGATGAGGGGGATCAGTGTCCAGTCGGAACTCCTCAGAATAAGTGAGCTGAGGCCGGATCTGCCTATCAAGCTCGCGACACCGACTGCGCGAATGTGGGTCGTAGCCATCACCTCCGTTAGGAGCCCGGGTTAGCCCACCAGCGCCCTGAGCTCCACCTCCTGCCTCACACCGTGCTCGTAATGCTGAACAAGTTCAGCGGCGATGTACTCAGCGTCCAAGTCGCTCTTGTCGATGCCTCTCCGCTTGCAGGCCGCATCAAGGACGCGTTCAAGTATATCCAAGTCAGAAGGATCAAGAGGTCTTAGATCTGGCGTGTGATGTATCATGCTTTCAGTTTGGTGGAGCCTACATGAACGCTAGATGAACCGAAAGAGCGCGCTCGCTGGGCAAAAGTCCTACCACGTTGCGCCATAGGTCTTGCGGGGGAACGGGGACGACAAGTGCGCGTTGAGGGGGCTGCCACAACCCAAGGAGATGGCCATGAAGAAGATTATCATTGCCGCTGCGTCGCTTGCTCTCGTAGGCACCGCAGCTATAGCACAGGAAGGCACCGCCAGCGGTGCAGCAGGCGGTGCAGTAACGGGCGCCATCGTCGGCGGTCCGGTCGGCGCCGCTGTCGGCGGCATCGCAGGTGCAGTTCTTGGTACGGCCATTGATCCGCCACCGGAGCGCGTTGTCACTTACGTCCGCGAGCAGCCGATGCCGGCAGAGCCTGTCATGGTGCAGGCCGAAGTCGTCGTTGGCCAGCCACTACCGCAGACAGTCGTGCTGACGCCAATTCCGGAAGCGCCTGCGTACGCCTACACCTATGTCAACGAACGCCGTGTGATCGTTGACCCACAGACCTACACGGTGGTCCAGGTCCTGGATTGATTTAACCATATATCGGCATCCGGGCCCGGCGCATTGCGCGTCGGGTCTAGACAGGCTTTCCTCCCCCGAGCTCTATCTCCGTCCCCGTATCCAGCACGATGTGGAGATCCCGGATCATGCCGGCGGCGGTCAGTAGTGCGTCACGAACCTCCGAGGGATCTTTCGTTCGCGTTCCTCGAATGGCCACCATGACCTGCAGTTCTACTATCTTGTCTGCATCCGCCTGGGCTGATTGTATGCTGACGGTCTCCCGCATGGCCCTAATCGTCGTGACGGAGCGCTCGAATAGCCGTCCGCGCTCAATCTCTGTCAGCCTCTCCACTTCGTTCGCCGCCCGCACCAATTCCGCGATGAAGTCTGTGGTGTTGCTCAAAACTACGTCCCCCTATCACCAACCCGCAGCCATCTCCATTTTGTACGCCAGTAAACCCCCCACCGTGATTATGCCGACCGCCAGAACCACGTTCAATAAAATCTGCATCAGTCTAACTCCGGTATCTCACCTGTTGGAACAGGCTCACGGGCGGTCGTCACTCCGCAAGGGGAGCCCATAAGAGCAGAGTTTTTCTGCCGTTCCAACTACTCCACCGAAAGCGCTGTTGTCTCCTCACCTTGACCTCGCCAATGAGCTTGTTCTCCTCCGACAACTGAGAGGGCAGGTCGTGATACCTTCCACCTCCATCGTCTTTGGGAGGCCGACATGTGCAAGAGAGTGGTCATCTACGCCCGTTACTCAACAGATCAGCAGAACCCTGCGTCCATTGAAACCCAGATCGATTTGGGAACGTCATTTGTTTTGGAGCGTGGCTGGACGCTTTATCAGACATTTGTCGATGCAGGGGTAAGCGGCGCTAGCTTCGATACAAGGCCAGGTCTTCAGGCCGCCTTGAAGGGGGCGCGAGAAGGCGCATTCGACGTCCTTCTTTGCCTGACCCTTGATCGCCTGTCGCGAGACCTCGAGCACAGCGCGAAAGTGCTGAAGCTGCTGCACTTTCATGAGATCGAACTCTGGACCGTTCATGGCAGCTCGCAGGTGTCGTCAATGGAGCTTGGCCTTAGGGCCGTCCTCAACAGCGAGATGCTGGAACAGGTCCGATATCGCACAAGAGAAGGAATGAAGACGGTAGCAAAAAAGGGACGAGTGCCCGGCGGCATTTGCTACGGCTACGCGATCAAAAAGGTCCTTGGAGCAGACGGTGAGCCCATCCGAGGCCTGAGGGATATCAATCCCGACGAAGCCGATGTCATCGTTTGGATATTCCAACAGTATGCAAAGGGCTCTAGTCCGGACCTAATCGCCGACAGGCTTAACAAGAAGGGTGTAGTTGGCCCTCGCGGGCAGGCTTGGAGAGGAACGGCGATCCGAGGCCACCGGCGAAGAGGGACCGGAATTTTGAACAACGAGTTGTATATAGGCCGCTTGGTGTTCAATAGGCTCGCATACCGAAAGAACCCGGTGAGCGAACGCCGGGTATCCCGGCTGAACTCGCCAGAGCAGCACATCGTCCAGGAGATTCCACAACTGCGTATCGTCTCAGATACGTTGTGGAAGAGGGTGAAGCGGCGGCAAGCCAGTGGGAAGGGCGCAGACGCCCGTCGGCTTGCGGGCAAGTCTAATCAGTCACCTAAGCCCAAGGCAGGAGGCGCGCGATCTGACGCTGCTTATGACCATTTACAAGCGCTGTGAGCGTGCGGGTTAGGTACGCAATGGGATCAACAGCATTGAGTTTGCACGTCTCGATCAGCGAAGCGATGATTGCCCAATTCTCTGCTCCGGCATCATGACCCGCGAAGAGTGCGTTCTTCCGATTAAGGGCAATCGGACGGATGGTCCGCTCTACGCTGTGGTTGTCGATCTCGATGCGGCCATCGATCAGGAAGAGCTGCAGGCCATCCCAGTACTTGGCGATGTAGGTCAAAGCCTCGCCAAGTGGAGACTTCATTCCGACGCGTGCTCGATGATGGACGAGCCAGCTATGCAGGTCTGCGACGAGTGGCGCTGACCGCTCTTGCCGTCCAGCGAGACGAGCCTCGGGATCAAGACCGCGCAGTTCAGCTTCGATGCGATATAGTTCGCCGATCCGCTTGACGCCGTCCTCGGCAATCGGTGCTGACCCGTTGCGGGTGATCTCCACCAGCTTGCGCCGGGCGTGGGCCCAGCAAAGGCAAGCTGAAGTCTGGGCCGACACGCTCTGGTGCGATAAGCCTGTTGTATCCGGCATATCCATCCACCTGCAGGATGCCAGAGAAACCCTGCAGTATCCGTTCGGCATGAATGCCTCCCCGACCAGGAGCATAGGTGAAGGCGACACCCGGCGGAGCGCCACCGCCCCATCATCACGCGCCAGCGCCCAGAAGTATCCGGTTTTCGTCTTGCGGGAGCCAGGTCGAGAACCGGGGCACGGGTTTCGTCCATGAACAGCTTGGATGAGCGCTTTAAGTCAGCGATCAACGCATCGAAGACAGGCCGCAGTTCATAGGCTGCCCGACCGACCCAGTCAGCCAACGTAGATCGGTCAAGGTCAATGCCCTGGCGGCTCATGATCTGGGCCTGCCGATAGAGCGGAAGATGATCGGCGTACTTGGTACCAGCACATGGGCGACGGTCGCTTCCGTCGGTAACCCTGCCTGGATCAGCCGTGCCGGAGCTGGGGCTTGGACGACCCCATCGGTGCAGGCCCGGCAGGCATACTTAGGGCGGCGGGTGACGATCACGCGGAACTGTGCCGGGATCACGTCCAGCCGCTCGGAGACATCCTCGCCAATGCAGTGCATGCAACCACCGCAGGCGCAGATCAGGCTTTCTGGCTCGATCACCTCCTCGATACGCGGAAGATGCTTTGGAAGGGAGCTGTGATTGATCGCACGTGGCTCGCTGATCCCGTTTCCTGCAGGAGCGTCCGCCTCATCCTCAGCATGGATCACGGCGATAGCCGTCTCTAGGTCTTCCAGCGCCGAGTCGAATTGGTCAGGATCGGTCTTCTCGGAGTTGCGTCCGAAGGCGGCCTGCTTGAACGCTGGTACGAGCTTCTCAAGGCGTTCGATTCGCTCATCCTTTCGGGCGATATGCTCGTCTTTGCTGGCTATCGCGACGTCCTTGGCCGCCTCGCGTGCCTGCGCCGCGATCAGCAGCGCCTTTAGGGCGGCAACATCATCGGGAAGGTCGGCGGCATCAAGCATGGCCGGAAGCTACCAAATCCTGGGCTGATTTACCTCTCGAATTTGCGGTGCTGAGTCATCGTGGCGCAGCTATTCGATGGCCTCCGTCGTCCTCGTCTGGACGGCATGAACCCGCCGCCAATCAAGTCCCGCAAACGGGGCTTCGAATTGGGCGTGGGTGAGCGTCATCAGACCATCTTTGATGCCGGGCCAGATGAACGTGCTCTTCTAGCCGCTTGTAGGCCATGACGATCCCGGACCCATCCCAGTAGATGAGCTTCAAACGGTCTGCCTTGCGTGACCGGAACACGAAGACCGTTCCGGTGAACGGGTCCTTGTGCAGTTCATTCTTCACCAGCGCCGCCAAGCCATCATGACCCTTGCGGAAATCTACGGGTTTGGTCGCCATCATGATCCGCACGCGGTTTGACGGAAAGATCATGTTGCCGCCGCCAAGGCGCGGCCGATGGAAGCGATCCGGGACGCAGACGCTCCTTCCTCAAGACGGATGGTGACTGGGCCGACGACGATCTCGGGGCGCGTAGCAGCCTTTACCGTCGGCGGCTCCGGCAATGGCGTATCGATGACCATGGCCGCGAACTCAACCGCGTCCTCCGGCTCTGGCAACACCAACTTGCCCTGCCGCGCCAGCGTGCGCCAAGATGACAGGTGGTTGGCCTTCAGCCCGTAGCGCCCCGCTACTTCATTCACCGTCGCGCCTGGTCGTAAGCTCTCGGATACAATCCGTGCCTTGACCTCATCAGGCCATTGGCGATTGCCTTCGCGTCGCCTACCACCTGTTGTGAGAACCTCCAATGTAGTCTCCATGGAGAAACTCCTTGTCGCTCGTCCATGGAAACTCGATCACAGATCAAGCAACAGCGGGCAACGTGGGATCAAAACACCGGGTACACTCCACCTCTCCCACTCGCGTCATCTCCTCCACCAGCGCCTCCGGTAATTCTTGCTGTTGATTAAGCACGGGTAGCAGCAGGTCGAGAGTCAAGGGCTTGAGGCGAAGCTCATACAGGGCGATCGGCTGGAGCACCTCATCGTTGTCCTCACCCAGCTCACGGCCTTTGATCAACTCCATTCGATGAGTCGCTGCCTCGGTCACGGCTTCTTCCATGCTGCGGCAGTAGCCAAGTAGGTCGTCGGAGCCAGGGACGATCTGGAAGGCGAACAGGTTGTTCATCTTGACACTCCGTTGGATCGGAGCGCCACCATAGCAAGGTTTGGCAGGAGGATAAGGAGAGGGTACGGAGGCGCGTCCCGGGGCGCGACAAAGTTCGCTGAGTCAACGACATGAAAAAATGCCGCCGGGGGGAACGGGCTTCTTTCAGATGCACGGACTGGAGTTCCTGCTCAATTACTCGCAACAGCGGGAGAGGTTCCGGAATAGGCAAACCGGCGCGCGAACCCGGTGGCGAACTACAGCTCCACCTTCCTCACGAACGTCAGCCAGACGGAACGGCTCAGCCGGGGCAGTCGGTCCCGCCTTCCGCTAGGGCGTCGCTACGCTAAGGCTCCTGCGGCTGCCCTTTTTCCGGCGGAGCCGTGTCGAGAATTCCTGCTTTCCCGTCCTGCGGCCGGCGCTATGCTGAAAGCTCCGATACTCTTCATTGTCTTGTATGCCGCCTGACGGCCGCATTGTTCGTGGCCCTTGGATGGCCCGCCGGATGACGTGGTCGTCTTGCTCCCCTAGAAGGGGCAGCCGTCATGACACCCTACGGAGGTCGCTTCTCGCGGCAATGTGGTCGCGGCGGTGGCTGAAGAAGGTGATCCATTCCGACGATCTTGGGTTCGCCTCGTCCGGTGGCCAGTGCCCCGGCAAGGCATAGCCTGGCGTTCCGGCTTTCGTGATCCGTACCTCCAAAGCTTCCAGCGAGGGAAAGCCATGACGACGGAGCCAGATGCGCCACTGTTCGATCTGCTTCGTCTTGGTCTCAGCGACGAATACCAGCGGGATGGCGCGCTGCGTGTGGACGCGGGCAGGGGCGTCCTCGCGCGGGTTAGGTTTATATATTTTTTCTTTCTCTGAGTTTGGTGGGCATACCTGTCCCCCTTCATCGGACATATCTGACCGCCTTGCCGGACGATTCTGACCGCCTTTTTCTGGGTAAAGGGTGACTACTTTGTCCGTCTTTTCGCGGGCTTCCGATGCACGTAGAATCGACGCCGCTGAGGGACGATACTCGGTATTGTGCCCGACGCCATTTCCGCGCTGGACCTCGAACCATCCTTTGACCTCAAGTTCACGGACAGCGCGCTGGATGGTCTTGACGCTCTTGCCGGTCGCGTCGGTAATCGTCTGATAGGACGGCCACGCCTTCTCGGTGTGGCCGTTCAAATTTGTGGTGACGATATAGAGCGCCACGGACCGGGCGTTGTCGCTCAAATCCTTGTCGCAGCTCAGCTGCTGAAGCCATTGCAGCTTCACATCCCGAAATGGCCGCGCCCCGCTCATGCGCACCTCCCAAGGTGCAAGACCACCGGAAAATAAGGGCCGGAAGCGTCCGGAAAAAGTGGGACGGCGGCTTTGCTAAGCCATTGATATCTATAAGAGGGGGTTTTCGTCCCACACAGGGTCAAGCTGCTGATATCATTGCGAATCAGCAGGCCCTCCGGGCCCACCATTTCTTGCTCACGGTGGATCGTTTTTCGAAGCGTCCAGTTGCTACTTGCCAGCCGGATATTTCGCCGCTAAAGACACAGCCGCGCTTCACGGAGCGCCGACCAGCGAAGCGGAGAGGTGGCTGAGTGGTCGAAAGCACCGCACTCGAAATGCGGCATACGGGCAACCGTATCGTGGGTTCGAATCCCACCCTCTCCGCCATTCCCTCCCCTGTCCGACCCGGACACATAGGTAACGGTTTGTACCTAAGACATGGGTGACAACCTCGTGCCGAACGGATTGTCGATG